>NTLF01000018.1 GCA_002631855.1 Zunongwangia sp. ESRF-bin46 | reverse complement strand
GATCAATCTGCAAGTAAGAAAATCAAATTAAATATGTCTCGTGAAGAACCTGTATATCCTTAGACAACAAGGGCGGCCTATATTGTTTAAAAGGAATGATGTTTTTTTCAAGCCCTTCAAATAGATTGAGGTAAGTGTAAAAAAAGGTGTTAAGAAAGAGTATATCTTCATACTCAAGTTGGGTCTGAGCCTTTTTTATGGTGTCATCACCTGTTTTAATCAAAGTTTGGTTGCTGCAGCAATCTTTTTCTTGAAGAGAAGTACACTGTTTTGTGTTTAAATCTTTTTTTTGAGCCTTGTCTGCACATACTTTGGCTTTTCCAAAGAGTGCCATATCAACCAATTTATTGCAGCAAAAGTGCATATCTACTGTAAATGAAGCTGTGCTAAAAAATATAGTAGCTGCTAAAAAGAAGGCCAATATTTTGGTAAAAAAAGATTTCACGTAATAAAATTAATGATTTTATATCAAAAATTTAAAAAAAATGTTAAAAAATTAGTTTATGTTATTATTTTTTGATTTATCATAAACTTTAATTTTACGCTACGAATTTAAAATAATCGGTTTTCAAAAAATATGACTTTTGTCATCAAATAAAGATTACTTTAAAATCCGTAACCGACGGCAAAATTGATTCCAAAAGGATGACCGGGACGTAAACCTGCTGGTACACGAGATACAGGATATTCTGAATTAAACAAGTTTATTATGTTTGTTGATAGCATAAAATTTTCATTTAAAAAATATTGAACAGATAAGTCAAAGATGAAATTAGAATCTACTTTGAAATTTTCTGGAATTGGTCCAGAACCAGCCTTGGTTCTAAATGCACCTGTATAGCGCGTATTTAGGTTTACTTCAAATTTCTTATTCTGTAGCCCTAAGGTTGCATTTAATTGGTTTTTTGCAATGTATGGTATTTCATCCCCTTTGGTAACCACCCCATAGATATCTTCGTTACTGTCAAAACTGGTCAGGAATTCGGTATCGGTAAGCGTATAGGAAATCGATAGAGGAAGTTTAAATTTCTCTGATGTATTGTATAGCAAATTGTAATTAAGCAAAAGTTCAAGGCCACTTACACGAACTTCACCTGCATTAAACTGGTCAAGACTTCCTGTGCCACCTGTCGCGGCCAAATCACTTCCCAACAGATTTTGATAATCATTGTAGAACCCGACAAGTTCCCCTGACAAACCTTTAAAGCCAAATCGAGAACCCAACTCATAATTAATACTTTCTTCTGCATTTTGTCCCGGTGTATTACTTGGTGGCGAAAACCCTTTATGTACCCCACCGAAGATCGATATATAGTTATTGAATCTGTAATTAGCACCTATGCCAGGAATCCATACATCTACTTTGTTCTCGCGAATAGCTAAATCCTGACCAGTTCTGTTTGGGTCGCTCGTGCCATAATCCGTTCGGGTAAGGGTTATATTTTCATAGCGCAAGCCAGGTGTTAAGGTCAGGTTCTCAATTTTAAGGGTGTACAAGAGGTGCGCCGCCAATGCTTTTGCACTGCTTATACGATTAGCGTCAGTTCCTTTTTCAGCCACTGTGGTTTGTATTAATTCTTGGTTTTGAAATGCGTACCTGTCCACCCACTGAAATCTGTCCTCGTCATCTTCGTGGTAGCGTATTCCCGCTTCCAGGGTTTGTAACCAATCCGAACCCCATCGTAATTTGGCAATGGATTGAACACCATTTGAGGTGTATGTTCTGTTATTTGCTTTTATGCCCATAACATCGTCTTGGGTGTTTTCGTTTCCTAAAATGGTTTGGTATTCTAAGGGATAATCCTGTGGTGAGGACAGGATGTTACTAATGCTCACCCTTTCGCCTAAATTTACATCGTCCAATTTGTACCAATTGCGCTTGAATTTATTTAAGTAGCCGGTAGTACTTATATTTAACGAAGGGGATATTTGTATAAAATGGGTAAGTAGGTATTGTTGATGTTCGGCGTTCATTACATCTTCGGACGACGCCCTGTATCTTCTATAAGGGTTTTCTTCAAAATCTTCATCGGTCAATCCCAAGTAAGTTTCGTTTGCCTCTTCTTCAGAATATTGGATTTTAAATATTAGTGACTGATACAATTTTGCATCTAAATTTGAGTTGACCCTAAACTTCGCCAAATAATCAGATTTATCAAATCCTGTATTGCCACCGCCATCTAAATCCTTAAAACCGTCTGAGCTGTAATTGAAATAATCCGTTACAAATCCAAAGTTTTGATAGCTATCACCAATGACTAATTGCGTGTTTTTTGAGCCATAATTCCCTGCGGCAATGGAAGCTCGTCCAGAAAATTCGTCAGGAATTCGGGAAGAAATCATATTAATGGCACCGCCCGTGGTGTTGGGTCCATATTGAATTTGACTGCTTCCTTTCAAGATTTCGACGGCCTGCATACGCCCAATAGTTGGGAAATAATAGGCGGCAGGTGCGCTGTAGGGTGCTGGGGCAATGAGAACGCCATCTTCCATCAAATTTATTTTTGCACTACGCTCAGGCGATGTACCTCGCAAACTTATATTTGGACGTAGTCCAAAACCATCCTCTTCGTAAATATTAATTCCTGGAACCGTTTGTAATACCCTATTGATATTTGTATATGAAAATTTTTTTAAATCCTCTTCGGAAATATAGCTCGCAGAACCTGTTTTGTTTTTAATCTCAAATTTACTGCCCAGTATGGTGTTAGCGGATACAATCACTTCTTTTAGGCGTTCCGTCTTTTGTTGTATAGTATCCTTTTTTTGAGGATTTGTTTGCGCCAATATATATGTAAACTGCAAGATAAATAGTAGGGAAAATAGAGTTCTCATTGGTAATAAATTATTTAGAATGATTTTAAATAGAAGACAAATGTAATGTACTGGTTTTAAAAAACCAATCTTATTTAGAATAATTCTTAATAATAATTTTAAAGTATTTTAAGCTCAATAACTTATCCTTAGAAAAAAATTATAACCATAAAAAACCCGAAACGTTATGCAAATTGTTTGTTAAATAAAAAGATTTTACTTAAAATTTTATACTTTTGTACAATTGATGAAGAAGATTTTTTTTAAAATAGCATCATTTTGTATGGCACTTTTAGTGTTATTCTCAACGTTTTCTTTTACGTTGGCAAGTCATTATTGCGGTGATGTTTTAGTTGATTCTTCTTTGTTTGGAAAAGTAGAAACCTGCGGTATGGAAGTTCAAAAAACTTCTACTTCTTCTAATTGTGATATTACCAAGAAAAACTGCTGTAGTGATGAGCAATTGCTTTTAGAAGGTCAGGATACACTAAAAATTTCCTTCGAAAAACTGGATAAAGAACAGCAAATACTCGTTGTATCATTTATCCAATCGTATTTAGATTTGTTTGAGTATGAAAACTCAGATAATGAAGCATTTATTGATTATTCCCCACCGCCCCTTATTAGGGACGTTCAAGTCCTAGACCAGACTTTCCTCATTTGATTTTTAAGTAATTAACTCTTACGTCCAACATTAATTTGTTTGGACTAAACTGCTTGTACCTTGTTTTTTCAACAAGTATTGTTATTACTTAAAACTCATTTTTTTATGCTGAATAAGAGCATTAAATTTTTAATAGAAAATAAATTAGTAGCTGTATTGCTATTAGCCTTGTTTGTGGCTTGGGGCGTGGTAAACGCACCTTTTGAATGGAACACGGGCTCACTTCCCCGAAACCCCGTTGCCGTTGATGCCATACCTGATATTGGTGAAAACCAACAAATCGTATTTACGAAATGGGATGGACGTTCCCCTCAGGATATCGAAGACCAAATAACCTATCCATTAACAACCTCGCTACTTGGAATTCCGGGAGTTAAGACCATTCGTAGTTCTTCAATGTTTGGGTTTTCAAGTATCTACATCATATTTGAAGAAGATATTGAGTTTTACTGGAGCCGAAGCCGAATTCTTGAAAAACTAAATTCATTGCCAGCTGGGTTACTTCCTGAAGGTGTTAATCCTGCTTTAGGGCCAGATGCGACCGGTCTTGGGCAAATTTATTGGTACACGCTTGAAGGTCGTGACGAAAATGGAAATGTGACTGGTGGTTGGGATTTGCAAGAATTAAGAAGCATCCAAGATTTCTATGTGAAATATGCTTTGTCATCTGCAAGCGGCGTTTCAGAAGTGGCTTCCATCGGTGGGTATGTATTAGAATATCAAGTAGATGTAAATCCTGAATTAATGCGGCAATACAACATAGGCTTAAATGAGGTTGTAAAAGCAGTAAAGCAAAGTAATAAGGATGTTGGTGCACAAACACTCGAAATCAACCAAGCTGAATACCTCATAAGAGGGCTGGGATATATAAAGAAGCTGTCCGACTTAGAAAATGCAGTAGTTACATCAAAGGATTTTACATCCATCCGTATAAAGGATATTGCAAAAGTTACACACGGTCCCGCCACACGAAGGGGCATATTGGACAAAGAAGGCGCCGAGGTTGTTGGTGGCGTTGTAGTGGCACGTTATGGTGCCAATCCTATGGAAGTCATCAACAATGTTAAAGAAAAAATAAACGAGCTAAGTTCTGGGCTTCCATCAAAAACATTAAGCGATGGGAGGACTTCGCAATTAACCATCGTACCCTTTTATGACAGAACAGAACTAATCCAAGAAACCTTGGGCACACTTGATGAAGCGCTCACCTTGGAAATTTTGATAACCATTTTTGTGATTATCATAATGGTCTTCAATTTAAGGGCTTCCGTATTGATTTCCGGATTATTGCCTGTTGCGGTTTTGATGGTCTTTATTTCTATGAAACTGTTCAATGTAGATGCAAATATTGTCGCTTTATCTGGTATTGCAATTGCTATTGGAACAATGGTCGATGTGGGCGTTATCCTTTCAGAAAATGTCTTGCGGCATATTGATGAAAATGAAGAAAAGCTACCTATGAATACGGTAGTCTATAATGCGACTGCCGAAGTTTCTGGTGCCATCTTAACTGCAGTAATGACTACCATTATAAGTTTCATTCCTGTATTTACTATGATCGGTGCCGAAGGGAAATTGTTTAGGCCATTGGCATTTACAAAAACGGCAGCACTCACCGCATCTCTTATTGTTGCCCTATTTTTAATTCCACCATTTGCGGCCTATTTATTCAAAAAGAGAAATTTAAAAACTTCTTTTAGTTATATGCTAAATGGAGCATTGATTGTTTTTGGCGTTTTAGCTCTAATTTTTGGCTATCCCCTTGGGCTGATTTTAGTCGCTTTTGGTGTTGTTGGCTTCCTTTCACTAAAGGAAAAGATTACGTCAAAACGCGCCAACATCATCAATATATTTGTTTCGGCTTTTGCTATCATATTCCTATTGGCGGAATATTGGAGACCACTGGGAGTAGATAGAAGTATCCTTATAAACTTAATCTTCGTTGGTCTTATCTGTTTTGGTCTTTTGGGTGTATTTACACTTTTTAGAAATTATTATGTTCGAATTTTAAATTGGGCATTACGCAATAAGCTGTTATTTCTTTCGATACCAACTGCCATTGTAATTTTTGGAGTGATGATTATGCGTAATACTGGTAAAGAGTTTATGCCTTCACTCAATGAGGGTTCATTCCTGTTAATGCCCACTTCAATGCCACACGCAGGTGTGGAGGAAAATAAACGCGTCCTACAGCAATTAGATATGGCCGTTGCGAGCATTCCAGAAATTGAAACTGTTGTCGGTAAATCTGGGCGTACAGAATCAGCATTAGACCCTGCACCGTTATCGATGTATGAAAATATTATTCAATATAAATCTGAATATATTTTAAATGAACATCGCGAAAGACAACGCTTTAAGGTAAACGAAGACGGCTTATTTGTTTTAAGGGATGGTAGTTTAGTGACTAACCCTAATAGTGAAATTGAAGTAGAAGATGATGACTATAAAGCCTCAAAGATTACGAATCCATTCTCTGTAACAAGGGCACAGCTCATTCCAGATGACGATGGAGAATACTTTAGAAATTGGAGACCTGAAATTGAATCACCAGACGATATTTGGAAAGAAGTCGTCAAGGTTACCAAACTTCCAGGTGTTACGTCTGCACCCAAGCTACAGCCCATAGAAACACGCTTGGTAATGCTACAGACTGGTATGCGAGCACCTATGGGAATTAAGGTGAAAGGACAGGATTTAAAAGAAATTGAGGCGTTTGGGGTACAATTGGAAGATATCTTAAAACAGGCCGAAGGCGTAAAAGAAGAAGCGGTCTTTGCCGACCGTATTGTGGGGAAACCCTACCTACTTATTGATATTGACAGAGAACGACTTGCGCGCTATGGTATAACCATAGAACAGGTACAGCAAGTTATCCAGGTCTCTGTAGGTGGTATGGTGCTCTCGCAAACGGTAGAAGGAAGAGAACGCTACGGCATTCGTGTGCGCTATCCCAGAGAATTACGTGCAAATCCAAATGACTTAAAAGACATTTATGTTCCAGTAGAAAAAGGGAGTCCGGTTCCGTTAAGTGAGTTGGCTACTATAAGATACGAACAAGGGCCGCAGGTCATTAAAAGTGAGGATACTTTTTTAGTTGGCTATGTACTTTTTGATAAGCTGGATGGCTATGCAGAGGTTGATGTAGTGGAAAATGCTCAAGCACTTATTCAACAAAAGATAGATAACGGTGAGCTAATTGTACCAAAAGGAATTAACTATCGCTTCACAGGTACATACGAAAACCAATTAAGAGCTGAAAAAACGCTAAGTGTGGTCGTGCCCTTGGCATTAGCTATCATATTCCTGATTCTATATTTCCAGTTTCGTTCAGTAAGTACATCGCTAATGGTATTTACTGGTATTGCCGTAGCCTTTGCGGGTGGGTTCTTAATGATTTGGGGTTATGGACAGGATTGGTTCCTGAATTTTAGCTTTTTCGGAGAAAACCTGCGAGACCTGTTCCAAATGCACACAATAAACTTAAGTGTAGCTGTATGGGTTGGTTTTATCGCCCTGTTTGGTATTGCAACAGATGATGGTGTGGTGATGGCGACCTATCTCACTCAAACATTTGATAAAAACAAACCAACAGATAAATCTGGGATCAGAGCATCTGTAGTCGAAGCAGGGGAGAAACGAATTCGTCCCTGTTTGATGACGACCGCCACTACCATACTCGCTTTACTGCCCGTATTAACATCAACAGGAAGAGGGAGTGATATAATGATTCCTATGGCTATCCCATCTTTTGGAGGGATGCTCATAGCACTTGTGACCTTATTTGTAGTACCGGTTTTGTTTAGCTGGACAAAAGAATTTCAATTGAAAAGAACTATTAGATGAGATATATAATTGTAATAGCACTTGTTTTTATTGCTTTCGCGAAAGCTGATGCACAACAACTGGCATCCTATATTCAGGAAGCCGAAAATAACAGTCCAGAAATTCAAGCATTTGAGCTGCGTTACAATATCGCCGAAGAAAAAGTAAACGAAGCCGATTGGTTACCTAACACGCTTGTTGGCGTGGGTTATTTTGTAAGTGAACCCGAAACCAGAACAGGTGCACAACGTGCACGCTTTTCGGTATCACAAATGCTACCTTGGTTTGGCACCATTACCGCAAGAGAAAATTATGCGAGTTCAATGGCAGATGCTCAATATGTGGATATTGTCATTGCGAAACGAAGATTAGCACTATCAGTATCGCAATCCTATTACAAACTATATTCAATCAAGGCAAAACAACTTGTTTTGGATGAAAACATTCAGTTGTTGGAAACCTATGAGCGTTTGGCATTGACCTCTGTAGAAGTTGGAAATGCCTCGGCTGTTGATGTGCTGCGGTTACAGATTCGGCAAAACGAACTGGTGCAGCAAAAGGAAGTATTGGAACAAGATTACTTAGCAGAACAAACGGTATTTAATAATTTATTGAATCGCGACGAAACACTTGAAGTCCAAGTACCACAAGAGTTGACTATTCCTGATGAAGAACCATTGGTCTCTAATGAGAACCTCAAACTCAATCCAGAGCTTTTAAAATATGATAAGCTGTACGAATCTGTTGAGCAGTCAGAAGCATTAAACCAAAAAGAGAGTGCGCCAAACATAGGTTTTGGATTGGATTATGTTCCGGTTTCAGAGCGTCCCGATATGAATTTTTCCGATAACGGAAAGGATATCCTGATGCCAATGGTTTCAATCTCAATTCCAATTTTCAATAATAGGTACAAGTCAATTACCAAGCAAAATGAATTGAGACAGTTAGAGATTACATCACAAAAAGAAGATAGGTTAAATAGACTTGAAACGCTTCTTGCACAGGCTCAGTACAACCGAAACAGTATGAAAATAAAGTTTAATGTTCAGTCAAAAAATTTGCAACAGGCTAATGACGCAGAAGAAATATTGATTAAGAACTATGAAACAGGTACGATAGATTTCAATGACGTATTGGACGTTCAGGAACTTCAGTTGAAGTTTCAGATAAACCTAATTGAATCCATTAAAGGCTATTATACAGAGTATGCTATGGTTAATTATCTAAGTAGTTAAGAATTGAACGAAAAAAGATAAATAATTTAATCACAATGCATTTTAGTAATATGAATTTAAAAACAGAGAACAATGATTAGAAAAATGATGATGATAATTGTGCTTCTTATTTCAACAAAGAGTATAGCACAATTTGTAGCTAACAAGAGTGAAGAAAATATAGATAATTGGCCAGAACGAGTCTATGACCTTACCATTGACTACGAGACTGTAAATTTTACTGGCAAAGATGTCAAGGCTATGACCATTAATGGTGGTATCCCAGGACCTAATCTTGAGTTTAATGAAGGTGAGTTTGCCATTATTAATGTGACCAATAAAATGGATGAGGAAACATCTGTACATTGGCACGGTTTAATTCTTCCAAACTTTTACGACGGCGTGCCTTATCTAACTACACCACCAATTAAACCGGGTGAAACCCAACAATACAAATTCGCACTGAAACAATCTGGTACGTACTGGTATCATTCACATACAGGTCTACAAGAGCAAAGAGGCGTTTATGGCTCAATTCAAATCAATCCTAAAAAAACTGATTTAGAATATGACAAAGACTTGGTACTCGTCCTCTCAGATTGGATGGATGAAAACCCCAAGACACAGCTTAGAAACTTAAAGCGTGGCAATGAGTGGTATCTTATAAAGAAAAACCAAGTACAAAGTTGGGACAAGGTTATTGCCAAGGGAGCTGTAGGTGCAAAATTAGAAATGATGTGGTACAGAATGCCCGATATGGCAATTTTAGATAATTATTATGATAAGTTTTTTATTAATGGAGGGGCAGAACAGAATTATCCCGATTTCAGTCCCGGCGAAAAGGTTAGAGTACGATTTATAAATGCCGCAGCTGCTTCTTACTTCTGGCTCACGTTCGGTGGTGAAGATCCAATGTTGGTTTCAGCAGATGGTCTGGATGTTGTCCCCGTAAAGAAAAACAAAACACTAATCGGTGTTGCAGAAACCTATGACTTTATTGTAACCATCCCAGAAAGCGGAAAATTGGAAATACTTGCTACCTCACAAGATGGTTCTGGTCAGGCATCAGCTTATTTAGGAACCGGCAAAATTTTGAATGCGCCTAAAGTTCCAAAACCAGACTTGATAAAGCAAATGCAAGAAATGATGTCAATGGATATGAAAATGGGCGCACCTGCAGCCAAGTTCAATCCTTCAAAGAACGATTCCATTGAAAAGATGAAAAAATATGCGATGAAGATGGATGGAATGCAAATGGACGGAATGAATATGAAAGACGATAATATGAAGATGGATGGGATGCAGAAAGACAAAGATTCCACGAAAATGAAGCACGACGAAATGGCTCACGAAGATATGAAAATGGAAAGTGACAACGGGCAAATGAACGGCGGAATGAAAATGGGCTATATCGTGCCGCAAGACAAGGTTATTGGCGACAATATGAAAACAGGAGGAAATCCAGAATTTAACTATAACTATTTAAAAGCACCGGGAAACACTGAGTTTGAAGATGGAAAACCTGTGCGTGAAATGCTTTTCAACCTAACGGGAAATATGAATCGCTACGTATGGTCTATCAACGGTGTTCCGCTTTCTGAAACCGATAAAATTAAAATCAACCAAGGCGAAGTGGTTCGTATAACCCTGAACAATATGACGATGATGCATCACCCTATGCACCTACACGGTCACTTTTTTAGGGTGCTTAATGAAAATGGCGAGCGTAGTCCGTTAAAGCATACTGTAAACGTTGCACCTATGCAGAAAGTGGTTATCGAATTTGATGCCGTTGAGTATGGCGATTGGTTTTTCCATTGCCACGTACTTTACCATATAAATAGTGGGATGGCAAGGGTCTTCAGCTATGATACACCACGGGATGAAAGATTAAAAGGCTATCCACTTACTAATTTGACCACAGAAGCAGACCATATGTGGACTTGGGGAGAAGTTACTGGCGCAAGCCATATGACAGAATTGTTTTATACAGCAACCAATATACGTAACCAGTTCATAGTAAGAGGAGAATATGGTTGGAATGAAAATTTAGAAGCAGAGTTTACATACGAGCGTTGGCTCAATAGTTACTTCAGGGTTTTTGGTGGTGTAAATGTTGAAAATGAAGGCGAAGATAGTCTTGATGAGATTTCCACTACGGGTGTAGTCGGTGTGAGGTATCTACTTCCATTACTTATAGATTCCGATTTGAGAATAGATAATAAACTAAGACCAACAATCTCTTTCGCCACAGCAACAATGATATTTAGAAATGTTGCACTGTACGGTGAGTACGAATACCAAATGGACTTTGGTTGGGTTACAGATTTTGAGGAAGGAACTGATTTTAAAGAAGAAACTACTTGGCAAGTAGGTTTAGAGTTCGTTTTGAGTCGTGATTTCTCTTTGATGGGGAGCTATGACAACCGATTTGGAGCAGGTGGAGGATTATCGCTAAGATTTTAAGAAATGGCACAATACAAGAAAAATAGTTTGAGTTTAACCGGAGCGGTATCGCTTGGTACTGGTGTAATGATAGGTGCAGGAATATTTGCCTTATTAGGACAGGTAGCTGAGTTATCAGGGCAATGGTTTCCGTATGCATTTCTTGTAGGCGCTATCATTTCAGGATTTAGTGCATATACGTATGTGAAACTTTCCAATGCATATCCATCTGCTGGCGGTATTGCTACCTATCTAAAAAAGATATATGGTAAGGGTGCGGTAACAGCTTCTGGAGCGTTACTAATGGCACTTTCAATGGTCATTAATGAAAGTTTGGTAGCACGTACTTTTGGTTCGTACACGCTTCAATTATTCGATATAAATGACAATAGTGTTTGGGTGCCTATCCTTGGGGTAGTGCTGTTAATCGTTGCGTTTTTAATCAATATTTCTGGAAACAATATCATTGGCAAATCTTCCTTTGCAATGGCTATTTTAAAAATTGGAGGTATTGCAATTTTTGCCATTGGTGGATTATGGGCGGCAGGATTTTCATTTTCTGAAGTTGTCCCTTCAGAAAGTTTGACAGAATACCCTATTACCAATTATTTAGGAGCCTTGGCCCTTTCAATCTTAGCTTATAAGGGCTTTACCACGATTACGAATAGTGGTGAGGAAATCACCAACCCCAATAAAAATGTAGGGCGTGCAATTATAATATCACTGGTTATCTGTACCGTGGTATATCTACTTGTTGCATTTGCTGTTTCTTCTAACCTTACTATTGAAGAAATAATCAAAGCTAAGGACTATTCATTGGCCGAGGCATCAAGGCCTGCTTTCGGAAAGTACGGATTGTGGTTCACGGTGGGTATCGCAATCATAGCTACTATCTCAGGTGTGGTAGCAAGCATTTTTGCAGTGTCAAGGATGACTACAATGCTAACTCAGATGAATCTAATTCCCCATAAACATTTTGGGTTACCTGGTAAGTTGCAAAAACATATGCTCATTTACACCGTGGTTTTGGCACTTACAATGACCATTCTTTTTGACCTTACAAGAATTGCCTCACTAGGTGCTATTTTCTATCTAATTATGGATATAGGAATTCATTGGGGCGTACTTAAAAATATGAGAAAAGAGATAAACGCCCGTGCCTCTATTCTATATACTGCTATATTATTGGATTGTATTGTTTTGGCCGCGTTCTTATGGATAAAGGCTTCTAGCGACCTACTGGTCGTAATTGTAGCTGCAATACTGATGGTGTTGATTTTTTTAGGCGAAAAATGGTTTCTAAAAAATAAAAGTGAAGAAAAAGAAAAATAGATAGACGATTTATAAATTTCAAAAAATAATAAAATGAAAACAACAGTAAAACTTTTAATGGTAATAGGAATATTAGGAACATTCGTTGGTTGCAAATCAACTTTCAATGCAAGTGAAACTATGCAGGTTGAAGAAAATAGAAATGCTGTTTATGAAGAAATCATTTCAAACCCTGTTCAGTTTGCTGCATTCATAAGTGAGGCTCGAAAAAATGAAGAAGCCAAAATGATATTGATGAAATCCCATATGGAACAAATGGAATCTGGCAATATGAAAGTGATGATGCAGAAAAACCCTGAGATGAAAGAAAAAATGCAATCGCATATGCAAAAGATGATGGATGAAAACCCAGAAATGAAGGTGAAGATGCAAGAGAAGATGCTTAACAAAATGATGCAGAGCGAAAAAGGGAGAAAAATGCTTATGGAAAAAATTCACGGTAATGATGAAATGAAAAAAGAGATGAAAAAAAGAATGTCACAAATGATGGATGAGAACCCCGAAATGATGAAAGAAATGATGCAAAAGATGATGGAAAAAAATCCAGAAATGATGCAGAAAATGAAAGAAAAGATGAAGAATAAAGGGCAGTAAATTTCCGAAATCTATTGGCAATGAGAACAGTTTATTTAACAATTAAAAAGATATAATTATGATGATGTGGTGGTGGATACTAATACCGATTGTTTTGATTTTAGCCATATTCCTGTTTAGAGGAGGAAGTTTGCGAAACTCTGGAAGTAAGGAAAATTCTATGGATATACTAGACAACCGTTTTGCAAAGGGCGAAATATCAAAAGAGGAATACGAAGAACAAAAACGAACGATTAACTCTAAAAACTAAGAAGATGAACTATTATTTCAATAAAACCCTGAATGAGGACTTTGACAAAGTAATGGAAAAGGTTACTGAGGAACTGAAAAAAGAAGGTTTCGGAATACTAACAGAAATCAATGTAAATGAAACGCTAAAGAAGAAACTTGATGTTGATTTCAGAAGATATCAAATCTTAGGTGCTTGCAATCCACCATTTGCTCATAAGGCTCTAGAAGCAGAAGATAAAATAGGTACGATGTTGCCTTGCAATGTTATAGTTCAACAAAAAAATGAAACTACAGTAGAGGTAGCGGCAATTAATCCGCTAGCATCGATGCAGGCAGTTGAGAATGAAAAATTAAATGATGTTGCCAATGAAATTACAGAGAGGCTCAAAAATGTTGTTAACCGACTGAAATAAAAATAGTATGGAAAATAGCGAGGACAAAAAGCAAAGATTGCATAGTCAGAATTATACTGAGAGCCGAAACACATCTTACAGTATTGTTAGACGCTACGGTTCCATAACTTTTGATGAGGCACTAACACAGTTAAGAGATGTTTTAAAGGACAAAGGATTTGACATCATCGGAGAAATGGATGTTACGGACTATCTGAAGGACTATAACATCGATATGTCTCACCTAATAATTATGATGGTTTGTCATAAAGAAACGGCTGCCAACTTACTGTCCAACGATATCCAAATGACCTCACTCGTGCCTTGTAAAATTAGCATCAAAGTAATCGAAGATGCTTCTTTAATCGAGGTTTCTATCGAAGACGTTGAGACAACTTGGGGCATCTCTGACAAATCCGAAATAGAAGAAATAGCAAAAAGCGTAGGACAAGATTTAAGAGAAATCTTAGACCATTTAGGTCCAAAACATTTTAAACTATAGATTAATAATTTAATTCAAAAACAATGAAAACACTATTAAATACTTCAATTCTAACCCTTGCACTCATTGCAATTGTAAGCTGCAAGGAAAAACAAACCGTAGAAATTAACACCCCTGAAGAGGTGAAGGCGGCCAAGAAAAAAACCGCAGATATCGCAGACCAAGGTTTTATTGACGGAATGACGGGAAAAGTATGGCACAATTACCTTGAAATCAAGATGGCACTTGTAAGAGACGATGCAGAAAAGGCAAGATCCATAAGTAAGGATATGGCTGCCTCTTTTGAAGAAGAAAGGATGGAGCTGAAAAACTTAGCACAAGATATGGCCAATACCGATGACATTGAAACCCTGAGAGAATTGTTCGCACAATTTACCGAAAAGGCTGGGCCAATGTTTGAAGATGCACTATCTGAAGGAACCATATACAAAAAATTCTGCCCAATGGCATTTAATAATGAAGGTGCCTATTGGTATGCCGATGTTAAAGAAATAACCAATCCCTATTTCGGCGATAAAATGTTGAAATGTGGGTCGGTAAAGAAAACTATTAATAAATAACCCTTAAATAAACAAAGATGAAAACGATTAGACAAAAATTAATTATACCCATAATCGCATTAGCTTTAGTTAGTGTTACTGCTTGTAAAGACGGAAATAAAAATGAACCGGCAGCACCAATGAGCAACGAGATGCATCAGGAAGATACAAATCACGATGATAATGACGGTCATCACGATGGTGCAGGTATGGATACGGCAATGAATGGACACGGTAACGCACAAGCGATTCTTAATGACTATTTCAATTTAAAGAATGCCCTGGTGGGAGACGATAATGGCAAAGCCAAAGGTTTGGGAGCAGCCCTCGCAACATCCTTAGGAAATTTTGACGCTTCACATTATACCGATGCCCAGCAATCCGAATTAAAGGATATTGTTGAGGATGCAGTTGAACACGCAGAACACATTTCAGAAAGTGATATAGCACATCAGCGAGAGCACTTTAAAGTTTTAAGTAAAGATTTAATAGATATGGTTGCTATAACAGGAACAGAGATGAAACTATATGAGCAGTTTTGCCCTATGTATGATGGCGGTACGGCGTGGTTAAGTACTAAAGAGGAAGTGCGTAATCCCTACTACGGTAGCAAAATGTTAACCTGTGGCAAAGTGCAGCGAGAAATCAACTAAATGAAAATAGTAAAAATCATAGCGATTGTTTTATTGGTGGTGTTTGTAGGTATTCAATTTATACCATCATCTCGTAACCAAAGTGATTCTGTACCCGAAACTGATTTTATGTTGGTTAATGATGTTGCAGAGAACATTCAAAACAAGTTACAGGTATCCTGCTATGATTGTCACAGTAATAATACGCAATACCCGTGGTATAACAAAGTTCAGCCTGTTGCTTGGTTTTTGGAAGACCATATTAAAGAAGGCAAGGCCGAACTGAATTTCAACGAATGGGATTCACTATCAACCCGAAGAAAGACCAGTAAGCTAAGGTCTATCATTAAACAGATTGAAAATGGCGAAATGCCTTTAGATTCTTATACCTTCATTCATAGAGACGCAAAGTTTTCAGAAGCAGAGGCAGAAGAAATAATCAATTGGGTAACACAATTAAAAAATAGCTTATAAATAATTAAAAAATAAAAAGATGAAAAAGTTAAAAATGAGTATAGCCACTATGTTATTGTTGGCAGTTTCTTTTATCAATGCACAGGAAAAGGAAAAAATGAAGATGGACCATAAAATGGACCACGGTAAAATGATGGATATGAACAGTGATGCAAAAGCAAAAGCAATTTTAAATGATTACTTCAGTCTAAAGAATGCCTTGGTGGCAGACGATACCAAAAAGGCAGCCCAAGAAGGTACAAAATTGGTAGCTTCTCTTAAAGCCTTTGATACCAGTAGCTATACCAAAGAACAGCAAGAAGAATTGGCCGATATTATAGAAGATGCTACAGAACACGCAGAACATATTGCTGAAAGTGCTATTGACCATCAAAGAGAGCATTTTAAAACATTGAGCAAAGATATAACGGATATGGTGGCGATTACAGGAACAAAGAACACACTGTACCAACAATTTTGCCC
>NTLF01000022.1 GCA_002631855.1 Zunongwangia sp. ESRF-bin46 | reverse complement strand
ATATTAAGTCCCCGAAAATCGGGACGAAGGCTTAAGGTGGTTATAGCAACGGGGCTCACCTCTTACCATTCCGAACAGAGTAGTTAAGCCCGTTTGCGCCGATGGTACTACACCGTGGGAGAGTAGGTCGCCGCCTTCTTATAAGGCCCCTCATCATATCGATGGGGGGCTTTTTTTATGCACTTACTTTTTAAGAATGAGTTAATAAAGCTATCCCGAAAAATAACTATCATCAACAGAGTGCTCTTTGATGTTGTCTACCCAGATTGTACTGCTTTGATAATAGATTTCCACTGGAAACCCGAAAAATACTTGTCGCATATTTTTGTGTATACTTCCAGAGAACGAACCTAATGTACTCATCATATTTGTAATACTCAAGCAGACATCTTCAGTAGCCCAAAAACGGGTGCCTTCCAGAATGTACTCTTGTAATTGATAACCTTCAAGTTCTTTTGTGTTCCCTGTTTTATGTTTGTTTCGGTATGCTATATATTCTTTTCTATCTTTAAATAAGCTGGGTTGTTTAATTAAATGAACACTTTTACGTTGTACAATGTTTTTCATTATTACTCCTGCTAGGCTTCCGCTTTGGTCCAAATCTGGATAGCCTTTTAAATGCCAGTATCTATCATAGAGGGAAGTGTATTGAATAAAACTTTTTCCGTCAGAAATCATTTCAGAGGCTGTTTTATCTTCTTTAAAATAAATTTTCATACTATTACTTTCTCCTCTATTATTTTTTACGTGTACTACAATAGACCCTTCAAAACATTCACAAAATGGGTCTCCAACTCCTACAGCATACCAAGCATTGGTTACTTCTCTTACTTCATCTGAACAAGTTCCATAAAGTTTTTTTGCAGTTGCTATGGTAATTTCCCGATACTGTTTAAATGTTATAGTTGGAATAAGATCTTGGTAAGATTTGTAAACAATATCAGTAGCTTTTTTTATACCTATTTTTTCTATTTCATATAGGTCCTCATTATCATTTTCACCTTTTCCGCCTTCAGAAAGTAAATAGAACCAATAACTAAGCACCGTACTATTGGTATGTCTTCCTTTACCAATATTTAAATCTAAATCAAGTGCAAATTCAGTTGGGTAATCCATCCAATAATCGCCCTCATAGGTGTCAGGTTTATTTTTAGATTTGGGGTCACTAATATTTCTGAAATTAGCATTTTTTACCCTTTCCCCAATACTCCAATCACCATTACCTTCATAGAACGAGACAGCTACTCCAAAAACATCTGAAATCCCTTCGGTTATTGACCCTGGCTCCCCATTATAGTTCATATCGGCAAAGGTGTAGGTAATACCGTGTGTAAATTCATGTGCAACTACATCGAGGCTTGTTACCGGATCGTTGTTATTTTTGCCATCACCAAAAAGAAGATGTTTTCTATATTGATTATAATGTGCTCCTATATAATTACTCGAGAAATTGACACCTAATTTTAAATAGCCGTTTTTACCATCCATTCCTGTTCTGTTATGTACGTTTTTAAAATAATCATACGTAACCGAAGCACCCCAATGTGCTTCTACGGCAGCTGGATTATTACTCCAAATATTATCCTCTTCGATGATGTCGTTTTCGTAAAGCGTTTTTCGATATCCTGTATATTTAACAGTACCATCTTCTTGGGGTTCAAACTTCATCTCTTTAAAAAAAGAAAGATTGTTTGTGGTTACGGTATGAATGTTTCTTATAGTGTCAAAAAGTCTATAACCTTTTTCAAGATATTCTATCGTGATGTTATTTTGTTCTTTGGTAAGACCGTCTATGTATTGTGTATTAAAAGACACCACTTTCCCTTCTACAGTTTTTCCCTGTCCCGGATTGGTGATAGAGAGCAACGCTGGTTCTACCATTAAAACTTTTTTTGTATTTATATCAACATATATTTTATATGGAAGTTTGTCCTTATTGTTAAAAATTAATGTTTTATAACAGAACCAAAACTTGTTCTGCTTTAAGCCTGGAAGGGCTAAAATAAAAGGATTACTTGTATCTAATATTTCGATATTTGGGTAGGTTTGATGTATTATTTGATTGCTATGTTCTTCCGAAATATTATTTTCTGTTGAAACAGAAATGTTATTGAACAGTAATCCATTTGCATACGTTGCTTTGCCGTTATCAACATGGAGAATGTAACTGCTTCCTTCTATTGGATATCCATTGTAAAATTGTTGATAGTAAACATTTAAACTTTTCTCGCTAGTATTGATTTGTCTTTTCTTTCTTATGGTTACACCTAGTTCTTTAGTTGCCCAGCTTGGAAAATTAATGCTATTGAGAGTATTGTCCGGATAAAACCCAACCCGTTCAGGCAAACTGGAATAATTACCATGTTGTGCGGTTGCTTGTGGTTTTTTTGATTCTTTTGGGGCAATTTTCTCAGTCATCCCTTTTATTACATCTTGGTAAATGCTTTTGCAGGAAGTAATAATAAAAGCAAAGATTAGCGCTAATATGAATAAATATATCTTTTTCATTTTCTCTACTCTTTAAACGTTTCTTTTGTAATTAAACCAATAAGCGGTACAATGCTATTTGGTGGGTCGGGCCCTTCAAATTTTATTGAAATGGTATCTTTTTCAGAAATTACCTGTAAAGAACCTATAGCACCATCATCGCAACCGGGACATCCGTTTATTTTGGGCAATGCCCTTATGGAGTCCAATACAAATGATTGTCTTATCTGCTGCCAATCTTCTGTTGTGAGATTGATGGTGTCTCTTTTTACTTTTAGTTCAGGACTGGGTATTGCTTTTCCTGGTGTTTGAATAATTTCCTTCGAGTTTTCATTTACGATAAAGGTATAGTCACAATATCCTTGGCACATCGCTGAAGAGTACCCTAATTTAATTTCGGTAATTGTTTCTTGTTGCTGAAAACAGGACACGCTTCCATATAATAGTATGAGAATGGTAATAAATGGTTTCATTTGAATAAATTTCTTTTCATGTGCATTGGTTATTTTTTTAAAGTAGGTGTTGAACTTTTATATTCACCATTGACCATTGCTATTTGCAAGGGAGGGCACTCATGTTAGCACCAATTTCAATCGATTGTGCTAGCGCTGCAACGGGATTGTAATGACCGAAGAGAAACCCAAGTAAAGTATGAATATAATCTCTAACTTCGCGGCTTGTATTATAGTAAGGATCATTCATTCCCTCCTGAAAGCTATCAAATGTAGTTAGTGCACTTCCTAACGTAATTATAAAATCAATTTCTAATTTAGATTTTCCTTTGAATTCAATACAGTCACCAAGATTTTCTTGTGCAATACCACCACTGAGGCATGATAGCACGATATTACTAACCGCTTCATACTCATTTAATAATTGTTTAAACTCAGGTGTTCTATGTCTTTCACTATTTTCTTCTAATAATTCGATTATTGAATCATAACAGTACCCAATACCCGTGTAGGATGCCTTTACCATGAGTTGCATTCCATATAAATCATATTGCTCTTTACAAAGTGCCGCATTTTGTGCTCTAACTTCTAAATCTTGATCAAGTGATGCTAATTTTATTATTAAATAAATGCACTTTAACTCGGAAGAATATTTGTCGAGTCCGTTTATGCCAGCGAGTATTTCTTTAATTTCATTTTTAAATTCTTTCATGGATGCCGTATCGGCTGCGTCCTGTTGGGCATCTCCCACTTTTTCTTGAACTTCTTCTATTATATCACCAAATATTCCTTCTATTTGTGCGAAGGAAGATGCTGTGGATAGAAATAAGGCTGTAATAAGTATGTATATCGTTTTCATATCATTAAATTTTATATTCCAGGAAGTGCATTAAAATGAAATTGACTTGCATATTTCCAAAGCGATTTTTCAGTTATATTTTGCGTTTCGATTTTAACAAGATATCGATCGTTAGTTGTAAATTGTAAAATATAGGTGTCGTCTTGTTTGTTATATTTTTGAAAGTAAACCGTACCGTTTTTGTTTATTGTTTTTTGAAACCCTTTATCGGTTGATGTTGAGCGAGTAATGCGTTCTAAATCTAAGAAAGGGCTAATCGTTATACTCCCCATATGACCAGCTCCATCCATAAGAGTGATATCTAATTGGTCACTATCATTCAAACTTTTAAAGCTTGCTATTGTAACAAAGGTGAATGACGTTGGAATTGCATTGGTTTTATAGGTCACACGATTTAAGTTGCCCAACTTACCCGGCATCCAAGTATCCATATCCTCACTGCCTATAGGTGTAATCTTTTTAAGTTTATCGGTTATTGGTTTTTGCTCAGCTTCTATTTTATCTAAGATTTCCACGGTGATGATTGGTTCTTCTTTAGGCTCTTTTGCTGATGAATTCTTTTTTTCACCACAACCACTATTTAATAGAATAGCTAGGCTAATAAAGAGCAGAAGATTTAGTTTTGTATAGTTCATGATGCAGGTGTATTAATTTCCAGATTTGCAATCTTTTTTATAGAGTGCTACGGTTTCTTTCTTTAATTCTGTACAAATTATTTGTATGTTATTTTTCTTCCTTTTCTTGTCGGTATAGTCCAATTCAAGAATTATAAGTTTTTCTATTCCTAAAATGTTTTTTTAAAGAATCCTATGGTTTTTAAAACCATTTTGGAATCCTATTTTAATTTTTTTAGTCTAAAACAACTTCGAATTCGCCTCGTTCATTACCTTCCTCTGCACCGTGACCGTTATACCAATTACCAGTATAGACCGCTTGGGTGTTTGACTGGTTTAATGTTCCAGAAACGGAAAACTCGTCATTAACATTCTCATAGGTGTAGTCTGCCGTAAGTATGTCATTGTTAAGTTGCCAAGTTCCTTGGGCCAGATTTGGATTATCAGGGTTATCTGCCCTTACCTCTACGGTACCATCAGCGTTAAATTCAAATTCATAAAATATTGTTTCACTATAGGTTCCGGTAAAGGTGCCTTGCAAAGGGTTGTTCAGGTTAAAACTTACGATGGTCTGGCCGGCACTATTTGTAGCAATAATATCAAAACTGTAATCATCAGGCTTTAACTGTTTATCCCAGTTAATTACACCTGTGGTACTGTTTACACTTAGCCCTTCTATATTATTTGCAAGGGAAATTGTGCCTTGGTTTCCATTCCAGTTGATAGTTGGTGCAGAGGAATTACCTTCTTCAAAAAAAGTTGCTGTTACATTTGTAGAAGAATATGTTAAAGAAGGCGCTAAGACTGCTTCGTCATCATCTGTTAAGCCACAGGAAATCAATAATGCTGAAACAATTAAAGCTATTACGGTTTGTGAAAAATACGGTTTCATACTAATTTAGTTTTAAGGTTAATGGTTACTCGTATTTAAAGTCTATTTTTTTGACTGTTCCGAGTAGTTTCTTTTTCTAGGAATAAAACTATAAAAGTGTTTGCTCTTGGCCTTGAAGATATGTAACAGAGGCTGTTACAAATGTTTCAAGAGTGAAAAATTATTTGTTTTATGTGTTTTTAGACGCATATTCGGTTGGAGTATGTCCGTATGCCTCCTTAAAGCAGCGTGTAAAATATGAAGGAGAGTTAAAGCCAACTTGATAGGCAATTTCTGAAGTAGTACTATCAGATTCTTTTAATAATTGGCTGGCTATTTTTAATCGTTGCGAGCGTATAAAAGCAGTTGTACTTAAGCCCACGATAGATGTTAATTTGCGATGCAATTGAGTACGACTCATATGCATAAGTTTTGAAAATTCTTCACTGGTAAGTTTAGGGTCTGTTATATGCTTATCAAGAACTGTTTGCATACGGTTTAGAAAGTCTGTTTCGGTAGATGTTATGGCGAGTTCTGGATTTAAGTCGAAGGTATTGCCGAAATGTTCTTTCAGTTTTTGCCTGCTTTCAATCAGTTTTTCAACACGTATACGTAGTTTTTCGATATTGAAAGGTTTTGTTATATAGGCATCGGCCCCTGTTTTAAAACCTTCAATTTCGTTTTCTTCACCTGCTTTTGCGGTTAACAGAATGATGGGAATATGGCTGGTTAATGGGTTTGTTTTTAATATGTTGCAGAGTTCAATTCCATTAGTAATTGGCATCATAATATCACTAATGATTAGATCGGGCAATTCTTTTTTGGCTATTTCAATTCCTTGTTTTCCATTCTTCGCTGTATATATATGGTATGTTTTATTGAGGCTTGAAGCTATGTACCTTAGTATTTCAGCATTATCCTCTACTATTAATACAGCCTTCTTGTTTTGATCATCTTCCTTTTTTTGTATCGTTTTGGTTTCTTCTAAAGCTTTTTCTTTTTTATTCATTTCAAATTCTGAAAAAGCATTTTTAGCTATAGGAATTTTGACAGTAAATATTATTTCAGAATTATCATTTTCCGAAACGCTAATGTTGCCTTTATGTAGGTTTACTAGTTCTTTTGTAAGGGCAAGGCCAACACCTACACCTTCTGAAGTATTATCTTCTTGATGAAACCGTTTGAAGATTTGCTCAACGTTCAACCTATTTTGAGTATTGTTTTTATTGCAAACAGAAAGCTTTAAGGTGTCTCCCTCTGTTAAAGTTTTTAATGTTATTTGAGAATTTTCAGGAGCATATTTCACCGAATTTGATAAAAGATTGGAGACCACTTTTTCTATTATATCCCTATCAAACCAGGCTTCATCGATTATTTTGATGTCAGCGGTTAAGTTGATGCTTTTTTTATCGGCTATATACTGAAAAGCAGCTACAATTTGATGTAAAAGAGCCGTTAGATTATCTTTAGTTACTTTTAACTTTACTTCACCTGAATCTACTAATGATAAATCGAGCATTTGGTTTACCAACCGAATAAGCCTATTTGAATTTTCCTGTATCAGGCTTAGTTCTTTTTTATCTTCTTTACTTAACTTGGGTTTTTTAAGTTGATTCTCTACAGGACCAGAAATTAAAGTGAGCGGTGTACGTATTTCATGTGAAATATTGGTATACAGTTTTGTTTTAAACTCATCCAGCTTTTTTAAGCGTTCTGTTTCTTCATGTTCTAGCCTTAGCTGAGCTTGTACATGCCATCGCCATTTTAAATAAGCATATAAGCCGTACATAAGTAACAAAGCAGAAAGCAAATACACAGCTTTTGCAAGATTGGTGGCATACCAGGGTTTTAAAATAGTAAAGGAATATGTGGCTGGGTGATTGTTCCAAACCCCATCGTAATTACTGGATATTACTTGAAACCTATAATCGTCTGGAGGTAAATTGGTATAATGTGCCACGTTGTCATTGCCCGAAGCAATCCATTCAGGATCATTGTTTATTAACCTATATTTATATTGATTACGTTCGGGTTGCGAATAGTGCAATGAAGAAAAACCAAATGTCATCGTATTTTGGCTGTATGGGAATTTTTTATTTTGCAGAAGTTTCCTTTCTTTATTGAATACCTTAAAACTAGTAATAACTGTCTTCGGCTTTTTAAGATTAAAGGTCAATTGGCTGGGTTGAAACCAATTAATACCTTCCAGCCCGCCAAAGTATAGTGTGCCGTTATCGTCACGGTAATAAGCCCCTGTATTGTATTCTAAGGCTTGTAAGCCATCATAGTTACTGTAATTTTCAATTGTGGGGCGGTAGTTTGCATCGGTACTTATTTTTGTTAAACCTTGGTTGGTGCTTAACCAGAGATTGTTTTGCTCATCCGGTAAGATGCCATAGATTACATTGTTTGGTAACCCACTTTCTTTGGTATAGGTATGGACATTCTTTTCTGCTATATTATATAGTTTTAAACCGTTTCCATTGGTGCCTACCCAAAGTAAATTTTTAGAATAATAGAGACATTTAATATTATCTTGGATAATAGTTATTTTGGTTATCGTTTCTTCCTGTAAATTTAGCCTGTACACTCCGTCGTTTTCTGTGCCAATCCATAAGGTGTTGTTGTCCCCTTTTGTAACAGTACGGATGTTGTTGCTTTGTAGATTTGAATTTGCAACATCAAACTTCTTTACAATGTGTCCATTTTTATCATATAAAACAAGACCTTGGTTTCTAGTACAAAGCCATAGCTGGTTATCGTTGTGATTATAAATTTTCCAAATGGTAAAATCTTCTGTTTGCTTGCCCGTATTAATCGTATTGTTTTCCAATACTTGAAGCCCTTTGTTTTGATGGCCTATCCAAATGCGCTCTTTATCCTTACAAAGGCTCATGATCCTATCACTGGATAAGTTTGAATTAGCTTCAGTAAAGGTTTCATATTCTTTCTTTGATAATGTGATTTTTGTTAATCCTTTTCCGGAAGTACCAAGCCATATTGAATTTTCATCTACGGTAATAGCTCTAACTACGTCTACATGAATGTTTGGGGGGGTCTGGTTGTTGGTCAGTACATTGAACTTAACCAAGTGCATATCGTAAAAGCTTAGACCTGCTCCATCTGTACCCAGCCAAATTGTTTCAGTAAAATCTTCAAAAAGACACAACACATCATTGTAATGTAAGGCATATGGATCTGTTTTGTTTGCTGTAAAGTGTTGAATGGTTTGTTGTTCAAAATTTATTAAATAGGCACCGTTTCCATAGGTAGCTACCCAAAGTCGCTGTTGCTTATCAATTAATAAATCTTGAATATTCAAATTTTCCGGAAATGAGTTAACACCAAAACCTAAAAACTTTGAAAAAATAGTGTCACTCTTTTTCTTTATAAAAAGACCATTACCGAAGCTTCCTGCATAAAGTGTATTCTCTTTATTTTTTGAAAGGGCACTAAAAGCGTTGTTTTTAAACCTATTGTTCTCAATGAATGCATATTCACCATTTTTTAATTGAAGTAAGCCTTCTGAAGTGGAAACAACGATATTCCCTTGCCATTCAATAATATCATAACTATTAATTGAAAGATGATTTTTCTTTAGAAGTTGTATGGTATCTTGACGTTCTGGATTAATTTTATACAACCCATTTCCGTAGGTGCCAAGATAATACTCTTTTTTGCTATCTTGATATAGAACACTCGCTTCTTGTATGTTAGAAGCTAGCTCGAATGTATCATTGGTTGCATTGTATTTTTCCAAAACACCTGTACTGGATATAATCCACAGCCCTCCTTCTTTGTCAACATAAATTTTACCAAGTTTGCTAAAGTTGGGCCTTGTAATATCTTCAAACTGCCTATCGTAGTGGGTAAACTTATTACCATCATATTTATTAAGTCCATCTTGAGTAGCAAACCACATAAACCCAGTACTATCTTGAGCAATGCTTACCACACTATTTTGTGAGAGACCTTGTTTAACAGTCAATTCTCGAAAAGAAACTTGTTTTTTTGTTAAATTATCTTCTTGGGCAATACTTACTGTAATGCAAATAAATGCAAGAAAAAAAGTAAATAGAAGTGTTTGTATATGGATGGTTTTCATACCAATGCAATCTATACATAAAGGTATAAAAGTATTTTTAATGTAGCGCAGACAAGTTTTCTGAGCCTTATTTAGAAACAGGATATAATAATGTTAGCACTATTTTTTGCCAAAAAGAGCACTTAATATCCATTTTATCCCATTAAAAAGAAGATAAATTGTTGCTGCCATGGCAAGAATGGCGAGCGGTAAAACGATGTATAAAGGGATTGTTTCTTTATTTAAAAAGGCGAAAGTGAAAAGATAGGTGGTTAAAACCAATAACGGTAGGGCTACTGCGAGCCGTTTTAGACCTTTTATTAGAAACTGTTTATTGGTATGTTTTTGGTTGGTGTCTTTCAATTTTTGTAATTCTTTATAGCTTTTCGGACACTTCCGTGTTGTTGTAATAGTTTTGAAGCTTCTTCCGATGAAATATTCAATTCGCTCATAATCATTTTAGTACCTCGATGAACCAGCTTATTATTGCTCAATTGCATATCTACCATTTTATTGCCCTTTACACGTCCTAATTGAACCATTGCAGCGGTGGAAATCATGTTCAATACTAATTTTTGAGCAGTACCGGCTTTCATTCGAGAACTTCCCGTTACAAATTCAGGTCCGACAATTACTACTACCGGAAATTTAGCTGTAGTTGCTAATGGGCTTCCTTCGTTACAGGTAATGCAACCGGTAGCAATATTAGTTTCGTTACATTTTTTTAATGCGCCAATTACATAAGGGGTAGTCCCTGAGGCAGCAATGCCTATTACCACATCTTTTTCTGAAACATCATGACTTTTAAGGTCGTCCCAACCTTGGTTTTCAGAATCTTCGGCAAATTCCACCGCATCACGAATGGCTTTGTCACCACCAGCAATCAGGCCGATTACCATTCCATGAGGGACTCCAAAAGTAGGTGGGCATTCACTGGCGTCTACTATTCCTAATCGTCCGCTAGTACCAGCGCCAATATAAAAAAGGCGACCTCCGTTTTTTAGTTTTTTTGAAACAATTTCAGTTAGCATGGTTATTTCTGGAAGAGCTTTTTCAACCGCTAAGGGAACCGTTTTATCTTCTTTGTTTATGTTATGTAACAATTCAGAAACACTCATCTTTTCTAGATGATCGTAATGAGAATCTGCTTCGGTTATTTTTTTAAAGGTCATGCTGCAAAGTTACAATACTTACAATTACTAGCGTTTTTACTGTACCGTATAATTTAAAATAGAAGTTTCAGAAATACGAAAATAGCCCAATGGAAAATTATCTGGGTTTGTTTCATTCACGAGATTACCTCGAACGGTAGCGGGTTGGGTTTCAAATGGACCGCCGCTGTCATCGCTTCCCTGTTGCAATAAAATAAACATAAAGTTATAGAATTGCTCATTAGCGCCATGCAAGTAAAAAGTTACTTCGTCTCCCGTTTCTAAATCATCAACCACATAGAAACCGAAAATGGGGTTCCCATCAAAAAACTCATCATCAAAAGCATCGTAGACATTGCCTCTGGAAGATAATCCTTCAAAAAAGTAATAATTTTCAATGTTAGCGGGATCGGTAAAAAAGGCTTTTAGTTCAATGCTTTCTCCATCAAATCCACCGTCGTTTCGTTGTTCTACAAATTCTAATGGAACGACAGATTGCAGTTGCTCAGTAGCCGAATAGACTTCGTCGTTATAAACTACTTCAAGCGTGTAATCTGTACTAGATTGCGGGTTAAAATCCTGATATTCATATATTCCTTCTGAAGTATTTTCTATAGTGAAGACTGTACCGTTTTCATCTGTGATGGTAACCGTAGCATCATTTACAAGATTTATCTCATTATCAAAAAACGGAACTGTGGTGCTAAGCTTAACACGTGCAACAGAAGAATTATCTTCAATATTTTTAGTGATTTCGGCATCAATAACCAACTTTGGTTTTCCTTCATTTAAATCTACATCGACCACTTCTTCACATGAAGTTAATATTCCGAGGCAAATAATACCTATTAAAAATTTCTTCATCATCTAAAATTTAAAATTATACGTTACCGCTGGGATGATACCGAAAATAGATAGCCGAACAGCTTCGTTACGATTAATATCAGTGTTTTCCCTGAACGAAATAGAAGCCGCGTTCATTCTATTGTAGACATTATAAATACTAAAAACCCATTCGCCTTTCCATCTTTTGGTAGAATTAGGCTTCGGTGTCCAGGTTGCTGAAAGATCTAAATGATGAAAACTATTTAAACGGCTGCTATTTCTGCTTTCGTAAACCGGTATTGTTAGGTCGTTAAATTCATATTGTCCATTCGGAAAAGTAACAGGTTGCCCAGTTTGAAAGATAAAATTAGCACCAAAAGACCATTTGTTAGATAATTCGTATTGCGCCGTTATGGAAATATCGTGGGTTTTATCCCAAGGGGAATTGTACCATTGTCCGTTGTTAATACCAATCTCTTCAGGTGTTCTCCCGGGTGTGCGTTGTTCACTTTTTGATAACGTATAAGCAATCCAACCTTGTAATTTTCCTTCGTTTTTTCTGAACAAAACTTCCAATCCATATGCTCTGGCTTCACCATTTAGCAAAATTTGTTCTACGGCATTGTTGGCAATTAAATCGGCACCATCTACATAATCCAACCGATTGTCTACGGTTTTGTAGAAGCTTTCAATTTCAAAAGAATAGTTGTTGAACTTCTTAAAATAACCTACAGCTACTTGATCGGCCAGTTGCGGTTCTATGTATTTTCCGCTTGGGGCATAAATATCAAAAGGGGTAGGGGCGGTGGTGTTGCTTATTAAATGAATGTATTGTGCCGTCCTGTTATAGCTGGCTTTTACAGATGATGTTTCGTTTAATTGATAGGCGACGGAAAAGCGCGGTTCTAAATTAGCAAAGCTTTTTATGGTTTCACTTCTACTAAAGAAAACCGTATCTATTGGCGTTGCTTTTTGATAAATATCTAAATTCTCATCGTAGGCAACGGGATTATCGTTTGCATAGATATTTAATTCATCTTGACCCAATCTATTAAATGTTGAAAGTCGTAAACCGGCTTGTATAGCAAGTTTATCGGTCAGTTCTATTTCGGCTTCTGCGTAGACAGCATTTTCAAAAGCGTATTTGTCGGTTAGTTTAAACGGGTTGATTCCTGAACTTTCGGTAGTAGGTTTTATATCTCCGGGATTGAATTTATAATAGATACTATTTAATCCGTAGCGCAATTCAATGTTATTTGATAGAAAATGTGTGAAATCGTATTTCAGATTGAAATTTCGAATACCGCTATCAAAATCAAATTCTACGAAACTCAGTTCTAAGCCGTAATAATAGTCTGAATAGATTAATGAGAGGTTAGAAAATAATTTTTCAGAAAAAAGATGATTCCATCGTAGGTTTAAAGTCGTATTTCCGAAGCTATTCGAAAAGCTATCGGCAATATCAAAAACATCTCGTCCAAAATATCCTGAGAGAAAAAGTTTGTTATTTTCATTCAGGTTATAACTGATTTTAGTGTTCAAATCGTAGAAATACGCCACATTATCATTGTCAAACAAGGGTAAAAAAAGATGAGCATAGCTGCTACGACCGCCGACTAAAAAGGAAGCGGTATCTTTTTTTATAGGACCTTCTAACAACAAACGACTCGCTACTAGGCCGATACCACCCGTCGCACCAAATTTACGTTTACTTCCATCTTTTTGGTAAATATCCAATACAGAAGAAACGCGTCCGCCATATCGCGCCGGAATCCCGCCTTTATAGAGTGTAAGGTCTTTTATGGCATCGGGATTGAAAACCGAAAAGAAACCAAATAAGTGATCACTATTGTAAAGTGTAGCTTCGTCTAGTAAAATAAGGTTTTGATCGGCCGCTCCACCGCGCACGTTAAATCCGCTAGAACCTTCGCCGGCTCCCGTAACGCCGGGAAGTAATTTTATAGATTTAATAACATCTTTCTCACCCAAAACAACCGGAATTTTTTTGATAGTGTTTGCAGAAAGACGGTTAATGCTCATTTCGGGCTTTCGGATATTTAGTGCTTCTACATCAGTTTTTATCAATACTTCGTCTAGTGATTCAGTACTATTTTCTAAAAAAACATTCTTTTGAATATTTTCTGAAAGTGATAACGTAGTTTGCTGGGTAGCAAAACCAAGGTTGCTGTAAAAAATTTCATATTCCCCTTTAGGTAACGTTATGGAATAATAGCCATATTCGTTTGTAGTCGTTCCAGTTTGTAATGAAGGAATAAGAATGTTTACTCCAATAAGTGTTTCGCCACTTTCTACTGCCGAAACGGTACCGCTAAGGGTGAATTTTTCTTGGGCAAACAAAGAAATGCTAGCAAGAAAAAAGTAGAATAAAAATAATTTTTTCAAGTTTAATGATGAGTTTATGATTGATGAAAAAAAAAGAGCCTTCAATTATTTTGAAGGCTTTTTAAGTAAATTATTTAATTTCTAAAAGTATATTGTTCAGTGTTTTACTTGCCCGCATTTCTGCATAGACGCTATCAACGTCTGGTTTGTAATAGCCATTAATATCAACTGCACTACCTTGTGCAGCGTTTAATTCATTTACAATCACTTCTTCGTTTTCAGAAAGTTTTTTAGCAATAGGGGTAAAGCGATTTTTAAGTACATCGTCTTTATCTTGGTTTGCTAATTGCTGTGCCCAATATAAGGCTAAGTAAAAATGACTTCCTCTGTTGTCAAGCTCATTAACTTTTCTTGACGGCGATTTTTTATTGTCTAAGTACATTTCAGTGGCTTCATCTAAAGCTTCGGCTAGTACTTTTGCTTTTTCATTGTTATACGTATCGCCTAAGTGATCTAATGAAACCGCTAGTGCCAAAAACTCACCTAAAGAATCCCAACGAAGGTGTCCTTCTTCTAAAAATTGTTGAACATGCTTAGGCGCAGAACCACCAGCTCCAGTTTCAAATAACCCGCCACCATTCATTAATGGAACAATGGAAAGCATTTTTGCACTGGTACCTAATTCTAGAATAGGGAAAAGATCGGTTAGGTAATCACGCAGTACGTTTCCAGTAACTGAGATTGTATTTTCACCGGCTTTTACTCGCTCTAATGTATATTCGGTTGCTTTTTCTGTAGAAAGTATTTTTATATCTAAACCTTCAGTATTATGCTCTGGAAGGTATTTATTTACTTTTTTAATTAACTCCGCATCGTGAGCTCTATCTTCATCTAACCAGAAAATTGCTGGCCATCCAGTTGCACGCGCTCTGCTTACAGCTAATTTTACCCAGTCTTGAACCGGTAAATCTTTTACTTGACACATTCTCCAAATATCACCTTCGGAAACGGTATGTTCCATTAAGGTATTTCCGTTGGCATCAACTACGCTTACTTTTCCTTCTGAAGAAATCTCAAATGTTTTATCGTGCGAACCATATTCTTCTGCTTTTTGAGCCATTAAACCGACATTATTAACGGTTCCCATTGTAGTTGGGTCGAACGCTCCGTGTTTTTTACAAAAGTCAATTGTGGCTTGATACAACGGTGCATAACTGCTGTCTGGAATTACAGCTTTAGTGTCTTTGGTATCCCCGTTTTTGTCCCACATTTGTCCAGAAGTACGTATCATCGCCGGCATAGAAGCATCGATAATTACATCACTTGGCACGTGTAAATTCGTTATTCCTTTATCGCTGTTTACCATTGCTAGGTCAGGATTTTCATCCATAATGCGATTGATGTCGTTTAGGATTGCTTCACGTTTTGCTTCTGGAAGGCTTCCTATTTCGTTTAATAAGTCTCCAAAACCATTATTTACATCAACTCCTAATTCTTTAAAAGTGTCGCCGTATTTGTCGAACAACTCAGCAAAATAAACGCGCACGGCATGTCCAAAAATAATTGGATCACTCACTTTCATCATCGTTGCCTTCATATGTAATGAAAACAAGATGTTTTTCTCTTTGGCGTCTTTTACTTGTTCTTTTAAAAAGGTTAATAAAGCCTTTTTACTCATATAGGTGCTATCAATTACTTCACCTTTTAATAAAGGAATTGAAGCTTTTAAAACGGTTTCTTTTCCATTTGCATCGGTATGAACAATATTTACACTAGTATCGGTATTGATTGTAACTGATTTTTCATTGTGAAAAAAATCACCTTGACTCATAGTTGAAACGTGACTTTTAGAATCACTGCTCCATTTACCCATGCGGTGTGGGTTTTTCTTTGCGTAGTTTTTAACAGCTTTTGGAGCTCTACGGTCACTATTACCTTCTCGCAATACTGGGTTTACAGCACTTCCTTTTGCTTTGTTGTAAAGAGATTGAATCTTCTTTTCTTCGTCATTTTTAGGGTCGTCTGGGTAATCTGGTAAGTTATACCCTTTAGACTGTAATTCAGAAATAGCTGCAGTTAATTGAGGCATAGAAGCACTAATATTAGGAAGTTTGATAATATTAGCCTCTGGTGTTTTAGCAAGTTCACCTAATTCGGCAAGTGCATCGTTAACACGTTGATCTTCATTTAGATATTCAGAAAACTGTGCTAAAATTCTTCCTGCTAACGAAATATCTCTAGTTTCGATTTTTATGTTTGAAGGCGCAGTATAGGCTTCAATTATTGGAAGTAATGAATGTGTTGCTAAATAAGGGGCTTCGTCCGTTTTTGTATATATAATTTTTGCAGCTTTTGTCATTGCGATTGTTCGGTTTTTGGAGGTTAATCTTACATTTTCAGAATTGCAAATATAGCGATTTGACAAGGGTTTTAAAAGGTTGGCTGTCTTATTGTTTTGTTAACTATTGTTAGCAGTGCCAACCTTTTAAAATACCTTCACTAGAAAGAATTGATTATTTTGAAGCCTTTTCTAAAGCGTCCCAATATTCATACGCTCTTCGTAAGTGTGGAATTACAATAGTGCCACCAATAAGTAATGATACACTTAAAGCCTCTACAACTTCTTCTTTTGTAACATCAAGCTTATAGCAAGCTTCCAAATGATACCGCACGCAATCATCACAGCGTAATACCATAGAATTACCCAAGCCAATTAACTCTTTGGTTTTTTTAGGTAGTGCTCCTTCAGAAAAAGCATTGGTGTCCAGGTTAAAAATGCGTTTGATAATCTTATTGTTATCTTGTAATATCGCGTCGTTCATTTTTGAACGATATGCATTGAATTCTTCTACAATATTATTTTCCATTTTTCTTAGCTTGTTTTTTTTGTTTACGGATTACCGCTTTTGAGATATAAATACTTATTTCATATAATATAACCACTGGAACGGCCACTATTACTTGGCTGGCAATATCTGGAGGAGTTATTACTGCTGAAATAATCAATACAATTACCAGTGCAAATTTGCGATACTTGCGTAATACTTCAGGAGTAACCAAGCCTACTTTAGTTAAAAAATAAATAACAATAGGTAGTTGAAAAATAAGCCCGCTGGCCAATACAGAAGCGCGCACTAATGAAATATAACTGCTTAAATCAAAATCATTAAAAACCTCTTCGCTTACACGGTAGCTTCCCAAAAAGTTGATAGAAAGTGGTGTTATTACATAATACCCGAACAAAACACCAATAAAAAATAAAAACGAAGCTACAAAAATAAACCCTCTACTGTTTTTTCGCTCATTAGGCATAAGGCCTGGACTGATAAACTTCCAAAACTCATAAACAATGTACGGGAAAGCTACAATAATCCCCGCAGTGATCGAAGTCCAAATATGGGCTGAAAATTGCCCGGACATCGTTCTACTTTGAATACGAAACGGTAATTCGTCAAAACAAAAACTGTCCATGCCTATAAATTGAGCTGCTTTACAAAGTAGGCGATAGGTTGGGAAATTGGCACTTTTTGGCCCAAACAACAAAACATCGAAAATAAAGTCTTTAGCAATAAAGGCTAACGTAGCAACAATCACCACCGCAGCAGTTGAGCGTATTAAATGCCAGCGAAGTTCTTCTAAGTGGTCCAAGAAGGACATTTCCTTTCCAGGGTTGGGGTTTTCAAGTCGTTTTGCCATTAAATAATGCCTTCTTTAGTAAGGTTGTGAATGTGGACAACACCTGCGTATTTTCCATCCTTTTCGGCTAATAGCTGTGTAATGCCAAAATCGTCCATCGTTTTAATGGCTTCTACAGCCATCGCATCGTTTTCAATTTTCTTCGGGTTTTTGGTCATAATATCTTTTGCTGTTATCCCTTTTAGATTGTCCATTTTGCTTAACATCCTACGTAAATCGCCATCGGTAATGATGCCTATAATCGTTCCGTTTTCAATAACAGCGGCAACACCAAGCATTTTTTCTGAAATTTCAACAATAACATCTTTTAATTCGGTGTCAGGATGTACTTGTGGCTTTTCATTTAATGAAGTAAGGTCGCTTACTCGCAAGTATAATTTTTTTCCTAAAGATCCTCCCGGATGGAATTTTGCAAAATCCTTGCTAGAAAATCCTCGTAAATCTAATAATGCCATTGCCAGAGCATCACCAATTACTAATTGTGCTGTTGTACTTGTTGTAGGGGCAAGATTATTTGGGCAAGCTTCTTTTTCAACATAAGCGTGCAAAACATAATCTGCTTTTTGACCTAAAAACGAATCTTTATTAGAGGTTATGGCTATCAACTTGTTATCACTTGCTTTAATTAGTGGGACGAGCACCTTTATTTCAGGCGTGTTCCCACTTTTTGAAATACATATAACGGTATCATTTTTAAGGATAGTGCCTAAATCACCGTGAATAGCATCGGCAGCGTGCATAAATATAGCGGGTGTACCAGTAGAGTTTAGGGTGGCAACTATTTTTGTGGCAATATTTGCACTTTTGCCTATTCCGGTAATGATAACCCTTCCTTGTGAGTTAAAAATAAAGTCTACCGCAGCAGCGAATTCAGCGTCAACTAAAGGGGCTAAATTTGCAATAGCTTCACTTTCAGTCTCTATGGTTTTTCTTGCTACAGAAATAATTTGTTGTTCTTTGTTCAAATTTTAAGCTTTTGAATGTTTGAAACTGTTTCAGAATTTAGTATATTGAAAATGCAAAATGCACTAACTGGCTTAAACATCTGTTTAAAGATACGTTTTACATTGTTGGTTGCAAAATTACAATTGTTCCTGTGTTATGGCAATTTAATTTTACTTCCTTTTATTACTAATTAAAATTTAAATAGCAGCGTGACCGATACCGAATTATACGCAGCACTTAAAAGATATTTTGGATTCAGTGCTTTTAAAGGACTTCAAGAGGAAGTTGTTAAAAGTATCCTTGGTGGCAATAACACCTTTGTTATTATGCCTACTGGAGGTGGTAAATCCCTATGTTATCAACTTCCCGCGTTAATAGAAGAAGGCACGGCCATTGTAGTTTCGCCTTTAATAGCTTTAATGAAAAATCAAGTTGATGCGTTGCGTTCGCTTTCTTCGGAAGAAGGAATTGCTCACGTACTAAACTCTTCATTAAATAAAACCGAGGTTAAAAAAGTAAAAAGTGATATCGCAAATGGTATTACCAAATTACTTTACGTCGCACCAGAATCACTTACAAAAGATGAATATGTTGACTTTCTGCAAGGACAGACCATTTCTTTTATGGCAATTGATGAAGCCCATTGTATAAGTGAATGGGGACACGACTTTAGACCTGAATATCGAAACCTACGAAAAATTATAGAACGCATTGGCGATAATATCCCTATAATAGGTCTTACAGCAACAGCAACACCGAAAGTACAGGAAGATATTTTAAAAAATCTAGGTATTCAAGATGCCAATACTTTTAAAGCGTCTTTTAACCGACCTAATTTATACTATGAAATAAGGCCAAAAACCAAAAATGTAGATGCCGATATTATTCGTTTTGTTAAAAAGAACGAAGGCAAAAGTGGTATTATTTATTGCTTAAGCCGAAAACGCGTAGAAGAACTTGCCCAAACCCTGCAAGTAAATGGTCTAAAGGCCGTACCCTACCACGCAGGCTTAGATGCTAAAAAAAGGGTGAAGCACCAAGATATGTTTTTAAAGGAAGACACCGATATTGTGGTGGCTACTATCGCTTTTGGTATGGGTATAGACAAACCAGATGTTCGGTTTGTAATACATAACGATATTCCTAAAAGCATTGAAAGCTATTACCAAGAAACCGGTAGGGCAGGTCGTGATGGAGGTGAAGGACATTGCTTGGCTTTTTATAGCTATAAAGACATTGAAAAACTCGAAAAATTTATGAGTGGCAAACCTGTTGCCGAACAGGAAATTGGACACGCCCTATTACAAGAAGTTGTAGCGTTTGCTGAAACATCTATTTCCCGTAGAAAATTCATACTTCATTATTTTGGTGAAAAATTTGATAATAAAACTGGAGAAGGTGGTGATATGGATGACAACATGCGCTATCCAAAAAAGAAACATGAAGCCAAAGAAGATGTAGCGTTATTATTAAGTATTGTAGAAAAAACCAAACAGCAATATAAAGCCAAAGAAGTAGTAAACGTATTGGTTGGTAAAGCCAATGCTATGATTAAATCGCATCGAACCGACACACAACCTTTTTTTGGTACAGGAAAAGAAAAAGAACCTTCTTACTGGATGGCTTTGTTGCGCCAATTGTTGGTTGCAAGGTACATTAAAAAAGATATTGAAACCTACGGGGTGGTTAAGTTAACGGATAAGGGAAGAGACTTTATGAAATCCCCTTCCAGTTTTATGATGACCGAAGACCATAGTTTTAAAGAAGCGAATGATGATGCTATTGTAACCAATCAAAAATCTGGGGAAGCAGCCGACAAAAACTTGTTCAAGTTATTAAAGGACGAACGTAAAAAAGTCGCTGACAAAAAGGATTTGCCACCATTTGTGATTTTTCAAGATCCTTCTTTAGAAGATATGGCGTTAAAATATCCTATAACCTTAGAAGAGTTATCCAATGTTCATGGAGTAGGGGAAAGCAAGGCGAAAAAATTTGGAAAAAGCTTTATTGCTTTAATTGAGCGGTATGTTGAAGAAAATGATATTCTACGCCCCGATGATTTTGTTGTAAAGTCAACAGGAAGCAATAGCGCCTTAAAGCTATATATTATTCAAAATGTAGATAAAAAACTACCCTTAGATACCATTGCCAATGGTAAAGGGTTGGATATGGACGATTTTATAAGAGAAATGGAAGCCATAGTTTATAGTGGTACAAAACTCAATATAGACTATTGGTTAGAAGATGTACTCGATGAAGATCAGCAAGAAGAAATACACGAATATTTTCTAGAAGCAGAAAATGATAAGATAGACGAAGCCATGGAAGAGTTTGATGGTGATTATGATGAAGAAGAATTGCGTCTTTATCGAATTAAGTTTATTAGCGATGTAGCTAATTAAAGATCATTTAAAAGAATGATTAGAGAATATTCATATAAGGATAAACCAAAAGTACTAGAGCTTTTACAATTAAACATTCCTGAATTTTTTGACGCTTCTGAAGAAAACGATCTAGATCATTACCTTGAGCACGAAATAGAAGACTATTTTGTAGTTGAAGAAGATAATAGAATAATTGGCTCTGGCGGAATTAATTACCTTACTACAGAAAAAATTGCCCGAATTTCGTGGGATATAATTAATCCTAATTCACAAGGAAAAGGAATAGGTAAGAAGTTACTACAACATCGCATTAATCACTTAAAAGGGAATCAAAAAGTAGAGTTAATTGAAGTGAGAACGAGCCAACTTGTGTATCAATTCTACGAAAAAATGGGCTTTACATTAGAAAATATTGAAAAGAATTTCTGGGCACAGGGTTTTGATTTATATCAAATGAAATTAAAGAATCAAGACTGATTCCAATGTCTTACTTAACAGGAAGGTCCCTTAAAAAAATATACTTTTCATTTTCATAGTCCATTTGGCAATAATAATGTTCTAAACCATTGGTGACCATTAAATACGTAGCGTTGGCTACCAAGTTGTAACGTGCAATCTGATCAAAAGTTTGTTGTGTTATAGGAATTGAAGGCGCTTTGCATTCTACAATTAAAAAGATATTTCCGTCTCGATTATAGACTACCACATCATATCTTTTTACCGTATCCTTAACCTTAAGTTGCTTTTCAACATTAATTAATGATTTTGGATACTTTTTTTCTGAAATCAAAAACTGAACTACATGTTGCCTAACCCATTCTTCAGGAGTGAGGATTATAAATTTTTTCCTAATTTCGTCAAAGATCAATGTTTTGTTTTCGCTACTTTTGAAACGAAACTGATATTTTTGAAAGTTTAACTGATGCATATAGCAAAGTAACAGTTTCCTTTAGTAGGTTCAAAATTTGCCCGAAGCGTTTTTTCAAATAAATTATAAATCAAAAGCCTCACGTTTAAGCATGCCCTTAGATAAAGCCAAAACCATCATAAACGATATAAAAAGTGGAAACATAAAACCCGTTTACTTTTTAATGGGCGAAGAACCTTATTATATTGATGGTATCGCAAATTATATTGAGGATAAAATTCTTTCAGAAGAAGAAAAAGGGTTTAATCAAATGGTTCTGTACGGTCGTGATGTCACTATCGACGAGATTGTGAGTAATGCCAAACGATACCCCATGATGGCCGAAAGGCAAGTGGTGATTGTAAAAGAGGCACAAGACCTTTCCCGAACCATTGAGAATCTGGTAGCCTATGTTAAAGATCCACAACCCACTACGGTGTTGGTGCTTTGCTACAAGTATAAAAAACTAGATGCTAGAAAAAAGCTAGCCAAGGAAATTAAAAAAATCGGTGTTCTTTTTGAAAGTAAAAAATTGTATGAAAATCAAGTTCCCGATTGGATTAAGCGAGTTTTAGCGGGAAAAGGGTATACTATTACGCCTAAAGCCGCGCAAATGCTTACAGAGTTTTTGGGTAATGATTTAAGCAAGGTAAACAACGAACTGCAAAAACTGCAACTCATTATACAACCTGGTGAGCAAATAACCCCACAACTTATTGAACGTAACATTGGGATAAGCAAAGACTTTAATAACTTCGAACTACAAAACGCCATTGGTGCACGCGATATTAAAAAGGCATATTCCATCGTTCAGTACTTTGGGCAAAACCCGAAAAATAATCCAATGGTTATGACGGTGGCACTCATGTATTCATTCTTTTCAAAACTTTTGAAATATCACGCGTTGAGTGATAAAAACCAAGCTGCAAGAGCACTAGGAGTGAGCCCCTATTTTATTAAAGATTACCAACTAGCAGCTCGCAACTATCCTATGAAAAAAGTGAGTGCTATTATTGGTAGCATTCGCGAGGTAGATATGAAAAGTAAAGGTGTAGGTGCTGCCAATATTGAACAAGGCGACTTGTTAAAAGAAATGTTAGTCAAAATTTTCAATTAATCGCCTTTTCTTTATCGGTCACTTTCTATCCAACGAAAATCGTCCCGAACCTAATAACGCGATTGCTGTAAAACCAAATAAGTAAAGCAGAGCCATTTCTTTAGTGCCAAGCGGGTCACTTCCATGAACAATAAAAGCAGCAACTGCCATAGTAATTATGGTAGGGATAGCTGCAATTCGTGTTTTTAACCCTAGAATGATAAGTAAAGGACAAATAGCTTCGCCAATTACAGCTAAAATTAAAGAAACGGTAGGTCCTAAACCAATAGGGTCGCCAAACTGAATATCACCTTGAATGAGGTTCAGTAGCTTTGGGATACCGTGGGTAAGCATCATCCCTGAAAATGTTAAACGTAAAAAAAGTAAGCCAAAATGATAGGTAGAATTCATAATATGGGGTTAGAGTAGTTAGTAGCTATAAAAATAGAAATTTAATTTAAAACAATCTCTTTAACTATTTTTTTACTTAAAATTAATATACCTCAACGATTACTTCATTTTGATTAGAATTCTTCACTTTAATTTAAATTTCAGCTAATACTGCTAATACATCCTACTACTACTTTAGCTGAAAATTAAAACTAACTTTTATAATGAAAAAAATTACTTTTTTTGCAGCTTTTTTAATGACAGCTGTTGCATTTTCACAAATTGAGACCCTAGCAGAAACAAGTTTTGAAGAGCCTGCTATTGGCAGTCAATATACCGATACGGGAGACGCTTCGGTTGCACACGACCTTATTAATAATACAGATGAGGCACCGGTAGACTTTACACAAGTAGCTACTGAAATAGGTTTCGATGCCAAATATGAACCTTATGATACGCCAAGTAGCGGATTAACAGATGGTGATTTTGTAGGTGTAACCGATTTTACGGGCGATGTAACAAACTACACCGACGGAATTCAAGGTTATCAAATGTCTGATACGGATGGAAACATGATTGTTGAATTTGACGCTGTAGACTTTACAGGTTATACAAACAATACTATATCGGTTGATTATTTTGTAAACGAAACCGGTTATGAAGGTGACGGTACTGTAAACGAAAGTAGCAATGATCGCATTCGTATTTACGTTATAGATGAAACAAATAGTACTGAGATCGATATCCTTAATACGGAAGGAACTGATATTAATGATTTAAGCATTGAAGGTGCTTGGATAACTGAAAGCATTTCAGTACCTGATAACATTACAGCAAAATTAGTTGTTGAAGTACGCACCAATTCTTCTTCTGAAGCGCTTTACCTTGATAATATCAAGTTTGAAGGAGAACCTGCTGCAAATCCGTTGGAACTTACCATTACTGAAATCTTTTCAGGACAAAGCGGAACCGATTTAACAGCAGATTGGTTCGAAATTACAAATAACGGAACAGTAGCTTGGGAAGCGGGCGTAAGTGAAGATTTATATTACGATGATGAATCTGCTGAACCAGCCGATGCCGATATCATTCAAGGAATTACCGAAATTCAACCGGGAGCTAAAGTGATTGTTTTAATTACAGGTAACACGGCAGATGTTACCACATTTACAGATGTTTGGAGTCCAGTAATAGATTTAACAGGTGTTCAAGTAGGGTATACAGACGGTGCCGGTTTAGGTGGCGGCGGAGATGCTGTTACTTTATGGTTAGGCGATCCTGCGAGCACATCGGCAATTGATAGCGCTTCATACCCAGATACCGATGCTAATGATGGTCAGTCGTACGATATTGAACTAGCTGCTTTTAGTGTAGTTGGTAATGCAAACGGAGCTGTAGAAACTATTGCTCAAGGTGGTGACGCTAATGATGTGCCTAATATTGCTTCACCAGGTGATGGTGCTTCTTTAGCATCATTCGAACTTATCATTACTGAAATCTTTTCAGGACAAAGCGGAACCGATTTAACAGCAGATTGGTTCGAAATCACAAATAACGGAACAGTAGCTTGGGAAAGTGGTGTAAGTGAAGATTTATATTACGATGATGAGTCTGCTGAACCAGCCGATGCCGATATCATTCAAGGAATTACTGAAATTCAGCCAGGTGCTAAAGTAATTGTTTTAATTACAGATAACACGGCAGATGTTACCACCTTTACAGATGTTTGGAATCCCGTAATAGATTTAACAGGTGTTCAAGTAGGGTATACAGACGGTGCTGGTTTAGGTTCTGGTGGGGATGCTGTAACACTATGGGCAGGCGATCCTGCGAGCACTTCGCCAATTGATAATGCTACATACCCAGATACCGATGCTAATGATGGTCAGTCATACGATATTGAACTAGTTGCTTTTAGTGTAGTTGGTAACGCAAACGGCGCTGTAGAAACTATTGCTCAAGGTGGAGACGCTAATGATGTGCCTAATATTGCTTCCCCAGGTGATGGTTTAGCTGTTTCACAAACTGTTATAGCTTTTGATGAAGCTTATACTTCAGTTTCTGAAGATGCAACAGAAGTAACAATCACAGTAGCCCCTTCAGAAACTGTAGCTGTTGAAACTACTGTAGATGTAGTATTAAATGGCGGAGGAACAGCAGTTGAAGGAACTGACTTTACATTTACTGCTTCCGAAACAGTAACTTTTCCTGTTGGAAGTGATGCTGCTCAAACCATAACAATTCCTATTCTAGACAATACAGATGATAACAGCGATGTGTTTTTTGTAATTGAATTAGAGAATGCAATCAATGCAATTGTTTCAGGGAATGATGTTCACTCAGTATATATTTTAGATAATGATACCGTGGTTCCAGAAACGGATGCTTCGGTATTAGACGTTAATTACCTCGCTAGTTATTTGGTAGATGCCGATGGTACTGCCGAAATCACTGCTTACGATGCTAGTACACAACGATTATATGTAACCAATTCAGCTTCAATAGAAGTAGTAGATTTTTCAGATCCTGAAAATATTCAGCCGTTAGCTACTGTAAATGTATCAGATTTTGGTGGAGTGAGTGTACAGAGTGTGGCGACTAAAAATGGTATCGTAGCAGCTGCTGTTTCAGTAGATCCTGTAACAGATAATGGTTTGGTGGTACTTTCAGACCTTGATGGGAATAACCCGGTAGCTGTTGAGGTTGGTGTTTTACCTGATATGATTACATTCTCACCCGATGGAAACCTATTATTATCAGCAAACGAAGGTCAGCCAAGTGATGATTATTCAATCGATCCTGAAGGAACCATTTCAGTAATTGATGTAAGTGGAGGTTTAGCTTCCATTACACAAGCAAGTGTAACGACGCTTAACTTTAATGCTTTCGATGCTTCTGAAGCAGATTTAATTGATGCTGGTGTTCGTATTTTTGGCCCGGGAGCTTCCGTTTCACAAGATTTGGAGCCTGAATATATAGCTGTTTCGGCTAATTCTCAAAAAGCATATGTAACGCTTCAGGAAAACAACGCTTATGCAATTGTAGATCTTGTAGCTATGGAAATTACAGATGTTATTTCTTTCGGATTAAAAGATCATAGTCTTCCTGAAAATTCATTAGACCTTTCAGACGAAACAGATTTTATCTTCAATGCTTCGTGGCCAGTAAAAGGCATGTATATGCCAGATGCTATTTCCTTTTACGAAGTGAACGGTACAAGTTACATCGTTACAGCAAACGAAGGTGATGCTCGTGAGTATGATACGTTTGAAGAAGAACGAAAAATTGGAGATAGCGATTATACGCTAGACCCTGCAGTCTTCAGTAATATTGACATTTTAGAATTAGACTCAAATCTGTCTCAAATAGCCGTAACAAATGGTTCTGGAGATGCTAATGGTGATGGGTTGTTTGAAGAGATTCACATTTTCGGAGGTCGTTCCTTCAGTATTTTTGAAGCGGAAACAGGAAACCTAGTTTTCGATAGTGGTAACGATTTTGAAGTTATTACTGCAGCCGATCCTGTTTACGGAGCTATTTTTAATGCAAGTAATGAAAATAACAACCTGAAAAACCGAAGTGATAATAAAGGTCCTGAGCCAGAAGGTGTATTGGTTCAAGAAATTAATGATGAATTCTACGCTTTTATATTATTGGAGCGTATAGGAGGTGTTATGGTTTATAATATTACAGATCCTGCTAATCCAGTATTCTTACAATATGTAAACAGTAGAGATGCTGTGGAAGGTGGAGATGAAGCAGGCGATTTAGGTCCAGAAGGGATTGCTTATGTAACTGCTGAAGAAAGCCCTAACGGAAAAGCGATGCTTATTGTTTCAAATGAAGTAAGTGCTACGCTAAGTATGTATACGTTAGATAATGTGATACTTTCAACACCAGAGTTTGGTATTACTTCAGGAGCGTCGTTTGTATTATACCCCAATCCAGCTAATAGCCAAGTATTTGTTAGCAAACCAGGAAGTTATAGCATTTTTGATATAAGCGGACGTTTAGTTATTGAAGCGATTAATGTGGCTTCTATTAATACATCAAGCTTATCAAGCGGGACGTATATAGTGAAAAACGAAGAAGGTATTTCACAAAAACTTATTGTTGAGTAGTTTTAAGTAGTTTAATATCGATTGAAAAAGCCATCTCTAATTTTAGAGGTGGTTTTTTTATTTAACTGTATTTTTGCAGCATTAAAACCATTGATTGCATGACAAAATTACGTGCCTGGGTTTCTGCAGCCCGACTTAGAACACTTCCATTATCCATTTCAGGAATTCTTACAGCAAGTGCTGTGGCTATTTCCGAAGAAAATTTTAACCTTTCTATTTGTATTCTCGCAATTATAACAACATTGGGGTTTCAAATACTATCTAATTTCGCGAATGATTATGGCGATGGCGTAAAAGGTACCGATAATGAAGATAGAGTTGGCCCTATGCGAGCGATGCAAAGCGGGATTTTAAAAGCGAAAGACTTAAAAATAGGGATGATAGTTACTGGGGCATTAACACTTTTAATTGCTACTATGCTAATCTTTAGTGCTTTTGGTAATGAAAACTTTTTGCTTTCTTTTATTTTTTTTAACCTGGGTATTGCTGCTATTATAGCTGCTGTTACCTATACGGTTGGTAAAAAAGCATATGGTTATAGAGCGATGGGTGATTTATTTGTATTTCTATTCTTTGGTTTATTAGGAGTAATGGGCTGTTACTTTTTATACAGCAAAAGTTTGGGAGATTTAGTAGCTATGCCAGCAATAGTAATAGGATTGTTAAGCGCAGCAGTTTTAAATCTAAACAATATGCGGGATCGCCTGTCTGATGCCAAAGTAAATAAAAATACGCTAGCAGTCGTTTTAGGTGCCGTGAAGGTAAAGCATTATCATACTTCCTTAATAATAGGAAGTTTTATTGTTGCATCACTGTATTTTTTACTGAAAGCAGAAACGATATTGGAGTTCATCCCGTTAGTGGCATTTATACCCTTATTTTTAAATGTGGTCAAGGTGTATAAAAACGATTCGCCACCGTTATTAGACCCAGAATTGAAGAAAGTAGCCTTAAGTACGTTCTTATTTTCTATACTTTTTTTAATTACAGTGAGCTTATAGCTTTTTTTTTGAAAAACTTTAACGGTTTTCTTTACTGTGCTTAGTATATTTAAAGAAAAAACCAACACCCATGAAAATTACATTCTACGGTCAAAACAGTCTTGCCATTGAAGTTGGCGGAAAACATTTAATTATAGATCCTTTTATTACAGGAAATGACCTATCAAAAGATAAAGTTGATATCAACAAGTTAAAAGCGGATTACATTTTACTAACACATGCACATCAAGATCACATTCTCGATGCGGAAGCTATTGCTAAAAATACAGGTGCGACTATCGTTAGTAATTTTGAAATTGCCAATCATTATGAAGAAAAAGGCTTTGACGTTCATCCCATGAATCATGGCGGAGGTTGGCAATTCGATTTTGGATATGTAAAATATGTAAATGCTATTCATACCAGTTCATTTCCAGATGGTAGTTACGGTGGACAACCTGGCGGATTTGTAATCGAGGGTGAACACAAAAATATATACATTGCAGGCGATACAGCGCTGAAAATGGACATGAAACTCATCCCAATGCAAACCAAGTTGGATCTTGCTATTTTACCCATTGGCGATAACTTCACGATGGGTGTAGACGATGCTATTATCGCGTGCGATTTTATAGAATGTGACAAAGTATTGGGCGTACATTATGATACGTTTGGCTATATAGAAATTGATCACGAAGAAGCCAAAAAGAAATTTTACGATGCAGATAAAGATTTGATGTTGTTAGACGTTGGCGAATCGATAGAGTTATAGATGAAGGCAAGCTACAAAAAACACATCCTCAATTTTAAACGTCCCAGCGGAACTTCCCGGGGCGTTTTGCGTACTAAAGAAACCTGGTTTTTAATTCTTGAAGAAAAGGGAAAATGGGGTGTAGGCGAATGCGGAATTCTACGAAGCTTAAGTATTGACGACCGCCCTGACTATGAAGTAAAGCTGAGGTGGGTTTGTGATAATATTGAAAAAGGAAAAGATTATTTGTATGATAATTTAACCGAATTTCCATCCATTCAAATAGGGGTGGAGACTGCTTTTAAATCACTTCAGGCAGATGATCCTTTTCAAATTTTCCCTTCTGAATTTTCAAAAGGCTTCAAAGCCATTCCAATAAATGGACTTATCTGGATGGGCGATAAAAGTTTTATGAAAGAGCAAATTTCAGAAAAACTGAAAGAAGGGTTTCAATGTATAAAAATGAAAATCGGCGCAATCGATTTCGATACTGAAATTGAACTGTTGAAAAGCATCAGACAAGAATTTTCTGCTACAGAAATAGAACTACGAGTGGATGCTAACGGAGCTTTTGCTCCTTCTGAAGCGTTAGAAAAACTAAAAATTCTTTCAGAGTTAAATTTACATTCCATTGAGCAGCCCATCAAACAAGGGCAATGGCAAGAAATGACACGATTGTGTGAAGAAACACCATTTCCTATTGCGTTGGATGAAGAGTTAATAGGCGTATTTTCTTCCGAAGAAAAAAAGAAGCTCTTACAAACCATACAACCACAATACATTATTTTAAAACCAAGTTTAATTGGAGGCTTTCAAGGCAGTGACACTTGGATTGATTTGGCCGAACAAATGGGGGCAGATTGGTGGATAACTTCAGCTTTAGAAAGCAATGTAGGTTTAAACGCTATTTCGCAATATACTTTTACAAAAAAAGTTACCTTGCCACAAGGTTTAGGAACAGGTAGTTTATACACCAATAATATAGATTCACCCCTAAAAGTATGTAACGGAAGCATACAATATGATACTAACGAACAGTGGGACCTGTCCTTACTAAACGAATAAAAATAAAACGGAAATTTAATGTTTATAAAGCAAGCTTTTAACTACTTACACGATTCTTGGCGCTATGTGGTTGGCGCTATTGTAATTTTTTTAGTCTCTCAATTAGGAGCAATTCCTTTTGCTTTAATTGCCGCGTTCAAATTAATGCAAGAAGGGGGAGATATTACTTCCTTAGACGATCCGGCTACTTTAATGACGGTTTTAGACTCTAATTTGACACTGTTTTTAATGCTTTTAAGTTTTGTATTTGGGTTAATTGCTGTAGTGGTGGTAGTAAAATATCTTCATAAACAGCCTTTAGTTGCTGCAACAACAAGCAGAAAGAAAGTAGATTGGGGGCGTATTTGGTTTTCATTTTTATTAATAGCTATCACAACAATTGTTTTAACGGTAATTGATTATTACGGAAACCCCGATGATTACGTGGTTCAATTTGAAGCTGTACCGTTTATAATTTTAGCGGTTATTGCAATTCTTATGATTCCCTTGCAAACCAGTTTTGAGGAATACCTATTTCGTGGGTATTTAATGCAAGGTATCGGTGTGATGGCAAAGAACAGATGGTTGCCATTGATTATTACATCAGTAGTTTTCGGCGGACTTCACTTTTTTAATCCAGAGGTTGATAAATTGGGTAATATTATTATGGTTTATTACATTGGTACTGGTTTCTTTTTAGGAATTATAACCTTAATGGACGAAGGAATGGAACTCGCCCTTGGTTTTCACGCCGGTAATAATTTAATCGCTGCTTTGTTGGTAACAGCAGATTGGACGGTATTTCAGACCAATTCTATTTTAAAAGATATTTCAAACCCCACGGCAGGATTTGATATTTTAGTTCCTGTCTTGGTTATGTACCCGGTTTTTATAGGTATCATGGCTTGGAAATACAAATGGACCAATTGGAGCGAAAAGCTCTTCGGAAAAGTAACGCCACCCATAAAACCTTCCGAAGAAATTATAGAATCTTAGTTTAAACTTTATGGAACTCCCTTTTCATTCGGCCTTTACCTTCAATGGTCTTCAATATGACACAAAGGAGGAGTTATTCGCCTTTGCAAAAAGCTTACAGAATGAGGGGGACGAATATGAAATCCATATAGGCGATTTTATAATAGCTTGGTTGGATGATACCGACTTTGTAAAAGTAAAAACCTCAGGTTCTACCGGAAAACCAAAAAAGATCCAATTATCAAAAAAGGCAATGGTCAATAGCGCAAAAGCAACGGCTGCCTATTTTAAGTTAGGGGAAGGTACTTCGGCATTATTATGTCTACCGGCTAATTATATTGCCGGTAAAATGATGCTGGTACGAGCAATGGTGATGGGTTGGAATTTGCACGTAGTGGCTCCAGAAAAAGATGCATTAACACAGTATGATAATGACTATGATTTTGTGGCGATGGTTCCGTATCAAGTGCATTATTCATTAAAAGATTTAAATAAAGTAAAAAAAATAATCATTGGTGGCGGACCTGTCTCAAAAGAACTGGAAGAGGCTTTACAGTCAGTTTCCACCGAAGCTTTTGGTACGTATGGAATGACCGAAACTATTACACACGTGGCGGTACGACGAATTAATGGTCCTGCACGTAGCGAAACATTTTCGGCATTGCCCAATGTGAAATTTTCACAAGACGAGCGAGATTGTTTGATTATTTCTGCACCGGATATTTCCGAAGAAAAAGTGATTACCAACGATGTGGTAGCGCTACAATCGCCAACTTCCTTTGTTTGGATGGGGCGCTACGACAATGTAATTAACAGCGGTGGTGTTAAAATATTTCCTGAAAAGATAGAAGAAAAACTTTCCGAAAAAATAATGGAACCTTTTATCGTTGCTTCGGAAAAGCATAATGAATTGGGCGAACGTGTAATTTTAGTTATTGAAACAAAATCTGATTCTATTCCTGATTACTCTAAAGCTTTTGAAGTACTTTCAAAATACGAACGTCCCAAAAAAGTAATTAGCCTATCAAAATTTCCCTACACCGAAACCGGAAAAATCAAGCGGGCTGCATTGTTAGAAATTCTTCAGAAGTATAAATAACTCTTTTCTCTTCCTTTTAAAATAACCGGGTTTTAAACTTTGGTTTCATTTTTGATAGTTTACTATTAAAATTGACGAATCACTCTTAAAACCAGAACTCTATGAAGACATTTGCAACCCTTATTTGTGTGCTAATGACAGCTGTTACACTGCAGGCACAAGAAATAACCGTAACCGGAACAGTAACCGATGAAAGCAACCTTCCTTTAACTGGAGTCAATGTAATAGTTAAAGGATCTAGTAATGGAACACAAACCGATTTAGATGGAAAGTATGAATTGAAAGCCGAAATAGGCCAAAAATTAAAATTCAGTTACGTGGGCTATGGAACGGTAGAAAGAAAAGTAAAAGGTAAAAAGCCTATTGATGTACAAATGAAACCTTCTGTTTCTTTAGATGAGGCAATAGAAGTGGTGGAGGATGAAAGTGCTCCGCCAGCAGCAATGGAAGTGAATAAAATGGCTGTTAGAGGAATTACTTCTAACGCTCAATATACCCCTGCACCTTACCCAGTAAATAATCAAGTATCCAGCAACGAGTCCTATGATAAGATTGAAGAAAACATTTTTAAAATGGTAACAACTGCACCGTTATCTACTTTTTCTATAGATGTGGATAAAGCCGGGTATAGTAACATTCGACGAATGATCAATCACGGGCAGAAAATACCAAAAGATGCCGTGAAGATTGAAGAAATGATCAATTATTTCAGTTATAATTACCCACAACCCAAACGTAACGAACCTTTTTCAATTATTACTGAAGTCGCCAATTCCCCTTGGAATACAAACACCAAGTTGGTAAAAATAGGCTTAAAAGGAAAAGACATTGCAACTGAAAACACACCAGCGAGTAACTTAGTGTTTTTATTGGATGTTTCGGGTTCTATGAATTCAGAAAACAAATTAGGATTACTAAAGTCAGCTATGGGTGTGTTGGTCGATAAGCTTCGGGAAGAAGATAAAGTTAGCATCGTAGTATATGCAGGAGCCGCGGGTACTGTTTTAGAACCTACCAACGGTAACAACAAAGAAAAAATAATGGAGGCTATCGATAAGCTAAGAGCTGGGGGTTCTACTGCAGGTGGTGAAGGGATTAAATTAGCGTATAAAATAGCTGAGGAAAATTTCATAAAAGATGGTAATAACCGTGTTATTCTTGCAACAGACGGTGATTTTAATGTAGGTGCATCTAGTGATAGAGCGATGGAAGATTTAATTGAAGAAAAGCGAGAAAGTGGAGTGTTTTTAACTTGTCTTGGTTTTGGTATGGGAAATTATAAAGATTCTAAAATGGAAACTTTAGCTGATAAAGGCAACGGAAACCACGCGTATATCGATACCATGCAAGAAGCGAAGAAAGTATTGGGTACAGAATTCTTCGGAACCATTTATACCATAGCTAAAGATGTAAAACTACAAGTAGAGTTTAACCCTAAAAAAGTACAAGCGTATCGATTAATTGGTTATGAAAACAGACTCTTAAACGATGAAGATTTTAATGATGATACCAAAGATGCCGGCGAATTAGGGAGTGGCCATACCGTAACCGCTCTATACGAGCTGATCCCAGTAGGGGTGAAAAGTGAATATTTAAAGGATATTGACGATTTAAAATATACCGATACAAAAGTTTCCAATTCAAAAACGGATGAGTTGCTTACAGTAAAGTTTAGATATAAAGAACCGGACGGGGATAAAAGTAAATTAATTGTCAAAACGTTGAAAGATAGCAATGTTGATATTAAGAAAACCTCAACCGATTTTCAATTTTCTGCTGCTGTAGCGTTATTTGGACAGCAATTGCGTGATTCAGAATTCATTAAAGCCAAAAGCAGTGAGGATGTCATTCAATTAGCCGAAGCAGGCAGAGGAACCGATGAGGAAGGCTATCGAGCTGAATTTATTAGACTAGTAAAGAGTTATAAATAAAAAATATACTAAAAGAAAGGAGCGTTTTTACGCTCCTTTTTTATGAATCAATTTATTATTGTTGCATTTTTAGATAATAGTCTACAGAATGTTTTCCGCTTCCGTAGAAAGCAAAGAAAATACATAATATTAATGCTAGTAGTGCTAATATGAAATTTCCAGCTTGCATCGTGCCAATAAAATTAATCAATACAGCTCCTACGAGAATTGGCAATTGAGCTATTACTGCCCACCGGGTTAGCAAACCAAATGTGATTAAAATACCACCAACAAAATGTGCTGGTGCAACATAATGTAAAGCAAGCATGCCAACGCCATAACTTTCGATGGGTTCAAATAACTCCATCAGCATTTCAACATTGCTCATAAAATTAATACCTTGAATGAAAAGAAAAACACCTAAGGCTATCCGTAAAAGATCTAATGGGTAATATGTGTTTTTATTCGCCCATTTATTCAGTGATTTAATAGTTCCCATGGCTACCTGTTTTTAGGTTTATGACGTAACTAAGTTACTAATAATTAGCCAAATAGAGAAATTAAACTTGTAACACTCCCATATTAAATTTCTTTTCAATAGGGGCATGGTCGGCAGCCTCAATACCCATTGAGATCCATTTTCGAGTGTCTAATGGGTCTATAACAGCATCTGTCCAGATACGGGCGGCGGCATAATAGGGTGAAATCTGCTCGTCGTAGCTTTTTTTAATTTTATCAAACAATTCCTTTTCCACTTCAGGTGTAATCTCTTTACCTTGTTTTTTAAGCGAAGCGGTTTCAATTTGCAATAATACTTTGGCGGCACTATTCCCGCTCATCACAGCCAATTCGGCACTGGGCCAGGCAGCTATTAATCTTGGGTCGTAGGCTTTTCCGCACATGGCATAATTACCAGCGCCATAACTGTTACCTATGACAATAGTAAACTTTGGAACCACACTATTACTTACAGCATTTACCATTTTGGCTCCATCTTTTATAATGCCACCGTGCTCACTCTTACTACCTACCATAAAACCGGTTACATCTTGTAAAAAGACCAACGGAATCTTCTTTTGGTTGCAATTTGCTATAAATCGAGTGGCTTTATCGGCACTGTCGCTATAAATCACACCACCAAACTGCATTTCGCTAGGTTTGGTTTTAGCTTTCGTAGTTTTTACCAGTTTTCGTTGATTGGCAACAATACCAACGGCCCAGCCGTCAATACGAGCGTACCCCGTTAAAATAGTTTGACCGTAGCCTTTTTTGTATTCTTCAAAATCACTGTCGTCTACCAAACGATGTATTATTTCACGCATATCGTATTGTTCGGTACGTGATTTTGGTAGTATTCCGTAGATTTCTTTAGGGTCTTCTTTTGGTTTGGCAGCTTTGTCTCTATTAAACCCTGTCTTGTCAAAATCACCAATTTTTGAAACTATATTTTGAATTTTGTTTAACGCATCTTTATCATCTTCAGCTTTATAATCGGTTACTCCGCTTACTTCAGAGTGGGTAGTTGCACCACCTAAATCTTCATTTTCAATACTTTCGCCAATAGCCGCTTTTACTAAATAGCTTCCGGCAAGAAAGATACTTCCTGTTTTATCAACTATTAATGCTTCATCACTCATAATGGGCAAATAAGCTCCTCCGGCAACGCAACTTCCCATTACAGCAGCAATTTGAGTTATCCCCATACTGCTCATTACGGCATTGTTACGGAAAATTCTTCCGAAGTGTTCCTTGTCAGGAAAAATTTCATCTTGCATAGGAAGGTAAACCCCCGCACTATCTACTAAATAAATAATTGGTAGTCTGTTTTCTATGGAAATTTCCTGTGCGCGTAAATTCTTTTTTGCGGTAATCGGGAACCAAGCTCCCGCCTTAACCGTGGCGTCATTTGCAACGACTACGCACTGTTTGCCTTTTACATAACCAATTTTGACTACCACACCGCCACTTGGGCAACCGCCGTGCTCTTCGTACATACCATCTCCTGCAAAAGCACCGATTTCAATACTGGGCTTTTTTGGGTCAAGTAAATAATCAACTCGTTCCCTAGCTGTCATTTTCCCTTTGGCGTGATGTTTTTCTATTCGTTTTTCTCCACCCCCTAATTTAACTTTAGCAAGTCTCTTTTTAAGTTCGGAAACGGATAGTTTGTTGTGATCTTCGTTTTTATTAAAAGTCATGTCCATAATAGTCATTGCAATTTCCCCAAAAATACGAAACTATGACATTTTGGTACGGTAAATCTCTATTTTATTACCGATATTTGTCTTTGCTAATAAGTTACAGCAAATATGTGCTTAAGTTGTATGACCCAATTAAATTAGGTATACTACTGAAACATATGTTAAGAATGAAACAAATATGATGAATAAAAATACCGTATTGGCGTGGGCCACTTTTATAATGATAGTAGTAGGCGTTGCTTTAATTGCTATGGGCGCTTTTAGATATGATGATGTAGCTGGTTGGGGCTTTGCTTCCGTAGGAATTGGTTTCTTTGCCATTGCATGGGTTTTTAATGCCCTAAAAGGAAGAGTGTAACAGCTCGTCACCTTATGATCGTAGAACATAAAAATCTAATGCAAAAAATCCTTTTGGTGATATGAATATCTTAATAACCATTCAAATAGGAAACTTGATATCCTACTGCGATTATTAGGTTTACACAACGAGTGGTACCACTTAATTAATTAGAAAAAGAATTAAAAAGAAAACAGAACAATGTCTGACGATAAAAAAGTAATTTTCTCTATGTCCGGTGTAACTAAGACGTTTCCAAGCGCACAGACACCGGTACTTAAAAACATTTATTTAAGCTTCTTTTACGGTGCCAAGATTGGTATTTTAGGATTGAACGGAAGCGGTAAATCTACTTTATTAAAGATTATCGCTGGGAAAGACCAGAATTATCAAGGTGATGTAGTTTTTGCACCCAATTACAGTGTAGGGATGTTAGGGCAAGAACCCGAACTGGATGAAGATAAAACCGTGATGGAAGTGGTAAAAGAAGGCGTGAAGGAAGTGGTTGATGTTCTGGATGAATACAACAAAATTAATGATATGTTTGGCCTGCCAGAAGTGTATGAAGATGCAGACAAAATGCAGGAGCTTATGGATAAGCAAGCCAAACTCCAAGATAAAATTGATGCTACAAATGCGTGGGAATTGGACACCAAGCTAGAAATAGCAATGGATGCCTTGCGTACACCTGAGAAAGATAAAAAGATAAGTGTCCTTTCTGGAGGGGAGCGTCGTCGGGTTGCATTATGCCGTCTGCTATTACAACAACCAGATGTTCTATTGCTCGATGAGCCTACCAACCATTTAGATGCAGAAAGTGTACACTGGTTAGAACACCACTTAGCACAATACAAAGGAACCGTGATTGCGGTAACACACGATAGGTACTTTTTAGACAACGTAGCCGGATGGATACTCGAATTAGACCGTGGTGAAGGTATTCCGTGGAAAGGAAACTACTCTTCTTGGTTAGACCAGAAGTCCAAGCGTATGGCGCAAGAACAGAAGCAAGCTAGTAAACGTCAAAAAACATTGGAACGCGAGCTAGAATGGGTAAAGATGGCTCCTAAAGGACGACAGTCTAAACAAAAAGCACGTTTAAATAACTACGATAAATTATTGAGCCAAGATCAAAGCAAACTTGAAGATAAGTTAGAAATTTATATCCCTAACGGACCGCGTTTGGGTACAAATGTGATTGAGGCCAAAGGTGTTTCAAAAGCATTTGACGATAAATTATTGTATGACGACCTTAACTTTAAGTTACCACAAGCTGGAATTGTAGGTATTATAGGCCCCAACGGTGCAGGTAAAACCACCATCTTTAAAATGATTATGGATGAGATAGAACCTGATAAAGGTACTTTTGAAGTAGGAGAAACAGCGAAGATTGCCTATGTAGATCAGTCGCATTCCAATATTGATCCTGAAAAGAGCATTTGGCAAAACTTTAGTGACGGACAAGAATTAGTAATGATGGGTGGTAAGCAAGTGAATAGCCGTGCCTACTTAAGTCGTTTTAATTTTAGTGGAAGCGAACAAAATAAAACTGTTTCTAAACTATCTGGAGGGGAACGTAACCGTTTGCACTTAGCAATGACTCTTAAAGAAGAAGGGAATGTTCTTTTACTTGATGAGCCAACAAACGACTTAGATGTAAATACTTTACGAGCGTTAGAAGAAGGACTAGAAAACTTTGCAGGTTGTGCTGTGGTCATTTCTCACGACCGTTGGTTCTTAGACCGTATTTGTACGCATATCTTAGCATTTGAAGGAAACAGTGAAGTTTATTTCTTTGAAGGTGGCTTTAGTGACTATGAAGAAAACAAAAAGAAACGTTTGGGTGGCGATGTCATGCCAAAACGTATCAAGTATAAAAAGCTAATACGATAGGCATGCGTACCATTATAACCATCATACTTCTTACTGCCGTAGTAACTTCCTGCGGCAGTAAGAAAGATATTGCTGAGGTTACCATTGGTAGTGAGCAGACCGTAGCCTATAAAAGTTTAGGTAATGGCGTAGCTGCTATTTCCTTGGTCTTTTTTAAAAATAATACCTTCCAGCTAAACTTTAAAAGCATCCCACAACCGGAAACCAATGACAAACCCGTAGTACGCTCCGAAAAAGGAACATACACAGGGGAGGGTAGTTGGAAAACACTTCAATTTTTAAGTAATGGTTTTGATGCAACTGCTTTGTTTGATGCTCAATACAACAACCCTGATGAGGTAGAAGTGCTCAATGAAAACAAGGTAAAAGTAAATACTGCTGAGCAGGCTATTACTATTTGGGGTATATTGTGTGAAAGAGAGTAAGCGATACCTGTTTTTACTTCAGCTGTAATTTAGATAGTAATTTTGTGTACAGTATTTAGTAGTACTTATTCACCGCGTAATATCTTTTCCATCTTTTTGCCTTTTGCTAATTCGTCAACTAATTTATCTAAATATCGAACCTGTTTTGTTAACGGATTATCAATTTCCTCTATTCTATAACCACAAATAACACCTGTTATCTGCGTAGCGTTTGGGTTTAATGTTGCTTTATCAAAGAATGTCTTAAAGGTCACTTTCTCATCGATCAATGTTTGCAAATCACTCTTGTCAAAACCCGTTAGCCATTCTATTACTTGATGTAGTTCTTCTTTGGTTCTGTCTTTACGCTCAACTTTTGTAATGTAGTGTGGATATACCGATGCAAATGTTAGTTTTGCCATTCGGTCATTGTGTTCGGGTGTAGTTTTCATATTATTTCAATCTTATTAATTCTCCTTTTCTTTTTACAATGTTTTTATAGTCCCATTGTATTTCTTTAGATTTCTGTAACCATCTTTTTAAATCAGTTAAATTTATTTGGTCTATGGCAGTATACCGAATAGACGCGTCCTTAAACTTACCCGTGCTGGGTTTCAAGTTTTCTTCTTCAAAATCTGCCCCACTCCAGAACATTAAGCGTATACAGTTCTTTAACTTGCTGTATCCTGCAATAGGGTTGCCTTCTATAAACCAGACAGGGTGGGCGTGCCATATTTTGCTTTCAACTTCAGATAATTCGCTATTAATTGTTATTGCGAGCTGATCGCAAATTTCTTTGTCAGTAGCTGTTTGCTTGTTATTATAGGCTTGAATTTCACGGTTCATATCTACCTTGTTTACCTATGGTTTTAGCACGTTTGAGTTTTGGATTTCTCCAAAAATTTTATTGGAAAGGCTCCATACTTCATTATTGAATATTGATCTAAATACAGGGTCATCTTTAAACTTCAAAAACCTGTTCAGTCGCGTAAGTTCTTGATCGGAATCATTCTTAAACGAGCTACCTTGCCCAAAAACGGGTGTTTTGTCATATAAATTATTAGTCTCGTTTATTTCGAGCTGCCTGGACAATTTAATTCGGTAGTCCGCACTTGCCATCCAGCTGTTATAGTTAATAACTAGAAGGTTTGGGTTCTTAATCTGCTGTAATTCTAAATATAGTTTGGCATTTTGAATCCAAGTGTCAACAACTGATTCTCTATATGTACTATTCTCTCTAAATTTTTCCCCAAAAAACATTTCCCAATTATACCAACTTGCAAAAAGATTGAAAGGGTCTCTAAGAATGAGTATATTCTTTAAATTCTTGTATTCCCCAACATCATTGCAGGTTATGTTATTAATAAAATCAGTTTTAATATTTTCGTAAGAAACCATTAGAATATTTGGCTTTTCCCCATAAAAAGCTTTTCTCCTTCTAGCACTTTTAGGGGAATGATTAAGGGAAACATCATTACAGAAAAAGCCACTAGAAGGGGAGTTTTCTATAATCCATTCAATGATGGCATGATTCCCCGACCTTCTAACACCGTAGATTTGGTAAATATGTTTAGCGGAATCGGATTTTATCTTTTCATATTGAAAGTCCCTTACTTTACTTACAAGATAATCTTTAACTGGTTTTATTATGGGGGTCTTGTTTGCTATGGTTTTTAAATTAGTAGCTAAATTGTTCATAACAAATTTCTTTTTAAAACCTTTGTGTAATTTCTACACAAAACTTCATTGGGTGTTTGATTGTTATCTTTGCTGGCACAGCTGCCTGGTCTTTACGTAAAAAAAAGAAACATTTTAAATACGCTCCAGCGAATTTAGATAACCTAAATGATATAATCTTTACAGGTTGTTTATAATACTTTCTAAAGGTCTCGTAGAACCCCAGTTTCGGATAAATGTACGAATTTATTCAGTTTGATACTGACGTTGATAATTCCGATTGTGTTCAGCCGTAGTCAAATCCGTCGTAATTAGGGTTATATATTATTATCCGGCATTTTTATTTTAGCTTCAATTTTTCAACGGAAATGTGACTCCAACAGCCAACGCTCCAACAAATTGTTCAACAGATGGCTGAAAGTAATAAGCAAACCCTAAATCAACGTTATTATTTTTTCCCAACTCCACTCCAAATGAGAAGGGAATATGGTAAATAATTCCGCCTTTATCGATGTCATCAAACGCTGTTAGTGTATTAAATTTTCCAATCGAAGTTCCTATTCCAATTTCAACATAAGGCGCTACCCAAGGGATTGGTGCCCTAACTCTTGCCTTTCCGCCAAGCAACAAGGCCTTTGATTCCGCTTTTTCATCAGTTGGATTGTCATTTAAGTCTTTTCCATCTGAGCTTGTTAAAATGAAACCTACATAAGGTCTAAACTCAACCCAGGAAGTGACCTTAAGCACCAACTCTCCTTGTGCAAAAAATCCATCATTGACGAAATCATCATTACTATTGTACGGCGCACTCAGCCCATACCCAATTTGAGCATTGATTGATTTTTCCTTTATAAATTGTGCGTAGGTTATATTTGAAGTTAGAATAATTACTAATATTATTAGGGCTTTTCTCATAGTGTGTTATAATGGTCTTGTATAAAAATTGTAGGGCTGAAAAAGGTGACTGCCATTACTTATACAAAATGTGTATGCTTTAGTTTATTGTTAGAATGTATACTTGAAATAATCTATATCTTTTTCAAATCGTTTTTCTATTATTTTTCGTGTTTTATCATTGTACATGTTCCGATAGTCACTGGACTTTGAATTTGGGTTTACATTTCGTTTAACATTATCTAATAATAAGCGACCATTAGTTATTTTACTAATCTCATCAATAGCATTCTCATACTCTTCAACTTTATACACAAAATCCATTAAAAGTTTTCCGTTATTTGAAGTCAACCAGTCTATTTGATTTTTATGCAAGGTTGGGTGGAAACATGTATCACTTGCGTAGAAGTGGTTTTCACAGAACTCGTCAAAAGTAATTTTATCTTTTAATTTTATGCCTTCTCTTCTACTGTATAAAGAGACTGCTCTCGCCCATGGGTTTCTAACTGCTGAAAATTTAAAAAAAGAGTTAAATATTTTCTCTGCCTCTTGTCTTAATTCTTCATCATTTGCAATATTGCCATTCGGGAAAGTCCTGTTTGTTCCAAGGTTCTCTTTAAGTAAATAAATATAGATTAAGTCTTGAATTTGGGAAATGTCTAAATGAGGATTCTCAATTATCGGTATTCCAGGTTGCTTTAATTGTGTTCTTACCGAAGTTGTACCAGTCTTGGGAATTGCAATAAAAATAACTTCTTTTTCAAAATTGATAGCCTCATTAATAACTAAGGAAGTCATTTTTCCTTCATTGTTTTTTAGACGACTAACCTTAATGTTTAATGTTTTTTCAAGTACTTTTTTAATTTGTCGCTTATTCATTTTCATGTATTTTTTATTGCGCACAACAGTTATGTATATGAAACGTAGCGTATAAAAAGACGCTGACTTTTCGGGTTATACAAGAGCCAAGTTTAAAAATTTGTCTGTCTGCAAAAATACACATAAGCCTTTGAGAAAGTCTGTAATAGTAGTATTTTAAATACGTTGTTACAATAGTTTACAGCTTGTAATTAACGCCCAGATTTATAACAGATGATTTTATTGTATTGTTTCGCTCAATTAGTCCAGCAAAATATCGAGCATTAATTCCAATTTGATTTGTAAAATTATATCCAATACCTAAAGCGGCACCAAAATCAAACTTATCACAACTTGGACAACCTTCACTAATCCCTAATGGCATTCCTGGTTCCGAAAATGGATTCTCTGTAAATTTATCCTTTCTACTTACAATGTATCCTAATTGCGGACCAATTTCAAAATAAAAATTTTCTGACGGATATAGTTGGAGCATTATTGGAAGGGAAATAGTTGATTCGGTAACGCTTGTTTTAAATTCGGCGAGCATTGGTGCTTGATCAGCAGATTCTCTAATTTCGATTTCGGTTGAGGTGTTTGTACCTTGCAATGCAAAAAGTAATTCAGGTTGCAACTTTAAAATATCTGAAATCTCAAAATTAGCATAACCCCCAACATAAAAACCAACTTTTCGATTAAAATCTAACGCTTCTACACCGTTAACTTCAATATTTGGGGTATGCTTTGAGTAATTTATTCCACCTTTAATACCAAATTCTGTGGTACTATCTTGCCCAAAAACACTGGTAGTTAGTAATATTAAACAACTGATAATTGTAATTTTTTTCATTTGTACATTTATATTTTAAATTATTTGATTTGGTTTTGTATTTGGATCTTTACGAAAAACAAGCTGCAATGAGCTATATATGTTGTTTTGGCATTTTTTTATTCATCGTAAATTAACTCAATATAAAGTTCTTCAATTTTTTCTATGTCTGTTTTTTCCATTTTTAAAACGAACTTTCTACCTCCATAAATGTAATGGGGTACTCCTGGATAAAAATAATATTGATAGTAGTTTAAATCTGTTATATCAAAAACTGCATTATCGAAAGTGTTGTCAGTTTTTGATTCGTCAATTTTCATTCTCGTGAATAATTCTTGAACTACTCGTTTGGTATCATCTGGATTTATGACAGTCTCCTCTTTCAATGAACAAAAGCTATTTTCAAAGTCTACTTCCTCAAAGGTTAGCGTAGCATCTGCCAAAATTGGTTCACCTCCCAAAACATTCGGAAGTTCTTGTTTATATTCAATTGGCTCTGTAATATCGTATTCCAGTCCAAATGGAGAGTGAAAATATTGAAGTTCTTTAATCGCCAATTGTTCGAGACCTTGTTTAGAACTATATATATCAATAATTGGGTTCATAGCATTTCTTAATTCGTTAACTTTTTCTGGATTCTTTTTTTCAAAATTATTTAGCATTTCTTGCAGCAATAATTTTGTTGATTCTCCTAACTCTTTCCAATTTAAAATTTCAATAAATTCTCCAAGTTCATTTGTTTTATAAATTACTTTTGAGAGGTCATTTTTTTTGAGAATTTGATTGACAGCTTCTTTGTCTTCGAATATTTTTTCAGCTTTCTCTTGAAATGTACTTACAATATTGTTTTTATACGTCCATTGAATTTTATATGATTCTTCTGTAGAATCTAAAACTTTAAAATTTGCAATATACTGCGATGAATCTTTTTTGGTTAACACATCATTTTTCCATTCTCTTTTGACTTTTGATACTTTAAAATCGTAATCATCGCCTATTGACCAATATGCAATAAAGGCAATTTTTGTTGAATCAATTTGACTGTAAATTGCAAGTGAAAAGAATAAGGATAAAAGTAGAGTAATTTTTTGTTTCATAGATTTTTGGTCAAATGTGCCACAATGGTCTCGGCCATGAGTAGTTGCATGAGTTAGCACTTAAGTAGGCGAGAACAAGCAGTTACTTATAGCCATTGTTACCCACAATTAGTTATTTATTCTTTTTAGTTGGTCTTGAACTCGCTCCAGCCTTAATTTTCTTTTCAAGGACAAGAAGCACTGTCTTTTTTAAATCTTCGTAATTGAAGTCTTCTTCAAATCCATATCTGAATGTTGAATGAGTTCCATTTTTATCCATTCCAAGAACATATTTTGGTCCACCTAACTCAACTGAAATTGGCGAGTTCTCAGTTTGAATGGTAAATTTGGTTTTTCCATTTTCTTTGTCTGTTACGTGAAAAATGTGTTTGTAATAAAGTTTTCCTTCTTTTTCTGCAAACCTTTCAAACGCAAAAATGTACTTATCTTCCCAATCAAATTGGTCAAAGCAAAATTGGTCTTTTAAATTGTCTTTGAGTTTGCCTTGGTTATAAGCCTTATATAATTTTTCTTTTAGAGGTTTAGTTTTCTCATATTCTTTTTGCCCATAATAAACTTGAACCAGCTTTGAAATTGAATGATAATCATTTGGTACTAATTCAATTAGTTCTTTAAAAGCAATTTCGGATTTTTCAAATTCCTTATTTAGAAACTCGTAAAGTCCGATATTATATAATGCGTTTATATATGAATCAGATTCTTTTGATATGGTTTGTTTTGATTTATAAAAGGCCTCTAAAGCCTTTTCAGGTTGATTCAGTTCAGCATAAATTTGTGGAATCATTGTAAATGGTCGGTCAATCGGCTCTTTTTTTTCAGTTGCAGTAGTATATGCTGTTAGTGCGTCTTTATATTTTTCTTGACTAATATATGAATCTCCTAAACCGCTGAAGTAATTTGAGTTTGTGGAATCTAATTCGATTGCTTTACTGAAAGATTCAATTGCTTTGTCAAATTGTCCCATATAATTAAAAGTCATTCCTTTAATAAAATATGCATCAGGGTCGGTTTTGTCCTTTTGAATAGACAAATCCATTAATTCCAATACTTTATTGTCATTCGTTTTCATATAATAAGCCATAGCAACATAGTAAACTGCTTTTGCGGGATAGTCGTTTACTTTTTCAGAATGCTCGGAAATAATCAAATCATATTTTTCGTCTCCATAAATTTTTTCTAATTCAGATGTGATATTTTCTTGAGCATAATTAATTAGACTCAAAAAGCAGATTATTAATGTCAGCAGTATTTTTCTCATAATTGTGGGTAACGGTCTCGTATAACCGTCAGTTACGGGTTAATATGCGTTAATTTTCGGTTTGGCACTGACGCTCGCAATTCCGAGTGGATTCGGACGTAGTCGAATCCGCCGTAATTGCGATTATACATTGTTGTGTGTAGTGCTTTATTTTTCAATTTTTTCCTCGGACTTTACTAAAAACTCTTTTGCATTTTTAATTGTATTCACAAAGACAGTCCATTCCAAATTTGCTATTATTGAATTTTGACTATGAGCTAATTCATTTCTTATTTTTTCAACATCTTTAAGAAGCCTTTCAAATCCGTTTTTCGTAAAGTCGAATTCTTTTATAAAATCATCAGTAGTTCGTAAAATATCTCTCTTGTCGCACATTTGAATACATTCTAACAAAGTCAATTGTACATTATTCCCTTTTCTTTCATTAAAGATTTTTTCTGCGGATTCAATTCTTACTTGTTTTAAAACATCTATCCAAGATTCGTTGTCATAATTTTGGGTTATCCAATAATTTAAATGTAATTCGAATAGTGATATTAATCCGAAAAGATAAATTCTAACTATAGGTTTGTTAATGTCTGCACGAGTGACAATTCCATCAATAGTGTTTTTACTCAAAATATATACATACTCTTTTTCAAGTAGAATTTCAAAAAGTTCCGATAATGGTGTGGATTCCGATATAACAATTTCTATATCAAATTTTTCAAGATAATTGTCAATCGTTTTTTCTCCGAGTTTTTCTCTTACGATATATCCGAGTTTAACTCCATTATCATCTACAACACCAAGTGTATCAAAATCTCTCTGTTTGAGCGTGTTTTTTACTTCAAATGGGTTGTCAGTTATTTGGCAACAAGCTAATGGTTCAAAAATGTATTTGGCGGTAATGTCATCGATAAATATGTCTTGTAATTCGGAAAAAGATGTTCCTTTTCTTCTAATTCCTGTATGTTTTGAGTACCAAAGTTCAAATCCCATCTATATTTTTTTTCGCATTACACACAACTTGTTTATATGAACGGTTTTTCCGCTGTTAGTTCCTCTATTTGGCATGCTATGCGCAGTACTAACTAGAAAAAGTGTTCTTACTATATTAATTTAAAAGGGGAGTGCTGTCTCAAATATACTTAAAAAACGCAACTCACAAAATCATATATCTTTTCTTGCGGCTCTTGTTTTTATTCCACTTTTATTTTTAAAGCATCAAAAGAGTCAGATTTTATTCCTACCAGTCCATATTTGGTTTCGCCTTTTTTAATTAGGGTTCCATTGATGTTGTACTCTAAAAGCTCTGTTTTAAATTTCTTGTTTGCAGACCCGGCTGCAATCATGTTTCCGCCGGCAAGGCCAGGTCCAATTACTAGCCCTATAGGCGTAGAACTTGTGTCGCCATCTGAACTTGATGTGTATAAATTTAAAGGGGTTAACAAAAGATAAAACAAATAAGAAGCTGGGCTTTGCTTTAAGGATTTAAACACCTTGTCGTTTTCCATGGCCACTATTTCCTTTCCGTTTTCATAAGTAAGTTTAATTTCCCTTCCAAACATTAAGTCCCTATCAGACTCATTCGTTATTTTAACAGCCACTAACTTTACCCCTTTTTTTACTTCTTTTTTTGCATACTTTTTATCGAGCAAATCATATTTGTACTCTAGTTTTGCTCCATTGTTTTCGTTTCTTGAAACATAATTAATTGATTTTGGTTCAATCATTTTATACCCAGAGGCACAACTTGTTGCTATAATAACTGAAATTAATAGTAGGGTAATCTTAATACTTCTCATCTGTTTAATTTAAATATTGGTTTTTGTTTATGGTAATAAATAACCCACCACAAAAAGGCATAGCCTTTAGTAGTATGTTTGGTTTATTGTATGGGTTTAAAATGGGTAATTAGTGTTTGGGGTTAAAGCTTTGAAATCTTAATAAAAAGTTAAATTGCCGCCAAATATACTTAAAAATTCCACTTTACAAAATCTTGTAAATAGGTTTTTGTTTCGTTTTTTTAAGCGATACATCAAACGAATATTTTTCCTAAAAGCAGGTATATCCGTGGTTTAAAGCTAATCAAACCTTTCATATTCCCCAACAACTTGCAGCCAATTGACAACAAATGACGGAGTTTGACGACGATTGACCGAGTCTGGTAAGAGCTGCAAATCTGTGATGGTACATGAAGGTATTTGCATTCCTCTGCATTCATGTGACGACATATGCAGATTATACCCAAATTTTAAGGGGTTTTGTTCGGGTTTCCTTCGGGGATCCTTCGGGAACGGGTTGGGGCTATTTTCCAAAAAAGGACGTTTTGCGAAGAAACCCCGAAGCAAACTAGAGTGAAGGCAGGAAAACACTCGGTTTTTATAGCAATTGAACACTTAAAAATTGATCTAAAAGAATAAGAATAGAGCTAAAAACCATGACCAATAGGGTAGTGGTAGCTTGAAGCTTCCAAGAAAGTTGGTGACGTTTGGCAACCCTGTACACCAAATACAGTAAAAAGGCACTAACTAATACCGGTATGGTGTAGGTGCCCAATCCTAAAAACTGACTAATACGGCCTTCATCATTTGGGTTGATGACATTCATACCTCCAGCTAACAATCGCATATAAAAAGCAGTAAATAGCAAAGGATATAGGTATTGATTCCACCGTTTATAGTTTAAGAATAGAAAAACCACAATTGCTTGTATTATGGTAATTACAGGTCCCGCCGCTGAAATGATGATACGCTGCCCTGTGCTAGGATCTTCCCCAGCTACAAACGAGGTGCCGTTTAAGGCCATATTAGCTGTATACCCAAGAACTTCGGCCATACTCCAATGTGCAAACTCGTGAATTAGCCATGTAAAAAATACAGCAGCGAACGTAGCTAACATGTATTTAAAAGTGATGTTGATGGATGTCATAGATTCACAATTAGTACGATATATGTATTTTATAGAAGTAGCTCATTATTCTTGTAAATTTCTGGTAACTATTTCTTTTCCTATATCTCCAAAGTATTCAGTTATAATCTTTTGCCATAGTACCATACCGTTTTCAGAATTGGTAAACAAAACCAACCCTTGTTTAGATTCCTGTAATAGAATAGCAATGGTTTTAGTTCCGTAATCTCCACCAGTATGCATAATAGCAAGCTCATTATTGGGTAGTCCAGATAGCAGCTGCATACCGAGCCCCCAATCTATTCCTTTTTGTTGATTGGCTTGTGTTGAAATAAATGATCGATACAGGGGTTGTGATAGTCCGGCACCATCCAATATATGAAGCAGAAATTTAGAGTAGTCCTCAGCTGTCGTTATTACGTTTGCAGCGGCATTAATACGGGTGTACTTTTTAAAAGCAATAGGTTTACCTTGTTCATTATGCTCTACTGCATACTTGTCTTCATTGACTTCTGGAGTCCAATAAAAATGAGTATTATCCATACCAAGAGGCTCAAAGAGTATTTCAGTAGCGATAGCTTCAAAAGGGCGGTTTAGTTTATGTTCTATTGCTTTTCGAAGATACTCAAATCCTTCTCCCGAATATTGAAACTGGGTGCCAGGTTCAAACTGAAACGCTAGTTTTTTATCTGCTGTGAGGTACCTCCAATTAGGAAACCCTGATTGATGTGATAATATATGACGAGTTGTTAACGTGTTCATATATGGGCTATTTGCAATATCGGGATCGACAAAATAAGTAGAAACGGGTTCATCTAAACTCCAAACCTCTTTATTAATTAGTTTTAGTACTACTATTGCACAAATGGGTTTTGTTAATGACGCTATTTTATACAGGCTATTGTGTGTAACAGGTTTGCCTTCTTTTTTAGAGCCAAATGCACGTATTTGTTGTAATGCTCCATTTTTAATGTAACCAATAGAGATAGATGGGATTTGATGTTTTTTTAATAAGGTCTCAATGGTATGGTCATTGTTAAATAAGGGTAAAATGTAATCTGCATTAAACTTGGCTCCATACTCTTCCTCTGGTGGGGCATGTTCGTAACTTACGATACGTTTTAATTTCCATTGTTCGTTTTCTAAAACCCAAGTATGAATAAACTTTCCTTTTGATGTAGCATAGGCATCTTTATTTGGTTCTTTAATGTAGAACACGTGATCACCTGTTTGTATGGCTCCATAGAGTTGTCCTTTGTTGTGTAAAGAAAATACTTGTAGTGTTTCAGGAATTAATTTACGAATGGGCTTAAAAGTAGAGTCTGAACAAATACTTTTTGTAAATGCCTCATAGAATTGATTTAAATCCTGAGTTCCATTTTGATCGTGTAGAAACTCAAGATCTTTATGTAATATTTTTTTAAGTGCGGAAAAATTACAACGATTAAACCCTTCTGTAAAGACGAGGCTGTCTGCTTTTTTTAATGCATTAAAAATAGAAGAATTTGTAGGTATTTGAGCATTGGTTTGTGCTGCAATAACTATAAAAATTACGGTACATAAATTTTGAAAATATTGCATAGTAGGTGTAGTTTTTTTAATGTTAAAACGAAATACAATTTTCAGAAAGTTCTTTCAGAAAGTAGTAAAAGCATAGCCGACAATAGCCCGACATTTTTATGACAAGTTTATATAAAGCTGAAATTCAGTTTAATATATAGTTTATTTTGTTGGTCTAAGGAAACGGTATTCCTAATAATAATAAATAGGTTGGTAAGAACACAAACTATAATTACAATGAGGATAAGTTGTCTGGTCAGGGAAAACCACTTTTGAATAAAAGGACTTAACATTATAAGAACACTTGAAATGATAGTCCAAAGTATTTGGACAGAAACAATTTGTTTGGTAAGCGTATTCACTTCTTTTTTATAGTGCATTAAAATAAGCGGTAGGATAATATTCCCAAACGGAAGTATAAAAAATGCCAACGATGATAGGTTGATTATTTTAACTAAATGAGGAGTAGGGAGGGGTTCTGCTGGGGTAGTTGCTCGTAAGGCGTCTTCAGCTACACCTAAGACCGAAGCAAGTGTTTTTAAGGTATAACCTTTTGGGGTAGCACCCGCTTCAATACGTTGAATAGTGCGCACCGAAACGCCAGCTTTTTCAGCTAGCTCTTCTTGTGTTAAGTTATGTTGTTCTCGGTATTGGGTTAGTTTGGTCATTGTTTATAATATCAAAACCATTACGAAAGTAATGGTTTTGATATAAAACTAATCTATTTTTTATTGATTGGGATACCAATCCAATTGGGTTACCGTAATAGATTCGTCTCCTTTGTTTACCAAATCTTTAAACTTGCTAACATCGCTTAGCCCTTCTGTACCCCTAAAGTGATATGGATATACTACGTTGGGCTTAAAGGCTAAAACGGCTTCGGCAGCTTTATCAACTGGCATGGTGTAGGGTAAATTCATACATACAAAAGCAATGTCAATATTGGTTAGGTTGCGCATTTCTGGGATGTCTTCTGTATCTCCGGAAATATATACCCGCTTATCATCTTTTTCAAGGATATAACCATTACCGCGTCCTTTTTTATGAAATTTCAAGGCCTCTTCACGTAGGTTGTACATTGGGATGGCTTCTATGGCAATATTAGAATGTATGGCACTTTCACCATTGTTCATTACTTGAACTCGTTCTTGTAATGCTTTTGGTAGTTTATCGGCTACGGCTTGTGGGGCAATGAGTTTGGTGTTCTCGGTTAGTACAGCCTGAATGGTTTCGGCATTCATATGGTCGCCGTGAATATCGGTTACCAATATTATATTGGGACTTGGCTGGCCTTCAAAAGCTTTAGCACCGCCAACAGGGTCTACATAAAGTACTGTGTCATCCCATTGCAATACCATCGTGGCGTGCTCAATAGGGGTGATGTCTATAAAATCTTCGGAAGCGGGTTCCTCCATTTTTTTAGGTTGTTCCGTTTCCGCAGTCATGGAAGCTTCTTCCGTTTTCTTCTTTTCTGAATTATTACAGGCTGCAAAAAACAGCACCGTTAGGGTAAGTAAAAATATACGTTTCATAATACTTCTTTTTTCCGAAGGTACTATAAAGTGCATACTTTTATAGGCTGTTTTACACTATTTTAAGAGTTTAATTTAAAGGGTAAAAGCATTGTTATTTACAAAAAACAGACTGTTTACAAACAGTAGTTTTCCGTTTTGCCAAAACGAACGGAACAGCACATCATCTACCAAATATACTACCGAACCTTGACCAATACGGTCTTCACCAAACACCAAAGAGTCGGTCAAGCCTTTTTTAGCTTCATTGCCTGCAAATCCGGAAACGTTTTCTGCTTCGCCTTTAATGTATCCAACATTATACCCAGAATCTAAAAAACGATACGAGGTGCTTCCCAATTTTAAACTGAAATAGTTGTCGCCGTACCCAAAAGCCATTGGGTGTGAAGGGTCCATGGTTACTTTAAAGATACTTCCTGTTATCATGTTTTCCGTACCTTCCTGCTCACGTTGATCGTAAGGGGTGAGGTTATTTTTTTTGGTTGAATCTGTGCTTTCTTCTTTAGATTCATCATCATTTAATTGAAGAGCAAACCCATCTTTGTTTTTAAAGCTGCGTACTGCATTGCCAATGGCTATTACTTTTCCTCCACTACGAACCCAATCTTTTAGCGTATTAAACATGTCATCACCTAAAACGCTACCATACCATCCGCTCGGCATGACCAATACATCATAGTTACTTAGGTTAATATCATCAAAATCATCGGTGTTGATTGAGGTAATAGGGTATTCTAACTGTTTTTCAAAGAAATGCCAAATGGTACCATAGCTTAACGAAGAAGTACCTTCGCCTTGCAATACAGCAATACGCTGTTTGTTCACTACTTTAATATCGGGCGAACCAAAATCGGTCATCGTATCAGCAAAACTGGTACTAGAAGCATATAACTCACGCTTATGCTTATTGGCAAGTTTGGTTACCGTTGTATCAAAAGCTGAATTGCTTTTATTGTCACTTCGAGTAATAATCAAACTTCCACGGTCAAATGTATTACCATTAAAGCTTAATTTCTTTTCAGAAAACCGCACACGGATGTCATGTTTCAGTAAGTCAGCTAAAAAAATAGCATCATACATACTGTTCCACTTAGCAATATAACCTGCTGCGCTTGAAACAGCAGTATTAGTTTTAAAAGTAGTAAGCGGATTGGCATTAGCCGAAACCAACGATGTACTTGCTACGGCATCTAACCCATACGCATACGGCAGGCTCCACGCGGTAATATCATACGTTACGGGAGTGGATAGTTTTGTTTTAGGCTCGAACAATACTTTTACCATTTTACCTTTTGGTTGGTTGGTGCTCACTACCAAAGCGTTCTCAGCTTTTATAGAGCCTGTTTGGGCATCGGCATAGTTATATCCCGTTACCGAGCCGCTATTGGTGTATCCATATTGTATTTGGTGTATGTCCAATAGTTCGGTTAGAGCACGAATATTATCTTTTTTTCCAGTAAGAACATAGCTTTTATATTTAGAATTAGTAGTGGTAAAAAACTTTTTAAACTCTGAAGTTAATGTAGCTGCATTCTTTGAAGCTACTTCTATGGTAGAAAGACCAGTAGTGGTATGATGTGCTACACGGTCTTTTAACGTAAGCTCGAAGCCTTCGTCGGTATTGACGCCCAAGCCTGCAAAACCGTGCCCGGCCTGCTCATAGGTCATACCAATGGCTCCCATAAAAACAGGGTAGGTGTCCCCATAGCTAGGGTATAACAGATCAAAACGTTCACGTGTAAAGAACAGCCAGCCTTCTTTATCAAAATACTTGGCGTGGTTTTTACCAATCTGTGTTTGAAAATCTCGCTGAAACGGAGTAATGATTTCGTGAAACGGTTCGGCTGCAGGAGCAAAGTAATATGGTTCGTTAATGCCTTGTTCATGAAAATCTACGTGAACGTGCGGCATCCATTGGTTATAAATTTTTAAACGTTGGCGTGTTTCTACTTGAGAAGCCCACGCCCAATCACGGTTTAAATCGAAAAGATAATGATTAGGACGCCCGCCTGGCCAAGGTTCGTGATGTTCGGTTGCATCTTGTGAAGGGTTGTAAGGTGTTGCCTTTACTTGATTGTACCAATTTGCATACCGATCACGACCATCGGGATTAACACATGGATCGATAATTACGACGGTGTTTTGCAACCAATCTTGCTTTTTAGTAATTAATTCGTACAGTGTTGTCATTGCTGCCTCGGTACTGGAAGCTTCGTTACCGTGTACATTGTAACTAAGCCATACGATAGCTTTTTCAGGATTTGCAGATCCCGATTCTATTCCTATACTTTTTAAATTATTGGTTCTAATGGTTTCAATATTTGCTAGATTTTCTTCTGAAGAAACAATGGCATAGGTAAGCGGACGCCGCTCGTTAGTTTTACCGTACGTTTGGTAGGTAACCATATTGCTGTTATCGGCTACATGCTGAAAGTAATTTACCACATCGGCATGACGCGAAAACTGAGTGCCTATTTTGTATCCTAAAAATTCGTCTGGAGATTGTACTTGTGCAAAAATACATGTTGAAACAAATAAAAAGAGGAGAGTAAAAAGCTTGTTCATTCGTATGTGTTTTTCTTTGAAGCGTTAAAGATAGCTGAATTTATAGAATTGAAATCTCAAAAAAGTTTCGAATTTGAAACCCGCCAACATTAACGTATCTTTAAAATCACAAACCACGCAAAGTGGTTACCTTTGTGTCAATTTTCTAATGTTATATGCCAACTAAAACAATCCCGTACGCCGAAACAGGTTATTTTTCAAACTTAATTTGCGACTATCTTGCTGAAAATGATAGTTTAACCTCTTTCTACGGAAATTTTCCGAAGGTGGGGAACTTCAAAAAACAGATAGAAGCCAAGCAAAGTTTTACACAAGAATCTAGAGATATATTAGTTGAAGCATTAAAAAAGCAATATATAAACGCTTCCATTTCCAAAGAAACGCGGGATAATATACAATCGCTCGCAGATAAGAATACCCTTACCATCACTACTGGCCATCAACTCAATTTATTTACAGGGCCACTTTATTTTTTATATAAAATATTCTCGGTAATTAATCTTTCAGAAAAACTAAACAAAGAAGACCCTGAAAACCATTTTGTACCGGTTTATTGGATGGCAAGCGAAGACCACGATTTTGAAGAGATAAACTATTTTAATCTCGAAGGGAAAAAAATACAGTGGAGTAGGGAAGCGTCTGGAGCAGTAGGGGAATTATCTACAAAAGGATTAGATGAGGTTTTAGGAGCAGTAAAAGCCAAATTAGGAAATAGTGAACACGCACAATACCTAACCGACCTTTTTGCAGAAGCCTATACGAAACATAAAAACCTAACAGCTGCTACTCGTTACCTTGCTAACGAATTATTTAAAACATACGGTTTAGTAATTATTGATGGAAATGATGCTTCACTTAAAAAAGCGTTTATCCCGTATGCTGAAAAAGAGTTGACTGAAAACCTATCTTTTAAAAAAGTAACAGAAACCACCAAACAACTCACCGATTTGGGTTATACCGAACAAGTACACCCACGGGAAATAAACCTGTTTTACTTGAAAGAAGGGCTTCGCGAACGTATCATTGAACGAGACGGAACCTTCTATATTAACGAAACTGACCTGTCGTTTACAAAAGAAGAATTGCTTGAAGAGTTAGAGAATCATCCCGAGCGGTTTTCACCCAATGCGTTACTTAGACCACTGTTTCAAGAGGTGGTGTTACCTAATCTATGTTATGTTGGCGGTGGTGGTGAATTGGCCTATTGGTTTCAATTAAAAGATTATTTTAATGCGGTAGAAGTGCCTTTCCCTATGCTATTGCTTCGGAACTCAGTGTTGCTTCTACCTTCTAAGCTTTCAAAAAAACTTGATAAGTTAAATGTTTCAGTAGAAGACTTATTCCTGAAACAACATGAATTGAAAATAAAGCACACGCATCGAATTTCAGAAATTGATATCGATTTTTCTGAACAGCGTGAGCATCTTCAACAGCAGTTTAAAGATTTATATACAATTGCTGAAAAAACAGATGCTTCTTTTTTAGGAGCCGTTGGTGCACAAGAGAAAAAGCAATTAAACGGGTTAGATAACTTAGAAAAGCGTTTATTGAAAGCGCAGAAACGTAAATTGGCAGATGAGTTAGAACGACTGACAAAAATTCAAAACACCTTATTTCCCAACCAAAGTTTGCAAGAACGCACCATGAATTTTTCAGAATTTTACTTAGAACATGGAACGGGTTTACTTTCTGAAGTTAAAAATAATTTAGATCCCTTAGTGAATAAGTTTACTGTTTTAGAACTCTAATATAATAAACCTCAAAACTGAACTTCCTGTTGTTGCAAATAGTTAAGCGTGTTGGGTCCTTCATTAAATAATAGATCCAAAATTGATAGGTTTGATAGAAATCCGTGGTTAGCTTCAAAAACTTGTTTGTAAGGCTTTAAATTAAATGTTTTTTGGTTTTTTGCTTTAGCTAAATAGCGCAAGTCTTTGTTGTTTTCAGGTTCTTTTAAATATTCTTGTGTGTAAGTAATAGGAACTTCTAACTCTATTAATTCACAAACAGTATTAAAAATACGGATATTGTGGTCTAAGAGCCTTTCAGCTGGTTCGTTAAACAACGGATATAGTTCGTCCTCATAAAACTCAAAAAAGGGGGAAGTGCGGTACGCCGTTTCTAATGATTTCCAGTGTTGAGATTGCCAAGGAAAATCATTTTCTACCATAACTTCTTTAGACTTTTGACGTTTTCCTGTATGTTTAATAGGAATGTTGAGCAACAGCTTTCCATTACTATGTGCAATATACGCACGAGTGCGGTATGACTGTTTTTGGTAATTGCCAGCCACTTCAAAAACTACCTTTTCAGCTTGGCTTACAGCCACCATTTGTGCGATGGAAGGAAAATAAGTAGGATGTACTAAAATAGATTCCATTTCAACAAAATTAGCTAAGCTAATAGAGATGCTTTTCTTTTTTACTTACCGCTCTTTTTTCTTCTTTTTCTGAAAAAATCAAAAGCAAACCAAATACCTAATAAAACTAAGAAATAAGAAAGGTATGAAACCGGTTTACCTTTGCCGCCTACCGTTGTAAAGAGACGTTCCCAACGTATTTTATTCATAATACCTTGTTTGGTGCTATCCCAGCTCATCCAGATAAAAACCGGTTTACCAACTACGTGGTTAAAAGGTACATAACCCCACATACGCGCATCTTGCGAGTTGTTACGGTTATCACCCATCATCCAGTAGTAATCTTGTTTAAAGGTGTAGTTGCTCATAGGATTTCCATTGAGCAATACTTGGTTTCCAGAAGTGGTTATTTTATTGTCAATACCTAATTCGCTGCCTTCATATACCTCTATTATGCGACGGTAAAACGGAAGTGATTCAAGGTTTATGTCAACTGTAGCACCTTTCTTCGGAATATAAATTGGTCCAAAATTATCGGCGTTCCATTTATACCGATCGTCTTGCGGAAAAATCCCAGCATCAAACACGTCTTCTTCAGATTTATACCTGAAAACCTCAGCTATATTTGGATTCTTCTTCATCTTAGCCAACGCCTCATCTGAAACTGCTGGTAGAATGTATGCTTTTAAATTTTCGTCATACCCAATACCGTCGGTAATATCATATTGATTTCTAAATATATTTGGATTGATTTTACCTTTTGTTCTAAATGCATATGAAAACTGAATTTTAGAACGGTCTGGTAAGTCATTTTGTTTTCCGTCAATGTATACATACCCATCACGAATTTCTAAAGAGTCTCCTGGTAAGCCCACACAACGTTTTACGTAGTTCGATTTTTTGTCAATAGGCTTGTAAGCATGACCTTTTGGTGGTGGTCCAATATCTTCAAACTCATCAATTGGCCAGTTAAACACAACAATATCATTGCGTTCAATATCTTCAAACCCTGGAAACCTAAAATATGGTATTTGTGGTTTTGGAATGTATGACTTTGTTTTTACCACCGGAATGGTATCGTGAACCATTGGGAATGAAAGAGGCGTCATAGGCGCTCTAGCACCATAATGAAACTTGCTTACAAATAGAAAATCACCTACCAATAATGTTTTTTCCAACGATGCGGTAGGGATGGTAAACGGTTGCATAAAATAGGTGTGTACAATAGTTGCTGCCACTACAGCAAATAATATGGAACTTACCCATTCTCCCGCAGCAGTTCGTGGTTTTAAGCTACGCTCTTCAATGTAGGTTACTTCTTGCGTATAGTTAATGTAATAGATGTATAAACCAACTGTAATAATGGCAAGAAAAGTATCTGCATTGCTGTTTCGGCCAAAACTTCTAAGAGTTTCTACCCAAACAACGGGGAACATAATTAAGTTAACAATAGGAATAAAAAGTAGAATGGTCCACCACCAAGGGCGGTTGATAATTTTCATTAAAACCACAGCATTATAAACAGGAACTGCAGCTTCCCAAGCTTGTCTTCCAGCTTTAACGTATAACTTCCAAGTGCCCAAAAAGTGGATTACTTGTACTAATAGGAAAAATATTAACCAACCTGTCCAACTCATCTTTTATATATTTTCTGAAGATATGTATCTTCTTTTTTATCTAATTTTTTTAATAATTACAATGCAATACTACGAAATTCCCAACACATCTTTCATCGTGTAAACACCGCTTTCTTTTTTTGAAAGCCATTCTGCAGCAAGGATAGCACCTTTTGCAAATCCGTCGCGTGTATGAGCCTTGTGCTTTATTGAAATAGTATCAATTTTTGAGCTATATTCCACACTGTGTGTCCCTTTTACATCACCTTCCCGTTTTGCTGTTATTGGAATTGTTTTTTCTGAAGCTTCATCCAACTTCCAGTTTTCTTTATCAGAATGTTTTATAATCCCTTCTGCAATGGTAATGGCCGTGCCGCTAGGGGCATCTTTCTTTTGCGTGTGGTGAATTTCCTCTACAGAAACATCATATTCATCCCACGGCGCCATTAACTTAGCTACATGCTCATTCATACTGAAAAATAAATTAACACCTACACTGAAGTTGGACGCATAAATGAATCTTCCGTTACGCTCTTCACATTTATTTAGCACTTTTTCATAATCATCGAGCCAGCCAGTTGTACCACAAACAACAGGAATACTTTCTTTAAAACAAAGTGTTATATTTTTTACAGCCGCTTCGGGTACTGAAAACTCTATAGCTGCTTCGGCGTTTTTAAGGTTTCCTTCTTCAAAATCACTACCTGATATATATACAATCTCGTGGCCTTTTTCAAGAGCTAACTTTTCAATGGTCTTACCCATTTTACCGTATCCTAAAATTGCTAATTTCATTATAATTTAAATCGAAATGATAAACCGTAATTGGCTTGTGTGTTAATTGGGTTTACTTCAAAATTTGGAGTAATTGAAAGGTCTTCAGAAATATTATACTGCTGAAGGTGTGCATCAACATTCGCGTCGACAATATTCAACATATATACAACGACCACAGCAATAATGCTGTAATCTTTATTTTTTTTAGCGTTTCGCTGTGCGTCTATTAATCGATCGTCTGAAATACCTTGAAACTCATCATCAGTAAAACCAGCTAAACGTCTTTTATAGGCATCTCTAAACTGGTTATAATCATCATCATTTTTTAAATAAAAATAAACCCCAGTAGCCATTCCTGCATAAACGATAGGGATTTTCCAGTACTTTTTATTGTAAGCTTGTCCTAAACCTGGTACCACAGCAGAATAGAATGCAGCTTTTGATGGTGCTAATGGATTATATGGTTTTTTTTCTAAAACAGTATCTTTTATTACGATACCATTATTCTTTTCAGATACAACCACGCTATCTTTTTGTACAGCAGTAGAATCGGCTTCTTGTGCAAAAGTTGAAATTGCCAGTACAAGAAATAGGATATTTAAAAACCTACTTTTCACTTTTTAATAGCTTGAGAATGCGTAGAAAATCTTCTTTGTTTTTAAAAGGAACAACCAATTGCCCTTTTCCTGACTTTGAAACTTTTACATTAACTTTTGTTTCTAAAAGATCTTCTAATTCTTTTCTGCCTTTATTGGCAAATTGAGGTGTTGCCTTTTTAGCTGGCTTGCTTTGTTTTTCATCACCAGACTTGTAGGTGCGTACCAAAGCCTCGGTATCACGTACAGAGAGCTTGTTGCTAAGAATTTTTTCGTAAATGTCCAATTGATGATCAGTGTTATCAACATTGATTAAAGCACGTCCGTGACCCATTGAAATAAACCCATCCCGCATTCCGGTTTGGATAATAGGGTCAAGTTTTAAAAGACGTAAATAATTGGCAATCGTCGAACGGTTTTTACCCACACGATCACTTAATTCTTCTTGTGTAATTTCAATTTCTTCAATTAAACGTTGGTAAGAGAGTGCAATTTCTATAGGGTCTAAATCTTGGCGTTGAATATTTTCTACCAAGGCCATCTCTAACGACTCTTGATCGTTCGCAATGCGTATGTATGCAGGAATACGCTCTAAGCCTATTAGTTTTGAAGCTCTATAACGACGCTCTCCACTTACTAATTGGTATTTATTAAAACCTAATTTACGAACGGTTATAGGCTGAATTACTCCTAATTCTTTTATGGAAGAAGCTAACTCACGCAATGTTTCTTCATTAAAGCTGGTACGTGGTTGAAATGGATTTACTTCAATCGTTTCCAGTTCCAATTCAACAATATTACCAACTACTTTGTCTGCGTTTTTATCTTCAGCAGATTTTATATCATTTGAGGGATCATTCAGTAAAGCTGAAAGTCCTCGTCCTAAGGCTTGTTTTTTTGTTGCTTTCGCCATCGATCGTTTCTAGTTTTTTTCAATTAACTCTTGTGCCAAACTTAAATAATTATTGGCGCCTTTACTACTTGCATCATAGCTAATGATACTTTCGCCATAGCTAGGTGCTTCACTTAAACGGACATTTCGCATAATGATTGTCTTAAAGACCATTTCGTCAAAATGTTTTTTAACTTCATCTACCACTTGGTTGGAAAGGCGTAAACGAGAATCGTACATAGTCAATAACAAGCCTTCAATATCGAGGTTGTTATTATGTATTTTTTGAACACTTTTTATTGTGTTTAATAATTTTCCTAAACCTTCCAAAGCAAAGTATTCACACTGAATAGGAATGATGACAGAATCTGCAGCTGTTAAAGCATTTAGTGTAAGCAACCCAAGTGATGGCGCACAATCAATTAAAATATAGTCGTATTGCTCTTTTAAGCCTGTAATTGCATTTTTCAGCATCGATTCACGCTTGTCTTGATCAACCAGTTCAATTTCTATGGCAACCAAGTCTATATGCGCCGGAATAAGGTGCAAATTAGGCGAAGAAGTTTCCATAATGGCATCGGCAGCAGCTATGGTGTGTTCCAGTATTTGGTACGTACCTTTTTCAACTTCTTCTACATCAATACCCAATCCCGAAGTAGCATTGGCCTGGGGATCGGCATCAATCAATAAAACTTTTTTCTCTAATACGCCTAAAGAGGCAGCTAAATTTACCGAGGTGGTGGTTTTGCCCACGCCTCCTTTTTGATTGGCAATTGCTATTATTTTACCCATTAAGTCTGTTATGGTTTAAAGGCTAAAAATACGATTAATTCTGCGGACATAAAATCATTTTTGTTAACAGGAAGTGAACATTTTTTTCAAATTTGATGAAACGGTGTTTTTTTTAATAAAAAAGGGCTTCCTGTTCGGAAACCCTTCTGTAATCAAGTAAGAGATAGACTATTTTTGTTCCTCAGGCATTAAGATTCCCAATAAATAGTTTTTGTCCAGAATATCATTTGCCATTTTCTGGATATCTTTTTTGTTCAATGCTTCTACTGCTTTTTCAAAATTGAGCATTTTTGAAGCGTCCCTGCTTTCTTTAGCTGCAGTTACCATAGAAGAGAGCCAATACTTGTTTTGTTTCATACTTTCCTTATGCTCTAAAAGAAATGTTTCTTTTACCTTGGCAAGGTCTTTATCGCTTGGGCCTTCAGTCTTTATTTTTTCTACTTCAGCTAATGAAGCTTCTACCAATTTATCTACGTTTTCAGGTCCGCAAGGGAACGAAATACTGAACGAAGCCTCTCCATACGGTATTTTACTGAAATTTCCACGGGCACCAGCACCGTAAACCCCGCCTTCTTCTTCCCGTAGCTTTTCAATAAGCTTAATGGTAAGGATTTCACCTAAAGCTTTCATTTGAAGCTCTTTCTTTGCTGAATATGTAACATCGTCTTCAATCCAAGAAATAGTGACCAAACTTTTTGGATCTGTTCCTTTATTGATTACTTTTTTTCTGAAACTATCATCTTCACGGAAATCGTCTATCTTGTATGATTCGTTAGACTTGGTAGATGGTAACGAAGCAATGTATTTTTTTGAAAACTCTTTTAATTTTTCTTCATCCACATTTCCTACAAAGTAGAAATGGAAGTCACCCGCATCGGCAAAACGTTGCTGGTATTTTTTGTAAGCAAGGTCATAATCAGCTTTGTCTAAAGCTTCTGGTGTTGGAAAGCCTGTATACCTGTCGTTTCCTTTGTTTTTAAATTTTCCTATTTGATCTGAAAAATAAAATTGTGGGTTGGACATTAAGTTGCCTAAAAACCCTTTTTGTTTTGAAATGAACGATTGATAGGCTTCCGTATCTTTATTCAAGTTTGTAAAGTATAGATAAATCATTTCAAACATCGTCTCCAGGTCTTTTGGGGCAGCTTGACCACTCAAACCTTCGGTAAGATTCCTTATGTATGGACTTACAGATGCAATTTTACCACTCATCATTTTGGATAAATCGGTTTTTGAAAGACCACCAATTCCGGCTTCAGCCAATCCTTGGTTTGCAAAGGCTGTTGCAAGGTAATCTTCATCTGAATATAAACTTGTTCCTCCAAAGCTGAAAGCTTCAAACAATACTTCATCATTTTTAAAATCGGTGGGCTTAACGGTTACCATCGCACCATTACTTAACGTAAACGTAGTAGAACCAAGCGCTTCGTTTTGTTCGGTCTTAACAATAGAGCCTTCCGGTTTTAGGCTTTCAACCAAGTTTTGACGCACTTCAGTATCCTCGTATGCCTCTACTTTTGAAGTTTTAACTTCTTTTAACAAAGCCAATACTTCCGCTTCGGTAGGCTGTTTTAAGCCCTCTTTTTCAGGACCGGTTAACATAATGACCCGGTTGTCTTCGTGTATAAACTGATTTATCAATTCATTTACTTCAGCAAGAGTAATAGAAGGAAGTATTTCTTTACTGGTTTTATACTCCCATTCAATACCTGGAATAGGTTCATTTTCAAGGAAATTATTTACAAATTCATTAACCATCCTTCCACTTTCTTGTTTGTCGCGGTCATTGTATTGCTTTTCCATTTGCGCTAAAAATGTTTTTTTAGCACGCTCAAATTCGCCTTCTTGAAAACCATATAATTTTACACGCTGGTTTTCTTCCAATATGGCTTTTAGTCCTTCCATCTGTCCAGTTTCGCTGGTTGAAGCGATACTTTGGTATGCGTTTTTACCTCGTGCGTAAGTACTTCCATAATAAGAGAATCCAAAAACGAAAGGTGGGTTTGCACTATTGCTCAATTCGCGAAGCCTGTTATTGATCATTGTTGAAAACAAATTTTTGGTCAATTGTTCTTTGTAATCTACAACTGTTTCTACTTCGGGGGCTTCAAAACGGTCTTTGTACACCACTTGTACACGGGTAAAAGGGGCTTCTTTGTCACTTGCGATGGAAACCAATGTTTCTTTGTGATTGGGAAGCTCAAAAGTTTCACGTCTTTTAGGGTTTTTAGCTTTTGCTATAGACCCAAAATGCTTTTCAATTTTTGCTTTTAATGTTTTTACATCAAGGTCACCCACGGCTACTACGGCCATTAAGTCTGGACGGTACCAGTCTCTATAATAGCTTCTAACATCTTCGTAATCAAAATTTTCAAGATTTTCTTTGGTGCCAATAGGAAGGCGTTCTGCATATTTAGACCCATACAATAATTTTGGTAAGTAGTCTTTCATCATCCGTTTATCAGGACCTAAGCCTAAGCGATATTCTTCAAGAACAACACCGCGTTCGTCATCGATGGCTTCATCGGTCAAGGTCGCATTATGGGCCCAATCTTCTATAATTTGGAAACCTTTTTCTAGAGTCTCAGGGTCATCACTTGGAATTGGTAAAATGTATACCGTTTCATCAAAACTGGTATAAGCATTTAGGTCAGCCCCAAACTTCACACCAATACTTTGCAAGTAATCTACTAATTCATTTTTCTGAAAATTCTTTGTACCGTTAAAGTTCATATGCTCCATAAAATGGGCAAGACCAAGTTGGTTTTCATTCTCTAAAATAGAACCAGCATTCACAACTAAGCGCAGCTCTACTTTATCTTCCGGTTTTCCATTGTTCTGAATGTAATAGGTAAGGCCATTATCCAGTTTACCTGTTAAAACATCTGGGTTTACAGGAATTTCAGTGGCATCTACTGGTTTTGATTGTTCTTTAATGTCCTTTTGAGCAATTGCAGTTGATGTTACGGTAAATAACACTGCAAAAGCCAACTTCGTAAAGTTAGATTTCATAATGTACTGTTTATTTAATTTGTGTAGTTAGTATTAAATTTTCTGAAATGTTACGATTTATTCTTTTTTGAACGAATCATCATTTCCAGCATATCCCACATTTCATCCGGTACATCTTCTAACAAGTTCATTTGTCCGGCGCCTTTAAGCCATTCACCACCATCAATTACAACTACTTCGCCATTTAAATAAGCCGAAAAATCTGAAACTAAGTATGCTGCTAAATTTGCTAATTCTTGGTGGTCACCCACACGCTTTAAAGGTACTTTTTTAGCTAAATCAAATTTCTCTTTTAAATCGCCTGGTAATAAACGATCCCACGCACCTTTTGTAGGGAATGGGCCTGGCGCAATGGCATTAAAGCGAATACCATATTTTGCCCATTCTACCGCTAGCGAACGTGTTAAGGCTAAAATTCCAGCTTTTGCAGTTGCGCTAGGTACTACGTAGGCAGATCCCGTAAACGCGTAAGTTGTTACAATGTTTAAAACGGTTTTATTTTCTTCTTTTTTATCTATCCAATGTTTTCCAAAGGCAAGCGTACAGTTTTTTGTTCCTTTTAAAACGATATCGATAATCGTATCAAAAGCATTGGCTGAAAGACGCTCGGTAGGGGAAATAAAGTTTCCTGCGGCGTTGTTTAGTAAAACGTCCACTGTTCCAAATTCTTTAACCGAAGCTTTCACCATCGCTTCAACTTCTTCATAATTTCGCACGTCACATTGAACGGGTAAAACTTTTCCGCCAGTCTCTTCTTCCAGTTCTTTTTTAACGGTTTCTAACTTTTCAATATTTCTAGAAGTGATTACCACATTGGCACCTAATTCTAAAAAATAGGTAGTCATTGATTTTCCCAATCCGCTACCGCCACCGGTAACGACTATTGTTTTTCCTTTAAGTGCATCGTCACGAAGCATTTTTGCTGAAGTATCCATAGCTGTTTTTTTTTAGTCTTGTAAAAATAGGGAATCGCTTTTAATTAGTATGCGTGCATAGTAAAATAATTACCAGCTTTTCTTATAAGCCACACAATACTTAAACCGATCATCCCCAATTAATTTTGGATGCTGAAAATCACCTGTATATTTCATCCCAATTTTCTGCATTACTTTTTGTGATGGGATATTTTTATCTGGGGTAAAAGCATACACTTCTTTTAGGTTGAATTTTGGCAGAGCGGCTTCCAAACAGGCTTTGGCGGCTTCTGTTGCGTAGCCTTTTCCCCAAGCGCTGCGTTTTAAACGCCAACCCATATCTACACAAGGTGTAAACTTACTTTCCCACGTTTGATTCATAAACCCAGTAAAGCCGATAAATTCTGAAGTTTCTAATATATCAACAGCAAAATAGCAGTAGCCGTGTAAAATAAAATGCTTTTGTAGTTTCTGAATGAGATTACGCGATTCTTCTTCTGAAAGTAGACTAGGGAAGTACTTCATTACTTCAGGGTCTTTTCCCATTTCAGTAAAGGGTTCTATATCTGAAGCTTCCCAATTTCGTAATCCTAATCGCTCTGTTTTAAGAATATAGTCTTTCATTAATCTTCCACAGCATCGATTAAAACTTGTAGTATTTCAATGGCCGCATCACTGATTTTCGTTCCAGGGCCATACACAGCAGTAGCTCCAGCATCAAATAAATATTGATAATCTTGCGAAGGGATTACCCCTCCTACAATTACCATGATATCTTCACGGTCGTGTTTCTTTAATTCTTCAATAACCTGCGGAACCAAGGTTTTGTGTCCTGCAGCTAATGAGGAAACTCCTAAAATATGTACATCGTTTTCAACCGCTTGTTTGGCTGCTTCTGCAGGTGTTTGAAATAACGGACCAATATCTACATCAAAGCCTACATCGGCATAACCGGTAGACACTACTTTGGCACCACGGTCGTGACCGTCTTGCCCCATTTTTGCAATCATAATTCGGGGTCGACGCCCTTCTAATTCAGCAAATTGATCTGCTAATTCCCTTGCTTTTGCAAACGATGGGTCTTTCTTTATTTCGTTACTATACACGCCGCTAACTGATTTTACTTGTGCTTTATACCTTCCAAATTCTTCTTCCAAAGCATCTGAAATTTCACCTAATGTAGCACGTTCCCGTGCTGCATCTATGGCTAAAGCTAATAAATTTCCGTCACCTGTTTTAGCACATTCAGTTAATTTTTGAAGCGATTCTTTTACTTTTTGAGTGTTCCGTTCTTTTTTTATACGCTCTAAACGTTCTACTTGAGAGGTGCGGACCTTTTGGTTATCCACGTCTAAAATTTGAAGTGGATCTTCTTTTTCAAGTCGGTATTTGTTAGTACCAACAATAACGTCTTGACCACTATCAATACGAGCTTGTTTTCTTGCAGAAGCTTCTTCAATACGCAATTTCGGGATTCCCTTTTCAATCGCTTTGGTCATACCGCCTAATTCTTCCACTTCTTCAATAAGTGCCCAAGCACTTTTTGCGATGTCATCAGTCAATTTTTCTACGTAGTAACTGCCTGCCCAAGGATCGACAGTTTTAGTGATTTCAGTTTCTTCTTGAAGGTAAATTTGTGTGTTTCGTGCAATTCTTGCTGAAAAGTCTGTAGGTAAAGCGATTGCTTCGTCCAACGCATTGGTATGTAATGATTGTGTACCACCAAAAGCGGCAGCCGAAGCTTCAATACACGTACGGGCTACATTATTAAAAGGATCTTGTTCGGTTAAACTCCAACCACTGGTTTGACAGTGTGTTCGAAGGGATAATGATTTTGGGTTTTTAGGATTAAATCGTTTTACCAATTTTGCCCATAACATACGAGCGGCTCGCATTTTTGCGATTTCCATAAAATGGTTCATCCCGATTGCCCAGAAAAAAGAAAGGCGAGGGGCAAAGGTGTCAATATCCATACCAGCATCGATACCGGTGCGAATGTAATCTAATCCATCTGCTAGTGTATATGCTAATTCAATGTCACAAGTAGCTCCTGCTTCTTGCATATGATAACCTGAAATAGAAATAGAATTAAAACGCGGCATATTTTTGGACGTGAATTCAAAAATATCACTGATTATTTTCATCGATGGCGTAGGCGGATAGATGTAAGTGTTCCGCACCATAAACTCCTTTAAAATATCGTTTTGGATAGTTCCTGCCAAGGCTTCGGGTGAAACGCCTTGTTCTTCGGCAGCGACAATATAAAATGCCATAATAGGTAAAACAGCACCATTCATGGTCATAGAAACACTCATTTTGTCCAACGGAATTTGGTCGAAAAGAATTTTCATATCTTCAACTGAATCAATGGCAACTCCTGCTTTTCCTACATCGCCAAAAACACGTTCATGGTCACTATCGTATCCACGGTGGGTAGCCAAATCAAATGCTACTGAAAGTCCCTTTTGTCCTGCAGCTAAGTTTCTGCGGTAAAAAGCGTTGCTCTCTTCCGCAGTTGAAAAACCTGCATATTGACGGATGGTCCAAGGTCTGCGAACGTACATAGTAGAGTAGGGACCTCGTAGATATGGTGAAATTCCGGCGGCAAACTCTAAATGATCTAAATTCTTTAAATCTTCAGCCGAATACCGATTTTTAACATCGATTTTTTCAGCAGTGGTGTACGTTTTATTCGCTACGCTCGGTTTCGGACTTTTACCTTCCGTTTTGTTTAAGCTAATATGTTGAATATCTTTTCTACTCATATTAAATGATAGTTATTAAGAAGATAGAAAGAAGTAATAATTCTATAAATGTATATATGATAATAAAATTAACTAGTTTATGAAGAAAACTTATTTCATTGAAAACTTTAATGAATTTATTATAGTAATTTTTATAGTTTTTCTCATATTCTTCTAGTTTTAACTTTAATTCTTCTGTTTGATTTTCATTAAAACTAGTCTCTTCCTTTAATTTCTTTTCTTTTAATTCTTTTAAATATAGTTTAATGAATATATTATCTTTTTTCATTAAACTACGCCAATAGTTCATCTTAAAGTCTCGTTTAAGAAATCTATATTTACAAAACCCTGAAAACCCAATTCCTATAAAAACAAAAATTAATAAAATTTTATAATATGGCTTTATGCTAAGGTAATCAGGTGAATCACTAATTTCAATTTTTAATAATAAGATTGTAAATAGGCCTAATGATATTCCTAAAAACCAGTTTGAAATTTCTTTAATAGAATTTTCAAACTTTTTAGAATAATAAAAGTCTTCAAAAATATCATCGAAGTCTTTAAGCTGATCCTCTATGTCCTTCACTTTTGGTTTTTTCCTTACAATAAATAATTAATCCTACTAATAACTATTAAAACTTCTAACTCCTAAATAGACCGCAAATGTTACAAACAAAATAGCGGCAATAATCATTATAATTCTATAATATTTCGATTTGCTTAAGGTGTCCCTTCTTAAAAATAAGGCAAGGCCTATAATAGCAAACCCAATGCCTAAGATTATTTCAAGTGCTTCTCTACTCATTACTCTTGTTTTAAGCGTTCTTGTTCCGTTTGCTCTGCCAATCTTTTTTCTATAATTGGCTCAATAATTGTTTTTCTTGGCTTTGTTTTTACAAAAGGGTATAAATCTAAATCATCCTTCATGCGATCTTCAGGATTGGTATGATAATTTGTACCTAACAATTTAAGTTTTCCTTCGTCGTAAAGTTTTTGCTCCTTTTCGGCACTTTCTTTAATTTTTTGCTGAATTTTCCCTTCTTTCAACTGTTGTAGAAATCCTCTACCTTTTTCAATGGTTTTAAATAATTCCAGTGCTTTTTCGGCCAATTCATCAGTTAAACTTTCTATGTAGTATGTTCCATCGGCTGCATTGCTAACCGTATCGAAATAGCTTTCTTCTTTCAAAACCAATAATTGGTTACGGCTTATGCGCTCTCCAAATTCATTGCTTTTATGGTACAAGGCATCATACGGTAAATTACATATAGTATCGGCTCCTCCTAATACAGCGCTCATACATTCGGTAGTAGTTCTTAGTAGGTTTACATTATAATCATATAATGTTTTATTACGTTTTGAAGGCATTGCGATAATATGACACGTTTCAGAAATTTTATATTCTGAAGCTAATGCGGCGTATAATTTTCGAAGCGCCCTGATCTTTGCGATTTCAAAAAAGTAGTTAGACCCTACGGCGACTTTGAAAGTGATTTCAAGAGATTGCTGTGAGTTTGACCCTTCGACTGCGCTCAGGGTGACATTGTCAAAATGATTTAAATATTCATTGGCGTGGGCAAGCGCATAGGCCAATTGTTGTACTATCGTTGCTCCAGCATTTTGATAGCCGGTTGTATCAACACTTATAATTGCTTCGGAAGGATTTTTGGAAACAAATTTTTCTAAAATTCTGTGGTCTTCTTTTAAGTTATGAAACCAATTTCCAGAACGGGTGAGATTTCCTATTAAGTCAATATTATAATAAACAGTAGCTTTTTTTTCAGAAAGAAATAGCTTTAGTTTACTTAAAAAATCTTCTGAAAGAAATGTTAGCTTGAAATAGATTGTGGTTTTATTAAAAGGAAACTCTTTGAATATTTTTTCAATATCAAATTCATTTTCTGCTTCAAAAAGAATCGCCTCAGCACCTCTTTTTATGGCATCAATGGCTAAATTATTGGCAATTGCTTCATCATCGATAAATATATGCTGTGCAACATTCCAAGTAGTAGGTTGCCCGGGAATAGGGGTGAAGGCTTCTTCAAAATCGTCTGGATGGTAAAACGGTTTTACGTGAATACCTTCCCGACTTTGCCAAACGAGCGTTTCGTTATAATCGGCACCTTTTAGGTCGGCTTGTATTTTTTGTTTCCACTCTTTAGCGGAAACGGAATCAAAATTTTTAAATAAATCACTCATCGTCTTCCTTGTTTTTAAGGCTGTCTTCGTGTTCTATAATATAAATATCTTCGTTCTCTCTTTTAAGATAGTATTTTTCGCGTGCAAACTTTTCAACTTCGTCACTATCTTTCATTTTTTCGATAAACGCTTTGTCTTTTTCTATTTCAGTTTTATAAAATTCGGCATTTTCTTGTAACCCTTTAATGTCTTCGTCTAATTCTTCGTGAATAAACCAGGAATTAGTATCAAAAAAAACCATCCATGTCAGAAACACCAAAACAATGAGCATGTATTTGTTGCTCAGTATTTTGAACCATTTTTTCTGTTTTATTTCTGAAAATTTCACGATTCGTTTTTTCCTAATTTTTGATTGATGATGCTTCGTATTAAATTAACGGCAACCGTATTATATTTATTGGTAGGGATAATAATATCGGCAAATTCTTTTGTTGGTTCAATGAACTGCTGATGCATAGGTTTTAAGGTGGTTTGGTAGCGGGTTAACACTTCATCCAAATCCCTGCCTCGTTCTGCGATATCCCGTTTTAACCTTCGTATTAAACGCTCATCACTATCGGCGTGAACAAATATTTTAATATCGAACAACTCCCTAATATCTGGGTGGGTTAATATTAAAATTCCTTCTACAATAACCACTTTTCTAGGATGCGTGGTAACGGTTTCGCCAGTTCGGTTATGATCTACAAAACTATAGACTGGTTGTTCAAAACTGTTTCCATCTTTCAGTTCTTTTAAATGACTCACTAACAAGTCGAAATCAATGGCTTGTGGATGGTCAAAATTTATTTTTACCCGTTCTTCAAGCGATAAGTGAGAAGTATCTTTATAATATGAGTCTTGCGAGATGATACAAACTTCATCTGCTGGTAATTCTTCAACAATTTGTTGCACAACGGTTGTTTTTCCACTTCCAGTACCGCCAGCAATGCCAATTATGAGCATGTTTTTTTAGTTTTTACAAAAGTAGGGATTAAATAAGAATATAGGATATAGCGGACAGAATAAAGAAAAGTCTTTATCTACTTTTCAATCTTCGCTACTTCTTCTTCGGTAACTGGTTTGTCTTGCGTATTTCCCCAAGAGGTCATCACGTAATTTAATACATCGGCAACTTCTTTGTCGCTCAACCCCATAGGAACCATTACACCATCGTATTTTTTACCGTTAACTTCAATTTCTCCACTTTGGCCATATTTTACGGCATGAATGCTTTCTTCCCTTTTTTCGGTTAACCAATTAGATCCTGCCAAAGGCGGGAAAGTGTTTGGGACTCCTTTACCGTTTCCTAAGTGGCATTGCATACAGAAATCGGTGTAGATAATGGCACCATTTTCTTTACTGGCTTGTTGAGGTGTCTTTTTTTCTTGCGACATTTCAGCCGTAGTGTTTCCAATTTTTATGGGTTCTTTTTTATCTTTTTTTGAATCGTTACAAGCGGTTAATATTATAAAAGTAAATAGAATTGCGGCAATTTTTTGCATAGGTTAAAATGTAAAATAGTGATTGATATTTTTATAAAATTATTGAGGAACAACTTTGAATATTCCTTGCCCTTCAACAGCGATGTAAATATAATCATCTGGGCCCATTTTTACATTGCGTACTCGACCAATATCTTGGGCAATTTTTTCACGGCCTGTAACTTCGGTTCCGTTCAGTTTAACCAGTTCAACGTAATTAAACTTTAATGAACCAACCAACAAATGACCTTTCCATTCTGGGTAGTTATCTCCGGTTACAAAGTCCATTCCGCAGGGTGCGACAGAAGGAACCCAATAATAGACGGGTTGTTTCATTCCGGGTTTTGAAGTGATATCTGTAAATTTTGTACCACTATAGTTTACTCCATATGAAACTACTGGCCAGCCGTAATTAGCCCCTTTTTCTATAATGTTTATTTCGTCACCGCCTTTGGGACCGTGTTCGTGGATCCATATTTTTCCGGTTGTGGGGTGTTTTGCTACGCCTTGAGGATTTCTGTTTCCGTAAGTGTAAATTGCTTTTTTTGCATTTGCTTCATCTACGAAAGGATTATCGTTTGGAATACTACCATCGTCATTCAAACGGTAAATTTTACCACCATCTCGAGTAATATCTTGCGGATTCACATCGCGATTTCCCCGTTCGCCTATTGAAAAATATAGATAGCCCTCGTTGTCAAATTCAATACGCGAACCAAAATGCTGTCCTCTTGTGGTATTTGGGGTAGCTTTGTAAAGCTCATCAATTTCAGTTAAAGAACCGTTCGTTAGCTTACATCGAATAAGCTTGGTGTTTCCTCCGTTACCGTCACCTTCAGTGGAAGCATACGTTATGTAAATCCAACCGTTTTCAGAATAATTTGGGTGTAATTCAATATCTAATAAACCGCCCTGTCCACGGTTATACACTTCTGGAACGTTTTTTATTTCGGTTTTGTTTCCGTCTTTAAAATGAATGAGGATACCAGCTTTTTCGGTAATTAACATGCTGCCGTCTGGCAACCACGTCATCCCCCAAGGATTATTAAGGTTGTTTACTACTTTTTCGGTACTATAACTTCGGGTTTCTTGTGTTGTTAAAGCTACATCGTTTTCTTTTTTACGTTGTGCACAAGAGGTTAAAACAGTAAAGCAGAGTAAAAGGATTAGTAATTTTTTCATAGTAAATCTTTTTTTGAAAAGATACTAATTTAGAGTGAAATGTGAAAGTCCCTTTGGTTTATAAACCAAAGGGACTTTGCGGGGGGCATTATTTTAAAAGTCTAACCATTCTAACTGATGGATCTCTGACTTCAATTATATATACGGAAAAAAAGTACACTTGGTTTTACCTTATAATAGCTTTTTAATAAGTGTTATTCTAAACCTTACCTTTGTAGGTAGTAAGATATATGTAATCAGGGTATTATGCGTAATTTTTATTTTCTCATTTTAGTGATTTTTTCTGCTTTGCCTTTAAGCGGGCAAACTGAAATCGATAGTCTTAAACAAGAATTAGAAAAAACTCCTAATGAAAATATCAAGAAGGTAAAACTATTGAATCAATTGGGTTTTGAATATTGGATTATCGATTCAAAAAAATCGATTGCGTATGGAAATAAAGCCCTTTCCATTTCAAAAAAAATAAAGAATCCAGAAGGACAAGCCAAGGCCAATAGAATACTGGGCGTTGCCTACTGGACACAAGGAGAAATAACCGCTGCTCTTTCCCATCTTTTAAAAGCAAAGCAAAAGTACACCAAACTAAAGGATGACAGTGGATTGGCCAACGTTCTTTTGAATACTGGGATGGTTTATGCCGACATTCAGGATTATGATACTGCGATGGAATACTATAACAAAGCCATCGATAAATTTTCAGCATTGGGGTTAAAAGGCCGAATAGGTACTACATACACAAAAATAGCTACGATACTTATTGAAAAAGGTATTTATTATGAAGCCAAAGAATATCTCGAAAACGCTTTGAAAATCCATCAGAAAAAAAATTTTAAATATGGCATTTCTGAAGTACACAACCGGCTGGCATTACTTTATATGTCCGAAGGCAATAATGAACTTGCCTTTGATAATTTAAGGAAATCCATTATGTTGGGGAACGAAATCAATGACACTTATGGGCGAATAAATAATTTGGTACTTTATGGAAAGCTACTTCGGTTGGATGGGGACCTCGACTTATCTGAACAGCACTTAAAATTGAGCCTTAGCAAGGCAAAGCAGCATAATTTAAAAAAATTTGAACTTCAGTCTTATTACGAATTAAAAGAACTCAAAAAAGAACAGGACAGTTTTGCAAAAGCATTTATTTACTATGACCACTATAATGCTTTGAAAGATTCGATCTTCAACACTGAAAAATCAAAACAATTGGCAGCAACGGAATTTAGAAACCAATTGGAGACAAAAACAAAGAGGCTAAGCCTGTTGCAGGAAAATGAAGAAAAAAACAAACTAATTATTTGGGGATTGATCGTTGGCGGGGTGTTACTATCAGCGATAACCTTTTTAGTATTCCGTGCCCGCATAAGAGATAAAAGAAAAAGCAAAGAACTCTTGAGAAAAAAGCAACAACTTATCCTTTCACAAAAAGAGCTGACAGATACCACTTCGGAAAACGCCAGGTTAAAACAAAAAGAACTTGAACAAAAGATAGAACATAAAAACCGAGAGCTTACAGCATATACCTTGAACTTTGTTAAAAAGAACGAACTGATAGAGGATTTGAAACAGCAATTGAAAATAGCGAAAAATGCTTCGGAAAAGGAGCGGATAGATATTATTAAAAATCTGGGCAATATTTTAAAACAAGAGCAACTTTTCGATAAAGATTGGGAAGATTTTAAACGACTGTTTGAGTCGGTTTACATTGGTTTTGACCAAAAACTAACAGCTAAGTATCCTGAACTTACAGCCAATGACCTGAAATTATGCAAGCTTATAAGACTTAACTTAAACAGTAAAGAAATTTCAGAAATTTTAGGTATTTCACCCGATAGTGTAAAAACGGCTCGTTATCGACTTCGTAAAAAGTTAAGATTAGAATCTGATGAAGACCTTTTTTCCTTTCTTCTTCAAACTGGAAAGTAGGCCGTATTACCTTCACCCTCAAATTAAACATAGAATAATATTTATTTATAAATAATTGATTTTCAATTTTTTACAAACCATTGTCTACCTATTGTATACCTTTTTTTAACATCTTGTTTAAGTTATACACATGTAATAAACTGATTGTGCACGGTTTATATGTGCTATTTCTTTTTGTTTCAAACTTAACCTTTCATCTTGCTAAAGTCCAGAACATAAACTGGACAAATAAATCCATCAAAAAATATTGATAAATGATTACAAAAGATAAAATAGAAACATTAAAGACTCAATTGAGGGGGATATTAATAAGTCCCGATGATGAAAAATACGATGAAGCTCGAACTATTTACAATGCCATGATTGATAAAAAACCCTCGTGTATTGCCAAATGCAGAAACGTGGCGGATGTCATTACCTGTGTAAAATTTGCAAGGGAAAACAACCTGCCCACATCCATATTAGGTGGTGGCCACAATGGCCCGGGACTTGCCCTGGTAGATGACGGACTGGTAATCGATGTATCAAATATGAAAGGAGTGCGCGTTAACCCCGAAGCCAAAACTGTACGAGCTGAAGCTGGTTGCACTTGGGCAGATGTCGATCACGCTTCCCATGCTTTTGGTCTTGCTACAGTTAGTGGAGTTATTTCGACTACGGGAATTGCTGGGCTTACATTGGGTGGCGGCCATGGTTACCTTAGCAGAAAATACGGATTGACTGTCGATAACTTGATTGAAGCCGATGTAGTCCTTGCTGACGGAAGTTTTGTAACTGCCAGTGAAACGGAAAACAAAGAGCTCTTTTGGGCACTTCGTGGGGGTGGTGGAAATTTTGGAGTTGTGACCTCTTTTAAGTACAATCTCCATCCTGTAGATCAAGTTGTAGCAGGTCCTATGATGTGGCCAATCAGCCAAACGGAAAAAATAATGAAATGGTATCGTGACTGGCTACCCAAAGCACCAAACGATGTATATGCCTTTTTCTTAACTGCTGAGGTGCCCGGTGATCCATTCCCGCCAGAACTTCACGGCGAAAAAGTTTGTGGGCTAATGTGGTGTGTTATGGGTTCAGAGGAAGATACCGAGACGTTTTTGCAAGAAGCACGAAATGTTGCCAAACCTTTGTTTGAGCATGTTGGCTCAATGCCATACCCGAAATTGCAGAGTATGTTTGACGAGCTATACTGTCCCGGTTTGCAGTGGTATTGGAAAGGGGATTTTGTAAATGAATTGTCAGATGAGGCCATAACTAAGCATCTCAATTATGCAGAAGTGCCTACGTCACTTTCTACTATGCACTTGTATCCGATTAATGGTGCAGTACATAATAAAAATGCCACGGAAACAGCCTGGAAACATCGTGACGTAAATTGGTCGATGGTAATTGCAGGTGTAGCAACAGACCCGACTGACACCGACAAAATAAAAAGCTGGGCTCTAGACCTTTGGGAGGCCACCTATCCTTATAGTGCTGGAGCGGCTTATGTTAATTTTTTAATGAAAGAAGGTGATGAACGGGTCAAGGCTTCCTATGGTGAAAACTATCAGCGGTTACAGAAGGTTAAAGCAAAATATGATCCAGAAAATTTCTTTCGGATTAACCAGAATATAAAACCAGCATAAGTATAATAACTAAAAATAAATCTAAAATTTAGAAACTATGAAAAATTTAAAATTTCGATTACCAAATTTAACAGAAACGATACTAGTCCTCTTGCTTATTTGCAGTGGTTACATGGTTAGAGGACAAGGCAGCGGTACAACCGAAAATGCAATCGTTAGGAATGCCAGTGACGAAGACCTGAAATGGGGTCCTTGCCCTTCTTTTATGGGCGATGGATGTAATATTACCGTGTTGCACGGCAATCCCAAAAAACCAAATACTGATATCTTGTTCAAGATGAAAGGAAATACATCTGTGCCCCGACACTGGCATAACTCACCTGAGCGTATGGTGTTGATATCAGGAATGATGCGGGTAAACTATGACGGGCAGGCTCCAGAAGTATTACAGGCAGGCGACTACGCATATGGCCCAGCCGAACGCCCGCATACAGCCTCGTGCCTGTCGGATGAACCCTGTGTTCTATTTATAGCTTTTGAAGAGCCTATAGATGCAATGCCGGGATCTAATAAAGACTAAATTGTTATATAATCAGAAATAATTTTAAAGGCCACAGATCGTCGCAGGTTTAAACAACATCCTACTAATGATAAACTGTGAAAAGCTGTGGCATAAATTTTCAGATATTTTGGTAGGTTCAAAACCATTTACGTCGTTAGCTAATAATAAAAAGTATTAATAATAAAAATTAAGATAAAAGCAGCTATTATACTTCGTTTGCTATTTTTCAAACTTGTTTGCAGCATTTTATATAAAGTGTTTTTAATCTTCCTCTAAAGCGGCTTCCAGTTCATCGGTCATTTCTAGGTTATGAAACACGTCTTGTACATCGTCATCGTCTTCAAACGCTTCAATGAGGTTCACAATTTGCTTTGCTTCATCAACGGGTAAGGTTTCTGTATTTAAGGGGATTCGTTGCAATTTGGCGTTGTGGGTTTCAATAGATAAAGATTCTAGTTTTTCTGACATCCTACCGAAATCAGTAAAATTGGTATAGATTACAAAAAAGTCGTCTTCATTTTCAAACTTAGTGGCGCCAGCTTCAATTAACTCTAATTGCAATTCTTCCAAATCCCAATCCAACCCTTCTTTTTTCAAAGTAAAAACACCTTTTCGGTCAAATAGAAATTCCAACGAACCATTTGTGCCCAAACTACCATTATGCTTTGTGAAAATAGAACGAACCGAAGCTACGGTACGGTTGGTGTTATCGGTGGTGCACTCTACGTAAAAAGCAATACCGTGAGGTCCGTAGCCTTCAAAAGTCATTTTTTCATAGCTGTCAGCATCAGCGCCCGAAGCCTTTTTTATAGCCCGTTCAATGGTGTCTTTAGGCATATTGACACCTTTGGCATTTTGTATGGCGTTACGCAAAGACGGATTGGTCTCCGGATCGCCATTTTGGTTGTTTTCCTTTATTGCAACGGTAATTTCTTTAATTACCCGGGTAAATTGCTTAGCGCGTTTTTTATCCTGTGCGCCCTTTCGGTGTTTAATATTTGCCCATTTACTGTGTCCTGCCATAGTTTGAGAAATTTAAAAAGTAAAACCTACTTGTTTTTTCAATTTCTTAAAAATACATTTTCTTAAAGTTTTCTGAAAAGATGAATTTTTCAATTTGCGTTTTTTACATTCTTTGTACCAATTTTTCAAAACCGTATCTTTACGGAAAATTCTTTTCTATGAGTGCAACTTATAAAGCCGTGGTTAATGACTCGTTTGAGTTCTCGATACCTGGCGATGACATAGAAACGTTAGATAGCGTTTCTGAAACAAAAAATAAAGTACACCTACTTCAAAAAAACAAATCGGTCACTGCCGAGGTGATTTCCAAAGACCTACTTAATAGAACCTATACGATTAAAGTAAACGGAAATAGGTATACTGTTAAAATTGAAAACGAACTCGATGCCCTTATTACTGAAATGGGACTTTCTTTGGGGAATGATTCAATTGAAAATGAAATTCACGCCCCAATGCCGGGATTAATTTTAGAAGTAAACGTAAAAGCAGGCGATACGGTGAGTGAAGGCGATTCCCTTTGTGTGCTGGAAGCTATGAAGATGGAAAATGCCTTAGGCGCACCTAGAGATGGTGTGGTAAAAGCGGTACACATTGCCACCGGAGAAACGGTAGATAAAAACGCATTGTTAATTGAACTAGAAGACTAATGGATATTAAAAAAATATTGGTTGCTAACCGAGGGGAAATTGCCCTTCGCGTTATGAAAACCGCTCGAAATATGGGCTTGAAAACGGTAGCTGTTTTTTCGGAAGCAGACCGCAATGCCCCACACGTTAAATTTGCAGATGAAGCCGTATGTATTGGCCCGCCACCTTCTTCAGAGTCTTATCTAAAAGGTGATTTGATTATTGAAACAGCAAAAGAGTTAGGAGCTGATGCGATACATCCTGGTTACGGATTTTTAAGTGAAAATGCAGATTTTGCTGAAGCAATAGAAAAAGCAGGATTGATTTTCGTTGGTCCAAAATCGTACGCTATTAAAGTAATGGGGGACAAGTTGGCGGCTAAAGATGCTGTGAAAGATTACGATATCCCAATGGTACCTGGAATAGACGAAGCTATTACCGATGTAGAGAAAGTAACAAAAATTGCAAAAGATATTGGATTCCCTATTTTAATAAAAGCCGCTGCTGGTGGTGGTGGAAAAGGGATGCGTGTTGTAGAAGAGGAAAAAGAACTGGCCGAACAAATGAAACGAGCTATTAGTGAAGCCGAATCTGCCTTTGGTAATGGTGCCGTTTTTATTGAAAAGTACGTTGCATCGCCACGACATATTGAAATTCAAGTATTAGCCGATACACACGGTAATGTGTTGCATTTATTTGAACGTGAATGTAGTGTACAACGAAGACATCAAAAAGTTGTAGAAGAAGCACCTTCTGCGGTTTTAACACCTCAATTACGCCAAAAAATGGGCGAAGCAGCGATAAAAGTAGCTAAGGCTTGTGATTATGTAGGTGCCGGAACGGTTGAGTTTTTGCTCGATGAAAATCATAACTTCTACTTTTTAGAAATGAATACGCGTCTACAAGTGGAACATCCAGTAACCGAATGGATAACCGGAATCGATCTAGTAGAAGAGCAAATTAAAATAGCCGACGGACAAGAACTATCGTTTACACAAGAGGATTTAGAAATAAACGGTCACGCTCTCGAGTTGCGTGTGTATGCAGAAGATTCCCTTGATAATTTTATGCCGAGTGTGGGTACATTAGATGTGTATCAACCACCAAAAGGAAAACACATTAGAATGGACGATGGTTTTGAAGAAGGAATGGAAGTTCCTATTCAATACGATCCTATGTTGGCCAAGCTGATTACCTACGGAAAAACCCGTAACGAAGCCATTCAACATATGATTGAAGCTATTGCTGCTTATGAAGTAGAAGGGGTAAGTACTACCTTGCCTTTCGGGAAATTTGTTTGCGAGCATGAAGCTTTCCGAAGTGGGAATTTTGATACGCATTTTGTGAAGAAATTTTATTCCGAAGATTTACTAAAAGAAGAAATAAAAGAAGAAGCCGAAATAGCAGCTAAAATTGCTTTGAAAACCTACCTGAAAGAAGTGGAGCAATTACGAGTACCAAAACATTAATAGCGATAGAGTTTATGAGCGATACGAATAAAGAATTACAGAAAAAGATAGCCGAAGCAAAATTAGGCGGAGGCGAAAAAAGAATAGAAAAACAACACGAAAAGAAGAAACTCACAGCGCGTGAGCGAATAGAATATCTATTAGACGAAGGCTCTTTTGAAGAAATGGGCATTCTTGTTACTCACCGTACCACCGATTTTGGTATGGAAAAACAAACATATTACGGTGATGGAGTTGTAACTGGATACGGAACAATAGACAACCGACTTATTTACGTGTTTGCCCAAGATTTCACTGTATTTGGTGGTGCTTTATCTGAAACACACGCAGAGAAAATTTGTAAAATTATGGATCATGCCTTACGGGTAGGAGCCCCTTTAATTGGGCTTAATGATTCAGGTGGGGCCCGAATTCAAGAAGGGGTACGTTCGTTAGGTGGTTATGCCGATATTTTTTACCGAAACGTGCAGTCTTCTGGAGTGATTCCGCAGATTTCAGCAATAATGGGGCCTTGCGCCGGTGGAGCCGTATATTCCCCAGCGATGACCGATTTTACGATGATGGTACAAGACAGTAGTTATATGTTTGTAACGGGACCTAACGTAGTGAAAACTGTAACGAATGAAAATGTAACTTCAGAAGAATTAGGTGGCGCTCATACTCACGCAACAAAAAGTGGGGTAACGCACTTTACAGCGAGTAACGATATTGTATGCTTAGAGCAGATAAAACAATTACTAAGCTATTTGCCGCAAAATAACCAAACTGCACCCGAATCTCTTCCCTATGAAATGGGGGATGAGGTGCGAGAAGAATTAGAAAGCATTGTGCCAGATTCTTCAAACAAGCCGTACGATATGCATACGGTAATTGGCGGTATCATAGATAAAGATTCCTTTTTTGAAGTACATAAAGATTATGCCGATAATATTATTGTCGGTTTTGCCAGATTAGGTGGAAGAAGTATTGGTATTGTTGCCAATCAGCCAATGAGCCTTGCCGGCGTTCTCGATGTGGATAGCAGTAAAAAGGGAGCACGTTTTACCCGTTTTTGCGATGCTTTTAATATTCCGCTATTAGTATTGGTGGATGTACCAGGCTTTTTACCGGGAACCGATCAAGAATGGAACGGTATCATTTTAAACGGAGCTAAACTATTGTATGCGTTAAGCGAAGCAACGGTGCCAAGAGTTACGGTTATTACAAGAAAGGCCTATGGAGGTGCGTATGACGTTATGAACAGTAAACATATTGGAGCGGATATGAACTATGCTTGGCCTACGGCCGAAATTGCCGTAATGGGAGCAAAGGGAGCCAGTGAGATTATTTTCAGAAAAGAAATTGCTGCTGCAGATGATCCAGAGTTGAAACTTTCAGAAAAAGAAGCCGAATATGCAGAGAAATTCGCTAATCCATTTAAAGCTGCGCAACGTGGATTTATAGACGAAGTAATTCAGCCAAAAGAAACAAGAAGAAAGCTTTTAAAATCTTTTTCAATGTTGGAAACCAAAACGGTAGAAAGGCCTAAACGTAAACATGGAAATATTCCGTTATAAAAAGTTGACGTTAATTTTATTAGTAAATGTAAAAACTAGAGCCTTATTTTGTTAAATGTTTTTTAAAAACACCCAAAATGAGTAGGCATTATTTTTAATTCGGAATATGTTTGGTTACCATTGTGCCTTATACATTAATAAATTAAAAAACGGAATAATGTCAAAATTAAAAGCAACAACTTTATTATTATTTGTAACCCTATTAGGTGGTGTGTCTTTTGCACAAGCTCAAGATAAAATAAGCGATGCTGAATTAAATAAATTTGCGGATGCTTTTCAAGTAGTGCAAATGGAGAACCAGAAAGCACAACAGAAAATGGCAACGGTTATTACTGATAACGGAATGGAAGTAGAGCGTTTTTCTACGATTCAACAAGCAGTTTCGAACCCTAATCAAGAGGCAGATGCTACAGATGCGGAGATGAAGAAGCACGATGCGATTATGGCTGAAATCAAGAAAATGCAACCAGCTATTGAGGCTAAAATGGAAAAAGCAGTTGCCGATTCTGGAATTACAATAGAACGTTATCAAGCTATTGGTACTGCGTTACAACAAGATAAAAGTTTACAGCAGCGTTTTCAAAGCATTATGATGAAAAATGCAAAACAAAACTAGAAAACTAGTACCCAATACTTATGTAATTAAAAAGAGCAATGTATATTGCTCTTTTTTTATGCAATAAAGCTTCTATTTGGTTTGTGCAGGTATCTTAATTAATTATTTTTGCACTCAATTCGGGATGTAGCTTAGTCCGGTTAAAGTGCACGGCTGGGGGCCGTGAGATCGGAGGTTCGAATCCTCTCATCCCGACAAAAAAGACTGTCTATTTTGACAGTTTTTTTATTCTGCAAGTTCATCATCCGCATAGGATTCTTCTACTATATTACCAGAAGCATCTTTCATTTGCTCTAAGAAATACAGACCATTTCGAGAAGGAATATAAAAGTACTCAGCCACTCCATCTGCATCTTCTGTTAAAACTCTGTCTTTATTGTAATAAGATACACGGGTGATCATTCCAGATTCGTTTTTATGAAAAACAACATCAGCAATACCTTCTGCATCGTTTACTAAAATTTGATGTGTGTCAAAAGTGCTAATTCGTGTGATTTCATCTGCTTTGTTCCACAAATATTCTATGCTGTGATATCCGTCAGGACCAAAAACAGCATTGTCATTTTTATCTCTGAAAGATTGTTTTTCTATAAAGCCAACTTTAGTAAGTTTTTTTTCTTCTCGAAAAAACCCATAACTATTATTTATTTTCTCTTTATTTTTTCCGTAGTACTCATAACCAATATTTCTTTGAAACTTATCATACAGATAAACAATTTGGTGTGTATTTGTTTCATCGTATATTGGGTTGTTGTTTTTATCGAAAAATTGTTCAGAAATTAGGGTGCCAAATTCATTATAGGTATATAAAATTTTACAAATTCCACTTTGTAATTTATTCTGTTGATTATAATAGGTGATTAAAGAATCTTTCCCGAAACGATTTATTTTTATATCTGTTCTATATACACCATCCCAAAGGGCTGGTTTTAAATTACTATCGTAGTTTTTACGTTCGATTAGAACATTGTTATCATTATATTTAAATGTATTAAAGGTTACATTTTGAAGTGCATCGGCAAGGGTATTATCTTTTGTAAAATAAGTGGTTTTTATTTTATTGTTGTTTTTGTCATATTCCCACTTGGTGGTAGCTACATCATTTTCAAAAGGATATTTTTCAAGCTTGGAGTTATAACCTGTTGTTTCAATTTTATTATTATTGTCATCATATTTATGTCTATATCTTACAATACTATCAGTGGTAATAGCATAGCTGCCATTTATATTCCTATATGTCTCTTCAAGTAAATTTCCCTTTTCATCTAATAGTTCTTCAATATAACCAACTCCAAGTGTGGTATTTAAATTTTCGCCAAATGCATCTTTGTTATAATTAATACGTCTTGTATTATTTATATATGTGTATTGGGAAGCTCCCCATTTGTTTTCGGTAAACTGGAGGACATAGTTTGGTAAATAACTAGCTTCAAAAGTAATACGGCCAATACTATCAAATAATTGAACGGTTTGAAAGACTTCAGAAGTGCCTAAAACTGCTTTATTGTTTATGTTGAAGTTTCTTATGTCTGTAAGATTTCCGTAGATATCGTAGGTATATTGGTAACGAGAGACCCCTTTATTGTCTGATGTGGGTCTTGCAAAATTATCCAAAAGTTGAACTTCTCTTAAACACCCTCTTTCATCATACAAGTATTGTGTATTGTAGTCTTCAATATGAAAAGCAAAATTGTCTTTTTTATCAAAACTTTTCACTTGTATTACTTGATGGTTATCATTGAAATCATACTCATAACTTGAAACAAAATCAGTATTATAGGTAGGTTTTTTTTGTAGGTTTAAGTAGGTTATTTTTTTAGTACGTTCTAATTTGTCCAATGTTCGTTTTTCATAAAAAAAGCCTTCCTTTCTTTTAATTTGATTTCCTTTAAGGTTATAGTATGAAGATAAATAGCTGTTTGTTTTGGCATCAAACTCACGCTTTACGGAAGCTACACCTTCTCTTTTTACAGGTTTTCCTTGATCGTTATAGTATTTTGTGCGTATGTTTCCTTGTTTATCAAAAGTAGTCTTAACAATACAGTGGTCTTTGGTATTTCTGTAGACCATATTTTCATTATAGAAATGTGTCTCAAAATGTAAGCTGTCTTTTTTAACTAGTATTGTAATAGGGGTTTCAAAGTAGCCACCTTCACTTAGCTTCCCATTATTATAATATGAAATAACAGTACTGTCATTTTTGTTTTCTATATGATATACAGCTCCATTTTTACTTTTTTCTTTAGTTTCAGGAATTGAAGGTTGTAGCTTACAAGACATAGTATAGTTTAATGCTCTAAAATATTTAGTCTTAGCTCCAGTAAAAGCTTGATAACTAAAAATATCATCATTTTCATAATAGGCTGTTTCTCTAAGTAAGCCGTCTACGTACAACTCCCAGTATCGTTGGTTTTCTAGAATGGCATTATGTTCAGATTGAGTGTCATATTCATATTGTAAACTGTCCCGAAGCGTGCTGTAAGTTTCAACTAAATCTTCTAGCTTTTCTTGTGTTAATTTGTCTTCCCCAAGTTTTACAATGTCTTTTCTTAACCGGCGCGCACAGTATTCAGTTATATTAAAATGATACTGTTCGTGAATCAATAATTGTTCATTTCCTATTGTATCGGTTTTTTTATGCCCGGATTTATTGGGGTTCATATATGCATAAACCTTAAAGTGGTTGTTATCTATATCAACGTCATATATAAAATTTGAATAGACCATTGCATCATAGCCACCCTCTATGCTTGTAACTTCAGGAAAGTCATCCCACGTTAGGGAACGCTCCTTCCAATTGATGAATTCTTTGGTTTCAGTCTTAAAAGACCATCCAAACCCTATTAGAATAACCAAAAGAACAAACGATATAAATAGATTGTATTTAGGCTTTAACATAAGAAACAGATTTCTTTCGGGTTGCTGAATATATTAAGGAGCCTAGGTAGGTAAAACAAAAAATAGAAACTATGTAAAAAAGTTGTTCAATCAATTCGAACACTCCAAAAACTAAATTGTTTAGAAAAAAATAACGGAACGTCCCTATACAAATAGCTAATACTACTGAAAATATAATCCTATAAATTAACTTGTAATAGGTTTGGTTAGGCTGCGGCGTCCCAGCATTTGAAAGGTATAGCAACAGAAAAAAACCAGTAGCAATAGCGACCGTTTCAGCAAGATAAATAAATATATAGATTCCTTCACTAAAATAAACATCTGTAAAAGCGACCAATAATGTGGTGAGTAAAACACCAACTAGAAGTTCGCTTCCAATTAATTGATAAGTCTTACTCTTAGGAAGAGCTGTTTTTTCTTTAAAGGATAATTTCGGTTTTTGTTGCTCTTCTAGTTCAGTTAATTTGGGGTCTTGACCATATCTGTTTTTACGGTTAAGCCCTTCACTGAATAACAAGACAAAAAAATAGAGGGGTATTAACTGGTAAAATCCATTTTGATCTAAATCATGACAACGCTTAGTACTTTGTGAAATTAAAAACCAATATATAGCTACAAAATATACTATACCGTTTAAATCTCCTATTAAAGTAGACTCGCTGAGAATAGAAATTATGAAAATCCCCACTAAAAAGAGTAGGTAACTTAATGCATATTCGGTGCGGCGTATTCTGCCTTTAAAAGAAAATGGTTGTCTGAACATGTAAGCTAAAGTACTAACGCTTGCGAATATACACGATTCTTTTAAATGGACAAATTATTTTTGCTTTTCCCCTAAGCTATAAACTATCAACGTTTTCTTTTACGATTGTTTCTAATTTAGTTCTTTTTTTTCTGGATTAAAATTACAAGTAGAACAGGTATAGCAATACCTTTCATAGATGTTTTCTTAATTTGTATGCTGCTTTTTTAGTAAACAGATAGCGTTCAAATAGTTTGTAAACGCTTTAACAGTTCTGTTCGCATGACCTTGCTCATCGGGATGGCTTTTTTTGAAATGACCACATGGGTTCCGGCAATTTCATCAACACAGGTAAGGTTGATGATGTAGGACCTATGAATGCGTAAAAAATGTTTTGCAGGCAATTTTTCATCAACGTCCTTTAATGGCATGACCAAAAGATATTCTCGGGTTTTTGAAAAAATACGGCAATAGTTACGGTCTGCTTCGATATAGTATATATCCTTGGTGTCTATTTTTACCATTCGCTCTTGGTGTCGTACAAAAATACGGTCGCTCAAGATAAAGGGGTCGTGCTGTTTTTTTTCTAAACTCACTCCATTTTCAGAAGCTTTTTTATGGTTTATCCTTTCAACGGTCAACTCTATGGCACGTTGCAGATCTAATTTTTTAAAAGGCTTCGAAATAAATCCATAAGGATGGGTTTCTTTAGCACGGTTAAAATGTGCGTCGTCAGCATTGGCGGTGAGATAAATTACGGGAATATTGTGTTCAACCTGCATAAGATGTGCGGTCTCTATTCCGTCCAGCTCACCTTTTAACTGAATGTCCATTAAAACAATATCGGGCATTTCTTCTTGAATCTGTATGAGGGCTTCTTCCCCTCTAGGTAAAATACCTGTTACTTCATATCCCAAATCGCTCAATTGTAGTGAGATATTTGCGGCGATGACCATTTCATCTTCAACGATTAATATTTTTACAGGTTGAGCCATTAAGCAACTTTATAGTTTTTGAAAGTAAAAAATACGGTGGTTCCTTTTTTGTGTTCTTCAGAAAGGGTTCCATTGAGCTGTTGTGTGAGCAATTGTATCAACTGCGTTCCAAATCCAGTTCCCTTGGGGGCTGCACCTTCAGTTTTACCAATTCCATTGTCAGATACTTTTAACTTCAAGTCGTTGTTTTCTTCTTTTAAGGTGATGTTTATTTTTCCTTGTGCCCCTTTAGGGAATGCATATTTTAATGCGTTGGTCAAAAGTTCGTTTACAATTAAGCCAATGGGCACTGCGGTATCTACATCAAGGTTTAGCTTTTCCATGGCACATTCTATCTTCACTTTGTCTTCTGCATTGAAGGTGTCTAAAACCCCTTCGCTTAAATTTATAAAATAGTCCTTCATCTCAATAGCACCGAGATTGGTGCCTTGATAGAGTTTTTGATGGATTATGCCCATACTCTGTACGCGGTTCTGGCTAGCGAGCATGGCCTCTTTGCTGGCTTTGTCGGTGAGTTGTGCCGATTGTAACGCGATAAGGCTTTTTACCATTTCCAGATTGTTTTTCACACGGTGATGTATTTCCTTAAGCAAGAGCTCGTTTTGTTTGTTTTTGGTATCGAGTTCAGCATTTAAAAGTGAGAGGGCTTTTCGTTTTTTTCGGATATTTTTTATCGTGAAATACATCCCGAATAGAATAATGGCAAGGAGGGCGGCAAGGCTTATGTAGAGTGTCTGTATTTTTTTTTGCTGTTCAATTTTATTTTTCTGCTGTCCAATTTCGATAGTTTTTTTAGCCGTTTCATATTTTACATGAGCTTCGCTCTCAACTCTAGATGTAATTGAGGTTAAATAATCTGAGTGACCTTTCTCGTACAATTCATGGTATTCCAAGGCATTTTTATAATCACCCAGTTCTCGGTATATATTTGAAACGTGCATATAGTTTTCCCAAAGATTTTTGGTGTTTCCAGTACGTTTCATAATTTCTATTGCCTTTAAATTATAAGGCAGTGCTTCAGCATAATTTCCTTGCAATAAATACACATGGCCAATGTTTGCTGTTGGGGGCATCATGTATTGCTCTAAACCCATTTTTTTAGCACCTTCATAGCACAAGTTGTAATTTGCAATGGCTTTATCATACTCTTCAAGATATTTATAGATGTTTCCACGTCCATTGTAACAGGCTAAAAGTGGGGCACCAGTCTCACCAACTTCTTTATAGGTCTGTATGGCTTTGTTCATGTTTTGCAGGCTTTCTTCTAAACTGGAAAGAAATAATTGATTTTCTGCTAATCTTCGGTAGGAGAGTGCTATGTCTTTTTCGTAGCCATATTCTTTTTGTATTGCAATGGCTTTTTTGCAATATTCTGCACCTTCTGAATACCTGTTTGAATAATAAAATAAATCACCGATGGAAGTATAACATTTTGCAATACCTTGTTGATCTTGCATTTCTTCGTATATAGCTAGAGCAGCATAAACAGCCTTTGAGGCTTTCTCGTATGCTGCGGTGCTACCATAATTAGCTTTTAGTAAAAGATATGTTTCGGCTAATTTTTTGTTTAACCCTTGTTCTTTGTATAGGGCAATGGCTTTTTTAAGATAGGCTATGGAAGAATCTAGCACCGTGTGTTTTTCGTGCCATTGGGCTAAATCGACATAGGTATGTGCCAGCTTCTCAAGGTTATTGTTCTTTTTTGAAACTGATATCGTTTTCTTGAAACTTTCATATTCCAGAATAGAGTCACTGATAATGGGGACTTGAACATCTCCGTTACCAACACTTAGATTAATTGTATCCCCTTGTGTTTTGGAAGAATCCTGAGGGAGACTGTTCCACGAAACGCAAGCTAATACCGCGAACAGTAATAGAGGTTTCATTGTATGATGATTGATTGTTAGTTACTGCTAAAGATAGTTTCTTTTTTAAAAACTACCGTACGTATAATCCCTTAAATTTCAGAATGCTACAAAAAATAGCGTGCTACCATTATTCATCCAAAAGATCTGGACGTAATTTTTGGGTACGCTGCAAGGCTTGATCTTCCCGCCATTGTTCAATTTTAGGGGTATTGCCACTGGTTAAAATATCAGGGACTTTCCAACCTTTGTATTCCGCAGGACGTGTGTAAACAGGTGGGGCAAGTAAATTATCTTGAAAAGAATCGGTTAAAGCTGAGGTTTCATTCCCTAATACACCGGGAATAAGCCTAATTACGGCATCTGCCACTAAAGCTGCACCTAATTCGCCACCGCTTAACACAAAATCACCTACCGAGATCTCCCGTGTAATAAAATGGTCACGTACCCGCTGGTCCACCCCTTTATAATGACCGCAAAGAATGATGATGTTTCCTTTTAAAGACAATTCATTCGCAATACTTTGGTTAAAAGTAGTGCCATCGGGCGTCATATAGATTATTTCGTCATACTCCCTTTCAGATTTAAGTTGGGTTATGCATTTGTCAATAGGTTCGATCATCATGACCATTCCAGCTCCGCCACCGTATTGATAGTCATCAATTTGTTTATAGTTGTTGCTTGAATAATCGCGTAAGTTATGCAAGTGCACAGAGACGATTTTCTTATCAATGGCACGTTGTAGTATAGAAGCTTCAAAAGGGCTTCGTAATAATTCAGGGACTACTGTGAGGATGTCTATGCGCATTTCTGAAAAAAGATTATCTATTTGGTTGCAAAAGTACAGTAAATTAGAAGAATTAAACCTCCCAAGTATAGTGAAAGGTATGTTCGTCTTTTTTCCAGCCTAAGCGTTCGTATAAATGTTGCGCTGGGTTGTTGGTTTCGGTTTCCAGTGTGAGTCCTTTACTACCTTCTTTTTTAGCAAATTGTTTGGCGTGGTTTAATAATGCTTCGCCAATTCCTTGACCTCTATTTTTTTCTGAAACAAATAAATCATTTAAAATGTACGTTCGCTGTACTGAAACCGAAGAAAAACTTGGGTATAATTGTGTAAAGCCAACAGCTTCATTTTTCGAAGAAAAAGCTATAAATATAACCGAGTCGTTTTGCCGAAAACGGTCTTTTAAAAATGCTTCAGCTTTATCTAGATTGTCTGGTTGTTTATAGAACATTCTGTAGCCATTGAATAGTCTTGTTAGTTGGTTTAAGTGTTCATCGGTGGCTTGCAGTATTTTCATCGCTGTTGTTTCTGAAAAATTAATTAAACTTGAAGGAAATAGACGTTTTTTCAGTTACTAAAGTTATAAAAAAAGTCCCACAGAAATGCGGGACTTTAAATCATTAAATTTTAGTAGTCTACTAATAATACGTATAGCGTCTTACTTCAGCAATATACTTCGCTAAACGAATTACTTGATGGCTATAGCCATATTCATTATCGTACCAAACGTACAACACAGCATTTTTACCGTCTTCGGTAACAATAGTTGCGTTACTATCGTAAATGGAAGGGGCAGAAGATCCAACAATATCGCTGGATACCAACTCATTGCTCAATGAATATTTTATTTGCTCTACTAAATCACCTTCTAGGGCATATTTTTTCATAATAGAATTAATACCATCAACAGATGTTTTAGATTCTAATTCTAAATTCAAAATAGCTAACGACCCATTAGGAACAGGAACCCGGATAGCGTTTGAAGTTAATTTCCCTTCAAAGGAAGGCAATGCTTTTGAAACTGCTTTTCCAGCACCGGTTTCAGTAATTACCATGTTTAAAGCAGCAGCACGACCTCTTCGGTATTTCTTGTGCATGTTATCTACCAAGTTCTGGTCGTTAGTGTATGCGTGGATAGTTTCCAAATGTCCGTGCACAACGCCCAATGAATCTTCAACGGCCTTTAAAACAGGTGTAATAGCGTTTGTAGTACAAGAGGCAGCAGAGAAGATATCCACTGTTTCTGGATTGTGCTCTGTATGGTTTACACCGTGTACAATATTAGGAACCCCTTTGCCTGGAGCAGTCAATAATACTTTTGCTGCACCTTTGGCTTTTAAGTGTCTTGACAAGGCTTCTTCATCTCTAAAAGCACCTGTGTTGTCAATAATTAAGGCATCTTCAATACCATAATCGGTATAATCAATGTCTTCCGGAGCGTTTGCTGAAATAATATGAACGGTCGTCCCGTTAATGACCAATGCTTTGTTATCTAAATCTACACGAACTGTACCAGGGAAATCTCCATGAACCGAATCGTTTTGTAATAAAGAAGCTCTTTTTTCTAAAATAGTTTGGTCAACATTACCACGAACCACAATCGCACGTAAGCGTAGTTGGTTACCTTGACCTGTACGTGTCATCAACTCACGGGCAAGTAAACGGCCAATACGGCCAAAACCATAAAGCACAACATCTTTAGGTGAGATGTCTTCTTTTTCTTTTGCATTTTTAAGCTTGTCACTTACAAAAGCAATCGCATTTTCATACTGGTTATCCTCAAGGTGATATTCGTAGGTTAGTTTTCCTATATCCAATTTTGCCGGCGGAACATCAAGCGTTTTAATGGCTTGAGCTATTTCAACTGAATCAAAAATAGAGATCGGTTTTTGTACAAATTCGCCCGCGTATTCGTGAAGGTTTAAAATTTCACTTACGTTACGGTCAATTAATTGGTTGCGGAAAAGAACTAACTCAATAGATTTGTCGTACCAAAGGTCACTAACAATCTTAATAAATTCTACGGAAGCCTTACGGCGGTCAGTTTGAAAAGAAAGCTCTTTTTCATAAACTTCATCAAAGCTCATGGTTGTGTTGTTTAAGGGTTTAAAAATCGGTGCAAAAATAGGTATTTTCTTCGGTATGGAGAAGTTAATTTAAAACTAAAAAAACACCCCAGAATAAAAGTAATTTTACAAGGGGTGTTTCTTTTTTTGAAATTATTAAAATATTATCTAAAAATAAACGAATTTAACTCACCGCGTTGATTTACAAAGGTCATCTTAATAGGTGCGTTGTAATCTCGGTTGCTCATAATACGTTTTGCATCGTCAATATCTTCAATTTTTTCATCGTTTATTTTAGTGATGATGATACCTTCTAGATTGTATCGAGCCATGTCTTTGCTCAATGCTTTTGATACAATAACCCCATTGTTAACACCTCTTTGTTTTAGAAGAGCTGAATTTGCATTTCTCACTTCCAATCCAAGGTCATCAATTTCAAAGGTTTCCAGCTTAACCAGTGTTACGGGAATGTGTTTCTCTTTTCCATTTCTCAATATGGTAACATCGACTACATCGTTAGGGCGTTTAGAACCTAAATAGCCTGATAAATCTGAAAACTTACTCACCGAAAGGTTATCAAGTTTTTTAATGACATCACCTTTTTTAACTCCGCTTTTATCAGCGCCACTTCCTTTTTCTACACTGGCTACATATACTCCTTGAGTTTCAGAGATGCCATATTCTTTTGCAATATTGGTGTTAAGCGTAGCTCCACTTATACCTAGTATGGCGCGTTGTACATTTCCATATTCCATAATGTCTTCGATTACCTTTCGAGCATTGTTGGACGGCACTGCAAAGGAATACCCTACATACGATCCGGTTTCCGAAGTAATCGCAGTATTAATCCCTATTAATTCACCACGTACATTTACCAAGGCTCCTCCACTGTTTCCACGGTTTACGGCAGCATCGGTCTGAATAAAAGACTGTGGGTTTCGGTCAAACTGATTTAAATCACGTGCTTTGGCACTAATAAT
>NTLF01000007.1 GCA_002631855.1 Zunongwangia sp. ESRF-bin46 | reverse complement strand
ACGTTACCCAACATTTGAAATGACCGACGAGGAACTAAAAAAATTAATAACTGAACTTGAAAATCGGAACGAAAAAGACAAAGCTTATTTCGGATTTTATCAATACGGCGGAGGACCAGACGAAAGTTGCATAAAAGCCAATAGGAAAGGACTCGAACTCTATGCTGCTGAATTACTAAAAGCAGGGATTAAATCTGAAAATCTTGAATACAACGAAAATAAAATTGCCTCAGTTGGACTTGACATTGATTGGATTGACGAAGATGGCGAGTTCTTTTTTGATTATGTTGAATTAACAAATAAGAAAAAAGAACCGAACAAAAAGTTTCCTGAATATAAAGAAACTTGGAAAGATAAAATTTTCAAAGTTAGTTGTATTGGGATTGGAATATTACTTGTCGGACTGATTTTAGTTGGAATAATAACTGTTATAACTTGGATATAAAAAAACGTTGGGTAACAATGTATAACCGCAATTACGGCGGATTCGACTACGTCCGAATCCACTCGGAATTGCTAAAGCCAGTGTCAAACCGAAAATAAACGCTAATTTAACCCGTAACTGACGGTTATACGAGACCGTTGTACAGCATTTAAAAAATGACAATAACAGATAAAGAAATACACGCTGATTATAAGAATCGTATCAATCGAGTTTTTGAATTTATTGACGAAAACTTGGAATCTGAATTGTCCTTAAACACAGTTTCAGAAATTGCTTTTTTTTCACCTTTCCACTTTCACCGAATTTTCAAATTCATTACAGGAGAAACTTTGAATGAATATATAACAAGGCGAAGAATCGAAAAATCAGCATTGGACTTATTGCACAAAAATATTTCAACAACCGAAATCGCTCATAAAATTGGATTCAGTGATAATTCTTCGTTTTCAAGAGCATTTAAAAAATATTACGGAGTAAGCCCGACCGAATTTAAAAAGCAAAACCCAAACAGACTTAGCAAGATTCGTCAACTTGAAAGCAAGAACGGACAAGAATATCCTGACTATGAAAAATACATTTGCGTCATTAATAATCTTAAAAATTGGATAAAAATGAACGCAAAAATTGAAATTAAGGAAATGCCAAAAATGGACTTGGCTTATGTTTCAAGTATTGGACCTCAAAACCTTGAAAACGCTTATGGAAAATTAATTCAATGGGCAACCCCTCGAGAATTGATGAACGACCAGACAAAAATGGTAACGATTTATCACGATAGTTTTAAAGTGACACAAGCTGACAAAGTAAGAATGAGTGCTTCAATTTTACTTGACACGCCTATTGAAACAGACGGAGAAATTGGACTGACTTCAATCGAAGCAGGAAAATTTATCGTTGGTAGTTTCGAGATAGGCTTGAACGAATTTGAAAAATCGTGGACAGGACTATTTTTATGGATGAACGAAAACGGGTATAAAAAAGCCGACAGAAACCCTTTTGAGATTTATCATAACAACTTTAATGAACATCCCGAAAGAAAGTCTATTGTTGACTTTCATATACCAATTGAATAAAAAAACGCTGTACAACAACGTGTATAAGCAATAGCGGTTTGAGTGTTTACTCGAACCGTTTTTTGCATAAATTAAAGTATATTGTGAACTGAAAAATGGTAGTGTAAAATCCGCTACTGCTCATACACAAGACCGTTAGCAACAATTTGAGAATGATCCTACGTAAACTATTCGGAATTAAACCAAAAGAGAAAAAACCTTACGAGTTTGCTGACGTTTTACATATGTGGGAAGATGACCATTTAATGATTGAGTTATTACCTAAAGACAATTTGGAATTCATCAAAAAAGAGACGAATAGAATTGACGAATTTGGAAAAGAACATTTTGACGGTTACGGATTTACTGACATAACCGAAATTGGTGAAATACCAATTAAAACTATTGACAAACAAATTGACTTTAATTCAGTAGTGGAAATCTTTGAAAAAAATGGATTGGAAAGAATTAAAGAAGTCGTTTATCAGAACGCTGGACATTTAACTGGCGAAAAAGTTCCGTTTGGATTTGGCTCAAATAAGTTTGCTCTTTTACTGGACGAAGACAATGGAAAACTGAAATATATTTGGACAACTGGTAGAATAGAAAACGAAGAACTTAAAAGGAAATTTAAAAATGGACTTTCTGAATTTGTAAAGACTTATGATTTTCTGGCTATAGACTGGTACAAATCTGAATCTTTTGATTTGCATTCTGAATACGGAATTGAGGAATTTATAAAAAACAGTTGCTAACACCGTATAAAATTAATTGCTGGTGCAAGCCTACTTACGAAAATCCTCGCGGATTTTCTATTCGGTTTGTATTTGCTAAATTAGGTGCTTAAACCACGCAACTAATCTTATACAATCACGTTACCACACATTTGAAACACAACTTGAGATTAATAATTAACATATCGATTTTGACTTTTTTACTGATTGGGTGTTCAAACCCAAAACAGAATTTAGTCGTTGTGGAAAACGATTATGAAATTGATTTAACCGATTTAGATTCTGTACGTGAAAATCTAAACGGATTTTGGATTCCCGAAAATCACCTTGACTCTGAAAATATACTTTGGCTGGATTTTCATAAAACTAAAAATTCTGCGACTTGGGAAATAATACCTTATTCTGATGAAATTAAACAAACTGAAGAACTGCCAATAACATCTTGTCCGACTATTGCTGGATTAATAAAATTGGATGGAAAAACTCAAATGGAATTTGTCAGTTTAGGAGGTTCGGACACAACCGAAATCGAATCTTTGACCAAAACAAAATTCAAAATAGACGGATTGACATATTTAAGACACAAAGGTTATGATTTTTTAAAAACTTGGAATGTTCACGGATATGAATCTGAAAAATAAAAAACGTGTGGTAACAATGTATAACCGCAATTACGGCGGATTTGACTACATCCGAATCCACTCGGAATTGCTAACGTCAGTGTCAAACCGAAAATTAACGCATATTAACCCGTAACTGACGGTTATACGAGACCGTTGGCATTAATTAAAATGAAACAGTACCTACAGATATTAATACTGATTCTTACATTTTCTTCTTGTTCTGACGGAACTGACATAAGACAATTTACGGTCGAAGAAATAGAGTTCGCAAAAATGCCCTCAAAAGTTCAGGATGCGATTAAAGATTATTACCGCCCGACAAAGCAAATAAATAATGACGGAGACACTTTAACTCATTATGGATTGAAAGACGAATTGATTTGTCTCGATTCTACAAATTCGACATGTGAGTTTGAAGCGGTTTGGAGTAAAATTGTGAGTTCTTGGCTTGACCACTTAAAACTCAAAATTGACGATAAGACAATAATAATCGAACAAGGAGTTCATGTTTACAATCGACCTTATGTAGTTTATAATGGACATTTATATTGTAGAACAAACATGAACGCAAGAAGCCTTAGCGACCCCTCAAAAGATGAATTTAAAGTACTGAAAATAAATAAAAACTAATGCCAACAATAGGTATAAAACATAGGGCGGACAGTGGTTTCCGCAAGTTTTCGGCTCTTAATAAAGTTCGTTTCGGGCGGACAGTTAAGTGCTTCGAAATGCCCTACGTTTCATACCCGAACCGTTGTACACCATTTAATTGACAAGACATAAATTAATGAATAGTAAACTAATACGAACTCTGATAATCATCAATGGAATTTTAATTCCAGTGGTAGTTTTAACCTTTTTCGGGATATTTCTAATTGAATATATCAATTCAAAATCTACTTGGCACACAGAATTAACTTCAGATGAGAAACCTAGGTGGGAAACCAAATTTACAAGTCCTCAAAAAATTCTAAACTCTGAAAATTATTTTATTGCAAAATATCAAGTTATTAACTATGATGATCTAGTATTTCCCTCTGATGTTGAATATTTATATGGAGATATACCTGAAAATACTCTAAACATTGTTTTTCTAGACAAAGATTTTAAGAAGGTTCGGAATTTATTACAACAGGACGCAGCTATATTACAAATTAACATTCCTAATTTGTTATCCAAAGATGAGGAGAAAATTAAAAAAACAAATCACATAACATATTTCATTGCGACAGAAGATACAAATAATGATGAGTCAATTAATCAATACGATGATCAATACTTTTATATTTCCTACTTGGATGGTCAAAATCTTACACAAGTCTTAGATAAAAAAGTTACTAAAGCTCAATTTATTAATGACTATTCCGAATTGTTAATCACATTTGAAGAAAATGATAATTTAGCTGTTGGGATTTACAATATTAAGGATAAGGCTTTTACAAGAAAGAATTCACTTAATTTTGAGGACTAAAACGGTGTACAACAACGCATATAATACAGCGGTCACATTCGGCTTTAATTAAATTCCCTAACTTTATAGAAAAATTTGGTACAGCGGATACATACGTAGTGGCGGCGCCACTGCCCACGGCTGATTCGCACGCTGACGCTTCCAACGCTTGCCGAAGCTGCCGCTAAAGACCCGCCGTATCATATGCAAAACCGTTGTAAAACATTATGAAGAACATTCTTATTCTTTTAATTTTATTTCAATATTCAATATCGTGTAAGCAAAAAGAAAATTTTGTTGAACACCAAGAATTGAATGAATTTGTTGTAGGTAAGATTTCATTTCAATTACCTAAATCTTATAAATTAGTCTTTCCTGATACGATAAATTACCCAGGTTTAGGTTACATTAAAAAAGATGACTGTTTTAAATTAAGAATTACATCCGGCGGGTTTGGTCCATATGACGAAAATAGCCTTAAAGCACCTAATAAAAACTTCACGGTTAAAACTGATACTACAGAAAATCATTTAAAAATTGTTGGTTACCATAATGGGGATAAAAATATTTTATGGGCTACAGTAATGAAGTTGAAAGAACAAAAAAATAACCTTTTTGAAAATTATAATTATGAATATCTTTTTAATGCCTCAACAGAGGATTATGGAGTTCATATTTGTTTGAACACAGATGAAAAAATTCTTTTTGCAAGAAGCTTTAAAAACATTGAAATCAAATAACGTTTTACAACAACGTATAAAAACAATAGGGCAATTGTAGCAAAACCAAATGGTTCGGGCGCATTTGCGAAGTCGCCAAATTTTTAAATTTGGCTTATTGACAAAGAAAAATAATAAGAAAAATTTAAAAATTCGGCTTGTGTACAACCGAATGGTAACAGCTTGTTTTCAGCCCTACTGTTCTTATACACAACCGTTGTACGTAATTAAAAAACAAACATGAAACCAAAAGTATTTATCGGATCTTCAGTTGAAGGTTTAAATGTTTCCTATTCAATTCAACAAAATTTAATTCATGACGCAGAAGTGACTGTTTGGGATCAAGGCGTTTTTGAATTATCCAAAACTACTATAGAATCTCTTATTAATATTTTAGAAAAATCTGATTTTGGAATTTTCGTTTTTAGTAACGATGATATCGTAAAAATGAGAGATGAAGAGCACAATATTATTCGAGATAATGTATTATTTGAATTTGGTCTTTTTATTGGAAAGTTATCGAGGGAAAGGGTGTATTTTATAATTCCAAGCAACAGTGAACTTCGTCTTCCGACTGATTTACTAGGCTTAACCGCTGGTCAGTATGATTCAAATCGAGAAGATGGTAGCATGCAAGCAGCTACTGGGCCAGTTTCTAATCAAATAAGGCAAAATATTAAAAAAATTGGAAAAATTAATCCTGAAGACGAAATTCCAACTTCATCAGAAAACAAAAGTTCAGAAAACAATTTGGACTCGAATTGGATGATGGAATTTTATCAAGATAAATTTAAAGATGCAAAAAAGAAACTAAAATCAATTCTAAGAAAAGAAAAGGAACCAGATAGGATAATTGAAACAAAAGCTTGGATAGCTTATTGCGATTTCAAAATAAATGAAACAGATGGAATAATTCAATTAGATAAAATTGTTAAAGATAACTCTGATATAGTAAATGCACATATATATGTTTCAAGAATTTATCTATGGGAAGATTATCTAGAAAAATCTATCGAAATATTAACAAATGCCATTGAAAAATTCGGTAATGAAACTGATTTAATTTTGAGATTATCTGAATGCTATAAAAAACACATTGGTTATCAAAAGGCAGCGGAATTATTATCATCAGAAAACCCAACCGATAATCCAAAAATTGCCTTAAAGCTTACCGAATATTTAACTGATGAGAAAGAAAATTTAGACGCAAGAAAAATTATTCATAAATGTTATAAAAAGTTCCCTAACAACCGAGAAGTAAAATTTAAATATGCTTTAATCACTCAAGAACTTAAAGAAGATAAAATTTCACTTTTCTTATTAAACTCATTAGTAAAAGAAGAACCTGAAAACTATCAATATTGGGCTTATTTGAGTAACTCGGCATTAATTCTTGATTTTTATGATTTAGCATTTGTGTCTTGTAATAAAGCTCTTGAATTGACTAAGCATGACCAAGGTTGGTTAAAAGCAAATATTGGAAATATGCTAAATAATAAGGGTTTTTTTCAAGAGGCAATTAAATATTTAAATGAGGGATTAGAAATAGACAAGAACTCAGAATATACGCATAACAGATTGGCTAGTGCAATCAAGAATAAAGAAAGTGAAAAAGAAAAAATCCAAGTTGTGTGCAAAGAAGGTAGGCAATTAATTAGAGAGTTCAAGGAAGAATAACTACGTACAACAACGTGTATAATTCATTGCTAGTGATAGCTTACTTACGAAAGTCCTCGCGGACTTTCTATCTGTGATTTATTTGCTAACTTTAGTGCTTAAACACGCAACGAAATCATACACAAACACGTTGGCATTAATACGAAATGAAATTAGAATACACATTAAACTTCTCGGATTTTTTGGAATATCAACTTTATGTTTCTTCTAAATCTGAACTGCATAAAAAGAACCGTAATAAGTCAAGAATTGTTGTACCAATAATTTACATTGTTCTTGGATTATTTATTTTGTTTATAAAGAAAACTGAACTTGCAATTGCCTTCTTTGCATTTGCAGTTTTATGGTTTTTGTTTTATCCTTTATACTCTAAATGGAAATACAAAAAGCACTTTGAAAAACATATAAAAGAGAATTATAAAAATAGAATCGGAAAAACAGCAACGCTGAACTTTGACAAAGACGCTGATTTTATAGAGACCTCTGATTTTGGAACTCAAACGAAAATACAGGATTCGGAATTTGACAAGTTGATTGAATTAAAAGACTACTTTTTTCTAAGACTCAAATCTGAATTATCCTTAATTATCCCGAAACGAGCAATATCCGACCAAGAAAAATTTAAAAGTTTGTTTTCTGATATAAATTTAGAATACGTAAATGAATTAAATTGGGAATGGAAATAAAAGCACTAATGCCAACAATGTATAACCGCAATTACGGCGGATTCGACTACGTCCGAATCCACTCGGAATTGCTAACGTCAGTTCTAAACCGAAAAATAGTAACTTTAATCCTGTAACTGACGGTTATACGAGACCGTTATCTCACATTATGAAAAAAATCTGTTTTCAAATTTCACATTTTGCTATTGTTGGAATTATTTGTTTAATAATAATCGGATGTAATGGAAAATCAGAAAATCAAAATGCGCACAATAACGAAATTGAATATGAATTTGAACGGAAAATGATTACCTATGATTTTGGCAATGGAATTACGGAAGATGTTGAACTTTACATTGACAAGTCAAATGACACAATCGGAAACCAAGTATTTGCTTATAATGAAAAAGTCCTTGATAGTTCGAGGAGTTTGTTTTACGATTTAAATCTTAAACAGATTAAAAACTCAAATGAATACAGCGGATTAATTAAGTATCATTTCAATCCAAATCGTGAAGGAAAGTTAGTCGGATTTACTTTTACTGTGATTAGCAAAACAACGGGCAAAGCGGATTTCTTAAGTTTTGACACATACGATAGTGGGAAAAATCAATTGGAATTTAAATTCAAAAATAATAGCGACACTTTAATTGGACATATTCACGCCCAACATACAATGGATACGATTGTGGACGACGAAGAAAAATTACGATTTCGAGAAATTTTTATTTCGGTTGATAATTACTCTAAAACAAACAATCCATTTACAAAAGGATTACGCTGAAATAACGTGAGATAACAACGTATATAGCTCATAGCTAATTAGTTGATTAACCGAAGTTAAGGCATATTTGGAAAGTCACCAAATTTTTAAATTTGACGATTTCCAATAAAAAGATAAAAAGTAAAATTTAAAAATCTGGCTTGTGCTCAACCGAAAAAAATCGCTAATTTTCACGCTACGAGCCATATACAAGACCGTTGTGCAACATTTGACAAAAATCGCGTGAAAGACAAAAAACAGATAATACGATTAATTGTGATTTTAGGAATAGGGCTATTCCTTACTTATCGAATTTATCAATTCAGGTTTTCGAGTTTTATGTTTGACGGAATAATTTTTGGCAGAATTGCACTCATTGGAATTGCATATTGGATTTGGTCTACCACAAAAGATATTAAACAATACAGATTAACTAAAAATAACCGATTTTTAATTGGACCAATATTAGGTATTTTATTCATCGGACTGATTATCGGACTAAATTGGAAAAATAACTCTGAATTGAATAAACCGACTTTGGTTCGTGCATATTATGACGGAGATTTTAACGGAACGAGTATTGATTTTAAAACAGACGGAACGTATATTTTCGATAATCACGCAATTGGATTTAGTGAATACGTTTATGGAAAATATAAAATCAGCGGACAATCAATTAGTTTGGACAGAAACGAAATTGATAATGTGATTAAAACTGACCAACTCGAGATTAAAGACATTGCCGACAATGGAGTTGATTACTTGGCTGGAACATACATTTTGCAGATTGAACCGAATGGAAATGAGATAGAACGAGCGACTAAATTCAGAGTTGTAGAAGATAATAGAAAATGAAAAAACGTTGCACAATAATGTATAACCGCAATTACGGCGGATTCGACTACGTCCGAATCCACTCGGAATTGCTAAGGCTTGTGTTTAACCTAAAAATAATCGCTAATTAACCCGTAACTGACGGCTATACGAGACCGTTGTATGCAATTAAAACCAAACTATATGAAAAAAAACTTACTGATTATCTTATTGACAATTTTCACTTTAAATTCTTGTCAATCACAGTCGAAAGACAAAACTGAAATGTATAAGACTGAATCTGGCGAATATGCTTCTGAAAGTGGGAATTTTATAATTGACTTTCCAATGAAACCAAAATTGCAAGTTATAGATAATCAAATCGGGACAGACAAATACAAAATCTATAATTATCAAGCAGTTGCTGGACAACAAATGATATATATGGCTGAATATATTGACTTTCCTGAATATGTAATGAAATCTTGGGACAAAGACCAAGCCTATCAACAAATTTTAAAGACAACTGAAGCAAAATATGGCGGAGTTTTCAAATTGACTAAACAAGAGCCAACCGAACAACATAATCTGAAAGGAATTTATTATGAATTCTCTTTAAATCCAGATGCGAATGTTCCAAGAGGAGTTAAAGGCGGAATTAAAGGCAAAATTTTCTTTGTCGGAAATAGGTCTTATCAACTGACTTATCTTGGCGAAGAACAAGAATTAATCGAAACATATCTGAATTCATTCAGACTAATAAAATAACTGCATACAACAATGGCTATAAGTAATTGCTTGTTTTCGCCTACTTCTGAAAATCCTCGCGGATTTTCAGTTTGGTGTGTACTTGCAAAGTTGAGTACTAAACCACGCAACTACTCATAGCCGAGACCGTTGTGTGTAATGCGGAAAAAAGCTCGGTATTTCATCAAAATTCTTAGCGAACTGACAACACAAATGCCAATTTGGCACTAATCCTATAAAATTCAACTGATTTTGTCATAAATCCAATAACGGAACGATTTGTGACATTCTTACGTTCAAGGATTGAGTGTTGGGACAAGACTGTTAGATACGTTTTATGTCAAGTGCACATTAGTGTTCCACGCGCAGGATTTGGCTGACGTGTGAAGTAGGATTCTAATCTTGCAAGTATTTATCAATATTATAACAACTTCTATTGATAGAATTGTAAGATAGACTCTCTTAAGTTCTGTTTGAGCTGATGCTTTCATAATTGACGGTATTAGTAAATATAAGGATTTAATTCTATTAATGAGTGGCGTTGCCTATAGCGAAAGCGAAAAGCAACTTCAGGATTGTATCTATCGATAAGTAAGCCACGACCAACCTCAGTCCTTTTTTATAACCAACAACTGATTATGAATGATGATTGGCTTAAATTTAAAAAGTATCCTCATATTGGAAAACCCCTAACAAGCAATAAGGATAGAAGTTGGTTAAAAAGCTTCATTAAAGACCCTGAGAATATCGCCAACCATAAGTTCGTACCTCTTATACACAGAACTTTAAGTCAGAGAAAATACAGACCTCTTGAAAATGCGCCAAAAAACAAAAGTGGTAAAAGACAAAGAACAGTAAGTGATAAAAAAGAGCGTCATATCTACTTTCCATCACATTTGGATTCTATTATTTACAGCTATTACAGTCATCTTCTAACAAAAGCTTATGAAGATTTTCTAGAAGACAAGCCTTACGGTTCTGTAGCAGTTGCGTATAGAAAAATACCAATTGGAAATGGTAAAAGTGGGAATAAATCTAATATCGAATTTGCCTTTGAGGCTTTTGAATTCATAGAAAAAAACAAACATCGTAAGCTATCAATAATAGTAGCTGACGTAACTTCGTTTTTTGACAATTTAGACCACCGAATTCTGCATAGTCAATGGAAACGTGTTTTGAACACCAATAATCTACCAGAAGACCATTATACAATATTCAAAAATCTGGTTGACAACAAATACGTAAATGAAAACGAATTATTTAAAAGGTTTCAACATAAATTAATAATAGAAAGGTTCTTGCCGAATGATACTTCACAGAAAGTTCTCAAGCGTAAAAAAGTGAGCAAAATTTATAATATGCGACACGAAAATGTAGTCGCCTTTTGCGATAAAGATGAGTTCTTCCAAGAAGCGACAGACTTAATTAGAACCGATAAACCATATAAAAAAGATATTCGTCAAAAACTCAACAAAAAAGAAAAGAAAGGAATTCCTCAAGGCACACCTATTAGTGCAACTCTCGCAAATATTTATATGTTAGATTTTGATGAGCGAGTTCATTCAGAAACTACTTCGAGAAATGCATATTACCAAAGATATAGTGACGATTTAATAATTATTTGCAACCAAGAGGATGAAGATTATTTTTATGACCTAATTCGTAAAGAAATAGAAGTCGAAGCAAATCTTGACATTCAACCAAAAAAGACAAATACTTATAGATACGAATTAGACGCTAATTCTGATTTTAAAGGTGGTTTGATGAAAAATGGGAAATTAAACTCTAATAAACAATTAGAGTATTTGGGGTTTATGTATGATGGACTAAAAGTTCGAGTTAAGACAGCAGGTTTTTCAAAATTCTATAGGACAATGAAAAGATCATTTAGACGTGGTGCGCATTTTGCCAAAAAAGCACATATACCATCTGACTCACTTTTTGAAACACGTCTATACAAGAGATTTACGCATTTGGGTTCTCAAAGACGTATGAAATGGTTGCCAGATGAGAATAGTCCAACAGGCTATAGTCCTTCAAAACAATTCGATTGGGGAAACTTTATCAGTTATCTGAATAAAGCTAATCACGTTATGAGAGAGATAAATCAGGACGACACAATAATTAGACAATACAGAAAAGTTTGGAACAAATTTCACGATGTGAAAAAAGCGACTTACGAAGAAATACTGAGCAAGAAAAAATAAAGCACTACACACAACAACGTGTATAATTCATTGCTGGTTCTGTGTGTACTTGGAAAATCCTCGCGGATTTTCTATTCGGTTTTTATTTGCTAAATTACGTGCTCAACCAACGCAACAACTCATACACAGAGACGTTGTACAACATTATCAGACTCAAATGAAAAAACACCCAATCATACTTATAATACTAATATTTGCTCTGAATTTTAACTTATTCTCTCAAAATACAATTACTGAAAAATATTCTGATAAAATTTTGCAAGAAAGTAAACTAAGAATCGCTACTGACAAAGCTATAAAATATATTAAGACAAACAATTCTGACAGCTTAATAGCATCATTTCCAAAAACAATGTCTAGTTCAATATCCAAAAGTCAAATTTCACAGTTAATTCAAAAAATTAATGGACTAATAGATTCTGAAGGAATACCTAAAGAGGATAACATACAACCAGCTCTAAAGGCATTGCCACGTGGGAATGACACATTATTTGTTAATCAAATATATTATAGGTTTAAAAATAAAGTATTGATATTCTCATTCCTTCAAGAATTTGGACCAAATAAAATAGCAGGAATGAATTTAATAGATGACCCATTCTCAGGAAATGGAGTCGAACCAGATTTTAAATCATCTGAAAAGTTTGAATATAATTTAGATAAATTGACAAATTTTAGGATTTACTACAAACAAATTAAGCCAATAACCAAATTTAAAAACAATTTAGGAGTTTTCGCCATAGAAGGAAATAATGGTATTTTTAAGGAGTCTGGTCTGAGCGAAAAGTTTGAACCAATTATTAAAGAGCTTTCGAAAAGTAAATTTGAAAAAAAAGAAATATTTAATCAACTTTTAGACCGTGGAGATAATGTTGAGTTTATCCAAGCGGAATTAGGTTTTGAAAATAAAGATTATGGTATATTCTTGTACTTGCCTATAAAGGGTGGCAAAATTTCAATGGATAATATTATTTTTCAACAAAGACAGTTCGCAAATTTGGGATATCAATACACTTTACTTAAAGAAAATTATCCAAAAATTGTGAGGTATTTGACAGAGATAATTGAAATGGATTTAGAAAAATATTATTTAATTAACCCATAAAATAACGTTGTACAACAATGGCTATAAGTAATGGCTTGTTCTTGTCTACTTTGGAAATTCCTGCGGAATTTCCAACTTGGCACGTACTTGCAAAGCTAAGTGCTAAACCACGCAACTACTCATAGCCGAGACCGTTGTAACACATTTTGACAAAACTTTGAGAACAGCATTTAAATTACTGATTTTACTAATATTAACTTTTAGTTGCCAAGAAGAAAAATCGAACGGACTTAATATCGAACCAGTTTATTTTGACTACGAAAATTCTTGGGATGAGTGGAATCTTTATGGAAAGGTAAAGTCAATTACAGAATTCAGAGCCAATTTTAAAGCAAATGATGAATTGGACGAAAAAAAGTTGCAATCAAAAAAATGGTTTACAGAGTTTGGCGCTTTAAAACGAACTAAATATTTTGGAACATTTGGTGATATAACACAAATTGAGGAATATAAATATGATTCCAACAATAACCAAATAGAGAGCAATACTGAATTGGTCGGAGCGAAACGTAGAATAAAAACAGTCATAAAAAACGATACGATTAATAGAACTAAGACCCACAAATCATATTTGAATGACTCTCTTGTTGAGATAAATATTGTATTCTACGGAGAGAATGACCGAGCAAATAAACACCTTGAAATCAAAAATAATGACACTATTGAATCTACAATAAATTCCAAATATGACGGAAATAAAAATCTTATTTCAGAGGTTCAGACAGAAAATAATGGAGAGGAATCAAACACAACTGGTAATTATTTTCGATACGATGAGAATGACAGAATTATTTCATCAACGTTCGAAATGCATCATTCAAAATACATTTCAAAATACAAATGGTCGGACAATAAAATAGTTTCACGTGAGGACTATTCCATTTTACCAGATGAGAGCAAACACTTTGACGAAAGCTACGTTTATGATAAATATTTCAACCCTATCATCCATACAAAGTACAGGGATTCACAAATAGAACAAGAAACTAAATATGAATATGAGTTTGACGATAGAGGTAATTGGATAAAACGTACAGTATTTCTAAAGCAAAGTCGTTTAGGCTCAAAAAGTTTTGTAAAAGCATATGTTGAAACGCGACAAATTGAATATTGGGAATAAAAACGTGTTACAACAATGTATAACCGCAATTACGGCGGATTCGACTGCGTCCGAATCCACTCGGAATTGCTAAGCCGGTGTTCAACCGAAAAAACCGTAACTTTAACCCGTAACTGACGGTTATACCAACCGTTGGCATTCATTTAAACCGAACCTTGAACGAACTTCAAAAAATAGAACCAAAATATTCAAAAGCAGAATTAACTGAATTCAAAGATGAAAATCAGTTTATGGATGCTTATGTCGAATTATTAAAGCAAACTATTACTTTATTATTCCTAATAGTTGGAGAAAGATATTGCGAAGGAAAAGAAGGAATTCCGAGAAAAATTAATCGGAATGAAGCCATAATTGGCGGAAACTTAACTCGGTTAATAAAGCTAAATACATCATTTCTTGAAAATATTTGCAATGGTAAATTGGAAATCTGTTACATACTTAATAGATGTATTGCCGAAACTGCAATTAACACGCAATTTATGATAGTAGAAGGCGAAGAAAATGTTTTAAGAAATTATATTAAACATTCACTCATAACAGAAAAAGAATTATGGAATACCATAAAAGACAATGTAGAGGATAGAAATGACGAAAAATTGCACATTGAGGAAAGAATGGAAAAATCAATTAAAAGGAGTTTTAACTCGTCTGATTTTGATTTGGAAAATGTGAATAGAAGTTCAAAATGGAAATCAATTGCAAAAAGAGCCGAATATGTTGCAGGAGACCAATTTTACAAAATATTTTATGGTATTGGTAGTCATTCAATTCACGGAAATTGGCAAGATATTTTAATTAATAATTTGACAAAAGAAGATGAAGAATTCAAACTAAATCTTGAATGGAATAAACCAAGACCACAGATAATGGATGGCGCAATCATATTGAACTTAATATTGACAAAATCTTTTGTAGAAAAAGAGAAATTAAAAGGATTGGAATCTTATTTGGAAAAAACAGAGATTTTAATGAAATATCACTCTGACTTGACAAATGAACACGAAAAGTATCTAAAAAAATAAAAAACGAAATGCCAACAATGGCTATAAGTAATTGCTTGTTCTCGCCTACTTCTGAAAATCCGCGAGGATTTTCAGTTTGGTGTGTACTTGCAAAGTTAAGTGCTAACCCACGCAACTACTCATAGCCGAGACCGTTGGCATTCATTAGAAAATGAAAAAAGAGATTAACTTAGACATATCAGAGTTTATTGGACTTGAACTAAAGGAAGTTAATTCCGACCAAATAAAATTTAGCAAAGCGATATTGGAATTATGGTGTCCTTGGAGAATTTATGACGAATTGATTCTCATGAATTCAAGAGTACTGGATGACAAAAACAATTCAAAAGAAGCTGAGCGGATAGTACAAGATAATTTAATTGGCCGAAAAATTAAGTCCATAAAAATATTTGAGCAACCATGTGACATTAGGATTGAATTGGATAAAGGAATTATCATTGAAGTTTTTCCTGACCATCCTATTTATGAATCATGGAATCTAAAATTTGAAGGAATAGATGGAAGACATCTTGTGGGGACACCAGGAGGAGAAGTCACATGGTTCCTAAAGGATGGAGAAGAATAAAATGAATAACGAAATGCCAACACTCGCTAAAAAACCATAGCACCCTTCGGGATGCTACGCTTTTTAGCGTAAACGTTGTGGTTAATTTGAGAAACTGCTTTCACTCGACCAAAAGTATAGTTCACTCAATTTGACTTTTAAAAACTGAAAGACTGAATTAAGTTTGAAGAACTAAAATATAAAAATGAATTATAAAATAACATTTTCTCTTCTGACTTTAATCGGAATATTGGTATCGTGCAAATCAAATTTTATCGGAAAGGAATTGAACTACTCAACAGAGCAAGGAAAAGGATTTGAATTGATTTTTATCAATGATTCAATACTTGAGATAAATTCAAAAACTAAAATTAGCAAGTCTGATAAAGCGACTTATAAATACAAACTTCTAAAAAAAGAAACTTTGTTAACGGTAAAGAAGAATCAACCTGTGGTGAACTTTAAAACAAAAAAACAATACGGACAGTTCTATCAAAATATTGCAATTGAATTAGTTTCTGGACAAAATCAATTCCTAAAAGAAGTCGACACTATGAAATATATAAAAATGCGGATTGACAAGAAAATGACGAAACGAATTTACTTTGACAGCGGAAATAAATATATGGAATTATAAATGTAAAAAAACTAACCACAACACCGTGTATAATTCATTGCTAGTTATAGCCTACTTACGTAAGTCCACGCGGACTTTCTATCTGTGATTTATTTGCTAAATTTAGTGCTGAAACACGCAACGAAATCATACACAAGCACGTTATGTGCAAATTAAGTAACCTACAATGAAAGTAATCTATCTCATATTTTTTTCTCTTTTAATTTATTCTTGCAATAGTCAAGAAAAATTCTATCAAATAGATAAGTCCATTGAAAATGATTTAAAGATTAACAAAGAGGCTGATGAAATGAGCAAATTTGGAACTGGAAATCTATCATATTATACCTTTTCAAATAATCGAATGGAGAAAATGACTAATGACAATAAGCTATCTGATTCTGATATTAAAAAGATGATTGATACAACAAATGTACTTCTTCCAAACGTTTGTCATTGTCAATTTAAAAATGACACTATAAAAATATCTGGTGGAATTTTTTATGGTGGCGGAATCGGGTACCAAATGAAAATGACCAAAGATGAATTTGACGGACAAATAATACTCGCATCCGATTCAAAAACTCATAAAAAAACCAAGGATGGAGAATTTATTAAAGAACTTTATCTATCGAGTAAGAATCAAGATATTCGATTCTATGATGAACCTGAATTTAAGCTTGACTCTTTTTTAAAAGGGAAAATTATATTGACTTCAGAGGAGTATTTTACCAAATCATCTAATGGATTAGAAAAAGACCAAATGATTATGAAAATACTATTTGAGTGTAAATTATCTGAATATGACGGATTTTAAAAATCTGCACATAACAATGTATAACCGCAATTTGCTTGCGCCAGTTCGCTTTGCTCGTGTCGGCGGATTCGACTACGTCCGAATCCACTCGGAATTGCTAACGTCAGTTCTAAACCGAAAATCAACGAATATTAACCCGTAACTGACGGTTATACGAGACCGTTGTGTGTCATTTGAAAAAAATATGGAAGACCTGAATGAAATAGAAAAAAAACTCAACCTGACTTTTCCAATGGTATATAAAGAATTCTATTTGGAATGTCAAAAATCTATTCCAAAAGGTATGGTTGGAACTGACTTATTTCACAATAAAAATGAGCTAAAAGAATGGGCTTTAGAATTGTTAGAAGAAGATAATGCTGAAAACTTTCTGACTGACAATGACTTTGTTTTTATGATGCACCAAGGATATATGTTTTGGTATTTTAAGATAGACGGAACTGAAAATCCAAGTGTTTATTTTTATCGAGAAATGAGCTTAAAACCAGATAAATTAACTGATTTAAAAACATTTCTATCGGAATATCCGAAAAACTAAAATGTCTAATGCAAAAAACAAATTCTAAATTCTTAAAAAATCAATTAGAAAAATTTCTATCAGAGAATGAAGTAGAAAACTTCATAATGGAAAATTTTGAGAAAATAGAATATATTATCGAATATGACCCAACTGAAAAACAAGAATCCAAAACAAATTCAGATGATATTATGAGATTATGGTCCTTACCAAACGTAATTGGAAAGCAATTAAATTTGAATGACGTTTGTGAAAGGTTAGTTACCTACAAAAATGAAATTCCTCTTTGGATAAAAATAGAATCAACGGATGACAATAATGTTTTGAAGTTTTTAATAAGTAAACGATTTAGAAAAATAAGAATTATTGAAGAATGGCACAAATTGAATGAATACAAGCCAATTCTGAAAGAAAAAACGCCACACAACAACGTATAAAATTAATTGCTAGTTTCTAGCCTGCTTACGAAAGTCCTCGCGGACTTTCTATCTGTGTTTTATTTGCTAACTTTAGTGCTTAAACCACGCAACTAATCTTATACAACAACGTTGTGGGTAATTAAAACAAGCAGAATGTACTCAGAATTCTATCGGATTTGTGTGTGACCGCAATCATTTAATCGGTTCATAAAGTCTAGGTAAAAAGCCAATCAGCACTCTTTCGGATTTTTGACACATTTACTAAATGCAAGGGTAGAGGAGAAGCGACAAAGATCAATGCGTAATTCAAAAAAACTACCCACAACAAAATGTAAAAACAATAAGCAAATCTGAATTCCTTCGGAATTCATCGCTTTTTGCTAAATTTAGTGATTGTAACCGGAAATTCCTTCGGAATTTACGCTTACTGTTTTTACACAAACCGTTGTGCTTAATTAAAAACCAGAATGCAGAGAGAAATAATATTAAGGCGTTTAGCTATCATAAAGCAACTTTACAATCAAGGAGTGGAACAAACTAAAAGGAGCGAAAATCTTGCAAGTTTTTCAATTTTAAGTTTTCACGACTCTGTAGAAATGTTATTAAAACTGTATTCTGAATATAAAAATAAAAAGGAAGTTTTTTCTTTTCCTAAATATTGGGATGAATTTCCAGAGTTACCGCTGAAAGAACAGATGAATAGTCTTTCTCTGAGAAGAAAAAATTTAAAACATAAAGGACTTTTTCCTTCAAAATTAGACATTGACCACTCAAAATTTTCTACAAAAGATTTTCTAAAAGAATCCATTGAGTTAATTGATGGAATAAAATTCGACTCAATTTCACTAACAGAATTAGTTTCTAATAATGAAGTAAGAGAATTATTAAAAGAGTCTGAAAATCAAATTGATAAGAAGAATTACGATTTGATTTTGGAAAATACCGCTAAAGCCTTTGCAATTTTAATAAGACAATATGAGAAAAAAGCAGATGGAAATTATAGTTCGCCTTTTTTCTTTGGTGAGGATTTAAGTTTTCATAATAGCTTTTTTATGGGTTTTGACAGTAGTGAATTACCAAATGAATTTCGGAAATTAGGAGAGTTTATTGACAAATCTGGAGAGTCAATTAAACAAATGCAATTTGCGATAAAAATTATAAGTTTGGGTTTAGATTATAAAAAATATGTTTTATTCAAATATTTAACACCTAATGCAACTTTCACAATTGGCGGAGATATAATATGCGAAATGTGGAGTGGTCACAAAAAAGAGCAATATCCTGAAAATGAATTAAGTTTTTTAATAAACTTCGTTGTCGAATGTTCATTAAAACTTCAAGAATTTGAAATTGACTATGAAAAATTGAATTTTGAAATACCCGAAGTAATAATTAAAGAAATAAATAACTAAGCACAACAACGTATATAGCTCATAGCTTGGTAGTTGCTTAAACGAAGTTAAGGCATATTTGGAAAGTCGCCAAATTTTTAAATTTGACGATTTCCAATAAAAAAGATAAGTAGTAAAACTTAAAAATCTGGCTTGTGCTTAATCCGAAAATAATCGCTAATTTACACGCTACGAGCCATATACAAAACCGTTGTGAGCAATTAAAAAGAACATTTGTGAGAAACATTTTCAACCTATTTTTATTACTATTTTTCTTCGCTTCTTGTGGACAGAAAGGAAATGAATCGAACGATAATAAACGTGAAAATTCTGCACTAACGAATCAAACTGATTTATTTGAATTTAAGATACCTGACACCATTTCTCTTGGAAAGCATATTGGAAGAATAACTAAATATAAGCGGAATAAAAAGCCTAATTACGACTATTTACTATCGGTAATTGTGAGTAATCAATATGTAGATTCAAAAGTCAAAACAGACACTTTTAGCAACGGAACTTTGAATCCGTTTTTTGGAATTAATGGATTTAAAACTGGAACTCAAGAAATTGAATTAATAATTGAAGAACAAATTCTTGAACTGTACGAAAAAGACAAAGACTCTTTTTTAGGAATAACAAAACTATATCACCAATATGACACTCGAATTACAGTCGTTGATGGAGATTTTATATCTGAAACTGAAAAAGAACTATTAACTGAATTAAAAAATGAGTAAAATAACTGCTCACAACACAGTATAAAAATAATTGCTTAGTTTTAGGCTTAAGCGAAGGTCGTTGCAAGTTTACTACGTCTGATTTTCCTGCGGAAAATCCTCGCACGTAAACCCGCAACTCTTTTTATACCAACCGTTCTACGCAATTTGACCAAATCAAGAAAATGAAGGAAAACTTCCATATTACAGGACTTTTTTATGAATCAAAAGGATATAAATTCAGGAAAGTTCTGAATATTAAAAAAAATGAATCCAAATTGAAACTTCCTGACTTAATGGTTGTGATGATGAATCCAGGAAAGTCTCGACCAATAAACGGAATTGACAATAGCGACTTGGAATCGGAAGCGATACCTGACACTACTCAAAGTAAAATAATGGAAGTAATGCTGAATTGTGGATTTGAATACTCTCGAATTTTAAACCTGTCAGATGCTAGAGAAACAAGTAGCGGAAAATTTTACCAAATGATTCCAGTATTTGACAAAGAAAATATTGCTCACTCAATTTTTGATAAACGCAGGAAAAATGATTTTGAAAACTATTTTATAAGAGGTGTGAAAACTATTTTTGCTTGGGGAGTTAATAATTCGCTAACTGAATTAGCCAAAAGCGCAATAGACAGAATAGGAATTGAAAATTCTTTTGGAATAAAAAAAACTGGAACGGAATACGCATATTATCATCCTTTACCACCAAATTATTATAAACAAAAAAAATGGGTGGAAAAGTTAACCGAACAAATAAAAACTGCGTAGAACAATGTGTATAATTCATTGCTAGTTAGAGCCTACTTACGAAAGTCCTTGCGGACTTTCTATCTGTGATTTATTTGCTAAATTAGGTACTTAAACACGCCACTAATCATACACAAACACGTTACCCAACATTTGAAATGACCGACGAGGAACTAAAAAAATTAATAACTGAACTTGAAAATCGGAACGAAAAAGACAAAGCTTATTTCGGATTTTATCAATACGGCGGAGGACCAGACGAAAGTTGCATAAAAGCCAATAGGAAAGGACTCGAACTCTATGCTGCTGAATTACTAAAAGCAGGGATTAAATCTGAAAATCTTGAATACAACGAAAATAAAATTGCCTCAGTTGGACTTGACATTGATTGGATTGACGAAGATGGCGAGTTCTTTTTTGATTATGTTGAATTAACAAATAAGAAAAAAGAACCGAACAAAAAGTTTCCTGAATATAAAGAAACTTGGAAAGATAAAATTTTCAAAGTTAGTTGTATTGGGATTGGAATATTACTTGTCGGACTGATTTTAGTTGGAATAATAACTGTTATAACT
>NTLF01000015.1 GCA_002631855.1 Zunongwangia sp. ESRF-bin46 | reverse complement strand
GCATTTGTAACGTGCCAACGTTCAGAGAGTGAACTCTCTACGATACCATCGTTAAATGCTTCGGGGCAAAACCCTCCATAAGTCGGGTTTGCAACTCTTTATCCCTTTTTTACCCCTCATAACAACACGCCTGAGCCGTACAAAGATCAATCGTTCCGAAATGGACTATTGCATACAACGTTCTCGCATATCGACTCGTTGCGGAAAAATTAGCGATTATTTTTCAATTTAATGTTTTCACTTCCAGAAAATCCCAAACTCCGATTTCAACAGCGACTCCGCAATGAGCGATATGTAGTGTTGTGGCTCGTATTTCTTTTCATTTTGGTTGATTCAGAGTCAAATTAATTGTCGGTAAAATTAATCGACTTCTACCCTATTTTATTCGATTATTAAACCTCAATTTAGCACGAGTTTCAATCGGCAGAGTCGAATCAGATGTCAGTTTTAATTATCGATTTCGCAGATTAGAATTTAATTTCCGGTATTGAATTTAACACCGATTATCAGCGATTAATTTTCGATTTTTCGCCTCAACTTCACGGCTAAACATTCATCTCACTTCTCAGATATTACAATGAATTTTATCATCAGCTGAGTCAATTTTCAGCCCGAAATTTCCAAGTACAAAATATTCCGATTTGATTAGATTTTAATTTTCAGACTTGAATTAAAGTTCGCCTTTTCAGTGTTATTATTAACGTAATTATTTTTTGAGAAGTCTTTTTTTTATATGAGCCACAACGGTTTTGTGTATGATTTCGTTGCGTATTTCAGCAACTAAATTAGCAAATAAAAACCAAATAGAAAATCCGCGAGGATTTTCGTAAGTAGGCGAGTACTAGCAATGAATTATACACGGTGTTACCACACGTATTTTATCTTAAGTAGCCTAATTTCCTCAATTCCTCATATCTTTTCGGGATTTCAGAAATGGCTTGTTCACTTAACAATTCGGAAGTGTTATTTTCATAAATTTTAAACGAACCTGTTCCGCTTTTACAAGTACTTACTTTTTGGTTACTATCTCTTAATTCATATATTTTTTTCCATTCTGCTTTGGTCAATAATTCATCTTTCAGATACTTTATCATTTCACGAGCAGTTTTGTATTTCCTATTTTCTTTATATTCCTCAATCATTTGTTTGTCTCTGAAATCCGAATAAATTAATGCATCTGCAACATAGAGTTGAACGTGTACGTTCGGATATTCCAAAAGTTGCCACAATAATTCCTCTCGTCCTAATAATTCGATAACAGCCATTCTTCGGTCAGTTGCTCTTCCAACTGTTGAATATTCGCAAATCCAACCATATTCATCATAAGTTCCAACACCTAATAATTCGTAATAGGCTTTTAAAATTCTTTTCGGTTCGTTAATACTCAATTTCAAACTATCTGCAAGATTTGGCAAATAAGTATGAGCATATTCTAACCACAGTTTTTTGTCAAAATAATTTGTATTTGTTTCTTTCGTTGAATTAGATATTTGGCATTGATATTCTAACACTTTTCCTTTAAAACTTATGATTTCAAAATCAGCTACTCGACCTTGTTGAACATATTCATATTCGACTAATAAACTATCTTTTCGTTTATAAGTATAATGACCTTCGTTTGAATTACTAAACTCTTTTAGTTTTTCCCAATTCAACGACTTTAGTAAGTCAGAAGTGAGCATAGGTTTTTCATCATTATTTTCGGATGGGAAATTTCCGAAATCCAAATTTTGAGCGTTCAACATTAAATTGAAAACTAAAGTTAAAATGATGAAACTGGTTTTTCTCATATGTGTGGTAACGTTAGGGGTATGAGTCGTAGCATGGACGGTGCGTTGGGATTGAGCGGCTATGACTTATAACTATTGTTGTGTGCTTTATTTTTGTATCCCCCGGAAAGATACAAAATAAAGGGACTGTAGGCCAGTTCGGCAAAAAAAACAACAACGCTGGCTTTGTTTGGCGACCCAGGGGCCCATGG
>NTLF01000013.1 GCA_002631855.1 Zunongwangia sp. ESRF-bin46 | reverse complement strand
GTATTGTTCGTTACCGTGATAGGGTCACCATCAGGGTCAAAATCGTTCGGCAGTACATTACCGTCCACAGGGGTCCCCGCTTGGGTGCTGTTCGTATCCGCATTGGCTACCGGTGGATCGTTAACCGGGCTTCCCTCTGGCTGGATCTCTATATAAACAATGGCCGTATCGCACGCTATTGGGTTCCCGCCATCACAGACCTGGTACTCAAAGGTGTCCTCGCCAACATAGTCCGTGGCAGGGGTATAGGTATACGTACCGTCACCGTTCAAGGTCAACGTCCCGTTGCTAGGGCCACTAACCAAGGTAAAGACCTCCGTGCCCGCAGGGCCGTCGGCATTGATGTCGTTCGTGCCAACATCACCGCTCACCGGCATGTTAACGAACGTATCGTTGATGTCGTCGATCGCTAGAATACAATTACTTAATATAGTAACTGAAATTTCAGCTTCACAACCATTCGCATCCATTACACTAATAGTATAATCGCCTCCTTCTAAATCATTAAAAGTTCCTGAAGCTTGAGGTGTTCCACCATCAAGACTATATAAGTAAGAAGGTGTACCTCCACTTGCTTCTACCGTAACAGAACCTAGTGCATTACAAACAATATCTGTTTGTGATGTTATATCTAAAGAAAGTTCTTCAGAAGGTTGTAATACTTCTGCGCTATCTGTTGTAGTACAGCCATTAGCATCGGTAATTGTTACCGAGTAAACTCCGGCTGTTAAGTTAAATAAATCTTCTGTTGTAGCTCCGTTACTCCAATTAAAAGAGTAGGGTGATGTTCCTCCTGTAACAGTTAGGTCTAAAGAACCATTATCACCACCAAAACAAGAAACATTCGTTACCGCTATACCAGAACTTAATACATTAGGTTCGTTAACAGTAGTTGTTGCTTCTACGCTACATTGTGTAGTTTGATCGGTAACAGTTACTGTGTAACTTCCAGCACTTAGTCCGGTAATGGTTTGAGTGGTCTCCCCTCCAGGGCTCCAAGAATAAGTAAAAGAACCTGAACCACCACTTACTGCTACCGTTGCAGTACCATCTGTATCTCCGTTACACGTAGTTGGAGTTGAAGAAGCGTTTGCGCTTAATCCTTGACAAGTTCCTGGGTTAACTGTAGTTGAAGCAGTTGCTGTACAACCATTTGCATCGGTTACCGTAACTGTATAAACACCAGCACTTAATCCAGTAATAGTCTGAGTGGTTTCCCCTCCTGGGCTCCAAGAATATGAGTAAGGTGGTGTTCCGCCAGACGCATTTGCCGTGGCTGTACCGTCACCTGTAGTTGGTCCATTTTCATCAGTTGAAGTAGCAGAAACACTTAGTGCATTTGCAGGCTCAGTTATAGTAACACTTTGTTCTACTGGTTGGCATACTGTACCGTCTATCGTAACACTTACGGTATAAACTCCAGCAGGAACGTTATTAATAGTACTTGATGTAGCTCCACTATCAACTTGCGGAGGAACTGTATTCCATGTAAAGGTAAATGTTGCTGAAGGGTTAGCTGCAGAACTTGCAGAAACTGATGCCGATCCAGTATTTTCACCTGTACACAGCACATTTGTAACATTGTCTACAGCTATAACTGCATCACAATCATTAACACAGTCTATCACAACGCCTTGCTCTATCTCACAACCATTAGCATCGGTTATAATTACAGTGTGTGTTCCAGATGGAAGATTAGTAGCAGTGGCGGTAGTTTGATTATTTGCACTAGCACTCCATTGATAGGAATATGGTTGTGTTCCACCAGATGGACTCGCCGTAGCTTCGCCATTTTCACAGCCTTCTGTAGCTGTTGCATTTTCTTTTGTTATTTGTACGCTCAATGCTTCAGGCTCAGTAAGAGTTACTGAAATAGAGTCGGTATTACCTAATGAATCTGTTACTTCAATAGTATAAACTCCTGCAGCAAGATTATTAAAAGTAGGACTAGATTGTGGTGTTCCGCCGTTTAAAGAATACTCATACGGCTCAAGACCACCAGTTGCCTGAACAGTAATTGAACCACTATTATCATTGAAACATTCTAAATCTGATTTACTGTCTAATGTTAACTCTAAGTCTTCATAACAATTGGCATCTACATTTACCCCTCCGGCAATTATCCAAGATTGACCATTTACACTTTGTCCATTTTGATTATTTCTTGTATCGACTGTAATAGTAACCTGCGTTACATTACCAGGGACATCTTCTAAAGTTAGAGAAGGAATTGCCAAACAGCATGTACCTCCTGGCAAACTTGAGTCAGATCCATATAAAAATACTTGGTCTGTAACTCCACCTGCTTCGGCTTTCAATAGAAGATACCTTCCGTCATTCGTCAATTCGGAAATTGGTGTTTCAACTACTAAATCTCTAGGAGATGTAAAAGATGGAATATTTATTGTAAAACTCTGAATGTCATTTACACCACTTAAATCAGTAAATACGCCAGAGTTTGCAGTTGCGTCTGGTGCATTTCTGAAAGCATAAACCACAAGAGATTGAAGTTCATCAGTAGCATTTGAATTTGAATAAGTAACAGTTGAAGTAGAACCACTAATTAAACCTCTATAGACCCAAATATTTGAGCTAGTTCCTGAAGGAACAGATCTAACTAATGTGTGAGAAACGCTTGCATCGTCAACTACTTCAACAGTTTGACCAGGGTTCCCACCTTTGTAAACAATTTCGACTACATATTGGAACACATTCCCAGCATCAGGTATGTTTGCTGTAGTTGTTGTATTCTTATTAGCATTGTAACCATATTCATCTACAATTTTATCACTACCACACTCAAAATTCCATCCATCTATTTCACACGTAACGATTACTGATTTTTCTACAGAACAACCGTTAGCATCTGTAACAGTTACTTCATATATTCCTTGAGATAAGCCTGTGGCTGTTTGACCTGTTTGATTTCCAGTGTTTGCACTCCATTGATAAGTATATGGCGCTGTTCCACTGGTAGGATTAACAGTTGCTTCCCCATTACTACACTGCCCTGCATCTGTAGCATTAGTTGCTTGTATTGATGCCGTTATCTGGTCAAGAAGTGCAATTGTTTCTTGATCATCGATGGCTGGTAAGGTACAACCTGTTCCATACCCACCTTCAAAAGAAACTTCAGCTCTAAAATTACCTTCAAAATCTTCTGATCCGTTATATGTAAAAGTCCCTGATTCTGAATTAGAAGTACCAACAGAAACATTATTTAAGAAAAACTCCCATTCTATATCACCTGTAATCGGCTTACAATCTCCCAAGTCTAAATCGGCACTATAACTTATTGAGTTACCGCAATCCACTTGTTCTATTTCTGCAGTAACCTCTGGACAAGGCACACAAATTTCTGGGTTATTAAATGGAAGAGTTTGTTCATCACAATCCGAATCTGTATAACGCATAATGGCATTACCAGTATCTTGATCTACACCACAAACACCTGAACCTACAGCAACCACACTATAACTAAGTGTGATGGTTTCATTAGAAACTTGATTTACAAACCAGGATAAAACATTTCCGCCCCCTCCAATGGAAGCAGAACCTTTATCAGCTGAAATGGAACCCGGCACAAAATCAAAATCTGCCGCAATGGTAGTTTTAACTAATGCCTCGCCAGCTAATTGCGTTGCGGCTGGTGTTAATTGGCCTAAAATTGTATTGTATATCGGGGTTAAATCCGCTCCATTCTCTGTAGTATATAATCCAGCATTTTGAATACCATCTATTGTGTTAGTTGCTGCAGTTTGCTGATCTCCAGAAATTGCATTAAAAAGCCCTACACTAAAAATACTTTGATTATACACATCTCCACCAACAGTTGTTGTTTGTGCATTGACTCCCGCTTGTATCGCATTTTGTTGACATATTGTATTTGTACCACCATTACTACAAGAATTACCATCATTATCACGGTTTGCAACACCATCGGTTAATAGTACAATACTTCTGTTTGTAGTACAATCAAAGTTTGCTTGATCGGTCATTACTTCATCAGCCTTGACCATCGCTGCTTGAATATTAGTGTTTCCGTTAGTCACTATATCGTTAATAGCATCGATAACATCCTGTTTGTCAGAACTGCCTCTAAAGCCTATATCGATACTTGCTGAAGCTGCATAACTAACAATGGCCACCCTATTCATCCCTGTAGGGTTATTGTTAAAAAGATTATTAACAAAATCTATCGCAGCATCTTTTGCATGATCAATTGGCTCAGGGAATGGCCCATCATCCATACTACCCGATCTGTCTATGACAAGAACAACATCTGAAGGTGCCGCAGATGGGTCCCCAGTAATTTCAAGTTCAACATCATATTGATTACAAACTGTCGGGTTTTCTGTAACAGTTCTATTAACTACGATTTCCTGCGCAAACAAAGAACTTGCAGAAAACAGAAAGAAAAGCACAAAGAATACCTTGCCACTTCTTTCATTTAATATGTTTCGGAGTTGTAAAAATCTTTTCATAAAACTAATTTTAGGTTAACACCTATATTTTATTGCTATATCAATTCTTTATTATCCTTCAGTAACGTCTGGAACAAAAACTTTTAAAACTGTACTTGCTGCCTTCCCTTTACAAGATGGAGATTTTGCCTCTACCTGTATACAACTCCACCTTTTAGACGGAGTGCCTTTTGGCACAGTTACCTTTATAGTAAAATTATAAGACTGCCCCGGTTTTACCGAAATCTCATTAGCACCAGAAGTCCTTGCTGCGTTACCGCTTATTGCCACGTCTAAATCTACATTCGCAGCAGATGTTTTGTAAGCAACATTAGAACAAGAACCTTCCAGTTGTTTAACTGAAATGGAATAATTCTCTACAGCACTAGAAGTATTAGTAAGCACCATATTGTACACTGCCCCATCTTCATCTGCAGATTTTGAATTTCTGTTTTTTTCTACCATCAACTGTGCATCACAAGACTGGGCATACATTCCAGAAACAAAAAGAAATGCAAAAAGCAAACAACAGATTACATTTTTACTGAAAAAGAACGTTTTATTAATATTCATAATTTTATATTTTTAATCTCAAAAATTCTATTATAAAAACCCATTAATAAACACCAAAAGAAATCATATTTCTTAAAGCTTTATAGGTTAACTATTTTAATTTGACTTAGGGTGAAAAGCGAAATTCAGTAGAGGAAAATCCAATATAAAGTACATTAATTAATAACTAAATAGCAGATTACTTATCGCTTGTTTAAAACAAAGATACGTAGGAAAAAGTGTTAAAGTCTTACTAAAAACCAACTATTAGCCTAAGTGTAGAATAATTTCGGTGAAATACAATAATTAGTGCATTTTAACCTTTTTTTTTGTAGGAAACTCATATACGTATAACTACGTATAATAGTGGTATTTAAAAGGATTACAAGGTTTTTTTTTGTGGGAAAAGACTTTTAAAATCAATTAATGCAAAGCCTTAAAGCTACTTCAAAAACCTGTATATTTGCCCTTAAAATTATCTAAGCATACATGTCAATTAAACGTGAAATTGAACGCAGGAGAACGTTCGGAATTATCTCTCACCCCGATGCCGGTAAAACTACTTTAACCGAAAAATTATTACTCTTTGGAGGTGCCATACAAGAAGCTGGGGCTGTAAAAAGCAATAAAATTAAAAAAGGGGCAACGAGTGATTTTATGGAGATTGAAAGGCAACGTGGTATCTCGGTTGCCACCTCTGTATTAGCCTTTGAATATGAAGGGATTAAAATAAATATCCTCGACACACCTGGTCACAAAGATTTTGCTGAAGATACATTTAGAACCCTAACAGCCGTTGATAGTGTAATAGTTGTAATTGACGTTGCAAAAGGGGTGGAAGCCCAGACCGAGAAGTTGGTTGAAGTATGCCGAATGCGCAATATCCCCATGATTGTTTTTATAAATAAAATGGACCGAGAAGGTAAAGATGCTTTTGAATTATTAGATGAAATAGAACAAAAGCTGAACCTTAGAGTTACACCTTTAAGTTTCCCAATCGGGATGGGATATGACTTTAAAGGTATTTATAATATCTGGGAAAAGAACGTAAACTTATTTAGTGGCAGTAGTAGAAAAAATATAGAAGAAACTATAGAGATTGAAGACCTTTCAAATCCAGAGCTTGACCAATTAATTGGCACTGACGCTGCTAATACATTACGTGAAGAACTTGAACTTGCCGAAATATACCCTAAGTTTAGCCGTGAAGAATACTTAAACGGGGAACTTCAACCCGTTTTCTTTGGTTCAGCATTAAATAACTTTGGTGTACGTGAATTGTTAGATTGTTTTGTTGAAATCGCCCCCAAGCCACGACCTAAAGAAAGCGACACCCGCTTAGTGAAACCAGACGAAAAGGATTTTACAGGTTTTGTATTTAAAATTCATGCTAATATGGACCCTAAACACCGGGACCGTTTAGCATTTGTAAAAATTGTTTCAGGAGTTTTTGAACGGAATACCCCCTATTTACATGTGCGAAATGGCAAGAAGCTGAAATTTTCAAGTCCGAATGCTTTTTTTGCTGAAAAGAAACAAATTGTAGATATTTCGTATCCAGGAGATATTGTTGGACTACACGATACGGGGAATTTCAAAATTGGCGACACCTTAACTGAAGGTGAAGAAATTCAATACAAAGGTGTGCCGAGCTTTTCACCCGAACACTTTAAGTATATTAACAATGCCGACCCTATGAAAAGCAAACAACTGGAAAAAGGAATCGATCAATTAATGGACGAAGGCGTTGCTCAACTTTTCACATTAGAACTGAACGGAAGAAAAGTAATCGGCACAGTTGGCGCCCTACAGTTTGAAGTAATACAATACCGTTTGGAACATGAGTATGGAGCCTCCTGCCGCTATGAAAATCTAAACGTTTATAAAGCTTGTTGGGTAGAGCCTAAAGACCCAAAAAGTGATGAGTTTAAAGAGTTTAAACGTGTAAAAGCCAAATATTTAGCAAAAGACAAACTAAATCAACTGGTTTTCTTTGCCGATTCTGCTTTTACCCTACAAATGACACAAACAAAATACCCTAACATAAAATTGCACTTTGTTAGTGAATTTAAGTAGGGTATTCTAAAATTGTTTAACTACAATTTATTTCTGAAAAAAGAAAAACCACAAAAAGCGAGTTATTTTTTAAGCCTCCCCAGTAGGTCCAAAGTTTAAAGGCATCGTTGGGTGCTCTTGTTCCTTAATCTTTCCATGGGCTTTTTCAAAACGTTGAATATTATCATTTAATGCTTTTAAGAGTCGTTTGGCATGTTGCGGGGTTAAAATAATACGCGATTTTACCTTGCTCTTTGGAACTCCCGGCATAATACTGACAAAGTCAACAATAAATTCTGATTGCGAATGATTGATAATCGCCAAATTACTATAAATGCCTTGCGCTACATTTTCATCAAGCTCTATATTTATTTGTCCTTGCTTTTGCTTTTTTTTATCGTCTGCCATTATAGGTTATTTTAATATTCCCTAATAATAAAGGAAACAGTTTTTATTTTTAAATTAGTAATCTAATATAACAAAAGAATCCCGCTTTTGGCGGGATTCTTTATTTTGATTTATAAGAAGTTTTTAAATTAGTTATAATTTACTTCTTGCTTCTCACGGGTCATTTCTTCTAGTTCCTCTTTGCTTCCTACGATTATTGAATCGTATTCGCGCATTCCGGTACCAGCAGGTATTTTATGACCTACGATTACATTCTCTTTCAAGCCTTCTAACGTATCAACCTTACCGCTTACAGCAGCTTCGTTTAATACTTTAGTAGTTTCTTGGAAGGATGCAGCCGAGATAAACGACTTAGTCTGCAGCGATGCTCTTGTAATACCCTGCAATATTGGTGTTGCAGTTGCATTAACAGCATCTCTTGCTTCAACTAAAGCTTTATCATTACGTTTTAAGATGGAGTTTTCATCACGTAAATCACGTGGTGTAACTATTTGTCCTTCTTTAAGCGTTTCACTATCTCCTGCATTTTCAACAACTTTCATTCCGAAGATTTTATCGTTTTCTTCGATAAAGTCATCTTTATGAGCTAATTGATTCTCCAAGAATGTAGTATCTCCACTATCAACAATACGTACTTTACGCATCATTTGTCGCACTACTACCTCAAAGTGTTTATCGTTAATCTTCACACCTTGTAGACGGTATACTTCTTGAACTTCGTTCACCAAGTACTGCTGTACTGCTGAAGGTCCTTCAATTCGTAATATGTCTTCTGGTGTAATAGAACCGTCTGAAAGTGGCATACCAGCACGTACATAGTCGTTTTCCTGAACCAGAATCTGGTTAGACAACTTCACTAGGTACTTTTTAAGTTCGCCTAATTTAGACTCCACTATAATCTCACGGTTACCACGCTTAATTTTTCCGAAGGAAACAACACCATCAATCTCACTTACTACAGCTGGGTTCGATGGGTTACGTGCTTCAAATAATTCTGTTACACGTGGAAGACCACCTGTAATATCACCAGCTTTTGAAGACTTACGCGGTATTTTTACTAATACTTTACCAATCTTAATTTTATCTCCATCATCAACCATTAAGTGGGCACCCACCGGTAAGTTGTACGAACGGATTACTTCATCTTTTTTACCTAAAATTTGAAGTGTTGGTATTTTCTTTTTATTTCTAGTTTCTGAAATTACTTTCTCTTGGAATCCAGTCTGTTCATCAATTTCAACTTGATACGTAACACCTTGTTCGATATTCTCGTACTTGATCTTACCTGCAAATTCTGAAATAATCACACCGTTATATGGATCCCATTGGCAAACAACATCGCCTTCTTTAAGTTTCGCACCATCTTTAACGTATAGTGTAGAACCGTAAGGAATGTTGTTGTTACTTAAGGTAATTCCGGTTTTAGGATCGGTTAATTTAATTTCTGAAGTACGAGAGATTACAATATCTACTTCATTACCTTCAGCATCTTCACCTTTAACCGTTTTTAAATCTTCAATCTCAGCTTTACCGTCGTATTTAACAACTAGTTTATTTTCTTCTGAAATGTTACCTGCAATACCACCCACGTGGAAGGTACGCAATGTTAACTGTGTACCCGGCTCACCAATAGACTGAGCAGCCACAACACCAACAGCTTCACCTCGTTGAACCATCTTATTGGTTGCAAGGTTACGTCCGTAACATTGAGAACAAATTCCTTTTTTAGCTTCACACGTTAATGCAGAACGTACTTCAACACTTTCTACAGCAGAGTCGCCAATAATTTTTGCCGTCTCCTCTGAAATGTGCTCGCCTGCGGTTGCCAACACTTCCTTGGTAAGTGGGTTTATTACATCGTTTAATGCAATACGACCAATTATTCTCGCTTCTAACGTTTCAACTATCTCTTCATTTTTCTTCAATGCTGAAACTTCAATACCTCTTAATGTACCACAATCTACTTCGTTAATAATAACGTCTTGTGAAACATCTACCAGACGACGGGTTAAGTAACCCGCATCGGCCGTTTTAAGTGCGGTATCGGCAAGACCTTTACGTGCACCGTGAGTAGAGATAAAGTATTCAAGAATTGAAAGCCCTTCCTTAAAGTTAGAAAGTATCGGGTTTTCAATAATTTCACCACCACCAGAGTTCGATTTTTTAGGCTTCGCCATCAATCCACGCATACCGGTTAGCTGTCTAATTTGCTCTTTACTACCACGTGCTCCAGAGTCAAGCATCATATACACAGAGTTAAACCCTTGCTGATCTTCACGAATACGCTTCATAGAAAGTTCCGTTAATTCAGCGTTGGTTGCTGTCCATATATCAATTACTTGGTTGTAACGTTCGTTATTGGTAATAAGTCCCATATTATAGTTTCCTACAATACTATCAACTTGTTTGTTTGCGTCTTCAATCATGGTTTGCTTTTCAGCAGGGATAATAATATCTCCTAAACTGAATGACAATCCACCTTCGAATGCAAACTTGTACCCTAATGTTTTAATTTCATCAAGGAAAGCAGCCGTTTTTGGTACGCTTGTAACTTTAAGAATTCCACCAATAATATCACGAAGCGACTTTTTAGTCAATACTTCGTTTATATAACCGGCTTCTTCAGGTACTTCTTGGTTAAATATCACTCTACCTAACGTAGTTTCGATAATTTGATATACCAATTCGCCTTCTTCATTGAAATCCTTAGTACGAATTTTTATCTGCGCATTAAGATCTACTCGCTTTTCATTGTAAGCAATTACTGCTTCTTCTTCTGAATAGAACGTTAAGCCTTCACCTTTTACTTTTACATCTTTAGTAGAAGTTCTTAACTTGGTCATATAATACAGACCCAACACCATATCCTGAGAAGGAACCGCAACTGGCGAACCGTTTGCAGGGTTCAAAATGTTATGCGAAGCCAACATCAATAACTGACATTCCAAAATTGCTTCTGGTCCTAATGGAAGGTGAACCGCCATCTGGTCACCATCAAAATCGGCGTTAAATGCAGTACATACTAATGGGTGTAACTGTATGGCTTTTCCTTCAATTAATTTTGGTTGAAAAGCTTGAATACCTAATCGGTGCAAAGTAGGAGCCCGGTTAAGCATAACTGGATGTCCTTTCAATACATTTTCAAGGATGTCCCAAACTACTGGCTCTTTCTTATCTATAATTTTCTTAGCAGACTTAACTGTTTTTACAATTCCTCTCTCAATTAGTTTTCTAATTACGAAAGGCTTGTAAAGTTCAGCAGCCATATCTTTTGGAATACCACATTCAAAAAGCTTCAATTCTGGTCCTACAACAATTACCGAACGTGCTGAATAATCCACACGCTTACCAAGTAAGTTTTGACGGAAACGTCCTTGCTTCCCTTTTAATGAATCTGAAAGTGATTTTAATGGACGGTTACTATCAGTTTTTACTGCTGAAGATTTACGCGTGTTATCGAATAAAGAATCTACAGACTCTTGAAGCATACGTTTTTCATTACGTAAAATTACTTCCGGAGCTTTAATTTCCATCAATCGTTTTAAACGATTGTTTCTAATAATTACACGACGGTAAAGATCATTTAAATCTGATGTTGCGAAACGACCACCATCTAATGGTACTAACGGACGTAATTCTGGTGGAATAATTGGTACCACCTTCATAATCATCCATTCTGGTTTATTTTCGCGGTTTTTGTTTGCATCGCGCAAGGCTTCAACAACCTGAAGGCGTTTTAACGCTTCCGTTTTACGTTGTTTAGACGTTTCGTTGTTTGCTTTGTGACGTAATTCAAAAGACAATGTATCAAGATCGATACGCTGTAACAATTCAATTAAACACTCAGCACCCATCTTAGCGATGAATTTATTTGGATCGCTGTCTTCCAAGTATTGGTTTTCCACTGGAATAGCTTCCAAAGCATTTAAATACTCTTCTTCCGTTAAGAAGTCCATTTTTTGAAGTGGTTCCCCTTCTTCATTTTTTGCGATACCTGGCTGGATTACAACATATCTTTCATAATAGATAATCATATCCAACTTCTTAGACGGCAATCCAAGAAGGTATCCTATTTTGTTAGGTAAACTACGGAAGTACCAAATGTGTGCAACAGGAACAACTAAATTAATGTGCCCTACGCGATCACGACGTACTTTCTTTTCAGTTACCTCTACACCACAACGGTCACATACGATCCCTTTGTAGCGAATTCGTTTATATTTACCACAGGCACATTCATAATCCTTAACAGGACCAAAAATACGCTCACAGAAAAGTCCGTCACGCTCTGGTTTGTGCGTACGGTAATTTATCGTTTCAGGTTTAAGAACTTCACCACGCGATTCTGCCAAAATCGATTCAGGTGAGGCTAAACCAATAGAAATTTTGTTGAATTTCTGAACTGTGTTTTCTTTATTTCTTGCCATAATGCTGTGTACTAATCTTGTTATGTTTGAAATGGGACGTTTTGCAGCGTCCCTGCGAGAGTTAATGTTCCCCGCTTTCGCGGGGAAGCTATATTACTCTTCTAATCTAATGTCAAGTCCCAGACCTTTCAATTCGTGCATTAGCACGTTAAACGATTCTGGTAATCCTGGTTCTGGCATCGTTTCGCCTTTAACTATACTTTCGTATGTTTTAGCTCTACCAATAACATCATCAGATTTTACTGTCAATATTTCACGTAAGGTGCTTGATGCTCCGTAGGCCTCAAGTGCCCATACCTCCATCTCACCAAAACGCTGACCACCAAACTGAGCTTTACCACCCAATGGCTGTTGTGTAATTAATGAGTATGGTCCAATAGAACGTGCGTGCATCTTATCATCTACCATGTGACCCAGTTTCAGCATATAAATAACCCCTACTGTTGCAGGTTGGTCAAAACGCTGTCCGGTTCCACCATCATATAAATGCGTGTGTCCAAATCTTGGTATTTCGGCTTCATCAGTCAACTCGTTGATCTGGTCTATTGTTGCACCGTCAAAAATTGGGGTAGCAAATTTGCGACCTAATTTTTGTCCAGCCCATCCTAGTACCGTTTCATAAATTTGACCAATGTTCATACGTGATGGTACCCCTAGTGGGTTCAACACGATATCTACTGGGCTTCCGTCTTCAAGGAAAGGCATATCTTCTTCACGAACAATACGTGCTACAATACCTTTGTTACCGTGACGTCCAGCCATTTTATCACCTACTTTTAGTTTACGCTTTTTAGCGATGTAAACTTTAGCAAGTTTTAAAATTCCTGATGGTAATTCATCTCCAACAGAAATAGTGAACTTCTCACGACGCAAGCTACCTTGTAAATCGTTTTCTTTAATTTTATAGTTGTGCATTAAGTCCGCAACCATTGCATTAAGGTCATCATCGGTCGTCCATGTACCACCTGTTAAATGCGTATAATCATCAACGGCATTTAACATTTTTAAGGTATACTTTTTACCTTTTGGGAATACTGTTTCACCAAGGTCGTTTGTTACCCCTTGAGCCGTTTTTCCACCAATAATTGCAAATAGTTTTTCAACCAATACATCTTTTAATGCATCAAACTTGGCATCGTAAGCGATTTCAAGTGCTGAAATATCTTCTTTATCTTTTGCTCTTTTACGCTTATCTTTTATGGCGCGTGCAAATAACTTCTTGTTAATTACAACTCCACGTAGTGATGGAGAAGCTTTTAACGAAGCATCTTTTACATCACCCGCTTTATCACCAAATATTGCACGAAGTAATTTTTCTTCAGGAGTTGGATCACTTTCCCCTTTTGGAGTAATCTTTCCAATCAATATATCACCTGGTTTTACTTCGGCACCTACACGAATCATTCCGTTTTCATCAAGGTCTTTTGTAGCCTCTTCTGAAACATTAGGAATATCATGTGTCAATTCTTCATTTCCTAACTTGGTATCACGTACTTCAAGAGAATATTCATCAATATGGATTGATGTAAATATATCATCTCGTACTACGCGTTCAGATATCACGATTGCATCCTCAAAGTTATACCCTTTCCAAGGCATAAAGGCCACTTTCATGTTTCTACCCAATGCTAATTCACCTTTATCAGTTGCATAACCTTGACAAAGTACTTGTCCTTTTTTAACTCGATCACCTCTACTTACAATTGGCTTCAAGTTAATAGACGTACTTTGGTTTGTTTTTCTGAACTTTACAAGTTGGTATGTTTTTGAATCACTATCAAAACTTACCATACGCTCATCATCGGTACGGTCGTACTTAATAGTAATTTCGTTAGCATCAACATATTCTACTTCACCATCTCCTTCTGCATTAATCAATACACGAGAATCTGAAGCTACTTGACGTTCCAAGCCTGTACCAACAATTGGAGAATCTGCTCTCAATAAAGGTACTGCCTGGCGCATCATATTCGATCCCATCAAAGCACGGTTGGCATCATCATGCTCCAAGAATGGAATTAACGATGCTGAAATAGAAGCAATCTGGTTAGGCGCAACATCGGCATAATTAACCGTGTTAGGCTCAACTACTGGGAAGTCACCTTCCATACGAGCAATAACCCTGTCACTATCTATTTGTCCGTCTTTTTTAAGCGGAATGTTTGCCTGTGCAATCAACTTTTCTTCCTCTTCTTCAGCAGAAAGATACATTGGTTCACTCTTCAGGTCTATCTTACCGTCTTCTACCTTTCTATAAGGTGTTTCAATAAAACCTAAGTTGTTTACTTTAGCATATACTGAAAGTGAAGAAATCAAACCAATGTTTGGTCCTTCAGGTGTTTCAATAGGACATAATCTTCCGTAGTGTGTGTAGTGAACATCACGAACCTCGAACCCTGCTCTTTCTCTTGAAAGACCTCCAGGCCCTAGAGCTGAAAGACGACGCTTGTGCGTAATTTCAGCTAATGGATTCGTTTGGTCCATAAATTGCGACAACTGGTTAGTACCAAAGAAAGAGTTAATAACTGAAGAAAGTGTCTTCGCGTTAATCAAGTCAATCGGGGTAAATACCTCGTTGTCACGAACGTTCATACGCTCACGAATAGTACGTGCCATACGTGCTAAACCAACACCAAACTGAGATGACAATTGCTCTCCTACGGTACGTACACGACGGTTACTTAGGTGATCAATATCATCAATCTCTGCTTTAGAGTTGATAAGCTCGATTAAATATTTTACGATAGTAATGATATCTTCTTTGGTAAGCACTTGCTTTTCCATGTCGATATCAAGACCTAGTTTTTTATTCATTCGGTAACGACCTACTTCACCAAGGTTATAACGTTGGTCTGAGAAGAACAACTTATTGATGATGCCACGAGCAGTTTCCTCATCTGGCGGTTCAGCGTTACGTAATTGTCTATAGATGTGCTCTACCGCTTCTTTTTCTGAATTGGTAGGGTCTTTTTGTAATGTGTTGTGAATAATCGCATAGTCTCCTTGCTGATTATCTTCTTTATGTAACAAGATTGTTTTAGAACCAGAATCTAATATCTCTTCAATGTGCTCTTTTTCAAGCTCCGTATCACGGTCTAATACAATTTCGTTACGTTCAATTGATACAACCTCTCCTGTATCTTCATCCACAAAGTCTTCGTGCCATGTTTTAAGAACACGGGCAGCTAGTTTACGACCTAAATATTTTTTAAGTCCAGTTTTTGTGGCTTTAATTTCTTCAGCAAGATCAAATATTTCAAGAATATCTTTATCTCTTTCAAAACCAATTGCACGAAACAGTGTAGTTACCGGTAACTTTTTCTTTCTATCGATATATGCGTACATAACGCTGTTGATATCGGTAGCGAATTCAATCCATGAACCTTTAAAAGGAATTACACGGGCTGAATATAGTTTGGTTCCGTTTGCGTGGAATGACTGTCCAAAGAAAACACCAGGTGAACGGTGTAACTGAGAAACCACGATACGTTCTGCACCATTGATGCAAAATGTACCACTTGGGGTCATATAAGGAATTACCCCTAAATACACATCCTGCACAATGGTTTCAAAATCTTCGTGCTCAGGATCTGTACAATATAACTTTAAACGTGCCTTTAAGGGAACGCTATATGTAAGACCACGCTCAATACATTCTTGAATGGAGTATCTTGGCGGATCTACAAAATAATCTAAAAACTCTAATACAAATTGATTTCGGGTATCTGTTATTGGAAAGTTTTCCATGAAGGTATTATAAAGACCTTCGTTACCCCTTTCTTCTGATTTTGTTTCAAGCTGGAAAAAATCCTGGAAGGATTTAATCTGAATATCCAGAAAATCCGGATAGTCCGGCTTATTCTGTACAGAAGAAAAATTCAATCTTTCAGTTTGCGTTGCTGACATCTATGGACGGAATTTTAATTAAAAAAATACTATTGCCTATACTCAAAAAACTATTAACCTTTATATACGCAAAATGGTTTAGGCCTATTCCGGTGTTCCGGAAGGCCTAAACCGTAAGGTTTGAAACTTGGCGAGCTTACTTAAGCTCAACCTCTGCTCCTGCTTCTTCTAACTGAGCTTTTACTGCTTCAGCTTCGTCTTTTGCAACACCTTCCTTAATTGGAGATGGAGCGTTGTCTACTAATTCCTTAGCGTCTTTAAGACCTGCACCAGTTAATTCTTTAACAAGTTTTACAACTGCTAATTTAGAACCTCCTGGAGCTTTAAGGATTACGTCAAATTCGGTTTGCTCTTCGGCTTCTTCGCCTCCGCCAGCACCACCACCAGCAACAGCTACAGCTGCAGCAGCAGGCTCTATACCGTACTCTTCTTTTAATATTTCAGCTAAATCATTAACTTCTTTTACAGTTAAGTTAACTAATTGTTCTGCGAAATCTTTTAAATCTGCCATTTTCTATCGTTTTAAAATAATTGTATTAATATGTGTAATTTAATTAGTGCTAAATTTTTATCCTTCTTTTTCAGAAAGGGTTTTAACAATACCCGCGATTGTACTACCACCTGATTTAAGTGCTGAAATAACATTCTTGGCAGGAGATTGAAGCAATCCAATAATGTCTCCAATAACTTCTTCCTTAGATTTGATTTCAACTAATTTGTCAAGTTGTTCATCGCCTACGTAAATTGCTTCTTCAATGAAAGCTCCCTTAAGTAATGGCTTTTCAGATTTTTTTCTGAATTCCTTAATTACTTTTGCTGGTGCGTTTCCTGTTTCAGAAACCATTAACGAGGTATTTCCTTTAAGTACTTCGGATAAATTACCAAAGTCTTTATCGGTGCTTTCCATAGCTTTGGAAAGCAAGGTGTTCTTTACTACGTTCAAACTTACTCCTGCTTTAAAACAAGCACGGCGTAATTTTGTAGTAGATCCTGCATCAAGCCCCGAGATATCAGCTAAATATATAATTGTATTCTCGGATAACTGTGCAGTCAAACTTTCAATTACTTGTGATTTTTCTTCTCTTGTCATAAGTTCTCAATTTTACTGCTCAGTGAAACGCTTGGTGTCGATCTCTACGCTAGGACTCATAGTACTAGACATATAAATACTTTCAATATACACACCTTTTGCCGCCTGAGGCTTCAGTTTAACGAGTGTTGTTAATAATTCTCTTGCATTTCCTGCAATTTTTTCAGCATCGAAAGATGCTTTTCCTATTGCTGCGTGTACAATACCGGTTTTTTCAACTTTAAAGTCAATTTTACCAGCTTTTACATCAGAAACTGCTTTAGCAACATCCATTGTCACTGTACCAGTTTTTGGGTTAGGCATTAATCCACGTGGTCCTAAAACCCGTCCTAATGGTCCTAATTTACCCATAACGCTTGGCATAGTCACAATAACGTCAACGTCTGTCCATCCTCCTTTAATTTTCTCGAGGTACTCATCTAATCCAACATAATCTGCTCCGGCTTCTTTTGCTTCAGCTTCCTTATCTGGAGTTACCAAAGCTAGCACCTTAACATCTTTACCTGTACCGTGTGGTAAGGTTACAACACCACGAACCATTTGGTTTGCTTTACGTGGATCCACGTTAAGACGAACCGCAAGGTCTACAGAGGCATCAAAATTTACGTTGGTGATTTCTTTTATTAAAGCGGAAGCTTCGGCTACTGTATAGGACTTGTCCTCTACTTTAAGCTTTGCTTCTTTTTGCTTTTTTGTTAATCTTGCCATTTTATAGATTCTTTTTCTTGATTAAAAAGGAGCAGCTCCTTTTACTTTCACTCCCATTGATCGTGCAGTACCTGCTACCATTCTCATGGCAGACTCAACGGTAAATGCATTCAAATCGGGCATTTTGTCTTCTGCAATAGCTCGAACTTGATCCCATGAAATAGATGCTACTTTTCTTGCGTGTGGCTCCCCAGATCCTTTTTTGATCTTAGCAGCTTCAAGAATTTGTACAGCAGCGGGTGGGGTTTTAATAACAAAGTCAAACGACTTGTCTTTAAATACCGTAATCGCAACTGGCAACACTTTTCCTTGTCTGTCTTGAGTTCTAGCATTAAATTGCTTACAAAACTCCATAATGTTCACACCGGCAGCACCTAAAGCTGGTCCTACTGGAGGCGACGGGTTAGCGGCACCACCTCGAACTTGCAACTTTACTACTTTATCTACTTCTTTTGCCATTGTTTTAATTTTACTGTGATTTTTCCTTATGTGGAAGCTAAAGAAAAAACCTATTTATATAGCGTGTAACAATTAAATTTTCTCTACTTGCATATAGCTTAATTCTAATGGTGTTTTTCTTCCGAATATTTTCACCATTACCTCAAGCTTGCGTTTTTCTTCGTTTATCTTTTCAACTGTACCATTGAAACCATTGAAAGGTCCATCAATTACTTTTACAGTTTCACCAATTACATACGGGATGTTTACATTGTCATCTTCAACAGCCAACTCATCTACCTTACCGAGCATTCTGTTCACTTCGGACTGTCTTAGTGGCACTGGATCCCCTCCTTTGGTCTCACCCAAAAAGCCGATTACCCCGTTAATTGATTTTATAATATGCGGTACTTCTCCGGCCAAACTCGCTTGGATCATAATATATCCCGGGAAAAACACCCGTTCCTTATTAATTTTCTTTCCATTACGGATTTGAATCACTTTTTCAGTAGGAACTAGAACTTGCTCAATATAATCCTCTAGATTTAATCGTGTAATCTCAGTTTCTAGATACGATTTAATCTTGTTTTCCTGTCCACTTACTGAACGGACTACATACCACTTTTTTGTACTCTTAGTTTCAGTCATATTTACGACTTGATCCATTCAAAATAAAACTCTATAACTCTACTAAACACCTTATCAACACCAAAAACAAGTAATGCCAGTATAATTGAAAATACCGCCACAACAACTGTTAGTTTTTGTGCTTCTGACCAAGTTGGCCAGGTTACGTGGTTTTTAAGCTCACTATAGGATTCTTTTATATAATTTACCATTCTAATTGGTTTTTTAACCTATTTAGCACGGGCGGTAAGGATCGAACTCACGACCTTTGGTTTTGGAGACCACTGCTCTACCAGCTGAGCTACGCCCGTTTATAAAAGAAAAGCTAACTCCATTATCTTAACAGATTAAGCTAATCCCTTAATAAAAGTCAAGGCATCCACCTTTGGCGGACACCTTTTGACTTTATTATACTAATTTAATTAGTCTATAATTTCAGTTACTTGACCTGCACCTACAGTTCTACCACCTTCACGGATAGCGAAACGTAGTCCAACATTCATTGCGATAGGCTGGATAAGATCTACAGTAATAGTAAGGTTATCTCCAGGCATTACCATTTCTACACCATCAGGAAGATTGATTGTTCCTGTAACATCAGTTGTACGCACATAGAACTGAGGACGGTAGTTGTTATGGAATGGAGTATGACGTCCACCTTCTTCTTTTTTAAGGATATAAACCTCTGCTTTAAATTTAGCGTGAGGAGTTACAGAACCTGGCTTACAGATTACCATACCTCTAGAGATTTGAGCTTTTTCAATACCTCTTAATAAGATACCAACGTTATCACCCGCTTCTCCTCTATCAAGAATTTTACGGAACATCTCAACACCTGTAATTGTAGAGGTTAGCTTTTCAGCACCCATACCAATAATATCAACACCATCACCTGTGTTAGCTACACCAGTTTCAATACGACCTGTTGCAACAGTACCACGACCTGTAATAGAGAATACATCTTCGATTGGCATTAAGAAATCCTTATCTACATCACGTTTTGGCAATTCAATCCAGCTATCAACAGCTTCCATCAATTCCAAAACAGTATCAGACCATTTTTGCTCTCCGTTCAATGCTCCTAAAGCAGAACCAGAAATAACAGGGCCATTATCACCATCATATTCGTAGAAAGAAAGTAAATCTCTAATTTCCATTTCTACCAATTCTAACAATTCCTCATCGTCAACTAAGTCAACTTTGTTCATAAATACAACGATACGAGGAATACCAACCTGACGTCCTAAAAGGATGTGCTCACGAGTTTGTGGCATTGGTCCATCTGTAGCAGCAACCACAAGGATAGCACCGTCCATTTGAGCAGCACCAGTTACCATGTTCTTTACGTAATCCGCGTGACCAGGACAGTCAACGTGTGCGTAGTGACGGTTAGCTGTTTGATACTCTACGTGTGAAGAGTTAATTGTAATACCTCTTTCTTTTTCTTCAGGGGCATTATCAATTTGATCAAAAGCACTCGCTTCTGAATAACCAGCATCAGCCATTACTTTAGTAATAGCAGCTGTCAAAGTTGTTTTTCCGTGATCTACGTGTCCAATTGTACCTATGTTTAAGTGAGGCTTCGACCGATCGTATGTTTCTTTTGCCATGTTGTATTAATTTAAATCTTAGTTATATATTAGTGTTCAATTTTAAACAAAGTTGAGCCAATGATGGGAATTGAACCCATGACCTCTTCCTTACCAAGGAAACGCTCTACCCCTGAGCTACACCGGCGTAAAGAGTTGAATCTACTCACGCAGGCAACACCCATGTAAGAGATTCCTGCCTTCGCAGGAATTTTAAGCGAAAATTAAGTTTACTTCAACTTAACTCAGCGCAAACTTCTCATCCACTCAAAATAGTCATTTCTAAAACACTAAATGTTTTAAAAACAACTGTTTCTTTATTGAGCGGGAGACCGGGTTCGAACCGGCGACATTCAGCTTGGAAGGCTGACGCTCTACCAACTGAGCTACTCCCGCTTAATTTTTATTTTATACTTTCTGAAAAAGGAGTACAAAAATAAACATTTCAATATTTATTAGAACATAGTTTGAGTTAAATATTTTAAAAAACTCAACTAATGAATTACACCCAGCAAATTTGCTTTGTAAATTCAGAAAAACGATTTAAATTATTTTAAACCGTAGTGGGGAGAGCAGGATTCGAACCTGCGAAGTCGAAAGACAGCAGATTTACAGTCTGCCCTCGTTGGCCGCTTGAGTATCTCCCCAATTTTAAAAGAACTAATTTCTTTTGCTTTTCAAAGAGCCGATGGAGGGACTCGAACCCACGACCTGCTGATTACAAATCAGCTGCTCTAGCCAGCTGAGCTACATCGGCTTTGAAGCCCTTTTTTATGTCAAAAATTCAGCATAAAAAAGTCCGCTATTTCTAACGGACTGCAAATTTATATAAATTTATTATTTAAAAAAATATTTTGCTAAAAAAGTTTAAGAAAATGCTCTTTGTTTTTGTTTTCTCTTTTTTAATTGTCGTTGTAAAGCATGCACACACTCATCTGTTCCTTCTTCAAAAGACTTAGCCTCTTTTTTTGCAATGAGGTCATCACCGGGAATACTCAAGAGTATTTCTACATTTTTATTTTCTTTTTCGCTGGTTTTTTGAACCTTTAAAAATACATCGGCATAAATAATACGGTCATAAAATTGTTCTAATTTGGAAAGTTTCTTTTCAATAAAGTTGATAAGCTTACCATCTGCGACAAAATTTGGAGTTTGCACATTTACTTTCATAAGCGAAGTTTTAAAGTTAATACTTATTTTGAGTTGCGAGGATGTGAGTTTTGGTACACTTCCTTTAGCCTTGCTATACTACTGTGCGTATAAACTTGTGTAGAAGCTAAGCTGGAATGCCCCAACAACTCTTTTACTGCGTTTAAATCTGCACCTTCGTTTAAAAGATGCGTGGCGAAAGAGTGCCGCAGAATATGCGGACTTTTCTTCACCTTTTCAGACGCTGTACTAAAATAAGAATTTATCACCCGATAGACAAGTGTTTCATATATTTTAACGCCCTTTGTGGTCAACAATAAATAATCACTGTCTTTTATCTTTTCCAACTTTAAACGTTCAGCCTTGTATTGCTCAATTGTCTTGATTACCGTTGCTAACAAGGGTATAATACGCTCTTTGTTGCGCTTTCCCAACACCTTAATCGTTTTTGATGCTTCAGAAACAGAGCTCATTTTTAAATTTACCAATTCGGCCCGGCGCATTCCTGTTGTGTAAAAAAGCTCGACAATGAGTTTATTGCGAACACCCTCAAACCCTTCGGCTTCTTGAAGCAACTCTAACACTTCGTTTATTTCTTTTTCTGAAAAAGGAACTTGTACTTTTTTTGCAGTTTTCAAAGCTCTATGCTTAACCAACGGACTTACTTCTATTTGCTTTGTTTTCAGCAAAAACTTGTAATAGGTTTTTAAGGAAGATATTTTACGGTTAACACTTCTATTAGAAACACCATTGTTTACCAGTGCAATAATCCAACTACGGATAACGGAATAATTTACCGTAGCAATTTCAGTGTATTCAAATTCAGCTAAGGCAAATTCCAAAAAACTTTCCAAATCTTTTTTATATGCTGTAACGGTATGAGGGGAATATTTTTTTTCCAAAGAAAGGTAATCGATGAAGGCTGAAAAAGGCATTTTAATTATAAGTTCAGAATTGTAGATTATGAAGATACTGAAATTCGATTTAAAGAACCAAAATGAGGATTTGTTTCATAAAAAAATCCGCTGGAAAATGTTTCCAACGGATATATAACTATTGATCGAAAGGAATTTGTTAAATTTCTTCCTGATCTCTTAAGTGCTGAATGTATTCGGCTTTTTGAATTTGCGCTCTGCGCTTAACAGATGGCTTCGTAAATTGTTGTCTTTTACGTAGCTGACGCATCGTTCCTGTACGGTCAAACTTACGCTTGAAACGCTTTAACGCTCTATCTATATTTTCGCCGTCTTTTACTGGTATTATTAACATAGTGTCATCACCTCCTCTCTTTAGGTCGGCAAAGATACTATTAAATTTTAAATTGACGAATTACAAATTACGATTTTTTTACTGCTTAAACAACGAAGCCCTTTTGCTTAAATCTTGGATGAGCTGCTCTTCTTCATTACTCTCTAACAATACATTGTAGTTTTTCCAGAATGTTGCGTTATATGGTCTGGACACAAAAATATCAGAAGACCAATCGTTTTGTTTTGCCTGTTGAACCAATGATGGGTCTTTAACAATTTCAGTAAAAAGTATTTCTTGTACGGTGTAGTAAAACTGTTCTTCTTTATCAGCTTGAGCTTTTTCTTCATCTATCTTGTCGGATGAGCGGTTTCCAACCTGTACCAATTTTGGGGTTTCATAGTATATGTAACTAGGGTACATTTTATCGTTGTATTCTTTATAGGTGAGTTCTAGTTTATGGTTTACCAACGTGTCAAAAAGGCTTTTACTTCTACGTTTTTGTGCGGTAGAAGCAGCTACCAATTCATATTCTACCTTTTTAAAAGCGTAATTGTCCCAATAAATATAGAGCCACCCTTTTGGCTCAAATCCTTCATTATATATGTTTTTGGTATTCAGGCCAACATAATCTTCACCTTTTAAAATTTCAATTTTATATAGTTTTCTGTCATTATCCACTAAAACCGTATCAAGCGTAAATTGATGTGTTTTTAACACGTCTTCCCCAAAAAGTGCTCCAGTGGCATTTGCATTTCTAATTAAACTGAGCTTTCCTTTAAACAACTTATCCAAGCCGTTTACGCGTTCGTCGTTCCATTTAATGGCTTTGACCAAAGAGGCTGTTTCAATAGTATCTCTTCGAAGTGTCTTTGATTTTATATTTACTTTATGTTCGTGGTACTTTAAATACGATGTATAAGCGAACAGGCTATCCACATCTCTAAGGTCATAACTTTTTCTAATTTCGTCTATGTTTACTTTCAGGTTATCCTTAGCACCGGAAGCATAACTGGAATCGTATAAGGTCAATGCTGCTTCAATAAGCCATTTGAACTCTTTTTTGTTACGCTCTTTATGTCTTAAAAATCCTTTCTGCAGATAAGGCTGTTCTGGTAAATTATCAGGTAATTCCTCGATAGCTCGCAACACAATATCGTTTCCTGTTTTAGGCCTAGTTTCAGCAATGATCATTACTTCATCTAACGAAGCGATATCTTCTTCCAAGAAAATATCCATAGAACCATCAAATTCCTTAACTGGGGTTTTATAGCTCTTAAAACCTATGGATGATATTACGAGCGTATCGTTTACATACTTTTCAGGAACAGTCAACGAAAATTTCCCATCGGTATTGGTAATAGTTCCAATGGTTGAATTTTGCACATAGACACTGGCACTTTCAATGGGTAATAGCTGTGTAAAATCAACTACTTTTCCTTTAATTTCTGTTTGGGAAAATAGCTGCAAGCTTAACAAGCACAGAGTTACACTAAAAAAATATTTTAGAAATGAAAAACGCATGATTGATGTTTCAGTAAAGATTAAGTAGCCGGTTTATATTCCTTGCCGTCCATTACCATTTTGGCAATAATTTCACGTAGTATCTCTGAAGTTCCCCCACCAATAGGTCCTAATCTACTATCTCGTGCTAAACGTGCCAATGGATAGTCTTCCATATAACCATAACCTCCTAAAAATTGAAGACAGTCATACATCACCTCATCTGAAACTTTAGTGGAAATCAGCTTAGACATCGTGGCTTCTTTCACTACATATTCGCCATCGTTAAGCCGTTTTGTGGTTACGTAGTTAAACGTTTTACAAACTTCAACTTCGCTTGTTAATTGCGCTACTCTGTGACGGAGCGCCTGAAACTTTGAAATAGATTTACCAAAAGCAACACGGTCTTTCATGTACTGTTTGGTATATTCTAGGGCAAATTCACTACGGGCGTGAGCATTTACACCCATTATCAAACGTTCTAATGCAAAATGCTGCATAATATAAGGGAAGCCTTTGTTTTCTTCCCCCATTAAGTTTTCGGCAGGAATTTCTACATTATCAAAAGCTATTTCACCTGTATCACTAGCTCTCCAACCTAGTTTATCCAGTTTTGTAGATGATATTCCTTTGGTATCCCGGTCCATTACAAAAATACTGATGCCTTTATTACCAAGCTCTGGTGATGTTTTCGCAGCGACTACTAGGTAATCACTATACACACCATTAGTTATAAAAGTCTTAGAACCGTTGACAACATACTTATCTCCTTTTTTCACTGCTGTGGTTCGCATTCCGCCAACATCACTTCCACCAAAGGGTTCTGTTATACAGAGACAACCTATCTTTTCACCTGCAATACTTGGCGCAAGGTATTTTTCTTTTTGTTCGTGGTTTCCTTCTTTGTTTAGATGCGTTTGAGCCAAGTAGGCGTGGGCCCACATCGCTGCTGCAAAACCACCAGAATTTATTTTCTGAAGCTCTTCCAGGAAAATTACCGTATAAAAAAGATCGAGGTCCAATCCACCATATTTTTCAGGGTAGTTAATGCCGAAATAGCCCATTTCACCAAATTTTTTCCAAATAAAGCGTTCTATATCTCCGGTTTTTTCCCACTTATCAATGTGTGGTACGACTTCCTTTTGCAAAAAGTCCTGAAAGCTTTTTCTAAAAAAATCGTGTTCTTCTGTAAAATACATGCTATTCATAAATAGTGGTTTCGGTTTTTATTATTTTTTTGAAATGTGTAACAACACAGCACTTCAAGTTGTAGAAATCATTGATTAATCAGCATACAAATATAACTGAATTAGCTGTAACTTGCTTTTTGAGAGCCCTTCAATTTTCTGTAATTCTGAAATATCCTGTATTGTTTCCCGTAGTTTTCTAAATTCCCAGATCTTTTTTGCCAATTCAAATGAAATATTAGGAATGGTTGCAATATCAGATGCCGAAGCAGTATTGATATTCATTTTATCAATCTGTTTTGGGGTTTTAACAGTAAACTGAAGCAAAGCTCTTTTTACTACAGCGGCATCAAGGCCATATACATTATACAACTGTAGGTCGGCTGTGAATCCGCCAAGCGTTTCCCTATATTTTATAATCCGGTCGCTATAGGCCTCCCCTATTCCACTTATCTGCTGCAATTGCTCCCTTGTTGCCTTATTTAAATCTATTTTTTGAGCAAAGTGTCTTTCAGTGTTATAATTGTTGTAATTTTTCTTCTTCGCTTTTGGATTGGTAACCCACGCTGGGAACTTAAAATATGGACTTATTTCTTCTAATAAAGAATCAGAAACCTTTGTTACTTTCTTAAAGTCTGCTACAGAATTAATCCATTGATCTTTACTTTGGAAATTTTGTAAACGGTCATATTCTTCAGTAGAAAGTCCCAAAGTATATGCTTTATAGTCAGTTATAAAATTAGGATTAAAAGGATAGATTTTTGGTTTCTTAGCTGCTATTTCAGAAACACGTAACGAATCTAACTCTTGTTGTAATGCTGTAATTTCTTCTGAAGAAGTATCGAATGTAGACTTTTCAGAAAAATCTACAAAATAGTATATACATACTAAACCAAGTATAAGCAGTACTAATAATAAAATCCCACTCCGTTGAGTCCTATTGAACGTGAAGTGGGATTTCGTAATTTTCATTCCTCCAATTATAAATTGAGGAAATTACATTTTATTTGTGAGATCTTCTGCCCCACTATCTAATGCATCTTCCTTTTTGTTTATTGCTTTCATATACTTTTTAAGTTCTTTTCTTACTATAGGTGTTAATAGTATTACACCAATAATATTAGGAACCACCATTGCAAAAATCATCGCATCTGAAAAATCTATTACAGAACCAAGGCTTATTGATGCTCCTACTACTACAAATATTAAGAATAAGAATTTGTAAACCATGTCTGTGATTTTTCCTTTCCCGAATAGGTACTTCCAACCTTGCATACCGTAGTATGACCAAGAGATCATTGTAGAGAATGCAAATAATATAACAGCAATAGTTAACACAATAGAGAAGTGTGGTATTACCGTATCGAATGCTGTTGCGGTTATTTCAACACCTTCGGTAATTTCAGTTCCGTATTCCATAAAGCCTGCTTCATAATTTGTAATAATAATTACTAAGGCTGTCATAGTACAAATTACCACTGTATCTACAAAAGGTTCTAAAAGTGCAACAATACCTTCACTGGCAGGATATTTTGTTCTAACCGCAGAGTGTGCAATCGCAGCTGACCCTACTCCGGCTTCGTTTGAGAAAGCTCCACGACGAATACCTTGAATCATAACACCAATTAATCCACCAGCTATTCCTAAGCCAGAGAAAGCACCTTCATAAATAAGTCCGAAAGCATCCCCTATGTGATTATAGTTTGCAACTAATATTATAATTGCAGCCAACACGTAAACACCAGCCATAAATGGAACAATCTTTTCAGTTACAGATGCTATCCTTTTAATTCCTCCTATTATCACAATGGCAACTAAAACTGCCATTCCTAATCCAAAATACAAACCTGCATTAGGGTTTGAAAATTCAAAAAGCTGTACAAATTGTGCGGCTGCTTGATTGGCTTGGAACATATTTCCACCTCCAAAAGAGCCACCAATTACAAAAATTGAAAAAATGACGGCAAGCACTTTTCCTAGTCCACCCATTCCTTTTTCGCCTAAACCTTTTTTCAAGTAATACATAGGTCCTCCATACACAGTCCCGTCTGGCCCTACATCTCTATATTTTACACCAAGTGTACATTCAGCAAATTTTGAAGCCATCCCTAAAAGACCAGCTAATATCATCCAGAATGTTGCCCCAGGTCCTCCTATGGACAATGCTACAGCTACACCGGCAATATTCCCTAACCCTACTGTAGCAGAGAGTGCTGCAGTAAGTGCCTGAAAATGCGAAACCTCTCCTTCAGCACTATCATCTCTAATGGTCTCAATTATATTTTCACCCTCATTTGGTGTAGAATCACCATATAAAGTATCGGCACCATGTTTTTCAATATCTTCATATTTGCCCCGAACTACTTTAATTGCTGTCCAAAAGCCTGTAAAGTTTATTAACTTAAAATAAATTGTAAAATAAGTTGCTCCACCTATAAGTACGATTAATACCCATGGAATTTGAAACTCTTCAGAAAATGGGATTTCATAAAAAATAAAATCTACAAACCACCCAGTATATTTTTTAAAAGTAGCATCTATGTTCGCTGATGTACTAGCGTCTTGGGCATATGTTAATAAAGGTGTTAGAATTGAAAATAGGGAAAGAAGTAGCTTCTTCATTGTAGTTTTTAGTTAATTACTATTCGCTTGAAAAAATTTGTTTTGGCAATATGCTAAAAAAATTAGGGTATTTCAAACATTTATACGTTAAAAAATTAACAGTTTCTTAAACGTTGTATAACTTTTTTAGGTTTTTAATTTGATCTGGTCTTCCAATAAGTATTAAACTAGAACCCTTTTCAAGTTTCATGGAAGGCTCTGGGTTAACTACATAATTACCATCTGAGGCTTTATAGCCAATTACCGAACAGCCTGTTTTATTGCGAATATCTAGCTCTAAAATTGCTTTTTGAATGCCATCTGGGCATACATTCTCAAAAGGTATCTGTTCTACATTGATACTGTCTTTTTCCCCTGAAACGGAAAGGTTGTCCAAAAACTCAACTAAATCTGGGGTCACTACCAAGTTTGCCATATGTGCCCCGCCTATTTTATCTGGCATAATCACGTTATCGGCTCCGGCAAGTTTCAATTTTTTATAACTGGTCTCCTCACTGGCACGGCTTATTATTTTTAATTTTGGATTCATCTGTCTTGCTGAAAGTACTATAAAAAGATTATCAGCATCACTCGGTAAGGCGCATATTACCGTAGCAGCTTTTTTTATACCAGCCCGCGACAAAACTTCATCTTCATTGGCATTTCCAGTTACATATAAAATATCGGTTTCAGAAAAACGTTCTACTACTTGTTCGTCAATTTCGATAACTACAAAGTCTTTTTTGTAATCTACTAACTTCTCAACAGCTTGCTGTCCATTACGGCCATAACCACAAACTATGACATGGTTTTGCAATAAATCTACTCTTTTTTGCACTCTTTTTTGTTTTAAATTTCCGATGTTATTTTTACTTAAAATATACTCTGTTATTACTGAAATGGCATAACCCACTATAAATATACTAGAAAGTATAAGAAGAGAGGTAAACATTTTTTCGAAAGGCCCCAACGGACGCACTTCTTGAAATCCAACCGTGGTAATACTTATCACGGTCATGTAAATGGCATCAATCCATGTGTAACCAGAAAAAAACCTAAAAGCTAATATCCCAACTGAAAAAACGAGAATCAACAAAAAGATTGCTCCGTAAATTTTTGAATTGACTAATCTTTTCATCTGTATAAAGTATTTGAAAAAGCGGAAGATAGATGATTTATTATCATTAGGTTTTCAGTTTTTAGAAGACACTTTACAAATCGAAAACCGAAGTCCGTTTAGCATACACCAAATCTTTTAACCGCAACCAAAAAGCGAGTGTTACGTATATGGCAAACCCCACGCCCAATGTTGCAAAAGACAGGTAGATAAAAAAAAGACGAACATTTTTTACTCGCATCCCTAAGCGATCTGCCAAGCGTGAACTTACATAAAAGCCTCTTTTTTCAAAAAAATACCGGATGTTGTACACCAATTGTAACATACTTGCAAATTACTATTTTTTCACAACAAATTTAAGATGGGTATAAATCAAAGTAAATAACAATCAGTTTCCCTTTAAAACAGCATTGCCAATTGCACAATGCAAACATTGTTTATTATCACAGTATTCATTTTTAAGCTGAAGGAATCCCTGCGAATGCAATGCAGTATTGGCAACTGGTTTTAATTGATTAAATTTATTGATAATACTGTTTTCTTCTTTATCTATCGAAGAAGTAAGCCGGATAAGTTCTTCTGAAATGTCACTTTTAATAAAATTAGCGTAGCAAAACTTTAAAGGAATGACCGTATTGATGAGCAATAAATCGATAAACGCTTTGGTCAATTTCTTTTTCCGTTTTGCTGAAACCACGCCAAAATTATAATGTGTATCCCAATATTCTGATGCATTAACATTAAAGAGGTCGTAGAAAGCTTCTTTTTCATTAGTTGAAATAATTTTAGAAAACAATTGCTTTTGTTCTCGATACAGCATTGCCAATTGTGATAAGCGGATTGTCGGGAAATTTGGTGGCCGTAACCTAAAGTATTTGGGTGCAACTACCGCATCATTTAAAAACTGAAATTTATGCGACACATAATTATATTTTTTCTGAAGCTCTTTAAAATAACCGTCTTCTAGTGTTTCCTCTAATAAACCTGACTGTCCCAAAAACAATGCTTCTAACTCTAACGGTTTTTCAGCACACTTTTTCACTATTGAAAAATCCAATGATTGCGCCATGCTATAAAAGGCGGCACCATTCACTTTTAACCCAAAGTTCTTTGCCAATAAGTTAAATAAAACTGCTTCCCAATGGTTATTAGAGGTTTCCAGTTCTTTTAAAATAAGTTTAGATTTTTGCTGAAGCCTTTCAAAATACAGACGTTCTAACCAATTGTGTATAGTAAACTCATCAACATTCGAAAATTCTTGTTCACACGGTATCCACTTTTGTTTTTTAGAAAACAGCTTGCGGTACGTGTTCAGGGTTGCTGTATTTATTATATTCTTTACTTCTACTGTAGGAATACGCGAATTATCATTCGTAAAAACCTCAGCATCATGTTCCCAGACCACATGTAATATCACTGAATCGTAAGCGGTGTCTTCTTCATGATGATGCGCATACCAATCTGAAGATTTTAGATGAATCTCTACATTTCCGGCCCATAATTGATCATCTATAGATACTTTCGCATTAAAGAAATCAGGCCCAGAATCATGATTATGCTGTCCAACGGAAAGTATCTTTACCAATGCTCCTTCCGTAGTTTTTAATTGGGTTGTGGTAAATTTTTGAAACTTCCACACGTAATGCAGAAAATCTTCTTTCATTTTTAGAAAAAGTTACGGGGAGTTTCAGTAACGAAGATACATTTTATTTTGAAGTCGTAGTGTCTGTATTTTTCTCATTATCTTCAGGTATGGTGTCGGTAAACAATACCCTGTGCCATTTATATAACCTCCTATTTAAAACAATATACCGCATAATCCCGACGCCTAAAAAAACGATACAGACCACCAAAGCTACATAACCCAACCAGCGTATTCTTTGAAAATCTTCCAACCCTAATAGCGCTAAACCACCTAATAATAAATATAAAGATGCCTTAATGTAAGCTAACAAGGTGCGTTCGTTTGCCAGTTTGGTTCGTTCCAAGGCCAATATTTCCCGTGTATTAACAGGCACTGGTTTGGTACGTAAATATTTGAACAGTTTTTGTGCTTCGCGCTTCATGACTCTCTAAAAATAGAAAAATCCCGCTCCAAATGCAATGGAACGGGATTTATTAAATATTATTTCTGAAGAATTAATCAATAAACCCTTGCTCACGCATCCAATCGTCATTATAAATTTTGGCCACGTAACGGCTTCCGTGATCGTGAAATAAAACAACCACCACATCATCTTTGGTAAAGTGTTCTTTTAACTGAAGTAAGCCTTTCATAGCTGCCCCAGCAGAGTTACCTAAAAACATTCCTTCTACTTCGGCCAATTTTCGTGTATAAACCGCTGCATCTTTATCGGTCACTTTGGTAAAGCCATCAATAATATCAAAATCTACATTGGCAGGAAGAATATCTTCGCCAATTCCTTCGGTGATGTATGGGTAGATTTCGTTTTCATCAAACTCACCTGTTTCATGGTATTTTTTAAAAACACTTCCGTAGGTATCGATACCCCAGATTTTAATGTCAGGATTCTTTTCTTTTAAATATTTACCAACACCACTAATGGTTCCTCCAGTTCCAACTCCAACTACAAAGTGTGTGATTTTCCCTTCTGTTTGTTCCCAAATTTCAGGGCCTGTACTTTCGTAATGTGCTTTTGCATTACTGGGGTTATCATATTGGTTTACGTACCAACTGTTCGGGGTTTCTTCTGCCAGACGTTTTGAGGTTGAATAATACGAGCGCGGATCATCTGGTTCTACATCGTTTGGACACACCACTACTTCACTACCCACGGCACGTAAAATATCCATTTTTTCTTTACTCTGCTTGTCGCTGATTACGCAAACCATTTTATAGCCTTTAACGATTGCACCAAGCGCCAGGCCCATACCTGTGTTACCACTAGTACCTTCAATAATAGTCCCTCCGGGCTTTAATCTTCCGTCAGCTTCAGCCTCTTCGATCATTTTTACTGCCATTCGGTCTTTTACCGAGTTACCAGGGTTAAAAGTTTCGTATTTGGCTAGTACCAAAGCTGGGATTTCTTCGGCTAGTTTATTTATTTTAACCAACGGCGTATTACCGATGGTCTCTAACATGTTTTTTGCGTATTTCATAGCTATTTTTTATGCGGGGCAAAGGTACGGTTTAGCCTAAAAAACTACAAGGTTTTCTATTATTCAAACCGAATGGCCTTCACTGGGGAAATTTTGGCAATTATGTAGGAAGGAATAAGTAACATTAATAAACATAAAATAAACGTTCCGGCATTAAGCAGTAAAATATACCCTATATCAATATATACTGGTGCCTCGGTTACATAATACGTATCTGGGTTTAATGGGAAAAGCTTGAAATATTTCTGAAGAAATAAAAGCCCTAGCCCTATTACATTTCCCCAAAACAAACCTACGCCAATTAAGTACATAGCGTTATAAATAAATACTTTCCGGACGCTCCAGTCGTTGCTACCCAAAGCTTTGAGTATCCCAATCATTTGCGTACGCTCTAAAATTAAAACCAACAAAGCGGTAATCATATTAATACCTGCGACTAAGATCATAATCCCGATGATAAGCGCAATGTTAAAATCGAACAAATCGAGCCATTCAAAAATAGCCCCATATTTTTGACGAATGGTCTGGGTATCCAGTGTACTGGGAGTTTCATTATAGACTGCATTGCCGACCGCTTGAATGTTATCAAAATCGTCAACAAATAATTCAAAAGCCCCTATTTGGTTATCGTCCCATTTGTTTAGACGTTGAATGTGACGGATATCCGCTATTAAATATTGTTCATCAAATTGCTGAAAACCGCTATTGTAAATCCCTACGATTTTTAAACCAAGACTTCTCGTTTTTTTATTTTCAGCATCTTGTAAAAAAAAGGTGTTTACGCGATCTTCTACATTAAATTGCAGGCGGTTGGCGAGATATTGCGAAATTAAAATCTCGTCATTTAAATTTTCAGAATAATCGGGCAACCTACCTTCAATTAAAAAATCACTGAAAGTTTCCCAGTTATAATCGTCCCCAACGCCTTTTACCACAATCCCTTCAAAATCTTCTGCCGTACGGATAACACCACCTTTTAATGCAGTCACTTGAATATGGTTAACCCCTTCAACACTTGAAAAGTTAGGATAGAAATCTTGTTCTTTTGAAATAGGGATTTGCGAATCATTAGAGAAATTTGTGTCAAAATTGGTGATTATAATATCCCCGTTAAAAGCCGAAACTTTATCTCTAATTTTTTTCTGAAGCCCAACCCCCGTAGCTATCGAAACCAACATCATAATAATACCTATAGCAATTGCCGTGATGGCAATTTTTATTATTGGTGCCGAAATGCTACTTTTATAGTCCTTGGAGGCAATTATGCGCCGGGCGATGAAAAATTCGAAATTCACAAATTTGTTTATGCAGTTACTTATCTTCAAAAATACAGTTTTCATTCTGCTTTTCAGTTTTTTTTCCTGCGGAACTTCGGTTACCGAAAAAGAACCTGTAAAACAAAGTACGCTTGATCAATATATTGAAGCGGGAGCCGATATAAAAGAAGATAACGATCGGGATTTAGAACGAAAGAGAAAAAGAGCTGAAAATAATAAGAAGTATGAAGTAGAAGTTGGAAGCCTAAAAACAGAAGATGGAATTGTAAAAGAAAAATCTATCGAAGTTGGTGCAGATCAATTTTCATTGTATTCTAAATTATTACAAAACAAATCAGTCGGTGTGGTTGCCAATCAAACTTCGAGAGTTGATGACAATTCAAAACACTTGGTGGACTTTTTAGTTTCTGAAAATATCAATTTAAAAAAAGTATTTGCACCAGAACACGGCTTTCGCGGAAAGGCAGATGCTGGCGAAGTAGTTAAAGATGGTGTTGACACCAAAACAGGTTTGCCTATTATTTCGCTTTACGGAAAAAACAAAAGGCCATCGACAGAACAATTAGATGGAATTGACATTATGATTTTCGACATACAAGATGTAGGCGCGCGGTTCTACACCTATATTTCCACTTTACATTACGTAATGGAATCCTGCGCCGAAGCAAATATTCAAGTGCTTATTTTAGATCGACCAAATCCAAATGGGCATTATATTGACGGTCCTGTTCTTGAACCAGAACATTCTAGCTTTGTCGGGATGCACCCTGTACCGGTTGTACACGGAATGACCATTGGCGAATACGCTCAAATGATTAACGGACAAGGTTGGTTAAAAAATAATATAAAAGCAGACATTAAAGTAATTAAGGTTAAAAACTACAACCACCAAACAGCCTATTCATTACCTGTAAAACCATCGCCTAACTTACCCAACGACACTGCTATTAACCTCTACCCAAGTCTTTGTTTTTTTGAAGGGACTATCGTTAGTGCAGGTCGTGGTACAGATATGCAGTTTCAAGTTTTTGGAGCGCCATCGTTACCTTCTAAATTCTATCCCTTTACATTTACACCGCAAGCCAATGAAGGAGCTAAATACCCAAAATTTAAAGGTGAAACTTGTAATGGATTAGATCTTCGAAAGAATAAAAACCTAGATAAACTAAATCTGGAGTGGCTTATTGAAGCCTACGTAGGGTATGGAAAGAAAAAAGATTTTTTCAACAATTTCTTTACCAACCTTGCCGGTACGACAAAACTGCAAGAACAAATAGAAAACGGTTATACATATCTTGAAATAAGGGCTACTTGGTTACGTGATTTAGAAAAGTATGATGCTATGCGACAGAAGTACATGCTTTATGAGTAATATAAATATAACTAAGGCAACCGTTTTTTCATTTCTTCAACAATATTGAAGGCCGCCGGGCAAATAGCTACATTTTTCAACGTTAAATTTGAAATTTGCTGAAACTTCCTTCTGTCTGTATGTGGAAATTCCTTACAGGCTTTTGGACGCATATTGTAAATACTACAGTAATTATCTTCCCCTAAAAAAGTGCACGGAACACTTTGCAGCACGTAATCATTTTCTTCATCTAACTGTAAATACGCTTCAATAAACTTACTGGGCTTCATCTTAAAATGCTTGGCAATACGCTCAATATCTTTTTGGGTAAAAAGCGGCCCAGTGGTTTTACAGCAATTGGCACACGTCAAGCAATCGGTACGTTCAAACTCTTCGGTATGCAACTCTTGCATCAAAGAATCTAAATTTTTGGGTGGTTTGCGCTTTAGTTTTTTAAAGAACTTTTTGTTCTCGTTATGCGTATCTTTGGCGCGTTGTGGCAGTTGTTTTAGAATCTCTTCCATAGCAACGCAAAAGTACAATTATTAACACTAGCATCTTCTACTATTAAAACAATGACCGATATTTTAGGCAACGCTTTACTTGATTATTACCACGGAAATTATACAGAGGATATCCTAACCGAAACCAATGTTACCGAAGAAGATGAGATGCCCCTTCCTTATTTATTCCGAAGTTATTCTGAAATGCCACAAGTTGAACAGAAAGCACTCGATTTGTCATATGGAAAAGTGTTAGATGTTGGTTGCGGTGCAGGGAGCCATTCGTTGTATCTTCAGGAAAAAGGATTACAGGTTATGGCTATTGATACTTCAAAAGGGGCTGTAGAGGTTTGTAAATTAAGAAGTGTCAATCATGCAGAGCATATTGATTTACTGTACCTGGAAGATAAAAAATTTGACACCATATTATTGTTGATGAACGGCACCGGTGTTTTTCAGAAACTGGAATTTGTTTCAAAATACCTTCAGAAATTAAAATCGTTGCTTACCCCAAAGGGACAAGTTTTAATAGATAGCAGTGATTTAAAATACCTTTGGGATTCAGCTAAAGAAGAAAATATTTTCCCTCCCGAAGAACACTATTATGGTGAGTTGGAATTTACAATAAAATACAAAGGAGTAAAAAGCGAGCCCTTTAACTGGGTTTATTTAGATGAAACCATTTTCAAAAAATATTGCTATGAAAACGGATTTGATTTTGAGGTAGTCTGTGAAGGAGACCATCACGACTATTTAGCAAAACTCACAATTAAAAACAGATAAATATATTGAAAGGTTTGCCAATATATTTCGGCTATATACTGAAACCGCGTAAAAAGCGTTAAAATAAAGCTACCCATTTTTAATTTATCCTTGTAAAGGGTATGTTTGCTAAAAATATAATGATTGCACTATGAAATTTCCCCCTGCTTCCCTACTTTTCTTATTATTTTCAATTTTATTGTTTACCGGTTGTAAAGACGACGATTCTGATGATGCAATAAACGACCCAACGTCTGAAAACAAAAAATCTTTGGGGGCATCGGCAGAAGATATCCTATCAAACGATATTTACAACAGCATGACCATTGAGTTTGTATATTCATTTGGTTTTGAACCTGAAGAAGAAACCAAAAACTCACTTGTACAATTTTTAAATAATCGTATAACCAAGCCCGGAGGTATCTTAATTAAAGAAACTGTTATTAATGCACCTCAAGATGCACCTTTTGATATTGATGAAATTAAAGAAATTGAAGAAGAAAACAGAACCGCTTATACTGAGGATGATAATATAGCTGTCTATGTTTTCTTTTCAAACGGAAATTCAAGTAAAGACACCGATACTTCAGTTACGTTAGGGACAGCCTATTTAAACACATCGATAGTTGTTTACAAAAAAACAATGCTAGATTTAATAGCTAATAATCAAAGTTCTGATATTGAAACCCTCGAAGCTACTACGCTTCAACATGAGTTTGGTCATATTTTAGGTCTTGTAAACATTTCAGACGATGATATTCACCCAAAAGAACATGAAGACCCTGACAATGCTCGCCATTGTGTAGTAGAAAATTGCTTAATGTACTTTGAAGCCAACAACATTAACAAACGTGAAGTTGCACGGTTTATAAAAAACAGAGCAAACATCCCGCAATTGGATTCTTTATGCTTAGCAGATTTAGAAGCTAAAGGGGGAAAATAGTTTTTAAATAAATATTAGTTTTCTTTTTCAAAAGAAAACTCTTTTTTACCATTTATAAACGTCGCTAACACTTTTGTATTCGGGATACTATCTTCGGCTATTTGCATAATATCTCTGTCTAAAACTGTAAAATCTGCAAATTTCCCTTCTTCAATGCTTCCTTTTTCATCTTCTTCAAAGTTCGAGTAGGCTGCCCAAATAGTCATCCCTTTTAAGGCCTCTTCCCTAGATAAAGCATCTTTTTTCTGAAATCCATCTTCAGGGTAGTGTTCCAAATCTTTACGGGCTACAGCAGCATAAAACGTGTACATCGGGTTTACTTTTTCAACGGGAAAATCTGTTCCCAACACAACAATCCCTGCGTTTTCCAGTAGCGTTTTATATGCGTATGCGCCTTTTATTCTTTCTGAACCTACTCTGTCTTCTGCCCAATACATATCGCTTGTAGCGTGTGTAGGTTGTACAGACGGAATTATATTTTTTGAAAATTTATCAAAATCTTTTTCAGTTACAATTTGAGCATGTTCTATTTTCCATCTAGCATCTGTTTTTCCTTTTAAAGCTGTTTCATAAGCTCTTAAAACTGAAATATTAGCCGAATCGCCAATCGCATGAGTATTCATTTGAAAGTCGGCTGCAGCAATTTTATCGGCAAGCGCTTGTAAACTATCTGCTGGTGTGATCATAGCGCCAAAATGTCCAGGCATATCACTATACGATTCACGCATAGCAGCCCCCCGAGATCCTAAAGCCCCATCGGCATACACCTTTACCGAACGTACATTCAATCGGTCGGTTTTTATTTTTCCGTTATTTAGATAATAATCTAAGTTTTTAGGTTTATTACTCACCATAGCATATACGCGTAATGCCATGCTATCTTTTTGTTGTAAACTGTCAATCAATTCGATTATTTCTTTATCTAGTCCTGCGTCGTTGATAGTTGTCAATCCCATCTCTAAACAAATACGCTCAGCATCCAGTAAAGCCTGTTTATTATAACTTCTATTCTGTTTAGGGAAAGACTCTTCAACCAAGCTCATTGGGCTATCTACTAAAATTCCAGTAAGTTTCCCATCTTCTACTCCAATTACGCCACCATCCATTTTAGTTTCAGCTGTAATTCCAGCTCGTTTTAGTGCTTCACTATTTACGATCATCGCATGACCATCTATTCTGGTTAAAGCAACAGGTGTTTCGGGAAAAAGAGAATCTAATTCTTTTTTAGTAGGAAATTCTTTTACCTCCCAATCGTTTTGGTCCCAACCACGACCTATGATATAGTCTTTGTTTTTTTCTTTCTGAAATGTTATTACCCGTGCCAACACCTCATCATAACTAGTTGTTTCGGTTAAGTCTACATCTTGTAAGTTTAAGCCTAAGCCATATAAATGAGCATGCGCATCGATCAATCCAGGTACAATTGTTTTTCCTTTCGCATCGTAGGTTTCAGCAATATTGTATTTTAATTCTAGCTCCGGTTTCACACCTATTTCTAAAATTTTTCCATCTTTGACTACAAAAGCATTTTCAGTATCAAAATTTTCATTCACTGTATAAATAGTGGCATTTTTTACCAAAAGGTCTGCCGGTATTTTTTCTGGGGCACACGAAATTAAGAGACTTAAAAGAAAGAGAGGGAATAATTTTTTCATAACCTATTTTTAAAATGTGATGCAAAAATAAAGAAAGCAACCGTAAATACAGTTGCTTTTTTAATTGTGATAATTTATACTCTTATAAAATAAGAAATCATCGTTAATTATATAACTGGTAGATTCTGTCTACAGCTTTTTCAAACTCAGGAATACTCATGTTTTTCCCTTCTCGTATCGCTTCTTTCCCATCGAAAAAAACCAACGTAGTAGGATTTGTAAATACCATATAATTAGCTGCAATATCAGGGTGTTGTTCCAGTATGATTTCAAAAAGAAGAATATCCTCAAAGTTTGAAGTAATCGTTGTTTCAACTTTAGGTTTTAAGGCTTTGCAGACACTACACCGTTCTCCTGAAAAATAGAGCATAACAGGTTTACCAGATTGAATAAACTGTTGGATTTCTTCGAGGTTTTCAGGGTGTTGCATGTTGATTTACCAATCAAATTTGTAGGTAGCACCTAATAACGCTTGAATGCCCTGCACCGGATAATCCATCCATTTTTCATAGTTATCGCTTAACAAATTACTCCCTTTTGCAAAAACAGATAGTCGCTCATTAATATTATAACCTACATGAACGTTAGCATCTAAATATCCATCTAATATTATTCGTTCTTCAATAATAGGTCCAAAAGGCAATGGAATATTTTTAGATATATCTTCTCGCTCGCCTACATAGAATAATGAAGCACCTCCATACAGTTGTTCGGTAATAGTAAAGTTTGAAAATAAGGATGCTTTTAGTTCTGGAAGATTCCATGGTTGTGCTTCGTTGGTAGTATCGTAACTAAAATATTCTCCAGTTACCCCTAACGTAAATGTATTAGAGACATCAACTTTTAATTCACCAAAAACCGAAAGCGTATTCACATCGTCATATACGACATTGAATGAATTTCCATATTCATACCCTTCTCCAGTGGTTGCTCCGGTTGAAAATTGATTTGATTTAAACAGCGCTTTATTTTCATCTTTTCCATAAGAAGCGCGCACGTTATAACCTACCGAATTGGACAGTTTCCCTTTTAAACCGGCAAACCCTTCGTACAACTGACTCGTTGGTGCTATAAATAAAGTAGGCGACACATACGGGTTGATTTCCTTGAAATCGTAATACGTATTTTGTTCTAAATCGCCTTCTGCTCCACCATAGACAATTAATAATTCATCGACTAGACGATACGAAGCGTTGATTCGTGGATATAAAAAGAAGTCCGTTTCACTGTTTTCAGTATCCAAACTTACATAAGCAGCTGCCCCTAAGGAAACCGATAAATCTTCATTTACATACACTAACGAAGGAATTACTCCTGCGTTTAAATAGCTATAATCAATTCCTTCGGAAGAAAGGTAGCCCTTATCAAAACTTCCCGTTAGATAATCCACATCTCCATCTACTTTTAAGGTTAAGTCGGTTAATGGGAATGAAAACTCCGGCTGTGCATTGATATTGATTTCAGAAGAAGAAAACGCATCGCCTGCATATCTAATATTTGCAGTGGCTTTTTCAAAAAAGGAATCATCTACCGAAATACTTCCGCCTACATATCCGCTATAATACTGCTGTTGTGGATCTATTTCCGAACCGATTGTTTCAAAGTTTTGTGTATAAAAGTCGTTTAACCCATACCAATTGAACAGTTGGTGTTCTACTCCTGCATTCAATTTATAACTTGTATATCGTTGTCGGCTGCTGTAATTAGCATCTAATTTTGTGTCGTAGTATTTGTTTTCCAATAAAACCCCATCTATATCACCTTGTGAAGAATTATGTCGAAAATAAAACCCAGCATTGTCCGTACGGCTTATTTGAAAGTTACTGTACAGCTCTCCTAAAATAGATGTGTAATTTCCAAACCCTAATGTTGCGTAATTATCATAGAGTTTAATCGGATCAGCTTTTTCAACCGTTTCTGCTTTTCCTTTAGCAGGTGTAAAAGTAGACGCTACGGGAACTGAAAAAATCTCGTATTTCACCTCTTTTTTCTGTGTATTAACCGAATCATTCAGCATTGGTGTTTCTTTTACCTTAAAAGCATCGGAAATTGTTGGCGTGTATGGTTTTACAATGTTTACCACTTCTGTGTCCAAATCATCTTCTTGCTCTTCACCGTCTTTATCTTGGGCTAACAAAGAAAGGTTAGAAAATAGCATGACTAAAACAAGGAAAAACATCCCCCTCAATCCCCCTTCAAAGGGGGAGTTTGTTCTTTGAAAGTTATTTAAAAATGAAACACTTTTTGTGTTACTAGAAGCTATTTGCATAGGTAGCAATTTTTTTTAATTGATTGATGTTATTAGTTTTCTTCGGCTTCTACCGAAGCGTTTGTTTTTGCCTCAGCATTTTTTATTTTGGATAGTTCTGCTTTCGCTTCGTTTACTATTTCCGTGAAATCACTGAAGTTTTTTATCAGGCTATCTAAAATATAAGTGGCTTGATACGCATCTTTTAAGTCGTAAAAATTCTTCGCCATTAGCAATAATCCTTTTGCACCGTATAATTTGTAGCCCGGATAATCTTTTGCCAATCGTTGCACCGATTCATTCGAAGCTTTCAAGCTTTCTTCTTTTCTTTTGAAATAGGCATCGTAATACAATGCTTCAGCAGCCAATTCTCCTGTTGCTATTTTACCAACCTCAGCATATGCTTTCTTGGCTTTTGCTTCGTCATTGGTTTTCATGGCCGAACGGGCAATAATTACTTGTGCATCACTTTTAATACTATTATCCACTTTTGAATTCTGAAGTACTTTTTCAGCATACCCAACCGCTTCAGTATATTGTTTCAACTCGTAACTAGCTTTCATACTGTTGGTCTGTGCGAATATGATATTCTGTTGTGAATCGGCACTTGTTTCCAAGCGCTTCAAATAACTGAGAGCTTTCTCGTAATTATTCTTTCCTAAATACAGTTCTGAAACTCGGGCCAAAGCTGGCTCTGTAAATTCATTCTGCTCTCTAGACACCACATATTCATAATGCGGAATGGCTTTCTCTTTTTCTGTTTCAGCAAAATATAACTGACCTAAATAAAAGTGTGCATCTAACGCATTCTTTCCATTTGGAAATTCTTTTAAATAGGCTTCAAAACGGCTAATCGCTTGACTGATTTTATTTTCCAAATACGGCTTTTCGGCAGCTTGATACGTAGCATCGTCCAATTCGCTATCTTCTACTGAAACGTAATCTAACGTATTCACCCAATTGGCATATTGATCTACTTGCCCTTGATCTATGTAAATAATTTTTGCTGAAGAAACAGCTTGCACAGCTTCAGGTGTCGAAGGATACTCACTGGCTACCTGCTTAAAAATAGCCAACGCTTCATTACTATTTCCAGTATTGTCTAAAATCAACGCCTTTTTCATTAACGCCCTTGGTTTATAAATACTTTTCGGGATGTTTTGAACCAAGTTATCGTAGATTCTTAACGCTTCGTTGTTTTTATTTTGAGATACGTAGGTGTTTCCTAATTCATATAATGCATCATCTCGGTACACCGATTTCACATACGTGCGTAAGAAGTTTTGCAACCCTTCAATTTTATCTTCGGTTCTATCCACAAAACCATAACTAATTGCTTTTTGAAACGCGGCATAATCTTCATCCGCAGCACCAACTTCAATGGCTTTGTTGTAATTTTCCATCGCTGGCCAGTATTGACTCGTCACAAAATAACTGTCTCCCAATCGTAAATACGCATCCTGTTTTCGAGCGCCATTTGCAGATGAACTTTCCAAATATCCTTTAAAATTGGTAATGGCTTCGGAATAGTTTTTCAACTTGAATTGGTTATACGCTAAGTTGTACCGAGCATTGTTATATTCTGGTGTGGAAGCTGCTTCCGGTAGTTGTAGATATTGTTTATAACCAATTAATGCTTCGTCAAAATCAGACAATTGGTAATCGCTTTCAGCTTTCCAATAGGTTGCTCTTGCTGTATATTTTGCATCGCGAGGTTCTTGTAACGATTTATTGAACAATGTTTTCGCTTCGGTATAATTCCCTTCATTATATAATTCTACACCACGGAAAAAAGCCACTTTTTGATACGCCAACTTATTTTCAAACGCTTTGTTGTTTTCCAACAACTCCATTGCGCCTTTATAGTTTTTTGATGTGATGTATGAGTCGATCAACAAGTTTTGCAGGGCTTCGTTATTTTTATTGTCTGGATAAGCTTCAATAAACGACAGTAAAACCTGCGGTGCACTTTGGTAGCTGTTCCCTATTTCGTAGCTCAGTTTTGCATAATTTAAAAAAGCGTCTTCTTTTATTTCTGCGGAAAAATTCATTTCCGAAGCATTTTTAAACGCATTCAGCGCTTGCTGTTTTTGATCCAACTTTAAATAGCTTTCCGCTAAATGATAATAGGCATTTTGCGCTACGGAATTATTTCCGTCGATAATTTTATTGAATTCGTTAATCGCACTCTGGTAATCGCCTTGCTTGTAATACGCATACCCCAATTGGTAGTAATCCGTATTGTTCCATTTACCGCGTTTTCCTTTGTATTCCTTTAAATAAGGAATCGCCTCAGCATATTGCCCTAAGTTGAAATAACTTTCGCCGATGATTTTGGAAAGTTCGCTGCGTTCCTGCGGACTGGAAGAGTCGTATTGTTCTTTTCCTAAATCGATCGCTTTTTGAAAATCCCCTAGTTTGAAGTTCATATCAGCTTGATAGTAGGATAAGTCTTCCGAGTAGCGTTCATCGCCTTTAATTTCTTCAAACTGCTGATTTGCTTGCTCATAATCGTCGCCTTCGTAAGCAATATACCCTAAGTAATATTTAGCTTGCGAACCATATTTTTGAGAAGTGGAAACACGATTCAAATATTTTTTTGCTTCGTTATACCGCTTACTTTTAAAGTATGCATAGCCGTTATTGAAATTATACTTTTCCATTTCGCCTCGGCTCAAGCTACTTTCATCCACTTTGTCGTACCATTTGCGAGCATACGAGTATTTTCCGTTTTCAAAATAGTAGTTAGCTACATTAATGTACGCATCGTTTCGTTTGATGCTAGTTGGGTAGTCTTCTACAAACTCTTCCATTAATTGATCAGCATTCTGCTGATTTAAACGCACGGCACAATTAGCGATGTAATACGCACAATCACCTTCAATGGTTTCTTCTTCAGCAGTTGATTTTACTTTAGAAAACAACGTTTGAGCTGCCAAAAACTGGTTGTTGTTGTACAGTTCAATCGCTTTGTTATAATCCACTAAATCATTGGTTAACGCAGCAGTTTGCTGTGAAAAAGCATATGTGGAAATGAATAGAAAAACAGTAAATGCAAACAAGGTTTTGCGCATGGGCTTGAGGTTTTTGATAACAAAATTACATTATTGTCTTAATCTGTAACGAAAGATGGATGCGATAATTATGTTTTTAAGAAACCTTTAGCAACCTCTCAAAAAAATCAAGTACATTTATGTTTCATTTCAGAATTTATAATAAGATGAAAAAAACAGTTTTTGCACTCCTAATGCTATTCATAACGTTTAGTTTAAGTGCGCAACGTAACCCGTTTAAAAATTTGAGCGAAAAAAATGGAAAAATAGGCATTGGCACCGAACAACCGGACGAATTATTAACCGTTAAAGGCAAAATACACACCCAAGAAGTGTTAGTCGATCTACAAGGCGCCGTTGCTCCCGATTATGTGTTTGAACAGTATTTTACTGGTGCTTCGGAAAAAATGCCAAACTATAAACTTATATCGTTACCTGAATTGGAAGCCTATTTAAAAAAGCACAACCATTTACCGGAAATCCCTTCTGCTGAAGCAATGGAAAAAGAAGGAATGTCCTTAAAAGAAATGAACTTGTTATTACTGAAAAAAATTGAAGAGCTTACTATTTATACGCTTCAACAACAAAAAGAGATTGAAAAGTTAAAAGAAAAAGTAAATACACAGCAATAATCTTACGTTTTAAACATTACTTACTTAACTATTGCAGTTCGTTATATTTCAAATTACATTTGAAATCTCAACCTAAATAAACACAACACATTATTATGTCGCAACCGGTTTTAGAATTAAAAGACGCCGCTATCTACCAACGGGAAAACCTTATCTTATCTGATGTTTCCGTACGGGTTGAAAAAGGCGAATTCGTGTATTTAATTGGAAAAACCGGAACTGGGAAGAGTAGTTTTATGAAAACACTTTATGGTGACCTACCCTTGCAAGAAGGAAAAGGGGAAATTGTAGGTTACGATTTACCTACGTTAAAAGAAAAAGACATCCCGTTTTTACGAAGAAAACTTGGTGTTGTGTTTCAAGATTTTAAATTACTGAACGACCGTACGGTAAAAGACAACCTTCTTTTTGTATTGACCGCAACAGGCTGGAAGGACAAAAAAGAAATGGATGCTAAAATTGACCAAGTTTTAGGAAAAGTAGATATGAAAACCAAAGCGTTTAAATACCCGTATCAACTTTCTGGCGGTGAGCAACAACGTGTAGCTATTGCAAGAGCTTTGTTAAACGATCCAGAGTTAATTTTAGCCGATGAGCCTACCGGGAACTTAGATCCACAAACTAGTGTAGAAGTAATGGAGGTGCTGCAAGAAATTAATAAAAACGGCAACACCATTTTAATGGCCACGCACGACTATGCGTTATTGCTAAAGTACCCTTCTAAAACCTTGAAGTGCGATGAAAATCAAATTTTTGAGGTGGTACAGAAAACGGTCTAATTTTCTGGAAATCCTTCTCTAAGTTCTAATTCACATTCTTTTTGTAGTGACGGATTAATTTTAAGATGGATATTTCCTTCTTTATTTGGTTTAAGGACCGTGTTTTCAGAAAGGACTATTTGGTTTTTCGACGTTAGATTAAGCGTTGCAGCATCTGTAAATTGTTGATTTTTCAGGATGGTTTTTTCTGAATACGTAGTCAGTTTAAAATCCCATCGTGAGAAGTTTTGATTATCAATCGTTACTCTTTCATCTTCAGCAACCATTTGATATACCATTTCTACAGCATCTCCCGTTTGCAAAGCTCCCGCTCCATAATTTCCTTTATATTTCTTGTTATCTCCAATAGAATCTATATTCCACGTGGTAAGCTTTAAAATGCTTTCTATTTCATCTGTTGGTAAGCAAGGGTATAGAGAATACATTAGACCAATAGATCCAGTCACCAATGGTGCCGTAGGCGAACTGGCTTGCCATATATATTCTATTTCATCTTCCAGCATCCATTTTGAATAACGAAACTGTCCTGTTGAAGGCGCTAGTAAATCTACCTTTGGGTTAAGTGTGGTAATAGATACAGGATAATTAAATCCTCCAGTTAAATTTTCTTTATCACTAAACCCCAATGTTCTTGACAAATAACCACGAATGTTTTCACCGTAATAATCGCCTTTTTTGGTTTTAAGTAAATTATCTTTAGCTTTTTCGTGCTTATAACTTAAGGAGGCCACTGATATTACGTTATCATACGATGCTGGATAATATAGTTTTTCCCCTTTACCTTTAATCCAATCTAGGTTTCCGGCTGCAGCAACAATGATAGTGCCATTATTATACATTTCATTTATTACATCTTGAGCAGTTTGATAATAATTACTGCTTACCCAACTGCAATTTATAACTTTCGCTCCTGCTTGAGAAAGCTCCAACAATTGATTTAGGTCTTTAAAATGTCCATAGTCTGTTGTGTAAATAGAACAATCGTAACAAACCCCTGGCACCCCATAACCATTATCGCCTTGTCCAGCTGCAATTCCTGCCATCCCTAATCCATGACCATTTGAAAATGGCGACTCTTTAAACACAGTGGTTTTACCCTTAAACTCCATATTGGTCGTGTCAACACTGGCATCAGCAATTCCAACTATAGATTTGTGCGAACCAGTTGTATAATACCAAGCTTTGGGCACTTTTAAAAAATCATAGTAATCTAAATTAACCTGAATACCTTTATTAGCACCAATAGTACTAGTCAAGCCATAGTCGTTGGGTTCAAAAATTTTTTTATCCTCTGGAGAAATTAATTCGCCAGAGTCAAATAAATGAGAAGCACTTTGAAGTAAATCTTCTAAAATAAATTCTTTATCAGCTATTACAAAAAAGGTTTTTTTTAGGTTTTCCTTCTTTGCTTTTTTAAAGGTTTTTTTGAATTCAAATATTTTATATTTCTGAAGTATATTTTTAAACTTTGTATCATTTCCGTTATAAACTAAATGATCACCAACTTTTGAAAATTCTGGCGCAAATGTAGTGTCTATTGCCCGAAGGTACATCCAAGATTTTTCTTGTGCAGACATAGAAAAGGTTACCAAAATAAAACAAATACAACTTACCTTTTTAATAGCAAGTTTTATTTTAATATTGGCGATTATAGTTTGTATTATATTATTATGCACTACGTTTCTTTTAAATATAAAGATAGTATGTTTTAATCAAAGCGTATATTTGTATTGAGCAGCAAAAATTTCGCTGGCTATTAATTTACCATTAAATTCACAAACAGTCAATGTAAGAACTCTAAACTTGTTCAACTAAACAATGCTCTCCATCCTTATTCCTACATATAATTATGATATTACGGAACTTGTAAATACATTGCACCAGCAGTGTTTACAAGCTAAATTAACTTTCGAAATATTGGTGTTGGATGATGCATCTTACAACGAAAAAGTCAAAAGTAGCAACTCAACTATCAATAGCTTAGATTATTGTATATATACTGAAAACACAGAAAACAAAGGCCGTACTGCCACAAGAAATAAACTAGCAGAAAAAGCGAATCATAATTGGTTGCTTTTTTTAGATGCTGATGTTATGCCTAAATATAAAGACTTTATAGAGCGTTTTATTTCAAAAAAAAAACAAGCAGATCTCATTTTTGGCGGAATCATTTATTCTGAAAAAAAACCCGAACACAACAAAATGCTTAGATGGAAATACGGCCACGAGAGGGAGTCTTTAACAGTAGCACAAAGGAATAAAGAACCATATTTAGCTGTTAACTCGGGATGTTTTTTTATTGAAAAAAATATTTTTTTGCCGATAAGTAAAAAAATAAATTTCAATGAGTACGGTGTTGACAACCTTTTTAAACAATTTTTAGAAGAAAGGCAAGTTACCATTCTTCACATTGATAATCCTGTATACCATTTGGGGTTAGAAGACAACGAAACATTTGTGAACAAAGCTCTTAAAGCGGTGGAAACCACCGTTCTTTTTGAAGAGAAAAAAATAATGTCTGCCGAACGGCCATTACAAAAGGCTTATTTGAAATTAAAAAAATATTATCTTACAAAACCCTTCTGTTGGGGAATCACTTTTTTTGAAAAACCGCTCCGAAATAATTTTATATCTGCCAATCCATCGCTGTTTTTATTCGATTTATATCGCTTAAAATATTACGCTAAACTAAAAAACAATGCCTAAGTTTTCAGTAATCATACCGCTTTACAACAAAGAACAAGACATCCAAAAAACATTGGATAGTTTGTTAAAGCAATCATTTACAGATTTTGAAGTGATTATTGTAAATGATGGATCGACCGATGAAAGTGAAAAGGTAGTTCAAACTGTAAATGATGCTAGAATCAACTATTTCAGTAAAAAAAATGAAGGTATTTCGCTTACTAGAAATTTTGCCGTAGAAAAAGCTACAACTGACTATGTTTTCTTTCTAGATGCCGATGACTATTGGTATCCAGGCCATTTAGAAAACATGCATGAAATGATAAAAAAGTTTCCCAACGCTAATTGGTTTGCTACCGCTCACAACAAAAAATACAATGACAACCTTATCACACCTATGATTTCACCTATCTTAAAAAAAGGGGAAAACTGGATAGGGTTGGTTGATGATTACTTTAGAAATAGCTTGGTCGATCCTCTTGCTTGGACCTCTGCCGTTGGAATGAAAAAAGACTTTTTCACAAAACTTAACGGTTTTGATATTTCCATTGACCGCGCTGCCGCTGGAGAAGATACCGATCTTTGGATCCGGGCTGCATTAGAGTCACCATTAGCTTTTTCAACAAGAATATCTGCTACGCATAATCTAGATGGAAATAATCGTATTTCGCACACCAATGTATTAAACCGTGCTTATATGGACTTGAATAAATATGAAAAAGAGGAAGAGGAAAATCCATATTTAAAGCAGTATTTAGACCTAAACCGATATTCGTTGGCTATTCAACATAAAATGGCTGGAGATATGACTTCTTATAAAAAATACGCAGCTAAGATAAACCTGGAGAATTTGAACAGTAAGCAACGAAAGCTGTTAAAACAACCTAAACACACTTTAAATTTGTTGCTAAAAAGCAAAGCCTTGTTTGAAAAATTTGGACTTCGAATAAATACTTACAAATAAACTTTAAGCAGAAATCACAGCTTGCCTAATCTGTTAATTTGCTAATAATTTTATTGAACATCTCATCGTCGATCAACACATCTTGTTCTGTGTTATACGAATTATAGAATATAACTTCATGTTTAAATTGTAAGGCTGAAGTAATCTGCGCAAAGTAAAAAGCATCTCTAATTTTTCGTTCTTTAGGGAATAATTCAATCAATAAAGGGTTTTTTCCGTAAATAATGTTTGTTATACCAGCCCCGTGTAAAACTATAACATTTTCTGCCCCATAAAACAATGAAACTTGCTCAACAAAAGTGAGCTCTTCAAGATACACGGCATTAAAGTCGAATTTCTTTAATTTTTGTAAAAAATCATCCTCATTGACAATACGCCTTTCGATTGCGTTTTTACGAGAAACCAATATGTTTTTAGGCATATTGGTTTTAATGTTTTTAATATTTTCCTGTAGCCTTTTATGTGCCAGTTGATTGAACTTTCTTATTAAATAAGGATAATATGTATTCGTCATCTCTGTTCTTTCATCCCGTATATGTGGAAAAGAAACTACCATAGCTTTATCTGCCTTAATATTTTCAAGTAACCGTTTTGTTATAATTCGTTCTTTCGGAAGTTGAAAGAGGAATTGAAGCGAATCGAACATAAACCGAGAACCTCCGTCTTTTATCAATACGTTATATTCCTGAAAAGCCGGGTTCTCATAAATCACTAAAATACGAAACAGTGACTCCATCGTCCAATGGAAATAGTTATTATCAAGTTTGTTTTGAAGCGAAAGCACCTTGTGTTCCTTTCTACTTGGAAGAAGCTTATTGAAAACGACAAAATGATTGCTGTACAATTCATTTAAATATTCCTTTTGAAAAATGGTGCTCTCAAGTATCACTTGTTTTTTAGAAGTAACCACAATACCCTTACTAACAATGGTCGCATCGGGGATTTCGGCATAAAAAATAGGGTCGCTTTCTATGTTTTTAAATTGTTTCCAATATGGTGATGAGGCAATGTGATAATTTGATAAATCGATGTTAAACTCAAATGTATCTTTTAACGATACAACATCCTCTGGGTTTTTCCGTAAATTTTGAATGTCTATAAAACGCAGAAAAAAATCACTAATGTATTTATTGACTTGTAAAATACTTTTGATTTTTTTTAAGTAACCTTCCATGTAAACGCCAGTCTTATCTATTTAAATAAGAAGTAAAATCGTCATACTTTCTTATATAGTCTGCTTCATCAAATTCGCCAGAAGATAGAACAATACACACAGAACCAGATGAGAAATTTTCTAATTCCCGCCATGTTTCTGTTGCTATCAACAAGCCTTTGTTTGGTTTGTTAAGGGTTACTTTTCGTTTTTCAGTACCATCATCGAGAATAACATCAAAACTACCGCTTACAGCAATTAAAAACTCTAACTGTACTTTATGGGCATGTCCTCCCCTGCTAGAATCACTCGGAACATCATATAAGTAATAAACACGTTTTACTTGGTACGGTAAAACATCTTTTTCAATTACGGAAAGGTTTCCTCGTCCTTCTACATCAACTATTTTTGGTATGTCAATCAATTTACTTTTCAAGATCGTGTTTGTTTATTGTTCAATAAATTAGCCCATTGTTCGCCAATAGCGTCCATTTTTAAGTGTGAAATACTGTCTTGGGCATTTGCTTTACATGTTTTATACAGTTCAGTGTCAAAAGCTAGACTATTCATAGCCTCCGCCAATTCCAGCTCATTATGGTTTTCAACCAACAAGCCATTTTTTTTATGCGAAACAATTTCTTCTGGTCCACTTTTGCAATCTACTGAAATTACAGGAGTGCCTACAGAAAGCGCCTCTATTAAAACCCTTGGAAATCCTTCATAATAGCTTGTCAACGTTAAATATAAGGCGTTTTTTAAATACTGGAATACAATGGGCGTAAAGGAATTAACAGAAACAGTTTCTGAAAGTGACATGGTTTCTATTTTTTGTTTTAGCCAATCAACATCAGGACCATCGCCCACTATTTTTAAATGAATTGAAGCTTCTGGAAGCTTGGATTTTTTATAAGCGTTTAGCAATAATGTAAAGTTTTTTACCTGCTCTTCAATTCTGCCCAAATAAAGAATATATTTTTCGTTAGATAGGTTTTTATTACCTGTTTCAGATAAAGGCTCTACAGGATTATATATCGTTTTTGCTTTATTGGTTTTGTATTCAGCGTTTATTTTTTCAGAAATCGCTTTTGAAACTCCTATAACCAACTTAGAATTATTAATCATTTTTTTTGCAATCCATTTTTCCTTCGGAAAATATTGCAACAAATTAAAGCTACGCACTACATATATAACATGCTGGTTTGCATATACATATTTTAAATAAAATAACTCTTTTGGTCCATTGCTACGTGTTCTATTATCGAGTATAAAATCAAAACTTTCTTGTTTTAAAAACTGTTTCAGTTTATTTAACCTTACCAAGCGCTTATTAAAAGTGTCCCCGTCTTTTTTATGTTTTCCAAGATTTAACAAGTTTCCTTTATAGGGGTAATCAACCACATCATACAATATTACTATGGTCACATTAAACCCTTTTTCGGTAAGCATTTGAGAGAGCAAGGCTGTAGAGCGTTCGGCACCTCCCCTTCCCAATGAAATAGCCACCAAACAGACTTTAATTTGTGTTGACGGTTGTTTACTGGCCATAAATAATTGTACTTTTGGTGCGTCGTTTTAGCAAATATAACGCATTTATGAAGATACTCCTTGTAGGTGAATACAGTCGGTTGCATAATTCTTTAAAAGAAGGATTAACTGCGCTTGGGCACGAGGTTACCATTATTGGTAGTAGCGATTTTTTTAAAAACTATCCGGTTGATATTAAACTAAATAGAAAATACAATTCGGGACTTGCTAAAAAATGGAAAGTATTACTTTTTAAGTTGTTCAAAATCAATCTAACTTCTGAAAATTTAAAAAAGCAATTTTTTAGTCATGCTGATAAATTAAAAGGCTACGATGTTGTACAACTTATTAATGTAAGTCCCTTAGGCGTAACACCAAAAATTGAAAAAGAAGTAGTTTCTTTTTTAGCAAAGAATAATAAAAAACTGTTTTTGCTTTCCTGTGGTGCCGATTATATAAGTGTAAAATATGCCTTTGATCAAAAATTTAGGTATTCTATTTTAAGTGCGTTATTCCTAGGAAAAGTATCTAAAGAAGAGTTTGCTCCTATTTTAAAATACCTTCGACCTAAATTTAAATCACTTCACGACTTTGTTTTTAAGCATATTGAAGGGGTAATTGCCAGTGATATGGATTATCACATCCCCATGAAAGGACATCCGTTGTATTTAGGATTGATTCCAAATCCTATTAATTTAGAAAAGCTACCTTACTTACCAGTTCCTATTGAAGATAAAATCATTATTTTTCACGGAATAAACCGGGCCAACTATTATAAAAAGGGAAGTGACTATTTTGAAGAAGCTCTTAGCTTGCTTCAAAAAAAATACGCCGATAAAATAGAAATCATCACAGTTGAAAATGTACCTTATTCAGAATATATTGAACTGTACAATAAAGCACATATTGTTTTAGATCAAGTCTTAGGCTTAGATCAAGGCTACAATGCCCTAGAAGCAATGGCAAAAGGCAAAGTGGTGTTTACCTGCGCCGAGAAGGAGTTTGTTGAATATTATAATTTAGAAAAACCTGTAGCCATAAATGCTTTACCCGATGCACAGGCTATTTACAAAGACCTAGAAAATCTGGTTTTAAACCCATTAAAGATTGCTGAAATATCTAAAAATGCACGGGAATTTATTGAAAAAGAACATCACCATATTCAAGTTGCTGAAAAATATATAGAAAAATACACCTTATAAATTAAGATGCTACAATCAATAAATAGAAATTACTTTATTCTTCTCTGTGTTTTTAACTGTGCCATATTAATAGGTATTGGCAGTGGGTATTGGTCTCACCCTTATACAAATGCATTTATTTTATGTATGGTTGGCCTTCAGTTTTTAAGCCCTAAATTTTGGTGGACAACTTTTTTATCTATTATTTCAGTTTTACTAGTTTACATCCCCATATTTCCTAGAATTACCAACCACGGAAATTTAGAGATTTTTATTAGCATATTTTTATTTGTAGTGCTTATCGTTAACTATAAGCGTATCATCAATAATACCTTTTACCCTAAAAGTATTTCATCCTTATTTAGGTATTCGCTTGTAGCTATCTATTTTATGGCGGGACTTCATAAATTAAATGCTGGGTTTTTTGATCTTTCAAATTCCTGCAGTATTTACGTAAATAATAATTTAAATGTATTTCTCTTTGGTGATGACTATAATCCCTCATCATTTTTTATTCGTTTTTCCCAGATCATGACAATCGTTACCGAAATGGTTGTTCCTATTGGTTTACTACACTATAAAACAAGAAAGGTAGCTGCTTGGCTATTGGTCCTTTTTCATTTTTATTTATCCTTATGTGGTTTTTCAAACTTCAGTTCCTTGGCAGGTTTTCTTATTGCTGGAAGCATTATGAATTTTGAAAAAGTCAATTCAATAAAAAAAACCTGTAAAGAAATTCGGGTTTACATATTTTTTTCAATGTTAGCGGTTTTGCTATCATTTGTAGTCACCAGATTCCATCTAGTAGAAGATACACTTATTCGGTTTTACAATGGGCTAATATTTAATATTGGCTGGCTAATATTTTTTTACCTTTTACTGTCTAAAAGGACATTCGAAAAACAAAGGGCTAAAGTTACCCTACTCCCACTTATTTCTGTGGTATTTATTATTTTATGGAGTGGACAAACATATTTAGGCTTATCAAATTCAGGTAATTTAACTATGTTCAGCAATATAGTTACTGAAGAAACAAGAAGCAATCATTACATTTTTGATACTGAAAAAACTAAAATATGGAACTTCGAAGAGGATCTAGTTACCATTATCAATATCCCAGATGACTTTAAATGGGAAGGAAGTAAACCTCTGGAAGGCTTTGCTTTACCCTTAATAGAGTTTAAAACCCAAATACATAAATGGTCACAAAAATTTGATATGCCAATTAAAGCTACCATTAAATATAAGGGGCAAATAATAAATATTGAAGACTTAAGAATATCTGAGTTTAATACCGCAAAATGGTGGCACCCTTTAATCCACTTTAGAAGAATAGCCATAGATGGCCCTAAAGGCTGTTCTTGGTAATACCAACCTTACAGTTTTAAATTTAAAGACTGTTCCATCATAGCTCTTTCTCCCTCCCAATCTCTTGAAATATTTTCTTTTAAGAGTTTTGCAGGTATACCACCAATAAGGGTGTTTTCACCTAACGAGGTATAGTCTTTATTACATAAAGAATTTGATGCAACTGTACAATAGTTAGGTGTAACCGTGCCTTTCATTATGGAAGACCACCTGCCTACATAATTATAGGCACCAATACTAATAGCTTTGGAAATAGGGTACTTTTCATTAGTGACTGTATTTATCATTTGATGAAAATCTGTATCAATAATTTGACATTCTGAGCCTACCCTAGCATACGTATTAAATTTAACTTTATGCGTACATATAATTTTCCCCAGAGAAGCCATTCCGGCCATCTCGCCTAATTCTAAAACAGCCCCATTGGCAACATAAATGAAATAATCTTTCCCAAATTGTACCGTCCCTTTACAAAGTATTTTCCCTTCTAAGGCTATTTCAGCTATTCCTATATGTCTTGTGGTTTTTTCATAAGCCTGCCCAAAACCAATCATTCCCTTTCTTATAGGTGCATCAATAATAAACTCACCATTCAAATTTGAAAACCGAACACTTCCATAGAAAAAGACTGGAAGTTTTCTGGCAACGGAAAAAGGGAACATCTTTAAGTTAAAATACCAAGTAGCAAACCAGTTTACTGTGAGGTAAACTTTGAATTTCTTTTTAAGTTTTCTATAAGTTATCCTTACTCCGGCCATTATTTTTTTCTTCTGAAAAAGTTTTGAATCAAATCCCGTATCTCAATTTTTTTATCGATATGGTAGACTGAAAAGATACTAGAAATTATAATCATAACACTCAATGATACATATTTCAGTACATCATCTTCTATATTTGATAATAAAAATGCAAGAGAACAAAGTACAATAGAAATTCCGAAAATGTAATAAAACTCCTTTTTAAATGTAAAATTATAGCGGTAATAGGTTATTAGCCATATTACTATAAAGTGAATGAGAAAATAGATAAAATAGCTAATTCCCAATCCTTCAAGCCCCCAATACGTATAACCAATAATGTTCATGACAACTAATGTAATATTGAAACCAATAGCAGTTTTAATAAATACTTTTGAGTCTCCTTTGGCAATAATAATATATCCCAAGGAAAAAGAAACGGCCTTAAACAACATCCCTAAAATACCCCAACTTACAAATTGCACCGTCGGCGAAAACTCTTGGCTATACAGCAATGTGATAATAAACGGGGCAAAAGCAACAAAAATAACAATGATAGGCAGGATTAACAATACAGCTATAAAAGCTTGTTCAAAAACTATGTTTCGTATTTTTTCAATGGCATCGGAAACTGCCGAAAGACGCGGAAAATAGTCCGTACTCATCGCATTAAAGACCAGGCCGACATAAGTGTTTAAAATAACCATTCCGGCATGATAATACCCAACAGCTTCGGTCCCTCCTTTATTGCTAATGTATATTTGAATAACATACATCGCAATTAAAGTAATTACACTGCTTACACTCAACGTAACACCTAAATGAATCATCTCTTTCCCTTCGGAAAAAGCTTCTTTATTAGTAAGTGCAACTTTTTCAACCTTTGCTTTATTGGTATAATACAAGGTGACAATAAAACTAATAAGTGAAGCAATAATAATAGCCGGCACAATGGCATCTATTCTGAAAAAATAGTACAACGGAACCGTGATAAGAAGCCCAACCGTATTTCCTACTAAGTTAGCTTTAGCAAGGTTACCCAGTTTTTGTAAGCCTTGTAAAATAGCTAAGTTACTATGTGTAAATTGCTTAAAAAGAAGTGCTGCAGAAAGCCAAATAAACGAAATGGTATATTCCTTACTTTCAAATGCTATTTCACTAAGCCAAGGTGATGTTATCATCATTAAAACGGCTCCAATGACTGCAGTAAACCAAACCAAGCGTTTTAAAACGTGAATGGTCCGGGCTATGTTATTGGCTTCATAATTTTCTTTCGCATACGAAATATCTTTGACCGCGCTTCTATTCAATCCAAGATTGGTAACCGCATCCACCACATTAAGTGTCGTGTTGAATAAACTGGCAATCCCCATTCCCGTAGGGCCAATAAACAATGCAATAAACTTAGACCGCACAATAGAAATAAGAATATTGAAAACCTGCACCCCGCCAAATAACGAAGTGGCTTTCATAACATGCCTAAATGAATTTCTATACGGCTGCATGGTTAAGGCGTTAAGGTTTCAGGATTGTTTTTTTGTTTTTTGAAATAGCGTAGTACCAAGAAAAATACTAAGAAAAAGTATAACACATACCGAATAAAATGGGCAAACACCACCCCTTCTACACCATATTCAGCAACCAATGCATACGAAAACACGTAAAACAAGACTAGTGAAAACAATTCAGTAAAAATAAAATTACGCACCATTTTCTTCGCAATAAATTGGTGTAACAATACCAATGCGGCCAATTTAATAAAATCGCCTAATAACTGCCATTTAAACAGTGGCGCCATTTCATCAAAATCAATGAAGATATATTCTATAAACTGAAAGCGAAGAAAATAAATGACAAGCATCCCAATGCCGAATAACGGTAATAATGTTTTATAAATATTAAAGAGTTCTTTTTTAAAACCCGTTTCGGTTTTTATTCCAGTAAATTTCGGAATTACATACAACGTAAATATAGCCCCAGAAAATACCATATAGTTTTTTGAAAGCGTGGTCATACCTGTCCAAATTCCTGCATCGTCTTCACTCATTCGCTTGGCTAACATAGAACGAATATCTATCTCAACATAATTTACTAAAACAGTTGCTACAAAAGACATTAATGAAAAAGCCAATAAACTTTTAGCGTAAGGTGCTTTAAAGGAAATTTCAGAAAAACGAACATATCGTCGCAATACTTTTATAAAAATAAACAGCATTACTAGCACCTGAATTACCGGTATGAGAGCAATAGCAAGCAACGCCCCATCTATGCTATAGTTATACAACATAACCAATGTTAAGGTAGCGCCTAACAAATAAGCAATCAATTCTATTTTTGCGAATTTTTTATAATCGGATAAACCATTTACAATACCATTGAACACCCGTTGTATCGCAATAAAAGGTGCTACCACGGCTACAATTTTCACGATGTAGGCAAAGTCTGTAGTATAGAAAAAATATTCACTAATAAACCCGGCACCGAAAAAAAGTATTAAAAAAGAAGTAACACTTCCTATCAATGTAAACACAAACGTGGTTGAAAAAAGTTTTTGAAGTTGCTCGCTATCTTCTTTGAAATCGGCTACGTATTTTACTACGCCATTAAAAACACCAAACGAGGTGATAGAAGTTAACATTTGCAACAAATTGCGTAACGAACCAATTTTTGCGTATCCAGCCTTCCCTACAATATCTGTCAACTCACGCTGTAGAAAAAAAGCAACAAATAACCGTATTACAATAACCCCAGCATTTAAAGAAGTCATCTTTAAAAGTAGGTTGTCGCGTATAAATTTTGGAATTTTCAATTAGTAGTTATTGATTGACAAAATAACCCCATCTACCTCTTCATCACTCATCACTGGACTTATTGGAATACTCACTACTTCATTATGAATTTGCTCAGTAATTGGAAATGATAAATCATTAAACTCCGGTAATGCCTCTTGTTGATGTGGCGGAATAGGGTAATGAATTAATGTGCCTATTTGGTTCTCCTTTAAATATTCTATAAAATCAGTACGGTCTTTTACCCGAACCACAAACAAATGAAAAATATGGTTATCACTGTCATCCCAAGTTGGAAGAGTGATTTTTTTATTATTAATTTCAGAAATATACTTTCTTGCCAACCCGCGTCGATGTTCATTATCAGCATCAAGTTTGGGAAGTTTTATATTTAAAAAGGTTGCTTGCAGTTCATCCAACCGTGAATTAAAACCGGTTAATTCGTTTACATATTTTGAAGAAGCACCGTAGTTGCGAAGTTTTCGTATTACGGAAGCCAATTCATCATTGTTTGTTGTAACCGCTCCTCCATCACCCAAAGCACCTAAGTTTTTTGTGGGATAAAAACTGAAGCCAGCAGCATCACCCAAGTTTCCAGCTAATTTGCCATTTGAATTTTTTGCTCCGTGTGCTTGTGCAGCATCTTCAATCACAATTAAATTATTCTTTTTTGCCACTTTTGAAATATCCGTCATCGGTGCCAATTGCCCATATAAATGAACAGGCATGATGGCTTTTGTGGTTTCAGAAATCGCTTCTTGTATTGCTTCAATATTGAAATTAAAAGTTTCCATTTCAGCTTCTACCAAAACCGGTGTCATTCCCGCTTGTTTAATGGCCAAAATAGTAGCTATATAGGTGTTTGAAGCTACTAGAACTTCATCGCCTTCTTGTAGTTTCCCTAGTTCTTTATAGCCTTCTAATATCAGCCGTAAAGCTTCCAATCCATTAGCAACTCCTATACAATGTTTCGTTCCGCAGTATTCAGCAAAACTATTTTCAAAAGCTTTTACATTGTTTCCCAGAATATAATAACCAGAATCTAAAAATGCCTTAAAGCGTAATTGAAATTCGGCTTCAAAACGGGTATTGATTTTATGTAAGTCTAAAAATGGAATCATATCAATGATAGGTCTAAAGTTTTATACGCAGCAGTCTCTACAACGTAATTATCTGCCGTAAACGTACGTGCGCCACAGCTTTCTTTCCAAAAAATAAGCCCTTGGTTTAAATGTTTGCCGTTTTCTTCGCTCGAAATATTAAAGTCGAAATACCGCTTATCAGTTTGAAGCTGATTAATAATAAAGTCGTATGCTAAATCTAAACTTCCGTAAGTGTTTTTGTTTACGTTCCCTGAAACATATTGCGGATGAATGGTTGTCTTCGTTAAGAAAACTGTTGTTCCAGCGACAATTTTTTCGTCTTTATAGACATTTACTTGTTTGATATTCTTCGGAAAACGGGATGCCAATAATTGAATTTCTTCGAGTGTATGAACTGGTTTCACTCCGTGTTTTTTCTGTAGGTTTGGGATTAAAATTTCATTCCAAAATCCTTCAAAATTATCATCTATCTGTACGGTTAATCCATTTCTAACCGCTTTATTAATACCTTCTCTTCTGTTTTTCTGAAATCGTAATTTATTTGCATAATCGATTACCATCAACACATCCCGTTTCACTAAGGTTGCGTTGGCTTTAAAGAGGAAGTACGACAACTCATCCGCTGGAAGGGTGTTGTAAAATGTTGGAATGATACGTATGTCAAGCGTTTTAATTCCCTCAGTATATAAAAATTCGAGCGCTGCTTTAAAAGCTTCAAAAGCAGCCAATAGTTTCCCTTTTTTCTGTAACACAAAACTTCCATACGTCAATCCCTGGTGTGAAATAACCATGTCCCCTTTTTTGTTAGCCGGTAAAACAGCATATAACTTTTCATCTTTATACACCATCAATGAAAAATCTTCAAACCGATCACTGTGATAATCCATAAAGTTTCGGTTGAATAAAAAAGTGGCGTTTTTTGCCGATGCGATAAAACCGTTCCAATCCGCTTTAAGCGGAGCAGTATATTTTTGTACTCTAAAAGAAGGCATACGCTAAATTGGTTTTTATTATTCCAAAGGTATTATTTTTAAGTAAAGCTTATTTAACCAAAGCAAACTTCTTCTTTAAAAAAGGTATTATTTTTTGTTCTTTTATAAATAGGAATACAACAAAGATTATAATAAATTCAAAAGGAAAACTAAAGCGACTATTAGTTCCATAAGTAGCTAAGGCTTGTAATATTGAAGCTGAAAAAACCACCATACACAAAATAAAAGATATAGCAATTTGCTTAGTTTTAATGGTTTTTAAAATATAATAAGGAATCAAAAAAAGAAATAGTAATCTAAATCCCAATAAAAACAGATGCTGTATATACCAAATTGCTAAATAGAGGTTGTTTGCATATTTAAAGTTGAAATAATTATAATTCCAATAGATTGTTGGCTTCCAGAAATCTTTCCAGGAATAAAACAGCACTTGTTCTGCATAGTCCAAGGGGTTGTTTTTAATGGTTGCTGTGGCAAACTGACCCAATTGTGCAGATAGATCACCTAGACTTAAATTGTACTGTTTATATGCACCATCATTATATGCGTCCCAAATTGACATTGCCAAATTTTTATTTTCGGTTATCGCCTTTTCTCTATACTCAACGTATGGTTCTATAATCCAATTATACTCTTCTGGTCCTTTTTCAGCAAACCGAACACAATTTTGTGCTACATTCAACCCAAAAAAAGTAGTGGAAACAAAATGACCGGTATTTATTTTATTTACATACGACCATCCAAAATAGGATAGCAACGGAAAAATTAAAATTATCAACTTTTTATTTATCAGCCTTTTTAACCTAAAGTTTTTTAGAATGTAGATTCCATATATTAAAAACGGTAAAAACGCATAAAAGGGTTTTACTAAAGTTAATAAGCCAAGTACTATTCCTAAAAACAATTCATTTTTAAGGGTAGAGGTTTCAAAATACCCTTTCACCAACGTGTAAACAACTATAGAAAGTAGAAATAAAGTTAAGCTTTCTACTAAAATAGAAGTCTCGAAGAAAATAACATTCAGCAGTGTCGTTATAAAAAAAGAAATTAAAAAACTATGTTTTCTTGAAAACCGGAGTTTGCATAGAGACCGGTACCAAAATATGGAAGACAAAATCCCTAAACTAAATTGATAGCATACCACAAGGTATAAATTACCAAACGCGGCCGTAAGTAACAATGGATATCCCGGGCTTCTATATCCTGAATACCCAGACAAGTTAAACTCCATAATGCGATCTGCCAACTCTATATAAGTAGAACTATCTGGGTAGATCGACACATGGGTATAAAAAAAAAGAAAAATACCTAAACGCACCAATATACCACCTGCAATCAACCATTTTATGTATGTATCTTTAAGAATACTCAACATGAAATAAAATCTTTGCTGTGTGATAGTTAAGTAATAAAATAATCATAGGCTTCAAGGTTGGAGAGTACTTATTACGTACACACTTAGGGTACGAAAATACTATTTTTTAGAGAATAGAGAAGAACCCAAACTGCATAAATACAATTAACCGTTTCACAGCACGTACCATTTTTGTATGGAATCGCAAAAAAAAACCACCATCAAAATGACAGTGGTTTCTTCTATTAGATTTCAGAAATAAATTACATTATTTTATTTCGTTTTCTATCTACTTCTTTTAAATATACTTTTCTAAGACGAAGGTGATTAGGGGTTACCTCAACATATTCATCTTTCTGAATATATTCCAACGCTTCTTCTAATGAGAATTTAATAGCAGGTACAATTTTGGCTTTATCATCTGCTCCAGAAGAACGTACATTACTTAATTTTTTAGTTTTTGTGATGTTCACAGTCATATCGTCTTGACGACTGTTTTCTCCAATCACCTGACCTTCGTAAATATCTTCTCCCGGATCCACGAAAAAGCGTCCACGATCTTGTAATTTATCAATAGAATAAGGTATCGCTTTTCCTTTTTCCATAGAAACCAAACTACCGTTTTGTCGTTCTGGAATACCGCCTTTTAATGGTTGGTACTCTAAGAAACGGTGTGTCATAATGGCTTCACCTGCAGTTGCAGTTAACAGTTGATTACGTAAACCGATGATTCCTCTTGAAGGAATATTGAATTTACAAACCATACGCTCACCTTTGGCTTCCATGCTTAACATTTCACCTTTACGTAAACTTACCATTTCAATGGCTTTACCGCTTACCGCTTCAGGAAGATCGATTGTCAATTCTTCAACTGGCTCACATTTTTTCCCATCAATTTCTTTGATGATTACCTGTGGTTGTCCAATTTGAAGTTCATATCCTTCACGACGCATGGTTTCAATTAAAACTGAAAGGTGCAATACACCACGACCAAATACCATAAATTTATCAGCACTATCAGTTGGCTGCACCCGTAAAGCTAAGTTTTTTTCTAACTCGCGCTCCAAACGTTCTTTAATGTGACGGGAAGTAACAAATTTTCCATCTTTTCCGAAGAAAGGCGAATCGTTAATGGTGAACAACATACTCATGGTTGGTTCATCAATAGCAATAGTTTTTAATGCTTCAGGGTTTTCAAAGTCGGCAATGGTGTCACCAATTTCAAATCCTTCCAATCCAACTAATGCACAAATATCACCCGCTTGAACTTCTTGAACTTTTATACGGCCTAATCCTTCAAACGTATGTAATTCTTTTATTCTACTTTTTACTTTAGAGCCATCACGCTTTACAAGAGTTACTTGCATATTTTCTTTCAACGTACCACGCTGTAACCGTCCAATTGCAATTCTACCGGTAAAAGATGAGTAATCTAAAGATGTAATTAACAACTGTGTAGTACCTTCTTCAATTTTTGGAGAAGGAATGTGCTCTAATACCATATCTAAAACTGGCTCAATCGAGTCGGTTGGTTTTTTCCAATCATCGCTCATCCAGTTGTTTTTAGCTGAACCATATACGGTTGGGAAATCCAATTGCCACTCTTCGGCACCTAATTCGAACATTAAATCGAAAACAGCTTCGTGCACCTCATCTGGCGTACAATTATCTTTATCTACTTTATTTACAACCACACAAGGTTTTAAGCCCAATGAAATTGCTTTTTGAAGTACAAAACGAGTTTGCGGCATGGGGCCTTCAAAAGCATCCACCAACAACAAAACACCATCTGCCATATTCAATACCCGCTCTACTTCACCGCCAAAATCGGCGTGACCAGGAGTATCGATAATATTAATTTTAGTGTCTTTATAGGTAACCGAAACATTTTTAGAGGTAATGGTAATACCACGCTCACGTTCCAAATCGTTATTATCTAAAATTAACTCACCAGTTTGCTCATTCTCACGAAACAAACTACAATGGTGCATAATCTTATCTACCAAGGTAGTTTTACCGTGGTCAACGTGTGCTATAATGGCAATGTTTTTAATGTTCATAGTGTTGCTCTTTTTAAAAATGAAACACCCTCACAATCAGTGAATAGTCACGTTTTGGTTTGTTATATGTGACCTTGATGTTCGCGGGCGCAAAAGTAGTGTTAATTAATGGAATAACGCACTATAATTAGTGTTATATTTTTTAAAGAATTATTCATTACTTTTTATTTAATTTTCTGAAATACTGAAAAGTGGAATGTTTTTCTGAAAACTGAATTCCTTATCTTTGCATTCCAAACGAAAGCTATGAAACTTGATTTAATCCCTAAACTGAAACATACCAATTCCAATAACTTTTTTTTACTGGCCGGACCTTGTGCTATAGAAGGGGAAGACATGGCCATGCGAATTGCTGAGAAGGTAGTTTCAATAACCAATAAGCTTGAAATTCCCTACATTTTTAAAGGCAGTTTTAAAAAAGCCAACAGAAGTAGAATTGATAGTTTTACCGGAATTGGGGATGAAAAAGCATTGAAAATTCTTCAGAAAGTATCAGAGACATTCGATGTTCCTACTGTTACAGATATACACGAAAGTAGCGATGCAGCTATGGCTGCAGAATTTGTTGATGTTTTACAAATACCCGCTTTTTTAGTACGTCAAACCGATTTAGTTGTAGCTGCTGCAGAAACGGGAAAAGTTGTCAATTTGAAAAAAGGACAATTTATGAGTCCTGAAAGCATGCAACATGCCGCTAAAAAAGTTACCGATAGCGGAAATGAAAAAGTAATGATCACTGATCGCGGAACCATGTTTGGCTATCAAGATATGGTAGTGGATTTTAGAGGAATTCCCACTATGAAACAATATGCCTCTACTGTTTTAGATGTTACGCATAGTTTACAGCAACCCAATCAAAGTGTGGGTGTTACTGGAGGTCGTCCAGATATGATCAGTACCATTGCCCGAGCCGGTATTGCTACTGGAGTGGATGGTCTATTTATCGAAACCCATTTTGACCCTGCAAACGCAAAAAGCGATGGGGCAAATATGCTCGACTTGGCAAAACTTGAAAAGTTATTGACCGATTTGGTGGCGATACGTAAGACGATTAATGAATTATAAGCAAGACTGAATATATTATAAATTAAAAAAACCTGCCTTCTTCAAGCAGGTTTTCTTTTAAACTACATTATTTGGCTAAAAATAAATTATAAGTTCCTGAATAAAAAAAGGGCTGTCAACATAATATTGGCAGCCCTTGTAATCGCTATTATTAACTCCCCAATTAATTAAGCTAATACAAAGATGGGGCAAAGTATTAATCTATACAATAGGTAAAAACACCTAATTGAAAGGGGCTTTTTCCTATTTTTAAGAAAATTTATAATAAAAAAGACCACTTAAAAAAGTGGTCTTTCTATCTAATCGCTTTATTAACTCCCCAATTAATTTAGCATTGATTAATTATAAGGTAAAGATGCGATGATTTATTTTGTATTTCAAGAGGGTTTTTCCTGTTTTTGAATAGGGTTTTTCCTGTTTTTTTAAATTTTAACAAAAAATTGGTTTTCGTATTTCAGAAAATTATATTTACTTTGTTTTTCAAAGTTCTTTAAAAATGAAACAAAAAGATTATTTAAAAGATATCAGTGAAATTAAAAACCTAATGAACCGGTCCTCTAGGTTTATTTCGCTAAGTGGCCTATCAGGAATCTTCGCAGGAATATATGCTATAGCAGGAGCCATGATCGCCTATCTATTTTTATTTCCTGAACCCGGAGAATATCTAACGCTCCACAGCCAAAATTTTAAATTACTTTTACTGGTTTTAGCACTCGTAGCTGTATTGAGTGTGGTTACGGCGTATTTATTAACAACCCGAAAAGCAACAAAAAACAACGAAAAAATATGGGATGCGACCACTAAAAGGTTACTACTTAACTTTTTAATTCCCTTAGTTACTGGGGGTATTTACATACTCATTAAATTAGGGAACCAACATTATGGACTCACCGGTGCTTTAATGCTTGTTTTTTATGGCTTGGCATTGGTAAATGCTTCTAAATATACGCTGGGAAATGTAAAATACTTAGGGTATGCTGAAATTATTTTAGGTCTTATTTGTGCAGCTCTTCCGGGATATGGGCTTTGGTTTTGGATATTTGGTTTTGGAGTCCTGCACATTATCTATGGAAGTCTTATGTTTGTGCAAGAAAAGAAACAATAACTGTGGGCATTATAGATAACATAAACAAATTGTTTGACCACCGTATCAGGCTTGGTATTATGTCGATCCTAATGGTAAACGAAGATGTCGATTTTAATGGCCTTAAAGAATTACTGGACGTAACCGATGGTAATTTGGCAAGCCATTTAAAAACACTGGAAAAAGAAAAATATATTTCAGTTCAAAAGCAATTTATAGGGCGGAAACCAAACACCCGGTACAGTGCTACAAAAATTGGTAAAACTGAATTCAAAAAACATATTGAAGCTTTAGAAAAACTGATAAACAACTAATTTTTTTATTAATTAACTTTGAAATTCAAAGTACTTTAAATCTATATTATGGAACAGAAAAAAAACAAATTTAGTAACTGGATGCGCAACTCCATCACAGCACGTATGCTAGTAGTAGGGGTTTTAATTATGGTTTTATTGATGCCCTTATCATTTGTAAAAGATTTGATAACTGAGCGGTCTTACAGGCAAAAAGAAGTTGTTAATGAAATAAATAGCAAATGGGGAAACGAAGTACTACTATCCGGTCCTATTTTAAAAGTACCCTATACAATAGAAAAGGAGGAGAAAACATATGACAAAAAAAAGGAAAGCTATTTCACGACTACTAAAGAAATATCAAAATTTGCCTATTTTTTTCCTGACAAACTCAATATAGATTCAAAAGTAGAAACCAAACCCCTCAATAGAAGTATTTATAAATCGGTTGTTTATAATTCTGACATTGAAGTTTCTGGTGAGTTTCCTATTATAGATTTTTCTTCGGAAGCTGTTAAGATCAAAACCATTGAGTGGGAGAAGGCGTCTGTAATTGTGCAAACTTCAAACTTAAAAGGGATTCGTAATACCCTTAAAGTACAATTGGGCAATCAAAAGTTGACTATGAACCCAAAATACGACACGAATAGTCTGAACACTATACAGAGTGAAGCTATTGTAGGTATAACAGAAACTGTACAATCCCCTACCCCTTTTTCATTTACCATGACCGTTAATGGCAGTGAAAGTTTACAATTTATCCCAATTGGTAAAGAAACTTCTGCAACGATGACATCTAATTGGCACTCTCCCAGTTTTAACGGTTTATTTTTACCTGAAGACGGCTCCCGTAATATTACAGCAGATGGTTTTAGTGCATCATGGAAAGTATTACAAATTAACCGCCAATTTGAACAAGCCTTTTTTGGGTATTTACCCAACTTACAGGAATTCGCTTTTGGAACCAAACTTATTATACCTGTGGATGAATACCAAAAAAGTGAACGCACGGCCAAATATGGGTTCATGGTAATTGGTCTTACATTATTGGTTTTTTTATTGATACAGTTAGTTTCAAAAATATACATACACCCATTTCAATATGTAATGGTTGGTTTAGCGCTGGTGATGTTCTATACATTGCTTATTTCTATTTCTGAACACAGTACTTTTTTAAAGGCGTACCTAATCGCTGCCTTTTCAGTGCTGGCACTTATTGTTGTCTATTCAAGAGCTATTTTAAAAGGGTTTAAGTTTCCGCTCTTAATAGGTGTTTCTCTTGCTTCGTTATATGGATTTATTTACATCATTATTCAATTAGAAAGTTATGCGCTTTTAGTAGGTAGTATTGGCCTATTTACCATACTTGCCATAATTATGTTTGCCTCCCGTAAAATTGATTGGGCGAATAATTAAATATGAAAAAATCAATTTTAAATAAAGCAATGAAAATGTTACAATGGGCTTTATTGTTGAGCCCATTTGTACTTTTTTTTATTATTTGCATGGACACTTACACTATTGTAAATGCAGAGGGTAGAACTTATAATAGTACTTATACAATCCCATACAATAAAGTTGGGCTGCTTTTAGGAACTTCAAAGTATTTAAACAACGGTACTATCAACCCCTATTATCAATTTCGTTTAGACGCGGCTACAGATTTATACAAAAGTGGTAAAGTAAAATATATATTAATAAGTGGTGACAACAGCAGAAAAGATTATAACGAGCCCGCCACTTTTAAAAGAGATTTAATTGAAAGAGGCATACCTAAAGCAAGCATTTTTTTAGATTATGCAGGTTTTAGAACATTAGATTCCATAATTCGAGCCAAAGAGGTTTTTGGTCTAGAAAATTTCACCCTTATTTCTCAAAAGTTTCATAATTATAGAGCATTACTAATAGCAGATCATTTTAACTTAAACGTAATAGGATATAATGCCGAAACTGTCACTGGAACCTATGCTCAACAAACACAGACAAGAGAATACTTAGCGCGTGTTAAGGCGCTTTTAGATATTGCTGTTAACAAACAACCCAAGTTTTTGGGAGATAAAATTAAGGTAGAATGAAATTTTGCTTTAAAAAAAAGTACGGTCTCATTACAGCTGTCCTATTAATTTCTGAAATATTAATCGCGATCTTTTATTTTAACCCATTTATTCGTGGGTTTGTAGGAGATATACTGGTGGTCATTTTAATATTTAGTTTTGTAAAAACGTTTATATGTGTTTCTTCAAAAAAAGTATTATTAGGCACCTTGCTATTTGCATTTGGCATTGAATTCCTTCAGCTTTTTGAAATTACAAAGCACTTAAACATTCAATCGAAGCTTATTAAAACAATCTTGGGAACCTCTTTTGAGTATACTGATTTTATAGCCTACATTATTGGATGTGTATTTGGAGGGTTCATTGAGAATATCCTTCAAAGAAAAAGAACCAAAACTTTTAAAAATTAATTTTTTGTGTATTTTGCAACCCTATCTAATATGTTACTTAAAAAATGAGCCTAAAATCTACTTCTCTATTCCTTTTTATCATAATCCTCAACAGTTTCCTTCTACAAGCACAACAACGCCAAGTAGCAGAATTTGGAGAGCCAACAGATCTAGAAATTTCTATGACATCCTTCCCTAAGGATCCAGAAGCAAACGCCGTAGTTTTATTTGAGCAGGGCAAGAATCATTTTAAGGAAGTAAACAGTCGGTATATTAGGCTTATAAAAGAAGTTCACCGAAAAATAAAAGTAATCGATGCAAAAAACTTTAATGGCGGCACTATAGAAATCCCCTTATTGATTGGAAAAAGAAGCGAAGAACAAATAAAGAACATACAAGCTATTACCCACAATGGCATTTTAAAAAAATACGTCTCCAGTGATCAAATCTTCAACATAAACCAATCTAAAGATTACAAAGTAACCCGGTTTACCTTTCCAGACATTAAGGATGGAAGTGTTTTAGAGTATACTTACACAATCGAGTCTCCTTTCTTTTTCAACTTTAATGGATGGCAGTTTCAAAACAATTTTCCAACATTATATAGTGAGTTTATTAGTGAAATTCCAGGGAATTTCAAATACAATAGAGTTTTAAAAGGTGGTAGAAAATTAGATATAGACGAAGCAGTGATCAATAAAAACTGTCTTTATATTGATGGATATACCCCAGCAGATTGTGAGTCCACTATTTATGCTATGAAAAATATTCCTGCATTTAAGAGTGAAAATTATATGTTAGCTAAAAGTAATTATTTGGCAAGTGTTGAATATGAGTTGAGAGAATTTTTAGATTACAGCGGATCAAAAAACTCATTTTCAAAAACTTGGGATGATGTAGATGATGAGTTTAAGACAGATAAGGATATTGGCCGCCAATTAAACAACAATAATTTTTTGAAGAAAAATCTACCCGAAAACATCCTAACCATTCCAGATGATTTAAAAAGAGCCAAGGCTATCTATACCTTTATTCAAGATCATTTTAAATGGAATGGTAAACAACGCCTTTTTAACGATGTGCGGGTACGAGATGCCTTTGAGGAAAAAGTAGGGAATACTTCTGAAATTAATTTAGCACTCATTAATGCATTGCAAGGTGCAGAATTAGACGCAAAACTTATGTTGGTTTCAACTAGGGAAAATGGACTGCCTACTACTACTTATCCTGTGTTAACAGATTTTAACCGTGCTATAGTTTTACTTACTGTTGATAATGAAAAATTTCTTTTAGATGCCGTCGATAAAGAAGTTCCTTTTGGCATAATTCCTTTTCAAAATTTGAATGGTAAAGGCCGGGTGATGGATTTTAAAAATGGAAGCTATTGGCACCCATTAACTCCTCATAAAAAAAATGGGTACTATGTAAATACACAGCTAAAAGCTTCAGAAGAGGGACTATTTACCGGAAAAATTAACGAAATACGAACTGGTTACGTAGCAATTAATGAAAGGAAACAGATAAGCAACTCTAACTATCAAGACTACGTCAATCAAAAAGAGAAAAGTGCTACTATTAAAATAACTGATCTTACCGTAAAAAATAAAACCAATCTAGAAGAACCACTAAAAGTAGATTACAATATTGATTTAGAAACTGAATTAATTGGAGACAAAGTATATATAAACCCTTATTTTTTTGAAACTTATTTTTCTGAAAATCCATTTAAATCAGATGAAAGAAGTTTTCCTATCAACTTTGGATATCCAATTTCAACGACTTACTTAGTATCAATAGATTTGGGTGATAAATACAAAGTAGAACAGCTTCCTAAAAACAAAGCCTTAAATCTTTTTGACAAAATTGGTCAATGTACTGTTATATATACCGAAAATAATGGGAAAATTAATATTCGTTTTAGTTTTAATCTAACCGAATATAATTTTATTGCTGATGCATATCCAGGAATCAAAGAGTTCTTCACTGCTATGATCGATTTTCAAAATCAAGACCCTATCCTCCTGAAGAAAATTTAATCTTTCCCGTCTACATAATCCTGCAAATAGCTAAAGTTTTCAGCTAATCTACCTTCGCTGGTAGTCATCTTGGCACGTGCTAAAATTCCATCTTTATCACCATTAAAAAAAGCAGGGATAACACTTTCCAAAAACATTTCACCAAAGCCTTCACTGGCATTTTTAGGTAATTCGCAAGGTAAGTTATCTACGGCCATAACAGTAATAGAACCAGGGATATCATAGAAAGTTTCTTTTTCAGTAACTGGGTCATAGCCATAAAACGGATCTTCGATCGTAGAAGGCCTTATGGTACTGGCTACTGGGCCATCAATATCGCAAGAGACATCGGCAACCAAATTGATATTAAAATGTGGGTGGCGTGCATCTTCTCTTGTAAATAGATAAGGAGCTCCTTCTCCGTGAAAATGACCCGCTATAAAGAAGTCGCTTACCGTAGCAAAGCGCATAAAGTCACTCTCATAACCAGAAGGGTCATTATAAAACTCCTGTTTATTACCAGGCAATCCATCTGTGCGCTTATTATAATCTAGTACATCGATCATACAATATACAGGCTCGTCAAAATCCTTGGTAAGATAATCGGTAACATGTACCTTTTTAATTTCTAAGTAATCTAAAATCTCTTTAGCACCATAGGCTACTTTCCCACTGCCGGTGAGTAAGATTTTAATCGTGGGAACCTCTATATTGTCCAACTCCTCTTTAACAGCGTCTAAATCGGGCAAGATGTCCACTTTTTCTAAATTGAACAGTTTATCACGTAACCCTAGTGCTCTAAAGCCGTTGTATGCTCCAACCAATCCTGCATACCTCCCAAAACCGATTAAGCGGCTTCCATTTTTTTTTGTGATGGTTTCGTGATCGTACAATTCTATTTTTTTCTGAAGAATTGCCTGTAACAGCTCGCGGTTATACGGTTGCTTTTTTATGGTATGGCTGAAAAAAAAATATTTTTTATTCGGAATTAAAGCCTCAACCGGCACTTCTTTTACACCTAAAAGTACATCTGCTTCTGAAATATCTTCCTTTACTTCTACGTCTGCTTTTCTATAGGTTTCATCTTTAAAAATCCGAATATCAGATGTTTCAGCTATAATATGAGCCTCCTGATATTGATTTATGACTTCCTGACACATTAGAGGTGAAAAAACGACACGACGGTCGGGTGGATTTTTACGTTCTTTAATAAGCGCGAAAGTTATTGCCATTTGGAATGCTTTTTGTAGAATTAATAGTGTCTTTTCATTTTAGGGAAGACAGCCGCAAAGATATGGATTTTCATGTATCTTTGTTAGTTCGTAGCTAGTAGAATGTAGTTAGAAATTCATTCTTAATTACTGCATACTGGCAACTGTTTACTTAAAAAGGGGCCGACTGGTTTTGACAGCGGGTCTTATTGTATTGTAAGCATGCCGAGCGCCGGGACACAGCTCGTAAATATCATGTTTCAAACTTTTTTAAACGGCGAGAATAACTACGCCCTAGCTGCATAATCTGAATTATAGTAGGATATGCCTCGGCCCGTAAGACGGGCAAGCAGGAAGTCACTCAAAGGCCTTGGTTTACGGCGTTTGGTTTAGTGGCTTCGTAGAAGTAAACCTAGCTTGTGCAGGGCTTTGATGCACTTGCGAAACTTAAGCGAAGATAAGGGGTGCGTTGGTAGTTTTCGACCGGCAAGCCCACGAAAAACCAAATGAAAACTAAGCATGTAGAAAGCAGTATAATTGCGCGTTTGGACGGGAGTTCGAATCTCCCCGGCTCCACTATTAAATAAGAAGGCCACGCTCATAGAGCGTGGTTTTATTTTTTATGCAATCGCCGAGCTTGCTCGAAGGGACGAAATAAAACAATAAAAACCGGATGCAGTCCGTGGCTTTCCATTTACAGAATGGGATTCATTGGAGATTACTTTTTCTGTAACCTCCCCGGCTCCACAACAAATAAAAAACCATCCGTCTTAACGGATGGTTTTTTATTTTAGAATTGGTTATGCCTTTTTAAATTTCTCATTAACATATATTTTTCCAGCTTTAAGTTTTTTCAAATAAGCCGCCATATCAGCCCGTATCTCAGGTGACATAATGTAGAGGCCTATGATATTAGGGAACGACATAGCCAAAATCATCATATCTGAAAAGCTTAATACCGCTCCTAAACTTGCAGAAGCACCTAATACTACAAACAGTAAAAACATCACTTTATAGATAAATTCCGATTGTTTGCTACGTCCAAATAAATAAGTCCACGAACGCATACCGTAATACGACCAAGATACCATCGTAGAAAAGGCAAATAAAAAGACGGCAAAGGCAAGTACGGCAGGAAACCAAGAGATGACACTTCCGAAGGCATCAGAAGTTAATTCTACTCCTCCAAGTCCATCTACCTCATGCATTCCAGTAAAGATTAATACTAAAGCGGTCATGGTACATACCACCATTGTATCGATAAAGGGTTCTACTAAAGAGGTGAATCCGTCGGCTATGGGATTATTAGTCTTTGAGGCACTGTGTGCAATGGCGGCCGACCCTACCCCTGCTTCACTAGAGAAGGCGGCTCGTTGCAACCCAATAATGAGTACTCCTATAAACCCACCTTTTAAGGCATCGGCTGAGAAAGCTCCATTAAAGATAGCGGAAAAAGCACCCCCAATATTTTCAATATGGGTTCCTATTACGACCAGACACCCTAGAATATAAACGATTGCCATAAAAGGCACGACACGCCCTGTTACCCGGGCAATACTGTTAATTCCACCTATAATTACGATTCCTACCAACACGGCGAAACCTACTCCAAACCAAAAACCGTAGCCTTCCAAGAAAGGAAGTTGTTCTGAAACAATTTTAAAAGCTTGATTAGACTGTAGCATATTTCCGCCACCAAAAGAAGCGATTACACCCAGTAAGGCAAATAATGCCGCTAAAAACTTCCCTAGCCCTTTTAGGTTTCGTTTTTCTAGGCCGTAGCGCAGATAATTCATAGGGCCTCCAAAAATTCTACCGTTTTCAATAATACGGTATTTCACTCCCAGGGTACATTCTGCAAACTTTAAGGACATGGCAAAGAAACCTGCCATAAACATCCAAAACGTAGCTCCTGCACCTCCCAAAGAAATAGCTACCGCTACCCCTGCAATGTTCCCTAGACCTACCGTGGCAGAAACCGCTGTGGCCATCGCTTGAAAGTGAGTGATGGTTCCCGGGGCATCAGGATCGTCATATTTCCCTTTAGCTAAATCGATTGAATGTCTAAACCCTCGAATATTGATAAAGCCCAAACGAAAGGTAAAAAAGATACTCCCCAAAATAAGCCAGATTACAATAAACGGAATGGTGTTGGTCTTAATATCTCCATTGGGATATTGTAAGGGTTGTGGCTCCTCATACTCGACCATCGCCAGCATATGAGCGCCTTGTTCAATGACATCGGTGGTATTATTGGGGTTAAATATTTGATCGCCTTCCAACACCAAATATTGAAGCTTACCGTTTACAGCTGCATAGACGGGGGCAGTTACCTTCTCGTCTGTTTCTATAATAGCTATCTTATCGCCTTCCTTTACAACGGCTCCTTCAGGCTGCAACCAAGATTTTAGGTAATAGGTTTTATTAGTTGTGGCATCCCAATTGGGGATGGGTATTTGTTTAAAATTGGTATAGACTACTGGATCATACAATCCCAAAGCCGCAAAGGGGTCCCAAAACAGAATACTGCCCAGAAAGTCAACCGCCGGTTGCACTTTGCTATTAAATGTTTCTGTTATGGATTCTGTGGGAACGGTAAACTTTTTTGTAACCGATGTTCCAGTAGCATCGGTAACTACCACGGTATGCTCCATCCCTTCAATGAGGTTCCTAGATTTTGTTGCTTCTAGTGAAGTAGCTTGGTTACTCCATTTATATGTATACGGCGTTGTCCCGCCTTGAACCTCAATTGTAGCTATTCCGTCATTAATTTCTTTAGAAGGGTTCTCAAGGTCTATCTGTACTTCCATTGAGGAAGCGGTATTGTCTTGCGCTTGTACCGAACACACAAACAATAACAATATATTACAAACACTTAAAAACTTTAAATATTTCATATAAAAATTAACTCTTTCTTGAAAATTAAACAACAAATTTGAAATTTTAAGCTGCAAACTTAATAATAATGAAATAACACTACAAGTGAGAGACATTAAATCTCTGTAATCGTATGGTGAGTATGTTCTTTTATTTAGAAAATAAATGATTTTATAGTTTAAAAATATATAGAATACTTACAATTCGCTATACAGGCGGCTGACCCCATGACCACGGAACAGATAAGAAGCTTATTACATAAATATATAAAGCTTTTAAAAGGTGGCAATACTTAAAACACCCTATACAAAGTAGTTACTAAATTTCCTTTAAAGCCAGGCGATGAAATCGACAACAACTGTTTTGCTTCTTTTACTTTAAAATGAAAAGGAGCTGCAAGAAGATTGACACCACTTTGTTTTTTTAGTCGAATGCCTTGGCCCGAAATAATAGCTGCATTGGGTTCAAAAGTTGCTTCAGGTAGATGTTCGGTGAGGATCACATACTTAAATCGATATAATTTTTCGACGATAGCTTTAATTTCTGTATTCGATAGGTGTTGTAGCACTTGTCTTACAATCGCACAATCCCCAGTAGGCAATTCATCTTTGGCAATGTCTAGGGTATAAAAAGTTACATTATCTTTTCTGAATGTTTTTTTGTTACGGGCAATCAAATCAGGGACAATGTCGATAGCTTTATATTCCTTGGCGTATTGCACCAGTTCCTTCCCCACATTAAAATCCCCACAACCCAAATCACAAACCACGGGTGGTGTTTTCAACTCCTTTAAAAAAGCTGAAACTACATCTACATACTTATGTACCACTCCCCTATCATGAGAACCCAAACCCGAATAAAACTCCGTTTTATCACCGCCCCACAAGTTATTTTCATACACCTGTATCATAGCTTCTTTGGTAGGCCACGGCTTCTTAGGATGTTTTTTTATGGACTTTCTTTAATACTTTGTAAGAAATTTGAATGGTAGATAATTTCTCTTCGAATCTATTAGCAATGTAAAAGTACATTAAAATTTATCATGAATTAAAAGATGGTGCTACCCACCAATGAGGGAAACAACAAGTGAAGATTTGTTCAATAAAAAAGGATAGCCTGGATGATAGTTTTTTTAGGTAGATGAAAAATTTTAACTAATTCATTCTTCAACGAGCTCATTAACCCATTTACGAGTAAGCAACTGACTTGACAGCCTTTTATTCTAGTTGCTGTATTATCAAACAAGCTATTGAATAGGGATATTTATCTACATTATCGGGTAATTTAAAGTTGTACTCATCATTAATTAAAGATGTTTCTACTTGTAATAGTTTATAATCATTTTCGGTAAATTTTATTAAATGTGATTTCTTTACAACTAAACCATTTTTAAGTCTTTCTTTATATGCACTCGCTCTTTTTTTAAAATCAAATTTCTCTTCTCCCGGTTCAGATATAAATTTATTTATGACTTCAATATATTCGAGTAGGTTAAACTTTCTTCTCCCTTCATATTTAGAACCAAAAAAATGTATTAACCACTTTTTAAAAGTCTGCTGATTTTTAAAACCTAATTCTTGTCTGGTTTCTTTTATCGTAAACTTAACTTTGTCACTTATAGTATTTAAGGGGAGAAATGCATTATCTTTATTGAAGCGTTCAGTAAGTATTTGGATTTCCCCTAATCTATCTTTAGAAATAGATGCTAAGAGTTTACTATTTTTAGATGCTGCTATATCTACTATTGAAGAGAAATTATCTCTACTTTCAAATAAACTTATAATTTTTTTAAATTCAGGAAAATATAGCTCTTCACTTAATTTAGCAAAAAAAACTTTTTCTTCTGGATAAGTGAATTTAAGTTTTTTCACTTCATATTCAGCTTTTTCTTTACTACCATACTTTGTAATTAAAAGTTGCTCTATCATTTTACCTTGTTCTTCTGAAGATAATGATATAATATATTTTTCAACTTGTTGTAGTAGCTTCTTAATCATACCTACAAAAAAACAAAAAAGGCAGTAATTAACTTACTGCCTTTATAAAATTAATCTTCTCTTGAGTGCCAATACTCGTCATTATTGGGGTTTAATTGATTGGAGTGATTGTCCAAATCATCTTGCGATTGGGGGTCTCTTAAAGATTTAAATCTTTTCATAAATTAAAGTTTTAAAATTAATATAGTTCAAAACTACAGATGCTTTTTAACTGTTTTCTAAATTTTGTACGATAGTAATTTTAAAATCATTCAAGTAGTTCTATTTCTTAATAGAAATATATCTGGCTATAGTTTATTCTCTGACAACTATTTAAGCACAAATAGGTTTGTTGATTAAATAATTACCTATCATCGTCGCCTGAATTATTATTAACCATATAATCTTCTAAGTTTTTATATGGTTATACCCACAGTTACTTTTCTTATATTAAATTGTGTAACTTTATGGTATCGTACCGCTTAGCGGAGGTAACTAAAGCGACTATGTTTAAAACGTTTGAAGCACATCCCCGGTTACAAGATTTCATTTTGTTTTATTTTGAATTAAATTGGCAAAAAAAGCACCCTAATGAAACCATTAAGCACCTGAGCCTTCCTACTGGCTGTAGTTTTATGGGGTTTCAATCCATCGGGACCATGCAGGTACAAATAGAGGATAGTACCTATCCTACCGAAACCTATTTTGTGAATGCACAAACCACCTTCCCTTACTATATGCGTTACGCTGGAGATCATCTTAAAGCAATAGTGGCATGTCTTAAACCCACAACCTTGCACCACCTTTTTAAGATTGATGTTTCCCGTATTGTCAATACAGGAGTCAACCCCACCACGTTGTTTAAAGGAAAGTTGGACAACGCTTTTCAAACTCATTTAACATCCAATACCACTCCTCAAAATATTCAAGCATTGGACACCCTATTTATACAACAACTGGATACAGCTCAGCCCCGCTTTAATTTTATAGATGCCGCCATTGATACTATTATAACATCTAAAGGAGAGCTAAAACTTCATGAGCTAGTAGACACACTAGGGGTAAGCAAACGGTATTTTCAAAAGAAGTTTAAAGAAATGGTGGGCATTTCCCCTTCTACCTATCAGCATATCATCCGGTATAACTTTATCTTTTCGTCGCTTACAGCAAAAGAACCGTCCTACAAGGCAACAGATGCTTCTTTCTATTTTTATGATAGTGCGCATTATTCAAAAGATTTTAAAAAATTTTGGGGCATGTCCCCTTCCGAATTCAATCCGGACCAGCATCCATTTCTAAAATTAACCGCCATTGAAAAAGCTGCTTGGATTAGCTCATTTAAGTCTTTAACAACCGCTTAAGGTACTTCATAAAGACCTGCGCCTACTTAGTCACGCCTATTTATTTGATGACATTCACACAAAGACCATTCAAAAAAGGACGCTTTTTTACAAAGCACTCTTACCATAATATTTCATCTTTATAACTGATTTTCTGCTTGAAAAAGATGGAATAACCAACCTATTTCCTATGAAAGCATCAAAACCATACCCCACATTTCTATCCATTATCTTTTTATTGTCACTAACCGCTTGTGTTAATTCAGAAAAAAAATCGAAAAGCCCTTCGGAAGAAAATAAAAAAGAAGCCGAAGGTACTTCAGAAGAAACATCCATTGCACTACCACAAAAAGGGGATTATAAAAAGCTGTTTGCTTTGGACGATCAATGTAAGATCACCAAAACGGAAATTGCTACCCTTTATGGTATTTCAATAAGTGATGTAAAAGAAACGTATAATCATACTAATACTAATGGAGGTACTTATTGCAGCTTTCACCTTTCTTTAAACAACAATACTGAAACTGTTTTTGGGGTAACTTCTTTTAAGATGCCAAATGCTCAAGTACGGGACGAAATTTCAAATTGGGTCACTGGCTCTTATGAAAAAAAGTTTTTACAAATAAGTGACTCTGGCGACCACTATATCTGGAAACACCCAAACCAAGGGTATTACATGCTATACAATCCTGCCTATGCCAACGGTATTAAAATACAGTATAGAACTATGCTTAAAATGGACGAAACCCAAAAAAAGTATTTAGAACAAAAAGGCATCCAAGCCCTTGATTACCTAATTGAAAAGTATAAAAATTAAACAGCATGAACTTTTTAAGACTCTTTATTTTATGTAGCGTACTGTACTTGGGAATTTCACCAAGTTATGCCCAACCCTACACTTTGGACAAGGAAATTAAGCCCCTAAAGCTGGAATTGCAAGATGACAACCGGAAAGGGCATGAAGGTGGTAAATTTCTTGCTACACTAAGCTCTGTAGACTCCACCAAATACTATTATGTAAAGGGACATGGCATGTTTCAATTTGTTGATGTTCTTGTCAAAGCCTTTACAGATCAACATCCACTGCAAGTAACGTTAGTAAACGATAACTGGAAAGATGTCGTGGAGCAACAATCCACACAAACGGCTCAAAAGGGTATTATCCATTTTAAAATTAGGGCGTACAGTTCCTTTGGTCTTCAGGTTACCTCCCCTTCTGGAGAACCGGTCAATTATTCTATTATTATACAAGCCAGTAAGCCTCATAAAACCTATTTAGACAGTCCGTTTACCAAAATAAAAGAAAGCGACATGACAGCAGGCGTTGCTGGAGACAACCCTAGCGAAGGTTCAGGAAATTCAAACCTATGGTTATACATCGCCTTGGGCATTGCTATCTTGATAATAGGTCTGCTAGCGGGCAAATTATTAGGGCGCAAAGCAGCGGTACTGGTCTGGTTAATTTCCCTTCCGTTACAGGCAATCCCCCAAAATAGTGCAACCCCTGGTTTTTTTCATGACGATCAATATTACAACGGGGAAGATTTAGAAAACGGGAAATTTGAATCTGATTTACGAGAAGGAATGAGTGGTGGTTATGACCCCACTGGTGATATAGAAGACATCAATTCGAAATTGAAAAGTATCAAAGATTTTTTAGACAATGCGGTCAATCTCTATAAAAGCTATACTGGACTGGGACAATGCATCAACTCTACACCACCTCCCGGCCAGCCTCGAATTCCCTCTTTTTGTGACATTCCCACTACGGATGCTGGTTTTCAAGACGACAGCAACTGTGCTGGATGTTTTCTTGGTGCCCGTGAAGAATTTAACGAAGTACGCTACCTGTTTGAACAATTGGCCACCATTTACAAATGCACGAAAACCTTTTCAAGTGCAGCACTCTCTTTTGGTGACAATGCTTCCGGAATTCATGGAGTATCTGGTATGGCTTGGCAGGCAGAACGCCGAAAAATAGAAAAATCCATTACTGAACTGGAACAAGCCTATGATAATAAATATGCCGAATTATTACAAAGCCTTGCCGATTCTATGATGAAACTCAGCGAATGTGAAGCCAAGTTTGGGGTTGAAGATTGGTTTGACCGGTTTGGATATATGTATTTTGAATTTATAAAAGATAAATACAAACGAAAAGATTAACCCCATGAAGGTATTCAAAAGTGTCCTTTTACTTGCCATCTCTTGTACTCTTTGGAGTTCTTGTAAAACCACCGCAACAGCCCCTATTAGTTCTTCTTCGAATCACAATAATATCATTGGTTCGTGGGAAGGGTGTGATGGACGCATCATTACTTTTAGCAAAACAAAGCCTCCCGCTACTCCATCATTTTCTGAAATTACACATAACAACAGGGGTACCAAAAAAGATTCTATTATTGGACGCTATTCAAAATTAGGTGGACTCACGCGCTACCAGTTTACCCAAAACGAAATTGGTTATAAGCTCATTGAAAAAAGTCGTGGGCATTACACCGGAATGGTGAAGTGGCAAGATCTTTCGGGAACAGAAACATGGAAAGAAGTAACCATACATGTGGATAACGACACCTATCGAGATGATAATTCAGACAGTTGCAGTAAGGTAATTAAACGTATTAAAAACCTAGAAAAATATGGTTTAAAATAACTGAAAGTGCTGTTATCTAAAAAAATCAATTAATGCATCCCACCAGCTTTTAGATGTTTTTTTATCATCCCTGCTGTGCGTTTCACCTTCCATCTTTTTTTGATGGGTTTCATCACCTACCACATGCTTTTTATTTTGGTCTTCTTTATCCATACTTTTTAATGGTTTCGAAGGGCTGTAATCAACTCCTCTTTATCCATGGTGCTATATCCATCAATTCCTATCTTTTTGGCTTGTTGCTCCAGTTCTTCTTTGGTACGTTTTTCATATTTCTTAGCGTGTCCACCTTTCTCCCCGGAGTTTTCGGTATTTGCAATTCGAGCGGCTTTTTCTTTACTCATTCCTTTATCCCGAAGTTCTTCGTACTGTTCATCGTCTTTTATCTGATTTCCATGATTCTTCGTCGTCATAATAATTGGTTTTTACATTCATAAAACTACACTAAGATATTATTTATAGTACTCACAATGTGTTAACTACCCCTTAATTATATATTAAAAAGAGTATAAATACGTTTTATATAAGTAATGCGAATGCAAAGCTATTCTGTATTCTCTTTTTCTGAAGCACCCTGCTGCATATGCTCAGGATGTTTTTGCCACAATGCTTTCCAACCACCACCAAATGTTTGCTTTACGTTTCCTGAAATAGAACAAAAAACCAGAACCAACACTCCAGCTGCCATATCGCTAATTATGGCTATGGTGCTATCGTACCCCAACAACCAAGGCGCCACCAACAACCATATTCCTATGGGATAATTCCACTTACTTAAATTTCGGGTAGCTTCCCAAATTGCGATAGTGGCAAAGGTTGCTAATATTGGTCCTACTATATGTCCGTTGTCGGTTGCGGTAGATTCATATTGCAACAGTGCCGGTGCCGCCATTAACCACATTCCAATTACTATATTTATAAATCTAGGCCACATAATTATGTTACTTTATCGGTTTCTGATGTTACTCCCCAAAACGCTTTCCAAAACGAAGCGTTGGAACGTTTTACACGTTGCATGTATTGAAGGCTTGCCAGCATCTCATCCATAGCCGGGCCTATCATTAAAATTGATATGACTGCTGAAGCCAAACACAAGGAGCACCAAGCAGAAAAAAGAACCGGTTGAAAAACAACCAACATCACACTTACAAACCCTAAAGGTCCAACGGCCAACCCAAATACAATGACAACCCATGGTTTTCTACGCCATCTATTGGTGCCGCCTATTACACCGGTTACAGCATCTACCAAATATCCAAAAGCCCCCAATGCCGCATCGGGTATTGGAAGTATATGACTTATTTTTGAATTAAGGATTTTCACACTTCCATTCCCAAAAAAAGGCTCGTACACCGAATCGATTATCTCAAGCTGGTACAAAGAAAGATATCCCGCAATAAAAAACCCTATGATGGCCAATACCACGATAGGGATACGCTGTGACCAAGTTGCTGGGTTATATTCCCAGCCGGGCGGAATGTATTTTTCTACTTGCCCCATCTTTTAGTTCAAGTTGTTTTGTTTATACCATTTTTCGGGATTTTCCTTTAGGTTTTTCACCATTTTGGGTACCGTATCTAGCAGTTTATGTTTTGGGTGCCAATCCAATAATTTTTTAGCGCGGCTTATATCGAGCTCATAATGTTCACCTGCACGGTCTATCATCCAAGGCTTTATAAAAGGGTCGCCTGTAGCATTTCGAAGCCAAGCGCCTGCTTTTGCGACTGTTTTTGGCATTTCATAGGTTTCCCATGTTGTTCCATGGATCAGTTTTCCTATCTCGTCTTGTAATTCTTTATACGTTGGGGTTTCGGGCTCTCCAATGTTAATGGCGATTTCATTTTCCAATGTATCCCTTCTTTCTACCGTATTTACAATAGCATCCAAAAGATCTTCTAAATGAATATAGACATCGCCGTGCATTACATCGCCTGAATAAAAATGAGCTACCAACTCTTTTTCGTAGATTCTTTTTATTTGTTGCGTAATGGGGATTGAATGACCGTAATCTGTATATACTCCTGCAATTCGCAGAAACACGGTTTGAATGTCTTCGTTATTTTCTTTAATTAATTGTTCTGTTTGAACCTTAGATTCCGGATAGCCCCAGTTGGCTTCTATGGGTGCATTTTCATCGATTTTTATTCCAGTGTCAGTAGGTTTATAAATAAGATCGGAACTTGAAAATATAAACTGATCTACTTCAAAATCCTGTAACTGATTTAAAAACTTGCGGGTACCTTCTACATTTATGGCATCATACTTTTCGCTATCTTCTGTGGTAAAGTCGTAAAAAGCAGCTAAGTGTATCACCGAAGCAATTTTACTTCCATACCCGTACCGGATGCGTTCCATAGCTGCAGCAATGGCTTTTTCATCGGTAATATCAAAATTGACACATTCTGCTTGTAGTGGTGGATAAGGAGGTCCTAGTCTATCCAAGCCCACAATCCTATATTTTTCAGCTAACTTTTCAATTAGCGAAAACCCTATTAAACCGCTGCTTCCGGTAATAATAATAACTTCTTTGTTTTCACGTCTTGAACCGCCTTTTACGTGATCAATTATTTCATCTTCCATTTTCATCAAATTTATTATCGCCTTCCCTTAAATTAATAATTATTTCTCTAATGCGTTTATTTAATGGCGTTTAATAAGAAAACTTTAAAAGTTTTTATAAAAATGGTAACATATATAATAAGAAAAAGAGATACAGTCCAGTACAGCCACACCCTTTATCCTGTATAAATAAATCCTCTTTTAAGGAAGAAGCTTTAAATCTATTTTTTACTTAAAAACCCGAAAGTAAATTTACTTTCGGGTTTTATAAAATTCAACAAAGAGAAGTAGATTACTCCTTTAAAAATCGTTTTGTCACCATACCTTCTGTTGTATAGATTGAGATAAAATATAGTGCGCTATCTAATTTAGAGACATCGATGACACCAGTTTTTTGGTTATCAAAACTCGCTACCTCTATCATTCTTCCTCTAATATCATATACTTCTACAGATGTAATAGAAATAGTAGGCGATGTAATGTTCAACACATGATACGTAGGGTTCGGAAACAAAGAAATGGTTTCCAAAATGTTTTCTGAAATATCCAGCTCTGTACCTCTATATAAAACTTTGAAGCGGTTTTGATACGTCCCTGCATTACTGTTGAACACATAATCACCTTTACTTAAATTGGTAAGGGATCCAGTTTCAATATCCAGCAAATACACAATGGCTTCGCTTATATTGATACCATCCAGATCGTGCAGACTGATTTTATAGGTCTGCATTTCTTCAATTTGAGTAGAAAAGCTCAGCATGACCTCATCTTCAATTTCAAAAGGCTTACGACCCTGGATCACCAGTTTTTCTCCGGTTTCCAATTCAGAATATAAGGAAACTGGCGTTGCCAAATATTTACTATCAACCCCATTATCATATCCGTCTGTAGTTACTTCAGAATAACCTATTAATGTCGTACTCCCTAATTTATAGGTATTGTTAAATACATTCAGCCAAATACGGTCCTTTTCTATTTCATTGGCCCGATAGGTATTGTTGTTATCGGTTACACGCATGGCATTGTTGAACTCAACCATTCCCCCACTGCTCGGCTTTACACCAAAACCTTGCCCAGAAGCAATATACCTATTGGGTGTTGCACCACCATTTGCAGCAGGCACCCCGCCCATGGTTTCATTGTATATGGAAATGTCACCCATATCATAATTATCAAGATTGTAGCCCGGGTAATTTGAAGGTGGGGTCAAGTGTTCCCAGAAATATACATCGTCTATCATGGTGTTGTTGTCAAAAAACAGGTCCACATCTATAGCAGAAGCATACGGATTCCCCAATATGTTCGGACTTGCGTTTTGTGTTCCATTATACCCTAACGTAAAGTTAATTACCCCATTGTTAAGGGTTCCTTGGTCAAATTCGAAATCATAGCTGGCAGGACTTCCTATTGTTGGGGTGGTCTGCGGCATCATTAAATAGCCTTCCCCAGGGTTCATCATCCCTGTATATTGTTGCCAGTTATCACCATTGTCATCGGCAAAATTATTAGCATCTGGAAAGTCGTCTGCAACATCTGGATTGGGAATAAAATTACCTGTAATATGATTACGGAACTGTATCGGGTTACCAAAGGCGGTTTTATCATCAAGGGTCATCGGGCTAGAAACAATCATAAACCCTCTATTGCCGATACTTGGGCTTGTTTTTTCAACGGTAATTGTTCCGTTGTTGGTCACTGTGGCGTTATCATCTACTTGTACTAAGCTTCCTTCGTGCTCGACAGTTAAGATACCATCTATGGTGATATCACCATTCACTTTTATGAAGTTATCCGCCCCTACAATAACATTTTCTCCACTTGAAACAGTAAGTGTACAGGCTGTCAAGTCTCCATCTATTGACGTATTGTATGTTCCATTTATAATTACTGGGTTTGTATCACCAGGTGCTCCAGAAGGGCTCCAAATTGATCCATTCCAGGTTTTAACCACCCCAGTACAAGTACCAAATGTATTTGCTGAACCAAAGTAATACGTTCCGGATAGTGATGTAAAAGTTCCTGTTAACGTTACATTACTTCCAAATGAACCAACGGTAAGCGGAGAAGTTTCTATTGCACTGTCTTCTCTTGCTGCCACCAAATCATTTACGGTTAATCCAGTAACACTTTCCCAACCATCAATTTCAGCTTCAGAAAAATAAAAGGTTATTTCCACGTCTCCACTGCTAATATTGTTTTCTGGGGAAATACTAAAGGTTTTATCCATTGCCAAGTTTGGTGAAACACTTCCGTTATAGGACTGTGCTCCGTTTCCAGCTCTTGAGACTGAAATGTCTGTACAGCCATAATCGTCATTGTTGGTATTAACTAAATCTGCCATAATATTTCCTGAAGTAGGATCTGAAGCATATACTGTACCCGAGCTTAGTAGTGAAATTTCATCTGGAGCACCAGAATTTACAGCTGTTTGAACATTTGTATTTGAAGTTGCTGTAACAGAAATATTATCTACAGCCATTCCGTAAAGCCAATTTCCACCATCGTTATATTTAAACTGCAAAATAACATCTGCTTCTCCAATATAACTGGAAAGATCTATAGTGTTGTCATTTACCCATGGAGTAGAATAACTACCTCCTCCTTGATCCACAGATGAGTTTGAAAGTGTGCTAATAGTTGTAAAACTACTACCCCCATTTATAGATATATTTACAGTACCTGTCTCACCGGTTATATCAGAAAAAGCATGATCAAAAGTTAATGTGGCACTTGTATACTCTCCATCTAAACTAAAGCTATTAGTAAACAATAAATCGTTAGACTTATCACAATTACAAATATCATCACTTGTAAAAGCAAATACTGTAGCATTGCCAGTGGTAGTCCAATAAGTACTTGTTAAGGCAGCATTGTTTCCTACACCCCATAAATCTGAATCACCATCTCCTGAGGTACTAACTTCAAAATCGCCATCATCAAAATCTTCAAAAAATAGTATGTTATTTTGAGAAGAAGTTGGAGCAAGATCATCATCATTTATTGTCAGAGTAAAAGTATCTGCATTCGTGTTTGCTGTTGCATCCCCCCCATTGGGGTTAACCGTAAATTCAATATCGATTGTTTCGTCACTTTCAACAAAACCATCATGATATATTCTGAGTGTCATGTTTTGCGAATCGACTGTTCCTTCCGGAAATGTAACTGTAGGGGTTAATAGGTCAAAATCCAGTCCTTCTGTCGCAGTCCCTCCAGTCATGTTAAAAGTTACACCTGCATCTTCTGAAGCTCCTTGCGCAATGTTTAAAGGCACATCAATATCAAAAAAGCTACAATTAGTATTCTCTTCAGTGTTTCCTGTTGGATTAGCAAAGCTTATTTCTGGAGAAGTAGCAACCACAACTCCTGTTACAATTAGAGAAAAATCTTGAGACCCTCCAGAAAGTGTCCCTTTATGTGTTACTGTTAATGTATAAACTCCAGAGGCACTATTTACATCAATACGCTCATAAGGATCTACTATATTATCACCACTCCCATTTGTTGTAACCCCAGTTAAACGCCAAGGTGAATAATTTGTTCCATTATTTAAACGAATATCAAGGTCATTAATTAAAGCTGGTGTATTATCGTTGGTGTTGTTGTTTAAAGTTCCTGCAGGGTCAGTCCATGAAATGGAAGCCTGTAAAGGGTCTACCCCATTAGATTGCACCGTAATTTGATAGGTTTGACCTTGAGAAAGAGTAAGTTCGCTTACAATTGCAGAACCACTATTGGCCACAGATGTAGTAAGAGTTTCAGCAGCTTTTTTACCATTTAGTAATCCCCAACCTGTTTGGGCATCCGGACCAGAAGGACTTACATCATCCGCTGTATGAAGTGTGAGTCCTTTTAAGGTAGCCGCTTTCATAAAATTACCACTGAGATCATTATAATGTTCTTGTAATAATAATAAAGTTCCCGTTACATTAGGAGATGCCATGGAAGTACCTGAGATAGTATTATATGCATTATCTGCATTATCATAAGTTGAATATAACCCCGTACCATTACCCATTATGTCTGGCTTAATACGATAATCATCAGTTGGACCTTCACTACTGCCTGAGTTTCTGGAAACCGAAATTAAATTTCCATTGCCATCAATATTAGCATCTAAACCATTTGCAACAGCAAGGTTATTTTTTGAAGTAGATGTTCCCGATAATTTATCGTAAGCAGATTCTCCATCTAGTGGATTTGTATTTGAAGTATTGTCACTTCCATCATTTCCTGCGGCAACAACCATTAAATAGTAGGGTGCATTATACATTAATTCATCCCAATCCCTAGCGTCTTCTCTATACGCTCCAAACCATTGAACAGGAATTGCAGAGGCTCTATACCCATACGAATGATTGGAAAGTAACATTCCATTGGCTGCTTCGGCCGTGGCCTCGGAAAGATCACTATTCCAGTCATGTGTTAATGCATCTGCTTGCCAGGCCATACCTTTAGCATCAGAGTCAAACCCAGAAGCTACAACGGTACCAGTCACATGTTGTGCATGGTAGCTATTTCCGTTTAATGTTGTAACGCCGTCATTAATGGTCACTCTATTATTCCCCCCGGAACCATCAAACTCTTGATGAGTAGGTCGTGTAGGGCCTCCATCCCAAACATGTGCAGTCATGTTGTCACCATTTAAATCTATACCTAAGCCTCCACTTGTATTCAGGTAGTTTGCTCTTGTAGAAGTAGCGGCATCAACGTTAGTTAATGAATAATAAATTAATGTACCATCATCGGCCAATTTTTGTAATTCTGAAAAGGAACCATCCTCATTATATATCTTTAATGGGATATTGCGAAGTAAAGCATATTGTTCTGCCTCTCTTTTTAAAGCAGCTTGTTTCATCACATTCTTATTGTAAAGTTGAGATAACTTTTCGTGATCATAATTAGCTATTATAGCACTTGACAGCTGATGATTTCTATTTGTTACTGTTTTATTATTGTATTGAGCATTTCTCTTCTTTATTACAGTAGATGATTTTGTTTGTGCTATTCCCTGAAAAGTAGCTAACAAAAATAGTATTGTTAAAGAAATGAAAATACTATCCCTTTTAAAAGTAGTTAGTTTCATAATATTGATATCTAGTTCACACGTAAAAAACGCTAAGAAAATGTTAATTTTATCAAAAATAGCATAAAATTTAAAACAACAACTTAGCGGTCTTATTAAATTTTAAATAAAAAAGCCAAATACACATAATTGAAAAGGGTGCAAATTAAAAAGACCCGTAAGTTTTACTTACGGGTCTTTTTAATCCTTTTTTGAAAAATAATCTTACCCCCCAAAATCATCAAAACGAATATGTTCATCTGAGATACGCTTGGCTATTTCATCTAATATCTGGATTGTGGCAAATAACTTATCCTCATTCGATAGATTTTCAAGTTGTTCTACAGTACCTTCTACTTGCACTTGTACTTGATTAAGAAAACTATCTGAAGTCAGGAATTCTTCTATGGAATTCAGGTTAGGAAAATACTTTTGTAGATTATTAAAACGGTAAAAGGGTAGTTTGCTAAAAGCTTTACGCAGTATGGTTTCAGAGAAGGTATTTACTTTATAAATACGTTTATCCTTTTGAAGATTCATTTCTAAATCATTTCCAAATACATTACTCAATGAAGTAAACCCTGTTTTAAGTTTTACTATATACGTTTTTTCTCTAATTGAGCTGTCTAGTTCATTAATACCAGAACGGTCGTAAGCTTCTCTTTCATTAACGTAAACCACACCGTTTTTATAGAAGTCCGTTTGCTTAAAACTTTCTTTTAACTTTAAATTTCGTTTAATGCTTTTGGAGCTTTTGATTCCAATTTTCTGCAATGCTTTATTCAGCTCTGAAATATAACTAGGGTTATGGGCGGCATGATAGTACAACTCTTCGCATATACGTAATGGGTTGTCCACATCTTCATCGTATTTTCTTTTAAACTTGGGCTGATCTGGCACTATTTGAAAAGGACAATACCGAGCTCCCCTCCCAATTAATTGTGCTTCAGACATAGTGGTTTTACCAACTTTTCCGGACCTATGGTTGGTATCCCGTTTGTTGTATAAACGGACAATATCAAAAAGGTTCAACACATCCCAACCTTCATTTAATTTATCTACTGCAAAAATCACCCTATACTCATTATCTGTATCCTCCAAACTATTAACAATGAGCTGTTTTTCTTCACTATCATTTTTACTGTCTACCGTAATACACTTTTCTTCTGAAAAATCTTCTTTTAATTCAGAAATGAAATTGTCCAAGGTGATACTGTTGTCTTTTAAAAACTTGAAAACCGTTTGAATAATTACACTTGTTGTATTATTGAAAATTTTTTCTAATTGACTTTTTTTCAATGACTTAACACCTTTTACAAACTCATTATAAAAGGATTGACTGTCCTTTATTGTTTTTGATTTTAATAAGAGAACAGGCTTGATATTTATTTTATTCGATTCAAATACCTTCCGCCTATATTGACTTAAAACCAATGCTTGCAAGGCTCTTTCAAAGGGTTCTAATTCTGCTTGAAGTATCTGTACCTCTTTCGAGTATTTATCATTTCTGAAGTTTTTTAAAGGGTAATCAAACAATAATTTATCTTGGTATTTCTTTTTTATTTCTTCATTTGCTAAATCTGTGGTGGCCGTGAATTCTAATAAAAAATTATCCGGATTGGCACTGAAGATCTTATTTACAGTACCCTCCCAGCTTATCATATTTTCCACCTCATCTTTGGTCTTTTTTCCCTTTTTGGTTTCTGCGTTAATATGGTGCGCTTCGTCTGAAAGCAAGACTATTTTTTGGTCTTTAAAATCTTCATAGGTAAGGCTGTTTTCTTTTGGGGTATTCAAGCGGGTATGCAGCCCCTGAATGGTTGTAAAAACAATGTTTATATCATCAGGGTTTGCAGCTTCAAAATTATCCACTTCTTTTACTTCCACCTTTTTATCCCCAAAAGAAATGCTGTCGTTAAACAAATATTTTGATGATAGGGAATTTAAAAAGTTATCCCTTGTTTTCTCTATGATGTTAGAACTATTGACAAAAAAAATGAAGTTTCTATACCCTTGCTTATAAAGGTCTAATATACAACCGGCCATCACCAAGGTTTTTCCGCTACCTGTTGCCATATGAAACAACAACTGTATTGGCTTATTTTTATCTGGGTATTGGTTTATATAATAATCGAACCTTGAAAAAGCTTCAGCTTGATAGGGCCTAACCTTAAATTTTGGGTTTAGGTTATTTTTTATATGATGTTTTACATCAAGTGGAACAAGCCCCTTGGTTATTGTTACAGATATTTGTTGTTCTAATGTTTGCATAGCTTTTAAAGAAACCCTTTTTGAGCGATTACAATATCATCCCCAAACAACTGTATTAAAAACGATATTTCTATTGGAAAAAAAGAAGAAGATCCATCTTTATTAAATTTAACAGGGCATTCAATAATGCTGTTATCTAGTACCCTACACGTATTTCTTTTATTGTCTTTTATGATTATTTCCCCTGTATCGATCTTAGAGTAAACTTTTTCTAAATCGATAATTGCATACTTTAAAAAATCTGTACATCCGCTTACATTCGTTTTTAAACAATTGGTTATACCATATGTAAAATAAGAAGCTTTCATTTTGTAATATTCCGACTCTCGCCTGTCTTTGTGAGCATTGCCATCCCTTCTGTATCGTATTGTGAAATCTGAGTACCTGCTGTATTTGCTTTCCCTAAATCGTTCTTGAACGGTTTTCACCTCCCCCTTATGTTTAAACACATAATCAATGCCCTTTTGCATATCAATTTGTTCGGCATACGCTTTATCTAAATTTACTTGTTCCCAGTTTAAGGGTGCATAAATCTTTTGTATGGCTACATTGTTATGAATGTAATTAGTAAACTGTCTATCTGAAATATAAGGAGCCATCTTGATTCCTTTAAATTTTATATAATTGATCCGTTATTTTTTTATCTATTTCATCTACAGCATGCGTTTCATCATTCATCTCACTGTAGTTTACATACAGCTCATTCGTATCTAAAAAGTCTAATAGAACTTGCTTCTGAAAGGCTAAAGAAAGTGCTTTAAAGTCTTCAAAATTATCTTTTAGTGCTTGAGTGGATAATTTATAATTACTATACGGGTTCTGTATAATATCTTCATAAACAGTTAAAACAGCTGTAGAGTTTGAAGCAGCTTCAATTCGGTCGATGAACCTAGCATTATTTTTAGCCAATTCAGCATACACAAAACTGCCTCCACCTTTCCAGTTCAGTTTTTTTGAGGTTCCTGTGTGTTCTCCATTAGTTACTTTTAACAAGCGAGCCACACTATCATTCTCCCCATAGTCCATTTGCTCAAGACCAATATACCTCCTTCTCATTTTGTGAGCTACTGCCGCAGTGGTTCCGCTTCCCAAGTGGTAATCTAAGACAATGTCCTTTTCGTTGGTGGTCATCTCAATAATCCTACTCAATAATTTTTCAGGCTTTTTACCATTACTAAATGTAATACCCCCTTCGCTTGATGGTGTGGTACCAATATCAACCCAAAGATCGGATGCTAAAACCCCAAAATAATTCTTATTGTCTTCGGCAACAATCCTTTCAGCAAGAGGGACAAAAACACCACCTTTATATATTAAAACCACCTTATCCATTGAGTTTATATACTCTTCTACAATACCCTTTTCTTTGTTGGCCAAAGCAAAAGCTTTAAACTTCCCCCCTGCTTTTTTAATATTCTTTTCAAGAGAAAAAATATTCTCTGCGTTTGCCAAGGCATAATTTTCAAATGCTTTCTTAGCCAATAGGCTTTTTTCTGTTTTGGATATTTTTAAATCCTGATATTTTTCTTTGAACTTTTTTGATAAATCGGTTACCGTATATCCTTTTTTGCCTTTTACAACTTCATACCTATAATTTGTATTGAAATCGGCTTTGGTATAGAAAGGGTTAAACCTAAAACTATTTGATTTTGAATAGAAAAGAATATACTCTTTAACCTTGAATAACCGTTCCCCTCTTTTTACATTTATAGCATTTACGCCGCTTTCGGTGCTCGATTTTAATACGATGGCTTCCCTAAAATGTTCCCTGCCAAATACCTCGTCGCACAACACTTTTAGGTAAGCAAACTCACTATCATCTACTTGTATAAATATTGAGCCACCTTTGTTCAATAGCTTCCACGCTATTTCCAATCGGTTCTTCATAAAGGTTAACCAAGTAGAATGGTTGAAACTATCATTATACTGAAAACTATCATTACCCGTATTGTAAGGTGGGTCTATGTATATGAGCTTGATTTTGTTTTTATACACTTCTGCTAAAGAATGAAGCGCGATTAAATTATTGCCCTTAATGATAAAATTATCTTCTTCTGAAATATTTTTAACCGCATGCGCTCCTTCTTTATCATACCGTTTCCAGTTGGTTAAAACCTTTGGCTCAAACAACCTGTCAATTTCATCAGGAGCTAATGTTTCATTCCAGAATATCTCTTTTCGCTTTTGGTCTTCTTTGGTTTGACCTCCTTCTAACACGGTGTCTTTATAAGCCCAAGACAACACAACTTCTTTTGCTTCGGTTAAGTACTCATTATTGGCGGTTAACCCTATTTTATTTTTATAGGCCGTATAACTATCCGGAAGAAATTGTTTGTTTGAAATGAATTTTTGAAACTTGACCTTATCAAACACCAACACCCCATCTACTTCTTGAAAAAAGTTTTTTTTAGTTAGCTCATCATTAATCAGTAAAGAAAGTAAGTCTGCATCTAATTTTAACGTGGCTTCTACAATACTGTTTTTAAACAACGTTCCGTCTTTACAGAATGTATCGTTTTGTTCTAGAACAGATTTAATATGGTCTAATAGATTCATGTAATTTATTCATTTTTCAGTAGACTTTTCAGTTTCTAATTATTCAACATACTATTTTTTTCTTTAAAATAGTGTCCTACATCTCTACTGCTCGCTTAAAGTCCAGGTCTTGGAAATAATAGCTGAAATCGGTCAAAGGAGAAATAGGTTTCATAGTAAAACCATTGGCGCGTCCTTCCTTATTCAACGAAAAAATCACAAAGGTTTTGGACAAGAAATAATTCATAGAAAGCAGTTTGTTAGAAACAAGGTTTAAAGGTATCAAAATCTTTAAAATTGGAGGATTTAAACCATAACAAATAAATGGAGCAACTCTCTTTTTTAATAGTACATGCCACTACCTATAACTTTAAGCCATATCGTAAAAAGTTAAGCTGAAGATTAATAGTAGCAATAGTAATCAATCTTGAATAAATTTATTACACAATGTCAAAACCACAATACTGGTTAAAAATAATTAAGTTTTAAACAGGGGTTCACTTATAATTGCTCGGGTTTACTCCGGGTATGTTAAGGTGTAACGTAATGTTTGTTAACTTATTAAAAAAACCATAACTTTAGAAAAAAGAGGATTAATAGAAAAAAATTGCACTTCTACCGGTATTCATGAGCATACTATCGGGAGGTATTTTGCATTAAATTGTACCCTGCTATAAGTTATAACAATGTAAATAGTACGCACTCTTGCAGCCGGCCTGCCATTTGGTGTCCTTATTCTTTTAGGATGCTCATTTCTCTATGTATCCTATTATTTATTAGTTCCTGTGCACCAAAAATGACTAATATTCCACCTCCTGTAGAAGAACCACAACCTTTTTCATATACTGGAACAGAGGTGATTCCCGAAAAGTGGTGGACTACCTTTAAAGACACTACACTAAATAAATTAATAGACAGCGCTTTGAGCAAGAATATGGAGCTAGCGGCTACTTGGCAACAAGTATTGGCAGCTAGAGCCATACAAAAACGCCAAGCTTCAACCTTATGGCCACAAGTGGAAGCAAATGCAAGAACATCCTTAAATAGACCACAGGCAGATTTTACTGGGGGAGAAGATATACAACTTGGCTTATCGGCTTCTTATGAATTTGATTTATGGGGCCGGCTCCGTTCTGCTAAGCAAGCAGAAGTCTTTCGAGCACAAGCTAGTTATTTTGATTATCAAACCACAGCCTTGGTTCTTTCTACACAAATAGCAACAACTTGGTACCAACTGGCAACAGCTCAGCGTCAATTAACACTGGTTAACCAACAGATAGAGACCAACAACGATATTGTGCAATTAATTCAAGCAAGGTTTAGTAGCGGTCAAACCCGAGCAGTAGATATTTTAAGGCAAAAACAATTAGTAGAATCAACTCGTAATTTAAAAATCGGGTATGAAACTGATGTCGCTCTTTTGCAAAATCAATTAGCGGTACTATTAGGAAAAGCACCTCAAAACAATCCGGTACCAGAAACTAAAGGCACCGTACCTGTCTTACCACCAGTACCAGAAACCGGACTTCCTTTAGAACTCATTAGAAAGCGTCCCGATGTACAGCAAGCGCAACACCTTTTACTAGCGGCAGACCGTGATATGGCCGAAGCAGTTCGCAGCCAATACCCTCGTATTTCTGTATCAGCAACCGGACAGTTTCGATCTAACGACTATAGCGATCTTTTTAATGAGTGGGCTTATAGTTTGGCAGCAAATTTAGTAGCACCTTTATTTTACGGAGGTCAAATACGTGCTGAAATAGACCGTACCGAAGCATTAAAAAACCAACAATTATATACCTATGGACAAACCGTGCTCAACTCTTTTCGCGAAGTAGAAGATGCCTTGATTCAAGAACAAAAACAAAAAGAGCAATTGGAAAGTTTAAAACGACAATTAGAATTAACAGAAAAGGCAAATCGGCAATTGAAAATTGAATTTTTATATGGCGCTAGTGAATATCTAGATGTCTTACTTTCCTTAAATGAAGAACAGCAATTAAGAAGAGACCTAATTACTGCTGAACAAACCCAACTGGAAACAAGAATTGATCTATACCGTGCTTTGGCCGGTGGATTTGAAATAGAAAACCCGGCAACTCCATAGCAACTAAAAAAGTACTACTTGTATGAAAAAGAAAACAATAATCCTGATATGTCTGGTTATTCTACTAGCAGCAGTAGCAATTACTTTCCTTATCTTTTCTACAGAACCTACTGCCGAAAGTGAAGGAGCTACCAAACAAACTGCTATGCTTGTAAATACAGTACAGGTTAATAAAGGCAACTATCAACCTACTTTACAAGCTACCGGGACCGTACAACCTGTTGAAGATGTTATGCTCAGCCCTTTAGTTAGTGGGCAAGTTATCCGTAGGTCTTCTAATTTTACACCGGGTAGTTTTGTAAAAAAAGGACAAACACTATTGCAGGTAGACCCTTCAGATTTCAGAAATACCTTAGAGTTAAGAAAAAGTGAACTGCTTCAAGCACAAACAAACTTAGAAGTAGAAATGGGAAGACAGCAAGTGGCCGAAAAAGATTTAGAGCTAGCTGGAATCGATTCATTAAGCGAAAAGGAACGGCAGTTGGTTTTAAGGCGACCGCAACTGGATGCCGTAAGAGCAACTGTAAAAGCCGCAAAAGCAGCCGTACAACAAGCAGAACTAAATGTTGCCCGTACCACCATAAAAGCTCCTTTCGATGCTCACGTATTAAGCCAAAATGTTACCGAAGGTTCTCAAGTAGCACCGGGTGACAACTTAGGGCGTTTAGTAGGTTCCGATTATTATTGGATAACGGTTACTGTCCCAGTATCTCAATTAAAATGGCTCACTTTCCCTACTAGCGATACAGAGAAAGGATCTATGGTAAAAGTAAAACATTCTACAGCTTGGGAGGAAGACACCTATCGTATGGGCTATTTAAACAAACAAATAGGTGCGCTTGACAATCAAACCCGTTTAGCACGAGTTCTGGTAAAAGTCCCAGATCCGTTAGGATATGAATCGGATAGTGACCTCCCTAAATTGATAATAGGTTCTTTCGTCGAAGCACATTTAGAAGCTAAAACCATACAAGATGTCGTTCGGTTAGATCGGGGGCATATCCGCAGCAATCAAACGGTTTGGGTAATGGATGATGGTAAATTAAGCATTAGAAAGGTAGCAATTGTACTTACCGATTCAGAATACGCTTATATCAGTTCAGGCTTAGAAGATAATGAAAAAGTAGTGACCACTAATTTAAGTACTGTGGCTGAAGGCATCGCACTGCGTAGTGAAGCAACCGATTCCGTTCAGAATTCACCTCAAAATAAAAGCAAAGAAGAGCAATAATTGTGGAAGAAAATCAAGAAAAAAAGGTGAGGAAAGAGGGAGTCATTGGGTATATGGCCAGGAATTCCATTATTGCAAATTTAATCATGATTCTCTTGATTGGTGGAGGTATTTGGACGATGTTCAACATTCAAAAAGAAGTGTTTCCACAGTTTCAGCTTGACTTTGTTGAAGTAAGTGTAGTGTACCCCGGCGCAGCCCCTGCCGAAGTAGAACAAGGTATATTATTACCTGTTGAAGAAGCCATACGGGGTATACAAGGTATTAAAGAAATTGTCTCCACTGCAAATGAAGGTTCCGGTGAAATTCTTATCGAATTGGTTGCAGGTACCGACCGAATGAAAGCCTTTCAGGATATTGATCAGGCAGTAAACCGCATCCGTACTTTTCCCGACGATATAGAACAACCTCAAGTAGCACTTCAGTCCAGACAAAGAGACGTGATGCAAATCGGTCTCTACGGAAACGTGGATATCAGCGCCTTGCGTAATCTTGCCGAACGTTTACGAAACCGTCTTTTAAGTGATGCTGAAATCACTCAAGTAGAGATAGGAAACGTCCCTGATTACGTTACCCATATTGAAATACCAAGGCACAACCTACGACAATACAACCTTACATTGGGGCAAGTAGCCGATATAGTTGCACAATCCAGTGAAGATGTACCAGCAGGAGCTGTAGAAACGCAAAGTGAAGAGATTTTACTGCGGATGAAAGAACGCAAACAATGGGCAGAAGAATTTGGAGATATTACTATAGTTTCTTCTAGTTCAGGTGCTCGGGTGCCCCTCTCTGAAATAGCGACCATTACCGATGGCTTTGAAGAAACAGGATTTCACGGTCAGTTTAACCAAACTCCCTCTATCGACATAGAGATTTTTCGCATTGGGGATCAGTCTCCATTGGATATTGAAGAAACGGTAAAAGAAATCATGGAGGACTTCCAGTTGCCACCGGGAGTGCAATACCGTATTGACAGCAACCGCGCAGAAGACTACCGTGAGCGGCTCTCACTCCTTACCGAAAATGGGGTGCTTGCTATTATCATTGTCTTGGTTATTCTCACTCTTTTCTTAGAATACCGTCTCGCCTTTTGGGTAATGATGGGAATGACTATTTCCTTTATTGGGGGTATTATCCTACTTCCACTCATTGGCATCAGTATCAACATGATTTCCATGTTTGGATTTTTAGTGGTGTTAGGTATTGTAGTAGATGATGCGATTGTAGTAGGTGAAAACATCTACGAGTACCGGCAAAAAGGATTGCCTTTTATGGAAGCCGCCATTAAAGGGACAAAAGATGTTTCAAAACCGGTAACCTTCAGTATCATCACAACTATTGTGGCGTTTATTCCACTCTTGTTCATGCCTGGGGAAACAGGTAAATTTTGGCAACCCCTACCGGCTGTCGTGATTGTTATTTTAGCCGTTTCACTTTTAGAAGCCTTGTTTATTTTGCCTTCCCACTTGGGCCACCTTTCAAAAAAGAAGAAAAAGAAACAATGGGTATTACGCTTAGAAAAAGGGCAACAGTATTTTTCAAATGGGCTTACTCGTTTTATTGATAAACATTATCGTCCGTTTTTGGATAAGTGCCTTAAATATCGATATATCACGTTGTCTATCGCAATAGCACTACTATTAGTGGTGGGAGGTTACGGCTACAGCGACCATATGGGTATGATCATGATGCCCGAAGTAGCAGCAGACGAGATTGAAGCCGGCGTACGACTTCCGGTGGGTACTACTCCAGATCAGGCTGCTAAAGTAGCTGAAGAGATCACCAGGTCTACCCAAAAAATGTTTGAAGAACATAATCTTTACGAAGTAGCGGAAGGAATTAAAACCAACGTTCGTGGACAAAACTTTATTGATGTTGAAATAGTTATGCTTCCTCCCGATGACCGAGATATGACAGCCGGTGAACTCATTGCTATTTGGCGTGATAATATTGGGGATATTGAAGGAGTAGATCAAATAACCTTTGAAGCAGAACGGGGTCCCGGTGGCTACCAACAAGACATTAGTTTAGATTTAAGCCATACCGATGTTGAAACTTTAGAACGCGCCAGTAAGGCATATTTTGCACGGGTAGAAGCATATGATAACACAAGGGATGTAAGTGATAATTATAACAAAGGAAAACTTCAGTATGACTTTAAGTTATTACCCGAAGGAAGAAATCTTGGCCTCACCTCTACCGAAGTGGGACGACAAGTTAGAGATGCTTTTTACGGCGCTTTGGCCATACGTCAATTACGAGGCATTAACGAGATTGAAGTACGCGTTAAATTACCTTTAGAGGAGCGTAAAAATTTACAGAACCTAGAAAATTTTTTAATTCGAACACCAGATAGTATAGAGGTTCCGTTATTAGATGTCGTTACAGTCACGCAACGTGAAGCTTTTACCAGTATAAACCGTCGGGATGGTCGACGTGTAATTAACGTAGGGATGGATGTAGAACCTGCCAATGCAGTAGGGCGTGTACTGTCTTCTATCAAAAGTGAAGTATTGCCACAGCTTCGTGCTGATTACCCTGGCATTACCTGGACTTTTGAAGGGAGTCAAGCTGATATGAGAGAATCTACTCAATCCCTATGGAGTGGTTTTTCAATGGCAATGATGATTATGTATGCCCTACTTGCTATTGCTTTTGGAAGTTATACCCAACCCTTAATAGTTATGACCGCTATTCCTTTTGGTATTGTAGGTGCCGTGATTGGACATATTCTTTTGGGGTACGATCTTTCTATTGTTAGTTTAATGGGAGTAATTGCATTATCTGGAGTGGTAGTGAACGATTCGCTCATTATGATAGACTATGCAAATAAAAAGAGAAAAGAACATTCTATATACGAATCAATTCACGAAGCTGGATTAAGACGTTTTCGACCTATTCTCTTAACAACGCTAACTACTTTTGGAGGCTTAACACCTATTATTTTAGAAACCTCTAGCCAAGCATTTCATTTAATACCAATGGCAATTTCATTAGGTTTCGGAATCGTCTTCGCCACCTCTATTATTTTGGTAATAGTACCCTGTTTGTATTTAGTTTTGGAAGATGCCACTCTATATATAAAAAAAGGAAAAACAGTGGAACGGAAATAATAGCAATAAAAAAAGCTACCCTACTTGGATAGCTTTATAGTATACAATAAGGTTTTATTTATGCACTAATAGCATCTTCTGCTATTACTTGAGCCACATTGTTGTAATGAAACAATTGCGATTTATAAAACCGTGATGCTTTTTCGCCTTTTTCTAAGCAACCCTTTAGAGTTTCTTCTAAATTGCTATAAGAAATGGTCGTTGTAGATAATTGATTGATGTTATATAAAGTGCGAGGTGAATGATCTACAATAGCCCCACCATATAATGTTATCGTGTGTTTATCTCGATTTATGGTTACAGAAGCTGCGTTAAAAAAGAATTTCAGTAAAGACTTTTGAAAACTGTAAAATTCAGGGTTTAATAGCGGATCAGAAGCACAACTCTTCTTAATTAACTTACGCATTTCCTCGTGGATAATCTGAACTTGATTTTTCATAATAACTTTATTTATATGTTAAATATAGTTATTGAACACAACAGAACACTAAACTCGGTAAGTGTTTAGCGTTACTTTAACTTGATTAAAATCAATCTGTTAATATTTTAAGAAGTAATAAAGCTATTGTTCAGTTTCTAGCCCTTCTTCGTCCCAAGAAGTAATTCCGCCTTGTAGGTCGAATACTTTAGTAAAACCTTTTTCTTCTAATATTTTAGCGGCACGGGCACTTCTTCCACCGCTTCGGCAGTATACATACACCGGTTTTGTTTTATCCAATGTTTTAATTTTCTCTTCAAAATCGGCATCGGTTACACAAATATTTTGAGCGTCCTTTATATGGCTTACACCAAATTCTTCGGTGGTACGCACATCAATTAGCTGTCCGTCCTCATCATTTTCCAAAGACTCTAAAAAATGGTGTGGGTTGATAACCTCAACCGTATCGGATTTTGCTTCATTGCAAGATTGAGCTATAAAAAACAAACTTAGTATGGGTAGTAATAATAATTTTTTCATGATGAAAAGTTTAAGTAACGATTTCGCCTTCCCACTCAGTAATACCGCCTAATAGGTTATAACAGTTTTCAAAACCTTGTGATTTTAAAATAGCACAGGCTTGTGCACTTCGGGCGCCAGAACGGCAATACACATAATAGTTTTTTGAATCATCCAACTGTTGCAACTCCTCCATAAATTTTGGTGGGTTCTGAATGTCCATTTGTTTAGAATTAGGAATATGCTTTTCGGCTACTTCTTCGTCTGTTCGAACATCTAAAATCTGTGCATTATCGTCTGCGTTAAGCTTTTCGCTCCACTCTTGTTGGCTTAAATCCATTGGTCTTAATTTTTTGTAAAAATAAGGATTCTCATTGCTATAGACGCAAAAAAATAAAAAACGTTACAGGTTTTTGATTCATAAAAATTCTTTTAATAAAAAAACCCGACCACTAACGTAATCGGGTTTATTATATAAAGTACATTTTCTTTACTGCTTTACAGTACAACCAATCGCCTTGGTTTCTTTAACCGTAATCTCTTTCCCTGCCAATAATTCGTTTATGGCATTGGCTAAAAAACGATCTTTTACGGCATCGGCATTACGAACGTTGTCATCAATCGCTCCAATATATTTTACTATGTTTTTGTCATTCTCTTTATTCAAAAGATATACGTGTGGTGTTTTGGTAGCACCGTATTTTGCATAAATAGTTTGGCTTTCGTCATACAAATATGGAAAGGTAAACCCGGCTTCTTTTGCTTTTTCTTGCATTAACTCGTAGGTGTCGTCAGGTTGTACTTCTGGATTATTAGGGTTAATGGCAATTACAGGATAGCCTTTGCCTTTAAACTCTTGGTCCAAAGCAACCATGCGCTCTTCACTTGCTACTGCAAATGGACAGGTGTTACACGTAAATATTACAATAAACCCTTTTGCATCGGGATAATCAGACAAGGAAACCATATCGCCGTCCACATCTTTCAATTTAAAATCGGTTGCTTCGTCATCAATTGAGTAGCCTTTAGCAGTTTCAACTTCAGCAGGCGTAGCCATCGCTACTTCGTCTTTTTTGTCTGTAGTGATTTCTTCTTGAGTTTTGTTTTCGTTTTTACAGCTGCTTAGCCCAATTAATAAAAAGGCTAGCATCGCTATAGTTAGGTATTTTGACATTGTTTTCATAATTAAATTGTTTTATAATAGGTTTTGTATTTCAGTTTTTAATTCTTCATAGGTAAACGATTTTTCGTAAAAAGTACGACTATCGTTTTTATAAATTACAGTAGCTGGAATGGCGCCACTCCATTCTTTGGAAACTTTCGGAATCCAGCTATTAGCATCGGCATCGTCCAGCAAAACAATTTCAGAATGCAACTTGTTCTTTTTAATAAAAGGAACTACTTGGCTCTGTATTTTATTGGGGAAATCTAAGCTTGCTAATATTACTTTCACCTTTTTATCGGCATATTCTTTATTTATTCTTTCAAAATACGGCAATTCCTTTACACAGGGCTTACACCACGTGGCCCAAAAGTTGACTACGTAGGTAGTATCATTGCTTTTCTGAAGTATTTTTTCCTGAAAGGTTTTAAAATCATAAGAAGGTATTCTAACCGAAATTGGTTCTTCCATCTTCTCATCTTTAGCTAAATTTTGGATGTCTTCAGAAACCTCATCAGAAGGTTCGACTCTTGGTTCTGTCTTCTTTTTATCATCTGCACAAGCTTGAAGCACCAATATTAACAGTAGTAATCCTATTTTTTTCATACCCGAAATATATTCAAACTTATTGATTGTCAGTTTTGTTTTAACGTTTCTTTCACGCAACATATTTCCAATTTTTCAAAATTAAAGTCTTTGTTTTCAGCATTTCTCTTTGTTAAACTTTGTTAAAGTGTTTTTTAAATAGGCAAAGCTACATACATTTGTATCAACAACAATTGTATATACAATCATGAAGATTGAAGATGTAATAAAGACAAAAAAACCAATGGAAATCGCCTCTAAAACGGTGATTAACATAGCTTATACCTCTCGGGTAATAGAAATGGCTACTTCGGTTTTTAAAGATTTTAACCTTACCAATCAACAGTATAATGTACTGCGTATTTTAAGAGGTCAGAAAGGAAAACCAGCCAACTTATCTACGCTACAAGAACGTATGATTGACCGCAATAGCAACACGACACGGTTAGTAGATAAACTGATTCAGAAAAAATTAGTGACCCGAAAGGTTTGCCCCGAAAACCGAAGAAAAATAGAAATACTTATAACCGAAAAAGGATTGTCTGTTTTAAAAGAATTAGACCCTATTATCACGGAAGCGAATCAAAACGCTGTAAAAAACTTAAATACAGAAGAACTAGAAACCTTAAATAACTTATTAGATAAATTAAGAAACGATGAGTAACTACCTTGAAAATTTAAACTGGCGATACGCCACCAAAAAGTTTGACGCCACAAAAAAAATAAACGAAACAGATTTAGAGTTTCTAAAAGAAGCGATGCAGTTATCGGCTTCTTCGTACGGACTTCAGCCCTATGAAATTTTAGTAATTGAAGATGCTGAACTTCGCAAAAAGCTTAAACCCGCTGCATGGAATCAATCACAGATTACAGATGCTTCTCAATTAATTGTTATCGCCAATAAAGTAGGTTTTGGAGATGAGTTAATCGATTCATATATAGAAAATGTTAGTACGGTGCGCGAGCTTCCCTTGGAAAGTTTATCAAATTTTTCAAGTTTCATGAAATCTAAAATTGGTGAGTTCTCTATTGAACAAAAAGCTCAGTGGACGCAAAACCAAAGCTACATTGTTTTGGGAAACCTTCTTTCAGCAGCTGCCGAAATTAAAGTAGATGTTTGCCCTATGGAAGGGTTTGATGCCAAAGTATTTAACGAAATTCTTGAACTAGATAAAAAAGGCTTAAACACTGCTGTTATAGCAACAATTGGCTACAGAAGTGAAGAAGACGACACACAACATTACCCAAAAGTACGAAAAGAAAAAGAAGAATTATTTACAACTATTTAATCAAATAAAGAAAATTGTTATGAAAAAGAAAAATGTATTAAAATCAGTATTAATCTTGGCTGTCGCTGCAGGCACAGCCGCATTTACATCAACTATGGAAAAGAAAATAAACATTGAAGAAAGCACCATTGAATGGAAAGGAAAAAAAGTATTAGGCTCACATACCGGGACTATTAATTTACAAGACGGACATCTTGAAATGGAAGGTGATCAATTAACAGGTGGAACATTTACCGTAGATATGACTTCCATAACCGTAACCGATCTTGAAGGAGAAAGTAAAGGAAAGTTAGAAGGTCATTTAAAAAGTGATGACTTTTTTGGTATCGAAAACCACCCGACCTCTACTTTAGAAATTACTAGCGCATCCAATAAAGGAAATGTATATGACGTAACTGCAAACCTTACCATTAAAGGAAAAACCGAGCCGGTAACTTTCGAACTTATCATGGGAGAAAGTGCTGCCACCACTACTTTGAAGATTGACCGGACTAAATACGGCGTTCGTTATGGATCGGGAAGTTTCTTTGATAGTTTAGGTGACAATACTATATCAGACACCTTTACATTAGACGTAACTTTAAAATTTTAAGCACTCGTTATTTGTGGTTTACAACTTTCGTTTCTATCTTTGAAAACTAAGTTTATGAACGCAAACAACAAACATACCTGGTGGCATATTTTACACACGTAAACGCTCGTGAGTAAAGCACCATGGTACTTAATAAAACCAAAGGCTTGTCTTTCACGACAAGCCTTTTTTGTTTACAATAAATTATGAAATATCAATTAAAAACACATTCCAAAAAACTATTGGCAGATACGTTAACCCCAGTTTCAGTGTATTTGCGACTGCGGGATAAATTCCCTAATAGTCTTTTGTTAGAAAGTAGCGACTATCACGCCAACGACAACAGTTTCAGCTACATTTGCTGTAATCCCATTGCTTCCATTAAAGTAATGAATGGTGTGATTACGCAAGAGTTTCCAGATGGAAAAAAGGCCGAAATCACTATCAATTCTGAAACAAATGTTCCGGCTATCCTTGATAAGTTTGCCGCTTCTTTTTCTTCTGAAGAAAATGATTTAAAATTCATTAACAATGGATTGTTTGGGTATATGGCGTACGATGCCGTTCAATATTTTGAAAACATAGACATTTCAAAAAAAGATGAAAATCTAGAGATGCCCGACCTATACTACGCTGTGTATCAAAATATCATTGCCATTAATCATTTTAATAATGAAGCGTACCTTTTTGCGCATTGTTACGAAACAGAAAACAACATTCCGCAACTTGAACAATTACTGAAGTCAAAAAACTTTGCTGAATATCCTTTTCACACCCAAGGTAAACCGGAAACCAATATTGATGATGAAGGTTTTAAAGAATTGGTGAGAAAATGCAAAGAACATTGTGCCCGCGGCGATGTATTCCAGATCGTACCCAGCAAAAGATTTTCACAAACGTTCACAGGAGATGAGTTTAACGTCTATCGAGCGTTACGAAGTGTAAACCCTTCCCCCTATTTGTTTTATTTTGACTACGGAAACTTTAAAATCTTCGGAAGCTCACCGGAAGCCCAACTGGTGGTAAAAGGTGACGTTGCTGAAATTCATCCCATCGCTGGAACCTTTAAACGTACCGGAAACGATGAAAAAGACGCAGAACTAGCAAAACAGCTTTCCGCCGACGAAAAAGAAAACAGCGAACACGTAATGTTAGTAGACCTCGCTCGAAACGACTTAAGCCGTCACGGAAATAATGTAACGGTAGATACGTATCGAGAAGTTCAGTTTTTCTCACACGTTATCCATTTGGTAAGTAAAGTAACCGCAAATAAACATAAGGAAACACCTACTATGCAAGTGGTGGCCGATACTTTCCCAGCAGGAACATTAAGTGGAGCACCCAAACACAAAGCGATGCAGTTACTTGAGAAATACGAAAACCGAAGCCGAGAATTTTATGGAGGCGCTATTGGTTTTATGGATTTCAGTGGGAACTTTAACCACGCCATCATTATCCGTTCGTTTGTGAGTAAAAACCATACGCTACACTATCAAGCTGGTGCTGGAGTGGTTTCAGAAAGTAAAGAAGAAAACGAATTACAAGAAGTATATAACAAATTAGGCGCGTTAACAAAGGCCTTGGAATTAGCAGAGAATATTTAAGATGAAAATATTAGTAATAGACAACTACGATAGTTTTGTGTACAATTTAGTGCATTATCTAGAAGAATTAGACTGCGAAGTAACTGTAAAAAGGAACGACCGCTTTACCATAGAAGAAGTAGAACGTTACGATAAAATATTGTTATCCCCAGGCCCTGGCGTACCCAATGAAGCAGGGTTATTGAAAAAGGTAATTGAGGTGTATGCTGCCAAAAAACCTATTTTAGGTGTATGTTTAGGGCAACAAGCCATTGGCGAAGTGTTTGGCGGAAGCATCATCAACCTAAGTGAAGTATTTCACGGAGTTGCCACCAAAGCTTCAATTCTAGTGGATGACGAACCACTGTTTAAAGGATTGGATAACGAAATTGAAATAGGTCGTTACCACTCTTGGGTTGTCAATAAAGAAGATTTACCAGAAGTATTAGAAATCACATCCGTAGATCCCAACGGACAAATCATGTCACTACGTCATAAGTTGTATGATGTTCGCGGTGTACAATTTCACCCAGAAAGTGTCTTGACACCTAAAGGAAAAGAAATTATTAAAAATTGGGTGGAAAGTTAACTGTAGTAAGCAGTGAGTAAAATTATTATTTTTAGTATCACCAATGAGAAAAATTTTAATTGCCCCTTTTATTTTTTTAATACGCGTGTATCAACACGTGATATCTCCGCTCACACCTTCTACGTGCCGCTACAGCCCTACTTGTTCTCATTATAGTGTAGAAGCCCTAAAGCAACACGGGCTATTAAAAGGAGGATGGTTAGCTATAAAACGCATCGCTAGTTGCAATCCTTGGGGTGGATCTGGTTATGATCCTGTTCCGCCAAAAAAAGAAAGACCGTAGCGTTTGTATAGCTATTGGATTTTCTATCTTTACAATTGCACACGTATTCTTTTAAAAGACTGAAATTAAAAAGGTACGTTATAAAACATACTACATGACACAATTTTTAGCTTTCACCTGGGACCCTTCTCAAGGGATCGATCTTGGTTTTTTTGTTATCCGTTATTACAGTTTAATGTTTGTAGTCGCCTTTACGCTGGGGTGGTTTATTATGAAACGGATTTATAAAAATGAAACTATTTCCGAAGAAAAACTGGACAGCCTTTTCATTTACACAGTTATCGCAACGCTTTTAGGAGCACGATTAGGGCACGTCATTTTTTATCAAACTGAACTCATTTGGGAAGACCCACTATCGGTATTACTACCCATTCGTACCGTTCCTGAGTTTGAATTTACCGGTTTTCAAGGTTTAGCAAGTCACGGAGCCGCGATAGCCATTATCATTGCGATGTTTATGTACAGTAAAAAAGTGATTAAAAAACCTGTGCTTTGGATTCTAGACCGTATTGTCATTGCTGTAGCATGTGGTGGTATCTTTGTACGTATTGGTAATTTTATTAATTCTGAAATAATAGGGAAGCCAACCAATAGTGATTTTGGTGTGATTTTTAAGCAGTTAGGAGAAACGTTTCCGAGGCATCCTGCCCAATTATATGAAGCTGGAGGTTATATTTTAGTATTCCTTATCCTTTGGTTTATTTATTGGAAAACCGACAAGCGCAATTACTTAGGTTATATTTTTGGAGTGTTCTTAATTCTACTTTGGACCGTTCGTTTTTTAGTGGAGTTTGTAAAAGAAGCGCAAGTAGAAAACCGTGCTGAATGGGCACTCAACACTGGCCAATGGCTGAGTATTCCTTTTATTTTGATAGGTATTTACTTAATGCTGCAATCGTCTAAAAGAAGATATCCAAAAGAAGTATAATTATTTAAATTGAAGTATTCAATACCTATGAAAAAAGTTGTCTTACTATTACTCAGCATCCTTGTATCAAGTTCTTTTTACAACTGTAAAGAAAAAACCAAGAACCAAGAAAGTATCACCAAAGAGGTTTCTTTCACTAAAGAAGGAGAGCTGACCTTAAAAAAAGCGGAAACTGACTCTATCATCGCAACGTTAGATATCGAAATTGCTGACGACGAATACCAAACCCAAACTGGCTTGATGTACCGCAAGAGTATGCTCGATAACCAAGGGATGCTTTTTATTTTTGAAAACGAACAACCTCGTTCGTTTTATATGAAAAACACAGAGTTTAGCATAGACATCATTTATATAAACAGTGATAAAGAAATTGTGAGCATCCAGAAAAATGCCAAGCCCTACGACCCTACTTCTTTACCGTCTGAAGGCGCCGCGCAATATGTATTAGAAGTGAACGCAGGTCTTAGCGACACTTGGGAGTTGGAAAAAGGGGATGTTGTCGAGTGGAATGCCTATAATTAATCTTGAATATTATATTGCGTTTATATGCACGTTGGTAGTAATTTGAAAAAATATGAACAGAATAACTGAGTGGTTCTTAAATCAAAAACCGTTAAAAATATTCCTATTAAGCCTATTAGGAATACCTATGTACTTTTGGCTGTTCTCAATTATTTATCAATTAGACAAAAAGCGAAATGAAAATCAGAGCTCAATTAAAAATATGATTGTAGGGTTAGTAGCTTTTTACCCAATCGTATATTTCTTCTTTTTTATTGGTTTCTTTTTTAATCTCTTCGGAGGAAATTCGCTTGACATTTTTGACTTTATAATGCCCTTTCATTTGACCTCAATACTATGCGGATTTATATTGATGATTTTAGGGGCAAATAGTTATGGAAAATATGAAAAAGAAAAAGGACATAAAACATATGAGGCTGTGGGAGTATTTTTTATGCTTTGGTTTTACATTATCGGAATTTGGGTTTTGCAACCGAATTTGAACAAATACATAAATGAATAAAAACCTACAATGAAATATCCTCTTTTAGCACTTGTTTATTTTGTCTTTTTTAGTTGTTTTCCCAGTAAGGATTTCAAAACACCAAAATGTCGAAAAATATATAAAAATAACTTTAAGAAAATAATTACCGAAAAGTATAAAACTATATATAACAATGATACTGTTTCATACAACGAAATAAGATTCGAATGTGTGTATTCTGCTATATATACCCATAAGGCTATGTATGACAAGTATGGAAAATGGGATAAAGAAATATTTCCGAGCAACAGAAATAGACCAATTTTAATGTGGGAAAATATTGATTTGTTTTCAAACGGAAAAGAATATACAGTACTGACAAATGGCCTTGAGGAATGGAAGCACATATATGCTTCTGTTATGATATTTGACAACAATCAAAATGATTTATTATCAAATTCATCCACTGAAAAAACCGCTTTAACGGCTCTATTTTCTGATATGATAAAAAGCAACAATCCCCAAAAAAAAGATTTTTATAAAGTTTATTGGCAAACAGTTGACCCAGAACGCTGGAATATCATTAAACAAAACCAAAAAAAATAACATTTACTAATAATAAGCTATCTTTCGGTTACGGCGGAAAGAATCTGCGGGTTTTTCCACAACTATTTTTTACACTCACTATTGTCAAACATAGAAACAAAACTATTTGAAAGCTGCCAAGAGAATACTTAAATGGGTTTTATATGTTTTGCTACTTCCAATTACATATATAATTGTTTCTTTGATTCTAACGGCAATACCTGTTGACCGAAAATCAGATGATAAAGCCTATAATACCTCAATATATTTAAGTACAAACGGAGTTCATTTAAATATTGTTATACCAACAAAAAATATAGATAGTTTAGTTTTGTCTGGCATAAAATATAGAGAAACGGATGAGTATTTATCATTTGGGTGGGGAGATGAAAATTTTTACATGAACACACCAACTTGGGGAGATTTGACATTTAAAAATGCATTTATAGCACTATTTTTAAAAAGCACATCTTTAATGCATGTAACCCGATACAAAGAAAAAAGTACAGATTGGGTTGAAGTAAAAGTAAATGATTCTGAATTACAAAAATTGAACACCTATTTACTAAATACGTTTCAGACCAATGAAAATGGAATGAAAATTATGTTTAAAGACAAAGGGTACTCTTCAATGGACAATTTTTACAGATCTAAAGGGAGTTATTCTTGTTTTAAGACTTCTAATAGCTGGGTAAACACAGGGTTTAAAGAAAGTGGTTTAAAATCTTGTTTATGGACACCGTTCGATTTTGGACTTTTAAATAAGTATAATTAATGACAAGGGTTAAAGTGCCTGCTGCTTATTCTTCTTGTAATCAACCGTTAAAAAACAAAACGCCCGATTCAAAATCTGAATCGGGCGTTCTTTATAGTTCCGAAGAAAACTAGAGCGTTATTTTTTAACGGCTTCTGGTGTTTCTTCCTCTTCTTCTTTTTTCTCTGTAAGGTCAATTCCTCTTTTCTTAACAGTATCGTAGAATACTGGTGTTGCAATGAACAACGATGAGTATGTACCTACTAGCACACCTACTATTAAAGCGAAAATCAATCCACGGATAGATTCTGCACCAATAAGGAATATCGATAACAATACGATTAATGTAGTAACCGAGGTATTTAACGTACGGCTTAACGTACTGTTTAATGCACTGTTTATTATACGGTTCATTTTCCAGCTACTGTGCTCATTAAAGAATTCACGGATACGGTCAAACACAACCACGGTATCATTTAATGAGTACCCAATTACCGTCAAGATTGCCGCAATAAACGATTGGTCAATCTCCATATTAAATGGCATAAACTTATAGGTAAGCGAGAAGATACCCAACACGATCAATACATCGTGGAATACCGCTGCAACTGCACCTAAACTAAATTGCCATCTTCTAAATCGTAGTAATATGTATAAGAACACTACTATTAGAGACCCTAATACAGCCCAGAACGAATCTTTCTTAATATCATCGGCAATGGTAGGGCTTACTTTGTAGTATTCCATTCTACCTACTTCTTTGCCTTCGTCATCAGCTTTAAATTCTTCATAGGTTATATCAGCAGGTAAGTTAGGTTGTAAGCCTTCAAACAACATTTGTTCAATTTCTTGATCTACTTCAGCACTTGCTTCATCTACTTTGTACTTAGTAGTAATCTTAAGTTGATTATCACTACCGTAGGTTTTCGCCTCTGCACTTCCAAAAACCTCGACTAAGTCATTTTCAATGTTTTTAGCATCTACTGTTTTATCAAAACGAACTGTATATGTACGTCCACCTACGAAGTCAACCCCTTGGTTTAATCCGTTAGTGAATAATGAAACTAAACTGATCGTAACTAAGATCCCTGAAATGATATAAGCAACTTTTCGTTTTCCAAGGAAGTTGACATTAACGTTCTTGAACAGGTTTTTAGTTGCTCCTGTAGAACACGTTAATGGCTTCCCGTTTTTAGCATACATATCTATAAACAATCGCGTAATAAATATTGCTGTAAACAAGGAAGTAAGAATACCTATTAATAAGGTAGTTGCAAACCCTTGGATAGGCCCTGTACCGAATACCAATAGTATTAAACCAGTAAGTCCAGTTGTAATGTTCGCATCGAGAATAGAAGACAATGCGTTGTTAAAACCATCTTTAATGGCATCGCGTTGTGCTTTACCTTTTGCGAGTTCTTCTCGAATACGCTCAAAGATAAGTACGTTCGCATCTACCGAAATACCAATGGTCAATACAATACCTGCAATACCAGGTAAGGTTAATACGGCTCCAAGTCCTGCTAATATTCCGAAGATGAATAAAATATTCACTACCAAAGCAATATCTGCAAACGCACCTGCTTTACCGTAGTAGAAAATCATCCATACCAATACAAACGCCAAGGCGAGAACGAAGGATATAATACCACTACTAATAGCTTCTTGACCTAAAGTTGGCCCAACTACTTCCGCTTGAATAATATCTGCAGATGCTGGTAATTTACCTGCACGTAATACGTTTGCTAAATCCTGTCCTTCAGTAATACTAAAGTCACCTGTAATCGAACTACTTCCACCTGAAATAGGCCCTGAAGTTACACCAGGCGCAGAATACACAATATTATCAAGTACAATCGCAATCTGGCTTTGGTTTTTATAGGCTTCGCCTGTTAACTCTTCCCAGATACGGGCACCTTTACCGTTCATTTGCATAGAAACGGCCACTTGCCCTACTTGATCATACGTTTGATTTGCATCGGTCACTACCCCACCAGATAAAGGTGGTTCGTTATCTCTGTTTCCTTTTATAGCATAAAGTGATGTTATTTCACCTACATCTTCTGTTTCGCTTTCTCTTGGAAGGTCCCAAACAAATTTTGCATATCTATATTCAGCAGGCAATAAAGAACGTACTTGCGGCATACGCAAGTAACTGTTTATTTCAGCAGTATCTTTTAGTTTGAAAGTTGCCAATATAGGTCTTCCCTGAAATCCGGGAGAAACCATTTTATCTAAAATTGGATTTTCTTCGGTTGCTTCTTCTACATCTTCACCACCCAATAATTTACTAATGTCATCTTCATCGGTAGCAGTTGTATCCTGTGCTATCGCAGTAGAATCATTTTGTGTGGAAGCTTCTTCTTGTTCAGCTTCCATAGAAGAATCGTCTGTATCTGTAGCTTCTTCTTCTGAGGCAGCACTTCCTTTTAATTCTTTTACTTTTTCATTGGCCTGCGATAAAAAGCCTGCCATATCCTCAAACTTATAAACGTTCCAGAACTCTAATTGAGCAGTACTTTGTAGAAGCTTTTTAACACGCTCTACATCTTTCGCACCTGGTAACTCTACCAAAATACGTCCCGAATTCCCTAAACGCTGAATGTTAGGTTGTGTAACACCAAACTTGTCAATACGTTTCCGAAGTACCTCGAATGCAGAAAGGATAGACTCATCTATTTTACGCTCCAGCACTGTCTTTACTTCGTCATTGGTCATGGAAGCATTAACATCGTCCTCTAAGTTTTTATTGAAAAAAATACTAGAAGATGCTAAGGAGTTATCACCTGGAATGGCTTCAAATGCTTGGAAAAAAGACTCTAAATAAGTATCCTGGCTACTTTTTTGAAGCTCTACCGCATTGTCAAGCGCTTGGTTAAACGCAGGGTCTTTAGAGTTATTTGCCAACCCACGTAAGATATCTTGAACCGATACTTGTAGAATTACGTTAATCCCTCCTTTTAAGTCAAGACCTTTGTTAAGTTCTTTGCTTTTTGCCGTGTTGTAATCAATCCCCAAAATCACAGGATCAGCTCCAATGGAATCTAAATAACGGGATTCTGCCGCTTCTCTTTCATCGTGTTGGTTTTCCTGTGTGTATTGGCTTTCCGCAAACGCCTCTGCATCGCCTTCCACTTTGTTTGCAACAAATGTAAATGACAATTGGTATAAACTTACCAAGCCAAATAGTATTGCAAATACTGTAATGAGTCCTTTATTTTGCATTCTTGTACGTGTTTATATAAATTTTAAAACGTGCAAATATAGGTTTTCAATTAAGAAATGCCAATTATTTTCTTTCTAAAAACTTTAACAAATTAATTCGGTACAATTCTATATTTTATATGAAAGAAAAGAGTGATTGCACAACCCTACTTTTTCTGAAAAATTTAGCAATCAGAAAAAAACCTTCCCCAGTCATATAGACCAATCCCCACTCCTTATCAATAACAATTACTTATTTTAAAAAAACTTCTATTTTTTTAGAAAAAAAACATTAAAAAACTTGCACACCCCATACCAATAAGAGCCAGGCACTTATAAAATTTCATTTTCAAAATTTGTTAACTTTTCTTTGTTGATAAATTATTATATACTTGAATTTCAGATTATTAACAATTTTTTCTTGACAACTTTTTATTTTTAAATTTTAGTAAGTGTAATCTATTTCCCTATATTTACACATTCATAACTGAATCTTTCAACATTCAAAAAACCAAAAATTATATGCAAGTAAAAGCTCCTGCCTCCGCCCCCAAAACCTACACACAAGAAGAAGCCTTTTCTGCTTCCTTAAAATATTTTAAAGGAGACGACCTCGCAGCGCGCGTTTGGGTAAACAAATACGCTTTAAAAGATTCTGACGGAAACATCTACGAAAAAACACCTAACGATATGCACCGCCGTATCGCTAAAGAAATTGCACGTGTCGAGAAACAATATCCAAACTCGATGACCGAAGATGAAGTGTTTGACCTAATTAAAGACTTTAAATATATTGTTCCACAAGGAAGTCCCATGGCCGGCATTGGCAACAAATACCAAGTAGGGTCGCTTTCCAACTGTTTTGTTATCGGTAACGATGGAAATTCCGATTCCTATGGAGGCATTATGAAAATTGACCAAGAACAGGTGCAGCTTATGAAACGTCGTGGTGGTGTTGGACACGATTTGTCTCACATACGTCCAAAAGGATCACCGGTAAAAAACTCGGCTTTAACCTCAACAGGTATTGTTCCTTTTATGGAGCGGTACTCTAACTCTACTCGTGAAGTTGCACAAGACGGTCGCCGTGGAGCATTAATGCTTTCGGTTTCCATTAATCACCCAGATGCTGAAGATTTTATCGACGCAAAAATGGAGCAAGGAAAAGTTACTGGAGCTAATGTTTCAGTACGTATTGACGATACCTTTATGAAGGCTGTAAAAAACGAAGGTAATTACACCCAAAAGTATCCTATCTTCAGTCAAAACCCAAAGTATTCAAAAGATATCGAAGCGAATAAACTTTGGAAAAAAATTGTGCACAACGCGTGGAAATCTGCCGAACCAGGTATTTTATTTTGGGATACTATCACCAATGAATCGGTGCCAGATTGCTACGCTGACTTAGGTTACAAAACCGTATCGACCAATCCTTGTGGAGAAATCCCTTTATGCCCGTATGATTCATGTCGTTTACTGGCTATCAACTTATTTTCATATGTTGAGCAACCGTTTACAGATAAAGCAAAGTTTAACTTTAAGTTATTCAAAAAACACATAGCCGCTGCACAACGCATTATGGACGATATTATCGATCTTGAACTTGAAAAAGTAGATGCCATTTTAGCAAAAATCGATGCCGACCCTGAAACAGAAGAAGTAAAAGGTGTAGAAAGAAACCTATGGTTAAACATTAAAAAGAAAGCCGAAGAAGGTCGCCGTACCGGAATTGGCATCACTGCAGAAGGTGACATGCTTGCCGCGTTAGGTATTACCTATGGTAGTGAAGCAGGCGTAGATTTTTCAGTAGAAATACATAAAACTATTGCTGTAGAAGCGTATCGCGCTTCTGTTTATGCAGCAAAAGAACGTGGTGCTTTCGGAATTTTTGATTCAGAAAGAGAAAAAGAAAACCCGTTTATTCAACGATTGAAAGAGGCTGATGAAAAACTGTATTACGATATGTTAGAATACGGCCGTCGTAATATTGCTTTATTGACCATTGCGCCAACCGGAACAACCAGTTTAATGACGCAAACCACATCGGGCATTGAACCAGTATTTTTACCTGTTTATAAGCGAAGAAGAAAAGTGAACCCAGGTGATAAAGACGCCAGAGTTGATTTTGTAGATGAAGTTGGTGATTCTTGGGAAGAATACGTTGTTTTTCACCACCGTTTTAAAGAATGGATGAAAATCAAAGGCCACGATACCGACAAAAACTATAGTCAAGAAGAATTGAATGAACTAGTTGCACAGTCACCATACTATCAAGCCACCTCAAACGACGTGGACTGGTTAAGCAAGGTGCGTATGCAAGGAGCCGTTCAAAAATGGGTAGATCACAGTATCAGTGTTACCATCAACTTGCCGAATGATGTAGACGAAGAGTTGGTAGGAAAACTATATTTAGAAGCTTGGCAAGCTGGTTGTAAAGGGGTTACCGTTTACAGAGATGGCTCTCGTTCTGGCGTTTTAATTTCTAATGAAGAGAAAAAAGAAGAAAACCAAGAGTCCTTGATTTCTTTTCCTACTAAACGACCTGAAGTCTTGGAAGCTGATGTAGTACGCTTTCAGAACAACAAAGAGAAATGGATTGCTTTTATAGGGTTAATTGATGATAAGCCTTATGAAATCTTTACTGGATTAGCAGATGACGAAGACGGTATTTTAATTCCGCGTTGGGCTACTAAAGGTTTGATTATTAAAAACCGAAATGAAGATGGAGTTTCCCGCTACGATTTTCAATATCAGAATAAGCGTGGCTACAAAACCACTATTGAAGGTCTATCGCACAAATTTGATCCAGAATATTGGAATTATGCTAAGTTAATTTCCAGTACACTTCGTCACGGAATGCCTATTGAAAAAGCTGTAGAGTTAATCAACAGCCTACAATTGGACAGCGAGTCGATCAACACCTGGAAAAATGGTGTAGCAAGAGCTTTAAAACGATATGTTGAAGATGGAACATTGGCCAGAAAACAAAAATGTGACAACTGCAATTCTTCTCAGTTAATTTATCAAGAAGGCTGTTTAACATGTAAAGATTGCGGTTCGTCTAAATGCGGATAATTCATTAAAAAATAAATCGTATCTTACTAACAATAAAGCCCCAAAACACCATTGGGGCTTTTTTTTAAGCAACAAAAAAGCTACATCTTTACCTGGAAAGAAAGATTCTTAAAATGAAAAACATAGATTCTATTTCTATAAAGCGAGTACAATCCAAAGCAGTTCTTGAGCTGCAAAAGATTGCTAAAGAAACGTTTTTCAATACGTATGCTTCGGAAAACACGAAAGAAGATATGGATGCATATCTGGCTGAAAATTTTAATACTGAACTGTTACAACGAAGTTTAATTCACCCAGATTCATTTTATTATTTTGCAAAAAACCAGAAGAAAACCATTGGATATTTAAAAGTAAACCGAGGGGCAGCCCAAACCGACACTAAATTACCCGATGCGTTGGAGGTAGAACGCATTTATGTAATTTCTGATTTACAAGGAAAAGGAATTGGAAATCTTTTACTCAACAAAGCCGCGGAAAAAGCAAAGTCCTTAAATATTAAAACAATTTGGTTAAGTGTTTGGGAGAAAAACCAAAAAGCCATCGCTTTTTATAAAAAACAAGGTTTTGTAGCATTTGACAACCAGTTTTATTGGGTAGGTGCCGATAAGCAAACCGATGTTTTGATGAAGTTAGAATTAAACTTCTAATCACTATTTCAGAAAAAAACATAAAAAAAAGCCGCTTCAATTTGAAGCGGCTTTTTTATTTATTCTTAACAGCTTATAGCTCTAACAAACCATTTGTTTTGTTAACACCTTCAGCACTTTCTTTTAAGTGATTTCTTTCTCCATCGTTTAATTCAATATCTACTATTTTTTCGATACCGTCACGACCTAATACTACTGGCACACCAATACAAAGATCTTTTAATCCATACTCTCCTTCTAATAACGTAGAACAAGGGAATATTTTTTTCTGGTCGCAAGCAATAGCTTGTACCAATCCGCTTACGGCAGCTCCTGGAGCATACCAAGCTGAAGTTCCCAATAATTTAGTAAGAGTTGCCCCCCCTACTTTGGTATCTTCTTTTACTTGGTTTAACCTATCTTCTGAAATAAATTCAGTTACAGGCACACTGTTTCTAGTAGCTAAACGCGTTAAAGGCACCATCCCTTTATCACTGTGGCCACCAATTACCATTCCGTCAACATCACTAATAGGAGCGCCTAATGCTTCGGCTAAACGGTATTTAAAGCGAGCGCTATCTAAAGCTCCACCCATACCGATAATTCGGTTTTTAGGAAGGTTAGTTGTTTTATGTACCAAATACGTCATTGTATCCATTGGGTTACTTACCACAATAATGATGGTATTTGGAGAGTGCTTTACTAGGCTAGAAGAAACTTCTTTAACAATCCCAGCATTGATACCGATTAATTCTTCACGCGTCATTCCTGGTTTCCGCGGAATCCCACTAGTGATTACACAGATATCGCTATCTGCTGTTTTGCTATAATCGCCTGTCGTTCCTACTACGCGAGTGTCGAATGCATTTAAAGAAGCGGTTTGCATCAAATCCATTGCTTTCCCTTCTGCGTAGCCTTCTTTAATGTCAAGAAGAACTACTTCGCTTGCAAAATTTTTAATGGCAATATATTCGGCACAACTTGCGCCTACTGCACCTGCTCCTACTACTGTAACTTTCATTATATTATTTATTTTTGAATGATTAATTTATGTTTTTAAGGCTATTTTAAAAGCCATTGCAAAAATACAATTATCCTTGTTAATTGCCCTTACATGAGGGTATTAAATTCCGAAGTGCATTCCGGCTGTAACCGTATTGTATTCCGAAAGATTATAATCGGCATGTAAACCGAAAAAACCTAGCTGCAACTTAGCCCCTATAGTACCTCTAATTCCTGAAACTTTTGTCCGTACTGAAAAAGGGTCTGTAAATTCGTTTGTATTTTCAAATATAGGAATTCCATCCGCTACCCTATACGTTCCCAAAACATCAAAATCTGATGTTCCTGTTACATAGCCTACACCTCCATATACGTTAAAAACAGGCAACTTAGTTGATGCCTGAAGTTGAAATAACCAACTATTTTGCTTAACATCAAACTGTTGGTTTTCACCATTAACAATACTGTTATCAGTAAAATCGTAATTTCCACTTAGATTATTATACGTTATCAGACCTGAAATAGCAACTGGGAAAACGGATTCAGCCGGGAGCCATTGCGTGAATTCATGTTGCAAACCTACTCCAAAAAGCCCTGTCTTCACATCCTCGCGTTCAATCTTCGGAAAGTAGCGTACTTTTATCTCGGTGGCTTTAAAAACTCCTAAACGGGCTTGTAAAAAAGCAGTGGGCAAAAAGTCTAGATTAGCAGAAGCCAACCCCTGCGGAAGTGAAAATTCAACTTCTTCAGTAAATGTTCCTGTCTCGTCTTGAACCTCGGCATACACGGTTATATCAGGGTTGTTTTCACCAAAAGCCGTGGCAACTTGTTTCACAGTACTCCCATCCCTAAAATAAAGATTATTATAGTCGGCTGTATTTAATGTAAAGCTTTTGTTTTCATCTTTTATAAATGATGCATTCCCTACTACCGAAATTTCAAACTTAAGTGGTTTTTTCACTTCAGCAGATTGTATCCACCCATTCGAGGTATTAAAAATCATCCCTTCGGCAGCCGGGGAAATATACCCTGTGGCGAATCGTTGTGCATCTTCAATTCCTGCAGCTAATAAATCTTCTAAATTTTCCTGTGAAAGGGTTGGCAAACTAACCAACAAACCAATCAAAACCATAACCTGCTTCATAATCTTTATATTTAACCTCTTTAAAATAAAAAACCTGTGACATACATCACAGGTTTTTAAGAAAGTTTAACGCTAAAAATTAAACGTCAATATTAGCATATTTTGCGTTTTTCTCAATAAACTCACGTCTTGGCGGCACCTCATCTCCCATAAGCATAGAGAAGATACGGTCTGCTTCGGTACCATTATCAATGGTTACTTGACGTAAAATTCTAAATTCAGGATTCATTGTGGTATCCCACAATTGTTCAGCATTCATCTCACCCAGACCCTTATATCGCTGGATGCTTGCTCCACCTCCAAAGCTGGCATTAATCTCAGCTCGGGCTTCTTCAGACCAAGCATATTCGCTTTTCTTTCCTTTCTTTAATAAGTATAAAGGTGGGGTTGCAATATACACGTGCCCAGCTTCAATTAAATCTTTCATATAACGGAAGAAGAATGTTAAAATCAAGGTTGCAATGTGACTACCATCAACATCGGCATCACACATAATCACAATTTTGTGGTAGCGAAGTTTTGCAAGGTTAAGTGCTTTACTATCCTCTTCAGTTCCTATTGTTACGCCTAATGCTGTGAAAATGTTTCTAATTTCTTCGTTTTCAAACACCTTGTGCTGCATGGCTTTTTCCACGTTCAAAATTTTACCACGTAACGGTAGAATAGCTTGGAAGTTACGGTCACGACCTTGTTTTGCCGTTCCCCCTGCAGAGTCACCCTCTACTAGAAATACTTCGCATTTTTCAGGGTCTTGTTCTGAACAATCAGACAGTTTCCCTGGCAAACCAGCACCACCCATAACGGTTTTACGCTGTACCATTTCGCGAGCTTTACGAGCTGCGTGGCGTGCTTGTGCTGCCAAAATCACCTTTTGCACAATGGTTTTGGCATCGTTCGGGTTTTCTTCTAAGTAGTTTTCAAGCATTTCGGAAACTGCTTGGCTTACGGCTGAAGATACTTCACGGTTACCCAATTTGGTTTTGGTTTGCCCTTCAAATTGAGGTTCTGCTACTTTTACCGAAACAATAGCTGTTAATCCTTCACGGAAGTCATCCCCTAAAATCTCAAATTTCAGCTTGTCTAACATTCCTGAAGCATCGGCATACTTTTTTAAAGTCGTTGTCAATCCACGACGGAAACCAGTTAAATGCGTCCCTCCTTCGTGTGTATTTATATTATTTACGTACGAATGTAGATTTTCGTTAAAAGACGTATTGTATATCATCGCTACTTCTACGGGGATATCGTTTTTCTCCCCTTCCATAGAAATCACTTCATTAATAATTGGCTCACGAGTTTCATCTAAGAAACGGATAAACTCTTTTAACCCTTCTTCACTATGGAAGGTTTCCGAAATAAATTCACCATCATCATCGGTTTCACGTTTGTCGGTGATACTAATGGTAAGCCCTCTATTAAGGAAAGCTAACTCACGCATTCTGCTTGCAAGCGTATCGTAATTAAAATTAAGGGTTTGCTTAAATATTTGAGAGTCGGGCTTAAACGTTACAACCGTACCTCTATAATCTGTTTCACCAGTAGATTTTACTGGATATTGTGTTTTTCCTCTTTCGTATTCTTGTTCCCAAATTTTACCATCGCGATGAACGGTAGCTTTTAGACTTTCAGACAAGGCATTTACAACCGAAACACCCACCCCGTGCAAACCACCAGAAACTTTATAAGAGTCTTTATCAAACTTACCTCCGGCACCAATTTTGGTCATCACAACTTCAAGAGCAGAAACTCCCTCTTTTTTGTGCATATCAACTGGAATACCCCTACCGTTATCATTTACGGTTACAGAGTTGTCTTCATTAATCCAAACGTCTATGGTATCGCAGTAGCCTCCCATCGCTTCATCGATGGAGTTATCTACTACTTCATACACCAAATGATGCAATCCACGTACACCTACATCACCAATATACATCGATGGGCGCATGCGCACATGTTCCATTCCTTCTAACGCCTGAATACTATCGGCACCATATACTTTAATGTCTTTTTCGTCCTTCATAAAATTAGGTTGTTTTTCTTTCTGATACGTAACGAACAAATATAACGAAACCCATTATAAAATAAAGGCATTCCATTGATTAACCTCCGGAAGTTATTAACAGATTATTGTGAAGAAATAGCGATAATTAAACCAAACAAGGATATTTCAGTCTAACTGAATAGAAACCATGTAATTTAAGAGTCTATAGACGACTGAATTAATATAACTTTTTAGAAAATTTTATAACAATTTTAATTTTCTGAAGTTATCTTTAAAAGAAAAATACTACTATGAAACCAATATTTACAGCCTTTGCATTTTTAGCCTTTACTTTTTTTACTGCTCAAAATGTACAATCGCAAACCTTCCCTAAAATGGATGCCAGCCCTATGGACTTAGCAATGGCAAGGTCGGACAGGAACACTCCGCCAATTGCACGGGTAATTTATAGCCGTCCCCAAAAAAAGGGACGCGAAATTTTTGGTGAATTGGTTCCTTACGGAAAAGTTTGGCGTACCGGAGCTAATGAAGCTACCGAGTTGACTGTTTATGAAACCCTACAGTTAAATGGCACGCTATTAGAACCTGGAACCTATACAATTTATACAATCCCCGAAGAAGATAACTGGACCGTAATTATCAATAAAAACACAAATGTATGGGGAACTATGTATAATAAAGAAAATGATGTTGTTAGACTTGAAACACCTACAAGAAATGCCGCGGCTCCAGCTGAGTCATTATCCATGGTTTTTCGCCCTGAAACCAACGGCAGTACGTTAATGATTGGTTGGGATAAAACGTATGTTGAGATACCTTTTAAAAAAGTGAATTAAATTCTTTTCTAAGGGATATTTAAATATTTATGAGTCTGTAGCGATACTTTCCACTTAGGATTCTGCATAACATAATCAACAATTTGTGGCATCATCTTGTCACGCTTACTCCATTCAGGTTGTAGATAGAGAATACAATTGTTGTTTACTTTTTCAGCTTGCTCTTCAGCAAACTTAAAGTCGTTTTTGTTGTATATAATTACTTTTAGTTCGTGCGCTTTTTCATACACTTCTGGAGTGGGTAATTTTATTTTTTTAGGTGAAAGGCAAATCCAATCCCAAATACCTGTAAGCTTGTAAGCTCCAGATGTTTCAATATGGATTTGCATGTCTTTTTCTTTCAGCTTCTTAGTTAAAGGCCCCATATCCCACGTAAGTGGCTCACCGCCGGTTATCACAATCGTTTTACTGTATTTGTCTGCATTTTCAACAATGTGATTGATTTCTGTAGGTGGATGTATATCGGCATTCCAACTTTCTTTTACATCACACCAATGGCAACCCACGTCACAACCTCCTATTCGAATAAAATAAGCCGCTGTTCCTTTATGGAACCCTTCCCCTTGTATGGTGTAAAATTCTTCCATTAGCGGAAGCATTTCCCCTTTATTAACCAATTCTTGTGTCTCTTTCTGCATAGGTTGCAAAATTACAATTTATAGTTGGCAGTTTAAGGAAAGCCGTATGCTTTTTCCTGTAAATTTAAATAGTAATTAAAATAATATTTCAGAAGCTTGCCTACAATTGCTATTTTTATCGAAAATTTAAACGATGGCAGACAAACAGGCTTTTTTTGACCATATTGAGAAGGGGTATACAACCAAAGGTGAATACATTACATTGGGTGCGGCCATGCTGGAAGGTGAAACTCTTACCAATGCTTTGGTGAAAATTCCACTCAAAACGATGAACCGTCACGGTCTTATTGCCGGTGCCACTGGAACTGGAAAAACAAAATCGTTACAGGTATTGGCGGAAAACCTTTCAGAAAAAGGCGTCCCTGTTTTGTTAATGGATATGAAAGGTGACCTCAGCGGTATTGCCGAACCGAGCCCAGGTCATGCAAAGATTGATGAACGCCACGAGAAAATTGGGATTCCCTTTACCGCGAAAAACTTCCCAGTTGAAATTTTAACCCTTTCGGAACAAAATGGGGTTCGCCTTAGAGCCACTGTAAGTGAGTTTGGACCTGTTTTGCTATCTCGTATTTTGGACGTTAGCGAAACCCAAGCGGGAATTATTTCGGTCATATTCAAGTACTGCGACGATAACAAGCTGCCTTTATTAGATTTAAAAGATTTCAAAAAAATATTGCAATACGCCACAAATGAAGGAAAAGAAGAGTTTTCTGAAGAATACGGCCGTATTTCCTCTGCTTCAACAGGTGCTATTTTACGACGTATTGTAGCGCTAGAACAACAAGGGGGTGATTTGTTTTTTGGTGAAAAATCATTTAACACAGATGATTTATTGCGAATAGATGAAAATGGAATGGGGTACATTAACATTGTACGCCTTACCGATATTCAAGACCGCCCCAAGCTCTTTTCAACCTTTATGTTAAGTCTTCTAGCTGAAATCTACACTACTTTTCCTGAACAAGGTGATAGCGGTAGGCCAGAGTTGGTAATCTTTATAGATGAAGCACACTTAATTTTTAAAGAAGCGAGCGATGCTTTGTTAGATCAAATTGAAAGCATTGTAAAGCTTATACGTTCAAAAGGTGTAGGATTGTATTTTGTCACTCAAAACCCAACCGATGTACCCGATGCCGTTTTAAGTCAGTTAGGTTTAAAAGTACAGCATGCGCTACGGGCTTTTACAGCAAAAGACCGAAAAGCCATTAAATTGACCGCCGAAAATTACCCTATTTCAGAATATTACAAGACCGACGAAGTATTGACCAAATTAGGGATCGGAGAAGCATTGGTTTCAGCTTTAAATGAAAAAGGGATTCCGACACCTTTAGCCGCAACTATGATGCGTGCCCCAATGAGCCGAATGGACATATTAGAAGACCAAGAGCTTAAAGAGCTATTAAAAGAGTCTAAACTCATTAAAAAATACAACGAAACCGTAGACCGTGAAAGCGCCTACGAAATGCTTAACGATAAAATTGATATTGCCGAAAAAAAAGAGGCCAAAGAAAAAGCTGAAAAAGAAAAAGCTAAAGTAAAGCGCTCCAGTAGTCGCTCTTCTTCCCGAAGTAGCCGACAAAACCCCATCGTTAAAGTATTGAGCAGCCCAACGGTAATAAGGAGTGTACTAGGAATATTAGGAAAATTATTAAAATAAAACAGACAATAAAAATTATATGAAAAAGACATTATTATTAGGCGTATTGACCACTATTTTATTTGCTTCTTGTGATTCAAATAAAGACCCTTTCGCCATTGGTGAAGGAAGCATTGGCAACTTAGACAAAACTATCCAAATGAGGCAAGTGGATTCTATTTTTGCCGAAGACTCGATTGTAAAGCTCAATCCAGTTATAAATGCAATAGGAACTCAAGGTGAAGTAGAAATATATGACACCGACGGAAACAAATTGCTTTTGCTTTCCCCAGAAGATGAAAACGACCCCAATGCAACGGTAACCAATGTTCAGGTTTTTGATTCGCGTTATAAAACTGAAAAAGGACTAACAAGCGGCAGTACTTTTAAAGACGTAAAAGCCAATTATACCATATCCAATATTGAAACAACCATTAACGCAGTTGTGGTGTTTTTGAAGGACAGTGAGATATACTTAACGATTGACAAAAAAGAACTTCCTGAAAATTTACGCTACAATCCCAATGCAAAAATTGAAGCCAGCCAAATACCAGGCGATGCTACATTCAAGTATTTTATGATTGGTTGGGAGCCAGATACGACTACCGAAAAAGAATAAATTTTTCTAAAACCTTCTCAATATTTTGTTAAGCCCCGCCCAAAAGCGGGGTTTTTCTATTAATTTTAATAGCTAACCAACACAACTAATTATGATTAAGATTTTAGGATTTATTTTAACCATCGGCGGAGCCATTGCATTGGTGCTTGGAATACTTAGTGTCTTTGGAAGTTTAGATGTAGGTCTAAGTCCGTGGGCACTCATTATTTTAGGAGTTATTTTCTTCTTTGCAGGAATTGGTTTATTGAAAAAAAGAAACGATACCGATGAAACCTAAAAGGATTTAATTTTTTAAAACTTTACAGTTATGCCAAACCCAAGAATAAAAAACGAAGATCAATACGAAGCCCTTCGAGATAAAGGGTATAGTAAAGAAAAAGCAGCCCGTATTGCAAACACACCAAACTCAGGAAAAAAAGGTGGTAAAGCAGAGCCATACGAAGATTGGACCAAAGACGAATTATACGATCAGGCGAAAAACGTTGGCATTGATGGACGTTCAAAAATGAATAAGAAACAATTAATTAACTCATTGCGAAACAACTAATGAAAAAACTTTTACTTAGTATTTTAATTGTTCCATGTCTTGTTTTTTCCCAAAACACAATGCAAATGGAATACGAGCCTGGCCCATCACAACCTTTCGGTGTGATAAACCCTGAGGCACCAAAAGAAGTGGCCGATTTTGCCCCATTGATTGGCACGTGTGACTGTGAGTCTATTGCTAGAAACAACGACCAAACGTGGGCTGAACCCCAACAAATGACTTGGACTTTCAAGTACATTATGAACGGGATGGCCGTGCAAGACGAAACCTTAAAAGAAGATGGCGGTCATTCTGGGAGCATAAGGCAATTTATAGCAGACAGCAGTAAATGGTATGTACATTATTATTCAAACAAGTCACCTTCTACTTCCCTTTCTTCTTGGGAAGGCGGTAAACGCGGGGACAGTATTGTATTATACAGAGACCAAAAAGCGCCCAATGGCACTGATGGCTTTTATAGATTGACATTCAGTAATATTTCAGAAGAAGGTTTCAATTGGGTTGGAGAATGGACAAACACCACGGAAACTTTTACATTTCCCACTTGGAAAATTAACTGCATTAAAAGGAGTCCCGTTTCAGCAAAAAGGAAAATTGAACAAAATATCAAAGCTTTTTCCGAAGCATATATAAATGGTGATATTGAAGCCCTTTCCAATTTATACACAGAGGACGGAAAGATTTTTCCGAACAATTCTGATATCATCTCAAACAGGACTGCCATTAAAAAATGGTGGGTATTACCCGAAGGAGAAAAAGTATTGGAACACGTAGTAACACCTTCTGAAATAAAAATCATTAATAACTACGCATACGATTATGGTTATTATGAAGGGAAGTCACTCAATAAGGACAAGAAAGAATCATCTTGGAAAGGAAAGTATGTAATCGTTTGGAAAAAAACCGGCAACGATTGGAAAATACACCTTGACATCTGGAACCGACTTTAAATTATGAAACAAACACAACCTTTTCACTTAGCCATCCCTGTAAACAACCTTGAAACATGCCGTACTTTTTATCGTGATACATTAGGCTTTACAGAAGGCCGAAGTAGTGATCATTGGGTAGATTTTGATTTTTTTGGGCATCAGTTGGTCATTCATTATAAAGAAAAAGAAAAAACAGAATCATCATCGTCAAACCCTGTTGATGGCAAGGATGTGCCTGTTCCTCATTTTGGTGTGGTCCTGGATATGGAAACCTTTGAAGCTTTTTCTGCGCTGTTGAAAAGTAAAAATATTACCTTTATCATTGAACCGTATATTCGGTTTAAAGGAAAAGCCGGAGAACAAGCCACGATGTTTTTTAAAGACCCCTCTGGAAATGCCCTTGAGTTTAAAGCCTTTAAAAACATGAACCAACTTTTTGCCCACTAACCAAATGAAATCAATTTCCCCTCAAATAATCAGGCAAGTATTTGTCTTGTTGCTCATTTTATTAATGGGAGGCCTTATATTTAAAGAAATGGCCCCCTATCTTTCTGGTGTTTTAGGGGCAGTTACCATTTATGTTCTATTGCGTGGCTGGATGAAAAAATTAGTCTTAAAAAAAGGTTGGAATCCAAACGTTGCAGCAGGCTTGTTAATGTTACTTTCATTTATCGGTATTTTACTGCCGGTTTCTGGTATTGTATTAATGTTGGGGAATAAAATAGGAAACGCCGTTCAAAATTCTGAAGAAGTAATTAGGGCCTTAAAAGAACAATTGGGTGAATGGGAAACCCGACTTGGATATGACCTTACTTCCCAAATAGACACAACTGCTATTTCATCGTGGATTTCTACACAGTTACAAAGTTTTGCCGGAGGCACCTTCAATATGTTTATTGCCATTGGGTTAATGTATTTTATGCTCTTTTACATGCTTACCAATAGAAAAGAACTGAAAGAATCGTTGTTTGATTATATTCCTATTGGTGATAAAAATTTAAAAGAAATAGGCGATGAAGCCAATGACAAGGTGCGAGCTAATGCCATTGGTATCCCCCTTGTTGCACTTGCACAAGGTATAGTAGCTCTAATTGGCTTTTTAATATTTGGTGTTGAGGATCCTTTCTTTTGGTTTGTAATTACAACAATTGGCTCCATGATTCCATTTATTGGGACCTTAGTAGGGATTGTTCCCGTTTTTATACTTTCTCTTTCTGCAGGCGATACTTTTCAGGCTTGGGGTGTTTTATTGTACGGTTTTATAGTTGTGGGAGCCACCGATAACATATTTAGGATGTATGCACTTAAAAAGTTAGACGATGTACACCCTTTAATAACTTTTATAGGTGTCGTTGTAGGAGTTCCATTGTTTGGGTTTATTGGGTTAATTTTTGGACCGTTGCTTATTAGCTTGTTTCTAATTATAGTCCGTATTTACCGAAAAGAATATGGTAAAACACACGAAGAGAAGCTATAGCCATGTTCCGGAAGTTTGAAAAGACCAAATATCCACCAACTGAAAAACCTATATTGGTATGGGATGGTGAATGTGGTTTTTGTAAATATTGGGTAACCCGATGGAAGAGCCTTACCCAGGATAAAGTTGACTATAAAACCTATCAAGAAGTAGCCTCGCAGTTTCAAGATATTCCTATAAAAGAATTTAAAAAAGCATCCCGCCTTATCGAAACAGATGGACGCATTTTCAGCGGACCAGACTCTGCTTATCGTAGTTACACCTATTCAAAAAAAAGCCTGCCGTGGCATCCTTGGTATCATAACTATTCATGGTTTACAAAACTTAGTGATCACGGGTATAACTACATTGCAAAGCATCGTCCCTTCTTTTTTAAATTGACAAAGCTTCTCTTCGGAAATAACCCAAAGCAGTTACAACCCTACTGGGCAGTCTATTTATTTATACTTTTGGCCTTTTTTTATGTGCTTCTGAAGTTTTTATAACAATTCTTTAAAACAATTTTCTTTTTTGAAGCCGTATCTTTCTAAAAACAAAAAAACCGTCTATGCTATTTGGTAAAAAGAAAGAGAAAATCCATTTTAACCCTGGAAACAGAGATGATGGGGTTGATGAAAATTATGTGGAACAAGAAGTTAATAACATTGAAGAAGACGATGTAGAAGTTGTTTTGAACAACGAGGAAAACATTGATAAAAAATTCAGCGGAAATAATTCACTTTCAAAATATGTAGAACTTGGAAGGATTATGATTAGTATGCTAAAAGATGTAAAAAACGGAAGCTATAAAAACATCCCGTGGTTTACCATCGCTACTATTGTAATGGCTTTTTTATACATTTTAAACCCAATGGATATTGTACCTGATTTTATTCCAGGTATTGGCTATATAGATGATGTCGCCATACTTACTATGGGTGTAGGTTGGATAGAAAGTGACCTACATCGTTATTTAGATTGGCGAATGGAAAATAATTTAGGAATATAAATCTGTTGATTTACTTATTTTCTCTCTCTACGCTGTTCTCTAGCAAGCAACGTATTTTTTAACAACATAGCAATAGTCATTGGCCCGACACCTCCTGGAACGGGTGTAATGTAAGAGGCTTTTTTACTAGCATTTTCAAAATCTACATCACCCTTAAGCACATATCCTTTTTTAGTGCTTTCATCTGGTACGCGGGTAATACCTACATCGATTACTACCGCATCGTCTTTAATCATTTCAGCTTTTAAGAAGTCTGGAATTCCTACTGCAATGATTACAATGTCTGCTTGTGATGTAATTTGTGTTATATTTTTGGTGTATTCGTGTGTAAGTGTTACAGTAGAGTTTCCTGGAAAACCACTTCGGCCCATTAAAATACTCATGGGTCTTCCCACAATATGACTTCTACCAATAACAACAGTGTGTTTTCCTTTGGTAGGGATATCATATCTTTCTAACAATTCTAATATCCCGAAAGGTGTAGCAGGGATAAAAGACGTCATATCTAACGACATTTTTCCAAAATTAGTTGGGTGAAACCCATCCACATCCTTATCAGGGTCTACAGCTAACAGTACTTTTTGCGTATCAATTTGTGGGGGTAATGGAAGCTGAACAATAAAGCCATCTATAGAGTCTTCATTATTCAATTTTTTTATTTTGTCCATTAATTCCACTTCGCTTGTGGTACTAGACATTCTAAATAAGGTAGATTCAAAACCTACTTGCTCACACGCTTTTACTTTGGTGTTCACGTAGGTCATACTAGCTCCGTCGTTTCCAACAATGATAGCTGCCAGGTGAGGTACCTTTTCACCATTTTCTTTCATCATATCGACTTCAGCTTTTATTTCAGCCTTAATATCGTTTGATATTTTTTTACCGTCTAGAATTGTCATTTTTTCTGGGTTAAAGACCTCTCGACTGCGCTCGAGGTGACATTGTTAATTAAAACCTACTTAATTTATTATAATACTGTAACTGTCAACTGTACACTAAAAACTACCGCATCTTGTTCATCATCTGCATCATTTTGCGTCCGCCGCCGCCTTGCATCATCTTCATCATTTTGCTCATTTGGTTAAACTGTTTTAGCAACTGATTTACTTCTTGTACCGAAGTACCGCTACCTTTAGCAATACGTTTTTTTCGACTACCATTGATTACCGATGGGCTGGTTCGTTCTTCAGGTGTCATGGAATGGATTATTGCTTCAATACCTTTAAAGGCGTCATCATCAATATCTACTCCTTTTAGAGCTTTTCCGGCTCCGGGAATCATACCCACAAGATCCTTCATGCTACCCATTTTCTTTACTTGTTGAATCTGCTTGATGAAATCGTCAAAACCAAACTGGTTTTTTGCAATTTTCTTTTGAAGTTTACGAGACTCCTCTTCATCAAACTGTTCTTGCGCGCGCTCCACAAGAGATACTACATCCCCCATCCCTAAGATACGGTCTGCCATACGTGCCGGGTGGAACACATCAATCGCATCCATCTTTTCACCGGTACCAATAAACTTGATGGGTTTATTTACCACACTTTTAATGGATATTGCGGCACCACCACGGGTATCACCATCTAACTTGGTTAATACAACTCCATCAAAATTAAGGCGTTCGTTGAAGGTTTTAGCAGTGTTTACCGCATCTTGTCCTGTCATAGCATCTACAACAAACAAGGTTTCATTTGGGTTGATAGCTTTATGGATATCGGCTATCTCGGTCATCATCGCTTCATCGATTGCCAAACGACCAGCGGTATCGATAATTACAGCGTTGTTCCCGTTTTGTTTAGCGTGAGCAATTGCATTTTGTGCAATTTGCACTGGGTTTTTGTTCCCTTCTTCGCTATATACTTCAACCTTAATCTGTTCTCCTACTACGTGCAACTGATTAATTGCCGCCGGACGGTATACATCACAAGCTACCAATAAAGGTTTTTTAGTCTTTTTTGTTTTTAAGTAATTGGCCAATTTACCAGAGAAAGTTGTCTTACCACTACCCTGTAAACCAGACATTAAAATCACGCTTGGGCTTCCGCTCAAATCGATTCCTGCGGTGTCCCCACCCATTAATTCAGTCAGTTCATCTTTTACCAACTTTACCATTAACTGCCCTGGTTGCAGGGAAGTTAATACGTTTTGCCCAAGGGCTTTTTCTTTAACAGTATTGGTAAATTCTTTAGCAGTTTTAAAGTTAACATCGGCATCGAGCAAGGCACGGCGTACTTCTTTAAGGGTTTCGGCTACGTTTACTTCAGTAATCTGGCCGTGTCCCTTTAGGACGTGCATTGCTTTATCTAACTTATCACTTAAATTATCAAACATATTCTTATTACGCTTTAGTTTACAAACACCCTTAGGTGTATAGGGTTGCAAAGATAACATTCTGAAAGGTAGTTTCAAAGTGTTGTGAGAAGAATGAACTCTAATTTTAAATTGAATGTAAACCTATTGGTTTCTTTTAGTGGATTCAGTTTCTTTTTTTTGAAAAAATTATTACTCTTTTAACATAGGCTTATGCTTATAAACGCTCAAATGGCAAGGGAATGCTGTATATTTAATACAAGAAAAATTAGAAGATAGAAGCAATATTTATCATAAATTAAAACGAGTTTATACAAGTTTCCATTTTACTTATTGTCTTCAGAAAAACAAAAAAATTGATGAGTAAACAACCCCTATTACAGCCCTATACTATGGGCGATTTACAACTACCCAACCGTGTGGTAATGGCACCGATGACGAGAAGCCGTGCCAATAATCCTGAAAAGAAACCAACCCAAGATAAACATGCTATCTATTATAAGCAACGTGCTTCAGCTGGATTAATTATTAGTGAAGGCGCGCAGGTTTCAGAAAAAGCAGTTGGATACATTCATACACCAGGCATCCATTCCGAAGCACAAATAAAAGGGTGGAAAAAAGTAACACAAGCCGTGCACGAAGTTGGTGGTCGTATTTTTATCCAGTTATGGCATGTAGGGCGGATGTCGCATCCTGATTTTCATAACGGTGATTTACCGCATGCCCCTTCAGCTATCAATCCGAATGCACAGTCGTTTACACCTGACGGATTTAAAGATACCGTCACACCTAAAGAAATGACTGTAGAAGACATACAGCAAACTATTCAGGATTTTGCAAATGCTGCTAAAAACGCCATGGAAGCAGGTTTTGATGGAGTGGAAATACACAGTAGTAACGGGTATTTGTTTCATCAATTTTTTAATGGAACTTCCAACACCCGAACGGATAAATACGGAGGCAGTATTGAGAATCGCGCCCGTTTTTTATTTGAAGTATTGGATGCAATGAAAACCGTCATGCCCGAAAATAGAATTGGCTTACGGATGAACCCATCGCTACACGGAATCTTCGGAATGACCATGGACAAAGAAACCCTGCCAACATTTGATTATATGATCAATAAATTAAACGAGTATGATCTGGCGTATTTACACCTAAGCGAACCCTTCAACGATGTAAGCGATGTACCCTATGCTGAAACTGAAATCGCAAAACGATACCGCCCTATTTACAAAGGCACGTTGATGATTAACACCAGTTTTGATAAAGAAAAAGGAAATGATGTACTGGAACGAGGCGATGCAGACTTGGTCGCTTATGGAAAACCTTATGTAAGCAACCCCGATCTAGTAGAACGATTTGAAAAAAACATACCCCTTAGTGACTGGGATAAAGACACTTTTTACACACAAGGAAAAGAAGGCTATACAGACTATGACACGAAAGCAAGAGAAAAAAGCCTTACTTCCTCGTAAATTATTAACAAAAAAAAGAAAACTATGAATGAGCAATTAGAAGGATTAAAAACTATAAACCCCGCAACCGGGGAATTGATAAAACGATACCCGTTTATGACGGATAAACAAGCTGAAGAAGCAGTGCAAAAATGCCACGAAGCTTTTTTAGATTGGAAAGCCAAACCCATTGAGGAACGCGCCAAGGTAATTAAAGCCATTGGTAAAAGTTTGCAAGACCATAAAGAGGAATTGACAAGCTTGATGACCCAAGAAATGGGAAAACTATTGAAACAGAGTAAACAGGAGGTAGATTTATGTTCCGGTATTTGTGATTATACAGCCGAAAATGGCCCTAAGGAATTGGAAGATGAAGAACGTGAATTGCCCAATGGCGGAAAAGGCGTTATTACCTACTCGCCTATTGGTGTGGTGTACGGTATACAACCATGGAATTTCCCAGTGTATCAAGTTATTCGCTATTCCATTGCCAACTTAATGGCAGGGAATGGTGTGTTATTAAAACATGCGGAAAGCGTTACTGGATGTGGTAAATTATTAGAAAAAATATATACCGATGCTGGTCTTCCAAAAAACCTATTTACCGTGTTATTGATTAACCACGACCAGTCTGATACCATTATTAAAAACAATCTGGTACGTGGCGTTACCCTTACTGGAAGTCCTGAAGCCGGAAAGATTATTGGCAAAAAAGCAGGTGCCCAATTAAAGAAAACAGTATTAGAGCTAGGTAGCAACGATGCTTATCTTGTTTTGGAAGACGCCAATATAGATAAAGCCGTAAAACATTGTGTTAATGGTCGCGTGTATAACAACGGAGAAACCTGTGTTGCTGCCAAACGCTTTATTGTAGTAGATAAAGTATATGAAGAATTTAAAGAAGCCTTTGTAAAACGCATGAAAGGTGTAACCCATGGGGATCCTACGGATGAAAACTCTAAAATAGGGCCTATGGCACGGGAAGACTTACAGAAAGACCTACATGAACAAGTAACTGAAAGTGTAAAAAAAGGCGCCAAAGTATTATGCGGAGGTGAAATACCCGAAGGAAAAGGATATTATTACCCAGCTACAGTATTGGGAAATGTAGAACCTGGACAACCGGCTTACGATGATGAGCTGTTTGGTCCTGTGGCTTCATTAATCCATGCAAAAGACGCTGAAGACGCGATGCGTATTGCCAATGACAGCCGCTTTGGATTAGGCGGTGGTATCTTTTCAGAAGATACCGATAAAGCATTTGATTTAGCCAAGAAGCATTTTGACACCGGTATGGTGTTTATTAATTCATTTGGATTGGCACAACCCAATATGCCTTTTGGTGGTGTAAAAGACTCTGGCTACGGCCGTGAACACGGTGGTTTTGGAATTAAAGAGTTTGTAAATGCTAAAGCGGTTATGCAGTTGAGTTAGGCTTTAATACGCTCTCCTCTTTGTGTAGAACACTCAGCCACCATTATTGGTTGAAGCAACAGAAAAACAGCATTAAAAGAGTAAAACGATTACTAATTTAAAAACGAAATTTTATGAATACAATTAATTTAGAACAAGCAGAAAAGATGATTGCAGCGGCTAAGGCCAAAGCAAAAGAAATAGATACTAAAATGAATATAAGCGTGGTTGACGCCGGTGCCAATCAAGTGGCTTTTGTCCGTATGGATGGTGCTTGGTTGGGGAGTGCAGATATTGCCCTTAAAAAAGCCAAAACAGCCCGCTTTTTTGATATGAACAGTGGGGAAATTGGTAAACTTTCACAACCAGGAGAGTCGCTTTATAACATAGAGCATTCAAACGGGGGATTGATATCCTTTCCCGGTGGAATACCTGTTACCAATAGCGATGGAACCATTATTGGTGCCATTGGCATAAGCGGGAGTACCGTTGATGATGACCATACAGTAGCTAAAGCTGGTGCCGAAGCATTATAAAAGCAACCCATTTAGTAAACAATACAAAGCGAGCTGTTATAGCTCGCTTTTTTTATATCATCAAGTTAGTTCTGAAATACCTAACCTCCTCTTTTTATAATTTTCGTTACCCTTTACTTTACTCTGGTTCGGGGTTTGTTCGGGGGACGGTATATTTTTGGAAAATAACCCTAACCCGTTCCCGAAGGATCCCCGAAGGAAACCCGAACAAAACCCCTAAAAATTGGGGCATTTTATGCATAGATTGGCAAACAAATGCAAATGGATGCAAAACCCGTCAGCTACCATCATACAGATGCAACAGTTAGCAGACTCGGTCAAGAATCGTCAAACGCCGTCATTTGCCATCAATAGGCTGCAGCTTATTGGGGATTTTGATAGGTTATTGTAGCTTGGCAATACGTTATAGCTAGGAGTAGGTGCAGTAGTCGTTGCGTGGCTACTTTAAATCAGACTACTTCCTAGCTTGAACATAGCCCGAAGCTTATTTTAAGCACATAAAGCCTATACCATAATCTAGTTTGGGTTGAACCTAGTAGAGTAAAAAGTTAGAAAATATTAAAATAAGTATATTTGAAATAAGCAAAATATAAACGCAATTGCGTTTATACGCATGTTGTGCTTAATTTGACCAAACAAAATCTATGAACAAAATTTTAAAGAAACTAACTTATTTAATATTCGTGATTTTACTAATATCTTGTGGAACGAATAAAGATGTTAATGATACAAAAGTAAATACTTATCCGAATTCTAAATACAAAAAAAGCAGAACAGCCTACTCTGGAACTTTAAATAAAACCGAATATGATGAACTGATTAAAAAACTGGAAACCGAATTAAAAACCACTTTTCCTGCTAATAAGTCTATTCTCATAAATTATAACCAAAAAGCACCGAATTGCATAAATGTTCGTTTTAGTGAAAAAGATAACAAACAAGTAACTAATAACAGAATTAGGATTTCATCACGAATGAGTTCAAATTATAATGCTATTGATTTCTTTGTTTATGCTAAAGATTCATATAACAAAGAAATTTATGAACAAATGAATGAATTTATAATTGATTCAGGATTTTTCTATGAAAATGTTTTTACTGAACATCAAAACTGTGCTGGATTTTTAATAATTAAACCAAATGGAGATTTTTATAAACGGTATGGCGAAGATTATTATTCCGAAGTCAAAGCATTCTTAGAAAAGAAATAAAAAACTAAGCACAACAATGTATAACCGCAATTTGCTTGCGCCAGTTCGCTTTGCTCGTGTCGGCGGATTCGACTACCCTTCGACTCCGCTCAGGGCAGGCTCAAGCGAATCCACTCATAATTGCTAACGCCAGTGCTTAACCGAAAATCATTATCTTTAATCCCGCAACTGACGGTTATACGAGACGTTGCCCACAATTTAAAAGAACACGATAAGAAATTTTAAAAAAGATAAGTCAGGAATTATTTTTGATTTTGTCATTTAGCCAAAAGAAATAATCGCAATCTAAAATCTTACCAAACAAATGAGAAAGTCTAAAATTGTAATTTCAATAGTCACGTTGTTCTTATGTTTCAATGGAATAGCGCAGTTTAACCAAAATAACGAAAAGCAAATAGTAATAGGAAAAGTTGATAGTTTATATTCTGAAATTCTACAAGAACAAAGAGAAATTTGGATACACTTACCCGAAGACTTTGATAGTAGTAAACAATATCCTGTTATGTATGTATTAGACGCATCTCAACAATTCTATGTTATTACCGGAATGCAAAAGCAATTAACACCTTTCAAAATTCCTCAATCTATAATAGTTGGTATTACAAATACAGATAGAACAAGAGATTTCACTCATACCAACGTGCCTTTTCAACGCGGACACGAATCGGAAACTTCTGGAGGTGCTAGTAATTTTATCAAGTTCATAGACGAAGAGTTAAAACCATTTATAAATGATAAATATCCAACAGAAAACAACAATACAATTGTAGGTCACTCAACTGGTGGTCTATTTGTACTTTACTCTTACTTGTATCACGAAAGCTCTTTTGATAATTATTTGGCAATAGACCCAAGTCTTTGGTGGGATAAAGAAAATCTTGTGGAAGCAACTCAAGATCAAATAAATAAAGGAAATAAAAAGGAAAAGCCATTATATATAGCCGTAGCAAATAGTATTGGAAAAGCAATGGATACGGTTAAAGTAAGAAAAGACAAAACAGTCCCTACTGAACAGATTAGAGCAAATCTTAAGTTCCATGATATATTAGTGAAAAACAGCAATAAGCTTAACTTTACTTGGGAATATTTTAAGGATGAAGATCATGGAAGTATTGTTGTACCAGCTCAATACAATGGCTTGCGATCTATTTTCTCTTGGTTTCCATTCCCAGAAATGTGGAGATTTAATACACCAAAAAAGTATTCTGCTAAAGAATTAACAGAACCATTTTATTCGCATTATAAAAAATTAAGCATTCGTTTAAAGCGTGAAGTAAAACCGAAATGGCAATTACTAAATGACGTTGGTTTCTTTATGTTAGATGGTCATAATCTTCCTAAAAAAGCCTTAGCATATTTAGAAATGAATGCCGATTTTTATCCCAATGAATCAAAAAGCTTTGTTGCTTTAGGTAATTATTATTTATCTCAGAAAAAGAAATCAGAAGCAATTAGACACTATAAAAAAGCTATCGAAATAGATGAAAATCAAGAAGCTCAAGCTAAACTAAAGGAATTGGGTGAGTAATAAAAACAGTATCTAAACCGAAAATTAACGCATATTAACCCGTAACTGACGGTTATACGAGACCGTTGTGTGTAATGCCTATTTACTTCTAGGAATTTTAAAAAATAATAAAATTATGAAGAGTCTATCTAATAAGATTTTAGCTATAAATTGTGCATTGATAATTCTAGCAATTTTCATATACTTTCTAATAGCGGATCTTGAATATTCTGATGATTTGCTTTATTTTGGGTTATTCATTGTATTAATTTTTGGATTATCAGCAGTAGGTATTGGTGCTGGCATAGTTGAAAATAAATATAATATTGATAAAGTAAAATTTGGTATTATTGGTAATTCATTTTTGATGATAATTATATTCTCCATGTTTATGATTGCTATTGAAAGTCCTGGATAAGAACTATCTGATTGAAAAGCACAACACACAACAATAGGTATAAGTCATAGCCGCTCAATCCCAACGCACCGGCCATGCTACGACTCATACCTCTAACGTCGGCAAAAATTAATGTTTCCCTTCATGAGTAATAATATAAATTCGCCTGTGCTTTTTGCAATCATATCAAATATATTATTCGTTGCATTTATAATTTTACTTATACTATATTTTCAAAAAGACAAATTTTCTAACCTCTTCAAATTAGGTCAAAATTACAGTAACAATTCATTGAAAATATTATTGATTCTAGCCTCATTCTTATTAATAATTTCAATAACGTTCTTTGCCTATTTTGCCATGGAGAAAGTGAATAATTTAGTAAATGGTTTTAATTAATTATATCGGCAGAGAGAAACCTATAGCACAAGTGTTAAAGAACTAAAGAGAAAATTCTTGGATCTGATTAATAGAATAAAAAACAAACTATTGCCAACAACGTAAAACCGTAATTATGGCGGATTCCACTACGTTCAAATCCACTCGGAAATACTAAAGCCTGTGCTTAACCCAAAAATTTAAGTAACTTTAAAACAATAACTGGCGGTTATACGCGACCGTTAGCACCAATATGAAATCACTAAAAATGAAGGTTACAGCTGAAAAAAATGAAAAAGTTGCAAATATGATCTTTGCATCTATTTACCCTCTTTACTGGAATAGATTGGAAAAACATGGTAGGACAAAAGAAGAGTTCCATCAAGTAATAGAATGGTTTACTGGTTTTGACGAGAATAAATTACAATCACTTATAGAAGAGAAAGTAACATTTAGAACATTTTTTGAAAAAGCAAAAATCCATCCCAATGCATACATGATTAACGGAGTTGTTTGTGGTTATCGAATTGAAGAAATAGAGGATGAATTTGAATTGTATAGACAATGTAGACGTATGGAGAAGTTGATTGATGAATTGGCAAAAGGTCGTAAAATGGAGAAAATTTTGCGTAAAGAAAAAAAGTAGAAATTGGGGCTAACAATGTATAACCACAATTACGGCGGTGTTTAATCCAAAAATTAAGTAACTTTAAAAACGCAACTGACGGTTATACAAAACCGTTGTACTCAACTTTGATGGAAAAAAATGAAAAAGTAGCGATTGAATTTGGGAGAACTCTTGACAAGGATCAATTTGAAATGACAAAGAAACTTCTCAGCCATGACTGTGAATATTATATTGGAGAAGATGTTCTGACTGGACCTGATGAAATCTGCAATTCCTATAAACAGAATATGATTGAAGGCAGAAAAAAACTTGATAATCTAACATGGGGAAAAAGCTACATTGAATCAGTTGATGATAAAAAGTTCGTCGTGCATTTTACCGATTACCTCACTCATAAGAATGAAGACCATGTACATCGATGTGAACAGGCTTTGAATTTCAACAGTGACGGATTGATTTGTAAAATCATGCACATCGATAATCCAGAGGAAAAGAAACAACTGAATGAATTTTATAAAAGGGTCGGGTTGATTAAATAAAGAAACTACATCAATATTTCATTAACAGCTTCCACAGGCTTCGGCAAATCTGTTTCTTCGAGCATTTCCCTTAAATCGATTTCTATGGTTCGGCTCAACGATGCCATTGGAATGTCATTTGCGCCACCTTCAAACGGATTCTCAGTGCTTTCACCCACTTGTTCCAACGATGTAAAGACCCAACCTACAACAACGCTAAACGGAATGGTCAACCATACGCCGTAGTCGCCCAATTTAGCAAACTCGTCCAACATACCAAAAGGAACTAAAAGTGCAAAAAGCACAATGAAGAACATATTGATACTGGCAAATTGTCTTGGGTAAGGAAACTTTTTAATGCGTTCTGCTTTTCCTTGATGGGTAAAAAACTCTTTCAACATTGCTTCCATTTCAACATAAGGATAAGCATCGATCAAGTTTTGTGCCCGCAAGTTTTTTAAATCTTCAGATTGAAGGCTTAATAATTGAGTTGCCCTGTTTTTCTTTTTCAGAACATACTTCAAATCATCATCGGACAAAAAAGGTTTCATAACATCTTCCAATTCTGTTTCCCATTCTGGTACGCTGTAATGATTTCGGAATTTCTTAAAATATGATTTGTTGGTATTTTCCCAAGGTTGCGGTTGTCTTAATTGAAATCGTAATGCAGTAAGCCAAGCAAAATGGCGATAAATTAATCGTTTGTGAATGGGCGGTAGATCTTCATTGCTTCCTTTTAAATTCACAACAAAATCTTTTGACATTAAACCCCAAGTTCTACTATCATTAATTATTGAACCCCAGATTTTTCGGGCTTCCCATAAACGGTTATAGGTCTGTGTATTCTTAAACCCTGCGATAAATGCAGCTGCCGTACCCACAAGGGCAACAGGCTGCCAAGGAATGGCGAGCCATTTAAAATCGAAAACGGCATAAAGCACCGTAGGAATTATGGCTACGATAAATAGCCAAATGATGTTTCTTCTGGTCCATACTAAAAACTGATTTAATTTGTAATGACTTCCTGTGTGCATAATTTTAAGGTTTTTTGTCCTGTGCAGACACAAATTTACTGATTAAAATTCCGACCAGAAGTTACTCTTTTAATTTGCTAACCTGCCCAATGTCAAGCTGGTGTACTTTTTGGTCATTATTAATATGAAACTTGAAATATACATCAAATTCGCCCCACTTTTTGGTCACTAAATGACCATAAACGTCTTTACCGTCGTTTTCAACACGATGTATTTCGGTAAACCATTCCTCGCCAACTGCATTTTCTGAAAAGCTTTGGAAATCCCGCGGGTTTCCATCATCGGTCATTTTTGCATCATCTGTAAAATACGTCAACCATTTATTGTTGTCCTTTTCTTGAAGTGCATCGATAGCACCTTTCACAGTTTCATTTGTTAATTTTGAAGTGTCCATTTGATTAAAGTTTTTTGAGTTTACAAAGATACAATTTCCGTTAATTGCCATTCTACATACTTTAAAGCCAACAAAATATTTAGTGCATAAATGAAAAATTTGGGAATAATACCATGCACAACAAAGAATCTAATAAACCAAAAAGTATACAACATTTGAAAATCCGTATAAGGTGGTAAGGCGCTTGCACTCCTACCTTTGTCTCATTCTTTTAAACATTAAAAAATAGACAAAATGAAAACAAATCAATTTGGTAAAAAAGGGTGGACACCTGATAGAATAGGAGACCTGAATGGTAAAACATACGTCATAACAGGAACTACAAGCGGAACAGGGTTTGAAGCAGCGAAAATTTTGCTATCAAAAGGAGCAGAAGTGGTGATGCTTAATCGAAACCCAAAGAAATCAGAGGATACCATCGTAGCTTTAAAGCAAGAGCTTGGCAACACTATAGATGTTTCAAACATACAAATGGATTTAGCAGAACAAGCTTCTGTAAAAAAAGCAGCATCAGCCGTTCTTAATACCGTTTCACAAATCGATGCACTAATTTGCAATGCCGCCATTGCCCAGGTGCCAAAACAAACCCTTACGGTAGACGGTTGGGAAAGTCAGATGGGAACGAACCACTACGGAAATTTCACGCTGCAAGCTTTGTTATATCCATTAATAGAAAAATCCGAAGGGAGAATTGTAACCGTAGGTAGCATGGGTTATAATTTAGGGATTAAAACCATACAGTTTAACGATATGAACTGGGACAAGAACTACAGCCCAAATGGTGTATATAGCCAAAGTAAATTAGCACAAATCATGTGTGTTTACGAATTACAAGATCAACTAAAAGAAGCAGGCAATACTAATGTGAAAGCCTATGCCTGTCATCCAGGTGCTTCTAGTACTTCTCTAATTAAAACCAGCGGTAGCTTAATGACTCGTTTTATATGGCAAATAATGAAGTTAACGCCAATGGTACAATCGGCGGAAAAAGGTGCATATCCTCAATTAATGTGTGCAACTGAGCCAAATCTTGACCAAAGCGGCTTTTATGGACCAACAGGTAAAAATAACTGGACAGGTCCAGTTGGAGCCCATAAATTAGAACAACATGCTAAAGATAAAGCTGTAGCTAAAAGACTATGGGAACTTTCAGAAAAGGAAACAGGTGTGGTTTGGAATATGTAAATTTAACAATGCGTAAAATAAAAAAAATAATGCTAGGACTGCTAATTATCATCATAGCCATTGGTGTTGGAACATTTCTTTTCTTAAACACAGAGCGGTTTGGTAAGCACCCATCCGGCGATCGTTTAACTAAAATAGAACAGTCCCCAAATTATAAAGATGGTAGCTTTAAGAACTTGAGCCATACTCCTATGCTAACAAAAGGTGTTGGTTATGGCAAAGTGATGTACGAATTTCTTTTTTCTGCAAAGCCTAAAGAACCTTCCGTAAAAATCCCTTCGGTTAAAACTAACTTGAAAACACTTGACCCAAATGAAGATGTGTTGATTTGGATGGGGCATTCGTCTTATTTTTTACAATTGGATGGTAAAAAAATTTTAGTCGACCCCGTGTTAAGTGGCAATGCCTCACCCCTATCTTTCACAACCAAAGCTTATAATGGAACCGATATTTACAATACAGATGACATTCCTGAAATTGATTTTTTGTTCCTGTCTCACGACCATTGGGACCATATGGATTACAACACACTCAAAAAGTTAATTCCAAAAGTCAATAAGGTCATTACAGGCCTTGGCAATGGAGCCCATTTAGAACGTTGGGGTTTTAATCCAGAAACAATTCTAGAAGGCGATTGGTATGACACATTTACTTTTGAAGATGGATTTGAAGCGCATGTTACACCAACACGACACTTTTCAGGAAGGGGATTTACAAGGGCAAAGACACTCTGGGCATCATTTGTATTAAAATCACCTACCACTTCTATTTATATTGGTGGCGATAGTGGATACGATTCTCATTTTAAAGATATTGGTGAGAAATATGGCCCGTTTGACCTAGCAATTCTTGAAAATGGACAGTATGACCAAAAATGGAAATATATACATATGTTACCAGGAGAGCAATTAAAAGCTGCCAATGATTTAAAAGCAAAAAATATCTTGCCGGTACATTCAGGAAAATTTACCCTGGCCAATCACGATTGGGACGAACCATTGAAAAAGATAAAAGCTAATTTTATACAATCAGAAATAAAAGTAATTACACCTATGATTGGTGAACAAGTTAATTTAAACGATAGTTTACAGCAATTTAATAATTGGTGGAATCTAAAAACCATACAAGAATAGGCAATATGCAACATTTTAAAACATTGTCATCGTATTTAGATTATTTAGAACTGCCTCGACCAGAGCACCCTATGTTGAGCGTGTTTAACTCAAAAGGTGATGGCTACTTACCTTGTCCAAGAGAAAGTTCGTCACCAATTACCAATGACTGCTATACCATTAGTTTTAAAAAATTGGTAAAAGGGGATTTAAACTACGGACGAACAAAATACGATTTCACCAATGGTGCTTTAATTTTCATTGCGCCTAGACAAGTCTTACAATGGAATAGCAGCTTTATATCTGAGCAAAAAGGCTTTTCAATAAACTTCCACGAAGATTTTTTGAAAGGAACTGAATTGGCCCAACAAATAAAAAAATATGGTTTCTTTTCGTATTCGGTAAATGAGGCCTTACACCTTTCACCCAAAGAGGAAAAGCAAATAGAATCGATAGTAGAGAATATTGAAATTGAATATCAAAACAATCAAGATCTCTTCAGTAAGGAAATAATTATTTCTCAATTGGATACGCTATTAAAATATGCCAACCGTTTCTATGAAAGACAGTTTTTAAATAGAAAAGAACTGTCTAATGATTTGCTGGATCAGTTTAATCAGCAATTATCAATATACTTTGAATCGGGAAGTTTACAGGAAGAAGGAATACCGAGCATTGAGAATATTGCAGAACAACTTTCTGTTTCACAACGTTACCTAAGCGATACCCTTAAGAAAGAAACGGGAAAAACCTCAACCGAACACTTGCAGTTGTACCTCATTGATAAGGCCAAGAATATATTGTTAAACCCCACTAAAACAATATCTGAAGTAGCCTATGATTTAGGCTTTGAATATCCACCTTATTTTTCAAGATTATTTAAAAAGAAAGAAGGCATAAGTCCAACTGAGTATAGAGAAAAGTATAAATTAAACTAAACTATGGAAACACTAAATTTAGCTACAGAATGGGCGAAAGCCGAAGTCTTCTCGACACGATTTTTTATCCTTTTTGCGATATTATTTTTAATTGCAAGTATAGGGTTTTGGAAACTCGGTAAAACGGATTTAGCAAAAGCGTATATCATTCCAACCTTGGTTGCAGGTGTTTTACTTTTAACTATAGGGCTCGGGCTATTTTTTACAAATAAATCAAGGATTACCCAATTCGAAAAAGCGTTTCAAGCTGATGCACCTGTCTTTTTTCAGTCCGAAATTGAACGTTCTGAAAGTACTTTAAAGGAATACACCGTTGTATTTAAGGTAATTCCAATTCTAATAATTATTTCAGCACTACTAATTCTATTTATTAATACACCTACTTGGCGTGCCATTGGTATCACTACAATTGCAATGCTAACAGTTATCTTATTAGTTGACGGAACTGCACTCGCAAGAATTGACGCCTACCATAAAGAATTGAAATTGGTGAATATAGAAAATGAAATTAAAAAATAGCTACACACAACACCATGTAAAATTCATTGCTAGTCATAACCTATCTATAAAGTCCTCGTGGACTTTCTATCAATGATTTATTTGCTAACTTTATTGCTTAAACTGCGCAATGAAATTGTACACAAAAATGTTGTGGTGCATTAAAACGGAACAAAATACGTGATAGAAAATTTACCAAATTGGATTGACTTAACTTTTATAGTCACTTGTATATTGACTATATATCTGTTCCACTTTTCAAATGGGAAGCCAAAAAAGTTAACCCTCTTGATTATTGTTTGGTCAATTATGCAATCTATATTGGCATATATTGGTTTCTACCAAATTAGTGACTCAATTCCCCCGAGATTTGGGTTAGTACTAATTCCATCAACATTTTTGATCATTTGTGGATTATTACCCAAACAGCAAAAATGGTTTTTTGAACATAGGGAAACGAAAATTAGCACTTTTCTACATTCAGTTAGATTACCTGTAGAAATTGTTCTATTTGGATTATTCACGCATAAAATGATTCCTGAGTTAATGACTTTTGAAGGCAGAAACTATGATATTTTAATAGGAATTTCCGCTCCAGTTATTGGGTTTCTATTTGTGAAACAAAAAATAAGTAAAAAGACTTTATTAGCTTGGAACGTTTTGGGATTAATACTGGTGTTTTTCATCCTTTTTAATGGAGTATTATCATCTGAATTACCATTTCAACAGTTTGGATTTGAACAACCTAATCGAGGGATAAATTATTTTCCATATGTACTCTTACCAGCTACAATCGTTCCAATTGTAATTTGGACACATTTGTCGGACATAATTAAACTAAGAAAAGAAATAAAAAACAAAACCACAACAACGTATAAAACTCATAGCTAATTATTTGAACAATCTAAGTTAAGTAGAGAAAATGACCAGTCCCGAACATAGAAAATTTGTTGAAAGCTATTTATACCTAGACCGCCTTCAAGACTGGAAAGAATAAAACACCTATTAATGAATTGGATTATCCTTGTAATAGCTGGCCTTTTTGAAGTAAGCTTTGCTTTCTGTTTAGGAAAGGCAAAAGAAGCAACTGGCACACTTGCCACGTATTGGTATGTTGGTTTTTTAGTATGCCTTGCCATTAGTATGCTATTATTGGTAAAAGCCACCCAAACATTACCTATTGGCACTGCTTATGCAGTCTGGACTGGAATAGGTGCGGTAGGTACCGTACTCATCGGGATTTTTGTTTTTAAAGAACCCGCAGACTTCTGGAGGGTCTTTTTTATAACGACCCTCATTATCTCTATTGTAGGGTTAAAAGTTGTTTCGCAGTATTAATTTTTTTTATAAACCTTTCAGTTGACCCGCCTTGAAATAACTATAAAAAAGGTTGTATAGCTATTTCAATACAAGCCTCTAGAAGAGCTTATTTAATAAACCAACACACTTTCATTTATTAAATCATTAATTAAAACATCTACGTGTTCTTTTTCAATACCAGGTACACATATTATGTGCGCTATGCTTCTTTCAGAAGCTAATTGGTGTTTTTTACATATTTCTTCAGAAGGTTTATTAAATACTACAGTTAAAGCATCTTTATTTCGCCAAGCGTTATATCCAATTTCATTAAGTTTTCTTTCTACATAACTAGCTATCCCTTGCGACTTTTTGACTCTCATTTTAATACCGTCTATGCCATGCTTTTCTATAAATGACCAAATAAACAAGGGGGTTAAGCCATTTCTAGAACCAGTAATAGTAGTATCTAGTGTTCCCACATATGAAATTGAATTAGCGATTCTATTTCTATGCTGTCGTTTGGCAAAAACCATCCCACTGGGTATTGGTCCACCTATAAATTTATGAGCTGAAATTGAGATACTATCAACCCCTTCTGAAAAATCAAATTTTGGCTTAGGGTCTGCAAAAGGAGCCACACAACCTAAAAAGGCTGCATCACAATGTATGTAATAATTTTTTATGGCATATTTACTGATAATTTGTTTAATCTTATCCAAATCATCCACCGCTTCAGTCATAGTTGTACCAATATTTAAAAAGAAAATAGCCGGCTTATCCCTTCTATTCATCAATATTTGATCGAGATCGTCATAATCCATTTCTCCATTATCCTGACTTCTAACTACAATACTATTAATGTTCAATAAATGTAAATTCTTTTTTACACTATAATGTGTTGATTCACTATAGTAAACAATAGCATTTGGAAAATTCTCACGGGCTAAGTACAAACCATACAGGTTACCTTCTGTACCCCCATTGGTTACATATCCCCAAACTTCATCCATATTAGTAGATAACATGTTAGCAAAAAATGAAATACATTTTCGTTCTATTGCCTTCGTATCAATAGTTAAAGTAGATGGAGATTCAGGATCACCAACATTGTTTAAACAAAGATCTAAAAAGGGTGCAAACTCTTGATAAGAAAAATCTTTTGCCAATGGATAACCCAAAAATGAAGCATTATTTTCACTAATACGCTTTAATATTTCTTTTAAATCTTTCATGGTATTTATTTTTTTACAAATATACATTAAGCAGTAATATTTAACGTATAAACAAATAAAATCAGTAAATTTACCTTTATTATTATTTTTAATAAAAAATAAATACTGTTTGATTACTAGTGTTGAGCTGAAACAAAAAAATAACCTATGATACAATTAGATTCAATTGATTATGTTTTAATAAATGAGCTTCAAAAAGATGCAAAACAGTCAATTAAACAATTGGCAGGAAAAGTAAAGTTATCTATAACACCTGTCCAACAACGAATTAAGAAGATAGAACAAAACGGCATTATTAAAAAGTATGTTGGTATTGTTGACCCTTTATTAGTTGACAAGAAACTAACAGTATACTGCCAAGTAACCTTGGTTAAACACCAAGAAGCGTATTTTAAAGATTTTGAAAATTTTATTAATAGCCATGATGAAATCATGGAAATGTCTTACATCACTGGCAGTCACGATTTATTATTAAAAATACTGCTCCGCGATATGTTAGAATATCAAGAATTTGTTCTTCACAAAATGGCATTTCTTGATATCGTATCAAACATTCAAAGCTCCTTTGTTATTAAGCAAGTAAAAAATGAAACTAAAATCAGTTTAAAAAAATAGAAAGATGAAGGTTTTTTATTTTTTTATGTATCTTTAACCTACCCTATTTCAACCTACTATAGCTTTTTTGGTATCCCGTAAATCGGTTCGGGATTATACCGTTTCTTTTTAAGCGAAGTATAGAGCTTATCGAAATATTGTTGGTTTGAAATTTTATTGTATCCTATTTTTTATGTGTGTCTTCGGAACCGCTTTTGCACAGCGACCACTACCCGAAGAATGCTTTTTAAAGAAAACCAATGAAGCATGGATTAAAGATTTTAAAAAAGCTAAAACTTCTGAATTTCAATTAGAACTTATCAAAGAAAAGTTGCTTGCAGATGCTATTTATCTGGACAATGAGAAAAAAATTGTAGCCAAAGAAAATCGATGTGGCTGCCCCATTAGGTTTGGTATTATCATTCCAGGTAGAAAATGGTTGGTATTAGACCTCAACGAAAATCCTGAATTAGAAGACTTGTTTCCTGATATAACTGCTGAAACAATTGATCGAATTAAACTAAGTGAGTTTGAAGAAAACAAATTAAATAGATATGCTGTAGACAAATGCTCTGGAGTAACTTTATACAGCAGTAGTAGGGACCTTAAACGAAAAATAAGACGGTTAGATTTAGATTCATCGTCTAATAAATAATACTTGCCTTTTTGGCTTAAAGTAACAACCCCAAAAACATAAATCCATGAAATCAGTCAATCCTTATTTAACTTTTAATGGTGATTGCGAAGCTGCTTTTAATTTTTACAAAGAAGTATTTAATAGCGAGTTTCAACACATAGGCCGTTTTGGCGATATGCCCGAAGACTCCGAGTACAAAATGACAGATGCCGATAAGAAAAAAATCATGCACGTAAGTCTTCCGCTTAAAAAAGGCTACACATTAATGGGAAGCGACACTTCCGATCACTATGGAAAAGCAATCATTGGCACCAATTTTTCAATCTCTATTAATGCTGAAAGTAAGGAAGAAGCAGACCAACTATATGCCAAATTAAGCAAAGGAGGAAAAGAAACCATGCCTATGCAAAATACCTTTTGGGAATCGTATTTCGGTATGTGCACCGATGCCTTTGGTATTCAATGGATGCTAAGCGCCCCGCCTGCCTAAACAAATACTACCTATTGCGTCTTCGCTTTGATCCTCGAGACGACGATTTATTATTTCGTGATTTATTGCGTTGCGAACGATGATTCGCTTTGTTTTCAGCTTTTTTATCCAGTACTTCTTTTAGTGTTTCGGTAACTTCAAAGCCGGGTACAGTTTCACTTTCTAAGCGTTCACCCAATAATTTTTCAATACCGCGAACATATTCGTTTTCATCTACACTTACAATAGAAACAGCTTGTCCCGACGCTCCTGCCCTTCCGGTACGGCCAATACGGTGTACATAATCTTCTGGTACATTAGGCAGTTCGTAATTAATAACATGCGGTAATAATGGAATGTCGAGTCCACGTGCAGCAATATCGGTTGCTACCAATACGCGTGTTTTTCCACTTTTAAACCCGGCAAGTGCTTTGGTACGTGCCCCTTGGCTTTTATTCCCGTGTATTGCAGCTGAAGTAATCCCTGCTTTGTCTAGTTTTTGACTCAACCGATTGGCACCATGTTTTGTACGCGTAAAAATAAGTACTTGTTGCCAGTCACCTTCATCAATTAGCTTGATTACCAATGCAGTTTTTTTGGTTTTATCTGTGCGATAGATGAGCTGGTCTACTTTTTCAGCTGTGGTATTTTCAGGAGTTGCTTCTACCATAACTGGATGCTGCAAAAATGTATTGGCCAGTTTTTTAATGTCTTTTGAAAAAGTAGCCGAAAACAACAAGTTCTGTCGCTTTGAAGGTATAACAGCTAAAATCTTTTTAATATCGCGAAGAAATCCCATATCCAGCATTCTATCGGCTTCATCTAACACCAATATTTCGATATTGGATAATGAAATAATATTTCGGCTTTGCAAATCGAGCAAACGTCCAGGCGTTGCTACTAATATATCCACACCTTTCCGTAATGCTTTTATTTGAGGCTTCTCGCTTACTCCGCCAAAAATAACAGTTCCTTTGCAATTGGTAAACTCACTGTACGTATTTACATCATCCATTACCTGTGCTGCCAATTCACGGGTTGGGGTTAACACTAATGCACGAACCGGGCGGTTGTGCAAGTTTTTTCCGCTGTTTAATATTTGTAACATAGGCAATGTAAAAGCAGCTGTTTTACCAGTCCCTGTTTGCGCAGATGCCAAAACATCTTTACGCTCTAATATTTTAGGAATTGCTTTCTGCTGAATAGGTGAAGGGGTAGTATATCCTTTTTTGCTAATAGCTTTTAGCAAGGCTTCGGACAGCCCAAGTGATTTAAATGACATATAGGTTGTTTATAAATGGCTTTGAAGTTTTAAGTACGCCATTTTTTGAATTGACTACAAAGATACACTTAATTTATTCAACGATAGTCTCATTGTGTGGTTTAAACCTTTTTACATAGGAATACCCCTACTTTTTTCTTACAAAGATTACGTAAAAACACCTAGCGCATAAACTACTAATTATCAGTAAATTACATATTATAAACTCTAAATTATAGTATTATGAAACATTCAATTTACCTTTTGTACTTTAGTATTATGTTGCTACTGGGATGTAGTAAAGAAGATACAGTATTAGACACTGCAAAACATATAGATTTTGCTGTAGAAACAATCGATTTTAAGTTAAACCCAACCAATAATACCACGGGTGTAGTTACTATCTCTGGAAGTATTGTAAATGTAGGAGATTCTTTTTTTTCAGAAGACATAAAACAAGCTTTTTATTTATATGAAAGACCTTGGGGAACAGCCATTAACAGTAATGGAAATTTAATTGCAAAAAAAGAATTTTCAGCTTTAAAAACTGGAGAGAGCATAACCATTAATTATTTAAAAGAATGGGATATCAATATGTATCCAAATGGAGCTTTTTGCCCCACCTATAGATTGCTTATTAGATATGATGATAAACTGTATGAAATAGATGTGTTTCCATCTCAAGATAACAATCCGAATAATAATATGATGGAACGAAATGGCAGTGATATTAATCTACTTTTTTAAGAATGTAGTGTGAGAAATGGAAGTGTTCTGTTTTTAAAACTTTCTATATCTTTAGACGTTTAAAAATAAAAACACCCATGAAACATCTTCCTATTTTTATAGCCTTATTAGTATTAACTCCTCTTTTTTCACAAACCGAAAAAGAAAAAGTTGAGGCAACTGTATCGAAGAGTGATATTGAAGGCCATATTTATTTTTTAGCCGACGATTTATTGAAGGGCCGAGAAGCCGGAACTCCCGAAAATAAAATTGCTGCTTCTTATCTCGCCAACACCTTACGCAGCTATGGGGTAAAACCAAATCCAACTACAAATAGTTACTATCAAACAGTACCCATGCAAGAAGTTACCCCACCACGGCGCTTCACCCTTTCCATAGATGGTACTGAATATAAAAACAAAGTTGTATTAGAGACCTCAAAAATGGACTTTACCGGTAAAGCTGTTTACTTAGGGTATGGACTAGAAGATGACTATAAAGGAAAAAATTTAAGGGAAAAAATTGTATTGGTACAAGCTGGAGGCCCTAACGCAAAAGATGCCAGAGCTGCTTTTGGGTTACGAGAAAAGAAAGCAGAGCTTGCCAAAAAAGCCGGAGCCATAGGTGTTATCGAATTTATTAAAGCTGCTCCACAAATGTGGGGATATATAGATCACAATTTTAACAGCAAACGATTAGAAATTGCAGAAAAGGTAGAGCAAGCCAGCAAAGCAGATTCTTTTGCTTATGTGTGGATACAAGATGAAAACGGAAACTATGCTAATGACTTAAGTAGCAAAAACGAAATGCCCATTAAGATGATGATGGAAGGGGAAAACCGAGTAAAAGTCACTTCACAAAATGTAGTAGGCTTAGTAGAAGGATCTGACCCTAAGTTAAAAAATGAATATATTATTTATTCAGCACATTATGACCATGTGGGTATTGGCCAACCAGATGAAAGTGGTGACACTATTTACAATGGAGCAAGGGATAATGCAGTAGGGGTTACAACCGTGTTGAGTATGGCTGAAAATATGGCCAAGTATCCTACCAAACGTTCTGCGTTATTTATTCTTTTTACCGCGGAAGAAAAAGGGCTAATAGGCAGCAAATACTATGTTGAGAACCCAATTGTGCCACTTGATCAAATGGTATATTGTTTTAACAGTGACAATGGTGGTTATAATGATACTTCGGTAGCTACCATTGTAGGGCTAACCCGAACCACAGCGCAACAGAATATTGAAAACGCTACTTCTACTTTTGGTCTTAAGGCAATGGAAGATCCTGCACCTGAACAAGGATTGTTTAACCGAAGTGATAATGTACATTTTGCAAAAAAAGGGATTCCATCACCCACTTTTTCATTAGGGTTTACAAATTTTGCAGATGCTACCAAATATTATCACCGTCCCAATGACGAAGCAGATACACTAGATTATGATTATTTATTGAAATTTTTCAAAGCTTATGTTTTATCGAGCCGTAATATTGCCAACGACCCTTCAACTCCATTCTGGGTAGAAGGTGATGCTTATGAGGAAGCTGGTAAAAAGCTTTATAACAAACAATAAGTACTTTAAATTGAAAAAGCCTTTCCAAGTTTTGGAAAGGCTTTTCTTTTTAGGGGCAAAAAAGGCTTACAGCTTAACGAATGTAAGTAGGTCTGTACTACCATCACCTCCACTTACATCTTTTAAATCAACTTGAATGGTTGTAAATTGCTCTACATCCCAATCGTCATTTAAATCATCAAATGGATCGTCTTCATTATCTATTTCAAAATTCAACACTAAGTCAAGTCCTGAACCGCTAGTTGTTACAGCCCAAGTTCCGTTAACTGTATCGCTATTACTTTCAGCAACGGCTGTTCCATCTGCATTAAAGGTAAAAGCGTAGCCATTATAATCATTGGTTTCATCGTCGCCATCATCTATATAACTGCCTACGCTCCATTGACCATCTTGTAAAATACTTTCTAGATCATCTGTATTTCCTCCTCCATTACAGTCGTCGTAAGGGTTTCTTCCAAAGTTTAAAAGATCGGTACTGCCATCACCGCCACTTACATCAAAAAGCTTTATAATATTAGCATCAAATTCATCTACGTCCCAGTCATCATTTAGATCGTCAAAGGGATCGTCTTCATCTGTAATTTCAAAATTCAATATCAAATCAATGCCACTACTGCTATTTGTTACAGCCCAGGTTCCATTTACGGTATTGTTATCACTTACCGCAGTTACTGTTTCATCACTGCTAAATGTAAATTCATACGCTACATAATGGCAGGTTTCGTTATCACCATCGTCTTCCAGAAGGTTTACAAACCAACTATTTGTTGTCAAGTTATCTACAAAGGCTGCTGTATCACCATTACCTCCGCCTCCTCCACCGGATGGGTTTCGCTCAAAGGTTAAAAAGTCTACACTACCATCGCCTCCGCTTATGTGTTTCAGTTTTATAATTTCTGAAGTGGCTTCTATAATATCCCAATCTTCGTCCAATTCATCAAAGGGATCATCATTTCCGAAGAAAAGTTCTAAATCTGGTGTACTACCACTCGTTAAGTCCCAGGTTCCATCAACTATAATTGACCCTTTTACTGCTTGAGCTGTACTATCGGTTGCAAATGTAAATTCATAACCGTCAAAGTCTGATGTTTCATCAGTATCATCAAAGAAATAGGTCACATACCAAGAATCTGAAGTTAGAATATCCACAAAGTCGTTTGGGATATCATCATCGCCGTTCGAAGCACAATCAGTTATTAAAGTAAGTAACTCGGCATTGCCATTTACCTCAACCACAGTACCATCTTTTAGTACTACTGAAATTGGGTAATCTAACTCAATATAAGTTCCCGACTCTAAAGAAAGTAAAAAACTAAGCAACTCTGAATCACTATTAACTGTCTGCGTACCAGTTTGTTCATTGTCTGAATTGTAAATAAAGAAGTTTAAAGGATACACAAAGTCTATACAGTCAATAGAATCATTGTCATTACCATCGGAAGTTCGCTGCATAAGATTTGCCAACTCTGATCCTTGCTCAATTGTTTCTGAATTTGAATCATCTAGGGGCGTTGTATCATCTTCTTTTGAACAAGAGCTTATTAAAAAAGCAAAAGCCAAAAGAGCCATTAACATTATCTTTTTGGTTACATTTTTCATGTTGGTTTTTTTATGGGTTATGTATTAATAGAACAGGTCTATTGCTATTTACCCTACCTTTTCTTTGGAAAAATTAAAAAGTAATGGCATAAAAAAAGACCATCCTTTATATGAGAATGGCCTTAATGGAAAAAACTAGGGAAAATAAATAAAGTTATATTTTTTCAAAAATTAAGTTGTCTGTACCGCCATTGCCACCACTTACATCAATTAACTCAATTCTTGAATTTGTTGCAGAAACAAGGTCCCAGTCATCATTTAAATCTTCAAAATCATTAGTTTCCGGAACATCAAAAAAGAGGTTGAAGTCAACGTCATTAGAGCTACCGTCATCATCATCAGATGAATTACTACTGTCATTTACAGACCAAGTTCCTGAAACAGACAACTCATCCCTGTTTGCTATAACTGTTCCATCACTATTAAAAGTAAAAACAAAGCCGTTAAAGTCTGATGTTTCATCATCACCAGAGTCTATAAATTGTGTTATTCTCCACGTTCCAGTTTGTGCAATTTCTGTGGTTTGGTTTGCGCTGGTGTCATTTTGGTTATTGTCATCATTATTATCATCTCCAGAACAACTGACCACAGTCACCACGTACATAATGATTGTAAGGATACTCGTTATTTTCATTTTCATAAATTTCATAATTTTTAAATGTATTATACCAGGTTATTAATTCTTTTTAAAAGTTAATGTGTCTTCAATATTTCCATTACTATCCCGAATAATAAAGGTTACTGAATTTTCAGAAAATTGAAGTACTTTATAATCGTCATCATCTGCATCGTTAATTGGGCTGTCCATATCGAATTCAAAATTTAACTCCTCTCCAACAACCGAAACAACCCATATTCCATCTACATTCTCAGAACCATTGGTGGCTGTTACCGTTTGGTTTGAAAAGAATGTAAAGTCGTAACCGTTAAACACACTGGTTTCATTATCACCATCTTCTAAAAATGTATCTACATACCAAGTTCCAGCTTGTAAAATATCTCTCAGTTCTTGTGGGTCGGGGTCATTTCCTCCACCACCTCCATTAGGTTCACGCTCGAAGGTTAAAAGATCTGTTTCACTTCCACCACTGCTTTCGTCACTCAGCCTAATGATCACTTGTGAAGATTCCAACACGTCCCAATCGTCGTTTAGATCTTCAAAAGGATCATCGCTTCCTGAATTTTCAAAGTTTAAAATAAGCTCTAAACCATTATCATCATCTTCAATAGACCAGAAGCCATTTACCGTTTCAGAAGAGCTTACAGCCGTTGCTGAACCATTTGTAAAAAAACTGAATTCATAGTCATCATAATCGGTTGTATCGTCACCACCATCATCTTGAAATAAAGTGACAAACCAGCTTCCTGTGGTTAGGTTTTCAATTAAGATATTTACCTCTTCGTTATTTCCACCTGTATTTGGTGAGCGTTCAAAGGTTAGATAATCTACACTTCCGTCACTGCCACTCACATCTTTTAAACGTATGATTTCTGAAGTACCTTCAATAATTTCCCAATCTTCATCCAATTCATCAAAAGGGTCGCTTGTTCCGAAGAAAAGTTCTAATTCTGGTGTACTGCTTGTAGTCAGTTTCCAAGTTCCAGGTACTATATTCGTACCGTTTGTTGCTTGTGCAGTACTATCAGTTGCAAAGGTGAATTCATACCCTTCAAAATCGCTAGTTTCATCAAAATCATCAAAATAATAGGTTACGTACCAATTTCCGGTGGTTAGGTTTTCTTCAAATTCACTAAGGTCACTTTCGCCTTCATCTTCACAATCTGCATTGGCCAAGATATCTTCCAATTCTTGATTGCTGTTAACCTCAACAGTAGTTCCATCTTGCAAAATCACCGAAATAGGGAAATCGATGCTAATAATATCATCTCCATCTAGGTTAAACAACAGTAAGTATAATTCAATATCATTATCGATAGTTACGGTTCCAGTTTGTTCGTCATTGGAATTATAAGTAAATACGGTAATTGGGTATACAAAATCTATACAATCTATTTCAGACTCGCCTTGGCAAACTGCAATAAGCGCATCTAACTCTGCTTGGTCATTTATTTCAACCTCTGAAAAATCTTGAAGAATAAGGGTTATAGGGAATACAATTTCAAGCGTATCGGTATCGTTGGGGAATTGATCAAAAATAGCTTGAATTAAAGGAATATCGGCTTCGCTTTCCAATATTACTTTCTGTCCATTCGCAATTACGGTAGCAGGGTATTTAACCTGTGTACAACTGTTACCGTCTATTATATCATCATTACTTCCTGGATTTTGGGAAGTACGTATCAATAGGTTGGCCAATGTTGAATTTGACGTAATGGTTTCATCTTGGTCAGTCTCATCAATAAATTCTGTTTCTTCTTTTTGACATGAGGTAAGAAACAACCCAAAACAGAGGATTAAAAAGGTATATAAAGTAATTTTTCTTTTCATGGTTACGTTCGGTTTGTGTAAGTGAAACAAGTTAGTACAAAAATACCCTACCTTGATTATAAAACTTTTTTTTGAATATATTTGACAGGCATACAGCTACTTCTATATGGATAAAAATACTACAATTTGCAACGAAAATACTTTTAACAAAGTATATAAGGAGCACGGAAAGGCTATTTGGCGGTTTATCTATTTTAAATGTGGCAACGAGGCACAGGCAGAAGATTTGGTACAAGATGCTTTTATAAAACTTTGGAAAAACTGTGCTAAAGTGCCCGTAGAAAAAGCAAAATCATTTTTATACACCATCACCAACAATGCTTTTTTGAACGAAGTGGCCCATAAAAAGGTAGTGTTGAAACATGCCAAACATCAACCCGACAAAGTGGAACACCAATCCCCTCAGTTTTTGTTGGAAGAAAAGCAATATCACGAAAAATTACAAAATGCTATCGCCAATTTAACCGAAGCTCAGCGCACCGCCTTTTTATTAAACAGAATTGAAGGAAAAAAATATAAAGAGATTGCTGAAGTTTTGGATATTTCAGTAAAAGCGGTTGAAAAACGAATGAGTTTAGCTTTAAAATCGCTTCGGGAAGAAATAGGTGATATTTAAAGTAGGGTAAAATACAATTAAGCTGTTTTACTGTTGAAACGTACTATTATGGAAAAAGACTACGCATTGCATAACTACCTGAACGGCATTGCTACTCAAGAAGAAATTGAGCAGCTTAAGGCCGATCCTGAATATGCATCTTATATAAAAATTGCCAAAACCACCCAAGGTTTCGACACGCCAGACTTTGATGAAGAAGCGACGTTTAACGCTATTTCTGAAAAATTAAAACAAAAACCAAAGGTTAAAAAATTAAACCCTTGGGCTACGGTTTTAAAGATAGCCGCTGTATTTGCTGTGCTATTTGCTGGTTATTTATACATCGATTCATTAGGAACTACTATTTCAACTTCAGTTGCCGAAAAACAAAACTTCAGTTTACCAGATGGTTCTGAAGTTGCATTGAACGCTAATTCTACTATTGAATACAATAAAAACAAGTGGGACAACAACCGAGAACTAGAACTCAATGGAGAAGCTTATTTTAAGGTAACCAAAGGAAATACGTTTACCGTACAGACTAAAAATGGGGCTGTAACCGTTTTAGGAACACAGTTTAACGTATTTGCGCGTGATAAAAAGTTACAAGTAAATTGTTACGAAGGATTGGTAAGCGTTGCCTTTAACGACACCCTTATTAAACTATCTGCTGGTAAAAACTTACAAATAAAAAATGGCAACATAGTAACAGAGCATCAAAGCATTGCAGGGGCACCCTCTTGGATTAATAATGAAAGTAGCTTTGAAAATGCAACGTTAAAAACCGTCCTGAACGAATTAAAAAGGCAGTATCCCATAACCATAGATGCATCTGAAGATTTAAAAAATAAGCGATTCTCTGGTAGTTTTACCCATAACGATCTTGACCTTGCTTTACAATTAATTTGTGACCCATTAAACCTAACCTATACGATAGAAAAAGACCAGGTAACTATATATGCAACGAAAAACAAGTAACCAAGCGTTTCCATTCGTTTTGATCATATGTTTTTTCTTTAGTCTTTCTATTTTTGGGCAGACTGAAGGAAAGAAATCTTTGTTTGCAGTTATACAACAATTGGAAGAACAGCACAATATCCGTTTTTCCTATGTTCCAGATGAAATCTCAGATATATCGGTTACAGTTCCTGAAAAAACCGATTCGCTTCAAGAAGTCCTTACTCAATTAAACAATCAAACCCCTTTACGGTTTACACTTTTGGACGATAGATATGTAACCGTAGTATCACGACAACAGAAAAGCAATTACTGCGGAAGAATCACTGCTGCTGAAACCGGTGAACCTTTAGAAGGAGCCAATATAGTTGTAAAAAACTTTAATTTTTCAACCGTAAGTACTGCAGAAGGTTTTTTTTCAATTCCCAAAAAAGTTCCTTCTAATGGGTTTATTACTATCAGCTATCTTGGTTATCATACCATAAATCTTTCAATAAACCAATTAAGTGCAGCATGTCCAACGATTATGATCCACTCAAAATCTACAGCTCTTGACGAGGTTTATATTCAGACTTATTTAGTGCAGGGAGTCAGTAAAAAAACCGATGGTTCTATTACATTAAACACCGAAAATTTCGGGTTGTTACCAGGGCAAGTGGAGAACGACGTGTTACAGATTTCGCAAGCCTTGCCAGGTGTGGAAAGTGCAGACGAAACCATATCTAACATCAACATTCGTGGCGGAACTCACGACGAAAATCTATTGCTTTGGGACGATATAAAAATGTACCAAAGCGGTCATTTTTTCGGATTGATTTCTGCTTTTAACCCAGACCTTACCAAACAGGTTTCCATCTATAAAAATGGTACACCACCCCGTTTTGGCGAAAGTGTTTCTGGAGTAATTGATATGCGCTCAAAAAACACGGTAACTGAATATTTTTCAGGAGGTGTGGGTTTAAATTTAATTAATGGAAGTGCATTTGCTGATATTCCTCTTTCTGATAGAGCAAGTATTCAAATTTCAGGCAGGCATTCTCTCTCTTTTTTAGAAACCCCAGTTTATAATACATACTCTGAACGTATTTTTCAGGATACCGAAATCACAAACATTGAAAATCCAGAAAACGAAACGGAGATTAACGCCGATGAAGATTTCAATTTCTATGATTTTAGCACGAAACTACTTTGGGATATTTCAGAAAAAGATGCCATTCGTATCAATTTCTTAACCATAGACAACTCCTTGGACTTTACTGAAAGTATTGACGGTTCCAATCAATCAAAAACCAGTGAATTGCAACAACGAAGCCTTGTTGGAGGTGTTTCTTGGAACCGGAACTGGAGTGACCGTTTTGAAACAACAGCTTTGCTTTATGGTTCTTATTATCTATTAAATGCTACGAACAAAGACCTTTTTACCACCCAACAGCAATTTCAGGAAAACGAAGTGTTAGAAGATGGGGCAAAGATTGATTCGCGTTTCACTTTTTCTGAAAAAATTAAACTAAAATCTGGGTATCAATTTTCAGAAATTGGTATCGGAAACACACAAGATGTAAATATTCCTCGCTTTAGAACCTATAATAAAGAAGTGTTGCGCACACATTCGGTTTTTTCAAATGTAACTTATACACCCAATCAACAAAATACAGTTATCAATGCTGGTGTACGAGCTTCCTATTTTGACAAGTTTGATGAGTTTTTAATAGAACCCAGATTGAGCATCCACCAAAAATTGGGCAACGGATTTTCAGTTGAAACGATGGGTGAATTTAAAAGTCAGACGACTACCCAGCGCATCGATTTTGAAAGTGATTTTTTGGGGGTTGAAAAAAGACGGTGGGTTTTAGCCAATAATGACGACGTTCCCATTCTTGAAAGCAAACAGGCTTCTCTTGGTTTTGGATATAATAAAAACAATTGGTTGATTACGCTAGAAGGATTCTACAAAGAAGTTTCAGGAATTACTACTTCTAATCAAGGATTTCAAAACCAGTTTCAATTTGTTAGAGCAACTGGAAATTACACGGCTAACGGACTAGAGTTTGTGTTTAATAAAAAAGCACGAAGATTTAGCACTTGGGTTAGTTACTTGTTTATGCAAAACGATTATACTTTTGAAACGCTTATCCCTTCGGAATTTCCAAACAATATTGATATTCGGCATTCGGCAACCGTTGCTGGTTCTTATTCTTTAAACAAGTTTAAACTGGCTCTGGGCATCAATTGGCATAGCGGAAAACCATATACCATTCCTGTTTTTAGTGACGAAATTATTGAAGTGAGTGGTCAAGATGCGATACAATATGATATCCCTAACAACGAACGCCTTCCTGATTATTTTAGAGCTGACTTTTCAGCTGAATACCTTTGGGGAATTTCTCAACGTGTAGATGCTAAAATCAATGTTGCTGTGCTAAACCTTTTAAACAAGGAAAACACATTGAACATCCGGTATGCTTTAGATACAGATGAAAATGGTGAAAGCCGTGTTAATCAAGTGGAAGAAATTTCGCTGGGGCTTACACCTAATATTTCAATACAAGTGTTGTTTTAAAAACCCTACATCCGCTCTGGCACTTCTATTCCCAATAATGAAAAAGCAGTCTTAATTACTTTCGCAACCGCATCGGCTAAGTGAACTCTCAACCGTTTTTCTTCTTTGGTATCTGCACCTAAAATAGAAACGTTTTGATAGAACGAATTAAACTCTTTTACCAAATCGTAGGTATAATTAGCAATCAATGCAGGACTGAAATTTTCTGCTGCCATTTGCACAGTTTCAGGAAACAGTTGTAGTTGTTTCAACAATTCTTTTTCTTTTTCGTGCAAAGTAATGTCCGTCAGATTTAGCTCAGTCGAAACCTCATCCGCTTTTCGTAAAATTGATTGAATCCGCGCGTAGGTGTACTGAATAAAAGGTCCCGTATTTCCTTGAAAATCGACACTTTCTTCTGGGTTGAATAAAATTCTTTTTTTAGGATCTACTTTTAATATGTAGTATTTCAACGCACCGAGACCGATGGTTTTATACAACTCTTTCTTTTCATCCGCTGTAAAGTCATCAATCTTTCCTAATTCTTCTGAAATTTTACCTGCGGTATTGGCCATTTCAAAAATAAGATCATCTGCATCTACAACCGTACCTTCTCTACTCTTCATTTTTCCTGAAGGAAGGTCTACCATTCCGTAGCTTAAATGATAGAGGTTTTCAGCCCAACTGTAGCCTAATTTTTTTAAGATTAAAAACAATACTTTAAAGTGATAATCTTGTTCGTTACCCACAGTATAAATCATTCCGCTGGCATCGGGATGGTCTTTTATACGTTGAATAGCGGTACCGATGTCTTGCGTCATATACACCGCTGTCCCATCAGCACGTAACACGAGTTTTTCGTCTAATCCTTCATCGGTTAAATCACACCAAACTGATCCATCTTCTTTTTTAAAGAAAACCCCTTTTTCTAAGCCTTCTTCAATATTATCTTTTCCTAATAAATAGGTGTTACTTTCATAATAATAGCTATCAAAATCAACGCCCAAAGCATCATAGGTTTTTTCAAACCCTTTGTATACCCAGCCGTTCATTTTTTTCCAAAGGGCTACCACCTCATCATCACCTTGTTCCCACTTTTGAAGCATTTGCTGCGCTTCTTTTAAAATAGGGGCTTCGGCTTTTGCTTCTTCTTCGGTTTTTCCCTCTGCCTGTAATTGAGCTATTTCTTTTTTATATTCTTTATCAAACCGAACATAATAATTCCCTACCAGCTTATCCCCTTTTAGCCCTGTAGATTCAGGGGTTTCACCATCACCATATCGTTTCCAAGCTAACATACTTTTGCAAATATGAATGCCTCGGTCGTTTATAATTTGGGTTTTATAGGTTTTCTTTCCGCTGGCTTGTAAAATTTCAGCTACGGAATAACCTAATAAAATATTTCGGATGTGTCCTAAATGTAATGGCTTATTGGTGTTTGGCGAGGAATATTCAACCAAGACTGCATCGTCTCCTTGTGGTTCTTTTCCGAAGGAAGAAAAATCAGATACATTGTTGAAAAATTCTAAATAGTAGGCATCGCTTAAAACAATATTTAAAAACCCTTTTACTACATTGAATTTTGAAACTTCTGCTACATTTTCAACTAAGTAATTTCCTATTGCTTCTCCAATTTTCACCGGATTTCCTTTTACCACCCGAAGCATTGGAAATACCACTACAGTGATATCGCCTTCAAAATCTTTACGTGTGGCTTGAAATTCCACAGTTTCAAGATTAGCGTCGAAAATTGATGTCACTGCTTTCTTAATTTCAGCAGATAAAACTTCTTGAAGTTGCATAGGTCTAATTTTAGGTGCAAAGATAGTTTTTTAATGAGAAATTAAAGCTGAAGTTAAAGTTGAAATCGAAGTTTTAAATTGTGTATCTTTAAAAGAAAAAAGTGCTCCTCAACGTCTCATACAATAACAAACAAGTAACGAAAAAGATTGAAGCTGAAGTTGGTAAACCTTTTACTTTTAAGGAACGACTGCAACTTGGCGGTATTGGCTCCTCAAAACTTATTATTACTGAAACGAGTGTTCAAATTCATAATTTATTAATCTTAGATAACAATCGAAATCAATGCAACATTGAAATGCGGCCCAATGGAATTCTCGTAGGGTTTCGATCGTTATTAGAATCGTACATTTTAGTTATTCCATATTACAAACTTTCCTTGTATAAAGGAAAAGCTGAAGAGTATTCCATTTATCGTGATGACTATTTTGTGAAAATAGAAGCTAAAGACAAAGCCACGCATAAGTTTATGAACAAAGTATTGGCTGCTAAAACGAAAGCCTCGCCTACCCGTTTAGAAGATTTATAACTTCACATTTTACAACCTTTATTTAAACTTTTGGTAAACTCTATGAAGGTAAATCGCCTGTCCTTTGCAAAAAAACGATGGACTTATTTTTATATGTATTTGCCGCTTTATTTTCGGTGATAAATCCGCTGGGGACAGTCCCAATATTTGTAGGATTAACAAGTGATGAAACTTCAATAGAACGCAATAAAACCTCTTTACTAACTGCTATAAATACGACTGTAATTTTAATTATTTGCTTTTTTGCAGGAACGTATATTCTAGATTTTTTCAGCATTAGCTTAAATGCCTTACGAATTGCCGGCGGAATGATTATCGTATCGTCCGGTTTTGCTTTATTAACCGGTACTTTTTCTAAGCACAAAGGGATGAAGAACAAAAGGGTTAAGAAAGACCTAAGTAACAGAGAAAAAATATCATTAACACCACTAGCCATTCCTATGCTCGCTGGACCGGGTGCTATTTCGATTCTAATTACCTATAACCAAGAATACAGTAAAACCAGTGAAATATTACTTATTCTTTTAGCCGTTGTAGCTGTAGGATTCGCAACTTTTTTAATGCTTAGGTTCGCACCTTATTTAACTAAGTTATTGGGCGCCTCAGGGATTAATGCTATATCGAGAATAGTTGGATTTATTGTTATTTCAATAGGAATAGAATATATAAGCAGTGCAGTAATACTAATTATACAAAATTTAGAATTGTAATACCTTACCTTCTATTTTTAACAAACACGCCAGCTAACAAAGCCAAAACACCTAATGCAATCATTGCAAGGGTTTGGTTGTTTAAACCTTCTTTTGCTGAGACTTCTAACGGACCAATATCTACAACTTCCTGTGGGACAAACGCGTTGTATAAGCCAAATACAATTAATAAAATGCCTACTACAATTAGAATCAGTTTTAAAACTTTCATATAATTTGGTTTACTGCTATAAAGATAGCATTAAAATTAAGCAATTAACGAACCTTTATATTCTTGTCTAATAAAAAACAACTATCTTTAAACAAAAAGATTGAAAATACTACTTACCGGTGCTAACGGCTATATAGGTTTACGTTTGCTTCCTTCTTTATTAGAAAAAGGGCACGAAGTCATTTGTTGTGTACGTGATAAAAATAGAATTCCTCTAGATCCTGAAACCCGCAAACGGGTTAGTTTTTATGAAGTTGACTTTTTAAAGGACGTCGATACTGCTGACTTTCCGAAAGATATTGATGCTGCATATTATCTCATACATTCTATGAGTGCTTCCACAAACGATTTTGATGAATTGGAAGCCAAAGCCGCTAAAAACTTCAATAAATATCTTGCTGAAACTTCTATTAAACACGTTGTCTATTTAAGCGGAATTGTAAATGAAGACACTTTATCTAAACACCTATCTTCCCGAAAAAAAGTAGAAGAAATACTTTATGAAGGCAATTACAATTTAACGGTTTTACGAGCTGGAATTGTAGTAGGCAGTGGAAGTTCTTCGTTTGAAATTATCCGTGATCTTTGTGAAAAGCTACCCATCATGGTTGCCCCAAAATGGTTAAAAACTCGAATACAACCTATTGCCATTCGAGATGTGATTTCCTTTTTATCTGAAGTACTTTTAAAGGAAGCCTGTTACAATCAATCATTCGATATTGGTGGCCCCGATGTTTTAACATACAAGCAAATGCTTTTAAAATATGCAAAGGTTAGAAAGTTGAAGTTATGGATTATTTCAGTGCCGGTTATGTCACCTCGGTTATCTTCTTATTGGCTGTATTTTGTTACCTCTACCACATACAAATTAGCAGTTAATTTAGTGGATAGTATGCGTCATGAAGTTGTAGCTCGCGATAATAAATTGCAAGAAATATTGAATATACAACCTATTACGTATGAAGAAGCTATTAAAAATGCTTTTATTAAAATTGAACAAAACCTTGTAATATCCAGTTGGAAAGACTCTTTAGTTGCTGGAAGGCTTTCCAATTTAAAAGGGTACATTCAAGTTCCCACATTTGGTTGTTTAAAAGATGAACAATCAATTGAAGTTAAAAATCCTGAAGCTGTTTTAGAGAACATCTGGTCTATTGGCGGCACTCGCGGTTGGTATTACGGAAACTGGCTTTGGAAAGTACGCGGTTTTATAGATCAGCTATTTGGTGGAATAGGATTACGAAGAGGTCGCACCCACCCTAATAAAATTTACGCTGGTGACTCACTAGACTTTTGGCGCGTTTTATATGCAGATAAAGAAGAAAAAAGACTTTTACTTTTTGCTGAAATGAAAGTCCCTGGGGAAGCGTGGCTAGATTTCTGTATTGACGAAAACAATGTTTTACACCAAACCGCCACCTTTAGGCCAAAAGGACTTTGGGGACGGTTATATTGGTATACAATGTTGCCTTTTCACTATTTTATTTTTAGCGGAATGATAAACAATATTGCCAAGACAGAATAAATAGCATTTTAAAAAATGATTTGTACTATTGTATAAGCACAATCTGTTTTGAAAATTTTCAGCATATTTAAAAAGAATAAACTTCTCAGTATTTCATTGGGGTTATTGCTACTATTTTCCCTATTTCTATATATAAAAACTATTGAAACATACGCCCTCATTGAAAGTTTATCCATTTGGGTACGTAATCATTTTGGCTCTTTCTATTTATATCTAGGTCTAGGCTGTGTGCTTTTATTAATAGCAATCGCCATTTCCCCTTGGGGAACTTATAAGTTAGGTCACATAAATGAAAAACCAGCTTTTAAACGTCTGCCATGGATTGCTATGTTGTATAGTGCTGGAATGGGTTCAGGAATTTTATTGCGGGCAGTGCAAGAACCGGTATTTATGCAGCAAAACCCACCCCTTTCCACAGATCTTTCTTCGGAAGTGATTGCGCTAGAATTTACCTTTTATCAATGGGGATTTACAGCTTGGGCTTTTTACGCCGTATTTGCATTGGCTATTGGATATGCCGTGTTTCATAAAAATAAAACTGTAGCGACGAGCAGTACTTTTTCTTCCTTATTTCAGAAAAAAGGGAAGGGGTTTCTTGCAAGTATCGATATACTCACCATTTTAACAACTATTTTTGGGTTGGTGGCTGCATTGGGATTAGGTGCTTCCCAAATTAAAGGCGGTTTAGATCACTTATTTGAAGCTGATTTCAGTTATCAACTGATTATAGCATTGGTCATTGGCATTGGTATTTTAGCATTGGTTTCTGCATTAAGTGGTGTTGAAAAAGGCATTAAACGTATCTCTACAATAAACATTTATATAACTGTTGCCTTGCTGCTATTTGTTTTTTTTCAAAGTGATATGATCTTAATTTTAAAGCAACTAGCAACTGGAATATATCGATATGTAATTGACTTTATACCTATGAGCCTCGCGATTGGGAAATTCGATCCAGGGATTGAGTTCTTAACCGACTGGACGTACTATTATTGGGCTTTTTGGTTGGCATGGGCTCCGTTTACCGGAATTTTCATCGCACGAATTTCAAAAGGAAGAACGTTACGGGAAACGATTATAGGTGTATTACTCATCCCCTCATTAGGAACCTTTTTCTGGTTTACTACTTTTGGACAATCTGCTTTTGATATGATTTCGGAATGGGGCAGTTATTCCGGGGAATTTGATAATGTTTTTACTTCTATTTTTGTCTTTTTTGAAGCTTATCCGCTTACTGCTTTTATCAATTCAATTGTTATTTTGTTACTAGTTAGTTTTTTAGTGACTTCTGTTGATTCGGCTATTTATGTATTAAGCATGTTTACCGATAAAGGCAGTCAAAACCCCAATAAAAAACAACGGTTGCTTTGGGGAATAATCCTAATCATTTTTTCAGTAGGAATAGTGCTTTTAGGTCACGCAAAAGAAGATAGCGATGTGTTAATTGCTATGCAAAAATTATTGATTATCACTTCCTTACCGCTAAGCTTGCTTATGGTGGTAATGATTGGTTTGTGGCTTCGGGATTTAGCCAGTCACAAAAAAGAGTAACTATTTATTGCTTCGGAAGAAAAATTTCAGCCATCATACAACGTGCACTTCCACCACCGCATGTTTCAATGGTAGTCAAATCAGTACTTAAAATTTCGCAGTGCTTTTCAATTGCTGAAACTTGATCTTCAGTAAGGCTTTTATGCGCTGCTGCACTCATCACTAAATACTTTTTATCGTTTGCCCCTCGTACCTGAAGCATATTTCCTGCAAAGTTATGCATTTGGGCTTCGGTAATGGCGATGATTTCTTTCCCATCATCTTTTAAATGCTGAACTACATTTTTCTTTTCTTTTGCATCATCAATCGTGTCTAAGCAAATAACACTGAAGTTTTCAGCTAAACACATCATTACATTGGTATGATAAATCGCAGCACGTTTTCCATCAACTGTTTGATTGGCAGTGAAAATTACAGGAGTGAATTCAAAGTCTTCGCAAAACTCGATTAATAATTGCTCATCAGCTCTAGGAGATAAAGCACAATATGCTTTTTGATTAACACGATCTAAAATTAAACTTCCGGTCGATTCTAAATAAAAACCTTCGTTTTCAGCATCGGTATAATCTACTACGTTTTTAATTTTGAATCCTTCCTTTTCTATACGTTCAATTACATCTTCACGACGTTCTTTACGCCTGTTTTTTGCAAATAAAGGATACAAAGCGATATCACCATTTTCGTGAAAGGTTACCCAGTTATTCGGAAAAATAGAGTCTGGGGTGTCCAGTTCTAACTTATCATCTTCAACAATAACGTTTACACCAACATTACTCAACTTTTCAACAAAAGCATCAAATTCTTGTTGAGCTTTTTCGTTTACTTTAGCATTTTCAAGATCAATTTCTTCTTGAAAATAGTTATTTACCGCCGTTTGCTCATTCATTCGAAAGGCAACTGGGCGAATCATCAATATAGTATCGGTTATTTGCTGCATAACGTATTGTTTTAGGCTGCAAAATTAAGGTTTTTTAGACGGAAATTTTTACTTGATTAAAGTATTTTATAGAAAAGAAGTTACCTTAAAAATTCGCAGACACACCAATTCCGTATCCGGGACCTTGAAATATATTCCTTCCACCCAAAACATATGAAACACTAACATACGCCCCAAAAGTATCGGTAAACGAACGATACCCTGTCCCGCCAATTTTATGGTAATCTACCCCAAAACGACGAAAGTTTTGCGGAGGTGGAGTTTCTAGGTAATCAATTCCACCAAAAGAATGCTGATAATCGTAATACACATCGTAATACCACTTATCTAAAGCTTGTCCAGCTTTAAAAGTTATTGGTAAGCTATTGGGAACTTCTTCTAATTTAAATGAAAAACCACTTTGTAGGGTCGCGAACCATCCTGCATTTGTTTGATAATGCGCCATTGCCCTTGTTTCGATTATAGTGGCTTGTTGACCAATATCATTCAACCCGCCAACATTATAGTCGGAAACAGGCGTTGAAAAACCTCCAGCAAAACTCAACTCTAGTTTTCCGTTAGAATATTCTTTTTTAAGGGTACGGTATTTTAAAAACAACGAAACATCTTGTACATTTTTATTATCATCTATTTCAATGTAAGGCAAGGATACGTTTACATCAAGGTCTTTTGTAATTCCGTAAGCTGCAAAAAGGTTCACATAATAAAGTTTTCGAGCAATATCGGTTTCATCGGTACCAGCCAAGTAGTCCTTGTTATCTTCAAATCCGGCTCCTAATGTAATTGTTGTATTACCATTTCCGCGGTAAAAACCATCTATCTTGCCTTGGGATAAAGCTTGTATGCTGGTTAATATTAGAATGCAGCTTAAAAAAATTATGAGTGGTGATGATTTCATGATATAAAAATATACGCAATAAAAAACGTTGTGGTTTTATTAAAAATAGGGCTTTATTCGAAAAATACTTTAGAAATTCAAAATTAAATTTGTTTTAGTTAGGATTCCTTACTATATTTGAAACGCAATAATGCACTCATTTAAATTTTATCATTATGAAAAAATCAATTTTTTATCACGCAGGATGTCCTGTTTGTGTAAGCGCAGAGCACGACATTCTCAAAATTACCGATCCCAATCAAGTAGAGGTGGTTCACCTTGGTGAGACCCGAAACCGTATTGATGAAGCTGAAAAAGCTGGTGTACAATCTGTTCCAGCAATAGTAACTCCTAATGGTAATGTACTACATATTAACTTTGGAGCTAGTCTAGCTGATGTAAAAAATTAATCAAACCCTTAAAAGTTAGGATTCCTAATCATAAAAATATGAAAATAAGCAAGCTTTTATTAACCATAGGAGCTGTAGTGGCAATTACTTGTACTACAGTTGCCCAAACCGACCCTTACAATACCGATGCTTTCGCTATTGAACACATAACTGTAACCCATCAAACCGATTTAAACCTGACCGTGTGGAGTATTACCGTAAAAGGGAACGCAGGCAGTCAAACACCAACCCCTAAAGGACAACTGGACGGAGCACCTGTTCTAGGATATGTATTCCCTACGTCTTTGCCACCCACAGCTGTCGGGTTTAATAAAACGGATGGTATTATTGCCTTGGCACTAACATCGCATCCAGATTTTGATGACACACCACTTTGGGACGAAAACAAAGACAGTAAATATGATAACGATGGCATTATATGGCATCCCCACTGGGTAGTATTGATAAAAGACGAAAGAGTTGCTGGCGGTTTTTCGGTAAAACAGTTTAAAAAAGCCGATACTACAGTAAAACTTCCTCCTACAAATCCGGGTATGCCTATGTATATGGACTCACCAGGATTTCCTGTGACAACAAAAAATAACACCATCCAAGTTATCGTACCAGATTACAGGATACAAGATCAAACCGATTTTAAGTTTGATGGTGTAACAGCCTTCATGAAAGTAAATACTAGTAACAAAAACCTTCCTATGCTTGGTGTATATAATGTGTATAGCATTGCAAGTGGTGATTTAAGTCTTCCGTATAAAGTTGAGAAAAACACTCAAAAAACTGATTAGGAATACTAACTTTGCTATGTTAGCAACTTATTAGTTCTCAGGATATGTCTTAAATTGTTAACATAAGGACATATCTTGAGAAACTAGTTAAAGCTTTTAAACTCTTTAACGATAGAAAGCAGATAATACTATTTTTTATGGGTGACAGTATTTTTAATCCAAAAGATCAATTGGGGGATGTTTCCAATAAAATTGTAGCAGGCCTGGAACGCATTTCAGAGGTGTTCAAAGTATTGTTATGGGAAAAAGCGAAGGCGAATGGTTTAAGTCCGTTACAGATACAACTACTTATTTTTGTTGCCTACCATAAAATAGAGCTTTGCAATGTAAGCCATTTTGCAAAAGAATTTAACGTAACCAAGCCTACTGTAAGCGATGCCATTAGAGCATTACTTAAAAAAGAACTTATTGAAAAAGATTTTTCATCGGCCGATAGTCGAAGCTATTCGGTTTTTTTGACATCCAAAGGCAAAGAAATGGTCAGTGCCACAGCGGATTTTGCCAATCCTATCAAGAATCAACTGTCAAAAACACCAATAGAAGAACAAGAAGCGCTTTTCAATAGTATCAGTAACCTTATTTATAAGTTAAACCGTACCGGTATTTTAACCGTACAACGAATGTGTTATGGTTGTAAGTTTTATGAACCAAAAGAAACTACTGATTATTGTAAGCTTTTGGAAAAAGATTTACACACAACAGATATCCGTTTGGACTGCCCTGAATTTGAAGAAAAAGCTGGCTAGTTTATTCACGTATCAAAGGCATGGTACTGCAACGCAACAAACCTTCTTGTTTGGCAATTTCGGCATATGGTACTTCTTCAACCGTAAAGCCTTGTTCGCGTAACCATGTATTTAGACGTGTGAAATTCTTTTCTGATATAACCACTTCAGGGGAAATAGAAAACACATTACTGTTCATATTGTACATTTCGTCTTTAGTAATATGGAAGCAATTCTCTTTTCCGAAGTAATCTACAAGCCATTGATACTCTTCTTCTTCTAAAAACCCTTCTTTATGAATAATTGCCTTTCCTTTTCCTAAAGGTTGAAAACAACAGTCTAAATGCAACGCATTGTCTTTGGCTTCGGTATTCGATTTTTTAAGGTTAAATGATTTTACCTTTTTATTCGGAAATAGATCTTGCAATTTTTTTACCGCTTTCATATTAGTGCGGGCAGTTATATAATTTGAATAGTCCTCTCCACGGTAGGTTCCCACAAAAATATAATCGTTCCAAGGCATGACATCACCACCTTCCACATGTATGTCTTCAGGAAATTTGATTACATTTTCTGAAGGAATTTGATCAATCACATGCTTAATGGCATCAATCTCTTGATCGCGATCAGGAAGTATATTAGCTTTTATGAATTTATCTTCTATAACGAAAGCTATATCACGTGTAAAGATTTGGTTGTAGTCTTCTATTTCTTTGGGGCGATATACTTTTACATCGTATTTTTCAAAAACTTTGGCAACAGCTTCCATTTCTTGAATCATATCAGCTTCTTTAGGATACGTGCCTGCCTGAATATGTTCTTTAGATTTTGGGTCGTATGCCTCGTCTAAGGTAGGTGCTGGACCATTACTATTTGCTGAACCTAATACAACCGCCCGAAGGCGTGATACTTCGTCTTTAACGTTTAAATTGATCATATTACAAATATAAAAAAGCATCCCCAATTTATGAGGATGCTTTGCTTATTTTAAATTTCCTTAGTTTATCTTTTGTCCACTGGTTTGAAGTCACGATGTGTTTCACCAATATAAACTTGTCTAGGACGACCAATTGGTTCTTTACGCAAACGCATTTCTCTCCATTGTGCAATCCAACCTGGTAAACGGCCTAATGCAAACATAGCTGTAAACATTTCGGTAGGGATTCCTAAAGCTCGGTAGATAATACCAGAGTAAAAATCTACATTCGGATATAGTTTTCTGTCAACAAAGTATGAATCTTCCAAAGCTTCTTTTTCCAATCCTTTGGCAATATCCAATACTGGGTCTTCTACACCAAGATCGGCCAATACTTCGTCTGCAGATTTCTTAATTATTTTTGCTCTAGGGTCAAAGTTTTTATACACACGGTGACCAAAGCCCATTAAACGGAATGGATCGTTTTTATCTTTTGCTTTTTGCATAAACTTATGCGTATCGCCTCCATCTTCTTTAATGGCTTCAAGCATTTCAATCACAGCTTGGTTGGCACCTCCGTGAAGTGGCCCCCAAAGCGCGTTAATACCTGCTGATAAGGAAGCAAACAACCCAGTGTGTGCTGATCCAACCATCCGTACAGTAGAAGTAGAACAGTTTTGTTCGTGATCTGCGTGCAAGATTAATAGTTTATCCAAGGCATCAACCACAGTTTTGTTAGAGTTATACTCCCCATTTGGCTTTTTAAACATCATTTTAAGGAAGTTATCTACATAGCCTAATGAATCATCTCCATAATCCAATGGTCTTCCTACACGTTTTCTGTACGCCCAAGCTGTCAATACCGGGAATTTTGCCAAAATACGAACAATAGCATTGTACATATCTTCTTCACTATCCACATTTACTGAAGAAGGATTGAAAGCCACTAAAGCTGAAGTCAATGAAGACAACACGCCCATTGGGTGAGCAGATTTTGGAAATCCATCAAGGATTTTCTTTAAATCTTCATCAACATGTGAGTGCTCTCTAATATCATCGTGAAATTTCGCTAATTCAGCCTTAGAAGGTAATTCACCAAAAATCAATAAATATGCTACTTCTAAAAATTCTGCCTTTTCAGCTAAATCTTCAATAGCATATCCTCTGTAGCGCAACATACCTTTTTCACCATTTAAAAAAGTAATGGCACTTTCACAAGATCCTGTGTTTTTATAACCTGGATCTATTGTAGTTACACCGTTCGTTACACTTCTAAGTGTTTTTATATCGATAGCTTGCTCATTCTCGCTTCCTGTAATAATAGGAAACTCATAACTTTTACCATCAATTTCGAGGATTGCTGTCTTTGACATATAGTATATAAAGTTTTTTGTGATTATTTCGAAATGTAAAGATACAAAATATTGACCGATTTTTTTAACATATACGAACACTTGTTAGGTTAAAAAATCCTTAAATTTCAAGGTGTTGAAGTCTTTAAATAAAAAAACTTCCTTCAGTTAGACCAAAGGAAGTTTTCTGTAAACGATTTATATTTTCTTAAATTTTAAAAGCGTTACGTTGTGGATAATAAGCCACATCGCATAACTGCTCTTCAATTCGCAATAACTGATTGTATTTTGCCATACGGTCACTACGGGAAGCAGATCCTGTTTTAATTTGTCCGCAGTTTAACGCAACAGCCAAATCTGCAATGGTGTTATCTTCCGTTTCACCACTTCTATGTGACATTACTGAAGTATAGCAAGCGTTGTGTGCCATGTTTACGGCAGCAATCGTTTCGGTTAAGGTTCCTATTTGGTTTACCTTAATTAATATGGAGTTCGCTATGTTTTCTGAAATACCCTTTGACAATCTTTCAACGTTTGTTACAAACAAATCGTCACCGACCAATTGCACTTTATCACCTACTTTTTCGGTCAATGATTTCCAACCGTCCCAATCGTTTTCGTCCATTCCGTCTTCAATTGAAATAATAGGATATTTGCTACACAGTTCAGCCAAATAAGTTGCTTGTTCTTCTGAAGTACGGATTTTTCCGTTTTCCCCTTCAAAAACAGTATAGTCGTATTTTCCGTCTTTATAGAATTCTGCTGCTGCACAGTCTAAAGCAATCATGACTTCATCACCTAATTTATAACCCGCATTTTCAGTTGCTTTTGCAATGGTATCAATGGCATCTTCAGTTCCATTCAGTGTTGGCGCAAAACCACCTTCGTCACCTACTGCAGTGCTTAAGTTGCGGTCGTGCAATACTTTTTTAAGGTTATGGAAAATCTCGCTTCCCATCTGCATGGCGTGTGTAAAGTTTTTAGCCTTTACTGGCATAATCATAAACTCTTGAAAAGCAATTGGCGCATCACTATGCGAACCACCGTTAATGATATTCATCATCGGCACAGGAAGTGTTTTGGCACTTACCCCACCAACGTAGCGATATAACGGAAGTCCAAGTTCTGAAGCCGCCGCTTTTGCGACTGCTAATGAAACACCTAAAATAGCATTCGCCCCTAATTTTGATTTATTGGAAGTCCCATCTAAATCAATCATAATTTTATCAATGGTTTCTTGTTCAAAAACTGAAACCCCTAATAGTGTTCCGGCTATTTTTCCATTTACATTTTCAACAGCATTTAAAACACCTTTACCCATATAATCATTACCGCCATCGCGTAATTCCACCGCTTCGTGTTCCCCGGTTGATGCACCTGATGGCACGGCTGCACGTCCTAAAAAGCCATTTTCGGTAATTACATCTACTTCTACCGTTGGGTTTCCTCGGGAATCAAAAATTTGCCTAGCGATAATGTCAATTATTATACTCATGCTGTTGTAGCTTTATGGTTTTGTATCGTTGTTATAAATTGGTCAAACAAGTAAGACGCATCGTGTGGCCCTGGACTTGCCTCTGGGTGATATTGTACTGAAAAAACGGGTTTGTTAACCATTTTAATTCCGGCTGCCGTTTTATCGTTAAGATGCAGGTGAGTAATTTCAATATCTGGATTTGCCTCAGCTTCTTCTCTATTGATTGCAAAACCGTGGTTTTGAGAGGTAATTTCACCTTTACCTGTTTCAAGATTCATTATAGGGTGATTAATCCCTCTATGACCGTGATGCATTTTATAGGTTGAAACTCCGTTTGCTAAAGCAATCACTTGATGCCCGCCACAAATTCCGAATAAAGGTTCACCTTTTTCAATTATTTGCTTTGTTACTTCAATGGCATTATCTAACGGTTCTGGGTCACCAGGACCATTTGAAAGAAAGTAACCATCTGGGTTAAAAGCTTCCATATCAGTTAATGGTGTATCAAAAGGAAATACTTGTATGTAACAATCTCTAGCGGCTAGATTTCGAAGTATATTTGTTTTAATACCGTTATCTAGAGCTGCAATTTTATAGGTAGCATCTTCTTTTCCGAAGAAATAAGGTTCTTTTACTGAAACTTTTGAAGCTAACTCCAATCCTTTCATATCTGGGATATCTGCTAGTTGTTTCTTTAACCCTTCGATGTTATCTACTTCAGTAGAAATGACAGCATTCATCGCGCCATTATTACGAATATAACACACTAAAGCACGTGTATCTACATCGCTAATGGCAAGTAAATTGTTTTTACTTAAGAAACCTTCCAAAGAATCATCTGCTGCTGGACGCGAATGGCTATAACTAAAATTTCTACAAATTAAACCTGAAATTTTAATACTATCAGACTCCATTTCGGTTTGTGTTGTTCCGTAATTACCAATGTGTGCATTGGTAGTTACCATCAATTGTCCGTAATAAGACGGATCTGTAAAAATTTCTTGATAACCGGTCATTCCGGTGTTGAAACAAATTTCACCAAAGGCTGAACCTTCTCTGCCCCCCACAGCTTTGCCATGAAAGATAGTGCCGTCTGCTAATAGGATAATCGCTTTTTTTCTTTTTTGGTATTTCATGTGTCTGTGTTTATTTTTTATCAATGGTCACATGGTACATCCAGTAATTATTTCGCTATGTGTTTAAGCATTAGCCGTGGATGTTTCATCGCTTTAAAATGTTTTGCAAAAATAGTATAAAAAAAGGGATAAACATTTAATGCTTATCCCTTTGTTATTTACAAATAAAAAATCATTTATTCTTCTTCTTTATTCGCTTTCGTCTTAGTTGCCGGTGCTGCTGCTTTAGAACCTCCTCCACGACGGCTACGACGTGTTGATTTCTTTTTAGTAGCTTTCCCTGCATTGTAAATTGTATTATAATCTACCAACTCGATCATCGCCATATCTGCTGAATCTCCTAAACGGCTACCCAACTTAATAATACGGGTATAACCTCCTGGACGATCACCTACTTTTACAGCAACGTCTCTAAATAGTTCGCTTACTGCTTCTTTTTGGCGTAATTTTCTAAATACAATACGACGGTTGTGTGTAGTATCTTCTTTAGATTTTGTGATCATTGGTTCTACAAATTGCTTTAACGCTTTCGCTTTGGCAACTGTAGTGTTGATTCTTTTGTGCTCAATTAAAGAGCAAGCCATATTGGCCAACATCGCCTTTCTGTGCGCTGTTTTTCTGCCTAAATGGTTAAATTTCTTTCCGTGTCTCATGACATTTTGTTTTAATCATCATCTTGCTACCAAACTCACTATTGTGAGGAGCAAAATATGACGTATTAATCTTTATCTAATTTATATTTTGAAAGGTCCATACCAAAGTTCAACCCTTTAACGCTTACTAATTCTTCTAATTCAGTAAGTGATTTTTTACCAAAGTTTCTGAATTTCATTAAGTCGTTTTTGTTGTAGGAAACCAAATCTCCTAAGGTATCTACTTCAGCAGCTTTTAAACAGTTTAGTGCACGAACTGAAAGGTCCATATCTACTAATTTTGTTTTAAGCAACTGGCGCATATGCAATGATTCTTCATCATATGTTTCAGTTTGAGCAATTTCATCAGCCTCAAGGGTGATACGCTCATCGCTAAATAACATAAAGTGGTGAATCAATGTTTTAGCAGCTTCGGTCAAGGCATCTTTTGGATGAATTGAACCATCTGTTTGGATTTCGAAAACTAATTTTTCGTAATCTGTTTTTTGTTCTACACGGAAGTTTTCAATACTGTACTTCACATTTTTAATTGGTGTGTAGATAGAGTCTGTAAAAATGGTTCCAAGAGGTGCGTTTGCTTTTTTGTTCTCTTCAGCAGGAACATACCCTCTTCCTTTTTCAATAGTGATCTCGAAATTAAGATTCACTTTTTTATCCATATTACAGATAACCATATCTGGGTTTAATACTTGAAATCCTGAAATAAATTTCTGAAAATCTCCAGCGGTTAATTGCTCTCCTCCGTTTACTGATACAGTTACGGTTTCATTATCTATCTCATCAATCTGTCTCTTAAAACGTACTTGTTTTAAGTTAAGGATGATTTCGGTTACATCTTCTACAACTCCGGCTATGGTTGAAAATTCGTGATCAACCCCTTCAATGCGTACCGAAGTAATTGCAAATCCTTCTAAAGAAGAAAGTAATACTCGTCTTAATGCGTTACCTACTGTCAATCCGTAACCTGGTTCTAAGGGACGAAATTCGAATTTCCCCTCAAAATCAGTAGAGTTGATCATGATAACTTTATCAGGCTTCTGAAAACTAAATACTGCCATAGTGTGACTCGTGTGTTTTTATTATTTAGAATATAATTCGACGATGAACTGCTCGTTGATGTTCTCTGGAATCTGGATACGTTGTGGAATATTTACGAACGTTCCTTCTTTCTTTTCGTTATTCCAAGTAATCCACTCATATACGTGGTTAGCATTTGCTAAAGAATCTTGGATAGCATCTAACGTTTTAGATTTTTCTCTTACAGCAACAACATCACCTGCTTTAACTTGGTATGAAGGGATATTAACCTTTTCTCCATTTACAGTAATGTGACGGTGAGACACTAATTGTCTTGCAGCACGACGGCTAGGGGCGATCCCCATACGGAATACAACGTTGTCTAAACGTGATTCACATAATTGAAGCAATACCTCACCCGTAATTCCAGGTGCAGCAGTTGCCTTTTTAAACATGTTTCTAAATTGACGCTCTAAAATACCATAAGAGTATTTTGCTTTTTGCTTTTCGGCTAATTGGATAGCGTATTCAGATTTTTTTCCACGACGACGGTTGTTACCGTGTTGCCCTGGAGGGTAATTTCTTTTTTCGAAAGACTTATCGTCTCCGAAGATAGCCTCACCAAATTTACGGGCTATTTTAGTTTTTGGACCAGTATATCTTGCCATTTCTAAGTGTTTTTGAAGGGAAAACTAAATTAAGGTCTTACGTTAATCCTCTAGTTTTCGTTTTCCTTCAGATTGATATTAATTATAAATTATACTCTTCTTCTTTTTGGAGGACGACAACCGTTATGTGGCATTGGAGTTACATCGATAATTTCGGTAACTTCAATTCCTGAATTGTGAAGTGATCTAATTGCAGATTCTCTTCCGTTTCCAGGTCCTTTTACATAAACCTTTACTTTACGCAAACCGGCATCGTGAGCTACTTTTGAAGCATCTTCTGATGCTAACTGAGCAGCGTAAGGTGTATTTTTCTTAGATCCTCTAAAACCCATTTTACCGGCAGAAGACCAAGAGATTACATCTCCGTTCTTGTTTGTTAAAGAAATAATGATGTTGTTAAAAGAAGCTGTTACGTGTGCTTGACCAACAGATTCAACGTTTACTTTACGTTTTTTAACAACTTTCTTTGCACTTTTTGAGTTAGACTTTGCCATATCTCTAGTTATTATTTAGTTGCTTTTTTCTTGTTAGCAACTGTTTTACGTTTTCCTTTTCTCGTTCTTGAGTTGTTTTTGGTACGTTGACCACGTAACGGAAGACCCGATCTGTGACGAATACCTCTGTAACAACCAATATCCATTAAGCGCTTAATGCTTAATTGAACTTCACTACGTAATTCACCTTCGATTGTGAAAGACCCAACAGCCTCACGAATTTTACCGATTTCATCATCGTCCCATTCGTTAACTTTTTTGTCTTCGCTAACTCCGGCTTTTTCCAGTATTTCCTGGGCGCGGCTTTTACCAACACCAAAGATATACGTTAACGCGATTACACCCCTTTTGTGTTTTGGGATATCTACACCTGCGATTCTTGCCATAACTTATCCTTGTCTTTGTTTGAACCTTGGGTTCTTTTTGTTAATAACATATAATCTGCCTTTCCTGCGAACTATCTTGCAGTCGGCGCTTCTTTTTTTAACGGATGCTCTTACTTTCATCTGTTTAGTTTTTAATTAGATTAATACGATTAATCGTATTAGTATCTATAGGTTATACGAGCCTTAGTCAAATCGTAAGGACTCATTTCTAATTTAACTTTATCTCCGGGTAATAATTTAATATAGTGCATACGCATTTTACCCGAAATATGCGCAGTTACAATATGACCGTTTTCCAATTCCACTCTAAACATTGCATTAGACAATGCTTCTACAATTGTTCCGTCTTGTTCTATTGGGGGTTGTTTTGCCATAATTTATGCTACTGCTTTTCTGTTTTTACCTGTTTTCATTAAACCATCATAATGACGATTTAATAAGTATGAATTAACTTGTTGCATAGTATCGATTGCTACACCTACCATAATTAATAGTGATGTACCACCGTAAAATAATGCCCATCCTTGTTGGATTCCCATAAACTTAACAACAAAAGCAGGGAATACTGCTATTAATGCTAAGAATACTGAACCTGGTAAGGTAATTTGAGACATAATTCTATCTAAGTACTCTCCAGTTTCTCCTCCAGGCTTAATACCTGGGATAAAACCTCCACTACGCTTAAGATCGTCTGCCATTTTATTTGTAGGCACTGTAATTGCCGTATAAAAATATGTAAAGATAATGATCAACGCTGCAAATACAATATTGTACCATAATCCAAATATATCACTGAAGGCAGCTTGTACCGATTGTGCCACATTGCTATCCGAAAACATAGAGATGCTTGCGATTGCAGAAGGTACAAACATAATTGCCTGTGCAAATATAATAGGCATTACTCCTGAAGCATTAAGCTTTAATGGAATAAATTGCCGAGCACCAAATATATTCTTCTCATATCCTCCAGTAGCGGTTCTTCTTGCATATTGTACCGGTATTTTTCTCACTGCCATTACCAACATTACCGAAGCAAGGATAATAACAAACCAGATTACCAATTCAATTAAAATCATAATCAAACCACCATTAGACTCTAATACTCTAGAGGCAAACTCTTGTGCAAATGATTGTGGTAACGTTGCAATAATACCCACCATAATTAATATAGAGATACCATTACCAACACCTTTATCGGTTATTTTTTCACCCAACCACATTGCAAATATGGTACCAGTAACTAGAATAATTACTGAAGAAATATAAAACATAGGTGTTTGTCCTAATATAAATGCTTCAGTAGGTACTCCTAAAGCTGGAAGACCTGCCAAATAACTAGGTGCTTGCACCAAACAAATACCAATGGTTAACCAACGGGTAATTTGAGTGATCTTCTTTCTTCCGCTTTCCCCTTCTTTTTGTAATTTTTGTAGATAAGGTACTGCTATCTGCATTAATTGAACCACAATGGAAGCTGATATATAAGGCATAATACCCAATGCAAAAACAGAAGCATTAGCAAATGCCCCTCCTGTAAATGCATTTAATAAACCACCAAGTCCAGAATCAAAATTACCGGCAAAACCGCCTAATTGTGAAGCATCTATTCCTGGTAATACTACTTGTGCACCAAAACGGTACACTAAAAGAAGACCCAACGTAAGCATAATTCTGTTACGAAGCTCTTCTATCTTCCAAATGTTTTTTAAGGTATCAATAAATTTCATCCTTATCTTTAAATTATAGGGTTACTACTTCACCACCAGCAGCTTCAATAGCTTCTTTTGCTGAGGCAGTAAACTTATGAGCAGATACTTTTAATTTTGCTTTTAACTCTCCTCTTCCTAAAATCTTCACCATTTCGTTTTTGCCAGCAAGACCTAAACCAATTAAAGTTTCAAAGTCTACAGTATCTTTTATTTTTTTGTCATCTACCAACTGTTGTAGCGTATCAATGTTTATACCTTGATATTCTTTACGGTTGATGTTTGTAAACCCAAATTTAGGCACACGACGTTGAATAGGCATTTGTCCTCCTTCAAATCCAAGTTTCTTTGAATATCCAGAACGAGACTTAGCACCATTGTGTCCACGAGTTGCAGTACCACCTTTACCGGAAGCCTGACCACGTCCTACGCGTTTGCCTTCTTTATGAGTTGAACCTTTTGCAGGTTTTAAGTTACTTAATTCCATTTTGTATCTCTTAAACAGTTTCTACTGAAACTAAATGTTTCACTTTATTTACCATACCAAGAATGTTTGGCGTGTCTTCATGCTCTACTGTTTGACCCATTTTACGAAGGCCTAACGCTTCAAGCGTTCTTTTTTGGTTTTGCGTGCGGTTAATCTCGCTGCGTACCTTTGTTACTTTTATTTTTGCCATGTTCTTCAGTATTTATCCTTTATACAATTTTTCCAAAGTAATACCACGTTGCTTGGCTACAGTTTCTGCACTACGCAATTGTAATAAAGCATCAAATGTTGCTTTTACTACGTTATGCGGGTTAGAAGATCCTTGAGATTTCGACAATACATCGTGAACCCCTACAGCCTCTAATACAGCACGTACAGCACCACCAGCAATCAAACCAGTACCAGGAGCAGCTGGTAATAAATTTACACGAGCACCGGCATACTTACCTTTTTGTTCGTGCGGAAGTGTTACCTTATTTAAAGGAATACGTACCAGGTTTTTCTTGGCATCTTCAATACCTTTTGCAATTGCACTAGCAACATCCTTAGATTTACCAAGGCCTTGGCCTACTACGCCATTTTCATCACCTACAACTACAATGGCCGAAAATCCAAATGCTCTACCACCTTTAGTTACTTTAGTTACACGTTGTACACCTACCAAACGGTCTTTTAGGTCAAGACCTCCGGGTTTTACTGTTTCTACGTTTTTATAATCTTGATACATATTTCTTAAAATTTAAGACCGCCTTCGCGAGCGCCTTCAGCTAATGATTTTACTCTTCCGTGATACAGGTATCCGCCACGATCAAATGCTACAGCTTCTACACCAGCTTTTTGAGCTTTCTCAGCGATTGCCTTTCCTACTAATTTTGCAGCTTCACTTTTATTTACTTTTGAAGCGTCAATATCTTTATCTCTTGAAGATGCAGCAGTAATGGTAACTCCATTTACATCGTCAACAAGTTGTGCATAGATCTCTTTATTGCTTCGGAAAATAGCCAAACGTGGTCGCTCTGCTGTTCCTGAAACAGTCTTTCTGATTCTGAAACGAATTCGTTCCCTTCTATCTGTTTTTGATAATGCCATAACGTTATATCTTATGCAGATTTACCTGCTTTTCTTCTTATTTGTTCACCTACAAACTTAATTCCTTTCCCTTTGTAAGGTTCTGGCTTACGGAAACCACGAATTTTCGCAGCTACTTGACCAACCAGTTGTTTGTCATGTGATGTTAATTTTACTTTTGGATTTTTACCTTTTTCAGAAACGGTTTCAACTTTTACTTCTGGAGCAATGTCCATTACTATGTTATGTGAAAAACCAACGGCCAAATCCAATTTTTGTCCTTGGTTACTGGCACGGTATCCTACCCCTACCAATTCTAGTTCTTTTGTCCAACCGTTTGTTACTCCTTCAATCATATTATTGATTAAAGCTCTGTACAAACCGTGTTTTGCTTTGTGATCTTTTCCTTCAGTAGGACGCTCTAAAACGATAGTTCCATCTTCGTCTTTAATTGTTATTTCAGAAAACTCCTGAGATAACTCACCTAATTTACCTTTAACGGTAACTACGTTATCTTTAACTTCTACTGTTACGCCATCTGGAATGGCTACCGGGCTTTTACCTATTCTTGACATTTCTTAGTCTTTATTTTAGTATACGTAGCACAATACTTCGCCACCAACGTTCTTTTCTTGAGCTTGCTTTCCTGTCATTACTCCGTGTGAAGTAGAAACGATTGCAATACCCAGTCCATTTAATATACGTGGTATGGTTGAAGAACCTGTGTATTTACGTAAACCTGGTTTACTAATTCTTTGAATCTTTTTAATTACCGGATCTTTTGTAAGCTTATCATATTTTAAAGCGATCTTGATAGTTCCTTGCGGCCCTTTGTCGTCTTCAAATTTATAGCTTAAGATATACCCTTGGTCAAACAAGATTTTGGTAATCTCTTTCTTAAGGTTTGACGCTGGTATCTCTACAACGCGGTGTCCTGCCTTAACGGCGTTTCTAACTCTTGTTAGAAAATCTGATATTGGATCTATATTCATTTTTAGTTATTTACGATAGTGGTTTTTGGTATTCCCAAACCTACTGCCTGTTTATGTTGTTACCAACTTGCTTTTCTAACACCAGGGATTAAGCCATTGTTTGCCATTTCACGGAACATTACACGTGAAATTCCAAATTGTCTCATATACCCTTTAGGTCGTCCGGTCAATTTACAACGGTTGTGCAAACGTACTGGAGAAGAGTTTGCAGGTAATTTTTGTAAACCTTCCCAATCGCCAGCTTCTTTTAAAGCTTTGCGTTTTTCAGCATACTTTTTTACCATTTTTTGTCTCTTAACCTCACGGGCTTTCATTGATTCTTTAGCCATCTTAGTTCTTTTTAAAAGGTATTCCTAGTTCTGTTAGTAATGATTTCGCTTCTTTATCGGTTTCAGCGGAAGTTACAAAGGTAATATTCATACCTTCAATCTTCTTGATTTTATCGATATTGATTTCTGGGAAGATAATCTGTTCTGTTATTCCTAATGAATAATTTCCTCTTCCGTCAAAACCAGTTGCGTTGATTCCGTTAAAATCACGTACGTTAGGCAATGCACTTGTTATAAGTCTATCTAAAAACTCATACATACGCTCACCACGTAAGGTAACTTTCGCACCAATAGGCATTCCTTTTCTAAGTTTAAACGTGGCAACATCTTTCTTTGAAATAGTTGCTACAGCTTTTTGCCCTGTGATTTTTGTTAATTCTTCTACGGAATACTCGATCAATTTTTTATCGGCTACAGCAGCTCCAACTCCACGAGACACAACAATGCGCTCTAGTTTTGGAACTTGCATTACGTTTGTGTAACCAAATTCATCTGTAAGGGCATTTACTACTTTACCCTTGTATTCTTCTTTAAGTCTTGGTGTATATGCCATAACTATAATACTTGATTTGATTTTTTAGCAAATCGTACTTTCTTTCCATCTTCCATTCTATAACCTACTCGTGTTGCTTTTCCACTTTTAGGATCTATCAATGATAGGTTTGAAATGTGAATAGGAGCTTCTTTTTCGGAAATTCCACCTTGAGGGTTTGCCGCACTTGGCTTCTCATGTTTCTTTACCGTGTTTACTCCTTCTACTATTGCTTTGTTTTTGTCAAGCATAACCTTCATTACCTTACCTTCTGAGCCTTTATGCTCACCGGCAGTAACTACTACTGTATCGCCTGATTTTATTTTAAGCTTTGCCATCTTGTTATCTATTATAGCACTTCTGGTGCTAATGATACTATTTTCATAAATTGTCTGTCACGAAGCTCTCTGGCTACAGGACCGAAAACACGTGTTCCTCTCATTTCCCCTTGAGGGCCTAAAAGTACACAAGCGTTATCGTCAAAACGGATATATGATCCGTCTGGTCGTCTAACTTCTTTCACGGTACGTACCACTACTGCTGTAGAAACGGCACCTTTTTTAATGTTTCCGTTAGGAGTAGCTTCTTTTACTGAAACTACAATTTTGTCCCCAATGGAAGCATATCTCTTTTTTGTACCGCCTAACACACGGATGGTAAGTACTTCCTTAGCACCGGTGTTGTCTGCTACTCTAAGTCTTGATTCTTGCTGTATCATGATTACTTCGCTCTTTCAATTATTTCTACTAATCTCCAACATTTGGTTTTACTTAAAGGTCGTGTTTCCATGATCTTTACTGTATCTCCTTCGTTGCAGTCGTTTGTCTCATCGTGCGCTACGTATTTCTTCGTTTTCAGCACGAATTTTCCGTACATAGGGTGTTTCATTTTCTTAGTTTCAGCAACTACAATAGATTTCTCCATTTTGTTACTGGTTACTACACCTATACGTTCTTTTCTTAAGTTTCTTTTTATTTCCATCTTTCAGCTTCGTACTGTTATTGCACTTCTCTTTTAGTTAGTTCGGTCGCAATTCTAGCAATGCTTCTGCGCTGCCCTCTTAATTGAATTGGATTTTCCAACGGTGAAATGGTATGAGCCATTTTAAGGTCTGTATATGCCTTAGTCGATTCAGCAAGTTGTTCTTGTAACTCTGCCGTTGATGCTTCTTTTATTTCTGATTGTTTCATAGTGACAATTTCAAAAATTATTCTTGATAATCTCTAGACATTACAAACTTTGTTCGTACTGGCAATTTTTGTGCTGCCAATCGTAAAGCTTCTTTAGCGGTTGCCATTGGCACACCAGAAACTTCGAACATAATTCGACCAGGTTTTACAACAGCTGCGTAATATTCTACAGCACCCTTACCTTTACCCATACGTACTTCAAGAGGTTTTTTAGTAATTGGCTTATCTGGGAATATCATAATCCAGATAGAACCCTCTCTCTTCATATAACGAGTAGCGGCAATACGTGCAGCTTCTATTTGACGCGCTGTCACAAATTTTGAATCTAAAGACTTAATACCAAAGGTACCGTTAGCCAATCGGTGTCCACGACCAGCGTTGCCTTTCATGCGACCTTTTTGTTGCTTACGGTATTTTGTTCTCTTAGGTTGTAACATGTTCTTCTTTTTAAAAAATTACTTTCTGCGACGTGATTTGTTACCACCTCGCCCGGCTCCTTTTCCACCTTTTTTGGATAAACCAACTAGTGGCGAAAGATCTCTTTTTCCATATACTTCACCTTTCATGATCCATACTTTAACACCCAACTTACCATAGGTAGTTTGAGCTTCTACTAAAGCATAATCAATATCGGCTCTAAATGTTGAAAGCGGGATACGACCATCTTTGTACGCTTCTGAACGTGCCATTTCGGCCCCGTTTAAACGTCCTGAGATTTGTATTTTAATTCCTTCAGCATTCATACGCATTGCAGCAGCTATAGCCATTTTTATTGCACGACGGTATGAAATTCTATTTTCAATTTGTCTAGCAACACTTGCCCCTACTAAATGTGCATCAAGCTCAGGTCTTTTAATCTCATGGATGTTGATCTGCACCTCTTTACCGGTAATTTTCTTAAGCTCTTCTTTAAGCTTGTCTACTTCCTGACCTCCTTTACCGATAATAATACCGGGGCGGGCTGTGGTTATAGTAACGGTTACAAGCTTAAGGGTACGCTCAATGATTACCCTAGACACACTAGCTTTACTTAAACGAGCGTGAATGTACTTTCTAATCTTATCGTCTTCGGCTAATTTATCGCCGTAGTCGTTGCCTCCGTACCAGTTGGATTCCCATCCTCTAATGATACCTAAGCGGTTACCGATTGGATTTGTTTTCTGTCCCATTTAATTATTAGCTTTGTGTGTTATCGTTAGCCCCAAGTATCATTGTAACATGATTGGAACGTTTTCTAATTCTATGCGCACGACCTTGTGGTGCAGGGCGAAGTCTCTTCAACATGGTACCACTGTCTACGCGTATCTCTTTAATAAAAAGGTCTGCATCTTCTACTGAAGCATCTTCATTTTTTGCTTGCCAATTTGCAATGGCCGAAAGCAATAGTTTTTCCAAACGTCCTGACGCTTCTTTTTTGCTAAACCTTAATATATTAAGTGCTTTATTTACCTTTTCACCACGGATTAAATCTGCTACTAAACGCATTTTTCTTGGTGATGTAGGGCAATTGTTCAATTTAGCAAAGTACTGTGTTTTCTTTGCTTCCTTGATCTGTTCTGCTCTTTCTCTTTTACGAACTCCCATGGCTTATTATTTTTTTCCTTTGTTTTTTGCACCTGCGTGACCACGGAATGATCTTGTAGGTGAAAATTCGCCTAATTTATGTCCTACCATATTTTCAGTAACATACACCGGAACGAATTGACGTCCATTATGCACTGCGATAGTTTGACCAACAAAATCTGGAGTTATCATTGAAGCACGAGACCAAGTTTTGATCACGGTCTTCTTATTTGAAGCCACATTTTGTTCTACTTTCTGTTCTAACTTATAGTGAACGTAAGGTCCTTTTTTTAACGATCTTGCCATAACTTATTTCTTTCTACGTTCTATAATGTATTTATTACTTGCTTTAGTTCTCTTACGAGTCTTGTAACCTTTTGCAGGAAGCCCTTTACGAGAACGTGGGTGCCCTCCAGAAGACTTACCTTCACCACCACCCATTGGGTGATCTACAGGGTTCATCACTACTGGTCTTGTACGAGGTCTTCTACCCAACCATCTTGTTCTACCAGCTTTACCACCTACCATAAGTTGATGATCACTGTTAGATACAGCTCCAATTGTAGCCATACAAGTAGTTAGAATTAAACGAGTTTCCCCAGAAGGCAATTTTACGGTAGCATATTTTCCTTCTCTAGCAACAAGCTGAGCAAATGCACCAGCACTTCTAGCCATTACAGCACCTTGACCAGGACGTAATTCTATACAGGAAATAATAGTACCTAAAGGAATATTAGCAAGGGTCATTGCATTACCAATATCTGGTGTTGTTTTTTCACCTGATACGATATTTTGCCCCACTTGAAGACCGTTTTGTGCAATTACATATCGTTTTTCACCATCTTGGTAATTAACTAATGCAATAAATGCAGTACGGTTAGGATCGTATTCAATTGTCGCAACAGTAGCAGGAACTCCTTGCTTGTCGCGTTTAAAATCGATTATTCGATATCTCTTTTTATGACCACCACCTAAATAGCGCATAGTCATTTTTCCTTGACTGTTTCTACCTCCGGACTTTTTTATCGGAGCAAGTAAGCTTTTCTCCGGCTTATCAGTTGTGATGGCGTCATACCCATTTACAACTCTAAATCGCTGTCCAGGAGTGATAGGTTTTAATTTTCTTACTGACATATTTTGTCTAATTTAATGCAAGCAACAGCTTACATATTACTGTAAAAATCTATTGTATCACCTTCCGCCACCTGTACAATTGCTTTTTTATAAGCATTTGTTTTACCAGTTTGGATGCCTGTTTTCGTATAACGAGTTCGGCGATCTGGGCGGATATTCATTGTGCGAACTTTTTCAACAGAAACTTCATAAGCAGCTTCAACTGCTTTTTTGATTTCTACCTTGTTCGCCTTTGGGTTCACTACAAATCCGTAACGGTTATTATCTTCCGCATCTTTTGTAGCTTTTTCCGTAATAATAGGTTTTATTAAGATATTCATCTTGCTTCTATTTACTTAAGTTTTGTTCAATTTCTTCCAAAGAACCTTCAAACAGCACTACACTGTTTGCATTCATTATTTGATAAGTGCTTAATTGTGAGTTACTTACAACTTCAGTCTTTTTCAAATTGCGAGACGACAAATATACATTATTATTTGACTCTCCCAACACAAACAAAGATTTTTTATCCTCTAGTCCTAAACTCTTTAAAACTGCGGTAAAATCTTTTGTTTTTGGAGCATCCATTTGCAAGTCTTCCATCACAACAATCGCCTTGTTATTTGCCTTCATCGTTAGGGCCGAACGGCGCGCTAAACGCTTAAGGGTTTTATTCAATTTAAAGGAATAGCTTCTTGGTCTTGGACCAAATACTCTACCACCACCTTTAAAAATTGGCGACTTTATACTACCAGCACGAGCGGTACCCGTACCTTTTTGTTTTTTGATCTTGCGGGTACTTCCCACAATCTCTGCACGCTCTTTTGCTTTATGCGTACCTTGTCTTTGATTAGCAAGGTATTGCTTAACATCAAGATATACAGCGTGATCGTTAGGCTCTATTCCAAACACATCCTTAGAAAGCTCTACCTTTCTACCTGTGTCTTTTCCGGTTTTATCTAATACTGCTACCTTCATTATTTCTGTATCGTTACATAAGCGTTTTTGTGACCTGGCACACAGCCCTTCACTACAAGTAAGTTCTTTTCAGGAACCACTTTCAACACTTTTAGGTTTTGTACTTTTACTTTTTCATTTCCCATTTGGCCACCCATTCGCATTCCTTTGAAAACTCTCGCAGGATACGATGCTGCACCAATAGAACCAGGAGCTCTTAAACGGTTGTGCTGACCGTGAGTAGCTTGACCCACACCAGCAAAACCATGACGTTTTACAACCCCTTGAAATCCTTTACCTTTACTTGTTCCTGAAATATCCACGAACTCGCCTTCGCTAAAGTGCTCAACAGTGACATTGTCACCTAATTTAAAATCCTCTTCAAATCCTTGGAATTCAACAACACGACGCTTAGCAACAGTTCCAGCTTTTTTGGCATGGCCCTCAGAGGCTTTATTAGCAGTCTTTTTGTCATCGAAACCAAGTTGAAGGGCTTTGTACCCGTCAACCTCTTCGGTTCTGACTTGGGTAACAACACAGGGCCCTGCTTCTATAACGGTACACGGAATGTTTTTTCCGTTCTCGTCAAAAAGGCTGGTCATCCCTATCTTTTTTCCAATTAACCCAGACATAATTTATATTTATTGATTATTACTATTTTACTTATTTAATTCCCGAAACTTTTTCAGAAAAAAACAGGGCCAAAATTAATTCAGCCCTGAATTTAATTTTGTTTCCGTTTTTCCTTTGCTCGCAGCTCCGGACATGTCCCTGAAACTTTTAATGTTTCAGTTTTATACTTATACCTTGATCTCTACTTCTACACCACTTGGCAACTCTAACTTCATTAGAGCGTCAATTGTTTTTGAAGAAGAGCTGTAGATATCCAATAGTCTCTTATAAGAACTTAATTGAAATTGCTCTCTACTCTTCTTGTTAACGTGTGGTGAACGTAGAACGGTAAATATCTTTTTGTGTGTTGGTAACGGGATTGGCCCTGTTACTACTGCACCTGTGCTCTTTACTGTCTTTACGATTTTTTCAGCAGATTTGTCCACTAAATTGTGATCGTAAGATTTTAGCTTTATTCTGATTTTTTGACTCATTCTGATCTGTTATACGTTAGCGGTTCCTTTTGCTGCTGCGATTACTTCTTCAGAAATATGTGAAGGAGTTTCAGCATAATGTGAAAATTCCATTGTTGAAGTTGCACGACCTGAAGACAATGTTCTTAATGTGGTTACATAACCAAACATTTCAGAAAGTGGTACTTCAGCCTTAACAACTTTGGCACCTGCACGGTCACCCATACTATTCATTTGTCCACGGCGACGGTTAAGGTCACCTACAATATCACCCATATTTTCTTCTGGAGTTAATACTTCCAGTTTCATTACAGGTTCCATTATTACAGCTTTTGCAGCTTTTGCAGCGTTTTTAAATCCTAACTTAGCTGCAAGCTCAAATGATAGTTGATCAGAATCCACATCGTGATAAGATCCATCTTTAAGTGTAACCTTCATAGCTTCTACTTCGTATCCAGCTAATGGTCCATTTTGCATAGCCATTTTAAAGCCTTTTTCAATAGAAGGGATAAATTCTTTAGGAACGTTACCACCTTTTATTTCAGAAATAAATTCTAATCCGTCTTTTCCTTCTTCAGCTGGCTCCAACGTAAATACAATGTCGGCAAATTTACCACGACCACCAGATTGCTTTTTGTAAGTTTCTCTGTGATCTGCTTTTCGGGTAACTGCTTCTTTGTACTCAACTTGTGGTTGCCCTTGGCTTACTTCTACCTTAAACTCACGTCTAAGACGGTCTACAATAATATCTAAGTGAAGTTCACCCATACCAGAAATAATGGTTTGGCCAGAAGCCTCATCAGTACGTACTTGGAATGTTGGATCTTCTTCAGCTAACTTAGCCAATGCCATACCTAATTTATCAACATCTGCTTTAGTTTTTGGCTCCACAGCGATACCGATTACGGGATCTGGGAAATCCATAGATTCTAAAACAATTGGATGTTTTTCATCAGTAAGTGTATCTCCTGTTTTAATATCTTTAAAACCAACAGCTGCTCCAATATCTCCTGCTTCGATATACTCGATAGCATTTTGCTTGTTAGAGTGCATTTGGTAAATACGAGAAATACGTTCTTTTTTCTGTGAACGATTGTTCAACACATACGAACCTGCATCTAAACGACCAGAGTACGCACGGAAGAAAGCTAAACGACCAACAAAAGGATCGGTAGCAATTTTAAAGGCCAATGCTGCGAAAGGTGCAGTTACATCAGGCTTACGAATCTCTTCTTCCTCAGTTTCTGGGTTTATACCTGTGATTCCTTCTTTATCTACCGGTGAAGGCAAATAACGACATACAGCGTCTAATAAGAACTGAACACCTTTGTTTTTAAAGGCTGAACCACAAATCATAGGAATAATAGACATATCCATTACAGCAGCACGAAGCGCAGCGTGCACTTCATCTTCAGTAATAGAGTCTTCATCTTCCATAAATTTCTCAAGCAAGTTTTCATCATACGCAGCTACTTCTTCAATAAGGAGCGCACGGTATTTTTTTGCTTCAGCTTTTAATTCTTCAGGAATTTCAATAACATCAAAAGTTGATCCTTGTGTTTCATCATGCCAAACTACAGCACGGTTTTTAACAAGGTCGATAATCCCTTTAAAGTCTCCCTCTTCTCCAATGTTCAATACAATTGGCACAGCGTTAGACTTCAACATATCTTTTACTTGCTGGCAAACACCTAAGAAGTTAGAACCTTGACGGTCCATTTTGTTTACAAAACCAATTCTTGGTACTTTATAGTTGTCTGCAAGTCTCCAGTTAGTTTCAGATTGTGGCTCAACACCATCTACCGCACTAAACAAGAATACCAAACCATCCAATACTCGTAACGAACGGTTTACCTCTACTGTAAAGTCAACGTGACCAGGAGTATCGATAATATTAAAGTGGTAATCTTTAGTTTCTGGTAATGGTTTTGCGTTTTCCATTGGGAACTTCCAAGTACAAGTAGTAGCAGCAGAAGTAATTGTAATACCTCTTTCCTGCTCTTGTTCCATCCAGTCCATTGTTGCTGCACCATCATGTACTTCACCAATTTTGTGACTTACACCTGTATAGTACAGAACACGCTCTGTTGTTGTAGTTTTACCGGCATCAATATGCGCAGCAATACCTATATTTCTTGTAAATTTTAAATCTCTTTGTGCCATTTTATTTAGAATCTGAAATGTGAGAATGCTTTATTTGCTTCGGCCATTCTATGCGTATCAGTACGCTTTTTAACCGCGGCGCCTTCTTCTTTTGCAGCTGCCAATATCTCTGCCGCTAATTTTTGTGGCATCGATTTTTCGTTTCTTTTACGCGCAAAAAGAATCAACCACTTCATAGCAGTTGAAATTTTACGGTCTGCTCGTATTTGCATAGGAATTTGAAAGGTTGCCCCACCAACTCTACGACTACGAACCTCTACGTGAGGCATAACATTAGACAACGCTTCTTTCCAAAGCTCTAGTCCTGTTTTCTCATCGTCTGTTTTTTTCTCTTCTACAATATCAATTGCATCGTAGAACACTTTAAAAGCCACCGACTTTTTACCATCCCACATCATGTTATTTACAAAACGTGTTACCAACTGGTCGTTAAACCTTGGATCTGGTAAAAGTGGTCTTTTCTTGGCCTGTCTTTTTCTCATGTCTTCTTTTTAAAAGTTTTTAATTACTTCTTAGGGCGTTTAGCTCCGTACTTAGATCTACGCTGCGTTCGGCCTTCAACACCAGCGGTGTCTAACGCTCCACGAACAATGTGATACCTAACTCCCGGTAAATCTTTTACCCTTCCACCTCTAACCAATACTATCGAGTGCTCTTGTAGATTGTGGCCTTCTCCAGGGATGTATGCGTTTACTTCCTTGCCGTTTGTCAACCTCACCCTTGCTACTTTACGCATAGCAGAGTTTGGTTTTTTAGGTGTAGTAGTATAAACACGCGTACAAACCCCTCTTCTTTGAGGGCACGAATCCAAAGCAGCCGATTTACTCTTCTTGGTTATTTTGGTTCTTCCTTTTCGTACTAATTGTGAAATTGTTGGCATATAAAATATGTATTATACTTATGTAATATAAAATACCCTTTTTTAAAAGGGTGTGCAAAGGTAAAAATTAAAATGAATTAATCAAACGTTACCAGCTTAATTTTCAGTGCTTTTTTTATTATTTTAAAATTTGCATAGTAAATCACCATATAGAACGTTAGCTTTACAACTGCAATAGTATATTTTTTTGAAGAAATTTCCACACATATATTTATACCTTATTATATATATAACATGTTCGGCATCTGTTCTGTCGCAAACCCTCTATTTGGAAATTTCTGCAGAGCAACCCATTTCAGAAGAACTAAAGGACAGCCTATCCACCACCCAAACGTTTAAGGACTATAACTCTTTAAAGAACGAGGTAGATATAATTCAGCAAAAACTAGAGCGCCTAGGCTATATTGAGAACAGGCTTGAAAAACTTACGAAACAAAATGACAGCACTTATCTTGCGAACTATTTCTTCGGAAAAAAACACCTATATATTAAGGTATATTATGACAATACCTATTTCACTGAAAAAGAAATACAAAAAATAGCTACCGAATCAACCGACACATATTTTATATTACCTTTTGAAACTGCAGAAGTTTCCCTTCAGAAATTAAACACCTTAAAGACCGAAGAAGGAAATGCATTTGCAACTTTAAGTTTAACAAATTTAAAGCCTGAAGAAAACCACCTTTCAGCAACACTTAAATTTGATTCTGGCAAAAAAAGAACATTAGATTCGCTCGTGGTTAAAGGATATGAAAAATTCCCTAAATCATTTCTAAAATATTACGCTGGTGTAAAAACCGGCAAAACTTTTAGTAAGGAAAAACTGAAAGAGCAAAACATCTCTATAAACAACTTGGGCTTTGCCAGGACAACAAAAGCCCCTGAAGTTCTTTTCAGAAAAGAGACAACAACCGCTTATTTTTATATAGAAAAACAAAACAACAACCTTTTTGATGGTATTCTTGGATTTGCGACCGATGAGGAAACACAAAAGCTTCAGTTTAACGGCTATTTAAACTTAGAGCTAAACAACAACCTCAATTATGGAGAGCAACTGCTTATCAACTATAAAGCCGATGGGAGCGACCAGCAAAATTTTAGAGTCAAGGCCACCCTGCCCTATTTATTTAAAACTCCATTTGGAATAAGTGCAGAACTTAAAATATTTAAAAGGGACAGTACTTTCGTCACCACGGAACAACAAGCACGGATAAATTATCAAATTAATCCCGTCTCAACCGCTTATGCTGGTTACAAAGCATACGAATCTAGCAACCTTCTAGACGAAGTAGTTGTTGGCAACACAGTAGAAGATTTTAATTCACGGTTTTTTATTGCAGGATCCTCCTTTTTAAAATTACAGGACGATACTTTATTTCCTGTTAAAACCGAACTCACTATTGAAACAGAAACGGGAGAACGTGAACTGGAGGGCATGACCGAAAATCAGTTTAAGCTATTGGTTACGGCGAGCACTATCTTCAATTTAAACTATTCTAATTCCATATTTATTAAAAACAATACCAATATTCTATTCAGTGAAACCTACATAGTTAACGAATTGTTCCGTTTTGGCGGGATCAATAGCATCAGGGGCTTTAACGAAAACAGTATTGACGCCTCCCTATTGTCCACATTAAACACAGAATACAGATACAGATTTAACAAGGGATTGTACATACACAGTATTATTGATTTTGGGTATTTTCAAAACCAAGTGTTGGGCCTAAAGCAAAGCTTATACAGCGCAGGTATAGGGATTGGACTCCAAACAAAAGCCGGGGTTTTGAAATTAAATATAGCCAATGGAATTTCAGATGATCAAGATTTTAATTTTTCAAATACAAAAATCCATATTAGTTTGACTTCAATGTTTTAAGAAAACCTTACCATACCATTGATTGAAGTTTAAAAAAAACTAAAATTTACTTACAAAAAGTTGTGTAATTAACTTTTTATTATGATTTTTGGCTCTGGCTAATTCAAATAAATTATAAAATGAAAACAAAGTTTAGTGGAATTTTAACGCTTATATTAGCGTTAGTAGTGCAACTTTCGTTCGCACAAGAAAAAACAATTACAGGTACTATAACCGATGATTCGGAATTGCCTCTGCCTGGGGTAAATATTATTGTTAAAGGTACGAATACCGGAACACAATCTGATTTTGATGGTAATTACTCAATCTCAGCTTCTGAAGGGCAAACCTTAACTTATAGTTATGTAGGATTTGAAACAATACAAAGAAAAGTTGGCGCCTCAAGCACTATGGATGTTGAGATGAAGCCTGGTTCAGTACTTGAAGAAGTTGTCATAATAGGTAACAAAACAAGTTCTTTAGAAAAATCAAGTGTTTCATCTTACTCTTTAAGTTCTGAAACTATCCAGAATAGACCAAACGCCAGTGTTGTACAAACACTTTCAGGTCAAGTTCCGGGTTTATCTATTTCGACAAACTCAGGACAGCCGGGTGCAAACTCTACTGTAAGAATTCGAGGTGTGAGCTCCATTAATGGAGACACAGAGCCTTTATTCATTATAGATGGAGCTCCTGTAGATCAAGATAACTTCCGTAGTTTGAACCCTAATGAGATTGCTTCTGTAACTGTATTGAAAGATGCAGGTGCAACTTCCATTTATGGTAACAGGGGTGCAAACGGTGTTATTATAATAAAAACCAAATCAGGTCAGTTTGGCTCAGAATTGGTTATGAACTACAATGGACAAGTAAACGTCAGTACACTACAAGGTAACGATTACGATTTAATGACTGCCCGTGAACTTTTAGCATTTGAAAAAGCAAATGATACTGGTTTTGGAGCTACACTTTCTGACTCTGAAATTGCAAATTATAGAGAATTTAATTGGCAAGATTACTTTTTTGATACTGCAATTACAGAAAGTCATACCTTGTCTATGTCTAAAGGAGGAGAAAATATTTCTACATACATATCTTTAGGTTTTCACGATCAAGAAGGTCTTTTAAGAGGTAGTAGTTTAAAACGTTTCAACTTGCGGACAAATATTGCTGGTAAAAGTAGTAATGAAAGGTTTAGCTACAGGTTGAATATGTCTACAAACTATTCTACATCTGACGAGCCAAATAATATTGGAACAGGTGCGGTAAACAGAAATCCAATCTTGGGTGCCTATCAATCTGTTCCATACTTGAGCATCGATGATTATGTAAGCGGCCAAGACTTATTGGATAATTTTGATGGAACCTTTACGGTAACACCCCTTTTGATTGTTGACAGACTTCGTAATTTCAATCGCTTTGATGAAGAGCTTAAAATTATTGGAAGTTTTGACACCAGTTACGAGCTTACAGACAATTTAACAGCCAGTACCATATTGAGTATGGACTTAGGACAGGAAACTGCACTTCGGTCTGAAGGACCTGAGTCTTTTAACTCACTTTTATTTGCTGAAACTGGAAACGACACCCCTGGTTTTCAACAAGAAAACTTCAATAGACGATTTACTTTTAACCAATTAACCTCTTTGAACTGGAATAAAGAATTTGGTAAGCACACAGTTAATGTTGGTGCCTTTACAGAATATTTTAAAGCACACTTTAAAAACTTTGGCTACTTCCAAGAAGGTCTTAACCCATTAACTTTTTCTTCAGGAGATGGCTCTGGTTTTATTGGTGATAATGCAGATAATGATTTCTTTGTTGACACAGCTAATGCTAATATTTTAGAAGCTGGGTTATTTTCTTACTTTGGCCGTGCAGATTATGATTACGACTCAAAATACGGTATTACAGGTACTATCCGTCGTGATGCTTCATCTCGTTTTAACCAGAGTAATAAATGGGCAACCTTTTATTCAGTATCCGGTCGTTGGAATATTGGTAACGAATCTTTTATGGATAGCTCACCTTTTGATCTTTTAAAATTAAGAGCATCATACGGAAATAACGGTAACCAAGACGTAACAGGTGGAGGTTTGTTTGGAGGTCTTACTTTAACAAACTCTCTCTTTGCAACAAATCCTGGCTATCAAGGAGCAAATGCATTAAGCCTATCTGTTATCGGAAACGATGATCTTAAGTGGGAAACTGTTACTACAGCTAATGTTGGTCTAGATTTTGAAGTATTTAATAAAAGATTGAGAGGTTCTGTTGATTTTTACGAAAAGACTACAACTGATTTATATATTCAACAGCCTATCTCTGCAGTTAATGCAGTTACACTATTAAATGTAAACTCTGGAGAGTTAAAAAACAAAGGGGTTGATGTTAACCTTGCTTATACCTTGTTTCGTTCCCTAAAAAACAATGGGTTTAATTTAGACCTTACCTTTGTAGGTAATTATAATAAAAATGAAATCGTTGACCTAGGTGAAGGAACAGAAGAAGTAATAGGAACTGGCCGTGTTGGCGGTAAATTATTTGAGTACTTCACAGTTCGATACGCTGGCGTAAACCCTGAAAATGGTAACCTGTTATTTTTAGATGCCGATGGTAATGAAACTGAAGAACCAGATGTAGATAATGACAGGGTTTGGACAGGTAAAAGTATTATTCCAGACTACGAGGGAAGCTTTGGTTTCAATGCATCATATAAAGGTTTCTTCCTTTCAACTCAGTTCAATTATGTAATTGGTGTTGACCGTTTTGACAATGACCTTTCTGGATTTCAAAATCCAGATAATTTAGGTAACTTTAACTTATCTAGAGATTTATTTAATGCTTGGACACCAAACAATACTAATACAAATATTCCAAGGTTAGACGCAGACAACAGATCTCTTTCTGGAAACTCAGATAGATATTTAACAAGTGCTGACTATGTTAGGTTGCGTTTCGCACAAGTTGGTTATTCTGTACCTTCAAAGTATTTAGAAAAAACTCTTTTTAGCAATATTAAAATATATGCTAACGGTGAAAACTTGTTTACTGCAACCGATTGGAGAGGGTTTGATGCTGAAGCACAAGATAACACCTCAAGAATTTACCCAACCCCTCGTACTATTTCCGTAGGTGCTGAGTTACAATTCTAAAAAACAAGAAAAAGTTAAATTAATTTAATTCAAGAAAAATGAAAAACATAAAAAATATATTCCTTTTAGCATGTATTGCAATTACGCTAGGTAGTTGTAACGATGCTATAGAAATTGAACAACCAGGGATACTGGGAGCCGATCAGGCTTTTCAAACGGTAGCAGATCTTGAGCTTGGTCTACTAGGGGCTTATAACGACATTGACGTAACCCCAGAGATACAGTTTAATGCTGTATTTACAGATGAGGTTGCCATAGGTGTAGGTAATGGAGGGCAAGGTGTCTCTGATGGTACCTATCGCTATGTGCTAAACCCAGGTAGCGACTTCCCTACTGCATGGTGGATAAACAACTTAACAGCTTTAAACTCTATAAATAGAGTTCTAAATGCTGCTGAAGGTATTGACCCAGAAGAAGGAGAAGGAGCCCGTTATAATGAAGTACTAGGACAGTTGTATGCATTAAGAGCTTTTGAACATTTTCAACTTTTATCTTACTTATCTACTGACTACGAAAATGATAATGCACTAGCAACCATCTTATTGGACTATGTTCCTAGTGTTGTTGATGAATTACCTAGAAATACCAATGCTGAAATTTATGCATTAATTAATAGTGATTTAGACTTGGCTAATAGCCTATTGACAGAACAAGCCAACCCAATTTTTGCAAGCAAGGATTTTGTAACTGCATTAAGGGCAAGAATGGCTGCTTACAGAGGCAACTATCCTGCAGCAAATACCTTTGCAACACAATTATTGAGCAGATACCCAATAGCAAACCGTGACCAATACCAAAACATGTTTATTGATGAGGACAATACAGAAATTATCTTTAAACTATCAAGGCAAATAGGCGACCCGTATGACGGACAAGGTACTACTGGTAGTGCCTTTGCTGGTGGTTGGGCCGGAGCCAATTTTGCTTTTGTTAATGCTACAATAAACGGAAGTCCTTATTTTGAGATGGGCCGGGCAGTATTTAATGAATTGAACCCTGCTGATATCCGCTATGATGTAAACGTAGCTCCAGGATCTGTCATTGATCCAAATTATGAACAAAATAATAATGATGAATTAGATATATTAGTTATCCAAAAATACCCAGGTAAGGATGGACAACCCTTGATGAATGATTTGAAAATATTCAGATCTTCAGAAATGCTACTTATCAAAGCCGAAGCCTTGGCAGATGCTGGTAATTTAACTGGTGCGGCTGGATTAATTAAGCAACTAAGGGACGCTCGCTTTGGCAGTTCTCAGCCGTTACCTAGCTACGCAAATCAGCAACAAGCTTTTGGTGATATATTAGATGAAAGAAGAATTGAGTTGGTATACGAAGGTCATAGATATAAAGACTTAAAACGTTTAGGCCAAAGAGGTGGAAGAGGAATTGACCGTGATCCAAACGATTGCGATATAAACAGCTCTTGTAACCCACCAGCTGTAACAAGTAACTTGTTTAGCATGCCAGTACCTCTAGTTGAATTAGATGCTAACAGTGTTATTCAACAAAATCCTGGCTATTAATCAATAATAAGCTATTATAAATTAATTAAAGGCTATACCTAAAAAGTATAGCCTTTATTTTTTACTTTTGCACTATGAGCAAAAAAGACAACATATTTGGTATTTACCCCATATTAGAGGCAATTAAAGCCAATACTGAATTAGATAAGGTGTACATTCAGAAAGATTCAGAAAATGATAAACTGGCAACTATTGCTACTGAACTTGAAAACAAACACGTTACCATTAACTACGTGCCTGTTGAAAAGTTAAATAGATTAACCAACGGAAATCACCAAGGTGTAGTGGCAATTACTTCACCAGTTTCATTTGTTAGCCTTGAAGAAGTTGTTGAAAAAGCTTTAGAGGCAAAAAAAACACCTTTATTCTTAGTCTTGGATCAAATAAGCGATGTACGAAACTTTGGTGCCATAATTCGTACTGCAGAATGCACTGGAGTAGACGCCATTATTGTTCAAAAAAAAGGGGGTGCCCCTGTATCTGGTGATACAGTAAAAACATCAGCTGGAGCTATTTTTAAGATGCCCATTTGTAAGGTAGATCATATAAAAGATGCTATTTATTACCTTCAAGGTTCTGGTATAAAAACAGTGGCAGCTACAGAAAAGTCTGAAAAAGACCTGTACAATACTTCGTTTAATGAACCTATTGCTATCGTTATGGGCTCAGAAGGGAAAGGTATTTCAAATTCAGTTTTAAAATTAGTAGATGAACAAGCGTCACTACCCCTTCTAGGTGAAATTAATTCTTTAAATGTATCGGTTGCTTGTGGAGCTTTTTTATATGAAGTGGTGCGACAGCGATCACTTTAGTCTTCCTTTTCTTTTTCTGAATTTATTCTGAAGTAATAAGTAATTTTTGGTGAAGTTTTCTCTTCGTTAGCGTTAGGCTCAATCTCTTCTGCTTCAGGAATTGTCTCAATGAAATTGCCATCCTCATCAAAGTGTTTTAAAAACTCATCCTCTTCAGGGTCATAATCCTCGCGTTGCCATTCATATTTTTTTTGTGGGATACTGTTTTCCTTAAAAATAAATGCAAAAGCCAGGCCTACTAAAAAACCAGATAAATGACCTTCCCATGATATTTTTGTGTCTATAGGAAATACATACCACAGTAAGCTTCCATAAAGAAAAACTACAACCAAAGACAAAGCCGTTAGCTGATACTGTTTTGAAAAAATACCTTTGAAGAATAAAAAAGAAGCCAATAAATAAACGATTCCACTTGCACCTATATGGTACGATGGGCGTCCTATAGACCACGTTAATAAGCCAGTTAAAAACAGTCCTATCAATAATACTCTCCATTTAATATTTCGGTAGAAATAGAAAAGAGATGCACTCAAAACAAACAATGGTATTGAATTATTGAATAAGTGCTGTAACCCCCCATGTATGAAAGGGCCAAACAGAATCCCTCTCAGCCCTTCAATTCGTTGTGGATAAATACCGTAGGTATTAAAACGCCACCCAAAGCGTATTTCTGCCCAGTAGACAATCCAAATACTAAGTACAAATAGTAATGGCCCGTAAATAACACCCGGATAAAATGATAAGCCTTCTTTTTTAGACATAAATTATTGGTAACAAAAAGTAATCCTAAGTCTAAATTAATGATAATTTGTCAGTGCAAGGCGCTATTTAAAATTGTAATTTTGCTTTTATGAATACGCCTTTAGCAGAACGAATACGCCCAAAAACCCTTGAAGACTATATAAGCCAACAACACCTAGTTGGCCCTAATGGTGCGTTGACCACTCAATTGTCCTCAGGTGTTTTATCTTCTTTAATTTTATGGGGGCCACCCGGAATTGGAAAAACTACGCTGGCCTCCATTATTGCCAACCAATCAAATCGTCCCTTTTATACATTAAGTGCTGTTGACAGCGGCGTAGCTGCTGTAAGAGAAGTAATTAATAAAGCAAAAAAAAGCGATGGTTTGTTTACTGCCAAAAATCCAATTCTTTTTATTGATGAAATCCATAGGTTCAGTAAGTCACAACAGGATTCACTTTTGGGCGCGGTTGAAAAAGGCTGGGTTACTTTAATTGGTGCTACGACCGAAAACCCAAGCTTTGAAGTAATCCCTGCCCTATTGTCACGCTGCCAAGTGTACATTCTTAAACCTTTCACCAAAGAAGACTTAGAAGCTTTGTTGAAACGTGCCATTGAAAAGGATGAAGTATTACAAAAGAAAAAAATTGAACTAAAAGAAACAGAAGCATTACTAAGGTTATCGGGAGGCGACGGCCGGAAGTTATTGAATATACTTGAGTTGGTGGTCATTTCAGAAAAAAGTGACAACATTACACTTACCAATGAAATGGTACAACAAAAAGTGCAAAAAAACACGGTGCTATACGATAAAGCTGGGGAACAGCATTACGATATTATTTCGGCGTTTATCAAATCCATCCGTGGAAGTGATCCTAATGCGGCTGTTTATTGGTTGGCGAGAATGATTGAAGGAGGAGAAGACATAAAATTTATTGCAAGACGGCTGGTTATTTTAGCTTCAGAAGATATTGGATTGGCTAACCCAACGGCTTTGGTTATGGCAAATAACACGTTTCAAGCAGTCAATACGATTGGATACCCCGAAGCTCGTATTATTTTAAGTCAGTGCACCATCTACTTAGCTACCTCAGCAAAGAGTAATGCATCTTATGAAGCTATTAACAAGGCACAGCAATTAGTTAAGCAGACTGGCGATTTATCGGTGCCGCTATCTATTAGAAACGCTCCAACCAAATTAATGAAAGAACTTGGCTATGGCAAAGACTATCAATATGCTCATAGCTATGAGGGTAATTTTACACCACACGAATTTCTTCCTGAAGAAGTTAAAGGAACAACACTATACAAACCCGGTAATAATGCTCGGGAAAATAGTTTGAAAAGCTACTTAAAAGGGCTTTGGAAAGATAAGTACAAATATTAACGCACCAATTTATACAATACTACCCCATCCCCTTTAAAAAGTGATAGGTTCTGGTCTTCATCAAAATACACATCAAACATTTGTCCTTCTGTGCTTTTAAAGTTCACCTCAGAATTGGTTACTGTTATAGTACCCGTCAACACCAATCCATTTTCAGCCTCTGTGGATTCTTCATATAATGAATACCCTTGATTTGTTTTCCGAAGCAAGTATGATTTTGCTCCTTTTGTATAGTTTAAAAACTTTGTTCTAGGTAAATTTTTAACAGAAATATTTTTTATAGGCTTTTTTGAAGGTTCCATAGTAGAGCTTTTCACTGTAGAAGGGTTAGTTTTTGAATCTTCAATAGTTGCATTTGTCATGGTTTTCACTTCAATTTCGGCTTCAGTTTCTCCAGCTAATTCTATATCTTTTTGTTGTACATTTAAACGCTCAACACTCTCAAAAGCCTTTCTGGTAGCATCTTGATAAGCGCGCCTATACTCTTTAAACTTACTATTCCCTTCCTTTCCTGTATAGACTATATTTCCGTTGCAATCTTTGAGTATTACGGTTAATTTGGTTCTGAAAAAAGAGCTTTCGTGATCTAAATCAGCATAAAGACCATCACAGCGTTTTACATTGGGGACTTCAGAGTTTAAAAATGCATTAAACCCAAATTTATTAAACAAGTATGTGGAAAGTGAGTTAATTTTATATTTATCTTTTCCCTCTAAAAAACTGAACTGATCTGGTACCACTACATAGCTGTAATCACTTAAAGTTTTTTGTGAAAATGAAGTTATACTTACCAATAAAAAGAAGAGTATACTAATTTGTTTTATCATTGTTCGTATATTTTAATGTTTAAGCCCAACTGCAAAGATACGCTTTTTGCTTTTGCAATATTCCCGTAACGAAGCAAGTTGTCCGCTGCAACATAAACATTAAATTTTCCTAAATCTGCAACCATACCCAACCCAACATTTGAATTGGAGTACGGGTCTACGGTATAAGTAGCTTTTGCAGTTAAAAAATCCCATAAACGACGATTATAAAACAAGGTTCCTGCCAATTGTGACCCTTTTGGCCTAAAAACACTAAATACCTGTAAACCTATAGACTGTCCTGTTTCTAAACCTCCACCCATATTGTAACAGTCACAAGCATCGCCAGACAGTGGTTGGCCAAACCGATACTCTACCGCTCCATTAACTTTTAAAGGCCGCAACTGCGTGTAACTTGTTTGTAGTGTATCCACTCCTACTTCATTTTCAAAGTCATCTTCTAAATTAGAGAAATAAGGGAAAGTCGGTTCGCCATCTTCTAATGGTGGAAAGATCAATTCAATCCCGTTTACAGTATAATCGCCTTTAGCTTCATAGTTCTCCACTCCGTTGGTATGAAAAACCGCTCCAAAATCCAATACACTACCACTTACTGTCCAATACCTCCCAATATCGTATGTTGCGCCTACATCAATACCTAAACCTAAGTTACCACCAAAAAAAGTACGCCCTAATATTTCACTGATCACTTCGGAACTACCATCGGCATCGCGTAGAGACGCATATCCTGATGTTTGCATTGAAACGTCAATATTTTGCAATTCGTGTTCATAGATATTAACCCCATTAGTAGATTCTCGGGTGGTAAATGTCCCCGTATTATTTATACTTTGAAACTGTATTAAACTTGAATAAACCTTTCCCCTAACCCCTACTGTAAGGTTATCACTCAGTTTTTTATTGGCGCCAAAATGAAATACCGTTAACACTTCGCCTGTCATGCTAATTTCTCCTAAATCAAACGGGTAACCCAAATAGTTTTGATTGCCCTCCCAAGCGAGGATAGCGAGGTCTTTGGGAAAATAGCTTATGAAATCCAGTTCCTGATACATTCCCCCTGAAAAATATATATCATTGTTAGCAAGCCAGCCAAAATCTATAATATTGAGTTGTTGGTTAATGGTGAAAAAATCCTTGTCATCCATCTCAAATATTTTATTACGGATACGGGTATTTATATCAACATTAGATTCACCAAATATATCATATACTGAAACACCTGAAGCACCTCCACTTACATGTATTTGAGATAAAAAAGGGATTCCAAAATGATACTTCTGCGGTACTTTACTCCCTGGGTTTAGTAATAGGTTTTGAGGTACTTCTTCTAAACCATATAGGACTTGCTTATTTTGGGATAACACCTCTCCTGTCCAAAGAGCTATAATACAAATTAATAAATTTTTCATATGTATTATAGTTCCAGGTAGTAAGTAGTTTTAGACTTCAAGTTAAGCTCTCCTTCTAAGTTTTCATCAGAAGATGCTATGGTTACCGATACCACAACCTTTGAAGCTTTTGTAAGTTCTATAAGGTCATCTCCTTCTACTATTTTAATGAAATCTGTTAGTTGTGAATTTTGCGGTGTTCCCTGGTCGACATTTGTTTGGGTACTGTAGGTTTCAATATTTTCTTGATCTAAAAACTGAAAATCAACATCAAAACGTCTTGGAATGCCATTTGTAAATTTAAAAAGAAAGTCTGCTTTTCTTAAATCTTCCTGAGCAAAACCATCATCTAGAAAAGGAAGCTCTGTAGTATCTCTTACCGTTAGCCTAGGGTTTGATGTAGTTGAATCAAAAAAATCATTAGCCGTCAGGTTAAAGTAAATTAAATCAAGCTCCACAACTGGTGTGAGTGCAATAGCTTCCGCCTCATCAAAATCGGTATCTTTAATGCAAGAAGATAAAAAGACAGATGCCAATACAAGCAATACAGGCACGGAAAGGTTTGTTTTCATTTGTGGGGAATTTTAAATAATAACGGACTAAAGTTTTGATTATTTTACTAAATCAACTTTTTAATTTCAAAAAGATCATTAACAACCATTTGATTTTCAATAGCTTTTGTCTTTCTGTAATTATAATACATTGTCTGCATACCTATTGCTTTGGCACCCAGTATATCAGCTTCGAATGAATCCCCGATCATAATGCTGCTTTCTGGATTTGCCGATGCTTTTAGTAGTGCTTTTTTAAATATAACAGGGTTTGGCTTCTTTAATCCTACCTCTTCAGAAGTTGTTACTGTTTTAAAGTAAGTATATATTCCGCTCTTTTTTAATTTAAGGTGCTGCACCTCGTGAAAACCATTAGTTATTATATGAAGTCTATATTTTTGAGATAAGTAGTCTAACACATCGATAGCCCCGTCAAATAAATGATTGTCCACAGGCAACTCATCTATGTAAGATGTTGCCATAGCATCAATTTCTTGTAACGGATATTCTATTTTAAATTGACCGAACGCATCTATTAACCGCCCCCGGCGCAATTCTTGTTTTGTAACCTTATCTTCTCTAAAAAGCCTCCAATATTCTAAATTAATTGGCTCATATTCTTCTAAAAAACGTGTAGTTTCTATGGCAACTTTATGCTTTTTGAATACACGCTTAAATGCAAGGGCAGAATTTTTGTCAAAATCCCATAAGGTGTGGTCTAAATCGAAAAAGACATCGGTTAAATTATTCATGCTGAAACATTTTTTCTGAAAAGATTTTCCTCCAGGTTTTATCCCTTTCCGAAGAAAAGTCGGTATTACTAAAAATCATTGAAAAGGTTCCATTCACCCTTTTTACTGAATTCATAACCGTATCGATTGTTTTGTTAATTTCTATATCGCTTTTATCGGTCAATGCCAAAGTAGTCATTGCCAAAGGATGTATAATAAGCGGTGTTTTAATTTCATAATCTAGATCATAAAAAAGAAAAGGCGTACAGGTACCCGCACGAAAACCCACCGTATTTTTATATACCATTGTAAAGTCTCGTTTAACCTCCAGCTCGACCAAGTCTCTATAAAAATCAGGCAGATTCACTAAATAATGCGAGCCCATGGTACTCAACAAATTTCTATTCGTTATTTCTTCCAGTTGCTCTTTTTCTTTTTTCAGCATTTGATGTTCGTCTAAAGCACCCATAGAAAATAACAGTCCTACTTCTTTATAATCATTTACATATTTTATGAGCATTTTAAATTTTTGACGATGTGTATTGATGCTTTCTTTAAAGGTTGCCGCTTCCCCTAACAAGAAGAAAACAGACAGTGGGTTTTTACTGCGTTTAGCTCTGTTTATAATCCACTTAAAAGTGTTATGGGGATCTCTCCTCACACCTAATATTACTTGTGTTCTCCTTGTTACTTGCAAGATTTTAAACCTCAACAAATCGCTTAAATACCCTATAAAAGATCTAAAAATACCTTTTTGTTCATACGCATACGGCTCTACTGCCTTAATTACAGGATGTATATTCATTTTCTTTGAAGAAAACTCTATGCTCGGAAAATGTTCTTCAAGTACTTTTTTAAACTTATAGGCCCAAACATCGACTACTGGCTGTTGTAAAAACTTTTCTTTATAACCTAAACTTTCTGAAACCGGATAACGCCCACGCTCATCTTTTACGTGGGGCAGGTATTCTTCATAACGGCTCAACAAATAAAACCCTGCCGAAAAAATATCAAATGGTAGTGCACTTTTTTCTGAAACCGGAAAAAAGCAAACCGTCTCCTCCCAGGGTTTAACCGTTATATCAATACTTTCAACTCCTTGTTCGGTAAGCAGTCCTTGACTTTGAATAAAAAGCTCATTCCCCATTTGTTGCTTACCGTACGATATTTTTGGACCGGAATGGGCAATCAATTCTTCAATCACAGATGTAAAACCAACCTCCAGCCCTAAAATACGCATACAAATATGCTTAAAAATATAGGTTGTTCTTGGGGTAATTTTTTGAGTGTAAATTAACAGCATAGGTAGTTACATCATAGATTCGTCAGCGAAGCTAAAATACGCTTTTTCAGTTATTATAAGGTGGTCCAAAACTTTTATATCCAGACTCTCGCCCGCAGTTTTCAGTTTTTGAGTGAGTTTAATGTCCGGCTGACTGGGTTTCAACGTTCCAGAAGGGTGGTTATGCGCCAAAATAATAGCTACTGCGCCTAATTGTAATGCGTTTTTAAAGGCCAAGCGTACATCTACCAACGTTCCCGTGATACCACCTTTACTTAACTGTGAGGTTTGCAATACTTTGTTGGAATTGTTAAGGTAGACAATCCAAAACTCTTCGTGTGGCAACTCACCTATTATAGGTTGCATCAATTCAAAAACCGATTGGCTAGAAGTTATTTTTTTACGGTTTAATGCCTCTCCAGCTCTTCGCCTTCTACCTAATTCTAAAGCTGCCGCAATGGTAATTGCTTTTGCTTCACCTATTCCCTTAAATTGCATTAAATCTTTTATCGTAAGCTTCCCCAATTGGTTTAAATTGTTCTCTGCGGAAGCCAAAATACGCTGGCTTAACGACACGGCACTTTCCTCACGACTACCAGAACTTATTAAAATAGCGATCAATTCGGCATCACTTAAAGCTGTGCGACCTTTCTGAAGTAATTTTTCCCTTGGACGGTCGTCTTCACTCCAGTTTTTTATTGAAAAAGATGTTGGTTTTTCTTCCAAATAAGTTTCTTAAACCTTTAAAGATAATAATGTATCTTTAAACTGAAAACAGCAAGCGCCAAAATCTAATTTTAAAGTATATGAAATCTTTATTTTCTTCGGAAGCCTATTCAGAAATTAAACAACGAATAGAAAAAGTAGACCCCAACAAACCACCTGAATGGGGTAAGATGAACGCTCCTCAAATGATGCATCACTGCCAAAAACCACTTGAAGTTGTTCTGCAAAAAAAATCAGTTAATAAACCAAATCCTTTTATGCGATTGCTAATGAAAACATTTAAAGGAATGATGTATAACGATAAACCTTGGAAGCAAAGCCTACCGACTGCCAAAGAATTTATAGTGACCGAACCTAAAGATTTTGAAAAGGAAAAAACACAACTGATTTCACTTTTGGAAGAATTCAATCAAAAAGACGAAAACCAACCTTTGCCAACCCATCCAGTATTTGGTAGTTTTACCAATGAGCAATGGGGAAAAATGCAGTATAAACATTTGGACCATCATTTACGGCAGTTTGGTGCTTAAAAAGTACCCAGTAGTAGTTTTCAGTACACTTAATAATTATTATAAATGTATCCTCCCGCATACCATCAAGTAAAAGACAAAGAGAAAATGATCGCTGTTATCAAGCAGTACCCACTTGGCCTGCTGGTTTCTGTAAAAGACGACAAACCATTACTAACGCACATTCCTTTTATTTATAATGATAAAACAGGTAGGTTGGTGGCCCATATCGATAAAAACAATCCACAATTGGGAGCCTTACAAGATGGTGCCAATGTTACAGTAGTTTTTAAAGGCCCTGATTGTTATATTTCTCCTTCGGTTTATGATTCGGAAAATCAATTACCCACCTGGAATTATATCATCGTTCATATTACTGGCACAATCCAATTAATCAACGATCCAGAAGCTGCAAAACAAAGTATGATTACCATGACTGAATTTTTAGAAGAACCAGATCACGAATTCATCCTGCAAAAAAACAACCCTAAAATGGACCGTTTTGTAAATTATATCCAAGCGTTCGAAATTGAAATCACCGATTGGGAAGGGAAGTTTAAACTTTCGCAAGATAAAACTGAAGTGGATCAAACAAATGCTAAAAATGAACTCATAAAAAAATCCGAAGCATCTATCTCCGGATTTATTAAAACTATATATAACGAATAATCTATTTCAAATACTCCTTCACCTCATCAAAGTCCAACCCTCCGTAATTACCACTACTCATTAATAAAAGTGCTGTATTTTCATATTCTTCGGAATACAGAAAGGTTTTAAAATCACCGGGATTAGTAAAAATCATTAAGTCTTCCCTTTGGAAAGCTTCTTCTATTTGTTCGGCTTTAATTTCTTCTAGTTGCTTAATCATTACTGCGTGCGGCGAATAGAAAACAACAGCAGCATCGGCAGCATCGAGAGCACCTTTGTATTCTGATAAAAACTCAGGGTTTAAACTACTATACGTGTGTAATTCTAAACAAGCGACTAATTTTTTATCGGGATATTGGTTTTTTACAGCTTGGGTGGTTGCTTTTACTTTACTAGGCGAATGTGCATAATCTTTAAAAGCAACAGCTGTTTTGGTTTCGGCTATTTTTTCCAACCGTTTGCTTGCGCCTTTAAACGTGGCGATGGCTTCGTAGAAATCGTCTGCATCTACACCCATCAATTGGCATATCCACCGGGCACCTTCCAGATTGTTCAAGTTATGTTTGCCAAACACCTCTATTGGCATAGGGCCTTCTGGTGTTTCCAGTAATGTTTCTCCGTCTTCTACACTATATTCAGGTGTTTGGTACGGATATTTTTTTATCGGGTTTTCGGTTGCTTCTACTACTTGTTTTACTTCTGCATCTTCTTCATTGTAGATAATAGCCCCACCATTAGTTATCTGTTTCAGAAATATTTCAAACTGTTCAACATAGTTTTCATACGTTGGAAATACATTGATGTGATCCCAAGCAATTCCACTTAGTAAGGCAATGTTTGGTTTGTATAGATGAAATTTTGGTCGACGGTCAATCGGGGAAGATAAATACTCATCCCCTTCTAATACGATAAAATCGTTTTCTTCAGTTAGATGAACCATCGTGTCAAACCCTTCCAGTTGGGCGCCTACCATATAATCTACTTCTTTGTCGTGATAGTGCATCACGTGCAAAATCATAGATGTAATAGTTGTTTTCCCATGAGAACCGCCAATAACCACACGAGTTTTGTGTTTTGACTGTTCAAATAAAAACTCTGGGTATGAATATATTTTTAAACCTAGTTCTTCAGCTTTTAATAATTCGGGATTATCTTTTTTGGCGTGCATTCCTAAAATAACAGCATCTATATCTGACGTTATTTTTTCAGGAAACCACCCATATTCTTGAGGCAATAATCCTTTTGCCTCTAACCTGCTTTTTGAAGGATTGAATATTTCATCATCACTACCGGTTACGTGATCTCCTTTTTCGTGAAGTGCCAAAGCCAGATTGTGCATAGCACTACCACCTATGGCTATAAAATGTACGCGCATAACGAGTTTTTTGTAAAGATACTGTTAAGAATTTAGAATTGGGAATTCAGAAATATGAATATAATATTTAACCTACATAGAAAGGATTCGCTCCTTTTCTTCTTCGGCTTCTTCAAAATCGGAACGACTTGCAAGCGCTTTATTTATCCAATTGAGCGCGTCGCTTTTATCACCCAGATTTTTATAAATCTGTGCAATTCTATAATAGGCCCAATCTTTTGGAACACCATCCCGAACCGAATGATTTTTTATATAAGCTTGCAAACACTCCAAACCCAATTGCGGACTCAAGTTATATTGTGCCGAAATCTTTCCTATTTGGTAATTAAGGCTATTCCGTTTGTGTTTTTGAAGTGATTGTGAAGCGGTTTCAATAGCTTCTTGTGGTCTATCGTTGTTTTCGTATAAATTGGTAAGTTTTTCATAGGTATGTGGCGAACCGCCTACTTGAATAGCTTTTTTATAATAGCTTTCAGCATCATTGGGACGATCGTTGTATTCAGCAATGTAACCGTTGGCCAAATAGCCGTCAACAGGTGATATTTTCAATAGTTCATTAGCATAGCTACGCGCTTTTTTTTCACTTCCACCGATAATGCCCGGTAGTTGGATATAAAATTCCACCAACGCCCAACGGACTTCAATATGCTTAGGGTCTAACTTAGCTGCAATTTCAAAATGTTCTTTAATATCGTCAATGTAAGTTAATGCTCTAATTTTACTTATTTCCAGTGCTTTCATGCCCATGGCGCCACCATATTTAAAATGATAATTAGCACTGTTTTCATCCTCTTCCACCAACTCCTCATAATAATCTATGGCCGCATCCCAATCTTTGGCATAGCTAGCTATATCACCTAAATATTCACGGGTTTTTGCATCGTTAGGATATGTCTTTAAATATTGTTTAAAGAGTGGCTTTGCTTTGCTGAATTGTTCATTTTTGAAATAGTTTTCAGCTTTCTCAAAGGTATTTTGAGCAAATAGTAAGAAAGGACATAGCAAAAACAGTATGAGGGTCTTTTTCATATAAATTATTTATTGATTTGAGGTTTCGTAGAATTTAGTTAATGCTTTTTCAATTTTTTCTGAATAATACTGAAATAGCTTTTCATGGGTGATAGGGTCTTCAATTGAACCTTCAATTATAACATTCCAAGCGAGTTGATCATTTTGAACATCTACAATATCTAAATATAGTAATTGATCTATAGCTGTTGTCTTTAAATACACTTTACTAGTGTCTTCTTTCTTTTTTCTGGCTTCTGTATAATTTTTATTGTCTTCTGATATGTCAGGTTTATAAAAAGTACTTTCTTCAACAAAAAAGTTTACATAAAAGTCCGGGGTTTCAGACTTTTTATATCCTTGTTTAAAAAGCTGCAATGCAACAGCTTGCATAATTGTTTTTGTTTCATCTTCAGGAAGTTTCGAATCTATTACTGGGTAAAAATTATAGGTTTTATAACTAGAAAGGTCAAGGTTTTCTTCATACTGAATATTCATAGTAGAACTACAGGACATCAAGAAAAACCCTATGCAAAATGATAATATAGGTTTTATAGCTAGTTGGATGGCGGGTATTTTTTAAGGATTTTTGAAATTACTTCTTCAAAATGTTTTCTTTTCTGAACAGGTTTAGCCTTTTCTTTTAATTCTGTTTCGGCAACTGCCTGCCAAACAAGGTCATCGTTTGAAACATCTATAAAGTCCATTGTAATCACTTGCTCAATTACGCGTCCCCCAATAGGAATACCGCCGCCTACACCTACCCCTACATTACCGCCGCCACTACCAATGCCAATGCCGATGGTATTTCGGGAATTGGTTATTTGTTCTTTTGCAAAAAAGTTAATATACAATTGCGGTGTTTCAGATTTAATAAACCCACGTTCCTGCAATAGGCTATCGGTCGCTTGCATGATCCGTTTATCATCTAGATCGTTTAATCCTGAATCTATAGAGGGAAAGAAATTATAGGTTTTGTATTGCGAAAAGTCAACCTCTTTATCATAATCTACACCTACGCTTGTTCCGCAGGAAACGAATAGCAGGGCAATTAATACAATAGAAAAATACTTCATAGTTTTAAGAATTACATTCCTATATTAAAACTACGCAAAAAGTACGCCAATAGATTTTAAAGGAAGGTTAAACTTCTTCAACATCTTTATTCAGCATCTCCCACAAGCTATCTTTAAGCTCCATTAAACCCTGTTGTGCTACGGAAGAAATAAATAAATACGGTAAGCCTTTAAACTCTTTGTCTAGCTGTTCTTTCATTTCACCTTTTAACTCTTCATCAAGCATATCGCTTTTTGATATGGCGATAAGGCGTTCTTTATCTAACAATTCTGGATTATAGCGTTTTAATTCGTCTAACAGAATATCGTACTGTTTTTTAATATCATCTGCATCTGCAGGAATCAAAAACAGCAAAGTTGAGTTACGCTCTATATGGCGCAAAAAGTAATGCCCTAAGCCTTTTCCTTCGGCTGCACCTTCAATAATTCCGGGAATATCGGCCATTACAAAAGTTTGATGGTCTCGATAAGTAACTATTCCTAAGTTCGGTTTTAGGGTGGTAAATTCGTAATTCGCAATCTTGGGTTTCGCAGCAGTAACTACAGAAAGCAATGTTGATTTACCGGCATTCGGGAAGCCTACCAAACCTACATCGGCCAATACTTTTAGTTCTACTGTTATATTCATTTCCTCCCCTTCCAGACCAGGTTGCGCGAAACGGGGTGTTTGCCGCGTAGCAGATTTAAAGTGAGCATTCCCTTTTCCACCTTTTCCACCTTTAGCAACAATGCGTTCTTCTTCATGTTCGGTCATTTCGAACAAGGTTTCACCAGTGTCAGTATTTTTAACTACCGTCCCTAATGGTACTTCGATGATTACATCGTCGCCATCGGCACCTGTACTAGTTTGTTTTCCTCCTGCTCCGCCGTGACCGGCTTTAAAGTGACGCTTAAATTTTAAATGATACAGCGTCCACAAGTTTTTATTAGCTTGTAAAATTATATGACCACCACGACCACCATCACCACCATCGGGACCTCCTTTTGGTATATACTTTTCTCTACGTAAATGCGTACTGCCCTTTCCTCCTTTTCCAGAAGTAAGGTGAATCTTTACGTAATCAACAAAATTGCCTTCAGTCATATAAATTTTTAATCTTAATTGTTATTTGTAAGCGTTATAGTTTATCAATTACTTCACTTAAACGCTCCGTGATTTCTTCAATACTACCCACACCATCTACACCGTAATATTTGTCTTGTTTTTGATAGTATTTTTTTAGAATATCCGTTTTACGGTAATATTCTGCAATACGCTCTCTAATTACATCTTCATTTGCATCATCGGCTCTGCCACTTACTTTTCCACGTTCTAAAAGACGCTCCACCAAAACCTCATCGTCTACCTCAAGGGCCACCATAGCATCTATTTGAGAATCTTTTTCATCCATTAAGTTGGACAATGCCTCTGCTTGTGCTTCGGTACGTGGAAAACCATCAAAAATAAACCCTTTGGCATCTTCGTTTTTTTCAACTTCAGCTTTCAGCATATTAATAGTTACCTCATCAGGTACTAAATGCCCCTTGTCCATATAGCTTTTGGCCAAATCACCTAATTCAGTTTTATTTTTTATGTTATATCGAAAAACATCTCCGGTTGAAATGTGTACCAGATTATATTTCTCTTTTAAAACGTCGGCTTGTGTTCCTTTTCCTGCTCCCGGAGGGCCAAATAATACGATGTTTGTCATTACTCTTTTGTTCTTTCTGAATAAATTTTTTATAAATCGCCACATAACGAAGGTGCAAAGATACTAATTGCAAAGCACTTGAGAAGCGTATGATGTAAAAGTGTTTTTGCTAATAAAACTATTTTAATCTTTAGTTTCTTTAACCACTTTCGTTTTAGACAGTAGGTCGTGAAAACCATTTTTCATAAAAAGATATGAAACCCAATCAAAAGGAATTAGACGGCATAAGGTTCGTAACACAATATCTTTCTCTTTTGGTTTTTCACCATTTAGCATAACAACTTTGGTTTTTGTAGCAAATTTACCAATGGTTTTTTGCCATTTAATCTCCATAATTATGTAATATGCTAAAAATGAACTAAACACCAAAACTATAGTAGCAAGCAATACAATTGGATTTTCTGGGTTTGGAAGCACTAAACTACAGACAAGAAATACTACCATTGAAACAAAGTAGGAAACCACTATATCAATTAAATAATTAACAAGGCGAAGCGATGTAGATGCTGCAGTTTTATTTACTTTTTCTTGCTCCCTATTTTGTAATTCCGCGCGCGCTCGAAGCTTACTAAAGGTGCTTGTGTCTATATTTCTATTTTCTATTTCGGTTTCAGCAGCTTCTAATGCAGCAGGCTGGTATTTGCTCCTGTCGACAGTTACAATTTGTATTAATTCTTTATCTGTCCGTTGGGACATTACATCCGTAAATTCGTTTTTCATAGATAGGTTCTCTTTTGATTACTCTAATCTTCCGTAAACATATAAAAAAATTAAATCACGGGATTATTTACACCCCTTTTAACTAAGTTTCACACAACTTTTCTTCGAGTCTTCTTCGACTTTTCTTCGAGTATCCCCTTGCTTTTACGTACTATACTCGAAGAAAATAAGGGGTAAAGTCGAAGAAAACAACTGTAAAAACCCTCTCCTTGGTTTTTCCGAAGTAATGTAAACCGCATTCAAAAACTCTCTTTTAAAAAAATAAAAAACTCCCACGCCCTTTTGTTATCTTTGTGCGTATGAACTACTTTTCGTCCTCTTTCACCCTCGGAATACTCGGCGGCGGCCAACTGGGCAAAATGCTGCTGTACGAAACACGCAAATACGATATAAAAACCAACGTTCTAGACCCCAGCGCCGAAGCTCCTTGCCGCATTGCTTGCGACCATTTTGAGCAAGGCGACCTGATGGATTTTGACACCGTCTATAACTTCGGAAAAAAAGCAGATGTGCTTACTTTTGAAATTGAAGGCGTCAATGTAGAAGCCTTAGAAAAACTGGAACAGGAAGGCGTAACGGTATATCCTTCTTCAGAAACGCTTCGGAAAATACAGGATAAAGGAGTACAAAAGCAGTTTTATAAAGAACATAAAATTCCTACGTCACCCTTTAAACGCTACAAAGACAAATACGATTTAAACGAGGCAATTGTCCGCAAGGAACTGCATTACCCCTTTGTTTGGAAAAGCTGCACAGGCGGTTACGACGGAAAAGGCGTTAGTATTATTCGCGATGCGGAAGATGTGATTCCTTTGGCTGAAGGACCGTGTATTGCTGAAAAATTGATACCGTTTAAAAATGAATTGGCAGTTATTGTTTCTCGTAACCCAAGTGGCGAAGTTCGCACCTACCCAGTAGTTGAAATGGAGTTTCATCCTGAAGCCAATCAAGTAGAATACGTTATTTGCCCTGCCCGAATAGAGCCTAAAGTCGCCGAAAAAGCAAGAGCCGTTGCCAAACAAGTTTCTGAAACGTTTGAACACGTAGGTTTGTTAGCCGTAGAATTGTTTCAAACAGAAGACGATGAAATTCTGGTAAACGAAGTAGCACCACGCCCTCACAACAGCGGTCATTATAGCATTGAGGCCAGTTACACCAATCAATTTGAGCAACACTTGCGTGCTATTTTAGACTTACCACTGGGAAAAACAGATAGTAAAGTAGGCGGAATTATGGTGAACTTAGTAGGTCATGAAGACCATACCGGCGATGTAAAATATGAAAACATCGAAAAGATTATGGCGATGGATGGTGTAACGCCACATATTTATGGAAAAAAACAAACACGTCCATTCCGAAAAATGGGACACGTAACGATTATAGACGAAGACATTAATCAAGCTCGTAAAGTCGCTGAAGAGGTGAAAAAGACGATACAAGTGGTTAGCAAGTAAAATAATAGTGTCCCCTTGAGGGGACTTTAGGGGTGTAACGTTTAGACAAAATGGTAAAAAAATATCCCCCTTACCCCCTTGAAAAGGGGAATTAAAACAATAAGATTATGAGCAAAGTAGGAATTATCATGGGTAGTACGAGTGACATGCCCGTTATGAAAGACGCTATAGACATTTTAAAAGGCTTCGACATTGAAGTTGAAGTCGATATTGTTTCGGCACACCGAACGCCCGATAAATTATTCGATTACGGAAAAAACGCTCACACCCGCGGCATTAACGTTATCATTGCCGGTGCAGGCGGTGCTGCGCACTTACCAGGTATGATTGCCTCGCTTTCACCGCTTCCCGTAATTGGCGTTCCCGTAAAGTCGAGCAACTCTATTGACGGTTGGGACTCTGTACTTTCTATTCTACAAATGCCAGGCGGTGTACCCGTTGCCACGGTTGCTTTAAACGGTGCCAAAAACGCCGGAATATTAGCAGCCCAGATTATTGGTAGTTCTGACAAATGTGTCCTTGATAAAGTAGTAGCTTATAAAGAAGGTTTAAAAATTAAAGTAGAAGAAGGCGCTAAAAAGGTGCGGGAAGGGAAAGGCAGCTAACCATTATCAATACAAATGAAAGTGTCTGGTCGAGCGCAGTCGAGACCTTACCATAAAGACCAAATAGATTTAATCTTTCGACTGGGTTCAAGAAGACACTTTTAAAAATTAAACCGTATGAAAACCTATTATGTTTACATACTCAAATGTGCTGACGGATTATTTTACACTGGCTTTACAAACGATATATCCCGAAGATTCAACGAACACCAACAAGGACTGAACAAAAGCTGTTTTACTTTTAAAAGAAGACCTTTAGAGCTCATCTTTCATCAAGAATTTAATGATGTGAAGCAAGCTATATATTTTGAAAAGAAAATTAAACGATGGAGTGCAAAGAAAAAACTAGCATTGTCTACCAATGATTTCAATATGCTTCAAATCCTATCGGAATGCAGAAATATGACACATTCTAAGTTTAAGCCTACACCTGAGGAGGTCTCGACTGCGCTCGACCCGACAAAAAATAAACTATGAAAATGAACAACCCACTATTACAACCCTTTAATACTGCCCCGTTTTCAAAAATAGAAAACAAGCACTTTTTACCTGCCATCAAGCAGTTAATTAGAGACACAAAGGACGAAATAAATACCATTACTGAAAACACTGATGAACCTACGTTTAAAAATTCAGTTGAAGCACTAGAACGCACTGGCGAGCAATTAAATCGCGTTACGGGTATTTTTTTTAACCTCAACAGCGCCGAAACGAATGAAGAAATCCAAAAAATAGCACAAGAGGTTTCGCCTTTACTTTCTGACTTCAAAAACGATTTGCTACTTAACGAAGCATTATTTAAACGTGTTAAAAGCGTTTATGATCGTAAAGATTCTTTGACGCTTACTGCTGAAGAGAGCATGTTGCTAGAAAAACAATACAAAGGTTTTGCACGTAATGGCGCTAATCTTTCAGAAGACAAAAAAGAAAAGCTACGTAAAATAGACCAAGACTTATCTAAGCTAAGCTTAACTTTTGGCGAACACGTATTGGCAGAAACTAACAAATACGAGCTACATATTACCGACGAAGACAAACTTTCCGGTTTACCCGAAGGCGCTAAAGAAGAAGCTGCCGACACAGCAAAAGAGAAAGGCAAAGATGGCTGGATGTTCACTTTAGCCTATCCTAGTTATATTCCATTTATGACGTATGCGGATAATCGTGAATTACGAAAAGAACTATCCCTTACTTTTGGAAGTAAAGCGTTTCATAAAGACGAATTGGACAACCAAGAAATTGTACTTCAAATTGCTAACCTACGCTACCAAAGAGCACAATTATTAGGGTATGATAGTCACGCGCACTTTGTACTAGAAGAACGCATGGCCGAAACACCTGAAAAAGTTAATTCCTTCTTAGATGAATTGTTGCAGAAAGCAAAACCCGCAGCTCAAAAAGAGTTTGCTGAACTGGAAACTTTCGCAAAAGGATTAGACGGCATTGACCAATTACAGAAATGGGACGGAGCGTATTATGCAGAGAAGTTAAAACAGAAACGTTTTAACCTAGACGATGAAAAGCTAAAACCTTACTTTGAGTTAAAGAACGTAATAAACGGTGTGTTTACCGTTGCTAAAAAGCTTTACGGACTTTCTTTTGAAGAGGTAAACGATATTGACAAATATCACCCAGAAGTAAAAACATACCGTGTTACCGATGCAGATGATGCTTTGGTAGCGATTTTTTACGCAGACTTTCATCCACGAGCCGGAAAACGTAACGGTGCTTGGATGACTATTTACAAACAACAAGAGATAAAGAACGGCAACAACGAACGCCCGCATATTTCAATTGTATGTAACTTCACCAAACCAACGGCTAGCAAGCCTTCGTTATTAACTTTTAATGAAGTCACCACGTTATTTCACGAGTTTGGTCATGCGTTGCATGGCATGTTGGCCAATACAACCTATGCAAGTTTATCGGGCGCCAACGTGTATTGGGATTTTGTTGAATTACCAAGCCAAATATTGGAGAACTGGTGTTACGAAAAAGAAACACTAGAACTGTTTGCCACGCACTATAAAACCGGTGAAGTAATCCCGATGGAGTATGTAAAAAAGATTAAAGAATCGGCTGCTTTTCATGAAGGAATGAAAACCCTACGCCAATTAAGTTTCGGAATGCTCGATATGGCATGGCATGGAGGAAACCCAACTGAGATAAAGGATGTGAAAGCACACGAAAAAGAAGCCTTTGGCGAAACAGTTTTATACCCAGATGTAGCTTCTAACTGTATGAGTACTTCTTTCTCACATATATTTCAAGGAGGGTATTCGGCAGGATATTACAGTTATAAATGGGCCGAAGTGTTGGATGCCGATGCCTTTGCTTATTTTAAGGAAGAAGGTATTTTCAACAAAACCGTTGCCGATAAGTTTAAAAACTTTGTATTGTCACAAGGTGGCACCGAAGACCCAATGGAACTGTATATTAAGTTTCGTGGTAAAAAACCAAACCCTGATGCGTTATTAAAACGAGCTGGATTGATTTAAATAAAAAAGCTGCTATTTTTCAATAGCAGCTTTTTTTATTCTTATAAATATTTTTAATTCACTATAAACTTCTTAGTTAATTTTTTATTAGCATCCGTAGTAAAAACTGCAACATAAAAACCTTGCGACAGACTTTCTAATGAAATCGTCCCTTGTTGTCCTAAATCGGTTGCGGTTAATACTTGCTTGCCGGACACATCAATAACAGCCATTTTTTCCAACCTATCTGTACTGTTCTTTATTTTATAGTTAAGTATTTTATTGGCAACGATAAAATCAAAATCAAGTCCAGATATTTCAGAAACAGAAAGCGTGTTACTTTTTGCAGTTTCAATTACAAATTCTAATCCTAGTTTAGCAAACTTAGCTGCTTTAAAAGCATCACCCGTTACATCATACGTATCGCCTGAAGTATGAATACTGGGGTTACTTTCAGAAAAACTAGCTTCAAAAGGAAAAGCTGCTTCATATCCATTATCTGCCCAACTAAAGTGATCTGAACACCCATAGTTACAAGCGGTAGTACCATATGTAATCTCATGTTCGCTAGAGGCACCATTGTAATACTCCATTAATTCAATTAAATAGGCATTTAAATCGTTGCTATTATAACTGTCCGTTGTAATATACACATCATTAGCAGAGCCTGGAAAGTTTGTCATATCAAATTGAACATAGGCTATTACATTAACATTGTTATTGCTATACTCTTCGGCTATTTCAGCAGAGCCAACTAGCCCTATTTCTTCAGCAGCAAATGCCATAAACTCTACCGTGCGATTAGGCACAAAATCTGTTTCAAATAATACTCTGGCAACTTCTGTAATAGTCGAAATCCCTGATGCATCATCATCAGCTCCTGGTGCGGTATTATTACCACTACCAGGGGCCGTAGAATCTATATGACCTCCAATAATTACAAATTCATCTGGGTTTTCAGCCCCTTCAATGGTCATCACTGCAGAAGGCATCCCCGTATTAACATGGTTTACAATACGCACGCTCACGTCGTCACGATTTGCAGCTTGTGCCATAGCCTCCCATTTATCTTTAAGGTCTAGCACCGATTGTTCTGCTTGAGGTTTTGTATGATAACGAGTACCATACGCTTGTAATTCTAATATTTGGTCTTCTATATTTTGAGCTTCTACTAAATCGAGTGCTTCTGCAACTGCTGCGTCTTGATTTATTGTAAAGTCTAGAACACGTCTTTCAGTTTTGGGTACTTTAGGCTCTATAGCTTGTAATGCTTTTTCTTTTGAAGCTTTAAAAACATAACCCGGTCCATGAGTTAAAACATTTCTATGTAGTGTATGAGCTGCTTCTTCAGAAATAAAAACAGCAGATTGGTTCTGCTTAGTTGCGATAATCTGGATGTCATCGGGAAGTTCCTTTTGTAATTCTATAGCATCGGTTGCATCCATCGTAGCATAGAACGGTTGTTCTTGTGCTAAAAAGATGGCTGTGGTCATTAAGAAAACAAAAAGTAAGGTAATTTTTTTCATTGTGTGAATGGGTTTAAACAAGTGTATAAAATTAAATATTATTAAGTTGAAACATTAATTATTTAACAGTTACTTTCTTATAAGCAAGGCGGCACCATAAAAAGTCTTATATAAATGTGAAAAAGTATTATTCCTGCTGAAACTTTCCTATTTTTGAATGAATCACTATATAACCAACACATGCCCTCTCACTCCCTGCACCCCGAAACTTGGGTGGATCGATATTCAGACTACCTTTACAACTACACCATTGTGCGTGTTAATGATCATATTGTTGCACAGGACCTAATTTCAGAGACCTTTTTGGCAGGGTTAAAATCCAAAAAAAACTTTAAAGGAAATGCTAGTGAGCGTACTTGGCTTATTGCTATTTTAAAGCGTAAAATTATAGACCATTACCGAAAGAAAAACTCGAAAAAAGGACAAGCAGAAGTACACATTAATTACACAGATGATGACATGGAAGGTGATTGGCTGGAAGAACGCGTTAAGGATCCATATTATAAATCTGCCGAAGATAAATTGGAAAACAGCGAACTACGACTTGCTATTCTTGAGTGCCTGGACACATTAGATGAACGACATGCCGCTATTTTTAAAATGAAAACAATCGACAATTTTGATACTGAAGCAATTTGTAATGAATATAATATCACTCCGTCTAACCTTTGGGTAATCATTCATCGCGCCCGTAAAGCGATGGCTAACTGTCTAGAAAAAAACTGGTTATAACAATGAAACTCAACATGATGTTTAACTGTGAAGAAGCAGGCCATGTCTGTGATAAAGCACAATACAATGAAGCAAGTCTATGGGAAAAGTTACTGCTCACCATTCACACTTTGTTTTGTAGACTTTGTAAAAAACACACAAAACGTAATGCAAAACTGACAAAAGCTATTAAAAAATCTGAAATTCAAACGCTTTCAACTGAACAGAAGCGTTCTCTAAAAGAACATTTACGGCAAGAAATGACGCAATAGACAAAAAACAACCAACCATAAAATTGGTAATGCTTCTACCCAAAAAGAAGCATAATACTTAGATTGCTCTTTTTTTGCAAAAAACACAGCAAAAGCAGCTTGCAAGCATATAAACAGCAAGCTTATGGCGTGTAATAATGAAATATCTTTTTTAAACCCTTCAACAATAAAAGCAATCGTTGCTAATACTGCTACCAAAGTATTTGTTCCTAAAACACCCAACTTTTGAGGCAAGGTTCCTAATATTGAGTCATCATAAGGAAGATCTCGTATTTCAAAAGGAATAGTAAAAACTATTACCAAAAAAGAGCGTTGTAAAAAGGTAATAAAAACATCGCCTGTTAAGGATGTATTAGAGGCCAGCACAGGCACAAGAACAGTAAAGCCAGCCCAGACTATCGCAACTACAAAAATTTTTAAACCTTTTATTGTTCTTAGGCTTTTTTTCTTTGCAAAAGGAATAGCATATAAAACAGTTAATGCTCCAAAAAAACCTGTAACAATAAGTGTTTTAACAGAAAGGTGGTATGAAAAACACAACAAAGCCCCAAAGCAGATAAAAGAAAATACCTGGATTATTTTCAATGATTTGGCAAGGCTTCTATGATGCAAACCGGCTATGGGTGCATATTTCACAAAATTATAACCCGTTACAGTACCAAAAAACACAAAATACCAATAAGCACTTGGCAGTTGTAAGTTGAATTCAAGAACAGTGATAGTGACTAATGAAACTACTGCTAAAGCCACATGAATACTACTGTTTATGTAGAATTCAAAAATACGTTTTAGGGCATTCATTGTTTCAAAAGTAAGCAAAGTGTTAGTAACTTGATATATTGGTTAACAAAATGTTAGTTTACCTATAAAAAAACGACACTATTTCGTGTATAAAATTGTAATTTTGCGACCTAATTTTGAAACGCACAATATGAACACAGATTCTTTTGCCCTTAGACATATTGGTCCCAGAAGAAGCGACCTTCCCAAAATGCTCAAAACTATTGGCGCTGAAACACTTGACCAGCTTATATTTGAGACTATCCCAGATGATATTATCATGAAAAAAGACCTCGATCTGGACGTAGCAATGACCGAGCAAGAATATTTGGAGCACATCACCGAGATGGCCGAAAAAAATAGAGTGTTCAAAACCTATATTGGTTTGGGTTATTATCCTACCAATATCCCCCCCGTTATTCAACGTAACATATTAGAAAATCCAGGTTGGTACACTGCTTATACACCCTATCAAGCTGAAATTGCACAAGGAAGGTTAGAGGCTTTACTTAACTTTCAAACCATGGTAAGCGATCTTACCGGAATGGAATTGGCTAACGCATCATTATTAGACGAATCTACTGCCGCTGCCGAGGCAATGTCGTTATTGTTTGCGGTCCGTAGCAGAGCGCAAAAGAAAAGCAACGCAGTAAAGTTTTTTGTTTCTGAAGAAATCCTTCCACAAACCCTTTCTGTATTACAAACCCGTGCCTTACCTATTGGTGTAGAAATCGTGGTGGGCAACCACAAAGAATTTGATTTTTCTGAAGACTTCTACGGTGTTATGTTACAATACCCTGGAAGAACCGGAAACGTTCATAGTTTTAAAGATTTTATAAAGCAAGCAAACGATTCAGATATAAAAGTAGCTGTAGCAGCCGATATTTTAAGCTTAGTGAAACTTGAATCCCCAGGACACTTTGGAGCTGATGTAGTTGTTGGTACCACACAACGTTTTGGAATTCCGTTAGGATACGGAGGACCTCACGCTGCGTATTTTGCCACACGTGAAGAGTTCAAGCGTCATATACCAGGTAGAATTATTGGTGTAACAAAAGATCTTGACGGTAACCGGGCCCTTAGAATGGCATTACAAACCCGCGAACAGCACATTAAAAGAGACCGCGCAACATCTAATATCTGTACAGCGCAAGTTTTATTAGCTGTAATGGCTGGAATGTATGCTGTGTACAATGGCCCAGATGGTTTACAGGACATAGCTGATAAAGTTCATAACACTACAGCGACATTAGCAAATGCGTTAGAAGAGTTAGGGCTATATCAAATGAACGACACTTATTTTGATACCATTGCCATAAAAACCGATGCAACCAAAATAAAATATATAGCCGAAGCCAAGAACATCAACTTTTATTACCCCGACGATGAAACGGTCTCAATTGCTATTAACGAAACAACAACCTTAAAAGATCTTAATAAAATAGTAGCTGTTTTTGCTGAAGCCACTAATAAAAAAGTAATTAAGGTTTCAGAAATTATAAAAGGAAATGCTATTCCTGCCGAAGCAGCTCGAAAAACTAAGTTTCTTACCAGCGATGTATTCAACAGTTACCATAGTGAAACTGAATTGATGCGCTACATTAAAAAACTGGAACGTAAAGATTTATCATTAAATCATTCTATGATTCCGTTGGGTTCTTGTACGATGAAGCTAAACGCTGCTGCTGAAATGCTTCCGTTGAGTGACCCGCAATGGGGGAACATTCATCCATTTGTCCCTATTGAACAAGCAGAAGGGTATCAACAAGTATTAAAAAAACTGGAAGATCAATTAACCGAAATTACCGGATTTGCAGCTACTTCATTACAACCTAACTCAGGTGCACAAGGAGAATATGCAGGCTTAATGGTTATACGTGCGTATCACGAGTCTCGTGGAGAATCAAACCGAAACATCTGTTTAATTCCTTCATCTGCACACGGTACTAACCCTGCCAGTGCTGTAATGGCTGGCATGAAAGTAGTCGTTACCAAAGCTGGGGATAATGGAAATATAGATGTAGATGATCTTCGTGAAAAAGCTGAAAAGCATAAAGACAACTTAGCTGCTTTAATGGTAACTTATCCGTCAACGCACGGAGTTTATGAATCTGCAATTAAAGAAGTGACTAGTATTATTCACGAAAACGGCGGACAAGTATATATGGACGGTGCCAATATGAATGCTCAGGTAGGATTAACCAATCCAGGTAATATTGGAGCAGATGTTTGTCACTTAAACTTGCACAAAACATTTTCCATACCTCACGGAGGCGGTGGACCAGGTGTAGGCCCAATTTGTGTTGCGAAACAATTAGTACCATTTTTACCAACTAATCCAATAATCAAAACAGGCGGTGATAAAGCGATTACTGCTATTTCTGCCGCACCTTTTGGTAGCTCGTTAGTATGCTTAATATCGTATGCATACATTAGAATGCTTGGTGTAAGTGGCTTAAAACGTGCAACTCAATTTGCTATTTTAAATGCTAACTACATCAAAGAAAGACTAAAAGGTCATTATGAAACACTTTATAGCGGTGAGCGCAACCGAGCCGCACACGAATTAATCATCGATTGCCGTCCGTTTAAAGAGCATGGCATTGAGGTGACCGATATCGCCAAGCGATTAATTGATTATGGCTTCCACTCACCAACAGTTTCTTTTCCTGTAGCAGGAACATTAATGATTGAACCTACTGAAAGTGAAAGCAAGTACGAACTGGATCGTTTTTGTGATGCAATGATATCTATTAGAATGGAAATCGATTCTGTTTCAAAAGAGAACACCAATAATGTACTTAAAAATGCACCGCATACCTTAAAAATGCTCACAGATGATAATTGGGATTTTCCATACAGCAGAAAAGATGCAGCCTATCCTTTAGCATATGTTGCCGAAAATAAATTTTGGCCAACAGTAAGACGAGTTGACGAAGCTTATGGTGACCGCAACCTAGTATGTACTTGTGAACCTATAGAGGCATATATGGAAGAAGCATAAGTGCTATTTAACAAAAAATCCTTACTTTAACAGTTGAGGATTTTTTTTATGATTTTATAATTGCAATATAAAACAGAATGGTTTATTATTAACTTACTAAATTTCAGTAATTTAAACAGACAAGCGTGATGAACACAAAAATAACAGGTGTAGGAAGTTATATCCCAAGTGGGATAGCACCTAACGACCAATTTGAAAACCATAGTTTTTATAATGAAGATGGTTCTCTTTTTGGGCATGAAAACGCAGTGATTATTGAAAAATTTGAAGCCATTACTGGTATTTCAGAAAGACGATATATCAAAAATGAGCTAACCACCTCAGACATTGCTTTTTTTGCTGCTCAAACAGCAATTGAAGATGCAGGAATAGACAAAGAAGAACTAGATTATATTATCGTTGCTCATAATTATGGCGATGTAAAACACGGCGACCATCAAAGTGACACGGTACCTAGTATCGGGTCGCGAGTTAAGCATTTACTGAGAATCGAAAATCCAAAATGTGTTGCTTACGATGTTTTGTTTGGTTGCCCTGGTTGGATTGAAGGTATGATTCAAGCAAACGCCTTTATTAAAAGTGGGATTGCTAAAAAATGTTTGGTTATCGGTGCCGAAGCATTATCTCGCGTGGTAGACCAGCACGACCGCGACTCTATGATTTATAGCGATGGTGCAGGCGCAACTATAGTTGAAAAGACAGATGACGACTCTGGCATCATTACACACAGTAGCGCAACTTATGCTTATGATGAAGCCCATTTTATCTTTTTTGGAGAAAGCAATAACCAAAAAATAAGCGACACCCGCCGATATATAAAGATGTACGGTCGCAAAATCTATGAGTTTGCACTAAACAATGTTCCAGAAGCAATGAAAGCTTGTTTAGAAGCAGGCAACGTAGACATTAAAGACCTAAAAAAAGTGTTTATTCATCAAGCGAATGAAAAGATGGACGAAGCCATTATTAAACGTTTTTACAAGCTTTATGGAGAAACACCACCAGAAAAAATTATGCCTATGAGCATAAATAAATTAGGTAATTCCAGTGTGGCAACGGTACCTACCCTATTCGATCTTGTTAAGAATGGTAAAATGGAAGGTCACGAATTGAACAAAGGGGATATTATCCTTTTTGCCAGTGTAGGAGCTGGGATGAACATTAACGCAATTCTTTACAAAGTATAAAGCTGTATGTACAAAGGGAAATTTCCGAAGAAACGCTACAAACATACATTGCAATTTTTAAAAGAGGTGATAAAAACCAATGAATCGATTTTAGATTTAGGGGTTGAAAATCCCTTTTCTGAAATTATGCAGAAAAAAGGATATAGTGTTACCAATACTAAAGGAGAAGATCTCGATCTTAAAACCGAAGCTGTTAAAACAACCGAATATGACGTAGTCACCGCCTTTGAAATATTTGAGCACTTGGTGGCCCCTTTTAATGTATTACAGGACATTCAAGCAAAAAAATTAGTAGCTTCCGTTCCCTTAAAGTTATGGTTTGCCTCTGCTTACAAAAGTAAAACCGATGACCGTGATCGTCACTTTCACGAGTTTGAAGATTGGCAGTTTGACTGGCTTTTGGAAAAAGCCGGATGGACTATAAAAAAACGGACAAAGTTCACGAATCCTGTAAAAAAAGTAGGGTTTCGACCTATTTTAAGACGTTTTACCCCCCGATATTATATGGTGTATGCCGAACGTATTTAGATGAATTTTTCTATCATCATACCTGCACACAATGAGGAAGCCTATTTAAAAAAAACGCTTCAATCTTTAGTGTCGCAAACATTACTTCCCAAAAAAATAGTTGTTGTCAACGACCATTCTACCGATGGTACACAAGCGATAATTGATCAATTTACCACTTCTCATTCATTTATCTTCGGAATTGAAACCACATCAAAAGCAAAACACGAACCTGGAAGTAAAGTAATTCATGCTTTTAATAAAGGGCTTGAATCTTTAGACGACAACTATGATGTAGTCTGTAAATTTGATGCAGACCTAATCTTTCCGAAAGATTATCTCGAAAAAACAGCTCGTTTATTTGAAGAAAATCCAAATTGTGGTATTGCTGGTGGCTTTTGTTATATTCAGAAAAAAGAAACGTGGATTTTAGAGAGTTTAACAAATAAAGACCATGTTCGAGGTGCTTTAAAAGCCTACCGAAAAGACTGCTTTAAAAAAATTGACGGATTAAAAAGCACCATGGGATGGGATACCGTCGATGAATTATTGGCACAATATCATGGATGGGAAATCTGTACAGATGAAACATTACATGTTAAACACCTAAAACCTACCGGAAAAACCTACACAAAAGCATCTCAATATAAACAAGGGGAAGCATTTTACAAATTACGGTATGGTTTTGTTTTAACGAGTATTGCTTCAGCAAAGCTCTCTTTTAAAAAGAAGAGTTTTAGTTATTTTATCGATTGTATTCGTGGGTATTTAAAAGCAAAAAGGAGCAACATCTCACCTATCGTTTCAGAAAAAGAAGGTGTTTTTATCAGGAAACTTCGTTGGAATGGAATTAAAAAGAAAATTTTATAACCTTTCAATAACTTAAAGGTATTAGATTCTATGTATTTTTGATGTTTTAAATTTAGAATTTATAATGAAAAAAGCATCCCTACTCCTTTCAGCAAGCCTACTTTTTATATTTAGTAGCTGTGTTTCCGTTCAAGTAAAAGATAACAACCTTTCATCTACTTCATCAAGCAAAAAGCCTAAAAACATCATTCTATTAATTGGTGACGGAATGGGCTTAAGCCAGGTTTCATCAAGCTTATTCTTTAACGATCAACCTTCAAATTTTGAACGTTTCTCAACCATTGGATTAATAAAAACGGCTTCTTCTAGCGATGTAATTACCGATTCAGCCGCTGGAGCTACGGCATTTGCATCTGGCATCAAGACATACAATGGTGCCATAGGTGTTAATAATGATACTATCCCAGTTCCCACTTTACTTGAAGAAGTTTCAAAAAAAGGCTTGAGCACTGGTTTAATTGCTACCTCTTCCATAGTGCACGCAACCCCAGCAAGTTTTTACGCACACGTTAAGCTACGAAGACAGTATGAGGATATCGCTGCATTCATGCCTACTAGTGAAGTTGACTTTTTTGCGGGTGGAGGACAGAAATTTTTTAATAATAGAAAAGATGGTCGTGATCTATATTCTGAGTTAGAAAGCAATGGTTTTCAAGTGTATACTGATAAATTACCAACTACAATTTCAGAAAAAAAAGAAGCTATTTTATTAGCTGAAGACGGTATGCCCAAAAAAATAGATGGGCGTGGTGACTTTCTACCAAATGCGGCACAATTAGCTCTTGAAAAATTAGCAAAAAGCGAGGAAGGCTTCTTTTTAATGATAGAAGGATCTCAGATAGATTGGGGCGGACACTCAAACGAAGCCGATTATTTAATTGGCGAATTAATTGACTTTGACAAAACCATTGGCGTAGCTCTCGATTATGCCAAAATAAATGAAGAAACATTGGTAATTGTAACCGCAGACCATGAAACTGGCGGGTTTACCTTAGCTTCAGATGATGGTGATTACAATAAACTCAATCCAACATTTTCAACTGGCGGTCATTCTTCAACAATGGTTCCTGTTTTTGCAAAAGGTCCAGGTGCTGAATTTTTTAACGGCATTTATGAAAACACTGAAATATATACTAAAATGAAACAGTTACTTTTAGAATAAGACAATTTAAAGATCCCTTGCTCATTTTAAGAGAAACACTCATTGAATTTTGTTACTTTAGCAGTATCTTAAACGCTTATGAAGTATCTACATGATATTGGTTCCTATTTTGTAATGATTAAAAAGGTTTTCGGGAGCTTTACCAAAAGGTCAGTGCTACGAGAACTTATTTTTAAAGAGATTGACGATTTGATAATCGACTCGTTAGGGATTGTTGCATTTATATCTTTCTTTGTTGGTGGTGTTGTAGCTATACAAACAGCGCTAAATATGACCAATCCATTAATACCAGAATCCCTTATTGGTTTTGCTACCCGGCAATCGGTAATACTGGAATTTTCACCAACTTTTATTTCTATAATTATGGCTGGTAAGGTAGGGTCTTTTATTACGTCGAGTATTGGTTCTATGCGTGTTACAGAACAAATAGACGCCTTAGAAGTAATGGGGATAAACTCATTGAATTATTTAGTATTTCCAAAGATAGTCGCTTTATTATTTTACCCGTTTGTAATAGCAATTTCTATGTTTTTAGGAATTTTTGGTGGCTGGTTAGCAGGTGTGTATGGCGGTTTTACCTCATCTACGGCTTTTATTGAAGGATTACAGGATTCATTTATACCCTATCACCTATTTTATGCATTTTTAAAAACATTTGTTTTTGCTTTTATCTTAGCTACGGTTCCTTCTTGGCAAGGATATTATATGAAAGGTGGTGCACTTGAAGTTGGGAAGGCGAGTACAAATTCCTTTGTTTGGACCAGTGTCCTTATTATCCTTGCTAACTATGTAATAACCCAACTCCTTTTAAGCTCATGATAAAAGTAGAAGACATCCATAAGAGTTTTGGTGATGAGGAAATTTTAAAAGGAATTTCCACCACCTTCGATAAAGGGAAGACAAATCTTATTATTGGTCAAAGTGGTAGCGGAAAAACCGTTATGCTCAAATGTCTTTTAGGTCTTTTTAAACCTGAAAAAGGACGCATTTATTATGAAGAAAGTGCCATACAGGATATGGATGATGACCAACAAAGAGCACTACGCGAAGACATAGGTATGCTTTTTCAGGGAGGTGCTTTGTTTGACTCCATGAATATTGAAGAAAATGTCATGTTTCCATTGCGGATGTTTTCAAAACAAAAGAAAAGCGAAATGCTAGAACGGGTAAACGAAGTACTTTCCCGTGTAAACCTTGAGAACGTAAATAAAAAATTTCCTGCTGAAATTTCTGGAGGAATGCAAAAAAGGGTGTCTATTGCCCGTGCTATTGTAAACCGTCCAAAATACTTGTTTTGTGACGAGCCCAACTCTGGTTTAGACCCTAAGACAGCTACCCTGATTGACAATTTAATTCAGGAAATTACTCATGAGTATGACATTACAACAGTTGTGGTAACTCATGATATGAATTCGGTTATGGAAATTGGTGAAAAGGTAGTTTTACTCAAAAAGGGGAAATTAGTCTGGCAAGGTACCAACCAAGAAATTTTTAAAACCGACAATGAAGATGTAACCAACTTTGTTTATTCTTCAGATCTATTCAAAAAAATAAGAGAGGTTCAAATAAAAGAGCAATAATTGAGCCCAAGCTATTGCATATCAATTATTTTCCATAATTTTAAAGCCCTTAATTAATACATTTACTATGAAAAAATCAATACTATGTAGCATGATTTCATTATGCAGCATTGGCCTATTTGGCCAAGTTTCCTTTGTTAACCAATCAGACCTCATTGGTAACTTCTCAGATCACTCAGAATGTGCTGTAGATATGAATGGGGACAACTTAGACGATTATGTTCGTGTATCCAGCAATGGAATTGGAATAGACTACCAACAAACAGACGGCACATTTATATCTACCATGCACAGCATGACAATACAAAATGTTCCAGATTGGAGCATTGCAGCTGGTGATTTAGATGGAAATGGTTATAACGACCTTGTATTGGGTAATGGGTCGCGTGTATCCTTTGTAATGGCTAATGAAGATGGCACAGTGTATACCGAAGACGCTTCGCATACCGAATACATTTTTTCGCAACGTTCTACCATGGCAGATATTGATAACGATGGTGATTTAGACTCTTTTGTTTGCCACGATGTTGACCTTAGCCACCCCTACCGAAACGATGGAGACGGAAATATGACGTTAGATCAAAACTTAATTGAAACCATTGATCTACCTGGTAACTATGCGGCAATTTGGGTAGATTATGATAATGATGGTGATTCTGATATGTACTTAACTAAATGCCGCGGTGGTTCTAGTCCAGGAGATCCTGAACGTGACAATGCCATGTACACCAATAATGGGGATGGCACCTTTACAGAAAATGCTGAAGTTATTGGCATGAAAGACAATGCACAATCTTGGGCAACCGTTTTTGAGGATTTTGACAACGATGGTGATTTTGATGCTTTTATAGTAAATCATGATTTTCAAAATCGTCTTATGGAAAATGATGGCTCAGGAAATTTTACCGATGTTATAGAAACTTCAGGAATCAACCCAACCGATTTAGGAGCATGGGAAAACCAAGCAGCTGACTTTAACAATGATGGTTTTGTAGATATATTTTCTGAATTGTCCAAAGAACTATATATAAACAACGGAGATATGACCTTTACCGGCATGGACCTTCCTTTTGATGAAGGTGCTATTGCAGACTTAAACAACGATGGTTTTTTAGACGTTGTAAATGATGGACAACTATGGATAAATGAAGGCAGCAGTAGTAACAATTGGGTAAAAGTGATTTTAAAGGGTACTGACAGCAACTTAAACGGAATTGGGGCTCGTGTTGACATCTTTGGTGAATGGGGCAAGCAAATGCGTGAGGTGCGTTCTGGTCAAGGGTTTAGCCATATGAGTAGTCTTACCGCACACTTTGGTATAGGAACCAGCACGACGATTGACAAAATAACAATCACATGGCCTTCAGGAACTGTGGATGAAATAATTAATCCAGACATAAACACGCTAATTGAAATTGAAGAAGGTGCAGGGCTTTCAGTAGAAGATGCAGAATTTAATACTGTAAAATTATATCCTAACCCAACCGCTTCAATTTTAAACTTTTCAAAAGCTGGCCTTGAAAACACACCTGTACAGATAATAGATATTACCGGTAAAGTAATAATGAACACTACTATCTCTTCAGAAAACACTTTAAATATTGAATCATTAAAAAGTGGTGTTTATTTCGCACAGTTTATTCTAGAACAACAAAATGTAAGCTATAAGTTTATAAAGAAATAAAAATAATTTTTATAATTGTTGAGCGTCCCGATATTAATCTATTAGGGACGCTTTTTTTATGGGGTTTCCTGTACCAACAAAGTATCCACTTTCATTTTAATTTTTAACCAATCAAAAAGTGCTTTGTTTTTTTCTACTTTTTCTTTTGAGGAAACATTTTTTGCCCACGAAACATAAACAACAGGCAAGGTATCGGTTTTGGTGAAATTAGTGGTAACCCTCCGTGAAAAAGAAAACTGCTCCATGTCTTTATAAACAGCTTTCACTTCTTTACTTAACTCTTCAAAAGGAACATCCTTGACCCGCAATTTTGCAATCTCATTTTCCAGAAAATCGATACGGCTATTTTTATCTTGAATTGCCTGTTCATTCTTCACATATAAATCTTCTAAAATCCCTGCTTTAACATCACTGGAAAGTTTTTCAGCTAACTCTCCGCTTTGATCTGTTCCTTGATATATACGAAGGTTTGCATCTTGTAACATTTCGGTATCGTCCATTTTTGACAACCATTCGTTTATTGTGGATTGTGGCACAGGTCTTCCAATGAGGTACACCTCAATATCTTTTGTTTTAAAGTCTTGAGTGAACTTTACAACCTCAGTCCCTTCATATTTTACTTCATTTTTTATAAATTCTTTCGTTTTATTTTCAAAAAGCTGTTGGTCCAATAGATTAATGAACAAAATAACACTGGGCACCATAACAATTAAAGCTATCAATGAAGCAATTTGGGCAGTACGTCTTCTTCGTTTGGAGTTTGCGTAACGCACCAAGGGAAAACGTAACAATTTAGATACAATAAAAGTGGAAAGCGCAATAAAAACCGCATTAATTGAGAATAAATACAATGCACCTCCTGCATATTGAAAATTACCAATAGCCAGTCCATACCCCACGGTACATAAAGGAGGCATAAGAGCCGTGGCAATAGCTACACCAAAAATAACGCTGGCAATAGTACCACTTTTAGTCTTAGCGATAATAAGACCTAAACCACCAAATATAGCCACTAAAACATCTAAAATTGTAGGGTAAGTACGCGCTACAAGTTCTGGGGTTTCTTCAGTTAAGGGTGAAAGCTCAAAATATAAATAAGCGGTCAACACACTTAAAAAGACCATAATTCCTAAATTCACGAGAGAGCGTCGCAGGGTTTCTACATCATTAATTGCCACGGAAAGTCCAATACCAACAATAGGACCCATTAATGGTGAAATTAACATCGCACCAATTACAACAGCAGTACTACTAACATTTAGACCAATAGAGGCAACAAATATGGAGAATATTAAAATCCAAGCGGTGTGACCTTTAAACGGGATATCCTTTTTAACGGCTTCAATCGTTGCGTCGCGATCACTATCGGATCGGATATCGAACAATTCTTTAAAGAATTTTTTAATACTTTCCCAAGTATTCAGTTTTACCTGTTCAAACTGCTCATCGTTAGGTGTAACATGAACTTTCTCGTTATTGTCCTTTTCGATCATCTAGGTATATTTTTTTCCGAAGTTTTTTTTAACCTCGGCAAGTAATGTTTTAATATCTTGTTCTTTTTTCTTCGGGTAAATTAACAACACATCTTCCTTATCTACAATTATGTAATCATCAATTCCATCAACTACAACAAGCTTTTTCGAAGCTGAATAAACCATATTTCCATGCGAATCTTTCATGTATGGAATAGCTCGAACCACAGCATTTTCTTGAGAGTCCTTTTCCATTTTATCATGTAAAGCACCCCAAGTTCCCAGGTCGTTCCAATCAAATGAAGCTTTTTTCACATACACGTTATCCGCCTTTTCCATAATGGCGTAATCAATGGATATGTTTTCAGCCTTTTCATAGTTTTTGGCAATAAATTCTTTTTCTTCTGAAGTGTTATACGCTGGTATTCCTTCAGAAAACAAAGCATGCATAACTAGATTATTTTCTTCAAAAGCTTCCGAAATACTCGCTACGCTCCATAAAAAAATACCTGCATTCCACATAAAATTGCCTTCCGCTAAAAATTGTTTTGCGGTTTCGTAATCTGGCTTTTCCCGAAATTGTTTTACTTTTTTGATAACTGAATTCTCTTTCTTTTCAGCTTCAATATATCCATAGCCTGTATTAGGAAAGGTAGGTTTTATACCTAAGGTCATTAAATAATCTTCCCGTTGGCATGCATCAAAACATATTTGAACGTCCTCTAAAAACGCATCTTCATCTTCAATCCAATGATCACTTGGTGCGACCAACATTAAAGCATTCGGATTTTGTTTCTTTATTTTTAAAGCTGAAAGTAGAATGCACGGTGCTGTATTGCGCATGACAGGTTCTAAAACCACCTGATTTTCTTCTATTTGCGGTAATTGTTTTAATGTTAATTGCAAGTAACGCTCATTGGTAAGGACTAAAATATTTTCTGAAGGAATCATTTTATTGAGCCTAGAAAACGTTTTTTGAAGCAACGTTTGCCCTGTGCCCAACATATCATGAAACTGTTTAGGGAAATCGGTTGTACTTACAGGCCAAAATCGCGAACCAATTCCGCCAGCCATAATTACTGCATAGTAATCCTTGTTCATTCTTTTTATTTTAAAAATTCCACTTCGGCATTTGGGTTAAACAAATACACTCTTCCGGTTGCCACTTCAAGGCATTCATACCGTTTTACACGTTTGTTTCCGCGTTTAAAAATTTTCCCATTATAAAGCCGAAAATGTGCCCCAAAAGGTATTTCAAATATATAATTTTTATCGTTTGGTGGGTCAAATTGTTTTAAAGCTATAGATAATTTTGCATCCGTATCACTACTGGCCTTCGGGTTTTTAAAATGATTAGCCAATAGTGGCAATAACTGATTAGGAAACACTTCTGGACGGATAAAAGGCAACATTAATTGCTGAAATGTCCGCTTCCACTCAACTCCGTGTGGTTTTATAGTCCTACCATATTTTTGAAAGGCGACCAAATGGGCAATCTCATGTACTAATGTGATTAAAAATCGATACGTATTAAGATTAGCGTTCACAGTAATTTGATGCTGTCCCGTCGGCATTTTTCGATAATCCCCATGCCTTGTTACGCGCTCATTCACAATTTTTAAGTGAACGTTATTCGCCTTTATTAATTCAAAAACTGGATGTACCGATGCTTTAGGTATGTATTTTTCAAGAACCTCTTGCATACATTACGGCGTTGAATTGGAAACCTGAAGGATTTTTCCGTTGTAATATTTGTTTCCGGTAAGTGCAAAATCCACAATATATTTTGCCATTTCTTTAGCTGAAAGTGGGGCTTTATAACCTGGAAAGGCTTCTTCTAACATTTCAGTTTGTACCGCCCCCAAAGCCAACGCATTAAACGACGGCCCGTTTTCTTTATATTCTTCAGCCAAAACTTCAGTTAAAGTCAATACCGCACCCTTACTACTGCTGTAAGCAGCAAGTCCAGGAAACTTCATACTACCTTGAATACCGCCCATACTACTAATATTTACTACATGACCAGTTCTTTTCATAAATGGAAGCACAGCTTGTGTAATGGCGGCCAATCCAAAAACATTTACCTCGTAAGCATCCTTAAAATCTGCTTGAGAGAGCTTTTCAAAGGGTTTGTTTACAATGTATCCTGAATTATTAATCAGTATATCTACGTATTGCCATTTCTCTTTAATAAATTCAGAAACTTTTTCAATATCATTTGAGTCGGTAATATCACATGGAAAGCAATGGCAGTTTGAAATATCCAATCCTGAGATAGGAACATCATTTCTAGATAATGCTAACACATTGTGGCCAGCATCGGCTAAGATGGGTACCATTTGATAGCCTATTCCCCTACTGGTACCTGTAACAATTATATTTTTCTTCTTCATAGTTTTAAATATAAACAAATCCCGCTGTCTTCTCAAGTGGAACACAGCGGGATTTACAATTCATTTAATATGTTGTATTTATACAAACATTGTAACCGGGTTCTCGATGTACTTTCTAACCGTTTCTAAAAATTTAGCACCTGTAGCACCATCAACGGTACGGTGATCACACGCTAAAGTAACAGTCATCGTGTTACCCACAGCAATCGCTCCATTTTTAACCACTGGCTTTTGCACAATCGCTCCAACAGATAAAATAGCGGAGTTAGGTTGATTGATAATCGAAGTAAATTCTTTTATACCAAACATACCTAAGTTAGAAACTGTAAAGGTACTTCCCTGCATTTCGTCTGGGCTTATTTTCTTGTTTCGTGCTTTTCCGGCCAATTCTTTTACATTACCACCAATTTGAGAAAAGCTCATTTGGTCTGCAAACTTAAGCACAGGAACTAACAGTCCTTCATCTACTGCAACAGCAACACCAATGTGAATATGCTTGGCAATCTTTGTAGTATCGCCATTCCATTGTGTGTTTACCTGTGGATGTTTTCTTAAGGCCATTGCACAGGCTTTAATAATCATATCGTTGTATGATATTTTCACATCTGGATCACTATTTATCGCAGTTCGTGCTGAAATAGCGTTGTCCATGTCCAGCTCAACTGTTAAGTAATAATGTGGTGCTGTAAACTTAGATTCACCCAATCGCTTAGCAATCGTTTTACGCATTTGAGAGTTTTTAACCTCTTCAAATTCTTCTTGCCCAACAGGTGTGTATGCCTGTGCTCCAACTCCTGGCTGGTAATTTTCTATATCTTTTTTTACGATACGGCCGTTATCACCACTACCTTGAACTTGACTAAGATTTATTCCTTTTTCTTCTGCCAGCTTTTTAGCTAACGGGGAAACGAAAATACGTCCACCGTCTTTGGTAGCCTGACCTGATTGTTTTTTATCTGAAGACTTTGATTTCTCTTCAGATTTGTCTTTAGATGCATCTTTAGAAGCTTTCTCCTTTTTGTCTTCAGACTTATCTTTAGAGGTTGAAGCATCGTCACTTTTCGTTTCTTTTTTCTTGTCTTTTGAAGAACCACCTCCTTTTTTGAAGTTTTTCATCACTTCGGAAACATCCGTTCCTTCTGGTCCAACGATAGCCAACAAAGCATCAACATTTGCGGTTTCACCTTCTTCAATGCCTATTTTAAGTAACGTCCCAGAGTAGAACGATTCAAACTCCATCGTGGCTTTGTCGGTTTCAATTTCAGCTAAAATATCGCCTTCTTCAATAGAATCGCCTTCCTGCTTCAACCAAGTGGCAACCGTTCCTTCTTCCATGGTATCACTAAGACGTGGCATGGTAATTACCTCAACACCTTCTGGCACATCGGAATTACTAGAACTATCATCATCAGATTCATTCTCTTCTGAATCTTCATCGTCCTTTTCTTGTGAATCTTTCTTTTTAGAATTTTTAGAATCGTCTTTATCTTCAGAATCTTCATCTTTTGATTTCTCATCATCATCTTCCGAAGCATCATCAGATTCATTTTTAGAATCTCCACCTCCATTTATCAAATCGGAAATATCTTCGCCTTCTTCACCTATGATGGCAAGCAATTTATCTACCTCGGCTGTTTCACCTTCTTCAATACCAATATGCAATAAAGTCCCTTCGTAAAAGGATTCAAATTCCATCGTGGCCTTGTCGGTTTCAATTTCAGCTAAAATATCGCCTTCTTCTACTTTATCACCTTTGCTAACGAGCCACTTTGCTACAGTTCCTTCTTCCATAGTGTCGCTCAAGCGCGGCATGTTGATTACTTCTGCCATAGTCTATAATTTATGTGGTAAAAAAGGATAGTCTTCTTGTTCGTAAACTGTATCGTACATTACATTTTTATCTGGGTAGCCTGAATCTTCAGCAAATTTCTCGCATTCCTTAACACGATCCTTTACTTTTTTATTCACTTCTTTTATTTCATCTTCCGTAGCCCATTTTTCTTCGTAAATTTTATGCAATACATACGAAATTGGATCTTCCTCTTGCTTTTTCTTAACTTCTTCTTTAGTACGGTAATGTTGTGCATCACTCATTGAGTGCCCTCTGTATCGATAGGTTCTAACTTCTAAAAAAGTAGGGCCATCACCGCGACGAGCACGGTCTATAGCTTCGTCCATCTCTTTGGCGATTACCTCAGGTTTCATACCATCAACAGGTTTACACGGCATCTCATAGCCTAAACCAAGTTTCCAAATATCAGTATGGTTTGCTGTACGTGCTACAGAAGTTCCCATTGCATATCCGTTATTTTCACAGATGAATACAACGGGTAATTTCCAAAGCATCGCTAAATTGAATGCTTCATGAAGCGATCCTTGTCGTACTGCTCCGTCACCCATATAAGTGAGGGTTACATTATCACGCTCAAAATATTTATCTGCAAAAGCAAGTCCGGCACCTAAAGGTATTTGCCCTCCTACAATCCCGTGACCACCATAAAAACGGTGTTCTTTAGAGAAAATGTGCATAGAACCACCTAACCCCTGAGAGGTTCCAGTTTTCTTTCCGTACAATTCGGCCATTACTTTTTTAGGATCTACTCCCATACCAATGGGTTGTACGTGGTTTCTGTATGCTGTTATCATACGGTCTTTTTTCAAGTCCATAGCGTGCAAAGCACCCGCTAAAACAGCTTCTTGTCCGTTGTAAAGGTGTAAGAAACCTCTAACTTTTTGTTTAATATAAACTTGAGCTAACTTGTCTTCAAACTTACGCCAGAAGAACATGTTTTCGTACCAGTCTAGATATGTTTTCTTTGTAATTTTTTTCATTGGATTGCTATACTATTCCCAATATAGGGAAATTAAAACACGATTAACAAAAGTACTATATTCTGAAGTTTTACAAAACACAGAAACATTAAAATAGTACTAAATGTTACAGATAGCTTTTATCAAATAACAATGGCAATAAATCTCCAATGGAAGCGGCTTTAGCAACTTTACCCGTTTCACCCATAAAATATATGGCAATGGGCGACTCTTGTTTTATTTCGTATTCTGCAATAGCTTGTCGGCAAGAGCCACAAGGGGGAATAGGCTCTGTTACTTTATACTGTAAAGAACGAGCCGTAATAGCCATTGTTTTTATTGTAGCATTAGGATTTGTAGCACCAGCGTGGAAAATAGCCACACGTTCAGCACAAAGGCCCGAAGGAAATGCGGCATTCTCTTGATTGTTACCGATTATTATTTCTCCAGACTGTAATGCCAACGCTGCACCTACCCTAAAACGTGAATAAGGCGCATAAGCATCTTCACGAGCTTTCTGCGCCTTATTCATTAATTTTTGAATGTCTTGTGGTAATTCTGAAACAGAATCGTATACCTCAAGATTTATTTCAATTTTGTGTTTTTTCAAATTGTACGATTAATATTCGTCATACTCGTCTCCAAAGTTGAAGGTTAACCCAAAACGAAGTGTTCCTTCTAATGGGCTTCTTACTTTTGAAGTTGAGAATAAATAAGAAATATCAATATTAATAGCTGTGTATTTAAATCCTGCACCTAACGAAAGGAATTTTCTAAACCCTTTATCTTCACTTTCATTGAAATATCCTAAACGGAATGCAAATACATCTTGATACCAATATTCAGCACCTAATGCCCAAGTAAATTCTTTTAATTCTTCTGAAAAACCATCTGGAGCATCCCCAAAAGAAGAGAATATACCACTAAAGAAACTCTCATTGTAGTAATCATCTTCACGGTCTATTACACCATCATCATTTGAGTCGCTAGGTGTTGGTACCAGTAACTTATTAACTTCGGCATTAACACCAATCTTATTATATTCATCTAAAATAAAGTCGAAACCACCGCCAAGGCCTAAGTTAGTTGGCAAGTTGTTTTCTTGTCCTGTTTCGTCATAACTAATTTTAGGACCTACGTTTGAAATATTAAATCCAGCTCTCCAGCGACCATCAAAATCATTGTAAGGAATTTCTTCACTTTGGTAATAACCAGCAACGTCTACAGCAAAACTACTCCCCGCACTTGCATCTGCATCTCCAGCTTGTAATTTTAAGTCAGACCTAAGGTATCTACCGGCAACTGCCATAGAAAAACGGTCACTTAAACGCAAAGCGTAGGAAACATCGAAAGTAAGTTCGTTCGGGCTTTGAATTAAAGGTTCCTGCTCTGCAGTTTCCCTAAGCTCAATGTCACCAAGACTAAAGTAGCGGAAACTTGCAGCAACAGCACTACGTTCATTTATTCTGTTGTAATAGGTTAAATTTCCTAAAAAGATATCGTTTACCAATTGGCTTAAATACGGTGTATATGTTACTCCAACCCCTTGCTTTGAAATAGCAAAAGCATATTTTGCTGGGTTCCATTGCTGAGAAAAAGCATCTGCAGATGTAGCAACACCAATATCACCCATCCCGGCAGATCGAGCATCAGCGGCTATTAAAATAAAAGGAACACCAGTGGTAATTACTCTTTGTGAGGTTGCGTCTTGTTCTTGACCAACTGCGTTATAGGATAGTAAAACGATTAAAAAAGGTATAAAAATTTTCTTCATGAGGTTCTAAATTTTGGTCAAATATAAATTTATTTTTTAAAGGATGACCAGTTTTTCAAATTTTTCAGTTTGCTTATTGGTTAACGTAGATTTAACAGTAATCTTATATACATATACTCCTTTTCCTATTTTTTCACCAAAATCATCACGACCATCCCAAACTATATCTCGGGAAAGAAAGCCATCGGTGTTGATAATTTGGTTTTTAGTCCACACCACTTTTCCGGTTACTGTAAAAACCTGAACTTGGACCTCTAGAGGCTCAAATGGTCGGTTATGGTTAAACCAAAATTCGGTGTAATTAACAAATGGGTTAGGGTAATTAAGTACTTTGGTAATTTTTAATTCATCATCACCAGCTACAATAAATTGTATTTCGGCAGTGGACGAATTATTATATACATCCCAAGCTTTAAAGGTTAAGGTGTGCAGTCCTTTTTCAAGATCCCTTAATTGATAATTGGTTACACCCTTAGTGTAATCATCAACTTCAGCCTGGTAATAATCATTTACTACTATAGGGTTAGATTCATCTCCATCGAGAATTGCAATCATGTCATGACCTATACCACTGGCGGTATTTATTCCGTTCTCATCTTCCAGTTTTGCTATAAGGATTGGCGAATCATTTGTTACCCCACCCGAAACAAAACTTTCATCGTTCATAAATAAATTAATGGTTGGACCTTGGTTGTCTTCGGGAGCGTTTTCATTGATACCGCCTATTTGTACTGAAAGATCTACTCCTGCTTGATCATCTAATGCATTGTCTTTTTCAGAATAAAAATTTACGCGACCCGTCCCTACGGGTATTTGTATATCTCGCGGTACCACGAACTCGAATTCAAAATTACCGTTTCTCACCGTTGCCTGACCATTGAATAGACTTGCACCCAAAGTGGTGAAGTCTAAAACAAAGCCTCGATTGTCATTATCGAGGGTTTGTCTTTGTACTCTTTTATCAAAAACCTTTGCCGAAAGGATGCCACTGTAATTGGTTAGTACATTTCCATTCTCATCAACTACTTCACCACCCATCTTTACTTTACTTAAGGCTTGTAACACATCGGGTGATTGGCCTACTGGTACATCGTTTATGGTGGTTAAGCGCACATTTTTCTTTGGAAATGCTAAGTGCATAGCAGGATCACCTATATAAAAAACAACGCGGCGTAAACTTTCTCCAATCCCTAAATCTCTTTTTGCTAGCCGTAATGCCTCAGCAGGAGTTACAGGTACATTTAAATCATAACCAAATAAATGTTTTGCAAGTCTTTTGTTAAAATCGACTCCTGGTGTTAATTGAATAGACCGTGTAGTGCTCACCAAAGATATGGCCCCCCCTTCTTTATTCCAATAGGTTAGTTCCCCTGCTGTGACACGCTGTGGATTATCAAATTTTGTGAACTGGCAGGTAATGGTTACAATACAGGTATATTTATTTTTATTTTTAAAGTTATTAGCCATTTCTTGGGTATAAATGGATTCGTGGGCTAAGCCACCTTCCCCTCCGTGTCCAAAGTAATTTACTATTAAAGCCCCTACTTCAATATTATTTTTAATTTCCTCATTTACCTCTGGGTATCGATCACCTCCTGAAGAAGTCTGTTGTTGATACGCATCAATATGTATTTTTTTTACATTGATAAATGGTTTTTCAGCTGAAATTTCATCCCCTAACGCATCCAGCTCAATTGCAAGTCTTTGTTCATTTCCTTTATCGTTATCATCAGAAATCAGCATAAAATTATTTCGCCAATTCCCGTATGATTCTTTTGAAGAATAGGCTATTATTTTATCTACCAAAGTATTAGCAAGACCAACCTCATCGGCTATGATTCTACCCACAGCTATATCAAGCAAATCTGTATCGGTTAATTCTTTCCCTTCTGCATTCAATGTATTACCTCCAATGGTACCCTCATCTTCATCTACATTTCCAAAGAAATCATCACTCATGTAAGAGCTTAAATCACTTGTGCTAATTAATCTATGGAAAGTAGGCACCACATTATTATTATTTGAAAGCCTATTTTTATAATCTACTGACGTATCACCAAACAAGCACAAGTATTTTATACGCTTATCCCTAGCAGAAGCATTTTCATAAATATACCGTACAAAATTCCTGATGGCACTAATATCTTGCTTTCCAGAACTGAACTCTTCGTATATTCTATCTGTGGTTACTACCTTAACATTTAGTCCGCTGTTGTTTTTATGGTAATTAGCAAGGCGTAAAGCGGGCTGTAGCAAGAAAGGAGCTGTTACAATTAAATAGTCAACATCCTGAAAATTACCAGATTGCCCTTTAAAGACAGATCCCTTTAGGTTTTGATTAAACACCCTGGGATTATTTATTTTTACTGGCGTATAAAAATCCCCCGTGTGTACCGCAACATACTTTCGTGAAGTTCCTAGTGTAGCTTTAAAAGCAAGGTTAGTAGCGTTATTTTCATTTCTTTTTATCGTAATAGCATTTGGGTTAGTTACATCCCAAACTTCACTTATCTGGGAGGTGTTACTTATTTGATACTCCCCTACGCCACTTAAACCAGAGGCTTCTTTATACTGAAAAGCAAGTTGCTTATCGGTAACCGATAGCTGCCGTGTAGCTTCTACACTTACATAATCTAAGTAGCCTATACTCGAAGGGTTTCCTGCATTGTTATAGGCAAGGTCTACAGTAACTGTTTCGCCACCTGCTGGTACTTGACCAGTTTGTCCAGACAACTCGTTAACAGAAACAATTGTGCTACTGCCATCATTACCAACATCTCTAAACTGTATGGGGTCTAAGCTAGTGCCGTTTACTGAGACAGCTAATGAGGTATTGGATTCAGATACAGCAGCAGCTCTTACATTTACTTGCATAGGTACTGAGGAAACAATATTTGGAAACGTAAACTCATAGGTTTGCTCACTTTCAATATCGAAACGATTACCAAACCAACGTCTTCCTACTTTTCCAGGTGAAAATTCATCCACTTCATGAAATTTATAATCTTGAAAAGTAGTAATGGTTGTAGTTGGCGCCCCAGAAGGCTCTACCATGTCCTGAACCCTTTTCCCTTGGGCTCCGTCAGCTGTAATGTAATAAAACGATTCGTCGCTGTAAGGGTTTAAATTCGTTTGGTTTTCAGGATCGTACCCTTTAGTACTTGTTCCATAAAAAAGAATATAATCCCCGGCGTCAAAAGAGCCATCGTCCTCCCCTATCACTTTAATAGGTGTTTCAGGAAGATCAAACTCGGTATTTAAAGCATTATATAAAGGTAACGGCTTACCACCGTGACCATAGATTTTAAGGTTTCGGGGGTTAATATTGTTGGTGTTAAGCCCTAAATCATCTAAAAAAGATTTATCAATTCGCTGAATTCCTGTTTCTTCTACTTTAAATTTATACCAGTCACCATCTACCAATACAGAATTGGTTATGGGTATTTGAGAACCACCTCCCCTATTTTGAAAACTCTTTTTGTACGAAACAGTAAACGAGTTAACTTTACGATACTGCCCATTACTCTTTACAACTGGAGAAATGGAAACGGAAGTATAAATCTTATCACGTGCCTGACCACTATTAATACTATATTTTAGCTCGTTAGGAACAAGTTCTTTATTTATTTTTTGTAGTTCATCAGAAGTCAAAGAACCATATGAAACGTTGGATATTTCAATAGAACTTTCATCTGCAAAACCCGTATCCTCCCATTGATCTGCAAAAGCAAGTCGCTCTTCACCAATTTGAAGTCGGTTATCAGCAAAAGTATTTTCTATTGAAGTATTTCCTTTCTTTACAATCGATGCTTTTTTAGAGCCATCTCCCCATTTAATTGAAATGTTCTTGGTTTGCGCCAACAACAAAAAAGGTAATAAGATAAAAGAAATAAATAGTATCGTTTTTTTCATCATAATCAATAACGCATCAAATATACACTTAGTATGGTTTTTATTTTAAAGTTTTCAGGTTTTTACATTTTAGGTAATAATAACAAAAAAACTACGTTTGTATTCGAGTTAGTAGGAAGATTTCCAAAAAACTAACGAATCAATAATAATAAAATATTATTGGTATTTTGCCGTTAATTATTATATTGCAAACCCAATTTCATTCATAAATCTGACTATGAACATAAACAAAACCTTAGCATTACGCCTATTTATAGCATTGGTTACAACTGGTTTACTTATAAGCTGTAACAATTCTAGGGACTATAAAGACAGTTCCCGTGCAACTGGTTGGAAAATGAACGCCAAAGAAGGCGGTTTTAAATACAACCCCAAAGCCAAAGAACAAGAAACCGGTCCCGGTCTAATTTTTATTGAAGGTGGTACTTTCACCATGGGTAGGGTACAAGACGACCCTATGCATGACTGGAACAACACACCCACTCAACAACACGTCCAATCTTTTTATATGGATGAGACCGAGGTTACTAACTTAATGTACCTCGAGTACTTAGATTGGTTAAAAAGTGTTTTTCCTCCTTCCGAAGAAAACTACCGTCAAATATATGAAGGCGCTTTACCTGATACCTTGGTATGGAGAAATCGTTTAGGCTATAACGAGGTTATGACCAACAACTACTTACGCCATCCAGCTTATGCAAATTATCCTGTTGTTGGTGTTAGTTGGATTCAAGCAGTTGAGTTTTCTAAATGGAGAACTGACCGTGTTAACGAACTTATTTTAGAAGAAGAAGGTTATACAGCAAGAGGCGCTCGTTACGATGTAGAGCCAGGTGAAACTTTTAGCACACAAACTTATCTTAACGCACCTACTGCAACGTATGGAGGTAAAGATTCTATCACCCGAGGCGGAAACCAATCGGAACGAATTGCGGAGAGAAGTGAAGATAGTACAAACCTATATGTACAGCGCAAGGACGGACTTTTGTTACCAGGTTACCGTTTACCTACTGAAGCCGAATGGGAGTATGCAGCTCTTGGGTTAGTAGGCTTACGTAACTATAATGTTTACAGAGGAAGAAAGAAATACCCTTGGGATGGCCAGTATACACGATCTGATAAAAGAAGAAGCCGAGGAGACCAATTAGCCAACTTTAAACAAGGAGATGGTGATTACGGTGGTATTGCAGGATGGAGTGATGATGGCGCCGATATTACTGCTGAAGTAAAATCATATGAAGCTAATGACTTTGGCTTATACGATATGGCTGGTAACGTAGCCGAATGGGTTGCTGATGTATATCGCCCAATTGTTGATGATGAATTTAACGACTTTAACTACTATCGTGGAAACGTTTACACCAAAAATGCAATTGGCGAAGACGGTAAAGTAAAACTGGTTACTTCAGATTCTATTGTTTATGATACATTGAGCAATGGTAGAATTGTCGCTAGAAATTTACCTGGTGAAATTTTACAAGTTCCTATTGACGAAGAAGAAACGTACTTAAGAACCAACTTCTCTGAAAGTGATAACCGTGACTATAGAGATGGTGACAAAAGATCTTCACGTAGATACCAATCTTTCGCAGACGAATACAACACTGATGGTGACGATAGTGACAACGACCGTATGTACAATTCTCCAAAACACAAAGTCTTTAGAGATAGTACAGGTCAAGTGGAAATGCAATATGACGAATCAAGCAAACGAACTACGCTAATAGATAATGAAGTTAGGGTATATAAAGGTGGTTCATGGCGAGATAGAGATTATTGGCTAGATCCAGCGCAAAGACGCTATTTCCCTCAAGATATGGCAACCGATTACATTGGTTTTAGATGTGCAATGTCTCGAGTAGGTTCCAAATCCAAAAAAGGAAAAAGACCAAGAAATTAAAACCATTTATAAAGTTTCAAAAAAGCCTTGAATTAAAATTCAAGGCTTTTTTTATTTTAAATACTCTTTCACAAATTCAATTTTTTTATAACTTGTTGCCCCAAATAAGCAGTGAAAATACTTATGATTTCAGTTCTAAAAAACAACGCACCGTACATACTAATTGTTTTTACAATCTTAGCATTTACTAGCTGTAGTAATAACCGTGATTACACTAAAAGTTCCCGCGCTACAGGATGGAGTGCTTTTGGACGAGAAGATGGTAAAAAAAACAAACGAAAAATACAAGTCAACGAACAAGAAACAGGACCCGGCTTAGTATTTATAGAAGGTGGTACGTTTACTATGGGCCGCGTGCAAGACGACCCAATGAGAGACTGGAACAATACACCAAACCAGCAGCACGTTCAATCCTTTTATATGGATGAAACAGAAGTAACCAACCTAATGTATTTAGAATATTTAGATTGGTTAAAAAAAGTGTTTCCACCTAAGGAAGAAAATTTTAGAAAAATCTATGAAGGTGCATTGCCCGATACATTGGTATGGAGATCCCGATTAGGATATAACGAGGTAATGGCTAATCAATATTTACGACACCCTGCTTTTGCTGAGTACCCGGTTGTCGGCGTTAGTTGGATCCAAGCAGTTGAATTTTCTAAATGGCGTACAGATAGGGTGAACGAACTCATATTGGAAGAAGAAGGTTTTATTCAAGAAAATGCTCGATATAACAGCACACCAAACTCAGTATTTACAACCGAAACCTATTTAAAAGCGCCTTCTTTAACGTATGGAGGTAATGACAGCATCACCAGAAAAAGTAAACGCTCACAAAATATCTCCACAGAAGGTGACAGCACGCAAGTATTTGTAAGAAGAAAAGATGGGTTATTATTACCTTCTTATCGCCTTCCTACTGAAGCAGAGTGGGAGTATGCCGCCCTTGGCTTAGTAGGTCTACGAGATAAGAACACATACAAAGGCAGAAAAAAATATCCGTGGAATGGGCAATATACCCGTTCTTTAAAACGTGGCAACAGAGGAGACCAGTTAGCTAATTTTAAACAAGGTGATGGTGACTACGGCGGTATTGCAGGGTGGAGTGATGACGGCGCAGATGTAACCGCGCCTATAAAATCATATAAACCAAATGATTATGGCCTGTATGATATGGCTGGAAATGTCTCAGAATGGGTAGCAGATATATACCGCCCAATTGTTGACGATGACTATAATGACTTTAATTATTTCCGTGGAAATGTCTACACAAAAAATGCTTTAGATAAAAACGGAAATGTACAGGTTATCACACCTGAAACTATTAAGTATGATACCCTTCCTGACGGAAAAATAGTCGCAAGAAAATATCCTGGCGAATTGGTAACTGTTCCAGTTGATAAAAAGGAAACTCATTTGCGTATTAACTTTTCAAAAAGCGACAATAGAAATTTTAGAGATGGCGATAAACTTTCATTACGCTACAACCCTTCTTTTTCAGATGTTGATTCAGAAGGTAACGAAAGAAGAATGTATAACTCTCCCATCTATAAAATAAAAGTTGCAGGTGATGGCTCTATAAAACCACAATACGACAACTCTTCACAAAGAAGAACTTTGATAGATGATAAGGTGAGAGTATATAAGGGAGGTTCATGGAAAGATAGAGACTTTTGGCTAGACCCTGCACAACGAAGGTATTTACCAGAGTATATGGCTACAAATTATATCGGGTTTAGATGTGCTATGTCGCGGGTAGGCTCTAAATTTAAAAAAGAGAATAAACGCGCTAAGCATTAATGTTTCCTTAAAAAACCAAACGTCTTTCACCTTTCACAAAAGGTTTAGTACTTTTATTCTATGATCATTAAAAAACTTCATCAAGAATTTTTGGCCAGTAGTGGCATTTGTACCGATACCCGAAAAATCACTAAAAAATGTCTCTTTGTAGCCCTAAAAGGTGATAATTTTAATGGAAATACTTTTGCCAGGGAAGCATTAAAAAAAGGGGCTTACAAAGTAATAATTGATGAAAGTGAGTTTCAAAATGACCAAACTATCCTGGTTAAAGACAGCTTAACTGCCCTTCAGCAATTAGCTGCTTTTCATAAAAAGCATCTTGGTTTACCCATACTTTCTTTAACGGGAAGCAATGGCAAAACAACCACCAAAGAGTTAATCAATGCTGTTCTTTCAAAAAAATTCAACACGGTAGCTACCAAAGGCAATTTAAACAACCATATTGGTGTGCCGCTTACCTTGCTTTCGATGACATCTGAAACAGAACTGGGGATTGTTGAAATGGGCGCCAATCATTTACATGAAATAGAAAGCCTATGTAAAATTGCGCAGCCTGACTACGGATACATCACAAATTTTGGGAAAGCACATTTAGAAGGCTTCGGAAGTTTGGAAGGCGTTATAAAAGGAAAGTCTGAATTGTACCACTATTTAGAAAACGAAAATAAGACAGTTTTTGTGAATGGAAATGACACGAAACAACTAGAGCTAACTAAAAATATAGACCGTGTTGTCTTTGACGATTCTATAATTAAGTTGATAGATGCTTCAAATGAAATAAAAGTAAAATTTAAAAACATAGAAATACAAAGTAACCTAGTTGGTCTATATAACTTTAGCAATATTGCAGCAGCCATTGCCATAGGCGATTATTTTAATATTTCCGAAGAAGATATTAAAACAGCTATTGAAAGTTACATTCCGCAGAACAACCGCTCACAGCGTATTGAAAAATCTGGGCATAAAATAATATTAGATGCCTATAACGCCAACCCTACGAGCATGATGGCCGCTTTAGAAAATTTTAAACAAGCTGAAGGAAATCAGAAAATTTTAATTCTAGGCGATATGTTTGAAATGGGTGGTGAAGCTGAAAAAGAGCATCAACACATTGTTGATTATTTAGAAAGTACTTCTTTAGGAAAGGCTTATTTGGTGGGTAGTAACTTCAATAGCACAAAAGTTGAAGATACTCACATTAATACATTTGAAAGTTTTGATACTTTTAAAAAACAGTTTGCATCTCAAGATTTCAAAAACTGTTTCTTCTTAATAAAAGGCTCTAGAGGAATGGCTCTTGAGCGGGTTCTAGATTTGCTTTAAAGTAACAAAATCCCAATAAACAACTTTATTGAGACCTTTTAAGTGGGTCATACTGGATTCGAACCAGTGACTTCCACGTTGTCGACGTGACACTCTGAACCAACTGAGTTAATGACCCTTTACTCGTGTAAAACTACTATTTATTTTAATTTTTTGAGTGGTTTTTTCTTGATCATTCCACCTTTTGCATCTTTTACCGATGCCATAATAATAAACGCCTCGTGGTCAATTTTATCTATTTCGGTTTTAAGCCTCGACATCTCTAAACGGGTAATCACCGTATAAACTACATTCGTATCTTTAAGAGGTTGCCCTTCTTTAGCAAAGCCATTTTGAGCTTTGTAGATTGTACAACCACGCCCTAAATTATTCACGATTGCTTTTCGTATTTCTTCATTATGTTCAGAAATTATACTAACACCCATAAACTCTTCAACACCGTCAATAACAAAGTCAACTGTTTTTGACGCTGCGAAATACGTCAATATAGCATACAGCGCAATTTCAACAGAAAGAAAATAAGCCGCCGTTAAGAAAATAAGAACATTAAAAACCAAGATTACGTTTCCTACCGTCATACTTGTTTTTCGGCTTATATAAATTGCCAAAACCTCTGTACCGTCAATAATAGCACCGCCACGAATAGCCATTCCAATACCCAACCCCAAGAAGAAACCACCAAAGGTTGCTATTAGTATACTGTCTTCTGTAATTGTTGGGACAGGGATGAAATAAAGGGAAAGCGATAAAAACAAAATACCTAAAACGCTTTTTATTGCAAATCGCTTGCTGATAGCAAAAAACCCTAATATAAGAAACGGCAGGTTTATACAAAAGATTAGAATTGGCAACTGAATACCTGTCAACTCACGAACAATTAAAGAAATACCTGTAACTCCACCATCAATAAACGAATTAGGTAATAAAAAACCCTCTAATCCGAATGTAGCAGATAATACACCTATAATTAAGTAAATGAAGTCTGAAATCTCATGTTTTATCTCAACCTCGAGATTCTCAGCTTTTTTTTGAATTTGTTTATCGGTAGGTTTCTTGTCCTTGTCTTCTTTTTTATAGCGGCTTTTTACACCTTCAATTATTATGTTTCGTATTATTGGGTTCACAAGCGAAAAAATTTATTGAACTAAGATAAACAACCTACTTTTAGTGGGCTTGATTCTATTTAAATATTTTAAAAATTTCTGGAAAATAAAAAACCCCGATGAAATACTTCATCGGGGTTTGCTGGTGGGCGATGAGGGATTCGAACCCCCGACCCCCTCGGTGTAAACGAGGTGCTCTGAACCAACTGAGCTAATCGCCCTTGCTGTTAGCGGTTGCAAATATAAGCTACTTTTTAATTCCCGCAAACAAAAATTTAAAAAAAATGAAATTATAATCTGCACTGTGTATCACTAAGCATTTTTTAAGATTATAAAATTACGTTAAACCTATAATCTGCTAGGTAAGTTTACGTTTATTTGTCAAACTTCAGCGTTTTAATAGCATGAAAAAAGAAAGGCTAAAAAAATTAGGCAACTTTATTTTAAAAGTATTCCTGCTCATAACCGGGTGTATAAGTATTTTTATAATAAGTGTCCGTCTTGGGGTATGGGGTTCAATTCCAAATACTAAGGAAATACAAGAGCTTTCACAGTATGAAGCTTCGGAAATTTACGATGTAAACAACGAACTTATTGGTAAATTTTATCTCTCAAATAGACAGCCTATTCCTTATTCTCAAATTCCAAAACATACTATTAACGCCTTAGTTGCTACAGAAGATGCTCGTTTTTATGACCACGATGGAATAGACATTAAAAGTTTATTCCGAGTGTTTTTTAAAACCATTTTATTGCAAGATGCTTCAAGTGGAGGTGGCAGCACCATTTCTCAACAACTGGCTAAAAACTTATTCAGCAGAAAAAATTATGGATTTTTTACGCTTCCAGTTGTTAAAACCAAAGAAATGATTGTCGCCCGCCGATTGGAAAAAAATTATACTAAAGAAGAAATTTTAGAGCTCTATTTCAACACGGTCCCTTTTAGCGGAAATACCTACGGAATTGAAAGCGCCGCACTTAAGTATTTTAATAAAAAAACTTCACAATTGTCCCCAACCGAAGCCGCAACCTTGATTGGGACCTTAAAAGCAACCTACACTTATGACCCTAATAGGTTTCCAGAACGGAACATAAAAAGAAGAAACACCGTTTTACAACAGATGAGTAAATACGGTTTTTTAACCAATGCTGAATATGAAACCTACAGACAAGATTCCTTAAAACTAGACTTCGGAAATTATGATGAGCAAAGTGGCCTCGCCCCCTATTTTAGAGAAGAGCTGAGAAACAGAATGCTTGCTTGGTGTAAAGAAAACGCAACCAAAGAAAATCCTTATAATTTATACACAAGCGGACTTAAAATCTACACTACGCTCGATAAAACACTTCAAGAGTACACCGAAGAGGCTATGGAAGAGCACCTTGCTAATCTTCAGAAATCCTTTGAAAAAGAATATGGCAAAAATGCTCCTTGGCTCACTAATAAAGTGCTAATTACCTCTGTGCTAAAGAGAACACAGGCATATAAAAAATTTAAGGCCAAAAACCTTTCAGAAGAAGCAATCATGGATTCTTTAAAAAGAAAAAGAAAAATGTGGTGGTACGAGATTGATGGCAAGAAAGAAGTTACCGCTAGTACTATAGACAGTGTAAAACATTACTTAAAATTTCTAAATGCCGGTACGCTCGCTATAGACCCGCATTCAGGGGCTATAAAATCTTGGGTTGGTGGTGTTAACTTTGAACATTTTAAATACGACCATATTAAAAAAAGCAAACGACAGGTAGGCTCGACATTTAAACCTATTGTCTATACAACCGCTTTAGAACAAGGTATAAAGCCTTGTGATTACTTTTCGGCACAGGAGGTGGAATATGAAAATATGGAAGGTTGGAGCCCATCTAATTCAGGAGATATTGATGAAAAATATTTAAATTATAACTTACAAACTGCGTTAACTAAATCAATAAATACGGTTTCAGTGAAAGTATTGGAAGAAGCTGGAATTGAAAACACCATCGCACTTGCCGAAAAGTTAGGGATCACCTCAACCTTACCAAAAGTCCCTTCCTTGGCGTTGGGAACAGCCGAGCTTTCCATTTCTGAAATGGCCGGAGCATACGCTGCTTATGTTAACGAGAGCAAACCAGTTTCGCCTTATTATTTGGTAAAAATTGAAAATAAAAAAGGTGAATTGTTAGAAGAGTTTAAAGACAAAGATACCTTGCAACCCGCTTTTTCTGAAACTACGAGACAAATTATGATTGAAATGATGCAATCGGTAGTAAATAACGGAACGGCATCCAGAATGAGAAACACGTATGGGTTACAGAACGATATCGCCGGAAAAACGGGCACCACACAATCCAACAAAGATGCTTGGTTTGTTTCGGTTATGCCAAAATTGGTGACTGTCACGTGGGTAGGGAACGATGATCATCGCATTGGTTTTAAAACGACACGTACGGGACAAGGCGCCAATGCTGCACTACCGATTGCTGCTAAATTATTTCAGAAAATGAACAAGGACACTACCTTTAACGCAATAACCAAAGCTCGTTTTAAAAATCCAAATACTGCCGTTATAGAAATGCTGGATTGCGAACCCACCAAACGTGATGGCTTTTTTAAACGGTTGTTCACTAATCCAGATAAGAAGAAAAAAGCCAAGTTTAAAACCAAAAATTAAACCACCTCGGCAACTGTAAACGTACTTCCGCCAATGTAAATTAAATCTTTTTCTGAAGCGTTTTCTAATGCTGAAGTATATGCTTCGTTCACTGATTTGCTTGTTGTGCCCGCTAAACCAAATTCCTTAGCTGTATTTGCCAAAAAGGAAGCGTCCATACCTCTAGGAACATCAGGTCTACAGAAGTAGTACATGGCAATTTTAGGGAATAAAGGCAAGATGCTTTGTAAATCTTTATCATTGACAACCCCTAGAACGATGTGTAGTTTTTCAAAAATCTCTTCTTGAATTTGCCGAAGTACCAACTGCAAGCCTTCTTTGTTATGCGCCGTATCGCAGATAACTTTTGGGTTTTCTTGAAGCATTTGATAACGACCTTGTAAGCCTGTATTTTTAACTGTGTTCAGCATTCCTTTACGAATATTTTCTTCTGAAACTTTCCAACCATTCTTTTGAAGGACTTTTAATGCAGAGACAGCTGTTTTTTTATTTTTTTGTTGATATACCCCCTTCAAGTCTGTTTCATATCCTGAAATCGTTTCATTTTCAGCAAAGGTGATGAACGCATCTTTTTCTAAAGCTATTTTCTGAAACACTTCTTTGGTTTCCGGGACCGTTTCGCCAATGACCACAGGGATGTTGGATTTAATAATACCTGCTTTTTCAGTAGCGATTTCAGCGTATGTGTTTCCTAAGAAGGCTGTATGATCAAAACCAATATTGGTAATAACTGAAATTTCTGGCTTTATAATATTGGTGCTATCTAGCCTACCCCCCATTCCTACTTCAATTACAGCAACATCTATCTTTTGTTTACCGAAATAATGAAATGCCAAGCCTACGGTCATTTCAAAAAAAGAAAGTTTATTTTTTTCTAAAAAGGGTTTGTTTTCAGTTACAAACGTGATTACTTCTTCTTCAGAAATCATCTGTCCATTTACCTTGATACGTTCCCTGAAATCTTTTAAGTGTGGTGATGTATAAAGCCCCACTTTATATCCGGCTTCGTGTAAAACCGATGCTAACATATGACTCACCGAACCTTTTCCGTTGGTGCCAGCCACGTGAATGCTTTTAAAATTTTCTTCAGGGCTATTAATGTGCTTTGAAAGCTTCAGCGTGTTTGATAAATCTTTTTTAAAAGCAGTTTTACCCACGCGTTGGTACATAGGTAATTGGGTAAACAACCACGTTATTGCTTCTTGATAGTTTATAATGTAAAGATTAAAGGGTTATTTAAAGGAAGCAAAACTACTATTTATTCCGAAAGGCTGAAATTATAGATAATCTTTCCTATTTGCTTAGCAGGTGCTTTATCGTCTGCATTAAACCGAGTAGCAAGTGCTGCTCGCCTTGCAGGTTCTAATAAACATTTTGAGTTGTTTGTTGTTCCGCGCACACCAGCAGTTGCGCTGATAACTTGGCCATTTCTATTCACTTCAATGCTTACTACTACTTTTCCAGCTTCGTTGCAGTCTTGTATATACTTTTCTTTATTAAGGGCTTTACGGCCGCCCAACAAGTAATTTCCGTCACCATCCAAACCTTTACCAGTACCGTAATAACTTTTAGCATTTGGGTCGCCATTAGGGTTTCCTTTATCACCAGCAGTATCATCGTTCCCTTCACTCCCTTTTGCAGTACCATCGCTTTTAGGGGCATTAATTAAGTTTGATAACGCATCGGTGGTGGTTTTGTCTGGCTTGGGATCGGGTTTTTTAGGTGTTTCTTTAGGTTGTTCTTTAACGGGTGTTTCTTTTTGCACCTCTTTTTTCTTTTCTTTTTTAATTACCGGAGCATCTTCAACATCTTGGGTAACCACTTCTTCCTTTATTTCGGTTTTAGGTTGTGAGACAGGGGGTGGTGCAGTTTCTTTAGGTGCTGCTTTAATAGGTTCGGTTGGTTGAATATTACCGCTACCGGTTTCAGTTGTACCAAAATTTACGGCTATACCATTTTCAGGTGGTGGGTCCAAATAGGTTAACCCTACATAAAACAGCAAAATAAGGATGATCACGTGTAGAATTACCGTGATGGTCATACTCTTTTTTTTATGTTTTGTGTCTAGTAAAGACATTGTAAATTAAAATATTAGGTTTTAGTTTTTTTTGCAGCAGGGATTGAATACGCTACCGTGTAGCGATGAAAGCCCGACCCGATTTAGGGTGCTGCCCATCTTTTTAGTTTGGGCGTACTGCCAATACTATTTTGTAATTATTTTTATTTGCCAAATCCATTACAAAAACAGCATCTTCAATAGGTACGCCTTCTTCAGCTCTCAAAATTATAGTAGGTTCTTCTTGTCCCGCTAATATACTTTTTAGTTCTTTCTCCATGGTATATTCGCTTACGCGCTCTTTATTGACATAATAAGCACCTTCACTTGTTATGCTTACTGATGCTTTTTGAACATTCGTAGTTTTACCTTTTGCTTTTGGTAAAATTAAATCTAACGCATCTGGGGTAATGGCAGGCGACGTCAACAGGAAAAACACCAGTAACAGAAATACAATATCTGTCATAGAGCTCATACTAAACTCGGGACTTATTTTATTTCTTCCTCGTAAATTCATTACGCTGGTTCGTTTAGTAAGTCTAAAAAGTCAACCGCTGTGGCTTCCATTTGGTGTACAACCTTATCGGTACGCACCACTAAATGATTGTACCCCATATAAGCGATGATCCCTACAATTAAACCTGCAACGGTTGTGGTCATCGCGGTATAAATACCTTCGGCTAATGCGCCCATTTCAGCTTGCCCACTACTAGTTGCTAACTGGTGGAATGCCAAAACCATACCAATTACGGTACCTAAGAACCCTATCATAGGTGCGGCACCAGCAATAGTTGCTAATATACTAACGTTTTTCTCTAGTTTATACACTTCTAACCTTCCTGCATTTTCAATGGCTGTATTTATGTCTTCTAACGGACTACCTATTCGAGAAATACCCTTTTCGGTAAGTCTTGAAACAGGGCTATCTTGCTGTGCACATAGTACTTTGGCCCCTTGAATATTTCCACCAGCTACGTGATCTCGAATTTGATTCATAAAATTACTGTTGATTTTTGAAGCTGCTTTGATAGCAAAAAGCCTTTCAAAGTATATATATACAGCTACAAACAGTAAAATAAACAATACCCCAATAATAATCTGGGCTGCGAGCCCTCCGTTCATTACTAGTTCAAGTACGGAAAGTGTTTTTTCGGTTGTTTCAGGATCTGCGGCTTGTGCCGCTTCTTCTGCACCTTCCTGAATTAAGAAGTTTAGCATAAATTATTTACAGTTTTATAGGATAACGACAAATGGTCTTAGAAATTGTTAGGTATGTTGAAATAACACTCTTTCAATCAACAGAAACACACCTGCTCCGGCAATGAAGCCAATAAAGGCTAACCAAGTTATTTTTTTAAGGTACCAGATAAAGTCAATGCGCTCCATACCCATTGCAGCAACACCTGCTGCTGAACCGATTATGAGCATACTTCCACCCGTTCCTGCTGAATAGGCTATAAAATGCCATAGCACTGAATCTGTTGGTGAATCGTACATACCCATAGACGCGGCTACCAATGGGACGTTGTCTATAATGGCAGAGAAAATACCTAACAGTATTACAACAACATCTTGATTAGGGATTGCCATATCTAAATGTTCTGCAGCATAACGAAGTGTACCAACATCTTCCCCATTAACAACACCAAAGACCAAAGCTTCTAATCCTGCTACCGCCATTAATATCCCTAAGAAGAATAAAATACTCGATATCTCAATCCTCGATAAGGCTTTATGCGCTGAATATAGGTGACGTCGTTCACCGCTAAAATCTTCTTCTGGGTGAATATACTCCGAAACTAGCCACACAACACCTAAAGCTAACATCATCCCTACATATGGAGGTAAATGTGTGATGGTTTTAAAAACCGGGACCGAAACAATCATTGCCAGCCCTAAAAACAACATAGTTTTACTACTCAATAAACGTTCGGCAGTAGCGTCTTTAGTTGAATCTACATTTATACTACCTTGAAAAGGCTTTAAATAACTAGCAACAAAAAATGGAATGATAAAGCAGACAATAGAAGGCAACACCACAAACTCAATTAAACCTGCTGCTGTTACTTTATCGTCTATCCAAAGCATGGTAGTGGTTACATCACCTATTGGTGACCAGGCTCCACCAGCATTTGCAGCAATAACCACTAATGCAGCATACCACAAACGGTCTTCTTTTTTGTGTATTAGTTTTCGCAATAAAGTAACCAATACGATAGTTGCTGTAAGATTATCAATTATTGCTGAAAGAATAAAAGCTAATATCCCGATAATCCATAGTAGTCTTCGCTTACTTTTTGTTTTTACCGCTCCCTTTAAAATTTCGAAACCACGGTGAAGATCTATTATCTCAACAATGGTCATCGCCCCAATAAGGAAGATTAAAATTTCTGCCGTTTTTCCTAAATGATGGAGAAGGGTATTTTCAAACCCCTCTTCGGCTTGTTCCCCACCTGTGAGAAAATTAAAAGCATTATCGTGCGAATCAATCACATCGAACCAGCCACTGTGAAAACCAACAGCAAGTACGGCCCAAATTAAAGCCGCCATAATTAAGGCGGGCACAGTTTTATCTAATTTTAAAGGATGTTCTAATGTAATGGCTAAGTAACCTATTACAAAAATTAAAATAATAATCGATTCCATTTTCTATAAGGGTGTGTATATTATATCAACTGTTTTAAGGCAATTTCAAAAGCGGTTTTACTAATGTTCGTTTTTGTACTGTTATTATCAAAAGTATTTTGAATCGCATTTTTAATGGTCATAGATGTGTCATTAAAAATAGCTTCATCTGTCATTTGTACTTTGCGTTCCATAAAATATGCAAACACGCGCGCCATCCCACAATTACTAATAAAATCGGGTATTAAACTCACACGTTCATCTGTATATTCCATTATGGGACCGAAGAAAATTTCTTTGTCTGCAAAAGGCACATTGGCGCCACAACTAATCACTTCCAGCCCAGTATCTATCATTTGCGATATTTGTTCTTTGGTTATTAAACGAGAAGCGGCACATGGAGCAAAAATTTCAGCATCTACTGTCCAGATCTTTTTGTTTATTTCTTCAAAAGAGAGCATATTTTCTGCAACAAGGGTGTTTCCGTTTTTATTCAGGAACAACTCTTTTATTTCTTCAAAAGAATATCCATCTTCATTAATAATTCCGCCTGCTCGATCTATTATACCCACAACCTTAGCACCCATTTGAGATAAGTAGTACGCTGCCGCTGCACCTACATTTCCGAAGCCTTGAACGATAGCTTTTTTCTCTTGAATGTTTCCGCCGTAAATATCATAATAATGACGAACTGCTTCTGCCACACCATATCCAGTGACCATATCGGCGACTGTATACTTACGCATGACATCTGGCGAATATGTAGTGTTTTCCAGCACTTTAATTACACCTTGCCGTAATTGACCAATTCTATTGATTTTATCTGCTTCGGTAGGAGTAAAATGTCCAGTAAAAACACCTTCTTGTGGATGCCAAACACCACTTTCTTCAGTAATAGGTATTACTTCGTGTATTTCGTCTACATTCATATCACCCCCAGTACCGTAATAAGCTTTCAATAAAGGTGAAACCGCTTTGTACCAACGTTCCAGAACACCTTTCTTACGAGGATCAGCAGGGTTAAAATTAATTCCAGATTTTGCTCCTCCAATAGGTGGTCCAGAAACCGTAAACTTCACTTCCATTGTTTTTGCCAAGGACAAAACTTCATTTTTATCGAGACCTTCTCGCATACGTGTACCACCACCGGCAGCACCACCTCTTAGCGAGTTTATAACGGTCCAGCCTTCGGCTTCAGTTTCGGGATCATTCCAGTGAAAAACAATTTCGGGAGATTTATCTTCGTACTTTTTAAGTAATTGTTTCATTAAATGGTAAGTTAAGCTACAAATATAAAAAACTTAAAAACGGTTGCTCTTCTTTTTAGCTAATTTTTAGATGTTAAAAACTACTCCAGACGAATGATCTTTTTTTGCTCCGGTCACACTTGCTAGGCAATTTACTTCATCTCGAAGTTTTAAAACGCCCAATAACCCAAAAATTAGCGCTTCTTTATTTTCTATTAATTCGGTGGAAGGAATTACTATTTCAATATTTCTAATAGCTTGCAGACGTTCAATTAAAAAAGAATTATAGACTCCACCACCTGTAATCAATACTTTTTTTCCTTCGGAAAATTGACACGCCAACTGTATGGCAATATGCTCTGTAAAAGTGCGCAATATATTTCTTGGTGTTTCTTTTGAAGCCTCTAAAACAGGAAATATATACGCCTTTACCCACTCCAGTCCTAACGATTTAGGCGGGTCTTCATTATAAAAATTTAAGTGGTTCAATTGGTTCAATAAGTTTTTGTTCAATTCGCCAGAAGCTGCCATTTTCCCACCTTCATCATAGGGTTGCCCTAGTTTTTCGGCATATAAATTCAATACAATATTTACAGGGCAAATATCGTAGGCAAATCTATTTCCCTTTTTTTCAAAAGAACAATTTGCAAAGCCACCAAGGTTTAAGCAGTAATCAAAATTTGAAAAAAGCAGTTGATCACCTATAGGAACTAAAGGCGCTCCTTGTCCTCCTAGTTTAACATCTTGAACCCTGAAATCACAAACTACTTTTTCGTTAATTAATCTTGCAAGTTTTGGTAAGTTCCCTATTTGTAACGTGATCCCTTTTTCAGGCTCATGTAAAACAGTATGACCGTGGCTACAAACAGCATCAATAGCTGTAATTTCGTGTTTTGATATAAATGCTGAAATTATTTGGGAAAGATATTTAGTGTAGTTTTCGTTTAATTCACTGAGTTTATCTTCGGAATAATGAACAGCCTCTTGCAATGTTTTTTTCCAGACAGCAGGGTATTCTATTGTTTCAGAAGCACCTATTTTAAAGCTCCATTTCTTTTCTTCTGAAACATCAAAAAAACACTCTGCCACGTCAATCCCATCGAGAGAAGTGCCACTCATCACACCGAGAACGCGGTAACTGGTTTTTTTCATATTGTAAAATTAATGAAATAACATCCTCTAAACGCCTTTTAAAAGAGGAATTAAATTTTATATTGAACACAAAAATTCAACCTTTTTAATATTTGTTGCCTGTCCGCTAACAGCAGGTTTGAAATTTACTTTAATTACGGTATCTTTGCACGACTTTTAGTAATACATTTTTAAAACAAACTTATGGATTTCAGTCTTTCCGAAGAACATATCATGATTCGCGATGCAGCACGCGATTTTGCAAATAACGAATTAAAGCCCGGGGTCATTGAGCGTGACAACAAACAAGAGTTCCCAGCAGAACAGGTTAAAAAAATGGCCGAGCTTGGCTTTCTCGGAATGATGGTAGATCCAAAATATGGCGGTGGTGGTATGGATACCGTGAGCTACGTTTTGGCAATGGAAGAGTTGAGTAAAATTGACGCTTCGTGTTCTGTAATTGTATCTGTAAACAATTCGTTAGTTTGTTGGGGACTGGAAACCTACGGTTCTGAAGAACAAAAACAGAAATACTTAACAAAATTAGCCACTGGAGAATCCATCGGGGCATTTTGTTTAAGTGAGCCAGAAGCTGGTAGTGATGCAACTTCGCAGCGCACTACTGCAATTGACAAAGGTGATCACTACATTTTAAACGGAACTAAAAACTGGATAACCAATGGTGGTACAGCCGATTATTATCTGGTAATCGCTCAAACCGATAAAGAAAAAGGACATAGGGGAATTAACGCCTTTATAGTTGAAAAAAGCTGGGATGGTTTTGAGGTAGGCCCTAAAGAAGATAAATTAGGAATTCGTGGAAGTGATACGCACACATTAAACTTTAACGATGTAAAAGTGCCTAAAGAAAACCGAATTGGTGAAGATGGCTTCGGATTTACATTTGCCATGAAAACCTTAAGTGGTGGCCGTATTGGTATTGCTGCACAAGCCTTGGGAATCGCAGCTGGAGCATACGAGTTGGCTCGCGACTACTCTAAAATTAGAAAAGCGTTTGGTACTGAAATTTCAAACCACCAAGCTATTGCCTTTAAATTGGCCGATATGCATACCGAAATCACGGCAGCTCGTCATTTAGTAATGAAAGCAGCTTGGGATAAAGACCAAGGAAACAACTATGATATGAGTGGTGCAATGGCGAAACTGTACGCCAGTAAAGTAGCAATGGACACTACTGTTGAGGCGGTACAAGTACACGGCGGAAACGGTTTTGTAAAGGAATACCACGTAGAACGTTTAATGCGTGATGCAAAAATTACACAGATTTACGAAGGAACTAGCGAAATACAGAAGATTGTTATTTCGAGAGGGTTGTTGCGGGATTAGTCTCAGCACATCGACCTCTCTCAGTGACCTACATATAAAACAAAAACCTGGCAAATGCTGGGTTTTTGTTTTTAGAAATTATTTAAAAGTAACTGAGCGGAGTCCGAAGTAAAACTACAAAAAGAAATTCCATACCAACCCAAACCGTATTACAGCATCCCGATATGGGTAGCCAGGGGCAGAAAATTGGTCATTTGTACTTTTAAACAATTGATTAAAATGTTCCCATTTAAAGAAAATACGTGTCTGTCTTATTTTAGCGCTCAAAAATAAATCTACCAAAGGAAAACCACCTAATTCTTGGTCATTTTGCACATAAAATTCTGCTAAAACGGGGTCATAGGCATTCATATTATATTCAGTAAAGTATTTAAAAGTAACCCCAGTTTGTAAAAACAGTGCTTTTTTAAACAATTCATCTTGAAAACACAAGGTGTTTCTTGTTACAATTTGCGGAACGTTAAACACCTCTTCCCCACTCACTGCTTGTTGAAATAACACGGTATTATCGAGGGCAAATTTTCCATAACGGAATTCTTTTTGAGCTTTTACCTTTAAATAATCCACCCGGTCACCAAATTGCTGTGGGGTTGGCGTTGAATCGTTTTGCTGAATAGCATAATAGGTATAATCATCTATTCCGGTATAACTTACTGAAGCATTTAGTAGTTTTTTAGATTGCAACTCAAACTTCAGTTCTTGAGTTTTTACATTTTCAAAATTGTTTTGCCAGTTGTAATTCACATAATCGCTCTGGTAGAGTTGATATCCAAAATTAGGCGCTACCGAATGCACCTTCACAGAGGCTTCTACTTTATTATCTTCATTAAATGAAAAAGAAGCAGCTCCGGTTAAATAATTAGCATCATAATCGCCCGAAATATTGATGGCCCCTTTTCCTGAAAGCTCAAAGCCTCGGTATTGTTTTTTATAGGCGGCACCAAACTGAACTAAATTGCCTTGTAACCGGTTTGAGATGCGTCCTTCGTCTAAAATTAAAACCGAATTGTAGCCGTAATTATAATCAGTATAACCCACAAAAGCGCTAATATTCCCTAAAAGACTATTTTCCAATCGAGCATAGCCTTGAATATTGAAATCTTCTAAAGTAGTTTTGGTTCGCAGATTGGTTGTTTCATACGACTCCCCATAACCTTCAAAAGGGGTTTCTTGAGTATAGAGAAAAGATTTTTCTTCAAAACTGAAACGGTTCCCGACTGCCAACACATTATAATTGGTACTATCTCGCTGGCTAATCAATTCATATTCATGATCGGCATAAAAACGCAATCCTTTTAATAGGTTTTCGGCATCTTCAAAATTTACATCAATTCGTCCACGATCATTAAATTCGGGGTCATCATTCACAAACAAATCGATTGAATTAGGTGGCAATCCACCGTTTTCTTCATTTAAAATATCTTGGGCAGCAATGTGAGCACGTATTTTATATCGTTTACTCTTTGTATGATAATTGGTAGTAAAGCGGAAATTTCCGGTACTGGTTAAAATATTTTGATAGGTTCCTAATGACCGAACCCCTTTGTATGCCACTGAAAAATTAAACTGTTCATTGGTGTTTACCGTAAAAAAAGCGTCCAACTGCTGACCTTGTTCAAAGGCAGTTTTGAAGTATAGCTCAGATAATGGTGTGGGAACACTATAATATTTCATATCACCAACATCCATATAATTAAAATGGTGTGATTGCGCTACAAACAACGGTTTCAGATTCAACTCATCAAAATTATAAGCCAACGAATTATAGGGTTGCCCTACATTTGAAAACGGCAACAATTCAAAATTATCCTTTCGTAAATAATTAAATTTATATAATTTTTGAACACTTAATGTAGTATCCAAATGTGTTGTATCGCGATCTGCTGAAATGATTTTGTATAATTCAATAGGTGGCTTTTCCGGTTTTTCGGTTTTTTCAGAAGGGTCATCCTGAGCAAACAGGCAGTTTCCAAAAGGAAGAAAAAGAAGTAGTAAAAGTAGGTGTTTCATTGATTTTTTACTTTCAAGGCAAAGGTATACTTTTGAACGGAATTCTTTATTTTAAATTTTAATGCTGAAGCTTAAAATAAATAAAAACCTAATAGAATGTGGTACAGACGAAGCCGGAAGAGGCTGTTTGGCGGGCCCTGTTACCGCTGCAGCTGTTATTCTACCTGATGATTTCAGCCATCCTTTTTTAAACGACAGCAAACAACTTTCAGAAAAAAAGCGAATTGAACTGAAACAAATAATTGAAAAAGAAGCAATTTGTTACGCATACACACACGTAATGATGAATGAAATAGACGAAATTAACATTCTGAATGCTTCTATTTTAGCGATGCACCGTTCTATTGAAAAATTAATGCACCAACCTCAATTTATCGCCATAGACGGCAACCGCTTTAAGCCCTACGGAAAAACACCTTTTGAATGTGTGATAAAAGGCGATGGTAAATACCTGCATATTGCTGCTGCATCAATTTTGGCAAAAACTGAGCGAGATGCTTTTATGGCACGCATTCACAAAGAGCACCCAGAGTACAATTGGAAGAAAAACAAAGGCTACCCCACTAAAGAACACCGTGAAGCAATTAAAAAATTGGGGGCAACCGCATATCATCGTAAAAGTTTTAAGTTACTTCCTGATCAATTAAGATTAAATATCTAACTGTTAACAACCCGTCAATAAATCCTTGTTGTGTTAACTTAATCTAGGCAAATTACTTATTATTTTTGTGTGGATGGGGTATACTAAAATTTTAGCGGCAATATTTGTTGTTTTGCTTTGGGGCTGTGATCAATCTGCTTCAAAAAAAGCGGAGTTGATAGACTTTGTTCCGCAAGACAGCCATTTGGTATTAAAGATTTCAAATTTTGAAACCTTACAGAACGATTTGAAGAATAGCGCGCTTATTTCAGAATTCAGTAAAACAAGCCTCACCACCTATTTTACTGAAACCAACAACCTTTTTAAGTATCTCAGCCCAAAAAACGAAAGCTATCTTTCAATAAGCACTCGTAACGATAGTGTAACCGATTACACCTTCGTTACTCGACAGGATTCTACCGTTTTCAACACCGATTCCATTCAAAACCGCTCAGTTGAAACTTTGAAATTTGATGACATTTCCTTGCAACGCATCACCATTGATAACAAAACAGCATATTCTGCTATTCAGGACAGTGTTTTTATAGCCAGTAGCTCGCAAGAAATAATCACAGCTATTTTAAAGGGAAAAAACAAACAGACACCAAACTTTAAAAAAGCTATTTCGGTTAAAGAAGGCAGTGAACTTACAGCTGTCATCAACAACCCAAAGGTGTATATAAACGACTCAACCAATGTGAACTTTGCTACAAATATAGCTTTGGACATTTCAGTATTGCCCAATGCATTCACGGCCACTGGAGTTGCTTTGGCGCAAGATACCGTACCACAATTACTTCGGGTTTTCGAAGGGCAGGTGCCGCAACAAAACGATTTGGAGCAAATAACACCTAAAGACGCCTTAACTGCTAATTCCTACACGTATAATGATGCCACAGCTTTGAGCAAGAACCTACAACCGTTTCAAAAATTAAATTCTTCTGAAAACATAGGAAATGTATTAGGTTCGGTTAATGAAGTAGGTGAAATTTTTCTAAAAAAGGGAAATGCAATCGTATTAAAAAGTATTGATACTGATATGACCAATGAAGCGTTGGGGCAGTTTATTTCAGAAAACAACTCATTTCGAGAAACGACTATTTATGATTTTAACCAACCCAATTTATTGCACCAAACCCTTAACCCATTAATTAGTAACGCTGAACTATCGCAAGCTTTTCAATTGAATGATTTTTTTGTGATTTCAGAAAACGAAGCGGTTACACAAGCCATTATTACTGCTTATAAAAACAATGATGTATTAGGTAAAAGCCATTATTTTGAAGATGCTTCAACGCAATTGAGTAACGCTTCTTCCATTTTAATTTACAAAATGGGAAATCGAATTACAGACGCGATTGCGCCATATTTTTCTACGGAAATAGAAACTATTTCCCTATCAAACTATCCGCTGGCCTTGCTTCAGTTTACATACGATCGTGATTTTGCACACGTAAATTTGGTATGCAAAGAAGCTTCAGAAAATAAACAGCAAACAGGAACAGTTTCTGAACAATTCAGCATTGAACTGGAAAATACTGTTTTAGGCGAACCCCAGCTTTTTACCAATCACCGGACCAATGGAAAAGACATCGTTTTACAGGATATTGGGAATAAGTTGTATTTTATTTCAGAAGAAGGAAAAACGCTTTGGACCAAAAAACTTGACAATCCCATTCTTGGTAAAATCCATGAAGTGGATATCCTGCGCAACGGCAAAAACCAATTGGCTTTTGTCACAAAAAATAACTTTTATGTTTTAGACAGAACCGGAAATAATGTGTCGCCTTTCCCACTTCAATTTAAAGATGAAATAACACAACCACTCTCCGTTTTCGATTACGACAACAACCGCAAATACCGTTTTATCATCACCCAAGGCAAAGAGCTATTTATGTATAACAACAACGGAAACATTGTAAAAGGGTTTACTTTTGAAAAAGCCAAAAGCAACATCGTTTTACCACCCCAACACATACGTATGGGTAATAAAGATTATATTGTTATTGCTGAAGAAAACGGCCATTTGAACATTTTGCACCGAACTGGAAAAGTACGTGTTCCGCTCTCAAAAAAGTTTGAATTCTCTGAAATCCCCATTGAAGAAGAAGGAAATAACTTTGTGGTAATTACTAAAGACAATAACAAGGTAAGTATTTCGCAGACTGGAAAAACAACTACACAAACCCTCGATGTAAGTAACAGCTATGGTTTTGTGGTAAACGGAAACGTAAAAGCCACTATGGATGACAACCTATTGCGCATTAACGGTAAGCTCACCGAATTACCTTTTGGTATTTACACACAACCAAAAATAGTTACAGTAAATCGAGGTAAATATATTACCACAACCGAAACACAAGAGAACAAAGTATATGTTTTTGACACCTCTGGAGATTTATTAAATGGCTTTCCAGTTTACGGAACTTCAGCCGCTGAGATAGGTAGATTATCCTCAAAAGGTAAAGTGGGCATAGTTGTTAAAGGCTCAGAGAAGGAAGTTGTTTTATACGGTATTTAAAAAAACGCTGTTTTAAAACCATTGGTTTTACTTTTATTAATTCGCTCTTATCAATTATTCCTTAAAAGCCAATTGTTTAACTATCTTAAATTTGTTACATTTAAGATAGACAAAGACCCTTATGCTTCAACGCTACGTAACTACCATCCTCTTACTTTTAGTTCCGTTTTTACTATTCGGGCAAGAGCGTACATCTATTAAACTAACAAAAATAGAAGAAGAAGTTTCTAATCTGTGGATCTCATCAATAATACAGGATAATGATGGTTTTATTTGGCTGGCTACACAAGATGGACTGTATCGTTATGATGGTAGCAGCTTCAACACCTATCGATATAATCCATTGCACGAAAACACCCTTCCCGCAAACTGGATACGCTGCATCGCACAATCTAAAGAAGGATATTATTGGATAGGAACGCAAGGTGCTGGTTTAGTTAAATTTCATGCTAATGAAAATATTTTTGAACCATTATCCATTTCAAAAATTGATCAACCAGAATCAATAGGAAGCATTATTTATCAACTTTTGCAAACCAGTAAAGGAGCTCTCTGGGTGGATAGTGATACAGGTTTATTCAGAAAAAGTAAAGATTCTGACACTTTTGAAAAAATAAGCGGCCACTCACTAAATATCTTGCTAAAAGAAACCCCTCAAGGAAAAGAGCTTATAAAAATAAAAGAAACCCTCTATTTTTTTGAGAATAATAGCTTGGTGCCTGTCCTAAAAAACACCCCCATTGAAAGAATGGCGATTACACCCAATGGCGATTTAATCTATAGGTCTAACAAAAAGGTATTTGTATATGATTTTAAGACAAATCCAAAAAAGATTGATGTCCCAGAACCTATTTATTTTATTTCGAACATTCAAGATGAATCCTGTTTTTTAATCAGTCCCAATAATTTTTATAAATACGATCTTTCTACACAAAAGGTGGAGCGGTTGATAAATAACAATCCTAATTTTTCCATTCAAGAAATTAACACGTTGTTTTTAGACCAACAAGAAATATTATGGATTGGTTCACGCAAAGGACTGTTTAAAGAAAATAAAGCCGGAAAAGTTTTTACCGGTAACATTCCATTGCATGCCCGCCGTATTGTCGTTTCTAACGACACTACCTTTATTGGCGGAATGACGGGGCTTCACACCTATTCAAAAAAAGAAGAAACGTACACTTCGGTCTTATCGAACCATAGTATTTTTTCACTTCATAAAACAGATAAAGGTATTTGGGCCGGTGATCTTACAGGCAATGTTCATTTTATGGCCACAAACGGAACTATCACTACTTACCCTATTGAAAACAACAGTGAGAAACTTCTTAAAATATATGGTATTGCCGAAGATAAAAACGGGTATTTATGGGTTGGTTCATGGGCTGGCATCCATCTTATGGATAAAAAAGGAAACGAGCTCAACACCTATAAACTTAAGACCAGCACCAAAGACGATGAACTAAAAACCCTACAAATTTTAAGGGACAAAAATGACAATCTTTGGGTAATTACCGTAGGGAATGGTGTTTATAAAATACCTAAAATCTCTAAAATCACTTCAGAAGAAAAACCTTTTGATTACACTAGATACCTGCATAAAAAAGGAGACGAAACCACCATTAACACAAATGTACTCTACGAGGTACACGAAGACCAGAAAGGGAACCTCTGGTTTGGGTCCGATTACGGAATAAATAAATACAATGAAAAAACGGATGCCTTTGAAGTCCTAAAAATTGACGGAGAAGCATTCGACAAAAAAACCATGGCCGTTGAAACCGACACAAATGGACTATTGTGGATAAGCACCATACGAAGTGGCCTGTATGTGTACGACCCCGCTGAAGAAAAATTGCTAAACCTTAACCAAACAGACGGATTAATATCCGATGCTTGCCTTTTTACCTCCAGTACTTTTGCAGATAACACCCTCTATTTTGGAACGGACGAAGGGATACAAATTATAAATCCTGCTAATTATTCACATCCCGATGTTTTTGATGCTCCAATAATCACGGATATAAAAGTCTATGGAAATAAAACAGATGAGCACCATAGCACCATACTCAATAACAACCAAATAGAACTAGATTATAATCAACGGGACTTTAGCCTTCATTTTTCTCTACATGATTATCGGTTCCCCACCAAGGTTAAATATTATTACAAATTGGGGGAAGAAAACAAAAACTGGCTAAAAGCTGAAGGAAACACCGTGAATTTTTCCGATTTAAAACCCGATGAATATACCTTTTTTGTAAAAGCTGGCTATCAAAATGTAAATGACACCCCTATTTCAAAAGCTACCATAACGATAGCACCCCCTTGGTATAAAACATGGTGGGCCTATTTGTTTTATCTTATAGCATTTGTAGCTTTAGTCTACTTTTATTTTTACCTTAAATACAAACAAAATGTTGCCCATAACAAATTAAAGGCCATTGAGGAAATTGACGTTGCAAAATCCAACTTCTTTGCAAACGTATCGCACGAGTTGCGCACTCCCTTAACATTAATAAAAGGGCCGGTTGAAGACCAATTGGCATCAGGAAAGCTAACAAAAAACGAACGTAAAAACCTCTTGAATGCACAAAACAACACCCAACGCATGGAAGCATTGGTTGAGCAGCTATTGGCACTTTCAAAATTAGAAAGTGGCATTGTAAAACTAAAGGTACAGCCTGGCAATCTTTCTAAATATATTGATGCACAAGCCGAAGCCTTTTCTTTCAGTACCCACGAAAAAAACATTCAATATACCATAGAGACCTCTTCAAACAATGGTGTGGATTGGTTTGACCGTGATATAATGGAAACAATACTCTTCAATCTTGTGGGAAATGCTGTTAAATACACGCCAGAAAAAAAGAGCATTACAATTACCGGGACAAAAGAAGGCTCTTATTATTCACTTAAAGTAGAAAATACAGGCAGTTATTTGAGCCCTGAAGAACAACAAAAAGTTTTTGAGCGCTTTTACCAAATAAACGAGCAAATAAGTGGTACAGGCATTGGTCTTTCATTAACAAAAGAATTGATTGAACTGCATAAAGGCAGTATTTCGGTAGCAAGCAACAAAAAAGGGGTTACAACTTTTTCAGTAAAAATACCTGTTGAAAAACAATTCTATGAGACTTTTGAAATACTTACTGAGAATCAAGACAGTCAAGAAAAACCACAATTTACTTCTCCTTCTGAAATAAGCAAATCTGAAAAATTGGCTTCAGAAGACGCCCCCATTTTACTAATTGTAGACGATGCGCCCGAAATACGCAATTATATCACTTCAATTTTTGAAGGTACTTATAAAGTTTATGCTGCAATCAATGGAGCAGAAGGATTTTCTTTAGCGAAAAAACAGATACCCGACGTTATTATAAGCGATGTAATGATGCCCGATAAAGATGGTTTTACCTTAACAAAAGAGCTTAAAGAAGACCCTTTAACCTCTCACATACCAATAATACTCCTTACTGGAAAATCTAAGGTTACCGATAAGTTGGCTGGGCTGGGCATTGGTGCAGATGCTTATCTTACCAAACCCTTTAGCCCCCAATTGGTAAAGGCCACAGCCGAAAACTTGATTGAAAACCGAAGAAAATTGCAAGAACGTTTTTCGCAAGATGCAACATTGCGGGCAAAAGACATTTCCATCTCGTCTGCTGATGAGCAATTTTTAAATAGGCTACAAGAGGTTATAGACAAAAATATTACAGATCCAGAATTTACAACAGAAGATTTTAGCAAAGCCATGTTGGTTAGTCGCATGCAGCTCCATAGAAAACTTAAGGCTTTGTCAGGCCAATCCACCACAGAGTTTTTACGTTCACAACGTTTAAAATTAGCTGCTAATCTATTAAAAAATGAAAACAGTACGGTTTCTGAAATTGCATATAAAATAGGCTTTAACAATGCCTCATACTTTTCTACTTGTTTTAAAAAAGAATTTGGTTGTTCAGCTTCTGAATATGTAGCACAATATAAAAATTAAGCCTTGGTCATTTCTGCTTCAAAAAGTGCTGCAAAATGCTTCAATAATTTTGTTTTTACTTCTTCCATAGAAATTTCGGCTTTGCCCAATTCAACGTTTAGGGACGTAACTGCTTTCCCTTTAATTCCACAGGGAATCATATGGTCAAAATACCCTAAATCGGCATTGACATTTAATGCAAAGCCGTGCATGGTCACCCAACGGCTGGCACGAACCCCCATGGCACAGATTTTACGGGCAAATGGCGTACCTACATCTAACCAAACCCCAGTTTCACCCTTTGACGATTCAGCTTTTAAACCATATTCATCAAGTGTTAAAATCACCATTTCTTCTAATAGACGCAGATATTTATGAATGTCGGTAAAAAAATTCTCAAGGTCTAAAATAGGATATCCCACGATCTGTCCAGGACCATGATAGGTAATATCACCACCTCGGTTGATTTTGTGGAAGGTCGCGCCAATTTCAGTCAGTTTTTCTTCAGAAATAAGCAGATTTGAAAGATCGCCACTTTTCCCTAGCGTATATACATGGGGATGTTCAACTAACAAAAGGTAATTTGGGGTTTCAACATCTGTACTTTCCCGACGGTTCTTGACCTTTACGTCTAAAATTTCCTTGAAGAGCAATTCTTGATAATCCCAGCTTTTTTTGTAGTCCTTACTACCTAAATCTCTAACCTCAACTCTATTATTTAACATTTGGAATTTTCTACTTTTAAAAATTCAAAATTAACATTATTATACCACTTTTACGATAGCGCAAATAATAACATTCATTTTAACTCCAAAAACATGTGAAATTCCTTTAAATAAAGGATAAAGGGTGTTATATTTATCCCAATTATTCATGAAATAACTACTAATGATGAAAAAAATTACCTTTAAAAACATTGCACTCTTACTGTTTACGATATTCAGTATAGGTTTACAAGCACAAAATTCAACATCTTTATGGAGTCCTTTGTCTCCAAATGATGTTAATTCGCAAGAAATAGCAGCAAGAAACTCTACCCCTTCTCAGTTTGACCTGTTCAGTTTAAACACGGAAGACCTTAAGGCTATTTTAGAAAATGCTCCTTCAAGAAAAACAACGTCAAGTTCAAACGTGATAATTGAACTGCCAACTGAAAGTGGAAGCTTAGAAAGGTTTAGAATTTTTGAAGCTTCAATATTTAGTGAAGGCCTAAGTGAAAAATTTCCTGGTATCAATTCTTATTTAGGACAAGGTATTGATGACCCAACAGCTATGGCACGATTTAGTGTTTCACAAGTTGGAGTACACGTTATGATATTATCTGCTAAGCACAAGACTACTTACATTGACCCTTACACTAAAGACAAAACAGCCTATATCAACTACTCACGGGCAAGTTTGCCAGCAGACACCAACAACTTTGTGTGCCACGTTGAAGATAGTTTTCCTTCAAACCTTCCTGAAACAGGTGGAAATGGATTAGAAAGAAATGCTGATGACGGAATGCTACGTACTTTTAGACTTGCCTTAGCAAGTAATGGTGAGTATTCTCAATTTCACTTAAATGAGCAAGGAATTGACCCAAATGAACCAGACGCTGTTAAAAAGGCTGCAGTACTTAGTGCCATGAATGTTGCAATGACCCGTGTTAACGGTATTTTTGAGAGAGATTTAGCAGTTACTATGGAAATTATTCCTGAGAATGAAGACATCATCTTTTTAGATACTGCTACAGATGGATTGAGTAACAATAGTGGTATGATAAATCAAATACAAGATGTTATTGATGATGCTATCGGTTTTAATAGCTATGATATTGGTCACGTATTTAGCACTGGTGGAGGTGGTATCGCACAACTAAACTCACCTTGTACCTCTAATAAAGCACGTGGGGTAACTGGCTTGCCACAACCTATTGGAGATCCATTTTATGTAGATTATGTATCACATGAGATGGGACATCAATACGGTGGAAATCACACTCAAAACAATAACTGCCAAAGATCAGGTGCTTCAGTAGAGCCAGGAAGTGCTTCTACAATTATGGGATATGCTGGTATTTGCCCACCGAACGTACAAAATGCAAGTGACGATTACTTTCACGCTATAAGCATTCAGGAAATGTGGAATAACATTACAAATGGGAATAGTACGTGTGCTGACCAAACAGCAACCGGTAATGATGCCCCTACAGCTGATGCAGGCCCAAATTACACTATTCCAAAATCAACACCTTTTATTTTAAAAGGTGCTGGTACAGATCCAAACTCTGGCGATATATTATCTTATTGCTGGGAACAGTTTGACGCTCAAGTTGCTCCTATGCCACCACAAAATACTTCAACTTCAGGTCCGGCATTTAGATCTATAGACCCTATGGCAGCACCAAATAGATATATGCCAGCTTTATCTACTGTTTTAAATGGAAATACACAATCTACTTGGGAAGTTGTCCCTTCTGTAGGCCGCATACTTAGGTTTAGGCTAACGGTCCGTGATAATGTAGCAGGTGGTGCAGGTAGTGCCAGTGATAATACTATCATTACAGTAAATGGCGACTCTGGTCCTTTTGTTGTAACCTCTCAAAGTGGAACTCCAGAATGGAAACAAGGCACACAAAAAACCATAACCTGGGATGTGGCTGGAACAGATGTAGCTCCAGTAAATAGTCCAACAGTTGATATTTTATTGAGTATTGATGGTATTAATTACGACACGGTATTGGTTGCCGGTACTGCTAATGATGGTAGTGAAGTAATCACAGTTCCTGATGTTGACAACACTACCGATGCTAGAGTAATGGTTGCAGGAACCGATCATTTATTTTACGCTCTAAATGCCGAAGATATAAATATTGATGAAAACCTAAGTGTTGACGAGTCTGCACTTGAAAACTTTAGCTTATATCCAAACCCTACTTCTGGCATTGTAAACCTTGAGTTTATTACAACTAATTCAAGTAAAGTGTCTGTATCGGTTTATGATTTAAGAGGAAGATTGGTTGCTGGTAAAGAATTTAACAACCAAGGTGGGACGTTCAATGAAACATTTGACTATAGTTCCCTTAATTCAGGAATGTATTTTATCACTGTTAAAAATGGTGATAGAAAAGTAACTTCAAAGCTTTTGAAAAACTAAAGTGTTAGGAAGGTAAATAACAAAAAAAGGGATGCATTTTGCATCCCTTTTTTTATAGTAAAATATTTATAATTTAATTGTTTTGCTTATTTCTGAAACTTTATGGCTCGTTTCTCCTACCGTGAATTGAAGATTAAAATGTAGCTGGCCGTTCTTTTTAGTAACATTTAAAACACCATTATCTACCTTATAAAAGCCTGCTTCACCTTTACAGTAACATTGTTTACCATACAAAAGAGCAACATCCTGTAAACCATCTCCTTTTTTATTCAGTTTATCAATATTGGATGGTACTTCAAAATGAATTGTCTCACTATAATCGCCATCAACAGTCCCTTCTGGCCCTTTTTGTGAGAAAGAGAATACTACCACCATATTATCGCCTGAAGTTATTTCAGGATACAATGCTCCCGTTCCATCTTCTTTTACAACAAGTTTTTTGCCTTTTTGAATTTCAGCAGTACATACACCTTCATCAGGGCAATCATCAGTATTTGCTTGTATTTGTTCCGTTGAGTTTTCTGACGAAGAAACTGTGTTATTGTTTGTTGTTTTACAGGCTTGAACCATTAACAATGGTAATAGCAAAAAGAGAGCTTTCATAGATTGAATTTTTAAGTTTTATATGTGAAAGGTACTTAAAAATTCAATAAACCAATAAGCAGATTATTTTTCCAACTCTATTTGAAGGTCTAAAATGTCTGGATCTTTAAAATAATCCATAAAACTACGTTCAACAATAATAGTTTTTCCATCTAAGGAATAACTGGCATCTTCAATTGAAGATGATTTTATTTTTTTCGGAAACGTATATTTTAAAGTATAGTTCATACTGTTCATAAACATCTCGGCACTTTTTAAACTGTCTTTTTGTTTTTTATAGGCTGTTTTATCTTTTATATAGGCATCGCGTGAAAAAACATTTTTTGCATAACTATAGCGAACACCCAAGACATCACTGGAAGGATCACTTTTAATTTCAGTTCCGCCACCGGGTGACTCTGGCATAATAGCCGAGGCTTGATTTAAACTGCTCATAAGGTTATTTGCTTCATCAATATTTTTAAAATCCACAAAAACATCAATAAACAAATCACTTGTTTCAGGATTCATGACAGTTCGTATTTTATAGTCTTTCAGCTTTTTTAATTTTTCTTGGTCAGCTTTAGGTAGCCTGGCAATACTGTCTTTTTTCTCCTTCAATAAATCTTTAAAAGCTACAGTACTGTCCATTTTTACCATAGTACTGTCCATATCCATAGATTGGGTCATGGCCATCATTTCTTTCATATCGATATTCATGGACATACGGCCGCTTCCATCTGCATTAATGGTAAGCGTTTCGGTAAATTGGCAACTCACAATTATGAATGCCAAAGCGAGTAAAAAAAGTAATTTTTTCAACATAACTTTATCTATTTGGATTATTTAAAATAATAAGCGCTGCAATTACACCGGGAATCCATCCTAATATAGTTAAAATCAACACAATTAAAACCGAACCGCATCCCTTGTCTATCACGGCCAACGGAGGAAACAAAATGGATAGAATAACTCTCCAAACACTCATATGTTACTAATTTACAAATTAAACTTCACTTATAAGTCTTTGAATTTTCCTTTTGTTACAGCTATTGGTTAACAGCATCTTTGTTGGTATCTTTGTGGCTTCAATTTTAGACACAGAATATGCAACTTTCAGAACAAGAACAAGTACGTCGCCAAAAACGCGAGCAACTACAGCAAATGGGTATTAATCCATACCCAGCAGATTTATATGAAATAACTGCTACAACCGCAGCTATAAAGAAAGATTTTTCTGAAGGTAAAAAAGTTACAATCGCTGGTCGTTTAATGTCACGCCGCATTCAAGGAAAAGCTTCTTTTGCCGAACTACAAGACAGCGAAGGCCGTATACAAGTGTATTTTAACCGTGATGAAATTTGCACTGGGGAAGACAAAACCCTATACAACGATGTATATAAAAAATTGCTGGATATAGGTGATTTTATAGGTATAGAAGGAGAGTTATTCACCACAAATGTTGGCGAGAAAACAGTAATGGTGAAGAACTTTACGTTGCTTTCTAAAGCATTACGCCCATTACCCCTTCCTAAAGTAGACAGTGAAGGAAATAAATTCGATTCCTTTAACGACCCAGAGCAACGTTACAGGCAACGTTATGCAGATTTGGCTGTAAATCCACACGTAAAAGAAGTATTTAAAAAACGAACCAAGCTGTTCAATGCTATGCGAAAGTTCTTTAATGAACGTGAGTATTTTGAAGTAGAGACACCCGTTTTACAACCTATTCCTGGTGGTGCAGCAGCTCGGCCGTTTGTAACACACCACAACTCACTGGATATTCCGTTGTATATGCGAATTGCAAACGAGTTGTATTTAAAAAGATTGATCGTTGGTGGTTTTGATGGTGTTTATGAGTTCTCTAAAAACTTCCGTAATGAAGGGATGGACCGCACCCATAATCCAGAATTCACCGCGATGGAAATTTATGTAGCTTATAAGGACTACAACTGGATGATGGATTTCTGCGAGCAATTGTTAGAGTTTTGTGCTACCGAAGTAAACGGAACAACCAAAGCTACCTTTGGCGAACATGACATTGATTTTAAAGCACCGTATCCAAGAGTAACTATGGCAGAGGCTATTGAAAAATACACTGGATTTGATATTACCGATAAAACAGAAGCTGAAATTAGAAAAGCAGCCGAAGATTTGGGTATTGAAGTAGATGATACTATGGGTAAAGGAAAGTTAATCGATGAGATTTTTGGTGAAAAGTGTGAACCTAACTTTATTCAGCCTACTTTTATTACTGATTACCCAAAAGAAATGAGCCCATTGTGTAAAGAGCACCGGGACAACCCAGAGCTTACAGAGCGTTTTGAACTTATGGTCTGCGGTAAAGAAATCGCCAATGCATATAGTGAGCTAAACGACCCTATTGATCAGCGCGAACGTTTTGAAGCACAATTAAAATTAGCTGATCGTGGTGATGATGAAGCAACACAATTTATAGATTTCGATTTTCTACGCGCGTTGGAATATGGTATGCCACCAACCAGTGGAATGGGTATTGGTATGGACCGGTTAATTATGTTCCTTACCAACAATGCTTCTATACAAGAAGTTTTGTTCTTCCCGCAGATGAAACCGGAAAAGAAAATTACAGTAGAGCTTAATGACGAAGAAAAAGCGGTGTTTGAATTACTGAAAAAAGCTGATAAAATAGACCTCAATGAACTTAAGAATCAAAGTGGCCTCAGCAATAAAAAATGGGACAAAAGCATTAAAGCGTTGACCAAACACAAACTTGCCAAAGTAAACAAAACCGACGACGGACTTTTTGTAGAAATGGTTCAATAAAAAATCAAGACCTTTTCAGATTAATCTGAAAAGGTCTTTTTTAAAACACTATTTCCAATTTAACCTTATCTTTTGGCATAGACGGCTCAATATTTCTATTGACAATTGCAAACAGTGTTTAATAAGCTTAACAAAAAAGTTTTTCTCCTTTGCATTTATAGTAGTCTGATTTTCAACCGAAACCTTTCAAAAAAAACAAGTCTTTTTTATCTGAAAAAATAGAGTCTATATTTTTAACACCTTGCAAAACAGCGGTTAAAAAGAAATGGTTATTTTTAGGCAAATTATTTCAGAAAATGAAAGCACATATACAAAAATCCCTTTGGGCCTTATTTCTTTTAATTATTGTTTCCTGTGGTGGCGATGACGACTATACACCTACTGAAACTATAGATACTGAAAACCCAACACCACCAACCAATCTTACCGCGACCAATAAAACCGAAACCAGCTTACAACTTAATTGGGATGCAGCAACCGACAATGTGGGTGTGGTCAACTATGCCGTATTTCAAAACGGAAATTTGATCAACAATGAGGTTACAGGCACTTCCTTGCCTGTCCAAAATTTAACCTCGGAAACAGAATACAGTTTTTCTGTAATAGCTTTTGATGCCGAAGAAAATGAATCTGAAAGCAGTGAGATATTAAATACCTGTACACTTGCAATAACCTTAGAGTATAAAACAAATTTGTCTGAAATGGGCGTTTTTAATGGAAGTCTTTCTAATATGGAACCCGCTGAAGGAGTCCAGTTATATGAAATTAACAGCACCCTTTTTACTGATTACGCTAAAAAACAACGATTGGTACGTCTTCCTAACTGTGAAACCATACAATACAAAGGAAGCGACCTATTGCCTGAATTTCCTGATAATACTTTAATCTCTAAAACCTTTTACTACAATAAGAATGATCAAGACCCAAGTGAAGGAAAAATCATTATTGAAACTCGAATCCTATTAAAGATTAACGGAAACTGGCAAGTAGGAAACTACATTTGGAACGAAGCACAAACCGAAGCTGTTTATACTGAAAACGGAAACATAAAACCTATTAGTTATACAAACAGTGATAATGAAACCTTAAATATTGATTACGAAATTCCTTCAAAGCAGGATTGTTTTACGTGTCATAATAACAATAACACAACGTTACCTATAGGAATGAAACTACGTAGTATGAACTTCACTCCTTCTTACACCAACCAAAACCAACTTGCTTATTTAGAAAGCATCGGTATTATGGAAGGGGTAACTTCAGAAAACATAAGTACGCTGCCAGACTGGACAGACGACGCAACCTACGATATTTTAGAACGCGGTAGGGCTTACATTGATATTAACTGTGCCCATTGCCATCAACCAGGAGGAGCTGTAACGAACTTTGATTTGGATTTCAGGTTAGAAACCCCTTTTGATGATACAGGTATCTATGCTAATCGCGGTGAAATTGAAGCTAGAGTACAAAGTACCACTCCCGTATATAGAATGCCACAATTGGGAAGAACTATTGTACACGAAGAAGCAGTAACCATGTTATTGGAATATTTAGAAGCTATTGAAAATTAAATTTTCATCTTCTTAAAGTACTATAAAAGCTGCCTAAAAGGCGGCTTTTTTTATAAAGCCATTTCTTATACATTAAACTAAACAATAAAATAACAGTCCTACTTATATAACTTAAAAATAAAAATGATGAAAAATGTATTAATTATTTGCATTGCTTTATTAAGCTTCAATGCAATAGCACAAAAAAGAGATGCTTCTAAGAGAGAAGCTAGGGCTGAAATGAAACAAAATTTAACTGCTGAGCAAAAAGCAGAATTGAAATCTAAAAAATTGACTTTAGAACTTGATTTATCTGAAAATCAGCAAAATGAAGTAAAACAACTATTTCTGAAAGAAGCTAAAGAAAGAGAAGGCCTTAAGGAGGACCGTAAAAACCGAAAAGACCTTTCTGAAACAGAACGTTTTGAGAAAAAAACGCAGATGATGGATAAACTAATTGCCCATAAAAAGCAAATGAAATCTATCTTAAACGAAGCACAATATGCCAAATGGGAGAAATCGCTTGGGAAAAATAAAAAAAGGCAGTCTAAAAAAAGAAGAGGTAGAAAAAACCGTGGCTAAAACCTGGTAAATATTAAAATTGGCTTAATTTTTGGTATACATGTTTTAAAATTGGTTACTTTAGTCGTAACCTATTAAAACAAAAGTGATGAAAAACATAGTTAAAATACTTGTTATTGCCATTATAATGGGAGTTGGTGCACAAAGCACATACGCACAGAGTCTTTCACAAGATGCTGACAGACCCGAAGTAATAGCAAAAAAGAAGGTTACTGAAGTTTCAACTAAGTTAGAACTTAATGACAGTCAAGAACGAGCTTTGTTTAGGTATTACACTTCTTATGAAATGAAATACAAAAAGAACATTGCTGGCAAAGACTTAAATGAACCTAAGGTTGCTGCCGAAAAGAAAGAGTATATGGACGATTTAAAGGCAAATGTAAAAAAGACCTTAAATGACGACCAGTACAAAAAATGGCTGGCTTTACTTAAAGATTAAGCTTTTTAATATAAAAGTACAAACCCTCCAATGTGTCACGTTGGAGGGTTTTTTATTATAAGGTTTTAGCTACTTTACCACACGCTTCAATTGTCGTGTCTAGGTCTTCATACGTTAATGCTTCAGTTAAAAACCACGTTTCAAAAGCACTTGGAGCAATGTAGACTCCTTCAGCCAATAAGCCGTGGAAAAACTTCTTGAACGTATCGTTATTTCCCAAAGCAGCTGTTTTAAAATCTGTTACCGGTGTTTCAGAAAAATGTACCGATATCATAGAACCTACCCTGTTAATGGTATATGTTACACCAGCTTCAGTAAGTACTGTTGCTAATCCTTCATGCAAATAAGCTGTTTTCTTTTCTAATGAAGTGAATATTTCAGGGCTGTTGTTTAGTTCTGATAACATAGCCAAACCAGCAGCCATCGCCAAAGGATTACCGCTAAGTGTTCCGGCTTGATACACTGGGCCTTCTGGCGCTAAATGACTCATAATTTCTGCTCGTGCAGCAAAAGCACCTACTGGTAAACCCCCGCCTATCACCTTTCCGAAGGTAACAATATCGGCATCCACGCCATAGCGTTCTTGCACACCACCCTTCGCTAAACGGAAGCCTGTCATCACCTCATCAAAAATTAATAAAATACTATTCTCATCACATAGTTTACGTAAACCTTCCAAAAATCCATCTTTTGGGGGAATGCACCCCATGTTTCCTGGCACTGGCTCTAAAATAATGCAAGCAATCTCCCCTTTGTTTTCTGAAATTACCTCAGCTACATTAGCCAAATCGTTATAATTTGCCAACAAAGTATCTTTTGCAGTTCCCTTTGTAACACCAGGACTGTTGGGCGTCCCGAAAGTAACAGCACCACTTCCCGCTTGAATTAAAAACGAATCACTATGTCCGTGATAACAGCCTGCAAACTTGATAATCTTATCTTTTCCAGTAAATCCACGAGCTAAACGTACCGCACTCATACAAGCTTCGGTACCACTGTTTACAAACCGTATTTTATCAATATTTGGCACCATAGAAACAGCTAACGCAGCTATTTCAGTTTCTATTTCAGTAGGTGTCCCAAAGGAAGTTCCTTTTTTAGCTTTATCAATTACTGCTTTTACCACTGGTGGGTGTGCGTGACCTAAAATCATAGGACCCCACGAATTAATATAGTCTATCAGTTTATTTCCGTCGGCATCATACAAATAAGCTCCTTTGGCTTTTTCTACAAAAATAGGTTCTCCCCCAACTGCAGTAAATGCTCTTACAGGGGAATTAACGCCACCGGGAATTACTTTCTGTGCCTCTTTAAAAAGGGCACTGCTTCTTTTATAGATCATAAATAATTATTGATTTTTTACTGAATGCAAGTATAAAACCTGCCCAATGGATATGGTATTCGAATCCAATCCATTGTATTCTTTTAAAGTTTCTACTGAAATATTATAACGCCTTGATATATTGTATAATGTGTCACCGCGTTCTACAGTATGGGTTTCTATTTTTGTTTGGTCTGGCTTTGTAACTTGTATGGTACCGCCAAGTACATTTTTGTCATACTGTGTTAACCCATATCGCTCTATAATGCTTATCAGTTTATCGGGGTAACGCGGATCGGTAGCATATCCAGCTTTTTTAAGCCCTTTTGCCCAACCCTTGTAGTCGTGTTTTCTTAATCTGAATAAATCTTGATAACGGCTACGTTCTGTCAAAAAAAGAGAATGATCCCTAAAGGAGTATTTTGGGTCTTTATATTTTCGGAAACATTCTTGCAATTCGTCATCATCGTGATATACTCGATCCCCAGTCCATTCGTGACATTTTATCCCAAAATGATTATTAGCTCTTCGGGTAAGGTCTCCGCGGCCCGCACCACTTTCTAATATCCCTTGTGCCAATGTAATACTGGCAGGTATGCCGTATTGTAACATTTCTTCCATCGCAATCTGACTGTAATTATCAATATAGGTTGCAACAACCTCAGCATGCGAAGCATTTGGTGGCGGGGTTTTAATCTCAGTTTTTTTAGGCAGTTTTATAGGTTCCTTGCGAGTCTCTTTAACAACAACACGTTCTGTACGAGTATTTTTTTTAGAGGATACAGCTCTTTTTTTAGACTTACAACTACTAAGGAATAATGTGCTAATTAGCAACACAATACAAATTCTATATAGCATATTATATAATGATTTGTGACAGGTTTTTCTTCTTTAAACGTTGGTTCATACCTGGAATACCTTGAAGCCCTCCTGTATGGACTGCAAAAATACGGCTATTTTTTTTGAAATACCCACGTTTCAACAAGTCTACAACACCAAAAAGCATTTTCCCAGTATAAACCGGATCTAATGGAATGCCGGTTTTTTTATAAAATTCATTAATAAAACGCACCAATTGTAAATCTATTTTAGCGTATCCGCCAAAACAATATTCATCTGTAATTTCAAAGTTGGTTTTTGAGGTATATTTTTTTACTTCTGAAATTTGAAAACTTCCTTTTAAAGCAGAAAACCCTAATATTTTTTGATTGGGTTTTGATGCTTCTATAAGTCCTGCTATAGTTCCACTAGTTCCTACTGGCGCACAGATGTAGTCAAAAGTATCTGAGTTTTCTATTTCAGATAGAATTTCTTCACACCCTTTTATAGCCAACTTATTAGTGCCACCTTCAGGCAATAAATAAAAATTTCCGAAGCTTTTTTTGAGTGCTTCTATTTGTGAAGCTTCATATTTATCCTTGTATGCTTTTCGGGTAATAAAGTGCAATTGCATGCCTTGTTCTTGAGCAAAAGACAATGTAGGGTTTTCAGTTATTTTGTCTGAAAGCTCTTCCCCTCTTATTATTCCTATGGTTTGTAACCCTGTTGATTTTCCTGCAGCAGCAACAGCGGCTATATGATTAGAGTACGCACCACCAAAGGTTAATAAGGTGTTATGGCCATCTTTAACTGCTTGTTCAATATTGTATTTCAGTTTTCTGAATTTATTACCTGAAACAAATGGATGAATCTGGTCTTCGCGCAGTAAGCTCAAGCTACAAGTAGTATTTACAAATGATGAAAGAACTATTTCTTGTAATTCAATATCTGTTTTTAAAATAAAAGGTTTGTAGCTACTGTTTCCCATTCACTGCAATTAACAATAATATATAGTAAAACAAAAAAAGGAATTGTGCAATGTTGAAATTTTTAATAAACATAGCTTTAAAATTTAACTTTTATTTTTGTAAAATGTTAACATTAAGTGCTTTTAATCGAATATATTGTGTCTTTTATCGTGTTTTTTGTAGTTTTAAATTTTAACAACTAACAACAGACTTATGGAAACAAATTTACTCCCCACTAAATTTCAGATCTCCTTAATCTTAACAATGATGCTACATATTACGTATGCTCAAGTTGGGATAGGAACTGTAACACCCGATCCTTCTAGCCTCTTGCAGGTAGATGATGCGAATGGAAATAAAGGTATGCTTATCCCCAGCGTAGCTTTAACGGCCACAAACTTAAGCGCACCAATAACCCCAGCTCCAGCCACAAGCTTACTGGTTTACAACACAGCAACTTCAGGAACGGGAAATACCGCAGTATCCCCTGGTTACTATTATTGGGATGGCTCAAAATGGGTTAACCTAAAGGATAGTGATAAATGGGGTTTATTAGGGAATTCTGGTACAAATGCAAACCTCAACTTTTTGGGAACTACCGATGCAAATGCAGTGACTTTCCGCACAAATAATGTGCAACGCTTTAGGATTGCCAACGGAAATCAAGTCTTTGCAATGGAAGACGGAAACAACAACGCGCCATTTTATTCCTGGAATGACGACACAAATGTTGGTATATGGAGACCGGGCAATGATCAATTAGCACTAAGCGCAGGTAATAGTGAGTTTTTACGAATTAGGGAAGCAGGAACAGATCAACTGATTATAAACGAACAAGGTGGGTCAATTGATACCCGTATAGAATCCAACAATAATGAGAATATGCTATTTGTTGATGGAGCTACCAACAGAATAGGCGTGAAGACCAATACACCACAGACTGAATTACATATTGCTGGCAACACCAGCACAGTGCGTATTGAGGAACTAAATGAACCCAACAATGTACATAATGTTGCTTCAGATCCAGCACCTGTATATGCTGACAATAACGGTAACTTAACGCTACAGCCGCCACTTATTCAAAGTTTTATGCCAATAAATGAAATTAACTTTATTCCAAGTGGTATTTCTGTACAGTCCAGCACAGGAGAAGGACTCTTTACAGATTTATACTCTACAACTATTACATTAACACAAGAGTCATTAATCCATATCACTTATCATTTTAGTGTACAACTCACCCGTGCTAATGGAATAGACCCGATAGTTGATGGAGCTTCACGATTATACAGGTCATGGATAGAAGTTAACGGCGACCCTAACTATATAGCTTTTGATACGGGTACGTACACTAACAACCCCGATGTAGAAAGCCCCGGAGGCACGTATGCTTCAGGATACTACTATTTGGCCGGTTCAGGATATGCCCAATTACCAGCAGGAACGCATACTATAGACCTAATAGCATTGACATTTGCAGGAGGCAACGGAGGTGCATTTGATTATAGGGTAATTTTTGGAGAAACTTCTATGGATCGCATACAGCTAGTAGTTCATCGATAAAAAGTTACTACCATTAAAAAATATAAATATCGTGAAAAAAATAACATTTCTGTAGGATTTTTCAACTATATCTTAAAGTTTTATGTATTTTATCGAATATATTTGTTTTTAATCTGATTTGCTGCTTATACTTGTTAACCCAAATCAACTAATAACTAACTGTTTATGGAACCAATTTTTACTTTTAAACGTTGTGTTTTCTTTTTTACCTTCTTTATATCTGTTCAGCTTTTTGCACAAGTAGGTATTAACACGACCACCCCTAATGGTATTCTTGATGTGAACAGTAGCACCGCTGGTATTATTTTACCTAGAGTTTCTTTAACTGCCACCCACGAACCATTACCCGTAGTGAACCCTCAAGGAGGGAGTATTCCAATAGGGACTGTTGTTTATAACATTAACACGACCAACACTGGTAGTAATGATGTTTATAAGGGTATTTATGTTTGGACTGGTACAGAATGGTACAATAAGTTCACAAAAAAACAATCTGAAATTTTCAAACAGAGTGGCTCTTCAAATAATGGTATGATACAACCAGCTTCAAATGCAGGATATCAGGACATACCTAATTTAGGAGTGACTGACAATCAAAGTTTCACGGCTAAATATTCTGGAACCTATAAAATTGAACTTAATTTAAATTATGGAGGAGGATACGTTAAAGATTTAGAGCCTGGAGGTATTGACGTATCCGTTCAAAAAGGAAATTTTAAATTTGCTTTTGACGGCCTATCAAGCGATATAATAATTCCTGCTCATAGTAACTCAACCTTGCTGGGCACTAGATATTATGCTATCTGGGAACAATTTTCAATTGTTAGATATGTTAACCTTACAGCAGGGACATCTTATACTTTTAATTTACAATTTGATCAATTACCGTCTCCTGAGTTTGTAAGCAATGGTAACTCGGGTACTGGAAGAGGCTATATTGGTATACCTGACCACGTCCCTTGCTCAGTGGAATTTACATACATAGAAAACTAAATATCATTGAAATGAAAAAAATTACAACTTTTCTAGTTTGTCTTGCAGTATTCTTGCTTAGCAATTTTTGTTTTGCACAAGTGGGAATAGGCACCAATAACCCCAAAGGTATTCTTGATGTAGAGAGTAACGAACACGGAATTGTATACCCAAACGTTGCACTAACTGCCTCCAATGTTGAATTACCTGTAATAAATCCGCAGGGTGGCCCTATAGCTGTAGGGACAACAGTTTACAATACAAACACTACTAATACAGGAAGTTTTGATGTAGAGCCAGGAATTTATTCTTGGGATGGGTCTAGATGGATTACACACTTTTACGTCCGTCAATTTAAGTTTTACGAACAAAACGCTGTATTAAGGCCTTCTTCCATTCTTGGTTGGGAGGATGTTCCCAACTTAGGTGCTTTAAGCGGAAACAACTTTACAGCAAAATACTCTGGAGTATATAAGATTAATATAAATGTTAACTATGGAGGTGGTGAAGTGATTGATTCAACCAATATAAATACGGTACAAGCTAAAGGAGATTTTAGGTTTACTTTTAATACTCCCACTCCCGTTGTTGAGCTTATTGATATAAAATCTTATTCAACCTACAACACACATGTAGGTTCTGGAACACAATTCAGTAATACTTGGATTCAAACTGACAAAACTATTTATGTCGATTTGGTAGGCGGTCAAACTTACACCTTTAATTTACAGTTTAATCAGGATTCGGGAAATGGCTTTAAAGGAAATGGAAACCTTGTGGGACTAGACGATGGTAGGGGTTATATAGGAGCAGATATTCCTTGCAGGATTGAAATTTCGTATATAGATGAAATTTAAGTTTTTAACTTAAAATAGATATTATGAAAAAAACTACTAAACTATATTTATTAACCTTCCTTTTAGGAATCTTTATTCCTGTAAAAGCACAAGTAGCAATTGGAAAAACGACCCCTGAAGGAATGTTAGACTTACAAAACAACAATTCTATCGGACTTGTATTCCCAAAGGTCGCTTTAACAGCTAGCAACGTTCAAGCTCCCGTAACGAATCCCAACGGAGGTAGCTTGGTGGAAGGAACCGTAGTTTTCAATACAAATGTAACCAACACAGGCGCAAATGACGTTTCACCAGGTATTTATGCTTGGGATGGGTCACAATGGAACCCACAATACTTAAGGGAACAATCTGAAAAATTTGAACAATCACCTTTAGACATCAGAACAGAAACAGGTAGCACAGCATATAATAATGGCTCTTCAGACTGGATGGAAGTTGATGGTATAGGAGACGGATCATCATTTACACCTAAATATAGTGGAATCTATAGAATTGAAACCAATTTTAATTTTGGTGCGGGAAAAATAAACCTTCCCAGCTCCGGAAAAATGAGTATGTCTACTCAAGAAGGACTTTTTAGGTTTACATTTGATGGCACGCCACATGTAGTATACACTCATTCCTATTCACTTTATAACGAGGATTTAGGTTACTATGAGCAATTTAGACACGATACTTCTCAAGTATTCTATGTAAATCTTACTGCAGGGCAAGTCTACCCGTTTAAGGTTGAAATAGACATATTTGTTTCCGATGGATTTGAAAATAATGGTGATTCTGGAGATGGAAGAGGTCACGTAGGTGTAGAAAAACCATGTACTGTAGAATTTACATTTATTGAATAATATTATAACAAATACTAACTAAATATAATTTCTAATGAATAAATTTATACTTATTGCAATTTTATTGAATTGCTGTATTATTTCTGCACAAACTCCGTGTGATGGCGGCATGGCCGGCCCCTATCCGTGTGACGGGCTAACACTTCAATCGTTTATTCCATTATCAACTTTTGACGCAAGCAGCGGAAATGATTCTTGGGGTTGGACAGATCCAAACTCAGGAAAAGAGTATGCCATCATGGGCGTAAACAACGGTACTGTTTTTATAGACATATCAGACCCTATTAACCCTATATATTTAGGAAAACTTCCTTCTCATAATAACCGTAGCAGCTTATGGCATGATGTTAAAACTTATAACAATCATGCTTTTATAGTTAGTGAAGCTAGTGGTCATGGTATGCAAGTTTTTGACTTAACAAAACTAAGAAATGTAACAAACCCACCTGAAATTTTTTCTACAGATGCACGTTATGGAGGTTTTGGTTCAGCACACAATATTGTTATAAATGAAGACACAGGGTATGCCTACGTGGTTGGTACTAGCAGAAACGGTCCTTCTAAAGGGGGCCCTTGGTTTATAAATATTCAAGACCCAACAAATCCAGTATTGGAAGGTGTACATGATGATGAACTATATACTCACGATGCACAAGTGGTAACATATAATGGGCCTGATAATGATTATACGGGGAAAGAAATTTTTATAGGAAGTAATGAAGACGAAGTCTTAATAATGGACGTTACTGATAAATTAAACCCAATTAAAATTTCAACCATAACTTATGACAATAGGGATTATACACATCAAGGCTGGTTCACAGAAGATCAGCGCTATTTTATATTAGGTGACGAATTAGACGAGCAAGAGTTTGGCTTTAATACTAAAACTGTGATTTTTGATTTTGAAGATCTTGATAATCCAGTATTTCATTTTAATTATTTTGGGCCAACAGCTGCAATTGACCATAATGGATATGTAAAAGGAAATCGTTTTTATTTGGCAAATTATGGTGCTGGCATGCGTGTTATTAAAATAGATGATATTGCTAATAAAAACATGCAGGAAGTTGATTATTTTGATACGTACCCAGACAGCAATAATGCCTCTTTTGCAGGCGTTTGGAACGTGTATCCATACTTTGAAAGTGGAAACATATTAGTAAGTGGCTACGATGGCGGTTTCTATTTAGTTAAAGACCCAAACTATGACAACACACCACCTACAGTAGTATGCCAAGATTTTACAGCAACATTAGATAAAAACACTGGTACCGTAACAATAACAGCAGACGATATAGACAACGGCTCAACAGATGATTTTGGAATAGTTAAAAGAAGTATAGAAGCTTCTAAAACCACATTTACTTGTGCCGATGTTGGAAAATCATTTGAGGTGATTTTAACTGTAGAAGATGATTATGCTAATAAATCAACCTGTACTGCAACAGTAACAATAGAAGCCGAGACAACAAGCTATAATGGAGCAAGTTGGTCTAACGGCATTCCTTCAGTAGGTTCAAATGCAAAAATTAGTGCCAATTATAGTACTGCAACAAATACAAGTTTTGAAGCCTGCGCTTGTGAAGTAGATGCAAGCCAAACATTAACGGTAGGTGCTGGAGATTACATTAATGTGCAAAGAGACATTACTGTAAACGGAAACCTATTTATTGCACATGAAGGCAGTGTTGTACAACAAGACAATGATGCAGTAACTATAAACAATGGTACTATTTCAGTAGAAAAAATCACACCTAACTTAGATGAACGTGATTTTATGATATTGGGTAGTCCCGTTTCTGGAGAAACCCGAAATGGTGTGTATGGCACCTCAGTAATGGTACGTAACCATATTACTGGAAATTTTGTTCCTAATGAAGATGTAGAAAATGATTTCCCTTTAGCTGAAAATTTTGCTGATGACAATGGCGATAACTGGGTAAATTACACAGGAACCATCAATGCAGGAGAAGGGTATTTGGTCCGTCCTCAAACAACGCCAACTGGAACAGGGTCATTTACGCTAGATTACACACAAGGGACTTTAAATAATGGAATTATAACATTTGATTTATTGTTCAACACCGAAGCAAACGATAGCCCAAATATGTTAAGTAATCCATATCCTTCAGCAATTGATGCAGATGCATTTTTAGACGCAAATCCAACTATACAAACACTTTATTTTTGGGAACACCTAACAGCCCCTAACCCATCTTATCCAGGCTATAACCCTAACAATTATAACATGAGCGATATCTCTATGTATAATGAAATGGGAGGATCTGCTGCAGGAAACGATCCAGGCAATTCAACTCAACCTAATGGGTACATTGCTTCAGGGCAAGGATTTGGAGTAAAAACCACAGCTGCTGCAACTGCTGTTTTCAACAATAACATGAGAGTCAATGAAAATAATGATACTTACAGAAAAACCTCATTTGAAAGTGACCGTATATGGCTAAGTGTATATAATGAAAGATGGGAAATGGGAAGTTCCATTCTTATTGGGTTTTCTGATGCCTCAACCAATGGTCTTGATACTAAATACGATAGCAAGCGATTAGCAACACCTGTTTCATTGTATTCTGAAATGCCTTCAGGAGAACAATTGGCCATCCAAGGATTAGCACCACTTGAAAATGAGACTCAAGTATCACTTGGGTTTGACACACAGATTGACGAAGAAACAACATACCGCATTTCTATCAATGATATAGAAGGTATTAACATAGAAGATACCACAGTGTACCTAATCGACAACAAAAACAACAATATTACCAATTTAAGCGAAACGGATTACGAATTTACAACTGTTAAAGGGCAATTTAACAGCCGTTTCACCCTTCAGTTTAAAAGCAGTGTAGTATTAGATGTGACGGATATTCTTTCAAATGTTACCATCTTCCCAAATCCGGCAAGCCATACGCTTAACATCGTTTCGCCAAATGCTTATTTAGAAAACATTTCGGTATACGATTTATTAGGGAGAAAAATCAATAAGAAAGTAGGCCCAAAAACCAACAACTATCAACTTAAGCTATCACAACTTAACACAGGGATTTATTTTGTGAAAATTGATACCGAAGTTGGAACGGTAACCAAAAAACTGATTAAAAAGTAGCCCCCAATACAAGCCTAGCAGTAAGCCTGAAGCAAATATGCTTCAGGCTTTTTTTATACGCTATATTCTCAATCTTAGTTACACCTCTACCTATTAGTCAATAACCCTGTGAATGTTAGTTATATAGGTTTTTTGGTGCTTCATCGAATTTCTCACATTTCAATAAATAGATTTCTTATCATTATGATGCCAAATAATAATGATATATCGATTATGAAGACAACTAAACAAAAATACCGTAACCTTTTAACACTTATATTAATTTTTTCTGTATCTATCACGTTCGCTCAAGTTGGGATTAATACAACTGATCCGAAAAGCACATTAGATGTTAATGGAGCACTCTCATTGCGAGAAGGCCCTGCCCTTACTTTAACAGATGGTTTTAATAATAATATCTCTTTAGGTACTGAACCATATTCTTTCTACAGAATAACAGGCCCCACAGATTCATTTACTATTTCAGGCTTTATACCTTCAGCTAATGCAGACGGCCAAATAATAGTTATTCAAAATACTACAGATGAAATCATGACTATTGCACATAATAATAATGCTTCAAACGGAGCTAGAAGAATATTTGTGCCAGGAGAAAAAGATTTTATAGTTACAGGACAGTTCTCTACTATAACTTTACAATATAATGGTTTTCAAAACAGGTGGCTACTTCTAAACAAGCTCAATCATATTGAAACAGGATATGTAAGTTTAGGAAGTATTTTTACTGGCCTTAATGTTTATACCGTTTCAATCCCTGATATTACTGCAGGCTCGAGTATATCTGTTAATTTATTAGGACCTGTCCCTTCATCAATAGCAGCAAACTTAGTGATAGAAAATGTTGAAAGTCAAAATGGAAATGCTGTATTTAGGATCAGGAATTATGGAGGAGATATTACAGGCGGTGCGGTAGTAATTTTAATCAACAAAATTTAAAATTCATGAAGACACTTTTACTCATATTATTTTTTATAACATCAAGTATGATGGCGCAAAAAGTAAAACAAAATATACACGTTCACGAGGTCAAATTATTAAGCTTGAAAAACACTGAAAATATTCCAATCGGAATTTCTAAGTATAACTTTATTAAAGTTGAAAAACTGTCTACAGTTTCTACCAATGAATCCACAACAACCATAAACAAACCTATTCATTATATTAAAAAACCTCTAGTTAAAGAACATAAAAGCATAAAATTGATGACAAGTACAGAAAAAAATGTTAATCCTCCTCGCAATCTAGCATATCATATTCACAATCCTTTAATATTTTCTGATGTCCTTTTGAGTAAAAATAAATTTATATTGAAAGACAATAATTAATGTTTTAAAAAAACCAACATTTCAAAAACATGAAACCCTCAAAACGTCCTATCTTTCAATCATAATCTCCCAAGAAGCTGAAAAATGCTTAGTAACTATAGAAGGCCTTGGCACCTGGATTTTTGCCATTAAAAAATAAAATAAGTTCAAATAAATTTTAAAAAAAACCAAAGCGGCCTGTCCTTTAAATAGAAAAGGTCGCTTTCCTTTGCATACGCTTCCCGTTCAAAACTAATGTTTCGGTAGGCTTTATGCCTATCTTGGTATTGTACCAACCGTACTAAATATTCAATTCCGTACCACAAATAAAAAGGCAACACTAATAGCTCTATCTGTTGCCGCAGGTGAATGCGTTCATGGTTCATAAAAATAGCATCGGCTTTTAAAGCACTATCTTTTAATAGTAAGAAAGGCCATAACGCAATTCCAGTAAATTTTTTCCGAAGTAAAAAAGGGGACACCAAAATAATCATAAAGTAAAGGTAAAAACTATATAGCAATTTCTATTATTCTGATTTTCAACAACTAAAAAACAACATTTTATCGATAATTAAAACCAATACGTCGATTATCTCGTAAGTATCGTGTAAACTAACCCCTACTAAATTACTACTTATGAAATCCATTACTTTAAAACATTATCTTTTTATCACTTTTCTGCTTGTTACAACAATATTTCTACAAGCTCAAGTAGGTATTGGCACCCTATCTCCTTTAAATCAATTGGACGTAAAAGTGCCTGGCACAGGTTCAGATGGTATTAATATTCAAAATGACAACTTTAACACACAACTACTCACTGAAGGCAGCAACACATTTGCAATGAACAATTCATCCAATAGTGGATCCTATAATTTTAGGTTTGCCAATGCTACTAGGTATATTATGACCGATGATCTAATATACCCATCCGTCAATGCAACTGACAATACCGTAAGCGGAGCTTTGGATATTGGCAGGTTTAATGCACATTTTAGAAGGGTCTATACCCGAGGTATTCACACCAATGATAACGATGTTGATGGCGGACTTCGCATTAATATTGGGAGTGGAGGCGGAACAACAGCCGACTACAACTTTAGCGATTTTGCTTTTTACCCTATTTCTAATCGTCGTAGGGATTTAGGGCGCTCTGGTAATGCCTGGGACAATGTTTATGCAGATGATTATGTAACTGTTTCTGATCGCCGGCAAAAGAAAAACATCAAAACCTTAAGCTTGGGAATGAATATTCTTACTAATATAAACACCTATAAGTACGTTTATAAAAATGATGAAGACAATGAAGAACATTTTGGTTTTATGGCACAAGAACTTCAAGAAATTATCCCTGAACTGGTAGCCATTGGTGATGATAAAAATAAAACTATGGGAGTAAGCTATAGTGAACTAATCCCCATTTTAGTGAACGCATTAAAAGAACAAGACGCTAAAATAGAGCGTTTAGAGAATGTGGTCCTTTCCATTCAAAAAAAATTAAATATGGATACCGCTTCGGTAAAATAGCTTTTAATGTTTTAAAACGATAAAACCTCAGGCTCTTAGTAATACTAAGAGCTTTTTTCATTAATGTAGTTTAAAATTGCAACGTATATTATTGAGACGGTTCAATACTGAATTTTGTATTTTTGTACTATGCTATTTCCAAAGAAAAGAATAAAGATTGAAGAAGGCGATTTTTACCTAACGCCAGAAGGTTACAAATGCTTTACCGAGCAATATCACTTAAAACGTGGTTATTGCTGTGAAAGTGGCTGTAGGCATTGTCCTTATGGTTTTAACAAAAAAACAAATACAAAAAACAACAAGTAATTTTTTCACTTTTTTCTCATAAAGAAAACAGGCTAAACAGAACTATATGACATTCAAAGAAACCATACAAGAAGGCATTCCCAAACAACTACCAAAAGAAAAAGCGTACGATACAGCTATCAACCACGCTCCTAAACGAAAAGAAATCCTTTCTGCTGAAGAAAAAAAACTCGCTTTACGCAATGCCCTACGGTACTTTGATAAAAAACACCACGCCACACTCCTACCTGAGTTTAAAGCAGAATTAGAAGAATACGGACGCATCTATATGTACCGCTTTCGCCCAGATTATAAAATATATGCCCGGCCCATCGATGAGTATCCAGGAAAGAGTCAACAGGCAAAGGCCATTATGCTCATGATACAGAACAACCTGGATTATGCTGTAGCCCAACATCCACACGAATTGATTACTTATGGGGGCAATGGAGCCGTATTTCAAAATTGGGCACAATATTTATTGACTATGCAATATCTGTCCCAAATGACCGACGAACAAACCCTCGCCATGTACTCTGGACACCCTATGGGATTGTTTCCTAGTCATAAAGATGCCCCAAGAGTAGTGGTTACCAATGGAATGATGATCCCCAACTATTCTAAACAAGATGATTGGGAAAAATTCAACGCACTTGGCGTTACTCAATATGGGCAAATGACCGCTGGAAGTTTCATGTATATTGGCCCTCAAGGTATTGTTCATGGAACAACGATTACTGTTCTAAATGGTTTCAGAAAAATTAAAAAAGAACCTAAAGGAGGGTTATTTGTAACCTCTGGTTTAGGCGGAATGAGTGGAGCACAACCCAAAGCCGGTAATATTTCAGGCTGTGTTACAGTTTGTGCTGAAGTAAATAAAAAGGCTACTGAAACCCGTCATACACAAGGATGGGTAGACGAGGTGATATCTAATGTAGAAGACCTAGCAAACCGTGTGCGTAAAGCTACTTCAAATAAAGAAACTGTTTCTATTGCATACGATGGAAATGTAGTAGATGTATGGGAACATTTTGCTGAAGTTGACATTCACATTGACTTAGGAAGTGATCAAACATCACTTCATAATCCGTGGGCAGGAGGATACTATCCCGTTGGAATGAGCTATGAAGAAGCAAATGAAATGATGGCCAACAATCCTGAAACGTTTAAAGAAAAAGTACAAGAAAGTTTGCGTCGTCAAACAGCCGCAATTAACAAACACACGGAGAAAGGCACGTATTTTTTCGACTACGGAAACGCGTTTCTTTTAGAAGCTTCCCGTGCTGGGGCGGATATTCTTTCTGAAGAACCCAATAGAGAGTTTAAATACCCTTCGTATGTACAAGACATTATGGGGCCTATGTGTTTTGACTATGGTTTTGGCCCTTTCCGGTGGGTATGTGCATCTGGAAAACCAGAGGATCTTCAAAGAACAGATGAAATTGCTTCCGAAGTATTAGAAGAGTTAATGAAAGAATCCCCAAAAGAAATCCAACAACAAATGCAGGATAACATTACTTGGATTAAGGGTGCCCAACAAAATAAACTGGTAGTGGGTTCGCAAGCTAGAATTTTATATGCCGATGCTAATGGCCGTATTAAAATAGCTGCTGCTTTTAACAAGGCTATTAAAGAAGGGGAAATAGGACCAGTAGTATTAGGTCGTGATCATCACGACGTTTCAGGAACTGATTCCCCATACCGCGAAACATCCAATATTTATGACGGAAGTCGCTTTACAGCAGATATGGCCATACAAAATGTAATTGGCGATAGTTTCCGCGGCGCCACTTGGGTAAGTATCCATAACGGTGGTGGTGTTGGTTGGGGCGAAGTAATAAATGGTGGATTCGGTATGGTTCTTGATGGTACTATAGATGCACAACGAAGGTTAGAAAGTATGTTGTTCTGGGATGTAAATAATGGAATTGCACGCCGAAGTTGGGCACGGAATGACGAAGCAGTTTTTGCCATTAAAAGAGCTATGGACAACAATCCAAACTTACAGGTAACACTTCCTAATTTCGTTGATGATGATTTATTAAACTAAACGAAACACCATGAAAGCATTAAAATTTATACCCTTATTGTTATTATTAGTAGTTGTCTCATCTTGTTCTTCAGTAAGAGTGGCAACAGACTATGATAGAAAAGCTGATTTTAACACCTATAATTCGTTTGCTTTTTACAAGCCTGGTATTGACAAAGCCGAAATAAACGATTTAGACAAAAAGCGCATTTTACGTGCTATTGATGCCGAATTAAGTGCTAAAGGACTTAATAAACAAGAATCTCCTGATCTTTTGATCAGTATCTTTACCAAGGAACGTGAACGTGTAGATGTTTACAACAACAACTTTGGCTATGGTTGGGGCTGGAGACCATGGTACTATGGAGGATATTATGGAAATACTGTTTCTCGATCTACCGAGGGAAGTCTTTTTATAGATTTTATTGATGCCAACACTAATGAGTTAGTCTGGCAAGGTATCGGTAGTGCCCGTCTCATTACTAGCGGAGATATTGAAGATAAAGAAGAACGCATTCGTGAAATTGTAAAAGAAATTTTAGCCGAATATCCCCCCGGTGCAACGAAACAATAAAAAGTAAACGCCCTCGAATTGAGGGCGTTTTTTTTTGACTTACCGTTATATTATTTCATAAATAAACCATTTATGTTACATACGTTATATACTCTGTTACATTGGTAATAGTGTTACTCCCTTTCTTCAAATACATTTGTTTTATGGTATTGACCCCTTAAAAAAACAGGGTATTCCCCCTAACAATTACAAGTCTTTACCTTCTGAAAATCAAAACAGTGCGCGCTACTTTTGGTGTCAGAAATTAATTCAACAATTTAAAACTTAGTATTATGAAAACAATTTTTACATTTTTAGGTATGCTGCTTTTTACAGTAGTATCAGCACAAGACGAGGTGTTTGTACACACCGCAACGGCCGCTAATTCTTCATTTAATATAACCAATTTAGATCATCCCGATTTAAATGGAAACAGTAGTGCCACTTTTATTGTAACCCATAACCTTGACAATGGCGGAGTACAATACAATGATAAAGTTAGCGGCACATGGTATGATGGTTCAGTATGGACTGTGTATAATGAAGACGTAACAGACATCGTAGAAGGATCATCATATAACATTTACATTCCACAAGGTGGAAAAATGATCAGTGCAGAAGCAGACGGGACAAGTTATGACATAGAACTAAATGACCCGGCCATTAATGGGGATCCAAATGCTGTTATCGTGTATGCTACCTATTATAACCCAAATAATGTATATAACAACAATAATTATGGCTTTTGGTACAATGCAAGTACAGATAGATGGCACATTTATAATGAAGAAACGACTACCAACATACCAAATGGAGCTGTTTTTACTTTATTAATTGATGAAGGCACAGGGGGTGCCACTGCTTTTAGCCATACCACAACTGCAGGGAACACTTCGAGCAATTATACAACAATTGACCACCCAAGCCTAAACGGCAAACCTGATGCATATCCCGTGGTTTCTCATAATTGGGGGGCTACTGGGGATCCTAGCAATATTATTATGGACAACACAATTGGGGTATGGTACAATGGCAGCAACTGGACTATTTACACCGAGGATATTTCTGTTATGCCAGAAGATGTAAAATTTAATATCTATGTAGCCGATGAACCATTAGGGGTTGGCGAAGAAACCGTAGCCGAAATAAGCTCGTACCCAAACCCAACAAATGGCGAGGTTACCTTTACTTCAAAAGAAGCAATTTCTAGTATCAACATTTACAACATATTGGGGCAAGAGGTAAAGCAAATATCTGGAAAAAATAGCAACAACCTAACCATCGACATATCCGGACTTGCAGCAGGCAACTACATTGCCAAAGTCCAAGCAGGAAAAGCAGTTCAATCTGTAAAACTAATCAAGTTATAATGTTTGTTTTTTTGTTTTAGTATTTAGAAAGAGAAGTGTTTAGGCACTTCTCTTTTTATTTCTGTTAAAAAAAGCTGCCCTATAATAGAGCAGCCTTCTTAAAGTAAAATTGAGGAGTAGCTTACTTTTTAATCAATTTTATGCTTTTTGAAGTTCCATTATCGGCTTTCAATTGCATAATATATACTCCAGGAGTCCAGCTTTGAACATCTATATTTATTTGAGTGGTTCCGTTGTAAGTTTTATTGAAAACCTGTTGACCTAACATATTGTATATTGCAGCTTGCTCGATAGCTACGGTACTGTTAAGTGTTATTTCATTTTGCACCGGATTGGCATAAGTAAATGATGCATTTGAAAATTCGTCTACACTCAGTTCTTCATCTACAACGTTCTGTGCGTATATTTTTTCACCTTCTCCTTTATCTTCCTTAAATACAGCAACGCTCTGGTTATTTACTGGCATGGTATATTGTACACGGCCTTTATTTGCTGAAAAGGTAGCGATAGGCATTGTTTCTTCTGACCAAGCAAAATCCCCGTTTTCATCAAGGTACACAGCATTTAAAGTAGTTGGTGTTGCTCCATTATCCGCTCCCTCTTTGTTAAGGAAAAGCGGGCTATCGTTCTTTAGCTGAAGACTTCCGGCGTGCACTTTTTCTGAACCAAGCGGAAAAACCTCTTTAGCGTTATCGGTAAACTGTCTTGCTCCGGTTTCTTTATCAAATTTTTGAACAAATTCACCACGTTGATCTTGTGTGCTATTTGTAAATGTTGAAACAGCCCAAACATATTGTGACCCAGATTGAAAAGCAACTTCTGTATTCATTTCATAGTCTGTTTGTTCTACATCAAAATCAACTCCGTTAATTCCCCAAGGAATTGTACCGTCTGGATTTATTCTTTGTAAATAAGAGTCAAAACGATTATTTGCAGCAGAAAAATAGCCCATATACACCACATCACCATCTTGTACTCCGGTATAATTACGATTAAAGACAGTTGAACCTTCAGCCAGTTGGGTAGCATTGGTCCAAACTGGGTTACCATCACTATCATAACGCTGAGCATATAAATTTGTATTAACCCCACTCAATAAGGAATGAAAAACAGCAACAATATCACCATCGCCAATTTCAAAGAAATTTGCAGGAGCTGTAAATCCTGATTCTAACTCTATAGGCATAGTTGAGGGCCAAACTGCAGTTCCAGTTTCATCATACTTTTGCATTACAGTTCCAGTTGAAGCCAACCAACTAACAATAGCATCTCCATCAGAAAGTGGTAAAATGGTTACTTTATTACCACTACCTACATTTACACCATTTGAGTCCCACATAGCATTTCCATCGCTATCAAATTTAAATACATAAGCGGGGTCGCCACCACCGGTGCCAGTTACACCTATATATAAATTATCATCAGCATCAACAACCATATTCCATAATACCGTAAAGGTCCCCATTGGTATTTGATCGCTCACTAACATCCCATCGGCACCAAGAATTTGGTTTCCGTCTGCATCTAAAATTTGCATGCGTAGCTCAATATTAACAGGTTCTCCAAAGTTTTTCCAAAACACTACATAAGTCATTCCATCAGAAGTGCCTTTGGCTTGCATATCAAGTGCTTCAGATTCTGCAACCAAGGTGTTCACATCAGTTTCGGTTGTCCATTGTGCTTGGGCAACAAAAACTGTTAACAAAGTAAAAAGTGTAATAATCGTTTTCATATGTTTCATTTTAATTAGATTTTGGTTTAGTATTATTATTCTTGTTCAACTCTTTGATAAGCTTTTTCAAAGCGTTCTTTTTGTCTTTGCTATTTTCTAATAGCTCATCCAAATTATCTTCTTGATCTTTCTTTTTCATTTTTATTCGTTTTGGGTTTCAAAACTTTTTCAAATGTATGCGCTGTTTAGAGCTACACATAATATTTAGACCTACTAAAATCACTCATAGCTTAAAATCGAGCACAAGATTAGCACTCAAATAGTTTTAATTATTTGATTTTCAGACACTTTAAGTTTTTGTAAATTTATACCCTTTATTGTCCGAAGCTTGACAAGTAAGCAGATAATTCAACATCAGAATGGGTGATTTCTAATTTTTTCCGAAGTCGGGTACGGGCATTTTCAATGGATTTTGAAGACTGTCCTGTAATTTGTGCAATCTCTTTTGAAGTAAGATTCAACTTTAACAGTGCACATAACCGTTTATCTTTTGAAGTTAAATCAGGGTGTTTTTTGGAAAGGTTTTTATAGAAAGATTCGTGAACTTGCTCAAAGCGCATTTCAAATTCTTCCCAAATATTACTGTTTGTATCACGTTTTAATCGCTTGGCGATATAATCAATAGCTTGTTGCGTTTCCTTTTTAGCAGCTTTACGTTTTACTTCTTTGAGGTCTTGTAGAATCTCTTCGATAATTTCGGTGCGGTGTATTTCTACCATAGCTTTACCAATAAGCTCTTTATTTTTTAGCTGAAGATTGCTGTCGAGCTCTTTCTGTCTGGCAACTGCTAATTGCTTTTCAAGCTTGGTATTTCTTAATTTGTTTCTAAAACGCACCAATAAAATGCCTAATAACAACAAACCAGCAAGAAGAATTAAAAGAATAATGTAATTTCTAAACCGCTGTTTACTTTCCTTTAAATCACGAATTTCTTCTTTGGTTTTATATTCTTGTTCAATCTTTATTTTTTCAACATTCGCCGTCTTTTCTTCTATATTTAAACTATCCCTTACTTGATCATATTTCTGAAAGTATTCGGCAGCGTTTTTATAATCCTTCTTTTCTAGATAGTTTTTATAAAGTGTTTTAAGAGCTGCTTGATTTTCGAAGCTAAACTTACTTTCGGTTAGTGCTTTATTCGCTTTTGTAGCGTAAACGATGGCAGAGTCTAATTGATTTATCTTTTCGTAATACGTAGCAACAGAATTATAAATCCACCCTTTAGACTGTGACCTTTGATTAGTATTTTTTTCTATATAACTTGTTGCTAACGTGAAGTGCTTTTCTGCTTTTTGTAAGCTGTCTTTTAAAAAATAAACCCTTCCTAAGTTACCGTTAAGATAAGCTTTCAAGTATGTTTCGCCCGGGACCTTTTTTAATAATTTTTCTGAACGCTTATAAAAATAACTAGCCGAATCAACTTGTGAGTTTAAATAGCTGGTGCCTAAATTATTCAATATTTTTGCTAACAGAACCGTGTCCTTTTCTTTCTCCGCGTAACCATAGAGTTTTTTAAAAAAGAAACGTGCTTTTTCTGGTTCTTTGATTCTCCCATAAGTTACTGCTAGGTTCTGCTCAAGAGTTATTGATGTATCATTAGAAGGCTGATTTTGGTAATAATCGTAAGCTTTTAGGTAATATTTCAATGCTATGTCGAGTGCATCTTTACTAAAAAATAAGTCTCCGGCTGCATTGTAATACTTAGCTATTACTTCTTCAGAACCTGAATTGACAGCACTTTTTTCGGCAATATTTAAGTAGTATAAAGCACGGTCCCAATCATCATTCTTTAATTGAGAAGCTATAGATACACTAATTTTAGACTTTTCAACTTCTGAGGAAGCATTAGCTAAACTATCTACCAATACAGAAACAGGCTCTTGAGCCATTCCTGAAAAAGTAATTAGGAAAATAAAAAGTATTCGAAGCAACATAGTAAAAATTACCTCGAAAGATACAGAAATTTAATAATTCAATAATACTTCAATTTTAGCTTTCACCTTTTCAGTAGAAGGAATCATTGTTTCTTCTAATGTTGAATTTAAAGGTATCGCCGGCATATTTTCACTACCAATTATCATAACAGGTGCATCTAATTGTTGAAAACATTCTTCTTGAATTCTACCTTGTAACGCTCTTGAAAAACTATTATCTGAAGGTTCTTCGGTCACCACCAAACATTTTCCGCATTTTTTTACCGACTTGAATACGGTTTCATAATCCAACGGATGTAACGTTCTAAGATCAACGATTTCTATGCGGTCTTCCATTCCTAATTCGGCGGAAGCATTTACTGCCCAATGCACGCCCATTCCGTAGGTAATAATGGAAAGGGTTTCTTCATCTTCTTGTTTCCAGATTTCTTGTAGCAACCACGCTTTGCCAAACGGCAATAGATAGTCTTCGGCAGGTTCTAAAGATGTAGCACCTTTAGTTCCTTTTACTTTACTCCAGTATAATCCTTTGTGCTCAAAAATAACCACTGGGTTAGGGTCGTAATAAGCCGCTTTCATTAAGCCTTTTAAATCGGCTCCGTTACTTGGGTACGCAATTTTAAGTCCACGAATGTTCGTCACCACACTTTCTACCGAAGAAGAGTGATACGGACCACCGCTACCATACGCGCCAATGGGCACGCGAAGAATCATCGATACCGGCCATTTTCCGTTAGATAAATAGTTGCTTCGGCTTACTTCGGTAAATAATTGATTCAGTCCTGGCCATATATAATCGGCAAACTGAACCTCAACAATTGGTTTTAAACCAACAGCACTCATCCCAACGGTTGAACCGACGATAAATGCTTCTTGAATGGGTGTATTAAACACACGGTTATCACCGAACTTTTGTGCCAAGGTTGCTGCTTCTCTAAACACACCACCTAAGCGACCACCAACATCTTGACCGTACAGCAAACACTCTTTGTGTTTACCCATCAACTCTTCAATCGCAAATAAGGCACAATCTACCATCACCACTTTTTCACCACCTTCTGGTGATCGCTCTCCTTTTTCTTCAGTAATTTCGGTAGGCGCAAAATCGTGTGTAAATAAGTCTTCCGGTTTAGGATCTTCAGCCTTTAAAGCTTTTTCATAATCCTTTTGAACCGATTTTTGAATGTCAGTTTCTAGTTCTGAAAGTTCTTTTTCTGATAAACCATTATCTAATAATAACTTTTTAAGTTTTGGGTATGGATCACGAGACCTTGCTTCATCCAGATCATCTCTATAAAATTCCATCCGAACACCTGATGTATGGTGATTCAATAACGGAACTTTAGCGTGAACTAAAAACGGGCGACGCTCCGTTCTAATTTTTGAAATTACATCTTGAAGGGTATTGTAGCTTTCTTCAAAGTCGGTCCCGTCTATAGAAACCGCTTCCAAACCATGAAACCCCGCAGCGTATTCATAGGCATTTTGGGCACGCGTTTCGGCTTCATTTGCTGAAATATCCCAACCATTATCTTGCACTAAATATAAAATGGGTAATTGCTTTAAAGCTGCCATTTGAAAGGCTTCGGCAATCTCACCTTCAGTAACAGATGCATCTCCTAAAGAACAAACCACAAAAGGTTGTTCCTCATCTTTATTGTGTAAGTTTTCAGTCTCTTTGTACCACATCCCCATCGCCACACCAGTTGCCGGAATAGCCTGCATTCCTGTTGCACTACTTTGGTGCGGGATTTTAGGCTTATCATCATCTCGCAAACTTGGGTGTGAATAATACGTTCGTCCAGCTGAAAAGGGATCGTCTTTTTTTGCCAAGACTTGCAGCATTAAATCATACGGTTTCATTCCTATTGATAATAAAATTGAATCATCACGATAATACGGAAACGCATAATCTTGAGGCTTTAACTGCATACCAAGGGCGGTTTGAATTACCTCGTGTCCTCGCGAAGTTGCGTGTACATATTTTGAAACCGTTTTAAAATTTTCTTCATATAACTCAGTCAAAGACTTAGCCGTCACCAAGTTTGTAAAAGCTTTTTTTAAAATATCTTTTGAAATCTTCTTCATCTTAAAATTTTCTTTTTGTATCAAATTGCTCCATATTATCAGCTACCCTTCTTAAAAAAGAGCCGGCTAAATATCCATCTACAATGCGATGATCAAAGGACAACGATAAATACATCATGTGCCGAACTTCAATACTATCACCGTCTTCACGTTCCATAACTTCGGCTCGTTTTTTAATAATTCCAGTAGCTAAAATAGCTGCTTCCGGTTGATTGATAATGGGGGTTCCCATTAGACTTCCAAAGGTTCCCACATTACTAATTGTAAACGTACTACCTTTGGTATCATCACCTTTCAACTTGTTATCTCTGGCTTTCCCAACTAACTCATTGGTGTTTTCAGCAAGAGCTTTTAAATCTTTTTTGTCGGCTTCTTTTACAACCGGAACGATTAAATTTCCGGAAGGTAAAGCGGTTGCCATCCCTATATTTATTTCTTCTTTTACAATAATATTTTTCCCATCAAGACTTGAATTAATCATTGGGAAATCTTGAATCGCTTTCGCTACTGCTTCAATAAAAAGCGGTGTAAACGTCAGCTTTTCATTGTGCTTTTCTTTGAAATCAACCTTGTTCGCATTTCGCCAATGTACCATATCAGTCAAATCTGCTTCCACATAAGCAGTTACGTGTGGTGCCATTGTTGCGCTAAACACCATATGATCTGAAATCATTTGGCGCATGCGATCCATTTCAACTATTTTACCAGTTCCTTTATCAAATTTTAAATCGGGAACCTGAAAGCCTGAAACCTCAGGTACGGGTTGCGCAAACTTAAAAGGGCGCCCTTCTTCAATATATGTAATCACATCGCTTTTACGAAGACGACCTTCCTTTCCAGTACCGGGAATTCTAGCCAATTCTTCGTAACTAATGTGATTATTTCTAGCTATACTTTCTACTAACGGACTTATAAATATATTTTCATTAACAGTAAATGCTGAAGATGCGTTCGCTTTTTTGCTTTTTGCTTCTTTGGAAACGGAAGGCTGGACTTTTTTCTTTGTTTCTTTTTTTGAAGTTGCCGTTTTTTTAGCCGTCTTTGACTTTTTAGAGGAACTCTTTTCTTCTGAAAGATTTAAAATAGCAATCACATCACCTACCGGAACTACTTCTTGTGCAGCTTTTACAAGTTCAACCATCGTACCGGAAGCTGGTGCCGGAACTTCATTATCTACTTTATCAGTTGCTACTTCACAAAGAATATCGCCTTCTTCAAACGAATCACCTTCATTTACTAACCAATTGATAATGGTTCCTTCAGTAATACTCTCACCCATTTTGGGCATTTTAAATTCAGTTTCCTTCATTTTATTCGTTTCTATTAATCTCTTGTAGTGTTTTATAAAAATCTTCCTGAACAGGTCTATCTTTCGGAATTTCCCGTAAGGGTTCTACTTCTTTCAAACTCTCGTGACAATCGGTAGGCAATTGTTGATATAAACGAGTTCCAGCAGTTTTCCAGTCTACCATTTCGTCTGAAATATCCTTAATAGCTTTTGCAGGATTACCAACTATTAATTTTCGTTTTGGAAATACCGTTTCTGCTTTTACGAATGCCATAGCTCCTACAATACACTCATCTCCAATTTCAGCATCATCCATAATCACACTGTTCATTCCAATTAAACAATTGCGCCCTAAATTAGCACCGTGAATAATGGCGCCGTGACCTACGTGTGCGCTTTCTTTAAGCACAATACTTTTTCCCGGAAACATATGTACAGTGCAGTTCTCTTGAACGTTTACACCATCTTCCAGAATAATTTCGCCCCAATCCCCACGAATAGCTGCTCCAGGGCCGATGTAACAGTTTTTACCAATAATTACATTGCCAGTAACAGCTGCCAACGGGTGCACAAAACTACTTTCGTGGACTACGGGTATGTGACCTTTAAAGCTGTAAATCATTTTAATCTACTTAAACCGTTTCAACTTCTCTTTTGTAAAAGAAGAAAGCACCAAACGTCCACTTATTTTGGCACGTTCTTTTAATAGTTCATCCCAATCTTCGGTTCCTCGCCAGAACATTTGCTTCATTTCTTTTACCGCTTCGGGGTTATAGCCGCAAAGTTGTTCTGCTAAGGCTTGCACTTCTTCGTCTAGCTCTTCGGTCGTTTCAAAAACCTTGGTAAATAAACCTTTATCTCTCGCCCATTCTGGTGAATAAAATGAATTGGCATCAATCGCTATTTGCGACATCCCGCTGGCTCCAATTTTTCGTTGCACTGCCGGACCTACTACAAACGGACCAATACCTAAGTTCAGCTCACTCAATTTTATAGCTGAAAATTTAGTTGCCATTGTATAATCCATCGCTGCTGCTAGTCCAACACCGCCACCGACGGTTTTTCCTTGAACACGACCAATAATAAACTTAGGGCATTTGCGCATCGCGTTGATTACATTAGCAAAACCACTAAAGAATTTTTCGCCTTCTTGTTCATTTTCGATAGAGATAAGCTCTTTAAAACTGGCTCCTGCACAGAAAGTTCTATCGCCTCCACTTTTTACAACAAGTACCAAAACCTCATCGTTTTGACCCATTTCAGTGATGGTATTTGCGAGTTTTGCAAGAATATCTCCTGGCAGTGAATTGTGAGCCGGATGGAAAAATTCTATGGTTGCTATTCGTTTGTCTATTGTATGTTTTACGTATGGTTGTTGTTCTGACATAATTATATTAATCTAAATTGTTCAAAATGATGATTAAGGTGTTTTCTCTCCAATAAATACGATTCGTATTTGTTGAGTTCTCCAAAAACTAAATTCTTTAATTTAGCGTCGGGATTCTCCTTAAAAAATTTGATATACTTTTCACGTTGCTCTTTGAATTTTTCAATGGCTGTTTCTAAATTTGGATGTTTTAAATCATCCAATTTATCTTTTTCAAGCATTGGAAATTGAGAGTTTTTCGGAAATTTTTTATAGTTATATAAGCTTGCATGTACCTTTTCTAAAATCTCTTCGGGTGTAGCAATTTCAAAGTCTTGAATTTCACCTGAAGTAATTTTATAAGTGTATTCTAAATGCTCTACCATGTGTTGCGGGGTCATTACCCCCCATTTTGGTTTAGCATCTGCAGTTAATTTTGACAAACATTCATCGATTTTTTCAGAAGTCATTTCAACAAATGTTTCTTGCTTTTTCTGAACCATCGTTAAAATGGTTGCTATCGCTACCAACGGTTCTTGGTCTTCATCCGGTTCAGCATCGAACACCTCAACGTACCATTTTACAATTCCGGAAGGAAGTTCGGTTCCTTTTTGTTCGCGATCTACTTTCTGTTTACACGTTAAACGAACATACACCGTATCGTTGTGATACAACGGGCGTAAAAAACGAATGTCCTCTAACCCATAATTTGCTGCTACTGGGCCTTTGTTTGGATAAACAAACAATCCTGCAGCTGCGGAAATAATAAAATAACCGTGGGCTGTTCGTTTTTCAAAAATGCTTCCTTCTAAAGAAGTGATATCGGTATGCGCATAGAAATGATCCCACGTTAAGTTTCCGAAGTTAATAATATCGGTATCGGTTAGGGTTCGTTTATGGGTTTCTAATGACATTCCTGGTTTTATATCTTCCCAATGATATGCAAAAGGGTGTTTTTCAGATTCTTTGTAAGCCGATTTTGGTTGATAAATACCGGTAACTTCAGTAAGTGAAGTTGGCGAACCTTGAATGGCACAACGCTGTAAATAGTGTTTTACACCGCGAACACCACCCATTTCTTCACCGCCACCAGCACGACCCGGACCACCGTGAATCAAATTAGGCAATGGCGAACCGTGACCTGTGCTTTGCTTCGCACTTTCCCGATTCAAAATTAAAATACGACCGTGATGTGTAGCTGCGGAAACGGTATATTCTTTTGCAATTTTATCGTCATTGGTAACAATCGAACTTACCAACGAACCTTTCCCCATTTTGGAAAGCTTAATCGCATCGTCCAATGTTTTATAAGGCATAATGGTACTTACCGGACCAAACGCTTCAGTGATATGAGCCGCTTCATTGGCAAAAGGATTGTCTTCTCGAAGTAAAATTGGTTTTACGAACGATCCTTTTTTAGCATCAGCCCCAACTGTTTTGGCTTCATCAAAATCACCATACACAATCTGTGCTGTTTTGGTGATTTTTTCAATTTGTTCTTTTACTGAAGTCCGTTGTGCATCGTTTACCAAAGCACCCATTCTAACTTCTTTTAAGCGGGGATCGCCAATGGTAACTTTATCCAATTGCTTGCCTAGCGCTATTTGAACATCCTCCACTAAATTTTCTGGAACGATAACTCGTCTAATCGCCGTACATTTTTGACCACATTTAACGGTCATTTCATTTCGGACTTCTTTAATGAAAAGATCAAATTCTGGTGTTCCAGGAACGGCATCTTCTCCTAAAATAGCAGCGTTTAATGAATCGGCTTCCATTGTAAACGGAACCGATTCTTCAATTAATCTTGGATGTTTCTTCAATATTTTTCCAGTAGTTGCCGAACCTGTAAACGATACGACGTCTTGCGATTCTACCGTATCTAAAATGTTTTTAGCAGTTCCGCTAATTAGCTGTAGTGATCCCTCTGGTAAAATTCCTGAAACGATAATTTCTTTCACAACAGCTTCAGTTAAATACGCTGTTTGTGGTGCCGGCAACACAACTGCGGGCATTCCTGCCATCCAGTTTACTGCACACTTTTCGAGCATTCCCCAAACAGGGAAATTAAAGGCGTTAATATGAACTGCCACTCCTTCGCGAGGTACCATAATGTGATGCGCCATAAAACGACCACCACGTGATAAATCGACCGGATCTCCTTCTACATGAAACGGCTGATTTGGAAATAATTTCCGAAGCGAAGCATTGGCAAACAAGTTTCCAAAGCCTCCTTCAATGTCAATCCAGCTATCCACTTTCGTAGCACCAGTACGGTAACTTACTTCGTAAAATTGTCTCTTTTTCTTCTGAAGATAGAACGCTAGTTTCTTAAGCATTAATCCCCGTTCTTGAAACGTCATTTTCCGAAGCGTATCTCCTTTTTCTCTTCCGTACTGAAGAATTTCAGGAATATCTAGTCCTTCAGTAGTGACACTTGTAAAATGCTCACCAGTAACAGAATCAAGAATTGGGCTTCCTTCGCCTTTTCCATCAGTCCAGTTTCCTTGTATGTAATGCTGTGTTTTTGTCATAATTACGCTCTAATTCTGATTATTTCACCGTTAATTTTCCCTTTTACACTTTTAAAATAGCCATCAGTTATTTTACGCATTGGGACGGGTGTATTTCCAGGAAAATAATCTTTGTATTTTTCATATGCGTCTTCAACCATATCGGCAGAGACGACATTTATTCGCAGTCCGTTGGTTAATTCTAAGGCCGCTGCTTTTGTAAAACTTTCTACAGCGCCGTTAACCATTGCAGCACTTGTTGTCTTATCAACTGGCTCATCGGCTAAAATACCAGTGGTTAATGTGATGCTTCCATTGTCATTAAGATGTTTTCTTCCTAATCGAACAAGGTTAACTTGTCCCATCATTTTACTTTTAATACCAATGTAAAAATCTTCTTCGGAAAGGTTATCAAACGAATCCCATTTGGCATCACCGGCTATGTTTACAATAGCATCTAAGTTTCCCGTTTTCTGAAACATTTCTTCTATAGAATCTGGATTTGCAATATCTACCGTAACATCCCCTGAAGATCTTCCAGCGATTATAACCTCATCGTTTTCTTCAGAAAAACGTTTCGTTACTGTTTTTCCTATGGTTCCGTTTCCTCCTGTTATTAGTATTTTCATATCTATGCCCGTGCAAACGGGTATCTTTTTGTTTCTAAATAAATTAAGCTCTAATCAGCAGCCTTTTTCTTCCGACTGTGAGATTTCTGCCTACGCAGAAATGTTTTCAATCACCGCTGCATATCCTTGACCAACGCCTACACACATGGTTACTAAAGCATATTTCTTCCCAGTTTCCTGAAGCTCTAAAGCTGCAGAATAGGTTAAACGAGCTCCGGTAACGCCTAACGGGTGACCAATAGCAATAGAGCCGCCATTCGGGTTAATCCGTGGATCATCATCTTTTAATCCCCATTCGCGTATGCATGCTAAAGCTTGAGATGCAAAGGCCTCATTTAGTTCGATTACATCCATATCTTCCATCGTTAATCCTGCCTTTTTCAATGCTTTATTTGAAGCCTCAACAGGACCAATTCCCATAATGCGAGGTTCAACCCCAACCACTGCAGAACTTAGAATTTTAGCAATTGGCTTTAAATTGTATTTCTTTACAGCATCTTCTGAAGCAATAATAGTTGCCGCAGCACCATCATTTAACCCAGAGCTGTTTCCGGCTGTAACACTTCCTCCTTCTTTTTTGAAGGCTGGACGTAATTTTGCCAAAATCTCTTTGGTCGTTCCGGGTTTTATGAATTCATCATCTTTAAAAATAATCGGGTCTTTTTTCCGCTGTGGAATTTCCACCGGTACAATTTCCTTAGCAAAACGGCCGCTTTCTTGTGCTTTGGAAGCTTTCATCTGACTGTTATATGCAAAAGCATCTTGATTTTCACGAGTGATTTTATGTTTCTCAACTAAATTTTCGGCGGTATTTCCCATTCCGTCTGTGCCGTACATATCGTGCATTTTCTTGTTGACGAATCGCCATCCAAAACTACTGTCGTACATTTTAGCATCGGTTCCAAAAGCGCTGGAAGGTTTTGCTATCACGTAGGGACCTCTCGTCATATTCTCCACACCACCTGAAATAAACAAATCGCCATCACCAGCTTTAATTGCTCTGTTGGCGTGAATTATGGCAGATAAACCACTACTACATAGTCGGTTTACCGTTTCGCCAGGTACCGTAAAAGGTAGTCCTGCTAACAAAAGAGCCATTCTTGCCACGTTTCGGTTGTCTTCACCAGCTTGGTTGGCACAACCCATAATCACATCGTCAATGGCTTCTTTTGGAATGTCTGGGTTTCTTTTTATTACTTCAGCAATCACTAAAGCAGCTAAATCGTCCGTACGGACTGTACTTAGCGTTCCTTTATAATTTCCTATTGGCGTTCTAATGCCGTCTATTATATATGCTTCTTTCATTATTCCCAATTTTTTGAGGTTCTGTAGACTACTCCTTTAAACAAAGCAACCAACTCGCCACCTCGTTTAACTTCTACAATATTGAACCCTAATTTATTATTTACTTTTTCAATGACCGACTCTGCGGTAAGGTAATCACCTTCATTCAAGGCTTCTATATGATTTATGGATGTTTCAATAGAAACAGCATACTTCCCGTGGGTATTTGCTGCAAAACCAAAAGCAGTATCGGCCAAGCTATAGCTAATTCCGCCGTGTGCTTTCCCCATACTATTGAGCATTTCTTTTCTAACGGTCATTGCTACTTTACAACGTCCGAGTTTAACTTCAAGTATTTTGATGCCAAGCCAAGTACTAAAAGCATCTTGACTGAGCATTTTATGCGGAATTTTTGTGGCTTCCATCATTTAAAAGAAAGTTTTATTTTCTTTATTCATTCTTCTTAGCATGGGTGAACAACGGTATCGGTCTTCACGATATTCATCATACAATTCATCCAGTTTTTGCACACACCAATCTATTCCCTTTTCATCTGCCCAAGCTAGCAGTCCTTTCGGGTAATTAACGCCTTTTGTCATCGCATTATCGATATCTTTTGCTGAAGCGATATTCCAAAATAGCGCATCGGCGGCTTCGTTGATTAACATCACTAAAACACGATCGAAAATCTTTTGTGCTAATGCCACATCTTGATTAGGCTCTGGCTTCGTTGCTTTTTCAGAATAATCATAATATCCTTTTCCAGACTTTCTACCCAAGTATCCTGCTTCAGAAAAACGTTTTTGTGTGAAAGATGGCTTATAGCGCGGATCGTAATAAAAGGCTTTAAAAACAGTTTCGGTTACAACGTAGTTTACATCGTTTCCTATAAAATCCATCAACTCAAAAGGCCCCATTCTAAATCCGCCAATTGATTTCAACGCCCAATCAATTGTTGCAAAATCAGCGATTCCTTCTTCGTAAATTCGTAGCGATTCACCATAAAATGGACGTGCTACTCTATTTACGATAAAGCCAGGGGTATCTTTTGCTACAGCAACTGTTTTGCCCCAGTTTTGGATATTCATTGTTGTTTTCCGAAGTACTTTATCTGAGGTTTGTATCGCCGGAATCACCTCAACCAACTTCATCAACGGTGCGGGATTAAAAAAGTGAATCCCGATACAACGCTTCGGTTTTTTCAATGAAGAAGCAATAGAAGCGATTGACAAAGAAGAAGTGTTTGAAGCGATAATTGTTTTTTTAGAAACGTAGCTTTCCAACTCTTGAAAAACCTTCTTTTTAATATCTAGATTTTCAACAATTGCTTCGATGGTTAATTCTGAATCGCTCAACTCTTTTAAAGAATCTACATACGAAATGTTATCTTGAATGCGCGTTTTTTCAGCTTCGTCGATTCGGCCTTTTTCAACCAAGCGAGCCATTATTTTCTCTAAAGCTGCTTTCGATTTGTCTAATTCTTCTGTATTTGTATCGTAAAGTTTCACCAGACAACCGGCTGTTGCAGCTACTTGTGCAATGCCGCTTCCCATGGTTCCACCTCCTATTATTCCAACGTGTTTAATCATATATCTTTACTTTCCTTTAAAATTTGGCTTTCGTTTGTTTACAAATGCATCAACCCCTTCGGCATAATCTTCACTTTGAGCGGATTCAATTTGTAGTTTAGATTCCATTTCTAACTGACTTTCTAAATCGTTAGACATCGATTCATTCAACAAACGCTTTGTGAGCCCTAGTGCTTTTGTGGGCATATTCGCCAAGGTATTTGCAATGTTTTTTACTTCTTCCATAAAGGTTTCCACAGAAACTACTTTATACACCATTCCTAGTTTTTCAGCATCGGTTGCTGAAACTTTATCGCCCAACATCATTAATGCGGAAGCTTTCTGAAACCCGATTAATCGTGGTAAAAAGAATGTACCAGCGCTGTCGGGAATCAACCCAATTTTACTAAATGCTTGAATAAAACTCGCCGCTTCTGAAGCTACCACGATATCACAACCCAAAGCAATATTTGCTCCTGCTCCCGCAGCTACACCATTTACGGCAGCTATAATAGGCTTTTCAATGCTTCGGATTCTCTTGATTATTGGGTTGTAATGTTCTTCCAATATTTTTTTGAAACCGGGATTCAGTTCTGGGGAAGTGACTTCTTTTAAATCTTGTCCGGCACAAAATGCTTTGCCGTTTCCGACTAAAATAATGGCTCTAACGTCTGTATTCTTTTCGCAAGCGTCTAATTCGTCTTGTAATAAAAAAGCCATCTCACGATTAAAACTATTAAACTTTTCGGGACGGTTTAAGGTAATGGTTGCTACTTTGTTTTCTATGTGGGTGGTTATGCTTTTACTCATTGTAATTCCTTTGTTTTAACCTTCTTTAATTTAAATTTTTAATAGGAAGACATCCCCCTAACCCCTTCAAAGGGGGAATTCAGTTTATTTTAAACATTTGAAATAATCAAATGGCTCTTGGCAATCATCGCATTTAAAAAGTGCTTTGCAGGCTGTAGAACCAAACTGACTAACCAAATGTGTATTAGTGCTTCCGCAATTGGTGCATTTAACTAGCTTTTTTTCTCCTAGTAACACATCTTTATCTGCAGATTCAGACATAGGGCGTGCGATTCCGTATTCTTCCATTTTTTGAAGACCTTCTTCAGAAATCCAATCGGTAGTCCATGCTGGGGAAAGGATTAATTCTATCTTGGCTTCTTTTCCTATTTCAGAAAAAGCAGTCTTAAGGTCATCGCCAATCACGTCCATTGCGGGACACCCAGAATAGGTAGGGGTTAGTTTTATAGTTACTACGCCATCTTCCTCGGTTGCTTCGCGAATAACACCTAAGTCTAATACTGTAAGCACAGGAATTTCAGGATCTGAGACAGTTTTCAGAACCGGAATTAAATGTATGTCAATATTTGCTTCAAGTGTTTCAGTCATATTACCAAGTCATATTTGGATAGGTTCGTTGCATGTACTGCAAATCGGCTAATAAATACCCCATATGTTCTGTATGCACGCCTTTTTTCCCTCCACGAGTGAAATACTTCCGTTCTGGAACTTCAAGGGTTGCTTCTTCTAGAATTTCTGAAATTTTTTCATAATACGTTTCTTTCATTTTTGAAACATCTACTGCAATTCCTTCCTCTATCATAGCTTTATCAGCTTCCATTACATCAAACAATTCATCTGTAAAACGCCACATTGCATTGATTGCCTCTTGCATTTTTTCTTTACTTTCCTCGGTTCCGTCGCCTAAACGCTTCACCCAGTCTGAAGAAAATCGTTTGTGGTAGCTTACTTCTTTAATTCCCTTTTTTGCAATAGCTACTAAAGTCTCATCTTTACTGTTTTGAAGTTGCTCCATAAGCATTAAATGATACACATCGAATAAAAATTGACGCGCCATTACATGCCCAAAATGCGTGTTTGGTTGTTCTACCAACAACACGTTTTTATAATCCCTTTCTATACGTAAGAAAGCAATATCGTCTTCGGTTTTGTCTTCACCAGCAAGTTTGGCTGCATATTGATAGTAACTTCGGGTTTGCCCTAATAAATCCAACGAAATATTCGTTAACGCAATATCGGTCTCCAAAGTAGGCCCGTGACCACACAACTCCCCTAATCGCTGTGCAAGGATGAGCGAATTGTCTGCAATACCTAGTATGTAATTGTATAAATCTTTCTTCATAATTTTTTTCTGAAATCAAATCTAATATTGCATTTACTAGATTTTGAATTAATTACTTACATATGTTTTACATCATCAGGTAAATCATAGAAAGTAGGATGACGGTATACCTTGTCTTGAGCAGGCTCAAACATCTCCCCATTATCTTGTGGATTAGAGGCTGTAACATTTTTACTTTCCACAACCCAAATGCTTACGCCTTCGTTACGTCTTGTGTATACATCACGTGCGTTTTCAAGTGCCATTTCGGCGTCTGCTGCGTGTAAACTCCCAAAGTGACGGTGTTCTAAACCATTTTTACTCCGAACAAATATTTCCCAAAGGGGCCAATTTTTTTTAGTATCTCCCATATTAACTTGCTTTTGCAACGTTTTTATTTGCTTTCTTTTCGGCGTGTGCCATCGCTGCGTCGCGAACCCACTCGCCATTTTCCCAAGCATCTACTCTTGCTTTCATACGTTCTTTATTACAAGGCCCATGACCTTTTACTACTTGCCAGAACTCATCCCAATCAATCTCACCAAAATCGTAATGACCGGTTTCTTCATTAAACTTCATATCTGGATCTGGAATTGTTAACCCTAAAATATCAGCTTGTGGTACAGTTTGATCTATAAACTGTTGACGCAATTCGTCGTTCGATTTACGTTTTAACTTCCATTTCATGGATTGCTCCGTATGAACAGACTCAGCATCGGTAGGCCCTAACATCATTAAGCTTGGCCACCACCAACGATTTAACGCATCTTGCGCCATTTCTTTTTGTTCATCAGTTCCATTACACAACGTTAGCATAATTTCATACCCTTGACGCTGGTGAAAGCTTTCTTCCTTACATACGCGCACCATCGCACGGGCATAGGGGCCAAATGATGTGTTACACAATGGCACTTGGTTAATTATAGCTGCTCCATCTACTAACCAACCAATGGCGCCCATATCGGCCCACGTTACTGTTGGGTAGTTAAAAATGGATGAATATTTTGCTTTTCCAGAATGTAATTGCTCGTACATTTCTTCTCGAGAAATCCCTAAGGTTTCACAGGCAGAATATAAATACAACCCGTGTCCCGCTTCATCTTGAACCTTCGCCAACAAAGCCGCTTTTCTCCGTAATGAAGGTGCTCTGGTAATCCAGTTTCCTTCAGGTAGCATCCCGATAATTTCGGAATGGGCATGCTGCGAAATTTGGCGTATATGGGTTTTTCTATACTTCTCCGGCATCCAATCTTTCGGCTCTATTTTCTCATCACGCGCAATACGTGCTTCAAAAATTTCTTCTAAATTTTTTACTTCTTGTTCACTCATAATTATCTTGTTTTAAGCTGTAAGCATATTGCTATAAGCTATTAAACATCAAAATCTACTTTTACTTTTGAAGACGTTGGCACTGCTTGACAACTTAACACAAAGTCCTGCGCAACTTCATGGTCTTCTAAAGCATAATTTATTTTCATTTCTACATCGCCTTCTAATATCTTGCATTTACACGTACTGCAAACTCCACCTTTACAAGCAAATGGTAAATCGGCTCCATTGTTTAGAGCTGCATCAAGAATGTTATCGAAGTCTTTTGTCATTACAAATTCAAACTCTTTTCCTCCATCTACAATGGTTACTTCTACTCCTTCTACATTTTGTTTTGCGAGTCGCTCTGCGCGTTTTTTATCTTCTTCGGAAAGACCTGTAACGAATAATTCAAAATGAATTAAGTTTTTTGGCAATCCGGCTTCCACTAAATAATTGCTTACGTATTGCACCATTTGTTCTGGACCGCACAAAAAGACTTCGCTCGTATCTGGAATATCAATAAACGTATTGGTTAACACCTTCATCTTTTCATCGTCAAAGCGTCCGTTCAACAACTCGATATCACGTCTTTCTTTTGTAAGGAAGTAATAGATTTCTAACCTTCCAAAATGCTGGTTACGAAGCTGTTCTAACTCTTCCTTAAAGATAATGGATTTTGCGGTTTTATTCACATAAAACAACTTACAAGTAGCGTTAGGCTCTAAAGCCAAATGGGTTTTTATCATTGACAAAACAGGTGTAATACCACTTCCCGCAGCAAAAAAGAGGTAGTTTTTCTCTTTTTCTGGCTCAGCGTTTACACCAAACATTCCGCTAGGCTCCATCACTTCAATAGTGTCACCAGCTGCTAATTGCTCATTAACGTAGGTTGAAAATTTACCGCCGTAAATCTGTTTTACGGCCACTTTCCATTGTTTATCCACCGGACTAGAGCATAAACTATAAGATCGACGCGTATCTTCGCCATCAATGTCAGCTTTTAAGGTTAGATGTTGTCCTTGACGAAAGTTGAACTCTTCTGAAAGCTCTTCAGGCACGTCAAATGTGATGACAGAACAATCGTCTGTTTCTTTATAAACGTCTTTTACTTGTAATTTGTGAAATTTTGCCACAGTTTCTTTGTCGTATTTATTACACAAAACTAACGATTGTTAGTTGAAATTACAAGCACAAACATGTTAAGTGTTTTGTAAATTAGCATCTAATAATCAGCATATTGCGATAATTTGTTAAAATCATTTTAGTATGCTATCTTTCGTAACAATAAATCTCCCCAGTATTTAGCTCGATGTATTTATACTATCGAAGATGAGATTTATCAATTTTGCTATTGTCAAATTTTCTATATCCCTAACATTAGGGATACTTTCAGCGTATTTATTCCCCACCGATACTTTTACATTTCCTTTTGTTCTTTTCAGTTTTATTTTACTTTTTATTGTTTGGTTTATTGAAAGGAACCGGCTTCAAAAATCAATCTATTTTGGACTTATAACCTATTTAATTTTCTTCGGAATTGGTTTCGCTAGTTATCAATTACAGCTTCCTAAATTTCAAGATGAGCATTATTCCCATATTCTTTCAGAAAATGATACTTCTGAAACACCTTTACTCACTTTAAAGATTTCTGAAGTTTTAAAACCTGATCGTTATAACAATAAATATATAGCTGAATGCATCTCTGTTAATAAAATAGAAGCAAATGGCAAAATCTTGTTGAATATTCAAAAAGGTTCAATTTTAAAAGAATACACTATTGATGATGTTTTACTGATTTCTGACAAAGTGATTACTATTCCAGAACCGCTTAATCCGTATCAGTTTGATTATTCAGCTTATATGAAAAAGCTTGGGGTTTATTATCAAATTAGAACCGAAACTCGTGCTATTTTAGCTTTTGAAAAAGGTAGTAAAACCATTCGCGGAACCGCTGAAAACATTCGCAGTCATCTTATTGCTAAGCTTAAAAAAAGTAACATTACCGACCATGAACGGTCCATTATCCAAGCACTGGTCTTAGGGCAACGGCGCGATATTGACAAACAGCTGTACGCCGATTATGCAGCGGCAGGAGCTGTGCATATTCTGGCTGTTTCTGGATTGCATGTTGGTATTCTATTTTTTATTCTGAAATGGTTATTCCTGCCTCTGGGAAACATACGCCATGGAAAACAAATAAAATCAATTTTAATTATTGGTTGTTTGTTCGGGTTTGCATTACTGGCCGGGTTGTCGCCTTCGGTGGTCAGAGCTGCTACGATGTTTTCGCTTTTCTTATTTGCTGAACAGTTAAAGCGCCCGACAAATAGTACAAACACACTGTTTATATCGTATTTATTTTTACTTATTATTAATCCGTTGTGGTTGTTTCATGTTGGGTTTCAATTGAGCTATCTGGCGGTATTTTTTATATTATTAATACAACCAAAGTTATTTGGATATTGGTATCCCAAAAATTGGTTTGTGCGGAAAGCTTGGGCTATACTAACCGTTTCTATTGCCGCTCAAATAGGGGTTGTCCCGTTAAGTTTGTTTTATTTCCATCAATTTCCTGGATTGTTTTTATTGACCAATATTGTAGTGCTTCCGTTCTTAGGGATTTTGTTGGGATTTGGATTGTTGATAGTACTATTGGTTTCAGTAAACCTACTTCCAGATTGGTTGTCTGAAATTTATAACCAAATAGTTTTATCGCTAAACAATTTTATAAGCTGGGTTGCCAAGCAAGACGCCTTTTTATTTCAGGACATTCATTTTTCCGAAGAAAAAGTTTTGGTCGCTTACTTATTCATAATTACAAGCATTCTACTTTGGAAACAGTATTCGTATCGCCGTTTAATAGCTTGCTTGTTGAGTATTTGTCTATTAATAGGCATATTTATCTGGGATAAGCGGGAAGCTTCAGGGAACGAACTAATTGTATTTCAAAAAAGCAGGAACACCCTTATTGGAATAAAAAATGGAAATGACTTACTACTTTTAAAACCTGATACCCTTTCAGAAACCACAAAAAATATATTCCCAATTAAAGGGTATCGGACTGCCAATCAAATTGAGGGTTTTTCAGAAAAAACAGTTCCGAAGGTATTTTCATATAACAAATTGAACATATTGGTTTTGGACAGTTTGGCCGTATACCCAAAAAGTATAAAAATTGATATTGTACTGCTCACCCAAAGTCCGAAAATTAATTTAGAACGGTTAATTGATAGCTTAAAACCCAAACAGATTATTGCTGATGGTAATAATTATAAAACATATGTAAATCGTTGGCGTGATACATGTGAAAAGAAAAAGCTCCCCTTTTACCATACTGGTACCAAGGGAGCCTTCATTCTAGAGTAGTGAAACACTTAACTAAAAACCCTACTCTTAAAAAGTGCCTTCAAAGTTCTTTTGATATTCCTGCCAAGCTTCGGCAGTTGTTAGTTTTTTATAATCGTCGTTCGCTATCATTTTAAGGTAAATCTCTAATTGCTGGGGTGTTTTATAGCCTGGAATTGCTTGTATCAATTTTCCGTTTTCTTGAAAAAACACCAAACTAGGATAACCTCTAAGTTTTAGTGCATCGGCAAAAAAATGAGTGGCATTTCGGCCTTTTCTTCCTTCTTGATAATTAGGATTGGTATAAGTAAAATCTTCAAAGGTAATCTCTTCGGTTCCTTCTGCGTTAAACTTTACAGCGTAATAGTTTTTATTGACGAATTCGATTACTTTTTTATCACTAAAGGTGTTTCTATCTAACATTTTACAAGGTCCACACCATTTGGTATAGACGTCCATAAAGATTTTTTTTGGCTCCTTTTCTTGAGCAGCCAAAGCCTCATTCATGGTCATCCAATTAATTTTTTGGGCTGTGACCGATGTTGTTATAAATGCTATAAAAAGAAGTAGTAATGTGTTTTTCATGTTCAATGCAATTTTTCTGTTAGTAAACCAACAAAAAACGTTCCACACAATGGGAACGTTTTTTATTGTAATTTGTTGTGTTAATTACCTAACTCCGTGCATTAATCGTTTTAACACTGGGTTAAGCGCTAAAATTAACAATCCAGCAACGGTTGGTACTACTGTAAATATTAAAAAGAAGGTTGAAAGTGAGTATTGCTCTGTAATATTTTCAATTTGCCCCCCTACTACGGCTGCCAATTTATTACCAATAGCAATGGCTAAATACCACATACCGAACATGAGTGCAATCATCCTTGCCGGAACAAGTTTAGACACATAGGAAAGCCCTACAGGGGATAAACACAGTTCTCCAAGGGTATGGAACAGGTAAGCGAAAATCAACCATATCATACTTACTTTTACTCCATCGGAAATACCATACGACCCATACGCCAATAGCCCGAAACCAATCGCCATAATTATTAATCCCAATGCATACTTTACAGCTGCTGATGGATTATACTTACTATCCCACCATTTTGAAAAGAACGACGCGAAAGCAATAATAAAGAACGAGTTTAAAATACTAAACCACGATACGGTTATCTCTACTTGGTTGTCTTTTATTTCGGTTACTGTTGCCTCTACTATACCACTATCCCTATCTTGGGCGATGGCATTTTCTTTGGCAAAAGCTACTTTTTCTTCATTAAGATATCCGAAAATAGTTCCTTCGTTGTTTTTATTAATGATTTTTATAGTAGAACCTACTTCAAAATCTTTAGGCTCTGAAATAGAAGTAACACGATCTACAACTGTCACCCCTGTTTCTATATTAGTATCTTCCGTTACAGGAATGTAATCTACTGTATTATTACCATCTTCATCCGTGCTTTGGACCTCAATAGCTTTATAAGATACATCGTAAGCAGTAGTAGAAAGGTCTCTGTTCAACATCCAACCTACCAAGCCCCACATACCCAAAAAGCAAATAGCCAATACGATATTGGATCCAGGAATGGTTTTAAATGTCTTTTTCCATAATAGAAACAACACATACGTAATAATGGCAAGCGGCACTACTGTTAATAGGATATTTACTATGTTGTAAATTATCGCAGCGTCACCACTCAACACCCTGTCTACATTGTCCCTAGCGAATAATATTAGCGACGATGCTCCTTGCTCAAAAGAAAGCCAGAAAAAGACGGTGAAGAAAGCAAATATTACAAAGGCGATCATTCGGTCACGCACTATTTTAGTATAACGTGAAATACGCCTAATTACCAATACCAAGAATAGCAATAGTCCAATTAATACTGTAACTATTTGTCCGGATAAGCCAAAAGCTTCGTAAGGAAAGAGGTCTATGTTACCAATTTTTGATAGCGGATCGTTTATTAAATACCCCAGACCAATTATTGAGGTTATTACAATTAGAACCTTATCAAGAATAGTGAATGGATTTTCTTTCTCTTCTGTTTCTTCAGTATTGTCCTCTGTACTTTTTTCATTTATATTTTGAGGCAGTTCAACCTCGTGTACTTTTGAAGGTTTTGCACCAATTTTTCCAAATAAGTTTTTAGACAACCAGAATTGTAGCGTCCCGAGAAGCATAAATATTCCTGCTAAACCAAAGCCCCAAGACCAGCCTACACGTTCTGCTAAATACCCACAAAGCATCATTCCGAAAAATGCCCCTGCATTTACACCCATATAGAAAATGGTATAGGCGCCATCTTTCTTTTCAGGGTTTTTCTTATACATTTCAGAAATGATAGACGTGATATTTGGTTTAAAGAAACCAGTACCAATTACCAATAAAGCCAAACCAACATATAACGAAGCCTCAGTCTCTAATGCCATACTGGCATGGCCCAAGGTCATAATCAACGCTCCAATTACAACAGCCCAACGATACCCCGTTAGTTTATCGGCTATAATCCCCCCTAAAATAGGGGTTAGGTATAGCAAACCTGCATACGTACCGAAAAGTGCCCCTGCATTTGCCGCGGTCCATTCCCAACCGGGATTGTACCCAATAACGGCCATGGTTAAAAAGTTAACTAATAGAACGCGCATTCCGTAGAATGAAAAACGTTCCCACATTTCGGTAAAGAAAAGAACAAATAGTCCGGCCGGATGGCCCATTACCTTATCCTTAAACAGATTTTGAATATCGGTGTTCATATGATGGATAGCATTAAATTATAAAGGTTTATTGATATCTTCGTCAGCTAATTCGTAATTTTCCTGTTCTAACATTTCTCGCTCGTTGTCCTCTGCTCCATGGGTCAATTTTTCCAGTTTCTTTCTGAAAATCAAAACCAATAAACCAAAAGCCACACAGAAAATTGCAATACCTGTAAACACAGTATATTCACCAAGATTTGAAGCCGATTCACCTAACAATCCAGCTACTTTATTTCCAAGGCCTGTCATCGCAAAATATACACCCATCATTAACGAAGCATATTTAAGTGGCGCCAATTTGGTTATATAAGACAGTGCCACTGGCGAAAGACATAATTCCCCGATAGTATGGAACAAATAAGCTGCTACCAACCAGTACATAGCTGAAGAACCATCTATGTTATACTGAGCTGATGCACCTGTCATAAAAAAGAAACCGGCACCCATAATTATAAGACCAATACACATCTTGAAAAGAGATGTTGATACTTTTCCTTTTAATTTTCGTTTTGCCCAATATCCAGCTACAAGTGTACCAAAAATAATAATGAACATAGCATTAAGTGACTGAAACCAAGAGGCAGGAACTTCCCAGCCCATTAGCATTCTATTTGTTTTTTCAGAAGCATATATGTTCATTAATCCTCCAGCTTGCTCAAAAGCACCCCAGAAAACAATTACCATTAAAAAGGAAATAAATAATACAACAACCCGATCTTTTTCTTCTTTGTTTAGATCACGTTTCATCGCTGCCTTTTCTTCTTCATTTTCTGAAGTGTTGGTATTGTTACCTACATATTTTAAGTGTTTCTGACCTAACACATATTGTAAAAGACCTAATGCCATACCAATACCTGCTAATCCAAATCCATAGTGCCACCCATATACTTCACCTACATAACCTACTATTAAACTGGAAAGAAATGCTCCCACATTGATACCAATATAGAAAATGGTAAATCCTTTATCTCTCCTAATATCTCCTTTCTTGTACAGACCACCTACCATAGTTGAAATGTTAGGTTTTAACATACCTACACCAGCTACAATAAGACCTAGACCCGTGTAAAAAGCCCACATTTCTTCAACAGCCAGAATACTGTGACCAGCCACTAATAGAATTCCACCATATAAAACGGATTTTTTCTGTCCTAAAAATTTATCAGCTATCCAACCTCCAGGAATAGAAGCAACATACACTAACATTGTGTACCAACCATAAAGTTCTAAAGCTTCATTGTTAGTCCACCCTAAACCTGCATTATCATCAACGGTTTCAGCTACTAAGTAAAGCACTAATATTGCACGCATTCCGTAGTAGGAAAAACGCTCCCACATCTCAGTGAAAAATAGAATGTACAGCCCTACAGGATGGCCAAATAATTCTTTCTGTTTTTTATACTGCATTGTATTTTCTGCCATGATCTTAAAGGATTAGTTAAGTTATTTTGTTATAAATTTTCTTTAATAAAATTGGTCATTTTAGTATAAAGGTGCAAACGAGTATTCCCACCATAAATACCGTGGTTTTTATCTGGGTAAATAGCCCAATCAAATTGTTTGTTTGCCTGCACCAAAGCTTCAATAAGCTGCGTGGTGTTTTGAACATGTACGTTGTCATCAGCACTTCCGTGCACTAATAAATAATCACCTTCTAATTTTTCTACGTGTGAAATAGGTGAATTTTCATCATATCCTGAAGCATTTTCTTGAGGCGTTGTCATATAGCGCTCTGTATAAATAGTATCATAAAAGCGCCAACTGCTTACCGGTGCTACAGCGATGGCCATCTCAAAAGTATCAGCACCTTGGAAAAGACAGTTAGAGCTCATAAATCCTCCATAGCTCCAACCCCAAATTCCAGTTCGGGAAGCATCAATGTATGGCAATGCACTTAGTTTTTGCGCAGCTGCTATTTGATCTTCTACTTCATATTTTCCTAATTCTTTTTGAGTCACCTTTTTGAAATCGCGCCCTTTTAAACCTGTACCACGACCATCTATGCATACAATAACATACCCTTGTTGCGCTAACATTTGGTGCCAATAATCGTTGGCACTGTTCCAAGAATTTGAAACGTTTTGAGAACCAGGACCTGAATATTGATACATAAACAATGGGTATTGCTTGTTTGGATCAAAGTCCTTTGGTTTAATAGTGTACATATTTAAATCGTTCCCATTTACTGAAATGGTAGAGAACTCTTTTTTAGAAAGAACATAATTATCCACCTTGTTTTTCAGCGCTTGATTATCTTGAATTACTCGTATCAACTTACCATCTTTAGCTCTATTTAATGTAAACAAGTAAGGCGTTTCCGTGTCGTGAAATGTATTGATAAAGTAGGTGTAGTCTGCACTAAAAGCGGCACTATTGGTTCCGGTTTTGTCACTTAAGCGTACTTTATTTTTACCAGAACGCAATATGGAATACACATCGCGGTTAATACTTCCGTTCTCAGTACTTTGATAATAGATACGGCCTGTATTTTGATCAAAACCGTAGTAGTTGGTTACTTCCCAATCACCATCGGTTATTTGATTTATTAATTTTCCTGTTTTATCATAGTGATAGATATGGTTCCATCCGCTCTTTTCACTGGTCCAGATAAAACTGTTGTCGTTTAAAAAAGTAAGGTTATCCGTTATATCCACATACGCATCATCTTTTTCCTGTAAAACCAGTTTTGAAGTGTTGTTTGTCGCATTTACAAAAACCAGATCAACAGTGTTTTGATGACGATTTGTTAGCTGAGCACTTAACACATTATCTTCCTGGGTCCATTTAATACGTGGTATGTAATAGCTATTGAAGTTGTCCAGATTAATTTTATTTGTTTCCCCAGTTTCAAGATTGTAGATATGAAGCGAAACTTTCGCGTTTGGCTCTCCTGCTTTTGGATATTTAAAAACATCTTGAGTTGGATAAAGATCTTTGCCATATACATCCATAGAAAAACGTGGCACTTCGGTTTCATCAAACTTTATATAAGCTAATTTATTTCCGGTTTTGTTCCAGTCAAAGGCGCGGACAAAAGCAAATTCCTCTTCGTACACCCAGTCGGTAATACCGTTTATAATACTGTTCTTTTCTCCGTCGGAAGTAATTTGAAGCGTTTCACCGCTTTTCAAGTTTTTAATAAATAAGTTATTGTCTTTTCCGTAGGCAACTTTACTGCCGTCTTTTGTAAAAGTTGGTTCCTGAATTTGATCTTCTGAAACCAATGTCAATTTTTTAGAATCGATATCATATACATAGTACGTCCCTAATGAAGAGCGACGGTAAATTTGCTTCAGCCTTGTAGCCAACAATAATTTACCTTCATCGTCACTAAACTCATATGATATTATTTGATCAACCTCCGGCAGACTATTTGAATTCACCAAGGTGCGGACCTTTTTTCCGCTTTTGTAATCATATACATCAACAGTAGAACCATTTCGGCTTCTGTTTAAAACCGAATACTCTTTTCCATTATCCAAAGAACGTAGAACATCAAGGCGTTCGGCCCTAAATTGGCCGCCCCAAATGTCTTCTAAAGTTATGTTTTTCTGTTGTGCTGTAAGGGTTGAAACTGCTGTAAGAAAAAGCAGTAATAATGAGGTGTAAGCTGTTTTTTTCAAACTGTTAAAATTTTATTACGCCAATGTTACTAAAATTTCGTGAAATTAAGGTGCTTTTTTCTGTTAAATACGGTCTATTGTTGGCAACTTTGCTCTTTTCAACAATGCTATAAATAGTATATTTGTAATTCAATATTCACAAATATGGCGAAGCCCGTTACCGGATTTTCAAAAAAAACGAAAGAAGATAAAATAGAGTGGTTGGCAAAAACCTATCTCAGTAATAACCCTGCGGCAGTAAAAACCCTAAAAAGGTATTGGAATGACGACCTTAAACTGCAAAAACTACACGACGATTTTATTGAAAACACATTAAGTAATTATTATTTGCCATTTGGTGTGGCACCTAACTTTTTAATTAATGGTAAACTCTTCGCACTGCCGATGGTGATTGAAGAAAGTTCGGTTGTTGCAGCAGCCAGCAATGCCGCAAAGTTTTGGTTAAAACGCGGCGGATTTAAGGCTAAAGTTATTTCCACCCAAAAAAATGGACAAGTACATTTAGATTACTTCGGAAACGAGCAGGATATCATTTCTTTCTTTTCTGAAATAAAACTGAAATTGATTGAAAGCGTCTCCACTATGGAGAAGAATATGAAAAAACGTGGTGGTGGCTTATTAGATATCGAACTTATCTCAAAAAATGAAACGCTAAACGGTTATTACCAATTGCACTGCACCTTTGAAACATTGGATGCCATGGGTGCTAATTTCATAAACAGTTGTTTAGAGCAAATCGCAAAAACTTTTGAAGCCGAAGCAGATTCGTTTCAACCTTTTAAAATAGCCAACACCTTTCCAGAAGTGGTGATGAGCATTCTTTCTAATTACGTACCAGAATGCTTGGTGCAAGCAGAAGTAAGCTGTAACATAGTAGATTTGAAACAAGAAGATATTTCAGGGTTAGCTTTTGCTCAAAAGTTTATTCGCGCCATTCAAATTGCTCAAACCGAACCTCGCCGAGCCGTTACCCATAACAAAGGAATTATGAACGGGATTGATGCCGTAGTATTAGCTACTGGCAACGACTTTAGAGCTGTGGAAGCAGGAATACATGCTTATGCCTCTAAAAATGGCAAATACACGAGCCTAACGAATGCCAAAATTGAAGATGATACTTTTAGATTTTCTATAGAAATACCCTTAGCACTGGGAACTGTCGGCGGGCTTACATCCTTACATCCGCTTACAAAATTTGCATTTGAACTACTACAAAAACCTAACGCCAAAGAACTGATGGAGTTAGTCGCAGTAGCCGGTCTGGCACAGAACTTTGCTGCCATTCGTTCGTTAGTAACCACTGGCATTCAAAAAGGGCATATGAAAATGCATTTGATGAATATTTTAAATCAAGTGGATGCTTCGGAAACTGAAAAGAAAAAAGCTATTTCTCATTTTAATGACAATACGGTTTCACATAGCGCTGTTATTGAGTATGTAGAACAATTACGATCTTAATTTGAAAAAAATATTTTACAGCAACGGAAAACTTTTACTAACCGGCGAATATGTAGTGCTGGACGGAGCAACCGCCTTGGCGATACCTACAAAACACGGACAATCTCTAACGGTTGAAACCTCCTCGACAGGTAAATTGCTATGGAAAAGCTTTGATGCTAACAATCAATGCTGGTTTAGTGTTTCATTATCTTTGAGCACTTTCGAAATATTAGAAACCAACAAAACTTTAATAGCTAATACATTACAAACCATTTTACGGGAAGCAAAAAATCTTAACCAAGAATTTCTTACCAATACAACAGGAGAAAATGCTATTACCCAAATGACCTTCCCTCGTGAGTGGGGTCTAGGATCCTCCTCGACGCTTATTAACAATATTGCACAATGGGCACGGGTAGATGCTTTTAAGCTACTGTATAAGAGTTTTGGCGGCAGTGGCTATGATATTGCGGCAGCCCAAACAAACTCACCTTTTTTCTATCAAATAACAGAAGGCGAACCTATTATTAAAAAAGCACATCTTCCATGGGATTTTACCGAAAAATTATTTTTTGTGCATCTTAATAAGAAGCAAGATAGCAAAGAAGGCATTGCCCAGTATAGGAAAAACAACGTTTCTCTAAAAGACATTGAAAAAATTTCAGATTTGGGAAAAAAATTTCTGCTATGCTACACACTTCGGGATTTTGAAAACGTGATGAATAGCCATGAAAAAACAATTTCAGAAATTTTAAAAATCAAACCTATAAAAGAAAACTTATTCCCCAACTTTAAAGGAACAGTAAAAAGTCTCGGTGCTTGGGGTGGTGATTTTGTTTTGGCAACAGGTGATGGAACCAGTCAAGAATATTTCCGAAGAAAAGGATACTCTACTATTATTCCTTTTGAAGATATGATACTATAAAAAAAGCCTTCTCGAAAACAAGAAGGCTTTTTAGTATTTTAAACTAACTTTTTATTAATAGAAATTAGCACGGTTATCTTCAATGTCTGCTTTTTTCTTTAAAGCTTGGTACAATTGATTGTTAACAGCATTTGTACCTGCATTTAACTGATTTACATAACTTGCGTAGTTATCAAGTTCTGGCGCTTTATTCACAGCCAATACACGCACTTTAAATACGCCTGTTTTACCATCAATTAATCCAGTGGTTTCTCCTGCTTTTTCACCAAATGCTGCACCAACAACTTTTGGCTCACTACCAGCACCCGGAATTGTTGGGTTTGCCATCGTTACAGCCGTAGCAGTTTGTACCTGTACATTTTGACTATTGGCTACGTCTTGAACGGTTGAACCAGAAATAGAAGCTCTAATTTTCTCAGCTTTCTTTTTGTTACGTAATATTGGTGTAACTTTCGCTGAAGCTTCTGAAACGCTCATTAATCCTTCTGGGCTTTTACGTGTTAATTGTGCAATTACATATCCACCAGGAATATTGAAACGCTTTACATCGCCAACTTCGGTTTCTTCTTCAAAGCCCCAAATAATAATAGTACGGTTGTTACCAACACCAGGAATGTTAGCATCTAATTCGCCTATTTTATTAACTGGACGTACTGTTAATTCTTGCTCTTTCGCCACTTCGGAAAAATCACCATCTTTAGCCGCAACTTCAAAGTTTGTTGCTTTTGAGAATGTATTATTGATAGTGGTTTCAGAAGGTTCAATCTTTTTAATTACTGTTGCTATTTTTACAGCACGTTGTTTGTTTTTCTGATCTAACACTTCAGCAACATGAAAACCAAAATTTGTTTCCACAACTCCTACAGTCCCCACTTTATTATCAAAAATAAAATCGTTGAACGCAGGTACCATTCTACCTGGCCCAACATACCCTAAATCACCACCTTCTTCTTTGTTTGAAAGGTCTTCTGAAAATTCTGAAGCTAACGCTTCAAACTTACTTTTATCTTTATTAATTACTGAAGAAAGACTATCTGCTAATTTTTTAGCAGCTTCTTTAGTTCGAGTTACATCTTGAGGCGCTGTTTGCAAGCCTTGATATCTTACCAAGATATGTCTAGATTGTACAGAATCTGGCAATTGTTCTACAGCGATAACTTTACTTAAATTTAAAGTAGAACCTACTTCATAAGGACCGTAAATATCACCTTCGTTCATAGAAGGAATAGTGTCTGCCAATGGTGCTGGCAAATCTTTTTTGAAGTACCAACGGTCTGTGTACCCTTGATCTGAATTTTCATTTACAAATCTTGCGTTGTCAGTAGTATTTCTGAAACCTGCAACCGTATCTTGATACTCAACTCTATCTTCTAACAAAGCTGCAACACTTGCATTCGCTTCTTGAATATCCTCTGCTGAAGGCTCTTCAGATATAGATACATATTGAATGTCAATTTGCTTATCTACTTCGTATTCGCTTTTGTGCTCTTTTATGTATTGTTTTATTTCTTCATCTGAAACAGGAACATCTTCATCTGCAATTTTGGTGTAAGGTACCTGTACATATTGAAGGTTTATCTTATCATTTTCAAAATGATATTGTTGCTTTCCTTCAGCCAATGTAGATGTTAATCCACCTTTTACAAGGTTCATATACATATTTTGAAGCGCCGCCTCTTTAATGTTTTCTATATAATCTTGCCATTGACCATATAATTGCGGATTTCCTTTGATACTAGCTACATATTGCTGAACCAAAGCTTCATCGTACTCACCTAATTCATTCTGAAATTGCTGGTTAGTAGCCAAAGAAGTACGCATAGCGTTGTTCAACTGTTCTTTTTGAACCGTAAGACCTAGTTCTTCATACTGCTCGGTAAGTAAAGTGCTACGCAGTTCACGCTCCCAAACCATATTCATTGCTTGTGCGGTTGTTGCATTTGGCCCAAGGTTACGCTGGGCAGCCTCTACTTGCTGCATAAAGTCTTGACGAGTAATCTCGTTTCCATTTACAATTGCTACGGTGTCTTGGTCTTTACCAATCCCAGATCCTTTTGCAAGGACATCACTTAAAATAAAAGCAAAAAGTGCTAATGCTATAATTAAAATAAGGAAGATTCCTCTTTTTCTAATACTGTTTAATATTGCCATCTGTCAGTCAAATTTATAGGGGGCGAAAATACCATTTTCAACGCATTAATAAAAAACTTTGTTAAAAAAAAATTGAAGTTAGTGTGTTAATCTTTCAAAAGATTGAAGATAAATAGATAAAAGAACACTATTAGCTCTTAAAAAGGTTACATATTAGTTTTCAGATTTTAAAAACAGCTCTACCATTTCAATTTTTGTATTTGAAACTTCAAGAATTTTAAATAAAAAACCTTCCGTTTCCACTATTTCACCTTGGTTAGGGATTCCTTCAGTAAAATAAACAATTAGACCACCCAAGGTTTCGTAGTTTTCGTTTTCCGGCAGGTTAAACTTGTATGTTTCATTTAGATAATCGACTTCGTGACGGGCAGAAAATTTATAGTGATCGTCTGCACGCACCTCTTCTGTTAGTTCAATACTGTCGTGTTCATCTTCTATTTCTCCAAAAAGCTCTTCAATTATATCTTCTACTGTCATAATTCCGGAAGTTCCGCCATACTCATCAATTACAACAGCTATACTTTTATGTTTTCTAGCTAAAATATTCAGCACGTCCTTTGCGAGCATTGTTTCTGGCACAAAAACAACTGGCATGAGCACTTTTTTTATTGTCGTAGGTTTTTTGAAAAGTTCAAAAGAATGAACATACCCTAAAACATCATCTATGTTTTCTTTGTAAATAATGATTTTAGAAAGTCCAGTTTCGGTAAAAAGTTTGCTTAGTTCTTTTGGGGTAGTTTTTATATCGACCGCTACCACTTCGGTGCGTGGCACCATAACTTCACGGTTTTTCACCTCAGAAAAATCTAACGCATTCTGAAATATCTGTATCTCACTATCCACCTCATCATGGGTTTCGACTGTTTCCATTTGCTCACTGATGTAATTCCCTAGTTCCATTTTACTAAAGGTAAGCTGAATGTTATCGCCTTTAGTTTTAAAGAACAACTTTAATACAAGGTCTGATATCCAAATTACAAATTCAGAAATAACAGAAAACAACATATAAAAAAAGTAAGCGGGGATTGCAAATACTTTAATAAGCTTGTTGGCATAGATTTGAAAAAATACTTTTGGTAAAAACTCAGCAGTAAGCAAGATTACCAGAGTAGAAATAATAGTCTGCACCAAAAGACCAGACATCCCGGTAAGTGGGATGAATTCCATGAGCAAATCGCCCATAAACAGACCATACACAACAAGTGCTATATTATTACCCACCAACATGGTGGTAATAAATTTTGAAGGCCTACGGGTTATTTTCTGAAGTACTTTTGCCAGTAAATCATTTTGCTTCTTTTCAATTTCAATATGAACTTTGTTTGAAGAAACATATGCAATTTCCATCCCGGAAAAGAAAGCCGATAGGATAAGCATACTAACAATAACAAGAATACTTACTTCCATTATTGGTTTTTGTTGCGTTCTTCCATTTTTCTGCGGAAGTTACGCTTAAAGAAGAACATAAAGATAGCAACTACTGCAAAAAAAGCAAACAAATAAGCGCGGTTTCGGTTATCACCCCAATTTTCCCACACCAAATAGAGTGAGAATACTGCCATTACTAAATAAACGTATTCAAAAAGTCTAAATATTTTCTTGTGCATCTTTTTCTTCTTTTTTTGTATCAATTAATTGAACCCCCGCATTTTTTCGAGAGAGGAAAGTCGTAAAATCCTGACTGGAATCGAACCAAGCACCATCATTATAAGACCCGTCTTTAAATTCTATTTGATAGGGTTGATTTGTAAAAACCCATTGGTTTTTTTGGTCCCAATACAATTGTTCTGCTCGTAACACTAAACTATCGTGAGTAACCAACACAACATCGTCCCTCATATCAATAATCCCGGTATTTTCATATTGTATGGCGTATTTAGAAGTAACAGTACTTTTCTCGTCATCTTCGTTCCAAAATTGAACTTCCACTCCTTCGGGAAATTCTTTATAAGGAAAACCCAAGTTTGAAAAGTCTAAATATATAGGCGTAATGAGATTTGCTACAACTTTACCAGAATCGGTGTATTTTGCATTAATCTCTTTACCTATACCCATAGGCTCATTGTCCTTTCGGGTTAATTGTTTTACGTTTTTATAATTCCCTTCACATGAAAAAAACGTGATGACAAATAATATTGCCATCACGCTTTTAATACTATGATTGAAAGTGATCATCCTTATAAATTAGGGACTCTTACACTACCGCCTACCCAACAGCTAAAAGTAACTGTTTTTCCGGCCATACCTTCACTAAAGATATCATTTTTACTAGGCGCTCGACCTCTATAGCTACTTGCAGCAGATCTTGCTGAAGAAGCAACAGATGCATCTACACGGGCAGCTTTGTCAGCCATTTCAGCGGCTTTCCAGTTAATTGCTCTTTTTTCAAACGGTGTAGTTCCACAACTGTTAGCGCTCTTTGCATACATATTAGCAATTCGTAAATATGAAGTACCGTCTGATGGTTTTATCTCCAATAATTTCCTATAATATGTTCTTGCTTGACCATAGCTTCCTTTTTTACGGAAGTTATCAGCAATTCTTCTATAAATTTTCACTTTTGCTGCAGGTTCTGTTTCAAGATCGGCTGCTTCATTGTAATACTCCATAGCCTTACTTGTGTTTCCTTCTTGATCAGCAAGTTGACCTAAGTAATATGCAGATTTTGCAGAAGGCTCAAGGTTGTGTAACTGTTGTACTAATTTAAAGAAGAGTGGTGTGTCACATTCCTTAGCACTTAAACGACCAGCAGCTCTTTTTAACCAACTTACATCGTCTTTCTTATTTTCAAAGTCTTTTTCATACAATGGAATTAAGTTTGGACAATCTGCCAAAATACCTAATTTACCATTTACACTTCCTTTAACCTGTCCATAAGCTTTTAGGTTATTTTCATAAGCACCCATGTACTTTTTCTCTTTAGAAGATAAATCTGTACCAGCATCTTGCTTGTCCATATACTTAGTAAGCTTTTCAGCTAGTGAATTTTCTTCTTTTTCAATTTTAGCTGTAACGGCATCATAAAGGTCAAAAACTTCTTGAATATCTTTATTCCCTTCATCATACAAATCTACCGCTAATGAAAAATAAGCATATAAAGCTTTCGGACTTGTAAAGTCTTCTTCATATTTGGTAAATGCTTCATTAAAAGCATCAAACTGCTCTTGTTTTGTACCTATGCCATTTTCATATCTAAGCTTAGCGATATCTGACAGTACTTCACCTTGTTTGGTCTTTTTAGGGAAATTCTCTAATCTAAGGTTATATGATTTTATTAAATCCTTAATCTTGCTTTTATCGCCGTTATCAATAAAATGCTTAAACATTTTTTCGGCATATTGATACGTTGCCAAATTATAATTTGGACAGTCTTTTATAAGTTTTTCGTAATATGGCAAGGCAGCCTCGTAATTTTTAGCCTTGGCCGGCTCGACAAACAGAGATAAATTAAGTTGGCAATCATCCATTTGAGCGAAGCCTTTACCGCTAACCAATAAGGTTAAAACAGTTAAAAATAAAATCGCTTTCGTTTTCATAGTTATAGTTTAGTGTTTAATAATTAATCTATTAATCTTTTTTGAAACCATCTATCATTTAAAGACAGACTTATAAATGCGTTAAAGAAATTTTCTTGTATAAGACCGGCATCCTGTGTTCCGCGCCTTCCAACCTCAAAACCGAGGTTTATATTAGAAAATGACTTACTTACAGGTAATCCTACTCCAAAAGATATGCCAAACTCATTAATATCTTCTCCATTTACATTAATTCCTGTTTCCTCAAATCGCATTCCGGCCCTGTAAACAACACGCTTCCAGTAACTGCCATATCCATTATAGTTCGGAATGTAAAAACCACCCAATTTATATTTTGAAGCATCTTTAAATTCTACATTTTCCAATGTAAAAGTACGGTTTGTAAAGTTACTGGTTTTTTGGCTTGTGTATTCCGCACCTACAAACCAATTTTTTGGCTTCCCAATTCCAGCACCAGCTGTTAGTTGTGAAGGAAAGGAAAAATCTGTGTCAGAAACCGGTATATCTCTACTATCTACTGTGCTCTCGCCACCATCCCCAAGGAAAACAACCGTTGCGAGAGATCGAGTATTTTCTGATGTAAAATCGGTTTCAGGCGTATAGGTTAAGGATGTTGCTAGCTCAAGTTCATCACTCACCATCGTTTTATATGTCGCGCCAAAGTTAAAGCTAAAACCCAGAATATCAGATTTATTGATCTCCCGTGTTGAAAATTCTACATCTTCTCTTGCACTCAAGGCTTTGTTTTCAATATTTCCGAAGTTATAATTTGCATCTACTCCAAAACTTAATTTAGGTGTTATTTGGTATGCAACATTTAAGAAAGCCTTATTTATCCCACCAGTGCCTGTATAACGTGTTATGGACTGCAGTCCTTCATCGGTTTGTGACTCCGTTTGCAATTGATAACCAACCGATGTGTAGGGAATTAATCCAAAGCTAGCACCAAATTTACCCATTGGTATTCCCACTGCTATATAATCTAATGAAGTGGTTGCTGCATTTTGGGAGTCACTGTCAGTTTTTAACCTAGTTTCTTTATGGCTAGCACCCACTGTAAAGTTTACTAATCTAAGCTCTGCTACCCCTGCAGGGTTTTGAAGGTTTAAGTGAATACTATCTGAAAGGACTCCTATACCCCCCATCATCCTGTTTTCAGCAGTACCTTTAAATTTTAACGTCCCTATTCCGTAAAATGAATACGGGGACGTGGTTCCTTCTTGTGCCATGGCAGCACTTGCTATAAATAGTACTAAAACCGTTACTATAATTCGTTTTAACATCAATGTTTGTTATGTTCTAAAATGTGGTTTAACCCCTGTAATAAAAAATTTGAGGTGGCAAAGATGTCATTTTTTAAACGATCTCGCAAAAAATGAGCGTCCCCACCTGTTAAAATAACTGTTAAATTCTTAAAGTCTGATGCATAAGCGGTAATAAAACCATCAATTTCAAGACTGATCCCATTGACGGCACCACTGTGCATGGCTTTTATAGTAGAGTTCCCAATATGTGTGTTTATTTGTTCTGCTTCCAATAACGGAAGTTTTTCAGTAAACGTATGCATTGCTTTGTACCGCATTTGCAAGCCTGGCGAAATAGCACCCCCTTTATAATTCTTATCTTCAGAAATAAAATCGTAGGTAATACATGTTCCTGCATCGATTACCAATACATTTTTATTGGGATATTCCACCGCAGCTGCGCTTATTAAGGCAATACGATCTACCCCTAACGTGGCTGGTGTGGCATATTCATTTTTAAAAGGGATAGGCGTGGAGTGGCTTAATACTAAAACCGGATAAGCATTTTTGATTTTGGCAAGATGTGTTTCGCTAATTTTCCCCACACTTGAAATAATACATTTTTCAATCTGTGGGTATTTATTTTTTATTTCAGAAAAAACATCAAAAAAATCACCTTTAATTGTCGTTTTCTTTATCTGAAGCTCTCCATTTATAAAAATAGCGAGCTTGATTAAGGTGTTTCCTACATCAATTATTAAGTTCATTTTTTTAAGTAAGTGCGTAAAAATAAACAATGAAGCAACATAAGGTTGTTAACGGGATATTAAATTGAAAAATTATTAGAATATTTTTTGCCTTTATGTTTTGCAAAATATAAATAACGTTTATATTTGCACCCGCTTTAAGCAGGTACCTTAGCTCAGTTGGTAGAGCAACGGACTGAAAATCCGTGTGTCCCTGGTTCGATTCCTGGAGGTACCACATAAACCCGAAACGTTTGTTTCGGGTTTTTTGTTTTATAGATTTTATCATCAACTATCTTACTTCATTTCCAAAAATCTAAATATCTTTATCATTTCTGATTAAAAACTAAAAAAACCTCTTCGCGGGCATTTGTATGAAACAGGAAGACATCATAAAAGCAATCAACGAAAAATATAAAGCGTTAGGTGAAAATCCAGATACGTACCTTAAAGGCTTATTACAAGCCAAGCCCATTAATTATTGGGATTATATTGAAGTAGACACCTTGCTTTCCTTGCAAAAACCACGCACCGATTTTAAAGATGAAAAAATCTTTATTATGTACCACCAAGTAATAGAACTGCTTTTAAAAATGGTTCGGCACGAGGTGATTCAGCTTTTTGAAATGGAGAGTGTAGACGAAGAGATTTGGCTCGATAAATTTTCCCGCTTAAACCGCTACGTACATATGCTTATTACCTCTTTCGATATTATGAAAGATGGCATGAGTTATGAAGATTATAATATTTTTCGCTCTACGTTAACGCCTGCTAGTGGGTTTCAGAGCGCTCAGTTTAGATTTATTGAAATTTACTGCACAAAGTTAGAGAATTTAGTAAACGAAGAAGGAAAAAAACGACTTCCTGAAAACCCTTCAACCGAAGATTATTTTGAACATATTTATTGGCGGGACGCTGGGTATAACCACAAAACAGGTTCAAAAACCTTAACGATGCGGCAGTTTGAAGAAAAATATTTAGACTCTTTTATTGACCTCGCTAATAAAGTGAAAGGAAACTCTTTGGAAGAAAAATTTCTTCAACTTGAAAACCCTTCTTCAACACTTCAGAAAATAATCTTAGAATTCGACAAGTTATACAATGTAGAATGGCCTTTAGTGCATTTAAACACTGCCCGACATTATTTAGACAAAAAGGGAGAGAATAAAACCGCAACCGGCGGATCGGAATGGAAAAAATACTTACATCCTAAATTTCAACAACGAAAATTCTTCCCTACTCTTTGGAAAGAAGAAGAATAATGAAAATACAAGTAAAACGTATATATGAAGATGCAGCAAATAGGGACGGCCATCGTTTATTGGTAGACAGAGTCTGGCCAAGAGGCGTTAGCAAAGAGGATGCGCGTTTAGACGATTGGAACAAAGACATAGCACCATCAACCGAGTTGCGAAAATGGTTTGACCACAAAGAAGATCGCTTCCCGGAATTCAAGAAAAAATATAAAGAGGAACTTTCAAAACAAATAGAGCCCTTAAAGGAAATCGCCTCTATTGCTAAAGAAAAACAAGTAACACTGTTATTCGGTGCTAAGGACGAAAATCACAATCAAGCTATTGTTTTAAAAGAATATCTTGAAAACAACTTTTAAACTACAATTTTTGCTTTTATTCTTTTCTCGGCTTTCTTTTTAATGGCCGTAAGTCGTTTCATTATATCCATTAATTTAGCATCTTTCGTCTTTTTATAACGTTCGTTTAATGCCAATATTAACTTCTTAGCTTTTTTTGAGGCTACTATTCTTTCGTTTGTAGACTTAAAGCTTGTAGTTTCTTCTTCAAATTGTAAGGCTTCATTTACAACATCCATAGTAAGTTCTTTTTTTATTTGTCAGTTTTTAAAACATAAAAGACTGTTTGTCTTTTCATTTTTTGTTTTAAGCGGTTAAATGTAATAGCTTATTCTTTCTTTAAATAATTTTAAACAATACTTTAACACTGTGTCTCAAAACCCTATATACTGAAAAGATAATCCAAAATCTATACTTTTGTATTGATTGTATTTATTGCCAAAAGATAAAACTTATGAAATTGCGTTACTTTTTCCTTGTAAGTGTATTTACCATAGCGATTTTTTCTTCTGAAAAAGCTACTTCACAAATTCTAAATGCTGAATCATTAAGGAAAGTAACCGACACTTCAGGTTATTCTGGTTCGGCCAGTCTGGATTTTCAATTAAAACGAAATGTAAACGATTTTTTTACCATTTCGAGCAACGTACATCTTCAGTATAAAATGAACAATCATTTGGTTTTGTTTAAAAACGATGTGGATTTTCAGAAAATAGAAGGCGAAAAATTGAGCAATAGTTTTATTTCGCACCTTCGGTACAATTACAAACTTTCTCAATTACTTACTTGGGAAGCTTTTGCACAAGGACAGTACAACAAAGTAAATTTAATCAATTTTAGAGGGCTAACTGGTACGGGGCCGCGTTTTAAACTTTCACAACTGGAAAATTACAAATTCTATCTTGGGTCGCTCGTTATGTATGAATATGAAGAAGTCCTAGATGGTGTAACACCCATTCAGCGGGATATTCGAGGTAGTGTTTATTTCTCGTTCAGCCTCTATCCTAACGAGCATATTAGCGTTGTAAGCACTACCTATTATCAACCACAGTTAGGTAAATTTAAAGATTATCGTATTTCAAGTCAGTCATCATTATTAGTCGGGCTTTTTAAAAACTTCGCTCTAAAAACCAGTTACACCTTTACCTACGATGCTTTTCCGGCAGTGGGAATCCCCAATTCGCAATACGATTTTACCACCGGAGTTGCCTATACTTTTGACTGATTTAAAAAAATCTTCCGTAAGCTTTTTGTTTTTCGAAAGACTACTTCATTATATTTACCAAAACAAAACCAGAATGGTTTATCTTTCGTAACTATTATAAACACCAACAATCATGGCAGATTATTATAATCCAAAAGATCTTCGGAAATTTGGAAATATCACCGAATGGAGCGAAGAACTAGGAGAAAAATTTTTTGATTACTACGGAAAAGTCTTCGAAGAAGGCAAACTAACAGCTCGTGAAAAATCGCTTATCGCGTTGGCCGTTGCACATACCGAGCAATGTCCTTATTGTATAGATGCATACACTAAAGATGCACTACAGCGCGGCGTAACTAAAGAAGAAATGATGGAAGCCATACACGCAGGAGCCGCTATTAAAAGTGGCGCCACGTTAGTTCACGGCGTAATGATGATGAATAAAGTAAACAAACTTGACGGATAATTTATGACGAAACTTAAAACACAATCCCTACATAAACGAAATAGCGAACTCGCACAATCCAACAAACAGCTTGAAATTCTCTCAAACGGAATTTTTGCGAATGGCGAGCTACCCACATTTGCCGAAAAAATAGAAGAAACTGGACAATTCCCAATGAAACCAAAAAAATTGGAAATCCTTCAGATTAATTTAGGGTATATGTGTAACCAAACCTGTGATCACTGTCACGTAGATGCTGGTCCCGACCGAAAGGAAATCATGACCGTCGAGACGATGAAACAGTGTTTGGAAGTCATAAAAAATACTGGTGCCCATACCGTTGATCTTACTGGTGGAGCCCCAGAAATGAATCCAAATTTTAGATGGTTTGTTGAAGAAGCTAGCAAAGCAGGGATTAAAGATTTTATAGTTCGTAGTAATCTTACAATCATCCGTGCAAATAAAAAGTATTACGACCTTCCGCAGTTTTTCAAAAAACACAATGTTCACGTTGTAAGCTCTATGCCGCACTGGACTCGCGGAAAAACCGACAAACAACGTGGTGAAGGTGTTTTCGATATGTCTATAAAAGCATTACAGGAATTGAACGCCATTGGCTATGGAATGCCAGATAGTGATCTTCGATTGGACTTGGTTTATAACCCAAGTGGTGCCTTTTTACCGACCAATCAAGAAAACATGAAAAAAGACTTTAAAAAGGCTTTATTGGAAGATTTCGGAATTCATTTTCACGATTTATTCGCCATTACAAATTTACCAATCGCCCGTTTTCTGGACTTTTTAATTGCTTCGGAAAACTATGAGGAGTATATGTACCAATTGGTTGAGGCCTACAATCCTGCCGCGGTTAAAAGTGTGATGTGCACCAATACTATTTCCATAAGTTGGGATGGTTGGTTATACGATTGTGACTTTAACCAAATGCTAGAATTAAAAGTAGATAGTGAAGTTAAACACATTTCAGAATACAACGAAGACGTATTAAACGATCGAAATATTATCATCTCACAACATTGCTACGGCTGTACTGCCGGTGCTGGTAGTAGCTGCCAAGGTTCTGTTGCAGAGTAATTGCCTTTTCAAGTCGATGTACTGAGTGTCCCAAAGTGCATTTTTGGTTTAAGAAAGACTCATTGAAAGGCAATAATTAATTTAAATAATAATACCTATAAGGCTTTAAAAACCTTGCAGAATATATGATGAGGGACCCCAAAAACCGTATGAACTATTTTCTTTATTTTTTCCTGCTTTTAATCCCGATAAGCGTATTTTCACAACAACGGTCATTAGAAGATCTTTTACAGCAATATAACACCCGAAGTGTTCCATATGTTTCGGTTGAAGAATTGCGTATGCGACAAATGAATGATAGTATCATTATTTTAGACGCTAGGGAACAAAAAGAATATAACGTAAGCCATATTGAATCGGCAACATTTGTAGGTTTTTCAAAATTTTCTATAGATTCGGTTTTAAAAAAAGTTCCAAATAAAAATGCGCCTATTGTAGTATATTGCTCTTTAGGAATCCGTTCCGAAGAGATTTCAGAAAAATTAAAAAAAGCTGGCTATAACAATATTGAAAACTTATATGGGGGTATTTTTGAGTGGAAAAACAAAGCATATCCCTTAGTAAATAATAAAGAACAAGAAACAGATAGTATTCACGGTTTTTCAAAAAGCTGGAGCAAATGGCTGCTTGACGGAACCGTAATCACAAAATAAATTTTTTTTATGGGCTTATTATCTAAAAACAATGTAGGTGGAGATGAAGATTTAGCAAAGGATTTTCACTTTCCCACTTCAAAAAAAGCACTGATTATTTTTACCCGAAACCCAGAATTGGGTAAAGTTAAAACACGGTTAGCCACAAGCGTAGGCGACGAATCTGCTTTAAAAATATACAAGTTCTTACTGAAGCATACAGCTGAAATTACAACCCACGTACAAGCAGATAAGTTTGTGTTTTATAGTGAAGATATTCACAAAGAAGACAATTGGGACAATAATACATTTAACAAAAAAATACAACGAGGCGATGACCTGGGCATTCGTATGTACAATGCATTTACCGAAGTATTTTCACTTGGATATGAACAGGCCATCATTATTGGAAGTGATATGTACGACCTAAATACAGAAGATCTTGACAATGCTTTTACTGCATTAAAAGACTACGATTACGTTATTGGTCCCGCAGAAGACGGCGGTTATTATTTATTAGGGATGAAACAGCCCAACCAAGCTATTTTCAGTAAAAAAAATTGGGGGAGAGACTCAGTATTGCAAGCCACACTTGAAGATTTAAAAGATGAAAAGTTAAAAACGCTAGAAGAACGAAACGACGTTGACTACTATTCTGATATCAGGGATAATGAAGCCTTCCAAGAGTTTTTACCAGACCATTTAGATACTGATTTTTAATATTAAATACCATGTTACAATATATACAAGAATCTGCAGCATTTTTAAAAGACCGAGGTTTTGACAATCCTGAAATAGGAATCATCTTAGGTACTGGTCTAGGCAAATTGCTAGAAGATGTTGAAATACAGAGTGAAGTAAGTTACAATCACATTCCCAACTTCCCTACAGCAACCGTAGAATTTCATAAAGGAAAATTGATTTTCGGAATGCTGGGCGGAAAAAAAGTAATGGTCATGCAAGGGCGTTTTCATATTTACGAAGGCTATTCTTTGCAAGATGTTACCTTCCCAGTTCGTGTTATGCACGAGTTGGGCATTAAAAAGCTACTAATTAGTAACGCATCTGGAGCAGTAAACCTTAACTTTAAAAAAGGTGAAATTATGCTGATCGATGACCATATAAACCTACAAGGCAGTTCGCCGTTAGCCGTTCGTGGCATTGAAAAAATGGGCGAGCGTTTTGTCGATATGAGTGCACCATATGATGCTGAAATGAACAAGGCGATTGAACAAATTGCTTCAGAAAAAAATATCAACTTACATAAAGGTGTATACGCAAGTGTAGTTGGGCCACAATTAGAAACCCGTGCCGAATACCGTTATTTAAAAATTATTGGCGCCGATGCCGTAGGAATGAGTACCGTTCCTGAAATTATCGTGGCCAACCATTTGGGGCTGCCAGTTTCAGCCGTTTCAGTATTGACAGACGAGTGTGATCCCGATAATCTAAAACCAGTTGATATTCCTGATATCCTCGCCATGGCAGCAAAAGCAGAACCAAATATGATTACATTATTCACCGAAGTAATAAAAAAACTATAAAACTATGAGCTATTTAGAAACCACACACAACGTATATAAAGAAGCAGCCTTAACACCAGATGTAGGCCTTTGTTGCACAACCAACCCTATTTGGGAATTACCAGGGCTTAAAATCCCTAAAATTATGCAAGAAATGAATTACGGCTGCGGAAGCACCGTTCATGCCCGCGATCTTTCTAACAACCCAAAAATGTTGTATGTAGGCGTTGGTGGCGGAATGGAACTTTTACAATTTGCCTATTTTAATAGACAAAAAAGCGGAGTTGTAGGTATAGATGTAGTAGATGAAATGTTAGAAGCTTCCCGTAAAAACTTTAAAGAAGCCGAAGCCTTAAATCCTTGGTTTAAAAGTGAGTTTGTGGACCTGAAAAAAGGAGATGCCATGAACCTACCTTTAGAGGACAATAGTATCGATGTAGCAGCACAAAACTGTCTCTTCAATATTTTTAAAGAAGAAGATTTAAAACGCGCTATTGAAGAAATGTACCGCGTATTAAAACCTCACGGCCGTCTGGTAATGAGTGATCCCACTTGCGAACAAGAAATGAATGACACACTTAGAAATGATGAACGCCTTCGTGCCTTATGTTTAAGCGGAAGCCTATCAATAAAAGACTATGTAAAAGCATTAACCGATGTTGGCTTTGGCACCATTGAAATAAGAGCTAGAAAACCGTACCGTATTTTAAGTCCAAAACAATATCCAACCGACGAGCTAATCTACATCGAATCGATTGAAGTGGCTGCTATAAAAGACCCTATGCCTGAAGACGGCCCCTGTGTGTTTACAGGTAAAGCTGCCATTTATTACGGTGATGAAGATTATTTTGATGATAAAAAAGGGCATGTCCTGCTTAAAAACCAACCTTTGGCTATCTGCGATAAAACAGCTGGTGCCATAGCAAATTTAAATAGGGATGATATCCATATAAGTGAATCTACCTTTCATTATGATGGTGGTGGGTGCTGTTAATGGTTAAGAGCAAATCCCTATGAGAAAAATTATAATTCTAAGCACTTTGGTGCTAACTGTACTTGCTTGCACAGAACAGAAAAATGATATTGTTTCTGTTTCTGGTTCTACAACTGTTTTACCTGTAGTTTCTACTGCTGCCGATATGTTTATGAAGCAAAACCCAGGCAGTAAGATTATTGTAAATGCTGGAGGATCTGGAGTTGGTGTAAACCAAGTAGGAAGCCAGCGTGTTGAAATTGGTATGATATCAAGAGATATTACTGAGAAAGAAATTAGTCAATACCCTAATACATCCTTTAAAACACATTCTATTGGGCGCGATGCTGTTGTTCCTGTAGTTTCTTCAGAAATTTATAATGCTGGAATAACAGCTCTCACCTTAGATCAATTAGCCAAGATTTATAGAGGTGAGATTTCAAATTGGAAAGAGTTAAACGGCCCTGATAAAGAGATTTTAGTAATCGACAAAGAAGCTGCCAGAGGTACTCGTCACGTATTTATGGAAATTGTTCTTGGTGATAAAGAAGCTCAAGCATCCGGTGCAGATTTAGTGTTAGGAGCTAATAATGAAGAGCAAACTGCACTTGTACAAAGTGATGCTGCACTTGGTATTTTATCAAATGGTTGGTTAAATGATGATGTAAAAGGCCTTTCCATTAAAATGCCAGATGGCACACTTATAGAGCCTAGTCTTGAAAATATCGTTAATAATAATTTTCCGATTACAAGAGACCTGGTTTTAATTACCAATGGAACTCCAACAGGAAAAACAAAAGAGTTTATTGATTTTATTTTGAGTGCCAAAGGACAAGAAATTGTAGTTAAGAACGGATATGTGGGCATCTCAAAATAAGTTAGGAAAAGGATATGTAATTACAAGTACTTATGTGAGTATTGCAATTACTCTCCTCATTTTTTCTATCTTATTTTGTTATAGTTTTCAAGCCTTTACAGAAATTGGTTGGAGGCTTTTTACACATAATTGGAATCCTGCGACCGAAGAATATGGGATACTCCCCATGCTTTACGGAACATTATCCGTTACCTGTATCGCTCTTTTAATTGCAGTTCCAATAGGTGTTTTAACTGCTATTTTTACTTCGGAAATAGTACCGAAACAATATCGATTATACATTAAATCTGCAATTGAATTATTAGCTGGAATACCCTCAATTGTTTACGGATTAATCGGTATTGCTTTTTTTAGTACTTGGATATCCTCTTGGTTTGATTTAGCTTCTGGAAGAACATTGTTAACAGCTGGTATTTTATTGGCAATAATGATTTTGCCCACAATTATAACCCTTAGTGACGATGCCCTTTTTAATATTCCTAAAAAATATAGAGAAGCTTCAAAAGGTTTGGGGTTTTACTCTTATGAAGTTATTCAAAAAACAATATGGCCTATTGCTAAGAAGAATATAGCTGGCGCTATTTTATTGGCTTTAGGTAGGGCTTTAGGTGAAACTATGGCTGTTATGCTATTGGTAGGGAGTATTGACAAAATTCCAGATCCATTTTATAAGGTCATATCTCCTGGACAGACAATTACTTCAAAATTAGGTCGTGAAGTTGGTGAAAGTGCTTTTGGTTCCTTGCATTTCAGTGCATTAAATGCTATTGGATTTATATTGCTTTTATTGGTAATAACCCTTACCGTTTTTACCCAAATATACTTCAGAAAAAAACAAGAGGCCCTATGAGTAGAAAAGTAAAAAATAGCCTTTTTAAAAGTAGTGTTTATCTCGCCTCCTTTTTATCGATTTCCATTTTACTGTTTTTAATTATCACGCTTATTAGTAAAGGAATAAATGCTGTTAGTTGGCAGTTTTTAACATCAGAATCTTCTAATTTTGGCTCTCAAGGCGGGATTATTTATCAAATTATCGGTAGTCTTTTATTAACCCTCTCTGCTGCTATAATTAGTTTTCCGCTTGCATTAGGAATGGCTATTTATAAAAGTGAGTATATTAAAAGAAATTTATTTCAAAATATAACGAACACCCTTATTTATAGTCTAAACGGCATCCCTTCTATTATTTTTGGAATTTTTGGGCTTATCTTTTTCGTGAATATCCTCAATATGGGAATTTCTTGGTTTGTTGGTGGTATTATTTTAGCTATTATGATTTTACCAACTATAACCCTTTCTTCATATCAATCTATTATTAGCATTCCAATATCGTACAGAGAAAATGCTGCATCCTTAGGATTAACAAAATGGCAAGTAATACATACAATCGTACTTCCCAGGGCTATTAGTGGTGGTTTTACAGGCTTATTAATAGGATTGGCACGTGCTATAGGTGAAACGGCTCCAATTATGTTTATTGCTACAGCCTTTTCTGGAGTAACATTCCCTAATAGCTTTTTAGAACCCGTAAGTAGCTTACCTACTCATATTTTAGCCTTGGCACAACAAGCTACAAATCCACAAGCACTACAAAACGCCTGGGGCGCAAGTTTAGTTTTAATTATTTTGGTTTTTATTTTTAGCATTAGCGCATTAATAAGAAGAATTCATTACTCAAAAGTAAATTACTAATGAAAATAGAAAAAAACATACCCGCCCAATCCCTTTGCGATCTTACTATCTCTAATTTAAGCGTATGGTTTACTGATGTTGAGGTATTAAAAAACATCTCTATCAATTTTAAGAAAAATAAAGTAAACTGCATAATAGGACCTTCTGGTAGTGGAAAATCTACCCTATTAAGAAGTTTGAATAGAATCAATGATGACGTACACAAAATAAAAACTAGCGGAACCATTCATTTTAATAATGAAAATATTCTACAAAAAAATCAAGATGTAACTAAACTGCGAAAAAACATTGGTATGGTTTTTCAAAGTCCTTGTGTTTTTCCCAAGTCAATTTCGGAAAATGTAACCTTTGGAATACAGCAGCATAGAAAACTATCAAAAGCCGAGAAAACAAGTATAGTTGAACAGAATTTAAAGAGAGTTTCGTTGTGGCCTGAAGTTCATACAAGATTACATCAATCTGGAAATATATTATCCATTGGCCAGCAACAGCGCCTATGTATCGCTCGAACACTTGCTGTACAACCAAAAATCATTTTAATGGATGAACCAACTTCTTCATTAGATCCACTATCAACACGGGCTATAGAAAATTTGATGATTACACTGAAAGAAACCTATACTGTTATTTTAGTTACGCACGATATTAATCAAGCCAAACGGGTTTCAGATCATGTGTTTTTTATTTGTAATGGTGAATTAATTGAAGAGGGCGCCAAAAATCATTTTTTTAATGCTCCACAAAGAGAAGAAACAAAAGAGTATTTAAAAGATGAAGCATGTATTTGCTAATTGCAGTTAAATTTTAATAAGCAGCCATAAAATCCTCGCCCAATACAATTCTTAATTTATCGATAAGTTCCTGTGCGTTTTCCTTACTGAAAACCATGGGAGGTTTTATTTTTAGTACATTATAATCCGGACCATCGGTGCTCATTAGTATGCCTAAGGTTTTCATCCGATCGGAAAGATAAGCGGCGTGTTCGGCCAAAGGTTTTTTGTCAGCATCGTTCAGTTCAAACCCTAAAAAAAGGCCCTCTCCCCTTACATCACCAATAATCGGAAACTCTTTCTGAAGTTGAAGCAATCCAGATTTTAAAAAGCCACCTGTTTCATAAGCATTTTGTTGCAGGTTTTCATCTTCAATTACTTCTAAAACTGTTCGCCCAATCGCACAGGAAACTGGATTTCCTCCAAACGTATTAAAAAATTCCATTCCGGTATGGAATTTTTCAGAAACTTCTTTTGTGCACGCCACAACAGCCAATGGGTGACCATTTCCGGCAGGTTTCCCCATCGTTACAATATCGGGGACAACATCAAACAGTTCAAAAGCCCAAAATGTTTTGCCCATCCTACCAAAACCAGTCTGTACTTCATCAGCTATGCAAAACCCCCCAGCCTCTCGAACCGTTTTGTAAACTTTCTTAAAATAGTTTTTTGGCGGTACAATTTGCCCACCACAACTTATCATCGACTCTCCGATAAAAGCTGCAACATTTCTGTTTTTTTCTTTTAAGCTGTCAATTATTTCCGCTGCATAATTTGCGTATGCACTACCACAATTAGCATCTGTATGTTTTCCTCTATAAGAATCTGGCAAAGGTAAAATATGTGTATGCTCTGGTTTCGGGAACCCTCCTTTTCCATCAAATTTATACGAGCTCACATCCATTACTGCATTGGTATTTCCGTGGTAACCAACTTCAATGGCAAGCACATCGTTTTGTTTGGTAATGGTTTTTGCCATTCGTAAGGCAAGTTCATTCGCTTCGCTACCAGAATTGACAAAATGCAACACCGAAAGCTCTTTAGGAAGTTTTTTTAATAACGTCTCTGCATAATTCACTATTTCTTTGTGCAAATACCGTGTATTGGTATTTAAAACCGCCATTTGTTGTTGTCCAGCTACAACTACTTTTGGGTGCTGATGCCCTACGTGGTTTACATTATTGGCAGTGTCGATATACTTTTTCCCATTAGCATCTATTAAATAAACCCCTTCGCCCCTAACAATGTTCAAAGGCTCGGAATAGGAAAGGCTCAAACTTTTTCCTAAATGTTCTTTCCTGAAATGAATAATTTCTTCGTTTGAGTATGTTTCAGGTGTTTCTTGGGTTTCTTCAGTAAACAGCAAACCGGGATTTTGACAAATGCTTTTCCAAACATTTTTTTCAGAAGGAAATGCTACGCCCGGATAATTTTCAGTATTCCCCAACAAATCGAGCATCACTTGAAAATGAAGGTGTGGTGTCCAAATCCCGTTTTCGGAAGCATCCCCAATATAACCAATCAACTCTCCTTGTTTTACTTTTTGACCAATCTTGGTCATCTCCAGCGAAGAGAGTGTTAAATGGCCATATAATGTGTAAAAAGAGTTTCCGTTAAACTCGTGCTTCAACACCATTAATGGCCCATAATCTTTTAAATAATCGTTATGGTGAAGGATAACAACTTTCCCGTCATACGCAGCGCGAAGTGGTGTTTTTGCATCTACCCAAAAGTCGGTTCCTAAATGTACGGTACGATATTGCGGACCGTTGTTGCCGTCCATTCTAAAAGCCTTGGTTGTATAAAAGGGACGGACTTCCATATATCCGTTCGCCAAGATGCTTTCAGGATTTTTCTCTTCTATTTGTTTTAGTTTGTATTCCGTGATATCGGTGTCGCTATACTCTTCTTTGTTGCCCAGCCACGTACTACCAATACTCATATCGACGTGCGTAACGTGCTTAATTTTTAGAGTTGGAAAAAGTGTATTCAACGATATTTTGTTGTTTGCCACCCAGTTTTTAAACTCGTGTTCTTTTGGATGTGGTGTATACCCGCACGCATTTCTGAAATTGTACAGCACAAAATTTTCGTAGGTACCATACCAATGCTTTAACAGTTGCCACGCATCGTGTTCACTGATAAAATGATACACGTTTTTAGAAACATTGGCCCTTCGCAAAGCTGCTTTTGTAACGGTAATCACTAAGCGCATCCCCACGAGAGCATAAAGACATTCCAATTCTTTTTCGGAAAGTTTATATTTTGAATGATAGCCTTGAACAATTTCCACCGCAGCGGCCAACGGGTCTGGCGTATTCATAATCGCGTAGGCCATTACAATAGCCAAATCGTTTACCGTTTGTGTATAAACGGCATCACCAAAATCGATTATTCCGGTAACTTCAGGATTTTTTAAGTCTTCTGAAACAAGTATATTATGGTCGTTCACATCGTTATGCACCACACTCTTAGGAAGCGATTGATACACAGGTTGAATTTCCAGAAATCGCTTTTGAAAAAAGGAAACCATAGTATGCTCAATATTCTTAAACAGGTCGGTGTATTTTTGGGTCCAAAGGGAATTTGCCAAGTTCCAATCAAAATTTCGGTTGGCTTCCGTATGTTGAAAATCTTGTAAAACCTTTGTGATTTCTCCTGCTTTCTCCCCTAAACTGAACCGTAATTTTGAAGTTTTAGGATTGACGTTTGCCCAAAGCCTTCCGGGTACCCAAGTTAAGAGTCTTGCCTTTCTATTTTCTTCGGAAATAGTAAGTGAAGTTAGTGGTTTTCCGTCATTGTTTAGAATAACTTCGGAAAACATACAACTTGTTTTTTTTGAAGCTACATGCTCTAAAATAGACGTTTGAAATTGCATAAACTTTTCAGAAGTTTCAGCATTTGAAATTTTTAAAAGGTAGGTTTTACCATCTTCAGAAACCAATTTAAAGTTTTCATCCTCATCGCCATTAAGCTTAGTGGCTTTGGCTTTAATTGAGTACTCTTTTAAAATATTACTTACTATTTCTGTATCTATTTTCATGGTGCTTATTCAGTACGCTTCAAAAGTAAAAAAATTGTATTCTTAAATGTAACTTACATTCTTAAACCTAGGAAAATACTTCATTATTACTTTATAATTTTTAATCAAAATTAATCGATGATGCGTAAAAGCGCTTTTTAAAGAAAATTATAAGGCAAAGAGTTAGTTGCCTAATCGTTGTAAGTTCATAAAATATGCTTAAATTTATTGATCTGTATAGCGCATAACTTTTATATTCCCTAACAAATAAGCTTTGATATTCTAAATTAATACAAACCTTTTCTTTTTTACTGTTTTAAAAGAATTAGGTTAGTGTAATTTTTAATAAATTTATGTTTTAGATATGTTACGATTGTAAAAGATTTTACCAGACAGCAACTTTAATATAAGACCAAAGCTTTTTAATTGGAAAAACCAAATACAAGTTATATAGATCAACTTTCTAGGGATGATATTGTCTTTAGAGACACGTTTATCAGCCTCATAAAAACGGAATTGACAGTAGAGATTGATAGTTATAAAAAAGCAATATCAAATAAAGAATACTTAAAAGCTTCCCAACTTGTACATAGGCTAAAACATAAGGTTAGTATTTTGGGGCTAAAAAATGGCTATAACTTAGCGTTGAGTTTTGAAAATGAGTTAAAAGAAAATACTAACTCTTTTGCGAGTAAAGAGAAATTTGATAAAATGCTTAGCAAGATGGTCAAGTTTCTTGAAGATTTATAGATAATAAAAATGGAATGTATAATAATAGATGATGAAGCTACTGCTAGAAGTGTTATTGCACATCTATGCTCTCAAGTAAAATCACTAGAGGTAGTTGAGGAGTTTTCTAGCGCTATTGAAGCTATTAAGTTTTTAAATAAAAATGAAATTGATCTCATTTTTCTAGATATACACATGCCCAATTTTACTGGTTTCGATTTTATTGAAACTTTAAAAGAGCCACCCAAAATTATTTTAACCACTTCGGACAAAAACTTTGCTTTTGAAGCTTTTGAGTACGACTGTGTTTTAGATTATCTTTTAAAACCAGTAACACTACCACGTTTTTTAAAAGCTATTAAAAAAGTTGAAAAAAGACACAGTCAATCTATTAAAAAAGAGACAGAAGTGAATACTCAAGATCATTTATATGTTAATATAAACAGAAGATTAGTAAAAATTGAATACAATAAAATTTATCTTATTGAAGCTAAGGGGGATTATGTAATAATTAAAACCGAGAAAGAAAACTATACCGTACACACTACTTTAAAAAAGATAATAGAAAAGTTACCCCGTTCTCTATTTTTAAAAATTCACAGATCGTTTGTTATAAACTACACAAGAATAATTGATATAGAGGACAATAGTGTCTTAATCAATAAAGATGTAGTCCCTATTAGTAGATCACTTAGGCCAGAATTGATGAAAAAGATAAACCTGCTATAAATCAATCAATTATAAAACAAATATGTGTTTTATCTTAATAATTTAACCATTCATCTATACAATTTGCTCTTCTAACGAATTAAAACCCTATATTTTTCCATTCTATAATATGTTTGTTGAAGAAAATCACTAACTCTTTTAACAACATTTCGATGAAAAAAATTATTTTTCTAATCCTTTTTACTTTTACAGTTCAAGTATTTTTTGCTCAAGTAGGTATAAACACAACTTCCCCTACAGCCCAGCTAGATGTAAATGGTGATATTAGAGTAAGAACCGCTATCCCAGAAACCGATGAATCTATAGTTCAATCCTCATTATTGGTTGCTTCAACAGATGGGGTAGTAAAAACAGCAACCAGCAAGATGGTTTTTGAAAGTAATAATAAAACCCTTGTAAAAGCAAACTTATCAAGCACCTCTACGCTAGACATTTCATTATTAGGTGGTGATTCTGAAATCTTATCATATAACAATGAAGTTATTGATTTAAACGACGAGTTTGATGTAACCACTTTTGAATTCTCCCCAAAACAAACTGGTTTTTACGAAATCTATGCAATGATAAACATGACGCCAGATCTGGGAGTTACTGCTTCAACAAATGTTGGGTTACAAATTAAAAATGGGGCTACAGTAGTTGCAGAATCATCTGCAGCTTTGGTTGGAGCAACTCTTGGATTAGTTAACGTCTATGTACAGCCTATTAGAGCTATACATACTGTAATAGAATTAACCCCCTCAGATGTTATTACATTTCATATTAACAATGGTGGTTTAGTAAATATAGATGTCGACCTACTTAGCGAAAAGAATGGTTATTTTTTCATTCGTCAAGTAAGATAAATGTTAATCCCCAATTATTTTTTTTCACAGAGTTTAGTTAATTTTTGGTAAAGGCATTTCATTTAATTTGAAATGCCTTTTTAATCACCATCTATTGTATATAGAGCTTCTAAAAAGGAAATTTAAAAAACATAAAACGTATTCACTAGTAATCAATCTTTAAAACATAGATAATAGGGTTATACATTAATATCATTAATTAAAAAAAGAAATTGAAAACAGGTATCATTTTTTCGTGTTATAATATTGAAAACAAATTGGACTCGCCAAAGTTGATACAATTGTTATCTAATAGCGAAGAATATCATTTTTGTTTTGTAAATGATTGTAGCAATGACAACACTACTAAAATTTTGAATAGTATTATTCAAAAAGTTCCTCATAGAACATCTATTATTAATTTAGAGAAAAAATCTGGGAAATCTGAGTCATTAAGAGCTGGTGTAAATCATTTACAGAAGTTAAGTTTTATAAATTATATTGGTTTTTTTAATGATATAATTGATTACGATTTTGAAAGTCTTGAAGTTATGATTGAAATGCTTCATTCTAATGAAAATACTTCAATTGTTTTTGGTCTAGAGAAAAAACCCAATAGTTTTAATAAAAAAGAAAAACATGCTATTCTTAATCTTTTTTTAAAAAGATGTCCTTTTGGTAAAGAAATGGAAGGGTATTTAAAATTAAAAGATTCTACTATGGTTTTCTCAAAATCTATTGCCCCTATTCTTTTTGACAAACAATTTTTAAGTAACCACTTCTTTTACTTAGAAATATTATTACGATTGAAATCTATATTCGGACAAAATAACTCTAAGAAGTTTATTCAAACTAAGGAACTAAAACTAGTACAACCCCTTGGCAAACCTTATTCAGGTTTTTATCAAAGTATTAATTACTCGTTTCTTTTAATCTTCTTCTGTATAAATTATAGGTTATTCAGAAACGGATATTTACTTGTTAGATAGACTGTTTTATTTACAAAATCCCCTTTTGCTTTTTATAAAAAGCATCAGCCTGCAGTTGCATCAACTCGCGGGCTTTTTTACGCTTGTAATCGTACAGTTCTTGTTCTTCTGCAATGTCAGCATACACCCTATTATTAATATCACGGTCTGTCGTCACCAACACTTCGCGCTGTGCTTGTTGTTGTGTAACCCACGATTTTAATGCGCTTTCTTGTTCTTCCAGTTTTAAATCGTATGCTCCTTTTGGCGATAAAAGTTTTGCAATTATTGGTGATGTTTCAATGGCTAAAAACAATAGAAATATAAAGAATGACGGCAGCCAAGGTAATTTATCGAGGGCATTCACTCTTGCCATGAGCCCATCAAATCCATCGATTACGGGTTGTGTTTCAGCAACTTTGGTTTGGTATTCGGTTGATACCGTTGCAATTTGGTTTTCAAGGGCAGTTATCTTTTCAGCGTTTGTAGTACGCAATGCTTTTAAAGCGGCTAATTCTGCATCGTGTTTATCACGCTTTTCTTTATAAACGGGACCCTTGCCAATGAGTTCGGTTCCTTTTCTGCCTTCGGCTTCGGCAATGTAAGTTTCATACAAAGCATTTACTTCGGCTTCTTTATCGATTACTTCTTGTTTAAGAGCATCGATTTCAGCATTTAAAGCTTCAACAGTAGGTGTGTATTGTAGGGCCAATTGATCTTTGTTGGCCAACGTCATATCATTTTTTTCTTCGAGAAGGACTTGATTTATTTCCTTTTCAAAAATTTTCATTTCTAAGGGTTTTGAAATGACAATCGCAATGATTACTGCTAATAGAATACGAGGAGAAGCTTGTATCAATTCATCAAAAAAGTTCTTTCTTTTTTTTATGGTTGAAACAATAAACCGGTCTAGATTAAAAATGAGTAACCCCCAAATCATTCCGAAGAAAATAGCTGTGAAAAAGTTATCAAAAACGGTGTATAAAGCATAAGATCCAGCAATAGCAGCCATAACAGCTGTAAAAAATACGGTGGCGCCAATACCCGCATATTTGGTACGTTCACCTGGTGAACATTCTTCTAAAATTGCAGTATCTGCACCCGAGCAGAAAATAAAAAAGCGCTGTAGCATAGTTAGTTAGATTAATGATTGATGTATTACAAAAACGAAGATGAGAAGTGTTTTGTTGTATTATAAGTTTTAAATATTAAAATATTCTATTTATAAAGATAACTATCTGTAAATCAAATTAATTAAAAATTTCGATTACTAACAAAACAACCTTTCGTCTTATTTTTTAAACCTTTCATCTAAACTAATTAGCTTTTCAACGAATAAAACCCTACAATTTCATACTCCGCTATACTTTTATAAATGGGATTTTAATTATTTAATACCATTCGATGAAAAAAAATATTTTTTTGATACTCTTTATTTTTACAATTCAAGTATCTTTTACACAAGTAGGAATTGGTACTATAACACCCGATCCTTCTTCCATGTTAGACATTTCTTCTACTACAGCTGGCTTGTTAACACCAAGAATGACAACTTCTCAAAGAAATTTAATATCTAATCCGGCAACAGGATTGCTGGTTTATGATACTGATGATAATCTATTTTATTTTTATGATGGAACTGTTTGGTTGCCTATGAGTAGCACACAGATTCGTACTAATTATAAACTAGTTAAAAGTATAGCCGATTTAACGGATGAATTAACTGCAGGGGGAGGAGCTCAATATATATTAAATGAAGATTTTTTATATGAAATAAATGGTCTCATATCTTTTGATTACCCTATAGATCTTAATGGAGCATATATACGAGGACAAGATACCGGAGAAGATATATTGTTAAATAATTCAGGGAATACTTTTTTTAGTGGTACCAAGGGAGGCCATATTAGAGATGTCCTTATAAATGGAAACGGATCGCCGGTTTTTAACATTACAGGGACTAATGTTGAAAATTTAATCCTGTACAGTGTCGTTACAATTAATGCTTCTGCCATTGGCACTCTAAATAACCTAGGTGTTGTATTCTTTAACGTAGTGCAATATGTAAATAATAATGATGGGCTGGATGTTTCCAATGTTAATTCATTTTTTGCTGAGAACGTATTTTGGACTGAAACAAACCAAAATACTTTTTTGACGCTTTCTGGAACCTATGATAATCTACAGATGGCCAATGGTAGAATAGTTGCTGATACCGGTGAAATAGGTATAGATGTGAGCAGTAATCCCACAATTAATAATGCAGCTCTTTTATCGGGTTTAAGTTTTGTTGGAGATGGCACATTGGTAGCTGGTTATTCGCCAAGTGTATACGATGGGTATAGCTTCTCTAATAGATGGGATGTAAATTGTGAAGGAATTCCTTTGGAAACAGATGGTAATGCCACTGGTGATCTTAATTTTAATTTTACTTCAGGCGGAGGTGCCAACACAACGTTTGTAGTCAATCAGACACCAGTAAAACTAAATGGTGCTACTACGTCGAATAGTTTGTTTCGATTTACTAGATTGGATAACAATAGAATAGTTTACGATGGAAATAAAACCCGCTTTTTTAATGTAACTGCCAGTATTTCATTTGAAGGAAATACTAGTCAAGACCGTTATATTTTTTATGTAGCTAAAGGAAATAGTAGTACAGCCGCAACGGTAATAGATGAAACAGGTGTATGGAGACGTATTGGAGGTGCTTTCGATATTGGAGCTGTCCCCTTAATTGGTACGGTCGAGCTATCACCGGGTGATTATATAGAAGTATGGGCCGAACGTTTTAGCGGCTCAGGAAGTCTATTCACTGTTTCCTTGAATTTGACAATAAGGTAAGATTTTGAGCCCCGAAGATTCGGGGCTTGTATTAAATAACTAAACCTTACCATGTTTTGTTAACATCCATTTAAGTGTACTTCTGGATATTTGCTCACATCAATAGATGCATCCTTACTTTTTTTTACCAATTTAATAGCTTCATCTGCACTATACTTATGTGGGCCTATGTAAAAAGTTGCGCCCTTTTCTGCCAACTCTTTTATATATTCCACAAGATTGGGGTTTGGTGGAGGTGGTGGTGGTGGCGGGTATATTACAGTACCATCTGCCTTTGGCGCCGGAGGGGGTGGCGGTATATTTACATCGCTATCATTCTCGCCTTTAATTATCTTTTTGGGTGGTTTAGGCACATCTGGAGCTGGTGGTGGAGGTGGTGGAATTAATAACGTCGCCCCTTTTTTAAATTTTGCATAATCAGTTTTTTGGAACTCTACTTCCAGCTTTTTTAAATAGTCTTGACTACTACTTGCAATTAGTATGGAAGGATTTGCTTCTTTAAAATCTTGTTTAGTCCAACCTTTAGTTATAGCGTTTAAATCATCTTTAAAGGTCTTAATACTTGATGGTTTTCCATTAATATTTACACTATTAATGTTGATCATTATTACAAATGCTTTTTTCCTATTTTTTCGAGCTCCTTCCATGAAATCTTTTGCATACGTATCGTAACGACCTATTTTGTTTTCCAAATAACATTCAGGAAATGGTTGAGCCATTTCTTTTTGCTCAGTAGTCATTAATCCAAAAACATGCTCTAATATTTCAAGATCTGATATCGGAATTTTGCGGTCTTCAATAGCTACAGCATTGTACTTTTTAGCCAACTTGTTGTATTGCGCTACTTGTTTTTTAGTGGCCTTTTCAGTATTCACACCTTCAAGCTGTTCTGTTTGCGGCGTTGTTTTTACAATTGTTTGTTTAGTACTAAATCCATAAAGCATGAATGCTAGTAATGGAATTAGTAAAAGGCTTCTTAGCCAAATTGTTTTTTTTGAGGTTTGTGTTTTCATAACTGTAAATCGTTTTTTGAATGATGAATAATTGATTGAATGTGCCAATTGTGGCGTTACGGCATGTGATGAGTATGCCAATAATAGTTTTTGATAAACAGATGTTTCTGCTCCCTGCTTTAAAACGGCGCGATCTGCTAAAAATTCGTGATTGAGTTTCATACTTCTTTTTAAGAATATAAATAGTGGATTAAACCAAAACAGTACGTGAAGCAGTTCGATAAATAGAATATCTACACTGTGCATTTGTTTAGCATGGGCGTGTTCGTGCAATAAAACTTCTTCAGGAATTTCATTGGCTTTGTATTTTGTTTTATTCAGAAAAATAAAGCTGAAAAAGGTATGCGGTGTAACTTTATTCCGAAGTAGGACATGGAAGAAATTATTTTGTATAAGAATTGGGTTTTGATGAACCTTCTTCCAGATATTGTATAGGTTTCGAATGAAACGGAATCCGAAAAATACAACGCCTAACCCGTAAATACCCCAAAGTACAAAGGGAAGATAATTGATATTTTCTTCAGCAGGAATTGCTTCAGCAACTGAAACAGTTGTAAAAGCTACGTTATTAGCTGTGTTTGCTACTTCTACATAACTCGTAAACGTTGCTAACGGAATTAAAAAAGAACCTATAATCCCCGCTAATAAATAAAACCGTTTAAAAGTGTGCGCGCTTATATTTTCTAAAAAAAGCTTATAAAAAGCAAAGAAAATCAATAGACAAGCAGCAGATTTTAATAGATACCATTCCATATTATTTTTCTTTAAGTTGTTGGTCAATCAATTTTTTTAAGTCTTCCAGTTCTTCTTTGCTCAAGTTAGTTTCTTGCGTAAAAAACGAAGCAAATTGCGAGGCACTGTCATTAAAAAAATCCTTTATCATTCCGTTAACCTGTTTGGAGAAATAGTCTTTCTTTTTTACCAATGGAAAATATTCCCTAGAACGCCCCATTTGTTTATAATCTACAAAATTTTTATCCTGCATACGTTTTAAAAGCGTGGCTACTGTTGTAGGTGCCGGTTTTGGCTCTGGGTATTCTTCGATTAACTCTTTCATAAATGCTTTCTTCTGTTTCCAGAGTAATTGCATAAGTTGTTCTTCGGAATTTGAAAGCTGCATATTTCTACAAAATTAGAATTAACTCTACAAATGTAGAATAAAATTTTAATTCTACAAACATAGAAGCTTAATTTTTTCAAAAAAATTAAAATTTCAACTGGAAATGAATTAAACTATCTTTACCAAAAACTATAAATTATGAGTCTGGAACGCGACCTATCTAAACGAGCTGAAAACAAATGTGAGCTTTGTGGTTCTGAAGAAAACCTATCCATTTTTACAATTCCAGATTCCCCAACGGAAGGACTAAAAGCAAACATATTACTTTGTGCAACTTGCAAAGAACAAATAGAAGACGAAGCCAAACGCGACCCTAACCATTGGCGATGTTTAAACGATAGCATGTGGAGCACTATTCCGGCGGTACAGGTTATGGCTTGGCGTATGTTACAGCGTTTAAAAAGTGAAGGTTGGCCACAAGGTTTACTGGATATGATGTATATGGAAGATAAAACCCGCGAATGGGCAAAAGCTTCGGGTGATGGAGTTGACAAAAGCAATGCTATTGTGCATCGTGACAGCAATGGCAATATACTGGAAACAGGTGATTCAGTAGTTTTAATTAAAGACTTAAAAGTTAAAGGAAGCAGTATGGTTGCCAAACAAGGTACTGCAGTTCGTCGTATTTCATTAGATCACGAAAACGAAACCTACATTGAAGGAAAAGTTGACGGACAACAAATTGTTATTATTACCGATTTTGTGAAGAAAATGTAGCGTAACAAATGTTATAAAGATAAAAGAGCCGATGTTTAAACATCGGCTCTTTTGTTTTCTTATTTACTCATTTCAGTAAAGTAATGATAGAATTGCGGAATGGTTTCAATTCCTTTAAGGTAATTCCATATCCCAAAATGCTCGTTAGGCGAATGAATGGCATCGGTATCCAACCCAAAGCCCATTAAAATGGTTTTACTCTTCAATTCATTTTCAAACAATGCAACAATTGGGATACTTCCTCCGCTGCGTTGTGGGATTGGTGTTTTGCCAAATGTTTCTTCATACGCTTTTGATGCCGCTTGATATCCAGTATTATCAATTGGCGTTACGTAGGCTTGTCCTCCATGATGTGGCTTTACTTCTACCGTTACAGCTTTTGGTGCAATATTTTCAAAATGATCTTTGAACAATTGGGTTATTTTTCGCCAATCTTGATTAGGCACCAACCGCATACTTATTTTAGCATACGCCTTACTGGCAATTACCGTTTTGGCACCTTCACCAATGTAACCGCCCCATATACCGTTTACGTCTAATGTAGGTCTAATGGAGTTACGTTCGTTAGTAGTATATCCAGCTTCACCATAGACGTCACTAATACCTATTGCTTTTTTATAGGCTTCTTTATTAAAAGGAGCTTCTCCCATTTTAGCACGTTCTTCTTCTGAAAGAATTTCCACATCATCATAAAAACCAGGAATAGTAATGTGATTATTTTCATCATGAAGCGATGCTATCATTTTTGTCAGCACATTAATAGGGTTGGCTACTGCCCCACCGTACAATCCGCTGTGTAAATCGCGATTGGGCCCGGTTACCTCAACCTCAACATAGCTCATGCCACGTAATCCTGTGGTAATAGATGGAGTATCGGGCGAAATCATTCCTGTATCGCTAATTAAAATAACATCGTTTGCTAATTTTTCCCTATTTCGGGTAATAAACCACTCTAAACTGGCACTACCAACTTCTTCTTCGCCTTCGATCATAAACTTTACATTACAAGGAAGCTGATTGGTTTTGGTCATATATTCCAATGCCTTCACGTGCATATACATCTGTCCTTTATCATCACAAGCTCCACGGGCAAAGATGGCTCCGTCGGGATGAATTTCGGTTTTTTGAATCACTGGATCAAATGGCGGACTGTTCCACAAATCCATCGGGTCTGGTGGTTGCACATCGTAATGACCGTACACTAGAACAGTGGGAAGGTTTTTATCGATTATCTTTTCACCAAAAACAATGGGGTAACCAGGGGTTTCACAAATTTCAACAGTATCGCAACCTGCTTTTTTAAGGCTATCTTTTACTGCTCCTGCTGTGTTGAACACATCATCTTTGTATGCTGAATCGGCACTGATGCTTGGTATTTTAAGCAACTCGATTAGCTCATCAATAAAACGTTGTTTATGTTCTTCAATATATGGTTTTGCACTTTTCATAGTAATGTATAGTAGTTTTTTTAACTGAAAAGCTAAAGGTACCAAAAACTAAATTTTATCTAAAAAATTTGTTTGCCAATTATGAACTTTATGTATATTTGCACCCGCCTACGCACAATGTGCTATAGCGGATAAGATTTCAAAATTATTTTTGGGGTCTCTTAATAAAAAGCGGGCGTGGTGGAATTGGTAGACACGCTAGACTTAGGATTTAACCTAAGAAAAAGTGTTAAAATATTTAAAATGCGGATGTGGTGGAACTGGTAGACACGTCAGACTTAGGATCTGATGCCGCGAGGTGTGCAGGTTCGATTCCTGTCATCCGCACAAAAGCCGAAGAGAAATCTTCGGCTTTTTCGTTTTAAAAAAAGGTATTTTTTTCAAGATTTATGACCTTGGGTACAACATAGGTACAACATTTTGTCTTTTTTCAGAACCAAATTGGCTTTAGTGCTATATCCTTTTATTTGATGGCAAATCCTATTTTCTATACTGAAGATTAATAAAATTTGTCTTCTCTCAACTTTTTTGCTTCGTTGGAGAGAGTTTATTATCATACAATATACACGCAAGGTAAACTCGTAAAATACTTCCATCAAAAGACTACGGCATAAAGCCACCTCTTCTTCCCCTACTCATTTATTCCGTTTCCTTTTGAGCCAAGATTTTATCTTCCGTTTGGTTTCTGCTCAAATATTGTTTAATCAAAAATTTGAGTATTATGACAACAAAAGCGAGTACCACAAAGAAGCGCAGTAGAACTAAAGTAGCTGCCAAGAATGAAGTAAATGGAAAGAAATCATCCGTACTTCAAATTCAGAACTTATCATTGAGTAAAATCAGGCCTGACCTTGAACAGCCGAGAAAGACCTTTAACGAGGATGCGTTAAAGCAGCTTTCTGAGAGTATCGAAAAGCACGGTGTGTTGCAACCAATCACGGTTAGACAACTAAATGGTCATTACGTCATTGTAATGGGCGAACGTCGATATCGTGCAAGTAAATTGGCTGGAAAGAAGACCATACCCTGTATCGTGAGGACTTATAAAAACAATGATGTTCTTGAAGTGCAAATCATTGAAAATTTACAAAGACAGGATGTCGAGCCTACCGAAGAAGCCGAGGCGATTACTTATCTAAGTGAGAAATATGCACCTACCGAAATTGCCAAGCGATTGGGTAGAACGGATAACTTCATTAGACAGCGCCTAAAACTGGCTGGATTGATTGACGGTTTCAAGCAATTTGTCCGCAATGGCGAAATGACCTTATCGTTGGGTGTTGGTGTCGCACTCTTCGAGCCAGAAGAACAGCAGATGATGTTGGAAACGATGGGCGAAGATTTTAATGCACATCAGATAAACAGGATGATTAAAGACCAGACCTACGATTTGGAAAAAGCATCTTTTGATGTAGCCGATAAAAAATTGGTTCCAAAAGCTGGGTCTTGCGTTGAATGTCCTTTCAACGCGGCAAATCAAGGCAATCTGTTCGGCGAAGGTAAAATGGTCTGTACAAAAGCAGCCTGTTTTGAAACCAAGAAAAGCAAATCATTCTTGAAGCTGATTGAAAAATCCAAGAAAGAGAACATCTTATTGATTCCTGAAATACGACAGTATTGGGCAGATGATGAAAACAATCAGCTAATTATATCACAATTAGAAAAGAAGGGATTGAAAGTCTATCTACTGGACGATGTTGAAATTATAGAGCATCCGATTGAGCCAACAATCCAGGATATTAAGATAGAATATCAACACTATGATTATTCTGAAGAACGATTGAAAGCTGAACTTGAAGAAGCAAAACAGGACTATGATGAAGAATTTGTGAAATATAATTCAGCAAAAGAAGATGGGTTTAAAAATGGTATTGTGTTCCATCCCAATTCATTCCAGCACAAGGAAATCTTTGTAAAGATTGTTGAAAAATCCAAGAACGATTCTACGGAATATTCGGCACCATTGGCCAACAGAAAAATGGCAGATTGTACACCCGAAGAACAAATCGTAAAAATCAACGAAAGGGAAATCCGGAAGAAGCAAATTGAGAATAACAAGCAGTTTGAAGAAGTTGCAGAAATGATTCGTGAGACGAAATACATTGATACAAAGAAGACACTTTCAACAGACGAAATGGTGGCATTCTCAATATCGCTATTTGAGAACAATGTGGACTATATGAGTCAACAAAAGTACTTTTCAAAGTTCTTAGGGGAAACTTCAAAGATGACCAAAGTTGAAATGGTAGAGAATTTCAAGAAGAAGTTCAAAAAGGAAATTTTCCACAAGTTGATACGGTATATGCTCACAAAGCAAGTGCATTTTGGCGAAAGCAATCACGTTAACAATCTGACGAACATTTCATTCTACAATGCGATGCAAGGATATTACAAATCCAAGATTGCGGGCATAGAAAAGGAATATGCCGAAAAAAGAGACAAGCGTGAAGCACGTTTGAAAGAGCGCATCACAGTTCTTGAAAAGCAAATTCAGGAACTCAACGATTAGCTTTTGTTGTTTGAAGAGGGGTCAGCATTCGTGCTGGCCCTTTTTCTTTTTATGATAGTGTTTTGAAAGATGGGTTCATAAGGAAGGGGTTATCAATCAATAGTTAGCGCAAAGGTAAACTCGTAAAATACACCCATCAAAAGACTACGGCATAAAGCCAACGCAACATCCTACGCTTATTTATTCCGTTTCCTTTTGAGCTGAGATTTTATCTTCCGTTTGGGTACTGCTCAAATATTGTTTAATCAAAAAATTTCATTATGAAACGAACATCCGGAAATCCTAAAATTTCGCTACAAGAAGCTGAAATACATTATCAACAAAGTAGTGAAAATTACAGCATTGATAGTACTGAAAGTCATATGGCGTATTACAGGGACAAGCATCCCAGCCATTACAAAGTATTGTTAGAAAATGTTTAATTAAAAATCAAAATTATGAAATGTAAAAACTGCAAATCCTCGGAAGCGTTAATCGACAATGACGCAATGTATAGTAGTCATCTCTGTCTTGACTGCGGATACTATTACAAGGAAGATGGCCAAGAAGAAATTGAAATTTTGCCTTTCTGCTTATTGGTAATAGACGACGTACTATATCAGCCAATTGCAGCAATGAAAGCGCTGTTGAACATACTTAAAACTTACCGAGCGAAGAAAGAGCGGAATAAGATTGTCCTTAGAAAATTCTTTGCTGAAACATCAACATTCAAGGAAAAAACATTTTTTCTGTAATGTCGAATCCAAATGATAAAAAATGAGGTCAGTCTCTAAAATCGGCCTCTATAATGTCTAATTAAAAATCAAATATTATGTATTTAAAAAATTTGCAACAGGATGAAATCTTTGTTCCATCAGAAATGAAATCCTTAAAAAGTCTGACACAGATGGAATCCCGAAGAGGGCTTGAAAATGTCATTATCTCAAATGGCAAAATTGTCAACGTGGTATCGAACAGCTATGGTCACATTCCGAACCAACTGTTCTTCAAGAAAGCTGAAGAAATGCTGACCGATGCACAGCTGAACTTCCACAAACGCACCATCAACAAAAATGATAGGTCGTTCATTACCGACTTTATCATCGACGACAAAAGCCAGTTTACGGTCAAAAATGATAAAGATTTGATACTGCCGATGCTTCGGTTCAAGAATTCCTATGACGGTAGTGAAAAGACCTCTGGACACTTTGGGTTTTACAGGGAAGTATGTTCAAATGGTCTGCACGTTTCACAGGCTGAAATTGAGTTTTCTATAAAGCATAGCAAGAATAATACACATTTAATTATGCCAAGGCTGAACAATCTATTCGATAAATTTCTGGATAATGAATTCTACACCATTACCAAGAAATTCGACAAGATGAAAGAATTTAAAATCATCGATACACAAGAATTTGTGAAAGTGATTCTTGACAAAACGAAACTGTTCCGGTATGAATGTAGCGACAAGAATAGCGACCCGTCGAAAAAATCTCGTGAGGTCATCGAAATCTTAAACTATGAAGCCTTGTTGCTCAATGAAGAACCGAATCTGTGGTTGGGTTACAATGCATTCAATTCAGTACTTCATAATGTCTTAAAGAAAAGCTTTGGCCAACAAGAACGGTTGGATAAAAAGCTGTTTGATGAAGTCTATGCTATGGCATAAAGTTAATATAGGTTTGTCCAGTACCTCAAACTGGATTTTTTCTGCCTTACCATTTTGCAACACAGTTGCACCAAAATATTTTTATCTTTGCATTGTGAAAGTTGTAGCAATCATATTATCGTTTTATTTCTTGGCACTCAATGTAGTGCCTTGTAGCGATGCGGCAAATAGTGCCGATGACACCCAAGTTGTTACGGTAATAGATATTGATGGCGACCACGACCAAAACTGTGAGTTATGCTCGCCTTTTTGCCAATGCCATTGTTGTCACGTTCACACGATAAATTTTGGGCTTGTTGCATTTCAACCGCTACAGCCTGCTATTCCTCAAGAATTCTTTGTCCATTTTGATGACCTTGGCAAAGATATTCCCCATTCCCTTTTTCAGCCCCCTCGGGCATAATTCAGTTTTGATAGGATAACTATATCCTGTTTTGACGTGTCCATCTATTGGATTCGTCAATATTGTGCATTGCATTTTATTCAAAGTACAAAACAAGAATTTCAACTGAATTAACATCCTTATCTATGATTAACAAAATCATTGATTTTTCAATCAATAACAAATTCATTATTGGCCTATTAACCTTGACTCTTATAGGAGTTGGTATTTGGTCAATGGCAACCGTAAACCTTGGTTCGGTACCAGATATTACCAATAATCAGGTTCAAGTAATTACCCAATCGCCCAATCTGGGAACGGAAGATATTGAACAGTTCGTAACCTATCCCGTAGAACTATCTATGGGTAATTTACCAGGCGTTACAGAAATAAGATCTATCTCACGCTTTGGACTTTCCGTAGTTACTATCGTTTTTGAAGACGATATGGGAACCTATCTTCCTCGACAGCTGGTACAGGAAAAACTCAACGAACTGGGCGAGTCCATACCCGAAAAATTTGGAAGTCCATCTATGGGACCCATCTCTACTGGTTTGGGTCAAATCTATGAATACACTATAAAGCCAGAGGAAGGTTTTGAAAACAAGTATTCGCCTATGGAACTGCGCACCGTGCAAGATTGGGTTATCAAACGACAACTCACATTACTGGAAGGCGTGGTAGAGGTCAACTCTTATGGAGGCAGTATTAAACAGTATGAGGTCGCTGTCAACCCAGATAAGTTGAATAGTTTGGGTATTAGTATTTCACAAGTGTATGAGGCTCTCGCTCAGAACAATGTGAATACAGGCGGTGCTTACATAGAAAAAAATAAAATGTCAAATTTCATAAGAGGTGAAGGTCTTATTCGCTCTTTGGAAGACATTAAAGATATTTCGATTATTAACGAGGGCAACATTCCCGTAACTATTGGAGATGTTGCAACACGCGTCCATTTTGGGAATCAGGTACGTTATGGTGCTTTTACGCAAGACGGTAAGGAAGCCGTGGGAGGAATAATAATGATGCTAAAAGGTTCAAACCCTAATGCGGTTATTCAAAATGTGAAGAATCGTATGGCAGAAATTGAAAAATCTCTGCCAGAAGGTCTCACTATCGCCCCTATCATTGATCGTAGCGAGCTAATTGCCAGAACTACAGATACGGTTAAAACCAATTTACTAGAAGGTGCCTTAATCGTGATTTTTGCACTTGTCCTATTGTTGGGTAGTTTAAGAGGTGGAATTATAACGGCCACGACCATTCCCTTGTCCTTACTTTTTGCCTTTATCTTAATGAAGCAGTTTAATGTTTGGGCAAACTTAATGAGTTTGGGAGCTATCGATTTTGGGATTATCATAGATGGTGCGGTAATTATAATAGAAGGAACAGTATATGAAATCCAAAAACGAATTAGGTCTGGTAAGCTAAAATTCAATCAAGGAGTGATGGATAAAGTTGCCTACGATGCCGGAAGCACAATGATGGGTTCTGCGTTCTTTGGACAGATAATCATTCTCATTGTTTTTACACCTATACTTTTTCTTACAGGTGTAGAAGGCAAAATGTTTAAACCGATGGCATACACCTTTGGGTTTGCAATGATAGGCGCCATCATCCTGTGTCTTACGTATGTGCCTATGATGTCTGCACTCTTTATGAAGCCAGTACAAAATACCAAAAACTGGTTCGGCAGGTTTGAGCGATGGCTCGAAAAAATAAGTGATAAAATCATAGGTGCTATTCATAGTGCGTATATGCCTTTGTTAAAGGGAGCACTTAAACTAAAGCTTATCGTTTTATCTGCTGCTGCCGTATTACTCGTTATCGCAGGTTTTATATTTTCTAATATGGGTGGAGAATTTGTGCCGCAGCTCGATGAAGGGGATTTAGCAATGCAGGCTTTTATAAGACCAGGAAGCTCGCTCACAGAATCCATTGAAGTTTCAAAGAAAATAGAAACTATCCTATTGGAAAATTTCCCTGAAATTAAAACAGTTACAGCACGTATAGGTGTAGCAGATATTCCTACAGATCCTATGCCTATGGATATTGCAGATATGTACATCATCCTTAATAAGGATATGGACGAGTGGACAACAGCTTCTACTAAAGAAGGTTTGATAGATGCCATTAGAGATAAACTCGATGATGAACTCGTTGGGGTTAATTTATCATTTACTCAACCAGTCGAGTTGAGATTTAATGAACTCTTAGAAGGTGTAAGAGAGGATATTGCAGTAAAACTTTATGGTGAAGATTTAGAGGTGTTATCAGACAAGGTTCAGGAAATGGCATCTATTATACAGACCGTTCCTGGTGCTGGCGATGTAAGTGCAGAACGTACCGCTGGATTACCACAGATGACCGTAAAATTTAGACGTGATAAAATGGCGCAATATGGACTCGATATTCAAAAAGTAAATGATTACATAAGTACTGCTTTTGCAGGTGGTACCGCTGGCGTCATTTTTGAAGGCGAGAAGCGATTTGATCTTGTGGTACGGTTTGATGAAAGCCATAGAAAAAGTATTGATGACCTTCGAAATATGTACATCGATCTTAAGGATGGAAGTCAGGTGCCCATTATCGAAATAGCCGAGATTGAATACGTGCCTGGACCTATGCAAATCTCACGTGACAATACGTATAGAAGAACCTATGTAGGTGTAAATGCACGAGGCAGAGATGTGGAGTCTGTTGTAAAAGATATACAACAAAAGTTAGACGAAGAACTGGACTTGCCATCAGGATATTATATTACCTATGGTGGAGAGTTTGAAAACCTACAAAGCGCTAAGGATCGTTTAACAATTGTTGTGCCCATCGCCCTGTTCTTGATATTTGTACTGTTATACTTTGCCTTAAAATCCTTTTCACAATCGCTAATGATTTACATCGCGATACCCTTGGCGGCCATCGGTGGTGTGTTTGCTTTATGGCTTCGAGATATGCCATTTAGTATTTCGGCAGGTGTAGGATTTATTGTGCTATTTGGTGTCGCAGTTCTTAACGGGCTGGTACT
>NTLF01000009.1 GCA_002631855.1 Zunongwangia sp. ESRF-bin46 | reverse complement strand
AACAAATTAGATTGATTTTGAAAAAAAGCACTTTTATAATAACTAAAATGGACTGCCCTTCAGAAGAGCAGATGATTCGGATGAAGTTAGAGTCTTATGCTCAAGTAAAACACTTGGATTTTGATATTCCTAACAGAAAATTGGAAGTATATCACGTGGACGACGTCAAGGCGATAAAAACGTCTATAGCCAGCTTAAAACTTGGGGATTCCTTAGAAGGAACCACAGAAGCCGAACCACCCGTAATGGAAGACCAATCCAAACAAAAAAGAATCCTATGGTGGGTCTTGGGCATCAACTTTGGCTTTTTCGTTATCGAAATGACCACCGGTTGGATTTCTTCTTCGATGGGTCTTGTGGCAGACTCATTAGATATGCTGGCAGATTCCATCGTATATGCATTAAGCCTATTTGCGGTAGGCGGTGCCATTTCAAGAAAAAAGAAGGTTGCGAAATACAGCGGATACTTTCAGATGGCATTGGCAATACTTGGGTTTGCAGAGGTCTTGAGAAGGTTTTTTAGTGATACCGAAACACCTTTGTTCCAATGGATGATTATCGTTTCAATTTTCGCATTGGTAGGTAATTTGATATCGCTCTGGCTTATCAACAAAACCAAGAGCAAAGAAGCTCATATGCAGGCAAGTGCCATTTTTACGTCCAATGATATCATTGTCAATGGTGGTGTTATAGTAGCAGGGATACTGGTTTATTTTCTGAATAGTAAATGGCCCGATTTGGTGATTGGCGGGATCGTTTTCACTTTTGTAATGCGCGGTGCATTGAGAATACTGAAATTATCGAAGTAGTTTTTAAAATGATATCAAACTTGATTAGAACAAATGAAAAAGAAAAAAGTAAATTTACGGGACATTGACCCAAAAGAACATAAGGGCGAGCACAGTCACGATGATGACCATAACCATAGCAGCCCTGAAGAAATTTCAAACTTTAGAACCTATCTACCGGCTATTTTCAGCTTTGTAATGTTGATAGCCGGAATTGCTATTGATTACTTTGAAGCATTTCCACATTTTAAAGGATGGATAAGAATCGTTTGGTATTCCGTCGCCTACATTCCAGTTGGCTTTCCCGTCATAAAGGAAGGGTGGAACAGTATCAAAAATGGGGATTTCTTTACTGAATTTTTTTTAATGTCCATTGCCACATTAGGGGCATTCGCTATCGGCGAATATCCCGAAGGTGTGGCCGTAATGTTGTTCTATGCCGTGGGCGAACTGTTCCAAAATGCAGCGGTCAACCGTGCTAAGGGAAATATAAAAGCCTTGCTTGATGTCCGTCCGAACGAGGCATTGGTTTATCGTGATGGCGATTTTGTTTCAGTCAATCCCGAGACTGTTGAGATTGGTGAAAAGATTCAGGTGCGTGTGGGCGAGAAAGTTCCGCTTGATGGTATTTTGCTTTCTGAAAAGGGTTCTTTTAATACCGCTGCCTTGACAGGTGAAAGCAAACCTGATACTATTGCTAAAGACGATACCGTTTTTGCTGGAAGTATCAACCTTGATGGCGTAATCGAAATCGAGACTACTAAAGAATTTAAAGACAGTTCCATTGCACGAATTCTGGATATGGTGCAGAATGCAACCGCCAGAAAATCAAAGACCGAATTATTCATTAGAAAATTTGCTCGGATATATACGCCTATCGTTGTCTTCCTTGCCATCGGACTTACGTTTTTACCCTACTTTTTTGTGGATGATTACGTGTTTAGGGATTGGCTGTACCGAGCATTGATATTTCTTGTAATATCCTGTCCTTGTGCGCTGGTCATTTCTATTCCCCTGGGCTATTTCGGCGGATTGGGTGCGGCATCCCACAACGGTATTCTTTTCAAGGGTGCTTCCTTTCTCGATGCAATGACCCAAGTGAACACGGTCGTAATGGACAAAACAGGAACCGTTACCAAAGGCGTTTTCAAAATCAAGGAAATCAATTCCATCACATTTGAAGAAACCGAGTTTATGAAGTACCTGATGGCGATGGAAGAACAATCTACACATCCCATTGCAAAGGCGATACTCGAATATAAAGCAGACGGCTCGGATTATGAAGCGACTGATGTTTCGGAAGTTGCCGGAAAGGGATTAAAAGGAAAAGTCAACGGAAAAACGGTGTTGGTAGGTAACAAAGCTTTGATGACCTCAAACAGCATAGAAGTCCCTTCGGAAACAGATGGTATCGTAGAATCAATTATTATAGTGTCCATTGATGGAACATTTGCAGGTTATGTAACCATTGCAGATGAACTAAAGGATGATGCACACCAAGCCATTAAACAAATTCGGGATTCAGGAATTTCCAAAATTATAATGCTATCAGGCGACAAGGATTCAATAACTCAACAAGTTTCAAAAGAATTGAACATCGATTGGGCAAAAGGCGGACTGTTACCTGAAGATAAACTTAATGAGGTTGAAGAGCTCAAAAAACAACCTAATACGAAAGTCGCATTTATCGGTGATGGAATTAACGATGCACCCGTTTTAGCAGCAAGTGGTGTAGGTATTGCGATGGGCGGCTTAGGAAGCGATGTCGCCATTGAAACAGCTGATGTTATCATACAGACCGACCAACCGAGCAAGATTGCACGAGCGATTAAAATTGGTCGTTCAACGCGACGAATTGTCTGGCAAAATATTGGACTTGCCTTTGGTGTAAAGGTTATTGTCCTCATTCTCGGGGCAGGTGGATTAGCGACAATGTGGGAAGCTGTTTTTGCTGATGTGGGCGTTGCTTTCCTTGCTATTCTCAATGCTGTTCGATTGCAGAAGATGAAATGGGATTAAAAATGATATAATTATTTACGGGACAGCAATTAAACAAAAACATTTAGTGTACGTAAACCACTCAGCATATTGCCGCTTCATTCTTAGAAAAGCCCCTACAAAATTCTATAGAGGCTGCTGGACATTCCAATTTTGTTAGTTGCCCTCGCTCAACGAGAAGCTTCCGTCACCATTAAAAGAGCTGAGGCTGATTGTAACCGACCATATGCCAGACGCACCTGCATCAGTCACCCCAGAAAAGGAATCCGGTTCTGAAGCACCATCAAGAGACCTGTTCAATACAGTATTTCCGTCAGCATCCAAAACCAGCATATTAAAAGTGCCTTCGGCTGAGGCGGTTATATCCGAATTATAGTCCGCTGTGGTCAAATTGTTCATCCAGAGGAACGTCCTTGTGGCGCTTCCACCGTTACCTGTGAAGTCACCGTCCACATCACCATTAAAATCGTCACCATCATCAAACAATACAGTTCCGTCGACACTCACCTGAGCCATCGTGTCACTATCATCATCGTCACTACAGCCTACAAAGACCGTGGTAGCGACAATGGTTAAAAGCATAAAATAGAATTTCGTAATTCTCATAATTCATTAAGATTTGGTTATCATATATAAAACAAACATAACGGGAAAAACCCTATCCTTAGTATTTAATTTTTAATCTATAATTTGAATATCCATTCTTGTAAACTGTTTAAAACCCACTCAGCACATTCCCCTACATTCCACGCTCGCCTGCTGAAAAAAGTAGACGACCACTTCATTTCGTGAAATGAGCTTCACCACACAAATCTTGAACACAATTCCCAATTTCAGCTTCTCATTCCGTTAACCCTTCCCGATGGCTCTGGGAAGGAACATTTATCTTGAGTGTAATCGAAGGGCTATATTCCCGTGCCAAAATCGTGAATTAAGTTCGCTTGAAACCCGTCTTATTTTTCACAAAGTCTATTTGTTTTTTAATTCAGTTATATTGTGAGAAATTTTAGCTTAAATGGAAAAACTAACGGAAAATAAAACCATTGAATTACTGATGCCTCATTTGGTTCAACAAGGCTATGAGATAGAGAGTTATTGCTTGGGCCAAACGAGAGGATATGATATTGTAGCTGTTAAGAATGACAAAAAATTATTAATTGAGGTAAAAGGTGCAAAAGCACATAAGGATTCGCCAACAAAGCGACGAGATTATTTCAACTCTGGACAGATTAAAACTCATTTTGGTAAAGCAATTATTAAATGCTTGGAAACCAAAGTTGCGTTCCCAAATGCAAAAATTGCCATTGCGCATCCCGAAGACGAACAAATAAGAAAAGCAATAGCCAGTATTATTCCAGAGCTCAATAAGATAGGTATACAACATTATTGGGTTAATGCTAAGGGAACGGTAACCCTTGAAAAATAGTTGATTTTGAATACAACAATGAATTCCAAATTATCTTCTTTATTGCATTTCTTGAATGAGAACAGATATTATAATAAAAGGGTTCAGTCAAATTCTTATAACCGGTTTTTAGCGCCGTTCGATTCACTCGAAGATAAATTGTATTCAATTCTTCATCACGTAGCGAATACACAAAGCCAACCTAAAATTGACTTACTTGCACCTTTTTTTCAGAAAGTATATTCGAATAAATTACAGCTTCATAGTTTTAAGACATTCATCGATTTTCTAACAGATAAAGAAAATGATGCCTATAATTATGAATCTATTTACTATGGTATGTTGAGACAAAAAGGATGGGGCAACAAAACATCTGCCTTATTTACCAAAACCATTTATCATTTACATAATGGTAAGTATGGATTTCAAAATTCAATATGGGACGATGCGCCGAAAATCATTGACAAAGAAGAAAAAATCTTCTTACCTGTCGATGCTGTAATTGAAGCAATTTTCCATCGTATTGACCCAACAATTAAATGGAATTTCCATAAAATTAATAAACTGCTACAGCATAATTATTCTTCTGAAGAAATGGAAGTTTGGGACGACCTTTGGTTCTGGGGATTTATAAATCAACGCGGTTCTGGTCTAACAAGAGAATTTGTTTGGAACGAATCCAAATATTGGGCATTACTTGAGACTGAAAAGAATAGTGTTGTGATTGAAGAGATAAAATTGAAATCGTTGCAATTCCTTTCCATATTGAACCCAAAACAGTAATATATGTATTTGCTATTATCATATTCTAAGTTTGTCTGAATTTAGATAGGTTTAATTTCCAATTATTACCACTTAATCTATATAGTGGCAAAAATTTGTTTTCAAATATTCGCCACTTTTTTGTATTTTTGGCAAAGTTTTGATTTTTAACTATGCCAAAGATTATTGAAAATAAACTGATACAAGCTTTCAAAGACCGTAGTTCTTTTGATAGGGATGCGCTATATAACTTCTATCTGGATTTTGAACCGGACCTAAAGGAAAGCACCTTTAGTTGGCGAATCTATGACCTAAAGAAAAAAGATATCATCAAAACCATTGGTCGTGGACTTTATGTTATTTCCTATAAACCTAAATATAAACCTCTTCTATCAGATAGTGTGTTCAAGATAGCCCGTAAAACCAATGAGCGTTTTGAAGACATAAAATATGCCATTTGGGAAACCCAATGGCTCAATGAGTTTTCTCAGCACCAGACGTCAAATCAAATGATTGTCGTCGAAGTAGAAAAAGAGTTTGTAGACTCACTCTATTACTACCTAAATGATAATCTAAGAATGGATTTTTTCCTAAATCCAGATGAAAAGGAAATTCAATTCTATATTTCAGAAAGTAACGTGCCAGTTATCATTAAACGTTTGGTGACAAGGGCACCCATTCAAAAAATAAAAAATAAAAAAACGGTAGTGCCCATTGCAACTCTTGAAAAGATTATGGTGGACCTGTTTGCAGATGAAAATCTGCTACATTTTTACCAAGGTTCTGAAATGGTAAACATCTACGAGAAAATAATTGATAGATATAGCATCAATTTTACAAAGTTGTTCAGCTATGCCAAGCGACGCAAAAAAGAACAGGAAATAAAGCAGTTTATAGGCAACAACATTCCAAATTTTTTAGAAGATATTCATTATGATTAACAACAAAAGTTTTGAAAAGGAATGGCTGAATGGCTTCCGTGCAAAAAAGGAACATAAGGGAATCGATGTAACCATTCTGGAAAAAATGGTTCACGCACTATCATTACTCGAACATTTAAAAGTTTCAGGACTCGATTTTGTTTTCAAAGGGGGAACATCACTTGTGCTTTTGCTAAAAGAAGGGAACCGATTTTCTATTGATATCGATATTATTTCGAGCGTTGAGCGTGATAAATTAGAAGAAATTTTGGATGCAGTTGTAGCCAATTCACATTTCAAAAAGCACGTGCTTAATGAGCATAGAAGCTATAAGGAAGGTGTTCCAAAGGCACATTACACCTTTGAGTTCGAGTCGGTATATAATCCAAACGTTCCTGGAACCATTCTATTGGATATCCTTTTTGACAGTCCGCACTATCCAGAACTTATAGAATCGCCCATTGAAACACCTTGGCTGTCAATCGATGGAACTGCTACAACGATTACTACGCCTTCGGTAAACGCTATTTGTGGCGATAAGCTAACAGCTTTTGCACCAGATACCATAGGTATACCATACTACAAAGGCGACCAGTTATTTGCAATGGAAATCTGCAAGCAATTGTTCGACTTGGGAAAACTTTTTGAAAATATTACTGATGTAGCAATGGTAAAGAAAAGTTTTTCAGCTTTCGCGAAAGCAGAACTATCCTATCGAAGTTCGGACAAGGATTTTAGTAAAAGGAAACTCAATGAAAAGGATGTGCTATGGGATTCCATAAATACCTGTGCTATTATGGCAAGACGAGAACGTAACCCAACCGTTGAAGCGAAAAAAAAATTTGCAGATTTAAACTCTGGCATACGAAGCTTTGGTAGCGCATTTTTAATGACAGGGAACTTTAGGATTGAAGAAGCATTGGCAGCTTCGGCCAAAGTAGCCTATTTGAATGCTATTATTCTACAAAAAGAAGATGTTGAAATAGAATATTATGAGAATCAGGATACAAAGGAACTGGTTATTAAAAATCCGGATTGGGCCTTTTTGAACAGATTAAAACGCCAACCCGATAAATCTATATTTTATTATTGGTACAAGGCGGTAGAACTATTGTAAATTAATGTGAATGGAATTAAAGTATATTATAGAAATCTGTGTGGCTATCGACATCGCAATTTTGGGTATAGCATATCCTATTATCGTGGATAAAATATCCAATATAGGTCACAAGTTTTCATCAAACTATCTGGCTAATGCTTTTGAAAATGAATTTCCGCAGACAAAACTTTTTGGGATATTTCCCGGAAGGTCAAGAAGAATAACAGTATTTGAATGGGTTTTGTTCTTTACAATCAGCTCGTTTATATTCTTAATATTAGACCGTGAACCACTTTTTTGGAAGGATAGTTGGATGATGCAAAACTCAGCAAAACTTCTAACGCTATTCTTAACAGTATCATTGGTTGTCATTTTTATTATTTGGTTAGATAAGGTTTCGCTGTACAATGGCAAGTCCACACGTTTGCTTACCTATATAATTTCCGAATACCGAAAGCTAAAAAAAGGCCAAGATGGCAATTACCATTTCAAGATTATTAACGAACTGGCAATATTTGCCATTAGGACACAGGATAAAGGTTTAGAAGAAACATTGGTTAATTTCTACACGGAAGAATTCAATAATTACCGTGCGAGTTTCATAAGACCAAGAGAAGAAGAAAAACCAGATGGATTTGAAAACTTTAAAGTTGAGTTTAATCACGAGTTCCACTATGGTATCAGGGAAATCATTAGAGAAGTTGCCAAAGGTAGAAATGAAGACTTACAAAGTCTCGAATATTTTGTTGTAAGTGGCGTATGGTTAATGGGACAAGGTATTTTTGAAACACCCATCTCAAATGACACCTATAAAGAACTTTGGCGCAATGTTGTACTCATATCAAACAATCCCAAATTTGTAGGTAACTATTGGGGTACGGCACATCAATATTTTAATTTTGGATTGCAACGAGTCTATGGCACAGATTACAGTTTTGAGACTAAAAAATATGAGAACCAGTCGTTAATAGATAAAAGAGACAACGAAAGAAAACGTTTTTTTGAGTTTCACTTGGCATTAGGAGGCTTATTGATATATCAGAAAAACTATGAAGCACTTAAAACGCTGTTTACATACACACAACACCAGCCACCAAAATATGTTCTGCTGCCTAATAATATGACCGAGATTTTTACGTGGTTCAGTAGCTTTAAAGACGAGTTTGGGAGAGGTTATTACCCTATTGATTTATCATACCCTTTCCCAGGATTGGATAATTTAGGGAACAGAAGGCGTGTTACATTCTACATCTGTCAGTATTTGACATTGCTTTTTCTAAGGCAGTTTAAATTGCCAAAATACAATACCTACGATAACTTCACAGGACAACCTACTTTACCACAAGCCGAAGTGTTAGAACTATTACGATGGCAAGAATCCATAAATTATTTCAGGTTTTGTTTAAAAAAGGTGTTGAAAGATGAAAATCTCTTAAATACAATATGATATGAAAAAGAAGGAGATAAAGAAGCTAAAAAAGAAGTCATCAAAATTTATTGATGTTCTCGAATCATCAATTGAAGAGGCTATTGAGGATGCAAGATTAAATGCGGATATTGACTACGAAATAGAATGGGAATTTTATGAAAAATCTAAAGGTGCAATAGTTGGAGCATTAGAAAAGTTTGATGGTATTCAAAATTCAGAGAAAGATTTTGAAGGAGAGCCTACTATTTCCTTCGGTGTAAATGGTACAATGAATTTATTTCAAAAATCTGCATTTACAACCGGAGATATTCCACATCTAAATGCAGACACGATATTATCACAGCAGATAGTTTACCAGAACATCAATTATTATATTCCCAATGCGTTTTTATCGGCACGGAAAAAGAGGTATCTTCTTCGTAAAGAAGATTTGGTAAAAGGGATAGAAAAATTGGGTTTTGATGTGGACAGAGATATTATTGTAGCAATGAATCTTAATATATATGGTATCGATGATTTCCAGAACATTGAAGAACACATTACCCGAGTTCCATCTACAGGACTCAAAAATGTACTGTTTATTTTGCCGAAAGCTGATTTGCCTATCCTAAAACATAAAGAACTTGATGTTAGTGAACAAAAAGAACATCAATTGGGCATATTAGATGATGATAGAAAAATCTACGGTTCTTTAATCGACTTAACACAAGATGCCAATGCGAAACAAAGAGACAAATGGAAAAATTCAAACATTGATTTTGCGACCGATTTAAAAGTACAGCTAACTATAGCTTTTATTACTGAAGTTGTTTGGAAAGCCAATGCCAATGTAGTTCAAATTAATATTGAAACTTCATTAAAGGAACAAGGCATCGTAAATGAGCTGTCTGATATAGAGAAGTTGGTGCCAAAAAAGGAAACTAATGATTGAGTTCAGAAACCCTCATCACATAGAACCACCAGGCGTTTTGAGACAAATTCTATCTCATCCTGCAAATGACACAGAAGTTATTGAACTTGCAGTTTTTCAAGAACATCGTTACGCATTTTTCTATTGGAACAAATGGATGCAAGACAACAAATCTAAGATTCCACCTTGTTTGGTTTCATTGGATTGGCATCAGGATTTATGCCATCCGTGTGAAACAGAAAGAGAATGGCTTGATAAATTGGATTTGACAAGCGATGCTGAAGTCGCTTTGTTTTCTTGGGCCAAATTAGCTGGAAATAACGATGGGCATATTCTGTGTGCGGCATATCTTAACTTGATTGGCGATATTTATGTGCATTGTAGGCAAGAAATGGGACCAAATACTTGGCAAGATGAAGAATTGATAGACACCTATGGCAACAAACACACCATCAAAAAATTCAAAACTTATGAAGGTCTTCAAGATGCGCTTCTGAAGGCGTCAAAGTCGTCCGTATTTTTTGATATTGATTTGGATTTCTTTTCAGTAAATAACGGCCTGAGTGATGGCTCGTTCGAATTCACGTATCTTCAAGAAGAAGAAATAAGAACGATGTTGGATAAAGACCATCCGCTAATAAGTTGGATTTTTGAGCGGATAAAAGGGTTTACTATTGCAACAGAACCTGAACATTGTGGTGGGCTTTTAAAAAGCAACAAATTTCTTGACCTAATTAGTGACATTTATTTCAACCCAGAGTTATTTGCCCCAAAATGCAATTGGAAATGGAAACCAAAGTATTAATAATCCACTCAGCACATTCCCCTGCATTTCACGCTCGCCTGCTGAAAAAGCAGGCAACCACTTCACTTCGGGAAAAGAGCTTCACTACAAAGGTCTTGGACACAATTCCCAATTTCAGCTTTCCATTCCGCTAACCCTTCCCGCTATGCTGGGAAGGAACACTTCATTCCAGAGCCGAAATCGTGAATTAAGTCCGCTTTTCTAATCGGAAAGCCATCGCTTTGATTTTCTTGACAGGATTTTCGGCGCGGTCTTCTTGAGCCCTCACTCGAAAATCCTTAAAAACCAAACCGCTGTCTTACACATTTTAAGGGGTTTATAATGGATAAAGCCTTTGTTGTTTTTCGGGTCATCGAAAAACAGGCACGACATAACCAATTCTAACTTAACCACAGTTGCTTATCTCGCTTAACTGTCGGTACGCTCAAACGCAACTGCGTTTAAAAGAATTGCTAATGCCCTTATGGAACTTGTCAAGACTGTACGAGTTTTAGGGAAAAATAAGGCTTCTACTTCCTTGAAAATCCGAGGATTTTACTACGTCGCAAACACACCTGATTTTACCCTAAAAGTCTTGACAAAACCCACTCTATCCATTGTGCGGTGCACGAAAGAAAAGAACAAACACCCCTTAAAATTTAATTCAGTTTAAAACAAATAGGGGAAATATAAACCAGTCTGTAACAAAGCAGACACAAATCTTTTTATTATGAGTACTATTAGAAATCACGTACAATTGATTGGAAACGTTGGACAAGAGCCAACCATTACGAACCTTGAAAGCGGTAAAAAAGTAGCCCGTTTTTCATTAGCCACAAATGAGTATTACAAAGACAGCAAAGGCGAAAAGCAAACGGACACCAACTGGCATACCGTAGTGGCTTGGGGCAAGACGGCTGAAATCGTTGAAAAATTTGTCGAAAAAGGCAAAGAAGTAGGAATTACAGGGAAGCTAAAGACCCGAACCTACACTACCGATGATGGCAACCAACGCTATGTAACGGAAGTTGTAGCCGATGAAATCCTATTACTTGGAAGCAAAAACGACAAGTAATCTTCAAAATTAAAGAGGGCGTTCCTCTGGAAAGTTGCGCCCTCTTTTTCATTATCCATTAATTAAAATTAGATAACAATGAAAGCACAAGTTAACGAAATAAAAATAAGCTACAAAGGAGGGTTAAAATCCTCTGAGTGGCAAAAAATAAGTAGTTCACAAGATGCGGCTGAACTGCTCTTTGAGGATTGGGATAAAGATA
>NTLF01000004.1 GCA_002631855.1 Zunongwangia sp. ESRF-bin46 | reverse complement strand
CTTCTTCCCCTACTCATTTATTCCGTTTCCTTTTGAGCCAAGATTTTATCTTCCGTTTGGTTTCTGCTCAAATATTGTTTAATCAAAAATTTGAGTATTATGACAACAAAAGCGAGTACCACAAAGAAGCGCAGTAGAGCGAAATCTACTGCCAAGAAAGAAGTAAATGGAAAGAAATCCAAAGCACTTCAAATTCAGAACTTACCGTTGGGTAAAATCAAGCCTGACCCAGAACAGCCGAGAAAGACGTTTAACGAAGATGCGTTAAAGCAGCTATCTGAGAGTATCGAAAAGCACGGTGTGTTGCAACCAATCACGGTAAGGCAACTAAATGACCATTATGTCATCGTGATGGGCGAACGCCGATATCGTGCAAGTAATTTGGCTGGAAAGAAGACCATACCCTGTATCGTGAGGACTTATAAAAACAATGATGTTCTTGAAGTTCAGATTATCGAGAATCTGCAAAGACAGGATGTCGAGCCTACCGAAGAAGCCGAGGCGATTGCTTACCTAAGCGAGAAATACGCACCTACTGAAATTGCAAAGCGATTGGGAAGAACGGATAACTTTATCAGACAGCGACTTAAACTGGCTGGATTGATTGACGGTTTTAAGCACTTTGTCCGCAATGGCGAAATGACGATTTCCTTAGGTGTTGGTGTTGCGCTATTTGAACCGGAAGAACAGCTGATGATGTTAGAAACGATGGGCGAAGATTTTAATGCACATCAGATAAACAGGATGATTAAAGACCAGACCTATGATTTGGAAAAAGCATCCTTTGATGTAGCGGACAAAAAATTAGTCCCAAAAGCTGGGTCTTGTGTAGAATGTCCGTTCAATGCGGCCAATCAAGGCAATCTGTTCGGCGAAGGTAAAATGGTCTGTACAAAAGCAGCCTGTTTTGAAACCAAGAAAAGCAAATCATTCTTGAAGCTGATTGAAAAATCCAAGAAAGAGAACATCTTATTGATTCCTGAAATACGACAGTATTGGGCAGATGATGAAAACAATCAGCTAATTATATCACAATTAGAAAAGAAGGGATTGAAAGTCTATCTACTGGACGATGTTGAAATTATAGAGCATCCGATTGAGCCAACAATCCAGGATATTAAGAAAGAATACCAACATTATGACTATTCTGAAGATGAATTAAAAGCCGAATTTGAAAAAGCGTTGCAAAATTACAAAGAAGCATTGGAAGAATACAATTCAGCAAATGAAAATGGGTTTACAAATGGCATTTTGTTTCATCCCAAAACTTACAGGAATAAAGAGGTCTTTGTAAAAATTGTCGAAAAATCAAAGAACGATTCTACGGAATATTCGGCACCATTGGCCAACAGAAAAATGGCAGATTGTACACCTGAAGAACAAATCGTAAAAATCAACGAAAGGGAAATCCGCAAGAAGCAAATAGAGAACAATAAGCAATTTGAGGAAGTTGTGCAGATGATTCGTGAGACGAAATACATTGATACAAAGAAGACACTTTCAACAGATGAAATGGTCGCATTCTCGATATCACTATTTGAAAACAACGTGGACTATATGAGCCAGCAGAAGTATTTCTCAAAATTCCTGAGCGACACTTCAAAGATGACCAGAGTTGAAATGGTAGAGAATTTCAAGAAGAAGTTCAAAAAGGAAATCTTCCATAAATTGATACGGTATATGCTCACGAGGCAAGTGCATTTTGGCGAAAGCAATCACGTCAATAATCTTACCAACATTTCATTTTATAATGCGATACAGGGATATTATAAATCCAAGATTGCCGGCATAGAAAAGGAATATGCCGAAAAACGAGACAAGCGTGAAGCACGTTTGAAAGAGCGCATCACGGTTCTTGAAAAGCAAATTCAGGAACTCAACGATTAGCTTTTGTTGTTTGAAGAAGGGTCGGCATTCGTGCTGGCCCTTCTTCTTTTTTATGATAGTGTTTTGAAAGATGGGTTCTTAAGGAAGGGGTTATCAATCAATAGTTAGTGCAAAGGTAAACTCGTAAAATACATCCATCAAAAGACTACGGCATAAAGCCAACGCAACTTCCTACGCTTATTTATTCCGTTTCCTTTTGAGCCAAGATTTTAACTTCCGTTTGGGTACTGCTCAAATATTGTTTAACTAAAATTCAAAAGCTATGTATTTACAAAATTTGCAACAGGATGAAATCTTTGTTCCATCAGAAATGAAATCCTTAAAGAGTCTGACACAGATGGAATCTCGAAGAGGGCTTGAAAATGCTATTATCTCAAATGGCAAAATTGTCAACGTGGTATCGAACAGTTACGGACACATTCCGAATCAACTATTCTTCAAGAATGCTGAAGAAATGTTGACCGATGCACAGCTAAACTTTCATAAACGAACCATCAACAAAAATGATAGGTCGTTCATTACCGACTTTATCATCGACGACAAAAGCCAGTTTACGGTCAAGAACGATAAAGATTTGATACTGCCGATGCTTCGGTTCAAAAATTCCTATGACGGTAGTGAAAAGACCTCTGGTCACTTTGGATTTTATAGAGAAGTGTGTTCAAATGGCCTGCACGTTTCCCAGGCAGAAATTGAGTTTTCAATCAAGCACAGTAAGAACAACACGCATTTGATTATGCCGAGGCTGAACAATCTATTTGATAAATTTCTGGACAATGAATTTTATACCATTACCAAGAAATTCGACAAGATGAAGGAATGTAAAATCATCGATACACAAGAATTTGTGAAGGCCATTCTTGACAAAACGAAATTGTTCAGATATGAATGTAGCGACAATAACAGCGCCCCTTCAAAAAAGTCTCGTGAAGTCATAGAAATCTTGAACTATGAAGCCTTGTTGCTCAATGAAAAACCAAATCTCTGGTTGGGCTATAATGCGTTTAATTCAGTACTTCATAATGTCTTAAAGAAAAGCTTTGGCCAACAAGAACGGTTGGATAAAAAGCTGTTTGATGAAGTCTATGATATGGCATAAATTAAATTAAGGTTTGTCCAGTACCTTAAACTGGATTTTTAGTAACAATTGATTTTTTGAAGAACATTCTTTTTCACTAACAATTATGCTAATTGCAATAACCAACAAGCCCGCAATTTTAAATTGCGGGCTAAAATACTTGCGTACCTGCGGATAGAGAGAGATTCGAACTCTCGGTACAGTTTCCCGTACGCCTGATCTTCAATCAGGTGCCTTAGACCACTCGACCATCTATGTTTTAAAGAAGTTTTACCCCTTTTTTGAAACAACAGGCTTTAGAAATGTGTTTAGAAAACCGTTTGTTGTCAGATTATGTAAGCCTAACAAGTTGGCTATTTCTTTAGTACTTGATGCAGTAAAACCGGAACTGTTGATCCCATCAACAAATCTTCTTAAAGTAATTTTTAACGAAATTAAGGATTCTTCGTCAATAACTCTAGTATTTGCGCTAGTGTTCACATTCCAGCCTTTTATATTTGGTGGTTGAATTGTTACTAAATTAAAACTTGCTGCTTCACCATATAGTTTCTTAAACCACTCGCCTGAGCCCAATAACTGATTAATGTTATCTCTAGTGATTTCACCGTGTATAGCTCTAGATTTGGCCTCTAAAACTAAATAATGATTTCCAGTCATTACCCAAAGGACATCAGGACCGTTACCAAATTCTGCTTCTGGTTCTTGAGTATGAAAACCGACTAGTCTTCCAACTTCTGCCAAGGCGTTTTCAAATTTTGTATGTGGTATGTCCGGACTGAACTGAAGATCATCCAATAGACTTTCTAAATACAATTTAAAATCTTGGGATGTTTCATATCTTTTTATGAAATTGAGGACTTGTGTCGCCTGCTCTACACTTGCCATTATTTTAGTATAACTATGTCCGTTCTTTGACTGCAACATATGTGAGGCCGTCTTTGCTGCTTTTATTTGTAAATCGTTAGATTTCGGGATATTATCTAGATAGAGATAATTGGCTGCTTTTTCAAAATACCAACCTTTCTGTTTTTGGGTTAAATCAATTGTATCAACTATCTCATCCAAGATTATTTTTGAAGCTCCTTCGTGATTCCGTCTTCTGAAAAGGTCTATGGCCTTTGACTCGGTATCGGCAATTTCCAAATTCTTAATAACCCGCTCATCGGTTTTGTCAGTCTCCACTTGCGAAAGTATTCCAGAATGGTACTCGCGCCAACTCATATCTTGCACAAGACATAATTTAGCGGTATCTCTAATTGTTTTTAGGGCATTATCGTTTGATTCATCATCTAATAGTGATAGACCCAGTTTGAGTTGTTTCCGTGTTACTGGTGTAAAATACTGTAGATTCGATTTGTTTCCTAAAAACTGTAATAAATCCTTCCCCATTAGAAACACCGCGCAATAATCACTGCCAGACCTTACAGCTCTGCCTAGACCCTGCTCAATAATTTGAGCCTTTAGGGAAGATTTTACAGACTCTAGACGTAACTCTGCATATAACTGTTCATACGAACTAAATGACGGGTAGCCGTCCAATATCAAAATCCTGCACATATCGCCATTCAAATCTACACCATCATAACGATTCACCAGAACATTCAACGATCCCTTCTTGGATTTTAAACTGGCTATATCCTTATTGATGTTATCTTTTTCAATAATTTCTGCGCCAATATCTTCCCACTTTTCAGCTCTATTTGCAGAAGGTGTTAAAACCATTACATTTACGCCAGAATCTGCATATTCTTTAGCCAAATCCATTATCTGCTCGTCAGTTATCCTCGAATCGAATCTTTGTGGGGCAAGAATCAATCTTTGACCAACGTCCTTACGATCCTTGGGAATCAAGGCGTTTTTGATACTATCGATATCAATACCTAAATCCTTTATCAAATCAATCTGGTCTTCAAATGTAGCTGAAAGTATGTACCTATGTTTTGCTTCGTTAAAGGCGCGTACATTATGAAATGGCACATAAGACGGTGCGATTTCAATACCTCTTGGTCCCACATAGCAATCATAAGATTTTAAGTCGTCCGCTATCAAACCCCATTTGAACATCAGCTCGCTGTCTTCACTGAACTCGCCTATAAGATGCACAAGTTCATCTAAACGCGTGAGCCAAGCCCAGTAAGGTACTTTAAGTATCTTAGCATATGGATCGCCATCAGTTAACCTATGGTAAGTTCCTGGTGCTTGATACTTTAATTCATCATTGAATAATTTTAGTAATCTTTCGGCAAGTTCGTGACCGAATGGAATGTTTATGGTGGTGGCTTGCCTAGCTTTATCAAGGCATACGTGGGCATCATCGAGAACAATAGAGCCGACATCGATATTATCCCTATCAAAAATAGAGCGTGAATTGAAAAGCTTTTGAAACGTGCATAACAGAATAGCTTTTGAATTTAAAAAGTCATCAGGAAAAACACTTCTTTGCCCTTGATATTCAATTTCACAAACGGGTATTCCATATAAATCCGCTTGCAACTTTGCCTGTTCTAATAGTTGTTTGTCTGGACATAAATATAAACTTGGACCGACTCCTTCAATCATTTTTGAGTGCAACATCAATAAGCTTACAAGCGTTTTTCCAGAACCTGTATTCATTTTACACAAAACATCTCGTTGGTCTCTTATACTATGCCAGGAGTTTAATACCTCTTCTTGTATTCCTCTTAAATATGCATATCCTTCCTTATGGAACAAATTTTGAAATAACTCTATGGGTTCAAAATTTAATTCCTTTGGGGATGTATCTTCTAGTTTTTTCTTAAATATATTCATCGACAATTTTGTTCTATTATCATTTAATTAACAAACGTCTTAAAAATTTATCAAGTGATGGGCTATCATTCTTTAATTAGTTAAAAAGTGAGTTAGAATGAATAATTTATTTTTTTAAATTATTAAGCCCATTCCCCTACACTTCGCGAAAAGCTACATTCCGGAAAAAGCGCTTCATTACACAAGGTCTTGGACACAATTTCAAAGTTTCCGATTTCCATAACGCTAAATCCCCCAAAAGCGGAAAACGTCAATCTACATCTTTGAAATTAAGACCGCTTTAAACTCTACTAAATAGGATAATTCGTTTTCATAATCCGTTCAGCACATTCCCCTACATTCCGCGAAAAGCTACATTACGGGAAAAGAGCTTCTCTAAAAAGGTCTTGGACATCATCCACAATTTCAGCTTTCCATTTCGTTAACCCTTCCCGCGATGCTGGGAAGGAACACTTCATTCCCGAGCCAAAATCGTGAATTAAGTCCGCCTTCTTGAGCGGAAAGTCATCGCCTCAGTTTTCTTAACAGAATTTGCGGCGAAGTCTTCTTGAGCCTTCACTCGAAAATTCTTAAAAACCGAACCGCTGCCTTACACATTTTAAGGGGTTTATAATGGATAAAGCCTTTGTTGTTTTTCGGGGCGTCGAAAAACAGGCACGACATAACCAATTCTAATTTAACCACAGCTACTTATCTCGCTTAAGTACCGGTACGCTCAAACGCAACTGCGTTTAAAAGAATTGCTAATGCCCTTATGGAACTTGTCAAGACTGTACAAGTTTTAATGAAAAATAAGGCTTCTACTTCCTTGAAACCCGCCGAAAAAGGCAGGTTTGCTACGTCGCAAACACACCTGATTTGTTCCCTAAAAGTCTTGACAAAACCCACTCTATCCATTGTGCTGTGCACAGAAGAAAAGAACAAACACCCCTTAAAATTTAATCTGTTTTAAATCAATAGGGGAAATATAAATCACTTAAATATTTAGTTATGAGTACTATTAGAAATCACGTACAGTTAATTGGAAACGTTGGTCAAGAGCCAACCATTACGAACCTTGAAAGCGGTAAGAAAGTAGCCCGCTTTTCACTCGCTACTAACGAGTATTACAAGGACAGCAAAGGCGAAAAGCAAACGGACACCAATTGGCATACCGTAGTGGCCTGGGGAAAGACCGCTGAAATTGTTGAGAAATATGTCGAAAAGGGCAAAGAAGTAGGAATCACAGGGAAACTAAAGACCCGAACCTACACGACCGATGATGGCAACCAACGCTATGTAACGGAAGTCGTAGCCGATGAAATCCTTCTACTTGGAAGTAAAAGCGATAAGTAATCTTCAAAATAAAGAGGGCGTTCCTCTCGAAAGTTGCGCCCTCTTTTTCATTATTCACACATTAAATATATGCACAATGAAAGCACAAGTTAACGAAATAAAAGAGCGATTGCAATATTTTACGGGAACAGAAATGTTCTATCAAATCCCCTTACTAAGAACACGTTTTACGGACGGATTGAAATATTTGTCAGAAGTAGCAGAATGTTTTTGGCTCATTACGGACACTTCCGTAATTGCAAAAAGTCTGATGAACCGAAGCGAATTTATAACCATAGACTTTAAAAGATTGCCCGAGGAAAAACAAAATTTTACAGGATATGAAGCTGAAATTATTTATACAGATGGCAACGACAATATTTTGGAAAAACACGGCTATCGGGCAACCGATTTTCCGCTCGATGAATTGCGGTTATTTTTTGTAAATGATACGCTGATGTTACCAAGCGAATATTAAAAATTCAGGCTATGGTTTATCTCAATTTTACAGACTTGAGCGAGGAGGCTCAAAACCGACTTTTAGAGGATTCTAAAAAAGACGTGGAACGAAAATTTGGCGATGATATTCGCAAATACGTAAGGGAAAATTACACCTGTTTTGAAACGATGATAGAGGAAGAAGCATTACGAAATTTATATTCCTATAAGTTCATATTCAACATCTAATTTTCTAAACTTAATAATCAAGCACCTCTAAATTTTGGAGGTGTTTTTTCTTTTCAAGTAATTCCAGTTCAATAAAAAAACCGTATCTTTATTTCGCTGAAATTCAGCACACATAATTTATATAGCTACCCTATTTTTAACTTTCGCTGGTAGCTGTATCCATCTATATTTTACATATTGGAATTTCCGAATTCCTAAAAGGGCAATTGGCTTTTTAGCCAGATTGTATGAAATTTTTGTCACGCTTTGGCGTGACGAAAAGGAATAGCAAGAGGGTAACGGGCAGAGCCGCGTTACATATTCCTTTTAGCTTATAACCAATTGATTTTCAACAACTTGAAAATTAATGGATTATATATATTTCTTCGATTTGCGTCAAATGCCCTTGAACAACCTGTAAACAGGGATGGATTTACGTCAAATACACAAAAAAAGCGAAAGAAAATGGATTCATTCATCACCATCAGGTTCAAAAGGAAAACTGCCAAACGTTTTCAGGAATTTTCAAAGACACACTTCAAGACCCATACCGAAGCAATGGAAAATATCCTTGATTTTTTCTTCTATAACGAGATATCGCCAAAGGAAAAATTGGGTCCGACAGGGCGAACCATCGAAGCCAAACTATTAAAAAGAATCAATGCAGTCATCGCTATAATGCGTGATGTTGAAAAGACACAAACCAAACCCACGGTCGCAATGATTCAATCCCTTTTTGAGACAGAACAGCCAAACAAAAAACCGCTGATTTTAGAAAAGAAATATGCCGAAGAAAAAAAGGAAGTACGCTTCCGTGAAAAACAAAATCCAAGTAACCAACTGTAAATTTTTGAGCTATGTATATTACAATCTCACCTCAAAAAATAGGAGGTAATTATTCTAAAAGTTCGGCTGATTTTGTTGGCTATCTGGAGAAGGAAAACCAAGGATTGGAACAACAGGATATGGAGCATTTTTTTAACCAATATGGCGACGAGATTTCAGCAGAGGAAGTGGTCAGGGAAATTGATAGCAATACCGCAAAACTTGAAAAGCACGAGCCACGGTTTTATTCTATTATCGTAAGCCCTTCACAATACGAACTGAAACGGTTGCAAAACCATAATAAAGATTTGCAAAAATATACCCGGGAGATTATGAAGGATTATGTGGCTTCATTCAACCGTGAAATAAATGGGCGACCCGTCAATATCGATGATATAAAATACTATGCAAAAATTGAACACCAAAGAACCTTTAAAGGAACAGATAAACAGGTGCAGGAAAACCAGCCTTTTGCCACAAAAATACTTCAATTAAAAACTGAAGTCCGAAATGTGCTAGATGGACGAGCAGAAGGAAATGTGAAAAAATTGGAAAAAGAAATCGGGAAACTAGAAAGAGAAGCACCGCACCAACAGAACGGAAAACGAATAGTACAAGGAATGCCAAAAGCAGGAGACCAAAGCCATTTACATATTATCGTTAGCCGCAAGGATGCATCAAACCGATTCAGTTTGTCACCTGGAAGTAAATATAAAGCTTCCGACGTTGAATTAAATGGTAAAACGGTAAAACGGGGATTTGATAGAGATGGGTTTTTTGAGAAAGCAGAAAAGACTTTTGATAAGACTTTTGGCTATCAAAGGAACTTCGCTGAAACCTATAAGGCAAGAAAGGATTTCATCAAGAATCCGAAAATCTATTTTGCATCGTTGATGAAACTACCAACCAACGAAAAAGCGATTGCGTTCAAATTAATGCGTGAAAGTAATATTCCAATAATGCCGAGTATTCCGGTCACGCAGGCACAATTGGTAATGAAAATATTTAACAAGCTACGACGTGGTGCGGAAGTGGCCATCAAATCAAGTTCCATCGGAATCTAACTTAAAATTATACAAATGGACAATCTCGTAACAGTACTTTTTATTATTGGTGTAGCCAGTGTTGTTTTCTATGGAATATTTCGGGTTAGCAGATATGCATTTGTCGTCAATTTTCTATTGATTGGCGCTTTTGTGTATTATTTAAATGAACAATTACCATTGGTGCAAATAGCACTTTATTTTGTTTGTCCTCTGATATTAATTAATATAGGAATGTATGTATTCTTGCATAAAACGGACGAGCCTAAAAGTGGAAATGCCAAATATCAGGTCAACTTTGCCACTACAAAAGGAAACTTCAAACTGGATAACATCAAACGTGGTGCATCTATAATCGGTTCTGCGGGAAGTGGAAAGACCGAAAGTGTAGTCTATGGTTTTTTGAAACACTTCGAAAAAGAAGGGTTTTGCGGAATTATCCACGACTACAAGGATTTTGAGCTTACTGAAATGGCTTATCCCCTTTTTAAAGATGGTAATATCCCGTTTAAGGTCATTTCCTTTGATAAAATCATACATAGGGTAAATCCTATTGCACCACGCTATTTAGAGAACGAGGAAAGCGTAAACGAAGTTTCAAGGGTATTGATTGAAAACCTTTTGGAACAACGGGAATCTGGAACAACTGGAACGACCAAATTTTTCAATGATGCTGCGGAAGGCTTGATTGGTGGATTGATTTGGAAATTAAAAACTACCTATCCACAATTCTGTACCCTTCCACATTTAATCGCCATTTATCAATATCTGGACACAAACAGCCTTATCCAGTTTTTGGAAACCAATACGACATCGAGGGCAATGGCAGATGCTTTTATAAGTGGAAAAGATTCTGAAAGACAGACCGCAGGAGTAAAAAGCACCTTGGCCAATGCTTTTAAACGAATTAGTACACACCGCATTTTTATGGCGTTGTCTGCGGACGAAGTGCCACTCAATATAAATAGTCCTGAAAATCCAACTGTAATTTCGGTCGTGAACAATCCCAAATTTGAAACTTCGTATTCTCCTGTGATTGCCACCATCATCCATACCATTACAAAACAAATGAGTGTACGCAATGCAAAGCCTTCTTTTTTGATGATGGAAGAAGCACCAACCATTCGTTTATTGAATATGCATCGTATTCCTGCGACACTTCGAAGCTATAATATTTCTACGATTTATGTGATGCAGGACAAAATACAAAATGATATGATGTATGGGGACAAGGCAAGCAAAGCGATTTTAAGCAATCTATCCTACCAATTTTTCGGTAAAGTCAATGACCCAGACACCGCAAAATATTACGAACGGTTTTTTGAAATTATTAAGGATCCTACCAAAAGTATAAGTCGTGGGCATAATTTGGATTTTGACACTAGGGTAACTACTGGAGAAAAAGAGATTCCAAAGATAAGGGCTGACGTGTTTTTTCGGTTGAAGCAGGGCGAATTTATCACTTATGCAGATGGGAAGGATAAGAAGGTGCAATTTAAATTGGAAAAAATCAAAAGGGAGCTTCCGGAGAATACCAAAGAATTTTCTAACGCTGATTTGGAGGCTAATTTTGAGAGGATTTTTGAGGAAGCGAGGTCTATATTTGAATAGTAAGGAAAAAAGACCTCACTTTCTTCGTTAACCTAAATATCATTGAGCTTTTCTGCATCTATATTGAGAAAAAGGATGGAATGAATCATCTATAATATTCCAAAAACCGTATCATTAAAACTTATTCGCCGATTAATTCATTACTATCTGACTATAGTCAAATAGTAGATGGTAAACATAAAATGATTCTTTTCCCCCAAAATTTTTTGTGTGAACTGAACTGTAGGTATTTTGAAAAAAACTGTGAAAACTTTGGAATTTTAAATATTGAAGAGTATTGATTTCTATATCTTTTTTTAAAATACTATTGGCTTTTGTCATTACTTTGTGATGGTCTATATTCAAATTCTCAATGAAGGCTATTTGTCCCTCAAAAGGAAGCCTTAAATTGGTGTGATTTCTATTTGCTACTTTTCTAATGTCACCTATATAAGCTTTTGTGTCCGATAAAATTCTGATTCGTTTACATTCTATTGCAAAATAGACCTGATTATTTTTGGACATCCATTCGCTTTGAAGTCCTAATCTATCCACGTATATATCAATTTTATCGGGTTTCTGTTTAGAATCAACAAGGTCTATATATCTTTCTTGGGTTTCAGCAGCAAAATGAATATCTTCTAATTTTGAGATTTTATCTTTTAATAGGTGTTTTTTAACGTTGAGATAATTATCTACTAAATCAAATTTCAAATAGTCCTCAAATGATAATGTACTATTCTCTTTGACTGCATTAATAGAGTATGGATTTTTTGTTTTTTCCTTTAGACAAATCCCGTAACATTCGCATACGTAAGAAATTATTTGCTGTATTCTTTTATTAGTTATAGAAAAAGTATTTTTCCTATGTTGTATGAATTGGGATGCATCAGAAATCATTAACTTCATTACTTAAGTCATTAAACTCTGCTTGCTCAATAGTGTTTCTAAATTCTGCTACGTCATACCAAGCGATGGCGCGATGCCAACATTTATACTCATTTGGTTTAATTATATAAAATGAATTATTTTCAAATCCCTTAATGTCCTTTTGTAGATACAAGTTTTTTAGAGGATCACGCGTATTTGTAATTTGAGATATACTTAAATTGTCTGCCAACCTTTGCAATACTTCTTTTTCATCAAATTTATCTTTTGGGTATATAATTTTTTCTTCCGGTTCTACATTTAAAAGAACAAAGTTCATTGCAATGAAATAATCTAAAATGTAAATCTCTATTTGAATAAATTCATCCTCGTAAAGGTTCCCAATTTCATTTAGGTAAACTTCTGCATATTTTTGTAGAACGAAATCTTGGTTTCTGTAATGATTAAAATTAAAGTGAGTGAAATCCGTAACCAAATCTTGCTTGCTTTCTTGGAATTGGTATCTCGAGACATTAAGGGCATAATCTATTAAATCTTTTTCATAGTCTTTAATTTCGTAAATTTCAGCAATTAACCCATTTATTTTTAAGAAAATCTTGTCATCAAATTCAGGCTCTCCTAGATTAAAATCTGAATAATGCTTTCGGAAAGAATTCAAAAATTCATCTACCAATTTAATAAGTTCCTCATTCAATGAATTATCTGGCTTATTAAAAGGAATGTTCAAAAATTCGTCTACAAATCGAATAGCGGGCCTTGTACCAACACCCCAAGCGCTCGCAATTAAAAACATATAATAAGTAGCCATTTCTGAAATCAATAAACCATAAATAGGCTTGATTATATTTTTATTAAATGAAGAGATTGCAAAAGTACCCTTTCTAAATACCGAGTCCGATTCGCAATAAGAAATGACTGGTTTATTCCAATTCTTACTCTGCTCCTTTAATAGAATTTTACTCCCTTTAAAAATCTCTATTTTTCTCCCTCTTGAGAGTTTGACATCTGCTTCTCCTAAAGTTTTGGCCTTATTTACCTGTGTATAGTATTCATTTATTTCACTATTTTCAACTATTGGCAGTCCAATTAAGTTTGGATATGGTTTTGCATCCAGCCCCCTTTCTATACCAGCTCCTTTGAAAGTAGTTTTCTCATCTATTAAATCTAATATTTTTAATGTATTTTGCGACTCTAACCTTTTTATAAATCCAAAATCTAAAATATTTCCATATAATGCGACTTTAAACATCCAATCATTTTCAACAAAATGTTTTTGAGCAATTTTCTTGTTGTCGTATTTTTCAATGACCAACATTTTAAAATACTTTAAAAATGAGTTCACCTTTATACTCAAATGTTCGACAGAATTTTCGAGATGATTTTCACTTTTCGCTTGGCGATAAAAGACTATCGAAGTTGGGCTCTCTTGCTGCTCGAAAAGAGATTGTTTGACAGCTGATAAATCTAAAAACTTATTTAAGCAGAAGGAAGTTAAAAATTTATGCTTAAATTCTCTGGTTGTAGTTGAAACATTATAAAAAACGGTGCTGGTTACTATTAAGGCTGTAACAGTATCAACTTGCATAAAATCATTCGAACGCAATAAAAAGGATTGTGCAATTTCTAATTTGCCCTTAATTTTTTTGCTATAAGTATTACTGGAATTGACCCATTCTAGGTGTTTATACGATTTATCTTTTTTCCAAGGCGGATTTCCTAAAATAAAATTAGGTTTTTGTCCTATAACAATCTCGTTGAATTTGTGGTCAAGATCAAAAAAATCTGCTTCAAATAAATTTTCTCCTAAGAAATTCGGGAAAGGATATTTTTCTATATCCTTTGGATTTTGGTAATCTAAGAGAGCGATATATATTGAAAAGCAAGTTACTTTTAAAGCCTCCGGATTAATATCAATACCAAAAAGATTGTTTTTAGCTATATTCCTGATAGATGTACTGAAATCCTTATTGTTCTCTTTGCCATTTAAGTTAATTTCTTTTTCAATCATCTTTCTTAAAGACTGGACTAAAAATATTCCAGAACCCACCGCAACCTCAAAAATCTTGCAGGAAGATGTATGACTGTTTTCTAAATACTTATCTATGGTATCATTTAAAATATATTCCACCAAAAAAGGAGGTGTATATACCGCAGCATGTAACTTTCTTTTTTCCTCATCAATTAATGACTCATAAATACCAGAAATTACTTCTACAGGAATAATTGAAAAGTCAAATATGTGAAAATAATATCCATCAAACAAGGTTCCTTGTTCTTGGACTTCTCCTTTAAAAACATCTGCTAGAAATTGAGATTGGCTTGAGGTTAATTTTATATCGACTTCTTTAAATAGAACCCCATTGAAATTTTTATTTAACTTAATAAACAAGCTGTCCAATTTGGCAGGATCCTGAATTATTTTACTAAAGCTAAATCTTTTCTCATCAATGCTATTTCCTGTGATTTCATCATCGTCAATTTTAACCCCTCTATCAATCAAATAACGAATAAAAATTAATCGGAGGATTAAGGAATTTGCTTCGTTTTCAGTAAGTCCATCAGGCTTACTTATTAAAATTTGTCTAACAGAGCTTATATTTTGAAACAATCGATCATTTACCCGTTTCCGAAAATTATTTTTCTTTGTATTTTCGAAATATTCATATTGCAACCATTTCCAAGTAAGTCCGCTTTGTAAATTCCAAAAAGAAAATTTTGATTGTCTTTCCTCTGCATTTAAGGGAATTTCTTCCAGAGTTCTCTCTTTTTTATGGTAATTAAGAGCATTGTAAACTTTTACATCTTGATTTTTAACAATAAAAATCACAGGCGAATTGTCAAACGACCATACTTGTTTATGAATTTCTAATTCACGAGTTGACAGATGATTTTCATCAAGATAAAAAAAAAGCAATAAGGGTTGCTGATTAAAAACGTAATAAGCATCAGGATTAATTATTTCTAATTTCTGCTTAACTTCAGGGGCAAATCCATCATAGGAAATACCATCTGCTCTATCCATAAAATAGACAGCTCGGTGCTCAATTAGCCCTAATTGATTTAATATGTTATTTAATGGCTCGATTAGAAATCAAAAATTTATTTACACAAAAATAGAAGTTTTAATAGACCATCCATAAGATAAATTGTATTTGTTTTGTCAAGCGGAACAGAATGATGTTTTATTTAAGCCACATAAATTCCGAAAATAGTCTGTTTATCTTAAAAAGGCCCTTTATCCCTCGGTCCATTATGGGTTACCTTCCATTGGCCATCTTTTTGAACCAGTTTAAAAACACCCGGTTTTGGGTCATAAGCTGTTGAATATTTTACCCAAGCCACCACGCCATCCATAGCCTCATCCACCACTTTAAAATTAGCTTCTGAATCTTTATCTTCAGTAAACATTGCTTGAATGCTTGAAAGGTTTGCATAGCCTTCCGAAGTGGTAAATTTTTTCAAGGTAGCTTCATCACCGTGATAAAAACTTTCGGCAACAACTTTAGCGGTTTCAGAAGGGGAAAGGTTCTTTTTTTCTGAACACGAGAAGAACAACAATATGAGCGAGCAAATGACTAAATTTTTCATAACGTTACTAATTTGGGTTATTGATATAACTATGTGATATTTTCAGTTCAATATTACGTTCGCCATCTTTTTCGTGCAGTTCAAAAATTGCTCTGCGGTCATTGGATAGCGAAAACTTCGGCAAGACATAAACAAACCGAACCGTTTCGTTTTCTGTGATTTTAGAAGGCATATTATGTTTGAAAATCGGTTCTTGATACAGTCGTTGTAACGATTTCTTTTTCCCCTTCTGTCTTGTTTCAACAGAGAGTTTTAAGAAATTCAAATCATAATCCAACGTAGAATTATTCTTAATCTGGATGACAAAGTAAAGTTCTTCCGTATCAAAAACAATGTTCTCAACGCTCAAAACTATACCTTCGGTTCTCTTTTTAATCCTACCTACACGCTGCTTTCTCTCAAGAAGATAGGAACTGAATTTCTGGTAATAATAATCCCTGTTATCAACATTGCTTTCAGCAGTAACAACAGAAATAGAATCATTCAATATTGGTCTTTCATTCCCGATACTACTTGACTTCGGAATAAAATAATTGAATTTTAATAGCTGCGCTTTATACCTTACAATATACGAAAAAATTGAACCATCTCTATTGACTATCAGAAGATTGCTTTCTTTCCCAGGCTTTGCTTGAAGAAGCCCGAAATACTGCTCTTTTTCACGATTGTAGGTAAATATAAAATTTTCTGCACCGGTTATTCCCTGGCGAATGGGCTCTGGAAAAAACAGCGCAACATTTTTAGTGTCATTCGCATATATGGTATCAATTACAATTGTGTCTTGTGCTGTAACCTGCGCGAAGCAAATTCGAGGTGCAAATGTGGAAACAGCTAGTAATAATGAAGTTATGATATATTTTTTCATAATAGTGAATTTTTAAGAACCCGAGATGGCTCATAGTTTTGGTTTTAGAATAAGTTTATAATTGTTCAGCACGGTCACTTTCACACTTCGGTTTTTACGTTTGAGGATTTTTGTGATTCCGCCAACTTCAGGAACACTTGGAATATTAATATCGCCTATAACATCGTCCAGGACTTCCGTTGTTATCTCTGCCCTAAAATTGTTTTCTACATAGATGCCCTCGCTACCATCCTGTAAATCGAAGGCTTTGAGTTTAGTGGGATGGTGTTTGATATTTTCAATTTCTATTAAAGCACGATTGGGCTGAAAACTGATAAACCCAAAAACGAGCGTGTTTTTTGGCATTTGCTTTCCATTTATCAGAGCGTTTTTGGTAAGCCGCATTCTTAATCTGGAGTTTGCTTTTACTACTTGGTCGCCATCGACGACCACATAGATTGTTTCATCCGTATTCCCGATAATGGAAATGTCGTTTGGTTTTGGCGAAGCAGCAAAGAACAATTGATGTTCCAAGCCTAATTCTTTGGCTTCAATCTTTTGTTCTCTTTTAATTTCAGTGGAATCTACCTCTTTTACTTTTTTGCGAATTGTTTTTCTTGAACCAATATTCTGATAAGTCAAATCAGAATATTTGATTTTTCCTGCGGAATAAATGCTATCCACGATACGTTCTTTTTCACGTTGAGGCAAATCTGCATCATAAAAGCCAAGGGAATCAATCAGTTTTTCATCATAGATGCTCGGTGCATTGTTTTCACGTACTTCCTTTAAATCATTGATGGCATCCAGTTTGGAATCGTATTCTTTTTGATTTTCTTCCAAATCGGGTATCAAGGTCTGTTCAAGGTTTTCATTTTCACTTTCATCATCGCCCATAACCATTATAGAGTATGATATCAGGAAAATGAAGATTACTGCCAAAACCGCTGCAAATACTATTTTGTTCTTTTCTACTCTCATCTGTTGATATTTATTTGTTTTTAAATGCCGATTACCTGCACGACGGCAGGCGGGTCGGCTCAATTTTCATTGTTCAGTTTTTTTAAGGTGTTTTCAAAATAATCGGTTATCAATAATCCGTGTGGATTGTTCGGAAAGTTTCGATTGACCATAATGAGGTTTCCAGTTGAAACCAGTTCGTAGGTGTCAATTATGGAACCTCTATTGATTTCAAAAATGGTCGTCGTGGTAAAACTATATGAACCATTATTTTCAATTATTCTTGAATCGATACTCAACACTTTTTGAACCAAGGAGTATTGTAAGAGTCGATTATAAACACCATCAGCTTTCTTCTGACGATAAAGGTTGTCAATGGAACTGTTACCCAACCAAAGCGCTTTTTCTAAATTGCGTTCATAGTTACTCGCATCGATATTGTAGAAATAAGTATGGAACAACTCTAAATGCGCCAAAGCTTCAACCCTGAAATTTTCTTTTTGGGTAACGAGTTTTAGCGGAATGATGCTACCGTCGGTATTGATTGCAAAGGCATTGTTTAGCGCACTTTTATGGGTAGTAAATGCCATCCAAACCGACAATGTGCTAGCCAAAAAAGCAAACACTACGACTGCTAAAACGATAAACCTATTCAACTTTAGGACATTGTAAATATTCTTATAAGGTGTTTTCATTCTGATTTGCTTTAGTTGGAAAATAATCTTAACGTGAAGGAGGTGGCGCGCCTGTATAACTTAAATTTCAGAAAGACGATAAAGGCAACTGAACCAAGTTGTACAACAGGAGCAAAAAAACCTTCACCTACATCTGTTCCAAAAAGGTTATTCCAAAAGTTTGTGTTGATTTCTGTGTATAGCGCATTAACAAATACGTTGACCAAAAAGAAGGCTGGCACGAGCATATATACCGCTGCATACAATTTGAAAAAATTATAGGCGAGGGAACGGAATTTCTCAAATACAGCTAAACTGATGACCAATGGAAAAAATGCCTGCATAATGCCCAAAAGGAAGAATCGTTCTGCTAAAAAGAGCGGATAAATAAACAGGTCTAAAATCCATAGGATAATCCCAATGATAAAGGCAAATATTTTGAACCCGAAAAGTGGTGTGACCAAAGCTTCATAAAGCAATGTCATTGCATTTTTTGCAGCGTCAATTAAATTTACATCTTCTTCTATTGGAATGTCCTGCATTTGCAAAGGCAATAAGGCTGGAGCAGTTCCTCGATATTGTGCTTCTATAGAAACCAAGATACTATCGAAAAAGCCTAACACCTGTGTAGAAAATATGACCAAAACTACTATTGCAAAATTCTTTGCCAGTTCGCCTGGGCTCAAACCCCAAGTGTAGCCATCCTTATCCGCAATACCTTCATTATATTTTTTAAGGATATTGACCAGAAAAAACAGAACAGCAAGCGTTTTCATTCCTGCAATAGTATATTGCGAGAAGCTGCTGTTCTGTATGGTCTGGAAAACCGTGTCTATATATTCCAATCCAATCCCTAAAATGATGGTTGCGGTCATCTTTAATATTCGGTTTCGCGGTTATTTATTTTATCCTGCATTTTTCTGAAGGAAATAATATCCTTGTATCGTTTGGTTTTGGCTTTGACGTTAGAAACCATTTCCTTCGATTCCAGTTCTTTTTGTTTAAGAATTTCAGCTCGTTCAGCATCGCTCATTTTTAGATAATCGCTGGATAGGATTTCGTCTATGAAATCCATCGTGTCCAGTGAGTTTTGGACTATTGCATCGAATGATTCCACAACTCTGCTAACTTCGTCTGGCTTGATGTAAGGCGAATTCAAAATATCCTGTAAATCGTTTTGCATCATATTGATCAGGCGTTGATTATTTTGTCCAATTTCTTGAACCGCATTTAGTTGTTGCACAACACTTGATACTTTCTCAATGCTTTCCTTTGCATCTTTAAGGAATTTTACAGACTTAATCATTTGAGCTGTCTGTTTACCTGATTCTATGAGTTGTTTTACCAAGCTTATGAAATTGGTATTGTCATAAGTTGGCATTCCCTGGGCAGTCGCATTACCCGACATAAACAAAGTCAGGGCTAATGTCATTACTAAAATTTTAATTTTTGTTTTACTCATTGTAAAAAATTTGTTTTGGTATTCGTGAATCTTCGATTTCATAATATTATGTTTTAGAAGTGAATTGAATTATTGCTTTTTGCATATTGTGATGCTCATTGTAGAGCTTCATTATTTCTTCATTTTCCTGTCCATCGGTTAAGTAAGCGGCATATACTTCCTTCGGAACTTCAAGCCGGAATATGTTACTTTCTCTACCAATTTTGATAAACATTTCGGTGTACTTCCGTGGTCCAGAAAGATTGTTTTTGATGGATTTTAATTGATTTAGGTCGTGGCTGGAAAGGTTGAGTCTTTTGACCAATTCATCATAGCCTTTTTCATTGTTAAGGCTGTAGATGACTTGCGTGTTTTCAAGAATACTCGCAGAAGTTGAATTGTTTGGTAATTGGTTTATGGATTGAAGTATAATCCCAATCGCACCATTCTGTTTACGGATGGCTTGATAGTAGAATTCTACGCTTTCCAATACGTTTTCAAACTTCAATTGCTTTGCAAACTCATCGAATAGTATGATGCCCTTTTCAGCACGGTTTTTCCAAATGGTTCTTTGGATGGCTGACTTAATCAGCTTCAACATCACGGATAGGATTTCTTTGTTATCCTTTACTTCATCCAGTTCAAAAACAATCAATCGTTTGTCTTCGATTTTATAAGTCTGGTCTTCGCTGACTTCAAATAGAAAGCTGTATAGACCATCGCCGACATATTCGGACATTACGTGCAAGAAGCTCGTGACATTGAAGTAGTCGGGATGGATTTTAAGAGTGTCAAGTAGATTTTCTTGGCTCTTTTCTATAAAGCTGTAAAAACCATCTAACGAGTGATTTTCAGAAGTACTATCATAATAATGGCGCAGTATCTTTTTAACGGAAACCGATTGTGCTTTCGTAACTTTTAAATCTGAAGCAAAGAGTTCAAATAGGAAAACGGATAAGTCTTCCAATCGCTCTGGTGTTAAGTCATCTTGATGACTGATGTAAAATGGATTGATACCCAAGTTCTTTCCGCTTTCGTAGCGAAGTACCGTATATTTTTCAGGATAGAGTTTGGCAAACTTGGTATAAGAGCCACCCAAATCTATAATGACCAAACGAACGCCACTTTCAAAATATTGGCGCAAAATGTTATTGGCTAAAAAGGATTTTCCTTCGCCAGTTGGTGCAAAAATGGCGAAGTTCCTTGCCTTGATGCGTTTCTTCTTTTCGTCCCAAACATCCTTCAGAACAGGAATGTTATGTTCACGGTCATTAAAGATGATTCCGGTAGTGTCGCTTTTGTAGTTGGTATTATTAATGAACAGACAAAGCGAGTGTTTTAAATCAGTTACGTATAAATCATTATTCGAGAAATTGGATGAGAAGCAACAGTAACTATTCAGTATATAATTCTTACGTTCTTCGCCTCTCGGGTAGTATGGAATGATATCCAGTTCCTTAAATTCTGTCTTGATTTTTGAGGTTATTTTATCCAGCTCTTTGGCTTCCTTTGCCCAATAGACAATATTAAGATGACCACGAATAATCCGGGCATTATCATCGGCATTGATTTGGTCAAGAATGTGCTGGATTTTGCCAAGAACCACTTTATTCTGCGAACCGAAGTTGGAACTTTTGTTGAGTTCCTCAATCTTCTTGTCGAGCAGCTTGCGCCACTTTTGTTTATCATCGAGATAGATTATCTGGTTGACGATATGATTTTCATTAAGCGTAAGCCCAAGACCATCAATAAACCCTTGATGAAATACAAAATCATCTGATGTGAATTTCTCATTGGTCTTGCTACTCTGTACACTTTCGCCAAAGCACAGTTCGCTATTGATGGCAAGGGCATCAAAATGGTTTTCGCCAATATTGACGCTTTTCTTTTCCAGTATTATGTCAGTATCAAAGCCTTCGTTGAAGCCATTAAAATAGCCACTTGTGAGCTTCTGAATATCTTCCGTTTTAAGGGGAAGGAACGCCATTTTTCGGCTATTGTTTATAAAGGAAACAGAGTCGCTTACCGAGTTGACGAAGCTTTTAATGTTGTCATCCAGTTCTTGCACAATTCCCTTTGAAACTTTTCGGAACGGATTGACATATTTTGGGTTGTTAAGCGCCTTGTTTTTAGTGAGGATGAAGAACAGATAACATTTATGTTCAATATGTCCCCGACCCTTAAAATGCTCGTGTGTTGCTTTCTCTAAAAAAGTTTTATTGGGAAGCTGTTCCGAAGAATAGGATTTCTTCAGGTAGATATCCTGTTTGTGAACCACTGTCCCAACAGGCAAAGATTTTAAAGCCTGAAACCAAGCACCGTGCATATCTTCAAAATCCTTTTCGGACAAAGAATAGATTTCGGGTAGGTTTCCTTCAAAACATAATACCACATTGCCATTATTGGCAAATACGATATTATCTTGAATATCCGTAATGGGTTGATATGCCGAAAGATTAATCTTGTTCATAATCGAAGCCTGAATTTCTTTTGTTACTGATAATTTTTGGGAAGGCTTTCGCCATTTGGAAAAGCTGCGGATTGTGGTTTATTCGAGTCAAGGCGACATATAATGCAGCATTGAAAACCAATATCCCTATAATTATCCCAAAGCTGAAAGAGAAAATAATTACTAACAGCGATGCAAGTATGGAAACCATCATCAAGGCAAACAGGGAAATGGGCAGCCCAAATATGACCGCCCGTTTCCTAATGTTTTTATAGACCTCGAACCGTTTCATTTATACTACGATTCCTATTAGGTAAGTGAAGATGCCTACGACTGCGCCTGCAATCAAAACAAATACGAGAACCCTTGTGATTCCTTTTTTGAGGTCAGCATTTTCCCCAAAGAAATGTCCTGCATTAAATAGGAAACCAACTAGGAAAATAACCCCTAAAATGATGGGAAAAATGGTTCGGATGGTGTTTGAAACATCATCGACCGAATCTTCAATTCCCCCAATTTGAGCAAAAAGTGATGTTGAGAGCAACGACAAAAAAGTTGCCAAATAAATTGATTTTTTCATAGCGTAACAGTTTAGAATTTTGTGTTGTTTTCGTTATTGGAAATCTACATATATTTGTTCATAAATAACTGATTATCAAATATTTGTGAATAAAATATTATTTGATTTAGTTTGAATTCGTTTGTTATTATTTGGCATCAAATTCTATGGATTTTAGAAAGTAAATTGTTGATAACCCAAAAATTGAAAATAAAAAAAGTGCTCAAAAACGTCAGTTTTGTGATTTTGCTCTTAAAAATGTGCATCATTTTTGGACAGGAAACGACTGCTCAAAAAAGAATTGTGATTGATGTTGGACACGGTGGAAAAGATTCTGGTGCAATAGGAATAAATGGCATCCAAGAAAAGGATGTGGTTTTGGATGTTGCAAATGCCATTTTGAATCTAAATAATGAAATGGATAAGCCTTTGGATATTTATTTGACCAGGTATAGTGATACGCTCATTTCGCTATCGGATAGAACCAAGCTGGCCAAAGCCTTAAATGCTGATTTGTTTGTGTCTTTGCATTGCAATCATTCTGATAATCCAGAAGCAAGCGGGATTGAGGTTTATTCTTCAAAGAAACAAGGGGAATATTCTAAAGAATCCGTTTTCATTGGTTATCAAATTGAAAAAGTATTTTGTGAAACAATAGGCTATCAAAGTAGAGGTGTGAAGTTTGCGAACTTTCAGGTACTTCGAGAAACTGTTGAGTATTGCACATCAATACTATTGGAATTGGGCTTTTTGTCCAATTGGGATGAGGGAAGCTATATTTTAGATAACAACAATATTGAACGCATCGCACTATCAATATTAATATCCATTAAAAAATCCATAAAATTATGAAAGATATTTTTTTAGAGTTAACAAAGAGCTTGAAGGCTATAGTAGAGCAGTTTATTTCAGAAATAATTTTGCTGTATAAATCCTTCAAAAGTTGAGTTACTTGCGTTTATCTTCAGCCCCTTTATCAAAGGCAACCAAATTAAAAAGTTCACGCATTCGGCTACGTACCCGATTCCCATAGCGTTCTTCCAGTTCCTCTGCGTTGAGATTGGTAGTTGCGTGGGTTTTTACCTTGCCTTTGGTCTGAACAAATAATTCATAGCGCGATAGCAAAACTTCGCCCATAACGTTTAGGTCTTTGCCATAAAACCGACCTGCGGGTTCGACACCTAAATCGTCGAAACAGTAAAACTTCGTGTTGCCATATTCTTCAACGGTTTTGAAACCTAAATGGTTAAAACTGAAGGTTACATTCCGGCAGGGAATCATTTCATAGGGGCGTTGCAGCGGTACAATGTGGCGCAGTAATTTCATTAAACTTGTTTTGCCACATCCCACGGGTCCGGAAAGCAAAATGCCTTTTTCTGGGTCGATGCCGTTCTTTTTGCAGTTTTCTTTATCGCGGACAAAATAATTGCAAAGCTTCAGGACTATTGCTTCATCTTGGTCGTAGATTTTAAATTTATCGCCAAAAAGCAGCTTCCCTTTTGCGTTCAGGTAAATTAAAATTTTTGGGAAATCGTAGAGAATGCTTTTGCCATCAAACTTCCCGAGCGCATATTCAACGCCACCTTCGGTTATTTTAGAGGGGTTGTCCATAGTCTTTGTTTTTACTGGTTCGCAGGTTGTCCTTGATTTGGGACGCTTGTTTTTTGTTTGGTTTGTTTTCCTCGGCATATAATTCTGTTCTGTCCATCCAGTTTGTGGCCAAGGCACGCCAATCTCTAATTTCATTTCCATCACTCGTTTGCCAGTTCCGGGTTTCATAATGCTCAAAGAATTTTTTTCCTTCATCAGCATTAAAACCTTTTTCAATAAAAAAATCTATTACCGCCTGCCAGCCCTTTGGTTGTTTTATATTGTTTACTTGTTTGGTATTGTTTATAGTAGATACCAATGCTTGTCCATTATTGGGATGGTGCTGGTACACTACTGGTTCTTCAATGGGACGGTAGTGTTCCGCAAGCTGTTCTAATTTGGGACTGTACCGTCCCGTATCAGGTTCATCACTTGTCCCCAGAATGGCCATCTTGATTTTGCTGCCCTTATACGGATTGTTGGAAGGGAAGTACGATAGGTATTGCCAAGAATCTAATTCCACAATGCATCTATGATATGTGGACTTAGAGCCTATTTTGGCACAACGCATCAAGTCTCTACGGTTTACGTAGAATTCATCCATAAATCGGCAACTGTTCCATTCTTGGAACAGTGCCATATAAAGGCTTATGTGCGTTGGATTGAGGCGGTCATCAAAAAAGAACTTTTCAAAAGCCGCATTTAGTAGCTTTATATAGTTCATCTTTTAAGAATTTTGCTTGTGCTGCACTCGATTTGAGTTCATTACATCTTGAATTTCCTCTGCATCATAGTAGATAATGCCCCCAACTTTTGTGTATGGCAACGTTCCATTGATGCGAAGATTCTGTAATGTACCTGGACTGACTTGAAGCAAGTCCATTACCTCGGAAGATTTTAAATATTTCTTGAGTTTTCCAGTTGCTTGTTTAGATAGAAGATTCTTGATGTCATCGAGCAATTCCATTTTAAATTCTCGAAGGTCGTCGGTGGTAATAATATTTGCTGGCATAATAGAACGGTTTTAAAGAAAGGGACTATCGTATCGATTTCAACTAATTTGATAGTCCCTGACCTGATTTGACTTTCGTTCTACAAATTTGGGATGGTTTATTGGATTTTAATCCCAAGTTGTACCCAAGTAGGGTGTTTTTATTTGCTCATTTTCAATGGTTTAAATTGGTTTGATTTAGAGGTGTCACTTTAAATCATCTATGCCAAATGATAATAGATAAAATTAATTTTATTTTTTCACAAGTAAGACCCAACTTGGGAAGAAATTTAACATTTTTAAAAATGAAAATATCAACCGTCCGTTTCTTCCATTCGCCTTAAAAGTGTTGCTTTTAGTCTATCAATAAACTTGGTTTGGTCGATTTTCCGTTCTCTTATTTCGAGAAAAGTTCTATAAACGTTACCAAGATTAAGTTCAAAAATATCTTCACAAGCTGAAGCCATTTCTTTAATACCAGCTGTACCGCTTTTTATCGCTCCAGAAGCCTGTAAGGCATAAATCAATTCAATCAGGTCAGTTTTTGAAGCCGTCCAGCCAAGGCGCTCACCATTGGCTAAAGTGTTTAGTTTATTTGAAATACCGTAGGACTGATCTCTTAAATAACTTAATTCCTGAACGTAGTGATTTATTAAGAGGTCATAGGCCATAATTTTAGCAATTGCGTTATCGTGACTTGTAGAAAATTCAGCATCAGTATAGAAATGGGAAGTGTCCGAAACCAGACTAATTTTATCTTTACCTCTTATAAAGTAAAATTCATCTAAAACCGTAGATTCCTCCCGGTAATATTTAATAAAGTCGATATTCCGGCGGTTACTTTCTTGAAGTTTTTGAATTTCTTCGTCTATAAAGATCTGTTGAGATTGAATCGTTCCCGCCGGGCGATTAATCAAAAAATTATACAGTTTAGCATAGAATTTCAACCTGCTATAAACATACGGCTTGTGCTTTTTGAAAAATGTTATTTCATTTTCTTTATTTTTGAATTTATTATCTCTAATACATAGCCGAAGTTTTTGTAAATATTTCCTTGAGATTGTAATTCCCTTTTCAACTACATTGAAATCATTAACGTTGGACTCCTCTATTTCTAATATTTCATTTTTGAAATCTTCTATTATTTTAAGTAAATCTTTTTCCAAATTTAATCTGGGTTTAAATGTTAATAAAATAAAACCCACATTATTGACAACTGTAATTTTGGGGTTTAAGAAATCGCATTTTGCATCTTAACATCGTTTCCAAAACGACTTAATACAAAACACCTAAATCATTTGGTGTCATAAAGAGAGACTAGTTAAAATACACGCTCTATAAATGTTACTTTATTACCATTATTAGGCTTTTTAATTCGTTAGGTTTATTATTACATTATATTCAAGCCTGTAAAAGTTTGAGGAACTCAACTCTACGCATCTCTTATTTGACTTGAATAGCCCTATTTCTATGATTGCTAACATAATACAACAGTAAAAGAAACCCTAACAAGACCACTTGTGCCATTAGAGTTTCATTTGTAGGATACACGCCCAACCAATCTATCTTAAGGGAAATAGGGAAACTAGTGACTGATACCCAGCCTGCCTCTTGGACAGCGTGAACCCCTTTTCCAATTAATATTATCGCAAGTAAGGTTATTACCCAAGCCGAATATCTAAAAAGTTGCCTTACCGGAATTCTTTTGGAATATTTTACAAAAATCACTGCAAGCAATGCTATCAGTCCAAAAGCAGCAATCACGCCCAAACCTATGGAAGACCCATCACCAGTTTTGGTCTCTAAGCTAATGGCCTGTAAGAAAAGGATGGATTCAAAGGCTTCCCTAAATACAACCATAAAGGAAAATACGGCCAATCCAAACATTTTTTCCCCTCTTAGTTGTTTGCCTATCTTTTTTTCTATAAATTCTTTCCACTTTTTTGAATGGGAATGATTATGCAGCCAAAACCCAACAAATGCCAGCACTATTACCGCTACTAAAGAAATCAATCCCTCCATAATCTCACGGTTCTTACCACTAATACCGATTATCCAATCTGACAGGAACCATCCTGCGATACCTGTTAGAATGGCCATAATCCACCCGCCGTGTACATACGGGAGTGCTTTTTTAGTGCCGGAAGTTTTTATTAAAGCCAGGATCAGGGCAATGATAAGGAATGCTTCAAGCCCCTCGCGCAACATAATAGATGCTGCCAAGAAAAAGGAAAGCCAATAGTTGAGCTTCGTATCCCTCATCAATTGGTCCGCACGGTCTATCATTGATACCGCATCAGCGATTTCAGCTTGTACCGTGGAGATACTTTTAGAGCTCTCTATAGCTTGTCTAACCGCCATCATTTGCTGCTCTAGTTGTGAGGTGAATTCTGGGTCGTTGGCTTTCAATCGTACTTCTACCGGTTCAATACCTTCGAGATATGCATTCAGGGCATTTTGACGTGCCGATTTTTTATTGCCCGCCTTATAATCTAACAGAACAGCGTTCAGGTAATTTCTGGCAACAACAAGACTATTGTCGGTCGAGGCCTTTTCGAGAGAAAAAATTCTTAGAGCTTTCAATTTTTTATAAGTAACGGAATCTTCGTAGCCCAACTTTTGAATCAATTCCTTATCGGATAGAGTAGCCACATCTTTTAAGGAAACTTCATTAGAGATTTTGTTAAATATTTCCTTTAGCCCAAGCGAATCTGCAGAAGAGGCATTAAACCTCAGGGATTTGATATAAAAGGAAAGATCCCATACTTCTTTATCGCTCAACATACCGAAACTTTGCATTGCAGTTCCTTCTACACCAAGTTTGATGGTGTTATAAGCCTGAAAGGGGGAAACCTCACGCATAAGGGTATCGATTAAGAAATTGGTAGGCGCCGGATTTAGGCCCATAGCTAGTTTGCCCTGTCCATTACCGCTTGCTCCGTGACATTGAATGCAATTGGTCAGGAATAGTTTCTTTCCATTATCAATATTTGGCCAATTAGGTGGGCTAATTTCAAATTCCGTAAAATTGATAATAGCCCACTTGACCTTTGAAGTGACCTCTTTTATTTTTTGATGGGAAACCTTGTTTAGTACATATGCTCTCAAATCAATCAAGTCGCTCTGTATCTGGTTTGCCTGCGTTAAGGAGAGCTCCAGATTTTGGCTTAGTGAGAGTATGGTTTCACTAAATTCCTTCATTTCAAGGTATTCACCTTCGTTAACTATAACACCATCTTTAACCGCTGCTGGATAATCTTTTGATAGATAATCCAATAAATGTATAATGGTCTGAATATTCGAGTCATCTTTGACCGTGCCGGCATAGATGTTCGAGCTTAATAAGGCAATGAAGCTTATTAGAAAAATACTTATATAACGCCTGTGTTGTAACATAAAAAAATTATTATAAAAATCACTAATATTATTTAGACTAAATAAATATAAAGATACGCTTTAAAACAAATCCTTTCGCAAAAGGTGCGGTCAATATATCAATACTGAGTTACTTTATTAAGTAATCAATCTTATATGATATGGAGATTCTTAAAACATTATGCACCTAATTTTAAATCTTTTAACCAAGGCACCAATTTTCAGATTTTATCCATATACCAAATCTTTTATAAAGAAATGAAACAAGAGAAGGGCTGCGATAAAAATTCCAATTAGGGCCATAATTGCCCATAACTTGTCTCTTTTGGTTATTTTACTCTTAGACCTTTTCTCCCTTCTTCTTATTCTTCTGTTTAATGACATAATTTGATTTCGAGTAATCAAGACACTTTTCAACTGGCAATAGGGACAATCCCTGAACCTTAAAAAATTTCAATTATTAAGAGGAAGGCGATGTCATCTATATAAATGAACTAGTTAAACACTATATTTTCAACTCCCCACAGTATTAGATAAATTAAAAATCCTTTGAATAGTATCAATCCGAAAAAAGCAGGTAAAAAAAGTAGAAAATGGCATCGAAAAAATAAATTATAAGTACTATAGAAAAGATTCCGACAAGTGCTAGGATGCCGTACAATCTGTCTTTTGTTGTCATAGTACTTTTTAGGGATTTTTCATTCCTTTTTCTTTGCCTTCTATTTCTACGATTTTGAGACATTTTATTCTTTATATGCTTCTTCCAATTTTAAATTAGTCCCATTTCATTTTCTGTAGTCGAATGGCATTGAGTATGGCAAGGAAGGCTACTCCAACATCTGCAAAAACTGCTTCCCACATTGTAGCCATCCCCATTGCGCCCAAAATCATAACAATGATTTTTACACCGAAAGCCAAACCAATATTCTGCCAGACAATGCGTCTTGTAGACCGGCCTATTTTTATTGCCCTTGCTATTTTAGAGGGTTGGTCGGTCTGGATAATGACATCCGCCGTTTCAATGGCCACATCGCTGCCCAAACCACCCATTGCAATGCCTACATCACTTATTGCCAAAACCGGGGCATCGTTAATGCCATCGCCAATAAAGGCAATCTTGCTGTCCGGGCGTTTTTTTAAAGTTTCCACTTCATTCAATTTATCTTCCGGTAAAAGCCCTCCTTTTGCCCAATCGATTCCCATTTCGTTTGCCACTTGCTGTGTAATTGAATCCTTGTCGCCCGAAAGCATTATAAGTTGTCGAATTCCTGCTTGACGTATTTGTTCAATGGCTTCGTGCGCATCTTCCTTCAGTTCATCGGCTATGGTTACATAACCTGCAAATTTTCCATCAATGGCTACCATTACAATGGATTCAACAATAGCGTCCGTTTCTGATGGAACTTCAATACCGTTTGAGGTCATCAAAGCTTTGTTACCTACAAGTACTGTTTTTCCGTTGACCATCCCTTTCAAGCCCTTTCCGGCTACTTCCGAAACATCGGTCGCCTCATAATCCGAACCGTCCGCTTTATATTCCAATATCGCCTTCGCAATGGGATGTGTGGATTGTTCTTCCATCGCCATCAGGTACTTCATAAACGTTGCCTTTTCTAATGTTATGGGTTTAATTTCCTTTATTTTAAAGACCCCGTGGGTAACGGTTCCGGTTTTGTCCATTACTATCGTATTCACTTGGGTCATTGCATCCAAAAAAGATGCGCCCTTGAAAAGTATACCGTTACGGGATGCGGCACCCAATCCACCGAAATAACCTAGGGGAATGGAAATGACCAATGCACAGGGACAAGAAATTACCAGAAAAATCAAGGCTCGGTATAACCAATCCTGAAACACGTAATCGTCCACAAAAAAATAAGGTAAAAACGTTAAGCATACCGCTAAAAAAACTACGATAGGAGTATAGATGCGTGCAAATTTCCTTATAAACAGTTCCGTCTTTGATTTTCTTGCGGTAGCATTTTGTACCATATCGAGAATACGGGCAATGGAACTGTCCTTGAATTCTTTGGTGGTTTCCACTTCTATAACACCTTCTAGATTGATGCTCCCGGCAAAAACCTTGTCTCCTTTGGCAATGGTGTCGGGTTTGCTTTCCCCCGTAATCGCTGCGGTATTGACCGATGCTTTTTCGGATAGTAATTTGCCATCTAAAGGAATCTTTTCGCCTACGCGCACTTGTATTTTTTCTCCAATTTCCACGGTCTCGGGATTGACGGAAACATAATCGCCGTTTCGATACACCACGGCCTCATTAGGGCGTACATCAAGCAGCGCCTTTATATTACCCTTTGCTCGTTTTACAGCTGCGTTTTGGAAGAGCTCACCTACGGCATAGAAAAGCATTACCGCAACGCCTTCAGGGTATTCCCCAATGGCGAACGCCCCCAGGGTTGCGATGGACATTAGGAAAAATTCGGTAAAGAAATCACCGTCCTTGATACTTTCCCATCCCTCTTTTATAACAGGAAAACCAACGGGGATGTAGGCTACCGCATACCAAACGATTCGCACCCAACTTTTAAAAAATGGGAAGGCGTCAAAATAATCAACCGCAATACCTACTATAAGCAATACAAAACTGAAGATGGAAGGGATATATTCCTTAATACTCAGTTGTGCTGAAACCTTATTTTCAATTGATGTATCGTTGAGGTCTCTTAAATTTAGTTTTTTCTTTTTCATATATGTTTTATTTTAAAATAGTTTTAGAACAAAAAATACCATTATTAATAGATAGACGATATAGGCTGCATCGAAAACGAATATCTGCCATCTGCTAAAACCGTGAAGTTCCTTGCTTTGATGGACAAAAAGGGAATACAAAAGCGGCATCAGCCCAACGAAGGCAAGGTTCACCCAGAACAACTGAAAATCTTCGATAGGGGTGGTTACCAGTGCCAATGGGAAAAAGGCTACCGTCATCGTAACCGCATTATCTGCGATAACACTGGTGGTGCCTGCCGTTACTTCGCCTCCTTTCACCACGCTCCAGGTCTTGAATATTTCAGGCGCGGTGGTCATTATACCCGTGATGAACAATCCGCCAACGATTTCAGAAATATTCAGGGTCGAAACAATATTTTCAGTGGCCTTTACAATAAAAAAAGCTCCTACCGCTATCGCCAAGGCTCCTGCAACAGATAACCAAATCTGTTTTTTGTCCCATTCTACATTTTTGCCCTTTTTCCGGCCTTTTATGATGGCGTGGGCCAAGAAAACTGCGTAGGCAGCGAGCATAATCCACCCATCCACAGGCTGAAGTCCTCGCCAGGCTTTGGGCAAAGTCAAAAGGGCGACAAGGGCGATAATCCCCAGATAAGGCAGGGAAAGGACAGAAATAGATCGTTTATTCAGCACAAGAATATTTTTATCGAGGTGTTTTTGATGTTTCTCATTGTTCTTGAATCGTTTCCGTGAAGCGAAATACGCTATGGTAACCATTAACGGAATGGAAATGATATTTGAGCCCAATAGATTACCTAGACCAATATCGGATACGCCCCGGGCTGCACTGGTAACGTTTACAGCTACCTCGGGGCTAGCGGTTACAATGGCAAGGAATGCTGCACCTGCTGAAGCGGTCAGGCCCCATTGTTTGCGGAGCATCTTTAAAGGCGTCAAGAGTTGGTCCGCACCCCAGTGTGCCGCCCAAGCTGCTACCCCCAATACTAATATCCATAACCAGACGTCCATTAATAATTGTTGTTTATTATTGTTCTGTTACCATCGGTATATTTCAACTTTTTCATATTCGATCTTTTCTGGACCTTTCGTTGTTTGTTTTGAAAGATCAGGAGCAAAATCACTCCCGTGCTAATCCAAACATCTGCGGTATTAAATACAGGGTCGAAAAAAGTAAATTCATTGCCTCCCCATAATGGCAGCCATTCCGGAAGCCTTGTATCTATAATTGGAAAGAACCACATATCGACTACATTACCATTTAAGAATCCGGCATAACCACCGCCCGAGGGGAATATTTCTGCAATGTTGCGAAGTGCGGGATCACTTTTTTCAAAGATCAGTCCGTAAAATGCACCGTCAATCAAATTACCCAATGCACCTGCGTATATAAATGCTGCACAGATTACAAAAACCTTTGCATATCCTTCACGTATCATCTTTTTGATATAAAAAGTCCCCCAAACAATGGCGGCCAGCCGAAATAGGATCAAAACAAGCTTGGCCAGATATCCCTCCCCAAACTTAAAGCCCCAGGCCATTCCGGGATTTTCCAAAAAATGCAAGCGAAACCAATCCAGGCCAAATACGTAGTACTCCTCGCCATAATAAAAATGGGTCTTCACATAAATCTTTATGGTCTGGTCTATTGCCAACAACAGTAAAATCAATAATGCTACACTACTTTTATTCATAATTTCCTATTGTTTCCCAACGTCTTGTGCAACATATATTTGCATTATTTAGATAATTTTAAAATTCTTATGGCGCCCCGCATTACAAACGTGAAGACGATGCCGCCAATCACCAAATCGGGCCATTTGCTATTCAGAAAATAGACCAGTACCCCTGCCACTATAACCCCACCGTTTACAATAATATCATTGGACGTAAAAATGGCACTGGCCTGCATATGCGCCTCCTTACTTTTAGCCTTGTTTATCAACCAAAGCGAAATAAGATTCCCCAGTAGGGCAAAAATTGAAACAATGATCATCCATTGGAACAAAGGTGTTTCTGTATCGCTGAAAAACCTTCGCAAGACCTCTGCAAACCCAAGTGTTGCCAATGCCATCTGAAAGTATCCGCTGAATTTTGCCACCTTCTTTTTTCTTGAAATGGCACCACCTACTGCGAATAGGCTCAACGCATATACGATGGAATCTGCCAGCATATCCAAGGAATCCGCCACAAGTCCCATAGAAGAGGAAATCCAACCTGTGGTCATTTCGATAACGAAAAATCCAAAGTTGATGCCCAAGACCCACCAAAGGATTCTTTTTTGTTTGGATTGGTCTTCCATTACGGGTGTTTCGGCTTCTGTGGTTCCCTCAAAGGAATCCCCAAGTTTTAAGCTGGCTATAGACGTTTGTATTGCTTTAACACCGTCCACGTGATATATTTCTAATTTTCTATTGGGAATATCAAAATCCAAGTGTTTTACTTGAGCATAAGACTCCAACTTCATTCGAATCATCTGCTCTTCTGAAGGGCAGTCCATTTTAGTTATTATAAAAGTGCTTTTTTTCATTATTATTTGTTACTAGATAATTTTATTTAATGATTCTTTTTGCTTTATTGGAAGCGCTAATTTTTTAATTTTTTGTTACGAATCCGTATTTTTAATCATATCCCTAATGTATGTCTCGGCTTGGCCAATGGTGTTTAATTTTTCTGCCTCATTATCTGGAATGGCTATATTGAACTCGTTTTCAAACTCTAGCATCAATTCGACCATATCCAACATATCCGCACCAAGGTCTTTCGTAAAATTCGCTTCCGGTCTTATTTGATTCGGATGTATTCCAAATTTATTGACCAAGAGCTTGTTGAATCTTATTTTAAATTCGTCCATCTGTACTTCATTTATTTATGCGATTCTATATATCTTTCCAAGAGTGACTTCAGGCTATCTAAATAGTCCACGAACGAGTTAACGGAAATCTCGGGTGTTTCGCAATCAGGGATTGTAATAGGGTTTTCATCAAGATATTGGTATAGTTCGGGGTATTCCTGCTCAATTCTCAATGTCAATTCGTTAATTTCCTTGGTCAATCGCTGAAGCTTCTTCATCTCTTTTATTCTTTATTGTGCCGGTTATTGTAAATATTAAATATGCAATGCCCTGTCTTCTGTAGCGGCCAGACAAGCTTCCTTAAAGGTCTCGGAAAATGTGGGGTGCCCGTGTGACATTCTTGCAATGTCTTCGGCAGCTGCCCGAAATTCCATCGCTACCACCGCTTCGGTGTAGCTGTCTGCAATGCGAGGGCCTATCATATGCACGCCCAATATCTCATCGGTCTGCTTATCTGCGATTACCTTGATAAAACCATCCGTATCCATACTTATCTTCGCCCGTGCGTTTGCCTTATAGGGAAAAGAGCCTGTTTTTATACTTTTATTGGCCTTCTTCAGTTCTTCTTCCGTCAAGCCTACTCCGGCCACCTCAGGCTGGGTGTACACGATATTTGGGATGAGCGAGTAATTGATATGGGGCTTTTGGCCAACAATCCGTTCGGCTACGAAAACGCCCTCTTCACTGGCTTTATGGGCAAGCATTGCCCCTCGGATTACATCCCCTATGGCATACACACCCTTGATGTTGGTTTCGAGGTTCTCATCTACCGCTATCTGTCCTTTCTCATTGGTTTCCACTCCTATATTTTCAAGCCCTAAATTGGCGGTGTATGGTTTTCGACCAATGGCCATAAGGCAGTAATCGCCATCTAAACTCATTTCTTCTTTACCGGAAAGATTTTCCGCTTTCAATTCTACTTTGCCATCAGTTGCCGTTGCATAGGTTACCTTATGTTCCAAATAAAAATCAATTCCCTGTTTTCTTAGGGAACGGTGCAATTGATGTCCCAGTGCGCCATCCATAGTGGCAATGAGGCTATCAAAATATTCTACTATAGAAACCTTTGAACCCAGGCGGGCGAATACGGAACCTATCTCAACACCGATAACGCCTCCGCCAACGACTATTAAATGCTTGGGGATTTCCCGTAGCGCAAGGGCCTCGGTAGAAGAGATGATACGGTTTTTGTCGATTTTAATATTGGGTAATGAAGCGGGTTTGGACCCTGTGGCAATGATGATTTTATCGGTTGCTATGGTTTCCGTTTTATCTTCGCCCTTAATTTCAATCGTGTCTTTGTCCTTGATGGTTCCGTGGCCTTCATAAACGGTAACCTTGTTCTTTTTCATCAGATAATCAACACCATTGATGATTTCCTGTACCACATCCTGAACCCTTTGGTTCATTTTCAGGATATCGACATTGGCTTCTTTAACATCAATCCCAAATTTTTCGAATTGATGCTTGAGTTTGTAATAATGCTCAGAGGCTTCCAACCAGGCTTTTGACGGGATACAGCCCACGTTTAGACAGGTACCGCCCAACGTGCTGTACCTTTCAACAATGGCCACTTTTAGACCCAATTGGGCGCAACGGATGGCACTTACATACCCGCCCGGGCCAGACCCTATAATTGTTACATCATATTTTTCCATATTCGTAAATTTTTTAATTAAATAAGGTGGGGGAAACCTTAAGCTGACCAGTGGGCGCAAGGGTTCAGTTTTAAGGTACTCCCACCTATTATTTTTTACTACAATTTTTACATACCCCTTTTAATACCAGGTTCACATCGTTTATTTCATAATCGTCCGGCAAGTTTTGTTTCGATATTCTATCCGGCAAGCAAATAGTTTTTCCGCAAACGGTACAATGAAAATGCATATGTAAATCTGTACCGTATTTACCTTTGGCCTTTTTATCGGAAATTGCAAATTTTGCCACTCCTGTCCCATCATTAATCTGATGAATTAGCCCTTTATCTTCAAAAGTTTTTAGGTTTCGATAAAAGGTAGTTCTGTTTGCCGTTTTGTTTTTTTCGCTTTTAGCGATAAAGACTTTTTGCATTTCGTTTAAACTTACTGCATAGGTCTTCCTATTGAGGTATTTGTGAATTTTCAACCTCATTTCAGTAGGGCGTATCCCTTTGGACAATAATGTTTTTTCTGTTTTTGTTGTCATTAAAGTCATTCAAAAATCAATTATATTCCAAGCGGTGCAACACTATGTATAGTCATCTTTTATTCAATTTTAAAATTGCGCATCATCCCCATATCTTCGTGTTCCAGATTATGGCAATGGTATAAAAAGAGGCCTTTAAAATCTTCAAAGCGCATAATTAGTTTAACACTCATACCTGGCATTAACAGAACCGTATCCTGCCAACCCTCATCTATAAATCCATCCTTAACTGAATTCCAAATCCTGCTGTCAACCCCGGAAACGTCCCTTTCCAGAATATTAAATTGCAAATGATGAATATGAAAAGGGTGCGGCATCTGCATTCCCCCGCCCATCATTCCTCTGTCTCTATCCATTTCTCCACGGTTACGCATCCAACCTCTTTCTCCCATCATATCGTCATTGCCCATCATTCTACCACCTCTGTTCACGATTTCCCAAACCTCGGTCGTATTGAGCTTTACGGTTTCTTCTTCGGTAACCCCCGTCATTTCCCAAGTCCGGCCATTGATAGTCCATTGCATTCGCCTCATAAAAAAACGGAACGTCCTTGGGTTGTTCCTATTAACAGCAGTGGCGGGATCGAGTTTGTTGAATTCGGCCAGCCGTTGTGGAAGCTCAAAGTCGTTGCTCCCTGTTTTATCGATATTGATTTTTAATATTTCATAAGTGCTGCCCAAAGGAAGGTTGTTTCGACCCCTGCCCATCATTCCGCCCATCATCCCCATCATCCCAGGAGAGAACGACAAACTCTTCATAATCATTTGAGAGCCTTGAGGCCTGTTCTTTAAATCGAGCCATACATCAATTCTTTCTGCAACGCCCAACATTACATAAGGTTTAGATTTAGGACTATCGAGTAAACTACCATCCTTGCCTATAATAACAAGTGGGGTGCCGTCTTCCCAAGCTAGTTTATAAAAACGTGAATTGGAACCGTTTAGAAAGCGTAGTCTATAGGCACACCCACTTTTAAGTGAAAGTTTCATATCCGGATTTCCATTGATAAGGATACGGTTGCCCAAAAAACCATTCATCCTATCCATACGTCCACGGTTTAGATATACCAATTGATTATTGTTATCAAACTGGCGATCTTGCAGTACAACAGGAACATCGTATTCTCCTGATGGCAATTTTAATCGTTGTTCTTCATCGTCCGTAACTACAAAAAGCCCTGCAAGACCATTATAAACCTGTGGCCCAGTACGTCCGTGTGGATGTGGGTGGAACCAATAGGTGCCGGCACGGTTCATTATTTCAAATTCATACACATAAGTTTCACCATTAGCTATTACATCTTTAGGATGACCGTCATCTTCCTCTGGAACGTGCATACCGTGCCAATGAACAATACTTTCCTCAGGTAATTGATTCTTGAAACGAACCCTTATTTTCTGTCCTTTTCGCACCCTTATTATAGGTCCCAAATAGCTCTTCCCTAATTTTTGTACTGTTGTTTTGTCTCCGTCAAGAACGTTTCCTTCAAACATCCAAACCTTGGTTGTATTTCCTTGAAACAATTGAATATCTGTTTCTTTGGCTGTCAATTCGAAATCTAAATCTGCTTGAAAATCGGGATTGATGGTATTTTTATTTTCTGAAGCAAAACCATTACAGGAATTCAACAATGGCCAGGTAATAACAACAGTTGCTCCAAGGCTACCAAGCTTGATGAAGTTCCTTCTATCTATTTTGTTCTTTTCCATAATTTTCCGATTTCTAATTAACAATTTGCCCAAAGCGTCAGGTTTATTCGATTAGTTTAAGTCACTGCTTTTCATTTTTATCTTCATCATTCTCCTCCATTTTACATTGGCACTTTCCATCTTCATTTTTACACTCACATTCACACTTCATCTCTTTTTCTTTTTTCATCGTAGCCATTCTTTCCTTCATCTTTTTTGACATTGTAGTGTCCTTTTCCATTTTCATCATCATTTTTTTCTTCATCTTTTTGGACATCGTGGTGTCCTTTTCCATCATCTTCATCATTTTTTCCATCATTTCCATTCTCATCTCTGGATTATTGATAATGGCCGTCATAACCTGTTCCCTTTTTTCAGGGTTCTTCAAAATTTTGTCTGTGTTTTGTGCACTGCTCTGAAAGCCTATCATAAAAGCCACCAAAACCATTAGAATACCTGCATTTTTAATCTGTTTCATAATATCTGTTTTTAAATGTTGATTAATTTTCTGTTTAAGCCTCAATCCATTTTTTGGCAGTAACGGAATCCTTACTATCAAAATATCTGATATGTGCCCTAGAAAAGGGCATTAAGAGCTTAGTGAGTTCTTCTTGATATTTAAAAGAACCTACAATCGCAACCTTCTCAAGGTGTTTCTCTTTTTCAAGGTTCTGAAAATAATCTTTCTCAAACACCTCTGGTGTGCAGCCCTGGCAATCCTTTATTTCAAAATAACAACGGACATCTTTAGCAGAATTTATTTGTCTGTTCAGCTCTAAAAAAAAGTTCTCACAGTCATTGAGGTCAAGCATACCTTTAGCAATAAGGAAGAGGGTATTGTTTTTATGAGTTATAGTCATCATTTTATTTTTTTTAAATTATAATACCTTAAATTCATCGTGAATCTGCACTTTCATTGCCACACTTAACGCATATCCCTTGTACGATCAAATTGATGTTTTCTGCCTTAAAACCTTGGGGTAAGTTGATTTGGGGTATTTTATGGTCTGTGAGACAAATTGTTTCATCACATTTATTACAGTGAAAATGCAAATGAAGGTCATTGCCAACTTCGCATTGACAATCTTCATCACAAAGGGCATATTTTACAAAGCCAGTACCGTCTTCGATGGCGTGTACCAATTTGTTTTCCTCAAATGTTTTCATAGTACGAAATAGGGTGCTACGCTCTGAACTTTTGAAATGTTTTTCGAGTTCTCCCAAACTTATTGCTACCTCCATTTTTGATAAATGTTTGTAGGTTAACAAGCGCATAGCAGTAGGTTTAACGCCCTTTTCTTCCAGTTTTTTTACTATGTCTTCCATTTTACATCGGGTTTTATAAGTCGTACCTCTTGAGAGATTCACCAGTTTTGATTTTAAAGGCATCGTCTATACTGGTTATATAAATTATTCCGTCCCCCTTTTCCGGAGATTTACCGTTTTCGGTTATAATATCTATAGCCTTTTGTGCCTCTTCGTTCTGGCAGACGAGTTCCAGTTTTACCACAGGACTGTCAGTTACGTGAAAATCGAGGGACGGTCTTGCACCTTTTGCCTTAAATGCACCGGTACCTTCTGCCTGAGACAGGGTCATACTTTTAAATCCGTTATCCGATAGAGCCTCAATGACCCTTTGTATTCTGTTCGGTTTTACAAATGCTTTTATTTCTTTCATAATTATTTATTTTTAATTGATTTTGAACCGAGCCTGTTTTTTAATTTTTAACTAACTAATTAAGACGATAAACAAGCTCGGAATCAAAACCTTTAATTGTTTATTGAATTAATCGTCATCTCCCAATTCAGCTTTAATCATCTCGGAAGAGAGAATGTATGCCCCTTTTGTAACAACGGTTATATCCTTAGATATACCTGCGGGGAGGCTTATTTCCACATAGCCCAAATCGGTCATCCCTGTATTAACAGGAATCATATTGAACCTTAGTTTATTTTCTTCTTCATTGTCCTTATCCTCTACGAAAATGAAGGTTTTTTCCCCATTTTTAACAATGGCTTCCTCTGGAACTGCCAAGGCCATTTTTTCGCCTTGAACAATTCTACCTTCCACATACATTCCAGGAAGGAGTTCTTTATCTTCATTATGAATGTCCGCGTGCACGTGAATCGCTTTTGGATCGGTTTCAAACGTTTTGCCAATGGCGTGGATTTTTGCCTTTAATAGTTGATCTGGCTTTGATGCTACGGTAAAATAGATTTGTTGCCCTTCCTTTACTTTATAAATATCTTTTTCATACACTTTAAAATCTGCGTGAATTTCCGAATTATCACTTACCGCAAACATTTTGGTCTGTGGTGCCACATAGTCACCAAGGCTTACCATAACTTCATCGACAAAACCTCCGATTGGCGATGTAATAGGCACTGACGCATAAATTTCACCAGATTTTATTTTAGAGATATTTAATCCCAGTAGCTCCAGTTTTGACCTTAAGGCGTTAACGCTCGAAGTAGTACTTCTGAATTTGGACTGAGCCATCTGAAATTCTTTGGCCGAGGAGACCCCTTTATCAAATAAAGTTTGCTTGCGTTCAAAATCCTGTTGAAGGAATACGAGTTCATCGTTTTTTTCCTGAAATTCCTGTTGCATTGAAATAATATCTGGGTGCTGTAAGTAAGCCAATACCTGTCCTTTCCGAACTTTATCCCCCTCGATTACTTTTATGGAACTTACATTACCTCCTACAAAAGGGCTAATATTGGCTTTGTACTGCGGATACAGCTCTAAAATCCCGGTAACCTTAACACTGTTGCCAAGGCTTTTTTCTTCAATTTGCTTTAGCTCAAGACCTATGGTTTCAGCTTGTTCATTGGTAATTTCTACTACACCTTCTTCACCTTCTTCGTTTTCCCCTTCTTCAGCGCTTTTGGAATTTTCCGAAGTTTCATTGGTTTCGCTGTTCGGTATCTCCGAGTTGGATTTTCCATTACAGCCTATTAACATAATAGTTAGTACTATGGAACTGATTATTGCTATTTTCTTCATTTCTGTTTTTTTTAGATTATAGATTTCCCAATTGATATTGTAGTTCAATGGCCTGTTGGTTATATTGATTGATAAACTGTAAATGATTTTGTTTTATCGTAATGGCACTGTTGAGAATAGTGATATAATTCACATAATCTATTTCACCTTCCTTAGATGCCAGTTCTGCCGTAGTAATTTGCTGCTCGGCCAAAAGCAATGCGCCCTCCTGATAATAATTCAGGATTTTTTGTGTTTTTTCCAGCGATTTTATGAGTTGAGAGACTGTACTTTCGGTCATTGCCTTTTGTTCGAGGTATTGGTTCTCGGCAACCATAGCATTAGCTTTAGCTGCCTTTACCCTTGATTTCTGTGGAAAGAACCAAAGCGGTATGTTAATACCGGCTTGATAGGTATTGAAGCCCGATACATTATCCACAATCTGTCTTCCATAGGTCAAGTTGAACTTGGGTAGGAACTGTGCTTTTTCCACACCGACATTGGCTTTGCTTACTTCTGCATTCTGCATAGCATATTGAAGCAAAGGATTATTGTCTACGGAAGCCGAGTCCAAAGTGGCCAAAAAATCCATCGGTTCATAGGTTTGACCAACCGTTTCAATTTCTTGTTCGATGCCCAAATATTGTTTCAATGCCCTTTTTGCGATATCTATATCATCATAGGCTTGTTGCCTTAAGACTTGAATCTGCTGATATTCAGAAGAGGCGGCAATAAATTCCAGTTTGCCCGTTTCCCCGGTATCATAGCGCAATTGGGCAGCTGTCCTAAAGTTAGTATAAACACTGTCCAACTGTTCCGCAAAGCGCAATTGTGCTTTGTTATAATTGATACGGTCATAGGCCTGCATCACATTACGAATCAATTGCTGCTCGTTGACAGCGTAGAACGTTTCGCCCAGTTTAACACGTTCCTTATAGAACTTGGATTTTGAAAAACCTGAAAGCAAATCAATATTTCCTTGCTGTACACCAATAGTGGTCTGTATGCCTGGCAGGTCATTGCCTACTTCTTCCTTTCCCGTAAAAACCCTCGTGTTTCCCATATCAAAGCTGGTACCCTTCATCGCCTGTTCACGCTCAATAAAGGCTTGGCTTTCTTTTAAGGAAGGATAATTTTGCTTTGCCATTGTAATGGCTTCTTCCAAAGTAAGGGTTTGGGCCATTTGATTATCCTGCGCGGTTGCAGAATTTGGGGTCAAAAATCCTCCCAAACTCAATAATACAATAATAACCGTTGTACTTTTCTTGATATAACTTGCCTCACCACCATTGCCTTTACGTTCTTTGCGGGCCTCCAGCCAATTATATAGTACGGGAACCACGACCAATGTTAAGAATGTTGCCGTTATCAGTCCACCGATTACTACCGTTGCCAGCGGTCGTTGGACTTCTGCACCTCCCGATGTGGACACTGCCATTGGTATAAAGCCCATAATGGCGGCAGTTGCTGTTAAGAGTATGGGACGTAGCCGTTCGTGGGTAGCCTCATAAATTCTATCTTTTATATTTGTCATACCACTTTCTTTTAGTTCATTGAATTTATTGATAAGCACAAGCCCATTTAATACCGCAACCCCAAAGAGCACGATAAAACCGACCCCAGCGGAAATACTGAATGGCATCCCCCTTATCCAAAGTGCAAAAACACCGCCAATGGCCGCCAAAGGCACTGCCATATATATCATTACCGATTGTGAAAATGAGTTAAGTGCGAAATAGAGCAAAATGAAGATTAAGAAAAGTGCTATAGGCACCACAATCATTAGACGGTCTGAAGCCCGTTGCAGATTCTCAAAAGAACCACCATAGGTAATATAATAACCGGGAGGAAGATTTAATTGAGCATCTAATTTTGTCTGAATCTCTTCAACCATTGATTTTACATCACGACCACGAACATTAACCCCAACCGAGATACGACGATAGGTATTGTCCCTGGATATCTGCATTGGCCCAGGTTTATAACTGATGTTGGCCACTTCTTTAAGAGGTACTTGTGCCCCGTTGGGAAGGTCGATGTATAGATTCTTTAGGTTATTAATGTCTTGACGGTACGACTCAGAAAGACGAATGACAACATCAAATCTTTTTTCTCCCTCAAAAACAACACTGGCTTTTTCACCAGCGAATGATGCACTTATATAATCGTTCAGCTTATCAATGGTTACACCGTACTGGGCCATTTTAGCCCTGTCGTATTCTACGGTCATCTGGGGAAGGCCACTGGTAGCCTCGGCTCTAACATCACCTGCTCCGGGAACGGTTTTTATAATCGAGGCCATTTCGTTAGCCTTATCTGCCAGTACGTCCAAATTTTCACCATAAAGTTTTATAGCTACATCTTCTCGTACACCTGTAAGCAATTCATTAAAACGTAGCTCAACAGGTTGTGTGAACACAAAATTTACTCCAGGTATTACGGCGATTTTTTCCTGTATTTTTTCGATGAGTTCTTCTTTGCTGTCTGCCGAAGTCCATTTACTTTTATCCTTTTCAAGGATTATGTAACTATCGGCAATATCCATTGGCATTGGGTCTGTGGGGATTTCGGCAACCCCAATCCTTGAAATCATTGTTTTAACCTCTGGGAACTCATTTACTATATTTTGAAGTTTTTTTGAGGCCTCAATGGATTCGGTAAGACTGCTTCCAGGTTTTATCAGTGCCTGCATTGCTATATCGCCCTCATCAAATTTTGGGATAAACTCGCCACCCATATTGCTAAAAATGAATCCTGCAATCAATAATAGGCCAACTGCACCTATCACGATGCCAGCCTTAAAACGAAGTGCAAAAGACAACAGTGGCTTATAGGCTCTATTGAGACTAGACATAATCTTATCACTGAACCTATCAATTTTATTCTCGAACTTTGCAAACCAACTATCCGGATTTTTTGAAGGTTTTAAAAACATTGACGAAATCATTGGCACATAGGTAAGACAAAGAATAATTGCGCCTAAAACCGCAAAACCGAAAGTAAATGCCATTGGGCGGAACATCTTTCCTTCTACACCGGTTAAGAATAAAATAGGTGTAAAGACGATTAGAATAATCAACTGTCCAAAAAATGCGGAATTCATCATAGTGCTTGCAGATTCATAGGCAATCTCATCCATTTCAGCCTGCTCAATGACTTTAGTTGATTTTTTCATCCGTTGATGAATATGAAAAACCATTCCTTCTACAATGATTACTGCACCATCTACTATAATCCCAAAATCAATTGCACCAAGCGACATTAGGTTTGCCCACACTCCAAATTGTTTCATCAAAATAAATGCGAACAAAAGGGATAATGGAATTACCGATGCGGTAATCAATCCTCCGCGCAAGCTTCCCAAAAGGATAACGAGTACGAATATTACGATAAGTGAGCCTTCGATCAAATTCTTTTCTACTGTGCTTGTCGTTCTACCAATAAGCTCGCTCCTGCTTAAAAAGGGTTCAATATATACACCCTCAGGAAGGGATTTTTGAATTTCCTTTATTCGGCTTTGTACATTGTCTATTACGTTATTGGCGCTTTGCCCCTTAAGCATAAGGATTTGTCCTCCAACGGTTTCCTTTCCATCTTGGGTAAAGGCCCCGTACCTAATCTGGTTTCCATAGCCTACTTTTTCAGCAACATCCCTTACAAGAACTGGTGTGCCATTTTCTGTAGTGACGACTGTGTTTTCTAAATCTTCGAGGCTACGCGCCAGACCTTCACCCCTAATAAAATTGGCTTGATGGTTTTTTTCAATGTAAGCACCACCTGTATTCGCATTGTTCATTTTGAGGGCTTCGAAAACCTGTCCCATCGTAATACCAAAACTTTTGAGCTTATCTGGGCTAAGCGCTATTTCGTATTGTTTCACATATCCACCGAAAGCATTGACCTCTACAACGCCAGGCACCAATGCCATTTGACGTTTAACAATCCAATCTTGGATAGTACGCAACTCCATTGCATCATACTTATCCTCATATCCTTCTTTTACTTTTAAGGTATACTGAAAAATTTCGCCCAATCCTGTAGTGATAGGAGCCATAAAAGGCGATCCAAAACCTTCGGGTATCTCTTCACTGACTTCAGCTAGTTTTTCCTGTACCAGTTGACGGGGAAGGTAGGTGCCCGCTTCGTCCTTAAAGACAATAGTAACCACTGAAAGACCAAAGCGAGAAACCGAACGTAGCTCGACAACATCTGGAAGGTTTGCCATTGCCAGTTCCACAGGATAGGTAACAAATTGTTCTATGTCTTCAGTGCCCAAGTTGGGTGCTGTAGTTATGACTTGTACTTGATTGTTCGTAATATCTGGAACCGATCCCAGATTAATGGTGGCCATTGACCAAATGCCCGTGCCAATCAGGGCTACCATCAATAGACCAACAATAAATTTATTGTTGATTGAAAATGAAATGATTTTATTAATCATAAAAAAGAAGGGTTTAATTCATTGAAACTTTTTGGTACAAATTTGCTATATACAAAATCGTATCAAATTAAGATTGACCTAAAAAGGTCTAAGGAGGATATAGCTATCCTATAAAAACTGAATTAAACCTGTGGAGGCTGCAAAAGGGAGAGGGGAAGATCTTTTCCAAAACCATCAGAATGGAAGAATATTTCAGAAGAAATATCAAAAGATGGCATAACAAACGGAACTACATCGACATTTACAACATTTACGTGACAACAGCTACAAAGGCAAAAATTGATGCATACCGGCTGTTCGGTATTATCTGAATTATGATCTAACTGTATTTGTAAGTCATTTTGAAAATCGTATAAACTAACTTCACCGTCATCACAGGGCACAACATTGAGTACCAAAAAGTAAACGGATAATATGATAGTTAAAATTTTCACTCTGCAAAGATAATAAAATTGCGATGCACAGGTTGTGCAAAGATGATTTAGAATTTCAGAAATCAAAAATTAATGACGCTATCCAAAGCATTATCGGCATCCCTATGCATAAAGTTAGATTGGTAATTTATAGTAGTGGTAATCGATGAATGTCTATATAATTTTTGGAGCATATTAATTGGGATTTTATCTTCCGATATATTCCCAAATGTATGTCTAGCAATGTGCATAGTTACTTTTTTTGATATTTTGGCTTTATCAGCGACCGATACCAAATATTTATTGAATTTCTTGTTGGCCGTTTTTGTTTTAGCATAGACATCTTTTGCATCTTGTAAATTTGCCTTTTTCATTTCCGGAAATATAAAATCGTCATCATTTTGTTTACTGTCCTGATAATATTCCAAAATCGGAAATATTTTATCTGGGATTTTAAGGGATAACAATTTTAAATTCTTGTTCATTCGATAATGCAGCCTTTCGTCATAAATATCGGTCCAACGAATTTTCAATACGTCAGCTACCCGAATTCCGGCAAAATAAAAACTGAAAAGCCAAACATTTCTAGCGTGAGTCTCGTTGTCGGTCAGATTTTCAACGGATTCAAGTTTTATGACCTCATTTTTGGTAAGGCCTATTTTTTCGGTTTCAGGGAACTTAATCCGTATTTTATCTGAACCGAAGGGATAGAGTTTTCTATCTACTATACCCAATTTAATAGCTCTATTATAGATAGTTCTAATCACAATAAGATTATTTACTATCGACCTTTCCGATAGGTTGTGTTTTGTACGGAGGTAAGTTTTAAATCTCTTTAGAAAGTTTTCATCAATTTCTTGAAAGGTAAGTTGTTTTGATTTGGTAAAGTTCAATACGTGGTTAACACGAGCCTTGTCGGTCGAGAGCCTAGACAGCTTTTCGTTTGCTTCTAAATCATCAAGAAAATCTTGTGCCACTTCGAAAAAAGTAACTGATTCGGAAGATGCATAAAGTTTCTCTTTTATTTGATTAGCCGATATATCCTTTTTGCTCGATTGCAAATCAATCAGCATCTTATTCGCCTCAGACAGTTTAGTACTAAGCAAGCCGTTTAACCTATCTGAGTAAGGGTGTGATTTTCTAACTCTAATATTTTTTCCATCCCAATCATTAGGGTCAATATTATGACCTATATAATGATAATTTGAGCGACGGTTTTTAGTAATACGAATACAAAGAGGACAATGCCCTTCTTTATTGGGCTTTTTCCGAAGTACTATTTTTGCGTTTGATGCCATATCTTAAGTATTGAGAATATAAAGATAATCATTTTTGGTACAACATAGGTACAACAAATTAGGATTTTAAACGATATCAATTGACATTATATAAAATTAATTATATGTTAATCAGTTGATTATAATATAACTTACGGAAATTTGGTGGTAAATACGCTGGATTCAAAATCCAGTTCTTTCGGGAGTGTGGGTTCGATTCCCACCCAAGGTACAAAGCTTCAACAGAAATGTTGGAGCTTTATTTTTTTATAAACCTTTTCATTGTTTTCCCTTCTTCGGCAGTAATTTCAACAAAATAAGCACCAGAAGAGAGTTGCGAAATATCCATCACTTCAGTTTGATCAGTAAAACCTAATACTTTTTGTCCTTGTAAATTTATAATTGAGACAGATTGTATTGAGTTTGACTCACTTTTTAAAAACAACTGGTCTGTAGCAGGATTGGGATATATGGAAATGACAAAATTCTCCTGTTTTGGAACCGACAGAAGAGGCGTATCGCGGTATACAGCTTGATTACCGTCTTGGTCGGTTATGTAAAGTTCAAACACTTCGCCAGACTCATCGGTAATGATAACGGTAACATACGTAAAGGTGTAAGGATCGCCTTCCCTGAAAAAGAAATCGTACAGATAAGCTTGTTCCAGGTCGCAATAAAACTCACAGCCTCCCAAGGTTATTGTTGGCATAACGGTTGTAAAGGTACCGGGCTCAAAAGTAGGGCTTGCGGAAAATGTTTCACTAGTAATATAGGTTGAAAGAAAATAACCGTCATTTGTTTCATCAAAAAATATTTGTTGGCTATAAAAGGGATCGTTGGCAGGAATATCGTATTCCATGCCATCGTAGGTAAAGCTATGTAGATACCAATCGGTTTGAAACAAAAGTGGTTGTTGTGCCAAACCTTGCAAACTTGTCAAGATTATTAAAAGTAGTATTAATTTTTTCATACTTATTGTTTAATAAATTTTTGAATGGCCACTCCATTTTCAGAAGTAATCTCAACAAAATACAACCCCTTGGAAAGTGTTGAAACATCCAATTGATTGGTGTTTTCATTTTCTGAAAGAATTAATTGCCCGTTTATGGAATAAACATTCAGTTTTTCGATAGTATTGTTTTCTGAAGTTATAAAAAGCGTTTCTGAAACTGGGTTGGGGGATATTTTAAATTTTACCAGATTACTTTTTGAAATTGACAGTGGATAGTCTTGAAAATTGGCAAACCCGAAGATAGGGTTATTTAAGCTTAGAGTTAACCCTTGATCATTAGAACTTATCTGATACCAAAATTCACCCGACATAAAACCAAAAAAAGAGCTTTCAAAAAAATTGTGTGATTGAAAGTTACACGTTTCAGTTGTATGATCAAAACTTAATGGATTCAGTGAATTGTCGCCTAAAAGCTCATATGTACCATTAAATGTATTGCAGGCTCCGTTGCCATAAATTTCCAAGTTTTCTGAAATAGTTATATTAGGGGTTATGGGTGGTTCTATCTCAGCAACTTCTCTAATTACATCATCGTCACTTTCTGCTACATTAATTAAATACCAAGTTCTAAACAACTGTGGATCTGGGCCTTGTGCTGCTGATGTAAAACTTACTAATAAGACTGTTAAAAAAAGTAGTGGTTTTTTCATATTTATCGTTTAATAAATTTTTGAATAGCCACTCCATTTTCAGAAGTAACCTCCACAAAATATAACCCATTTGAAAGTGTTGAAACATCTAATTGATTGGTGCTTTCATTTTCTGAAAAAATTAATTGCCCGTTTATGGAATAAACATTCAGTTTTTCGATAGTATTATTTTCTGAAGTTATAAAAAGCGTTTCTGAAACTGGGTTGGGATAGAGGTTAAACATTGACTGCTTATTATCAACGGTACTTAGTTTTTCATTACTAAAACTCATACCCGAAAAAATAGGAGTTTCTAGTTTGAGAATTTGTTGACCAGAATTACTATCCTCGATTTCATACATAAGTTGATTGTCTGTATCAAAAAATTCAAAGTAGTTATCTTCAAAGTTTACGTGCTCAGGTTGCTCACAGGTTTCTGGGGTAGGGTTGAAGTTTTCAACTATTAATATACTACTATTTTCAGAGTGAGTAAAAGTGCCTGAATATTCATTACAAGCACCTTCGCCTGTAAAATCCAAAGAATTTGTAATAGTTATAGTAGGTGAAATAGGGGGATTAACATCTGAAACAGAGTAGTCGCTCATTTCATTATGGTATTCAATTAAATGCCAAGTTTGAAATAGATCTGGATCTGGGTCTTGGCTAAATGACAAAAATCCTATTAATAAAGTAGTAAAGAGTAAAATTTTTGTCATAATTATTGCTTTACAAATTTTTGAACTGCCACTCCATTTTCAGAAGTAATCTCAACAAAATACAACCCCTTGGAAAGTGCTGAAACATCTAATTGATTGGTGTCTTCTTTTTCGGAAAGAATCAATTTTCCGTTTATTGAATAGACATTGAGTTTTTCGATAGTATTGTTTTCTGAAGTTATAAAAAGCGTTTCTGAAACTGGGTTGGGATATATTTTAAAAGCAACCGCTTTATTTTCAGAAATGGAAAGCTCTATATTTCTATAGGTAAGATCAAACCCTGGTGCTAATGACAAAATCAATTCTTGCTCATTAGGGTTATTAGGATTTGTGCTAATAGAGTATTCAAACGATTCATCTGGAATAAAATACCCAAAATAGTCGCGTTCAAATTCGGTATGAGATTGATAATCACAGTTTAATAGGGACTGCACAAAATTTTCTGGTGTCAAAGTTTCAGCTGTAGCGTCATATATAAAGTTACCATTGTATCCATTGCAGGCACCATTTCCGAAAAAATCTAAGCTTTCTTCAATTATTAAATTGGGAGAAATAGCTGGATCAATTTCTGAAACTAAAATATAATCGCCTAAATCGTATTCATAGCTATATAAGTACCAAGTTTGATATAATTCTGGGTCTGGTTCTTGGCTTACGGATGTAAAACCAATTAAAAGTGTTGCTAAAAGTAGTAATAGTTTATTCATAGCGTTTGGTTTTCAGTTGATTATAAAGTTATAAAATTTTACCGACTTTTCCTACCTTTGGGGAATCTTAAACCCTTCCTCAATGACAGATTTTTGGCTTTATTTTAAATTAGGATTAGAACACGTACTCGATTGGCAAGCGTATGATCATGTGCTTTTTATAATTGTACTGTGTGCAGCCTACACGTTTAATGCCTGGCGAAAACTGCTTGTTTTGGTTACGCTGTTTACCGTGGGGCATACAATCTCGTTGTTATTGGCAAATTATGGAGTGGTAAATGTTTCCAGTAGTTGGATCGAGTGCTTAATCCCTATCACTATTTTGGTTACGGCATTGTTTAATCTATTTACGGCCGGAAAAGAAAAAAGAGCCGAAAAGCTAGGGGTGTTATATGTTGCGACTGTATTTTTCGGGCTGATTCACGGTTTTGGCTTTGCTGGCTATTTTAAAATGATAAGTGGAGATAATGATATTCTACATTTACTGGAGTTTGCCCTAGGTATTGAAGCTGCACAATTAATTGTAGTGGTTCTAGTGCTCATCCTGGCGTTTTTGGTACAGACTATTTTTCGGTTTAATAAACGCGACTGGGTACTTGTTATATCTTCAATAGTCATTGGGCTTATAATTCCTATGCTAATAGAAAATTGCTTTTTTCTTTTTTCCTGAAATAACTTACATACAATTTATTTCAGTTTCAGTAAATAGTAATACTTTTATTATCTTGAAGTAGTTTTGCAAATGCTTAACACAGTAAATTTTGCAATCATGTAACTTCCTGCTAATTTCGCTACTTATTTAACACTATGGGTATTAGTAAACAACGACAATACGATATTGCCTATTTACGTATGGCATTAGAATGGAGCAAACTCTCTTATTGCAAACGCAAACAAGTTGGCGCACTTATTGTGAAAGATAAGATGATAATTAGCGACGGATATAATGGTACCCCAAGTGGGTTTGAAAATTTTTGTGAAGATGAAGAAGGCTACACAAAATGGTATGTGCTTCACGCTGAAGCAAATGCTATTTTAAAAGTAGCATCGTCAACACAATCCTGTAATGGAGCGACATTGTACATTACACTATCACCTTGTAAAGAATGTAGCAAGTTAATTCACCAAGCGGGAATTACGCGGTTGGTTTATCATAAAGGCTATAAAGACAATAGTGGAATAAAATTTTTAGAAAAAGCTGGCGTTACCATTACGCATATTGAAGATTTACAGTAAATTACATGAAATACCATAAAAAATACCTGCCCTTAATAATTGGTACGGCACTCGCCGCAGGTGTTTTTGTGGGCTCAAAACTCAATTTTAACGATACTACCGAAAAGATTTTTGCCACCAACAGCAAAAAGGATAAGCTAAACCGCCTTATCGATTATATCGACTATGAATATGTAGATCGCGTTAATACCGATAGCATTGTCGATGTTACCGTTAATGGTATTTTGGAAAATCTCGATCCGCATTCTGTGTATATTCCTAGTGATGAATACGAAGATAATGCCGATGACATGCGCGGTAACTTTGTAGGTATTGGCGTGAGTTATTATGTGTATAACGACAGTATCGCAGTAATACGTTCAATAAAAGGAGGGCCAGCAGAGCAAGCTGGAATTAAAGGCGGTGACCGTATTTTGTATGCAGATGAGAAGAAAATTTTTGGTGATAGCATCAATAGAGATAGTATCATTTCTTACTTAAAAGGCGAAAAAAATTCTAGGATTAAGCTGAAGGTATACCGAAAAGGTCAAGGTGAACTGTTGGAGTTTAAATTCCGAAGAAAAGAAGTGCCGCTTGTAAGCGTGGACGCTTCTTATAAACTCACTGATGATGTAGGCTATATAAAAGTAAACCGCTTTTCTGAAACCACATACGACGAATTTGAAAGAGCACTTGATGAGTTAACCGATGATGGTATAAAAAGTCTGGTTCTGGATCTTCGCAACAATCCCGGTGGGTATATTTCAACGGCAGAACGTATTGTAGATGAATTTCTTGAAGATGACAAACTCGTGTTGATTACTAAAAATAAAAGTGGCGATATCAATAAAACCTATGCTACTCGGCGTGGTGATTTTGAAGACGGAAAAGTCTACGTGCTTATCAATGAAAATTCGGCTTCGGCAAGTGAAATAGTGGCTGGGGCACTTCAAGATAATGATAAAGGGACAATTATTGGCCGCCGATCTTTCGGAAAAGGATTGGTACAGCGTGAAATGTCATTAGGGGATGGCAGTGCCGTGCGATTGACCATAGCAAGATATTACACCCCAACAGGTCGGTCTATACAACGACCTTACGGAAATGGGAATGATGCCTATTATAGCGATTATGAAAAACGCTATAAAAATGGCGAACTCGAGCACAAAGAAGATATTGAGGTGGTAGACTCTTTAAAATTTGTGACCCCTAAAGGAAAGATTGTTTATGGTGGTGGCGGTATTATACCAGATATTTTTGTTCCGAAAGACACAAGTGTTGGTAGCGAAACTATTAACTATGTATCCCGAAGTGGTTTTATGAGCTATTTTATATTTGAATACCTAGAGCAAAACCGCGCTCAATTTAAAGGCGTTACCTTCAAAGATTTTTCTGAAAATTATACAGTTGATGAATCACTCTCAAAAGATTTTATTGAATATGCTCGTTTTAATGAAGCAAAAATAAACTTAACAGGTTATGAGGCCCGGTTAGAAAAAGCGCTTAAGGCCAACATAGCTCAACAACTTTTTGGGCCTAACGCCTATGAGTTTGTACTTAACCAAGGTGATCCAATGCTTAAAAAAGTGATGGAAATTGAAGAAAAAGACAAAGCTGCTGTTGTTGAACAGTAGTCAAATTCCCGTATAATTATTTCCCTTTTTTCTTTTTATTGATAGTGTGCGAAACTTGTAGTATCGCCAATAGTAATAGCGCACAGGCTCCGGCTAAAACACTAATAACAGCTATTTTACTGTCCCCTTCAAAAAGATTATTAAAATCTAACTTGGTTGCGTTAAAAATTATCAAGCCAGCTGCAAGAGCCATTAGTATGTAGATAAAGATTTTCATACAGCAAAATTAATTAAATAATTCCTGAATATTCGATGTAAACAGTTTTACTGAAATAGCAAGTAATATTACTCCAAAAATCTTTTCAATAATACCAATACCGTTTTTTCCCAAAAATTTCTGAAGAGAACCGGAGGTCCTTAAAACGATAAAGACAACGATTATGTTTACAAATATTGCGACAATTATGTTTTCCAATTCAAATTCTGCACGTAATGATAACAGTGTGGTTAAACTTCCAGGACCTGCAACAATGGGAAATGCAATAGGAAATACGGTCGCCATGCCTAGATCGTGATCCTGTTGTTTAAACAAAGTGATACCCAAAACCATCTCTAAGGCGATAAAGAAAAGCACCAAAGCACCAGCAACGGCAAATTCGTTTACATTAATTCCAATTAAGTTTAAAATACGTTCTCCTATAAATAGAAAGACTATCAATACCACTGCTGAAATGATGGACGCACGTCCACTTTTTATTTCTTTCGATTTTTCCCGTAATGAGATAATTACAGGAATACTTCCTATAATATCAATAACGGCAAACAATACCATCGTGGCGGTTGCAATTTGTTTAAAATTAAATTCCATATCCTAAAAATTTAAGCCGGCAAAAGTAATCAATATTACAGGGTTTTAAATCATATATTGGTGTTAAATTTTAGTAAATTTTTTCTGATAAAACTTAGAAAACCAAGTACCTTTGCGTTATGTTTCAATTAGGAAAAGCGATCATTTCAGAAGATATTATTGAGAAAGAATTTGTGTGCAACCTTAGTGCCTGCAAAGGGGCTTGTTGCATTGAAGGAGAAGCGGGCGCACCCGTTACCGAAGATGAAACCGAAATATTAAAAGAAATCTACCCTAAAGTAAAACCCTTTTTACGTACCGAAGGTGTTCAATCTATTGAAGAACAAGGAACGTATATTAAAACTGCCCAAGGGGAACTGGAAACACCATTGGTAAACGGAAAAGAATGTGCTTACGTGACCTTTACCGAAAATGGTACCGCAAGTTGTGGTATTGAAGACGCCTATAATGCAGGTGAGGTTGATTTCCGAAAACCAATATCTTGCCATTTATATCCAGTCCGAATTCAGGATTACAGTGAGTTTTCTGCAATTAATTATCACAGATGGCCTATTTGTGATGATGCGTGCACGTTAGGCAAAGAATTACAAGTACCTATCTACAAATTTGTAAAAGATGCCCTTATTAGAAAGTATGGCGAAGATTGGTATGCCGAGCTTGAAAAAGTGGCGGAAAACTATTAAAAATGGCCTTAATTGCTTTGTTGGGGCTTCTTTTCTATATTTTCAAATAACCGTGAATGTTACATGACTGATAGGTATTGTTACATACGTGACATACCTTTTAAAGCAACCTATTTACATTTGAAACGTACTTATACACTAAAAACAAAAGGACAGGATTGACAACTTTCAGTTTTTAAACTTAGAACCTTTGATTTTTAGTATATTAGTACTTCAGTTAACTAACATAAATTTTCAAAATTATGAAAAAAGTATTTTTAGGGATATGTGCAATAGCAATCTGCTTTAGCTGTAAAGATAATCCTGTTTCAAAAAAGATTAAAGAGACCCGAGAAACCGTTTCAAACAGCACTAATGCGGTAAAGGAAATAAACAAAATGGGGGACGATTTAAAAGAACTCCAAAAAATGGAACCCCTTACCAATGAAGAATTGAAAGAATGGTTGCCTGATGAAATTAACGGTATGAAGCGCACTGGCTATAAAGCAGGTCAAACTTCGTATATGAAAATTGCCTCAATTGAAGCAACGTATACTAATGAAGATAAAAGTAAAAAATTTAATTTTCAAGTAATTGATGGCGCTGGGCAAATGGGTGCTTCCGCCACTGCCGGAATGCGCATGATGTTTTCACAAGATTTTGAAGAAGAAAACGAATACAAAACCCGTAGGACCGTTAAAAGAGACGGTAACAAGGCTATTGAAGAATATAAAAAGAATAACAATAGCAGTAATATTCAATTAATGGAGAACGGTCGTTTTTACATAAAAGCCAATGGTACCAATATGGACATTGATGAAACTTGGGATGCTATCGAAGAATTGGATTTAGATGATTTAGGGTAGATGCTTATTTAGTAAAGCATAAAAAATCCATGAGGTTAACAAATGTTACCCCATATATACTTGTAAGTAGTGTAAAACTAATTAAAGAACCTTCCGGTTTTGGTTATACAGACCAAGATCGGAAGGTTTATTAGTAGAAAACCCATCCTTGAGGGTTCGCTACACCTTTAAACAACCATTCCATATCTAAAGCTTTTTTAATCCTGCTATTTCTGAAAAGGACAATATTACCTTGCTAGTTCAGTCATTTAGTTTGATATTTGTCCAATTAAATCTGAAATAAAAGCTAAAGTTTGCCACGAAATTTATTTATCATTCCTTGTTACAACGAAGAAAAGAGGCTCCGCGTTAAGGAATTCCTTAAGTTTTCGAAAACGCAAAAGGAAATACACATTCTATTTGTAAATGATGGGAGTACAGATAAAACAGCTGCCATTTTACAAGAATTATGTATTGATGTATCACAATTTACCTTTTTAAATTTAGAAAAAAACGAAGGAAAATCTGGTGCAATTCGTCAAGGTGTTCTTCACTTGGAAGAGAACAATACGTTTGACTATATAGGCTATTTGGATGCAGATTTGGCAACGCCATTAACTGAAATACCAAGACTTATTTCAGAAATTGAAAAAAGAGACACATCACCGTTGTTTATTATGGGGGCACGGGTTAAATTGATGGGTACAAACATAAAACGGAAAGTATGGCGTCACTACGTGGGTAGGGTGTTTGCAACATTTGTAAGTAAGATGTTAAAAATACCGGTGTACGATACGCAATGTGGAGCAAAGCTTATACACAAAAGCGTGGTGTTTAATATTTTTAGGGAGCCACTTATTACCAAATGGCTTTTTGATGTAGAATTAATAGCACGACTGGAAAGTATATTAGGTGTTGATAAGATGGAAGAAGTGCTTTTAGAAGTTCCCATACGCCAATGGCAAGAAATTGAAGGTAGTAAATTAAAACCCACCGATTTTTTAAAAGCCCCTTTTGAGTTGATTAAAATCTGGAGACATTATTAATATGCGCTTTACTAGAAACACTCTTACTTTCTTTTATGCAATAGCAGTTTTATTTCTTTTATGCATAATAGGTTATGTTGCGTCTTACTTGTATGCTTCAACTATAGACGCGCATCATTATTCATTTAATCAAACGTGGTACGAAAATGCAAAATTAAATTTTGATAAGTTAAACGGTAGGTGGTCACAAGGTTTTACAAACGATCATCGTTTTTATATTTACCGGTTACCTGTTACTGTTCTTTTAAATGTTACTTTTTTTGTTTCTATATGGTATTTTTTTAAAGCACTTTTTAAGCGTTGGTCTTTTGTTATAGCGTCTGTATTTTATTTTGCTTTTTTACTGAACAGCTTTAACTTTTATCAAGTAGCTTATTTATTAAACACAGCATTATCGTACACACTCGGTATATCATTATTGTTCTTTTTCTACGGATATATTTTAAGAAACGGGTTTAAACTTAATTTTAAAGATTACAGAACCTGGCTAGCTATTTTACTGACAATTTTCTTAACAGGACTAGTTGAGCACTTATTCTTTATAAACATTGCTATTTTAGGGTTTTTATTAGTTTATCACTGGCTTGGTAAAAAGCAAATAAATAAAGGAATGTTATTTTATTTTGGCTTGAACATAGTTGGTGCAGCGGTTACATTGCTTTCTCCAGGCCTTAGAAAAAGAAGGGAAGTTACTGCAATTCGAAATGAAAAATTAGGCAGGGATACCAGTATTGATTTTACAGAATTCTTCAACACTTTGGGCAGTCAAATTGAACTCAATGCCAACTGGATGGCTTTGGGCTTTTTTGTTTTCTTTTTGATGTTTTTTATTGGAAGATATGAACTCCGAAGCCAATACACTATTAATAAACTTCAGCTTGTTTGGTTGTTTATTTTTATTCTGCTTATTCCAATATGCCCTATTTTGTTAGGATATGTAGGTTCTAATGGAATTGTAGGGATGCCAAAAGCATATAACCTTTTTAGCTTTTTGTTTTTAACATCCTTGGTTTTTATTGCTTTTGGTGTGGCTTATATATTTCCTAAAAATTCGTCAGCGAGCTTCTTTTCTTATGTATTAAAATCAATTGCTGCCTTACTTGTTTTAGTGTATATAGGGTATTCGTTTTTTGAAGATAAGAAGAGCCGTTTGTATTTTCAGCAAAGACAAGTGTTTAGTGGGGATATTAAAAAACCTTATTTTGATGAGTTGGCCCGTCGCCAGTATCTTATGGAAACCTACTATCACAATCAAGCTAAAGTAATCCCGGCTTTGTCACCGGGATATAGGGGGAAAATAGATGGAGCCCATCGTGGCAATGCACACCCTATGTACTACGATAAGCGTTTTAATAGTAATATGCCAATTAAGGTTTCTAACGATTTATTATTGCCTAGGGAATATACAACAGCTTTTTTGGTAGAAAACGGAAAGTTAGGTCCAATAAGCCAAGAAGATGGTTTCGATGTATATTACAATAAAACATTACGGGTGCTTTTATTTAAGGCAACAACAGATACTATTTTTAAAAATAAAGAATTAAAAGATTTCTCAATCACAGTATCGGGAAAAGAGTTTTTCGGTAAAAAGGAAGAAACCCTATCTCTAAAAAGTAAGCAGATTTACAATAGGAAAGAGAAATTCTATAACCAGTACCCATCTTTCTTTTGTGTGCAATTACCGCTCTACACTTCGAAAGTTCAAATTGAGCCTTTTGGAATATCAATAGACGCAGAAGATGCAAAAATTCAATCAAAAATTGAATATGATTTTAACTACGGAAAAATAATGCGATAGGTATGGAAAAGTGGTTTTTTTACATAGCAATAAGCTTAGTTTTTATCTCGTGCAAGCAGGAGTTTAAAATAACAGCTCCGGCCCCCTCAGCTGAAAAACTGCTTAAGTTAAACGATACAGTGCCAATACCACCTTCAGTATCTGTTATAGGTGCTTTTTCGGGTCCCATACAAGCACGTGTTCTTTTTTTCGATTCTGAAGAAAAAATCATTCCACATTCAAATCCATCTATGGCTCTAATAGATTCTAAAACGAATGGAATTTATTTTAAAGCACCCTCACAACCTAAAGTCGATCATTTTGATTTACAACTATGGATGAAGAAAAGTTACTATGAAAATCCTATATTTTTAAACCAATTTATAATTAGGGGTAAGGATAATGTATTGACTATTCAAAAAAATGAAATCCCACATTATTTTGAGTTCATTAATATAGAATTTGATTCTCTTACAGGTAAAATGACTCCAATAAATGAAAATCAGACTCCAAAAATGCAGTTTAAAAAAACGTTTCCAAACTAATTTTTGAATAATCATTGCTTATCAAATTAAAACACGGTCAGAGCCCTGTTTTAACAGCTTTTAACATATTTTGAAGGCTTGTTTTTTGTAAACGATGTCGGCTTATAATGCTGAAAATCAATAAACTAACAAACAGCTTCTTAAGCCCAGTAAATACGTTGTGTTGAAAACTTTGTTAAAAACCCAAATGGCATTTTGCCATAATTCCTTTTAATTTTTTCCATATTTGTTAGTCCCAAGTGGCATCAAATTTTAACAAATATAAAAACGAAGGACAATGAGCGCAGTAGAACCCATTTTACAAGAAAACAAAGATCGATTTGTAATATTTCCTATTCAACACCACGACATTTGGGATTGGTACAAAAAAAGTGAAGCAAGTTTTTGGACCGCAGAAGAAATAGATTTGCACCAAGATCTTAGTGATTGGAATGACAAACTAAATAAGGATGAGAAATATTTCATTAAACATATTCTTGCGTTTTTTGCTGCTTCAGATGGGATTGTAAATGAAAATTTAGCTGAAAACTTTGTTAATGAAGTTCAGTATTCCGAGGCAAAATTTTTCTACGGTTTCCAAATTATGATGGAAAACATTCATAGTGAAACCTATTCATTGCTTATTGATACCTACGTTAAAAATGAAGAGGAAAAAGACAAGCTTTTCAATGCGATAGAAAACTTCCCAGCTATTAAGAAGAAGGCAGATTGGGCCTTAAAGTGGATCGAGTCAGATTCATTTGCAGAGCGTCTTATCGCTTTTGCCGCTGTTGAAGGGATTTTCTTTTCAGGGGCATTCTGTTCAATCTTCTGGTTAAAAAAACGTGGTTTAATGCCAGGTTTAACCTTTTCTAACGAGTTGATTTCCCGTGACGAAGGTGTGCATTGCGATTTTGCCGTTCACCTTCACAATCATCATTTAGTAAATAAAGTGCCAAAAGAACGCATTCGCGAAATACTTGTTGATGCGTTAAATATAGAGCGTGAATTTATTACCGAATCACTTCCAGCAAGTTTAATTGGGATGAATTCAAAACTAATGACACAATATCTTGAATTCGTAACAGACCGCCTATTGGTTGAACTTGATTGCGAAAAAGAATATAACGCCACCAATCCATTCGACTTTATGGATATGATATCCCTACAAGGAAAGACAAATTTCTTCGAAAAACGTGTTTCTGAATATCAAAAAGCAGGCGTTACCAATAAAGACAAAGAATCTAACAAAATCAGCTTCGACGCAGATTTTTAACAAATAAAAGTTTCCGCTTTCTCCCCAAGGGGCGGGCTTTTTTTATAATCAACTGATAATGTGCAGGGTAATTGCTGCGCACAAAGAAAGTAGTCAACTATATCGCTAACCTCAATAAATAAAGAAGTATGAATGTAATTAAAAGAGACGGCCGCAGAGAACCCATCATGTTCGATAAGATTACCGCACGCGTACGAAAATTATGCTACGGTTTAAATGAATTGGTAGACCCAGTAAAAGTAGCCATGCGTGTAATTGAAGGCTTGTACGATGGTGTAACTACTAGTGAATTGGACAATTTAGCTGCTGAAATTGCAGCAACAATGACTACTTCGCACCCGGATTATGCAAGACTGGCTGCGCGAATTTCTGTCTCTAACTTACATAAAAATACAAAGAAGACTTTTTCTGAAGTAATGACCGATTTGTACGAATATGTGAATCCGCGTACCGGTAAAGCGGCGCCATTACTTAGTGATGAGGTGTATAAAGTGATTATGGATAATGCCGAAGAGTTAGACTCTACCATTATCTACAACCGCGACTTTGGATATGACTATTTCGGTTTTAAAACGTTAGAACGTTCCTACTTGCTAAAATTGAATGGTCAGATTGTTGAGCGGCCACAACACATGTTAATGCGTGTTTCTATTGGGATTCATTTAGACGATTTAGCTTCAGCAAAAGAAACGTATGAGCTTATGTCTAAAAAGTTCTTTACGCACGCAACACCAACCTTATTTAACAGTGGTACGCCAAAACCACAAATGTCTTCCTGTTTCTTGTTGACTATGCAAGACGATAGTATTGACGGAATTTACGATACGTTAAAGCAAACGGCAAAAATTTCACAATCTGCTGGGGGTATTGGTTTGTCTATCCATAATGTGAGAGCGACTGGTTCATACATTGCAGGAACCAACGGAACATCAAACGGTATTGTACCGATGCTACGGGTGTATAACGATACGGCTCGGTATGTAGATCAAGGTGGCGGAAAGCGGAAAGGTTCTTTTGCTATTTATGTAGAACCTTGGCATGCAGATATTTTCGATTTTCTTGATTTGAAGAAAAACCACGGTAAAGAAGAAATGCGCGCTCGCGATTTGTTTTACGCCATGTGGATTCCAGATTTGTTCATGAAACGTGTTCAGGAAGATGGCGAGTGGACCTTAATGTGTCCAAATGAATGCCCTGGGTTATTTGACTGTCACGGCGAAGAGTTTGAAGCGTTATATGCAAAATACGAAGCTGCAAACAAAGGAAGGAAAACCATTAAAGCCCGCGAGCTTTGGGAAAAAATAATGGAATCTCAAATTGAAACGGGAACACCTTATATGCTGTATAAAGATGCAGCCAACCGAAAAAGCAATCAGCAAAACCTGGGGACGATCCGTAGTTCAAATCTTTGTACCGAAATTATGGAGTACACCTCACCGGACGAGGTTGCTGTTTGCAATTTAGCATCCATTGCGTTGCCTATGTTTGTGAAAAAAGGTGAATTCGATCACAAAGAATTATTCCGTGTGACCAAAAGAGTGACCAAAAACTTAAACCGAGTAATTGACAGAAACTATTATCCGGTAAAAGAAGCTGAAAATTCTAATTTCCGTCACCGTCCGGTTGGATTGGGTATTCAGGGATTGGCAGATGCGTTTATTATGTTACGTATGCCATTTACCAGCGATGAAGCTAAAAAATTGAACCAAGAAATTTTTGAAACACTTTATTTTGCTGCTTTAACAGCCTCTATGGAAGAGGCGAAAGCTGATGGGCCTTACCAAAGTTATAAAGGTTCACCTATTTCCGAAGGGAAATTTCAACATAACCTTTGGGGTATAAAAGATGAAGAGTTAAGCGGCCGTTGGGATTGGGGAAAACTACGTAAACAAGTTAAAAAGAACGGCGTTCGTAACTCGCTATTGGTTGCACCTATGCCTACAGCTTCCACCTCTCAAATTCTTGGAAACAACGAAGCATTTGAGCCATACACTTCAAATATTTATACACGTCGTGTGCTTTCGGGTGAGTTTATTGTGGTAAACAAACATTTACTGGAAGATTTAGTTGAATTAGGGCTGTGGAACGATGATGTAAAAGAAGAAATTATGCGTGCTAATGGTTCTATTCAAGGAGTGGACATTATTCCTCAAGACTTAAAAGAACTATATAAAACCGTTTGGGAATTGAGTATGAAAGATATTATCGATATGTCGCGCCACAGAGGGTATTTTATCGATCAGTCGCAGTCGCTAAACCTATTTATGGAAAATGCTAACTATGCAAAACTGACTTCGATGCACTTCTATGCTTGGAAAAACGGACTTAAAACAGGAATGTACTACTTACGTACAAAGAGTGCTGTAGATGCCATTAAATTTACGCTGAAGAAAGAAGTAAAGAAAGAACCAGTAAAAGAAACTGCCGAAGTTGCCGAAACAGAAGTAGATGCAACCTCTGCCGTTACCAATAAACCACTATCACCAAAAGAATTGCGTGAAATGCTTGCCAAATCGCGTACAGCAGAAGAAGATGACGACTGTTTGATGTGTGGATCTTAATTTTTTGTGTTAATTGTAGAAAAAAAGGAGTGCAGATTTTGCGCTCCTTTTTTTATTACGTCAGTTCTCGTACTTTTTCATATACTAGATTGCTTTCCCAGCCTCTGTAGAATAAGTAACCGGCTAGTTTTTTTCTTTTTTTCTGAAGATTGCTTTCGCCGTCTAATTGTTTCACTCGTTTTTCTGCAAGTTCGTGGAAGGTTTTGTAGTATTCTGCTTCTGAAATTTCTTGTAATGCCTTCTTTATGTTGTATGCTGAAATATTCCGAAACTTCAATTCACGGATAATACGCTGTTTGCCCCATTTTTTAGATTTAAATTTTCCTCGGGCAAATGCTTGAGAAAAACGGGTCTCATTTAAAAAATCGTGCTGTAATAAATGATGGATAATATGATTAACTGCATCAGGAATCATGCGCATTTCCTTGAGCTTTTGTTCAACTTCTTTATGGCAACGCTCTTGATAGGCGCAGTAGCCTTCAAGTTTTCGTGTTGCCTCTTCAACAGTGTATGTTTTTACAGTATTCACAAGTGAAAAATAAGGATAGTTTTTCAGAAAAAAGAAATAAGGATGGATTTAAAATAAAGGCAAAAAAAAACCCTCTCAAATTGAAAGGGTTTTTTAATTGGATTTATTTAATCATTTCTCCGTCTTTATCGTAAAAATGATATTCCAGATACGTGTAAGCATCTCTTGGTTGAATTTTTACCCATTTTTTGTGCTCCATAAACCATTTGGTTCGCACAGATGGAAAGCCTTTTATTAAGAAGGCTGCTATAAAAGGATGTGTGTTTAAAGTTATCTTTTTATAGTTTTTGTTGAAGAGCTTTTTAAGGTCTTCGGTAATTTTGTTTACGACTACTATAGGTGCTTCAATCTCACCATTTTCACCGCCTGGTGCTTCTTCAGCTGTTTTAATGTTCATCTCTGGACGAACACGTTGGCGGGTAATCTGGATCAATCCAAACTTACTTGGGGGTAATATTTTATGCTTTGCTCTATCTGTTTTCATTTCATCACGAAGATGATTGTAGAGCTTTTTGCGATTACCGGCATTTCCCATATCTATGAAATCTACCACAATAATACCTCCCATATCCCGTAGGCGTAGTTGTCTGGCCACTTCGGTTGCTGCTATTAAATTTACTTCTAGCGCAGTGTCTTCTTGGTTTTTCGATTTGTTGCTACGGTTACCACTGTTCACGTCTATTACGTGCATGGCTTCCGTATGTTCAACCACCAAATAGGTTCCTCTGCTGCTGGAAACAGTCTTTCCAAAGGACGTTTTTATTTGACGCTCAATACCAAATTTTTCATACATCGGTACTTTCGAGTCGTATAATTTGACAATATTCTCTTTGTCAGGTGCAATTTGTTGCACATAATCTTTTATTTGCAAGTAAAGGGTTTCGTCATCGATATGTATTGCCGAAAAATCGTCGTTAAATACATCCCGAATAATAGAAGCTCCTCGGTTTAACTCGCTTAGCACCTTGCTGGGGTGGTGCGCTCCCCGTAGCTTTTTACACATCGCTGTCCAGCGATCCATGAGATTTTGTAAATCTCCATCCAGTTCTGCTACTTTTTTGCCTTCTGCTACAGTACGTATAATTACGCCAAATCCTTTGGGTTTTATACTGGTTACAAGGCGTTTTAGCCTTTCTTTTTCGTCTTTGCTCTCTATTTTTTGAGAAATAGAAACACGGTCTGAAAAAGGAACCAATACTATATACCGGCCTGCAATGGAAAGCTCTGAGCTTATTCGCGGACCTTTTGTGGATATAGGTTCTTTTACAATTTGTACCAGAATAGATTGATTGGACTTTAAAGCACTGTTAATGCCTCCGTTCTTATCAATCTCTTTTTCAAAAGGGAAATTCTTTAAAGAATAGTCTTTAAGTTTACCTGTGCTTACACGTTTTACGAATTTTAAAAGAGAAGTGACTTTAGGTCCCAGGTCGTGATAATGCAAAAATGCATCTTTTTCGTAACCTACGTTAACGAAAGCTGCGTTAAGACCAGGAACTGTTTTCCGTATTTTGGCGATAAACACATCACCTACCGAAAACTTGTTGTCTTCTTCTTCTTTATGTAATTCTAATAGTTTTCCATCTTTTAAAAGGGCAAAATCAACTTCTTGTGAACTGGATCTAATGAATAATTCGTAGCTCACTTGTAATTAATTTTTATCCCGCCCCAAATTGGGGTTCCGGGATGGATTAAACAATATTTTATCACAGGTTTTTTGTATTCTGAAGTTAATATATTCAGAATAACCCGTCGAAATTACTTGGTTTTAAGGTAAGCAAACCTTGTAATTTCATTTTCAAAGAACGTTTTAAATTTCTTTATTTCATTTTGTTGCTTCAATTTGAAGCAACAAAATGAAAGGTCTTTAAACGAAAAAAGTAGTTTAGAAACTACTTTTTCTTTTTGTGGCGATTAGCGCGTCTTCTTTTCTTACGCTTGTGTGTCGCTACCTTATGTCTTTTTCTTTTTTTACCACTTGGCATATTAAGCTTGTTTTTGTGTTATTATTATTTTACTTCCACATTGGTTTTTACACCTTCTACAAATACTTTTGCTGGTTTAAAAGCGGGAATGTTGTGTGCGGGAATCTTGATTGTTGTGTTTTTAGAGATGTTTCTACCTGTTTTTTCAGCTCTTTTCTTAATGATAAAACTTCCAAAACCTCTTAGATATACATTGTCACCACCTTCAAGGGTGTTTTTAACTTCACTCATAAAAGTTTCAATCACTGCCTGTACGTCAGCTTTTTCCATTCCTTCTTTTTCTGAGATTTTCGCTACAATATCTGCTTTCGTCATTATTATAAATTTTTATTTAGGTTTATTTTTTTCAAGAGGGCAAATATAACAATTTTAAAATCAAATACTCAAACCTTAATCGTTTAAAATATAAACAGATAAACCCTATTTTTGCCAGATGCCAAAAAATACAACTTTTTTTCGTAACAAACTAGCAGTGTGGTATTTAGATAATAAACGGGAGTTGCCTTGGAGAAAAACAAAGGATCCTTACTTTGTTTGGTTAAGTGAAATAATTCTTCAACAAACTCGAGTTGCACAAGGATTACCGTATTATTTGGCCTTTGTCGAAGCCTTTCCTACAGTTTTTGACCTTGCTGCAGCACCACAGGAAAAAGTTTTAAAGTTATGGCAAGGATTAGGGTACTACTCACGAGCTAGAAACTTACACGTCTCTGCACAATATGTTTCGAAAAATTTAAACGGAATTTTTCCTACAAGCTACAAAGGGCTTTTAGAGTTGAAAGGAGTAGGGGATTATACCGCTAGTGCCATTGCATCTATTTGTTTTAATGATCCTGAAGCGGTGGTAGATGGTAATGTATATCGGGTGCTCTCTAGAGTTTTTGGAATCGCTATACCTATAAATAGTACTGCCGGAAAAAAAGAGTTTAAAAAATTGGCGCAGCAGTTGATTGATAGAGAACAGCCGGGAACCTATAATCAAGCTCTTATGGAGTTTGGTGCTAGGTATTGCGTACCTCAAAATCCACAATGTGAAACCTGCATATTTAATGAGCGTTGCGAAGCTTATAAAAAAGATTTGGTCTCTACATTACCGGTAAAGCTAAAAAAGAGTAAGGTAAGAAAACGCTACTTTAATTATATGGTATTACTTTCTGAAAACGGTGAAACTGTACTTAATCAACGAACCGCGAAAGGAATATGGCGACAGTTATATGAGTTCCCTCTAATAGAAAGTGATAAAGAGGTTTCAGAAAATGAATTGATAGCATTAGAACCCTTTCAAAGTTTTTCTGAAAAAATAGAAATAAATTCTATTTCATTATATAATGAAACTTCAGTAGTACATAAATTATCACACCAACATCTTTTTACACGTTTTTGGATTGTTGAAGTTTCAGAAATAAAACAAAAAACCATTCCTTTTTCAGAAATAGAGCAATATGCTGTACCGGTCTTGATTGAAAATTTTATTTCAAACTTTTCGGTTTTTAAAAACTGAAAAATTCGCTATCTTTAAAACTATATATACCTTTGTAAATTAATACAATAATTATGAGTGGAACATTAAATAAAGTGATGCTAATTGGGCACACGGGCGATGAAGTGAAAATGCATTATTTTGAAGGCGGTGGAAGCATTGGGCGGTTCCCTCTTGCAACCAATGAAACGTATACAAACCGTAATACTGGTGAGCGCGTTTCTAATACCGAATGGCATAACATTGTCGTGCGAAATAAAGGTGCTGAAATTTGCGAAAAATACCTTAAAAAAGGTGACAAGGTCTATATTGAAGGACGTATAAAAACCCGTAAGTGGCAAGATGATAGCGGAAACGATCGTTATAGTACCGAAATACAATGTACCGATTTTACGTTTTTAACCCCTAAAAACGAATCTGGTGATGGGTCTATGCCGCAGGGCAATTCGAGCAATTCAAATAACCGTAATTCGGGACAACAGCGTCAAGGTAATTCACAGCAGCCTCAACAATCTCAACAGCCTCAACAACCTATTGGCGAAGAGGATGATGATCTTCCTTTTTAAAAAATGGAGAGTAGGAGTATAAGCTTTCAAGTTTAATCTAACATATAATTTTGGATCCGGAACCCCCGAGTTTATTTATTACTGCATTACTAAGTTATACTGAAATTCCTGGTATTGTCACTCTTGTGGTATTACTGCTTTGTTCGGCATTGATATCTGGAGCAGAAGTGGCTTTTTTCTCGCTTACCCCAACCGATTTTGATGCTGAAGAGAATAATGTAGCTTCAAAAAAACTGGAGATTGTCCAAAGGTTATTGAATCGCCCCAAGAAACTATTGGCGACTATCTTGATAGCTAATAACCTTATAAACATAGCCATTGTTTTATTGTTTGAGTCATTGAGCGACAACTGGTTTAGTGGAATAGATTATACAATCAATCTTTACTTTTTTCAATTAAGCTTACTGCTACTTTTAAAAATTGGAGTAGCTACTTTCTTAATTTTACTTTTTGGTGAAATCTTGCCAAAAATATATGCCAGTCGTAACAAAGTGAGTTTTTCTTTATTTATGGCGTATCCATTGCAAGTGCTTGACAAAGTCTTTTCACCACTTAGTTTGCCCATGCGGAGTACTACTATCTACATTCATAATCGCTTTGGAAAACAAAAAGCTAACATTAGCGTAGATCAATTGTCGCAGGCTTTAGAGTTGACAAATGAAGCCGACACTACACACGAAGAACAAAAAATTTTAAGAGGTATTGTTACCTTCGGAAATACCGATACCAAACAGGTTATGAAGCCACGTATGGATATTTTTGCGCTCAACGAAGAGTTGCCATACAAGGATATTATGCCACATATCATGGAGAATGGGTACTCCCGAATTCCCGTGTATAAAGATAGCATTGATAATATTACCGGTATTTTGTATGTAAAAGATTTGATGCCGTATTTGGATAGGAAAACACTTGATTGGAAGACCCTTATAAGAGAGCCTTACTTTGTTCCTGAAAACAAAAAATTAGACGATTTACTGAACGAATTCAAGGAAATGAAAATGCATCTCGCTATTGTAGTGGATGAGTATGGTGGGACCAGTGGATTGATTTCTTTAGAAGATATTATAGAGGAAATTGTAGGTGAAATTAGCGACGAGTTTGATGATGAGGATCTTATTTTTTCAAAACTGGACGAAAACAATTATGTTTTTGAAGGAAAAACACCGTTAAAAGACTTTTATAAGGTAATTGGGTTAGAAGATCCACAAGTTTTTGAAGCTGAAAAAGGGGAGGCCGAAACTTTAGCTGGCTTCTTGTTAGAGATTTCAAAAGGATTTCCGAAAAAAAATGAAATAATAACTTTCCATAACTATTCGTTTACCATAGAAGCATTCGAAAATAAACGTATTAAACAGATTAAACTTTCTATCAATATATGAGATTTTTAGCAGCTCTTTTCCTTTGTTTTTTAATACTTGCATGCAATGAAGAGGTGGTTGTAAAGCCCGCTGCGAAATTACGGTTAGAGTATCCAAAAAAATCCTATGAAAGAGTAGCTGTTAATTGTCCTTTTTCTTTTGAAATAAATGATAATGCTGTCTTGAATACTGCCAATGGCTGTAATTTAGATATTGAGTATCCAGGTATGAAGGGCACCGTTTATCTCACCTATCAATCTGTGAAAAAGCACAATATCGATTCATTGTTATACGATGCTCAAAAACTCACGTACGACCATACGATAAAAGCCAATAATATACTTGAACAACCTAGAGTAGACCCTACTAATGATGTATACGGAATGTTTTATATGATTGATGGAAATGCCGCTACGCCTTCTCAATTTTATGTCACAGACAGTGTAAACCATTTTATAACAGGGTCTTTGTATTTTAAGGCTAAACCCAATTTCGATTCCATTTACCCAGCTATCATGTACCTTCGAGAAGACATTCGTGTTTTGATGGAAACGATAAAATGGGAATAACTTCATCTGTTTTTTTGACCTCCTGAAGGGTTAAAAATCCATCCTATTTCCCGACCTTTGCCGCTTCAATTTTTGAAGCATGAAGGGTATTGATAAAAAATGGATTTATCTTGCTATACTTTCTGTAGTATGGGGCAGTTCGTTTATTCTTATTAAAAAAGCGCTGATTGGACTTGCGCCACTTCAGTTAGGGTCGCTTCGTACTTTATTTGCAGCTGTTTTCTTGCTTATTATTGGTTTCAGAAAATTAAAAACCATACAAAAAAGGGAGTGGAAATGGATTGCCATTTCGTCCTTTCTTGGCACGTTTATACCTGCTTTTCTATTTGCTTTTGCCGAAACGGAAATTGACAGCGCCATTGCTTCCGTTTTAAATTCCACCACACCTATAATGACCCTTCTCTTAGGTGCTGTTGCTTTTAGTATTGGCTTTACCCGAAACCAGCTAATAGGGGTTGTTGTAGGGCTTTTAGGTAGTTTTCTGCTTATCTGGAGTGGGAGTGAGATGAACCCCAATCAGAATTATTGGTATGCGGGGTTGGTGTTGTGTGCTTCAGTTTGTTATGCGTGTAATGCAAATATTATAAAGCGGCATCTTCAAAATGTTTCTGCACTAGCTATTACAGCGGGACAATTTTCAGTAATCATTATCCCGGCTATCCTTGTTTTAATTAGTTCAGACTTTTTTACTGAGGCTACATTTCAGTCTGAAGAATTATACCCTTCCTTGGGTTATTTATTGATCTTGGCAGTTATCGGTACTGGCTTGGCAAAGGTGTTGTTTAACGGTTTGGTGCAAATGAGCACCCCAGTTTTTGCATCTTCAGTAACCTATACCATTCCTATTGTTGCTTTATGTTGGGGAGTGTTGGATGGCGAGCAATTTAGTTTATTCCAGTTGTTTGCAGCTGCAGTTATTTTGGTTGGTGTGCTACTTTCAAAGAAAAGTTAACAAACTCTTTAGAAGAATATTTTGTAACTTTCAGTAGCTTTAAAACAAAAACCATCCATTATGTTTAAAATATATTCACGATACGGTGTGATAATCGCTGTGGTATTGATAGCTTATTTTTTATTACTGAAGTTATTAGGATTACATCAATATCCTGTATTAAGTGCTGCCAATGGGGTGATTTATGGAGCAGGTATTTTACTGGCCATCAAAAAATACAAGGCTGAAGGTGCTAATTTTCAGTATGAAAAAGGGTTTGAAGTTGGTTTCCTCTGCGGAGGGATAGCAACAGTGCTTTTCACCATTTTTATGTCTTTATACATATTTGAACTGGATACTGAATTCGCCCACAATATATTAGATTCATGGAATATGAATTTTAATAAAGGAACGCTTATTTTAATTATTTCAATTGCTATGATGGGAATTTCGACATCGCTAGTGCTAACCTTGGCGTTTATGCAATTACTAAAAGACTCTTGGAATACCCCTGAGGGTAAACGAAATACCATGTAAATTACTCAAAAAACACTTTGTAGATTTAAATTATTAGAATTATATTTGCACCCGCCTTAAAACTAGGCGGGCTTTTTATAATGAAAAGCCTCATAACAAATTAATTTTTAAACGATACGCTATGTATGCAATTGTAGAGATAGCAGGGCAGCAATTTAAAGTTGCGAAAGACCAAAAAGTCTTTGTTAACCGTTTAGCCACAGAAGAAGGAAAAAAAGTCGATTTTGACAACGTACTTCTTATTGGCGATGGTGACAATGTAACTGTTGGCGCCCCGGCTATAGACGGAGCTCTTGTTGGAGCAAAAGTCTTAAGACACCTTAAAGGTGACAAAGTAATAGTTTTTAAAAAGAAACGTAGAAAAGGTTACCGTGTTAAAAACGGTCATAGACAAGCCCTTTCAGAAATCGTAATTGAAAGCATTGCTTCTTCTGGAGCTAAAAAGAAATCTTCTGCTAAAAAAGAAGAGACTAAAAAAGCAGCTCCAAAGAAATCAACCAAAGCGGCTGCTCCTAAAGCAGAAACCAAAAAAACTGAACCAAAAAAGGCAGCTCCAAAAAAATCAACTAAGGCAGATGACCTTAAGAAGATTGAAGGAGTTGGGCCAAAAGCTATGGAAGCGATGGTTAACGCAGGAATTGATACTTTTGCAAAAGTAGCAAAGGCAAAACCTGAAAAATTAACTGAAATTCTAACTGAAGCAAGTTCAAGATTAGCTCATTTAGTTACAGACACTTGGCCACAACAAGCTCAATTAGCTGCAGATGGTAAGTGGGACGAACTAGAAAAGTTACAAGACGAACTTGACGGTGGAAGAAAATAATAACATTTAAAAACCCCTGAATTATGGCACATAAAAAAGGAGTAGGTAGTTCTAAGAACGGTAGAGAGTCAGAATCGAAACGCTTAGGTGTGAAGATTTATGGTGGTCAAGCCGCTATCGCAGGAAATATCATCGTAAGACAACGTGGTATGGAGCATCACCCAGCAGATAATGTATATGCCGGTAAGGATTATACATTGCACGCACAAGTAGATGGTGTTGTGAAATTTACCAAAAAGAAAAATAACAAATCATACGTTTCTATTGTACCAAGTGCAGAAGCGTAAGTAAACGTTATTACAAATTTTAAAAACCCTTAGTTAAAACATTCACTAAGGGTTTTTGCATTCTGTATAAGTGTTATTCTATTATCTGGCAGGAAGTTGTTCAAATTCATATTTAGAGATTGGATTTTTCACAAGAGCCCATTTTAAATCTTCTGGATAGTGTGTTTTTATAAAAAAGCTGGGATCTGTATCAAACCAATACATGTTTGGGTTTTGGGCTTTTCGTTGGCTTCTTGCCAAGGTAAGATCTAATAAACGCCACTTTCCATTAACCTTTACTGCATTCCAAGTATGGTCAACTTGCTTTCTGTAGCTAGTACTGTAATACTTTTTGCTGTAGCCATGAATTACTTGGCTCTCAATCCCTACTTGCTTACAAAGCTCTTTATATAAAAATGCATACCCACCACAAAGGGCTTTTTTACGTTTGAATACGTTTTTAAGTACGTTTTCTTCTGAAGTGTAAATGGACTTTTGAAGGTTAGCATCGGTGCGCAATTCGTTATCATATTCAATATTACTTGCTATCCATATAAAAATAGCTTTTGCTTTTTCGAAGTCTGTCTGGCTATATTTAGTAATCTGCTTTGCTAGGCTTTTAGTATTAATTGGCATTTCTTTTTTTGAAACCTTTACTCTTTCAGAAGAAACACGTGTATTAATTACATCGCCTATTTGAGCATAGCTAACCTTAGGAAAAAATGTTAATATAGCTATTAAAAATAATAGTTTTAGTAATGAATTACGCATATGTTGATAACGATATTTCATTTTAAATATTTCAATAAGAGATTGCACTAAGGTTTCGGAATAATTTTTGATATTCACTTTTAAACTAACTAATCATTATACAGATGAAGCATCTTTACATAGCATTTTTTTCTTTCCTTTTTATATCGTGCATTCCATTAAGTATTGCTCCCAAAATTGATGGCGGTAAGATCTATGCTCCTAAAAAATTTAAAAAACACTTACCTTATAATTACGTGTATGTTTTTGAAGACCCTAAAGATGCAAACGAGTTTTTCAATTACATGAATGCAAAATTTCAAGTTGTATATGATGATGACTTAGGAAACATCCCAATCGAAATTGAAAATAACACCTATTATCTTACTTTTTATGAAGTAGAGCGTAACACCCAAACAGTGAATTTAATACCAATGATGGTAGATGCTAAGCTAGATCAAGAAGGGTATGGCCCGATGTTGGAAGATGCTCACGTGACGCGAACTGGAAATTGGTATATAGCACTCACAGTAACTGATGAAAAATTAAAAGATGCCTTGAACCCTAACTATAAAAGTCATCGAAATATTGTAGCTTATGCTGATGCCATGCGAACTGAATATCTAACAACAGCTGAGTATATAGAAATTTACCTAAAGAGTAAAAGCTCTAAATAAAAACCCCCACAATTTCTGTGAGGGTTTTCTAAAACTTATTAGCGCTTGTGCTTTAGCGCGGTAATATTAATCTTTAGTAACGGTAGTACTCTGGCTTAAATGGCCCTTCTACTTCCACGCCGATGTATTTGGCTTGCTCTTCACTTAGGTCAGTTAATTCTACACCAATTTTCTCTAAGTGTAATTTAGCTACTTTTTCATCTAAATGCTTTGGTAGCATATACACTTTGTTTTCGTATTGATCTGTGTTTTTCCACAATTCAATTTGCGCTAAAGTTTGATTTGTAAATGAGTTACTCATTACAAAACTTGGATGTCCGGTTGCACAACCTAGGTTTACCAGACGACCTTCAGCTAATAAAATAATATCTTTACCGTCAATAGTATATTTATCTACTTGTGGCTTAATCTCAACGTGTGTATTTCCGTGGTTTTCTTTTAGCCAAGAAACAGCGATTTCATTATCAAAGTGGCCAATATTACAAACGATGGTTTTGTCTTTCATCGCTTCAAAATGCTCGCCGCGAACAATATCTTTATTTCCAGTTGTGGTAATTACAATATCAGCTTTACCAACAACAGTTTCCAGTTTTTTCACTTCAAAACCGTCCATTGCAGCTTGTAATGCACAAATTGGGTCAATTTCAGTAACCGTAACAATTGCTCCAGCACCTTTAAAAGAAGCAGCAGTACCTTTACCTACATCACCATAGCCACATACCACAACACGTTTTCCGGCCATCATTACATCGGTAGCACGACGAATAGCATCTACAGCACTTTCGCGACATCCATATTTGTTGTCAAATTTACTTTTAGTAACGCTATCGTTTACGTTTATTGCTGGCATAACCAATGTTCCGTTCTTCATACGTTCGTATAAACGGTGCACGCCAGTCGTAGTTTCTTCAGAAAGACCTTTAATACCAGAAGCTAATTCTGGGTATTTATCAAAAACCATATTGGTAAGGTCTCCACCATCATCAAGAATCATATTTAATGGCTTACGATCTTCCCCAAAGAAAAGCGTTTGCTCAATACACCAGTTAAATTCTTCTTCGGTCATTCCTTTCCAAGCATACACTGGTACTCCAGCGTCTGCCATTGCAGCTGCAGCTTGATCTTGTGTAGAGAAAATGTTACAAGAGCTCCAAGTTACTTCTGCACCCAATTCAATAAGGGTTTCAATTAAAACCGCAGTTTGTATGGTCATGTGCAAACATCCGGCGATACGGGCACCTTTTAACGGCTGCTCGTTTTTATATTCTTCACGTAGCGACATTAAGCCTGGCATTTCTGCTTCAGCTAGCTGAATTTCTTTACGTCCCCAGTCTGCTAGGGAAATATCTTTTACTTTATACGCCGTGTAAGGCACTGTTTTCGTTGACATATTCTTATCTTTGAATTAACAATTTTTTTATCTGCTAACTGATTTTGCTCAGTTTTCAGGTTGCAAAAATACATAATATCTAGTAAACGTTTATGCCACTTTACAAAACTATAACAGTAAATAAAACGACTAAGGTCTTGATTTGGAAGATAGAAGAATCGTACGAATTTCTTTCGGACGGAATTTCACTAACCAATCATTGCCAAGAACGTGTAGATGGTATGAAAAGCGACCTACACCGGCGCGGATTTATGAGCGTTCGTCATTTATTGGCAGCTGCCGGTTATACGGATCACGACTTGTATTATGATGATAAAGGCAAGCCACATTTAACCGATGATAAACATATTTCGATTACGCATTCTTTTATTTTTTCGGCGATTATAATCAGTGACCAAGAAGTGGGGATTGATATTGAAAAACAACGTCAAAAAATATTAAAAATCGCTCATAAATTTACCCCGATTGAAGAATATAGAACCCTCGCTAACGATGATGCCGTGATGCGGAAACTCACCATGGTTTGGGGCGCAAAGGAATCGTTGTATAAAAGTTTTGCCCGAAAAGGCGTCAGTTTTTTAGAACATATTTATGTTGAGGATTTCAGGTTGGACGATCTGCAATCTACTGCCGAAGTTTCTTTTGAAGACAAAGAAGAAACCTATAAAGTATGGTTTTTAGAATTTGAAGGGTTTACTTGCGCTTATGCATTAATTTCTGAAAAAATTAGATAATGAACCAGTTTCATTATCAAAATATATTGAGTGATATTTCCGAAGGAAAAAAAAGCTTAGCAATTTTAATAGACCCTGATAAATTTTCAACGTCTGACACCGCTTCTTTTCTTCAACAACTGCCAACCGAAACTACACATTTATTTGTAGGTGGCAGTACAGATGCCAATGGTCATACTGAAGCTACAGTAAAAGCACTAAAAAATCATTCTCAGTTGCCTGTAATCTTGTTTCCAGGCGATCATACACAAATCACCAAGTTTGCAGATGCTATTTTATTTCTTTCCCTACTTTCAGGTCGCAATCCAGAATATTTGGTAGGCCAACAATTAAAAGCTGTTGAGAAGCTAAAGGAATCAAAATTGGAAGTAATTCCTACCGGTTATATTTTGGTGGATGGCGGGACCGAATCTGCCGTAGCACGAGTTAGCAATACAAAACCACTTTCACAAGATGCCGTTTCAACAATTGTACATACGGCAATGGCCGGCGAATTTATGGGCGCAAAATTAATTTATTTAGAAGCCGGAAGCGGAGCGATTAATCAGGTGAGGCCAGAAATTATTTCCGAAGTAAAAAAAGCCATTAACATTCCCCTTATTGTTGGCGGCGGTATTAAAACCGAAGCTCAAAAACAAGCAGCTTATAAAGCCGGAGCAGATTTGATAGTAATGGGTACCGCTTTTGAAAAATAATGTAGTTTATTATTTCGTATTAATCCATTGCGTAACAATATCTTCAATTTCGTTGTCTTCCCGCAATTGGATAATCTGCAAATCCACTTTCCTTCGTAAAGGGCTGTCTAACGGAAAAATAAAACCATAATGTTGTGGTTGAATGTTTTTTTTAGTCAGTTCAAAATTTTCTTTTTCTTTATTACTGAAAACATATTCCAACGGAACTACATCATATAAAACGGCATCTACTTCTTCGTTTAAAAGCAAATCATACGCTTCATTTACATTTTTTACTGGAACGGGTGTTCCGCCTACGTTTCGTACTTGATTAAGCACTTTATCATAACTTGGCGTAGCAATTCTTTTTCCTTCTAATTGTCCCAATGATTTTATGGTTTTTTCTTGTTGGCTACTTACGGTCAAAGTGGTGGCAATCCCAGCTACAAAGGAGGTTGCCATAATTAAAGAAATAACCATCCAAGCACCCATTAAAAAGCGTCCCGGTATTGTTTTAGGTGCATAATCACCATAACCAACGGTTGTCATGGTTACAATGGCTAGCCAGATTCCGCTACCAATTCCTTTTATAGGGTGCTTATTGTATTCTTCAGGAAACTTCCTGCCTTCTAATAACCAAAACAGTGTGCCTACAATAGTAAGGACTATGAGTAAAAATCCCACGGCATATAAAAACGTAGTTGAGAAAAAAGGCTTTAAATGATCCCAAAACGTGAGTTCTAATACGGGAGCTAAAATACCCAATTCGGTATCATAAAAGGGATGTGAAAAACTAACTGTTTCTGCTCGTAACGAGTTAATAGTTATAGGTCCAATAAGTACATCAATTTCACCATCTGTAGTTGCTTGCATACCTTCTTCCACCGAGGCGTAGTTTTTATACGTGTATTGTCTATCGATATTAAAAGCGATTTCTCGCCATAAATCGGGTACAATGCCTTCAGTTTTTTCATTATTAATGTAGAAAGGAGCAGAGCCAGCAATACCCACCCGTAGTGAGGTAGAATCCTTTGCTGTTTGTCCTAAAACTGAAAAGCTAATGGCAAAAAATAAAAGATAAATAGCATTTTTAATCATAAAGATGAATTGGGTTTATATAACTACCGTAAGGTCTGCCATAAAATATAGCGTATTTTTGTCAAAAACAATAACAGAACCCTTTTTAGTACTGAATGAGCGGAATTTACTTACATATCCCTTTTTGCAAACAGGCTTGTCATTATTGCGACTTTCATTTTTCAACTTCTATAAAGAAAAAAGGAGCAATGGTCGATGCGTTGTGTGAAGAATTAATCCTTCGGAAAAAAGAAGTAACTGAAACCGTGGAAACCATTTATTTTGGAGGCGGAACCCCGTCGTTGCTGACTTCAGAAGAGTTAAAGCAGATTTTTGAAACGATATCAAGACATTTCATAATAGCTTCAAATGCTGAAATTACCTTAGAAGCCAACCCAGACGATTTAACAAAAGACCGAATTGAAACATTAGCGAACAGTAAGATTAATCGGTTAAGCATTGGGGTTCAATCCTTTTTTGAAGCAGATTTAACCCTCATGAACCGAGCTCACAACGAAAAAGAAGCTTTTTTATGCATTGAAGAGGCAAAAAAACACTTTGATAATATAAGTATCGACCTTATTTACGGAATTCCGGGAATGACCAATGAACGTTGGAAGCAGAATTTGGACACCGCTATTTCACTTGATATTCCGCATTTGTCGTGTTATGCCTTAACTGTGGAACCAAGAACTGCTTTAAAAAAATTTATTGAGAAAGGAATTGTTCCGCCCGTTGAAGATGCCGTTGCTGAAACGCATTATAAGACCTTGTTCAAAGAAACTGAAAACGCCGGATTTGAAAACTACGAATTTTCAAATTTTGGAAAACCCGGGTATTATTCCCGAAACAACACCGCTTATTGGCAAGGGAAACCGTATTTGGGCATCGGTCCTTCGGCACACGGTTTTGACGGTAAAACGCGTAGTTGGAATATTGCCAATAATACCAAATACATTCAGGCAATTACTGCTGGAGAACTTCCGCAAGAGCAGGAAACGCTATCCGTAAAAGATCGCTACAACGAATATATTATGACCGGTTTGCGAACCAAATGGGGGATTTCTTTAAATACATTGGAAGACTCCTTCGGAAAAAAATATAAAGAGTACGCCTTAGAACAAGCGAATCAGCATTTAGAGAAAGGCTTGTTATTTTTAGAAGAAGACTCGCTTAAAGTTTCAAAAAAAGGAAAATTTTTAAGTGATGGCATTGCTTCCGATTTGTTTTTAACAGATTAATCTCACAATAGAATCGTATATTACATTTTTAAAAACCAAGTATTTGCGCGCCACTTTTAACATAGACGGAATTTTAAAAACGGTCGATCTTTCAAAACCTTTAGATCTTTCAATTCCATTACGGGCTTCAGAAAAGAATCCGGAAGCTTGGTATTTAAAACCGCCTACAATTAAACCCGTTAAAATGGACAATTGGGTGGCAAAAGTAAGCGAAGGAGCTTCGGTTAATTTTAATAACATTGCTTTTAATCCACATGCCCACGGAACGCATACGGAATGTGTGGGGCATATTTTAGAAGAATTTCATTCGGTGAATGAAGCATTGAAAACCTTCTTTTTTTCGGCGGAAGTAATTTCACTCGTTCCAGAAAAAATAGGGGAAGATCAAATAATTCCGGCTTGCGAAATTAAATCGGCTTTAGAAAATAAAAGTCCCGAAGCGGTTGTCATTAGAACCTTACCGAATACTTCAGAAAAAAAAGAAAGACACTATTCAAACACCAATTGGCCGTATTTACATGAAGAGGCCGCGTTGTTGTTACGTGAAAAAGGAGTGAAGCATCTGTTGATAGATTTGCCTTCAGTTGATAAAGAAAAAGACGAGGGAAAACTGTTGGCACACAAAGCTTTTTGGAATTATCCAGAAAAGCCAAGATACCAAGCAACCATAACCGAATTTATTTACGTGCCCAACCAAGTGAAAGACGGCAGTTATTTGTTAAACCTGCAAATTGCTTCGTTTCATAACGATGCAGCGCCAAGTAAACCGGTTTTATATACTTTTATCTAGATGAAAACAACTTTAAAAATTGAGGAGTTTGCCCAGTTTATATTTGGAATCTTGTTGTTCTCGCAATTAGAATTTTCTTGGTGGGTTTTTCCCGCCCTATTATTGCTGCCCGATATAGGTATGTTAGGATATCTGTTTAATACAAAAGTAGGTGCGGTCATCTATAATTTGTTTCATCATAAAGCAATCGCAATCCTATTTATTATAGCAGGAATGCTTTATTTTGGTGAAATTTGTACTTTAATAGGTGTTATTCTGTTTTCCCATTCTGCAATGGATCGGATTTTTGGGTATGGCTTAAAATATTCAGACAGTTTTAAAAACACACATTTAGGAAGCATAGGAAACAATTAATATGGAATTACTTTTTATAGGCCTGGCTGTCGGAGCTGTAGTGGCGTACTTTATTTTCTCATGGTTTGTGGGTTCTCGAAAAAAAGAGAAAGTACATTCACAATCGGTGGTATTGATGGAGCGCATTCGCAGTGTCTGTAAGTTTATTACGGTGGAAGGCGATTTTTCTGAAATTTACCATTACGAAAGTGTAAAGGACAAATGGCTCAATGTTATTTTAGGAAAGAAAAAAGCGCTTATTTTAATTGAAGCGAAAGCTCACGTGGGGTTCGACCTCACGAAGATTAACATGAATGCCGACACCAAAAATAAAACAATCACGTTGACCAATTTCCCACAACCGGAACTGATGACCATCGAAACCGACTTTAAATATTACGACAAACGCGAAGGTTGGGCAAACCCGTTTACGTCATCCGACTTAACCGATATTAACCGCGAAGCCAAACAACATATTATCGATAAAGTACCAAGCAGTGGTTTGTTACTAGAAGCTTCTAACCAAGCGATGGAAACGATAAAACTGATGGAAAAACTGGTAGAAACCATCAATTGGAAATTGGATTATTCGGCTTTGGAAACCGATCGCAACGCTCAGGAAAAAATTTCAGAAAGAAGTGAGAAGTAAACGGTATCCATATGTGAACGTATTGGTTTTCTTCTTGCTTTTTGCGAGTGGATTGTTTTCTGCAAAAGCTCAAAACTACGAACAAGTTGATGCCACTATTCAGTTATACCCTAAAAAGTTTGACAACCCCGAGCAGCTTTCAAAGTTTATTTCGCGCGATTTTATTTCCGAAGAAGATAAAGTTCGTGCCATTTATACTTGGATTGTAAACAACGTGGCTTATGAGCCTTCAGAATACAAAAAATTCAATTATAACTTTAAAAATTTTAGAGAGCGAAACCAAAAGGAAGAAGCGACTCGAAAAAAAATAATCGAACGTACCCTACAAGAAGGGATCGCCGTTTGCGAAGGTTATGCGATGCTTTTTGAGCGTTTGTGTGAACTTCAGGGAATTAAAAACTATTTGGTTAGGGGTGATATAAAAGCCAATTTTAATGATATTGGCCGCCCTTTTAAAAACACACATATGTGGAATATCGCCACCATTGATGGAAAGCAATATCTATTTGATCCTACGTGGGGAGCGGGAAAATACAATGGGAAGTTTATAAAAGAACCTACTTATTTTTATTACAAAACGCCACCTAAACTGTTTTTTAAGACTCATTATCCGGCGATGTATGAAGATGCGTTGATTGATGCTGTAATTTCAAAAGAAGTATTCGCAAATATGCCGATTATTATTCCAGAAACCCTGCGAAGGGAAGATGTGGAGAAGCCGTTAACCGGTGTTATTTCTTCGGAAGATGACGATGGATATATTGATTTTCAAATCCGAAATAGTAACCCTTCAAGTATTTCATATTCCTTCGGAAAGGAACCGATTGCAATTTCAGAAATAGAAAAAAAAGCGAATGTCATTACATTTAAAATTCCCTTGCAATTAGGTGCTTCAACACTTTTAATCTATTTTGATGACCAACCAGCATTAGGCTATAAAATTGATTAGGTATGAACATTGAAGCATTCCGAGAGTATTGTTTATCGAAAAAAGGCGTGACTGAATCCCTTCCATTTGGCCCAGATGTGTTGGTGTTTAAAGTAATGGATAAAATGTTTGCATTATGCGCTTTGGAAAAAATGCCTGCTACTGCCAACTTAAAATGTGACCCAGAACGCGCCATAGAATTGAGAGAGGAATACGATGGACTTATCACTGCCGGTTATCATATGAGTAAAAAACACTGGAACACTGTCGAATTGGAACGCAACATTCCAGCCGATTTGCTACTAGAGTTAATTGACCATTCTTATAATCTGGTAGTGCAAGGATTGACAAAAAAAGTACAAGCTGAATTAGAAAAGCTATAAAAAGAAAAATGAAGAAACCCGAATCGTTTTATAAAGAACAGATTACCAAACATACCGAAACCCTTAAAACCCTTAAAAAGCAGCTCGCCCTTTCTGGAACGTTTAGATTGCTAGTGTTTCTGGCATTGTGTGCTGGTGTATATTTCACCTTCGGAAACACAAAATTTGTCATCGCCATTATATTAGGGGGCATTGCGTTGTTCGTTTTTTTAGTGTCCCGACATAGCAATTTACAATACAAACGTGATGTAACAAAAGCCTTGCTTGAAGCCAATAACGTGGAGCTGGAAGTATTGAGCAGGGCGTTTCACCATTTACCAGACGGAGAAAAGTATAAAAATTCAGAGCATTATTTTAGTCAGGATATCGATTTGTTCGGGAGAGGTTCTTTTTATCAATACATCAACAGGACGGCTTTAGAAAGTGGTTCAGACCACTTAGCGCATCTGCTCACTGAAAATGATATAGATAACATCACCAAGAAACAAGAAGCCATTCAAGAATTGGCTAAAAAAGCAACGTGGCGGCAGCATTTTTCGGCGGTTGCTTCGTTGGTGAAAACCGAAGTTTCAGCAAATACCGTCTTAAACTGGTTGAACAGTTATAAAAGCTTTGTGCCTAATTGGATAAAAGTGGGTTCTACTGTCTTTTCTATTATTTCATTAGGGCTTTTAATCACCTATTTTTCAGGATTTATATCCGGTTATATTGTGTTTGGCTGGTTTTTAGTCGGACTCATTATTAGCGGACGCTATTTGAAAAAAGTAAACGATTTATCGCAACATACGGCTAAAATTCAGAGTACGTTTGAGCAGTTTCATAAGTTGTTATTAGAAATTGAAACAGAAGATTTCAGCAGTGACTTACTTTCAGAAAAAAAGAAAACGGTTGTAAGTGAAACCGAAAAAGCATCTACCATATTAAAGCAATTTGCAAAACATCTCGATTCGCTAGATCAACGAAGCAATTTATTAGTGGGCGTTGTGGCGAATGGCTTTATGTTACGCGATCTTCGACAATCGTACAATATCGAAAAATGGATTTCAGAGCATAGCGAGCACGTTTCAAAATGGATAGACAGCATTGTTTTCTTTGATGCCTACAACACGCTAGCAAATTATGTTTTTAACCATCCGCATCATGTGTTTCCATCAATTGTAACCTCGACTACACAGTTACAAGCTGATGGCGTTGGACATCCTTTGTTAGATCCTGAAAAGTTGGTGCGCAATGATTTTAAGATAGCTTCGGAAGAGTTTTTCATTGTCACCGGTGCCAATATGGCCGGGAAAAGTACGTTTTTGCGTACCGTTGCCCTACAAATTGTGATGGCGAATGTTGGGCTTCCGGTGTGTGCTACAAAATCAACCTATCAACCTATTAAACTAATCACTAGCATGCGTACCACGGATAGTTTAACGGATGATGAATCGTATTTTTTCAGTGAGCTGAAGCGATTAAAGTTTATCGTTGAAGAAATTAAAACGGACCGCTATTTTATTATTCTAGATGAAATATTAAAAGGGACGAACAGTACCGACAAAGCCATCGGGTCTAAAAAGTTTGTTGAAAAATTGGTCGGCGGAAATGCTACGGGAATCATTGCCACGCACGATTTAAGTTTATGTGAAGTTTCTGAAAGCATTCCGAAGGTAAAAAATTACTTTTTTGATGCCCGAATAGAAGACGACGAATTATACTTCGATTATACGTTTCAACCTGGAATTTGTCAAAATATGAACGCCTCTTTTCTACTCAAGAAAATGGAAATTGTTGATTAATGGATTCATTAACCCAAATAGTATTAGGCGCTGCCGTAGGCGAAGCCACCCTTGGAAAAACCATGGGCAATAAAGCTATGTTGTACGGCGCTATCGCCGGAACCATTCCAGATTTGGATGTGCTGTCCAGTAATTTTGTAGATACGGTTACCGCGTTGGAAATACACCGTGGTTTTACGCATTCTATTGTGTTTTCGGTAGTTTTTGGAGGTTTCTTTGCTTGGCTTACTTCGTTATACGAAAAGCGTGCTACGTTTAAACAATGGTATTGGTTGTGGTTTATGTGTTTTATAACCCATCCGTTTCTCGATGCGCATACCACTTGGGGGACACAGCTTTTTTGGCCTTTTGATCTTCGCCTTGCTTACAAAAACATTTTCGTGATTGATCCTTTATATACGTTACCGTTTTTAGTGTGCGTAATCTGGGCAGCTTTCCTAAAACGAGGAACTGAAAAACGACGTAGAATCAATAACGCAGGCTTGCTAATCAGTAGTAGTTATATAGTGATTACGTTGATTTTAAAAGGAATTACCTATCATACGTTTACTAACGCCTTAGACGAACAAGATATCGCCTACAAAGCAATTGAAACCAAACCGAGTCCGTTTAATACTATTCTTTGGACGGCCAATGTTGAGGTGGACGATGCTTTTTTAATTGGGGATTATTCTTTTTTTGATAGTAAACCCATTCAGTTTTATAGGCACCCTAAAAATCATGCGGCGTTGGGAGACTTAAAGAACGATGATAAAATACAACGCCTTATTGCAATATCTAATGGGTGGTACGCCATTTCAGAAAAAAATGATGCCACTTATTTCAATGATTTGCGTTTTGGTTTGTTAAGCGTAGATCCGCAAACCGATAAATATGCGTTTAGTTATCAGTTACAGCAAACTTCAGAAGGGTTGAATGTGATTGAAGAACCTAAAAACAGAGATGATGCTAAAAAATTATTAGCCGATCTTTGGGAAAGGATGCTAGGAAATTAAATCAACAACTCGTATCTGCTACAATTTTCCATTCACCATTTATTTTTTTAAAGATGATCATAAACACCCCATTGGCATCGCCTACGTTTCGTTTTAGAAAGTATTCGCCCATTACCCAATAACTGTCGTCACTAATTTTTGAAATGTCATTGATTTTAAAGTTCAACGTACCAGAATGTTCTTTCGTTGGATATCCTTTTTTATAGTTGTCTAGCGTTTGTTGCCAACCTTTGGTGAGTCCGTTACTGCCATAAAATTTTAAAGAATCACTTTTCCAATAGCCTTGCATAAAACCTTCTAGGTCGTTATTGGACCATGCTTTTTCTTGGGCTTTCATGACGTTTAAAATAGCGGCTTTGTCTTCGGCTTCGGTTTGGGCAAAGGATGCGGTTAGGGTGAATATAGTAATTAGGAATAGTAACTTTTTCATTGGATAGGGTTTAATGGTAATAAATTCAGTGTTGATATTTTTTTGAGTAGTTAATTTTCGACCAAACTATCAATCCATTTGGTTAAATTACTTAAAAATTGTTTTTGTTTTCCTTTTGGTTTTTCTTCTTGAATCATTTCTATCTCAACTCTTTCACGTTTTAGTTCCGTAATAAATTCAATGATATTGCTTTTATTCGAGCTTTTATATTCTACCAATAAATCCTCAATTGAGTCAATTATACATTCGATGTCATAAAATATGTCTTCGTCAGCATTCTCTAATTCATCGTAATTATCGTGGAAAAACTCACATTGATTTTCAAATTCTATAATTATTTTATTAAGTGATAACTCATTTGGAAAGTTTAATAAAGTTGAAATTATTTCTGAATCGCTTAAGTTTTGGAATTTAAAATTTGGTTTAAATTCCTCTGATTTTATTAGTTCTTTTGAATCTTTAAAAACTATTTGAATTGCCGGCCCACCTTCAAAATTAGGCAGGGAGTCAGTTATGTTTGTTGTTAAATCATCATAATGCCAATCGATTTTGCTAATTACTTTTCTTTCCAGTTCAAGAGCTTCTTTCTCGCTTAAGTTTTCTTTTAATATTAATATTTTAAATTGTTCAGTGAGATTAGAGACATATTTTTTCCACTTTTCATTTCGACCAACTTTAGATGATTTTCTATTTCCTTTTCCTTTACCAACGTAAAAAATTTCATTGGTTTTCGGGTTTAGATGGATATAGACATAATATTCTTTCATAAGAATTGAAAAGAAATATAAAGATACACAATCCCCAATTTACTTTTACAATCTGTAATTTTGCACCCACAAATCCGACAAGTAGGATAGATTGCTATGGAAAAATATATTCAGATATTTAAAGATTCTTATGTTGGGTATTTCAACTATTTGTTGGATGAAATCACCCGTTTTCATTGGGAAAACTATTTCTATGGACTTATCATCGTGTCGGTAGTTGTTTGGTTGTTAGAATTGCTATTTCCGTGGCGAAAAAACCAGAAAGTATTCCGTAAAGACTTTTGGCTGGATACATTCTATATGTTCTTCAACTTCTTTTTGTTGAACCTGATTGTACTCATCTTCCTCTCAAACACTGCCGAAGCTTTTTTTAATGACATCCTCGGTTTAATTGGGCTGCAAGTTTCAGACTTCGAATTACTAAACGTTGATGCTTTACCATACGGATTAGGATTATTAGTGTTTTTCTTGGTGTCAGATTTTGTGCAATGGAATACCCATAGATTGCTGCATAGAGTGCCTATACTTTGGAAATTCCATCAAGTACATCATTCCGTAAAAGAAATGGGTTTTGCGGCTCATTTGCGCTACCATTGGATGGAACCGGTAGTCTATAAGTCCATTTTGTACATTCCATTGGCTATTATCGGTGGGTTTGATGTAACCGATGTTGCAATTGTCCATTTCACTGCTTTGACCATTGGTCATCTTAACCACGCCAACCTAGGATGGAACTACGGAATTTTAAAATATGTGCTTAATAACCCGAAGATGCATATTTGGCATCACGCTAAAATTTTGCCAAAACATACTAAATACGGTGTTAATTACGGGCTTAGTTTAAGTATTTGGGATTATCTTTTTGGTACAAACCACATTCCGCACGACGGAAGGGATATTGAATTAGGCTTTGACGGTGATGAACACTTTCCTCAACAATTCATTCATCAAAGTATATATCCTATAAAAACCAAAAAATAATATAGCCCGTATATATGGGTATAAACACAAAAGATTATGAAATCTATACTTAAAGTTTTTACACTATTATTTATTTCTGTTTCATTGGTAAGCTGCAACTTAACTTCAGCAGCAGGATTGACCAGCCAAGGCCAACCCACTAAAAAAGTGGAAGGTGATTTAACTTCAACCACGGCAAATTCTGCAGTTAATTTTGATCACTCTGCTTGGGACAAATTGTTGAAAAAGCATGTAGATTCAAAAGGGATGGTCGATTACAAAGGCTTTAAAAATGATAGAGAAGCATTGAATAAATACCTTCAGAAATTATCTTCTACAGAACCAACCGATGCTTGGAGCGTTCAAGAACTATTAGCGTTTTACATTAATTTATACAACGCTTATACGGTAGATTTAATTTTAAATAATTACCCAACTGAAAGCATACAAGATATTGATGGCGCCTTTACGAAAGGGTTTGTACCTGTTGGAGATCGTGAATTGTCATTAGGAGGAATTGAAAACGGCATCCTTCGTAAAATGGATGAACCTCGTATTCATTTTGCTATTAACTGTGCTTCAATTTCGTGCCCAAAACTATTGGATGAGGCTTTTACTGCTTCAAAAATAAATGAACAGTTAGATGAAGTAACTCGCGAATTTATAAACAGCGATAAAAACGAAATCACTGCAAATACCCCAAAAGTGTCTTCTATTTTTAAATGGTATGCAAAAGATTATACCGTTAATGGAAATAAAGATGTTATTGGATTTATAAATAAATATAGCGATACTGAAATCAACCCTAGGGTTGAGTTACAGTACAAAGATTACAACTGGAAGCTAAACGAACAGAAATAATATTTTTTAAAGGAATATAGCCCGGATAAAACTTCCGGGTTATTTATTTCGTAAGTTTAGCGTATGATTAGTATTGTTATCCCCGTATTAAACGAAGCGTCTTCCATTGAAAAGCTGTTACAGCATTTAGTAGAAAATGTTACGCCTAAAAATCTTGCTGAAATTACCGTCGTAGATGGTGGAAGCACAGATGGTACACAACAATTGATAAAAAATTTTGAAGTTAAACCTGAAATAGGAATACAGCTTATTTCTTCGGAAAAAGGACGCGGAAAACAGTTAAACGCCGGAGCAAAAAACGCTACGGGGTCAATCCTTTACTTCTTACACGCAGATTCCTTTCCCCCTAAAAATTTTGACGAATTAATTATTTCCGAAGTAGAAAAAGGAAATCCTGCAGGGTGTTTTAGGATGCAATTTGACAGTAACCATTGGTGGTTGCGTTTGGCTAGTTGGCTCACAAAATTCAGTTGGCGCGCATGCCGAGGTGGTGACCAAAGCCAATTTATTACCCGTGAATTGTTCGATGAAATAGGGGGCTACGATGAAACTTATATTATTTACGAAGACAACATCCTTATAAATGAGTTGTACGAACGCAACACGTTTGTAGTCATCAATAAAAAACTGACTTCCTCAGCACGATTGTACCGCGAAAAAGGCGTTTGGTATGTACAATATCACTTTTGGACCATCTACATTAAAAAATGGTTGGGTGCCGATGCAGATCAACTGTTTGCTTACTATTGTAAACACTTACGGAACAATAAAAAGAAGCAGAACGAGAATGTCACTATCGAGTCGCCAAGAGAAGCGTTTATAGAAAAGTAACTTTTCTAAAATGTTTGCTTTACCCTTTCAAGCGTATTCACTAAAAATTTTATGATTTTCTAAACACTGAAACATTTTAGTTGGTTGTATTTTGAGGATACAAAACCAAAAAAAACAACTATGAACATTTTTGAAGCGATTAGAAAAGACCACGACAAACAACGTGAATTGTGCAAACTAGTTACTTCCACATCTGGCGACAGTAAGGGCCGAAAAGAAATGTGGGAAAAACTGAAACACGAACTGCAAGTTCATGCAGACGCTGAGGAGCGTACTTTTTATACCCCACTTATTCAAAACGATATGATGCAAGAACATGCTCGCCATGGAATAGCAGAGCATCATGAAATGGACGAGTTAATTGAAAAAATCGATGATACCGATTTAGATTCGCCTGGTTGGTTAGTGCACGCCAAACAACTTTGCGAGAAAGTAGAACACCATTTAGAGGATGAAGAGCACACCTTTTTTCAATTAGCGGGTAAAGTTTTTACAGAGAAGCAAAAAATTTCTATTGCCGAAGAATACTTAAAAGTGATGAAAGAAAAGCGGTAATATTATTCGTAAATAGAATAATAATATTGCAGCACTAATTGAGACGGTTTGTTTTGAACGGTAAATTGATTGTTCAATCCACCACCAGAATTTTCATGGTCAATAAACCATTTCCATAAAAAACCACCGGCCATCCATGGTTCTTGCCAAACCTCTTCAAAAAGGGCGGTTAGCAACGTGCCTTGGTTGTCGTGATTTATACTTTTCTGCTCTCTGCCACTGTGCCAAGGCTCTTTTCCGGCAAAGTCTGTGTTTCTGTAACCGTATTCAGTAAACAGTATTTTTTTATTGTGTTTTTCTGAAACAGTTTTCATTTCATTCTTCCACTTTTGCCATCCTTTTTTGGCTTCTTGTAATGTTGGAGTTTTTACTTTAGAAATAGGAAAATACGCATCTACACCAATAAAATCTAATTGATCCCAGAATGGAACCTTGGTATATTCATCCCAATTGGCGGCATAGGTCAACTTACCACTATAGATACGTTTTATCTCAGAAATCAATTGATTCCAAAATGTTGGACGTTGCATTATAAACTGTTCCAGTTCTGTGCCAATACATAAAATGGGCACATTGGTTTCTTCAGCAAGACGAGCAAAATCGAGTATAAAATTGCGGTATGAAGTTTCTAATATTTTCCAATCTTTTTCCGAAGACATAGCAAGATGCCCGGTAAACTCACCTTTTCTAATCCAAATTTGTGGCTTCAGCATGACGTTAATATTATTTTGCTGTAGCTTGTTAATGTATTGTTTGGCACCTTTAATTGTCTCGCCATACCATTGTCGGTCTGTACTGTATAATAGTTCAGGGTGGTCCAAACTTTCAATAAACCCAAAAGGCATTACCGCTGCATAATTAGCGTTTATTTGCAAAAGTGGAGCTGTGTGTTTAAGGGATACTGAATCACGAGATGCAACAAAGCTAATGCCATTAATTTTAGTGTCTTGCGCATGGCTGGCTACGACAAATAACAGAATTAGAACTAACAAGTAATTTTTCATAGAGTGATTGACAACTATTTCAAAACTGAAAATAGTTTAAAAAATTAGACCGTACTAATTACTTTTGGTTTAATTGCCAATTGTAAGGGTAATAAGAGACTTTAAAATTGGAAGGAATCTTTTCTTTTCGGAAGTGGTTTAAAAAGTCAATTTCTGTTTGTCCATTTTTCACAAAATCTTCTTTGTACCACTTAAAAATTTCAGAAATAGCGACTTCATTTTCTGAAACTTTAATGAATGAAGGATTATTCAAAGCTTTTACAGTCTGTTTCTGTAATTGTTCCTCTAATTTTGAAGGTTTATAGGCTTTAGCAATAATGGGCGGGCATCCTTTTGCACCACAGACCAACACAAAATGAAAGCGCGGTTCGTCAAAATTAGCGCGAAGCTTTTTGTTTTCAATATCGTTTAAGGTTAGCGATGTTCCGCCTAAGTTGTATTTTATCCTTTCAAAAAAACCGTCTTTATCTAATGGTGATTCAATAGGGTAATTGTCAACTATTCCTTTTATCACCGCAAGATTGTAAGTATTAATCCAAAAAGCTTGATAGTTTTTTTCTTCAGAAGTAGAAACAGAAATCTTTGCAGCTTGATCAAGTAAGCGATTTAATTTTTCAGGATTTTTTTCAATGCTTTTATAATCAACTTTTCCGTTGGAAACATAGGTTTTAAAAAACATATCAGCTTCATTGAAGAAGGCCTCTGTCGATTGTGAAAACCCAGTTGATGTATTGAATAACAGTATCGTTGCAAAAAGGAATATAAAATGTTTCATCATAATAATTTACGCATTCTAAGTCGTCTTGGTTTCAGTAAAACTTACAAATAGCACAAGTTAATTTGTCCCTTATTTTAATTTGTAATCTGTTTTGCATGTAATTGCGTACATTTAAGTACGACATAAAAGCAATACTTCTCTTTCTATGGAACATATCGTTATTATTGGAAATGGCATTGCGGGCGTTACGGCGGCTCGACATATCCGAAAAGAATCTGATAAAAAAATCACACTTATTTCTGCTGAAGCAGATTATTTTTTTTCCCGAACGGCTCTCATGTATGTGTATATGGGCCATATGCGCTGGTGGGATATTGAACCATACGAAAGCTATTTCTGGAAGAAAAATGATTTAAACCTCAAAAATGCTTACGTAGAAAAAGTTGATACAGATGCTAAAACACTTCATTTTGCTGAAGGAGATGCTATGCATTACGATAAATTGATTATCGCTTCTGGTTCTACTACCAATACATTTGGGTGGGAAGGGCTCGATTTAAACGGTGTGCAAGGTTTAGTGACCAAGCAAGATTTAGAAAAATTAGAAAAAAACGCACCCAATAAAAAAGAGTGCCCTAATGCGGTTATAGTAGGCGGCGGATTAATAGGTGTAGAAATGGCTGAAATGCTTCGCACCCGGGGAATTGAAGTGACTATGCTGGTTCGCGAAGATGCTTTTTGGACTAGCGCTTTACCAAAACCTGAAGCAGAAATGTTATCACGCCACATTCAATCACATGGCGTTGATATCCGTCACGAAACTAATCTCGATAAAATTTTAGATGATGAAAACGGAAACGTACGAGCCGTTGTTATAAAAGAAACTGGTGAAGAAATTCCATGCAAGGTGGTTGGGATTACAACCGGAGTAAAACCGAATATCACATTTTTAAAAGATTCAGGGATTGAAACCGATAAAGGTGTTTTAGTTAACCGGAAATTGGAAACCAGTGTAAAAGACGTCTATGCAATCGGTGATTGTGCTCAACAACGTGAACCAATTGGAAACCGCCCACCAGTTGAAGCAGTATGGTACACAGGTCGGATTATGGGCGAAACGCTTGCACAAACTATTTGTGGTAACCCTTGGGAGTATAACCCTGGGAACTGGTTTAACAGTGCCAAATTTTTCGACATAGAATATCAAACCTATGGTTGGGTGCAACCCAAAGATAGACGAAAAGATTCTGAAGCGCAATTTCATTGGAAGTGTAAGAGCGATCTTAGATGTATTACCGTTTCTTACCATACAGAAAACAAACAATTTTTAGGAATAAACACCTTCGGAATACGAATGCGTCACGAAGTTTTTGACCGTTGGCTTAATGAAAATAGAGACGTCGATTATGTGATAAAACATTTAAAACAAGCCAATTTTGATCCTGAATTTTATAGAAAATATGAAAAAGAAATTCTTTCAGCTTATAAAAATCAACAACCTGTAACTGCATAACCTTATGAGTACTTTTCAACGTAATATGAGCCTAACAGGCGAACCACCAAAAACAATTAATACCCAACAAAAAATAGCAAGCTTTATAGGTTTAGCTGGTCTGTTAGTGTTATTTGTAGCATTATTTAATGTCAATTTTCCGAATAAAACGTTGTGGTTGAGTGTTTCATTATTGTCTATGGCAGTAGGTACTATATGGTTTTCTAGGGCAGAATACTTAAGTAAACACGAAGGGATAAGCAATAATGGTGTATACTTTAAATCACTATCATCACGTGGTTTTTGGGGTTGGATATTAGGTATGACATTAACCTTGTTTTATGTGGCGTTGTATTGGTTTCCGCAGTATCTAGGTTTGGTTAAAGACGGTGATAACACAGGGGTGATTTCATTATTCGATCCCTTGAGTAAATTTTTAAGTGGCAATCCAGCTAGTCAATGGTTTTTATACGGAACGCTTTATACCTTGGCGATTTTAGCTTTCGGAATAAAGTTTATCTGGAAATACCGTCATAACCGATATGAAGTTATTAGAACCTTTTCGGTAATGTTCTTTCAGTTGAGTTTTGCATTTATTATTCCTGAAATCTTAGTTCGCCTTAATCAACCGTATTACGATTTTAAAAATATTTGGCCGCTTAACTATGAGCTTTTTGCTGGTTATAAGATAGATGAATTTTTAAGTGCTGGCGATGTTGGGTTGATTATGATCATCTTCGGAATCCTTTCCATTTTTGTAATCACACCTATTTTAACCTATAAATACGGAAAACGATGGTATTGCTCATGGGTATGTGGTTGTGGTGGTTTGGCCGAAACTGCTGGAGACCCTTTTCGTCATTTATCAGACAAACGCATGGTCGCATGGAAGGTGGAACGCTGGGTAGTTCACAGTGTAGTGGTATTTGTTACGGTAATGACTACAGCGGTTGTGTTTAGTTATTTACAGGGGAACGAATCACAATCTATAAGTGAATGGAGCGGACTGGAAAACAAAACCGTTTTTATGAGTGATCCAGATGGAAAACCCATTAACGAACGTATTTTGGCGGCACAAAAAGCCAACGCAAGTCAGGTGGTTTTTATCAATAAAGCCGATTCGAAAAAAGCACCAGTTTTAGAAACCACTGAAGGAATTAATATTCCTTTTCATATTATTTCTGAAACTGAAAATGAAATCGCCCTTACTCGATTAAAAAACGGATTGAGTGCTTCATTATTAGTAGATTCTGCTTCAAAAGAATACCTGACAATTAATGATGGAGTAGAAACTTCATTTTTCGATAATTTGTGGATATCAAAAGAGTTTTTCATTTGGTTTGTGATCGGGTTGCTAACCTTAGTTTTTGGCGGTGTTATGCTTTTTAGAAGAGAACAATTAGCAAAAGATGCTAAATATGGTGCTATTGGATATTTTGTAGTGGTAACATCTATTTTATTGTTCACGTATTTCAGTACACCTGGAAAACTATTTTTCTTTAATGCGTATGAATTGCGCCAAACCTATGGTTTTTTAATTGGTGCCATGTTTAGCGGTGTTATTGGGGTTGGTTTTTATCCTATCTTCGGAAGCCGTGTTTGGTGTCGTTTTGGATGCCCGATGGCTGCGATTTTAGGATTTCAGCAACGTTTATTTTCACGTTTTAGAATTACCACAAATGGCGGACAATGTATCTCTTGCGGAAACTGTTCTACCTATTGCGAAATGGGAATCGATGTAAAAGCCTACGCTCAAAAAGGTGAAAACATTGTGCGAAGCTCGTGTGTGGGCTGCGGTATTTGTTCTGCAGTATGTCCACGTGGTGTTTTAAAACTGGAAGACGGTCCACGAAAAGGCCGTATTGAAGGAAATGAAGTCCTATTAGGGAATGATGTAGATTTAATGGAATATGTAAATGGGAAATAAAAATTTTGACACAAATTAAAATCAGCTACAAATCTTAAAAGAAACCCTTTTTCAACCTAAAATCTACATGCCTCCAATTATAAAAGTTATTATTCCGGCTTTTAACGAAGCCGGTTCTATTGCCAAGGTAATTGGTGATGTTCCTAAACAAGTTTCAGAAATCATTGTTGTTAGTAATAACTCTACCGATGAAACTGAAACGGTTGCAAAAAAAGCCGGTGCCACAGTTCTTTCAGAAGAAAAAAGAGGATATGGTTACGCTTGCTTGAAAGGAATGGACCACATAGCCCGACAAAACCCTAAACCTAATATTGTTGTTTTTTTGGACGGCGACTATAGTGACTATCCAGAAGAGCTTTCAAAAATTGTTGCACCTATTATTGAAGAAAATATCGATTTTGTAATCGGGGCACGTGTAAAAGAATTGAGAGAAGATGGTTCTATGACATTTCCGCAGAAGTTTGGAAATTGGTTAGCAACTTCGTTAATGCGGCTTTTCTTTAACTCAAAATTTACAGATCTTGGGCCGTTTCGGGCTATAAAGTATGATAAATTGCTTCTTCTAAATATGGAAGATAAAACATATGGATGGACCGTAGAGATGCAATTAAAGGCTTTAAAACGAAACTATTCTTATAAAGAAATACCAGTAAATTATAGGAATAGAATAGGTGTTTCAAAAGTTTCAGGAACCGTAAAAGGTGCTATCTTTGCCGGCGTAAAAATCCTAAGTTGGATCTTTAAATATAGTTTTAAAAAATGATATTCGAAATAAGCATCGTTGTAATTTATTCCATAGCATTGCTACTTATTTTTCTGTATGCTTTGGCACAACTCAATTTGTTTGTCAATTACCTAAAAGCTAGAAACAAAAAGGATACGGACCCCACTTTCGATTTTTCAAACCCTGAAGAAATTCCGTTTGTAACCATTCAATTGCCCGTTTATAACGAGTTGTATGTAATGGAACGTTTACTGAATAATATTGCGGAATTAGAATACCCAAAAGATAAGTTAGAGATTCAAGTGTTAGACGACTCTACCGACGAATCTTTTCAAGCTACTGCTGCTCACATAAAAAAACTGCAAGCTTCAGGGTTGGATATTAAACAAATGAGCAGGGAAGACCGTTCTGGTTTTAAGGCGGGAGCATTAAAAGAAGGGTTGAAGACCGCAAAAGGCGAGTTTATTGCAATTTTTGATGCCGATTTCCTTCCGAAGAAAGACTGGTTGAAAAAAACAGTTCCTTATTTTAAAGATGAAAAAATTGGTGTGGTGCAAACCCGTTGGGGCCATATTAATAGAGACTATTCGCTACTTACAAAAATACAAGCCTTTGCGCTCGATTTTCACTTTGTTTTAGAACAAGTAGGGCGAAATTTTGGAAACCACTTTATCAACTTTAACGGTACTGCCGGTGTATGGCGAAAGGCTTGCATCATCGATGCCGGAAACTGGGAAGGCGACACCTTGACTGAAGACTTGGATCTAAGTTACCGTGCTCAACTTAAAAAATGGAAGTTTAAATACTTGGAAGATGTAGAAACGCCGGCTGAGCTTCCTGTGGTGATCAGTGCTGCCAAATCACAGCAATTTCGATGGAATAAAGGTGCTGCTGAAAACTTTCAGAAACTCTATTTGAGATTATTAAAAGACCCTTCCGTTTCTTGGAAAACAAAGTTTCATAGCTTCTTTCATTTGTTGAACAGCAGCATGTTTTTATTGATATTGACTGTGGCCATTTTAAGTGTGCCGATGTTGTACATAAAGGCAGCACACCCCGAATGGGCGATTGTATTTTATGTGTTGGCGGGATTTGCCTTTAGTACGGTTATCTTTTTTATGTGTTATTGGCTCACATATTCAAAAATCCATGGCGGCGGATTTAAAAACTTCCTGAAATATATTGGGATGTTTTTCACCTTCTTTTCGGTGGCAATGGGTTTTTCGGTTCATAACTCACTTGCTGTGTTGGAAGGGCATTTTGGTAAGAAAAGCGACTTTATAAGAACACCAAAATTCAATATTTCCCTAAAAGAAAGTTGGAAAGAAAATAAATACTTGACTAAAAACTTTTCAGCAAACACGATTATTGAAGGCATTTTAATGCTCTACTTTGCATTTGGAATGTACAGTGCTTTTGTGGTAGGAAAGGAAGACGGCGACTTTGGTCTATTTCCGTTTCACTTGATGCTTTTTGTGGGCTTTGGCTTTGTGTTTTTTAAGAGCTTGTTAAGTAGGGCTTAATTTAGTGAATAGAAAGTCGAAATTGCTGCGGGGTCATCAGCTCTAATTTTTTAAACTGCCGGTTAAAGTAACTCACATTATTAAATCCAGATTTAAAAGCAATTTCTGAAATAAGCATAGTCTTATTTTTTTTCATTAGCCTTTTTGCAAACTTTATCTTTTCTGAATTCATAAAATCTATTGGCGAAACGCCTAAAGTATTTTTGAACTTTTTGTGAAAATTAGACGTACTCATATATGCCTTTTCGGCTAAGGTGTCCACGCTAATGTTTTTGTTGGTTAAGTTTTCCTTGATGTATTTTACTACAGAGCCAATACGAGTATCGCTAAAAATTTCTAAGTGGTCATTTAAAATACTGAATTTGGCTTTTGTTTGAAGCAGACGGATAATCAGCTCTTGAATCATTAAATCTAACAACACATCTTTAGATGAAGAATTTTCAGTAAATGTATTCACCAATCTATCAATAAGGTAATTTACTTCAATTTGATTGGTAAGGTGAGAAGCGATACCTTCTTCCAGGTTCCAGTTGTTGTTTTCGTTTTCAATTTCAACTTGTTGGTTAAACTTTAAGGCAACTTCGTTTATTTTTTCAGGGTCAATCCCGAGTGCTAAACACTGTGTAGGACTGCTTTTAGTAGCAATGGGAAAGTCAATAACCATTTCCTTATTAGCCGGCATAACCACTGACTCGCCGGGAAGAAAGTCGAATTCAGGAATATCACTAAGGTGCATTATTTTTTTCCCTGTAAGCATACTGGCAATAACAGGAAAATCGAATGTAAGCGAAACACGTTCTGCTACTTTGTGTGTTTCAAAAATATTTAATTCAGAATATTCGGCATTATAAGTTGTTCTGTTTTCAACCAAGGTGAAAATTTTCCGACTCTCTTTATGTCTTGCTAAGGAATGATTCATAATCAATATTACACAAAAATATCAGTAAAAATCGTAAAAAATAGAAATGTGTTAGTCTTCAATAGAATTGTTCAATTAACTGATAATATAATAAAATATCTTTATTAAAATTAAGTAATTCACAAAATAATATCTAAAAGTTTATCATTATGAGCGATATAAAAACTGAAAAAGGAAAAGCCATTGAACGACCACAATTTAAAGATACATACGATAATTTTATTGGTGGAAAGTGGGAAAAACCTGTAAAGGGAGAATATTTTGAAAGTATTTCCCCCGTAGATGGAAATTCATTTACAAAAGTAGCGCGATCTACAAAAGAAGATGTGGATAAAGCGTTAGATGCTGCTTGGGAAGCCGCTAAAACTTGGAATAGAACCTCTGCAACCGAACGAAGCAATGTACTTTTAAAAATTGCCGACATTATTGAAGCAAATATTGAAACATTAGCACGAGCCGAAACCTGGGATAACGGAAAGCCTATTCGTGAAACAACCAATGCAGATTTGCCATTGGCGGTAGATCACTTTAGGTATTTTGCGGGCGTAATTAGAGCGGAAGAAGGTGGGGCTAGTGAATTAGATGAAAACACTGTTTCATTAAATATTTGGGAGCCTCTTGGAGTTGTTGGTCAAATTATCCCTTGGAATTTTCCAATTTTAATGGCAGCTTGGAAGTTAGCTCCTGCTTTGGCAGCTGGTAATTGTGTAATACTAAAACCAGCCGAACAAACCCCAGTGGGGATTATAATTTTAGCAGAATTAATTCAAGATGTCGTTCCAGATGGCGTTTTAAATATTATAAATGGATTTGGTCTTGAGGCAGGAAAACCACTGGCTTCTAGTTCGCGCATTAATAAAATTGCTTTTACGGGTGAAACTACCACAGGCCAAATGATTATGCAGTATGCTTCCAAGAACATAATTCCTGTTACATTGGAATTAGGAGGCAAATCACCAAATATATTCTTTAAAAGTGTGATGGATCAAGATGATGATTTTCTTGATAAAGCTATTGAAGGAGCTGTTCTTTTTGCCTTTAATCAAGGTGAAGTATGTACCTGTCCATCACGAATTTTAGTTGAAGAAAGTATTTTCGATGAATTTATGGAGCGCGTTGTAGAACGTACCAAAGCTATTAAAATTGGTCATCCTTTAGATCCAGAAACGATGATGGGAGCGCAAGCCTCTAATGATCAATACGAGAAAATTTTAAACTATTTAGATATTGGTAAAGAAGAAGGTTGTGAAGTACTTACCGGAGGTGAGTCTGCCTATAACGAAGGCTTAGAAGGTGGGTACTATATAAAGCCCACTATTTTTAAAGGAAATAATAAGATGCGCGTATTTCAAGAAGAAATTTTCGGTCCTGTAGTATGTGTTACAAGTTTTAAAAATGAAGCAGATGCTATCGAAATTGCAAATGACACATTGTATGGTCTAGGAGCTGGTGTTTGGACACGCGATATGCATCAAGCATATCAAATTTCAAGAGAAGTGAAAGCGGGTAGAGTATGGGTGAACAACTATCATGCATATCCGGCACACGCACCTTTCGGAGGGTATAAAAAATCTGGGATTGGTCGTGAAAACCATAAAATGATGCTCGATCATTATCGACAAACTAAAAATATGCTGATTTCCTATGATAAGAAAAAGTTAGGTTTCTTTTAGAATTTAATTGGTTTTAAAATGGCCGGAATTAACTTCCGGCCTTTATTTCTAAATTTAGAGTATGAAAAATAGTAGAGTAGCAATAACAGATGAAGCAAAGAAAATTGTTGAACAAATGAAAGAACAGCACGGTTCCCTTATTTTTCATCAAAGTGGGGGTTGTTGTGATGGCTCGTCACCTATGTTAATTTCAAAAGAGGATTTTTATTTAGATGAAAGTGATATTCTATTGGGTGAAGTTACTGGAGTTTCATTTTATATGAATCAAGACCAATATGAATACTGGAAACACACGCATTTAACTGTAGATATTACCAAAGGTCGCGGTTCAAGTTTTTCGGTAGAAATTCCTTTAGGCCTTCGATTTGTAATAAAATCAAGATTATTAACCGAAGCAGAGAATGAACATTTCAGAAAAATGGAAGCCGAAAAAAATGAATCCTTACCCTAAAAAGTGACTTCAGTTTCAATTAATTTACCATCTCTTTCAACAGTAACAGTAGTAGTCTGTCCTTTTTCAAATTTTGAAAGTGATTTCATATAGCTCATCATATCGGTTACTTCGTGTTCGCCCATTTTTTTAACCACATCACCTTTTTGCAACCCTGCTTTTTGTGCGGGACGGTCTTCACTAATACCGTCAATTCGCATACCTTCACCATCAAATAAATAGTCGGGAACTACACCTAAAGTTACTTTAAAGTCGGGTACTACTTCGCTTTCGTTTTTGGTTTTGGTGAAAGCCAACTGCCCGTTATCGTTTAAGTCTGAAATAATAGAAAAAATATATTTTGAAATTTGCTGCATTCCTTCGTAATTTAACTTTTCGGCATCGTCACCGGGTTTGTGATAATCCTCGTGTTGACCCGTAAAAAAATGAAGCACCGGAATATCGGCCAAATAAAAAGAAGTGTGGTCGCTTGGGCCAACACCGCTTTCGTGTTCTACTATGTTTAAATTAGCATCATTATTTGCAAAAAGCGTTTGCTTAAAAACAGGCGAAGTACCTACACCGTGAACAGCTAGTGTTTTTTCCTCATTTAACCTGCCCACCATATCCATATTGATCATATAGCTCACTTTTTTAGTGTCGATGGTTGGGTTTTTTACAAAGTAGTTAGAACCTAACAGTCCTTCTTCTTCCCCAGAAAAAGCAATAAAAAGATAATTGTTCTCATTATTGAGTGGAGCAGAGGCAATTAACGAATCGGCAAGTTTCAGCATAACTGCAACACCACTGGCATTGTCATCTGCACCGTTGTGGATGGCTTTTCCTTCGCGATACAACGAACCTTCACCACCCATCCCTAAATGATCGTAATGGGCGCCGATAACTACAGTAGTTTCTGCTTCGTTGTTTATATATCCAATGACGTTGGTTCCAGTTGTCGCACTGTCAGATTTCGAAGCGAATTCAGCCTCTTTATGAGGATCTTTACTGCCCCGAAAACTGAAGGTCTGTGTATAGTTGCCTTTATATCCTTTTGGCGATAATCCAATTGCTTTAAATCGTTTTATAATATATTCAGCGGCTTTTTGTTCCCCTTCCGTACCAGTTTTTCGACCGTTAAATGTATCATCGGCTAAAATGGTTACATCCTCTTTCATAGATACAGCTTTGGGTTTTTCTTCCTTACAAGAAATTAGCAGTATTGAAGACAGAAATAGTATTATAAATGAGCGCATATCCTTATTTTTGCAACAAAAGTAATTGAAATATGAGAATTTTTGCCCTTTTGTTGACTACTGTCTTGCTTATTTCGTGTAAAAATACTTCTGAAGAAAAAAAAGAAGTTAAAGCGATAGCAACTGATAAAACCGTTGAAAATAACGTTTCAAATCAAAAAGATAGTTTAATCTATCCAGAGGAAAAACATTTTAAATCTATCCGGCAAGTAACTTTTGGCGGTGACAATGCCGAGGCGTACTGGAGTTTTGATGACAAGCAATTGGTGTTCCAGTCCAACTATGAGAATTGGGGTGTTGGTTGTGACCAAATGTTTTTGATGAATGCAGATGAAACATTCAAGGATAAACAACCACCTATGGTCAGTACCGGAAAAGGCCGTACTACTTGTGCTTATTTTATGCCAGACAATAAGCATATTGTTTATGCTTCTACACATTTAAAAGATGAAGCATGTCCAGAAGTTCCACTTCGTAACAACGGAAAATACGTTTGGCCAGTGTATGATAGTTTTGACATCTTCGTGGCAGATCTGGAAGGAAATATCACCGCTCAATTAACAGACGAACCTGGTTATGATGCCGAAGCAACGGTGTCACCAAAAGGAGATAAAATTGTTTTTACAAGTGATAGAAGTGGTGATTTGGAATTATACACTATGAACCTTGATGGAACAGGTGTAAAGCAAATTACAGACGAATTAGGTTATGATGGAGGGGCTTTTTTCTCACCAGACGGATCTAAATTGATTTTTCGCTCTTCTCGCCCAAAAACTGATAACGAAATAAAGGAATACAAAGATTTATTAGCTAAAGGTCTCGTGCAACCCACCGAAATGGAACTTTATATCTGTAATGCAGATGGAAGTGAATTGCGCCAACTGACCAATTTAGGAAACGCCAATTGGGCCCCATTTTTTCATCCAAGTGGTGAAAAAGTACTCTTTAGTAGTAATTTTGAAGCTGAACGCGGTTTTCCGTTCAATTTATATTTAATTGATATTGACGGAAAGAATCTAGAACGCGTTACTCACGGTGAAACGTTCGATGCTTTTCCGGTATTTTCAAACGATGGAAAAAAATTAGTCTTTTCATCCAACAGGAATAACGGCGGTACCCGAGACACTAATTTATTTATTGCAGAGTGGCAGGATTAATCGGTGTTGTTAAAATTTCTTAGATTTTAAAAAGACTTAAAGGTTTTATATCTTGTGATTTTCCCAAAATTAAAACCGTATGAGAGATTTCTTCAACTTGTATCGAATTCCATTAATTTTTGCGTTAATATGTATTGGGTTGTACGCAAGCTTTGGATACGATTTACATAGAAGTGACCTAGCCAAACTTCTACCTTTATACGGGGCTTTATTTTTTTTAACCTACAAATTAATTAAAGTTACAAAGGGTAATTTTTGGGTTCTTTTCGGATTTGGGATTGTTTTTCGATTAGTCTTTTTAGTTGCAATCCCCAATTTGTCACAAGATTTTTATCGTTTTATCTGGGATGGCAAGTTGTTGCTGCAAGGGGAAAACCCATATCTTTTTACGCCAGAGCAATATGTAAATAAAACATCTGAAATACTGAATAGTTTAAGGTGGCTTAGCGGAGCGGAAGCAACTAAACTAATAAATGGAATGGGTGCTCTCAACGCTAGCCATTACAGTAATTATCCACCTATCAATCAATTATTTTTTGCAATAGCTGCTTTGTTTGCTAAAAACAGTATTCTGGGTTCGGTAGTGGTGTTACGATTGATTATGATTCTTGCAGATGTAGGTGTCTTTTACTTCGGAAGAAAATTGTTGAAGAACCTTAATCTGAATCCACATACTATTTTTTGGTATTTCCTAAACCCTTTTATCATTATTGAATTAACAGGAAACCTACATTTTGAAGGCGTGATGCTTTTCTTTCTAGTTTGGGCACTTTACTTATTGCAAAAAAGAAAATGGGTTTGGGCTGCTGTATTGTTGGGGGTTTCTGTTTCAGTAAAACTATTACCGTTGTTATTTTTGCCACTATTCTTTAACTACTTTTTGAAAAATAAGAAAGGAGAAAGTGATTCTTCATTGGAATTCACTTCACTAGGAATAAAGAAACTGATTCTGTTTTATACGGTTTGTTTACTAACGGTTATTGTAACATTCTCACCATTTTTTTCTTCGGAGTTTCTTCAGAATTTCACTACAACCATTGGTTTGTGGTTTCAGAATTTCGAGTTTAATGCGAGTGTGTATTACATCATAAGATGGATAGGTTTTCAAACAGTAGGATGGAATATTATTGCTACGGTTGGTAAGGTATTGCCACTAATTGTCATTGCTTTTATATTGATACTTACCTTTTTCAGAAGAAATGAAACACTACCCAAATTAATCACTGCGATGCTCTTTGGAGTTTCGTTTTATTTCTTGCTTTCTACCACGGTACATCCTTGGTATGTTGCTACGCCTTTACTGTTGTGCTTGTTTACCAAATACCGTTTTCCTATAGTTTGGAGTGCTGTAGTAATATTAAGTTATAGTGCTTATGGAGCTAATGGTTTTAATGAAAACCTTTGGTTAGTAGCTGTGGAATATTTGGTGGTAATTGGATATGCGATTTGGGAAATTAGAAAGAATATTTCTGAAAAGAATTCCTCTCTTAGCTTTACGTAAAAGAGGAATTATGTTGGATTACTTCACTCGTTTAAGTGAGTAAAAATCTTTTCGTCTGTCCTTTAAGTTTCTCACGGCGCCGAACGTGTGTAATTCCCGTAACAAATCTAAATCTACATCGGCCACCAATATCATTTCGGTATTTGGGGTCGTTTCAGCTTTTACACCGTTATTGGGGAAAGCAAAATCGCAAGGTGTAAACACAGCTGATTGCGCATATTGAATATCCATATTATGAACTTTCGGTAAGTTGCCCACGCTGCCAGCAATGGCAACATAACATTCGTTTTCAATGGCACGCGCTTGTGCACACAACCGAACTCTGGAATATCCATTTTGGGTGTCCGTTAAAAAAGGAACAAACAGAATGTCCATTCCTTCATCAGATAAAAGTCTGGAAAGCTCAGGAAATTCAGAATCGTAACAAATTAATATTCCTACTTTACCACAATCGGTATCAAAAGTTTTTAATGTGTTACCCTGTTGCATGCCCCAAACTTTTGCTTCATCTGGTGTCACGTGTAATTTTTCGTACCGTTCTACACTTCCGTCGCGACGGCATAAATAACCTACATTGTATAGCTTGTCATTTACCACTTCGGGCATACTTCCCGAAATGATATTGATGTTATACGAAATGGAAAGTTTGGACAACCGTTCGGTAATTTCGGCAGTGTGCGTGGCGAGTTCTCTTATGGCTTCCGGCTCGCTCATATGGTTATATTCTGCCATAAGCGGAGCGTTGAAAAATTCCGGAAACACAGCGAAATCACTTCGGTACCCTGCAACACTGTCAATAAAATATTCAGCTTGCTGCATTAAATCTTCTATTCCTTTATACGAACGCATTTGCCATTGAATGAGCCCCAAGCGAACGACACTTTTGGTAGCAGTTGGCTTTTTATCCGGTTTGGTGTAGTAAATATTATCCCATTCCATTAAAACGGCGTATTCACCCGAAGCAGCATCGCCTTCCAAATAGCCTTTTAATACCCGAAGCGGGTGAAAATCATTCGATAATTGAAAATTCAATACGGGGTCTTCAATTTCCTTACTTCGTACTTTTTCTAAGTATTTTTTAGGTGAAATAGTATCGGCATGTTTGTGGTAATTAGGCATTCTTCCACCAAAAACAATGCTTTTCAGATTTAGGTTTTCACATAATTCTTTTCGATAGTCGTACAGTCTACGTCCTAACCGAAGTCCGCGGTAATCAGGATGTATAAATACATCGATTCCGTAGAGCACATCACCGTTGGGGTCGTGAATTTTAAACGATGGGTCGCGCGTAATATCATCGTAGGTATGGTTGTCTTCAATTTTATCATAATCTACAATAATCGATAGGGCACAACCTGCAATTTCGCCATCGGCCATAATCACCACTTGACCTTCTGGAAACAGAGAAATTAAATTACCAATCTCTTCAATTTTCCAATAGGAATTTGGCAACCCTCCATATGACTGAAGGGTCGCTTTTTTTAACGCTTCGTAATCTTTAAGCGTCAAGAACTTTAATTCTATATTTTCTATTTTGTTTTCCATGGGCTACATATCTAGCAGATATGCAAAAATTAAAGGTGCGACGATGGTAGCGTCACTTTCTATGATGAATTTTGGTGTGTCAATATCCAGTTTTCCCCACGTAATTTTTTCATTAGGGACAGCACCTGAATAGCTTCCGTAGCTTGTTGTCGAATCTGAAATCTGACAAAAATAACTCCAGAAAGGCGTATCGGTGCGTTCCATATCTTGATACAACATCGGTACTACACAAATTGGGAAATCGCCAGCAATACCGCCTCCAATTTGAAAGAAACCAATCCCTTTTTCTGAATTATCAGTGTACCAATCTGCCAAAAAGGTCATATATTCAATACCACTTTTTATGGTTGAAGCTTTCAGCTCACCTTTTAGAACATAGCTCGCAAAAATGTTCCCCATCGTGCTGTCTTCCCAACCTGGGCAAACAATAGGAAGGTTTTTCTCTGCGGCAGCGTACATCCACGAATCTTTCAAATCGATTTCATAATGTTCTTCTAAAACGCCACTCAACAGTAGTTTGTACATATATTCGTGCGGTAAATAGCGTTCGCCATTGGCTTCAGCTTCTTTCCAGATTTTTACGATGTGTTCCTGTATTCTTCTGAAAGCTTCCTCTTCAGGAATACACGTATCGGTAACCCGATTCAGTCCTTTTTCCAACAATTCCCATTCATCTTTTGGGGTTAAATCACGGTAGTTAGGTACTCGTTTATAGTGACTGTGGGCCACTAAATTCATAATATCTTCTTCTAGGTTTGCACCAGTACATGAAATGATATGCACTTTATCTTGGCGGATCATTTCGGCAAATATTTTACCTAATTCCGCTGTACTCATAGCTCCAGCCAAGGACACCAATATTTTTGAACCACTATTCAACTGCTCTTCGTAGCCTTTTGCGGCATCTACTAAAGCTGCAGCGTTGAAGTGCAAATAATATTTTTGAATAAATTCTGAAATTGCTCCTTTATTAGTACTCATCTTCGTTGTTGTTAAATTTTGAAATTCCTTTTTTTGAATCTGTGAAATTGCTTTCAAATTCGTCTTCTCCATCAATCCCTTCAAACTTGTAGCTCAACATTTTGTAATATAATTTAGCAGCTAAAAAGTCGGAAGATTTCTCTGCTGGGTTTGGGCATAGTTCTACAATATCAAACCCAACTACATTGCGTTCGGCAAATACTTGTTTTAAAAACTCCATGGTTTCGTAGAAAAACAATCCGCCAGGTTCTGGTGTTCCGGTTGAAGGTAAAATAGAAGGATCGAAAGCATCTAGATCGAACGTAATAAATACTTTTTCACCTAGCGCTTCAATTACATTGTCCATCCAATATTCATCGGTTGCCATTTCGTGAGCAAACCACGTTTTTTCACGGTCCATTACCGTTGTTTCAGCAACGTCCATACTACGAACACCTACTTGCACTAAATTGGTCGTTTGGCTGGCTTCATAGACTGCACAAGCGTGATTACAAGAAGAACCGTCATACTCTTTCCGAAGGTCGGCGTGCGCATCGATATGAAGTACGGTTAAATCGTCAAAACATTCGTTAAAGGCACGAATTGTACCAATAGAAATACTATGTTCGCCACCAAAAACCGTTACAAATTTATTCCGAAGAATATAATCTTTTGTTTGTTTATGAACCGCTTCTACCATTGCTTCAGGTGAAGCGTTTTCAGTAATAGGTTCGCTTAGGTAAATACCTTGTTTGTAAACTTCGGTTTCGGTTTCAATATCGTACAATTCCATATTTTCTGAAGCGTGTAAAAAAGCTTCAGGCCCTTTATCGGCTCCTTTTTGCCAGGTACTGGTACCATCGTAAGGAACTGGGATTAATACAATTTTTGAAGTTTCCAGAGCCGCGTATTTCTGCGGGATTCCGGCGTACGTTTTAGTGCTCATAACCTAAAATGTTTAGCAATTGCTCGCTTGTTTGTTGTTGTGAAAATATTTTGCTTGAGATGTTTCCATCTTCGTCTTTATCAATTAATATATGTTTTGGCGAAGGAATTAAACAGTGTTGTAATCCACCAAACCCACCAATGGTTTCTTGATATGCTCCCGTGTTGAAAAAGCCGATATACAACGGTTTTTCTTTTTTAAATTTGGGTAGATAAATAGCGTTCATATGTTGCTCGCTGTTGTAATAATCATCGCTATCACAAGTCAAACCACCTAGTAACACGCGTTCGTATTCATCATTCCAGCGGTTTATGGCCAGCATGATAAAACGTTTGCTAATAGCCCACGTATCGGGCAAAGTAGTAATAAAAGAAGAATTAATCATATTCCACTTTTCACGATCGTTTTGTTGTTTTTGGTATAAAACCTCATAAATAGCACCGCCACTTTCTCCTACCGTAAAGCTACCAAATTCTGTAAAAATATTAGGTACAGGCACATCGGCTTCTGCACAAGTGATATTTATTTGGTTGATTATTTCATCAATCATATATTGATAATCGTACTCAAAAGCCAATGAGTTTTTTATAGGAAACCCACCGCCAATATTTAAGCTATCTAATGTTGGGCAAACTTTTTTCAGTTTGGTGTACACGTTTAAACACTTAACCAATTCGTTCCAGTAATAAGCATTGTCGCGAATACCAGTGTTAATGAAAAAGTGAAGCATTTTAAGTTCAACCTGCTTGTTGTCCTTAATCTGTTTTTCGTAAAAAGGAACAATGTTTTTATAACCAATTCCTAAACGAGAGGTGTAAAATTCAAACTTTGGTTCTTCTTCCGAAGCGATTCTAATCCCTACTTTGTAATTGCCATCAATTTGTTCGGAAAGCAACCCGATTTCTTCATAATTATCGATTACAGGAATACAGTTTTTATGGCCTTCGTTGATTAATCGCGCAATGTTCAGGATGTATTGCTCCCGCTTAAAACCGTTGCAGATCACATAGGTATTGTCGTTGATTTTTCCTTCCGCTTTTAAATTTTCAACAATATTAATATCGAAAGCCGATGAGGTTTCAATATGGACATCATTTTTCAACGCCTCATGTAACACGTGTTTAAAGTGAGAACTTTTAGTACAATAACAATAATTGTAATTACCTTGATACTTATGTTTTTCAATAGCATTGCCAAACCACTTTTTGGCGCGTTGTATATTATCTGAAATTTTAGGAAGATAGGTAAACTTTAAAGGTGCTCCGTATTCTGAAACCAACTTCATTAAGTCAATATCGTGAAAATTAAGTGTTTTGTTTTCGTTTAAAGTAAACTCTTCCTGTGGAAAATAATAAGTTTGATCAATAAGATCAATATATTTAGTATTCATTTTTTATGAAGTTTGAACATGAAAATTATAAATCAATTATTTGAAATACTCTTAAAATGAGTGATATAACAAGAAATTAACGATAATTTCAAATACGGATAGGGTTAAGCCAGTAGGCCAAACGTTGTGAGAAACCTGTTGTAGGTTCTAAGGGTAGAGCGGAAGCTAGCTTTAAATTTTGGCTGGTTGCCTGGCAACCTGTTTTTGAATATGACTTCCTAATCTTCAAAAACCCAAACACAGAAACACGGTTCAATTGTTCAGCTAAATGCGCAGCAAATGTAATTTATTTTTCGATATGTAAAATTATTTCAGTAAAAATTTAACACAAAAAAACACCTCTGTAAAAAGAGGTGTTATGCTTTGATTATTAGTGATGTAATTACATCATGCTAAAAAGCTCAACTTCTCTTTTAGTCAATATTTTCCAGCGACCTCTCGGCAGGTCTTTTTTAGTTAGGTGTGCGATTGTAACACAATCTACTTTTACCACATCGTATCCTAAATGATCAAAAATATCACGGATAATGCTGTTCCCCATGTTTTTAATTTTCAATCCTATTTCTTTTTTAGGAGAATTTTCTACGTAGCTAATTTCTTCTACTTCAACCGTTTTACCATTAATGGTTAAGCCTTCTTCTATTTTTTGAAGATCAGAAGCCTTTAGGTTTTTATCCAACTCTATGTGAAATAACCTAGGCATTCCTTTACTATGAAGTTTTTTCACTAATTTATCATCGTTGGTAAACAACAACAGTCCCGTTGCATTTCTGCCTAAACGACCAATGGGTTTAACATCGGCAGTAGTTGCGTTCGAGATTAAATCCATTACAGTTAGTCCTTTGCTTTCACTGGTAGTAGTTGCAACAGATTTAGGTTTGTTCAATAAAACATAGGTGTCTGGTTCTGGGTTGATACGGCGACCATCAAAACGCACATCATCTGCTAACTGAACTTTATAACCCATTTCGTTGATGATTTCCCCATTTACCGAAACTAAACCGGTTTTTATGTAGGTGTCTGCTTCTCTACGAGAGCAAATACCGCTGTTAGCAATGTATTTGTTTAACCGAATTCCATTTGGGTTTTCTTGGTGGTTGGTTTTGCCACCCTTGTTAGGTTTCTTAGTAGTAGGTTTTTTTCTACTTAAAGGAGCATTTCCTCGTGCATTGCTTCCTTTTCGGGTGTTACCAGCACCACGCCCAGAAGGTTTTCCTTTTCCGCTATTGTCTTTTCTGCTCATATTTATTTTCCGAACTCAATTCGGAATCTTTTTTATGCTTTGTGATAAAGCAAATTTCTAAAATTTTTTGCAAAGGTAGGCAAAGCCTTTGGTTTTCAAATAGCAATAGCTGAAAATCCGTTATTTATATTTTTAGAAGAAATCGATTCAGTAACAAATCAAAATCAATTAAAACAATGCTAAAAACCCCTAAAACGATAATAAATTTTAGAATGTTATGCAGTAAGATGTAATGTAGTTTCCGTTTTGATTTCCAAAGGACGAATAGGAAAATCAATAGGGCGAAAATACTTCCGAAGAAAAAGTAATTCATATACCCAATTGGGAATTTGAATATTAGTAGTAAAGCTGGTATAAAAGCAACGAAACACATGAGAGTTAACATGCGTTTTGAAACCTTTTCACCATAAACAACAGGAATAGTGTGGTAGTCCTGTGCGAGGTCTCCTTTAATGTTTTCAAGGTCTTTCACTAATTCCCGCATAGAGATTAGAAGAAATAAGAACGTAGCGTGTACGAAAATCACCAAATCGAAATTACTGTAATAAATAAACACAGCAAAGAAGGGGATTACTGCCAGAATTGCTGCCGTGATATTCCCAATAAAAGGATACTTTTTAAGTTTATGTGAATACAGCCAAAGCACAAAAATATACACTGAAAAAAAGAGCACGGCCCTAAACGAAACATAACTAGCAAAAATGACCGAAAGGAAATTCAGGATAAAATAGACCGAAAGTTTAGTACGCTGGCTCACCAACCGATCGAGCATGGTTTTGCGAGGACGATTGATTAAATCTTTTTCGCTGTCGTAAAAACTGTTGATGATATATCCAGACGCAATAGCAGCGGCCGAAGCTAATACCAACATTAATAAATTAACATCCAGCAAAACCTTTTTTACAGGCAAATCTGGTGCTAAAATGTAGATAGAAGTTAAGTATTGTGCAATAATGATTATAAGAATATTATAACCACGAACCACCGAAAACAAGCTGAAAACCTTTAGTAGAAAATGTTTTTGTTTCCGACTTAGCATAATCTATGTTGAGTTGAAAATATTTAGAAGTTATAAACCACTTCCAGTCTATAATCTTTTAAGGCTTCGCGAGCTTTATCAATATCTTCGGTAAACCCTAACATATAACCGCCACCGCCAGAACCACATAACTTTAAGTAGTAAGCGTTGGTCTCAATTCCTTTTTTCCATAGGGTGTGGAATTGTTTCGGGATCATCGGTTTAAAGTTGTCTAAAACTACTTTTGAAAGTTGTTTTACGTTTCCGAAGAGCGATTTCACATCACCTTTTAAAAAGTCGTGAACACAAGCATCGGTATGTTTTACAAACTGGTCTTTTACCATGCTTCTAAACCCTTCTTGCTTCATGTTTTCCATAAAAATATGAACCATTGGCGCTGTTTCTCCAGTACTACCACTATCTAATAAGAATACTGCTCCTTTTCCATCTTCAGTTTGCGAGGGAATTCCGGCAGGTTCAATATTATCTTTGCTATTGATTAAAATAGGTAAGCTTAAATAACTGTTCAGGGGATCTAAACCTGAAGATTTTCCGTGGAAAAAAGATTCCATTTCGGCAAAAATTGCTTTTAGTTGAAGCAGTTTTTCACGGGTTAAATTTTCAAGAACCGTAATTTTTTGAGTGGCGTACTTATCATAAATAGCTGCGACCAAAGCACCACTACTACCTACACCGTACCCTTGTGGAATACTACTGTCAAAATACAATCCTTTATCGACATCAGCTTTTAATGTTTCAATATCAAAAGTTACCAATTCTGGCTTTTCGTTTTGAAGCGTAGCTAAATACTTTGCAAAACGCAATAAGCTATCATTACTTTTTTTGGTGTTGATGGTTTTGTGCTCATCAATCTTTAACGCTCCGTTATAAAAGTTATACGGAATCGATAATCCTTTGGAATCTTTTATAATTCCATATTCACCAAACAATAGGATTTTTGAATAAAATAAAGGGCCGCGCATAAAGTAATGGTTAATGGTTTTTTAAATGTACTGATTTTCCTTCAGTACTGCAAAGATAGTATTACAACTCTAATTTTTTCTGAAAATTGACATAAATTATACCTTTTCAAACAGTTAGGGGCAGTTTTAAAGCGGGATAGCTCCGTTACCTGTTTGGTCATGAATATATTCACCATTTTTACAAAACAGCTTCAAATTAGCTTCAATAAAGGCAGAAACTGTTTCTTTTTCGGTTTCGGGGTACAACACATGTACATTGGCACCAGCGTCCAATGTAAAGCAAAGGTTGCTTCCAGTTTCTTTTCTGAAATTCCAAATACGGTTAATAATTTCCAATGTATTAGGCTTCATTAATATGAAATAAGGCATAGACGTCATCATCATTGCGTGCAGTGACAAGGCTTCGCTTTCGATGATTTTTATGAATTCTAAAATATTCCCTTCTTTTAAAACTGGGATTAGTTTTGAAAGATTGTCATTAGCTTGCTGAAATCGTTGTTCGGAAAAAGGATGGTCGTGCATTAAATTATGTCCAACCGAGCTGCTCACTTGTTTTTCACCTTTATCGACTAACAAAATAGTGTCTTGGTAGTCTTTGAAATTATCGTGAACTTCATACGAATATTCTGTTCCAAATAAATTACTGCTTCCTTCGATATCTTCATGTTTCCCCCAAACAATAAGTGGCCCTTCAATACTTCTACAGGCACTTCCAGAACCTAATCGTGCTAAAAAAGAAGCTTTTTTATTAAAAAACTCTTCTGATATTTCTTCTGAAGCTAATTGCTTTTCAATTGAAAGTAAGCATAGCGCCAATGCGCTCATCCCGCTAGCTGAAGAAGCAATCCCGCTACTGTGAGGAAAGCTGTTGGTGGTTTCAATTGTAAATTTGTAATCCTTCAGAAAAGGAACGTATGTTTCAATCCGTTCAAAGAATTTTTGAATTTTTGGCTCAAAACCTTCTTCTCTTTTTCCGTCCAAATACACTTCAAATTGAAAGTCTTCTGTAGAGGTTATTCTTTCAAAAGAAAGAGTTGTTTTTGTATAACAATTACTCAACGTAAAACTGATGGAAGCATTTTTAGGCAGTTGCTCGCCATATTTTCCCCAATACTTTACCAAAGCAATATTGCTAGGGCTTTGCCAAGATACGCTACCGTTTTCAAGGGTTTTGGAGTAAGGTTTTGGGATTAAATTTGCTTCCGTCATGAGTTGGATTTTCAATGGAGCAAATATAGGGAATTGCTATATGCGATAAAAGATTTAAAAAACATGATGACATATTTTAAACAAACCGATGTTTCGATAATAAGTAAAAAATCAATTCCTGTTTTGAGGAGGATTGGAGTGGTTTGTTTAACGCCCTAGTGTAGGGCGTTTTTTTATTTAAAAAGGGGTGAAGGTTTTTATGATGACATTTCAAATAAATTACGATGAAGCAATAGATAAGAAACTTAAATACTTTTTTTATGAAAACGATACTACTGGTTTCCGTAACTATATTTCTTACATCTTGTGTGATGGGTACTTCTAAACTTGAAGAACCTATTGATGAGGTTGCTTATGATAAACAAGATATATCCAATAAAACTACATTGAGTAGAAAAATAGGCGTAAAAACACAACAAGAAAAAATAATTAAATTTCAATATGTAAAAGATGTAAAATCAGGAATGGTGCAATATAAAATGCCTTTACCAGCTGATTGGCTAATACATCAAGAACCCAATGCTCAATACTTTATTACGGCACCCAATAATATAAAGGTAAACAAAACGGAAAGCGTGACTTTTGCGTATTCCAATGACCCTTATACACAACAAACCCTACAGATGACAGGTCAACAAATCGCACCAGTATACACATTGGAGCAAGTCGTGCAACAATTTATTCAACCTGCTGCCCAAGCAGAAGACTTTAGTTTTATAAAGTCGTATCCATTACCAAAGGTGGAAGCCTTCTGGCAACGTTTTTCTGCCGGAATGCCACAAACCGGCTCGCAACGGCAGTATAAAACCTTGGGAACCGAATGGAAAGACAGCAAAGGCAACCGGTCGTTTATTATCATTTTGCAGAATATTATAACCAAAAACCAAATTGTCCATTGGACGTTGCAAACAACGGAATTAGAAGCGCCGCAAGCTTATTTTGAAAAGGCGACAAAAGCATATTTGCATGGCGCCGCCAATACTGAAATAAACCCACAATGGCAACAGATGATGAATGGAAAGTTAATGGGGCAAATACAACAAAACGAACAATTTTGGGCCATAAAAACTGCTGAAAGTGCTCAAGCTCACCAACAACGTATGGCGGCCATTAATGCTCGAGGCAATGCGTCACGCTCTATTGCCAAAACATATAGTGAAATTTCAGATATTAGTCATGCAGGCTATTTAAAACGGAATGACATCAACAATGCTGGACATTCAAAAACAGTAAATATGATTGGCGAACGGACTGTGATAGCCAACCATGAAACCAATGAACATTACAATGTGCAATCTGGAAACAAGTATTATTGGGTTAACAACAATGGTGAATATTTTGGCACGGACAATTCGTTATACGACCCTCGAATAGACAATAAAATTAATGGAAGCGAATGGGTGAAGTTTGAAAAAGAAAATTAAAAAATTAAAAAAATGTGTAACTTTCCTTTATCTACAAGATGGGGGAAATCAGACACATAGAAAGGCAGTTTGAATTAGTAACTGCCATAAAAGCCAATAATGAACGGGCTTTGCATAAACTATACACCGAAAATTTTTATAAAACCGAACAGTATATTTTAAAAAATAACGGTACGATGCCCCAAGCAAAAGATATATACCAGGAGGCATTTATTACGGTTTGGCGAAATATAAAAGATGGGAAATTTGTTCCTGAAAATGAAACGGCCGTGCAAGGTTATTTATATCAAATAGCGAAATATAAGTGGCTGGATTTTTTACGTTCGTCACGATTTAAAAAGACAACTTCTTTTGAGCCTATAGAGAATAACTTGGAAGTAGATATTTCAAAAGAGATAGATGTAGAAACTGAAAAGAAACAAAAACAAACCATGAAAGCTTTTGAAAGATTAGGTGTGGAATGTAAAAAACTGTTAGCCGACTTTTATTACAACAAAAAATCTATGCGAGAGATTGCTTCGGAATTTGAAATTGAAGAGACTTCAGCTCGAAACAAAAAATACCGATGCATCAATAAATTAAGAGAACTGACATTATCCCCAACAAAATCATGAAAGAGAAACAGAGCATAACAAAAGAAGAATTTGAAATCATAGAAAAGTATATCAATAATGCTATGACTGCTGAAGAACAGAAAGCATTTATTGATAAAATTTCCAGCGACCCATCATTACAACAAAAAGTAAATGAGGTGAGGACGCTTATTGACGGCATAGAAGCTTCGGCTTTAAAAAATAAATTGGACGATTTTCATAAAGAGCTTCCACAGACGCATTCAAAAGTGGTGAACAAAGCGAAGCTAATACAAAAGCCTAAACGATCTAAAATCCCTTTATATGCTATTGCTGCCGTTCTGGTTGTGGTGTTTGGTATATTGTGGTTTTTTAATTCAGCTGATTCCAACCAAAGGTTATTTGCCGAACATTTTAGGCCTGATCCTGGTTTGCCCACCACTATGAGTACAACCAATAACTATACTTTTTTTGAGGGAATGGTAGATTACAAGCAGGAAAACTATCAAGCAGCCATTGAAAAATGGAAACCTTTGCTAAGTGAAAAACCAGAAAATGATACGTTGAATTATTTTTTGGGTGTAGCCTACCTTGCTGAAAAAAAAGATAGAGAAGCCATTGATTACCTTAGTGAAGTGTCTAACAACCAATCTAGTATGTTTCTTCAAGAAAGCTATTATTATTTAGGATTGGCACTTTTAAAGAGCGGTGAAATAGAAAAAGCAAAAACAAATTTCAAAAAAAGTAACAATGACGAAAGTCAAGCAATATTAAAAGAACTAAACAAATAAGATGAAAACTTTTGTCGTACCATTCATCGTTTTCGTGATTTTTATATCGCAATTCGGGTTGGCACAACAAAAGATTGGAACATCCCTTCTGGATAGTTTACTTTCAGAAAAAAAACATAAAACGGCACAAACCGAGCTGTATGCTCAAGTTGAGCGTTATAAAACCAATAAAAGATACGACTCCCTCTCTGGTTACCCCTATTATGTAGGTAAAATAATGTTGGAAAACTCCAACAAGCAACAGGCGATTAAAGAAATGAATGCCTTTGTAAGTGATTTTAAAGAACACACTTTAAACCCTATTTACTTACAAGATTTATATGCCGAAATAGCTTCTTTTTATCAATCTATTGGTCTTCATAAAGAAGAAACCAAAAGCCATAAAACGGCATTGGAATATGCTCTGAAAATTCCTGGAAAGCCTGGAAAAAAAATAGGGAAAGGATACTATAATTTAGGAACCGGGCAATTACGAGAAGGAAACGTAAGCCAAGCTATTGATAATTACAAAAAAGCATTACAATCTTACAAAAGTGACCCTGAAACCAATTTTTTGGATTATTATTTCAGTTACTCAGGTATGGGCACTTCAATGTATTATGCTTCAAAAATTGATAGTGCTATTTATTTTTATGAAAAAGCGGTTGATAATGTGGCACAATTGGAAGACTCGCCCTTGAACTCTTATTACCGTCCCGCTTTGTTGCTTAATAATATTGCAGGTCTTTATAGTTTTCAAGGTGAAACTACACAAAGCCTCGAAGCGATGAAGAAATGTATAGAATACAATAAAAAATTTCTGGAATCTGATGCTGAAGCCTATAAAAAGGATGATGCCCAACGAGCTCATTTTCAATACATAGATAATCTGGCTGGTATTTATGAAAAACTAGGTAATTATAACAAAACATTGGACTTATTGATTTATTCTAACCGAGGAAAACAGCAAACCTTTGAAGCTGGACACCCTGAATTGTTTAAGTCTAAAGTCCTGTTAGGGAATGCTCATTTAAACCTTTTAAATTTTGAAGATGCTGAGAAAAACTTTACTCAAAGCATTGCTGCTATAAAAAAACTGCCCGGCACTTTTTACGATTGGAATGCAAGTGCTCATTATGGATTAGCAAAGGTGTACGCAGAGCATAAGCATATGGAAAAGGCAAAACAATTTTATGAAAAAGCAGCAGCGAACTTCAGTCTTTCATCTCAAGAGTACTACGACCCCATAATACTTGCTTTTTTTGAAGACGCCTCTCAGTTTTATGTCAAAAATAACCAAAGAGAAAAAGCCTTACAATTGGCTGAAAAGGCATATAGCTATGTTGTTAAACACCAAGGGAAAAATACCCTTCCGGCCTTTTTACAAACCGTTAATTTAGCAAGTGTTTATCTTGAAATAGGGGAAACAGAAAAAGCTTTAGAGTACAGTGCCAATGCATTAAAAACGTTTCAAGACCAAGCTTTTCAAAGGGAAAATGCACTAGATTCTATTCAGGTAGAATTTAACAAGCCAGTAGCTATTTTGTTACAAACCCGTTCTCAATATTTGTTAAAAAAAGAAAAGGATACTGCTTTTTTAAAAGAACTTCTTACCAAATTGCAAGAAGCTATCTTCATATTAAATCGAAGAAAACAATTTGTTGCTGACGCCGAAAATGTGAAAGCACTTATTAAGGAAAACAACCAATTATACGGTTTTGCGAAGCAATTAAATGTAGAACTTTATGAAAAGACCGGAAATGAAATTTATTTGACAAACGTACTTTCGCTGCACGAAACAGCACTGTATAATAGAATACGTTCCCGACTGAATCTTCGAAGTGAAATTGAGGTGCCTAATGTCCCGAAGTCTGTTTTAATTCGGGAGAAAAAGTTGAAAGAAAGATTGTCAACAGCCCTTTCAAAAGAAGGATTGAACAATTATTTTGAAATTTCAGATCAATGGAAGGTATTTAAAGATTCCCTAAGAGCAAACTATCCTAAATATTACCGAATGCGCTATGCAAAAATAGCACCTTCCTTAAAGAATTTGAAAGACTACATTCCTGCCAATACAACGGTTGTCCGTTATGTGTTTATAGAAGATAATTTGTACGCCTTAATTTTAACAGAAACTAAAAAAAACCTTCACAGATTATCCTTTAAAAACGTGCAACAAGACATTGCAAAAATAAATGAATACCCTTTCAATGTTGACGAAGTAGCCCCTAAACTTGAAAAGCTCTATAATTTTTTATGGAAGCCTTTTGAAAATGAAATAGACACTGAAAAAGTAATTATTATTCCAGATGGCGAATTATACAATGTTAGTTTTGAAACCTTAACACCAAAACGTATTACTTCTTTTAAAGAGTTAACAACAAACAGTCTATTGGCAAAGCATACTATTTCATATAATTTCAGTTTTTTAATTCTGAAAAATCAAAATACAAAATCTAATTTTACTGAAAATTTTATAGCGTTCGCACCAGAGTTTTCTTCAGAAATGAAAACCACTTATAAAACTGCTTTAAAGGACTCACTTTTGTTAGACCAAGAATACCTAACCCTGTTGCCACAACCTTTCAGTATTAGCTTGGTTGATGCTTATTCGAAAAAATTTAAGGGCATTTCGTACCTTAATGAAAATGCTTCTAAACATGCATTTATAAACCATGCTAAAAACCATAAAATAATTCACATTGGTACGCACGCAGAGTCAAACAATATAAGCCCAGAACTGTCCCGACTGATTTTTGCTAAAAACGCTTCGGAAGAAAAGAGAGATGAAAACTTTTTATATACGTACCAAATTTATAATTGCGATCTGTCATCAGATCTAGCCATTCTAACCGCTTGCGAAACAGGTAAACCTTCGTATCAAGCTGGTGAAGGGATGATCTCCTTGGCTCATGCTTTTGCTTATGCCGGTAGTGAAAGTATTTTGACGAGTCTTTGGAAAATTGACGAACAATCAAGTGTCAAAATTATTGCGGCTTTTTATGATAATTTACAAAACGGTTTACCAAAAGACCAAGCTTTAAAAGAAGCAAAACTAACCTATCTTTCTAATGCAGAGGGGCGAACCTTAGCACCACTTTATTGGGGCGGCCTGGCAATTATGGGTGATCAGGCGCCTATTGACCTTTCACAAGATAGTTTTCCGTGGTACGTATATGCCATCATCTTTTTATTGGTAAGTAGCTTGGTTTATTTCTTTATTAGAAGAAAAACTTTTCTGAAAGGTTGATTACAAGGTAGTGCTCAATTCAAGTAGTTTGGTCATAGTCCTATAATTTCGGGAGGTAGCTTTTACGTTTAGTTTCTTTTCAAAAGTATTCATATTAAATTTGGTACGCCCGTATCCCTTGGAAGCATAAAAGTAGATACAATTATCTATTATGATAATTTCTTCGTTAGGATATTGTATGGAACTTACTTCTTTAAGTAAACGATCACTAGGTTTTTCTGAAAGGATTACAAAATAACTTTTTACTTTCTTTTCTTCTGAAAAAGGACAGTTTTCTAAAATGTTCTCAATTTCTGAAGGTGTTAAAACTAGTATGGGTAGCTCCCAACCAAATTTGATTTGTATGGCTTCAGAAATATTTTGGGTTATTTCTTCTTTGTTTTCCGAAGTTTCAAAGAACCAATTCCCTGTATGTAAGTACACATTAGTATTCTCATAGCCTAAACTTGATAACATTTCAAGCTGTTGGGCTTTGGTAAATTTTTTATGCCCGCCAACATTTATGCCTCTTAGTAAAGCAATGTATTTTGTCATATTATTTCGCAATAGATTGTGCCACTAAATATCCTCCGGTCCAAGCATTTTGAAAGTTAAAGCCGCCAGTAATGGCATCAATATTTAGCACTTCGCCTGCAAAATAGAGGTTTTTGTGTTTTTTGCTTTCAAAAGTTTTAAAATCTACTTCTTTCAGTTTAACACCCCCGGCAGTGACAAACTCTTCTTTAAACGTGCTTTTTCCATGGACATCAAAAATCCCTTCGGTAAGTTGAGATGCCAAAGCCACTATTTGTTCTTTTGAAATATCAGCCCAAGTGGTTTTTTCAGAAATATTTGAAGCTTCAACCAAACTTTTCCATAACCGTTTTGGAAGGTCAAATTGTGCGTTTTTTGTAACTAACTTTTTTGCAAGCTCAATTTTAAGGTTTTTAAACTGTTCAATTATTTCAGAAGAAGAAAAGTCTAACAACCAATTTACCTGAATACTAAAATGATACTTGGTAGGTTCAAGTAATCTAGCGCCCCAAGCTGATAATTTTAAAATAGCGGGACCGCTCATGCCCCAATGGGTAATGAGTAGCGGACCTTCGCTTTCAAGTATTGTTTTTCTGTTTTCATTTAAAACTTTTACCGAAGCTTCGGTGCTAAGACCAGGTAGATCATTTATTCGATTATCATCAATGTTAAACGTAAATAAAGAGGGAACAGGCGGAATTATAGTATGCTCTAATCCTTCTAACAACTTCCAAATTTTAGGGTTACTGCCCGTTGCAATCACCAGTTTTTCTGCTGAAAACTCTTCAGAAGCAGTTTTTATTTTCCAAAATTCATCTTCCTTTTTAATGGTTTTTACAGACTGACTTTTTAATACGTCAACCCCCAACCGTTCGGTTTCAGAAACAAAACAATCTATAATGGTTTGTGAGCTATTCGTTATTGGGAACATCCGGCCGTCTTCTTCAATTTTCAGCTCTATACCACGTTTTGAAAACCACTCAATCGTGTCACCTGTCATAAAACTATGGAAAGGCCCCAACAATTCTTTTTCGCCCCGCGGATAGTTTTGGGTAAGCTCTTTTGGTAAAAACTCAGCGTGAGTTACATTGCAGCGCCCGCCACCGGAAACCTTTACTTTTGTTAGTACTTCTTTACCTCGTTCTAAAAGGATAATTTTTAACTGCGGGTTTTTTTCTGCTGTATTGATTGCAGTAAAAAAGCCGGCAGCTCCGCCGCCGATGATTAGGATGTCACAATTATCTGGCATTCAAAGATGGTTTGGTGTTCAAACCCATAAAAGTAAGAAATAGGAAGGATACCGCTTTATAAAACCTACTTTTTAATAAACCTTTTACTTACCCGCTTTCCAGCTTCACTTTCAAAAATCACAAAATATAGACCTGCACGTAATGCTTTTACATTTATAGTTGATAGGCTGTTTTTGAGAGTGTGGCTTTGTAGCTTTTTACCACTTACATTATAGATGGTTACTGTCGCTGTTTGGTTTAAGGGGTTGTTTATGTTTAGGGTCTCTTTAACAGGATTTGGGTACATACTAAAACTTGTGTCATTAAAACCTGGGGTAGACAATAATACACTGTTATATACCGCCCAATCGCTTTCGACATTTGTTATGGTAAGCTGTTGATAGTTGTCAACAGGTTCTATGGTGTAGGTAAATGGATTCTTTGAGTTTTCATGACTATAAAAATAAACTGAATTATGTACGTCTATAAAATCGTTTTGTGGTGGAAGACAATCACCTATTAGCTCTATCCATGGATCATCCTCTGACACAATAAAATCATCTGCTGTTATTTCTACATAATTACTATGGCATTCTTCACATTCAGGGTAGCATAAAAAAATTTCTTCATTACTAAAAGTTACTTCTATATTGTGCTCTTCTGGGGGTTGAAAAAATATTTCTCCATCCAATTCACCGGTTACAAAATACCAAGTATGCTCAAAAAGCTCAGGATTTTGGCCATAAAGTGTACTTGATTGCTGGTTTATAACAAAAGTGTGTAGGTTAAATATAAATACAAAGCCCAATAGCAATTTTAGATTTATACTTGTTTTCATAACAATAGTTTTTATTGTTTCACAAACCTTTCACTCGACCGCTCTCCAGCCTCATTTTCAAAAACAACAAAATACAAACCTGCTTTTAAAGGCTTTACATTTATAGTTTCCTTGCTGCTTTCAAGAACATGGCTTTGTAGTTTTTTACCACTTACATCATAGATGGTTACTGTTACTGTTTGATTTGAGGAGTTGTTTATGTTTACGGTTTCTTTAACGGGATTTGGGTATATCAAAAATTTAGAATCAGTAAAATCATCTATGGATAAGGGTGCTTCATTTCCAAAGATTGCATAATCACCATTTGGACTTGTAATAATCAGCGTTCGATTTTGTCCGTCTTTAGTAATTTCATAGCTATACAAAAGATTGCTCCAAAAACTTTGATATAAACTACTATATTGTTGATTGTGGGGTTGATTTTCTTCACATCCACCTGTCAAAAAGTTTATGGTTAGAACATCAAACTCTGTTGTGCCTATATATTCCAACTCTCCTGTGCCAGTTTCTTCACACATACCTGTGTTAATAACCCCATTTTCATAAAAATCGGCAGGGACAAATGGTATTTCATCATTTATTGGAGGGATATTACTATCTCCATCAATAACAAGATTATGAAGGTACCATGTGTTTTCAAAAAGATCTGGATTTTGGGCGTAAAGAGTATATGATTGCTCATTTGTGATTGTAGCTTGTAGATTGAATATAAATACAAAGCCCAATAGCAATTTTAGATTTATTGTTGTCTTCATAACCTTGAATTTCAGAATTATATCTTAATATAATAATTTTTAATTAGGATATTTTTCTTTAGCAAATTTATTACAAAGCAAAATAGTCTCTTTTGCATCTTCCAACGTAGTTCGAGGATTAATTAAGCACATGCGCAAAACGGTTTGTCCGTTTAAAATAGTGGTAACCAATAAGGCTTCGCGCGATCCCACTACTTTTTCTGAAATGTACTGGTTTAATTCATCCAATTCTTTTTCAGAAAGCTTGTTACCAATTGGATTATACCGAAAATTGATTACAGCAAGTGTTGCAGGTGAAATAATTTCCCAGTTAGCACTTTTCCGAAGTAGATCTTCTACTTTTTCTGCTAACTGAATGTTGTATGTTATCGCATCCCGAAATGCTTTTAAGCCGAACGTTTTAATGGACATATAAAATTTCAATGCTCTAAAACGACGTGTTAATTGCACCCCGTGATCGTAAAAATTGATCTCACTTTCATTTCCTTCAACATCTCGAAGGTACTCAGGTGTTTCGGTAAAGGTATTTTTAAGCCATTTACTATTGCGCACCAATAAACAGCCCATTTCGTAAGGCTGGAAAAACCATTTATGTGGGTCTACGGTCAACGAATCGGCTTTTTCAATTCCTTTAAGCAGTTTTTTGCCATTTTTAGCAAGAATGGCCGCCCCGCCGTAAGCCCCATCAATATGAAACCATATTTTTTCTTTTTTACAGATTTTTGAAAGTTCAGAAAGTGGATCTACGGTTCCTGTGTTCGTTGTTCCTGCAGTTGCAACCATACAAAAAGGTTGTAATCCTTCTAAGCGGTCTTTTGCAATGGCGTTTCGAAGTTTATTTAAGGATAATTTAAATTCAATATCAGTGGGGATAATGCGTATTTGTTCTTTTTTAAACCCTAAAATGCGAATGGCTTTAATGTTAGAAGAATGCGCTTGGTCTGACAAGTAGATGACAGCTTTAGAAAAATCATCTCCACATTTAATGCGCCGTGCGGTTACAATTGCTGTTAAATTAGCCATAGAACCACCGCTAGTGAAAATACCACCTCCTTTTTTTTCAGGGAAACCGAATATTTTTAACAGCCAGTTTAATGTTACGATTTCAAGTTCTGCTGCAGCAGGAGAAGCTGCCCAGCCACCGGAAAATACATTAAAACCCGTAGCTAATGTATCGGCCATCGCACTAATGTAATTACTAGGACCTGGTACAAAGGAAAATGATTTTGGGTGCGAGACAATATTACTTTTTGTCATCACATTTTCTAATACAAAATCGAGCACTTTATGGGCATCTTCTGGGCTTTCAGGGGCTTTTTCAAGAAACATTGTATCCATTTCTTCGCGAGAAGCCAATGCCACTGGATGTTTTTCTTTCTGTGTGTCAAAATGATCGATAATGGCATCTACAACTTCGTAGCCATATTTTTTCATTTCGGCTTTATTCAACTCTAATTTTGCATTTTTATCCAGCTTCACTTCTTTTTAGTTTGGAGGTTTTTAAAAGCCTATCCAAAAATGGCAGGCAGGTGCAAAATTACGGTTTTAGCAATAGATAAAGAACATTAAACAAAAAAACACGCTGTTAGATAAACAGCGTGTTTTTTTAAATTATAAAAAGTGAAATATTACTTTATGATTAATTTTTCAACAGTTGAGGAATTTTCATTGCTGAAACGAGCAAAATAAACCCCAGAAGGTAAATTGGTTTGTACTGTGTTTTTTCCTTCAGAAATCGATTTTGTAGAAACCAGTTTTCCAGTAACATTGTAAATGTTTAATTCGGTAAAAGAGTAACGGTTGTTAAACGTAATCTTGTCGTTTGCTGGGTTTGGGTAAAAACTGAAGCTTTCGATTGTATTATCTTCAGTGCTTAAAACTGCACACAAGAATGGGTTGAAAATTACTTCACCTAAAGTAGAATCGTCTACAACGTGAAAAATCACATCTTCTACTTGTTGTTCGTCACTTTCTTGTCCTTCAATCCAGCAGTTGTTCTTAGCTTGTAATGTGTTAGCGGTATTGTTATATAAAGCATAGATTTCGCCGCCATTTCCGTTTTCGGAAAAAACATTTTCACCTGGGTTATCTTCATCATCACCTAAGTTAATAGATGCTTCTCCAACCACTGTTATACCCCAAAGGTTTCTTCTAAGTTCATTTCCAGAAGCAATTATTTCCATCCCAGCGGTTGAGCTGTTTAAGTTGATGCCGCTTCCGCCTAGATTAGGTTCTCCTTGGGTGTCATTATCTTCAATTATGTTGTTGGTAACGTAAGCAAAAGAGCTACTTCCAAGCATTGTCATTCCGTAGCGGTTGTCCACGATGGTGTTGTCATCTATTCGAGCTAATATGTTTCCTGCTTCCCCAAGGAAGTTAGCGATTGCAATTCCGCCTACCATATCGAGACTTCGGTCACCAATAATAGTATTTTGAATAATTTTTAAGGTATCTGCTGGTCTTGTAATTCCTAGGTTTATTTGTGGTCTGTTACTGTTTAATTGATTGTTTCCTTCAATGTAGTTATTAAAAATATAAGGGGATACTTCAATATTGGCGCCCGAGCTAATAGCTGGCAGCTCATTAAAAGTAATCGTGTTATTTGTAATTTGTGGTGTTCCTCTTGATAGAGAAATTACAGCACCTGTTGTGGCACCACCTTCTACATTGTTTGTAATTGTACAGTTGTCAATTTCAAAGTTTTCGGTTAAAACCCGCAGGCCTCCACCATACTCTATAGTGGTGTTGCTAAAGTCTACAGATGATTCTTGCTCAAATCTAAAACCAGCATATGGCATATTTTGATCTAATGCCGTTATTGTTATTTCGTTTGAGTTTACTGAAAGAGTACCAAAAACAGTAATCAATAGATCAGCATCTATAGATAGTGTAAGGTCCGTGTCTATTAACACGTTATCATTTTCAGCAACTTCAAGATTCTCCAACAGCGTATAATCACTTCCAGAAACAGTAATTGTTGAAGGACTTAGTGCTGCAATATCATCAAGTGTATATGTTCCACCGTCATTTGGGGTAGTATACGTTTGAGCAACTAATATACCAAAAGAACAGATGGTAAATAAAATTGAAAGGGTAATGTTTTTCATAATAATAGGGGGTTATTTATTTTTTTTCAAAAATACACATAAGCACTCAGTGAAAAAAATTGCGCTGGTTTCAATCGCTATAAATTCATTTAATTTTTTAACCAAGGCACTATTTAAAATACTATTTTTATAGTATGGTTTTATATATTGCAATTGTTATTTTTATTGTAAGTCCCTTTTTTCCAGCTACTGAAAATCCACATTGGTTTTTTAGAACTCCAGACTTTATACGGTTGCAATCTATAACAATACAAATTGCACTCCTTGTCTTATTTTTAATTTTCGAGAATACGTTTACTCTTTTTAGTTGGATTTTGCTCATTGCACTTGTTGGGTCCATTACTTACCAAGCGGTGAAAGTATTCCCTTATAGTTCTTTGTACCCAAGAAAGAAACCAGATTTTCCTAGTGATGGGTGTGTTTCCATATTGGCCGGGAATGTATTGCAGGATAATACTCAGTATAATTTGCTAAAGGAAGAAATAAAACGGTATAATCCAGACTTAATACTTACTATGGAAAGTGATAAAAACTGGGAAAAAGGCCTTTCAGAAATAGAACAAACATATCCTTATACAGTTAAAATACCATTGGATAATTACTACGGAATGCATCTATACTCCAAAATCGAGTTAAAAAATGTTGAAGTTAATTACCATGTGGAAGAAGGCGTGCCTTCTATCTTTTTTGAATATCCACTTTCAAAAACCCGTGAAGTTTTCTTTGCCTGTTTACATCCGGCACCACCAAGCCCTACCGAAAATGAAACATCAAAAGAACGGGATGCTGAACTAATGATTGTAGGAAAAAAAATACGAAAATTAGATAAACCAGTAGTAGTCTGTGGCGATATGAACGATGTGGTTTGGAGCCGAACCACACGGCTGTTCAAAAAAATGACGGCTATGATAGACCCGCGTATAGGACGTGGTTTTTTCCCAACATATCATGCTAAATATTGGTTAATGCGATTTCCTTTAGACCATCTATTCCATACTAAAGATCTGTTTGTAAAAACCATGGTACGGACCAAAAATTTTGGAAGTGATCATTTTGCCATGTATTATGAAATACACCATAAAAATGGCAAAAAACCCAAAACAAAAGGAAACTTAAATGGTGATGAAAAAGAAGAGGTAGAAGAAAAGATTGAGGAAGGGAAGTAATTTTCTTATTAAGTTTTCATTTCTTTTTATATTTTTTCAAACTTATATATAATAAAAGCCCCTCATTTCTGAGAGGCTTTTAGTGCGGGCGGAGAGACTCGAACTCTCACACCTCGCGGCACTAGATCCTAAGTCTAGCGTATATTGCACCAAAGAAACACAAAAATACTCATTTTCAATGAGTTAGTCATTTTTTCATTTTCTTTAAAGTCATTTAATATCAGTTGATTTCAGCATTTGTTGTACCTATGTTGTACCCAAAAGTTCTAATAAAGACGTATCTTTATAGAAAGTGTACAACAAAAATTGAGCAAAAAACACAATGTTGTACCTATGTTGTACCTGATTTGACTTTCGTACTCAAAACAGGTCAATTATGTCATCAAATGCAAAAATAGTTCTACGCAAAAAACCGAACACCAAGGGGCAATATCCGTTGGCTATTCGAATTACAAAAAACCGTCGTTCCACCTATCAATATGTAGGTCATTATATTGATATTGAGGAATGGGACGAGAAAAACCTTCGGGTAAAAAAATCAAATTCAAATGCCGATAGCCTAAACAAGTTATTATCACAACAACTTTCTGATGCCAATAAAGCACTTATCGATTTACAGTCCGAATATAAAGATGCTTCAGCAAACCAGATTAAAAAAGAAATTTATGCCTCAGGGAATTCCTCAACTTTCTTTGAACTGGCACAAGAACATCTGGACGAACTGGAAGTTGCAGAAAAGTTAAACCGTCTATCTACGGACAGCGCATTGATTAGTTATATTGTAAAATATCACAAATCTAAACAGCTTTCATTTCAAGAAATTGATGAACGATTTCTTAAAAAATTGATGATATACCTCAAGGTTAAGCACAGCCTAGCTGAGACTTCAATAATGAATATACTTGTCCTAATCCGCTTATTATTCAACAGAGCTATAAAGCTAAAAATAGTCAGTAGGGAACTATATCCTTTCGGTGGTGACAAAATTAAAATCAAGTTTCCTGAGACTACAAAAATAGGGTTGAATATTATTGAGGTAAGAGCTATTGAAGCTTTAGATAATCTAACCTACAATGAAATTCATACAAGAAATGTTTGGCTATTTAGCTTCAATTTTGCAGGAATGCGGGTTACTGATGTACTCTGGACAAAGTGGTCAGACATATACGACAATAGGCTTCATTATAGAATGAATAAAAACTCAAAACTACTGTCCTTAAAAATTCCAGATAAGGTTCTAAGTATTTTAGATTTCTACAGAGATGATAAAAAACACGCTACCGATTTTGTTTTTCCTGAATTGAAAAAGGCCAATCTGGATGATGCAAAAGACATTTATAATAAAAGAAAAACGGCAACCAAAAAATTTAACGATAACTTAAAATCCATTGCCAAAAAAGCAAAAATTGACAAGAAGATTACAATGCACATTGCCAGACATACTTTTGGCAATATTGCCAGTGATTCTATTCATCCTTTAATGTTACAAAAACTATATAGGCATAGTGACTTGAAAACTACACTGAATTATCAGGCAAATTTTATCCATAAAGAAGCAGATGATGCTTTAGATAGCGTTGTTAACTTTTGAATTGTCCTACAGCAAACTGTACCTCTTAAGGTGTACTATACTTCAATTGAACCTATAAGTTTCTGATTAAAACATTTAACCAACATCTTGTATAATTCGGGATGTTTCTTTTTAAGCAAGTCCGGACGTTCAAAAAAATACTCTGAAGCAACGGCAAAGAATTCAGCTTGATTGGTGCCACCATATTTTCTGATATCAGAGTGGTTATCATTTATCGCTTCCATTTCTTTATGGATTAAATTTAACCAAGGTATTGCATATTGATGTTCCATTAGCCGTTCTGGCACACCGTCTGTTCTATCATCCAACTTATCTATAAGATGTACAAATTCGTGTATGCCAGTATTACTTTTATCAGTTGTGTTTTTAAAGCCGTGGTACAATGCTTTTTTGGAAAGTATCATCTGTTTCTCGAACCTTCCATTTCCAACTATTCCACCAATATTCCGTGAGTTATCCTTACTGCTGAATTGCATATCCTCATTAAAATTATCAGGATATAAAAGGATACCACTTAAATTTGTGTAGTGCCATTCCTTGAAGCCAAAAACTGGAATGACGGCACTTGCTGCAATTAAAACCTTATCCAACTCTTCCAGTTCAAACTGCACAGCATCGATATAGACCTCACTTAAAAATAGCATCATTTTTTGCTGAAAAATTAGCTGTGCGTCTTTTGATAGATTTCTATAAAACAGCACATTATCCGTCAATAATTTATGCCAATGTTCTGGAAATGGCTTTACACTATTACGTTTTGCTTTTCTATAAAAATGAACAGCAAAAAGAACAATCACAACCGAAATAAAAATATAAGCCATATTAAAAACGTATTAATCTACAGGTTCGGCCTTAAATCCCACTTTTTGCAAAGTCGCCTTTACATCTTCTTCGGTTGCACCATCGCTTTCGATAGTTAGGATTTTATTAGGATTGGCGGTATCTACTTCCCAACTTTCTACACCTTCTTGTTTGTTTAAAAAAGGGGTGACTTTTGATACGCACCCACCACAATTGATATTTGTTTTAAATTTTAAAGTTTTCATAGTATTGAATTTATTTATTATTAAAGTTTTACTCGTTTAAGTCTTAAGCTATTTGCAACTACAGACACACTACTGAATGCCATTGCAGCACCTGCTATCATCGGATCCAATAAAAAACCGTTTACGGGATACAAAACTCCTGCTGCAATTGGAATGCCAATGATGTTGTAAATGAACGCCCAGAACAAATTCTGGCGTATGCCCAACACGGTTCTTTTTGATAGTTCCAATGCTTTGGGGATGGATTGTAAATCTGATGTTATCAAGGTCATTTTTGCTACATCCATTGCTATATCCGAACCTTTACCCATTGCAATACTTACATTGGCTTGCGCCAATGCGTGCGAATCGTTGATACCATCGCCAACCATTGCTACTATCTTCCCATCCGTCTGTAAATTTTCGACAAAAGCCGCTTTGTCCGAAGGCATTACTTCGCCTTGATAATTTGTTATTCCTACCTGATGTGCCACGGCAGAAGCCGTTTTATTGTTATCTCCCGTGAGCATAAAAACTTCGATGCCTCTTTCTTGAAGCGTAGCTATGGCTTTTTTTGAAGTTTCTTTAATCTTGTCTGAAATGGCCAGTATCGCAAGCACTTGATGTTCGTTAGCAAAGAATATGACCGTTTTTGCCATTTCTTCGAGACTTTCCGCTGTTTGCATTAAAGAAGCGTCTATTTGAATATCTTTTTCGACCATTAGTTTATGGTTGCCTACATAATATTTTGAACCTTTCTCTGATTGCGCCTTTACACCTTTTCCTGTAATGCTTTCGAAAGAAGTAATTTCTGCTTGTTCAATATTTTCTTCTTTCAAATGATTGACGACCGCTTCTGCCAAAGGATGTTCTGATTGTGCTTCGATAGCCAAAAGAATTTCCTTGTATTCCTTTTGATTTTGAAGTTTATCCTTCCAGAGTATATCGGTTACCAGTGGTTTTCCTTCTGTAATCGTACCTGTTTTATCAAGGATTACTGAATTCACTTTATGGCCGAGTTCTAAACTTTCGGCATCCTTTATCAGAATATTATTTTCGGCTCCCTTGCCGATACCTACCATTATGGCGGTAGGTGTTGCCAAGCCCAAGGCACACGGACAAGCGATAACCAACACGGCTACAGAGGTCAATAGGGCTTGTGAAAAGGCATTATCGCCTCCTATTGACATCCAGACTATGAAAGTTATAATGGAAATACCCAATACCACAGGAACGAAAATACCGGCAATCTTATCGACCAGTTTTTGAACGGGTGCCTTACTCCCTTGCGCTTGCTGAACCATTTTTATGATTTGGGAAAGCAGGGTTTCTCCACCTACTTTTTCAGCGGTAAATTGAAAACTTCCTTTTTGATTAACGGTGCCAGCGAACACCTTTTCCCCTTGGGATTTTTGAACTGGAACGGGTTCTCCCGTAATCATACTTTCGTCTACATACGAACTTCCCTTGGAAACTTCGCCATCTACAGGAATCTTTTCTCCGGGACGCACCAAAATGGTCTGACCCACTTGTACGGATGCAATAGGAATTTCCTTTTCTTCCCCGTTCTCAATAATTTTAAGGGTTTTAGGCTGAAGACCCATCAGTTTTTTTATGGCTGAAGAGGTATTTGATTTAGCCTTTTCTTCCAATAGTTTCCCCAAGGAAATAAAGGTGATAATCACCGTAGCCGCTTCGTAATATACGTGAGGCTCGATGCCACGACTTAACCAAAATTCAGGAAAAAAGGTGTTGAACACACTAAAGAGGAAAGCGATTCCGGTACTCAACGCGACCAAAGTATCCATATTTGCTTTTCCGTATTTGGCCTGCTTGAAGGCATTGATGAAAAAGCTACGCCCGAACCAAAAAAGAATGGGAAAGGCCAATACCAAAGAAATCCATTTGCCCGGTTCCCATTGCATATAGAACATTCCCAGCACAAAAATGGGCAGCGTAAGTATTGCCGACCAGATGGTACGTCTTTTTATATCCTGATAATGCTTTTGCTGAAGTTCTTGTTGTATTTCCGAAGGGTCTTCTGCATCAATTATAATGTCGTAACCGACCTCACGAAGCGCGTTTTGAAGTTGATTAGGGTTTAACCCCTCATCATACTCTACCAAAACAGAACTGTTCGCGAAATTGACGTTTGCATCAAACACACCTTCTGTGTGTTTTAATACAGATTCAACACTCGCTGCACAAGATGCACAAGTCATTCCCGTAACAGGGAATGATTCCTTTATTCCTTTTTTAGTATTCTTTTCTTTGGTTTCAAATATGTTGATTGTCTCCATAAACCCATTCTTAATTGTATGTTACAAATTTCAGGATTTAAAGACTTTAATATGTTACGTAATATGCTGAATGATTTGTAGAATTTGCTCTTCACAAATTATTACTAACCAATTGGAATAGGTCATTTACGATTTATGTCTCTTATCATCACAATGGGAACGTGTCTATCGGTCTTTAGTATTTGTAATCAAATACCCTTTTGACTCAATGGCCTTTTTTATCTCATCGACATTCGTTTTAGTGGTATCAAATTCAATAATTGAAATCCCTTCTTCAAAAGACGTAGATACATTTGTAACCCCGTCAATTTTATTTACAGAATGGTTGATATTTTCTTCACAACCAGAGCATACCATCCCTTCAATATTCAACTTTACAGTTTGAATATGTGTATTGTTTGTTGCAACAATTCCTTTTGTGGCCATTGGGTGAAATATTTGCGGATAATAAGAAACCAATGTCATTACAACAACAAACGCTGTAACCAACCACAAGTAGAATTTCGACTTAAAAAATGATGGTTTATCAGTTTCACAGTTGTCACAATCGTCCACTCTCTTTTTTTTATAAACTTGATAAAAAGCCAATCCCAATGACAAAAATGCTATGGCCAATAGATAAGGTTTCAATGCAATAAGCCAAGAAAAATAGACAGAACTCCCACTAATACCAACTACACTTGTAAGTAGTAAAGGACCCCAGCAGCATAGTTTAAGGGAAACTGCTGAAAATACAGCAGTCCCCATAGATGCTTTTTTGTTCCATTTAGTAATTGCCATACCTAACAACTTCCTATTCCCGCGTTTACCAAATCCTCTTTTGTGATTTCGATTTTGGTGCAGCAATTCAGTAGTTTTCCGTCCACAGCAATGGCGGGAACTCTTGTAACCCCATATTCCTTCATTTTTGAAACACAGATTTTACTTTCGCATTGCTCGGACAGATTATGAAGTGTGATTTCGCAGTCCTTTCCTGCTGTCTCATTTACTAATTGCACCACAGGCTCGCATACTGGGCAACCTGCTGTAAAAATCTCGATTTGTCGTTTCATCTTATTTAAAGTTTGAATTAATAATGGAACAAAGATGAGAACGTGAGGTAGGGGGTCACCAAAATTTTTTAACCTTTTTTTTCGTTGTAGTCTTTTAATCTGGTTTCAATGGTTTGGATTTCTTTTAAGCGATTGGTCAAATCAGATAATTCCAAGTTAGGGAATTCACTTTTTAAATATTCAATTTTATCTTCATTGCCACAATTGCCTGGGCAAGAGTCCACAGCCTTTACAATTCCAATAGCAAGCGCTTTTCGATAGACTTCATCCAGCAGTAAGTAATGTGCTTTTTGAATGCCTTTATCAATAGATTTGAACTGAATGTTGATTTGCTCGGGGTCCTTTCCTTCATCAAGCATTTTAACAATGCCGTTTAATTGACCACTCAAAGTTTTTAATCTGGATTTAATATCCAAGATTAAATCAGTAGGTAATTTATGCTGTTCTCCTTTCATAACTCAAACTTAACTCGCGCAGCAACTTAATTTGGAAACATCTTTCCCAAAGGTAATCGCTGCCAGTTTAACAGATTCTCCTAAAGTTAAATATGGATAAAAGCTTTCTGCTAAATCTTTTACAGTGATTCCAAATTTAATAGCCATACTCAATTGTTGTATCAGTTCACCACCTTCAGGTGCAACTACTCTTGCACCTATTAATTTATCGGTTTCAGTGTTGCGTATCAGTTTTATGAACCCTCTGGTATCTTGAGCTGCCAAGGCTCTTGGAACGTAAATTAAATCAAGTTTACTGACTTCAAAAGGAATTCCCTTTTTTTCTGCTTCAATTTCATCTATACCTGCTCCTGCGATTTGAGGGTCTGTAAATACTACCCAAGGTAATGATGAATAATCAATACTTGTTTTTGTTGATGAAAACGCATTGTTCACTGCTGTACTACCTTCGGTTGCTGCTGTATAAACAAATGCCGGTGTAATGGTGACATCTCCTGCTGCATAAATATTGGAAATATTGGTTTCCATTTTTTCATTTACAATAATATGGCCGCTTTCTGTTAACTTTAGGCCAATATTCTCAAGCCCTAATTTAGAGGTGTTAGGCTTCGTCCCTGTAGCCACCACAATATGTCCTTTTTCAACAATTTGAGTTGTGGAACCATCAGGACAATTACAATGAATAATTGTATCGTTACCTTTCTTTTCAAATTTAAACGCTCTAAAGTTTGGAAGGATTTCAATCCCTTCACTTTTCATTTGTTCTACCAAAACATCTGTAATATCTTTTGTTTGACTGCGTAATGGCCTGTCGGTGAATTCAATGATACATACTTTTACACCCAATCTGTTGTAAGCCATCGCAATTTCCAAACCAATATAACCAGCTCCCATAATGGTCAAACTTTCAGGTTTTTCCTCTAAATCGAACAAGGTCACATTGGTTAAATAACCAACCTCATTCAGTCCTTCAATATTTGGAATATTGGTAGTTGCTCCTGTTGCCATTAGAATGTTGGTTGCTGTGTAGGTGTCTTTTCCATCCACAAGGATTGTTTTATTATCAACAAGTTCAGCCCAACCTGTACGCATTATCAGGTTTTCAAAATCACTTACCACATCCATATATTTTTGTTGCTGAAGTGAAGCAACCAATGCTTTTTTATCTTTTATGGTTTGTGTAAAATCAATGTCTGCTCCTTTAGGTTTTATACCCTTAAAATTGGAATGCGTAGCGAGACGTACCGTTTCGGCAGCCCGAATAAGGTTTTTAGACGGTACACAACCCACATTTACGCAAGTGCCACCAAAATCTAATCCTGCATTTACCATAAGTGTTGTGAGCCCTAAACCTTCAGCTTTAATGGCTGCTGAAAATGCAGCTGAACCACCACCAATAATTATTAAATCGAATTGATTTTGGCCTTTGGAATTTACAGCGGAAACCTCTTCCTCGTCGACATTATTTACAACCGAATAATCACCAACGCTGTTTATAGCATCTATTACATTTGCCTTACTCATCTTATCAGCATCAAAATTAAATTCGCCTTTTCCGGTTTCGTGGTTAACTGTGGAACTTAAAACTCCTTCAGTTGCGTTCATATCCTTTTCGATATGTGTTGCACAACCTTCACAGGTCATACCCTCGATTTCCAATGTAATGATTTCTCTATTTTGAGGCATTTTGATTTTCATTTTAGCTGTATTTTTCATTGAAATCGGTACTGTTTACTTATTAAAAATTAGACCTACCCTTTAATTACTTCGGCCTTAAACCCTTTCTTTTCTATGATAAGTTTTAGGGCTTTGATACTTGTTTTTGAACCATCAAACTCAATAACAGCAATATCTCCAGGGTATTCAACCGAATGTTCCAAAACACCATCTACTTCCTTTAATGCATTATAAATAGCATTGGAACATCCAGCACAAGTAATGCCTGTAATTTTAAATTTCACCGTGATTGCATTATGTTTCTTTGAAGCTACTTCCACAACTTGATTTGTAACCTCCTTACTTTGTGATTTGGCCTGAAAAGAAAACAGCATTAAAGCCAAAATAGGCACTATTGATAGTTTTTTCATAATGGGTAATTTTGCGTTTATTTATCTTTTATAACTTTGTATCCTGTTGAATTAATTGCCTTTTCAATAGCCACTTTAGAGGTTTTAGACTTATCAAACTCTACGATGGCATTTCCCTTTTCATACGAAGGGGTTACATTTATAATACCGTCCAATTCATTTACAGCGTGTTTTATGCTTTCTTCACAGCCAGCACAAGTCATTCCTTGAACATTAAAGTTTACAGTTTGAATATTTGATTGGTTTACAATGACCACTTCTTTTTTATTATCCGGATAAAAAATGAATGAATAATATGGAAATGCCAGCATTATAATTGCAAATGCTGTTACTATTCCCAAAAAGGTTTTTGACTGTATAAATTTTGATTTTCCTTCCTTACCGGCAGGCAGGTCGTCCGTATCGCATTCACAATCGATTTCTTTTTGAGGTTTTAGTTTTTGATACCAAGCAAAGCCGAGCACTAAAATTGTTAGCCCGATTAGATAAGGTCTAAAAGGCTCAAGCCAAGAAAATGTTGAGGCAATTCCACTTGTTCCCGCGATTAAAGCCAAAACGGGTGTAATACAACATAA
>NTLF01000005.1 GCA_002631855.1 Zunongwangia sp. ESRF-bin46 | reverse complement strand
CTTATGGACCCCAAGATATGTATACCGTCCATGGCACGTATATTATGCTAGACCATATTATTCTAGCTGTGTAGTTTATGACTACCCTTATAGAAGATATTACAACCCGCACCGTTATAGTTGGGTAAAGCATAGAAGATATTATAACAATAGACACCGTGTAGCCTACAATAATGGTAGAAGAAACTTTTACCGTCCAGGAAGTCGCACACATTATAAAGACGGCCGTGTTGCAAAACGTAGGGATTACAACCCAAACAGGCGTAATACCTATGCGACTAATAACCCACGTAGAAGCAATGTAACAAATAACAATAGTCGTTCATCTGTATCAAAAAGAGCAAATACCCGTACAAATAGTAAAGCGGCAAGAACTTCTTCTAGAAGAAATGATGCTAACGTTATCTCTAGAAGTAACTCAAAACGATCAGATGCTGTTAGAAGTAAGACCACTAGGGATGTTAGAAAAAGTTCGTCTAAGCGAAATGTAATCGCTAAACGAAGCACAAATCCAAGGTCATCAATAAAAAGAAGTAATACACGTAACACCCGTAGTATTTCAAAAAATAATAATCCGCGAAAAGTTAGAAGCACTAACACGCGAAGTAGTAATCGCGTAAGCAGCGCAACTAAAAGAAAAGCTGTTTCACAGAATAAAAGAACCAATACGAGAAGTAAAACGTACCGTTCTGGTTCATCAAAAAGGACTACTGCAAAACGTAGCTCAGTATCAAGATCTAAAAGCAATGGAAACAGTAGAAGCAGCCGATCGTCTTCTAAAAATAGTAGACAAAGAGGCCGCGGATAATAAAAGTTTTTGGTTGGTTAGTTAGAAACCCTCGTAAAGCGAAAGCTAAGCGGGGGTTTCGCTTTTATCATCCGGCAACCTTTTTTATAGTTTCAGCCATATGTTTCGTTAAGTTCTTTCGACTGTATTTTGAAATATTTTTAGATGAAACCTTTAGTTCTCCTTTTTTATATTCTGAATACAGCTTTAAGATATTAGATTTTAATTTTCCCTTTTCTGAATAGGCAAAAAACTGACCGCTTTCCGTTTCCCTAATTAACTGTTCAATATCACTACCTTTTGGCCCCAAAGCAACGATAGGTCGTTCGGCGGCAAAATATTCAAACAGCTTACCTGGGATGATAGCTTTTGTTTCTGGTCGGTCAATTTCCAATAGTAGAAGAACTTGAGCGTCGTGCTGCATCTGCAAAGCTTCTGAGTGCGAAACATAACCAAATAGTTTCAGGTTATCTTCCAAACCGTTTTGTTTAATACTATCAACCACACTTTCACTAATTGTACCTGCGAGTGTTAACTGAAAATCGTTGGTAAATTCTTTATTTTCTAAAACCAATTCTGAAAGTACATTCCACAACACAGTAGGATTGCGTTCGCTTAATAAAGAACCAATGTGAGCTATAGAGAACTTAGTGTCAAGATTAGGTGTAATTTTTTCTCTCATTTCATAGCCGTTGGTAATGACTTCAATAGGTTTTTGAGTAATTTCCTGAAATTCTTTTTTGGTAGTTGGACTGGTTACGGTAATTAAATCAGCACTTCTTAAAACTTCAGCTTCCAATTGTTTATGTTTTTTTTCTGAAGCTTTTGTAAGCCGTAACGATTTATGATAATGGATTGTGGTCCACGGATCCCTAAAATCAGCTACCCAAGGAATATTTGTTACTTTTTGTAACTGAAGCCCAATTAAATGAAGGCTGTGTGGTGGCCCAGTGGTAATTATGGTATCGATTGAATTTTCTGAAAGATATTTTTTCAGAATACTTACAGATGGTTTCACCCACCCTATCCGGGCATCTGGAATAAAAAAGTTCCCACGAATAAAAAGTAACAGTTTTTCTAAGCTAGCTTGTTTTTTTTCAGAAATGATGCCGCTGCTTATTTGCGATGTTTTCTTTTTAGAAAGTAGTTTGGCAAACTTATACGGTTCGTTTACGGGATGTTTCAGAATTTCTACATCATTGGGCACATCGGCTTCAAAGCTTGGATCAATTAAAGGGTAATGAGGGTTTTCCGGCACATAAACAACTGGTTCTATTCCGAATTCCTTAAAATATTTTACAAAGTTAAGCCAACGTTGAACGCCTGGTCCACCTGCTGGAGGCCAATAATACGTTATAATTAAGGCCTTTTTCATATCTAAGCCTTTTCTTTTTCAGTTTTGTTGTATTTAAAAGCGAGAAAGCCTCCACCTAGCAATAAGATTACAAATACAATACTACTAAATAAGCTTAGCGTACTCCCAAACTCTACAACATCGGGCTGGAATTTAAATTCGATTTTATGAATGCCCTCTGGAATGGTCATCGCTCGTAGTGCATAGTTAGCTCTGTAATAATCAGTTCGTCTTCCGTCAATATATGCATTCCAGCCGTGTGGATAATAGACTTCAGAAAAAACAGCCAATTGTGGTGATTTTGTAGCTGTTTCATATACAATATGTTGTGGTTCGTGCTTTACCAAATCAATAGTTGCTGTGCTATCACGAGTTATCTTTTCAACAGGTAATTCTTCTTTAAATTTTGAATGAATTACAGCTGTTTTCTTGGTATCCAAACTGTCTAACAATAGTAATTCATCGTTTGCATTATCTGCCAAGATTACGTTTTCAACAAACCATGCATTTCCATTTGCATAGGGATTACGCTGTGCGACCGCCCCCCCATTTTCACCTTGGGTAATTATATATTTAACGTTGAGCATATTTAGCATACCAATATTACCTCTGCTAATGTAAAACTCGTTAAGGTCTTGCATTCTTCCGGGTTTGGCAGCATGATAACCTCCTAATGCATTGTGATAGTAACTAGCTCGTCCACTACTAAAAGCATTTGTGGTAGCATCGTAGACCCGATAATTACTGTCATCTTTTAAGATTTGTAGATCGGCCCCGTTTTTCTGAAATGGCTGTTCCATTACTCGTGCCTGTACAAAATCGTCATTATTCACATACCGTCTGTCCACACCTACAAGATCGATTACAATTAAAACGGCAAGCACTGAAATTACTGTTATTTCTTTCAGTTTACCTTTTAAAAAGAGCCACAGTGTTCCACCAGACAGCAACACAAAAATCAAAGAACGAATAGCATCTGAAGTCAACATCGCTGCACGATCTTCTCTAACCGCATCGAGAACTGGCAGACTCAAGCTTTCACGAATGTTTGCATCGTAAAATGAGTTTGAAAAATCCAACAGTGTCGATTTAAATAAAATAAATAGTAAGGCTACTCCACCTGTGATTCCAGCACTGTATAACAAAGCTTTCTTTTTTTCTTCTTCTCGTTCAAACCCACTGAAAAACTGATGTAACCCTATTACTGCAAGAATTGGTAGAATCAATTCTATAATGACCTGTATTGAAGAAACCGCCCTGAATTTGTTATATAAAGGAACATATTCTATGAACAACTCTGTTAAAAAGCTAAAGTTTTTCCCCCAAGAAAGGAACAAGCTCAATATAAATGCAGCTGTAACCCACCATTTTAAACGTCCTTTCACTAGAAACAATGCGAGAATAGCCAAAAAGATAACCACAGCCCCAATATAAGCTGGTGCCGCTACAATAGGCTGGTCACCCCAATAAGAGGGTAATTGACTCAAAATTTCGTTGGCTTGTTGGGCTGGGGCACCCATTTTTAATAAAGCTTCTTTGGTTGCGCCGTCTTGAGGTAAAGGATCACCAGAGCCACCTCCCATAAAATTTGGGATAAACAAGTTTAATGTTTCCAGTTTTCCGTAGCTGTATTCGGTAATGTAATCAAAATCAAGACCTTCTACATTATCTTTTGGCGAACCATCTGGGTTGATGGTTAATTCACTATTTCCGCGGGTGGAAGTATCGGCATATTCTTTTGTAGCCATTATATTAGTAGCATTAAGGCCGACTGCAATCAAAACAGCAACAATCATAACGCCCAAAGCCTTAAAGTAATAAGGAAGCATTTTTTTCTTATAGGCATCGACCAAATAGGCAATACCAATGCAAATAACCAAAAATAGTAAGTAATACGTCATTTGGTAGTGATTAGCAACCAGTTCGAGCCCCATGGCAACAGTAGTCAATAAAAAACCATAAAGAAATTTACCTCGAAAGGTCAATAGAATTCCGCTCAATACCAACGGCATATATGCAATAGCATGGGCCTTAGCATTATGGCCTACACCGAGAATTATAATAAGATAGGTTGAAAAACCAAAAGCCAGCGCTCCTAGAAAAGCAAGTTTATAGTCAACTTTTAATACTAATAATAATATGTAAAGCCCTATGAAATATAGAAATAGGTAATCTGCTGGGCGCGGTAAAAACCGAATAGCAAGATCTAAATCTTTAATATAATTATGGGGATATTTAGCCCCTAGTTGATAGGTAGGCATCCCGCCAAAAGCAGCATCAGTCCAATAGGTTTCATTTCCAGTTTCAGCACGATAATCCTTTAACTGCTTGGCCATTCCTTGATATTGGGCAATATCACTTTGGAAAATAGTCTTTCCTTGCAAAACAGGGCTAAAATAGGCCAGCGAAGCAATAATAAAAAGGATGAAAACAATAAGATGCGGTAGAAATCTTTTAAGCGAATGCTTCATAGCAACTGTCAATTTTTTTGAAGTTTGAAAATTAACAAAAATATGCTACAATTGCCTATACATGTTCGGATATAAATTTTCTTTTCTAAAGAAACAAGTAAGGAGAAATTAATCTATTTCTTCATAATCCACATAATCACCAACAGTAGTTTTTTGTGATTTTTTTCTATGTGGCACTTTATCGATAGTTACTTTTCCTTCTTTTTCTTTTTTTGAATTTGGGCTCCCTTGAGTTCCGTTAAAAGCTTGTTCAAAACGTTGCCCAGCTTTTTTGGCTATATACTTCATCAAGTACGGTGTAGCCCAACGGATTAGAAATTTCAACCCGAAAAATACCAAAAGGATAATTAATATCGTTTTTAAAAACGTAATCATAGAGTTCAAAAATACATAAACCCCTATAAAAAGACGAAAGCAATTTATTAAATAAATGATAAATTCTTATATCTTTGAATCAAACCCAAAACAACGATGAGCAACCGAATTGTTTACTTATTTCTAATTGTTTTTGCAACAACAACTACTCTTTCGGCACAATATACCGAGATGCTCAACGCTAACAGACCCGGGGTTTCACAAGGGGCATTTTCAGTGGGGACCAATGTACTTCAATTTGAATCTGGGTTAAGTATTGGAAAAGAAGAGCACCGATTGCTGTTTACTGAAGCTAACACACTTACTTTCGATTATGCAGTTCGGTATGGGGTTTTAAAAGAAGAGCTTGAAGTGAGCTTAATGGGTAGTTTTCAATCCAACAAAGTAACCGATACTCGTGGTGCAAATGATTTTGAACGGAATTTTGCAAATTTTAGAAGTAACACCTTAGGTGCAAAATACTTATTATACGATCCGTACCGCAACCGCGAAGCAAAAGGACCTAATTTATATAGTTGGAAAGCCAATAACCGTGTACAGTGGTCCGATTTAATTCCAGCAATTTCAGTATATGCTGGTGCAAACTTTGACATAACAGAAGACAATCCATTTACACCTGAAGCTGAAAAATCTATCAGCCCAAAGTTTGTGGTATCTACACAAAATAATTTTATTGGAGGCTTTGTATTTGTAACCAACATTATTGTTAACCGAGTTACGACAGACAATCCCGAATATGGATATATTCTCACCCTAACACACGCCACAAACCGATATTTTTCTATCTTTTTAGAAAATCAAGGCATAAAAAGTGATTTTTACGCAGATCAATTGTTGCGGGGCGGTGTAGCTGTTCTTATAAATAAAGATTTACAAGTTGACCTTTCTGGCACCTTAAACTTTAAAGACACCCCTTCCCTTTGGAATGCTAGAGCTGGTATTGCTTATCGTTTTGATATGCATAATCGTGATGAGTTTATAGAAGAAAAAGGGAAAAGCGGCCGCGATAAAAGAAAGAAATACAAGGAACAAACGAAAGAAAAAAACAAACGAAACAAACGAAAAGATCTCTTAGAAGATGATGGAGACGGTAGCCAATTGTAACGAAGCGCATGATTGAAGTTAAAAAAGTAACCAACAAAAAAGAACTAAAACAATTTGTAACCTTTCCGTTCAAATTGTATAAAGACTGTAAATATTGGGTTCCACCACTTATAAAAGACGAGATGGAAACCCTTGATAAAGCAAAGAACCCTGTTTTTAAAAATGCCGATGCATGGTACTTTTTAGCCTATAAGGATGGGAAAATTGCCGGAAGAATAGCAGTCATTATCAATAATCTTGAAGTAGACGAACAAGGCAAGAAGAAAGTCCGATTTGGTTGGTTTGATGTTATAGATGATGTTGAAATAACCAAAGTACTGCTTGAAAAAGTATATGAAATTGGTGCTAAGCATAATTTGGAATACACCGAAGGACCCGTTGGTTTTTCCAATATGGAAAAAGCTGGAATCCTCACCATGGGGTTTGAAGAGTTAAACACCATGATAACCTGGTATCACTACCCTTACTACGCTAAACACTTTGAAGAATTGGGCTTTGAAAAACAAGCCACTTGGGTAGAATATAAATTGAGTATCCCAGAATCCATCAAGGAAAAAGTAGCTAAGTTTTCAAAAATCGTAAAACAGCGGTATAACCTTTCCGTTATTCGGTTTAAGAACAAAAAAGAAATACTACCGTATGTTGATAAAATGTTCGATTTACTAAATAAAACCTATAACGATTTACAGACGTTTGTTCCTATTCAACAATATCAAATAGATTATTATAAAGAAAAATACTTCAGTTTTGTTCACCCTGACTACATTACTTGTATAAAAGACGAAACGGGCAAACTGATTGCTTTTTCCATAGTTATGCCTTCTTTTAGCAAAGCACTAAAAAAAGCGAACGGCCGTCTCTTCCCTACTGGCTGGTATCATATTTTACAGGCCCAGAGAAAGAATGATATTGCTGCTTTCTATTTAATAGGAATTGACCCTGAGCTTCAAGGAAAAGGCGTTACTGCTATTATTTTTGAAGAAATGCAACACTTATTCAACTCTAAAGGGATTGAGCGTGTAGAAACTAACCCTGAACTAAAAGAAAACACCGCCGTACAATTACTTTGGAAAGATTACGATCCTGTTCAACATAAAGAACGAAGTACATTTAGGAAGGATATATAAGAAGAACTATTATTTACTAAAAAACCACTTCAACTTTGAAGTGGTTTTTTTATATTTTATGCTAATAGGCTATTTGTTTGTCAAGATTCCTGTCTTCACAGGAATTCCATTATTCACCCATTGCCTGTGCAACAGCAGCAGAAAGACGTTTGTAAGTTCCATCTTCCAATCGGTCACGTATAGCTGAAAAAGCTTCTAATGTTTCGTTGATATCATCCATTGTATGGGATGCAGTTGGAATCATTCTAAGTAAAATCAATCCTTTAGGTATTACGGGATAAACCACTATAGAACAGAATATTCCGTGATTTTCACGCAAGTCTTTTACCAAAGCCATTGCTTCAGGAATGCTTCCTTTTAAATATACTGGCGTTACACAGCTTTGTGTAGTACCAATATCAAATCCTCGTTTTTTAAGTCCGCCTTGTAATGCGTTTACGTTCTCCCAAAGTTTTTCTTTAAGCTCTGGCATGGTACGTAACATGTCTAAACGTTTTAAAGCACCCTCCACCAATTGCATTTGCAAAGATTTTGCAAACATTTGAGAACGTAAATTATATTTTAAGTAATTGATTATTTCGTCATCAGCAGCGATAAAAGCACCAGTGCTTGCCATTGATTTTGCAAAGGTGGCAAAATACACGTCAATATCGTCTTGAACTCCTTGCTCTTCTCCTGCTCCAGCACCTGTTTTTCCTAAGGTACCAAATCCGTGTGCATCGTCTACAAACAAACGGAAGGTATATTTCTTTTTAAGAGCAGCAATTTCTTTTAGCCTTCCTTGTTCCCCTCGCATTCCAAAAACACCTTCAGAAATAAGAAGAATTCCTCCTCCAGTCTTTTCAGCAACCTTTTCAGCACGTTTTAAGTTTTTCTCGATACTTTCCATATCGTTGTGCTTATAGGTAAAACGCTGTCCTAAATGTAAGCGAACACCATCGATAATACACGCGTGTGCATCAACATCGTACACAATTACATCGTCTTTTGAAACCAAAGCATCAATGGTAGAAACCATTCCTTGATAACCGAAATTCAATAAGTATGCGGCTTCTTTATTAACAAAAGCTGCCAATTCTTTTTGTAGTTGTTCGTGAAGATCGGTATGACCGCTCATCATACGGGCGCCCATTGGATATGCTGAACCGTATTTAGCACCTGCTTCGGCATCAACTTTTCGCACTTCAGGATGGTTGGCAAGACCTAAATAGTCATTAACACTCCAGGTTATTACTTCTTTCCCATTAAAGTGCATTCTATTGCCTATAGGACCTTCAAGTTTTGGAAATACAAAATAACCTTCGGCTTGCTCTGCCCATTTCCCTAACGGGCCTTTATCCTTATAAATCTTATCAAATAAATCTTTCATCAAGTTTCTTTGTTTCAATACAGGGTGCAAAAATAGATAAATTACTGAGTATAGCAATGTTCTTTTCCTGAAGATATTGACAAGTAATGTATATCTTATTCAGAAATTAAAAACTAAAGTAATTTAAGGTGTATTCTTTAAATATTATTTCACCACCTGAACAGAAGCAGTTTGTTCTACTTCGGTATCCATAAAACCTTGTTGCTCCATCCATTCATCACTATATATCTTGCTCATATATCGTGATCCGTGGTCTGGAAAAATAACAACGATATTGCTGTTTTCTCCAAATTCACCATTTTCGTCCAACTGCTTTAAGCCTTGCATAGCAGCACCACTGGTATAGCCGGCAAAAATCCCTTCAGTTCTCGCTAACTCACGAGCTGTATGGGCACTTTCGTCATCGGTTACTTTTATAAAGCTATCAATAGAGTCAAAGTCTGTAGCTGATGGGATCAAGTTTTTACCCAAGCCTTCGATTCGATAGGGATAAATTTCGTTTTTATCAAATTCACGGGTTTCGTGGTATTTCTTCAAAACAGATCCAAAAGCATCAATACCGATTACTTTGATATCTGGGTTTTGTTCTTTCAGAAAACGAGCTACACCAGAAATAGTTCCTCCTGTACCACTACAAGCTACAAGATGAGTTATCTGTCCTTTTGTTTGATTCCAAATTTCTGGACCGGTAGTTTTGTAATGTGCTTCAATATTCAAGTTATTAAAGTACTGATTAATATAAACCGAGCCTTCTGTTTCTTCATGCAATCGTTTTGCTACTTCGTAATATGAACGCGGATCGTCTGCTGGTACGTGTGCTGGACACACATAAACCTTTGCACCCATTGTGCGTAGCATATCGATTTTGTCCTTTGATGATTTTGAGCTTACTGCCAAAATACATTTATATCCTTTTAAGATACTCACCATAGCAATACTGAAGCCCGTGTTTCCACTGGTTGTTTCTATAATAGTGCTTCCGGGTTTAAGAATACCTTTTTTCTCAGCTTGTTCAATAATGTAAAGGGCAATTCGATCTTTTGAAGAATGACCGGGGTTAAATGCCTCTACTTTAGCAAAATAGCTGCCTTTCATGTTCGCCGTAATGTTGTTAAGCTTTATTAATGGAGTGTTTCCTATTAATTGCAACACATTATCATGCGCCTGAATTTCTTCTTTCATAAAGGGAGTTTTCGTTAGTAAAAATCAGGTATAATACCTTCATTTAAAAAACAAGGCAAAGTTACATTAATTTTTTTAATTACTCTTTAATGTTCTCTAAGTCCAGTATAAAGGCATAATCCATCGCTACTTCCTTTAAGGCTTCAAACCTACCAGAAGCACCTCCGTGCCCAGCATCCATATTGGTGTGTAATAAGAGTTTATTATTGTCTGTCTTCATATCCCTCAGTTTTGCAACCCATTTAGCTGGCTCCCAATACTGTACTTGAGAATCGTGCAGCCCAGTTGTGACCAATAAATTAGGATATTCTTGTTTTGAAACATTATCGTATGGCGAATAGGATTTTATATAGTCGTAATATTCTTTCTCATTCGGATTTCCCCATTCGTCATATTCGCCCGTTGTAAGCGGGATACTGTCATCCAACATCGTAGTTACTACATCTACAAACGGTACTGAAGCGATCACGCCGTTATACAGTTCTGGATTCATATTGACTATTGCACCCATCAATAAGCCTCCAGCAGACCCGCCTGAAGCATATAAATGGTCTGCGGAAGTATAGCCTTCTTCAATCACATATTTTGAAGCATCTACAAAATCGGTAAAGGTGTTTTTCTTTTTTAGAAGTTTTCCGTCTTCGTACCACTGTCTTCCTAAATATTCCCCACCGCGAATGTGTGCAATGGCAAAAACAAAACCACGATCCATCAAGCTTAATCGCACGGTTGAAAAATAAGGATCGATGGTTGAACCGTACGAGCCATAAGCATATAAGAGAAATGGATTACTACCATCTTTTTTAATTCCTTTACGGTAGACCATGGAAATCGGGATTTTTGTACCATCTTCTGCCGTTGCCCAAACTCGTTTAGACTCGTAATTATCTTTATTAAATTTTCCACCTAGAACTTCAACTTCTTTTTTTACCGTTTTTTCGCGAGTTTTCATGTTGAAATCTACTACTGAAGCAGGTGTAATCAATGAATTATACCCATAGCGTAAGGTATCGGTATCAAACTCGCGGTTTTGTATGGTATAGGCGGTATAGGTTTCATTATCGAACGGCAGATAGTAATCATCCGTTTCGTCCCAACGCATAATACGTATTTTGTTTAAGCCGTTGTTGCGTTCGCTTACCACTAAATAATCCTTGAAAATATCGATGTCTTCTAGCAACACAGTTTCTCTATGCTCGATAACATCTTTCCAGTTTTCTTTCAGTGTATTCGTTTCAGGTGTTTTCATCAACTTAAAGTTGGTCGCACCGTCTTTATTGGTTAATACGTAGAAATCGGTTCCGAAATGAGATATGTTATATTCCAAGCCTCTTTCACGGGGTTGGAATACCTTAAACTTACCATTCGGGTTATCTGCTTCTAAAATTTGATATTCTGAAGTCAACGTGCTATTGCTTCCGATAACTAAGTACTTGTCAGATTTTGTTTTATATATATAGGTAATGTAGGTTTCGTCTTCTTCAGTATAAATTAATTCATCTTTACTGGATTCTGTTCCTCTTTTATGTCTAAAAATTTCATTAGAACGAAGTGTTTGTTCATCTTTTCGAGTATAAAACAGCGTTTCATTATCATTTGCCCAAGTAGAACCACCAGTGGTATTTGCAATAGTTTCTGGTAAAGTTTCACCGGTTTCAAGATTTTTAACATGAAGCGTATATTGCCTTCTACTTACGGTATCTACCCCAAAAGCTACCCATTTATTATCGGGACTCACATTAATCCCCCTTAAGTTATAATAAGAATGGTCTTTGGCCATATCATTTACGTTGAACAGAATTTCTTCTTCAGCGTCCAACGAGCCTTTTTTACGGGAATATATTGGATAGTCATTTCCGGTTTCAAAGCGGGTTATATAATAATAACCGTTATAAAAGTAGGGAACCGATTCATCATCTTCCTTGATTCGGCTCTTCATTTCTTCGAATAAATCTTTTTGAAACGCCTGGGTGTGCTCCGTCATTTTCTCGTAATACTCGTTCTCCCGCTCTAAGTAATCGATTACCTCTTCATTTTCACGATCGTTAAGCCAATAGTAATTGTCAACACGGGTGTCACCATGGATTTCAAGGTTTTTAGCAATTTTATTTGCTTTAGGTGGGGTTATATCCATATTCTCTTCTGAAGTTTTATCTGTTTTACAAGAAACGGCAAAAATAAGGGATACTACGGAAACAACTATGAGATTTTTCATCTTTAAAAGGTTGAGTTAGAACTAAGCAAATTAGTAAATTTGCACCAAACTAAAAATAAAAAGATATGTTTGGAGATATGATGGGTAAATTAAAAGAAGCCCAACAGAAAGTAGAAGCCACAAAAAAACGTTTAGATACCGTTCTTATAGATGAAAATAGCAGCGATGGCCTGTTGAAAATAACGTTGACCGCCAACCGGGAGATAAAAAAGGTTGAAATAGATGATTCGCTTCTTGAAGATAAAGAGCAACTAGAGGATTATTTAGTAGTAACCTTAAATAAAGCCATTAAAAAAGCAACCGATGTAAACGAAGCTGAAATTGGTGCCGTTGCTAAAGAAGGCATGCCAAATATCCCGGGAATGGATATGTTTAAATAATTTATAGTGTTGAATAAAAAAAGGATAGCTTAATTTAAGCTATCCTTTTTTATTTTCTTCATTTATGTAACTACTAAATATGTTCACTTATAAAGGAAAAATGCTTGCTAGTGTCACGAGATGGACTATAACCCGAAATTCTGCCCATTTCTTTTCCTTTTGAGTTAAGCATTACTATTTTAGGAAACGTTTGTTGTTTATTATATTTTGCAATTACTGTTTTATTATAATCTAATTGTTCTTGGCTAAGTAAATCAACTCTTCTAGGATAATCTATTACAACCAAAACTAACTTCTCTGCTTTATGTCTAAACTCGGGGCTTTCAAAAAAGTCTTCTTTGAGTTTTTTGCAAGGTGCACACCAATCACTTCCAGTAAAATATATTAATATAGGCTTATCCTGCTCTTTTGAAAGAGTCTGTGCTTCTTCCAAATTAGTATGCCAATTTAATTTACTACTCTTCATCTGTGCTGTTGCAACTGTAGTAATAAAAATTAATGCAATTAAAATAACACGTTTCATAGTCTTCTGTTCTTTTTAGTTAAAATAAGCACATTTAATGCCAAATAAAAATAAACGAAACAGATTTATCATTTTAAGTACTTGTTTTAACATTAATGTTGGTCAATTTTATAATATCTTTTAGGTATTAATCACTTTTACAAAACTTATAGGTGTAAATCCAACGGCCTTATTTTTTTGTTGCTGATGTTAAACATTGATTAAAATTCTCTAATGAAACAGTTTATGACTTTAGAGTATGGTTTTTTTTTCGGATATTTAAATACTCAAAAACAAGTTTAACTATAAATAAGAAACATGTTCGAACTAAAGAAAAAAGGAGATCAGTATCACTTCAACTTAAAGGCAGGCAATGGTCAGGTAATTTTATCAAGTGAAATGTACAATTCTAAAGCGGCTGCTAAAAACGGGATTGAATCTATTCAAAAAAATTGCAGTGATGATGCGCGTTACGAAAAGAAAACAGCCAAAAACGGAAAGTTTCACTTTAATTTAAAGTCCACTAACGGACAAATTATCGGCAGTAGCCAGATGTATTCTGCTGAAAGTGGGATGAACAACGGTATTGATTCTGTAAAGAAAAATGCTCCCGGAGCAGAAGTGAAAGAAGTTGAGTAACTAATTACTTACTTAAAAAGAAAAAAAAGCTCCTTATACTTATTAGGAGCTTTTTTAATTATTTATAGTTCTTTAATATATCCAAAAACCGATCATGCATTACATCGGTATAATCCAGATGAGTCACAATACGTAGTTTGCCTTGTCCCATATTGCTTATTATAATGTTTTGTTTTTGTAGATCATCCATAAATTTTTCTTCTGAAAACCCTTCTTTCAAGTAAAAGATGACAATATTGGTTTCGGTAGGTTCTACTTCTTTTATGTAAGGTTGTTGTGATAACACACTTGCAATTTCGGAAGCTTTTTTATGGTCTTCTGCTAATCGTTCTATTTGATTCTCAAAAGCATATAATCCGGCTGCGGCCATAAAACCTATCTGTCGCATACCACCACCCAACACTTTCCGAACGCGCATGGCATTTTGCATCAATTTTTTCTTACCCACCAAGACGGTTCCTAATGGGGTTCCCATTCCTTTACTTAAGCAAATGGTCAAGGTATCAAACACCTTTCCGTAGTCCTTTGGGTTTTCTTTTTTGGCTACAATGGCATTCATTAATCTAGCACCGTCTAGATGAAAACCTAAATTATGTGTATCGCAAACTTTTCGGATTTTTTTTATTTCATCAAAATCGTAACACGCTCCTCCCCCTTTATTAGTAGTGTTTTCTAAACAAACCAATGTAGTCAACGGACTGTGGTAAAAATCTGGCGGATTGATATTTTCTTCTACTTGTGCAGCGGTAATCATCCCACGATCACCATCAACTAATTTACAGGAAACCCCACTGTTAAAAGAAGCGCCACCACCTTCGTAATTAAAAACGTGCGCCCATTTGTCGCAAATTAACTGTTCACTAGGCTGGGTATGTAATTTTATAGCAGCCTGATTTGCCATACTCCCAGTTGGGAAAAATAAAGCTTCACCCATCCCAAAAAGATTGGCTACGTATTGTTCTAGTTTATTTACAGTTGGGTCTTCTTTATACACGTCGTCCCCTACTTCGGCTTCCATAATGGCTTGTAACATTCCTTTTGTAGGTTTTGTAACGGTGTCACTTCGTAGGTCAATTTTCATTAATATTTTTATTTTCTTCTTAATTTAGGTTCAGTTTCAACAATTACTTCATCTATCATCTTATCGAGAGCTACTAATTTTAATTGCTGATTATACTCGTAATTGAGATTACTTTGTTTAGAATCACTTGTTAAATCAAACTCTTTAAACTTTTGACCAAAGGTACCCATTGGCGTTGTAAAAGAAAACTCATGTGAACAAGGATATACTTTTGTTCTTTGTGTAGGATCATTTTCAGGGTTAGCCACTTTATATTCTTTAACCGAATTATTCTCAAGCGCTTGTCTGTTTTCCATGAAAAAGTCAAACAACTCATTGTTGCCCAACTTTAGCTTTATAAAAGGGCCACAGTTATCTGCTTTTGTAATATAGGTTGTGCTGTCTTCTTGCCAAAATAGATAGTATTCACTAAAGTTTCCATTTGTGAAACATTTTTCTTCTTCGTTTAATTTAATAATTCTAGTGTCACCTAAACAAACCCGATTGGTATAAAAGTAGTTTTTAATATTTTGTTCGTCTAGGTTTTTAGTCATTTCAGAAATGATTGAATACGGCTTCATTTCAGTATTTTTTTGCGCAATACTGAGTGTACTAATTAGTACAGCAATTAGTAAAATGTATAGTTTCATGATAAATTGATTTACTTGGTTTGTAAGACTTAAAGTTATAAAAATAGGTCGAATTAATTTCCGCTTGCCGAGTTAAATCCTATTTTTGTTTTTCTGAAAGAAATTTTAAACAAAACAAACCGAACACTATATGATTACGAACGATCAACTCCAAGACCTTAAGGATCGCCTAGATGCCCTAAGGCAGTATCTTTGACGTAGCCGGAAAAAGAGTAGAAATACAAAATGACGAGGAAAAAACCTTCGACCCAAATTTTTGGGATAACCCCCAAGAAGCAGAAGTGTTTATGCGTCAACTTCGGAATAAAAAAAAGTGGGTAGAAGATTATGAAAACGCTGTAAACCTTACCGAAGATGCCGAAGTAATTTACGAGTTTTTTAAAGAAGGTGAAGGAGAAGCTGAGAATGTTGAAAAACGATACAATAAAGCCCTCAAAGCAATTGAAGCCCTCGAGTTTAAAAACATGCTAAGTGAAGAAGGCGATGATTTAAGTGCTGTTTTGCAAATAACGGCTGGTGCCGGTGGTACCGAAAGTTGTGATTGGGCCAGTATGCTTATGCGTATGTACTTAATGTGGGCCGAAAAGAATGGGTTTAAGATTAAAGAACTCAATTATCAGGAAGGTGACGTTGCAGGGATAAAAACTGTAACATTAGAAATTGATGGTGAATATGCCTTTGGCTGGTTAAAAAGTGAAAATGGCGTGCACAGATTGGTTCGCATCTCCCCTTTTGACAGCAACGCTAAGCGTCACACCAGTTTTGCCAGTGTGTATGTGTATCCGTTAGCGGACGATTCCATTGAGATTGATGTAAACCCTGGGGATATTTCATGGGATTTTGCCCGTAGTAGTGGTGCTGGTGGACAAAATGTAAACAAGGTGGAAACCAAAGCTATTTTAACGCATAAACCTTCAGGGATTGTGATTCATAATTCTGAAACACGCTCTCAATTGGAAAACCGCCAAAAGGCCATGCAAATGTTGAAGTCGCAATTATACGAAATTGAACTACGTAAACAACAAGCGCAGCGTGCTGAAATAGAAGACAATAAAATGGCTATAGAATGGGGTTCACAAATACGAAACTATGTACTACACCCCTATAAATTGATTAAAGATGTCCGTACTGGACACGAAACTGGAAACACGGATGCTGTATTAGATGGTGATTTAGACGATTTTCTAAAAGCTTATTTAATGATGACTGGACAGAAAGAAAAGAGTGATGAACTTTAATCATTGTTCAGTATGCAGTATTCAGTTAGCAGTTTTCAATTTGAATAAGCAGTAATTATTATAAAATTCAATCCAAGCTATGAAACTCAAAAAAAGAAGAAAGCTTGTAAAATATGTAAACATACTAGATAGGCCTATTTCTTTTAATCCTTTTCTGTTTAGCCGAAATTTTTTGTTATGGGCATTGTTAGGTTTGTTTGGCGGTGTTATCGCTGGTGTCTACTGGATTGTTTTAGAGTTTCTCACACACAAAATTGCTTTTTTTGAAGGCTGGCAAGTAATACCCGCCATGGCAATTTGCGGGTTACTGGCAGGTGTTATCATTCATGTAATTGGTGATCCAGGAGAAATACAATTAATTGTAAACAACATTCGCTTTAATAAAGGGAAACTGGACCCAAAGAACAATCCATCGATGATTCTTTCTTCACTGCTTTGCGTAGCTTCTGGTGGTAGTTTAGGCCCAGAGGCGCCTTTGGTTCAAGTAACTGGTTCTACCGGCACTTGGTTAGGGAAAGTGTTCCGATTAAAGGGAGAAGACAGACGATCACTTAGTATTGCAGGTATGGCCTCTGGATTCACAGCTTTGTTTGGTGCTCCTTTAGGAGGTAGTTTGTTCTCTTTGGAAATATTACACCATAAGCACGCTGTAGAATACTATAAAGCCATTATTCCTGCCTTTGTTGCAAGTTGCTTCAGTTATGTGGTTTTTGCCTTAATTATTCATTTAGGGCTTGGTCCCATCTGGGAATTACCTTCTTATGAAATGGAATCCACGTACGACTTTGGATTTGCTGTTTTATTTGCTTGTGCAGCTGCGATAGTAGCGTGGTTATTTATATTCTGTACTAAATTTTTTAAAAATATTTTTAAAAAGCTATCTATTCCAATATATATAAAAACACTTATTGGCGGTATCGTATTAGGCATAATTGCTTTTTACCTGCCTATAACACGGTATTTTGGACATCATGAGATTAATGAGTTATTATTTAATGAATATTCAGTTGCATTGCTTACAGCAATACTTGTATTTAAAATAATAGCAATTTCGGTAACGGTGACTTCGGGATGGCGGGGTGGTTTTATAATTCCGTTGTTTTTTGTAGGTGCTACTTTAGGGTTAATTATACATCAAGTGTTTCCTTCTGTAGATGTATCATTAGCTGTTATTTGTTGTATGGCATCGATTAATGCCTGTGTAACGAGGACGCCGATGAGCACTACTATCCTTTTAGCTACCCTAACAGGGTTTACCTATTTTATCCCTATTCTTTTTGCAAGTTTAACCGGTTACTTTTTGGCCCCCAGAATACCGTTTATAAGTTCGCAGATGAATAAAAATATAGAGTAAGTTTTCTGAATAACATAAAAAAACAAAGAGAACAAAATGAAGATATCATTTTAGTTCTCTTTGCCATCATATTTCTTTAGTGGGCATTATCCCGCAAAGTTCAATGGGTATATTCTCAGCTGTTTTAACTTTAGCACCCCAATATAATACAGTAAATATAATAATTAAAATTAATATAACATACTTGTTATGAGTTTTTTAACAGTGATTATTCTACTATAAATGTTTCTTTTACTGAAACTGGTTTCCCTTGTTCAGTGAAACCTTGTAAAGTAACTTCAAAAGTCCCTGGTATATCTGAAGTGTATAGCGTAAGTTCTTTGGTGTTTTTGTCCATTTTAAGTTCCGGCAACCATAATAGTTGTCTTCTATAATCAGGTATATGTGATGCTCCATCAGTACCGTTACCATAAACTTGTTTAAAATATTGTTTTTTTCGTTGAGCAGGCTGTATATCTATTTCTTTAATATAATCCTTTGACAAGGTTTCATAAAAATTACCCTCAATTGTTTCTACCAGCATAACGCCCTGAAATGTTTGTGAGCCATAATAATACTTATCCTGTACTATGCTTATACTTTCAACTTTATTGGAATTAAAATTTACCAATGCTTCGTGATCTTGAACAAAAAATCCATCTACTAATACTAAAGCTGGTTGACTGGTAGGTAAACTATTTTCTTTATTTCGGACGAAAAAAACATTTTTACCATTGTTTTTGGTTATCCATGCATCATTAACAATTTCTACCATTGTTTCTCGCATGGTCGGAAAGCGGGTATATTCATCTAAATTATAAACTGTACTTCTTTTTTTATATATGGAAGTGTCTGCTGGAATGGTTTTAATGGTATCTGGTTTTACCCTATAATATCCATTTTCAACTTGATTATACACACTACGCTTAACAATCATTTTTTCCATTTCTGGGGTAATGTAAAATTTATTAAACTCCAGATTTTCGAAACTTATTGGTGTCTGCTTATCAACTTGAATATCAAAAACTGCATTAGTATCCCCTATCACTTGCAACGAGGCAGTATTATTTAAATAAGGCTTATTAATATTAAAATAAAAGTTCCCATCTGGATCAACATTAGATATTTTAAAAATGTAGTTTTCCTCTGGTATAGACAATGCGATTCGTTGGTTGTCCAATTTTTTACTGTCCGAATTTGCAACTATCTTCCCTGTAATCAATTCACCCCGCAACTCTGGAAGGATTAATTGTTGTTGAGTAGCATCACCATCATAGTTTATATTACTATAAATAGATTTAAAATTTGTAGCGCTATACATTGGGGCATAAGAAACTGTATCATTTTTTCTTACTGAAATAGAGTAATCGCCAGATATCACCTCATTACCTAATTGTTTTACTTGTATAGAAACAGGACTTCGCTTAGAATATTTTTCTTTATCCGTTTTAAGGCTCAACAACTCATTGTTTGCATTACTTGAAGCTCCTATAAAACGTTTAGGTTTTTTATCTTCTTCTGAAGCTTTATTTTTCGTTACTGCACTTTGATTCCCTCTATATGGGTTTATAATGCTAATATCTTGTTGAAAGTAATTATCAGATGCTTTTGAAAGCATGTTAAGAGTATAGGAAACCACTTTATAATTTCCAGAGGGAATTGTAGTAGGAATAAAAAAATCACCTTGACCAGTACCTGATACCAACTGAATCTTTTGTTTTAAAACTGATTTTTTATTTTCATTTATAAGTTCAAAATATGCTATTTTACTAACCTTACTAAGTTTTTCGGTTTTAAGGTTGTTTACATATACTTTGTAATAAACATACTCGCCAACAAAAAACAATGATGAATTTAAATGCACAAATACCTGCTCCATAGGGACCGGGGAGGTTTCGGTATTATGTAACGTAGTCGTAACGTTTGTTTGAGCAAACATAGCTGTATTAAAGACTGCTACTAAAAGAAAGATATATGTAAGTTTCTTGATCATCTATTAAATTTAATTTATTCTACCCAAAATTCTGGAACTTCACTGGTTCCAAAAACAGTACAATCAACACAAATCCTAGGGGCTACTGTATAAGGTCCCATGCCTCCCTCAACGGTACCAAGTCGTACAAATTTTGCTGTATTATTTTGTATTAAAGGAACTAGGGCTCTAGGGTCAGGACTATTCAAAATACAATTATCTCCTAAAAACAATCCTGGAGAACCGTCTTCAACATCAAATACGTCTATATAATTAAAAAATACTCTTTCAGAGGAAACAGCGGCAGCATTAAAAATCCCTATAACTTTCTCGTTTTCATTTGCAAGTGACGCTATGTTCCCTTCAATAAACCCAGGTTGAATTTGTGAAAAAAGACTTTCAGATCCTGAAAAACTCTTTAAGAGTTCATAAAAGGTATACGCCTCTCTTGAAATTACACTCTGTTCTACCAAAATACTATATCGTTGTGCAATTATAGGATCTGTCCGTTCAATAAAACGCACCTGATAACGGGATAACCTGTCTTCAGTAAGAGAGTTTGTATTAGCCAATAAAATAGAGTTAGAAGCCACCGTAACATAACACACTTCTTCTTCACGTGTTTTTGGAATTAAATCAAACACTGGTGGACTTGCACTTACAACAACCAAATCTTGATCTGAAGCAAATCTTGAAATTATCTTATACGTCTCTACATATTCAAAACGGTAGTAATTTGATGTTCCTTGTGGATTGTAACTATCTAACATAACCGAAGCCCCTTTAATGCCTTGATTATTTATTGCTTTTTCTGCATATAGGTTTTCTATTGGTGTACCTTGTGGCAACTGAATGGATTCAGATTCATAATTCCTACCATTGGCAGTGGCTATTTTAAGTTGATAATTTCGATTGGGCTGAGCTGCAAAAGCTGATGTTGAAACATACTTCCCAGCTATTTCTGGTGATTCCTCAAATGTATATTGGGTTCCAGTTTCATCAAGTACCGTTACTTGAGCATTACTTTCAGCAGCAGGGCCATCTTCCTCAAATTGAAACGTTCTACTTAGCATAATTGTTTGCTGCTCATTTTTATCGGTAATTGTTGCTTCAATCACTAGGGCGCTTTCAAACGTTTCGGTTTCCAAGTCTATTTCTTCTATGCATCCATATAGAATAACAGAAATGAGCAATAACAATAAAGCTGAGTATTTCTTCAACTTCAAATTTTTATATTTAGATAGTACCTTCATAATTAATTAAAATTTAAAGTTATAAGTAATGGTTGGTACCGGAATTGAAAAGATTGAACTTTGATAGGCTTTTACCTCTCCATTTTCAGTTACAAAGAATACTGAATAAGGGTTGCTACGCCCCAAAACATTATAAACTGAAATATTCCAAAAACTATGTGCTAACTTTTCAAGTTTATGGTTTCCTTCAAAGTTAATACTCAAGTCCAGACGATAATAATCTGGAATTCTGTAGGCATTTCGGTCACTGTAGAGTACAAACTCTGAATTCTCTAGAACATAACTACCAACTGGATAGGTTATCGGTCTTCCTGTTTGGTAAACAAAATTAGCTGAAAGACTAAAGCGTTCTGTCAATTTATAATTGGCAACAATACTTAAGTCGTGAGGTTTATCATAGTTTGAAGGAAAGTATTCTCCATTATTTATTCGTTCCTCACTGAACTCGCTATCCAACTTAAGCAACGAACGTGAGTAACTATATCCAAACCAACCATTTAACCTTCCTTTTGTCTTTTTGATTAAAAACTCAACTCCATATGCTTTTCCTTCACCTTGAAGTAGTTCGGTCTCTACATTTTCGTTTAACAATAGTTGAGAACCTGTTTTAAAGTCTAATATATTTCTAGATTTTTTATAATATCCTTCAAGGCTTACCTCGTAAATATTATTATCAAAATTATGATAGAGCCCCAAACCATATTGATTTGCTCTTTGAGGTTCTATGTTTAAGTCTGAAAGTTTCCAAGTATCAGTTGGTGAAACTGTAGTGTTGTTTGATAATGTATGAATGTATTGAATGGTATTGTTAAAACTTGCCTTTATAGAAAATTCTGGATTGAACGAATATCGAGCTGATACACGTGCTTCTGGACCTCCATAAGTCTCAATAGCTTCGTTGTTTGCAAAGCTTAATGTATCGGTAACCGTAGCATCACTAATAGGAAGTCCTTCTACATATGTACGCTGTGTGGCTTCCCCTAACGCTGCAAAACTTGAATAACGGATACCGGCATTAAACTCTAATTTTTCGTTTACGGTAAATAAATCTGAAATAAAAACAGCACTCTCCAACCCTCTTTCCTTTGGAATTTTTATAGGATCTACTATTGAGTTACTCTGGCTGGGTTGTATTTCGCCTGGTTGCACATTATACAGCTTTCCTGAAACTCCATAATCTAAGGTATGTTTCTCATTAAGTTTTGAATTGAACTTTACTTTCAATTGTGTTTCGTTTATAGTATACCCTAAATCAAAATCGTCGTTAACAGGCCCATCATATTCTATATCATATGCATATTCGCTATTTGCTACTATTAAACTTGCTTTGTTGTTTTCATTTATCCTATGGTTCCATTGTGCTGAAATGAGCCGGTTGCTATAGGCAAACAAAGAATCTGAAGTTATACTGTATCGATCTTTACTATAATAACCTGTTGCTTTTATTTCATTATTTTCCCCTATTTTTTGGTTAAATTTTATAATACCATCATAAAAGGATGCTTCGCTATTTTTTAGAGACTCTTCATCCAGTGAGTTTAATATCCAATCAGAATAGGTCGCCCTTACTCCAGCCATAACAGCCGATTTGTCTTTAACAATAGGGGTTTCTAATGTCAAGTTAGCGGTAACAGGACCAATTGACCCTTCGCCAGAAAACTTTTCAGTGTTGGCATCTCGAGTTGAAATATCGAAAACAGATGAAAGCCTACCACCATACTCGGCTGGAATGCTTCCTTTATAGATGTTCACTTCGCCAGAAGTAAAAGGATTGATTGAGGAAAAGATTCCGAAAAAATGTGACGGGTTGTAAATAACCCCTTCATCTAAAAGGATTAGGTTTTGATCGGCTTTACCACCTCTTACATTATAACCTGTTGCTCCTTCCCCCGCGTTGGAAATTCCAGGCAATGTAGTTGCCACTTTTAGTATATCACGTTCCCCTAAAACTAAAGGAATATTTTTTATCACTTTTACATCTATGGTTTCGGCTCCAGTAATCGTTTTTTTTACGTTGCTATCTGCTTCATTTTCCAAAAATACTTCGCCGAGCAGCTCATAATCTTCATTGAGTGACATATCCAACCTTCCGTCATTATAAATAATAACACGTTTTCTCGCATCTTCTATACCTATCAATTTTGTTTCTAGCATATTAACACCTGCACGAAGTTGAATAGAATAAAATCCTTCCTCATTAGTAGTAGTACCCGTGTTTCCACCTTGAACTACAATGGCAAGGTCTGGAATAGGTCTTCCGGTTAATAAATTGGTTACATAACCACTTAATGTATACCGTCTTCGGGAATCTTCAGCCTTTTCCTTTCCAATGCGTACTGTTTCTGTTGGTGTAGCTTTCTTTGATCGTTCTTCATTATAAAAAATAGGATCATACCGTTCGGTGTCTTCTTTTTCAACAACAACGGTAATACTATCTTCTTTTTTTGGGAAAAACCCTTCTGGAAGCGTGTCGTAAACGATGGTATTTTGTGTAAGTATTATTCGATTATCTGAAGTTATATAAAAGTTTAAAACTGTTTCCGCCAGTAGATTTTCAAGCATCACATCTACAGTAACATCACTAAAGCTTCCTGTAACTGCTTTCCCTTCAATCCAGTCTTCTATATAGAAAAAACGATAGTTCGTTTGGTTTTCAATTTTCAAAAAAGCCTCACTTAATGGTGTCTCATTAAAAGATATGGACGAAATGGTTTCCTCTTGGGAAAACCCTACTTGAAAAAAGAAAAATAGCAGAAAAAATAAACTGAGTCTAATCTTCTCTTTATAGGTTATTTTTTTGATAGTAGTATATTTAATTGTTTTGTAAATGCCAGTATATATGCATCCGGATTATTTCTTCTAACGGAACCCTCCACTCCCAATGCATTTATTTCTTTTTTAAATTCAGGGAATAGCTGAATGAAATCCCGTTTATTTTTTACTGAATACATATTATTCTCGTGCTCTAAAAAATAATAAGGGTCTTTAGACTTATATTCAAAAAGAAGGGTTTTGTTCTTAATCTGCCTTAGTTGCCCTTTTCTATGTTTTTTGTAAACTTTAATTTCAGAAGAATCAAATAAGATTTCATAAAACCCAGACAGTTTATCATTGTCATTTTCTGTTATTGTATTTTCAATCTTGGTAAAGCTTTGGCCACTCGTTTTAAAAGAGCTAAGTTTCTCTGTAAATAGTTGTAAAATAGAAGTGCTATTATCTCCAACAATTTTTATAACCAGCTTATCGTTAAAGACATCGTATTTTAAAGGGATATCATAATACGTTTGACCGTCGTAATCTATTGTGCCGTTGCGAAAATCCCCACGGTACAAAAATTTTATAAACTCACCTTTAGCTTGTTCTGCATCAATATATTCCACTCCATTATATAGCCCTGTATTTTCAATACCAATAGTAGAATCAAACCACTTATAATACTTTTCATCACTATTACTCTGAGCTATAGCAAAAAAAGAGGTCGTAAATAACAGTATTAAAAAGTTCAACTTTTTCTTTTTCATAGTCATTAAAAGTAACAATAATTTTAGTAAATAATTAACCATTGTAAAAAAGTATATTAATTTAAAAAATTAACATTAGCTTATAAGAACCACAAAAAACTATAGGTCAGATGTTTTAAAGTGTTGATAGTTTTTCAATGACCCTTTATTTTTCAAATAATAAAACTTAAGCAAAACTTCTTCTTTTCTTTTTTCTACATTACATTGTATTTCAGTTTTTAAAATTTATGATAAAACCTAAGCTATACGATATTGTTATTATAGGCAGCGGTCCTGCTGGCTGTACTTGTGCCTATCAATTAGCCAAAAGTGGGCTTACTATGGCGATAATAGATAAGGACACCTTTCCCAGAGATAAAATTTGCGGGGATGCTTTGAGTGCCGATGTGGTAAATCAATTATACCGAATGGATACCAACTTAGCTGGAACCTTTCTGAAATTAAAGCCAAAAGAAGCTTCTAACGGAATCCGTTTTTTTTCACCCAATTATAAAAGTTTGGACATTTCTTTTACAAGCCAAAACCATAAAGATGCAGCAGGATTTGTTATGAAACGATTGGATTTCGATGCTTTTTTCGCTGAACAGATAAAGGGCTTTTCCAACATTACTATTTTAGAAAACCATAAAGCAACAGAAATAAAGTACAATGAAGAATTTGTTACAGTTGAAACAGACAAGACAACTTTTCAAGCTAAGTTAATAATTGGTGCAGATGGAGCAAATTCCATTGTTAAAAGAAAGCTTAGTGATAACAAAATTGATAAAAAGCATCACAGTGCTGGTTTACGGCAATACTATAAAAACGTAGAAGGGATGAACCCCAATGGTTTTATTGAACTTCACTTTTATAAAGAAATCCTTCCTGGATATTTTTGGGTTTTCCCCTTACCCGGAAACCAAGCTAACGTGGGACTGGGAATGCTTTCCAGTGAAATAAGCAAACAAAGCATAAACCTTAAAGAAAAATTCACCGAACTTATTGAAAATCACCCTAATTTAAAAGACCGTTTTAAAAACGCAAAACCATTAGAAAGTGTTAAAGGGTTTGGACTTCCATTAGGTTCTAAAAAGAAACAGCTTTCCGGTGATCGTTTTTTGTTGTTAGGTGATGCCGCAAACTTGATTGACCCTTTTACAGGTGAAGGTATTGGCAATGCCATACGGAGTGGACGAATTGCCGCTGAACATATTGAAAAAGCATTTAAAACAAAACAGTTTGATACTAGTTTCAACAAAATGTATGATACAAAGATATATCAGGCGATGTGGAAGGAACTTCGGGTGAGCAAATCGCTCCAAAACCTGCTTAAATACCCTTGGCTTTTCAATTTCTTGGTGAAAAAAGCGAATAAAAATAAATCGGTACAGCTTTTATTGACTTCGATGCTAGATGATGTTGATCTTAAAAAAGAATTAATAAAGCCTAAATTCTATGTAAAGCTTCTATTTAATTATTAATTCAGTCAAAATTTTAATATGTATATTTCCCTTATATGAAACCAGCCACCGTCGCCCAACTTAAAAAAGAATTAAAGTTTCGCTCTTCAGATGAACTGGAAGAACTTTGCCTCCGTCTGGCTAAATTCAAAAAAGAAAATAAAGAGCTACTTACTTATTTATTGTTTCAGTCACACGATGAAGAAGCATATATTGAAAGCGTAAAACAAGTAATTGACGATGGCTTTTCAACCATAAATACAAACAGTTATTACTATATGAAGAAAACCGTTCGGAAAGTATTGCGAATGGTCAAAAAATACATTCGGTATTCAAAGAAAAAGGAAACCGAAGTAGAACTGCTTTTGTATTTTTGTGAACAGTTGAAAGATTTGAGGCCTTCAATAAAAAGAAATAAAACATTGACAAATTTATATGAACGGCAACTAACGCTCGTGAAAAAACGAATAACGGAACTTCACGAAGACTTGCAGCACGACTATACATTAGAAATAGAAGAATTAAATTTATAAAAGTACTATGACAACTATTTATCACAACCCCAGATGTAGTAAATCCCGGCAAACACTTCAATTATTGGAAGATAAAAATGAAGACCTAAATATTGTAAAATATTTGGAAGAGCCACCTACAAAGGAAGAACTAAAGAGAATCCTTGAGTTATTGAATATCAAACCAATTGCTTTGGTTCGGAAAAATGAACAAATTTGGAAAGATAATTTTAAAGGGAAAGATTTGTCTCAAGAAGAAATCATCAATGCGATGTTAGACAACCCTAAACTAATAGAACGTCCTATTGTGGTAAAAGGTGCTAAAGCTAGTATTGGCAGACCCCCAGAGAATGTTTTATCTATATTATAACTACTGTTTTTTTATTTAACAGAATTTTAGGAAAAACAGACTAAACCCACACGTATTTTCGCAGTCAAACCCCGTAAAACCGACTATGAAACTATACTCTCTTGTACTAGCATTACTTTGCAGTACTTTTTTATTGGCACAAAACCGTAACGCAGAACCCATTACCGTTACCGGAAAAATTATTGAAGAAGGTACTAACATCCCTTTAGAATATGCAACTGTCTCTTTTGAAAACGCACAAGGAAAGGTTGTTAATGGCGGAATTACAAATACTGAAGGGGTATACTCCATTAATATTCCTCGTGGTCTTTATACCGTTAGATATGAATTTATTTCATATAAAACCAAGGAAGTTTCAAACCAACGATTAGTAAAAAACACAACCCTTCCCACGGTTTCATTAGCAATAGATTCTGAAAGCTTGGACGAAGTTGTTATCCGTGCTGAAACTACTGAAGTACAAGTAAGGCTTGACAAGAAAATATACAATATAGGTAAAGACCTTACTACAAGTGGTGCAACTGTGAGTGACGCCTTAAATAACGTTCCATCTGTAAATGTTGATGTGGAAGGTGCCATTAGCTTACGAGGTAATGAAAACGTACGTATTTTAATAAACGGAAAACCGTCTGCTATTGCAGGTTTTGGTTCAACCGAAGCCTTACGGCAACTTCCTGCCGAAGCAATTGAACGTGTGGAAGTGATTACTTCGCCTTCTGCCAGATATGACGCCGAAGGTACTGCCGGAATTCTAAATATTATTTTAAGAAAAGAAAAAACACTGGGACTAAATGGTTCTATTACCACAAACATAGGTGCACCAACGAGCAGTGGAGTTTCAGGAAATATAAACCTAAGAACAGACGATTTTAATATTTTCAACACTACCAGCGTTCGCTATCGCGATGCACCGGGTAATGCTTATTTTAATAACCAATATTTTCCTACTACGTTCACAGATCCAGAAACAGGCGAAGAAGTAACAACTGACCCAACGTTTGACCGCGTAATTGAAGATAGAGAATACGAACGTGAAAACAAAGGGTTCAACACCAATCTGGGAATGGAGTATTTTTTAACAGATCGCTCCTCGATTACCGCTAGTGGATTCCTACGTTTAGGTGACGATGAAGATTTAACTACCAATAATGCACGCAAGTTTAGTGATGGTACGCTTCAAGAAACCACAATTCGTGAAGAACTAGAAACTGAAGAAGATGTAAGTTACCAACTTTCCTTAAACTATGTGAATGACTTTAATGATGAAGGCCATAAACTTACTGCAGATTTTCAATATGAAAACGATGAAGAAGAAGAGCGTTCTTTTATTACAGAAAGACGTTTGTTGCCATCCGCCTTCGATTTCCCTTCAGAAGATATTTTAAACAAAGAAACCCAAAAGGAATATTTAATTCAAGCAGATTATGTGTTGCCTATTGGTGAGAATGCACAATTTGAAGCCGGTTTCCGTGGAAATTTCGAAAATGAAGTTACCGATTACACCTTAAATCAAGAAAATGAAAATGGGGTTTTTGTAAGAAATGACACGCTATCAAACATTTTTGATTATACCGAGAATGTTAGCGCAGTATATACACAATACGGAAACAAGTTTGGTAAGTTTTCTTTCCTATTAGGTTTAAGACTAGAAAACACACAACTTAAAGGTAAAATACAATCAAACCTAGATGAAGATGCCTTTTCTGAAGCATTAGGCGTGGATATTGACACCAACTTTGACAAAAACTACTTAGGCCTCTTCCCTACTGTTAACTTAATCTATGAATTAGCAGAACGTGAAAATATCACGCTAGGGTATAATAGAAGGATTAACCGCCCAAGAGGATGGTTTATAAATCCGTTCCCTTCCCGTTCAAGTGTTACTAATGTGTTTCAAGGAAATCCGGACTTAGATCCAGCCTATGCAAGTGCTTTCGATTTAGGGTATTTAAAACGGTGGGATAAATTAACCCTTACGTCTTCTATCTATTATCAATATGAAACAGATTCGTTTGAGCGTATTCAAGAACAAACAGGTCAAGTTATAAATGGTGTAAACGTAGTTCGTACAATACCAATTAACCTTTCGACCAATGAGCGCTATGGATTTGAAGCTGGTATATTATATAATCCTGCAAAATGGTTACGCCTTAATGGTAGCTTTAACTACTTTACTTTTAAAAGCGACGGTAGTTTCAACGGTGTGGAATATGGAACCGAAAACAATAGCTGGTTTGCCCGTGCAAGCGCTAAAGTAAGCCTTCCTTGGAAAATAGATTGGCAGACAAATGGTTTTTACCGAGGCCCACGAAACAATGCACAAACAGAATCTGAAGGCATATTATCCATTAACCTTGCCTTTAGTAAAGATATAATGGATGATAATGGTACCATTGGGTTAAACGTTAGTGACTTATTAAACTCTCGTAAAAGAAACTCATTGACCGTTACTGATTCTTTTATAAGTGAAAGTGAATTTCAATGGAGACAACGTAGCGTAAACTTATCGTTCACGTATAGGTTCAATCAGAAAAAACAACGCCAACGTAACAACCGTGACCAAGGAGGTAATGGCGATGATGAAGGTGATTTTGAAGGATAATAAATTAACACTCAACACAAAAAAAGGAAGCCATTTGGCTTCCTTTTTTTATCTTATTTATAACGAAATTAAGCTTCGTTTTTCTGGTTCTTTTTTTCTTCACGCTTCAATTTCCAGTTTTCATATAAAGCGCCACCAATCCAATATGGAAGGATAGCCATTAAAAAGATCATTAACCAAAAGCCTATTGTTAAAATAGTTAGAAATGCTAAAAAGCCTAAATATTGATCAAATTCGAACATGATAAAGCGTGTTTTATATAATGGTTCAAAGATAGTAGGTTTTTTTCAAAAATAACAATAAAATATACGTATTTATTCACACATAATTAACGCCCTATTTTTGAGTAAAGCCCTTGTTTTAACTACCTTTGCGTAGTTTCTTAAAAAATTAAATTTCAACCCATTATGGATTACAGAATAGAAAAAGATACCATGGGCGAGGTAAAAGTACCTGCCGATAAATTGTGGGGAGCCCAAACAGAACGCTCTCGTAATAACTTTAAAATTGGTAAGCCGGCAACTATGCCACTTGAAATTGTATATGGCTTTGCGTATTTAAAAAAAGCAGCTGCATATACTAATTGCGAACTTGGTGTTCTTTCAGAAGAAAAAAGAGATTTGATTGCTCAAGTTTGTGATGAAATATTAGCTGGAAAACATGATGATCAATTTCCATTGGTAATCTGGCAAACAGGTAGCGGAACACAAAGCAATATGAATGTGAACGAGGTAATTGCCAATCGTGCACACCAAATAGCAGGAAATAAAATAGGAGAAGGCGATAAAACTTTACAGCCCAATGATGATGTAAACAAATCGCAATCATCTAACGACACCTTCCCTACCGGAATGCACATTGCTGCCTATAAAAAACTTATAGAAGTAACCATACCGGGTGTGGAACAGTTACATAAAACACTTCAGAAAAAATCTGAAGAATTCAAAGACGTAGTAAAAATAGGGCGTACCCATTTAATGGATGCCACTCCCCTAACATTAGGACAGGAGTTTAGCGGGTATGCTTCTCAGTTGGCACATGGTTTAAAAGCATTGAAAAACACATTGCCACATTTATCTGAACTAGCATTAGGAGGAACTGCAGTTGGCACCGGCCTTAATACACCAGATGGCTACGCAGAAAATGTTGCGGGTTATATTGCTAAATTTACTGAACTGCCTTTTATTACCGCAAAAAACAAATTTGAAGCATTAGCTGCACACGATGCACTCGTAGAAACACACGGATCTTTAAAGCAACTAGCGGTTTCCCTTAATAAAATTGCAAACGATATTCGAATGCTTGCCAGTGGCCCTCGTAGCGGTATTGGCGAAATAACAATCCCTGCTAACGAACCGGGATCTTCTATTATGCCAGGTAAAGTAAATCCAACGCAGTGTGAAGCATTGACAATGGTTTGCGCACAAGTTATGGGTAACGATGTAGCCGTAAGTGTTGGTGGTATGCAAGGGCAGTATGAGTTGAACGTTTTTAAACCAGTAATGGCAGCAAACCTATTACACTCTGCCGAATTATTAGGTGATGCATGTGTTTCTTTTGATGAGCACTGCGCTAAAGGAATTGAAGCCAATATGGAAGTTATTCAAAAACAACTTAATAACTCATTAATGTTGGTTACAGCGCTTAATACTAAAATTGGGTATTATAAAGCTGCTGAAATAGCAAATACAGCTCACCAAAATGGAACAACCTTAAAAGAGGAAGCTATCAACTTAGGATATCTTACCGCTGAAGAATTTGACAAGTGGGTAAAACCTGAAGATATGGTTGGAAAAAAATAAGGCATTAAAACTTCCAAGTTTAAAAGAGCTGTTTTTGCGAACAGCTCTTTTTTTATATGTTAAAATATCGATTAAATGCAAAAAAATTAGTTTAAATGTATTTTTTACGTATATTTCCCTACCCTAAATATGTAAAACCTACTTTAATGAGACAGCAATTTACCCCCCTTATATTGTGTCTTTTTTTACCACTGTTGCTTGTAAATCAAGTAAGCGCAGGTAGCTTAAAAAAGACTGCTTATAGTAAGGCAACCCTTGTAGAGACAAGTGATTCACAAACTATCCAACTTCCAGAACGTTTAACTGATCACAACAAAAAAACAGTTAACGCAAATACAGGTGCCAGTACAAGTTCTGATGTGTTTTTTAATGACGCTCGACAGTCATTTAAAACTGACAACTCAGTAATTTCAGAATTTTCTTACAATTTCAGTAAGCCAGCTCTTGTCAATTTAAGCCCTATTTCAGAAAAAATATTGACAAATTCTTTTCAATATTCAGACAACCCAAAAACGTTGTTTTACCAAGGTCTTTTTTATGGCTTTATTTTAATGCTCCTTTTACTTAATGGCACGTGTTATTTTATCTTTGAGGAAAAACTCTTTCTGTACTTTACTAGTACTCTTGTACTCTTAGCCGCTGTACTATTTTATAACGATGGTCTATTAAATTTGACTGGCATTCACTTAATGTTAGAATCGTGGTTAGTACAATCCACGTTGCTTTTTGCGGCTATTAGTTTAGCATCGTTGTTTTCATATAACTATTTAAATGTCAAAGAATTTTATCCAAGGCTTAAAAGCTTGACATTTGCACTTTTAGGAGTTTCATTTGTGCTTCTTATATCGTCGTGGGTTTCAAAAAACGAATTACTAGCATCCATCTCAAATACAGTTTTGTATTCGGTAATGATGAGTTACTTTATAGTTGGAATGCTTCTTTTCAGTAAAAAGAATTATGCCAAATTTTATGTTATTGCGTGTTGTATCCCGCTATTGTTCTCTGTAGACTTTTTTGTATTCCAAAGCTTTGGTATTGACTTTCTATACACAGAAACGATCCATATAAAAACAGCTGTTATACTTGAAGTTCTCCTCTTAACCTACGGAATAACATACAGAATGAAGGCCATTAAGGAAGAAATTGAATTAAGACAAACAGAGATGCGAATATTTATAAAAAGAAAAGAAATGATGAACAGAGAAAATATTACAAACCTAATGAAGGATGTATATCTTGAAAACTTAATTATGCAATATGATCTTGACGGATTAGAAATTAAGTTACTTCAATACATTTCGGAAGGTGTCGAAAACCCTAAGATAGCCAGAAAGCTAAAAATGACTGAGACAAATGTAGAAGAGCTTACTAACGAGCTGTACGAGAAACTAGAGATTAGAGAACAAATTAAAGAAGATCACAGAATGGTAGATAATCAACCAGATTATATCTACAATTAATTCCCCAAATTCCAACTAAATTTTGAAAAGGATAGGCTTTAAAACCTATCCTTTTTTAGTTTTATAATGCTTCTTATAACTGAAATATGAAACAGCACTTAGCAATACAAAGAATGCTATTACATAATAAATAAAGCTAGGAGTTACCGGAACATCACCACTGGCGTAAGAATGTAAGCCTGTAAGGTAAAAGTTAACCCCAAAATAGGTCATCATAATAGTAGCATATGAGAAAATTGCAAATACATTAAATAACCAGCGCCCTCGTAAACCAGGAACCAAGCGTGCGTGAATTACAAAGGCATAGACCATAATACTTATCAACGCCCAGGTTTCTTTAGGGTCCCAACCCCAGTATCGCCCCCAACTTTCATTGGCCCATTGTCCTCCTAAGAAGTTTCCAATGGTTAGCATCACTAAACCTACAGTTAAAGCCATTTCAGTAATTACTGTAATTTCTTTAATGTTGATATCCATTTTCTTTTTATTCTTCTTGTTGGTCAAAATCATTAGCAACAAGGCGGTTGCCCCTAATATCATTCCTAACGTAAACGGCCCGTAACTTGCTACAATTACCGCAACGTGTATCATTAGCCAATAGCTATCTAATACCGGCACTAAAGTAGAAATAGCCGGGTCTAACCAGTTTTGGTGTGCCACCCACAAAATAATAGCCGCAACAAAGGCCGTAGAGGCAATGGTAAGATCACTTTTTCTACCAAAGGCCAGTCCAAAGAACACAGTTGCCCATGCAATGTATATAATCGATTCGTAGGCATCACTCCAAGGCGCATGACCACTAATGTACCATCTGGCTATTAAACCAAAAGTCATTAAAATAAAGAACGCCCAAATTATATATTTACAGATTTTAATAAGAGAATTGACAACCTTCCCCTCCCTAAATATCTGAACGATTATAAAAACAAACATTAAAATACCAATCAACGAAAAGTATTTGTAGAGTCTATTAAAAATATCTGCTTTGTTGTACGCTATTTCAGCAGTGATCTTATTATCAGAAGGCATTACTTCGCTTCCGTATTTATGCTGAAATTTATTGATACCATCCAATACTTGTTCGGCTTGTGAATAATCACCCGTTTGCCTTGCTTGTTGCAACGTTTTAAAATATACCGGTAGTATACTTTGAGTGACAACAGAGTCAGTGCCTTTAAAGTTTGCTTCCTGAAGTTCTGGATACGAGACCCATTTATTGTTTTCATCATTCGGAAGTGGGAAAATCTTTAATATTCCACCACTTAAAGCACGGTTTAACAAGAAGGTTTTTTCATAGATTTTAATGAAGTCTTTTTCAAACTGATTAGGATTTGTTTTGCTGGTCGCTTCTTCTATGTAGGGTGCTATTTTACTGTTTCCGTTTTCATCAAATAAATCTATTAAAGAAACTTCACTTGTTTCTTCTGAAACTCCAATCACCCTTTTAATACTATCGTTTCGCCAGTCTAATTTCAGCAAAGGTGTTTCTAGCCATAATCTTGGAAACTCTGTCATAGAAAGGAAAACCTGATTAGCATCCAATCCGTGATACCCATCATCTTTACTTATTTTACGTAACAACTGACTCGCAAAGGTGTGAACGGGCTTCATACGTCCGTTATCCTGTATAACTAATCTTGCAAACTTGGCTGCGTGCTCTTTACTAACCGCATTGGCTTTAATTACAGAGTCCAGCTGCTTTACAGACGTTTCTTTGTGCATGTGAGCAGTTGCTTCAGGTGCTTGCTGTGCAAAGCCTGATACTGACACAAGTAACAACGCCAACATGGTCATATTGGCTTTTTTCTTTTTGATTTTATTGAGTGTACGTTCTAATGCTCCAAAGCGCGTGTTCTTATCAAACAAAATAGCCATAAGCCCAAAATAAAGTAAAAAGTAGCCTATATAAGTAACCCAAGTTCCCCAGAAATCATGGTTTACCGATAAAATGGTTCCGCCTTCGTCGGGATCGAAACCAGATTGGAAAAAGCGATACCCGCGATGGTCTAATACGTGATTCATATAAATTCTATAATCCATCGTGCTACCATCCTCTTTGTTTACCGTTACTTTACTTTCAAAAGATTTATAGCTTTTTTCGGTACCTGGATATTTATCAGCAATAAAATCGTTTAACGTAATACTGAATGGTAACTCATAGGTTTTTGCACCATACGTAAGATATACTTTTAAGCCTCCTACTTCTACCAATTTTGGGTTGGGTGCATTTCCTTTTCCACCTAACAACTCTACGGTTTTGGTTTCGCCATTTGAGGTTACATCTACAATTAAGGCATCTTTGTTTGTTTTTTCGTCATTACCTGCCCTAACCACTCCTTGACGACCTTTCGTCATAGGATCTGGAATTACAAATGACATTCCCGCCATTTGGTATAAAGAGCGTAACATTAACGGCTGTACACTGTCTTTTGCTACCGCTCCTTGTTTTTGGTCGGCCATACGCATATACGTGCCTTCAAAAGGGGATGAAATATCATAACTCCCATCTTCATTATACGTAATATTGATAGCTCCATCAGTAGGTTCATTGACTGCAAATAATATATTATGTATAATAGTTACCTCTCCAAACTCCAACCAGTGGTCGTGGCGATTACCGTCCCCTGCCTCAACAATCTTTAAAAATTGATTACCTTCTTCGGTCTCAATTAGTCCTTCCTTGGCATTTTTAATAAAGTCTTTATATTCAATGGTTACCGGTTGGTTATTGTAATCGGTTTCAATTGTAAAATCATTATCTAATCGCTCTGATAATCGAAGTTTTCTAGGTCGTAAGTTTCTGCGCTGTGCAACGCCATCGTTGATAGAATCTCCATCGATGAACGTGTTTAAATATGTGTGTTCTGAAAGTAATGTGTTTTCGGTTTCACCTTCACGAATGTGAATAACCCCTTCGTAACCTATATAACGTGTAATAAATGCACCTATAATAATCAAGATAAATGAAAGGTGTAACACTAAAGTAGCCCACATTTTTTTTGTGTTCAACTTGTATCGGAACATATTACCAATAAAGTTAATCACAAACACTCCCATAATGGCCTCAAACCACCAAGCATTGTAGATAAGTTCTCGACTGTACGGTGTTGGTGACGTTTCAGAAGAGGCATCTAAAAAGGTGCCAATTCCCATGGCAACAGCAAAAACAATAAATAATACGGCGGTAAGTCTGGTAGAAAAAAGGACTGAAGCTATTCTTTTGATCATTATAGCGAATTTTGGCGCAAAAATAAGTATTTCGAGCCATATTTTCTACTGAAATCTGTTAATGAATTTCAGTTTATTCTGCCCTTGCCGTTCGGGCTTCAAATATTTTTAGATGAATAAAGGTTCCCATATTTCGAGCTCTGTTTTTTGCTAATTGTGCCGCTTCGCCAACAAACAGATTATCAATGGTTTGAAACCATAGATTTAGCCAAACACCAAAATGCATTTCATTGATTGTGCCTTTTTGCTGCTTATCTACCTCCACGTGTTTCGTTAAAGGGTTTCCTGTATACTTTTTTTTAAAAAATAGATTGCTTTCCCAAAAATCGGTCAATTTCTCCAAATGCTCATCCCAATCGGTAATCACCGAATTAAATATAGGTCCCAATAATTCATCGGTACGTACAGAATCATAAAAGGTAATTACCAATTTGTTTACGTCTTCTCTATTTTTTATTTCGGTTTTTGTCATAGTAATTCCTCTGCAGGGTCTTGTTAATGAATTATAAATGCTTTTTAAGGCTTTTATTTATATGGTCTTGAAATTCAATTTTATCTTCTACATATAAAGCCAAAACTCTATATTTTCTTTTAATTCCATACAGGCCAGTGAATGTGTTTTCTTCCTTTAAACGGATTACTACATTATGGCTTTCCAATGCTCCAAATGGCGATAATTTCCGTGTTTCTTTATTAAACTCAATATCTTTTGATAAAAGCTCAACCGACTCTATATTTTTTAAATCGATAGTTGTCTCGGTCATGATGCCATATCGAAGAAAAAGTTTATTGTTTTCAATTGCTATTGGTCTTTTCAACATGGATTTTAAAAACCCAAAAATCTGTATACCTGAATAAACACTTAAAATAGTAAAAATCAAAGCGGCTGTATTACTCCATTTAGCTAATAATATATGAACTGTAACCGTTTCGATTGCCACAATGCCTATAACCGCTATTAATAATGGTATTGTGCCACTGTTTTTGTGGTACGAAAATTCATTGTTTTTTAATTTTCTTTTCTTCCAATAAATGAATCCGTAATAGAACACTGCAATTTCAGTAACTACGGGAACTACAACAGCTTTAGGAAGTATTTCATAGCATGTTTTCTTTAAAGTTATGTAAAAGTCAAACGTTTCACTTTTGTTTCTTTTATAGTGTTTTATTCCTTTTCTAAGGTTATAGATTACAAATAATACAATGAATAGCTCTACTATTGGAAGCAACCAAGTCTTAAAAAAATTGAGATATTGTTGATTTTCAGCAGGAAGGATCAAGGAACAAATGACAATTCCAACAATCAAAAAAGGAATTACCGTTGTTTTAGGAATCGTTGTTTTCCTAATAAGTAAGAAATAGATTAATGGGACAGTTAATAATAAGTCAAATGTAATTCCTATTGATAAACTACTGGGGTTTGCACTAAAAACAGAAGATTTAGCAAGAAGCACCATCATTCCAATGATGAATAATGGTATTCCAAATATAATTACAAGTTTCTTTGGGTTTAATGCTTTATCCATTGATCTTACTTTAATGCATTACAATAAGTTTATAAAGATAAGTAAGATATTTACAAGTAAACTTATCCCTAATATTCTAAATGAAAGTTTATATGGAGCTTGAGCCAACAATGCTGCGTTGTATCCCATACATAATGACACACAAAACAATAACTCTACAAATGAAAGCATCGAGGTACCTTGGGCCAAAATGAGCATGGCAGCAATAGAGCCTATACAGCTTTGAAGAATAATGGTCAACGGGACGTACGCATAGTAGTTTTCTTTAAACTCGGCCAACAAACTTTTTTCTGAAATGGTTTTCATAACTTTGGGTTTTAAATTCACAGACAAAATTACTCCTGCGAACCCCTCTTATTTTATGAGCCAAATCATAAACCTATGATTGATGAAGATATTCTTTTTGAGTACGAAGCAGAACTGATTGAATACACAGCAGAAGAAGTGATTTTTTCTGAAAATCAACGTGCTTTATTTTACTTTCAAGTGCAACACGGGTCCGTAAAAATGTACAACTTCAACGAGGACGGAAAAGAGTTTGTGCAAGGTATGTTTGGGGATGGCGAAAGTTTTGGCGAACCTCCTCTGTTTGGTAATTTCAAGTATCCTGCTTCGGCGAAGGCCATTAGCGATGTGAGTATTATCAAACTGGGAAAAGAATCGTTCTTCTCGCTTCTGAAAAATCACTTTGATATTCACTTACAAATGACAGCCACACTCTCACGCAGGTTGAGCTACAAAGCCATGATAATGAAAGAAATATCCGTCTATCCACCGGAACACCGTGTATTGACAGTAATCAACTTTTTAAAGCAAAAAGAAGGCAGTCCAGCTGACTATCAAGTAGAATTGACCCGCCAACAGATAGCAGACCTAACTGGGCTTCGGGTAGAAACGGTTATTAGGGCTGTAAAAAAGCTAGAAGAAGATAAAGAAATTAAAATAATCAACCGAAAAATACATCGGTAAAAAACCAAAAAGTTAGTACCTTCGGCAGTATGTTAGACGTAGTTATTTTAGGATTTGGCAACATTGGAAGCAATTTATGCAATGCATTAGATGATACATCGCAAACATCAGTTGTTCAGGTGTTTAACAGAAGTGCAATTGAGTTGCCCAACAACCTAAAGTCTATTCCGTTTACTTCAAATATTTCAGAAATCAAAGAAGCAGATGTTTATATTATCGCCATCCCAGATGATGCGATTACCGACTTCTCTGCGACCTTACCGTTTAATGATAAATTGGTGGTGCATACCTCAGGAAGCGTGCCTATGCAAGCCCTTGACGGAAAGAATAAAAAAGGGGTATTTTATCCGTTGCAAACCTTCACCAAAAACAATTTGGTCGATTTTTCTGAAATCCCAATTTGTATAGAAGCTGAAGAAGAAACCGATTTAAAGTTACTTAGAACCTTAGGTGAAAGCATTTCAAAGAATGTGACGGAGGTTTCTTCTGAAGATAGGAAGACACTTCACCTTGCCGCAGTGTTTGTAAATAACTTCGTAAATCACATGTATCACATTTCCGAAGACATTTTAAAAGAAAGCAATCTAGGTTTTGAATTATTGAAACCCCTAATAGCCGAAACAGCAAACAAAATAAAAGGCCTAACACCAACACAAGCCCAGACCGGCCCTGCTAAACGGAATGACCTAAAAACAATTGAAAATCATTTACATTTGTTGAAAGATAGTCCGTATAAAAAAGTGTATGAGCAAATGACGGAAGCAATTAAGAAAGAATATTTAGAATGAAAAATAGCGCAAATGAAAAAAATTATATTCTTCATTTTTATAGTTTCAATAGTAAGTTGTGGACGGCCTTTTTACACTAACAGCAATTATTTTAATTGTGCCAAAAACAATACATACGAAGCCAATACAGATAAAAAGCAATTAATCTATGCGATTTTGGAAAGAGCCGTAGTTTCTAAGAAAGACATTCCCGATTACCAACTTATTTCAGATAAGAATAAAATTTATATAAACAATGTTTCCTATACTAGGTTCTTTGGAGGTATGACAAAGCCTAGTGAAAGTCAAGTACTTGTTTCGGAAATTCCCAGTACAATAGGCGACGTCCAGTTTTGTTTAAAATCAGAACCTGAACTACAAGCTATTGCCAACAAAACTGACGATTTTCTATATTTGACTATTGGAAACATTAAAATAACAGGTGAAACGGCTAAAATAGGACTTTCTAATAGTTGGATTGTGAGCAAAAGAAACAAAGGGAAGTATGTGATGATGAGCGGCGGGGGTTATATATTAACATTTAAAAAAGTAAATGGAGAATGGATTTTTGACGAAACGAAGCCTGTGCATTCTTGGATTTCATAAAAAAGAACGTATATAAGCATATTATTAATTAGAGAGACCCCTGTCGAAGTTTATATTGAGCTGGGTCGAAATACAGGAAATTACACATGGAAAAAAGCTATAAAGAATACCTTAACCAAATAACCACCTTTATTTTTGATGTAGATGGCGTCCTTACCGATGGCTCTATCAGCATCACTACCGAAGGCGAAATGTACCGTACCATGCATACCAAGGACGGATTTGCGCTAAAAACGGCATTAGACAAAGGGTTTAATGTATGTATTATTAGTGGCGGAACCAACGAAGGCGTACGTGCAAGACTACGCGGACTCGGTATTACCGACATCTACTTAGGCGCACACCACAAAACCGACACGATGGACGAATACTTAGATGTATACGATATTAAACACGAAAACGTACTCTATATGGGTGATGATATCCCAGATTTGTATGTGATGCAACAAATAGGGTTACCGTGTTGTCCGCAAGATGCTGTGCCTGAAATTAAAGCGATTTCAAAATATGTATCCCATAAAAAAGGGGGAAAAGGATGTGTTCGCGATGTTATTGAGCAAGTACTTAAAGTACAGGGTAAATGGATTAAGAAAGAAAATGCAAGTGCCAAATATGATTAAATAACTTTCTTTATAATTTTAAGTTACCTACTATCAGTTTATTTAATTTGAAAACTAAAACATCCCCCTAACCCCCTTCGAAGGGGGAATGTCATCCTAATAAAAGATTTTGTTTCTTTGAAGTATTTACAACTCACCCGACCTATAAACTTACTGTTAATCGCATTGGTTCAAGTGCTGATTAAATACAGCCTTTTTGAGCCTTTTAATGCAGTCACTGCGCTATCCGATTTACATTTTTCTCTATTAGTAATTGCAACGATCAGTATTGCTGCTGGGGGCAACATCATCAACGATATTTACGATGCCGATATTGACCGTATCAACAAACCGAAAAAAGTGATTGTAGGGAAAGCTATTTCAGAAAGGAACGCTAGTACGTTTTACGTTATTCTTACTACCCTAGGTGTAGGTGTTGGGTTTTATCTCGCCAATACTATAGGCAAACCTATATATGCAACGCTTTTTATCGGTATTGCTGCATTATTATATCTTTATGCCACGTACCTTAAAACCATATTGCTTGCAGGTACGATTTTAGTGTCTGTATTGGTCGCGATGAGTATTATTATCGTGGGGCTTTTTGATCTTGTTCCAGTCACCAACCCGAGCAACCAGGAATCCCAATGGGAAGTGTTTAAAATAAGCTTAGAGTACGCTCTGTTTGCTTTTATTCTAAACTTTATACGCGAATTGGTAAAAGACCTACAGGACATTAATGGTGATAAGAATGGCGGTAAAAGCACCCTGCCCATTGCCATTGGCCGAAGCCGTGCAACTACAGTTGTATTTGCTTTAGGGGCTATCACAACGCTTTCTGTTATTGGTTATATGTATGTTTTTTTATACGCATACACCTCAGCCGTTTTATATTTTCTATTTTTAGTAGTCGCCCCGCTTCTATTCTTTTGCATCAAGTCTTTTGAAGCCGAAAAAACTAAACACTACGCACTTTTGTCCATACTTTTAAAGATTATTATGCTTACAGGTATGTGCGCTATGCTATTGTATCCTTTTGTAATTTTATAATTGAAATATAAGAAAAGAGAAAAAAGAGGAAAGAAAAGAGAGAGAACCTTTAACACCAATTATTATGAAAAGACATAATTACAAAAACTTAAAAATATGGAAGTTAGGTCTTGAAATTGCATTGGAGATTTCCGATATCCTTAAAACGTTCCCAAATGATGAACGATATGCTCTTACTTCACAAATAAACAGATGCTCTATTTCTATTCCCAGTAATATTGCTGAAGGTTCTGCAAGAACTGAAAAGACCTTTTCACACTATTTAGATATCGCATTGGGATCTTCTTTTGAATTAGGAACTCAATTACTTATAGCACATCATAAAAATTATATCACCCAAGAAAAATTATCGTTCTTTGAAGATAAAATTACCGAATAGCAAAAAATGACGATGGGCTTTCAAAACAAACTGAAGCAATAGCTTCTAGTCTTTTTTCTCTATTCTATTTTCTTTATTCTAATAATTATGCTGAAACAAAAACTATTCAACCATAACATCATTCTCGCATCCGGGTCGCCAAGACGGCAAAACTTTTTTAAAGAATTGGGTATTCCCTTTACCATCGATGTACGTAAGGTTGTTGAAACCTACCCTAAAGAGTTAAAGGGAACGGAGATCACCGACTACCTTTCTCAGCTTAAAGCTTCTGAGTTTAAAGAGCTTTCTGAAACTGATATCCTTATTACCAGTGATACCATCGTTTGGAAAGAAGGCAAAGCAATGGAAAAGCCCAGGGATGCCGCACACGCTAAAGAAATGTTAGCCGATTTAAGCGGCAAATTCCACGAGGTGATTACTTCGGTCTGTTTTACAGGGGCTGACTTTCAAAAAACGGTTAATGAAACCACCCAAGTTTGGTTTTCAGAACTTTCAGAAGAAGAAATCAGTCACTATGTTGACACCTACCAACCCTTCGATAAAGCGGGTGCTTATGGTATTCAGGAATGGATTGGGTATATTGGTATTGACAAGATTGAAGGGTCTTTCTTTAACGTAATGGGGCTTCCTACAAGATTAGTGTATAAAACCTTATTGGAGCTTACGGCTAAATAATTAAAATTCTTTTGTTTTTCCATATCTTTAATAGCAAATTAAAACGATGACCAAAACACCCAAATACGTTCTATACAAAGTAATATTTTTTATAGGTATTGCTTTTTTTTGTCCTTCATGTAAGGAATCGGAGCATAACTTAATTCCTAATAGCAATACAGAAGAAGCCGATACTATAGCCGATAACCGTCAATTACCAGCCCAGTTTAAAGACTATTGGTATGCAGGTAAAGCAGAATTGACTTCCTATCAACTTATGCAAGAACGCTATGGTGAAATCCGTCAAGGGATGGCCGTCACCGTATTTGTTACCGAAGACTTCCTGCCCAATGCGCAGGTAAAAGCCAATACGCAGTCTGGTGAGAATGTTTCCGTATTAAAGCTGAATAAAACCAAGAAGTTTACCACTGGTATTTATCCGTATTCTATCATGACGAGTACGTTTAACCCCGTTAAAAAACCTCAACACGCCTTAAAGATTAGTAACTCGGTGCAAGAATGGTGCGGACAGGTATATATGCAACTGAATAACCGAAAAGACTTCAATATCGTTTCCCATTCCTATTTTGAAGGGGAAGCAGACCAAGAGCTAACCCTCGATAAAACATGGCTGGAAGACGAACTTTGGAACTTAGTACGGATCAACCCTGAAGAGTTACCAACCGGAGATATGGAGGTAATCCCTTCATTCGAGTCTATCAGGTTGCGACATAAAGAAATAAAAGCCTATCGTGCGCACGCCAATATTAAACAAGGTGACTCGCTTTCTATGTACTCACTACACTACCCTATGCTAGAGCGAGAGCTCATTATTTATTTTAACAGTGATTTCCCATATGAGATAGAAAAATGGGAGGAAACCAATGGTACTCAACCCAACGATAGTACGCGCTTAAAAACCACTGCCCATAAAATAAAACGTATCCGTAATGATTATTGGAATATGAACAGAAACCAAGATGCCGGACTCCGTGATACGTTAGGCCTTAAATAATACGTTTATGAATATAGAATTTTATTTTCCTCAAATACTAAAATCCATTTTTATAATCTTAGTGTTTTTAGTACTTCGCTACTTCACTATTAGGGTAATTAAACGGTATGCCAACAAGTTTGAACGTTTGGAGCACCGCACAGGATTAATTATGAAACATGTAGATTTATCAGCCATCTTTTTAATCGTATTGTGCTTAATACTAATTTGGGGTGTAGAAATTAAAGACCTGGGGTTGGTTATGTCTTCTGTATTTGCAGTAATCGGCGTTGGCTTTTTTGCCCAATGGTCCATTTTAAGCAACATTACCAGCGGAGTGATTATGTTCTTTACCTTTCCTTATAAAATAGGTGATTATATTAAGATACACGACAAAGAGTTTCCGTATGAAGGGATGATTGAGGATATTAAAAGCTTTCACGTGATGGTGCGTACCAAAGAAAATGAGCTTATCACCTACCCCAATAGTATGATGTTGCAAAAAGGAGTGACGGTAATCAAGGCCGAAGATTATCATGAAATGGCACTTCAAGATGATGAACATGACAAAAACCTTACAGATCACGGTACTGACTAATTGCCTCGATCGCTTTTAAACTCTATCATTTTAACGGAATGATACAAAGTAAACAGTACAGTATATCGCCTCAATGTACTATATCATCTATTTTCTTTTTTCTTTCAGCAAAGCGATCTTTCTTCTTTATAAATACACTACTTTTTTCACTATATAATTTGGTATATTTGGTTCTTTCAGAAAAAAACACACCAAATACTATGCGCAACCTTCTTACTGTACTGCTTCTGTTAAGTATCAGTGCAACCGCCTGCTTCGCTCAACAACCTCAAAAACCAACTGCTTCTGAAATTTACCACGACCTTCAGCAACTAAACTTCTTAGGGTCGGCTATGTACATTGCAGCACATCCCGATGATGAAAACACTCGGTTGATTTCCTATTTGGTAAACGATGTGCATGCGCGTACAGCGTATCTATCTTTAACGCGAGGTGACGGGGGACAAAACTTAGTGGGTCCTGAGATTCGCGAGTTGCTTGGTGTGATTCGTACCCAAGAATTATTGGCAGCACGTCGTACCGATGGCGGACAGCAGTTATTTACACGTGCCAATGACTTTGGGTATTCCAAAACCCCAGAGGAAACATTGGCTATTTGGAACAAAGACGAAGTGTTGAGCGACGTGGTACGCGCCATTCGGAAATTTAAGCCCGATGTTATTATCAATCGTTTCGATCACCGCAGTCCAGGCTCTACCCACGGGCACCACACCTCATCAGCTATGTTGAGCGTAGAGGCGTTCGATTTGGTAAACAACCCCAACAGCTACCCTGAAACAGCCAATACCTTTGGCACTTGGCAACCCAAACGCTTATTTTTTAATACCAGCTGGTGGTTCTACGGAAGCCAAGAAAAGTTTGAACAAGCAGACAAAACTAATTTAGTGGAAGTACAGACTGGAAGCTATTTTCCTTCATTGGGCTTGTCTAACGGAGAGATTGCTTCCTTAAGCCGAAGCATGCATAAGTCACAAGGGTTTGGCAGCACCGGTACCCGCGGAAACCAAAATGAATGGCTGGAATTCTTAAAAGGTGATTTTAAAGAAGGAAACAATAACTTGTTTGAAGGCATTGACACCTCTTGGTCGCGTATTGAAGGCGGTGAAACCATTGGTGGTATTTTATATCCACTGGAAGATAATTTTGACTTTAAAGATCCATCCAGAATGCTCCGTCCCTTGCTACAAGCGTATGAATTGGTCAAAAATATTGAAGACGACCATTGGCGTGCCATAAAAACAAAACAACTGGAACAGTTGATTATCGACTGTGGTGGTATTTTTGTGGAAGCAGTCGCCCAGAGCAATTCCATTAGGCCTCGTGAAAAATACAATGCAGATTTTGAGATTATAAACCGTAGTGACTTTCCTATGGAATTAGCCTCTATTACCTATCCTTCAGGAAAGACAATTGTAGCCGAGAACAAAACCTTGGCCCCAAATGAAAAACACAGCCTGGAAGCCACTTTGTATTCTGAAAATAAAACAAACTCAGGTCCTTATTGGTTAAATGAAAAAGGAACCTTAGGGATGTACAAAGCCCCTAAAAACTTAATAGGCGAACCAGAAACCGAAGCACCCGAACAGGTGATCTTCAATTTAGAGTTAAGTGATACAAAGATTTCAGTAAAACGAAATATAGTCTATAAATACAACGACCCTGTAAAAGGAGAGGTATATCAACCGCTTGAGGTCTTACCAGAAGCTACTTCCAGTATTTCAGAGAAAGTCATTATTTTTTCTTCAAAAGATGCGCAAAACATTCCCGTAACCATAAAAGCAGGGCGTGATAACGCAAATGGAACGGTGCAATTAAACCATCCTGACGGTTGGGAAGTCAAACCTGCACAACCTACCTTCAATATTGCTAAAAAGGGAGATGAGCAAACCATCGTATTTACGGTAACCCCTCCTAAAAATCAAAGTGAAGGATATCTAAGACCGTTAGTATCTATGGGCGATCAATTTTTTGATAAAGAACTTGTTACAATCGATTATGAGCACATTCCCTATCAACGGGTACTGCTTCCTTCCGAAGCAAAAGTAGTACGTATTGATATTGAAAAGGAAGGGGAATCCATTGGGTACATCGAAGGTGCTGGCGATGCCATTCCAGAGAGCTTACGCCAAATAGGGTACCAAGTAACCACTATTCCGCCATCAAACATCACTTATGATAACCTTAAAAAGTTTGATGCTGTGGTTGTGGGGATTAGGGCATACAACACTGTACCCGAACTTGCTTTTAAACAAGCTGCTTTTAATACATATGTACAAGAAGGAGGGACCTTGTTAGTACAGTATAACACCAGCCACCGAATGGTAACCGAAGACATTGCCCCGTATTCCTTATCGCTATCTCGCGATCGGGTAACGGATGAAAACAGTCCTGTTACCTTTTTAGCACCCGATCATCCAGTGCTAAACGAACCCAATAAAATTACCCAAGCCGACTTTACAGGTTGGGTGCAAGAGCGAGGCTTGTATTTCCCCGATGAATGGGTACCTAAGTTTGTCCCTATTTTAGGGATGAACGACAAAGATGCTCCCCAGACCAAAGGTTCGTTGTTAGTTGCCGAGTACGGCAAGGGACATTACATCTATACCGGCTTAAGTTTCTTTAGGGAATTACCGGCTGGAGTGGCAGGTGCTTACCGTTTATTTGCAAATCTATTATCCTTAGGCAATTAATTATGAGTGATTCAACCAACAAACCGGTAAAGAAATGGAGTTACGTAGCTGTGATTGTCCTTAATACCGTATATATTATTTTGTTTTATTTTCTAATGCAAAGCTTTTCCTAATGCAGCAAATCGATTGGATTGTCCTTATTGGAACCCTAGTTTTTATTGTGCTGTACGGTACATGGAAAACCCGTAAAAACAGAAATGTAAACGATTACCTTAAAGGAGGTAACGATGCCAATTGGTGGACCATCGGTCTAAGTGTAATGGCCACCCAAGCCAGCGCCATAACCTTTCTCTCTACACCGGGACAGGCCTTTCACGATGGGATGGGGTTTGTACAGTTTTACTTTGGTTTGCCCATAGCGATGGTTATTATCTGCCTGGTGTTTATCCCTATCTATCACCGGCTAAAAGTATATACGGCGTATGAATACCTAGAAACTAGGTTCGACTTAAAAACACGTACCTTAACTGCCATCCTCTTTTTAATACAGCGGGGTTTAGCGGCTGGGATTACCATTTTTGCCCCTGCCATTATCTTATCGGCCGTATTGGGGTGGAACTTAAACTATCTTATTATTGGTATTGGGGTTTTGGTGATTATGTATACCGTAACGGGCGGTACCAAGGCTGTAAGCGTTACCCAAAAGCAACAGATGGCCATCATCTTTGCCGGGATGTTCATTGCCTTCTTGTTAATACTAAATTACCTACCGCTGGATATATCGTTTACCAATGCCTTAGAGATTGCCGGTGCCAACGGAAAACTGGATGTGCTCGATTTTTCATTCGATTTTGATAACCGTTACACCTTTTGGAGTGGTATTATTGGGGGTACCTTCTTGGCGCTCTCCTACTTTGGTACCGATCAAAGCCAAGTGCAACGGTACTTATCGGGTAGGTCGTTAAAACAGAGCCAGATGGGATTGATCATGAACGGACTTCTAAAAGTCCCTATGCAATTCTTTATACTGTTGGTTGGAGTCATGGTATTTGTATTTTATCAATTTAACGCCTCTCCCCTACATTTTAACCCAGCAGCGGTGAATGATGTTATGCAATCTGAATACGCTGAGGAATACCAAGCTCTACAAGCTGAAAAACAAAGTCTGGACAAACAATTGAACAGCAAGCAACTTACCTATTCCACTACCCAAGATGCTACGGAAAAAGAGATACTTTTAGAGGAAATACAAATTATAAACATTACTGAAGACGAGCTACGCCAACAGTCGCGTGACCTTATTGAAAAAGCGAACCCTGAAGCCGAAACCAACGATAAAGATTACGTATTTATTCACTTTATCTTAAATAACCTGCCCAGAGGGTTAATTGGCCTTTTATTGGCTGTTATTTTAAGTGCAGCGATGTCTTCTACCGCATCAGAATTGAATGCCTTGGGGTCTACCACCACAATAGATTTATACAAACGCAACACCCCAGGAAAGAATGAAAAGCACTATATGCACGCTTCTAAGTGGTTTACCCTGCTTTGGGGAATCATCGCCATTGGGGTAGCCAGCGTGGCAAACTTATTTGAAAACTTGATAGAATTGGTAAACATCATCGGTTCTATTTTCTACGGAAATGTACTCGGTATCTTCCTATTGGCCTTCTTTATTAAGTTTGTACACAGCAGGGCTACGTTTATTGCGGCACTTATTACCCAAGTAATCATCATTTATTTCTGGTGGATTGACTTAATGCCATATCTATGGTTAAACCTAGTAGGCTGTGCGCTGGTGATGGGAATAGCGATGCTGTTGCAAGTGGTGATACCTGGAAAAGAAGGAAAGATTAGCACCAAATAGAGCTATTAAAAACTAAGTAAAAATAGAGTTGTTTTAAGCATACATAGATATATAGTTGTTGGTTAAAAAAAAGTAGTTATTAAAAGCCTAAATTTTTTACCTATATTTAGCTTGATTCATCTTCTTTTAAGATAGAATATAATTTTTTACCTATAATTTAGTATTACTATCAACCATGAAACCTCTTATATTCTTAATTACGTTTTATTTTTCTTATACACAGGCTTATTCACAGTTTGGTCCACAACAAATTATAGGCAATGATGTTGTTAAAAGCTCAAAAGTTCATACCGTTGATATAGATGGTGATGGCGATTTGGATATTCTTTCACAGGGAAATAAAATAGCTTGGTTTGAAAATTTAAATGGACAAGGGTTATATGGAAACAAACAGATTATAGTAGAAAATTCAGATGAATTTGCCAGTAGTGTTTCAGCATCTGATTTTGATGGAGATGGTGATTTAGATCTGGTATCTATTTTTCTTGGAGAGTTCTCAGGAGTTTGCAAAGTAGCATGGAATAAGAATCTTGATGGAAAAGGAAATTTCGGGAAACAACTTATTATCGACGAAAACTTAAACGCTGCATTTTCAGTACTTTCTGAAGATTTTGACAATGACAATGATAACGATATTCTTGTAGTTGATAGAAATGATGATAAACTTGTATGGTATGAGAATTTAAATGGTCTAGGTAGTTTCAGTTCTCAACGTATAATTTCAACTTCATTAGATTGGCCAATCTTTGCTTTTATTGCAGATATAGATAATGACAATGATATAGATATAGTTTCGCACTCCTACGATGGCAACAATATTGCTTGGTTTGAAAACCTGAATGGTCAAGGTAATTTTAGCAATCTAAAAATAATTTCTACTGATGTTATTAATCCCATTAAAGTTTTTTGTGAAGATATGGATATGGATGGTGATTTAGATGTCATTTCAGTATCAGTTACAGATAACAAAATAGCTTGGTATGAAAACACGAATGGTCAAGGGTCTTTTGGTCCTCAAATGATAATCACTACAGAAGTTATTTATCCAAGAACTCTTTTTGTAAAAGACCTAGACAACGATGGCGATAATGATATCTTATCTTCATACTATGAGGACGGATATTCTGGTATAGTTTGGTGTGAAAATTTAGACAATTCTCAAACTTTTGCTAAACCTTCATTAATTTCAGAAGATATTTTATATCCAACGTCAGTGCTTGCCTCAGACATAGATCAGGATGAGGACTTTGACGTACTTTCCACATCGCAACAAGATTTTAAAATTGCCTGGTATGAAAATTTAACCATTTTAGGAACTTCTGATATTAAAAAACACATAAGTATTCTTTATCCAAATCCTTTTTCAAATAGTTTAAGTATTAAGTCTACTGAAAAAATAGATTCAATTCAAATTTTTAATGAATTAGGTCAATTGGTTAAATTAAATTACTCTCCTATAATTATTTCTACAAAAAACCTACAAAGCGGTATTTACTTTGCTCATTTACATTTTAAAAATGGAACATTAGTAACACAGAAGCTAATAAAAGATTAGAAACATTAAAAACTAATGACCATAATTGACCAACACTAATAAAAACAACAGTTTTTAAAGCAATCTAGCATGCCCATTTTATTTTTCTCATTTATACTAACTAGACCATTAAAAAATATTCCACTACTTAATTAAATTATATATGAAACATATAGTTAAGATTTCTTTACTGTTTATCCTCTTCTATTCTTCAAACACTCACGCACAAGACTATTTTGAAGGTGTTATACACTATTCTGTGTCATATGAAAGTCTTCACCCAAATATTCAAAAACAAGTGTTAGAGCGTAATTTAGGCACTTCATTTACAGCTTATATACTAGAAGACCGCTATGCAACCATTTACAATACCAAAGGTGAAAATGGTTGGAGGAAGATAATCGTTCGTTTGGATGAAGGATACACCTATACCGAACTTGAAAAATCTGATACGATTGTAAAAACGAAATTTGGAAATAGTGATGAAAAATTAATTGATGTAAAGAAGAACACCAAACCTACTAAAGAAGTGTTGGGCGAACAGTGTCTATCAGTTACCTTAACTACAGAGAACACAGATCCTAATGCATGGTACACACTTCATTCTGGCACATATTACTATAGCCCAAAGTATAAATTAAACCCTAAATTATATGAGGATTATGTCGATGGGTTTTGGAATGAATATGTAGAACGAGCTAAGGCTGTGAGTATTTGGAATAAGAATGAATTTCGCCCTTATTTCACTTCCATTTCTGAAGCTACATCAATAGAAGAAAAAGAAGTGGACAAGGCTTTCTTTAATCCGAATCCAGATAAGGTTATTAAAGAAGAATAAACCAGATCTTAAAGTAAATATTTATTTAAAAAGTCTAAAACATAGTAATTGCCCCAATCATTAAAACAAATAAAGTAATTTAAAAAGTTTATGCAACCAAAAAAATCCTCCTTCGTTAATACACTCTCTTGGATTTTGATTATCATTTCAGGATTCGGGCTATTAATATCGTTACTACAAAACCTTATGTTTCATCTAATACCGGCTTTTACAGAATCTATGAACCCTTCTGATCCTGATATGCTAGACAAGATATTTACTAACGGAAAGCTTATTGTTGGTTTTTTTGGTCTAGCTATTCTCTATACATTTATTAGCTCCATAGGTTTATTAAAAAGAAAGAACTGGGCACGAATCAGTTTGATTTGCTTATTTGTTTTTTGGATGTTATGGACCATCATCACCCCAACTATACAATGGATTTACTTTTTTGAAGGGGATAGTCTATCTTTATCTACTGAACCAAAGGATATAATAGGTATCATCGTTACAATCTTTTTGGCTATAATTGTTGTTGGGTTATCCTTTCTTTTTGGTTGGCTAATTAAAAAACTATCCTCAAAACACATTAAAGCTGAGTTTCAATAACCCCTTCCTCTTAACCTAAAACCTGCATTTCCCTTTTTATAAAATCGTACCTTTGGGTAGGTTTTACTATTACTTACATAGTACAACCACTAACAAACACAAAACGAATAGCCATAACCAACACAACTGCTATGAAAAAACTACTGCTCTTTTGCACCGCCATACTACTAACAGTATCGGTACACGCGCAACAATTTGATGTTTCTTTTTCTAAAGATGTTCTTTCTGAACCCTTTACAGGAAACGTACTACTCTATCTTTCGCAAGAAAACAAAAACCCGAAAAATGCCTTTGTTCCATTAGAGTTACCACCGGTGTACCGTGTGCAGGTAACCAACTTACAACCTAACGAAGGGGTGATGTTTGACGATTCGGCTATTTCATACCCTAATACGCTTTCAAATATTGAGCGCGATACGTATTATGTGCAGGTAGTGTTCGACCGTAATTTGGGCGGACAGGCCATTGGTACGAGTCCGGGGAATCTTTACTCGAAGCCGCAACAAGTAATCTTCGATAAAAACTTTGATACGACCCATACCCTACAAGCCGATCAAGTAGTGCCCGAAATTCCGTTTACAGAAACCAAGCACTTAAAAGAACTTGCCTTACAATCGGAAGTATTAAGCGAGTTTCACGATAAAGAAGTTACCATAGCCGGCGCTGTGAGTTTACCAGATGAGTATTACGAAAACCTTGATGCTACCTACCCAGTATTGTTTTCAGTATTTGGTTTTGGTGCTAATTATAAAACCCATTCCGGATCTAAAAAATATGCTTTTACCCATCTGGCCGATACCCCGGCTATTGTGGTCTATCTGGATGGTAACAGTCCCGAAGGGCATTCCACTTACGCCAATAGCGATATCAATGGCCCGTGGGGCGATGCCCTGGTAAACGAGTTTATCCCAGCTTTAGAAACACAATACCGTACCAATGGTGCCAAGTTTGTGTTTGGACATAGTAGCGGAGGTTGGACGTCCTTATGGCTTCAGTTAAACTATCCGGAAACCTTTTCAGGGGCTTGGGCCAGTGCACCCGACCAAGTGGATTTTAGAAACTGGCAAGGCGAAAATATTTATGAAGTTGACAACCTATACTACGATCCCAACGGAAACCTATTGGCCGATATCACCATGGGCGGCGGCTATCCCATTATTGCAGCCAAAGATATGTACCAAGTAGAACACGTAGTATACAGGGGCGACCAGATCCATTCGTTCGATGCGGTTTTTAGCAGTCGCGATGCCGATGGAGAGATCATCCGCCTGGTAGATGCCGAAACCGGAAACATCAACAAAGAGGCCCTGCCCCTTTTTAAACGCTACGACCTGTCGTATCAAATACGTACTAACTGGGAAACCTATAAGGATGCAGTAAATAACGACATTCGCATTTCCATAGGCGAACATGATAACTTTCACCTACACAAAGCAGTGCACCTGTTTGATGATGAAATGAAAAAACTAGAATCTACTATTGAGATTGACTATTACCCCGGCGATCACTTTACCGTCTTTACAAAGGAATATAAAGAAGACGGACAGCAGTTTTTAGACACCCAATACCAAGAATGGCAACAGGAAAACAAGTAACTGTTTTTAATATTTCAACTTTCAGTAGTACGCAAATAAGTTTATTGTGTTATACAACCGTTATACTACCTAGATAGTCACTGGTGGAGTACTGTTTCGATTCTTTATTTTTAAACGTTGCCCACACCTCTAGCGTAAGATCGTGCAGTTCTTCGGGGAATTGTAACACCACTTCCCCCATATGTCGTTGAGCGGCGGCTTCAAAGAAAATAAAGTCTTGCGTAGCGGGCACATAGGCAATAGCCGATAGTACATCCTTAGCATATGCCAAGCCCAGTGCGCTATTGTCTGTCCATTGCAACAATGCTTTTTGATCCGCTTGCGCCGTGATAGATGCATCCACCAACCCGCGTATGGGGCCTTTGCTAATAAGCACTTTTGGATAATCAATTATAAAACTATCGGCCGTGGGAATCATGGCCTCCTTTAAAAAGTACGACTTCGCGAGATCGAAACGGCTTTTCTTTTCTTCGGGTTGGTCAAAGCTTTCGTTTAAAAAAGCTTTTATCGGTAGCATAAAAGCGTACATCATTTTAAACTTTAGTCGGTTGCGCAGTTGTGCAGGGCTCGGCTTCTTGGTCGACTTTTTTGGTTTGCTTCGCATCACTGGGACACCGCGCCACGTAGTACCTACCACAGCACCCACCGTACCGGAAAAACCACCTAAAATACCATTATTGAATGTTGCCATAACAAGTAGAATTTGGTTAAGTTATAAAAAGGGGAGCCCCGAAATATAAAACGTATTCCCTTAAAAAACAAGCGTGTACCCAAAAAAAGCAAGGTGCACTCCCCTAGTTTCATCCGAGTTTTCTTCGAGAATACTTCGACCATTGCCCGTAAAAGCAGGTGTTTCTCGAAGAAACCTCGAAGGAATATCGAGCCAGTCTCGAACCAAACCTAAGCAAAACCCCAAAAAACAATACAGCATACAAGCACCTAATTTTGTGATTTAGGATTTTTACCTATATTTGAAAGATACTCCCCCCTTGATTATTTAAAATAAGAATAACTTAAAAGCATAAAACCTGCTCATAGCATGCCCAATAAGGTTGATAAGGGCATAAAAGGTGTTCATATAAACTAGTTGGCAAAGATTTTGGTCCTCACTTACAATTCTACGGATTTAACGAAATTCTGTAATAGTCTGCCTCAAAAAACTAAACTGAAATTTGAATCTGAAACTTGAAAAGTATTACGCCGGAATTATTTATTCTTGCGGAATCTTACGCTCGAATTTAGGCTTACCCAACTTCATTTAATTTCATCGAAAATTTTGAAACAATCAACTTTTGGCTGAATATCAGAATCGCTAAACGTTACGGCTAAACGATCAGAATAAAAATGCGGAATAGTAATGCGGAGATTTTTTTTTTGATATTTAAGTGTAAAATGAAAATAACGCACGAATTACAAGCAGTACGTAAGCTTTACGTCTGAATGGAACGCAGAAAAATAAAAAACCTTAGCCAACAATGTATATAATTTATTGCTGCTTCTCGCCTACTCTGGAATATTATCGCAGTTTCTCAATTCGGTTTTTATTTGCTAAATTAGATGCTTGAGACTCGCAACAAATCATATACCGAGCCGTTACCTGCAATATGACAACACAAAAAACATAATAGAAAAAATGGCGAAAAAGAAAATTGAAAAAGTTTACGAGAAATTAAGCAACGAGTACGAAATATTTGCCGAAAACGATAATGAATGGGAAAAAAACGGACTCAACAGTACGGATTTTAAAAGTTTGGTCTCTGTAATGCTTTCAACAATGACCCACACAAAACGGGTAATCCGAGCGTGCAATGCCCTATATGATAATGCTACAACACCAAAAGAAATATTGGATTTGTCAGATGACGAACTTACCGAGTTGATTAAACCTGTGGCACATTATAATCGAAAGACAAAACATTTAAAAGAAATGTGCCAACAGTTAATAGACAATCACAACGGAGAAGTACCACGAACAGAAAAAGAACTTTTGGAACTACAAGGAGTTGGCCGGAAATGCGCGGACATTTTAATGAACTTCAATTTTGGTGGAGACACTATTGCAGTTGACACACACGTACACAGAGTTTTGAACCGACTTGGAATAGTGGACACTAAAACCAACGAACATACCGCTGACGAAATAAACAGACTTACACCAAAAAAATATAAAAAACACGCTCACGAGTGGCTAATACAGCACGGAATGAACGTCTGCAAATCAAGAAAACCTAAATGTGAAGAATGTATCGTTTCCGATTTATGTGACTATTATGAAAAAGAAAGTTAAACCAAACAATAAATACTGCAGGTAACAATGGCTATAAGTAATTGCTTGTTCTCGCCTACTTTGGAAATTCCTGCGGAATTTCCAACTTGGTGTGTACTTGCAAAGTTAAGTGCTAAAGCACGCAACTACTCATAGCCGAAACCGTTATGTGCAACTTAAGACATACTGACAATCATAATTTTTCTAGTTTAGCAAGACCTACTGTCTTTCTATAATTATCGGGAGAAACACCTACTTTCTTCTTGAAAAACCTACTAAAATAAAATTCATCGTCATACCCAAGATTAGCTGCGATTTGTTTCAAAGGTTTTGAGGTTAAATATAGTTCGCGTTTAGCCTCTATAATAATTCTATTAGAAATTAACGAACTAGGTGTTTGCTGTAAATATTTTTTCACAATTCCAGCCAATGTTTTAGTGCTAACACATAAAACATCTGCATAATCTTTCGGAGAGTGTAACTCAGAATAATTCTTCTCAATAGAATCTACTAAATTTTGCAATATTTCAGATTGACCATCAGAAAATTTTGGCACTATATCTTTATTGGATTGTTTTTTTTGTCTCACAGCTTCTATTAAAAACACCTTTAAAAAAGCCACAAGAACCTCATGCTGAGCAATAGAATCTCTATCCATTTCTTTTGAAATTTGATCTATAAGGTTAAAAAACAACGCTTCTTCAGAAATTTTAAAATGTGGTAATCCATGAAAGTTGTTAAAAAGAATGCCCTCTGTTTCAATTTCATTTTGATGTCGATATGTGCAAAAAAAGTCAGGGTGAAAATTTAATAACCAGCCTGAACAAGACTCTTCAGAAGAAATCATAAATGGTTGATAAGGTGACAAGCAAATCATTTGGTTGCCTTGTAATTCATAATTAGAAACATCTACATTTAACTTGTAATTGTTTCCTTTTAGTAAAATAATAGAATAATAATTTTTTCGCTGTAAATGGTCAAATTGATTAAGATTTTCAAACCTTTCTAGTCTAAATGCCAGTTCACCATTTTGCTTATCAATAATAATTTGAGCCATAAGAGTCTATTTCTTCTTTAATGTTACGTATTAAAAAGAAAGGAGTGTTTGTTACACTCCTTTCTAAAGATAACAATTATTTCGAAGCTATGATGTCTATTTTTTGAATTGCTGATGCTTCAAAACCATCTAAAAGAACAGGCGCATTTTCCATAAGTGCTGCTGCAACTTTCCCTGTTAAATGTGTATCTCTACCAGAATCATCTGCAAAAGTATCAAAGATTGCATATGTAGTAGCATCTATTTTTATAGCATACCAAGATAAAGTTTTTGGCTCGTCACCAACTAATTGTTTACCGACATTAAGGAAGTTTTCAACATCTGTTGTCTTTGCTTCTTTAGATTTCATAATAACAAGCAAACCCTTGTTTTGCAAGCCGGATTTATGATTAAATGCTAATACATCTACTGCTTGAATATCTGTGCTAGGATCAAAGTTCTCTAATAAATCACCTGCATTTGCTAATAATGCCTTCGCAACTTCGCCTGTTAAATGTGCTTGTCTTCCTTCTTCTACTTCAAAAGTATCATAAATACCAAAAGTATTATTATCTATTTGAAAGGCAAACCAAGATACTGTTTGAGGTTCTTGATTTACTAATGCTAATCCACCAAGTAAGAAGTTTTTGACGTCTTGTTCTTTTCCTGTTTTTGCTTTCATAATTACTAATAATCCGATAGTTTCTTTTTTTGTACTGTTCATAATGTTTGTGTTTTTAGATTTTGAAAATGTTTGAATTGTAAATCCTAGTAGAAAAACTAGGAATGCTAATTTTAATGGAACTTTAGTTTTCATCGTTTCTTGTTTATTTGTTACAGTGCAAATTTGAGACGAAACAAAAGACTATGGAATGGATGTTTATTACTAACGCATGGACAATTTTCAAAAAAAGCAATACTATTGAATCCAGTATGCACATAACAACGTATATAAAAAATACGCCAGCTTTCGTTATATTTGAGTTCTCGCCACTTTATAACAAAACGTTGCAACTGAAAACTACGTCTGCTAAAAAAGGCGTACTTTTCATATACAAAACCGTTAGCCTTCATTATGAACAACTAATACCAATATAAATTTTTAGTTTAACGTATGTATTTAGTTATATTTAAATTCAAAAGAAATTAATGAAATATTATATCTACTTATTAGTACTTATCGGATCGATTTTAATGGTAAATCAACATGCAATTGCACAAACAACTGTGTCCCAAACAGAGCAATTTCAAAATCGAATAGTGGATTCCATATTTTCTAAAACTTTAAGTGAAAGCCGTGACTTTTGGGTAAGATTACCAGATAATTTTCAGCCAGATAATGATGAAAAATATGCCGTAATTTATCTACTGGATGGATTTTCACTAGAAAGCACTTTGGAAGCTGTTTATGGTAATTATTGGGGGCATTACCTACCACATATGATACTTGTTGGGGTTTCTAATCGCAGCAACCGAACAAGAGATTTAACTACTTCGCAGATAAAAATGAGACGCGGTAGTGCAATGGACAGTGAAACTGGAGGTGCAGAAACCTTTACTAAATTTATGGAGAAGGAACTCATCCCATATATTGATAGTAAGTATCCAACCATGAACTATCGTACATTAATTGGACATTCTTATGCCGGATTGTTTACTATAAATATGTTGGTTAATCATAAACATCTCTTTCAAAACTATATAGCCATAGATCCAAGTTTGGATTGGGATGACCAAAAATTATTGAAGCAGGCAAAACAAAAACTGAGTACAGAAAGTTATGAAGGAAAGTCCCTCTTTGTGTCTTTAGCTGCAGAGCAGCTACATATGTGGAATGAAGAAATAAACATGGAGAATATTATGGATGACTCTTCAGAATTTACTTTGTTTGCGCGTTCAATCATTGAGTTTTCAAATTATACTAAATCTCAAAAACAGAATGGATTAAATTTTTCATGGAAAGTTTATAATGAAGATTTACATGGTACAGTTCCCTTACCATCAATAAGAGATGGGCTGATTTTTCTTTTTGAATGGTATCAGTTTAAATCACCTCAAAAATATAATAACCCAGAAACCTCTATAGAAGAATTGGTTTCGCTATTGAAGGTGCAGGAACAAATTTATACCGAACATTTTGGTGTTCCTACTGCACCAATGATAGACGAAATGTTAAATGGCTATGGCTACATGAATATGCAAATGGGACAACCTGAGAAGGCCTTCATGTTTTTTGAAATGAATATTAAGTATAATTCAACAAGTGCAAATGCTTATGATTCGATGGCTGAGTATTTTGAATCTCAAAACGATAAAGAGAATGCCTTAAAATACTTAAACAAGGCCTATGAATTAAGTGGTGACGATTACTATAAAGAAAGAATTGAAGCTCTAAATAAAAAATAACGAAAGGCCAACAACGTGTATAATTCATTGCTAGTTATATATTACTTACGAAAGTCCTCGCGGACTTTCTATCTGTGATTTATTTGCTAGCTTTAGTGCTTGAACACGTAAATAATCTTATACAAATACGTTAGCCATAAGTTGAAAACTGACCAAAAAACTTTAATCTTAGAAAGTGCATTCAATGGAAATGTGAAATTTTATTTCTATCTATTTTTTTTGATGGGACTCTGTCTGACATTTGCCGTTGCATTTGAATCTGATGGTCTGATTCGGATTATTGCAGTTCTTGCCTTTATAACCAGTTTATTTCTTGCTGTTTCGGTTTTCGTTATGAAAAAAGGACTGGTAATAGATAATCAAGGAATTAACGTTGGATATTTTTCCTGGGGAAAGTTGATTTTAAAAGATCCAATTACAACTCTAAATGTTTCCGCTGTTTCATTACTCAAATTCAAAAGAAGAGAAAGAGGTGCATATATGAGTATAGCTAACCCCGAGTTTTCAACATCATTCAACACTTTTGAAATTTATCTACTGAATAAAAAACATACTATCAAAAATAAAATTATAACGCTTCGAAGGGAAGAGAACGCGATTTCTACTATTGAATTCATAACACGAAACTCTGATTTCAAACACGAAATCTATAGTCCTGATTTTTCCTAAAGCAAAAACCTGTGGCTAACACCGTATAAAATTAATTGCTAACTTTAGTACCTAAACCACGCAACTAATCTTATACAAACACGCTGTGGTGCATTAAAACAAAAAGAGAATTTCATCTTATAAAAATCAAAATAAATGAAGAAATTTTATATCATTATGGTTTTAAGTGTAGTTACTTCGGCTACCAACGCACAAGATTGTTACACTAGGTTGCAGAATTCATTTGATACTCGGGGGGCGTTTCCTGTATTAGATGATATGCATCGAAATGTCTTTATATCATTTTTCGAAGATGAATCTTCTAGATGTGTCTCAGGAAAAGTATTGGTAGAAAATAGCGTGATTACAAGTGTTTTTCTTCAATATGACGATGACACTTTTGAATTAATGGATACAAAATTCTATAATTCAGCAAGGAAAAATCCCGCTATTATAAATGGAATTTCTGAGATGATTTATACAAATGATGGCGATAAATTTAAAGTGATTTTTATTGATGTATTAAAACCAAAACAGCACTGATAAAAACGCACCACAACAATCTATAACCGCAATTTGCTTGCACCAGTTCGCTTTGCTCAGGACAGGCTAAATCCACTCTGAAATTGCTACGGTCTGTGCTTTAACAAAATTAAGTATCTTTAAACCCACAACTGATTGTTACACAAGGCCGTTGGGCAATATTTGAATAAAACTAACCGACATTGACTCAGACCAAATTGAAATATGAGAATAACTGGAAGTCTAAAACATTAGAAAATTTAGAAAAAGACTCTTGGGACGAACCGACTTACAACACTAATTTAATAAAGACTTGTCATCAATTAAGAAAGAAGCCTCTTAATGACTTTGAAACTGAAGACTTGAGAATAATGATTGGTCAAAACATCGGACTAAAATATTTGATTCCATTAGCATTTGAGACTCTAAAAGACAACATTTTTGCAGAAGGCGACTTTTATGAAGGAGATTTATTGAAATCGGTTTTGACCAGTGACAAAGAATTCTGGAAAAAAGAAAATGAACTTCTAATGGAACTTGACAAACTAATAAGTGACAATAAACCGTCACTACAGGAACGTGAACCCGAGTTTTTGAACGACTATAACGAACTGAAAAAGGAATAAAAAAACATTGCACTACAATAGCTATGCTTCATCATTTGACCAACCGATAGCCCATGATAAAATTCTTTAGGAAAATTAGGCAAAACCTACTTTCGGAAGGGAAAACCGGAAAGTATCTAAAATATGCAATAGGTGAAATTATACTTGTAGTTATTGGGATTTTGATTGCCTTATCTATTAATAATTGGAATGAAAACAGAAAAAATAAAAGGCAGCTACACGGGTATTTAATTAGTATAAGTAAAAACATAGAATCTGATAAAACTGAAATTTCAAACATAAAAAACCTTAGGATACGGCATAATCTAGCTGCTCAAGATTACATGCAATGTGTTTATAAGGATTCTATGTCATTACAGTTATTGATGAGAGTTGCGCCAATACTGGGAGAAAAGTACTTAAATGTTAATAAAACTGGATTTGATGCCTTAAAAAATTCTGGTTTCCTGGCTAATTTACAAGGCTCAAAGATTGAAGACGCTATTTTAAACTATTATTCTTTTTATGAAGAAATCCATGAAAGCGAGACAAGTATGAATAATTTTATCGAAAACATGGAATCTGCCTTATACTATGATGATTATGAGAATGTTTCAAGAGTATTTAAATTTTTAAATGATATCCAAACACAAAAAGAATTATCTGAACAGGATATACGTCTTGCTTTAAAACACATTTATCGTAATTCCAAAATGCTTGGTGTTATGCAACGTGTTGCCGATGAAAAGTATTTTTCAGTGTATGATAGCTTAGAAGTAAAAGGTAAAAAGATCACGGCACTCATTGAAAAGGAAATAAATAATTAGCATAATGTAGTATGTCCCAGAACCTTCTTATATATTTATTTGTAGCAATTGAATAAAAAATAACGAAAGCACAACAAGGTATAGCCGTATCTAACGGTTTTATGCGAGTGTTGGCAAACATTTAGAAAGGTCTCATGAAAAAAAGAAAAATTATTTCAATATTGCTTTTAATTATTGGGGCTGCTTTAAGTGTTGCCTTTATAGTAAAGATTGAATTTCCTCAAGGATTTGAGGCATATTTTAAAAGAGAATACTATAACCAATTTGGTCCGTTGGCCATAAGTATTGAACTATTGATTGCAAGTTATTACCTATTTATAGGGCATAAAAAGACTAATTTTACTTTAGCTCTTTTTGGGTTTACTGCTTTGCTAGACCCTCTTTTCAATCAAATAGGTCTTTTCAATAGCATAGTACCTTTATACGGAACAATAATTTTATCGATTTGTGCTCTGTTATGTCTTTGGCTAGCATTTGCAAACACATTTAAGTTAAAACGTTTATCTCTTTTGGCAGCTATAGTAAGTGTTATCCTTGGTGTTTGTATTGAACTATTCTTCAATTATCTATAATAAACTTGCCAACACCGTATATAATTCATGTTAGTACAGGCTTACTTACGAAAACCCCTAAGGGTTTTCTATTTGGTTTGTAATTGCTAATTTAGTTGTTGAAACACGTTGTAGCTCATTTGAAAATTGACTATTATGGAAACTGAATTATTAGAAATTTCACCTGTAATGCCAAGCCAAAATATTGATAGGGATGTTGAATGGTATGAAAAATATGTGGGATTTCAGTTGATTCATAAAGATGAAATGTACGCTGTTTTAAGAAGAGAAAATCTTTTTATTCACTTGCAATGGCACGCAGACACAGAAGACGACCCATTGCTTGGAGGTTCAGTCATCAAAATATTTGTAAAGAACTTAGAACCGATTTTTAAAGAGTTTGTGGAAAGGGGTACTATAAAACCTGAAAAATTACGAATGAATACAGATTGGAATACAAATGAGTTTGGTTTCTATGACTTGAACAACAATTCGATTTTTGTAGTTGAGGATATCTAAAAACTGAATTTTAACCAACAAACTGGATTGTAAAACAAAATAAAAACGTGCCACAACAATATAAAAACCTAACATTGAACATTAAAGAAAAAAGTATGACAAACTACATCGATGGCTTTGTTCATCCAGTCCCTCGAACTTATATAGACGAATACAAAAAGGTGGCTGAAAAAGTAGCTGATATTTGGAAAGAGTATGGTGCAATTGCTTACTTCGAATTTGTTGGTGATGATTTGTCCTTAGAAGGGACGAAGTCTTTTATAGACACCGTAAATGTTAAAGAAGATGAGGAAATTGTATTTGGTTGGGTTGTTTTTCCTTCCAAAGAGATACGTGATTTAGCCAATAAAAAAGTTCCCGAAGATCCAAGAATGGCTGAAATAGTCGCACCATTAACCAATCCTGAAAAGTTAATTTTTGATGCCAACAGAATGGTCTATGGTGGATTTAAACCGCTAGTACAATCAAACGAATAGTTGAGAATTATAGTGAAAACACAAGCTTATTTAAAACCTCGAAAGAAATGGGAAAAAAAGGAGCAATGCCAAACTTCAAGACAGTTGACGATTATATCGACAATCAAACGGAAGAAGCAAAAGTAATTTTACACGAACTAAGAATTTTGATAAAAGAAGCTGTTCCTGAAAGCGTGGAAATCCCAAACTATAAAGTTCCTTCTTTTACTCTTATACCAGGAACAAAACCTGAACAACAATTAATGATTGTAGCATATGCAAAATATGTTAGCTTTTATCCTTATCAAACAACTGTAGAACACTTTGCAGATGAGTTGAAAAACTTTGAATTGGGCAAGGGAACTGTAAAGTTTCAATTTAATAAACCGCTACCAAAAGAACTCATAAAGCGTATGGTAGTTTTTAGAAAGGAAGAATTATTGAATACATGAGAAGAACGTGCAGCAATACCGTGTAAAATTAATTGTCTGGTAGATACTTACACACGCAACACAAGCATACATAATTATGTTGGCACCCATTTAAACAAAAAAATATGTACAGAACGCTTATATTTTTAATCATACTAGTTATTTCCTCTCAAGCAAAATTGATAGGACAACAAAAAGACACGTATATAAAAGCTGGGGTTTTATATGATAGCAAAAATAATATGCTACAAAAAAACAAGCTTATACACATTCGAGGGACAAAGATTATCTCTATTGGTGAATTTCAATCGCTACCTAAAAATAGCGAAGCAATAGATTTAACTGATTATACGGTTCTTCCTGGCTTAATTGATGCCCATACACACGTACTATTTTCTCAAGAAGCTAACGAAGATTTTGCTGAACATAGCATTCAATCGCTGACAATGGAAAGTGATGCTTTGAGAACGCTTCGCGGTGCTAAAAGAGCCAAAAGTTATTTAGCTGAAGGAATAACAAGTATTAAAGATCTTGGAAATTCTGGTTTATATCTTGACGTTGCCTTAAGGGATGCTATTAACGAAGGAACAATAGAGGGTCCTCGTATATTTGCTTCTGGGCCAATTCTGGCAGCAAATGGTGGACAAGTTTATGGAGTACTTCCTGAACACCAAAATATAATAGATTTAGAATATAGAATAATAACAAGTCCGGAAGATGCAAAAAATGCTGTGCGTGAACACGTTAATCAAAATGTAGATGTAATTAAAATTTGCGCTGATAATATTCCCAATAAAACATATTTAACAATAGATGAAATAAAGTCTATTGTAAAAACCGCTCACTCATATAATTTAAAAGTCACAGCTCATTCCGTAACAAATCAGTCAGCGTGGAACGCAATTGAAGCTGGTGTAGATGGCATTGAACATGGGTTTAATCTAGCAGATAGCACTTTAGTTAAAATGGCAGAGAAGCGAATTTTTCTTGTACCTACAGAAAATAGTAAATCATATATGCATACTTATGCAAAACTCGCTGGTTATAACGAGAATGAGTTAGGTTGGATTGATGGCTATGCTGATAAAATGGAAAAAAGACTTACTAGAGCAATTGAAAAAGGAGTTCCTATAGTGGCCGGTTCTGATAATTATACGGATATAAAAGTAACCCGAGGAAAATCGTCCAAAGATATGTTTAGATATTATCTAGAAGCAGGAATGAAGCCTTTAAATATATTACAATCTAGTACCTATATTTCAGCATTTCATTTAGGGAAAGAAAATGAAGTTGGCCATATAAAAGCTAATGCAAAAGCGGATATTATAGCTGTAAAAGGAGATATTATGAATGATTTTATCCCTACAATAGAAAACGTTGTATTCATAATGAAAGATGGAAAGGTCTATAACAATAAATCCAACTAAAATACACCCTAAACAAACAACGTATAGCCAACACCGTGTAAAATTAATTACTTGGCACTTTGCTAGTTACAAAAACACTCTCTCAGATTTTCTATCTGACAATAGGCAGGCAAGTTCAGTTTAATTTGTTAAATTAGTTGTATAAACAACATAACTCACATTAAAATGAAACAAATTATAGCTACAATCGCTTTGGTAGGAGTTTTTATTTCCTGTAATACTTCAAACAAAAACGAAAATACTACGGCGGAATCATCTGTAAAAGAAACTGTGGCAGATAGCACATCAAATACTACCAACAACCAATTAGTTGCCATTGACACTGACGAAGCTTTAATTGCAACAGCATTAATGGCTGCCCCAAAAGCAAGCCGAGATAGTTGTAAAGTTATAGGTTATAATATGGCTGGCGAATTTGTAACACTCAAAGAAGGAAATAACGAATTTATAGTTCTTGCGGATAACCCTCAAAAACCTGGGTTTAGTGCAGCTTGTTACCACAAAGATCTGGAGCCATTTATGGCAAGAGGTCGAGAATTAAAAGCCGAAGGAAAGACAGCAACAGAAATCTTTGATATTAGAGAAGAAGAGGCAAAATCGGGCAAGCTGGATATGGGAAAACAAGGGTCTGCCCTACACATCTACTTTGGACCTGATGAACTGTACGACCCCGAAACCTCTAAAGTGAAAGGAGCCAATTACCGCTATGTAGTTTATTTGCCATTTGCTACAGCACAATCTACTGGGCTCCCTGAAAAACCTATAGGTTCAAACCATCCTTGGATAATGAACCCTGGAACACATAGGGCTCACATTATGATTTCACCTTTATCAGAAGACAGAGAATAACATTAAAGGGGCTAACTATTTATAAATATGTGTACACGCCTACTCTGAAAAAAAAATGAAAAAGAAACAAACAAAACGAATACTCAAAGTAGTATTAATACTTGCAAGTATAGGCTCTTTATTTTTCGTGCCATGGATTCTTGTAAAAGCTTGGATTTTACCACTACCAGATACCGTTCAAGAACAGTTAGATGAGGCCATTGGTCATGGATTTGACGGCATGATTGTATATATAGACCAAGCTGGCAGCCCCCCTCGGTATCTTGCTTCTGGTTGGCACAATCGGGAAGCTAAAGTTCCTGCTAACCCCCATGCTTTCTTTAAATTGGCTAGCATTAACAAGCTTTATGATGCGGTGGCGGTCACCAAATTGGTGCACGATGGGCGTCTTTCGTTAGATAAAACCCTTGCTGAATACTTACCAGAACTTGTAGGAAGGATTGAAAATGCGAATGAAATCACATTGCGAATGCTCGTACAACATAGAAGTGGCATTCCTAATTTTACAGACACCCCGAACTTTTGGGGAAACCCAACAGCCACCTATGAGGAAAGCCTTTCCCTAATTTTGGACAAACCGGCTAACTTTGAGCCTGGGGAAGATTATGAATATTGCAACACAAACTACTTGTTGATCAATAAAATAATGGATAATGAACTGGGGTATGAGAACTTCCAATTCATAAAAGAAAGAATACTCAAACCATTACAGCTAGAACATACCTTTGGTTCGCTACAAGAAGTGAATATAGATAATGTGATGAGTGGTTATCACGTAGGTCATCCTTTAGATTTAAAAACAGATGACCACGGTATGCTGGCCACCGCAGAAGATGTAGGTATATTTATAAGAGCCTTAAATGATGGCTCATTGTTTGAAGAAGGTGAACAAGATATATATTCCTCTATTTACAAGTATGAACATGCCGGTTGGGTTCCAGGCTACCAAAGTTTCGCAACCTATTATAAAGACCTTGATGCTGTTGTTGTTGAATTTTATAGCACAACCGACCCTAAACTATACAACTGGAATTTGTCAGAAATCATCAATAATAGAATTGTCGAAATATTAAAGAAATAGAAAAGATTCATAATACTACCTGTATTAAGTAATTGAACTTTAAATATTTACATAGAACCTGAAGACTTTCTATTTGGTTTTTATTTACTAAATTAGATGGTAAAATAAGCAGACATTAGTAATTATTATCTTTTATTAACTTCTATTAGTAAAGTCAACAACAGTTGATCTTGCCATATTTTTGGTAGAAATTACTTGCAGTTCTTAGAAATAAAATAAATATGAAACCTTTCCTTGTCCTACTATTTACAAGTATGCTCTTTGTTCAATGTTCCATAGACAGAACCGTCTTGGCTTTAGACAAAACTGAGCTCGAAACATTACAGGAATTCAAAGATTTTGATGCTGAAAATCAAGTTCAAATAAGTAATGAAAGCGAGATTGGCCAGAAACTATGGTTGTGCCTTACGCTCGTATCAAAAGAAAATAATAGACCTTTAATTGATCAAAAGGTAGATTTGTATCACACTTCTTCAAATGGTGAATATGAACCTTCTAACCCAAGTGATGAATCAACCGCTCGCCTACGTGGTTCAGCATTTACAAATGAAAAAGGACAACTGTTTGTTCAAACCATCTTGCCAGGCGATTATGGGAGTTCAGCTGATAACAGACATATTCATACAACTATAGAAAACGCGCAACCTGAAGCTTACGATATACACTTTAAACAGTATACGGGACAAATGGGCAATAGCTTTATTTCAGGAAGTGACCAGCATTTTCTAGCGGATTTAAAGCAAACCAAAGACAGTACACTTGTTACATTTTTAACAATCGAAGTAAAGAATCCTTCAACTAAGCCAAACCTGGCAATTAAAGAAATACCCGATTGCGAATGGTGTGGAGCTAATGAAGCGCCTGAAAATACAAATTGGGAAACAACCATTGCCGGTAAAGACGTAAAAGGAGAACGATTAGTTTTAGAAGGTACTGTCTACCAAACTGATGGAACAACTCCTGCAAAAGACGTGATAATCTATGCGTACCACACCAATAATAATGGATTATATGAAAAGAAAGGAGATGAAAAAGGAAATGGAGTACGGCACGGATATTTACGAGGGTGGACAAAAACCAATAGTGATGGAAAGTATAGGTTTCATACCATAAAACCTGCACCTTACCCAAACCGTTCAGAACCAGCACACATCCATATGACTTTAATGGGAGAAAACTTTAATGAATATTGGATAAATTCAACTTGGTTTGCCAATGACAAAATTATAACTGATGAAATGGTCTCAAAACTAGATCGGACAGGTGGCTTCTCAAATATAATCGAATTAACCAAAGACGATAAGGGCAATTGGATTGGTCAAAGAAATATTATAATCAATCCCCCAAAAGAGTAATATCAGCAAGTGTTGATGCTTTTTTTCCACCAACACTTGCTAACCTTAATCTAGCTTTGCTGCGGCAACTCTCGGGTAAGCCATCCACTTCTACTTGCTGTGGCGATTGCATAAGGTGTAATCCAGAATAAACTGAACGTATATAAAATACTATAAGTGTATGCCCAGAAGGATTCAGAAAAATTATACCGCTTGCCATAAAAGATTGCTTGAAAGCTTGATAATACCAAAATACTAAGTAGTGTCGAACTAATAAACAATACTGGGTGCACCATAATAAAGTACAACATAAATAGTAAAAACGGGTAGCACATTATCAGTTTAGTCGCTTGGCTAAAAAACAATAGCCTTGACCCTGCTTTAGAACCTTCCCTAAAGTCAGTAAACACATACTTTGCCATTGCAATGTTTTCACGAACGTTACTTCTACCCCATCGTATAAACATTTTATACAACCCTTTATATTTTTCCGGAACGTTAGTATAAGCATACGCATTCCGCTGAAACAATACGTGATAACCTTGTTTAAGTATCATATTGGTCATAGCTCGGTCTTCGCCAATATCAGATGGTTTCCCCATAAAGGTTTGATTAATCCATTCTGGTAAGCAAGCAAATACAGCCTTTCTGCGATAAGCAGCTAAAGCTCCAGGTGTACATAATACAGAGTTAAGTTTACTTTCAGCAGAACGTACAAACTCAAAACTTAATGTAAAACTTACATTCAACATTTTAGGTAATAGTGCTTTGCTGTTATTAAGTACACGTATATTCCCTGCTACTGCACCACAGTTTTCGTTGGTGATAAAAGGACTTACTAAATTTCGTAATGTATCGGCATTTACAACAGAGTCACTGTCTACTGTTACAAATACTTCTCCACTACCTATATTAAAACCTCTATACAAAGCGTGACGCTTTCCTTTGTTCTCAGGTTGTTGGTAAATGGCTACTCGGTCGCCCAATTGTTTTTTTGCTTCTTGCATCCAGTACCATGTATCATCTTTACTACCATCGTCTATAGCCAATAACTGAATCTTTTCTACAGGATAGTCGCTTTTTGCCAAACTTTTCAATGTGGCCCATACTTGTTTACCTTCGTTATAAGCAGGGACAATAACAGTTACGGTAGGTAGTTCATCATCGGTAACCGATGTAACTGGCTTATACCTAAAGTATAGGTAGAGTTGATAAATAAAGAATCCTGCTTTATAAATAAACAGTGATGTAGCTACGGCGAAGAAAATAAGTCCCCAAGTACTATTAAGTCGTTCCATTCTGAACTGAGCAAAGTCATTTTGCATTTGATATACCAAAAAGGCGCCTCCGGCAAGGAGCAAAAAGGTATTGACCAAAACAAGTATATTCCATGTTTTGGTAGCCTTTTCTGGGGATATAGAGGAAGCACGAAAAATGGAACTTGATTTAGTTCCACTGGTAGATTTATTACTTTCTGAAGTAGCGTTTTTTAGATTCATCTATGCGTAATTGTGTTTTATGTAATGTTTTTAATAATCATCAATAGTGTAGCAATACATATGCCAACGCCATTTTAAAGGCTTTTAAGACGATTTTCAGGGTATATACACATCAAACTGTATATTTTTTATACAACTCTTGTATACAGCTATACACTTTATAGATAAATTAGATTTATAGTAAGGAGGGACATCACATATTAGCAAACGGTGCTCTTCGAAAAGAATCATTATATTTAATAGATAATTCAGTTAAATTGAAAGAGTTTTAATGAATAAATTATAGCAGAACCAATTTAATAACATCATGGCAAACGAAAACCCAAAAGAACTATCCCCAGAACAACGAAATGAATTATTTGAAGTTTTAAAAACCCGTTTTGAAGAAAATAGGCAACGCCATAAAAACCTTGAATGGGCTAACATACAAGCAAAGTTAGAGGCGAAGCCTAAAAAACTTTGGGCACTACACGAAATGGAAAGAACCGGTGGAGAACCCGATGTAGTTGGTGTTGATAATGAAGAGTATATCTTTTATGATTGTTCACCAGAAAGTCCAAAAGGTCGCAGGAGTGTTTGCTATGATCGAGAAGGTTTAGAATCAAGAAAAAAGTTTAAACCAAAAAACAACGCAATAGATATGGCTGCTGCCATAGGCATTGACCTTTTAACAGAAAAACAATATAGAGCGTTACAGAAATTTGGCCCTTTCGACACTAAAACATCAAGTTGGATTAAAACCCCAACAGAAATAAGAGAACTCGGCGGTGCTATATTTGGTGATTATCGCTACGATACTATTTTTATTTATCATAATGGAGCACAATCTTATTATGCTTCTAGAGGTTTTCGGGGTTCGCTAAAGGTTTAAAACCTTCCTAATTCAGAGTAGAAAAATATTTAAGGTATTTAAAGACGACTGTCTATTTTACTTTTGTAAGTTCTCATAAAAGATAGAGTAATTGATAAAGTATCAACTAAATATTGGGCTCTTACAAACTCATGTTTCAAAATAAAAAAACGCCCTCAAAATGAGAGCGTCTTAATGTCAAATATGTGAGAAAGCTTACATAGCCCCCCACTCTTTTAATGATTTTTCGTTTAAAGCTATATAATCATCATTACCTGCTTTCTTAGCAAGTTCTTTTGATTTTTTAGCAGCTTTAATAGCACCTTCTTTATCACCCGCTTTTGCGTAGATTAACGATTGTTGTCTATACTGCCAGAAAGCTGGTTCTTTCGCCATATTAATAGCCTTATCAATCCAAGTTTTAGCTTGGTTTATATCTTTATCAGCCTCTAAATAATACACTGCTGAAGCATAGTAATCATTAGCGCTTGGGCCGTTCATAACACGGTCAATTGAAGCAGAAACTTCTTTATCTGTCATTACTTTAATAGGTACCCCTACATAGGTATTTTCCCAAAGCATTCCAAGATTTGCAGAGTCGTGTGCTACATCATCAAAAGTCATTGTAAATGATTCAATATCCATAGGCATAGAAAAAACTTCAGCCGTAGTTTTTACAGCTACTTTACTTTCATCCCACTTTTGAGGGGTTCCCCAATTATTAGCATCACTATAAAAATAAACCTCCCAATTTTCTTTATTAGGTTTTGTATAAATAGCGTACGAACCTGGTTTAAGTTCAGTACCGTCTACCATAACTGGTTTATTAAAAGTAATTGTCGTGTTTTTATTGGCTCCTGTACGCCACATTTTTCCGTAAGGAACAAGTCCGCCAAAAATAGTCCTTTCACGCATAGCTGGACGGGAATATTCTAAAGTAATATCGGTTAGTCCCACTGTCTGTTCAATTTTCTGAGAAGGGCTTGGTTGTGGAGTTTCAATTTGTGCATACATTCCAAAGGAAAGCAATGCGGCACAAACAAATAGTAATACGTTTTTCATGAGTTGGTATTTTTAGGTTTTTATTTGATTACTAATGTACAACTTAGCCTGTTTTTTATAGTTAATAAAAACTTAAAATGAATAAATTAAATAAAGGGTAAACATTCATAAACATTGCCAAAACAGCATCTAAATAGTTTATGAACAAACTGTTAAGTTTTGTTTAAAGTATTTTATATTTCATAAAACAGTCGTATTTTTAAAACAAAAACGCCATGCTATCATTTATCAAAAATTTATGGAGTTCTCGAAAGAGAAAAAATGCAGTTAAAACTGAAATTTACAGGCTCATAAGAATGAACAGAAAACTATCTTATAAACGAAGATAGTTTCTGCCAAGAGCTTGTATGAAAGTTTACCAACTACACACTAAACAACAGTTACCTATATCAAAAAAAGAAGCCTGGGATTTTCTTTCAGCACCTGAAAACCTGAAGGTCATTACTCCAGATTATATGGGCTTCAGCATTGTATCAGGAAGCGATAGAGCTATGTATTCTGGACAAATAATCGAATATGTAGTTACTCCCGTCATGGGCATTAAAACCAAATGGGTTACCGAAATTACACACGTTAAAGACAATGACTATTTTGTAGACGAACAACGTTTTGGCCCCTATTCACTTTGGCACCACAAACATTTTATAAAAGAAATTGATGGTGGCGTAGAGATGGAAGATATTGTTCACTACAAACTACCATTAGGGTTTATTGGTCAAATGGTCCATCCTTTTTTAGTGAAACCCAAACTAAATGAAATTTTTGAATACCGAAGAAAAAAACTCATCGAGATTTTCGGAGAAATAAGCAAATAACAAATTATAATGCAAGATAAATTGAACGTATTTTGGTTCAGAAGAGATTTACGCCTTGACGACAATATTGGGTTTTATAAGGCCCTGCATGGTAAACATGCTGTCTTGTCTGTTTTTATTTTTGACACTGAAATTTTAGACGAATTACCAAAAGATGATGCACGCGTTACGTTTATTTTTGAGCAGCTTCAAAAAATGCGTGATGAACTTCAAAAACATGACAGCAGTATTGCTATATATCATGGAAAACCAATCGATGTATTTAAAAAGATAACTTCAGAGTATAACATTCAAAACGTTATTACTAATCACGATTATGAACCATACGCAACCAAACGCGATGGTGAAATAAAACAATTTCTTTCAGAAAAAGAAATAGGGCTCTACACCTACAAAGACCAAGTTATATTTGAAAAAGATGAGATTGTTAAAGATGATGGGGATCCGTATGTGGTATACACGCCTTATATGAAACTTTGGAAAAAAACCTTTAATGCTGAAAAAGATTTAAAAATATATTATACTAACGAGCATTTAAAGAACCTGGTAAAACATTCTCGTTTACCCAATGTAACCTTAAGTGATATGGGATTTGAAAAATCTGCTATTAAAATCCCTGAGTACGATGTAACACCCACCACCATTCAACAATATGAAAAAAAACGAAACTTCCCGGCTCAGGATGCAACATCGCATTTAGGCCCACATTTACGTTTTGGAACGGTGAGCATTCGTAAAATGATGAAAAAAGCAATTACTGAAAAAAATGAAACCTTTTGGCAAGAGTTAATTTGGAGAGAGTTCTTTATGCAAATTTTATGGCACTTTCCTAAAACAGTTGATACGGCTTTCAGAAAAAAATATGACCGCGTAGAATGGCGCAATAATAAAAAAGAGTTTAACCTTTGGAAGCAAGGAAAGACCGGTTATCCCATAGTCGATGCAGGCATGCGACAATTAAACCTAACTGGATATATGCACAACCGAGTGCGAATGGTCGTTGCTAGTTTTCTTTGTAAGCACCTATTAATCGACTGGCGTTGGGGTGAAGCCTATTTTGCTGAAAAGCTATTGGATTATGAACTAGCCAGTAATGTTGGCAATTGGCAATGGGCTACCGGAAGCGGTGTAGATGCCGCTCCATACTTTAGAATTTTTAATCCCACAACCCAAATTGATAAATTTGATAAAAACAAAAAGTACATTAAAGAATGGGTTGAAGAATATGATACAAATGAATATCCAGAAAAAATGGTCGATCATAAAGAGGCTCGAGAACGTGCTCTAAACACTTACAAAAAAGCTGTTTCCTAAATTTTATTGTAAGAATATTCCACAAAACATACACTTTATCGATTTTTTATATATATTTATCGAACATTCTGACTATAAACAGTTTACATAACCCCCAAATCAATGCTTATGGAAACGCTAACCAATGAATTCACCAACGGTGAAATTACAGTGACTTTTAAACCCGAAAAATGCATTCATGCTGAAAAATGTGCCAAAGAACTTTCTGAAGTTTTTAGAACTTCAGTAATTCCTTGGATAAATTTAGATGGTGCTGACACCGAACAAGTTATACGGCAAATTCGAAAATGCCCATCGGGTGCACTCAATTTTTGTTACAATAAAAAAGAGCACGTTGTTAAATAAATTTTAATTACCTACAAAATTTGGGTTATTTAAAACAATTTTTCTACTCTTGCGGTGTTAAATAACAAACAAACCGAACAAAATTACTATGAAGAAAAAATTAGTAGCCCTACTTCCCTTACTTTTAGTTACCGTCATTCTTTTTGGCCAAGAAAATCCCCAAGCTCAGCCAAAGGATAATAGTATTGAAGGGCAGTTTAAAGATGTAGTTGACGAATCTAACAATTACCAAGAATACAAGGTGATTAAAAAATACCAGATTAATCAATTACGCAAAAATATCTTAGATTCTGTTTCTGAGTTGGAAAGTAAAATTGCTAGTTCAAAAACTGAAATTGATCAAAAAGCAAAACAAATTGATTCGTTAACAAGTCAATTAAAAACCACAAAAGAGGATCTTTCTGTTTCAAAAGAAAAAGAAAATGGTATTGAAATTTTAGGGATTCTTACCCAGAAATCTACCTACAATACCATTATGTGGTCCATAATTGTATTATTGTTGGTTGGTTTGGCATTTTTATTCTATAAATTTAAAAACAGCCATAAAGTCACTAAAAATTCTCAATTAAAATTGGCAGAGACTGAAATGGAACTCGAAACCAACCGTCAAAAGTCCCTAGAACGAGAACAAAAGTTACGACGTAAACTACAAGACGAGGTTAACAAAAACCGAAACAAATAATACTAAAAAAAGCCGCGATTATTTCGCGGCTTTTTTTATTTAATAGTTTCTTATAATTACTCTATTCTTGTAATCTTCGCGCCTATTCTTCGTAAGCGCTCATCTATATTTTCGTAACCACGGTCTATTTGTTCAATATTATGAATAGTCGATGTTCCTTTAGCAGAAAGTGCTGCAATCAATAGGGAAATCCCTGCACGTATATCTGGTGAAACCATCGTAGTGGCTTTAAGTGTCGAGGTAAAATTATGCCCTATAACAGTTGCTCGGTGTGGATCGCACAATATTATTTTTGCACCCATATCGATTAACTTATCGACAAAGAACAAACGACTTTCAAACATTTTTTGATGTATCAACACACTCCCTTTTGCTTGCGTACATACTACTAAAACAATACTAAGTAAGTCTGGCGTAAAACCTGGCCAAGGAGCATCTGCTACAGTTAAAATAGATCCATCTATATAACCTTGAATTTCATACTCTTTTTGTGCAGGAATATGGATATCGTCACCTTGCTTTTCAAGTGTAATTCCTAATTTTCTAAAGGTATCAGGTATTAATCCCAAATTGCCCCAGCTTACATCTTTAATGGTAATTTCACTTTGCGTCATTGCAGCAAGACCAATCCAACTGCCTATTTCAATCATATCGGGTAAAATACGGTGAGTGCAACCTCCTAAACTTTCAACTCCTTCAATGGTTAATAGGTTTGACCCTACGCCTTTTATTTTAGCTCCCATGCTGTTCAACATCTTACAAAGCTGCTGTAAGTATGGTTCGCAAGCTGCATTGTAGACGGTTGTTGTTCCTTTTGCCAAGACAGCTGCCATAACAATATTTGCTGTTCCTGTTACAGAAGCCTGGTCCAACAACATATATGTTCCTGTTAAACCGTCTGGAGCGTCTACACCATAAAAACGTTCTTCTTTATTATATCGGAATTTAGCACCTAGCTTTATAAACCCTTCAAAATGGGTGTCTAATCGCCTACGCCCTATTTTGTCACCTCCAGGTCGTGGAATATACCCCTTACCGAAACGTGCCAATAATGGCCCCACAATCATGATAGAACCCCGTAATGAACTTCCTTCCTGTTTAAAAAGTTCAGATTCTAAATATTCAAGTTTTAGATCATCTGCTTTAAATGCAAATTTCCCCTTTGCCAATTTTTGGGTTTTCACTCCAAGGTTTCCAAGGATAGTAATTAATTTATTGACATCCCGAATATCTGGAATGTTATCAATTATCACTTCTTCAGGGGTTAATAATACAGCGCAAAGTATTTGTAAGGCTTCATTTTTAGCGCCTTGTGGGCGAATATCACCTTTCAGTTTATGTCCGCCTTCAATTTGAAAAGTTCCCATTAATACTGATTAATAGAGGTTAGTACCGCTTTCTACCACGGCTGTTTTTGTGTGATTTTTTATTACTGCTGTTATACCTTTTCTTGTTCTTCAAGAGGTTTTTCGCTTCTGAAAGATCCTCATCACTATTTTTAAGGTTTATTTTTCCACCAGAAAGTTCAAAAAGGTGGTTAAAAATTACTTCATCATCAACAGTATCTTTGTTCCAGTTAAGGAAGCATTTTTTCATATGGTTGGCAATGTTAAGAATCAATCCTTCTTTTTTATCGCCTTCTTCCCAGCTATTGGCCACATCGATCATACGCTTTATGTTATTTCCATAAAACCTGTATTTTGGATGGTTTTGAGGATATGGAAGCGGTTGTGGCGGTTCTGATAGTTCTTCACGGGAGGGTTTTGGAAACGGTGAGTCAACGTCCAATTTAAAATCGGACATAATAATCAATTGATCCCAAAGTTTATGTTGAAAATCGGGCACATCGCGTAAATGCGGGTTTAAGTTACCCATAACAGCGATAATGCTTTTTGCAACTTTATTACGCTCTTCACGGTCTTCTATTGAGACGGCGTGTTCAACCATCTTTTGCATATGGCGTCCGTATTCAGGTATAATTAAATGCGAGCGTTCTGTATTGTATTCTATATTATCTAACAAAATTAAAAATTTAAGGAAGTATTCTTCTTGAAGTAATTATGATTGCAAAATACTAAAATTATAGCGAAATGACACCTTCCACTTCAGAAACTTGTAAATATTTCTCTATTACGGCATCGGGGGAATCCATAGTTACTTTAATTGACACACTTGTATAAGTTCCCTTTGAAGAATCACGGGTGTTTATTACAGCATCGGTGCCATTGAAAACAGCTTCAATTTCAGCAATTTTTTCTGAACTTGAAGGGACAATAAATTTGTATAAATATTCCGAAGGCCAAGAGGTGTCTTCTGTTAACTGCTCACGTAAACGGTTATAGAAATCAGTTGTTTTTTTATCGTTTTTCATTAATTTTTTCTATTTCTTTTACACAAAGATACACTTTTCAATATCAATAAATATTTGCTTATTTTGTACAAAAATTATACCGCTTGAAAACAAAACGAATCGTTATTACCGGGGGGCCAGGAACTGGGAAAACGACCTTGATAAACGACCTTGAAAAAAAGGGGTACACCTGCTTACATGAGGTATCCCGACAAGTAATTAAAAAAGCCCAAAAAGAAGGGATAGAACAACTGTTTTTAACAGACCCAATATTATTTAGCAAACGACTGTTGGATGGCCGTTTACGGCAATTTAAAGAAGCTAAAGAACACCAACAAGAGTATCTGTTTTACGACCGTGGATTGCCAGATGTAACAGCGTATATGGATTATTTTAAAACAACATATTCTGAAACTTTCACCAATAGTTGTATAGAGAACCAATACGATGCTGTTTTTTTATTACCGCCTTGGAAAAAAATATACAAACAAGACAATGAACGGTATGAAAGTTTTGAAGAAGCTGAAAAAATTCATGACGCACTTTTCAAAAGCTACAAAAACTATGGATATAAAGTACAATTGGTTCCAATAGGTTCTGTTGAAGAACGAATTGCATATATACTTGAAAACTTGAAATAATTTATTTGAAAACACCACTTCAAATCCTTGAAAACTACTGGGGTTTTTCTTCGTTTAAACCGATGCAGGAAGATATTATCACTTCGGTATTAAACGATAAAGACACCGTTGCTCTGCTACCTACTGGTGGGGGAAAGTCGATGTGTTTTCAAATTCCAGGATTGCTAAAAGAGGGTACATGTATTGTTATTTCGCCATTAATCGCTTTAATGGCAGATCAAGTAAATGCTTTAAAAGAGCGTGGCATTAAAGCCATGCATATTTCTGGAGGGATTTCTTTTTCAGACTTGCAAACCAGCATGGATAATATTCTCTACGGAAACTATAAGTTTCTTTACTTATCACCAGAAAGGTTACAGCAAGAATTAGTTCAAAACACGATTAGACAATTAAATGTAAGTTTAATAGCCGTGGATGAAGCGCATTGTATTTCGCAATGGGGCAACGATTTTCGGCCAGCTTATAAAAACATTCCGGTTTTAAGGGAACTCAGGCCTTTAGCTCCCATCATTGCATTGACTGCCACAGCTACACCCGAAGTGCTAGAAGATACAATCAAGGAATTAAACTTAGAACTGCCAGCGGTTTTTAAAAATTCGTTTGTTCGCCCTAATTTGGCATATCAAGTACGTCAAGTTGATGATAAATTATACCACATAGAGCAGCTTTTAAAAAACAATACAGGATCTGCCATTATATATGTGAGAAGTCGTAAAAGCGCTGTTGAAACTAGTAACCATCTTAACCACTTGGGTTTTACTAGTACTTTTTACCACGGGGGAATTTCAAAAAAAGAAAAAGACGACCGTTTAGCACAATGGCAAGCGGGAAGCATTCCTACAATGGTTGCCACTAACGCTTTTGGAATGGGCATTGACCACCCCAACGTTCGGTTTGTCATTCACATTCAACTACCTGAAAGTTTGGAAAGTTACTTTCAAGAAGCTGGTCGTGCAGGTCGTGATGGCAATTATGCACAAGCAGTTTTATTATACAATGAATACGATAAAACTTTGGTAAAAAAGCAATTTGTAGGAGCCTTGCCTACGCCTAAAAACCTAAAAAATATCTACCGAAAACTGAACAACTACTTTCAAATATCATATGGAGAAGGTGAGTTTGAACAATTCAGTTTTAGTTTTACTGAGTTTTGCGAAGCTTACAGCTTAAACACCCTCCTCACCTACAATGCATTGAATTCCTTAGATAGGTTGGCCGTTATACAGTTATCAAAAGAGTTTGGTCGTAAATCTACTGTTCAGTTTTTATGGCCTTCAGAAAAAGTATTGGACTATTTTTCAAGTGATGTTACTGTTTCTGTTATAGGAAAAACGATTCTCAGATTATATGGTGGTGTTTTTGAAATGCCCACAGGAATCAATTTAGATGTTATTTCAAAAAAAACCGGGCAATCGGTTACTACTATTATTTCAGCATTACAAAAAATGGAACGTGATGAAGTGATTGATTTATTGTTGAAAATTACCGATGCCACCATTACTTTTTTAAAGCCTCGGGAAGATGATAAAACCATTAACGTCATTGCTAAAGAAGTAGAGAATCTTAACGAAAGAAAGAAGAGACAAGTAGCTTCAGTATTAAGTTATACTGAAAACAATAAAGTTTGCCGAAGTGTACAATTAGCTAGGTATTTTGGTGATGAAGAGGCACAATCTTGTGGAATTTGCTCTGTGTGTGCTACTCAAAAAAATACAGCTAGCAAAAATGAATTGAAGCACATTTCAGAAAAAATATTACAACTGTTAGAAGAAAGTGAAATGGATGCTCGAGAGCTTTCAGAAAAAAGTACTTTTACAAAAGAAAAAATTGTTCACGTATTGCGCTTGTTGCTGGATAATGGAAAGATAAAGCTAAATACAAAAAACCAATATTATATACATTCATGAGAGATTTACGGATTGTTTTTATGGGCACGCCCGATTTTGCTGTTGGGATTTTAAAAAAACTACTAGAAGAGAAAAAAAACATTGCTGGGGTTATAACAGCTCCAGATAGACCAGCCGGTAGAGGAAGAAAGTTAAGACCATCTGCTGTTAAAGAATTTGCTGTCTCAAAAAATCTTCCCGTTTTACAACCTACTAATTTAAAGAATGATGCTTTTTTAACTGAATTAAAAGAGCTAAAAGCCAACTTACAAATTGTTGTTGCTTTTCGTATGTTGCCCAAAGTAATTTGGTCTTTACCCGAATATGGTACATTTAATTTACACGCTTCCCTCCTTCCCCAATATCGCGGTGCAGCACCTATAAATTGGGCAATTATAAATCAAGAAGAGAAAACTGGAGTTACTACCTTTTTTATAGATGAAAAAATTGATACCGGAGCGATTATTTTAAAAGAAGAAGTTGCGATTACAGAACAAGATACAGCTGGCTCTTTACACGATAAATTAATGGATGTAGGTAGCGAGTTGGTAGTAAAAACAGTTACTGAAATTGAAACAGCCAATGCTGAGCCTATTCCTCAAATTCAAGAGGTAACGGTAAAAGATGCCCCTAAGCTCAGTTCAGAAAACACACGGATAAATTGGAATGACACTGTTGAAGCTATCGATGCCTTTATTAGAGGGCTTTCCCCCTACCCAGTTGCTTGGAGCAAACTTGAAAATGAAAGTGAAACATTAAAGGTAAAAATATATTCAGCAACCAAAGAAGTGATTGCACATTCAGAAAAACCTGGAACTGTAACTACAGATAAAAAAAGTATGAAAGTAGCTACAAAAAACGGGTATATATATATTAAGGTATTGCAACTGCCTGGAAAACGGAAAATGGATATTGCTTCGCTTTTAAATGGTTTTTCTTTTGCGAAAGATGCTAAACTTGTGTAACCCCTTGTCATTACTGATTTTGTTAAAATCTACAAAAAACCACCTTTGGTTGTTAACAAACACCCAAAGTTATTAACAAATACCCCGATTTAGTGCGCTATTCCTTGCATGAACCGATAATCCGTTTAAATTTGTAGAGCAATTAAATAAAGTTTAACCAACAATCTAATTTTAAAATTTAAACTATGAACAAATCAGATTTAATCGACGCAATGGCAGAAGATGCCGGAATTACAAAAGCAGCTGCTAAAAAAGCATTAGAGTCTTTCCTTGAAAACGTAGAGGGAGCGCTTAAAAAAGGAAACAGAGTATCTTTAGTAGGATTCGGTTCTTGGTCAGTATCTAGAAGAGCTGCCCGTGAAGGTAGAAACCCACAAACAGGTAAAACAATTAAAATCGCTGCTAAAAACGTTGTTAAGTTTAAAGCAGGATCAGATTTACAGAGTGCTGTAAACTAAGCAAGAAATTGCCTACTTAAAACATACCCTGCCTATTGGCGGGGTTTTTTTATGACCCTATTTTACACAACAATCGCCCTTAAGTGTTGGATATTCAAAAATTAATGTTTAGATTTAGTTTGCAAAACTAACCGCATGACTACTCATAAACCAGCCAAAGGATTGTTATTAGTAGCTGAACCTTCTATTATTGGTGATGTTTCTTTTAACAGGTCTGTCGTTTTGTTAGCTGAACATAACGAAGAAGGGTCTGTTGGTTTTATATTGAATAAACCTCTCGAATATACTTTAAAGGACTTTATTTCTGAAATAGATTCAACACTTCCAGTTTATAATGGCGGACCTGTTGAGCAGGATAACCTATACTTCATCCATAGAATACCAGATTTAATTCCGGAAAGTATTGAAATATCCAGCGGTATATATTGGGGCGGGGATTTTAATTCAGTGATGGAGTTGTTGCTTCAAAATAAAATAGATGAATCACAAATACGGTTCTTCCTAGGTTATTCTGGTTGGGAAAGTACTCAGCTTGACCAAGAACTGCAACTAAATAGTTGGGTTGTTGCTCCCAATGATTACAAAAACGAGATAATAGGAAAACCCTACGCTAATTTCTGGAAAGAAAAAATGATTGAGTTTGGTGGCGATTACCTTATTTGGTCTAACTCACCAGAAAACCCTACTTATAATTAACCCAAGCGGGCTTTTACATTCAGTTTTGCCAACAATTCTTTAGCCACTTCACGGTCATACTCTTTTTTACGGTATTTTGATACTGGCTGTATTCCCACAATAACATTGGTTATAAAAATTTCGTCAGCTTTTTGAAGTTCAAAAGGGGAAACAGATTCCTCTTCTAAAACATAATCGGGCATCTGGCCTAAAATTTTGATAATCTGTTTTCTAAGAACACCATTTAAACAACCGTCTGTAATTGGTGGCGTTTTTATTTTGTACCCTTTTACTAAAAAAATATTTCCGTTTAAAGCCTCGACTACTTGTTTTTTTTCATTCAGTAACAAACAATTGGCATAATCGTTTTCTTGAGCATAGACGCTCCCTAAAACATTCAGCACTTTATTATTTGTTTTTAAAGTGGAAAGCAATCCAGAATTTATATAGTGGTCTTTAAACAATTCAATTTCATAAAAAGAATCGTTCAGAGTATAAAATGGTTCTGCTAACTTTTCTGAAGTAATTAAAAACTCAACATCATTAGTCGTTGGGGAATACTTCCCTCCTGTTTTACGCCAGACTAAAATTTTCGCCCGAAAGGCACCATTTTTATTTTCTGAAGATGTTATCGTCTTTATAACCTGTTCCTCGAGATATTCTGGCGTAAAGCTCATAGGTATTTCCATACGCAAAATACGCATAGAAGCCATGAGCCGAAAATAATGATCTTCCCAAAAGTAAATTTTACCCCCAGAAACCCGAAGCGTTTCAAACACGGCGTCGCCATAATTGAGCCCGCGGTTATCTGGTAAGATAGTGGTATTAGTTTCTTGTAGTGTTCCGTTAAAATTGATCATAAAAAAAGCCGCTTTTATTCTGAGGTTTTCAAAATAGTGCGGCGCAAAGATATTATAAATTAAGCGGAACTGTTACTTAGAACCTAATATCTGTTTTAAATCTGAAACCATATTATCCCATAACATTTTCCCTTCATCAACTTCATCTTCTTCGGCATAATCTGTAATCATCAAGGAAACGTCTTTGGTTATTTCATCTACCTGGATACGAAGTTCAAAATAGTAATCGGTATCCTCATCGTCTACCCAACGGAACTTTATACGTTCCCCACTTTTCTTTCCAAGCAGTTTGGCCTTTTCTTCACTTCCTTCCCAAATAAAGGTGAAAAATTCGCCACGGGAATTTACGTTATCGGCATACCACTCACTCATTCCTGAAGGAGTAGAAATATATTGGTACAGTAGAGATGGTGAAACCTGTATAGGAAATTCCATCTCGTATTTTATCTTATCGTCCATAGTTTTTTGTTAGTTAGAGCCCAATATAATAGATTAATTCTAATATTGGAAAGAAAGGGGGTGATTTTTTTCTTTTTAAAATTTATTAAAAATAATTAATAAACACTTATTGAAAATCTAATTACAAATTGATAATCAAACCATTAAAACATTTAAGTTGCTACGCCTTTAAATAGAAGTTTATCTTATTAAATTAAAAGAGGAAAATGCATACAACTTAAAACAAGTATAAGAAACAAAAAAAGCGGTCAGAAAAAAACTGACCGCTTTTTGTTTTGTAGCGAGAAGGGGACTTGAACCCCTGACCTCCGGGTTATGAATCCGACGCTCTAACCACCTGAGCTACCTCGCCGTATTTTGCGAGTGCAAATATAGAAACAATAACCATTGAAAAAAACCAAAAATTAAATTAATTTTTGGTTTTAAAATTACTTTATCAATACATGGGGTTTTTATAAATAGCCCTATTAATCCAAAATCGACAAATTACCTATATTTTAACTTCTATTTCTGGTTCAAATTCAGCCTTAAAAACTTGAGTGTAATCCATCACGTTTTCAATTCCATCGAGCATACATAAATATTCAACAACGGCGCAAAGACCTTTAAAAAGGGTTTCTTTAGAAGTAGGATTCTTAGGTTTTTCACTATTTTGACGTAACGGAACAGAAAAACCACACCCTTTTAAAAAAGCAGCTTCTACTTCTATTAACTCTTGGGGTGTGTAGCCATTTACCGAACGACCTAAGCGTTGGTGTACCAAACCCACATAATTTAGCTGTACCGATCCATGAAAGTCACTAAAATGCTTCCAAGTGTCTGTATTATCACAAATGTTTCCTACAGCGCAACTTATACAACATTCAGGATTTAATGAACCATCATGAAAAGCCGTATATAGCTTTGCAAGTGCATTTTCCAGTCGTTGCGAGGTATTCATACTTAATTAATTTCAATTATACTTACCTTAAAATTAAGGAAATATAAAATATCTTCTATCTGTTTTAGTAAATTCTTTTTAAATACTTCTTCCGGAAATGTTTCAGAAAATGTAAAAAAATAAAGATAATTTTATGTTTCTGAAAAAATATACTCCTTGTAAAATATATATCTTCGCACAAAAATAATTGTTATGCTTAAAGCTGTTTTGTTCGATATGGATGGGGTAATTGTTAATACAGAACCCTTACACAAAAAAGCCTATTTTAGTATGTTCAAGGATATGAACATTGATGTTTCCGAAGAAATGTACGAAGCCTATACCGGCCAATCTACCATTAATATCTGTAAAGATTTATGTTCTCGTTTTTCCCTTTCAGAAGCGCCTGAAACATTAGTGAGTACCAAACGCAAGCATTTCAAGCATTTATTTGCTACTGATAGTAGTCTTGATCTTTTAGACGGTGTACTGCCCTTAATTAAAGATTATTATAATAATGGTCTTACGTTGGTTTTAGCTTCCTCCGCTTCGATGCCAAATATCAATCGTATTTTCGAGCGATTTGATTTAAATCAATACTTTACGGCTAAATTAAGTGGCGCCGATTTAAAAGCTTCTAAACCACATCCTGAAATTTTTATAAAAGCGGCAGAGGCATCGGGACATGCCAAGGATGAATGTATGGTAATTGAAGATTCCACCAACGGAATAGCCGCTGCAAAAGGTGCAGGCATTTTTTGTGTAGGTTATGATAGTTTACACTCTAAAAATCAAGATTATTCAAAAGCTGATGTGGTGGTTTCTAATTTTGAAGATATTCCTTACAAGACTGTACAGCAGTATTTTACGTAAATAATACGTTTAATAAAAAAGAGCTAAAGCTAACTATTATAACAAAAGAAAAATTAAGTATCTTTAATGACTCCCCATAACCTATAATTCTTTGTTATGGATTCTATTTTAGATGCTTTACCCGCTTCAGTTTCGGATAATCTTGCATTATTGCGCGCCGATTTGTCAACAAAAATACCTGCAAAGGCATTGGACAGAAACCTCTTGATAGCCACTTGGAATATTAGAGCTTTTGGAGACCTTACCCGAAAATGGATGTCTAATGGTGATGATTCACCCAAAAGAGATTTACAAAGTATTGTTTGTATAGCCGAAATTATAAGCCGGTTTGATGTGATTGCCATACAAGAGGTAAAGAGCAATATTCGTGCGTTGCGGGATACTTTAAAACTGTTAGGAAACAACTGGTCTCTCATATTAACAGATGTTACAAAAGGCAGTGCTGGAAATGGAGAACGGATGGCATATATTTTTGACACCCGAAGGGTAAATCTTTCCGGATTGGCCTGTGAATTGGTCGTGCCAAAAGAATGGTCCAGTGGAATAGACAACAATGCTTTAGAAAATCAATTTGTACGAACGCCTTATGCCGTAAGTTTTAAATCTTGTGACCAAACGTTTATCTTGGTTACACTTCATATAAAGTATGGTAAAAAATCCAGCGATCGAATTTCCGAACTTAAATGGATTGCTAAATGGCTTGCTGATTGGGCCGGTGATATAAATGCGTATCACCAAAACTTAATAACACTTGGTGATTTTAATATTGATGAACGTGGGGATTTATTAAACAAAACTTTTTTAGAAGAAGGGTTGTACGTTCCCCCTGCTCTACAAAACGAAATAGTTACACGATCAATCTTCAATGAAACCAAATATTATGATCAAATAGCTTGGTTTATGGATAACCAACACGTGCCAAATTTAAGTTTACAATTTAAAACTGGCGGTCATTTTGATTTTCTTCCTACCGCTTTAACCAATAGAAATTTGACAAAACAACGCCTTTCCTTTATGATGTCAGACCACTATCCGCTTTGGGCGGAGTTTAAATTATAACGGTTAAGGTGTATTTTTATATAATTAAGAGCTACTTAGTATACTTTTATTACCGGTTTTTAAAAACAATACTAAAACAAGCCTTATCTTTTGTTGTAGGTGGAATAACATAAGAACCTTTTTTTAATACCTTTTTATACATAATCATCTTTAAACCATGGTCACCGTTATGAATATCGTACTGAGGGGCAATGTTAAGCTTTTTCCAACCATCTAAATTTGGAAATATTTCTGAATACCCTCCATCAACTTTATAGTGAAAGAAGAAATATACTTCTATGGCTTCATTAGCTTGGATTTTTAAGCTAGTTCCTTTAGGGGGCCTGTGTATACCTTGAAATAAAACACCTCCTTCCAATGCATCGGGGATTACATCATACGTATAGTTTCTGTCTAAATGCTGTATAACTCCTTCTTGCATTAAAGCATAACTATATGGAAATTCAGGTGTCGGTATTACTGAAACGTTTTTTTCTGTTTGTTTTATAAGTGCTACATCAGGTTGGTGTTTTAAGGCGCTCAAGGCCTCTTTACTATACCAATACCTGTATCCAATTAAAGCTATTACAATAATTCCCAAGACCACAAATAAAAAGGTGATTTTAGTTTTCTTTTTCATTTGCTTTAATTTCTGGGTTATCAAAAGTTGACAAGTTATTTTACATCAACTTAGCCCGTAACTCCGTAAATGAAACCGAGTCTTGGTCTCCGCTTTTCATATGTTTGAGTGTATACGTTTCTGCTTGCATTTCGTTTCCGCCAGCCAAAACGGTATAGGGTATATTGCGCTTATCGGCGTAGCCCATTTGTTTTCCCATTTTTGTAGCATCTGGGTATAATTCGGCAGTAATTCCTTCTTTACGAAGCTTTGAAATAGCTTTCATAGCATATAGTGCTTCTTCTTCACCAAAATTGATAAACAATACTTTGGTGTTGGCAGAAACCGTTTCAGGAAATAAACCTAACTCTTCTAACACTAAGTAGATTCGATCCAGTCCAAACGAAATACCTACCCCGCTCATATTCTTGAGTCCGAAAATACCAGTTAAGTCATCATAACGACCACCGCCGCCAATGCTTCCCATCTTTACTTGTTCGGGGGCAGCGACTTCAAAAATAGCTCCCGTGTAGTAGTTTAAGCCGCGAGCTAAGGTTACATCAATTTCCAGGGTTGCGGTTTGTAAGCCTAAGATATCTACGCTATTTAAAATAAAATTAATTTCATTAAGGCCTTTAATTCCTACTTCTGAATTTTTTAATAACTCATAAAGCATATCCATTTTTTCTGAAACACTAATATCTACTGAAAATAATGGTTGAATTTTTTTAATAGCGTCTTCAGAAATACCTTTTTCGAGCATTTCTTTTTTAACACCATCCTCCCCTATTTTGTCTAACTTGTCTAAGGCTACTGTAAAATCAATCAATTTATCAGCTTCTCCAATAACTTCCGCAATACCGCTCAATACTTTACGGTTGTTCATTTTAATAGTAACTCCATCCAAGTTCAATTTGTTGAACACAGCATCATAAAGTTGTACAAATTCCACCTCTTGCCACAGCGATTTACTTCCCACAACATCGGCATCACATTGAAAAAACTCTCTAAAACGTCCTTTTTGGGGTCTATCCGCTCGCCAAACCGGCTGAATTTGATAGCGTTTAAACGGAAAATCAATTTCGTTTTGGTGTTGTACTACGTAACGAGCAAATGGAACTGTAAGATCATATCGCAGCGCTTTTTCTGAAATTTTAGGGGTTAATTTACCACTATCTTTTTCAGAATATAATGTATCGTCCACTTTCCGAAGAAAATCACCACTATTCAAAATTTTAAAAATCAAACGATCACCTTCATCACCATATTTTCCCATTAGCGTATCGCTATTTTCAAACGAGGGTGTTTCAATAGGTTGAAAACCATAGGTAGTGAAACAACTTTTTATCGTATTCATAATATAGTTGCGCTTTACTACTTCAGCAGGTGAAAAATCGCGAGTTCCTTTGGGTATAGATGGTTTTTGAGCCACGTTGTATGGTTTAAAATGTAAGGTTCAATTTATAATTTCGAGTTGCAAATATCTTAAATTATTAGCTAACTTGTAACTTTAACGACTGTTATTAGTCTAATGGGTAACCTTAATTTGTAACTATGTTTTCATTGTTTCGCGAAAATGTCCGAATTGCGTTGGATTCTATTAAAAGTCAACTGCTACGGACCATTCTTACCGTTGTTATTATTGCCATTGGTATTTGGGCTTTGGTAGGTATTCTAAGCGCTGTTAAGGTGCTTGAAAACACTATTTCAGATAATTTTGCTTCCATGGGAGCCAATACGTTTAATGTGCAACGCTATGAATTGGAAGTGCAAAGTCAGCGTGGTGGGGAACGGAAAAAGATAAACCCAATAATTAGCTACAATGATGTTCGGGAATTTGAAGACAAGTATAATCATCCTTTAACGCAAACTGCTGTTTCATTTAGAGGCACTGGAGCTGCAGAAGTAAAATATGAAAGTGAGAAGACCGATCCTGAAGTACAGGTGTACGGCGTTAATGAGCATTATCTATTAAATACCGGTACAGAAGTAGATCAAGGTAGAAATTTTACGTTTTTTGATATTCAGAATAACAATAAAGTATGTTTATTAGGGTCTGATTTCTTGAAAAATTTATTTGAAGGTGAAAACCCGTTAAACAAAACCGTAAGCATTCGCGGTGTAAAATTTAAGGTGATAGGAATTTTAGAGTCCAAAGGTTCAACTTTCGGAAACAATCAAGATCTCAAGGTATTAATCCCTATACAAGTGGCACGTGGTATTTTTACACAAGCGAATATTAATTACAACATAAGTATTCGGGTGGATGACAAGGAAATTATGCAGAGCGCACAAGATGAAGCTATTATTACTTTCAGAAATATTAGAGGTTTAAACCCTGTAGAGGAAAATAATTTTGGTATTCTTCGAAGTGATGATTTAATTAATCAAATAGCTGAACTAGGCTTTATAATGCGAACTGCAGCCTGGATTATAAGTATCATTACTATTTTAGGTTCTTCTATAGCCCTAATGAATATTATGTTGGTTTCAGTAACCGAACGAACACGGGAAATTGGTGTTAGAAAAGCCTTAGGCGCAAAGCGATCCACTATTTCTACCCAGTTTTTTATGGAAACGATTGTTATTGGCCAATTTGGGAGTGTTCTTGGTATTCTTTTAGGTGTCCTTACCGGTTTTGTATTTGCCAAAGCATTCGACTTTGATTTTTCATTACCTTGGACAGCTATAATGTGGGCCACTATAATTACCTTCTTAGTAGCTGTAATAGCAGGTTCATACCCAGCAACTAAAGCAGCAAAATTAGATCCTATTGAAAGTTTACGGTATGAGTAGGCAGTTAGTGGTTAATAGAAACTTCGATACAATTCCGGTTACCATTGGAATCACTCAGTCACCATTACTTAAAAAATTATGATATTTTATCTAAAATATCTTCAAAAAAGCGATACAACTCTCCTTTTGTAATGATGGCGCCTTTCTCTATCAATTTAAAAATATCACCACTCCTGTCGTTTGAAAATTGTTTGTTAGCAGTGTAAAACTCAACATCATCGGTCATAAAGTTTTCTTGTAACCAAGCGTACCCTTCAGCTGTAGTAATGTTTTTAGTTTTGTCCATCACTTTTACCGAGATAAGCTTCATTTGCTCTGCTTCAATTTTAAAAAGGAACATTTGCTGTGGCGCCATATTTTCTAAATACTCCGCTTTTTGCAATACTCCTTCCCATACCAAGTCACTAAATATATCAAGTTCTTCTTCAGCTATGTTGGGTTTATTTATTTTTATATCCTTCCATTCATCAGCAGTAATAGACTGTGTTGCCAAAAAGTTAATAAACTCGGTGTGCAGTTCTTCAAATTGCTCTTTTGTAAGTCGTGCGTATTTCATTGTGAATAAATTTTAATATCGTCATTTCGACCTGTCTGTTCGGTAGACAGGAACAACTTCAATTTAAAAAGAAAACCTTCTTCAAATAAATGAAGAAGGCTTTTCTATATTATTTCAGTATAAAAATTACTGGTTTTCTGCTACTACGTCAAACGTGAACGTTTCGATCACATCTCTGTGGAAACGGATTGTAGCTTCGTATTGTCCAGTACGCTTAATAGCACCACCGGCAATAGAAATGTACTTTTTATCAATAGATACATTTTCTTTTTCTAAAGCTTCAGCAAGGTTTGCATTGGTAACAGAACCAAACAATTTATCCTTTTCACCAGTTTTAGCAGTGATTTTCAACTCTAAAATTTCACCAAGTTTATCAGCTTCTTTTTGAGCTTCTTCAATAACTTTACGCTCTTTGTAAGCTTGCTGCTTTAACTTTTCCTCTAGTGCTTTTTTAGCAGAAGGAGTAGCCAATGTAGCGTATCCGTGAGGAATTAAGTAATTTCTACCATATCCGTTTTTTACAGATACAACATCATCTGTAAATCCCAGATTGTCAACGTCTTGTTTTAATATAAGTTCCATAATACTATCTGGTTTTTATTTGTATAAATCGGTTACATATGGCATCAACGCTAGGTGACGAGCTCTTTTTACAGCTACGGCAACTTTACGTTGGTACTTTAATGATGTTCCTGTTAATCTGCGAGGTAACAATTTACCTTGTTCGTTTACAAAGCTTAATAAAAAGTCTGGATCTTTATAATCTATGTACTTAATTCCAGATCGTTGAAAACGACAGTACTTCTTAGCTTTTGTAGTTTCTATATTAAGCGGGGTCAGGTATCTGATCTCTCCGTCTTTTTTTCCTTTTGCTTGTTCTTGAATCGATGCCATACCTTATGCTTTTGCTTTTTGTTTATTGTTTCGGTTACGTCTTTTCTCTGCCCAAGCAATTGCGTGCTTGTCAAGTTTAACGGTAAGGTAACGCATAATACGTTCGTCCCTTCTAAACTCTACTTCCATAGCGTTTATTGATTCGCCAGGTGCAGTGAATTCAAATAAATGGTAAAAACCACTTTTTTTGTGTTGGATTGCGTAGGCTAATTTTTTAAGCCCCCAATCTTCTTTGGATATCATCTTAGCACCTTTAGAAACAAGAATATCTTCGTATTTCTTTACTGTTTCCTTTATCTGCTCTTCAGATAAAACGGGATTTAAGATGAAAACAGTTTCGTAATGATTCATAAAAATCGAATAAAATTAATAATATTAACTCTTAGCCTCTTGCCAAGAGCGTGCAAAAATAATGTTTTATTTATAATTTTCAAACATCTTTTTTAAAACAATACAAAAAACATAAATAAGAAAATTCTTACCCCGTAAGATAAACCTCATTTATTTACGACAAAAGTTAAAAAAACTTGCCTTTCATCGATATTTTGAGTATAATTGTTGTACTAAACTATCTAACTTTTACCTTGTGGACAAGCCAATATTAAAATGTGTCATTGTAGATGACTCTACATTACAACGCCTTTCTATAGTAAAACTAATAGAAAACCACCCTTCATTAGACCTTGTAGCTGAGTATAACAATGCTATTGAAGCAAAAATGGGACTAGCTACTACCGATATTGACCTTATCTTTTTAGATATTGAAATGCCTATTCTTTCTGGTTTCGATTTATTAGATGATCTTACCAAAAAGCCACAAATTATTTTCGTTACCGGTAAAACAAAGTACGCTTTTAAAGCTTTTGATTATGATGCGATAGATTATTTACGAAAGCCTATTTCTAAAGAGCGGTTTTTAAATGCAGTACATAAGGCAATTACCAATTACAAGCTTAAAAACGATGATGGTTTTGATGATGAAGATTTTATTTTCGTAAAAAGTAACCTTAAAAAACGTAAGGTATTCCTTAATGAATTACGTTATATAGAAGCATTAGGTGATTATGTAAAGCTTGTTACAGAACACGATGCTTTAGTGGTACTATCTACTATGAAAGCTTTTGAAGCATTATTACCAGATGATCGTTTTATGCGCATACATAAATCGTACATTGTAAACCTAGACAAGGTAGAACGCTATAACAGTAAGGTAATCGAGCTTGACAACCAACAACTTCCTCTTAGCCGAAATAGAAAGTCTGATTTAGTTGAAGCACTTTCAGCTTCTATGAAATCTTAATAATTATCCACATCTATTGTTAACCGAACGCTGGAAAATTCCTTAATGGAATTAAAACTCTGCTGTACTCTATTTATATATTGTTTTGTTTTTTCCAACGATTGTTTCTTCGGGATTTTAATTAGAATATTACTTATATAAAAATTTCTAATCCTACTTACAGGTGGTGGCTCTGGTCCTAACACTTGCTCACCCAATTTATTTTCTAATGCTTGCCCAAACCATTTGGCAGCCTTTTGCATTTTTTGAAGGTTACGATCTTTACAAGTGATTTTTATCGTTCGATAATATGGCGGGTATTTGTATTGATATCGATCTTCCAACTGCTGTTCGTACATACTTTTATAATCATTTGTACTTACTTGCTGTAAAATTTGATGGTACGGATTGTAACTTTGAATTAAAACCTTACCTCTTTTACTAGTACGGCCTGCCCTACCCGAAACTTGTTGCAATAACTGAAAACTGCGCTCGTGTGCTCTAAAATCTGGGAAGTTCAAAAGGTTATCAGCATTCATTACACCTACTAAACTAATGTTTCGGAAGTCTAATCCTTTTGCCAACATCTGGGTTCCTACCAATACATCAATTTCTTCATTTTCTAATTTATCAATCAATTTTGCGTAGGCATTTTTTCCGCGAGTGGTATCTTGATCCATCCTAGCGATGGAATGTTTAGGAAACAGCGCCTTTAATTCGGTTTCAATCTGCTCGGTACCGAAACCTTTCGTATCTAGCGTTTCACTTCCACAAGCCATACAGGAAAGTTGCATTGCCATATGATATCCGCAGTAATGGCATCGCAACTCGTTTTTATATTGATGATACGTTAAACTTACATCACAATTAGGGCATTGTGGTGAAACACCACAGGTAGTACACTCTACGATGGGCGAAAAGCCTCGCCTGTTTTGAAACAATATCACTTGTTCGCCAAGTTCTAAAACCTCATTCATTTCTTCTAAAAGGCGATCACTAAAATGGCCTTTCATTCTTTTTTTCCTAGTTTTTTCCTTTATATCTACTAGTTCAATCTCGGGCATTAAAACATTGCCAAAACGAGTTTTTAAGTTTACCAACCCATATTTATCATTAGATGCATTATAATAGCTTTCCAAAGAAGGTGTAGCGGAACCCATCAATGTTTTAGCTTTATGAAGGTTTGCCAAAACTACGGCTGCATCTCTTGCTTGATAACGAGGTGCAGGATTATATTGCTTAAAAGATGGCTCGTGTTCTTCATCGACTAATATCAACCCTAAATTAGAAAAGGGCATGAACAGTGAAGACCGTGCGCCAATTACAATCTGTGCTTTTTGCTTTGCTTGTAAGACGTTATTCCACACTTCTACCCGTTCATTAACTGAGTATTTTGAATGATATACTGATACTTTCGAGCCAAAGTAATTTTGCAGTCTCGTAATTAATTGTGTGGTTAATGCAATTTCAGGAAGCATATATAACACTTGTTTTCCGCTTTTAATCACTTCGGAAATAAGCCGTACATAAATTTCTGTTTTTCCGCTAGAAGTAACGCCATGCAATAGTGTGACATCTTTTGTTTTGAAAGTTTCTTTTATTTCTGAAAACGCAACTTGCTGCGCTTCATTTAAAGTTTTTATATCTGAAGCTTCCCCACCTGAATATTCAACTCGATCTTTTTTAATGTAGTATTCCTCCAGAATTTCCTTATCAATCAACGATTTAATTACAGATGAAGAAGTCTCACTTTGTTTTTGAAGTTGTTTTACGCTAATAGGTTTATTTGTTTGAGCCGTTAGCATAAACAAATTCATTAAAACTTCTTTTTGTTTTGGTGCTCTTGATAAGGTTTCTAAAAGTGTTTTTAAGTTTTCTTCGGAAGCATAATTTGAAGTGATTTTCACATACCGTTTCAATTTCGGTTTATACTGTTCATAGACTTCTTCTTGAACTTGTATTATGTTTTTCTGAAGTAATTTCTCAAGAACCGCCACAACATTTTTTTTATCCAAAACCGAACGTACATCATTGATATGAAGTGAGGATTGATGTTGTAATGCTTCAAAAACCAGAAACTCTTCATCGGTTAATTCTTCTTCAGAAATTTCATTTTTTGATAAAGAAATAATCGTTTCACTTTCTAATAAAAAAGCACTAGGTAAAGCTGCCCGAATTACTTCACCCAATGTACACATATAATAGGAAGCCATCCATTCCCAATGTTTTATTTGGGTTTTGGTAATTACAGGTTCTTCATCTAAAATATGATCAATTTCTTTAGTTTCATAGCCTGAAGGTGCTGTTTGATGAACTTGGTAAACAATTGCAGTATAGACCTTAGATTTACCAAACGGAACAGCTACACGCATTCCTTGTTTAAGAAAGGCAGCTTCATCATTGTTAACCTGATAGGTAAACTTTTGCTTTAAGGGAATAGGAAGAATAACGTCTATGTAATACACAAATACAGTTTTCAGAAAAAAATTAGGCCGCTCAAATATGAGCAGCCTAAAGATACTATTTTAAACAAATAAATTATTTTACTCTATGCCAATATTGTGTTCTTCCTAGTAAAGAAAAACCAATGTAACCGCGTACTTTTAATTTATCTTGGCTTTCAAGTTCTATGTAACATTTGTACACTTTACCACTGTTAGGGTCTAGTATTTTCCCATCATTGTATTCATCTCCATCTTTTTCAAGTCCTTTTATAATAACTAACCCTAAAATAGGCTTGTCTTTATCTGCTCCCGGGCAATCTACGCATGTAGCGTCTTTTTTTGCTGGGTTAAGTATTTCTACAACTTTACCGTAAACTTTACCATTGTCTTTATAAATCTCTACAATGGATTTTTCTTCGCCGGTTTCGTCATCTATGGTTTTCCATTTTCCGGTTACATCTTGCGCTACAGCTGTAAGAGCAGTAATCGCTACTAAGGTCATTGTTAAAAATAATTTCTTCATTTTTTTAAGTATTAGTGTTTACATTCTTGTTTTTATCTCTTAATAATTGAAGGGATACGTTTAATTCAAAACCCAATAATAATAGGTTTGAGTTTATCCAAATATAGAACAACATTATTAAAAGTGCCCCAAGTGATCCATATAATTCGTTATAATTTGAAAAGTTGTTAATGTAAATACCAAATAAATAGGTAGTTACCAAAAATAAAATTGTAGTTAACAATGCTCCAAAAGAGAAAAATCTAGATTCTTTACCTTGTTTAGTTCCAAAAAAGTATAAAATAGAAATAATTGTATAGACCATAATGACAAAAACAACTAGTTGTAAAATTGAAATCAGGTTTACTTGATTTTCTATATATGCTTTTCCTACTAATTCATCTATAAGGTATTCACCATATAAAATCACTCCTACTGTAGTTAACAATAACAATGCCAATAAAATAGCAACCCCAAAAGCTACAGCATATTGCCTAAAGAAGCTACGGTTCATAGTAACGTGAAAAGAGTATTCAAAAGCACTGAAAATAGCATTTACCCCATTGGCTGATAAAAACAACGCTAAAATTATAGAGAAAGAGAGCAATCCACCACGAGGGTTAACAGCAATATCTGCAATTACCGGGTAAAAAAGGTCGGCTGTTTGCGGTGGTAATAAGTTTTCAATAAAAATTAAAAACCGGTTTAAAAACCCATCGATAAAATCTAAATACGGAATTAGGTTTAATATAAACAATAAAAAGGGAAAGATGGCAATAAAAAAACTATATGCAATAGAACTGGCTCGGGACGAAAAGGTACCTTTTATAATTCCGGTGCCGTAGATTTCCATTAAATGATACAAGGAAAGTCCATTAGTACCCGGAATTTTAATCTGCTTACTCAGCTTAACCAAATCCCGAATTACGGGTAGTTTTTCTATGTTAAACGCATCATCTTCGGCCATTAAACTGCTTTTAAGCTTAAGTCCATATTATAAACAGAATGCGTTAATGCACCACTGCTTATAAAATCTACACCACATTCAGCATATTTTCGAGCGGTTTCCAATGTAATACCACCACTTGATTCGGTAAGACACGTATTCCCTATCATTTTTACTGCTTTTTTAGTATCCTCATAATTAAAGTTATCAATTAATATTCGGTATACCCCCTCGTTTTGTAGAATTTCTTCAATTTCTTCTAAACTGCGTGCTTCAACAATTATTTTAAGGTCCAAGCTGTTTTGTTTAAGATAATCTTTCGTTTTTTGAATAGCCTTTGTAATCCCTCCACAAAAATCTATGTGATTGTCTTTAAGCATAATCATATCATACAACGCAAAACGATGATTTTCCCCACCACCAATTTTCACTGCCCATTTTTCCAAAGCTCGAATACCAGGTGTGGTTTTACGAGTATCTAAAATTTGAGTTTTAGTGCCTTCCAATAATTCTACATACTTCTGGGTTTTTGTTGCAATAGCACTCATTCGTTGCATAGCGTTCAACACCAACCGTTCAGATTTTAAAATGGATTGTGATAATCCTGAAACATAAAAACAAACATCACCCTTTTTTACTTGGCTTCCATCCTCAATTTTAATATCTATCTTCAAACCGGCATCTACAAATTCAAAAACTTGTCGAGCAAAATCTACACCCGCAATGATGCCATCATCTTTAACTAGAAGCTTGGCTTTACCCGTTGCCTCTTCAGAAATGCACGCAAGCGAACTATGGTCGCCATCGCCTACATCTTCCCGAATAGCATTGGTAATTATTAAGTTTATTTCTTTTTTGAATTGTTTTTCTGAAATCATCGCAATCAATTTTTAGCTAAAATACTAAAAACAGCCCTTATTTTTAGTATTTGTTATCTTTTGGAACACATTTTGATTTTTCTGAAATAGAACCTATTAAAACAGTTAATTATGAAAACCGATTTTTACACCAAAACCATTTTGACCATCATTGCAATTTGCCTTACTATTAATGTGGTTAAAGAATTCGAGATTATTCCAAAGGCATATGCTTCAAAAGGCAATGTTGAAACATCTTCAGATTACAAATTAGTCCCTATTAGTGAGAACAACACATTAGATGTTCGAATTGTAGATATTGCTACGTATGATGAACTGGACGTCAATATTAAAAGTGTTGACACTTACGACGAACTAAAAGTAAATATAAACAGTATTGACAGCGATGATGAATTGAATGTTAATATTGACGAGATTGGGGGTCAATATGTTACTCACGGCGGACCAATACCAGTTAAAACAAATTAATTAAATATCTTTTCTAAAAGGTCTTATAATTAGCCTCGCCGCACGATCGTAACTAATGTAACTGTACGTCCAATTAAAAAAAGTAATAACACGGTTGCGGAAACCCACCAAAAACCAAAGGTGAATAAACATCCATATAAACCAGGCAATAAAACCACCAAAATGCATTTTTTTAATATCAACAACGGCCTTGTTGCGCCCCACAGTTGCCATGGTACCTTTATCAAAATATTCAAAAGGCTCTAATGGTTTGTTTTTAAGCAAACGCTTAAAGTTTTCACCCAAATGTTTTCCTTGCTGAATAGCAGGTTGAGCCACTTGTGGGTGTCCTTTAGGGTATGCTTCCGTTTCCATTAAAGCAATATCTCCCAAGGCAAAAATAACATCTGTGCCTTCTACTTTACTGTATTCATTTACATAATATCGGTTTATTTTTTCCATTAATGATCTACCGTCTATTCCCTTTATTGGGTTTCCGGTAACACCAGCAGCCCAGATAAAAGCTTCGGTTTCAAAGCTTGTATCGCCTTTTGTGGTTACTATTTTTCCATCATAATCTTCAATCATTGTATTTAGGTGCACATGTACACCTAACCGTTCTAAAGATTTTTGTGCCATCTTTGAGGCTTTTTCACTCATAGGAGGCAATACACGATCCATCCCCTCTAATAAATGGACTTGCATTTCGGCTTGATTCATTTCGGTGTAATCATCTTCAAGAATACCGTTTTTAAATTCGGCTAATGCCCCTGCTAGCTCTACTCCAGTTGGTCCAGCTCCTGCTATAACAAAATTTAAAAGTCGTTTTCGCTCTTCAGGATCTTCGGTCATATCAGCCTTTTCAATATTCTGAAGCATTAAACTTCGAATATTTAATGCCTGCGGAACCGTTTTCATGGGCATACTGTTCTTTTCAATGTTTTGATTTCCGAAATAATTTGTTTTTGTGCCCGTGGCAATTACCAAATAATCGTAGGTTAAATTTCCTATAGACGTTTCAATTTTCTTTTTTTCTTTATCTATATATTCTACTTCAGCTAAGCGAAAATGAAAATTTTTATTTTTCCTGAAAATTTTACGAAGTGGGTATGCAATAGAGTCAGGTTCTAAACCAGAAGTGGAAACTTGATATAATAAGGGTTGAAAGGTGTGGTAGTTATTTTTATCGAAAAGTACAATTTGTACATTCTCATTCTTTATCTTTTTAATGAAGTTAATTCCCGCAAATCCACCGCCAATGACAACTATACGGGTTTTTGCGGTTTCTGGTATATTCATAGCTTTTTGTTCTACCATAAAGTTACTATTTGTTTAGAAGCCTTACATAAAAAACAGTATTTTTTGTGATTATTGTAACAATCTTGTTTCATAGACTACTAATGGAGCAACTAACATTACCTCATTGACGAAAGAACTTGAACATAGTTTTGTAACCCAGCTGGAGGAAAATCAAAACATCGTGCATAAAATATGCAGGTTGTATACCAATGACCAAGATGCTCATAACGATTTGTTCCAGGAGATTACTATACAGTTATGGAAGGCATTTCCTAAGTTTCGTGGGGATTCAAAGTTTAGTACCTGGATGTACCGGGTGGCACTAAACACTGCTATTACTCTATATCGAAAAAAGAAACGTAGAATTGATACGGCCAGCTTTGAAAGCGTTAGTTTTAAAATAAAAGCAGAGCCGTATGACGATACCATTGAGGAACAACTGAAGTTAATGTACAGCGCTGTAAAAACACTGAATGATATTGATAAAGCATTGGTGTTTTTGTATTTAGAAGATAAAAATTATAAAGAAATTTCTGAAACATTAGGTATTACCGAAGTGAACGCAAGGGTAAAAATGAACCGAATAAAAGGGAAATTACGCAACATATTAAATCCATAGGAGATTAAAGATGGACGAATTAGAATTATTAAAAAAAGATTGGCAAAGCAGGGAACAGGAACTTCCTAAGCTTTCCTATAGCGACATATACCAAATGTTGCTTAAAAAGTCTTCTTCCATAGTGAAGTGGATTTTCTACATAAGCATAGCCGAAATTGTCCTTTGGACGTTTTTAGCCTTAGTTATTCCTAATATTAGTGAAAACTTTAAAATAAGCAACCAAATTAATGATGCCATGGGGCTTCACAACGTATTAATTGCAATTAATGTAATTAATTATTTGGTGTTTGGAGTCTTTATTTATTTGTTCTATAAAAATCATCGTAATATTCAGATTACTGATTCAGTTAAAGAACTGATGAAAAATATTTTAAAAACCAGAAAAACGGTTAAGTATTTTGTTATATATAATGTTGGGGCAAACGCCTTGATTATGTTGGCTATCAATATTTATTACTACTTAAACAAAGATCATTTGTTCCAGTTAATGAGTGAAAAATATGAAGGTTTTTCTAATATTTCTCAAGAAAGCTTTGCGTCCGTCTTTTTTATAGCACAATTTGTAATTGGTCTCCTTTTTATAGGCTTGATCATATTGTTTTACCGAGTTGTCTACGGTATTTTACTGAGAAGGTTAACGAAAAATTACAAAGAGCTTAAAAAAATAGAGATGTAAGATACTGTATGACGGCTGATAATCAATGGGTGTCGAACAGCTTATTGTATATTATTTACTGTTTACTTTTTTTTCGGCTTCCCTCGTACATTTCGTAACGGACTAAACGGCTTTCTAATTTACCATTATACAATTTTATTTTCTTTGAAGCTTTTAGACCAACATTTTTGAGCGCTTCCATGTTGCTTGTTATCATCCAAGCTTGTGTTCCAGGGTAGCTTTGTTTTAAAGTATCACCAATCTGTTTGTAAAAAACATCAATATCTTCTACCGATAAACGTTCATCATAAGGTGGGTTAAAAATTAAGTACATAGTTTTATCGACCGGTTTTTCACTTTTAAAAAAATCTTGCTGTTGTAGTTCTATAAAGTCTTGAAGGTTGGCATTGTGAATGTTTTCTTTCGCCTTATTTAAAGTATAACCATCTTTATCTGAGCCGTAAATTTTAAAATGGAAGTCTTTTATTTTTTTAAGGGCCGCGTTTTCAATTATTTCAAATAAATCTACATCAAAATCAGGCCAAGTTTCAAAACCAAATTCATCACGATTCAAATTTGGTGGGATATTGCAAGCTATCATGGCTGCTTCGGCTAATATAGTACCACTTCCACACATAGGATCCATAAAGTTACATTGCCCTTCCCAACCCGATAACATAATAATTCCTGCAGCTAAAACTTCATTTATCGGTGCTAGACCAGTTGCTGTTTTATAACCTCGTTTATGTAGTGATTGTCCACTACTATCTAATGAGACTGTGCATATATTTCGGTCTATATGCACATTAATGCGTAAGGTGGGATGATCTAAATCTACATCGGGCCTAACCCCTTCTTTATCCCTAAAACGATCTACAATGGCGTCTTTGGTCTTCAAAGCTACATATTGAGAATGTGTAAATTGTTTAGAAAATACTGTAGCGTCGACAGCAAGGCTACCGTCTGCATCCATATAATCCTCCCATTTTATTTTATAGATGCCTTTATATAAGTCTTCTTCAGTAAACACATTAAAAGCAGTAATAGGTTTTAAAATTTTAATGGCTGTTCGGCAACATAAATTGGCTTTGTACATAAATCCGGTATCCCCTTCAAAAGCAACATTTCGTGTTCCTTTTTCAATTCCAGAAGCTCCTAATTGACGGAGTTCTTTAGCTAATAAATCTTCTAAACCATATAAGGTTTTGGCAACCATTTTAAAATTACTTTCCATAATGTATGTTACAATTTGATACAAAATTACAGTATTTTTGCAGGGCAAAACGAACTTCATGCAAAAAGAAACAGATACTTGGTACACATCCTGGTTTGACACACCATTTTATCACATTCTATATAAAGATCGCGACTATGAAGAAGCCGGTTTTTTTATGAAAAAGCTTACTTCTTTTTTAAACCTTTCTGAAAATTCAAAAATATTAGACCTCGCTTGTGGAAAAGGCCGTCATGCTAAATACCTAAATGAAATAGGGTATGATGTAACTGGAGTGGACCTTTCTGTCTCAAGTATTGAATATGCTAAGCAGTTTGAACGTGAAAACCTTCATTTTGAAGTACATGATATGTGTCTACCTTACCCTAAAAAGTTTGATGCAGTCTTTAATTTGTTTACTAGTTTTGGTTATTTTGAAAAAGAGAATGATAACCTTCGAACTATAAAATCGATAAAAGAAGAACTAAAGCCTAATGGGTATGGTGTTATTGATTTTTTAAACACAGAATATGTTATAAATAATTTAGTACCTACTGAAGTTAAGACCGTTGAAGGAATTGACTTCTACATACATCGTTATCTTGAAGATGGATATATTTTTAAGGACATCCGTTTTACACATGAAAACGAAAGATATTTTTATACCGAACGAGTAAAAGCACTAACATTAAAGGATTTTAAAAATTATTTTTTTGAAGCTGGAGTTAAGCTAATCAACTGTTTTGGTGACTACCATTTAAATACATTTGAAAAAAATAAATCTGAACGATTAATCCTTATTTTTCAATGATGAATTATCTACTACTTTTTTTAGCTGTAGCATTAGGTTATGGTATCGCTCTTTTTTTTAAAACAAAAAAAATAAAGCAAATTTCATTATATCTTGCTTTTAGTGGTGCCTTTTTATTAGCTATAACTGTTTTTGAGCTCTTACCTGAAGTATTTGAAACTCCCTCAAAATCCATTGGTATATTTATAATGGTAGGGATTCTGCTTCAAATATTCTTAGAATTTTTCTCTAAAGGAGCAGAACATGGACACGTACATATTCATGAAGCAAAGCAAAAATTTCCCTGGTTATTATTTATTAGTTTATCAATCCATGCACTGTTGGAAGGATTTCCTATTTCCGAAGAAAACAATCTGTTAATCGGTGTTATCATTCACAAAATACCTGTTGCTATAATTCTATCCTTCTTTTTTATTAAAGCAGGCTACAGCAGGACCATTACAGTTTTGTTTTTGTTTCTTTTTGCTTTAATGACCCCTATCGGTAGTTTTATTTCTGAAAACAGTAGTTTTATTAATACCTATCATACTGAAATTACAGCTGTGGTTATTGGGATATTTTTGCATGTTTCAACCACTATTCTTTTTGAAAGTTCAAGTAATCATAAGTTTGATCTATCCAAAATGGTGGCTGTAGTTCTTGCAATTCTATTAGCATATTTTCTCTAAATCACTCTTAAAAAGATGAATAAGTAGTGTAAGATACTTCCTGTCAAAACAAAAACATGCCAAATTACATGACTGTATTTTATTTTATCTAATAAATAAAATACAATCCCAATTGTATATGCAGCTCCACCTCCCATTAGTAACAATAAACCTGTTTCATCTACAGCATTTTTTAAAGCTGAAAAGTCAAATACAATTAACCAGCCCATTGCCAAATACAAAAGGGTAGAAAATAGTTCAAATTTTCCAGTAAAGAATATTTTTAAGATAGTACCTACAAGGGCAATAGACCAGACAACCCAAAATAAAACCCATCCCAAACTATCTGCTAACACAATTAAAACCACTGGAGAATATGTTCCGGCGATTAATAAATAGATACTTATATGGTCTAGTTTTCTATATAAATACTTTCTATTAGTTTCCTTTTCATAATGATATATTGTTGAAGCAAAATAAAGAGCTGCTAAAGAAAATCCATAGAGAGAAATTCCCACGATACCCTGCCAGCTTTCGTAAGTATGAAAAATAAAAAGAAGTGCAAACCCAACTAAGCTTAGCAGAAAGCCCATTGCGTGTGTCAGCACATTTAACCGTTCTTCTTTTTCAGTCTGTATTCTCATAGCGCTCCCAAAAATAAAAAGAATTAAAACAAAGTTGATATATTTCAAAAAAGTATGTGCATAAAAAAAGCCCCCCATCGATATGATGAGGGGCCTTATAAGAAGGCGGCGACCTACTCTCCCACGGTGTAGTACCATCGGCGCAAACGGGCTTAACTACTCTGTTCGGAATGGTAAGAGGTGAGCCCCGTTGCTATAACCACCTTAAGCCTTCGTCCCGATTTTCGGGGACTTAATATTATAACATATAGGAAAAGAACACAAAAAAGGCAATGACCAAACTTGATCACTTATATAAAGAGTTGGCCCTCCCCCCTTGCAGGGGGAGAAGCGACGTACATAAGCTTATGGGTTATTAGTATCACTCGGCTACGAACGTTACCGCACTTACACCTGTGACCTATCAACGTGGTAGTCTCCCACGACCCTTTAAAGAAATCTCATCTTGTGGTGGGTTTCGCGCTTATATGCTTTCAGCGCTTATCCCTTCCCAACGTAGCTACCCAGCAATGCCCCGGGCGGGACAACTGGTACACCAGAGGTTAGTCCAACTCGGTCCTCTCGTACTAGAGTCAGATCCACTCAAATTTCTTGCGCCCACTGTAGATAGAGACCGAACTGTCTCACGACGTTCTGAACCCAGCTCGCGTGCCACTTTAATGGGCGAACAGCCCAACCCTTGGGACCTTCTCCAGCCCCAGGATGTGACGAGCCGACATCGAGGTGCCAAACCCCCCCGTCGATGTGAGCTCTTGGGGGAGATCAGCCTGTTATCCCCGGAGTACCTTTTATCCTTTGAGCGATGGCCCTTCCATGCGGAACCACCGGATCACTATGC
>NTLF01000014.1 GCA_002631855.1 Zunongwangia sp. ESRF-bin46 | reverse complement strand
AAGCAAATGCCAAAAAACACGCTCGTTTTTGGGTTTATCAGTTTTCAGCCCAATCGTGCTTTAATAGAAATTGAAAATATCAAACACCATCCCACTAAACTCAAAGCCTTCGATTTACAGGATGGTAGCGAGGGCATCTATGTAGAAAACAATTTTAGGGCAGAGATAACAACGGAAGTCCTGGACGATGTTATAGGCGATATTAATATTCCAAGTGTTCCTGAAGTTGGCGGAATCACAAAAATCCTCAAACGTAAAAACCGAAGTGTGAAAGTGACCGTGCTGAACAATTATAAACTTATTCTAAAACCAAAACTATGAGCCATCTCGGGTTCTTAAAAATTCACTATTATGAAAAAATATATCATAACTTCATTATTACTAGCTGTTTCCACATTTGCACCTCGAATTTGCTTCGCGCAGGTTACAGCACAAGACACAATTGTAATTGATACCATATATGCGAATGACACTAAAAATGTTGCGCTGTTTTTTCCAGAGCCCATTCGCCAGGGAATAACCGGTGCAGAAAATTTTATATTTACCTACAATCGTGAAAAAGAGCAGTATTTCGGGCTTCTTCAAGCAAAGCCTGGGAAAGAAAGCAATCTTCTGATAGTCAATAGAGATGGTTCAATTTTTTCGTATATTGTAAGGTATAAAGCGCAGCTATTAAAATTCAATTATTTTATTCCGAAGTCAAGTAGTATCGGGAATGAAAGACCAATATTGAATGATTCTATTTCTGTTGTTACTGCTGAAAGCAATGTTGATAACAGGGATTATTATTACCAGAAATTCAGTTCCTATCTTCTTGAGAGAAAGCAGCGTGTAGGTAGGATTAAAAAGAGAACCGAAGGTATAGTTTTGAGCGTTGAGAACATTGTTTTTGATACGGAAGAACTTTACTTTGTCATCCAGATTAAGAATAATTCTACGTTGGATTATGATTTGAATTTCTTAAAACTCTCTGTTGAAACAAGACAGAAGGGGAAAAAGAAATCGTTACAACGACTGTATCAAGAACCGATTTTCAAACATAATATGCCTTCTAAAATCACAGAAAACGAAACGGTTCGGTTTGTTTATGTCTTGCCGAAGTTTTCGCTATCCAATGACCGCAGAGCAATTTTTGAACTGCACGAAAAAGATGGCGAACGTAATATTGAACTGAAAATATCACATAGTTATATCAATAACCCAAATTAGTAACGTTATGAAAAATTTAGTCATTTGCTCGCTCATATTGTTGTTCTTCTCGTGTTCAGAAAAAAAGAACCTTTCCCCTTCTGAAACCGCTAAAGTTGTTGCCGAAAGTTTTTATCACGGTGATGAAGCTACCTTGAAAAAATTTACCACTTCGGAAGGCTATGCAAACCTTTCAAGCATTCAAGCAATGTTTACTGAAGATAAAGATTCAGAAGCTAATTTTAAAGTGGTGGATGAGGCTATGGATGGCGTGGTGGCTTGGGTAAAATATTCAACAGCTTATGACCCAAAACCGGGTGTTTTTAAACTGGTTCAAAAAGATGGCCAATGGAAGGTAACCCATAATGGACCGAGGGATAAAGGGCCTTTTTAAGATAAACAGACTATTTTCGGAATTTATGTGGCTTAAATAAAACATCATTCTGTTCCGCTTGACAAAACAAATACAATTTATCTTATGGATGGTCTATTAAAACTTCTATTTTTGTGTAAATAAATTTTTGATTTCTAATCGAGCCATTAAATAACATATTAAATCAATTAGGGCTAATTGAGCACCGAGCTGTCTATTTTATGGATAGAGCAGATGGTATTTCCTATGATGGATTTGCCCCTGAAGTTAAGCAGAAATTAGAAATAATTAATCCTGATGCTTATTACGTTTTTAATCAGCAACCCTTATTGCTTTTTTTTTATCTTGATGAAAATCATCTGTCAACTCGTGAATTAGAAATTCATAAACAAGTATGGTCGTTTGACAATTCGCCTGTGATTTTTATTGTTAAAAATCAAGATGTAAAAGTTTACAATGCTCTTAATTACCATAAAAAAGAGAGAACTCTGGAAGAAATTCCCTTAAATGCAGAGGAAAGACAATCAAAATTTTCTTTTTGGAATTTACAAAGCGGACTTACTTGGAAATGGTTGCAATATGAATATTTCGAAAATACAAAGAAAAATAATTTTCGGAAACGGGTAAATGATCGATTGTTTCAAAATATAAGCTCTGTTAGACAAATTTTAATAAGTAAGCCTGATGGACTTACTGAAAACGAAGCAAATTCCTTAATCCTCCGATTAATTTTTATTCGTTATTTGATTGATAGAGGGGTTAAAATTGACGATGATGAAATCACAGGAAATAGCATTGATGAGAAAAGATTTAGCTTTAGTAAAATAATTCAGGATCCTGCCAAATTGGACAGCTTGTTTATTAAGTTAAATAAAAATTTCAATGGGGTTCTATTTAAAGAAGTCGATATAAAATTAACCTCAAGCCAATCTCAATTTCTAGCAGATGTTTTTAAAGGAGAAGTCCAAGAACAAGGAACCTTGTTTGATGGATATTATTTTCACATATTTGACTTTTCAATTATTCCTGTAGAAGTAATTTCTGGTATTTATGAGTCATTAATTGATGAGGAAAAAAGAAAGTTACATGCTGCGGTATATACACCTCCTTTTTTGGTGGAATATATTTTAAATGATACCATAGATAAGTATTTAGAAAACAGTCATACATCTTCCTGCAAGATTTTTGAGGTTGCGGTGGGTTCTGGAATATTTTTAGTCCAGTCTTTAAGAAAGATGATTGAAAAAGAAATTAACTTAAATGGCAAAGAGAACAATAAGGATTTCAGTACATCTATCAGGAATATAGCTAAAAACAATCTTTTTGGTATTGATATTAATCCGGAGGCTTTAAAAGTAACTTGCTTTTCAATATATATCGCTCTCTTAGATTACCAAAATCCAAAGGATATAGAAAAATATCCTTTCCCGAATTTCTTAGGAGAAAATTTATTTGAAGCAGATTTTTTTGATCTTGACCACAAATTCAACGAGATTGTTATAGGACAAAAACCTAATTTTATTTTAGGAAATCCGCCTTGGAAAAAAGATAAATCGTATAAACACCTAGAATGGGTCAATTCCAGTAATACTTATAGCAAAAAAATTAAGGGCAAATTAGAAATTGCACAATCCTTTTTATTGCGTTCGAATGATTTTATGCAAGTTGATACTGTTACAGCCTTAATAGTAACCAGCACCGTTTTTTATAATGTTTCAACTACAACCAGAGAATTTAAGCATAAATTTTTAACTTCCTTCTGCTTAAATAAGTTTTTAGATTTATCAGCTGTCAAACAATCTCTTTTCGAGCAGCAAGAGAGCCCAACTTCGATAGTCTTTTATCGCCAAGCGAAAAGTGAAAATCATCTCGAAAATTCTGTCGAACATTTGAGTATAAAGGTGAACTCATTTTTAAAGTATTTTAAAATGTTGGTCATTGAAAAATACGACAACAAGAAAATTGCTCAAAAACATTTTGTTGAAAATGATTGGATGTTTAAAGTCGCATTATATGGAAATATTTTAGATTTTGGATTTATAAAAAGGTTAGAGTCGCAAAATACATTAAAAATATTAGATTTAATAGATGAGAAAACTACTTTCAAAGGAGCTGGTATAGAAAGGGGGCTGGATGCAAAACCATATCCAAACTTAATTGGACTGCCAATAGTTGAAAATAGTGAAATAAATGAATACTATACACAGGTAAATAAGGCCAAAACTTTAGGAGAAGCAGATGTCAAACTCTCAAGAGGGAGAAAAATAGAGATTTTTAAAGGGAGTAAAATTCTATTAAAGGAGCAGAGTAAGAATTGGAATAAACCAGTCATTTCTTATTGCGAATCGGACTCGGTATTTAGAAAGGGTACTTTTGCAATCTCTTCATTTAATAAAAATATAATCAAGCCTATTTATGGTTTATTGATTTCAGAAATGGCTACTTATTATATGTTTTTAATTGCGAGCGCTTGGGGTGTTGGTACAAGGCCCGCTATTCGATTTGTAGACGAATTTTTGAACATTCCTTTTAATAAGCCAGATAATTCATTGAATGAGGAACTTATTAAATTGGTAGATGAATTTTTGAATTCTTTCCGAAAGCATTATTCAGATTTTAATCTAGGAGAGCCTGAATTTGATGACAAGATTTTCTTAAAAATAAATGGGTTAATTGCTGAAATTTACGAAATTAAAGACTATGAAAAAGATTTAATAGATTATGCCCTTAATGTCTCGAGATACCAATTCCAAGAAAGCAAGCAAGATTTGGTTACGGATTTCACTCACTTTAATTTTAATCATTACAGAAACCAAGATTTCGTTCTACAAAAATATGCAGAAGTTTACCTAAATGAAATTGGGAACCTTTACGAGGATGAATTTATTCAAATAGAGATTTACATTTTAGATTATTTCATTGCAATGAACTTTGTTCTTTTAAATGTAGAACCGGAAGAAAAAATTATATACCCAAAAGATAAATTTGATGAAAAAGAAGTATTGCAAAGGTTGGCAGACAATTTAAGTATATCTCAAATTACAAATACGCGTGATCCTCTAAAAAACTTGTATCTACAAAAGGACATTAAGGGATTTGAAAATAATTCATTTTATATAATTAAACCAAATGAGTATAAATGTTGGCATCGCGCCATCGCTTGGTATGACGTAGCAGAATTTAGAAACACTATTGAGCAAGCAGAGTTTAATGACTTAAGTAATGAAGTTAATGATTTCTGATGCATCCCAATTCATACAACATAGGAAAAATACTTTTTCTATAACTAATAAAAGAATACAGCAAATAATTTCTTACGTATGCGAATGTTACGGGATTTGTCTAAAGGAAAAAACAAAAAATCCATACTCTATTAATGCAGTCAAAGAGAATAGTACATTATCATTTGAGGACTATTTGAAATTTGATTTAGTAGATAATTATCTCAACGTTAAAAAACACCTATTAAAAGATAAAATCTCAAAATTAGAAGATATTCATTTTGCTGCTGAAACCCAAGAAAGATATATAGACCTTGTTGATTCTAAACAGAAACCCGATAAAATTGATATATACGTGGATAGATTAGGACTTCAAAGCGAATGGATGTCCAAAAATAATCAGGTCTATTTTGCAATAGAATGTAAACGAATCAGAATTTTATCGGACACAAAAGCTTATATAGGTGACATTAGAAAAGTAGCAAATAGAAATCACACCAATTTAAGGCTTCCTTTTGAGGGACAAATAGCCTTCATTGAGAATTTGAATATAGACCATCACAAAGTAATGACAAAAGCCAATAGTATTTTAAAAAAAGATATAGAAATCAATACTCTTCAATATTTAAAATTCCAAAGTTTTCACAGTTTTTTTCAAAATACCTACAGTTCAGTTCACACAAAAAATTTTGGGGGAAAAGAATCATTTTATGTTTACCATCTACTATTTGACTATAGTCAGATAGTAATGAATTAATCGGCGAATAAGTTTTAATGATACGGTTTTTGGAATATTATAGATGATTCATTCCATCCTTTTTCTCAATATAGATGCAGAAAAGCTCAATGATATTTAGGTTAACGAAGAAAGTGAGGTCTTTTTTCCTTACTATTCAAATATAGACCTCGCTTCCTCAAAAATCCTCTCAAAATTAGCCTCCAAATCAGCGTTAGAAAATTCTTTGGTATTCTCCGGAAGCTCCCTTTTGATTTTTTCCAATTTAAATTGCACCTTCTTATCCTTCCCATCTGCATAAGTGATAAATTCGCCCTGCTTCAACCGAAAAAACACGTCAGCCCTTATCTTTGGAATCTCTTTTTCTCCAGTAGTTACCCTAGTGTCAAAATCCAAATTATGCCCACGACTTATACTTTTGGTAGGATCCTTAATAATTTCAAAAAACCGTTCGTAATATTTTGCGGTGTCTGGGTCATTGACTTTACCGAAAAATTGGTAGGATAGATTGCTTAAAATCGCTTTGCTTGCCTTGTCCCCATACATCATATCATTTTGTATTTTGTCCTGCATCACATAAATCGTAGAAATATTATAGCTTCGAAGTGTCGCAGGAATACGATGCATATTCAATAAACGAATGGTTGGTGCTTCTTCCATCATCAAAAAAGAAGGCTTTGCATTGCGTACACTCATTTGTTTTGTAATGGTATGGATGATGGTGGCAATCACAGGAGAATACGAAGTTTCAAATTTGGGATTGTTCACGACCGAAATTACAGTTGGATTTTCAGGACTATTTATATTGAGTGGCACTTCGTCCGCAGACAACGCCATAAAAATGCGGTGTGTACTAATTCGTTTAAAAGCATTGGCCAAGGTGCTTTTTACTCCTGCGGTCTGTCTTTCAGAATCTTTTCCACTTATAAAAGCATCTGCCATTGCCCTCGATGTCGTATTGGTTTCCAAAAACTGGATAAGGCTGTTTGTGTCCAGATATTGATAAATGGCGATTAAATGTGGAAGGGTACAGAATTGTGGATAGGTAGTTTTTAATTTCCAAATCAATCCACCAATCAAGCCTTCCGCAGCATCATTGAAAAATTTGGTCGTTCCAGTTGTTCCAGATTCCCGTTGTTCCAAAAGGTTTTCAATCAATACCCTTGAAACTTCGTTTACGCTTTCCTCGTTCTCTAAATAGCGTGGTGCAATAGGATTTACCCTATGTATGATTTTATCAAAGGAAATGACCTTAAACGGGATATTACCATCTTTAAAAAGGGGATAAGCCATTTCAGTAAGCTCAAAATCCTTGTAGTCGTGGATAATTCCGCAAAACCCTTCTTTTTCGAAGTGTTTCAAAAAACCATAGACTACACTTTCGGTCTTTCCACTTCCCGCAGAACCGATTATAGATGCACCACGTTTGATGTTATCCAGTTTGAAGTTTCCTTTTGTAGTGGCAAAGTTGACCTGATATTTGGCATTTCCACTTTTAGGCTCGTCCGTTTTATGCAAGAATACATACATTCCTATATTAATTAATATCAGAGGACAAACAAAATAAAGTGCTATTTGCACCAATGGTAATTGTTCATTTAAATAATACACAAAAGCGCCAATCAATAGAAAATTGACGACAAATGCATATCTGCTAACCCGAAATATTCCATAGAAAACAACACTGGCTACACCAATAATAAAAAGTACTGTTACGAGATTGTCCATTTGTATAATTTTAAGTTAGATTCCGATGGAACTTGATTTGATGGCCACTTCCGCACCACGTCGTAGCTTGTTAAATATTTTCATTACCAATTGTGCCTGCGTGACCGGAATACTCGGCATTATTGGAATATTACTTTCACGCATTAATTTGAACGCAATCGCTTTTTCGTTGGTTGGTAGTTTCATCAACGATGCAAAATAGATTTTCGGATTCTTGATGAAATCCTTTCTTGCCTTATAGGTTTCAGCGAAGTTCCTTTGATAGCCAAAAGTCTTATCAAAAGTCTTTTCTGCTTTCTCAAAAAACCCATCTCTATCAAATCCCCGTTTTACCGTTTTACCATTTAATTCAACGTCGGAAGCTTTATATTTACTTCCAGGTGACAAACTGAATCGGTTTGATGCATCCTTGCGGCTAACGATAATATGTAAATGGCTTTGGTCTCCTGCTTTTGGCATTCCTTGTACTATTCGTTTTCCGTTCTGTTGGTGCGGTGCTTCTCTTTCTAGTTTCCCGATTTCTTTTTCCAATTTTTTCACATTTCCTTCTGCTCGTCCATCTAGCACATTTCGGACTTCAGTTTTTAATTGAAGTATTTTTGTGGCAAAAGGCTGGTTTTCCTGCACCTGTTTATCTGTTCCTTTAAAGGTTCTTTGGTGTTCAATTTTTGCATAGTATTTTATATCATCGATATTGACGGGTCGCCCATTTATTTCACGGTTGAATGAAGCCACATAATCCTTCATAATCTCCCGGGTATATTTTTGCAAATCTTTATTATGGTTTTGCAACCGTTTCAGTTCGTATTGTGAAGGGCTTACGATAATAGAATAAAACCGTGGCTCGTGCTTTTCAAGTTTTGCGGTATTGCTATCAATTTCCCTGACCACTTCCTCTGCTGAAATCTCGTCGCCATATTGGTTAAAAAAATGCTCCATATCCTGTTGTTCCAATCCTTGGTTTTCCTTCTCCAGATAGCCAACAAAATCAGCCGAACTTTTAGAATAATTACCTCCTATTTTTTGAGGTGAGATTGTAATATACATAGCTCAAAAATTTACAGTTGGTTACTTGGATTTTGTTTTTCACGGAAGCGTACTTCCTTTTTTTCTTCGGCATATTTCTTTTCTAAAATCAGCGGTTTTTTGTTTGGCTGTTCTGTCTCAAAAAGGGATTGAATCATTGCGACCGTGGGTTTGGTTTGTGTCTTTTCAACATCACGCATTATAGCGATGACTGCATTGATTCTTTTTAATAGTTTGGCTTCGATGGTTCGCCCTGTCGGACCCAATTTTTCCTTTGGCGATATCTCGTTATAGAAGAAAAAATCAAGGATATTTTCCATTGCTTCGGTATGGGTCTTGAAGTGTGTCTTTGAAAATTCCTGAAAACGTTTGGCAGTTTTCCTTTTGAACCTGATGGTGATGAATGAATCCATTTTCTTTCGCTTTTTTTGTGTATTTGACGTAAATCCATCCCTGTTTACAGGTTGTTCAAGGGCATTTGACGCAAATCGAAGAAATATATATAATCCATTAATTTTCAAGTTGTTGAAAATCAATTGGTTATAAGCTAAAAGGAATATGTAACGCGGCTCTGCCCGTTACCCTCTTGCTATTCCTTTTCGTCACGCCAAAGCGTGACAAAAATTTCATACAATCTGGCTAAAAAGCCAATTGCCCTTTTAGGAATTCGGAAATTCCAATATGTAAAATATAGATGGATACAGCTACCAGCGAAAGTTAAAAATAGGGTAGCTATATAAATTATGTGTGCTGAATTTCAGCGAAATAAAGATACGGTTTTTTTATTGAACTGGAATTACTTGAAAAGAAAAAACACCTCCAAAATTTAGAGGTGCTTGATTATTAAGTTTAGAAAATTAGATGTTGAATATGAACTTATAGGAATATAAATTTCGTAATGCTTCTTCCTCTATCATCGTTTCAAAACAGGTGTAATTTTCCCTTACGTATTTGCGAATATCATCGCCAAATTTTCGTTCCACGTCTTTTTTAGAATCCTCTAAAAGTCGGTTTTGAGCCTCCTCGCTCAAGTCTGTAAAATTGAGATAAACCATAGCCTGAATTTTTAATATTCGCTTGGTAACATCAGCGTATCATTTACAAAAAATAACCGCAATTCATCGAGCGGAAAATCGGTTGCCCGATAGCCGTGTTTTTCCAAAATATTGTCGTTGCCATCTGTATAAATAATTTCAGCTTCATATCCTGTAAAATTTTGTTTTTCCTCGGGCAATCTTTTAAAGTCTATGGTTATAAATTCGCTTCGGTTCATCAGACTTTTTGCAATTACGGAAGTGTCCGTAATGAGCCAAAAACATTCTGCTACTTCTGACAAATATTTCAATCCGTCCGTAAAACGTGTTCTTAGTAAGGGGATTTGATAGAACATTTCTGTTCCCGTAAAATATTGCAATCGCTCTTTTATTTCGTTAACTTGTGCTTTCATTGTGCATATATTTAATGTGTGAATAATGAAAAAGAGGGCGCAACTTTCGAGAGGAACGCCCTCTTTATTTTGAAGATTACTTATCGCTTTTACTTCCAAGTAGAAGGATTTCATCGGCTACGACTTCCGTTACATAGCGTTGGTTGCCATCATCGGTCGTGTAGGTTCGGGTCTTTAGTTTCCCTGTGATTCCTACTTCTTTGCCCTTTTCGACATATTTCTCAACAATTTCAGCGGTCTTTCCCCAGGCCACTACGGTATGCCAATTGGTGTCCGTTTGCTTTTCGCCTTTGCTGTCCTTGTAATACTCGTTAGTAGCGAGTGAAAAGCGGGCTACTTTCTTACCGCTTTCAAGGTTCGTAATGGTTGGCTCTTGACCAACGTTTCCAATTAACTGTACGTGATTTCTAATAGTACTCATAACTAAATATTTAAGTGATTTATATTTCCCCTATTGATTTAAAACAGATTAAATTTTAAGGGGTGTTTGTTCTTTTCTTCTGTGCACAGCACAATGGATAGAGTGGGTTTTGTCAAGACTTTTAGGGAACAAATCAGGTGTGTTTGCGACGTAGCAAACCTGCCTTTTTCGGCGGGTTTCAAGGAAGTAGAAGCCTTATTTTTCATTAAAACTTGTACAGTCTTGACAAGTTCCATAAGGGCATTAGCAATTCTTTTAAACGCAGTTGCGTTTGAGCGTACCGGTACTTAAGCGAGATAAGTAGCTGTGGTTAAATTAGAATTGGTTATGTCGTGCCTGTTTTTCGACGCCCCGAAAAACAACAAAGGCTTTATCCATTATAAACCCCTTAAAATGTGTAAGGCAGCGGTTCGGTTTTTAAGAATTTTCGAGTGAAGGCTCAAGAAGACTTCGCCGCAAATTCTGTTAAGAAAACTGAGGCGATGACTTTCCGCTCAAGAAGGCGGACTTAATTCACGATTTTGGCTCGGGAATGAAGTGTTCCTTCCCAGCATCGCGGGAAGGGTTAACGAAATGGAAAGCTGAAATTGTGGATGATGTCCAAGACCTTTTTAGAGAAGCTCTTTTCCCGTAATGTAGCTTTTCGCGGAATGTAGGGGAATGTGCTGAACGGATTATGAAAACGAATTATCCTATTTAGTAGAGTTTAAAGCGGTCTTAATTTCAAAGATGTAGATTGACGTTTTCCGCTTTTGGGGGATTTAGCGTTATGGAAATCGGAAACTTTGAAATTGTGTCCAAGACCTTGTGTAATGAAGCGCTTTTTCCGGAATGTAGCTTTTCGCGAAGTGTAGGGGAATGGGCTTAATAATTTAAAAAAATAAATTATTCATTCTAACTCACTTTTTAACTAATTAAAGAATGATAGCCCATCACTTGATAAATTTTTAAGACGTTTGTTAATTAAATGATAATAGAACAAAATTGTCGATGAATATATTTAAGAAAAAACTAGAAGATACATCCCCAAAGGAATTAAATTTTGAACCCATAGAGTTATTTCAAAATTTGTTCCATAAGGAAGGATATGCATATTTAAGAGGAATACAAGAAGAGGTATTAAACTCCTGGCATAGTATAAGAGACCAACGAGATGTTTTGTGTAAAATGAATACAGGTTCTGGAAAAACGCTTGTAAGCTTATTGATGTTGCACTCAAAAATGATTGAAGGAGTCGGTCCAAGTTTATATTTATGTCCAGACAAACAACTATTAGAACAGGCAAAGTTGCAAGCGGATTTATATGGAATACCCGTTTGTGAAATTGAATATCAAGGGCAAAGAAGTGTTTTTCCTGATGACTTTTTAAATTCAAAAGCTATTCTGTTATGCACGTTTCAAAAGCTTTTCAATTCACGCTCTATTTTTGATAGGGATAATATCGATGTCGGCTCTATTGTTCTCGATGATGCCCACGTATGCCTTGATAAAGCTAGGCAAGCCACCACCATAAACATTCCATTCGGTCACGAACTTGCCGAAAGATTACTAAAATTATTCAATGATGAATTAAAGTATCAAGCACCAGGAACTTACCATAGGTTAACTGATGGCGATCCATATGCTAAGATACTTAAAGTACCTTACTGGGCTTGGCTCACGCGTTTAGATGAACTTGTGCATCTTATAGGCGAGTTCAGTGAAGACAGCGAGCTGATGTTCAAATGGGGTTTGATAGCGGACGACTTAAAATCTTATGATTGCTATGTGGGACCAAGAGGTATTGAAATCGCACCGTCTTATGTGCCATTTCATAATGTACGCGCCTTTAACGAAGCAAAACATAGGTACATACTTTCAGCTACATTTGAAGACCAGATTGATTTGATAAAGGATTTAGGTATTGATATCGATAGTATCAAAAACGCCTTGATTCCCAAGGATCGTAAGGACGTTGGTCAAAGATTGATTCTTGCCCCACAAAGATTCGATTCGAGGATAACTGACGAGCAGATAATGGATTTGGCTAAAGAATATGCAGATTCTGGCGTAAATGTAATGGTTTTAACACCTTCTGCAAATAGAGCTGAAAAGTGGGAAGATATTGGCGCAGAAATTATTGAAAAAGATAACATCAATAAGGATATAGCCAGTTTAAAATCCAAGAAGGGATCGTTGAATGTTCTGGTGAATCGTTATGATGGTGTAGATTTGAATGGCGATATGTGCAGGATTTTGATATTGGACGGCTACCCGTCATTTAGTTCGTATGAACAGTTATATGCAGAGTTACGTCTAGAGTCTGTAAAATCTTCCCTAAAGGCTCAAATTATTGAGCAGGGTCTAGGCAGAGCTGTAAGGTCTGGCAGTGATTATTGCGCGGTGTTTCTAATGGGGAAGGATTTATTACAGTTTTTAGGAAACAAATCGAATCTACAGTATTTTACACCAGTAACACGGAAACAACTCAAACTGGGTCTATCACTATTAGATGATGAATCAAACGATAATGCCCTAAAAACAATTAGAGATACCGCTAAATTATGTCTTGTGCAAGATATGAGTTGGCGCGAGTACCATTCTGGAATACTTTCGCAAGTGGAGACTGACAAAACCGATGAGCGGGTTATTAAGAATTTGGAAATTGCCGATACCGAGTCAAAGGCCATAGACCTTTTCAGAAGACGGAATCACGAAGGAGCTTCAAAAATAATCTTGGATGAGATAGTTGATACAATTGATTTAACCCAAAAACAGAAAGGTTGGTATTTTGAAAAAGCAGCCAATTATCTCTATCTAGATAATATCCCGAAATCTAACGATTTACAAATAAAAGCAGCAAAGACGGCCTCACATATGTTGCAGTCAAAGAACGGACATAGTTATACTAAAATAATGGCAAGTGTAGAGCAGGCGACACAAGTCCTCAATTTCATAAAAAGATATGAAACATCCCAAGATTTTAAATTGTATTTAGAAAGTCTATTGGATGATCTTCAGTTCAGTCCGGACATACCACATACAAAATTTGAAAACGCCTTGGCAGAAGTTGGAAGACTAGTCGGTTTTCATACTCAAGAACCAGAAGCAGAATTTGGTAACGGTCCTGATGTCCTTTGGGTAATGACTGGAAATCATTATTTAGTTTTAGAGGCCAAATCTAGAGCTATACACGGTGAAATCACTAGAGATAACATTAATCAGTTATTGGGCTCAGGCGAGTGGTTTAAGAAACTATATGGTGAAGCAGCAAGTTTTAATTTAGTAACAATTCAACCACCAAATATAAAAGGCTGGAATGTGAACACTAGCGCAAATACTAGAGTTATTGACGAAGAATCCTTAATTTCGTTAAAAATTACTTTAAGAAGATTTGTTGATGGGATCAACAGTTCCGGTTTTACTGCATCAAGTACTAAAGAAATAGCCAACTTGTTAGGCTTACATAATCTGACAACAAACGGTTTTCTAAACACATTTCTAAAGCCTGTTGTTTCAAAAAAGGGGTAAAACTTCTTTAAAACATAGATGGTCGAGTGGTCTAAGGCACCTGATTGAAGATCAGGCGTACGGGAAACTGTACCGAGAGTTCGAATCTCTCTCTATCCGCAGGTACGCAAGTATTTTAGCCCGCAATTTAAAATTGCGGGCTTGTTGGTTATTGCAATTAGCATAATTGTTAGTGAAAAAGAATGTTCTTCAAAAAATCAATTGTTACTAAAAATCCAGTTTAAGGTACTGGACAAACCTTAATTTAATTTATGCCATATCATAGACTTCATCAAACAGCTTTTTATCCAACCGTTCTTGTTGGCCAAAGCTTTTCTTTAAGACATTATGAAGTACTGAATTAAACGCATTATAGCCCAACCAGAGATTTGGTTTTTCATTGAGCAACAAGGCTTCATAGTTCAAGATTTCTATGACTTCACGAGACTTTTTTGAAGGGGCGCTGTTATTGTCGCTACATTCATATCTGAACAATTTCGTTTTGTCAAGAATGGCCTTCACAAATTCTTGTGTATCGATGATTTTACATTCCTTCATCTTGTCGAATTTCTTGGTAATGGTATAAAATTCATTGTCCAGAAATTTATCAAATAGATTGTTCAGCCTCGGCATAATCAAATGCGTGTTGTTCTTACTGTGCTTGATTGAAAACTCAATTTCTGCCTGGGAAACGTGCAGGCCATTTGAACACACTTCTCTATAAAATCCAAAGTGACCAGAGGTCTTTTCACTACCGTCATAGGAATTTTTGAACCGAAGCATCGGCAGTATCAAATCTTTATCGTTCTTGACCGTAAACTGGCTTTTGTCGTCGATGATAAAGTCGGTAATGAACGACCTATCATTTTTGTTGATGGTTCGTTTATGAAAGTTTAGCTGTGCATCGGTCAACATTTCTTCAGCATTCTTGAAGAATAGTTGATTCGGAATGTGTCCGTAACTGTTCGATACCACGTTGACAATTTTGCCATTTGAGATAATAGCATTTTCAAGCCCTCTTCGAGATTCCATCTGTGTCAGACTCTTTAAGGATTTCATTTCTGATGGAACAAAGATTTCATCCTGTTGCAAATTTTGTAAATACATAGCTTTTGAATTTTAGTTAAACAATATTTGAGCAGTACCCAAACGGAAGTTAAAATCTTGGCTCAAAAGGAAACGGAATAAATAAGCGTAGGAAGTTGCGTTGGCTTTATGCCGTAGTCTTTTGATGGATGTATTTTACGAGTTTACCTTTGCACTAACTATTGATTGATAACCCCTTCCTTAAGAACCCATCTTTCAAAACACTATCATAAAAAAGAAGAAGGGCCAGCACGAATGCCGACCCTTCTTCAAACAACAAAAGCTAATCGTTGAGTTCCTGAATTTGCTTTTCAAGAACCGTGATGCGCTCTTTCAAACGTGCTTCACGCTTGTCTCGTTTTTCGGCATATTCCTTTTCTATGCCGGCAATCTTGGATTTATAATATCCCTGTATCGCATTATAAAATGAAATGTTGGTAAGATTATTGACGTGATTGCTTTCGCCAAAATGCACTTGCCTCGTGAGCATATACCGTATCAATTTATGGAAGATTTCCTTTTTGAACTTCTTCTTGAAATTCTCTACCATTTCAACTCTGGTCATCTTTGAAGTGTCGCTCAGGAATTTTGAGAAATACTTCTGCTGGCTCATATAGTCCACGTTGTTTTCAAATAGTGATATCGAGAATGCGACCATTTCATCTGTTGAAAGTGTCTTCTTTGTATCAATGTATTTCGTCTCACGAATCATCTGCACAACTTCCTCAAATTGCTTATTGTTCTCTATTTGCTTCTTGCGGATTTCCCTTTCGTTGATTTTTACGATTTGTTCTTCAGGTGTACAATCTGCCATTTTTCTGTTGGCCAATGGTGCCGAATATTCCGTAGAATCGTTCTTTGATTTTTCGACAATTTTTACAAAGACCTCTTTATTCCTGTAAGTTTTGGGATGAAACAAAATGCCATTTGTAAACCCATTTTCATTTGCTGAATTGTATTCTTCCAATGCTTCTTTGTAATTTTGCAACGCTTTTTCAAATTCGGCTTTTAATTCATCTTCAGAATAGTCATAATGTTGGTATTCTTTCTTAATATCCTGGATTGTTGGCTCAATCGGATGCTCTATAATTTCAACATCGTCCAGTAGATAGACTTTCAATCCCTTCTTTTCTAATTGTGATATAATTAGCTGATTGTTTTCATCATCTGCCCAATACTGTCGTATTTCAGGAATCAATAAGATGTTCTCTTTCTTGGATTTTTCAATCAGCTTCAAGAATGATTTGCTTTTCTTGGTTTCAAAACAGGCTGCTTTTGTACAGACCATTTTACCTTCGCCGAACAGATTGCCTTGATTGGCCGCATTGAACGGACATTCTACACAAGACCCAGCTTTTGGGACTAATTTTTTGTCCGCTACATCAAAGGATGCTTTTTCCAAATCATAGGTCTGGTCTTTAATCATCCTGTTTATCTGATGTGCATTAAAATCTTCGCCCATCGTTTCTAACATCATCAGCTGTTCTTCCGGTTCAAATAGCGCAACACCAACACCTAAGGAAATCGTCATTTCGCCATTGCGGACAAAGTGCTTAAAACCGTCAATCAATCCAGCCAGTTTAAGTCGCTGTCTGATAAAGTTATCCGTTCTTCCCAATCGCTTTGCAATTTCAGTAGGTGCGTATTTCTCGCTTAGGTAAGCAATCGCCTCGGCTTCTTCGGTAGGCTCGACATCCTGTCTTTGCAGATTCTCGATAATCTGAACTTCAAGAACATCATTGTTTTTATAAGTCCTCACGATACAGGGTATGGTCTTCTTTCCAGCCAAATTACTTGCACGATATCGGCGTTCGCCCATCACGATGACATAATGGTCATTTAGTTGCCTTACCGTGATTGGTTGCAACACACCGTGCTTTTCGATACTCTCAGATAGCTGCTTTAACGCATCTTCGTTAAACGTCTTTCTCGGCTGTTCTGGGTCAGGCTTGATTTTACCCAACGGTAAGTTCTGAATTTGAAGTGCTTTGGATTTCTTTCCATTTACTTCTTTCTTGGCAGTAGATTTCGCTCTACTGCGCTTCTTTGTGGTACTCGCTTTTGTTGTCATAATACTCAAATTTTTGATTAAACAATATTTGAGCAGAAACCAAACGGAAGATAAAATCTTGGCTCAAAAGGAAACGGAATAAATGAGTAGGGGAAGAAGCGTTGGCTTTATGCCGTAGTCTTTTGATGGAAGTATTTTACGAGTTTACCTTGCGTGTATATTGTATGATAATAAACTTCCCTTACGAAGAAGTAAGGTCGTGATTAGATAAAGTTTATTATTCTGATAGTAAATTCATAGGGTTTAAAAACAAATAGAAGAATTTAACATCAATAAAAATGTTGCCTTCAAAATAGCAAAATGTTGTACCTATGTTGTACCAAGTCATAAAAAAAGCCGAGATTTTCATCTCAGCTTTTTTAGTACCGAAGGCGGGAATCGAACCCGCAAGCCTTGTGAGCAATGGATTTTGAATCCATCGTGTCTACCAATTCCACCACTTCGGCATACTTTTTTTCCCTTCTCAAATTTGGATTTTGAATCCAGCGCGTCTACCAATTCCGCCACCAAGGCAAATATGGACGGCAAAAATACAATTTTTTTACAAAACCTAAATATTTATATGGTTCATTTTTAACTCGCTTTGCAATTAATTTTTACATTTGCAAACAACCAATTTCAAACACAAACTATGTCCGCTCCCATTCCCGAACCCAAGATTTTTGCTTGTAAACAAAGTGAAACCCTCGCTGCCGATATTGCCAAGGCTTTTGGCATTCCATTAGGCAAAGTAATTACTTCTACCTATAGTGATGGTGAATTTCAACCCTCTTTTGAAGAGTCCGTTCGTGGAAGCCGTGTTTTTATCATTGGCTCAACGCACCCAAACAGTGACCACTTAATGGAAATGTTGTTAATGCTCGATGCCGCAAAACGTGCATCTGCAAGGCACATTACAGCTGTTCTGCCTTATTTTGGGTGGGCACGCCAAGACAGAAAGGACAAACCACGTGTACCTATTGCTGCAAAATTAATTGCTAAAATGCTGGAAACAGCAGGAGCAACCAGAATTATCACCATGGACTTGCATGCCGATCAAATTCAAGGGTTTTTCGAAAAACCAGTTGATCACCTTTTTGCTTCTACCATATTTTTGCCTCATCTACGAAAACTGAACTTAGACAATTTAACAATCGCATCACCAGATATGGGCGGAAGTAAGCGAGCATATGCTTATTCTAAAGCCTTGGAAAGCGACGTAGTTATTTGCTACAAACAACGTGAAAAAGCAAATGTAATCTCGCATATGGAACTCATTGGCGATGTAAAAGGAAAAAATGTAGTCTTGGTTGATGATATGGTTGATACTGCAGGCACACTAACCAAAGCTGCTGATCTTATGATGGAACGTGGAGCTTTGAGCGTTCGTGCTATTTGTACCCATCCTATCCTTTCGGGCAGTGCCTACGAGCGTCTTGAAAATTCTAAGTTAGAAGAGTTGATTGTGACAGATTCCATTCCATTGAGACAACAAAGCCCTAAAGTAAAAGTATTAACCTGCGCCAATTTATTTGCTGATGTCATGCTAAGTGTAAACCACAATAAAAGCATTAGTTCTAAGTTTTTAATGTAACCTTCAACAAAACAGACAGAAAAGCGGTAAAATAACCGCTTTTTTATTTTCAGTAAAAAGAAAAAAACTGCATCTTTGCACTCCAAAATTTTTAATACATACTAATTTACAATTAATTACAATGAAATCACTTACAATCAAAGGATCTAAAAGAGAAAGCGTGGGCAAATCGGCAACGAAAGCCTTACGTAATGCTGGAAAGGTTCCTTGCGTCGTGTACGGAGGGGATGAAACCATTCATTTTTCAGCAGATGAACTGGAGTTTCAAAACCTTATCTATACACCCGACGTTTTTAGGGTTGAATTAGAGTTGGCAGGCGGCGATAAAATTGACTGTGCCTTACAGGACATTCAATTTCACCCGGTAACAGACCAAATTCTACATATAGATTTCTATCAATTATTCGATGGTACACCAATAAGCATGACCGTTCCGGTACGTGTTAGAGGTAACGCCCTTGGTGTTAAAAACGGTGGTGTATTACGTATCATTAACCGTAGGTTACGTGTTAGAGCATTGCCTAAAAATCTTCCAGATTTTATCGACGTTGACATTACCAATATGAAAATTGGAGATGTACAGACTGTTGGTGACATCGAAACAGAAGATTTTGAATTCTTACACGAAGACAAAAAAGTAATCTGTCAAGTTAGAACTTCTCGTACAGCTATCGTTGATGAAATACCAGAAGATGAAGACGAAGATGAAGAAGGTGAAGAAGGAGCTGAAGGCGAAGAAGGAACTGAAGCAGCTGCTGAAGGAGCAGAAAAGAAAGAAGGATCTTCTGACGAATAAAAACTTCTATCTTAAGATATACAAAAAGCATCCTATAATTCGGGATGCTTTTTTTATTTTTACTGCTGAAACTGTTATGGAATGCTATCATTTTTTAAAAACCTTTTTAGCACAAAACAAAAACCACCTTATACTGAAGGCGACCCCATGAAAAAATTTTTAATTGCCGGATTGGGAAACATTGGCCCAAAATACCACAATACACGCCACAATATTGGCTTTAAAATATTAGATACATTAGCTGAAGAGAATGACTTAACCTGGGAAACCGAAAAACTGGGTGATATTACCATTCATAAAAAGAAAGGGCGTACTTTTTTATTATTAAAACCCAGTACTTTTATGAACCTCAGCGGAAAAGCAGTACGATATTGGCTGGATAAAGAAAAAATACCTCTAGAAAACCTATTGGTAGTAACCGACGACCTAAACTTACCTTTTGGAACAATTCGCATAAAAACTAAAGGAAGTGATGGTGGTCACAATGGGTTAAAAGACATACAAAATACCTTACAGACCAATAAATACAATCGATTTAGATTTGGTATTAGTGACGAATTTAGCAAAGGCAGGCAAGTAGATTATGTTTTAGGAGAATGGGATGAAGAAGAAAATAAAAAACTACCCGAACGTTTAGAAAAAGCATCTAAAGCTATAGAATCTTTTGGCTTGGCAGGTATAAACAATACCATGAACACTTTTAACGGAAATTAAGGTGAAGGAATACAACTCAGCTTCAAAATATTATAACGACAGACATTGTGTGATAACCATCGGTACTTTTGATGGGGTTCACATAGGCCATAAAGCTATTTTAAAACGGTTGATTCAGGCCGCAGAAAAAGACGATTTGGATTCTGTCTTGTTAACTTTTTTTCCGCACCCAAGGATGGTGCTTCAAAAAGATTCTAACATAAAGCTCATCAATACGCTTTCAGAAAAAAAAGAACTGCTCGAAAAAACAGGTTTAGACCATCTGGTAATCCATCCATTTACTAGACAATTTTCGCGTTTAACAGCGGTAGAATACGTCCGAGATATTTTGGTTAACAAACTCAAGGCAAAAAAAGTGATTATTGGTTATGACCATCGTTTTGGCCGAAACCGTACTGCTAATATAAACGACCTAAAAGAATTTGGAAACACCTACGGCTTTACTGTGGAAGAAATTAGTGCCCAAGAGCTAGATGAAGTAACAGTAAGTTCAACCAAAATACGAAAAGCATTGCAGGCAGGAGACATTAGTACTGCAAATGAATATTTAGGTTATCAATTTATGATTTCGGGAACGGTTGTAGAAGGAAAAGCCATTGGCAGAACTTTACAATACCCAACTGCAAACCTAAAGCCTTCAGAAGATTATAAGCTAATTCCTAAAAATGGCGTGTATGTGGTTGAAGCAAGAATAAACAGTAAACAAGTTTTTGGAATTACTAGCGTTGGCACTAACCCAACAGTAGGTGGCACACAGAAAACCATTGAAACACATTTTTTAGATTTTGACCAAAACCTATACAACCAACCATTGCAAATCGAGTTCATTACACACATTCGTGATGAAGAAACATTTGACGGTGTTGAAACCTTAAAAGAAGCCATTAAGCAAGACGAACTATTTGCCAGAAACTTTATTAAAACCCGTGAATAAATTTCTATTTAAACATATAGATAACACTGGGCTTATACTATGGCGAGTAGTTTTTGGGGCATTAATCGCTATCGAAGGTTTTGGTGCTATTGCAACAGGTTGGGTAAGGCGCACTTTGGTCGAGCCTGATTTTACATTTAACTTTATCGGTTTTGAATTTTTACAACCATTGCCTGGCGATTTAATGTATTGGTATTTTGCATTAATGGGCACTTTTGGCGTATTGGTAATGCTAGGCTATAAATACCGGTTTAGTATGTTTTGCTATGCACTTATGTGGACGTGTGTGTATTTAATGCAAAAATCATCATACAATAATCATTATTACCTAATGATGTTATTGTGCTGGCTTATGGTATTCTTACCCGCCAACAAGTGGTTTTCTATTGATGCGCAACAAAATGCTAAGCTCAAATCACCGTCTATGCCAAGATGGGTGCTATTAGCAGTTATTTTACAAGTTTGGATTGTGTATACCTACGGTTCTATTGCAAAATGGTATCCTGGGTGGCTAGATGCCAGTGTACCTGCACTTTTTATGCGAGGTAAGAGTGATTATTGGCTTGTGGGCGGATTGCTTCAAGAAAATTGGGTGCATTATTGTATAGCCTATGTAGGTGTATTTTTCGATCTTTTAATCGTGCCTTTGTTACTTTGGAAGCGTACCCGATTGGCCGCTTTTATTGTTTCTATATTTTTTCACCTCTTTAATTCATTTATATTTCAAATAGGTATTTTTCCGTATATGTCCATGGCTTTTGCCTTCTTTTTCTTTTCTGCGGAAACGTTACAAAAACGATTTCTTCCGAAGAAAAAACTATACACCAAAGGCGAAGTCATCGTTCCAAACTATAAGCCAACGCTAATTACTATATTCTCAGTCTATTTTATAATCCAAATAGGATTACCATTAAGACATTGGTTTTTTAAAGACGATGTACTTTGGACCGAAGAAGGCCATCGCTTAAGTTGGCGCATGATGTTACGAAGTAAAGCAGGGTCGTTAAGTGTTTGGGTAAAAGATAAAGATTCTACTGAAAGAAGACGTTATAACTATAATCAATTGCTATCTAAAAAACAGCAACGCTCAGTAAAATCGAAACCCGATATGTTATGGCAATTGGCACAACGTATCGAAGAGACTGAAGCCAAAAAAGGCCGAAATGTTGAGGTGTATATGGATGTTCAAATTAAAGTGAACACCGGGACTTACCATAGATTGATTGACAAAAATGTTGATTTAGCTGCAGAACCATGGCATCACTTTAAACACCATGATTGGATACTATCTTCTTCAGAAGGATTTGCAAGAACAAAAAAATAATCTATGAATCATCAATTAATCTCAAATTCTTTAGAATGGTGGGAAAAAAAGCGAATTTGGTTTAATTTAACTGTCCTTATTTTTGGCATATGGCAGATTTTTAATGAAAATCCTGATGTCTTGCGTTTTAATGATGTCATATGTATTATAATCTATGGAATAATTGCTAATGTCTTTTACTCTATTGGAATACTCATTGAATTATTAGACAATTATTATTTAAATAATTTTTTAAAGCTAGTTAAATTCAGGTGGTTCTTTTTAATCTTCGGAACCATATTCTCTATAACATATACTTTTTTTTCAATTAAAGTTTACTACAATGGCCCTATGTTTTTGTGGTAATTTTATTTTGATAAGGCATAGAAAAATATATAGTAAATAAATAGCCCTATATTTCTTTACGAGTAAAAACCGGTAAAAAAACCAACAATAAAACTTCCATTTCCCTAACTTTGCTCTCTTAAAATTTTAGGACTATGTTACAAGTACACGAAATCCGTGAAAACAAGGATCAATTTATCAAAGCACTTGCCAAAAGAGGCATTGATACCACTAACGATCTGGAAGCGATTATTGCTGCAGATGAAACTCGTAGAAACACCCAGACTAAACTGGATGAAGTGTTATCACAGTCCAATAAATTTTCTAAAGAAATTGGGATACTTTTTAAAAGTGGGGAAACCCAAAAAGCAAACTTGCTAAAAGAAAAAACAACCCAATTAAAACAAGATTCTAAAACGCTTCAAGAACAATTAAATACTGCTGAAGAAAAGCTGCAAGACTTATTGTATGGTATACCTAACGTGCCGCACGAAAGTGTACCAGCAGGAAATGACGAAGAGGATAATGAAGAAATTTTTAGAGAACTAGACATCCCAACGCTTGAGGAAGGTTCATTACCGCACTGGGAATTGGCTAAAAAATACGACCTAATCGATTTTGAATTGGGCGTAAAAGTAACTGGGGCTGGATTTCCTATTTACAAAGGAAAAGGTGCCCGTTTACAACGTGCGTTAATCACATACTTTCTAGATAAAAATATTGAAGCGGGCTATACGGAGTATCAAGTTCCGTTAATGGTAAATGAAGATTCTGCTCGGGGCACAGGTCAATTACCCGATAAAGAAGGGCAAATGTATCATATCACAAATGACGATTTGTATATGATTCCCACATCTGAAGTTCCAGTGACCAATATGTTCCGTGGCGATTTATTGAAGCAAGATCAGTTACCTATTCAATGTACAGGTTACACACCTTGCTTTAGAAGGGAAGCGGGAAGTTATGGAGCACACGTTCGTGGTTTAAACAGACTGCACCAATTTGACAAAGTTGAAATTGTACGCGTAGAACATCCTGATAATAGCTATAAGGCGTTAGATGGGATGGTTGAACACGTAAAAGACATATTACGCGAGCTTAAGTTGCCCTATCGAATTTTACGCCTTTGTGGTGGAGACTTAGGGTTTACCGCAGCTTTGACATATGATTTTGAAGTCTTTTCAACCGCACAAGACCGTTGGCTGGAAATTTCTTCTGTATCTAACTTTGAAACCTTTCAAGCCAACCGATTGAAGCTTCGTTTTAAAGATGAAAATGGTAAAAACAATCTTGCTCACACCTTAAACGGAAGTGCTTTGGCATTACCTCGTGTATTAGCAGGAATTTTAGAAAACTACCAAACCCCTGAAGGAATTAAAATCCCTGAGGTATTAGTACCGTACTGTGGGTTTGATATGATAAAGTAGTATAGAGGTGGGTGGTTTATTTACCGCCCACTCTATCTTCATTTTGCTTTACAAATGCAGACCAACCTGTGTAGCTTTTACCCGTTTTAATACGACCTTCGTTATAGAAATGACAAACGGCTGCTGCCAGTCCATCAGTGCTATCTAGATTTTTAGGTAATTCTTTTAATCCAAGTGTGCTTTGTAGCATTTTGGCGACCTGTTCTTTACTGGCATTTCCGTTACCGGTGATTGCCATTTTTATTTTTTTAGGAGAATATTCGGTAATAGGTACTTCTCTTGAAAGTCCGGCTGCCATTGCCACACCCTGCGCTCTTCCTAATTTAAGCATGGACTGTACATTTTTTCCGAAGAAAGGCGCCTCGATGGCTATTTCATCTGGGTGAAACGTATCGATCAATTCAATGGTACGCTCAAAAATAAGCTTTAGTTTCACATAGTGATCTTTATATTTTTTAAGTTGCAATTCGTTCAGTTGCATAAATTGCATCTTTTTTCCCACTACTTTTATGAGTCCGAATCCCATAATGGTCGTTCCGGGATCTATACCCAAGATTATCTTTTCTGAACTCATATTTGAAAACTTTCTGTAACTTCGTTGTTTATGCGAACCGTATTGCACAAATCTAAACAATATTGGTTGACCGCCCTAAAGGTTTTACTATTAGGGGTTACATTCGCCTATATCTATTACAAACTTACTTCTGGCGAAACACTGCAATGGCAAACATTTATTTCTGAAATTCAATCAAAAAATGTCACCTATGTTCTGTTGTTTACCCTATTGGCAGGAGTTAATTGGGTTTTCGAAATTGCTAAATGGCAAACGGCAGTTTCAAAAATTAAACCTATTTCTTTTTTTGAAGCTACCAAACAGAGCTTAATGGCTTTAACCGTATCCTTACCAACACCCAACCGAATTGGTGATTATGGCGCCAAAGCGTTTTTTTATCCATCAGAAAAAAGAAAGGAAATACTTTTGCTTAACTTTTTAAATAATAGTGCCCAAATGGTGATTACCTGTTTTCTGGGTTGTTTTGGGCTATTTATTTTGGCGTTCAACTACTCTTTACCATTTTCAGGCACCAATTTAATTATTTCAATTTCGGTTTTATTAATTGTAATTATTGCTACGTATTTCTTCAGAAAAAAACAGCTTATTATAAAAGGGCTCTCAGTTGTAAACCTATTTCAATACATCAAGAAACTACCCTATTCTTTAAAATTAAAGTTGCTGCTATATTCCTTTTTAAGATACATCGTGTTTAGTCTTTTATTTTTTGTAATCTTATTGTTTTTTGATGCTGATATTTCAATAGTAAAAGCTGTTCCCCTTATATTCGCTATGTACCTCTTAGTTTCTATTGTACCTTCCTTTTTTATTTTTGATATCGTAATTCGAGGCGGCGTAGCTGTATGGCTTTTTTCACTAGTAGGAATAAACGAAGTGACCGTGCTTTGCACCGTTTTTACTATGTGGTTGCTTAATTTTATTCTTCCAGCACTCGTGGGAAGTTTTTTTGTGGCACGTTATAAAACACGCAACGTATGATGACATTGGGCTTTATTTTGCTTATGGTCTATTTAATCCTTTTATTATTTATTTGGATAGGAATGATACGGTTAAAACCAACTGTTTTGCATACTGTACAACCCAAAACTGCATTTACAATTGTTGTTCCTTTTAGAAATGAAGCTGAAAAAATACCCAACTTACTAACTTCATTAAAACAACTGAACTATCCTACTGAATTGTTTGAAGTCATTTTTGTAGATGATGAATCGGAAGATAACTCGGTATTGACAGTATCAAAAACATTAGAAACCTGTGTATTCCCTTTTAAGATAGTTCGAAACAATCGGTTTTCAGATTCCCCTAAAAAAGATGCAATCACTACGGCTATTTCTGAAGCAAAGCACGAATGGATTCTTACAACCGATGCCGATTGTGCAGTACCTAAAAAATGGTTGCAATCATTTGATGTTGTGATTCAAAGAGATAATCCAAATATGATTTGCGGCCCGGTAGTTTACAAGAGCAATGGTAGTTTAATACATGCTTTCCAACAGTTTGACGGATTGAGCTTACAAGCAGTAACTATGGGTGGATTTGGGCATCGGCGGGAAATTTTATGTAATGGTGCCAACGTAGGGTACAAGAAATCCGTTTTTAAGCAAATAGAAGGCTTTACAGGAAATAATCACATTGCAAGTGGTGATGACATCTTTTTATTGGAAAAAGTAAAAGAGCACTCTTCAAAACCGGTGCAATTTTTAAAAACCAGTGATGCGGTTGTAACAACCCAGCCACAAAAAAATTGGACGCAAATAATTAATCAACGGGTGCGTTGGGCTTCAAAAACAACAAAACAGGAAAATTGGCTTCCAAAAGTAATTGGAGCCATTGTTTTTATAGTTAATTTTTGGATAGCCTTTTCATGGTTATATGCTTTTTATAACACACAATTTCTATACTTCTATCTTTTTGTGCTTTTCATAAAGTTACTGGTAGATGGCTTTATCATTTTCTCAACAAACACTCTTTTTAGAAATAAAACAGTGTCTTTATCATCCGTTTTGCAGGTTATAGTCAGTGGCCTAGTATACCCATTTATAACAGTAACTGTGTTTATTATGAGCTTATTAGGGAGCTATCACTGGAAAGGACGCCGTTTTAAAGCATAACCGCAAATTGATTACTTTTAGTTAACTTTAGCATTATAAAACTTGTCCCTATGAAACGTCTGCTTTTCTTATTTATCTTACTTGTTAGTATTACAAGTATTGGCCAGCAACAATATACCGTAAATGGTAAAACCTATACCTTACAGAAAGAAGTTGATGGGTCACTCACGCTATTATGGAACAGTATTGATAATGAATACCGCTACTTCTTAGAAAAAGGAAACACCATAACCGAATTAAAAAACACCGAAGTTAACGGCGATTATCAAGAAGAGTATAAAGAAGTGCTGCAAAGTCAAACAGCAGATGCTTCCCTTGCAGTTGACGAAGTAAAACTAACATTACCAAGCTTACGCGATTTTGTAGTGAAGTATAACAAAAAAGTGGACCCAACTTTTACTTCTGAAAAAAAGTCCATTAAACTTAAAACCCGCTTAGGTGCCTTTGTTGGAGCATCCAATAATGTGTACTATATAAACCCTGACAATACTATCTTACCGACCTTCGGGATTGATTTTGAAATTTTAGACGAAGTAAAACTTAAAAGGCACGCTTTGGTCTTTAGGTTTAAGCAATCTTTAGAAAACAGCGATTATGAGTTTTCAAACTCTGAGTTTTCTTTAAATTACCGCTTTAAGTTCATAAAAAGCAACGCTATAGACGTTTTTATAAATACTAAGGTTGTTGCCTATTCGTATGCATCACGCGATATTGTATTTATTAACGATAACGGAAATGAAGATCGTATTACTGGTTCTGGTGGAGATCTACAAACACCCGGAGCCTTTGGTTTAGGCGCCGATATTGCATTGGGCAATGGTTATATTACGCTGTCGTACAATGATATTGTAGCTATTGGACGAGAAAGCAATGATGAGTTTCCGGTAGATTTTAGCTTGGGTTACAAGTTTAATTTATAGTATCATCTGTTTGCAAAACAATAGGGAGAGTAAACTTGGTCTTAACAGGAATGCCCCTTTTGTAAGCTGGAGCCGTAAGGGCAATTGAATCTATTTTTTTTCTTAGTGTTTCTTCGAGGCGTGGCAGTTCAGCTTTAGTAAGGCTATCCATCTCAATGCTTTTTACAGATAGCTGTCCTTTTTCTGAAACTGAAAACTTAACATATACCGTATCATTCAAGTCCTTTATAGACATATCCTTATTATTGCTAACAGCTTCAAAAAGGTAGGTTGCCAAGGTGCTTTCAAAACAGTTTTTTTGTGCTTTTTTTTCTGAAAAAGATTCACACGACTTAAAAACAGGATATTGATCTACTTCTTTCCAATCTATCATTTTTATTTCTTCATCATAAAATGTTTCCGAAGAAATTTTCTCGGTTTCAAAAAACTGGCAGGAAGTTGCCAGTAGAAAAATAATAAAAAGGAATATGTATTTCATTTCAGAATTAATACAGCTTGAAAAGTACAAATTTACTGAAACTTAATCCTTTGAAAAATGAAGTTCTTCAATAAAAAACCCGAAACAGATCTGTTTCGGGCTAGAAGTTTTATAAGTAGGCTTATTCTAATTAATTTCAAAAATAATTGGCAATGAATACAGCACACCTACTTTTTTTCCTCTGTGCTCTCCTGGTTGCATTTGCGGAATTTTATTTACCACACGAAGCGCTTCTGCTTCTAAATCAGGATGTGGCGCACGAGCTTTTACATTGGCAACATTACCTTGTTTGTCAATTTTAAACTGAACAAAAATGCGCTGTTTTCCGGTCAAACCAGCATTGTCACCTATTTTACTGTTAAAATTTTCTCCTACTAATTGCATGATTTTCTTAGACATACATTTTTTAGCTTCTTCGTTGCTCATTCCTTCGCAGCCTGGGAAGGTTGGTACTTTATCTATTGCTGCAAATGGGACATCTGTGTCGCCCTCGGTTTCGTCAAGATATTCTTGAACAGAAGTATATACTTTATCTCCAGGTTCTGCTTTTGTGGCCAAAAACTGCAACGCTTTTTCTTCTTCAGGAGTCAAGTTTCCTTTTTTCATAATAGCTTCAGAAAGTTCATTGATTTTGGTCATCACCTCACTATCGCCAGTGTTTGAAACTAAATTTGCTTCCTCTTTTACTTCGTCCGCTTCATTGGTACACGATGTATAAAACAACATGGCGCAAACTACGGGAATAAGTAATAAATACTTTAGTTGAAAAATTTTCTTTGATTTTGATTTTTGTAACATAACGATTCGTTTTTTGATTAATGATTGATTGAAAAATGTATTTGTAAATGAAATATCTGATGTTTGAAACACCTGCGATAATAAGTTTTGATAATATGCTTTTCTGGATTGCTGTTTCGCTACACTGCTATCAGCTATAAATTCTTGCAGTTCGGTTATTTTTTTCTGAAATACATACACCAATGGGTTAAACCAACAAATGATGCGTAAGGCTTCAAAAAATAGTAAATCGGCTGTATGTTTTTGTTTTGCGTGTACTTTCTCGTGCAGTAAAATATTTTCGGTTTGCTTTTCTGAAAGATCACTTCCCAAAAAAATGGTATTGAAAAAAGAAAAAGCTGCTTTGCTGTTTGGTAGTTGGATGATTTTCAAGTTCTCAAATTCGTTTGTAATACCCGATTGTTTCAACTTATAAAACTTGATCACTTTTAAACTGAAAAGAGTTAATGCCACCAACATTCCTAGCAACCAGATAATTTGTACTATTTCTGAAATAGTTAAAAAAGATGCACCTGTCTCTGAAATAGTAACGGCATCTAACTCTATAGCATTTTGACTTGATTCTCCTCCAATAATCACCGCCGGAAGTTGTATTAAATACTGCTCTGGAATTGCGTTTCTAAACGCTTCAATTTTAAATAAAGGAAGCAAAAAGCTTATAATTGGGGTTGCCAAAAGGTAAATTCTATTCCATGTGAAAAAGGTTTCTTTTTTCAGAAATAGATCGTAGACTACCAAAAAAAGTAGTTGAAAAGCGATAGTTTGTACTATATAATGTATCATGACTTTTCTTCTTTATTAATCTCGTTCATTATCGTTTCCAGTTCATTGATACTGATGTCGTTCTTCTTCATAAAAAAGGATACCATACTCTTAAACGAACCTTGAAAATAACCATCTACCAATTTATTGATCGACTGGTTACTGTACTCGTTCTTTTTCACTTTTGGGAAATAAATATGCCCGCGACCTTCTTTTCTATAATCCACAAATTCTTTACTTTCCAGAATCCGTACAATAGTTGAGACAGTATTATACGCTGGTTTTGGCTCTGGTAATTCATCAATGATTGCTGCCACATTACCTTCTCCAAGTTCCCAGAGAATGTGCATAATATCTTCTTCTGCTTTTGTAAGTTGTTTCATGGTTTTATTATTATGGACTCAAATATAAACTAAATATTTAGTTTAAACTAATTTTTTAGTTATAAATTTCAATGGTTAGCCTTTTTTAGGCTATTTCAAAAAAAATTAAAGTAGAAACTCTTCTATTAAACCCAAGTAGTTTTTTCGTCTATGGAAGTTTTGCGTTGGCCTTGGGGTAGGTTCTCATCGTACTTTCCCATGTAGAAAAAGCCCAAACACCGTTCGCCTTCATTAAAATCCACTAAGTTATGAAGATGGTCTTTTAGCGCAGGTGAACTCCAATAGGCCCCTATTTTATGGTCGTATGCAGTTAGCCACATATTTTGGACAGCCATGGCTGTAGCTGCAACCTCTTCCCACTCGGGAACTAACTCGTTTGGGTCACGCTGCATACAAATAGCAATAACACAAGCAGATTGCATCGGTTTTTCAGTAATCTTTTTTTGTTTGAATTCTGAAACATTCTCAGTTGTTTCTTCGTATGTCTTGCTTAAAAAATCTGCTAATCTCTTTCTAGCAGTTTCAGAATGGAATACTTTAAAGCGCCAAGGCTCCGTTTTTCTGTGAGTAGGTGCCCAATTGGCGGCTTCAAGAATTTCTTTTATTTCATCTTTAGAAATGGGCTGGTTGTTATATTGAACAGGAAAGACGGCTCTTCGTGATTCTATTATTTCTGAAATCATATCTATTTTTTGAAGCTGAAAGATACTAAAAACAGCTTACTTCAATTACCTATAAAATTACTTTCATTAAATATAATTTATTCTAGTTGGGGAACATTAAAAAGGATATGTTTTTGAGTAAGCACCTCAACGACTTGTTGAAAGTCGGTATCATTTTCAGGAACTTGCTGCTTTTTGCCAGAAAGAATGTTTTCCACCTGTTGTTTCATAACGTCACTGTGATATTCCATTAAGAGTTCTTGCTCTCTAAGTTTCAGTAAACAATCTGATTCACTAAATTCAATTTGAACTTCGGGGTTCACTTTTAAGGAAGATATTTTTTCAGGATATGCTTTTTGAAGCACTTTATAAACCGCTTCTAAAACACGATTGACTGTAACCGAATTAAGGCAAATTTTATGATCGCAATTTAAAATAACATCGTAATTACAACGAACATCGCAAACCCCTTTCTTTCCCCAAATTAACTCGTTATGTTCTGCAAAACTACCCCAACTTCCTGGGCCAGTTGGGCCATAAATACCTACAGACGGTACATTAAAAGCGCCTGCAACGTGAGTTATGCCTGCATCGTTTCCTATATGAAACAAGGCGCCTGCTATAGCATCACCTACTTCTATCATACCTCCAGTGACCATTTTTACATGGGGCATTTCTTTACTAAAGTATTTTTCAATATCTGGATCGTCAGGTCCTTTTATAATTTTACAATCCAGATTTGGGTATATTTCGTGAAGACGCTCTATTAACCTAGCATATTTATCTGTTGGCCAAATTTTAAGTAAAAAACCAGCTCCATGATGTACCACAAAATAAGGCTTTTTAACTTCTTCTTTTCTTTTAAAATATGGATAAACCTTTAATCGGTTATCAATGCCTATATGTAATTTTGATACAGTATCTATGTAATGTTGTATGGCATGCTGATTCACTTTTTTATGTGTAGGGTATTTTAAAGCATGTGGTAAATCATATCCACGGAAAGCAGGGTAATTTCCTAATTCATATATATTATCGTATTCATTCTCTTTTTCTTTTACTTCTTTCTCGTTAACCACTTTTACTCTTTTTAAATGTTTGGTAAAAAAATCTACCAAACGTGGTGCAACGGCAAAGTGTATTGTTTCTGAAACTTCTGCTAATTTATAAATAGATGGGATAGCAAAGAAAATATCACCTAAGCCTCCATAACTTTTATAAACCAGCACTCTCCCTAATGATTTCTGTACTTTATCTGTTGAAGATTGAAGGGCTTCTGAAATTGTATTCCAGAAATTTTCAGGGGCTTGTTTAATTTCTTGTATGGCTTGTTTTTTATTATTAGGGTAAAAATTAAAAGAAAAAGTGCCAATTCTGTCATTTCCTATAATTTCACAACCAGAAAGAAAAGCCTCTGCTGCTAATCGTCCAGAGGGCTCCAGCCATACGGGCTTACATATAAGACGTTTGGTTTTCCCTAACACCTTTAGAACTTCTGTGTTTGAAATTGGTTCTTTAAATTTAATATTTTCAGGGATGTTTCTTCGCAATCGGTTATTCCCATAGACTTTACATTTTATATCAGGGTTTTTTTCAGCAAAAGTCACAAACTCATGACCGCCTTTTAGGTAGTTTAGATCGCCAAAAAAGGGCATTGTATTTTTATCTTTTATTTCAGAAAGATGCAAGTTATCAACATCAACGGTTGGGGGCATAATTAATTTGTTCGCTACAGCTTCTCCATAAAACTCGTAATGTGATTGATAGTGTTTAGGAGATTGAAATACATTAAATGCAGCGTTTGAAAACAACCTCCGAAACAAGTGAAATTTATCTGGATTGCAACAACTTCTAATTTTTGGATCTACTTTACAAAGTATGTTTCTACGGATACAAAAGTTGTAATCATACTCTACCTTGCAATAGCGCATAGACTGCTTGATTAAATGTTTTATTAATTTCAATTCATACTCGCAACGAGAAGTGCTATTTACAACTACAAAATTTGCTTTGGTAATACTACCTTTTGTCTTATCAAAATTTTTTAAAGAATCGTGAATAATAGTATATCCTTTTTGCTCGCCTAAAGCTATTAATTGTTTAATAGTAAGCTCTGCGCCACGAGGAGTGGACAATGATGTATCGTGTAGAAATAAAATTGTTTTCAAAATAACAGACTCTTAAAATTTAAAAGGACACTTCTTTTTTTAAAATGTCCTTTTAAAAAGGCAAAAAACACACATTATAATTTACTCTGATTGATAGCATCTACACTACTTCAGGAAAAAAAGAAAAGGATTTTAGGGTTGGTAGAATAACTACTAATCATCATCGTCGTCATCGTCGTCATCGTAATAACCATCATCATAGTAGCCGTCATCATAATAGCCATCATCGTAATAGCCGTCGTCGTAGTATCCATCACCATAATATCCATCATCATAGTAACCATCGCCATAATAACCATCGTTAAAACTATCAGAGTCATCAGTTGAGCAAGAAGATATAATTGCTCCGGTAATTGAAATTGTAGAAGCGGCCAGTAAAGCCTGACCTGATCTTTTTATGAATTTTCTCCTTTCCATAGTTCATAATATTAGACGTTAATCTTATTAAATATACTCAATTATTTAACATTTCAAGTATTTTAATACAACTACAAAACAAATTTAACTAAGGAAACCCTACTTTAAAAGCTTGTTTTAACTTTTATTTAACATTCAAAAAAGATATCTGCTGAACCCATTGCAGGTACTTTGGATTAATTTTAAAAAGAGGCTTTGAGTTATATATACTCCTTTACCAGCCCAATAAGTGTATTGGCATCTTGCTCTCCACTTTGGCGCCATTTCATTTCGCCATTTTTGTAAATCATGAGTGTAGGCAACCCTTTAACGCGAAGTGCTTCGGCTAATTCTTGGTTTTTATCAATATCGATTTTGATTACTTTGGCTTTATCACCAAGCGCAGCAGCTGCATCCCGTAAGGTTGGGTGCATTTCTTTACAAGCATCGTCCCAATCTGCAAAAAATGCTAATAGGACAGGTAGCTTCGATTCGATTAATTCTCCAAATTTTGACATTTCTTATCGTGTTTCTTGAATACGTCTATTACAAATATAGTATTTCCCTTTGATTATGCTTCTTTACCGCGCTTTTTAAGTTGAATTACAGTTATTTCAGGCCACATTCCAACTCTTCCAGGGTAGCCTAAAAACCCAAAACCGCGGTTTACATTTATATATCTTCCAAACTCTTCATAAATACCCGCCCAGTTTTCATAACGATATTTAACTGGGCTCCATTTAATCCATCCGGGTATTTCAATACCAAACTGCATGCCATGTGTGTGGCCACTCAAAGTAAGTTGGTAGTTTCTATCATCTTGTTTTACTTGAGATTTCCAATGTGATGGATCATGACTCATGAGTATTTTAAAGTCTTCTTTCCTAATTCCTTCAGAAGCTTTATTGAGATCTCCTGCTTTTTTAAATCCACCTTCTCCCCAGTTTTCGACACCTATTAACTTTATTTGTTCTCCGTTTCGAGATAAGGTTCGGTTTTCATTCAACAACAAATCCCAACCCATTTCTTTTTGGATGGCTTTCAACTGAGAAAGGTTTTCTTTTTTAGCAGTTTCGGTTTCCCAGTTTACATAATCACCATAATCGTGATTACCAAGTACTGAGAACACTCCGTCTTTTGCTTTTAAAGTAGAAAAAATTGACTTCCATCGATCCATTTCTTCTGAAATATTATTCACTAAATCGCCTGTAAACAAGATTACATCGCTTTCTTGCTCATTGGCTAAATTAACAGCATAAGCAACCTTTTTTTCATCATCAAAACTACCACTGTGAATATCGCTTAGTTGGGTGATGGTATAGCCGTGAAAAGCATCGGGTAGGTCGTCAAACTCCAATGCGTATTTTAGCACCTTATAATTATATTTTCCTTTGTACATTCCATACAGCAGGGAAGCAAAAGGTATTGCCGCAAGACCTAACGCCAACGTACTAACAAATTTTCTTCTAGATGGAAGGTAAAATGATTCGTTTCCTCCACCAATTTTTGCAAAGAGACCTACAAACAAGCGAATAATATCTTCGCCAAACATTATGATAATCAATAACAGTTTTGGAACAAAAACGGCTAAGAAAAAGCCAAAAACATACATTTTATCTATGCCTATTGTCCTTTCGGAACCTACAATGCCAAGTTGGTATATTAAAGCCCCTAAAATTAGCAATGAGATAAGCAACCAAAGGCCATATACCCAATAGTTACGGGTAAGGGTTTTAACTGCTTGAAAAGCATACACATCAACTAAAATATATATTGAAATAAAAATAATCCAACGTAGTACCATAGGCGCAATAAGAAAATTAAAGATACCATGTTTAAATATGCTGAAAACTGAATTCACTTTTTTTTAACTGTTTTATAAGTAATTACAGTTTTAAAAAAAACTAAATGACTTCGGCCTACTTTTGTTTACAGCAAAAGAAAAGGTTGTAACATTTTCTCTATTAGAGAGTTATATCCTACGTAGTAACCCTTATTTTTTTCAGAAAAAGGAACAGTTATAGGGTGAAAGTTAGAAATTTTAGTAAATTTGTTCTACATAAGTAGGTTGACCAACCTAAGGTGGGTCGATCAAATTTGGGGCGAAAAGTCATCACACCTGTGGTGGCTTTTCTATTTTTAGGTGAACGCAATGCGTAAATCATATTCACTAATACGCTGATTTTTTGTATCTTACTGTAATCTATTTTTCATTATACAAAACCCTATCCCCATGAAAAAAATAACTTCTATCATCGCCAGTTTGGTACTTGCTACCATATTAATTAGCGCTTCAACAAGCAATCCACAAGAAAAAAACACCCTTAAAGGTGTGTGGGAGCTTCAAGACCAATATATGTACAAAAACAATATGGTGGTCGATACCATTGAGAATTATAAAAACAACCGTCAAGTTAAAATGTACACAGACAGTAAGGTTATGTGGACACGTTATAACCCAAAAGATTCAGTAGAATGGTTTGGCTATGGTAATTATATTGTAAAAGACGGCACTCTGGAAGAACGTTTGGAATATGGATCTTTTCAAATGATGAAAATAATAGACACCACACAAGTTTTTAGTTTTCAACTGGAACTGAACAAAAACACCTTTAGCCAAATAGCACTTGATAAACGAGGCAATAAGTACTATTCTGAAAATTATAAACGAATAGAGTAAATAACCTCGTTTATTTTACGCTTTTACATCGAGCGCATCGCGTAAAGCATTGCCAATCAACATAAAGGCAGTCACTAAACTCATAATGGCCAAGCCGGGAATAATGGCCAACCAAGGTTTTCCTAAAACAATATAAGCGTAGTGATCCTTTATAATACCACCCCAACTGGGCATTGGAGGTTGGGCACCTATTCCTAAAAAGCTCAACCCGCTTTCAATTAAAATAGCCGCCGCAAAATTTGCCGCCGATATAATAATTACCGGTGCCATCGCATTGGGCAGGATATGCTTTGTAATAATCCTAAAATCTTTAAACCCTAAAGCTCTGGCCGCTGTAACATATTGCATTTGCTTTACGCCCATAACCTGTCCTCGTACCACTCTTGCCACCTCTACCCACATAGTAAGCCCTACTGCAATAAAAACCTGCCAAAAACCTTTTCCTAAGGCTAAAGTGATGGCAATTACCAAAAGCAAAGTAGGGATAGACCACGTAACATTGATAATCCACATAATGGCTGCATCTACTTTTCCGCCAAAATAACCGGCTATTGCACCTAAACTAACTCCTATCACTAAAGAAATAAAAACCGCTACAAAACCGATACCCAATGATATGCGGATACCAATTAGCATTCTGCTTAAAAGGTCACGGCCATATTTATCGGTCCCTAACAAGAATTTTTTTTCTGAAATATACTTTTGCGGGATTTCTTGAACTGTTTTAGCATTGGGAAACAGTTTTAAGGGATATTCTTTCTGTAAGCCTTCAGTCTCATCCCCTGTATATAATGTAGCTTGTAGGGTAGTATCTTTTACCTTGTAATTTGATATTGGCATTTCGCTATCAGCATTCTTTTTACCAAAAAAGAACACTGAAATTGGGTTTTGCTCTTTTACTTCAGTAGGAACTGTCAATATCTGCACAGCAAAGCCAGGCTCTTTTGAATGAACAGAAAGATGCATCTGGTTTGCATCTTGCGAATTATCCGGCGCTATTGCATATGCAAAAATTGCAATGAAAGCACAAACTACTAAAAATGAAAAACTAAAAACGCCCCAAAAGTTCTTCTTAAACTTTTGGAGCGCTAATTGTGTTAATGAAGTGGACGTTTTCACGTTGTAAATGTAACAAAAAGGTTCAAGCTTTCCATTTTACTTACAACACTTATAACGTAGCTTAATTTTTAATATCTGCCATTTTACCGGCTTTAATATTGTTTATTTTTAAATCTTTCAAGACGTTAATTGCTTCTTCAACATAAATATCTTTAGCTAAGTTTTTATGCCATCTTTTACGTTTTTCACGTAGTGTGGTGTCTTGCTTCATCATTTCAATTTCGTAAGGGAGCGATTTGTAATCTAACTTATTATCATACTTATCTATCTCTTCAAACTTTTTTGTTTCTTCTTTTCGCTTCTCTATATCGGCTACGTATTTGTCAAAGTTTAGTGGTACCACAGACTCATCACGACGTGCTTTTATCCACTTTGCATCTTCATCGATTAACTGAAGTTGTGCATTCTTTTCCATACGGGATTTGCTCTTGCTAATGGTTTCTTCATAGTCAATGTAACCATCCCATTTTTTATAGTCTGCTGAGTCTATTTTATCATATGGCAACGGATTATCGTAATCGCGTTCACCTACATCAAAATAACTGTATTGATCTGGCATAACCACATCGCTTTTCACTCCTTCTAATTGTGTAGAACCACCATTGACTCTATAGAACTTTTGAGTAGTTATTTTTAAAGCACCCATATCCCCCATGTCGCTTTTTCTAATCCATTGGTTTAAATCCAATACATTTTGAACAGTACCTTTTCCGTAAGTTTGTTTGCTACCTAAAATAATAGCGCGCTCATAATCTTGCATAGCTGCTGCTAATATTTCAGAAGCTGAAGCTGAAAGCTCGTTAACTAAAATTACTAAGGGACCATCCCATACGATTGCATCGTCTTCATCTTCCAGTACTTCTTTTTTTCCGTTAGAAGCTACCTGAACAACAGGCCCTTCTTCGATAAAAAGACCAGCAATATCAACTGCAGTTCGTAAAGAACCACCACCATTACCACGAAGGTCTAAAACTAATCCTTCCATGCCTTCTTTTTTAAGACGCTCAATTTCTTTTTTCACATCGCTGGCTGCATTACGTTCTTTATAATCTTCCATGTTAAAATAGAACTGCGGAAGGTTAATCAGTCCATACGTATTATTTTCTTTTTCAATGATAGAAGATTTAGCGTACGTTTCTTCCAACTCAACAACATCACGAGTTATGGTTTCTTCTTCAATAGCACCGTCTACACGTTTAACTGTTAGGGTCACCTTAGTGCCTTTAGGGCCTTTGATAAGCTTTACAGCATCATCAACACGCATTCCTACAATGCTTACCGCTTCATCTTCATCTTCTTGTTTTACCTTTGTAATAAGATCACCTACCTCTAAATGGTCACCTCGCCAAACGGGACCACCACTTATAACTTCGATTACTTTTATATAATCGTTTTTCTTTTGAAGACGTGCTCCAATTCCTTCTAAACGACCGCTCATTCTTAGATCAAAACGGTCTTTGTCTGGTGGGGCAAAATAGTTGGTATGCGGATCAAACTCTTCAACAATCGTAGTTAAAAAGATGGCGAAATAGTCTTTTCGTTCTAAGTCGTTTGTAAAATCAAAATATTCATCAAGTGATGTTCTTGATGTTTCTCGTGCCTCAGCTTCTAATTCCTCATCTGTTTTTGGGGTAGAACTGGTTTGTTTTTTATTTTCTTTTTCAGAAGCTTCTGAAGGATTTTTATCCTTATTTTCTAATTTCCTCTTATTCGCCTCTACATTATCATAATAACTGGAAATAGTAGAAAATTTAAGTTGCTGCCGCCAACGCTCTTTTAATTCTTTTTTTGAAGACACGTAATCAATTTTGTCATAATCGACATTAATCGACTCATCTTGTGTATAATCAAAAGGAGTGTTTAATACTTCAGGATAGATTTTTTTCACATCTTCCATCCGTTCTTGCAAACGGTTGTACACCAAATTGAAAAATGTAAGGTCTTTACTTTTTATTTGGTCATCGATCTCAGTTTTATATTTACTGAACTCTTCTATATCTGAAGCAAGGAAATACCGTTTTAATGGATCTAAGCCTTTGATAAAATCATTATAAACCTCGGTAGAAAACTCATCATTAATATCTGCCGGACTATAGTGACCCTTTTGCAATACATAGGTTATAAGGTCTATAAGTACTTTATCTTTATCAGTGTCGTTAAACTCTTTGGTAGTAAAACTGCACGATGCGACGGCAACAAATACAGCAAGGAACAATACCTTTAAATTCTTTTTCATAATTCGCATATCTTTCTTCTTCTATTTTAATCACCTAAATTATATAAAAAACCGTGCCAACCATTCATAATCGTACTAATTTTTTGTTAAACCGATTTTATTTTGAAAATCACGGGGAAATTAGACACAGACTGCCATTGTTTATTATACTATTTTCAAAAAAAATGAAGTTTTTATTACTGAAACTTCAATAGATATAACTATAAATTTACAATAATAGTATAATACCGTATTTTAGCAGTGTAAATTCCACGTATGCGTATTTTATATAGTTTTTTAACCCGAATTAGTTACCTCTTTTTATGGATAGCACAATTTTTCAGTAAAAAAATGAAGCTATTTGTCTCTGGTAGAACACAGGTTTTTGAAAAATTATCGCAACACATTACTTCTGAAGATAAAACTATTTGGTTTCACTGCGCATCTTTAGGTGAGTTTGAACAAGGCCTTCCCATTATGGAAACTGTGAAGAAGGAATTTCCAGATCATAAAATAGTAGTTTCATTTTTTTCACCATCGGGGTATGAAGTAAAGAAAAATGCCACTGTTGCAGATGTTGTGGTGTATCTTCCGCTAGATACCGTTTCAAACGCCAAAAAATTCATCAACGCTATTCATCCATCCCTTGTTTTATTTGTGAAATATGAATTTTGGCCCAATTACCTTTCTGAATTAAAAAAACGAAACATTCCTACGTTATTAATTTCAGGGTTATTTAGGGAAGGACAAGTGTTTTTTAAAGGCCACGGCAGCTTTATGCGAAAAGCTCTTAAAAGCTTTGACCATATTTTTGTGCAGGATAAAACTTCAGAAGAACTGTTGAAGCATATTAACATCACTAATGTAACCGTGAGCGGCGATACGCGTTTTGATCGGGTTTCGCACCAAATTGAACAGGATAATTCATTAGATTTTATTTCAACATTTAAAGGAAATTCACTTTGTATTGTCTGCGGAAGTACTTGGCCAGAGGACGAAGCCGTTTTATTGAATTATTTGAACGAAGCTTCAGAAAATGTGAGATTTATCGTTGCACCTCATAATATTGACAATTCGAAAATTGAACAATTCAGAAAAAAGCTGAAACACGCATCTGTTTTATATTCAGAAAAAGAAGGAAAAAACTTAGCTGATTATTCCGTCTTTATAATTGACACTATTGGATTGCTTACTAAAATTTATAGCTATGCCGACATTGCCTATGTGGGTGGTGCTATGGGGAAAACTGGACTGCACAACATTTTAGAACCTGCCACTTTTGGAGTTCCCATAGTAATTGGAAGTCATTTTGAAAATTTTCCGGAAGCCAAGCGATTACAGCAATTAGCTGGACTCTACGCTGTGGATTCAGCAGCAGAGTGCAGTGAAATTTTAAACAAGTTGGTTACTAATTCAAGTTTCAGGGAAAAAACTGGGATGATTGCGGGACATTTTGTGAACAGCAATACCGGGGCGACAAATATTACATTAGAATATATAAATAAATTAAACCGTAACGGCCTGATTTAAATACCGCCTAAAAGGCAACATTTCTTTGTAAATAGCAATGACTTTTTCTTCAAAATTTGATGCCATCACTTCCTTTTGGGTAAGCGGGCACGAAACTGCAAACGATTTTCTTCTTAGCAAATCAATATGCTTATGGTCTTGTGAGTAGCCTTTAGGTGATGTTTTAAGAGGATCATCAACTATCATTTCGCCAAACATGCTTTTAAAGCTCTTTTTATTCAATATTTTTTTTAAATCCTCTCCATTATAATCTATCGCTGCACGAATGCTTTTCAAAATTTTTGAAGAAGGGTGCCAATAGCCCCCGCCAATAAACGATTCGTTAACCCCTAGATGTATATAAAAGTCGCCCTGTTTGCTTTCTTGATCTAATCCGGCACCAAAATGGTCTTTATAAACAGGCTTGTTTGGATGAAACATTAGGTTATTGTTTATTCGATTTATAGCCTTTTTTCCATTGGTAGGTGTGTAATCCGGGTCTATTGATGCTAATTTTATATTCATTTGGTTTAACCAATCAATATATGCATCGCGTACGGTATGATATTCGCCCCGATGTTCGTCCATCCATTCCTTATTGTTGTTTTTCTGTAGTTTCCGAAGGAATTGATATAAGTTTTTAAAGTTCATTTTTTCTTTTAAAACTACTTATTTTAAAGACCTTCATTTCAAATTTTAATAAAACTTTACAATATGCCAACTGTTAAAATACATAGATTTGTTTAATAATTTAACACAAACCAATTATGAAAAAAGTAATTATTGTAGCCGCATTGGCATTAGTAGGGTTCTCGACCACTTCTTGTAGAGAGACCAAAACGGAAACCAAAGAAGTTGTTCGTGAAGTAGAAGTAGAAACTGAAGAAACAGCCGATGAAACTGAAGGTATTTTAGAAAGAACAGCCAAAGAAGTTGATAAAGAAGTTAACGAAGAGGTTAACGAAGAAATCGACAAAATTGGTAATGACGATGGACAATAAAAATTTATAACCTAACAACAAAAACCCACAAACCATGAAAAAAGTAATTTTAAGTTTAGCATTAGTAGCCGCATTCAGTACTAGTTTTGTGTCTTGTAGAGATACCAACAAAAAAGCAGACGATGTGGAAGACGTAGCAGATGACATGGAAGACACTATGGAAGACGCTGAAGGTGATATTGAAGAAGCTGCTGAAGAAACTGGAGACGCCATTGAAGAAGGTGTTGACGAAATAGAAGAAAACACAGGTACCGGTGGCACTGATGATATGTAAATTGACCCTTAACCAATAAACAAAACCAATTATTATGAAGAAAATAGCAATGATTGCCTTAGCAGCATTATTTTTAGCACCACTAACTTCATGTCGGGACCAAGAAAAGACCGAAGCTGAAGAGATGGTAGAAGAAATGCAAGATGAAGGCGCAGAAGTAAAGAAAAAAGTTGACGGTGACGAAACCAAAATTAAAATGGAAACCGAAGACAAAAAAGTAAAGATTAAAAAAGAAGACGGCGAAACCAAAATGAAGGTTAAGACCGACAACGACAATTAATTTTTATGTTTTTTAAAACTACAAACCCTCTGAAATTGAATTTCAGAGGGTTTTTTATATTCTCTAACCAGTATACTTTAAAACAAAAAAAGCCCATCCTGATGGATAAGCTCTTCATTGGTCTATTTCTAAACCACTTCCGCCATTAAAGGCGGACAACACAACATTTTAATTGCGGTCTGGACGAAACCTAAGCACCTTTACATCAGTTTACATCATTTTATTCATATGTCTTATTTTTAGGTGTTTATAAAATTTACTGTACTTTAAATTAGGATATATTAAGTGAATTTATTTAAATTTACCGCACGATTACCGCACGCTAATTTTTTTCTATGTACAAATTTTCATTTAACATCAATACCAATTCCAAAAAAACCGGAGCAAATATTCCTATAAAAATTCGATATTATGAAAATAGCAAAAAGCGTGTTCAAATTGACACAGGAATTAAAATAGCTAAGAGACATTGGAGTGAAAAAAAGAAGAGGCTAAAAAACTCAGCTGAAATACCTTTTGAGTTTGCCGAATTCGAAAAACTTGAAAAATTAGTAAACACTATAATTTATCATTATAAAGAAAAAGCAACACCATTAACCTGCAAGAAATTTAAATATCATTTTAAGAATAGATCAATTGATGATTTAAATGATAGTACACAAGATTTTTTTACAGAGTTAGACCTTTTTATAGAAGCAAAGAAAAATAATGTTGTTGTGGATGTTATTAAAGATTACAACACATTAAAAAAACACTTGCTATCTTTTCAAGATCATAGAGAAACAGAAATTACTTTTCAGTCTTTTACCTATGAATTTTATCATAATTGGTGTCATTTTCTGGCCTATGAATATGTTCGCAGAGATAAGCTTGTGGGGCTCAAAAACAATAGTATTGGGAAATCCATCAAAAATTTAAAGTCGTTTCTCAACTATTGTGTTCAAACTAAAAAAATAGAGCCTATCGATTTATCTGCTTATAAAACCATACAAGAAGAAGTTGATCATATATATTTAACAACTGATGAAATCTTGGCTATTTCCAAGCTTGATTGTAGTTCAGATTTGGAATTAGAAAAAGTGAAAGATTTCTTTGTTATCGGTTGCTATACAGGGCTCCGCTTTTCAGATATCTCTAGAATAAAGCCTGAATATATTAATGATGGCTTATTACAGATACGTCAAAAGAAAACTTCAGGAAAAGTTATAGTACCACTCCGTCCTCTTGCTAAAGCTGTTTTAAAAAAGTACGATTATTTTTCGCCAAATGTAACCAGTTTTGTTTTTAACAAACGTATAAAAGAACTCGGTGAACTTGCAAATATCAATATACCAATAGAACTTCAACATAAAAGAGGGAGCATAAAGGAATCTAAAACTTATAAAAAATATGAATTAATAAGCTCTCATACCTGTAGAAGATCTTTTTGCACCAACGCCTATTTAGATGGAATTGATGTTCAATTAATTATGAAAATTTCGGGACATAAAACCGAAAAAGCATTTAGACGGTATTTAAAACTTTCCAGTTTAGAAGCAGCATTAAAATTAAAAGAAGCCTGGGGTGTATAGTTGGTTTATAGTTTTAGTTTCTCTCAAATTATAAGTTGAAAAAAGTCTAGTAATTTAAAAAATACATACTCTACAGAAATTTTATTCTTATATCTAAAAGCATATAAAATTAATTTATTTTTTATAATTATATTTAAAAACATATAATTATGTATATTTGTTAAGTTTTATATTTAAAAGCATATAATGAAGGATTTAGCAGAATTTGTTAAAGATAGACGTAAATCGGTAAATCTTACACAACAAGAGTTTGCAGAACGAGCTGGTGTGGCATTGACTGTTATTCGTAAAATAGAACAAGGAAAAACCAATCTTAATCTAGATAAGGTCAATCTAGTATTGGCCATGTTTGGCCATACGCTAGTCCCTGTCGATTTGAAAAAATTAAACGAAAATGAGACAAGGTAAGGTATATTATAAAAAGGATTTTGCAGGAATGATTACTGAAACGGATGAAGGAGAATATATCTTTCAATATGATAGAGACTATGTAAACCAACATCCTGATCAATTTATTTGTTTTACAATGCCGGTAATAAAAGAGCCTTATATAGATAAGCGGTTATTTCCTTTTTTTGAAGGCTTAATCCCTGAAGGTTGGTTGCTGGAGATTGCCAGTAAGAATTGGAAAATAAATTCAAATGATCGAATGGGTCTTTTGTTAGCCTGTTGTCAAAATTGTATTGGCGCTGTTAGTGTTATTCCTATAAATGGAGAAGATGAAGAATAAATGTCTGTATTGCTATAAGCCTCTTGAAGGGAAAACGGATTTTCATGAAAAGTGTTCTTTGGAATTTTTTGGAACCTCCAAACCTCCAAAGATACCCTATACCATTGATCAAATGGCTGAATTGGCGAAAGATGTGGTAGAACGTAGTGTCACTGTTCCCGGAGTACAACCCAAGTTATCGATGACCTTACTTACAGATTCACAAGAACAACCTGACAGTCGTTTAACAGTAGTAGGAGCTTTAGGAGGGCAATTTATACTTAAACCACCTTCACAAAATTTTCCTGAAATGCCGGCCAACGAACACCTAACAATGCGAATTGCAGAAGCATATGATATTAATGTAGTGCCTTCAAGTTTGATACGACTAAGTTCAGGAGAACTTGCGTACGTAACCAAACGTATTGATCGAACCGAAACAGGCGAGAAAATTCATATGCAAGATATGTTTCAGATTACTGAGGCTTTTGATAAATATCGAAGTTCGATGGAAAAAGTTGGTAAAGCCTTAGGAACCTATTCCAGTAACCCCTTATTGGATAAAATCTTTTATTTTGAATTGGTGCTATTTAGTTTTTTAACGGGCAACAATGATATGCATTTAAAAAACTTCTCTATGATCGAATCTTCTACGGGTTGGGTCTTAGCCCCTGCCTATGATTTGTTGAATGTAACAATTGTATTACCGGAAGATAAAGAAGAGCTGGCACTGACTTTAGAAGGGAAAAAGAAAAAGCTAAAAAAAGTACATTTTGAAACTTTGGGGAAAGGCTTGGGATTAACAGATAAGCAGATTAAAGGGGTTTTTAAACGAATACTAGAAAATAAACCCAAAGCTACCGAATGGGTTAGTAACTCATTTTTATCAAATGATATGAAAATTGCATATATGGATATTTTAAAAACAAGAAATAAAAGACTTACTTAAGAAGTCAAAGGAGTCATCTTTGGAAGTGATTATGTGGTAGATAAAAAAGATTTTTTTTGAAAAATGATCTTTTTTATCTGTGGGAGTTGAGGCTGGTATATTAAAAAACGATTTCCTAATAAGGGATTGAGTGAATGTATGCGTCCTATCGTATAGACCCGGCAAATACTAATAACTGCTAATATCTAAATCGTTGAAATGAGTGGAGGTTGGCTGCCAAAAACTTCAAGAGCATTGGTGCGCGGAACAAATCAAATGACAGAGAATTTTGAGAAACGAAAAAACTGGGTTTTGGGTTTGTGGGGAAATCAATAAATGTAAAAAAATAGGGTGAAGACTCTACCTTCACCCCTAAAAACTCTAAAAGTTTTGTTGGGGCTTGTGTGTGATAGTTACCAGAATAAACTACAAATTATGGCTTTCAAGAGTGTACTCAATTTCTTGAGTACGTTGCCCCAAATATTTTAATAAACACTATGACCTCTTTTTGTGTTTAGTTCTTTCCCTAAATCATTTTCTTTCCAGCTGTAAAACCAATCTGAAGCATAGCTCGCAATTTTTTCAATGATGACATTTTTATCTGCAATGCTTGTACCCGTATCAAAAAACTTAATTTTATCTAAAACTTGTCGTCTAAAATCTCTTATTTCTGCATCAGTACCACCAACATATGGACAAGTAAGTACATCTATCAATAAGAAAATATCTTCAGCATTATTCTTTTCAAAGTTATTAAACTTTTCGATAATTATATTCTGAATATCAGCTCTTATTACATTGTATTTTTGATTAGAATTAACATTTATATAATTCAACAAAGAAATAATTGTAAAATAATTCATACTACTGTTAAGAATTTTGACATTTTGATTATCTATATGAAAAATTCGAAAGTGTTTATTTATTAATTCTTCTTCAAAACGATAATTTTCTCCTAATTCATTAATTATAGGTAATAAATACAAAGTTTCTACTTCTGCATATTCAGACGAAAGACTTTTTTGAAATACTAATGAAATACTATCATATATTCTTTTAAAAACATTATGTTTTTTATCGAAATCAAATGCTATGTATTTTAATTCTTCAGTACTTGCATTTGGGACTTTAACCAAATAGCTTTGTTTTGTACGCTCCTGGTTTTTAATAAAGTCAATAATTCTAAATAATATATGGCAAACTTTAATTGAATAGGTTACCCTTGGAAGAACAGAATAAATAAAAAATGTTAATTCAATTATTTCATTAATATTCTTAAATAATTGATTTTGATATGACTTTAATTCTTTCTCTTGTTCTTTTATTTCTTCAAAAATTTCATCTAATTTTTCTTGATGTTTGGGTTTTTCATTTTCTTCAGCATCATCTAATTTTATTTCTGTATCACGTTTCTGAACATACAAGTGAAGTACCGCTTCCTGTTCTTCTTGTATCTTTTTTATTAAACTTTTGAGCTTGTTGAAAATAATTGCCAAAAAGTAATTTTGTAAATCTTTGTAACTTGTTTCAGTTTTGGCTAAAATAGCTTTATAGTTAGTAATAATATCTTTGGCTGAATAATATTTTAAGCCAATTTGTTTTTTCATTTCTGAATCATAAAACTGAAAAATCATTGAATGTTCAATCAATTTTCTGATTTCCTCCTTGGCAATCGTAATATTTGTTATGATTGGTTTAGGAAGAATTTTAGTTTTAGAGTCATTAAAAAACAGATTGTATTCTTGTAGCTTGATTTTGTATAAGTTTAAAATTTCCGATTTAATTTTATCATCGTTGTAAAAAACAAAAAAATCATCTACATATCTATAAATATCATAATCCTCCTTGTATTTATAACCTTTTTTATATAATTCTTTTTCAACATTTTTATCTATTCTTTGCAAAATAAGTTCAGCAAATATTCTTGAAAACTCTGGACCAATTATAATACCATTTGTTTCATTGTAGTTCATTTGCTGCATTACTCGATCAAACTTACCACTAAACGAATCCTTATTTGTTAATAAATTATCCTTTACAATTTTCTTATTAGATAATGCCCAGGAAAGAGAATGTGTATAAATACTATCAAAACATCTTGAAACATCAAATTTCATCAAATTATCAAAACGTTTTTCTGCCCTTTGATACTCGTATGATTCATAAAACTCATAAATATTGCTGTATTTCTGATAAGAAAAGAAGGTTTTCAAGCTAGTATATTCCTTATCACTTGTTTCTATTATTTCTATATCTTGATTTTTTGACTTCTTCTTTTTATTAGTGTTGTCTTTGAAATACTTTAAAGAAGAAACTTTACTTGGTTTTCTCAAAGAAAACCTGCTCAACTTTGTATTGTATAGAATTGTATTTTTATACTTTTCATAAAAACCTACCAAGTAAAGTTGATTTATTGGATGGATTACAGTTAATTCTCTGTAATCATTGTCTTTATGGGTTATCTTGAATTTAAAAGGAATTGTTAGAAAAACCTTATCGAAAGCTTTTTCATTAAACTTAAAATAATCAAAATTTGTATCAGTAATGAAATTTACATTATCTGGAATTCCAAAAAGAGTCTGAATCAATTTTTTTAATACACCTGAATTGTCTTTTTTAAACTGAATAGCCCTATTACTTTCATTAATAACTACTTTGTTTTTGACTAAAAAATTGTGAAAATGCCTATTTGAAAAAAATGGTGGAACCTCGTAAGGTAATATATCTGAAAGAACAACTCTTTCCTTCTTATATCCTATATTATGCCCTGATTTTCTTCTCATCTTTTCCAAATTGAATTGATTTCAGCAATGCCAAATTGTAATACCCCTTTGTTATTCTGATTATTTACATCATTTCGTTTTCTGTTATGGCTTTTATATTTTTTATTTTTTAATGGCAATACTTGAAATGTTTTCTTCTTAAACCCTTCTGCAAAAGAATACTTAAGCATTGTTTTCTTTTCATCAGTTGTTAATCCAGCTCTATTGATATGCCATTTAAGCCTTGTTTGAAGTTTTTGAAGAGATACATTATTGTTCAAAAATGGATTAGAATAATATATGCCAACAAAAACTTTATCCTTGTTATTTCTCAATTTTGTATTTGAAGTGAGATAATTGATCCGAGCTGATAATAATTTAAAAGCATTCTTTCTGTTGTGTTTCTTTTTCTTTTCGAAATGCTGAAATGATAATTTGATTTTTTTGAAATACTTATCAATTTTAGTTTTTGAAAGCCCAACACTTAAATCTTTACTTTTTATACTGCCGTTAGGTTTATATGTAATTACACTTCCTATATCATAACCTAAATATTGAATTGTTTTGCAAACGAAATTAGGATTATTGTCATTAAATCTTAAATCAAAAATTCCTTCTAAAAGGTTATACTCTTCTGTTTTTTTAACATTCAAAACAAGTTCTTCACTTGTTATTAAATTTGTTAGTTTAGTTTTATAACCAATTAATTGATCAGGTTCAATATTTTTAGATTTAGGAACGAAAATAGCAACTATATCATCTACATACCTTGCGTAGTAAACTAAATCATCAAGTTCCCTAATTTTATTATCTATCCTTCTCATAAAGAGTTCAGATAAATAGGCACTTATACCAACACCTCGTGGAACACCTTTTGCTATTTCAGGATTTGTCTGTCCGGTCAAACTATTATAGCTTGTGAAAATTTGATGGATAAACTTTTTTGTTTTAATACTCAACAAATAATCACTATCAATTTTGTTCAATAATTTCTTTTGAGGAATTGATTCGTAAAAACTTTTAATGTCTGTACGGATAACATATTTAGGAAAGTTGTCTTCCAATAAATTTAACAATTCACTTAATATAGCATATCTTGATGATTGCTTTACATTATAAGTCTTGTTTATATTGTCTTGAACTTTTTTAGAGATAAAAAAATTATGGACATTTTTTTCAAATACATAACTCTGGCCTCCGTAATTACCTCCTAATTCCAAATTGATAGTATGGGAATTAATTTCATCAGCAACCGTATCTAAAACACCTGAAACAAGTGCATGCCTTTCTTTTTTTAATTTTTTCTTTTCAGTATAAAGCAGCTTTTTTGCATCAAAATCTGTTTCTTGTTGTATTTGTTTCCTAATATTTTTTAATTCCCCAACTTTAGCTAAAGAATCCACAAAATCTTCTTTGAATCTTTTTTCAACATTAATTCCTTTTCGATTTTCTTTATCGAATATTTCTTGAAATGATTTAGATGAAAATGATTGGTCTAACATTTTTTAATCAAAGCTTGAATAAACAAAAAAGCCAATGAAATTTCATTAGCTCTTAATATAATATAGTTTAAGACTATTTGGTAGCCTAAATATACAAATTATGTGTTTGGTTTCTTATGGTTTACTATAATTTACCTTTATTTATATTTTTCATCTCCTTATTATATTTATTTTTTTTATGAAATCAATCAAATTAAAACTACCACTACACTACCACTACCTTCAATCTGAAAAACTTTTGTCACTCCTACACCTCTGTTTTTATAATTCACTTTTTAATTCTAACAACTCTATCAAATCCATAGATTCTTCTTCTGTCCATTCATCGTTTGAGATAAGTTGTCTAATTATATCTTTTTGGAATTTTGTAAAATCATCTTTTTCAGTTTAGAAAATTCATTCTTTTCCATTTACTGTTAAGGTTGCCACAAATAGCTAATACTATTTTGTATTAAAGGCTGCTAATGGTGAGCCCATTGGTGTAAGTTAGACTTATACTACAACTGCGGTTCGTAAAAACTGTATTGAAGTCGTAAAGCGAGATGCCCCAGGTGCACCTACAGAGGGTTTAACCTAATGTTTAATTATTTTGTAATTGTGAGGGATGCCTCTTGATAATTTTGTTGAGGAACATTATTAATTGGATGGTATATTGTTAAAAATTATAAGTTTCCAAATAATAAGATAGCTAAAAGCTATGCTAACAAAAAAAGTAATATATCATACCCCCTATACATAATAATAGTTCGAGTAAGTAAATTGGGGCGACAGTATGACCAAATGCTGTCTTTAAATGCATTTTAATATCTTTTGAATTTGAAATCTTCATTGAAAAAGAATTCACTTTATCTTTTCTAACCTTGTTGTATAGTTTTCTAAAGCATCTTTCCAACATTAAATATTTTGAATCCAAATACCAAAACAAAAGACTAACCGGTATACCAAGGATAAATATTAAGCTATTCTGTTTTTCAATTCCAAAAGCGCATATTGCAGCAAGTGTAGTAATTGACCAACTCTTCACTAAAAATGACTTATGAGAAAGACGGGAAATTACATTCTGAATGAACTCCAAGTGTTTAATTTTTTCTTCCATTATTTAGTGAAAATAAGGTTTTTTATCATAATTGATCCAAGCATCTAATATAACATAAGAGTTCGAAAATTCACTTTCATAGACCCAAAGTGCATTTTTATCAGATCCTTTTATCAAATATTCTTTAACGACAGGATACAATTCTAAATACTCACTACCTCTTAAATATTCATCATTTGATTCAGTTATTGGAACCAAGGCAATTTTACCATTGACTCCATCGAAATATCCAAGTTCCCAAGGCATCCATTTACTGACAACGCTATTATTAGATATTGCGTATAGCAATGATTTACAATTTTTCATACGGTGTCGAATTCTTGCTGCTGTTTCTCGGTTTACATTATTTCGATTTAAATCTGCATCAGAAATCCAATCAACATAAACACTAAACCCGTAGTATTCCAAAATTAATTTTAGGCTTGCTATTCGTTCCTTATCTAAGTAGCTATGAGATAGGAAAATGTCATATTGTTTGTTTGGGTTATAGCTTTCATTAAGAATAGCTGGTGCACTTAACCCCTTACTAAATGACTTAGTACGATTAGTGGTGACATTGTCCAAACGAGATTTAGTTATATAACCCATACACTATTTATTAAGCCAACGCTGCAAAGAGATTGAACCACCTTTTGGATTGGTTACTTTAAAACTGTCTTGCAAATAATTTGAGTTGATTTTCTCGATATAAGGATATATTTGCAAATACTCGTTGCCATTCCAACCGTTTGACTCTGCTACAGGAAAGAGGGCAATATTTTCGTCAAACTTAGCTGCATCGCCTAATCCCAATTCCCAATTACACCACTTTGAAGCTATTGCTCGATTTGTAGCGAGAAGAATGAATTTTTGATTTTCATTAATTTTTATTTTAATTCTTTCTGCTGTTTTTCCTGAGGGCGGATAAGGCATTTCTTCATCCATCCAATCGACATAAACTTCAACACCTAACCTAAAAAGAATTGATAAAAAACTTTGAAGCATTACTTTTTCACTATGAGAATGAGAAAGAAATATTGTTACAACATTAGAGGTTTCACCAGTAATTGATGATAAAATTGATTTGGTTTTATTATGCATATTTGACAGTGCCAGAATTTCAAATGAAAAGGGGCTTTTCCCTTTAACATTTGATTGAGAAAGCATTACTAATTGTGTACCCGTAATAATATTAGCCATTTCTTAATCTTTTCTACCTAATTCTTTAATTAAATAACCTATTAAAAAGATTGCACCGACTGCTAGGGCTGCTGCTATTAAATCATCCCCTTGAGTTGTCCCTTGCTGGCTAAGGTATTCATTATATTGAGCTTGAGATATACTACCACTTTTTAATAATAGCTTCATATATTCCTTTTTCTCATCTTTACTTGCCAAGTTTGCTTTTATACGATCGCCTAATTCAGACAATCTTCTATATTCATACATTGTCATCATTTTTCTATTTTTTTTACGATCTTATTAATTACTGGCCAAAGTTGATTAATACCATCAATCGCCATTTGCTGATTATCATCTCTGCTTTTCAGTCTCTCAATTTCTAATTCCTGTAAATGAAGTTTATCTTTTAACTCATTGTATTTTTCATTGGTATGTTCTCGTAGGTTGTGCTTTGTAGTAAAAAACGTGACGATTGCTGTGATAACAATACTGGCTACGAAAACAATTATTTGTAAGACTATATCATCCATAAAAAGTTTTGTTTAAAGAGGGACAAGGGCTTTTTTAAATTTCAGTTTATCTGCAAGCTCATCGTTTTCTTCCTCGCGCATTGCTACAATAATTTCGTCATATTGGCTTATGAAAATATCTATCAGCTTTTTACCATCGATGAGGGTAATTGGGATTTTGTTTTCATCCGTGGCATTGTCAACTGCTTTTTTTTGAAAATCACTTAACGTAATGAAGCAGCCTTGGAAATCCCGCTTCATAGCGCCACGAAACGTAGCAATTTCTTTCCAACTTATTTTGTTATTCTCAAAACGTTTTACCTGTACCTGTAAATTAATCGAGGCGATATTATAAACGCTTAAAATTCCCTCAAAATCAATGCCCCCGTCTGCAACACCTCCTTGCTTTTCGTCTGTCTTTTCAAAACCTATACTTTGTAATAAGTAACTCACGAAGGTTTCGAACTCAAAACCGTCAAGCTCTAAAAGCTTGTCTTTAATGGTCGTGTAAATATTAAAATCTGTTTTTTGTCTGAGCTGGTTTTTAGGGGCTAAATTGAAATATTCTAAAATTTCAGCTCCATTTTTCAAAGAATAAAATGTGAGGCTTGAACGTAGCGAATTTTGAAGGGGAATACTGAGGTTTTGGCGATTGACAGTTTTATTAAACCATTTCACTTCCCTGCGTAAAGGATAAACTGAAGTATTATCATCTTTGTGAAATACCTTCGATGTCACCTCGCCAACTAGTAATTGATTTGTACTATATGGTGTAATTACAATATCACCTACTTGTAAATCATTGACAAAACGATATACCTGACCGGAATTTTGATTAACACGCATAGGTACATCCTGAGGATATTTTTCACGATAAAGTTCTTTTATATCATCCCGTGAGAAACTTTTATCAATAAGCTGATTGAACCATCCTAAGCCTACATAACTGTGATCATTAAATGCTTGCGTGTATTTTCCGAAATCTGCTCTTACTACGTATATGTTTTTCATTTATTGATCTTTGTTTAATCGATTATATACTTTATTCATTATAAATTTTTTGACCAAATTTCCGAATGATTTATCGTCAAGAATTTTTTCGAAAATTTCTTGGTTTTGATCCATACGCTCAATTAGTTTATTTAAAAATAATTCTTCAAAGGCATATTTGAATGTATCCAATTCATTTACTTTGGCTTGTTTTTTAAGATTGACATCTTGAATCATTTCTTCTTCAATTTGTTCAAAAAACAAACGGTCTGCTTCTTCAAACTCGGTACCAAAGCGATCGTTTAATACATCAATGATTTCAGATAGATATGCCTCTTCATCTTTTGCCTTCTTTAATCCAGCTTCTCTAGTACCACTTACGTTTCCATCTTCTTTGGGAAGCTCTATGTTACCTTCTTTAATTTTTTGAAGGCGGTAATATTCTAACGCAACTTCATCACTTAGTTGAAGGCTTTCTGCCAGGTCTCTTTTTGGAAGCCTTGTTTGCAATAGTTTAGCAAATGCAAAGAATTTTTCAAATTCTGGCTCAACAAAAGGCAAAATCTGAGCCATAAATGCGTAGAGATTTGTCCAAGTACGCAGGCTTTTCTTAAACCCATCTTGTTTTTCTTCTTCCAATTCTTTGAATCTTTCTACTGGTATATTAGTAAAACCGTATAGCTTGGATTGGTATCTGGAAATATTTCTGAAATTGTTGTTGAAGTAAATAGAAGCAAATCCATTTATTTCCTCTTGCGTGTATAGCTGGAATGCATCCAGTACTATTTTTAAATCAAAAAGATGATTTACATCTGTTTCATCTTTAACCTCTGTCATTTGATAGTATGGCTCAAAGGCGGCTTTGATTGTTTCTCTATCATTTGCAAAATCCAGTACAAACGTATCTTCTTTACCAGGTGCGGTTCTGTTGAGTCTTGATAAAGTTTGAACTGCCTTTACTCCAGCTAATTTTTTGTCGACATACATTGTATGTAATAAGGGTTGGTCAAAGCCTGTCTGGTATTTTTCTGCTACAATAAGAATACGGAATTCATCTTTATCAAACACTTTTGGAAGCTCTTTATAGCCAAAGCCTGTTAATTGAGGTTCTGAAACACCATCGGGAAAATCAATGTCTGCTACTTTACCAGAGAACGCTACTAAAATTTTTATATCGTTTTGGTAACCTTGTTCATTGATGTATGTTTTAAATTCATCAAAATATCTTTTAGCGTGTAATCTTGAGCCTGTAATAAGCATTGCTTTTGCACGCCCACCGATTTTTTTTGCTACCACTTGCCTAAAATGTTCAATAATTATCGCTGTTTTCTGAGCAACATTATAGGGATGTAGCGACACAAATTTCCCAATTGCTTTTGCTGCTTTCTTTTGGTTAAGCTTTGGATCTTCTTCTATAGCTTTATTGAGTTTAAAGTATAACTCGTAAGTGGTGTAATTTTCTAAGACGTTTAGAATAAACCCTTCTTCTATTGCTTGGCGCATAGAGTACAGATGAAACTCTTCTGGTCCTGATTCCTTTTTCCATCTGTCGAAGATTTTCATCGTCTTGTATTTAGGCGTTGCCGTAAATGCAAAAAATGAAATATTAGATTGCTGACCTCGTGCAGCGGCGGACTGTTCGATACGGTCGTTAATATAGTCTTCACTTGATACATCTATTTCTGAATCCTTTACTTCTGCATCTTCCAGATCTTTTGCAGCTAACACCTCTTTCATTTTTTTACTGGCTTCACCCCCCTGAGAGCTATGGGCTTCATCGATTATTACGGCATAATTTCTATCGGGTAACGTACCTACCTTATCTATAACCCAAGGGAATTTTTGAAGTGTTGTAATTATAATTTTTGTACCTGTTTTAAGAGATTCTGCTAATTGGGTACTGTTTTCATCAATTTTTTGAACTACACCAGCTTTATGCTCAAATTGATAAATAGTATTTTGAAGTTGTTGGTCAAGAACCCTTCTATCTGTTACTACAATGATACTATCAAATATTTTATCATTCTTTACATTATGAAGACTTGATAGCCTATATGCCAACCACGCTATGCTATTGCTTTTTCCGCTACCGGCACTATGTTGAATGAGATAGTTATAACCTACACCAAAATTCTCAACATCATTAGACACTTTTCTAACGGCATCTAATTGATGATACCTCGGAAAAATAATTTTTTCCTTTTTACGTGTACGTCCTTCAAACTCATAGGTTTCCGTTTGTAAGTGGATGAATCGCTGAATGATTTCCATCCAACTGTCCTTTTGCAGAATATAATCCCAAAGGTATTGAGTACTATAACCGTTTTTTACTGGTGGGTTTCCCTTGCCCTTATTATGGCCTTTATTAAATGGCAACCAATATGTTTTATCGCCATCTATTTTGGTTGTCATAAAAACCTCATCTTGATCTACAGCAAAATGTACGAATGCTCTTTTCTTAAAAGCAAAAAGGATATTTCTTGGGTCTCGGGTTTTTGCGTATTGTAGCTTTGCATCATTTAAGTCCTGACCCGTAAATTGATTTTTGAGCTCAAAAGTTGCCACGGGAATGCCATTTAAGCTTATACACAAGTCAACAGAATTTGTATTTCTTGAAGAATAATAGAGTTGTCTTGTTACCTTATGTACATTTTCGTTATATAATGTTCTGGCTTCTGGATTAAGGGTTGTTGGTGGCTTAAAGTGCGCCAACTGAAAGCGAATGCCATAATCTGTAAAACCATTACGTACTACATCCAAACTCCCTCTTAAATCCATTTCTTTATAGATTCTTTGAAGTACTTTATTCTTCATTTGCTCGCCGTGTATAGTAGCGAGTTTATCCCATTTTTTTGGTTGCGTTTTTTGTAGAAAGTCAATTATATCTTCTTTAAAAAAACCAAGTTCTTTGCTGTATTCACTACTATTACCCAGAATGTAGTCTGTCGCCAATAGTGCATCTACAAAGGCGCTCTCAAATGTATTTTCGTTAGTAAGACTCATTCTTCTTCGTCGGTATTAGATGATTCTTTTTCAGTTTTATTTTGTTTGTCTATGTAATGCTTGTAGGCTACTTCTTTAAAAATTAATTTGAGAGAATGTTTTTTATGATCTGAAATACTTTTATCTAAATTTCCATCAGGATAACATTCACCGACAAAGTCAAGATCCTCTGCAAACGCTTCATCCTTTAAATCAATCACATCAGGTAAATCTAAATCTGTTATCTCTAACGTATCACAATCAAAATATTGAACTGCTGGTCGCTCGGTTTTTTTATATTTTCTTCCCTGAAAATGTGGTTCCCCTTTACTTGATGGCCAAATAATGCCAAAAAATTCAGATTTATTGGAACGATATAATTTTGCAACTTGTAAACTGCCACCAACACCTAATACTTTCTTGTTTATCGAAGCTTCCCTTAATACCTCCATAGGCTCCATATTAAGGTTTTTGTGTAATCTATTCTTGGCAATTAAATTGGTTGTTAGTTCCTGATTTGCATAGTCTTCAACATCAAAATCTACTTCATCGCTATGGTCCGACTCGCCTATAAATAGATGAAAGTTTGTTGCTTCTGGATCGTCTGTTAATTCCTGAGCTTCAAATCTCTCTTCTTCTGGATTATATAATATATACCATACCCTAAAACACCCTTGTTTCCAATCCCAACCACCAAATAGGAAACGAGCATCACCGCGTAAAGTATGCTTATCTTCTACATAATCTGATATCGATTTAACTAATTCAGAAAAGAGGTTACAAATATGCTCCACGTGCTCATTAACAGTAAGGTAAGTCATCTTAAACCTCTCATCCATTGTTATGGATGAAGTAAGATTTAAAATTAAAGGGTAGGCTCGGAAGGTACTGCCAGTAAAACAAAGTAATCCGTCTTTATTTGGTAATTCAAAGAGTTTAATACCCTTGTCCCATCTTTCACCAGCACCGTTCAATTTACTGTCTGAGGCAAAAACCAACTCTTCCGTATTTTCTGTCTTTCTAATCCAAGCTGTACAAAGTGTCATTTTACTTAGAAAATTTATAATTATTATTATCAATAGTGACGTTTAGCTCCTTATTTACATCATTCCATTTAAAGTGATGATATGCTGACCAAACAGGCCGATAATATCCTTTTGATTTAAATACATTTGATCGTATTATGTATGAATCGTAGCTTGCTCCATAACCATTTTGTTCAAATTCTATATCCCACGTAAAATTTTTTGGATGATTTACTGAGATTAAACATTTTGTTTCGAATCTATCATCTGTACGACAACCTATATACCATAAGAAATCACCAACCGCTTCAAAGGATGATCTTACTTGTGCTTTGGATAGTGTTAAGCTCATATTTATTAACTTATTTTAATTTTACCTGTAACAACATCGTTTATAAGTGTTGTACGATACTCTTTCAAAAGGGATATCAGTTTCAATGAATTTTGAATTTTGAAATCTATATGAGATAACTTTTCTTCAATGCTTGTAACAACCTCCTCTTGAATTTCTATATCGGGTAAAGGAATTTTAATACCTCCAATCATTTCTAAATTAATTCCATCTCTTTTATCACCACCTGCTAAATTTCTGATATTTTGATAGTTGTCATTTAAATAATACAATAAAAATTTGTTGTTTACTTTACTATTTGGAACTATGACTCCTAAAGATTGGTTACAAGTAGTTTTAAATGTGACCATCCCTACCATTCCTTTAGTTTTACCTTGACCCGCCAGAGCCATAACCAACGCACCTTTGGGAATCCATTTTGCACTCGAATTATTAAGTCCTTCTTCAGTTATATAATTTGACGGCTCTGTAATTATAAACTGATTAACTGTTCCAGAATTTAACCAGGGAATATCCCCTGCAAACCAATAAGAAAGCACTGATTTAGAAGGTGTACCTCCCGAATATATTTTCGAATACCATTTTAACGAACTATGACTCCAATCTTCTGGAATCCGACCGAGCCACTTTGTTTCAGAATCTTTAGTTTTTTTTGGCAATTCAAGCTTGCCATTAATAAGCACTTTTTTACCTGTAACCAATTCATTAATGATTAACTGTTTATCTTCCTCATATAGCTGGATAAGCTTTTGTTTGGCTTTAATGATGCGGTCTATTTGTTCTGTTTTTTGGTCGAGATAGATTAATAAATTTTCTATAACATTATTTTCTGGTAATGGAAACTTAATGTCTCTAAGTTGGCTTGAATAAATATGAACAACTATTTCACCTTTGGATAATTTGGCTTTCTGCTCTGCAATTTTATAGGAATTGAATAAATAGCTTAAATATTTAGCATCAATCTCATTCTGGCGAAAGATAATCACATCACCACCTGCATAAGCCTCATCTTCCCCTTGAAATGCCAGAGCTTTACCTATTTCCTCTTTGGTTTCGCCGGATGCAGTAAATAACAAATCATTTGATTTTATCAAAAATGATTTCTTTGATACTTCATCAGGAATTCTTCTTTCAAAAGAATCAACTGACAAACTATATTTGGTGTAAATGTCACCATATAAAATGACTTGATTACCAACCATCTCAATGTCAGATTTAGCTACACCTTTCCCTTTGTAAAAACTCCCTAAAACTGCAAGTCTTATAGTTTTCCAATCATTTGGAATTCTTTCGACCCAATCAATACCGCTGTCTTTATATGTATCATATGGTTGCATCATTCGAGTACCGTTTTTTCATCCTCAATCGTTTGTTTCTCAAGTGCCAGAATTTCATCTTTAATATCGGCTAAATCACGTAGTGGCTTAAACTCATAGAAATAACGGTTGAGATTGATCTCATAACCAATTTTTGTTTTTTTGTCATCTACCCAAGCATTGGGTACGTGTGGGCGTACCTCTCTATCCATATATTTTTTTATGGTTTGTGGCCTTAGTGTGCCATCACGTTCTTCAAACAAAAACGGTATATTCTCATAATCTTTCCAGTCTGGATCTGCTTTAAATTCGCCAGACTTAGTTTTTATAGGATTTCCATTTTTTAATTTAGGGCGCAACACTTGAACCCTCCAGTACCCGAAATAGTCATTGGGATAGATTTTAACGAATTCGTTTCCCTCTGGCTCTTCTACCTCTTCTTTGGAAAAAGTGTAATTGTAAAATTCATCGTATCGCCCAAAAAGCTGTGTAATGTACCCGACGCCTTTAGAATTTCCATTTTCGGCAATTCGTTTACGCTTGCTCCCCAAAGAAGGCGTTTGTTTTTCCCAAAAGCGGTTGATTTCCAGTTTTCCTTCTTTTATCAGTTCTTCATCTTTATCACCTGTAGCGTTGATTAATTGAATATGACCTTTTCGAGTTTCTGACTTATGATTTGTTAAAATCCATACGTATGTACTTATTCCTGTATTATAAAATAGTTGGTCTGGAAGTGCCACGATTGCCTCTACGTAGTCTTCTTCAATGAGCCATTGACGAATGTTACTTTCGCCACTACCAGCCGAGCCAGAAAATAGAGGTGAGCCATTAAAAACTATCCCTATACGGCTACCACTTTTTTTAAGTTTGCTCATCATATGCTGAAGAAAGAGTAGTGAACCATCATTTATGCGCGGTGTGCCGGCACCAAAGCGACCAGAAAACCCTTTGTTTTCTGCTTCCGCCTTTATAATTTTTGAGGCTTTTTTCCAATCTACACCAAATGGGGGGTTGGATAGCATATAATCAAACTTCTCATTAGGTAGGCCATCTATCGTAAAGGTGTTACCAAATTTTATATTGCTTGGATTTTGACCCTTTATCAACATATCTGATTTACAGATGGCGTAGGACTCTGGATTTATTTCCTGACCAAACACTTCTAGTTTGGCATCTGGATTAAGGTCATTAAGGTACGTTTCAGATTCTGATAACATACCGCCTGTACCACAGGCTGGATCATATAGGGTTTTTACGATACCTTCTCTACCTAAAATGTCGCGATCTTCGGTAAAAATTAGATTAACCATTAATCTAATTACTTCACGAGGTGTAAAATGTTCCCCTGCGGTTTCATTAGATTGTTCTGAAAATTTACGAATAAGATGCTCAAAACAATAGCCCATTTCCATACTGGACATATCGGTTAGGTCTATGGCATTAAATTCTTTCACAACTCTATACAGAAGATCTGTTTTAGGGTCATCCAGTCTGTCTATTTGATCGTCGAAACTGAAGTATTCTAAAATTTCACGAGCACTCATTGAAAAGCCATTGATGAAATTTCGAAGGTTTTTTGCGATATTATCTGGATCTTCGGATAGTTTAGCAAAATCGTATTGACTCCTATTATGGAAATTATAACCTGCTACTGTATTTAGCACCTTATCTTTTGCACCCTCTTTGAGTTTTGAGACACGCTCCAATTGATCTAACACTTTCTTTTTCGTAGGTGCTAATACGCAATCTAATCTTCTAAGTACTGTGAAGGGTAAAATTACCTTGCCATAGTCTGATTGTTTGTAATCACCCCTTAATAAATCTGCTACTTTCCAAATCAGGTCTGCTTTTTCTCGAAAATTGTGCATTTAGTATATCTATGATTTTAAAAATTCTTTAACTGCTATTATATTAATTATGAAACTTCTTTTGCGTTGGGTTCTTTAAGTATCAACTGCGTTATTTGATTTGCTAACCAAAACTTAATTAGTTCTTTAAATTTTATGTTCAAAGCATTAGAGATACTTATAACTTGTTGAAAAGTTGCAACTCTATTACTCCTCTCAATTTTGCTTAATAGGGCTGTATCAATTTCTGCCTTAGCAGTAAGCTCAAGTATCAACAGGCCTATATCCTCTCTTAGTTGTCTTATCTTTTCGCCAAAATGCATAATTCCAAAATTAGACTTGAATCTATTTGTCAAATCTAACTAAATTTTAACAATACTTATTTACCAGCACTTATTTACCATTCGATGTCTTATTAAAAAAATACCCAATAAAGGGTATATAGTCTTAAGAATATAATATTAACTTGCAGATATAAAACAATCATTATGAGAAACTTATACTTACTTTTTTTATTAGGGCTATCCTGTACGTGTTTTGGACAAGAGACGCTTTATAAAAATTACAAGGTTACTAACTTCATTGACTTTTTGAATGACAAAACGAATCAGTATGATTTTGATAACCTTACGGATAAACAGAAAGCCAAGGTTAAGTTTTTAATGAAAGAGAAATGTTCTTCTTATGATGATTTATCTGCTGAGAACAAAAAGAAAATCGATGATAAATTTAAGCTTGTTGCCGATGGTATAGTGCCATCAATTGAATTGAAAGATTGTGCTGGCAATGTTTACATTATTGATAAGACCAATTTTAATAATCTTGATACTAAAAAGTTGATAGGTATGAAAGAAAAGCTAAGAGCTGGGACTTTCGGCATTTCTATAAAAAATGACATAATTTATAAAGCTGGTTTGTTATTTGAGGACGATAAGCTTTACGTGAATTTATGGCCTTTTAAAGAAGGTACAACCGATCAGGCACAAGAAGGCATAAAAAAGACAATAGTGCGAATTGATGACGATGATAAAAAAGAAACTATTACATCTGAAGATAATGATTTAAACAAATCTAAAGAAACGAGGGAGATATTATTCTACGAAATACCTGATGACCATACTGCGAAATTTAAGTTTACTGAGGTCACATTAACAGCAATAACAATTCCATTGAAATATCGATTTAGAAATGATAGGGATGCAATTGATACTTCTGATGAGAATAATCCTATGGAAATAAGTATAAAAAGTGAGGAATTTAGTACTTCTGTAAACCTTGCTTTTTTTGGTGGGTGGACCTGGGGAAAAACACAATTTACTCATCGTAAAAAAATTGGTAATCGGACGTTTACCTCAAAAAATACTATAGGTGCTTTTATAGGTTCTTCTGCTGTTGAATTAAAGTCGACCAATACTGATATTACTTTAGACCAACCGCAAGGTGATAGAGAAGGGACTTTTGGAACGATTAGTTTTGGGGTTGGGTATGTAAAAAGCTGGAATAAAATAAGTGTGGGTCTTTTTGGTGGTATTGACAAGGGCGTAGGACGTGTTGCTGAGTCTTGGATATATGACGGAAAACCCTGGTTAGGGATTGGTGTTGGTTATGATTTATTTAAATTATAATCTTTTTAATTGTATTTTTTTTGTAAAATTTTAATTACCTCATAATTACTTATTTGAAATAATGAATACACCTTAACCCTTCCTTGATAAATGGACAATTATACTAAACATAAAAATATTGAATTTAAATACCTATTGAGATTAATCAGATCTACAAATTAATACTCCTATCTTCTTAAATTAAAAATCAAACAACTCCTTAGTTTTAATCTTCAAAGCCAACGCAATACTATTAACGGCTGCAATGGAGGTGTTTATTTGACCCAATTCTATTCTGCTGATTTGAGAATACTCTAAACCTGAATCAAAGGCAAGTTTTGTCATTGATATATTTTTGGATTTTCGAACCTTACGAAGGTTCTTGCCAAACTTTTTCACAAATATTTTATCCTCTTGAGTTTTCACTCAAGCAATTTCAGAAGTTGTAGTATTTTAAAATATAGCAAATATGCTATATTTTATTATATTTGAAATTGTTTTAGGCTTTTACGGATGTATAAAGATTACTGATTATAAATAAAACACCACATATATATTGACTGAAAAATGACCTCTGACCAATTAAAACATATAGATAAGATGGTTGCCGATATGCTTAGCGGCTATTCTTCCATACAGGCATTTTATTTTTATTTAGAAAAATTGAGATCAGAGACAAATAGTCAATTTTCTGAAAACGCCCCTATTCATTTAAAAATGTATAATAAAGCCACCCATATTGCATCTGTAGAAATTACAAAGAGATTTAAAGAGGGCACCTTAAAGCGTGTCCCAAAAGAAGATTGTTCCCCAATTTTAAAAAACCTAAAAAATAATTCTATCTTTAAAAAAGAAAGAATAAATTTAAAAGGGATTAAGGAATATTATGCAAAAATCTATAACAAAACACAATCGCATCCTAGAGTGATTTCCAAAATTATACAAGAATCAAATATAACCTCTTTCTCTGAAAACACTCCATTTTATAATATGCTAAATATTCTTAAAGAAGAGTACAAAAAGGAACACAAATAGTAGTACAAAAAATAACATAAGATGATTGAAAACATTGATTTACCACCTGGCCTTGAAATAAAAGATTTTACCACAGACCCTATCTATATTGAGATGATTCATTTTCTTGATTTAACATTTCCGCGATGGCGTTCTGCTGATGGACTGGGTGAAAACTCAATAGACTTTTTATACGACAATCATTTCTTTGCAGAAGAAACAATACTAGGCTCCTGTGATAATTCTAAATCTGCAATGGTACAGTTCCACAATCTTTTAGAACAAAATTATAGAGAGCTCTTGAATCAGTTATCAAAAGATAGGGATATTGAGCTTTGTGTAGATTTTATTTTTGATGAGGGTGAAAATACTGAAGATCCCTTGAAACTACCTCGAGACTATTCCGAATTTGTTTTACGTAAGAATAAAGATTATTATTTTAATTTGGATAAACAAGGAGAATAAAATTGGACTTTCATTCCCCTTGCTATTTAATTTTAACGCTTATATTCATTTCCGTTGACTTTTTCCCATTCAACTTTCATTATATGTTTTGATTGTTCTCCTGGGATATCATATAAGCTTTCAAATGCTTTTTTATAAGGCCTCTCTTTATAGTATCTTGCCCCAAAGTAGCCAATGCTAATAGTAATATAGATCCCCAAAAATATCGCTAAAACCAATTTTAAAAATCGTTTTGAGGTTTTTTCACCAAAATTGATTTCGCTTATAAATTTACCATCATTCGGTAGATCATTAAATAAGCGATCTATACATTCTTGAAGAACCATTTGACTTATCTGTATTTTCTCATAATTACTCTCCTGTTTTTCATTAAACGCCTTAATCTTTTCGGGAAATGAACTTAACTCATTTTTTAAACTGCTTATTTCTCTTGTATCAATACTCTGAAGTGCATTTGTTAAATTCTGATCGGAAATTTCCAGTTTAGAGAAATGATGCACAATTATATCCATTTTTTCTACTAGTCTTTTATTACTTTCTGATTCCATAATAGTTAGTTTTTTGGTTATTATTACATTCTTCGTCCTCGCCGTCTCTTTCGTTTTTTACGCTCTTTTTCTGGATCATATTCCTCTTGTTGGTAGGATCCTCTCGTTCTATCCTTTAATAAAAATGCGGTGAAGTTAGCAATATCTGCTATCAATGTTCCTTCTGGCTCTAAACCTTCTTGAACTTGCTGAGTGTCACTACTCATCTCTGTTTTCAGAGCACTGTACATTTCTATCCGTCTCTTGATATACATCAGGCTGTATTCTCTACCTAAATCGCTTCCTTTAATTTTTGCGCCACATTGTTTATCAATAAAGGCAATTCCTCTTGCCTGCAACACCTTGAATTGATGTTTCTCCAGTTCAACTTTAAAGTCATTCATATCCGATACTTTTCTGATGGTTTCATTGATAATCTCTTTTAATTTCTCCTTCCTGATATTCTGATTTTCTCCTTTGAAACTTGATAACTGCTGAAGATTATATTTCTTTTCTAATTTTCGACAAATATCAAGACAGCGATAAGCAGTATTAGAACTGGAAAGTGCTTTACCATTACTCTGGATTCTATTCATTGCAATGTGAAGGTGTTGATGAGTATTTGATTTTGGATGCTCAATAGCCACCCACATTTGATTAGGTCCTACAAATTGTTTTATAAAATCCTGTAAAATATCGTTCTGTACTTTAGGGGTAATAATCTCATCTTTTGCGAAAGATAAGATGATGTGAAAGTTCGGCGATTTACAACGTATATTCTGTTTCTGCAACCGTGTAAATTCTTCCACTACGGGGTCAAAGGAACCATTCATTAGCACCCTATTCATATCAACCAAACTATGTTCTTTATCGGTTAAATACTTCATAAGGCTCTTTATACTCCCACTAGTGATTACTTTTGCTATCATAATAGTGGTTTATTTTTTTCATCATTTTCTCTATTTCATCAATATTGTTTTGAAGAGCCATCGTTTCAGGAAACTTAAATACTCTTCTTAATTTTACTAATTGAAATAAATTTCGCCCTATGGTTGAGAGTTCTTTTTTTAATTCTTCTGCGTGAATGTCAGGTTGCCATTTAATATAAATAGGTTTGTTTAAAACTGAATGTACCATTAAATGACTCACGGTTGTTTTTTTTCCTCTGGCCATCTTTTCAATGGAATTCTTATCATCAAGTGAAACGCGTAATTGTATTCTTTCGGTTTTATTTTTCATTGTATGAGCTTTAGCGAATAATCCGTTTTTGTACGTACGACAGGTAGTACAAACACACCACTTGCTACCTCAACCAATGCTATTACTTATAGGCATTGTTGATTTAGTAAGCTTTTGTTACTTATTTAAAATTTTTAAACACGTAATTTTAGATTGGTTTATCTGTATTATTAAGATTCTCCAATAAGATGAGTTACAAGGTCTGGATTGTTCTATTTTGAAATTATTTTAAACATTTAAAAAGTCATCCCGGGCTGGACTTTTTAATTTGAAGTATTGATTGATTTTAGAAAGGGGAAGAAACTATTCCTCTTTTCCACGATCATCAATTAATTGGTCAATATCTGATGGACGAAAATAAACACGACCTCCAATGGTCACTGGATGTAGTAATCCCTTTTTTATCCATGCATAAATTGTAGGTCTTGAGGTCATAAAGATTTTTATTACCTGTGCCATGGTGTAGAGCTTTTTTACCAACTGCTCTTCTTTTAAGTTAGAGTCATTTTTATCATCTATAAGATTTTCTTTTTGATGACTGGAAATCATTTTGTCCAAAATAGACTTTGGAACAAACTCTTGTACTCCTTGATCTGTGATAAGCATTAATTTAGGGTTGTTCATAACTTGACAGTATTTAAGATTATTATACTGTCAAATGTAATATTGAGCCTTAAGAAATTTTCATTTAGGTGTACAGAGAAGTTTTGTACACTTAACTGCGATATAATTGTACTTTTTTTATTATGAGAACTAGATTAAGCAAGGCTTCCTTACTTAATTTATAATAATTACGCGTCAAAATAACTTTCAATAAGGTAGGTTCATAAAATCTTAAAAAAGAAGCCGCACTATATATACCAGTAATATTAAGTCTGGGGTGACAATATTCTAAAGAGTATTTTAATTTTTTCTTATCTCTATTCTTAATAACTCCTTTATAATGAGCATTGCAATAGTTACACAAATTATCAAAATCCAAGTGATAAAATTTAATTTCCCTCTGTAAACTATCTTCGATTTGAATTATAAGCGCTTGACGTAATGATAGTGTTCGAGTGTTTACATAGGCAATATGTTGCTTCTCTTCTTCGGTAAAACTATTATTAATTTCTATTACCTTAAAGATATTATAATCAGATGGTCTGAAATTGAAAATTACATCTGCATCTTTTTCCTCTAAGGCTAATTTATTAGCAGCCCTAAGTATTTTTCTATCTAAATGTGCCATTATAGTTTAGGTCCTCTTTTTTTAGTTTCTTCGGGTTCTATTGGATTATCAGGAACAACCTCCTGCTGTTTGTCTAAGTCAAGGCCGTTGTTTAATATATCTTCAACCATAAGCTTTTGCACTACTCTATTTTCCCTACCCAAATTGTAAAAAGCACATAGATATGCGTTAAACTTTATAGCTCTTTTATATGAAACATCAAATCCAAAGAACTTCATAAAAGAAAGGAGTATCATTTCTATATCGTACTCTGTTATACCCTCTAAAGATCGATAGTTGACCAAATCTACTGTATCAAAAAAATAATCATAAAAATCTTTTTTGGACTCTTTAAACTCTCGATATAAATTATTAACTCCTGTTTTTGTTGCTTTACTAAAAAGTTCTCGGTAGTAGTAACGCATTAAATATAAAGCCAAGTCAACCTCTCTTTCAAATGCTATGCGATTCACCAAAAATTCAAAAACTAACGTTTCTAACTCATTATTTTGTCTCAATAAGTTAATATCAAATTTACCTATCTCAACTATTCGATCAATCATCAATGTTAATGGGTCGTCTGATTGTTGAAGTAACCTTCTGAAATAAAAACTTAAATATTTATCCATAAAATATTCTGATTCATGAATTTCAGCTAAGCTCCTAGCCTCTTTTAAATCTGAATATTGATCCAACTGAGCAATTGCCATATATGAAACAAAAGCCTCTATACTGTTTTTATCAAAACTAGATTTAGCACCAAAAATCAAATTGGGCTTTACTAACTTTTGACTGGTATCAACAGCCTTAATAGGCTCTAGTCCTTTTATTAATTCGTCTATCTGTTTATACATAATTTTGTCTCTTTAAATCAAAACTATCGATCATTATTTATAATTTGGATTAGTCTTACAAATTGTATTTTCAATCCTTAATTCTATATAATTTGAATTAAAATTGAACTCGAATATTTAATGCTAAAAAACAGAGATTTTATGTCTTGTGTTACAAATATTTGAATTTTCTGTTTTTCAGCACAAATTCAGTGTTTACAATACTTAACAAGGTTTTTTACATAGGCAATAATAGAACAAAAACTTAAAAAACAAAAAGAATTTGAGATTATTTTTTTGCTTGCTGGAATCGATAAAAAAAGTAGAAATTTAGAATTTTTGAATGATACAAGTTGGAAAATTGTAAAAGCAATATGAAGTGAAAATGTTAATCCTGGAATTGTCAAGCTTCTTGGGGGAGGAAGTATGGAAGTCTGTTAATCAAATATGATATATCTCATTCCTATTAAAAATTATATAAAGGAAGAAATTCTTAGACAGAAAGAATACGCCAATCATGGAGCCCAAAAGTGTAATAACTGCCCACGATTTTTTGAGGCTTTTGACCTTTTGGAATTTATCAACCTAAGTTCACTCCCATTTTCGATATGTAATTTTAAACATTCCAAATTTTATTTTTTTGGATGGAGTTTGTGTGCTAAATTCAATTTTAACTCTACTGAAATTTGTTTTATTCCCCCCATATTCTTTCTGAAAGAATTAAAATATTCTGTCTTTTTCAGAGTGTGTCTTTCAATCTTCCTATCAATATAAACTCCTGCGTAACCAGTGGAAATAATAATTGATTTTTTGCAATAATCTTTTAATACAGAAGAGCCGTTAATTTGTTGCTTTAAGAATTTTGCAAACTCATTAAATACCTTTTTTTCTGATGAGTTTAATTTATAAATGTCATTTACATTTTGAGAACTCTTAACTTGAATCAACATAATATGCCAATATTTCCCTCTGTTAGCTACAGCGAAAATATCGGATGGTGTCTGACTACCTTTAGATTTAACTGCAGTATAATTAGGTGTTATACTACTTATTTTTTTTAGAATATAATCTTCTGCCGAATCACCCACTTTGCGATTACTTATCCCCTTAAGACCTTGACTTTCAAGAATAGCATTTTTCTCTGAACGCCATTGGGCAACAATTTCGTCTACGAACGCATTAAAATTCTTCATATAATTTAATAGCTATTAATGTCAAAACTAAATATTAAAATTCTATTGACCTAGATAATCAAGATGAACTTTTAGATGACTAAAAAATAATCCAAACGATAATCATAAGAATTATTCATATTAAAAATAAAGAGTATATAATAAGGATTGAGACAAAGAACTTAATAATAGACTTGATCAGATAAAACTATATTTGAACTTGATAAAGGAGATACAATCAGAACAGATAAGCTAAATATAGATAAGTTTAAAGATTACTTTAAGAATTCTAATTCTATAAGTGTTAGAGAAACTACCGTTAATTGGCATATATAAGTTAGTTGATGAAGGAGTTATTCAATGAATAGGAAGAGGAGAATATATCCTTGGAGAACAAAAATAATATAGCCCTTCTATTTCTCTATTTATTGGATCCCTCTATTCTGATTTAAAGACTGAGTATCTTTTTTTAGATATATCAATTTGGTCAACAGAGTGGGTCAAACAGCGGATGCTTCACATTCCTAAAAGCTCTGAGACTATAGTGGGAGTAGAAAAATGTTCTGGGGAAAGTGTTTTTTATTTTGTCTCAGAATCCTATAAAAATGTATTTCTAAATCCTCCATCTGATATTTTAGAGAAATATGCAGATGATAGTCGAGGGACAATTATCATAAAGAATTTGATTACGGATTCCCCTCTTGAAAAAATAGATGATGTCCAAATTCCAAACATCGAAAAGATCAATGTTGATTTAATTTTGGATGATGATTTATTCTCTCATTATCAAGGACGAGACCTTAATGCTATCATTGAGAAAGCTTATCAATATAATTCGATTAATGAAGATAGATTATATAGGTACGCCCAAAGACGAGGTAAACAAAATTTTGTTAAAAAATTAATAGAGCAGGAACTATGATATTATCCGGAAGCTTAACCATAGACTGGATTCAATCTAGAGTCCAAGAATTTAAACGGAGTGACCCAATTATCGTTGAAAAAGTAATTCGAGATTTGGTATTACTTGAAACTCTTAAATCACTAAAACTTGATTTCATATTTAAGGGTGGGACTGCGCTTATGCTTATAATTCAAGAGCCTAAGAGGTTCTCAATTGTTATAAATAAAATGATTAAAAATAAAGAACAGGACGTTGAGATTATTTTAAACAAAGTTGTCGAAGCTACAGATTTTATTGGCTGGGAGGAGCAGAAGCAAAAAAATAAATCTATAATAGATAAGCGACACTTTGAATTACAGTACAATCCCCATGCACCAATGCTAGGTGAGATAAACTATATTGTCTTTGAAGAAAACCCTTATACTGAAACACAAAATATTGAGGTTTCTCATTTTCTTGTTTTAGAAGACGATTCCCCTGTTGAAGTAACAGTACCAACCTTGAGTGCAATCCTTGGAGACAACTGGTGTGCCTTCATCAAAACCTATGGAAGTAATGAAACAGGTTTATGATATAGGAAGCATTTTTGATAGGTTAGATTCCCTAAAAGGAGTTAAGGAAAATTTGTCAAAAGTAGCAGAGCGAGAATTAGAATACAGAGGCTTCAAACCTAATGAATTTAAAGTCATAATAGATGATATTTTAAATTCATCACACAACTTTTGCATACAAGGAAAAATAAAACCTATGGTTTTAAAAACATTGTTAATGGGTACCAATAAATTGAATAACTTTATCTACGGCGATAAATTCAGAAAGTTACAGGCTCAAATTGCTGTTGCAAAGGCGGTTTATATAACGTCACTATTTGAACAAAACTGTATTGCTATTAAAAAGTATGACAGTGAAATTGATATGTCCAAATGGAAAATTGCAGAGGGAGAATACCATCGATTGAACAGATTGAAAAAGAATAATCTAGAAGCTTTTTATTATTGGAATAGAACTCTTTACGATAAATAGGTTTTTACTAACTTTAGTATTATTATTATTTTTTAAATTCGAGACCCAATATAGAATCAGTTTCTTTAAAATTGATTGATGACCGATCACTTCTCCATTGATCAATTTTGTCTCTCGATTCCTTAAAAGAGTTGTCCTGTTCTATATTAAACGAAAGTTTGTTTCTATCTATATGACTAGGTAGTTTAGTATTTTCAAAAATTAGGCTGTTACTTATCTGCTCAAATTTCAAAAAACCTAAAAAATGTAGTCTTCTCGAATTTATTAAGTTTATTCTTCATAAACTAAGCTTATCCAATTATCAATATTCCAAGTTTTCTCTCAATGCACTTTCGTCCATGCGTTCAGCATCTCTAATATAATTTAATGACAATTCTTTAAACACCTTTGCAACAATAGGATGAGATATTTTACGATGTTCATAAATCTTATTAAAGATTTCTGCTCTATCTCTTTCAATATGTCCTCCAGAACCTGCCGCTCTACTTGTTACTTTTTGTCCATTGAATATTCCCATACTAAAACCACTTTTCATATCTTTTGAGTTGTATTGTTCGATAATGTCACAAATAATATCTGGAAACCAAATTTCATCTTGTTTAGGATATTTTGACAATAATTCTCCAATATTAACGTCTGTAATTTCTGCTCTATCGTTTTGCACTGCTAAGTCTCTAACTGAAGATATCCAAGATTTGAGAGCGTCTGAGCCTATTGTTCCATCTTCATTCAGGCCAGGTATAAAATTAAAATTCCTAAGAAGATTATAGGAGCTTTCGAAAAGCTGTTTTTTAAGTTCTGGAGATACAGAAGCTTCCTCTTTTTCCTTTATCTCTTGTTTCTTTCTTTTCTCTGATCTTGGCAAGTAGGTGTGTCGAACCAATTCCATATATAAGTCTGGACGAGTTGCAATAAGCTTAAAGAGTGACATTGGCTGTATGCCAGTTCTGTATTTATCAAAACAAAAATTATATTTATACTCTAACATTCCCATTCTCTCAATATCAATAGAGTCTATTTTATGGAGTTCTTCAAAAGTATGGGCAATTATATAACTGTCAAGTCTATTTTTATTAGGCTCTTCAAAACTGACAAGGTTTATTTTTTCTAATGTTTCTATAACAAAATTTACGGGAAAATCTTTAGAATATACCAAGTACTTAAGACTGTTCAATGCTGTAATTGATCTGTTCTTGGAAATAAATTTATTCATTGCAAATTGAACTTCATCATTGTCCTGAGAGACAGATTCACGATGGTTAAACCAGTAGTATTGTTCAATCTCTTTGTCTAAAGAATCAACATATTTCCAGAGCTCAATATCATCCCAAAGTGATAACAAATAATTACCTAGACCAGTTACATCGAACTTTTTTGAAGCTAACAATTTTTCAAATTTACTTATGGATTCTTCACGCCCAATTCTTCGGTCCAAAGTAGAAAGATATTGAGAAACCAATATAATATCCTTCTCATTCTGTGACATAAGTAAAAGTAGAACTTGCTTTTCTTCACTATCTGAGAGATTAAGGTGTGCTAATGCCTGTCCAACCATGTAGGGATTCTTAGAGTTTTGAGATAATTTTATTATTGATTGAACTCCTTTTTCTTCTTTTAGTATTTCTAAAAAATCACTTCTACGTTTCAAAACTATTTTTTCTCGATCTCTGTAGTTAATGGTTTCATTATATCCTTCATAAAAATCAGGTTGATGGTCATCAAATAGAAATTTATTTTTAACAGATATATCGAAAGGCTCAAACTTGATTCCAATAGCTTCCGATTTCGCTAAAATAGCCTCAGGAAGCGACCATTTTTGTTTTGCATGAGTTCTATGCCTACCAATTAAAGCTCTAAAAGCATGGTAAATCTTACCCTTTTCAATTTCATCTTCACAAGAAATTAAGCTGATTGCGTCAAGAATTTCATCGACTTTATCCCAACTAACATCATCAATCTTTTCTATTAACACAATAGCTTTATCAGAGTTGTCTCCCATCAGTTTAATCATCTGGGTCACAGCAAAATTATAGATGTATCCTACTTCTCTGTTAGTTACTTTGACCGACCTAGTTTCTTGATAAAGTCTCCATCTCATTTTGTGCGTTGAAAAAGCTGTGTCAAATCTATTCTTAACTAGACTTGAAAATAAATCAAAGGCTATATCTGGATATTCTTTTGTTATTATTTCCATAACCTGTCTACGTTCTTCTGCCGATGCATTAGTTTGTGGAAACCACGCCCTGTATATGTTTTTCAGAGTGTTAAATGGTGTATTTGATGTGGGGAATTCTGAAGGACTTTTATTTAGTATTTTACAGATTATAGTTGAAACCTGTGTCAGATGTTCTGGCATCCACGCAATCTCTTCGAGAGACCACAGCAAATATGGTAAATCATTAGAAGTGTTAAGAAGTCCATCCTCCTGTTCAAAAAAACCATTAATTCTACCATCGTCAATTATAGATTCAATTTGCTCTAAGAAAATACTTGGAGAAGCTTCGGCAAGTAACATCATATTATGCCCTAGGGATCGAAGTAGTTTCTCATCCGCATTAGAGAAAAGTTCGTTGATTAAATTGTCTACTAAAATTTTGGGGTCGCTTGTTGTTGCAATTCCATATTCTTTTCCGAATAATGAAAGTATAATTAAAGTTTCGGAAAGCCCTCTTTTTAATTCATAAGAGTATTTAGGCTTGGCATTTCGTAGTGAAGCTATGTGTCTTTCCTTAGCTTCTAAATCATATTTTGGGTCATACTCTCCCAGAACTTCAAGAACGATATTCTTGAATTTTTGTATATCATTATCTGTAACAAATCTAGCTAATGGAATCCAAGCATCCGTATGGGAAATTAGTCTCCAACTAGATCCAATTTTATATAAGGGTGTTTCTTGATGGTTTAATAAATCAAGTAGAATTTTTTCATAATCATCAAAATCTAGTCCTACAAAGATTGAAACAATTTCTTTATCACCATTAAAAGCTTGATTAAAACGGGCTAAAAGCAAGATTGGTAATATTTCCGAAGGATTTTTTGAACCAACCCATTTTGGTGTTTTAGATAAATAGCCCAATGTTCTTCTTAGAACGCTAATATTTCTGGTTGTGTTTTTTGAAAGAAGTCGGGCCTGTTCTTTATCGATACCCATTTCACTTAAAGCATCTATAAATATATCTCTATCTAATAATGGCAAATCAATTGACTTGTCTGTGTGTCCCAAGAAACTATTACTTACGGGGAGAATTATAGTATGCCCTTTTCTTAGTGCCCGATTCAGATCAATTGTCTCTTCTTCAAAAAGAGTAATCAGATTTAAAGGGGTGTCCGACTCAATAAGTTCTCTAAAACTCTGAAGATTGTCGACAATTAAAGTACTTGATTGTAGCTTCTCCCTGATTAGGTCTTCAGTTGTACTAAGGCTTGATAGAACAAATGCTAAAGATTCTTCTTTTGTATTTGATTTAATACTTATTGATGTAGCTCCTTCCGAAATAAGATGGTTAATAAAGTCATCCGATTCTTCTTTTCTATTACCTAAAAGTAATTGAAAGGGTAATTTAAAACTTTGATAAGTCGACCAATCCTCCCAATACTCGTCAACAGAATATACCCCATTAACAGGTTTACCTAATAACCTTGCGAACCAAACTTCCACAGATGGCGATAACTCAAGCCAATGCTCAATGGTAGTTGCATCATAGGATTTCACATCTAACCAAAATCCTTCAGCTACTTTGGACTCCTGCCACTTATCTTTTGCATTCCATTTTTTAGCCGTTACATTTATGTAAGTAGTTTCTGAAGGCACCTTGCCCAATGGATCATTTTTCCTTTTTTCATAGTCCTCATCCGCCTTACCTTTTTTGTTTTCAGTAGTGCCAAATTCCCATACAGAATTTCCAGAGGGTATATATAAATTCCCATTTTCTATTTCCAATCTCCCATCATACCCACCCGTCTGAACATCTTCTCCAAACGGAAATTCTAAAAGACTTAGTTCATCTATTTTGACCCCAGAGATAATTAATTTTCTAATTAACAATGGTAACATATTTTTACTGTCAATTTTATCTGCCCAATGCTTTATATCTGTTGATGTAATAAATTTCACACTATATTTGGTATTTGTAATAATCTAAAAGTCAAACAATAAATACTCCAAGCAAACAATTTAGTCAAAATGACAGTTATTATATTGTGGAATTCCGTATTGAAAAACTAGTATGTAAATAATGGGGGATAAAATAGGCAAGAATAAAAAATTAATACATCTATTTGAAATTCTCAATATACACCCATCCTGTTTTTGGCTTTTGGTCTTTTATGTCTATGTAGACAATTTTCATCCACTTAACTTTTCTATCTAGAACTATTACTTTTTGTGAAGCCAAAATTTTGTCGATTACTTTACTTTGGGTGCTTCGTCGAATTCTTAAATTAACATCTTTTAGAGCGACCATTTTTTGAGAAAACTTACTGTCAATTCTATCGAAGATACCTTGATATAAATCAAATAATTTTTGTGTATTATCTTCATCATTTTCAATATGCTCTTTTATAATTGATTTAAAATCTTGGAGTTCTTCTTGGGTCGCTTCGTGTTCTATCTTATTTTGATAACTATTAATTTCCGCATATGAAATTGCAATAAAGAACGCGATAAAAGGAAATACCACTATAAACCTTTTAGCGATTTTTTTTGCTATACCTATATCCTTATTAAAATTTTCAGATATCCATCCTACAAACTTGGAAAATAAACTTTTAATTTTTTCTTCATCTATAAGCTCAACAGTGTTATCATTTATTATTTGATTAAGTTCATTAAAGAAACTTTCGGCTTGTTCTTTAAGTTCGGGGTCATCATCTATTTGCTGTATAATTTCTCTCTCTTCGTCAAAACTTTCTGTATCATCAAATAAAGTAAAGTTGCTCCCTGATAAAATATCTAAGACGGATGGTTCCTTTTCTCTAGTAATGAAACTATCTGCCGAGAAAAAATTGTTAAATGTTGCTCCTGATATTGCAGAATTAAATAATGTTTTTGTTAGAGCTGAACTAAAATTAATATAATTATCATACCCTCTTCTATTAGTTTTTATTTGATCTGTTATATTTTGGAATGCAATGGAATTAGTGATAGCTTTTAATGAATTCATAGGCTCATTTATATTTGCTAAAAGACTCTCTTGCATATCAATTGCCGATTTTAAGCTATTCGATTGATTACCAAAAACAATTTGAAATCCATTATAGGCTTTCAGATTATTTTCGGCGGCTACTTTCATTGAACTTGTTAAGTCGGCAATACCTCCAAACACATTTAATCTGATATCCTGTTTGGAACGCATATCTTTTAAATAATCAAGTGCCGTAAGGCTAGGGTTTAAACTCCCCCCAATACTTTGCAAAGTAATAGCTTGATTTAATGGAACATTGACCTTATTCATCATTTCCTGTATTGGACTGGTAATCCCAACTATTTTGTTTATTGATTTTGACATATTGACAATTCCTCTAGGAAGCTCGATTTGCGCTGTCTTTTTTTCTTCTTTACTCAAAAGAGATTTGATTTTTACTTTCAAGTCATCATTGAACATTTTGCCTTTTTCCAGCAACTTGTATTCTTCAAGTTTAATTCCGAGTTCGTTTGCAATCTCTTTTTTCGAGAAACCATTTGACTTTCTGTATTCTTTTAATTGTTTCCTCATTATACTAATTTTCAGGAGGTAGTTCATTAGGATTTATAAACCCAGTCGGAGAGTCATCAACATTCTTCTTCAGTATACTTGGCCGAGCTTCAATCCATCGCACCTTATTATTCACAATATTTGTTGTCATACCAATTACAGTACTAAAATCAATATCAAAATAGCAATAGAATAAATTGTTTTCTTTTGCAATTGCTTCCATTTTATAGAATAAGAATGATTTGTTTTTTTCGATTAAATTGATCAATTCCTTTTCTTTCATATCCCACTTGGGATAACATTTCACATAAAGAATATCTTCATAATTAGGAGTATCTATTTCCTCCACATCGGAACGATAGTCCAAGAAATATATTTCAAAATTAAATTCTTTAATCGATTGATCTAAAGTTGTTCTCTGCATTTTATTTTCTTATATAATTGATAATCAAAACAAAGATACTTTATACTTATTATTTTAGTAATTCTATTTGTCAACAAACCCTCTTTTGTGGATCATAATTCAATTGACGCAAAGACCTTTAAATTCAATGCTTTCTAGATTGTTGATAACTTAAGGTATAGGATGCAATGTCTCAATCATTTCATGCAACTTATAAAGATTATCCTGAACATATCTTTCGATAGAAGAAACATAGTGATATCTACCGTAATTTTGAATTCTCGGATGTTACGGGTTTTAAACCAATATTTAATTAAAGATGTGCAAATTTGATTAAAATCTTTCACATTCAAGTTGATGCGTCTAAATTTGTTAAATAACTAGGCCAGTATAGTAAATCTACCATCTGATCTTAAAAATGATGATGAGATAGGGTTACAATGTATATTTAAAGATTTGAAAAAGTTGTGAAGTGAAATGACATACCACCTATTCCTTTGAAAAGTAATGTACATAAGAAATATTGATAAAAAATTATGCTTTTACAAATCGGTGAGATAGAAGCAAAGGGAAGTTTTCGAGTGTATTACTATGTTTTTTGTATATATTTGATCTATGGCACTTATAGTGCCCTCATTGGAAGGTAAGAGCACAAGGAAATCACCCCATCCGTTGCCAACAAGATTGCCAAGGCGCTCGATGTGTCCTTAGACTACCTGGAGGGCAACAGCTCTGTGCTCGTGACGGACAAAAGATATTGGAACGGGTCGAGACCATTGCCAATATTCCCGAAGCCGAACAGATGAAGATTTTTAACGTGCTCGATGCCCTGTTCCGGGACTACAAGGCCAAAAAGGCGTACGCATAAAAAAACCGCCCCCGGTTGGCTGTAGTTTGTTTGGTCATTAGAAGACAGAGAGAACATCCTCTGAACCCTTGATGGTCTTACCAAGAACCTAAACTTAAAAAGTATGAAATACTTAATATTATTACTATCATTAACTTTTATTAGCTGTAATACATACAAAAAAAAGTGTGAATATTTCCATAATGGTAAATTTAAATACATAAGTAATGATGGCTATAATTGGAAAGTGAGTAGAAATGATACTTTGCAAATTGAAGAAAACTTGGACACTGGGGAATTAATAAAAGGTTCTATTTTATGGAAAAACCCTTGTGAATATGAACTTACATTTATTGAGTTTAATAACCTTAATAATAATCAATTATTAGGCACGAAATTGAAAGTTAAAATTATTGATATCAAAGGAAAATCTTATAAATATGAAACTCGTAGGGCTGGAATACTTCTTGAGAACTGGGTGACAAAAATTAAATAAGCTTTCTTTTCTGTATTAAAATTCTTAAAAAATATATAGTAAATAAAAGTTGTGGTAGGTTAATGCCTAAAAAGAAGAGCCCACTCTTGCTAAGGATTTTGAAATGCGACTGAGCAATCCAGTATCTAAACTGAAATTGCAGATTGAACTCTTCTATATGGCTTAAAAATAAAAAAAACTCAGAACCATAAATAAATTTATATGAAAACTTGAATATTGAAAAAGTCAGTACTTGTATTAAATTAAACAAGAAAAAAAATATATAATATTTAGTATCAGATAAATTTAGAAGCCCTTTGAAGGAAAGAAATGACAAAGCGACCCCCAGGACAGTCCAATCAAAAGGAAAACCAGAAAAATTATTTTCAATCAAAATAAATAAAGATGCAACTATACCATAAATACCAATTAGTAAATGATAAAGTAATATTGTTTTTTTAAGCATTATTTATTAGTCGTTTGTTTAGTTTCGAAATGGTAATGGTACATTTTCTTCTGAACTTCCGAAAAACTCAATTATTTTATACTTAATATATGTCTTTACGAGTAGTCCTATGTCAGATAAATTTCTCCCTGTTTCACTTGGGTTAACTTTAACATAAGCAGGTACTGGAATAACATCCTGAGTACTAAATTCTTCGTTTTCTGTTGCACTAGAAGATATGTTACTAATATCTAGAAAACTTGCTTCAGATGTCAAGTTTCCATTTTCATCAATCCGAAGATTTCCATCAAAGAGACCTCCTTTCATTCCTGTTCTTTCGCCTAGTATTTCGGTATTTCCCTCAAGAGTAGCTAATTCCAAATTAAACTCCACTGCATCACCATTTGTGCTACCTACTTGCAATTCAGCATTAACGTTAAGTGCATTTGCTTTTGTATCGGCACCTAATATTGGCGAGCCAACACTCTTACTTTTACCCTTGCTGTATCCTAATCCGAAAGTTGCTATAGGTTTCCCTGTTGATTTTCTATTTGGATTAGTACTAAAGTCGTTAATAGTATTCCTTAAAGGACTATAATCCATCTGCCTATCACCCAATTCTAACCCTTCAAGTTCCACTCCCATTCCCATTTTATTTTCTTGTAATGCATAGGGACTATTATAAGTATAATCTTCAGCCAATGGGTCTATCTGCCAAAACCTACCAAGGGCAGGGTCGCTCATCCTGTATTTCCATTCGTGCCAGTTCAACCCGAGATCTTCTGACAGTTCCTGTCCCTGGAAGCCGTACTTGTAACTATCCCCTAAAAGTGGGGTAACGGGGGTGAGGACGATTGTAGATGAGTCAAAAAGATCAAATACCTCATGGTCATCGTTATACCCTTCGTGGGTCAAGCCAAAGGGGTAATAGTGGTCTTCCTCTAAAATGGTGAGCTCTTGGTTATTGGGGTCAGGGTTCATCGCATAGCGTACCCGAATATTGCCCAAATGGTCTGTGTAATTGAAGACATAGTTATAAGAGGCTGTACTGCCCCCGCCTAAACCTGAAGTGTACAATACTTTTACATAACCCTCTGCGGTTGGGAAAAAGTCCAGCTCATCATCCTTATATTGAAAGCCTTCCCGGTATGCTGTTGTTATTGGATCGTTGCTCCCTTCTGTCACGGTTTTTTCCAGTTTAATGCCATCGGCACCATAAAGATAGTCAATATCCCCATCTGTACCAAAGGTAACCTTGGTGGGCAAATTTAAATGGTTGTATGTAATATCGGTTATGCCCTTATTAAGGTCTATGTTCAAGTTGCCAAAATCGTCATATCCAAAATCATCTTCCCCAAACTCAAATACATCCTTAAAACCATCGGGGCTACTAGTATCATCCCGTACGCTTTTTAATTTGTTACCTTGGCCATAACTATAAAACAGATCATCAATGTTCAACGGCATGCCATCAATTTCCTGGGAGCCATTTCGTAATAGGGTTTTTATATTGCCGTTACTGTCATAGGTAAGGTGCTCATCATAACTTTGAAAAAGCGGGTTGGACGCACCCGGGATTTGATACCAAGCATCCAACAGGCGGTTGGTATAATCATAGGAATATCCGTACTTGCGTTTAATATTATCGCTACTGGTACGCCAAATGGTTTCGGCTATGTTACCGTTGTAGAGTTCTTTTACCTGACCATTGATATCATCGGTCACGTCTGTGTAGTTTATTTTAAGAGCAAAAAGGTCGTTTGGTTCGCCGGAACTTGATAGGTTGCCAATATTGTTGATGTCCGTTAGCCACCCCCGCACGTTATATTTATAGTCTACCTTTTGGTAGTAATTGGTTTCTGTGCCACCTGTCTTCTTACTGATGAGCTTCCCCAAAGCATCATACTCGTTCTTGGCCAAGAGTTGCTCAGGGTCACTTCCTATTTGATGTTTGTGGGTGACCAACCGTTCTTGGTCATTATAGGCGTAGGTATCCCGAAGTGTTTGTACAGTTCCGCTACCCTTTTTATGCTTGGTAATGGTGTAGAGAGCATTGCCAACAAAATTGAATTTGGTATCTACTTGTGTATACCCGCCCTGTGGATAGTCGGTACGGGTACGAACGGCACGTGCTTTTTCGTCATAAAGGGTATAACTTACCTTGGCATCAGTTGTGTTTTCATCTGTTAAGATACGGGTCCACGTGCCCGTGGGCATCCCTTTTGGTTTTTGGGTGTTGTCGTAGTAGACATCGCTGTCTCCATCACCCACATTGGCAGGAATGTTGCTTGGTGCACCTGGCCAAGAATAATCATCGTAGTAGTTTACGGTAAGCACGTGATACCCGGTGGTAGGTTCTACATCATTGGTATACCCAAATTCAACCCCGTTAACGGTATTGCTCTCTGTTTGGGTTTCATAATTCAAAGCACGGGGCGGGCTATTCAGGCTAGATTCACCAAAGAAATTGGGCATCCACAAAGTATAGGCCACCCGACCGTATTGATCATACTTGGTACGTATGGTACCTGTGGTGCCGTCGCCAAAGGGGGACAGTACTGGGCCCCTGGCAATGGGACGGTCCAAAACATCGTATGAGATATATTCTATTAGTTTCCCAGGAAGTTTTTTTCGGATCAAGCGGTTGCGGTGGTCATAAGCGTATTGATACCCCAAGTGATCTAATAGGTTTGCTGGGACACCACTACTTGTAATCTGCTCTGATAGTTTGGGTGGGATGACAACAGATAGATTACCATGATCATCATATACATAATAAGTATCTAGTGTCTTGGTTGAACTGATTTCACCTACACGCCCTGTATTGGTGGTATAGTGCCTTTTAAGCACCACCCTCCCCAATTTATCGGTAAACTCCACCACACTGCCCCTAATTACGCTATTGGGGTTGTTCTCATCGTAGGTGCTGGTCTTATAGAGCTGGTTGGCAGGATAGGTGCCATTATAGGTCAAGGTTGGCAGCCCCGTAGAAGTTGGGGTTGCGGTAAAGTAATGTACTTCTGATGCTGCATTGGCTTGGTACTTGGTTTTGACCTCGTGGCCTGAACCCATTTCCCAATCCTCCCCTGTGGCTGCTTGTTTGAGCACCCGGTTAAGGGGTGAAGGCTCAAACTCCTTTTGGGAATAGGGGTTATCGGTATTGCCAAATTCATGAGCGCTATAAAAAGACTCTGTATCACTTAGTGCATCGGCATTAAAACTCAATGAAGTATTGCCACGGGCATAGGGAAGGTATTCCTTTTCCTGACGGCCCAAATCATCATATTCTATATGTGTAATTAGATCACCACCTTCCCCTCCTTGTTTGTATGCTACTTGCTGAATAGGCCTGCCCAGTCCATCAAAATACGTAACTTCTGTCTTGACTTTGTCATTTTGGCCCACGCTCTGAGAAGAAGTGACTGGAACTTTATAGGTTTTGGTCTGTACCCAATTGTGACCCGGTGTTGGGGTTTGCGCTATGCCTTTTATAAAAGGGAACAGGCAAAACAGTAAAAAAATTGCCAATTGCAATTTGGAAAAAATTGAGCAAATATCTGTAGGATGGTTAGATGGTTTTATTTTCAAAATAATTACTTTTTTAAGGCTTATTAGTTTTGTGAATGATATTTGTAATCATATTCTTTAAGTAGGTGTCCCTGCTTGTCAAAAATCTTTTTTAATCGATTAAGATTATCATATTCAAAAGTTTGCACATCACCTTTAGGTTCGGTTATAGTGGTCATGCCCACCATAGGTTTGTAGGTCATGGTAGTGACCATCCTGTTGGGGTACTGGGAGTTTTTAATCGCATCTCTAAAAGCTTCCAGCCTTGTGAGTTGTTGTTGTTCCGAAATATTTGAATCATTGGACCCGGCTATGATCGCAGCTAGTTCATTTGAAGGGAGGTTGGCATAAGTACTGTATTCAATCTTTGCAATAGGGTATTGACCATTGTAACCCCAGACATAAGCAATGTGTATGCCCCCGGTTTTTGAGATTTCTATTGGGTTTCCATTAGCATCATACTTATGGTAAGTGATTCTTTTTTCTAACTCACTGTCTTGCACAGGCTCTACCCCACCTTTAAGGGTCTTAATAGACTTAGGGAGGTATAGATAGTCTAATGCCGGCACATCATACCTGCCATAACCCGTTCGCTTTGTTGTTAAAAGTGTTTGTATTCCATCATTCGCTATATACTTACGGACCTCTATTGGATTTGCAATACGATGAGCGTTAATAAGTTTATCCATATATAATTCCCCAGATGGGCGGTCTTGTGGATAGTCGGTTTCAATAATAATTTCTTTATTGTCTTCGCTGGTGCTTGTTATTGTTTTTGTAGTTTGAAGATGGTAAGGAGAATCAAACTCATAGTTAGTAGTTGATACTATTTTACTACCGTCATCAAAATATTCGGTGGTTTTTTGTTGGGTTAATTTTGAATTGTATACATAGTTCACATAATAATGGATGCCTACCTTACCTTTAACCTGACAATATAGTGTCATACATCCCCAAGTTGTTTGATTATAAACTTCGTTCAACTCAAATTGTGACATATCGGATACAGGGAAAATACCACTTTCCATATTATAATTATTAAACATCGTTTCATTAATCAATGAATAAGTAAATTCTTGTTTTTTTACTTTTTGGTATGCACCACCAAGATTGTTTTTTTTATAAAAAATTTGCTCGATCAATTGATTTTCCTTCCAGGAATTTATATTTGATGGTGTTCCATTTGTAACAGTATTTAAAAGAAGGTCTGTTCCTTCTCCGGGAGTAAGGTCATTCACGCGGTATTTTTTTTCTATCAACCCATTATCGGTAATTTCAGAAATGGCAGAATAATTAATTCTATTTGTTCTTGTGTTTAAGGTTTCCATGTTGTTTTCAGATGATACCATAACCTTGTTGGGGTAGAAGGCATGGATTGAACAGGAACCTTGGCATTGATCCCTAAGATCGACTGTTAATTGTTTCCAAGGGTAGAATATGTATTTATGATTTAAACTAGTGGATGATGCACCTAAGGAATCTTTTGAGTTATATTTATATATTTTAGTATGTATCGGATCACCCCCACTAAAACTTCTATCTTTAATTTTTTCAACTCGAGCGCCACTGTAGTTAAATTCTACAAAATCTTGAGAATCCTCTTCATTATACTTAACTGTTATATATCCGTGTATATCATTCACAAATGATTCTACTGAATAGGTAATACTATACTCATCGCCACTATTTGTTTGAATAGGGGGAAAATTATTAGTGTTATTTGTCGTCTGAGAGCCATCTATGTTAAAATCGATATCTGGGATTAATTCTTCATTAAACAGTTCTACACCAGTTGTTTCATTTTTAACTATTAAACGGTGTTTTTCATGATTATCATAATCATTGCATACATCCACAAAGGCTTTGGCAGTAATATAAATTGGACTTCCATTTGATTCCAACACAAAAACATCTTGATCTGGCAATGTGCTAGTATCACAGTTATAATCCTCTACCGTTTTAGAATAATTTTGAGTATTTATATCATTTTCAATTTTATATGTAATATTGTTTTCATAGTCAATTTCAGAAAAACCCCCTGTGGGGTATGTTATTTTGGTTAATACCCCATATAGAGATTTATTAGGGTCCACTGATCTGTTGGCACTATCTATATCATTAAATTTGGATTTAAAAAAATCAATTGCCCCCCCTTCATAATAGGGGTTGTCAACATTAACCAGAGCTCTATAAATATTGGAATTTGAATACCCAAAAATATCTTGTTTATACGATAAGCGAGGTGGAAGACCATTAATGTTATTATAATTAAACAAGTATTCTTTCTCTCCATCGACGGTTACTTTATTTAAAAACGGGCGTTTTTTCACAATATTAAGGTCTTGATTTGACAATTGTACCACACTACTGTTTCCAGAACTAGTTGAATACTGGTAATCGAGATTGACATTTTTGATATTTGTACTGTTATGTTTAACTGAAATAGCATCAAGTATTTTACCTGCATAATAATCAGCGCGTTGATTCAGGTAATCAAACTCTACTCTGGAATCACCAAATTCTATTGCCATTAAATATTTCGCATCTATTGATTTAAATGTAGAGACACATTCTTTTCTGGAGGGAGTAAAAGATGGGGTACCCATATTTGCTGTAAGAGCGTATTCTTCAAAAAAACTAAGCGGGTACCTCTTTGTCGTACTTTGGCTGTATATAAAGTTGATATTCCATGTTCTGAAATTAATATTTTTTACATACCACGTAGTAGGGTAACTTGTCTCGAACGTTCTTTGACAATTTGTTATAATCTCAGAACTCTCACTATAACCTAAGCCACCGCCAAAGGTATAAGTAACCCCATTGGGTAATGTAAATTTAAATTCCAGTATTTTGTTGCCTAATTGAGATGTTTCAGTGACCTCTCCCTTAATATCACTATATTCGGAATCGATGTATACATTCCCGTTTTCTAAATAAAAACTACCTGAAATGTTATTAAAATTAAAATTGAACCAATCCTGCTCTGTGTTTACCTTAACTGTCGAATTTGGCCAAATGGACCACCAAGTATTTAATAACCTTTCTTTATGACCTTCAGAAATATACTGTTGATTAGAGTAACCACCCGAAATTGTCTCTAACATATCTTGTCTAGGGATCCTAAATTCTTCGGTATTAAAATTTTCATCTGGTTCTCCTTTAATAACCCTTGTAATCATACCACCGGCATTTAAATTCCAGCCCATACCCACAAGACCAGCGATATCATTCACCTTGACCCCAGAAGTAGAATAACTTAAGGAAATAGGTAAGGACAACGGTCCATATTTAATATTATATACTGGTATGGAGTGACTGAAACTTCCATTATTGTTGTTCAGTTGTAAGTTGCCGTACTTCGTGAAATTGTAATTTTCAATAGAAGGTGGCGTTAATTCTATTTGACCCGTATAGTCATCGGGATTGACTGATTGAGCTTTTGAAATATAAAAAACCAAAAAAAATATTAGTGTAAACGTAAGCTTTCTCATATAGAAAATTGTTGTGCTGAATTGTGCTTTTTATTTTTATTAATCCTTTTTCAGGATTTTCACTGAATGTGTACCCAGGTTTGTTTTAACGGTAATAAGGTATACCCCGATGGGCAGTCCCCCTAAATTTATCGGGAGGGTACGGCTTGATAATATATGGTGTTGCAATTGCCTGCCCCTGATGTCATATAAAAAGGCCTCGCCAGTTTCAAAATCAGAGGTAATGACCACATTTGTAAATCCACTTGTCGGGTTTGGGTATGCTTCCACCATCGAGTTGGCACTGTCTTCATCTTTGTTCTTATCGCCAAGCTTTACCACCCAAAAATCATGACGGCCTTGCGAGCTGTTGCGCTCTCCCGATACCACACCGTTGCTGGTTCCGGCGAGGACATAGCCACCGTCGCGTGTTTCTACCAAGCGTTGCAAGACATCATCCCCATTACTGCCTACCTCTTGCCGCCATTTCTCTTCGCCTTTGGCATCTATCTTGATGGCCACATAGTCATTGATACCTTTGCTGTCGTTTCGTTTGAGCCCTACTTTCTCGCTCTTGGCATACCCGCCCAAGAGGATCGTGCCGTCTTTGTTTTCTTCCATACTGGAGAGCCTATCGTACTCGCCTATGTTATAGGTCTGTTCCCATGCAATACCTCCCTCATTGTCCAGTTTGAACACCCAGAAGTCGGTCCCTTTTTTATTTCCTGCTTGTTTTATGGTACTGCTTTTGGTGGAAGATACCCCGCCCACCAAAATACCACCATCCTTTAACTGAAGCATGGCATAGGGGTGGTCATCACCATCACCACCAAATGATTTTTGCCAAAGCAGGTTGCCGTTGTTGTCCAAACGCAAGAGCCAATAGTCCCCATCACCAAAAGCTTTAGTTGTTTTATTGCCCCCTTCCGGTGAGTTGCTGTAGCCCAGCACATAAACCCCATTATCAGGGGCTGGAGCCAAAGCTTCCACCTCATCGGCATATTTGCCGCCAAAAGTTACTTCCCAACTAACAGCCCCAGTAGCGTCCGTGCGTACAAGCCAATAATCTTTATTCCCAAACGATTTTGATTTTTTTATTTCGGATGTTTTTGAAGAGGAGGAACCCGCTAATAAATAGCCTCCCATCGGCATTTCAATGGCTGTCTTTAACATGTCACTGCCAGGCCCTCCCAGTGTCTTTTGCCATTGTTCGGAACCATCGGCATTGAGCTTGATGACCCAAAAATCCTCAAGACCTAACGCTTCCTCTTTTTTGTAATCGCTTTTGGAAGATTTACTGCTCCCTGCAAGCAAAAACCCACCATCACGGGTGGTTATTATTTTATTTAAAAGGTCCAGTCCATTGCCCCCAAAGCTTTTTTGCCAATCCAAGCCACCGTGCTCGTCCATCTTCCAGACCCAGTAATCGAGGTTGCCGATATTTTTATCTTGTTTGTTCCCGTTTTTGTCGGATACCGAACTTCCAGCCAAGATAAAACCAAAATCAGCTGTCGGCTGTGCATCGAAAAGATAGTCCCCTTGTTTACCCCCATAGGATTTTTCCCAAAGGACATCTTGGGCATTGAGGGACAGTGAAATTGTAAGAAAAAAGAATAGGTTTAGGGTAGAGGAGTATTTCATATAAAATTATTTCTTCCTACAAAACAATGTTAATGATCTTACAAATTATGTTAATAAAATGTTAAATAGGAAAAAGCCCCGATCGAATAAAGGGTTTTTCCTGTTTTGAAAATATATTTAAGCATATCTTAGCACAAAAAGTGTCTTAAATTAACTTAAATAAGAATAAAATTTATTGAAGTTTGGTTTATGCTATGTGCCTTCGGAAAATAGTTTGGATAGATTTTGTTCGAAATTACCGCACGGATACCGCACAAAACAAAAAAGCCCATCCATTTGGATAAGCTTCTCATTGGTCTAATTTCTTAAACCACAGATAGTTAAATTAATTTAACTATCACAACACAACATTTTAATTGCGGTCTGGACGAGACTCGAACTCGCGACCCCCTGCGTGACAGGCAGGTATTCTAACCAACTGAACTACCAGACCGTTGCTATCTTAGCGGTGGCAAATATACCACGCATTTTCATTTTGACAAACATTTTTTGAAAAAATTTTATCTCTATCCACCAAACTTTTGACGCTCTACTAAATAGGTGGTCAAAATTTTATTGAAACTCTCATTAATATCGGCTGCTACATACTTAATTCGATATTGACCACACTTCAGTTTTAATTCTGAAAAATAGCTTGCCACAGCAGTTTCATACGATTGTTTAATATTTTCGGCATATAAATTAATATGCTCACCTGTTTCTACGTCTACAAAGCGCTTTGGGCGATTACTAAAATTAAAATTCTGCTCTTTCTCTTTATCGAAAGTATGGAACAAAATTACTTCATGCTTATTATATTTTAAATGCTGCAAAGCTTCAAATAAAGCCTCTTCTTCAGCATCACTTTGAAACATATCAGTAAACAGAAATACTAATGAGCGCCGTTTTAACTTTTCAGCTATTAAATGTAGATGCGAATAGGTTTTTGTCGTTTTCTTTTCAACAGGTTTCTGTATCGCTTCATTCAACTTTCCCAATAGCATTTGGTGATGCCGTTCACTTCCTTTTTCATTGGCGTAAAACTCGTATTCATTACTGTAAATACTCATTCCTACTGCATCTCGCTGTCTTTTAAGCAGATTCATAATTGCAGCGGAAGCCAAAGCCGAAAACCCTATTTTATTTAAAGAATTAATTCCAAATTGTTTCAGCTTTGGATAATGCATAGAACTACTGTTGTCAATAATTATATGGCATCGTAAATTGGTTTCTTCTTCGTACCGCTTTGTGTAGAGTTTGTCTGTTTTAGCAAATAACTTCCAATCTATATGCTTGGTGCTTTCGCCTTGATTATAAATTTTATGCTCAGCAAATTCTGCCGAAAACCCGTGAAACGGACTTTTATGAAGCCCAGAAATAAACCCCTCTACCACCTGCTTGGCAAGAAGCTCCAGGTTTTTAAACCCAGTGATTTCGTTTATTTCCTTTTGAAGATCCACGTGATGCAGTTTTTATTTTAAAACCTCATCCACAATCCCGTAGGAAACGCTTTCTTCAGCATCCATCCAGTGATCGCGGTTAAAGTCTTTCATTACTTTTTCAAATTTTTGACCGCAATTATCGGCTAAAATCTGTGCGCTCAACTCTTTTGTTTTTAATATTTCCTGCGCGGTAATTTCAATATCACTTGCAGGGCCTCTTGTTCCGCCACTGGGTTGGTGAATCATTACTCGCGCGTTTGGTTGAATAAATCGTTTTCCTTTTTCTCCAGCTGACAATAAAATACTTCCCATAGAAGCGGCCAAGCCGGTACAAATAGTTGAAACTGGGCTTTTAATCTGTTTGATGGTATCGTATATAGAAAAACCCGCGGTTACATAGCCACCTGGACTATTGATGTAGAGTTTAATTTCGTCTTGGTTCAGCGAATCAAAATATAACAAACGCTCTACCACATGTTTAGCGCTATCATCATCCACTTGTCCCCAAAGAAATACCTTGCGGTCGCTTAATAGCTTGTTGTCTATCCAATCCTGTACTTTATTTATTTTTTCCATAGTATCCTTTTTAAAAAACTTGCATTTTAGTGCTAATGTAAACTTACTAAAAATAAAAAAAGGCTCGGCACATTGCCAAGCCTTTTCAACTTAATTTTTCTTTTTCAAATTTCTTTTTAAAGAAGCTGATCGATTGCTTCTTCATAAACGTTTTTAGGCGCTACACCTACTTGTCTTCCTACTAATTCTCCTTTATTGAAAACTAATACTGTTGGAATGTTACGAACTCCATATTTAGCAGCAAATTCTTGATTTGCATCTACATCTACTTTCCCTACAACGGCTTTACCCTCATAGTCTTTACTTATTTCATCAATGATTGGTCCTACCATTCTACAAGGTCCGCACCAAGCAGCCCAAAAATCTACTACTACCGGTTTGTCACTTTTTAAAACGGTTTCGTCAAATGTTGCATCTGTTATCTCTAAAGCCATAATTTTATTTTTTATTGTTATGCAAAAGTAGTCATTTTTTGGGGCAAACCTTACAGCCCTAACATTACTTTATATAATAGGTTTATTGTTTTTGTTGATAGTTTTTCAAAATTAATTTAATCTAAAATTAACCTGTTCCTGCGATAATTCGTTTAAAAGCTCTTTGTTTATTTCAATTTTACGGGTACGGCTGGGCATGTTTATTTTAATTTTATCTGCCATTTCATAGATTAAAAAGTGTAGCTGTTTTTCACCTTTATGAATAGTAAACAAATCGTTTAATCTATCAATACGTTCATCTTCCAAATCCTCTAATGGCATGCGGATGGTTAATTTTTTTGAGTGTTTTTCTAAAACATCATGCAATTGAAGCATGCTAGAATATTGTATTCTTGGCTCCCCTTTTTTTCCAGTATCTTTATTGGTCCATCCTTCTTTTATGAAAACACGGGCGTGAATAAAAGAATTAGGCACCAAAAAGTGACGTAACTTTAAATAGTCTTCCCCAAATATTTTAAACTCATAACTATCATCATAATCTTCCACCGTAAAAATAGCCCAACCTCTTCCGGCTTTCGATTCCCGGTGCTGTACATCGCTAACTACTCCGCCAAAACTAAGTTCTCTGTTTACAAACTTTTCAAGATTATTAAAATCTGAAACTTTACAATTAGTGAAGTATTTCATTTCTACTTTGAAATCGTCTAGCGGATGCCCAGAAATATAAACGCCCACTACATCTTTCTCTAATTTTAGTTTTTTCATCGTTCCCCATTCTTCACAAGGCGGAACTTCTGGCTCTGGGATTTGTACATCACTGGCTTCCCCAAACAAGCTTACTTGGGAAGAGTTTTGCGTTTCTTGATATTTTGAGGCATATTTCAATACTTTTTCAACAAACATAACGCCGTCGCCTTCATCGTGAAGGTATTGCGCCCGGTGGGTATCGAAACTATCAAAACCACCTGCCAATGCTAGACTTTCAAAGGCTTTTTTATTCGCAGCTCGTAAGTCAATGCGTTTGGCAAGATCAAAAATGGACTTATAGTTACCGTCTTTTCTGTTTTCAACAATAGTGGCCACGGCATTACCGCCAACGCCTTTAACGGCACCCATTCCAAAACGGATATTCCCTTGATCGTTTACCGTAAATTTATAGAAGGATTCGTTTACGTCGGGCCCTAAAACCGTCATGCCCATCCGCTTGCATTCTTCCATAAAAAAGGTCACCTGCTTAATATCGTTCATGTTATTGGAAAGCACCGCTGCCATATATTCTGCAGGGTAATGAGCTTTTAAATAAGCCGTTTGATATGCAATCCACGCATAGCAAGTTGAGTGTGATTTGTTAAACGCGTAACTCGCAAACGCCTCCCAGTCCTTCCAAATTTTCTCTAATTTTTCAGGATCATGACCTTTTTTAGAAGCATTTTCGATAAAACGTGGTTTCATTTTATCGAGTACTGCTTTTTGCTTTTTACCCATCGCTTTCCGCAGCACATCGGCATCACCTTTACTGAAATCGGCCAGTTTTTGCGACAGTAACATCACCTGCTCTTGATAGACGGTAATTCCGTAGGTTTCTTGCAAATACTCTTCCATCGCTGGAAGATCATAGTCAATTTCTTCCTCTCCATTTTTTCTTCTAATAAAACTTGGAATGTATTCCAACGGACCTGGACGGTACAGTGCGTTCATTGCAATAAGATCAGCAAAAACAGTCGGTTTCAGCTCTTTCATATACTTCTGCATTCCTGCAGATTCATACTGAAATATCCCTACGGTTTCCCCACGCTGGAAAAGCGCGTAGGTTTCTTCATCATCCAGCGGAAAGCTATCTGGATCGAGGTCTATATTGTGTTTGTGTTTTACAATTTTAACCGTATCCTTAATTAAGGTCAAGGTTTTCAATCCCAAGAAATCCATTTTCAACAAACCGGCGCTTTCTACCACCGAGTTGTCAAACTGGGTTACATATAAATCGGAATCTTTTGCTACAGAAACAGGCACGAAATTGGTAATATCATCCGGGGTAATGATTACTCCACAGGCGTGAATACCAGTGTTTCGAACAGAACCTTCTAATATTTTCGCTTGGTTGATGGTTTCAGCCTCTAAATCGTCTCCTTCTGAAAGATTCAACAGTTCATTAACCTTGGGCAGTTCATCACTTCTAAATTTACTTCTCAATTCCTGCTCGCTCATGCCGAAAATCTTATTCAGCTTGGTCATATTCGGAATCAACTTTGAAATCCTATCGGCTTCATTCAACGGTAAATCCAAAACCCGGGCGGTATCTCGAATAGATGATTTCGCCGCCATGGTTCCGTAGGTAATAATTTGCGCTACCTGATTGGCACCATATTTTTCAATTACATAATCCATTACCCGACTTCGGCCTTCATCATCAAAATCAATATCGATATCGGGCATACTCACACGATCCGGATTTAAGAAACGCTCAAAAAGCAAGTCGTACTTAATAGGGTCGATATTTGTAATGGCCAAACAATATGCCACGGCACTACCTGCAGCAGATCCACGTCCCGGCCCTACCGAAACATCCATCTTTCGGGCTTCGCGGATAAAATCTTCCGTAATCAAAAAATATCCTGGATACCCTGTGTTTTCAATAACACTCAATTCAAAATTAAGGCGTTCTTCAATTTCAGGTGTTATTTCTTTATATCGTTTTTCAGCACCTTTAAAAGTTAGGTGTTTCAAGTATGCATTTTCACCTCGGTTTCCACCATCTTCAGCATCTTTAGGATCTTGAAATTCTTCGGGAATACTAAATTTTGGAAGCAACACATCCCTTGCCAATGAATAAGACTCAATTTTATTAACCACTTCTGAAATGTTGCTAATCGCCTCAGGTAGGTCTTTAAAGAGATTTTTCATTTCCTCCTGAGACTTAAAGTAATATTGATCGTTTGGTAATCCATACCGATACCCACGACCTCTACCAATGGGCGTAGCCTGCTTTTCGCCGTCTTTTACACAGAGTAAAATATCGTGAGCGTTGGCATTTTCCTTGTCTATATAATAGGTGTTGTTGCATGCCACTAATTTCACCTCATGCTTTTTAGCCAGCTCAATTAAAACGGTGTTTACGCGTTTTTCATCTTCTTGATTGTGACGCATAATTTCTACGTACAAATCGTCCCCAAACTGCTCTTTCCACCAGATTAATGCTTCTTCCGCTTGATGCTCACCTACATTTAATATTTTTCCGGGTACTTCCCCATACAAACTACCGGTAAGTACTATAATGTCTTCTTTATACTTCTCAACTACGTTTTTATCTATACGCGGTACATAGTAAAACCCTTCGGTATAAGCAATCGAAGCCATTTTGGCCAAATTGTGATAGCCCTTTTTATTTTTAGCCAGCAAAATAACTTGGTAGCCATTGTCTTTGTGGTTTTTGTTGAGATGATCCTCACAAACAAAAAATTCACACCCAACAATTGCTTTTAATTCTTTATGTTTTTCTTCTTCTGGAAGACCTGCGTTATATGAATTTACCGCTTTTGTAAAATGAAACGCCCCCATCATATTCCCACTATCGGTAAGCGCTACGGCGGGCATTTCGTTTTTTATCGCTGCGTTTACTAAATCTTGAGTAGAGGAAGTGGACTGTAAAATAGAAAACTGCGAATGGTTATGAAGATGCGAAAAAGCCGTTTCTTCAAGTGTAGCAATGTTCTCTTTTATTTCTTCGGAAGAAATGGTTTCAGTCTGAGTCGCTTCTTCAATTTCTTTCCTAATTTTTTCAGAAGCCTTTTTAAGATTGATGTGTTTTAAACCAATTAATTCAATCTCTTTTGGGTTTTCTTCTGAAAATTTTTCGAAATAATCCGGTTGAACATCCAGTTCTTTTTCGGTGTAGATATTTCTTCTAACGAGTTCTAAAAAACAACGTGTAGTTGCTTCCACATCGGCAGTTGCGTTGTGTGCTTCAGCAAAAGGCTCGTTAAACAAGAACTCGTGTAACTCGGTTAGTGTAGGTAATTTGAATTTACCGCCACGCCCCCCAGGAATTTGACACAATTGTGCTGTAGTTTCGGTACAGGTATCTAAAACGGGTAATTGTGGCAATGGGTTGTGCATTTCCAAACGGTGAAATTCGGCTCCCATAATATTTAAGTCGAAACCAACATTTTGTCCAACTACGAATTTTGTTTTGGATAAAGCTTCGGCAAATTTTTCGGCTACTTCAGCTAAAGGAACTCCTTCTTGTTGCGCTAATTCTGTAGAAACACCATGAATTTTTTCCGCATCAAACGGTACGGTAAACCCATCGGGCTGCACTAAATAATCTTGATGCTCGATAAGGTTCCCCATAGCATCGTGCAATTGCCAGGCTATTTGAATACATCTTGGCCAGTTATCAGTGTCGGTTACTGGGGCGTCCCAGCGTTTAGGCAATCCGGTGGTTTCGGTGTCAAAAATCAAGTACATGGTCTCGGTCTTATTTCAGAAAAAAGAAGTTTTCAGAATAGGTTCTGAAAAAGTAAAAATAAAAAAACAGCGACAGTTAAGGAAAGAAACTTGCTACGAGTTGTTAACTTTTTACATAAAAAAAAAGACCGGAAAAATAACCGGTCTCTTCTCTTTCTCATAGCATTTTATATTAGGTCAAAACGCCTTCAAAATTTTTTGCGTCTCGTAGTGCTGTTTGCACATTTTCACGTTGATTAGTTAAGATTCTCTTTGTAGTTGGAGGCAAAGTTGTATCGTTAATAACCTCATTATACTCTTCAAGAGCTGCTTCTTCTCCTTTTTGAACTTCTTTCAAAATCGCTCCTTCATCATTAGAGGTAAATGTGCTTCTAATATCCATCCAAGTTCTATGTAAGTCTCCTGTAGTACTTCCGCCTTTATCGGGTTCACTCCCTACATTTTTAATTTCATCCTTTAATTCGTGTCCAAAATTGTATCGGTCTTGTGCTTGATCTTTAAAAAATTGTTTCAGTTTAGGGTTTTCTACAATTTCTGCAGCCTTTTTGTATCCCTTTTCTGCATCATAGTTTTTTTCTAGCAATTCATTAATTCTCTTCGACATATCTTCAGTATACATAATCAATGTTTTTTTAATTATTCTTCTTTTACTTCAACACTAATTTACATCAAACTTAAGTTAGATAAATAACGTTTAACCAAAACTTATAACAATTTAACAGAGTTTAACCCTTGTAAATGTTGAATCTATGATGTTTTCACTTAAAGAAAAGTTGTTTCTTTATCACACTAAAAAAACCGGACCCCTTTTTAAGGTTTAAAAAAAGAAATAAAAAGCCGTATTGAGTTGACTTTCAAACAAAAATTGATGTATCTTTGCAAACTCAAAATTATAACCGAGGTCGGGAACCTCAAAAATTAATTATTTATGCCTTTAAAAATTAGATTACAAAGACACGGTAAAAAAGGAAAACCTTATTACTGGATCGTGGCTGCAGATAGCCGTGCAAAAAGAGATGGTAAATACCTTGAAAAAATAGGTGTTTACAATCCTAACGTAAACCCAGCTCATATCGAGTTGGACGTGGACGGTGCTGTAAACTGGCTTCAAAATGGTGCACAACCAACCGATACAGCTAGAGCAATCCTTTCTTACAAAGGTGCTTTGCTTAAAAACCATCTTGCAGGTGGTGTTCGTAAAGGTGCTTTAACCGAAGAACAAGCCGAGAAAAAATTCGATGCTTGGTTAGAAGAAAAAGCCAAGAAAGTTGAAGGAAAGCGCACAAAACTTTCTGAAGCTGAAGAAAAAGCGAAAGCAGAAGCATTAGCTGCTGAAAAAGCAGTTAGTGATGCACGTATTGCAGACGCCAAAGCTGCTGAAGAAGAAGCGAAAGCGGAAGAAGAGGCCAAAGCAAAAGCTGAAGCAGAAGCAAAGGCAGCCGAAGAGGCTCCTGCTACTGAAGAAGCTACAAAAGAAGAAGAGTAAAGCGTAACCTAACGATGCAAAAGTCAGCTTGTTTCTACTTAGGCAAAATCGTTAAAAAATACAGCTTTAAAGGGGAGCTGCTAGCAAAGCTAGATACAGACGACCCTGAACAATTTCTTGAAATGGAATCGGTTTTTGTTGATTATAACAAAAATTTGATTCCATTTTTTATTGAATCACTTTCCCTTCATAAATCAACCCTGCTTCGCATTCAATTTGAAAGTGTAAAAACAGAAGCCGATGCCGACAACCTTTTGGGCACCGAATTATATTTACCCTTAAACTTGCTACCAAAACTTAGCGGAAACAAGTTCTACTTTCATGAAGTAATAGGTTTTACAGTTACAGACACCAATTTTGGGGCCGTCGGAACCATAACCGGTGTGAACGACACTACAGCACAAGCTCTGTTTGAAATTGATCACGACGGAAAAGAAGTATTGATACCAATTAGTGACGATTTAATTGAAAAAGTAGATCGTGAAAAGAAAGATATCCGCATTACTGCACCAGAGGGGTTGATAGAATTGTATCTATAATTATGAACAAGCCTTTTCTTTTCAAGCAATTTACCGTTAAGCAAGATCGTTGTGAAATGAAAATCGGGACCGATGGCGTACTGTTAGGTGCTTGGGCATCACTACAAAATACGCCTACTTCTATTTTAGATATCGGCGCTGGAACTGGAATAATCGCATTACAACTCGCACAACGAAGCTCTGCCGAGCTTATCGATGCTATTGAAATAGATGAAAACGCCTACGAGCAATGTGTCGAAAATTTTGAAGCTTCACCATGGGGCGATCGCCTATTTTGTTATCATGCATCTTTAGAAGAATTTACTGCAGAAATTGATGACAGATATAACTTGATAGTTTCTAACCCGCCGTTTTATTCGGAAGATTACACCTCAGGCAACAGAACAAGGGACATGGCACGCTTTACCCAGGCCCTGCCGTTTGAACATTTATTGGAAAGTGTTTCTGTTTTGCTTTCTGAAAACGGAACTTTTTCTACCGTTATTCCGAAGAAAGAGGAAGAGCGTTTTATTCAACTGGCTTTAGCTAAAAGACTTTTTGTCAACCGTATTTGTCGGATTCGCGGCACAGAAACTTCCGAAGAAAAACGGAGCCTATTAGAATTTTCATTTTCTGAAACAACAATTGAAATTGAAAACCTCACCATTGAAATAAGCCGTCATAATTATACTGAAGCCTATAAAAACTTGGTACGCGATTTTTACTTGAAAATGTAGGAGGTTAAACCCGTGATTTTTACATTTGTATTCCTTAAAACCAAAAATCATGAAACCAGACCTTTTCGAAGCTCCAGATTATTATAATATAGACGATCTATTAACCGAAGAACATAAGCTAATACGCGATGCTGCCCGTGATTGGGTAAAACGTGACGTGTCACCTATTATTGAGGAGGCTGCACAAAACGCTGAGTTTCCAAAATCCATTATTCCAGGACTTGCTGAAATTGGTGCTTTTGGCCCCTATATTCCTGAAGAATATGGAGGTGCCGGTCTAGACCAAATAAGCTACGGACTCATCATGCAAGAAATTGAACGTGGTGATAGCGGTGTTCGTTCTACTGCTTCCGTACAATCATCCCTAGTTATGTACCCCATTTGGAAGTATGGAAATGAAGAGCAACGAAAAAAATACTTGCCAAAATTAGCAACCGGCGAATGGATGGGCTCTTTTGGATTAACAGAACCTGACCACGGTAGTAATCCGGGTGGGATGGTTACTAATTTTAAAGACAAAGGAGATCATTATTTATTAAATGGAGCCAAGCTTTGGATTTCAAATTCACCTTTTTGCGATGTTGCCGTAGTTTGGGCAAAAAATGAAGAAGGACGCATTCACGGTTTAGTTGTAGAGCGTGGCATGGAAGGTTTCAGCACACCCGAAACTCATAACAAGTGGTCTTTGCGCGCCAGTGCAACTGGGGAATTGATATTTCAAGATGTAAAAGTGCCAAAAGAAAACTTACTGCCTAACAAAAGCGGATTGGGCGCACCATTAGGCTGCCTTGATTCTGCCCGTTACGGAATTTCTTGGGGTACCATAGGTGCTGCCATGGACTGTTATGATACTGCTTTGAGATATGCGAAGGAGCGTGTTCAGTTTGGCAAACCGATTGCTGGTTTTCAATTACAGCAGAAGAAATTAGCTGAAATGATTACTGAAATCACAAAAGCACAATTGTTAGCACTTCGATTGGGGCAGTTGAAAAATGAAGGAAAAGCTACTTCAGCACAAATATCAATGGCAAAGCGAAACAATGTTGATATGGCTTTGAAAATTGCACGTGAAGCTAGACAAATATTAGGTGGAATGGGCATTACCGGTGAATATAGCATTATGCGCCATATGATGAACCTAGAAAGTGTAATTACCTACGAAGGTACACACGACATCCATTTATTAATTACCGGATTAGATATTACTGGTGAAAATGCTTTTAAATAAAGTAAACCCGAGTTAAAATTTTGATAATGGCGCTACAATAATTGTGGCGCCTTTTTGTTTTGTTAAAAAAGAAAGTTATGATTACCCAAATCAACAAGAGAATAAAACCCTATCGCGACACCCTTCTTCAGCATCCATTATATAGTGAAATAAAAACACCCAAACATCTACAAACATTTATGGAATATCATGTGTTTGCCGTGTGGGATTTTATGTCGCTGCTTAAATCATTGCAAAACAATTTAACGTGTACATCCGTTCCGTGGACGCCTCAAGGCGATCCGGAAACACGTTATTTAATCAATGAAATTGTATTAGCAGAAGAAACCGACATAAATTTAAAAGGTGAACGCCAAAGCCATTTTGAAATGTACCTCGACGCTATGAAAAAAGCAAAGGCCGACACCAATTCAATTAATGGTTTTTTAGAGCGGTTACAAAACTCTTCAATTTCCGAAGCAATTGAGCAGTCCGATTTACCAAAAGCCGTTCAAACATTTTTAAGGCACACTTTTTCGGTCATTGAAGAAAATAAGCCTCATAAAACAGCCGCTGCTTTTACCTTTGGAAGAGAGGATTTAATTCCGCAAATGTTTTCTGAAATTATTAAAAAGGTTCAGAAAAACTTTCCAGAAGAAGATTTAGCTGAGTTTAAATATTATTTTGACCGTCACATTGAATTAGACGAAGATGAACACGGCCCAATGGCGCTTCAGATGGTGAAAAACCTTTGTGGTGATGACGGTAAAAAATGGCGCGAAGCAGAACGAACCATTGTGCAGTCATTACAAGCAAGGGAACAACTTTGGGAAGGAATACTTTCTGAAATTTTAAACGACAAACTTGCATATCATTAGAGGCTAATTGTATCTTTAAGCAAAGAAAACGTCAATGTCCTCACAAAAAAGAATTTCAAAAGCCTACGAGAACTCTCGACGTGTTTCTTTTAATGACCATTCAAAATTTATCATTTTTAGCGATTGTCATAGAGGCGACAATAGTTTTGCAGATGAATTTGCCAACAACCGTAACATCTATTTTCACGCTTTAGAGCATTATTATAAAGAAGGTTTTAGTTATTGCGAATTGGGCGATGGCGACGAACTATGGGAAAACCTTACTTTTCAATCTATTTTTGAAGCCCACCAAAATGTATTCGAGTTACTTCGTAAGTTTTATGCAGAAAATAGATCGTATCGCCTAATTGGAAATCATGATATGGTGTATAAAAATGAAAAATATGTAGAGAAAAATCTCTTCAGCTATTTTAATAAAGTTACCGGAAAAGATGACCCGCTTTTTCCTGAAATAAAGTTCACCGAGGGCCTCGTTTTAGAACATGAGAAAACCGGGCAAGAGATTTTTATGCTGCACGGCCATCAAGCCGATTGGTTAAATTACCACGGTTGGAAATTTAATAGGTTCCTAGTTCGAGCCCTTTGGCGGCCATTGCAGGTTTTTGGTATTGGTGATCCTACGAGTCCTGCTCGTAACTATAAAGAGCTTATAAAAGTTGAACGCCGCACTAAAAAGTGGATTGTGGACAATGATAACATTTTTACCATAACCGGGCATACGCACCGTCCACGTTTTCCCGAACCGGGAGATATTGCCTATTTTAACGACGGCAGTTGCGTACATCCACGCAGTATTACAGGATTGGAAATAGAAAACGGGGAAATATCACTCGTAAAATGGAACATTTCCACCACTGAAGACGGCACCTTAAAAGTAGTCCGACTTCTTTTGGAGGGACCGCAAAAACTAATCGATTATAAAACTGAATAATCTAATCACCTAATTTTGAAGCCTAAAACTTTTACAAATGAGAAAGACATATACCATATTAACCATACTTTCAAGCTTTTTTTTATTCCTGAATTGTTCTGTGCAAAAAAAGACAGTTCAAAATGATAGCATTACTTCAGATTATAAATACTTAGCCCTTGGCGATAGTTATACTATTGGGGAAAGTGTTTGTGACTCCTGTAGGTTTCCCGAGCAGTTAAAAAAAGAGCTCGACCAAAGTTTAAATAAGGAAGGTGATTTAAAAATCATTGCAAAAACCGGCTGGACTACCACCGATTTACTAAAGGCTATCGGCCAACAAAAGCCGACAAATGATTACGACTTGGTAACTTTACTAATTGGCGTTAACAATCAATATCAAGGGATGCCGTTTTCTACTTATGAGAAAGAATTTCCTGAATTATTGAACAAAGCCATACACTTTGCGGGCGGTGACAAAAACAACGTGATTGTAGTTTCCATTCCAGATTATGCCTTTACGCCATTTGGACAGACGAAAAATGATCCTTCAAACATTTCAGAAGAATTAGATAGGTACAATGCTTTTGCAAAGAAAATTTCAGAAAAAGAAAATGTTGCTTTTATCAATATAACCCCAATTACAAGAAAAGGATTGGAAGATGAAACATTGGTCGCTTCAGATGGATTGCATCCTTCTAAAGAAGCTTACAATAAGTTTATTCCGTTATTAATAGAAAAAGCAAAGCAAATAGTTAACTAACTTTCAGGGGCTAGTTCTACTTGCAAACCGTCCATTTCAGGATGAATATGTATTTGGCAGCCCAAGCGGCTGTTATCTTGTACATAAAATGCTTCAGCAAGCATTAAATCTTCATCGTAACTCATTTCGGGCAATTCGTGATCGCTTTGAACATAGCACTGGCAAGAAGCACACATTGCCATTCCGCCACAGACTCCAATGGTGCCTTCTGGTGCTAAATCGTATGATCGCACCACTTCCATGAGGTTCATATTCATATCGGTTGGGGCATCTACTTGATGACTTTTACCCTCCCTGTCGATTATGGTTATTTTAATGTCTTGAGCCATAGTTTTAAAAAGACCTCGTGATAGACACAGAGTCAATATTTTAGTTTATCGCTTTCACAACTGCTTTTGGCGCTTGTTTTTTACTTCCATCAAAACCTTCCACACCACCTACGGTAGTATATTTCATCACATAGCGTTTGTCTGGGAAGATTCGCTGATACGCGCTTTGGCACATTAAAGTTGCTTCGTGGAAGCCACAAAGAATTAATTTTAATTTCCCTGGATATGTATTGACATCGCCAATGGCATAGATGCCTGGTATGTTAGTTTGATAGTCTAAACTATTGTTCACTTTTATGGCATTTTTTTCAATTTCCAATCCCCAATCTGCAATAGGGCCCAATTTTGGAGCCAATCCAAATAGTGGAATAAAGTGATCACATGCTCTATTAAATACATCGGCGCCTCTCTTTATTGAAACGCCTTCTATTGTTTCTTTCCCAAAGACATCAATTACTTCAGCGGGTGTAATCAATTCTATTTTACCCAAATTTTTCAGCTCTTGAACCTTTTCAACACTATCTAATGCCCCACGAAATTCGTTGCGACGGTGCACAAGGGTTACACTTGAAGCTACATCGGTTAAAAATATACTCCAGTCTAATGCTGAATCGCCCCCTCCAGCGATTACCACATTTTTATCTCGATATACTTCTGGGTCACGAATGATATATTCAACCCCTTTATCCTCATATTCTGAAATACCGGTAATAGGTGGTTTGCGAGGTTCAAAACTTCCCAACCCACCTGCTATGGCAACAATTGGCGCATGGTGTTTGGTTCCTTTATTAGTTGTTACAATAAAAGTTCCGTCATCTTGTTTGTCTATGTTCTGTGCTCTTTCGCCTAACGTGAAACCAGGTTGAAACGGTTCAATTTGTTTCATTAAATTATCCACTAAATCACCTGCCAACACTTCGGGGAATGCGGGAATATCGTAAATAGGTTTTTTAGGGTAAATTTCGGCACATTGACCGCCAGGTTGCGGTAATGCATCAATTAAATGACATTTCAGTTTTAATAATCCTGCTTCAAAAACGGTAAAAAGCCCCGTAGGACCTGCACCGATTATCAATATATCTGTTTTTATCATGAATCTAATTCGTCTTTATTCCTGTAAAAGTAGGGTTGGTTTTAGTTTCAAAAACTGATTAAAATCAGCTTACTCCACATTCACCACTTGCTCAATTTGAGGGGCATGTTTTTTAATGGTCATTTCCACTCCACTTTTTAAGGTCATTTGGTTGACCGTACAGCCAACACAAGCACCTTCCAAGCGCACTACCACCCTTTTACCATCATCTATGGAAATAAGAGAGATATCACCCCCATCGCTTTGAAGAAACGGACGTATTTCTTCCAATGCGTCTTCTACTTTTAATTTTAATTCTTGCTCTTTCATATTATTTTTTAACGGCACTACAACCTGCCATTGTTGTTATTTTAATGGCTTCGGTCGGGGGGAGGTTTTCGTTACGACGTACCGTTTGCTCCACCACATTTTTAGTTACTTGATCAAAAGCCTCTTCAGTAGGCGTAGCTGTTTGCATGGCTGCTGGACGACCTACATCACCAGATTCACGAATGCTTTGTACCAATGGCACACCTCCTAAAAAGGGGATATCCAGATCTTCAGCAAGATTTTTTGCTCCTTCTTTTCCGAAGATATAATATTTATTCTCGGGTAATTCTTCAGGAGTAAAATAAGCCATATTTTCTATTATTCCTAATACGGGTACTTGTATGTTTTCTTGCTGAAACATAGCAACCCCTTTACGTGCATCGGCCAAAGCCACATTTTGAGGCGTACTTACCACTACAGAACCTGTTAATGGTAAGGATTGCATAATACTTAAGTGAATATCACCGGTCCCAGGTGGCAGATCTACTAATAAGAAGTCTAATTCGCCCCAATCTGCATCAAAAATTAGCTGGTTTAGTGCTTTTGCAGCCATAGGCCCTCGCCAAATTACTGCTTGGTCTGGTTTTGTGAAAAACCCGATTGATAATACTTTTACCCCATAGTTTTCGATAGGTTTCATTTTGCTTTTTCCATTCACCTTTACAGATAATGGTTTTTCAGAAGCAACATCGAACATAATAGGAATGGATGGTCCATATATATCAGCGTCTAAAACCCCTACTTTAAAGCCCATCTTTGAAAGTGTTACCGCTAAATTTGCTGTTACGGTAGATTTTCCAACGCCCCCTTTACCAGAAGCTACTGCTACAATATTTTGGATTCCCGGGATGGCTTTTCCTTTAATTAAGTTAGGGTTTTGTTTTTTTGTCGGGGCTTCCACTTTTATGTTTACCTGAACTTTAGCACCTCCATCTACCTTTTCTTGGATGGTTTTTATAATATCGGCTTCAGCTCTTTTTTTAATGTGTAAAGCAGGAGTGGAAAGCGTAACATCTACAATTACCTCATCGGCAAATGTTACCACATTTTTTACAGCACCACTCTCAACCATGTTTTTTCCTTCTCCAGCTACAGTTATGGTTTCTAATGCTTTAAGTATATCTTTTTTATTCAATTTCATAAATTCTTTTTCACAATATTTAGACTGATTCTAAAGTACAAATATAACGGTATTAGTTCGGATTTTAAAGTCCTTAGATTGAAATGATTTATAGGTGGATAAGTGTTATTGGAAGTTATAAATTGGGAATAAAAAGTAAAGGTGTGTTTTAAAGTTCTTTCATTGGATCCCAGAACAATTCTTCAAAATGTTGAATTTGATTTTCAACCACTTCTACGCCCTCACTTTCCAACAATTGTTGCATTAAGTTAGTACCTTTAAAATGATGCTTTCCGGTAAGTAGCCCTTTTCTATTTACCACTCGATGTGCAGGAACATCAGGGTCTTTACTACTTCCGTTCATGGCCCAACCTACCATTCTTGCACTTCCAGCAGCACCTAAGTATTTTGCAATTGCCCCATAGCTGGTTACTCTTCCGTAGGGAATTTTTTTTGCTACTTGATATACTTTTTCAAAAAAACCTTCCGAAGCCATTTATATTTCCTGCATTATTTTTAGAAGTGTAATTACTGAAATAACCGCTGTTATAATACCTATAATGAAATTCATATTAACATTTAGTTTTTTCTGGTCATCTTTTTGCCTGAAAAACCACACATACATAGCCAAAACAGAAAATGTACCTAGTCCCGATGCAATTACTGCACTCCATAATCCCGGCTGTGAAAAACTAAACCAGCCAAACCCCGCAAAGGTAATACTAATATACACCCAATATGGCAGTGGCAACAAGTTAACCAAAGCCAGCAACATACCTGAAAACAGACGATTTGTCTTTGAATGATTTACATCATCCGGTAACTGACGGCGTGTATCCTTTGCTATGAAGAAAAAATAAATAGTTATACATATAAATATCCCCAGTGCCACTTTTTGAAGCATGGAAACATACTCGGGATGTTGGTCTAAAAAACGTGCAAAAAATAAAGCTATAAGCGTTTGCACCATAACCGTAATGCATACACCTGTAGAGAACAAAAAACCCTTTTTACGACCTTCTTTCATACTTATTTTTGCCGCATACATATTTAGCAAACCGGGTGGGATAACCCCAACAAAAGCCGCTAAAAAGCCAATGGCAAAATTTACAAGTACAGTCATAAAAGGCCTGTTTGTGGTCTCAATATAAGCAAATTTATCTATCTGAATTTAAACCTGATATATGTTATTTTCTTATTTTCTTCTAGATACTGCTGTTCGTAAAAGGTTTGTATACTCGTTACCTCTTTTGGAGCTTGGCTATTGCCATATACATCATGATGCGCATAATCAATATTTTCATCAAGCCCATGAAGCAATCCAAGCGTGTAACCGTGCATAAATTCGCTATCTGTTTTTAAATGAACAAAGCCGTCCGGTTTTAAGACTTTTCGGTATTTGTTTAAGAAATCTTCGTTGGTAAGTCGATGCTTAGTGCGTTTATATTTTATCTGCGGATCGGGGAAAGTTATCCATATTTCATCTACTTCGTTTTCTTCAAAAAGAAGATCAATCAATTCAATCTGGGTTCTAAGAAAGCCTACGTTATCAAGTTTTTCCTCCAACGCTGTTTTAGCTCCACGCCAAAAACGAGCACCTTTTATATCAATCCCTAAAAAATTATGATCAGGATGTTTTCGAGCCAGATTAACCGAATATTCGCCTTTGCCACAACCTAACTCTAAGACTAAGGGTTTATCGTTTTTAAAAAAGTTTTGTTTCCAGTTTCCTTTTAAGTTTAAACTATTTGAGAAAACTTCTTCACGCGTTGGTTGAATTACATTTTCAAACGTTTCGTTTTGCTTAAACCGTTTTAATTTGTTTTTACTGCCCACTATTACCTATTTCTTAATATTGATTGATTATTTGGTAAAATTAAGGAAATAGTAACAAGAGACTACATTGTGTACCTTTGTTTTTGTGAACAGTTCAAAAACGATCCTGGTTGCCCCCTTACATTGGGGTTTAGGTCACGCTACGCGGTGTATTCCTATTATACGGGCATTACTGGATAACGGTTATAACGTTATGTTAGCTTCAGACGGAGGTGCTTTATTATTACTTCAGAAAGAATTTCCAGAATTACCCTCCATCTCTTTACCTTCTTATAATATTACATACCCTAAAAAAGGCGTTTTCTTTAAACTGAAACTTTTATTGAAAGCCCCCTATATTAAAAAGATAGTTGCTTCAGAAAAAAAAGTGATTGAAAAATTAGTCGCTGAAAAAAAAATCGACGGAATTATAAGTGATAACCGTTGGGGTGTACGCAGTAAAAAAGTTCCTTCGGTAATTATAACTCATCAATTAAATGTTCTTTCGGGAAGTACTTCTTTTCTTAGCAGTAAAATGCACCAAACCTTAATTAAAAAATTTGACGCATGTTGGGTTCCCGATTTGGAAGGCTCCATAAACCTAAGTGGAAAATTAGGGCATTTTAAAGATTTATTATCATCCCCTTTTCCCGTTACGTATATTGGTTTGTTAAGCCGAATGCAAAAAAAGAAAACACCCAAGGTATATGATGTATTATGCTTATTGTCTGGACCAGAGCCACAACGAACAGCTTTGGAAGAGCAATTAATGTCGGTTTTTAAAAATTCAGAAAAAAATGTTTTGTTAGTTCAAGGTTTAGTGGAAGAGAAAAAAAAGGTAACCCATATAGGAACTATAAAAATTATAAACTTTTTACAAAGCAAGGAACTTGAACAGGTTATTAATGAAAGCGATTATGTGGTTTCCCGTTCGGGCTACACTACTATTATGGATCTGGCTGCCATGGAAAAGAAAGCTTTTTTTATCCCTACCCCAGGACAATTTGAACAAGTTTATTTAGCAAAACGCTTAAAAAATGCTGGGTTTGTACCAAGCTGTAAACAGCACAAGTTTGAAAAGAAAAAACTAGAAAAGATTCCGCTATATAAAGGATTGAAAGATTTTAACAGCCAACCAGATTTTGAAAAGCTATTTCGCTTTTTCGAGGGTGAATGAAAACTCTGACCCTACACCGTACTGACTTTCAACATAAATTTTCTCATCGTGAGCCTCTATAATATGTTTAACAATGGAAAGTCCCAATCCACTTCCGCCCTCTTTACGAGAACCGCTTTTATCAACCCTAAAAAAACGTTCAAATAATCTTGGGATTTTATCTTCTTCTATCCCTTCGCCATTGTCTGTGACCCGGACGATAACTTTGTTTTTAATTAGGTCTTCAATACTTACTTCGGTAGTACCATCTTTTTTTCCGTATTTAATAGAGTTTACTATTAAATTGGTCAATACCTGTTGTATGCGTTCGCGGTCTGCTTCAACAAATATGCTTTCTTTATAATCAATATCGAATGTTAGGGTAATGTTGTACTTAGCTGCTTTCATTTCAAAGAGATCAAACACTCCTTGAACCAATTCAATTATATTAAATTTTTCTTTGTGAAGGTTTAGATCACCTACTTCAAGCTTTGTGATCATATCAAGGTCTTTCACAATATAGATAAGCCTTTCTACCCCTTTATTGGCACGCTGTAGGTATTTTTTACGGATGGCCTTGTCTTTCATGGCACCATCGAGCAAGGTTAATATATAGCCCTGCACAGTAAACAAAGGGGTTTTTAATTCATGGGAAACATTGCCCATGAACTCTTTTCTATATGTTTCACGGCCTTTAAGGGTTTCAATTTCTATTTTTTTGGTTTCGGCAAAACGTTCCACTTCACGTGTAAGTGTTGCCATATCGGTAGTGATTTGTTTTTTATCGAACGTAGATGCGTCTAATAGCCGAACATCGTCATATATTTTTTTCACCCTACGGTAAATAAACTTTTCAACTCTGTATTGAATAAAAAAGAACGAAAAACAAAAACACACAATGGCAAATAAGAGTATAAACCAATACATCTCAATTTTAGTGACGTAAAAAAAAACACCCACGACGAGTGTTAGAAAGAATGTCAAAAAGCTTGATGTATAAGCAGCAAACTTGTATGTTCTTTTAAATTCTTTTGCCATTAAACTACAAATTTATAGCCTACCCCTTTTACGGTTTTAAATTTTTCATCTCCTATTTTTTCGCGTAGTTTACGAATATGAACATCGATGGTTCTTCCACCCACAACTACTTCATTACCCCAAACGCGATCTAAAATTACTTCCCGTTTAAACACTTTTCCTGGTTTTGAAGCTAACAAAGCTAATAATTCAAACTCTTTTCTAGGTAAGACCATTTCTTCTTTACCTAACGTAATTTTATATTCTTCTCTATTGATTACTAAGTTACCCAATTTTATTTTACCAGTTTCTTCCTTGGTTTCTTTGTACCTTCTAAGTAATGCTTTTACTTTACTTATAAGCACTTTAGGTTTAATGGGTTTTGTAATATAGTCGTCGGCACCAGCATCAAAACCTGCTACTTGGGAGTAATCTTCTCCGCGGGCTGTTAAGAATGTGATGATGGTTTCGGCCAGTTCGGGAGTGTTTCGCATTTTTTCACATGCTTCCATTCCATCCATTTCGGGCATCATTACATCGAGAATGACTAAGTGCGGTAGTTCTTTTTTTGCTTTTTTTATGGCCTGTTTACCATTTTCAGCGGTAATGACTGTATAACCTTCCGAAGATAAATTATAACCAACTATTTCCAGAATATCCGGCTCATCATCTACCAATAGAATTTTTATGTCTTTTTTCTTCATAGATACTAACTATAAGTTTTTTAAAAGGTTAAAGATACCATATATTACTTTTTCGTATCGTTTGTTGCTATAATTGTTAACGATATTGTAACATGAATATCGTTAAATTAAGGGCTTTTTATTCACATATTACCTTATTGTTAAGCAATTTATAAACTATTAAGGAATATTCGCAACTATTGTACAAATATGTATATTTGCGCCATAATTAAACAATTTATAAATGATGAAAAAAATTACTTTATTGGCTACACTTTTAATGAGTGTTGCTTCTTTTGCCCAAATTTCAGGAACAAGCTTTGAAGAGCCCCCTATCTTTAGCGTTCAGTACGTAGATACTGGTGATGCTACTATGGCACACGATCTTGTTAACAATCCAGATGAACCTAATGTAAATTATACTTCAACAGGTGGGGAAATGGGCTTTAATGCTCGTTATGAGCCATATGACACCCCAAGTGAAGGTCTTACCGACGGTGATTTTGTAGGTGTTACAGATTTTGCACCAACTGGTGATGATCCATATACAGATGGCGTGCAAGGATACCAAATAAGTGACTCTGACGGTAATTTTATTCTTGAGTTTGATCAAGTTGATTTAACTGGAGTTACTGACCCTACATTAACTTTAGACTATTTTATCACTGAAACAGGTTATGAAGGTGACGGAACGGTTAACGAATCTGGATCTGATAGATTACGCATCTATGTTAAAGACTTAACTAACGGTACTGAATTAGACATTCTTGACACTACAGGGTCTGATATTAATGATCTTGGTATTGAAGGTTCTTGGATTTCTGGATCTGCACCTGTTTTGCCAAACACTACTGTACAATTAGTTATTGAAGCTCGTGTTAATGCTAGCTCTGAAGAATTTTTCTTTGACAATGTACAAGTAGGTGGTTCATTAGGTCTTTCTGACAATGCAGAAAACCAATTTTCTTTATACCCAAACCCAGCTTCTAATGGTTTTGTAAATATCGTTTCAAAAGTAAACGGTGAAAAGCAAGTTGCTGTTTTTGATGTATTGGGAAAACAAGTTATCAATACCACGTTAACCGGTGAGCGCTTAAATATTGCTGCACTTACTAGCGGCGTTTACATTGTGAAAATAAACCAAGGAAATGCCTCAATTACTAAAAAATTAGTAGTAAAGTAATTTTCTGAAATTATAACACTATTAAAGCTCTTGCTTAGGCAGGAGCTTTTTTTATTTCCCTATTTTTGAAATGTCGATTCTTTCAACCATGCTTCAAGAAAAAATTTTCAACATACAAACACCCGAAGACTTTAAAGCAGTTGCTTTAGAAGTGTTTAATTTTCAATATAAACATGTGAAAGTATATCGGGAATTTTGTGATATGCTGAAGGTTAATCCAAAGCAAATAACCACTATTTCTGAAATACCTTTTCTTCCCATTCAATTTTTTAAAAGCCACCAAATTATTGCTAAAGGATATTCTGAAGAAACCATTTTTACCAGTAGTGGAACCACCGGAAGCATTACGAGTAAACATTATCTAGCCAGCACCAAACTGTATGAAGAAAGCTTCAACAGAGCATTTCAAAATCAATATGGAAAGCCCACCGATTACACAATTTTAGCTTTACTACCATCCTACTTAGAACGCGAAGGCTCTTCCTTAATTTATATGGTCGATTCTTTGATAAAACAAAGTAAAAACCAGCATAGCGGCTTTTACCTTAACAACATGGATGCTTTAATAGAAAAACTTACTTTTTTAGAAGCTGAAGGACACAAAACAATGCTTTTAGGTGTATCCTATGCGTTGTTAGATTTAATTGAAACGCAAACATTTCAGTTTAAAAACACCATCGTTATGGAAACTGGCGGTATGAAAGGCCGAAGAAAAGAAATGATAAAAGAAGAATTGCACCGAATTTTACAACAAGGTTTCGGTGTTTCTGAAATTCATAGCGAATACGGAATGACCGAGTTGCTTTCACAAGCCTATTCAACTGGGAAAGGTATTTTTACCTGTCCACCTTGGATGAAAATCCTAACCCGAGATACCGAAGACCCTTTTACTTATGTTGCTAAAAAAACTGGCGGAATTAATGTAATCGATCTAGCAAACTTATATTCATGCAGCTTTATCGCTACACAAGATTTAGGTAAACTACATACAAATAACAGCTTTGAAGTATTAGGCAGGTTTGATGATAGCGACATACGTGGCTGCAACCTTATGGTTTTGTAACTTACTGTTATAAAGTTAATTAAATGCTAAATTTTACAAGTTTACTGTAAGCAAATAACTATTAATACGACTACTATAGTGCAAAGATGTCTTGAGCCTTCGGGCTCAGTTCATAATTGGTTGGTTAGTTAATTTGGAAAGCCCCGCTCCTTCTCAGGAAATGGGGCTTTCTTATGCTTAAAACTTATACTGCTTTTATAATAAAGTAGTTTTTCTTACCACGTTGCAACAATACAAACTGATTATTAATCAAATTGTCTGAAGTAATGGAATAATCTTCCTGTACTTTCTCTTTATTTACCGAAATGGAGTTTTGCTTTAACGCTCGGCGTGCTTCTCCATTCGATTGTAAGAAGTTTGTTTCTGACGCCAATGCAGCAATAATATCCATTCCGTTTTCTAGTTCAGCTTTGTTTATTTCAGCTTGTGGCACACCTTCAAATACATCTAAAAAAGTTTGTTCATCAAGGTTTTTTAAATCCCCTGAAGTAGATTTTCCAAATAATATTTCCGAAGCTTGAACGGCTTTTTCATATTCTTCTTCATTATGTACCGTTATAGTTACTTCTTTTGCCAACCGCTTTTGTAGCAACCTCGCATGAGGCGCTTCCTTATGATCAGCAACTAAAGCTTCAATGGTTTGTTTATCCAAAAAAGTGAATATCTTAATGTACTTTTCAGCATCTTCATCGCTGGTATTCAACCAATATTGGTAAAATTTGTACGGGGAAGTACGTTTTGCATCCAACCACACATTTCCGCCTTCGCTTTTTCCAAATTTACTACCGTCACTTTTAGTGATTAACGGGCAGGTTAACGCATATCCTTTTCCGCCACCTATTCGGCGAATCATTTCGGTACCTGTGGTTATATTTCCCCATTGGTCGCTACCACCCATTTGCAGTGTACAATCGTGGTTTTTATACAAATGGTAAAAATCGTAGCCCTGTACTAGTTGGTAGGTGAATTCGGTAAAAGACATGCCATCGGCAGCTTCGCCTGTCAATCGGTTTTTAACCGAATCTTTCGCCATCATATAATTAACCGTTATGTGTTTTCCCACATCGCGAATAAAACCTAAGAATGAAAACTCTTTCATCCAGTCGTAATTATTCACCATTACAGCCTCATTTTCAGCACCAGATTTAAAATCCAAAAACTGAGATAACTGCTCTTTTACACAATTTTGATTGTGCTGAAGGGTTTCTTCATCCAACAAGTTTCGTTCATTCGATTTCCCAGAGGGATCACCAATCATCCCCGTTGCACCACCAACCAAAGCATATGGTTTATGGCCACAGCGTTGATAAAAAGACAATAGCATAATAGGAACCAAGTTCCCAATGTGCAATGAATCGGCCGTGGGGTCAAAGCCCACATATGCAGACCGCATTTGTTCCATTAGGTGTTCTTCGGTATCTGGCATTACATCGTGTACCATACCTCGCCATTGCAATTCTTCAACGAAATTTTTCACTTTTAAAATATTTTATTTGTATTATTTCAGCAAAGATATACCCAATGCCCTTAACAGAAAAGAATACTATAAAAAAGACTATTTTTACAGCATGATTTTAGTTACCGGAGGCACAGGATTGGTAGGATCGCATTTGTTATATTTTCTTCTGAAGGGAAACAAACAAGTTCGTGCCATTCATAGAAAATCAAGCAATTTACAAGCTGTGAAAAAGATTTTTGGCTATTATGTTAATGAAGTTGAGGCTGAAACACTTTTCAATAAAATTGAATGGCAAGAAGCCAATATCACTGAAATCCCTGCCTTAACTGACGCCTTTAAAGGTATTACCCACGTATATCACGCTGCCGCCTACATTAGTTTTGATCCTAAGCACTACAAAAAACTAAAGAAAGCCAATATGGAAGGCACCGCAAATGTTGTGAATCTTTGCTTGGCCAATTCAGTAAAAAAATTGTGCTATGTAAGTTCCATTGCAACCTTGGGCAATGGGTTAAATGGAGCCCCGATCACCGAAGAGACCCATTGGAACCCTGAAGAAAAAAACAATGTGTACGCGATTACTAAATACGGAGCCGAAATGGAAGTTTGGCGCGGTACACAAGAAGGTCTCGATGCTGTTATTTTTAAGCCAGGCGTCATATTAGGGGAAGGATTTTGGAGTTCAGGCAGTGGGGTTATTATTAAAACAGCTTCAAAAGGAATTCCTTTTTATACCGATGGCGGTATGGGAGTTGTCGATGTAAAAGATGTAGTAAAAGCGATGATTCAAGGAATGCATTCAGAAGAAAAAAATACATCCTATATATTGGTTAGCGATAATCTTAAATACAAAAAACTACTTACTAAAATAGCAACCCGACTAAACGTAAACCCTCCTAAAAAACGAGCCCCTAAATGGGTTTTAATGGTTTTTAGCAAAATAGATTGGTTGGTGTCTAAACTTTTTGGCACGAGAAGAAAATTGCTGAAAGCTACCGTTAATTCATTGTATACTGTTTCTAATTACAGTAGTTTAAAAATTGAGCGAGAATTAAATTTTACGTTCACACCAATTTCTGAGACCTTAGACCGTGTTGTGGATTGTTACTCAATGGAATCTTGAGAAACTTGTATGGAAGGTACTAAACCTGATTGTTCAGCAATGGTGTCTTTTCTTTTCTCCGCTTCGGTTTTATTATTTTCCTCTTGCTCCTCTTCTTTTTTCTGAACACTGTCTGCTTCCTCTTTTAAAGCTATAAACCTTTCCTCAATAGTTTTAAACATGGACTCATAGATTTCCAGATTGGCCGCATAATAGGTATTGCTCTTTACAAATTGTAGGCTGTCCACGTTATATTTTGCATAGATTATCGAATCGAGCTTTAAACCATACGAACGCAACTTCCTATTGTTAACACTCCTTGCTGCATTACTAAGGTAGGTTTCCATCATAATATCGACCATCTTTTCCTCTGGGATAAGATTATCTGGCTTTTCAGGTTTCTCTAAACTTTGACACCCAAAAGCAAAAATCAATAATATGAGATAAACGTATTTCATTAACGATTAAAAGTTAAGCGCTCCCCTCGGCTTCTATTAGGGAACTTAAGGTTTTCGTATGCTAATGTTCCATTTACAATGGTATGAGTTACACGTGATTTAAAAGCAGCTCCTTCAAAAGGGGACCAACCACATTTATAAAGAATGTTTTCCTTATTAACTGTCCAAGGCGATTGCAAATCCATTAAAACCAAATCTGCTTTATACCCTCTGCGAATGTAACCACGATCCTTTATTTGGAACAAAATAGCCGGGTTATGTGCTGTTTTTTCTACAATTTTTTCCAAAGAGATAAGTCCTTTGTGGTACATCTCCATTAAAGCTACTAAAGCGTGTTGCACCAACGGCCCCCCAGACGGTGCTTTTGTGTACACATTGTTTTTTTCATCCCAAGTATGTGGAGCGTGATCAGTAGCGATTACATCAATGCGGTCGCCTTTTAGAGCTTTTAATAATCCATCCCGGTCGTTTTTGGTTTTCACGGCAGGATTCCATTTAATCTTGGTGCCTTTTGTTTTGTAATCCTCATCGCTAAACCACAAGTGGTGAATACACACTTCGGCAGTGATTTTCTTTTCTGAAAGCGGTTTTTTATTACTAAAAAGATGCGTTTCTTTTTCAGTAGAAAGATGGAATACGTGTAATCTAGCCCCTGTTTTTTTAGCTAATTCTATTGCTTTTGAAGAAGACAAATAGCACGCTTCTTCGCTTCTAATAATAGGGTGTTTTTCTATCGGGATATCGTCACCATATTCTTTAATGTGCTCTTCTAAGTTTTTCTTTATCGTAGCTTCATCTTCACAATGAGTAGAAATCAACAGTTTGGTTTTACTGAAGATATTTTCAATTGTTTCAGGATCGTCCACAAGCATATTTCCTGTTGAAGAACCTAAAAACAATTTCAATCCAGCGACTTTAGTTGGATTGACTTTTAAAATTTCGTCCAAATTATCATTCGTACCACCAAACATAAAACTATAATTGGCCCAAGAAGTCTTTTTGGCAATAGAGAACTTATCCTCCAATAATTCAATAGTCGTAGCCTGAGGAACGGTATTGGGCATTTCAATAAAGGTGGTAATTCCCCCGGCAATGGCAGCTTTCGACTCTGTCTCAATATCAGCTTTATGGGTTAAGCCAGGTTCTCTAAAATGAACTTGGTCGTCTATCATTCCCGGCAACAAATATTGCCCATCTGCATCAATAATCTTCGTATCGGAAGTTTTCGCGCTAATACTGTTTGAAACTTCGGCAATTATATCATTCTCTACAAGCACATCTCCTTGAAAAATGCTTCCTTCATTAACAATGTTTGCGTTCTTTATTAAAATGCTGTTCATTTAAATTTCATTAAAATCATTACTGCCAAAAAGGCTTTTAAATTTCATTTTTATCACTCCAAAAATCGCTTCGGAAATAATCCCTCTATCCATTTTTGATTCTCCTCGTGTTCTATCTGTAAAGATAACGGGGACTTCTTCTATTTTAAATTTTGCTAAGTACGCTTTAAATTTCATCTCTATTTGAAACGCATAGCCTACAAATTGTATTTTATCCAGGTTTATTTTTTCGAGTACTTTACGTCGATAACATACAAACCCAGCTGTAGTATCGTAAATATTCATTCCGGTAATAAACCGAACGTATTTTGAAGCCGACCAAGATAGCAACACTCTATCCATAGGCCAATTTACCACGTTTACGCCTTGCACATACCGCGAACCGATTGACACATCAGCTCCGTTTTTTCTACAGGCATTGAATAAGCGTATTAAATCGTTGGGATTATGGGAAAAATCGGCATCCATTTCAAAGATATATTCATAATCCCGTTGCAATGCCCATTTAAAACCCGCAATATACGCTGTTCCTAATCCAGACTTTTCTTTTCGTTTCAGTAAAAAAAGCTGATCTGGATACGTTTCAAAAAGAGATTCAACCGCTTGCCCCGTACCATCTGGCGAATTATCATCCACAACCAGTATATGAAAGTTCATCCCTAATGAAAAAACATTGCGCAACAATCGCTCAATGTTCTCAATTTCATTGTATGTAGGGATAACCACAAGGGCATTCAACATAGCCTGCTTTTTGTGGCAAATGTAGCCTTTTTTAAGCAAATAGACGTGAAGGAAATTCTAATTGAATTGCTTTTTGTCAAGTCTATTTTAATGTACCTTTATCGTCAAAAACCAAGAGGTGCAATATATTGAAAGACATATAGAGTCAATGGATTGGGTGACTATCACCTTAGTTATTTGCCTATTGCTTGTAGCTCTTGCAAAACATGTGTACCCAAGGGAATTTCTGCAATTTATAACTTTGCCGATAAGCAATAAATATTTTTTGGTTCAAGGTAAAACCCAACAGATTTTCCATCTTTTTAATATTTTGCTGTTTATAGCTCAAGTATTCTCTGTTTCCTTGTTTATTTTTTTATTTTTTAAAGTTTTACAACCAGAAACCGTACAAAACAATGAGTATCTTTTTATACAAATTTGTACCGCATACTCGGTTTTTGTTGGTGTAAAATTCAGCATTGAAAAAATAATTGGTACTGCTTTTTCATTAGATACAGTTATAAACTCATATTTGTTCCAAAAACTGAGTTATCGTAACTTAATTTCCCTTTTTATATTTATTCTCAACCTTTTTTTGTATTATGTTATTGAACCCACGGGTACAATCCTTCTTTTTTTTGTAGCGGCAATCATAGTGTTTAACGGTATTGCCCTGTTTTACAGTTACAAAACAAACAGAAATTTAATAATAAGTAATTTCTTCTATTTTATTTTGTATCTTTGCGCACTTGAAATATCACCCTATTTTATCTTGTATAAAACGTTGATTTAGATAGAAAGAAGTATAAAAAAGTCATTTTATGAAAGTGAAAACTATTTTGGTTTCACAACCTGAACCTAAGGTTGAAAATTCCCCCTATTTTGATCTTATTGATAGACAGAAAGTAAAAATAGATTTCAGGCCTTTTATTCACGTTGAAGGTGTTTCTAGCAAAGAAGTTAGAACACAGAAAGTTGATTTATCTCAATACACAGCAATCATTTTAACCAGCAGGAATGCGGTTGATCATTTTTTCAGAATAGCTGAAGAAATGCGTTTTAAAGTGCCAGATTCCATGAAATATTTTTGCCAAAGTGAAGCTGTTGCTTACTATCTGCAAAAATACGTGGTGTACCGAAAGCGAAAAATCTACGTTGGTAAACGTACTTTTCAAGAGCTTATGCCTCTTGTTAAAAAATACAAGAACGAAAGTTTTTTACTTCCTTCTTCAGACAAGTTAAAACCTATCGTTCCTGAACTATTAGATGAGTTAGGTGTAAAATGGAAACAAGCTACTTTTTACAAAACCGTAGTAAGTGACCTTTCTGATCTTCGCCATGTATCGTATGATATTTTAGTCTTTTTTAGTCCAAGTGGAATTGTTTCTCTTTTAGAAAATTTTCCAGATTTTGAACAAAAAAATACACGAATTGCTGTTTTTGGAAACACGACGGTAAAAGCTGTAACCGATAATGGTTTACGAGTAGATATTCAGGCTCCTACAACAGAAACCCCTTCTATGACAATGGCACTAGAAAAGTACATTAAAGAAGTAAATAAAAAATAAAAGATCACTCCTTACTAAGGATGTAAATAAAAAAAACGCGCTGTGATAAAACAGCGCGTTTTTTTTATTTATATGAAAACTTATTTATCCTTTAATAGGAGCCCCAGAAAGAATTTCTTCATTTGCATAGGCTTCGAATTTTTCAAAATTAGTTTTAAATGATTTTGCTAATGTTTCTGCTTTAGTGTCGTAAGCAGACTTATCTTCCCATGTTTCCTTAGGATTTAAAACGTCATCTGGAACATTAGGGCATTCTTTCGGCATATTTAATCCAAAAATAGGATGCTTTTCATACGCCACATCTTCTAATTGATTGTTAAGGGCTGCTGTAATCATGGCTCTTGTATACTTAAGCTTCATACGTCTTCCAGTACCGTAAGGACCGCCTGTCCAACCTGTATTTATAAGCCAAACATTTACTCCAGATTCTTTCATTTTAGCACTTAACATTTCAGCATACTTTGTAGGATGCAATGGCATAAATGGTGCTCCAAAACAAGCTGAAAAACTTGGTAAAGGCTCATCAATTCCAGCTTCAGTTCCTGCTACTTTTGCTGTGTATCCACTAATAAAGTGATACGCAGCTTGACCAGGTGTTAGTTTTGAAATAGGAGGCAATACCCCAAAGGCATCTGCCGTAAGGAAAAATATATTTTTAGGATTTTTACCAATAGAAGGCTGCTGTATATTGTCTATATGATAAATAGGATAACTTACCCGTGTGTTTTGAGTAACGGAAGTATCTTTAAAATCTACATTTCCTTCACTATCCATGACTACGTTCTCAAGGATTGCTCCCGGCTTAATTGCTTTAAAGATATCGGGTTCTTTTGTAGCTGAAAGATCAATCACTTTTGCATAACAACCTCCTTCAAAATTAAACACAGTGTTTTCTGATGTCCATCCGTGTTCATCATCACCTATCAACCTTCTTTCAGGATCTGCAGACAATGTTGTTTTTCCAGTTCCGGAAAGACCAAAGAAAATTGCTGTTTCACCATCTTCGCCCACATTGGCAGAGCAATGCATAGGCAATGTATTTTTAAATACTGGCAATATAAAGTTAAGGGCAGAGAATATACCTTTTTTAATCTCCCCAGTATAGCCTGTACCACCTATTAAAGCAATTTTTTTGCTGAAATTTAAGATAGCAAAGTTGTGTTGACGGGTTCCGTCCTCTTCAGGATTAGCCATAAATCCAGGCGCATTTACAATAAGCCATTCAGGATCAAAGCTTTCTAGCTCTTCTTCCGTAGGGCGTAAAAACATGTTGTGCGCAAACATATTAGACCATGGATACTCATTGATTACACGAATATTTAAACGGTAATCATCGTGAGCACAAGCGTAACTATCTCTTACAAACACTTCTTTTTCCGAAAGGTAATCTGTTACTTTTTCGTATAGTGCATCAAATTTTGAAGCATCAAAGGGGATATTAATATCTCCCCACCATACCTTATCTTCGGTTACTTCATCTTTTACAATAAAACGATCTTTAGGCGAACGACCTGTAAATTCACCAGTGTTCACTGCAAGAGCACCGCTAGATGCTTCTTTACCTTGACCTTTTTGTATTGTTTCGTTGTGAAGTTCTTCTGAAGAGAGTTGATAATTAACTTTTGCATTTTTAATCCCATAATTATCCAATGAGATTTTTCCTTTAGTTTGGTGTTTATCGACCATCACTTATTTTAAATTGTTGTGGGTTACAAAAATAAGAATTCTGAAATAGATAACGAGAAATTAATAAAGGAATTGTAATTACTTTAACGAATAAAGCCCTCGTGCCAACCATAGCCAACCAACGATGAAAAACAAGCCCCCAATTGGAGTAATAGGCCCTAAGAAAGAAACATTAAAGGGCAAAACTTCTTTTAATGACAACAAATAAATGGAACCAGAAAAGAAAATAATTCCGAAGAGAAAAAAACGAAACGTCCATTTTTTAGTAGCTGAAGATATTGGATCAGCAAAACCAACTACTAAAAGTGCCAGACAGTGATACATTTGATAACGCACCCCTGTTTCAAAAGTGGCAACCGCTTCTGCATTAACCAATTGTTTTAGTCCGTGAGCGCCAAACGCTCCAATAGCAATGGTAATTGCTGCCAAAATGGATGCAGTAACCACTATATTTTTATTGTAATCTCGCATTTGTCCAAATGGATTTTAGTAAATTCGTCAATCTGAAAAATCAATTTCAAAATTACGAAAAAACCTACCGATGCGAAACATTTTAATAATCGGCGCTGGCCGATCTGCAACGAGTTTAATTAAATATTTACTAGATAAATCTGAAACCGAAAAACTAGCGCTTACCATTGGCGATCTTTCTTTAGAGAACGCTCAAAAGTTAGCGGGTGATCACCCAAATGCAACCGCTATTAAGTTGGATATTTTCAACGAAGAAGAACGAAGAAAAACTGTAAAAGCAGCCGATTTGGTGATTTCTATGTTGCCTGCGCGTTTTCATATTGAAGTGGCAAAAGATTGTCTGGAATTTGAAAAGCATATGGTTACCGCTTCGTATGTAAGTGATGAAATGCAAGCTTTAAATAGCGATGTAGAAAAAAAGGGACTAGTTTTTATGAACGAAATTGGGCTCGATCCAGGTATTGACCATATGAGTGCGATGCAAGTGATTGATCGCATTCGTGATAACGGCGGAAAAATGTTATTGTTTGAATCATTTACCGGCGGTTTAGTAGCTCCAGAAAGTGATGACAACCTTTGGCATTATAAATTTACTTGGAATCCAAGAAATGTAGTGGTTGCTGGACAAGGTGGCGCTGCCGAATTTATACAAGAAGGCACCTATAAATACATTCCATATCACCGTTTGTTCAGAAGAACTGAATTTTTAAACATTGAAGGCCACGGCCGTTTTGAAGGGCTTGCCAATCGAAATTCCCTTAAATATAGAAGCGTATACGGTTTAGAAGACGTACTTACTTTATATAGAGGAACCATCCGTCGCGTTGGTTTCAGTAAAGCTTGGAATATGTTTGTACAATTAGGAATGACTGATGACGGATATACTATCCCGAATTCTGAAAACTTATCGTACCGTGATTTTGTAAATTTATTTTTACCGTATTCCCCAACTGATTCCGTAGAATTAAAGATGCGTCACAGTCTTAAAATAGATCAAGACGATTTAATGTGGGGAAAACTGGAAGAGCTTGATATTTTCAATCCAGATAAAAAAATCGGGATTAAGGATGCTACGCCTGCTAAAGCACTTCAGAAAATATTAGAAGATAAATGGACGCTTCAACCTGAAGACAAGGATATGATTGTTATGTACCATAAATTTGGGTACGAGCTAAATGGCGAAAAGAAACAAATTGACAGCCATATGGTGTTAACAGGTGAAGACCAAACATACACCGCAATGGCAAAAACCGTTGGACTTCCAGTAGCGATGGCTGCCATTAAAATTTTAAACAAGGAAATTACAACTCCAGGTGTACAGCGCCCCATTAAGAAAGAGGTGTACGAACCGATTCTGGAAGAAATGGAAAAGCACGGAATTACCTTTAAAGAAAACTTCACCAAATATCTAGGATACAATCCTGATAATGTTCAAGGTTATTAAACGAAAAAGCCCGATTCAAATGAATCGGGCTTTTTTTATTGTTTGTGTTTTTTCAGAAATTAATCTCTTCCGCCTAAAAACATACTTATAAAGTATAATAGTGTTGCCAACGATCCTAATGCGGCTACCACGTATGTTCTAGCTGCCCATTTTAAAGCGTCTTCTGCACCATCGTGTTCTTGTTGCGTAAGCATATTTTCATTTTCTAACCACGCTAAAGCACGTTTACTCGCATCAAATTCTACGGGTAAAGTGATAAAAGCAAAAACAGTAGTTGCTGCGAATAAAATAATCCCGACTAAGAAAAGGGTATTTCCTAAGCCCGTCATAGACGTAGCAAACGATAATACCAATCCTGCCATAATCACAAAGTTAGATAGTTTACTCGCTACACTTACCGCTGGCACAATAGCCGATCTAAATTTTAACCAACTATACGCTCTTGCATGTTGAATAGCGTGACCACATTCGTGTGCCGCAACCGCAGCCGCAGCTGCATTACGTTGCATATAGACAGACTCACTTAAATTGACCGTCTTTTTTCCTGGGTGATAATGGTCTGTTAATTGTCCTGGGGTTGAAATTACCTCAACATCCGTAATACCATTATCTGCTAGCATTTTTTCGGCAATTTCCTTACCGCTCATTCCGTTTTGCAGGTGTACTTTAGAGTATTTTTTAAACTTACTTTTCAGCTTGTTGCTTACGTACATACTCACCAAAAAGATGATTCCTGCTAATATATAATATCCTATCATTCCTATTGTTTTACACTTCGGCTCCGCTCAGCGTTCATATCGTTGCGAAAGCTTCTATGATTTTTTAATTGTTAAACCTAAATTCTAAACTAAATATAGCAAATACTATGCAAATGTTTTACCCAACTATATTTACAATTTTACCCGGCACCACAATTACCTTTTTAGGCGTACGACCTTCGAGGTAATGCGCTGTTTTCTCGTGTGCCATTACGGCAGATTCAATTTCATCTTTGCTCATATCTAACGGCAACTCTAACGTAAATCGCATTTTTCCGTTAAACGAAATTGGATATTCTTTACTGCTTTCTACCAAGTGTTTTTCTTCAAACTTTGGAAATGTTGCGGTAGCAATACTTTCTTTATGCCCTAACAAGCTCCACAGTTCTTCTGAGATATGTGGTGCATACGGTGAAATCAACACCGCCAATGGCTTCAACACGTCTCGACTGGTACATTTTTGAGCAGTCAATTCATTTACCGCAATCATAAAAGTAGAAACCGAGGTATTAAAACTGAAGTTTTCTATATCTTCTTCTACTTTTTTAATGGTTTTATGCAGCGTTTTTAAACTGTCTTTGGAAGCTGAATCATCCGTAACTTTAAAACTACCTTCCGCTCCGGTATGATATAATTTCCAAAGCTTTTTTAGGAAATTATGCACCCCGCTAATTCCTGCAGTATTCCAAGGTTTTGCTTGCTCTAACGGCCCCAAGAACATTTCGTACATACGTAAGGTATCGGCGCCATAGTCTTCACAAATAACATCGGGATTGACCACGTTGTATTTGGATTTGGACATTTTTTCGACTTCGCGAGAGACTTTAAACGTTCCGTCTTCTTCGGTAATAAACTCAGCATCTTTAAATTCTGGTCGCCAGTTTTTAAATGCTTCGATGTCTAATTCATTAGAAGTGTTTACAAATGAAACATCTGCATGAGTATTAAAATGAACAAAACTAACAGGCTTATTCAAATTATACTTATCAAATATTTTTGAATAGGTTTCATATAGACTCCCCCTATTTCCCGTTTTCTGTTGATTTAATTCTTCTTTATCATATATATTTTTTGAGATAAATATAGAAGGTGCATTCTTAGCTGAAACTTGATAAACAAAAGCACTCTCCCCCAAAATCATCCCTTGGTTAATCAGCTTTTTAAAAGGTTCTTCAACAGGTAGCACACCGCGATCGTGTAAAAACTTTACCCAAAAACGGCTGTATAATAAGTGTCCGGTGGCGTGTTCGCTTCCGCCGACATATAAATCTACGTTTTGCCAATAGTCCATCGCTTCTTGGCTGGCTAAAGCGTCGTCATTTTTTGGATCCATATACCGGAACATATAACAACTACTTCCTGCCCAACCTGGCATGGTGTTTAATTCCAACGGAAACACGGTTTCATTATCCACGTTATCGTTAGCAACGACTTCATTTTTTTGTGTGTCCCACGCCCAAACATCGGCACGACCTAATGGCGGCTCGCCGTCTTCGGTAGGTAAATAAGCGGAAACTTCGGGTAAGGTTAGTGGTAAATGTTTTTCGTCAATTAACTGTGGCAATCCGTTTTTGTAATACACCGGAAAGGGCTCACCCCAATACCGCTGACGACTAAAAACCGCATCGCGCAATCGATAATTAATTTTTCCTTTCCCAGCACCTTTTTGTTCCAGCGCTTCAATTACTTTGTTGGTGGCGGCTTTGTATTGTAATCCGTTTAAGAAATCACTGTTGGTGATAATTGTTTTGTCTTTATCTGCAAACGCACCTTCGGAAATATCAATCCCTTCAAAAATATTCGGAATTGGAATATCAAAATTTCTTGCAAAATCGTAATCACGTTGATCGCCACAGGGAACACTCATTACGGCACCCGTTCCGTAGCCCGCCAAAACGTAATCGCCAATCCAAATAGGAATAGATTCTCCACTAAAAGGATGCTCGGCATACGCTCCAGTAAACACTCCCGAAATGGTTTTTACATCGGCCATACGTTCGCGTTCGCTACGTTTTGCAGTTGCTTCAATGTAGGCCTCTACTTCCGCCTTTTGGGCATCTGTTGTGATTTTAGAAACCAAATCGTGTTCTGGCGCCAACGTCATAAAACTTACACCAAAAATAGTATCGGGACGTGTGGTAAATACTTCAATAGTTTCTTTACAGTCTTTTACATTAAACGTCACACTCGCTCCTTCACTTCTACCAATCCAATTGGTTTGCGAATCTTTAAGCGGCTGTGGCCAATCGATGCCGTCCAACCCATCTAACAGGCGTTGTGCATACGCGGTGATGCGCATACTCCATTGCTTCATTTTTTTTCGAACAACTGGATAGCCACCCCGTTCAGAAACGCCGTTGACAATCTCATCGTTTGCTAACACCGTTCCCAATTGCGGACACCAGTTCACTTCGGTTTCAGCTAAATAGGTTAATCTATATTGTAATAGTATCTCTTGTTGTTTTTCAGAAGAGAAAGCGTTCCAATCTTCGGAAGAAAAAGGCTCTACATCGCTATCGCAGGCTGCATTTACCGTTGTATTTCCTTCGGAAGTGAAAATTTCTTCTAATTCTGAAATCGGCTTCGCTTTATCCGCTTCATAATCGTACCAACTTTCAAAAAGCTGCATGAAAATCCACTGCGTCCATTTGTAATATTCCGGATCGGACGTTCGAACCTGACGGCTCCAATCGAATGAAAAACCGATTTTATCCAATTGCTCACGGTAACGCGCTATATTTTCTTTGGTAGTTTTTTTAGGATGTTGCCCAGTCTGAATAGCGTACTGTTCTGCTGGCAAGCCAAAACTATCATACCCTTGCGGATGCAATACATTAAACCCTTTGTGGCGTTTGTAACGCGCATAAATATCACTAGCTATGTACCCAAGTGGATGCCCAACGTGTAACCCTGCACCAGAAGGATAGGGAAACATATCCAGCACGTAATATTTGGGTTTTTCGCTATTATTTTTAGCTTGGAAGGTTTGGTTTTTGGCCCAATATTCCTGCCATTTGTCTTCAATTTTATTAAAGTCGTATTTGCTCATCGCTACCGTTTGAAAATAGGTGGCAAATTTACGGCTATTGTACGAAAGACAAAAGTTTAAACGTTAGTTACTCGTAGCTTTAAAATTCCTTGTATTTTTACAACACTAATTCAGCATATTTATGGCATCATCTTTTGAAAAATATCAAAAACGCAGGTTGATTTCTTCTTACTTTTCGGTAGTAATTAGTATTTCGCTTGTCTTATTTTTATTGGGATTGTTAGGGTTGTTAGTGCTAAACACCAAGAAAGTTGCCGATCATTTTAAAGAGCAAATTGCCTTAACCGTTTATTTAAAAGATACCGCCAAAGAAGTTGAAATTACACAATTAAAGCAAAGCTTAGCCTTAGCCGAATACACAAAAACAGCAGAATATATTAGCAAAGAGCAAGCCGCCGAAGCCCATAGCGCCACCATTGGTGAAAATTTTATGGACTTTTTAGGCTACAATCCGTTACAAAATAGCATTGACGTATATTTATTGGCCGATTATGTGTCACCTACACAGTTGGAAGAAATTACAGACGAGCTGATGACCAAAGATTTTATCGATGAAGTGGTGTACGATAAACCCCTCATCGCTTTATTAAATGACAATGTAAAGAAAATCAGCTTTTGGGTGTTAGTGGTTAGTGGAATTTTCCTCTTCATTGCCGTATTGCTTATTAATAGCTCTATCCGGCTTTCGGTATATGCCAAACGGTTTACCATTAAAACCATGCAAATGGTAGGTGCTACCAAACGTTTTATAAGACGTCCTTTTGTATGGAAAAGTGTTCGTTTGGGGATGATTGGTGCCGTATTAGCGTTGTTAGGGATGGGACTCGTGTTGTATTACCTCAACAAAAGCTTCCCCGAATTACAATTATTGGAAGACAGACTATTATTAGTCGGACTATTTGCAGGCGTATTTTTTGTAGGCGTGTTTATTAGTTGGTTAAGCACCTTTTTTGCAACACAGCGATTCTTAAATTTACGCACGGACGAATTATATTATTAAACCGTACCTTTGCACCCGAAATCAGGAAACAATTATTAGTATGGGAGAACAGAAAAGAAAAGAAGAAGCCCAAAAACGATATTTTATATTCGAGCGTAAAAACTACCAGTTTATGCTTATTGGTATTGCCTTTATCGCCTTAGGTTTTATTTTAATGGCCGGTGGTGGCAGCGATGATCCCAATGTGTTTAATCCTGAAATTTACAGCTGGAGACGCATTCGCTTAGCACCTGCTTTAATCCTTATTGGTTTTGGTATTGAGGTGTACGCTATTTTATTGAATCCTCACAAGAAAAAATAATCCATGAATAGTTGGGATGCCATTCTCTTGGGTATTATCCAAGGGTTTACCGAATTTTTACCTGTTTCTTCCAGTGGTCACCTCGAGTTAGGAAAAGCCATTCTTGGCGATACCATGGTAGCCGAAGAAAGCCTTTTATTTACAGTTGTTTTACACTTTGCAACAGCCTTGAGTACGATTGTTGTTTTCAGAAAAGATATAATTGAAATTATAAGTGCTTTGCTGAAATTTCAATGGAATGAAGAAACCCAATTTATTATAAAAATTGGTGTTTCTATGCTGCCCGCAGTTATGATCGGGTTGTTATTTGAAGAACAATTAGAAGCCTTTTTTGGCGGAAGCATCGCTTTTGTGGGTAGTATGCTCATCGTAACGGCGGTGTTACTTTGGCTGGCCGACCGCGCCAAAAACACTGGTAAACCCGTTACGTTTAAAGATTCGTTTATAATTGGTATTTCGCAGGCTATTGCTATGCTTCCGGGTATTTCCCGAAGCGGAGCGACTATTTCTACTTCCGTTTTATTAGGAAATGATAAAAGTAAAGCCGCTCGTTTTTCTTTTTTAATGGTGGTGCCACTCATATTCGGTAAAATTGCTAAAGATGTATTGAGTGGCGACCTATCTTCCGAAAGCACCAACTTCACAACGCTTGGATTGGGCTTTATCGCTGCCTTTATCTGCGGCCTTATTGCCTGTACGTGGATGATTTCATTGGTAAAAAAAAGTAAACTACGTTATTTTTCTGTGTATTGTGTAATCGTTGGATTGATAGCCATCATCGTAAGTTTTATCTAAATGACCGAACAAGATTTTAAAGACGGACAAGTTTTACTAATAGACAAACCTCTTAATTGGACTTCCTTTCAGGTGGTTAACAAAGTACGTTGGCTTATTAAACAACGCTTTGGTATAAAGAAAATAAAAGTAGGACACGCCGGAACATTAGATCCTTTAGCGACTGGATTGCTTATACTTTGTACCGGAAAGTTTACCAAAAAGATTGAAACCTTTCAAGCTCAGGAAAAAGAATACACCGGAACGTTTACGTTAGGAGCTACGACACCTAGTTACGACTTGGAAACTGAAATAGACCAAATGTTTGAAATTTCTGAAATCACTTCGGAAGAAATAAAGAATACAACCGAGCAATTTACAGGGGAAATTCAACAGCAACCACCAGTTTTTTCTGCCTTGAAAAAAGAAGGAAAACGATTATATGAATATGCCCGAGCGGGTGAAAAAGTTGATATCCCTACACGAACGGTACATATTTCAGCATTTGAAATTACTAGAATTGAACTTCCCGAAGTAGATTTTAGGGTCGCTTGCAGCAAAGGAACCTACATACGATCATTAGCACACGATTTTGGAAAAGCATTGGATAACGGAGCACATCTTTCAGCTTTAAGACGCACAAAAATCGGCGACTTTTCCGTAGAAAATGCGACTACAATTGAAGCTTTTGAAAAATATCTACAAAAACCTACATCTTAATAATCTATTAATTACCAAGTGGTTTTGCATTATTTTACGTAATTTTTCCCCGAAGTAATGAACCTAAACTACTCATACCGATCCCTACTCGTAACTTCCCTGCTATTTGGGATACTCTTTCTATTGCTGTATAGCATCAAGCTAGGCAATGTAAAAAAAGCAGAAGAACCTGTTTATGATATAGAGTATGCAGAATTAGAAGAAGTACCTCTAAAAGAACAGGAATTAGCAAAAATATCTTCGGAAAGAGTTGATGTAGAAACCAACCGAGCTTACAATGAAGCAGAAAAGTTACTTGCTGAAATGAGCCAAGAAGAATTTGAAACTTCTGAAGAAATGCAAAAAAAAATGGCAGAAATAGATGCGGCTATTGAAAGTTCAAACGCTTCTACGAATGGAAATGGTTTGCGTGCATCGAAAAAAGCTTCGAAGAAAAACAAAAAGCCAATAAGTACTTCTGCCAAAGAAAACTCAGGTAAAAAATCTGCCAACCGGAATACAACCATTAGTTATCGATTGATAAACCGAAACGACTTAGACTTACCCAACCCGGTTTATACTTGTGAAGGTAACGGTAAAGTGGTCATTAACATTGTAGTAGATTCTTTAGGGAAAGTTATTAAAACTTCATATAGTGAGAGTGCTTCTACTACTGCAAATGGTTGCTTGATTGATAGCGCAATGGAATATGCAAAACAGGCCCGGTTTACCACAAAAGCTAGTAAAAAAAGGCAGTTAGGTACCATTACCTACAATTTTCCTGGACAGTATTAATTTGTTTTAAATCTTAGTACCTTACCCTAAAATTTCTTGACATGACAAAACAACGCTGTGCTTGGTGTGGAGACGACTCTTTATATGTAGCCTATCACGATACGGAATGGGGAGTGCCCGTGTATGACGATAAAACCCTCTTTGAATTTTTATTGTTAGAAACCTTTCAAGCAGGATTAAGTTGGATCACTATTTTACGAAAGCGAGAAAACTTCAGGGAAGCTTTTGATGGTTTTGACTATAAAAAGATTGCCAACTACGATCAAAAAAAGATTGGTTCGCTTTTAGAAAATGCAGGGATTATCCGAAATAAATTAAAAGTAAACTCTGCCGTGACCAATGCGCAAGCTTTTATAAAAGTGCAAGAAGAATTTGGAAGCTTCAGCAAGTATATTTGGGGATTTGTAGATGGGAAGCCTATTCAGAATGAATTAAAATCATTAGAAGGAGCACCCGCAAATACACCTTTAAGTGACACCATAAGTAAGGCCCTCAAGAAAAGAGGGTTCAAATTTGTAGGTTCTACCGTAGTGTATGCACATATGCAAGCAACAGGCATGGTTAATGACCATGTTACCTCATGTTTTCGGTACGAAGAAGTTAAAAAGGGTAACTATTAATTAGTTCCAGAGTACGATATATACTTATTCTCACTCGTATATAAATCTAAAGCTTTCAATGTTTGGCTATATCGATACTTTAAGGTAGCATCAGTTGGCTTCTCAATAGCAAATAGCTTTTCAAACCATTTTTTAGCAGCACCATAATTATTTTTAAAATAATGGGCATTTGCTAATTTTTTATAGATGAAAGGAGTGCCGTAACCTTCTTTTACTACTTGTTCATACACTTTTACAACATCAACATCTTTATTGACATCAATAGTTTTTTCAGTAGAACTACTTTGTGCCGTTACTGTGAATGAAACACAAAATAACAACAGAAACAGAGCGAGGGGAAATCGTTTCATAATTTGGGGTGTAAGAAATTACTTTGTCAAATATGTTAATTACTTGATTAAAAAGCAAATATATTCGACGAAATACAGGTTTATTATTGTTAGGGTGTAAAGAAAACAAAAACAACTGCAAATTATTGCAGTTGTTCTGTTAAAGTTTATATAACGATAAGTAGCTTATTTACTACAACTTAAGCACTTTCTTATTTACCTGCCCAAACCGTCCTTCAAAAGTTACAAACAAGGTTCCTTTCCAACTCGCATTCAATTTTAAGTTTATGGTTCCGTTGGCATCTGTAATAGTTGTACTGTATAGTTGTTGACCTAAAATATTGTAAACTGACATTTCTACTGGGCCTTCTATAGCATTTAGGTTAAAGTTAACTTCATCTGTAGCTGGGTTAGGGTAAGCACCTGAAATATTGTTCTCTGCCCATTCTTCAGTAGATAGCGTTGCGGTATCGATTGTCCAATATCCTTCTGGCGCTACAATAGGTCTATTTAAAGTTTTTCCTGAATTTGCTTCTGCGTGAATGTAATACTCAATATCTATGTCTTCTGAAGGAAGGGAAAGACTTGTTGTCCAATTATCATCGCTGCTTAAAGTCATAGGCACATTCGTGTAAGCTGTTGCTCCTACTTCTCTCCAATAAAGGTCAGCAGAACTAATACCAGAATTATGCTTTATCATAGCATTTATATCTAAGGTACTTCCTGCTTGCGCTTCTTCTATAGGGTTGTGAACAATCCAAAGTGGATTTTCCACACCAATGGTATGCGAAATACAATGTATCGCTCCCAATAAAGAGATTAGGTTCTCCCCTGGATTATCTACATCTATAGGTACAATGTTATACCCTGGCAAAAGTTCTTCCAAATAATCTAAAGCTGGTTGGTCTACTTCTGGTCGATATGTAGGTACCATTACCGTTTTATTTACAAAAATCATATTACTGTAGGTTCTATAGCTTCCCCCTGTGTCAGGATACGCACCAGATGGACTTGGCGGGGCTGGAATCCATTTTATTTTATAGGGTGTCCCAAAAGGTGATTGAAAATTATTCAATACATAATCAATATTTTCTTCAATCTGGGGGCCATCGGCAACTCCTTCGGGATATTCACTTACTAATATGGTTTCTTCATCCAATAATTTCATGTGCATATCGATATGGTGGATTCCATCATATGGAAGGGTCTCCATCTTTATATAATTCTCTATCCCCATGTAATCAAACATGATATCGTCAATTTCACTTTCAGTTTTTGAAGATACCCCATATGGATTACCAGGAGCGTTTTCATTTAACACTAACTCTGAAGCAAAAGCATTTCCCATGCCATCACTCATATAGTTACCTCCCGTATTCACTAAATCGTTGGTACCCGATGTTGTCGTATAAATAGGAAGCCCCAATAAATTGGCATGAGCTGTTGGTATCACATCATCGTTAGGCCTCGGGCGGTTGTATATCCAATCTACAATGGCACGCTCACCTACCTCGTTACTGTAAATAGTGTTTCCACCGTAATCACGAATCCAGATACTATCAAATTGTTCGTTTAAAAAGATAACGTTTGTTAAATCTACTCCTTCAGATTGTAAATAGGATTCTACCGAAGCCTGATTAGTAGTGGTAATAACAACTTTACACTCTTCAACCCCTGCTTCAACAATTTGTCTTAAAATATTCGGAAAGCTTGGGTCCCAACTTACCACTAAATATTCTACTTCTTCCCATTCTGCAGCAGCACGGACCGGAGTACTGGGTGGTGGAGTTATTCTATTAGATGTAAACTGATAGCCCGATATTACTTCTTTCTCTGCTTCGGTTAACCCTTTTGGTAATGGCTTTTGCTGCGAGAATGCAACGTTAGCGAAAAAAATAGTAAGTAATAAAAAGTTGAAGTACTGGTTTTTCATAATATATAATTAATAACACGAAGATACTTTTTTAAAGCATAAGAATAAAATAGCTATAACCCTTTAACAATTAAGGTATTGTAAAAATTCTTCTCTGGAAATTTCTTCAGCGCCTAAGCGCTCTAAGTGTTGTGTGTAAACTTGACAGTCAATTAATTTGTAGTTTTTTTCTTTTAGAAATTGAACTAAATAATAAAGTCCGACTTTTGAGGCATCGCTCACTTTTGTAAACATACTTTCGCCACAAAACACCTTTTTTTCAGGTAAATCAATTCCGTAAAGCCCACCAACCAATTCATCCTGTTGCCAAACCTCAACCGAAACCGCATGGCCTTTTTGATGAAGATCAATGTATGCTTTTTCCATTTCTGAAGTAATCCACGTACCCGCTTGACCCTCTCGTTTAATAGCTGCGCAATTTTCAATAACTTCGGAAAAAGACGTATTGAATGTTATCCTGAATTTTTCTAAACTAATGGCTTTTCTGAAACTTTTTGAAACCTTTAAATGCTTTGGAAACAAAACCATTCTCGGGTCTGGACTCCACCATAATATAGGTTGTCCCGTTGAGTACCAAGGAAAAATCCCCGATTGATACGCCAACAGCAACCGTTCTGAAGAGAGGTCACCACCAACAGCCAGCAAACCATCTTCCGAAGCATCGGTTACGGGTGGAAACCATAAAGATTTAGTTAAAAAGTGCATATCACGTTTTAATTACTGTTTCAAAAAAAATAAGTTTACCATAAAAGTAGTCCTGTAATGTAGATAATGACACCAGCAACCATCATGAGTAAAGTGTACGGTAAGATTTCACGGGCCTTTAAACGGGTAATGGCCAGCAAAGGCAACGCCCAAAAGGGTTGTAACATATTGGTTATTTGATCTCCATAGGCCAATGCCATAATCATTTTTGGTAAGGGCACTCCAAGTTTTAAAGCCGATTCTACCACGATTGGTCCCTGTACAGCCCATTGTCCACCACCACTGGGAACAAATATATTGACCAACCCAGCACTGAAAAAAGTGAAAATAGGAAGTGTGGTTGTTGTAGCGATCGACACAAAGAAATCTGAAATCAATACAATCATCCCGCTATCGCGCATGATACCCATAATACCAAAATATAACGGAAATTGAATTAAAATCCCCGAAGCATCTGAAATAGCTTCGCCCAAGGCTTTTAGAAAATTTGAAAAGGTACCGTGTAAAATTAACCCCAATCCCAACATAAAAAAATTAAGTAAATTAGGGCTGATTGCTAAGTTTTTTATGGCATCAAAATACTGATAAAATAGTGCGATTAAAATGAGCACCCCAAAACCAATTCCAACTATTTTTGAATGGTTAATGCGCTCAGCACCCTGTAAATCTTCAGGTTTTTCAGCTTCATTTCCTTTATACACCGGCAGCTGCACATAACTGCTTTTTGTATTTTTTCCTATAAAATATAGCACTAATGGAATTACTACCAACAACACCCCAAATAACACTAAATTGAAACCACTAAAAATAGTATCTTGAAACGTAATTAGTTCTGGCAACCGACTTGCCAAAGCTGGATTGCCAACACCTGACATTAAACTGCTTAGATGCCCAGCTTCTGACACTTTTAAAGGTGCCGAACCACTAATACCCCCGTGCCAGACCATTAAGCCCACATAACCTGCCGCGCCAATTAGTGGATAATTTATTTTAAAGTTTCGTGCTTGGGCGGCTTCGGCTACTTTACGGGCCATAATCGCTCCAAAAATTAATCCCAACCCCCAATTAAAAAACGAGACCAACATCGTGCTGATGCAAACCAACAAAACTGCGTTTGAGGTATTGGTAACCAAATTTGTGAGTTTGGTTATCAAATTATTCATCGGTTTACTAAGCACTAAAATATGCCCTAACACTAATATGAGCATCATTTGGTATCCAAATACCAAAAGTGCGTTGTTCCAAATACCACTTTCCCAATAGGAAAGTATTGTTAATAGATGTGGTTCGTTATTAGGCGCTTCGGTTAAAAAGAATGCCATAAGCATGGTTATCACCGTTAAAATAACTGCAATGGCAAACGGGGAAGGTAAAAACCGTTTAAAAATATTCTCAATGGTTTGAGTAATGTTCATAACCCAAAAATAGAAAAAAGCCCGAAACCAAACAGTTTCGCGCTTTTAAATAACAACTATTTAAGTTGTGTATGTTTATTAAAAAGGTAGATCGTCGTGATCCTCTTCATTTAAATCGTTGGCAGGCTCAAAAGCATCTTCAGGCGGCATTGGTGGCATGTCCTGTGATACAGATTGGTCTATATTTTCAATGCGCCAACCATTTAATGAATTAAAATATTTTGTTTCCCCTTGTGGGTTGGTCCACTCGCGACCACGAAGGTTAATATTTACTTTTACGTTTTGCCCAACATTAAATTTGTCCAGCAAATCGGTTTTATCTTGTATAAACTCTATTAAAATGTGCTGTGGGTATTGCTCTTCAGTGGTTACAACCATCTCACGTTTTCTAAAACCGTTATTTCCATAGGTTTTAGTATCATCAATCATCTTTATTTTTCCTTGTACTTCCATCTTTATAATTTAATATGTGATTTTATTTTTATTCTGAAATAGACCGTGCTAACAATAAATTCCATGCCTCATCAATTTGTGCTTCGCAAAGCAGCTCTTGCGCTCTAGTATGAATTTCTTCAGAAGAACCCGAAGCGATTAAATATTGCTCAGTCTCTGAAGCGTTCTCTATATATTTTTTAATTTGTTTTTTTGTTGGTAAGCTTTCCACGTTACCTAGCATTCCAAGGTCATTACCTGTTAAAACCTTACTTTTTCTAATGGGTTCTGGCAGTGCATCTACACCCACTCCTAATGTTCGTATTGGTTTTGGAACTTCAAACATGCCAACTTTAGCTCGGCTGTACCAGTTACCGCCCATACGTGCCACAGTATCTATTTTTGCTGGATCAATGGCTCCTTTTTCATCTAAAATTTCTTCATCTACATGTACTTTTACCACTTCACAAATTACCAAATTTCCAGCGCCTCCTTCTTGTCCAGTTTCAATCACTTCTTTCACTTTACATTCAAACTGAACAGGTGATTCAGCTACACGGGGTGGCTTTACTACATCAGATTTAACTTCGGTAAAACCAGCTTTTACAAATTCGTTTACGCCTTTATCATATTCGGTAGAAGATAAACTCATTTGTTGTACCATAGCGTGGTTTACAATATTTATGACCACTTCTTTGGTTTCCATTACGTTTTCTAAGGTATGCTTGACTGTATTCCCTCTAACTCTACGAGCTGGTGAAAAAATCATGGTTGGTGGGTTGGCACCAAAAACATTAAAAAAACTAAAGGGTGATAAATTTACATTCCCCTCTGCATCTACTGTACTGGCAAAACAAATGGGACGCGGTGCCACGGCTCCAACTAAGTAGCCGTGCAATTTTCCTGTGCTAATTTCTTGTGGGTCAATACTCATCATAGTTTACAAATGTACCCAAACTTAAAAGTTTGTAAAAATTTGATTGTACAATAATATTAACATATTTGCTTTATATTTAAACCCCTCTCTTAAAAAGTGGAAAGAGTACAAATTGTTTATAATTATTTTCTATGTTGAACAAAACAACTTTTACCCGTTGGTTCTTTATTATCGGCTCAATACTCATTATCTCCCTTATTTTATGGAATACGTTTGTGTTTTTTAATCAGTTAAAAGATGATGAACGTAATAAAATGAAAGTATGGGCTGCTGCTCAAGAGGAGTTGCAAAAATTGAACACTTCAGAAAATTCAGTAAGTGAAACTGCAACGGTAGTGATACAGAGCAACAACACTACACCTATGATTAGCTATAGCCATGAAGCTGATAGTTATATTGAACGAAATATTCCCGAAAACCAGATAAGTACAGATAAAAAAAGACAAAAATTAATTAAGCAATTTACTTCGGAATACAAGCCCATAGAAGTGTATTATGAAGATCAACTATTACAAACCATTTATTACGGAAACTCTCCCCTCATTAACAAACTGAAATATTATCCAGCGGTTTTAATCCTAATTATACTGCTCATTTTCTTAGCACTTTACCTATTTTATCAAACTTCAAAATCTGCTGAACAGAACAGACTATGGGCTGGGATGGCCAAAGAAACGGCACATCAAATAGGAACTCCTTTATCTTCTTTGGTTGGCTGGACCGAGATTTTAAAAGAGGAAAACGTAAATCAGGAATACGTTACTGAAATTGAAAAAGATGTTGACAGACTTAAAACCATAACAGAACGATTTTCAAAAATCGGTTCGGTGCCAAAACTTGAAAAAACAGATTTGGTTGTTGAAACAAAAACTTCTTTTGACTATTTAAAAAGAAGAAGTTCAAAATTAATTCAGTTTGAGTTAAATTCACCTAACGAAGAAGTTCCTGTTATGCTCAACCCCCAACTTTTTGGTTGGACCGTTGAAAATTTAGTGAAAAATGGTATCGATGCTATGAAAGGAAAGGGAACCATTACCATTTCTATTGAAAAAAACACCAAAAAAGCATATGTACGAATAAGCGATACTGGAAAAGGTATTTCAAAACGAAACCATAAAAAAGTTTTCGTACCCGGGTATACTACTAAAAAGAGAGGCTGGGGACTTGGGCTTTCGTTAGCAAAACGAATTATTGGAACATACCATAACGGAAAAATACACGTTTTAAACAGCAACCCTGGTAAAGGAACCACAATGGAAATTGTATTACGATTAGAAAATTAAATGACAAAAAAGCACATTTTACATACCGCCCGTTTAAACAACAACTGCCCAGAATGCTATGATACCGAAGGGTTAGAGTTTACTTTTACCCAAGAAGAAAAACAAAGTAAGTTTTACAATCAAGCTAGCAAAGAAGTTGATGAAAAGCTATATTGCCATACATGCAAAAATATTATTTATCCGGTAAATTGGACAGAGGATATTGAGCGTGTGTACCAATACCATAAAAAGCAAGTACACCCAAAATCGACATACATCCAGTTAAAATCTTTTTCTTATATTTTTATTTTATTGGGAATTGTAGCAATTGCGGCAGTCGCTTTTTTACTATGGAATGCGAACTAATCTAAGTTTTTATGAATTACAGCTGCTAATTCTTTAAATTCTTCTTCGCTCATTTCAACCTTTTTAGAAAAATCCATGTCGCTCATTCCGTTTAATGGAATTAAATGAACGTGTACATGCGGTACTTCAAGGCCAATGGCAGCCATTCCCACTCGATTGCATGGCACTGTTTTTTCAAGAGCTTTGGCCACGCGTCTTGAAAACTGCATTAATTGCAGGTACATATGTTCCCCCAAATCGAAAATTTTATCCACTTCTTCTTTAGGAACACATAATGTATGGCCTTTTGCATTAGGGTTTACATCAAGAAAAGCAATAAAATTATCATCCTCCGCTATTTTATAGCTTGGTATTTCGCCTTCAATTATTTTTGTAAATATCGTTGCCATGATTAATCCCTTGTAATTTCAAGAATTTCAAATTTCATCGTTCCGTTAGGCACGCTTATTTCAGCTGTATCGCCAACTTCTTTCCCTAAAAGCCCTTTTCCTATAGGTGAATCTACAGAGATTTTTCCACTTTTTAAATCGGCTTCACTTTGTGCCACCAGTTTATATTGCATTTCTGCTCCAGTAGATTCATTTTTTATTTTCACATTAGAGTGTATCAATACTTTTGATGTATCTAATTGCGATTCATCAATTACACGAGCATTGGCAACTACTTCTTCTAATTTAGAAATACGCATTTCAAGCATTCCTTGTGCTTCTTTTGCGGCATCATATTCGGCATTTTCACTCAAATCCCCTTTATCACGGGCCTCAGCAATAGCTTGCGAAGCTTTTGGACGTTCTACATCTTTTAATTGATTGAGCTCATCCCTCAATTTTTTTAATCCTTCTGCAGTATAATAAGATACTTTACTCATAACTTCATCGTTTGTGTAGTAAACACGTTATTCTTTAATTTCATATTGAACACCAACTTACATTGGCATTAGGTTTTTAAACACAAAAAATCCCATGCGTTTGACGGGATCTGTTCTAACAAATATACTAAAAAATAACTTGTTATATAAATTATTGTAATTTCGCACAGGAAAAAATATACTATGAAAAAAATTGCCTTCTTATTGTTGTTGATTACCGTTTTTGCTTGTAAAAGTGATGATGATAAAGTAGACGACAACCCTTTTTTAACGTCACCTTTAGTGAACTTAAACCTAAACCTGAACCTTCCGCAATACAACCCACTTAAATTTCCAGGTAGCTCTTTGGTTATTACTCAGCAAGGTATTCGTGGTATTGTTATCTATAATGAAAACAACACCATCTATCACGCTTTTGAATTAAGTGACCCCAATCATGTGCCTAATGACTGTTCCCGAATGGAAATTGAGGGGATTGAAGCAAGTTGCCCGTGTGAAAATGACACAAATAAATACAACATTGTAACGGGGCAAAATATAACTGACCCCAGTTTATACCCCATGCAGCGTTATCGAGCTGAACGCGTAGGTGACAATGTAAGGGTCACTAACTAAATACAAAAAGCCTGCTCAAAATTGAGCAGGCTTTTTATTTACACTCTTTTAAAGTTAAAACTTGATCGTTGCTCCTAACAAGAAGTTTATCTTAGCCTGTGGATAAAAACCAGCACCTTCAAAAGTTACTGTATTACCTTGATCATTTACATCATCAAAAGTAAAGAAGTATCCATTAGAGACATATTCCACATTAAAAATGTTGTTTACCAAACCTGTAAACAGAATTTCGTTTACAAAAGGGACATTTTCCCATCTGTATGCTACATTCAAGTTATTGATAAAATAGCTGTCTAATTTTGAAACTTCGCTATCAATATTTCCCATAAATTGTTCGCCTACAAACTTAGACAGTAACGCTACTTGTACATTTTTAACAGGACGATATTCTAACATATTTCCGGCTACAATTTCCGGTGAAAATGAAATATTTGTGTTTCCTAAATTAACCAATTCACCATTTTGAGATGCTACAAAATCTACGTTTTTGTTAGAACTTAAGGCAACATTTGGCCTCAAGCTTATTTGATTGGTAATAGTAATATTTGTATCTACTTCAAGCCCTAAACGGTAACTTTCTCCACTAGTAGTTCGTAAAGGTGCTCCAACATCATTAAGCTCACCTGAAAGCACTAATTGATCTTTGTAATCCATGTAGAAAAAGTTTGTATTTACTTGCACTGCTTCGGAAGCGTAACGCCACCCTAACTCAAAATCGTCTAATTTTTCAGGGGTGGTGATGTCTTCTTCAAAATCGTTTCGCGTTGGCTCGCGATGCGCTCTTCCGTATGAAGCGTAAAACTGGTTGGCATCATTCAATTGAAAAGAAACCCCGGCTTTTGGGTTGAAAAAGCTATATGTTTCATCTACATTAAGCGGTACAATGTCTGAAGAAATTCCACTCGTTTCATAACTTAAAAAACGACCCTGTAAGTCTCCAAAAACCTGCCATTGTTCATTAAAGCGATAAGTAGCTTTTGCAAAAGTTGTAAATTCATTTTTTGTTGCATCGCTAAAATAATATCTATCGCGTATTTCAGAATCACTTGCATACCGTGCCCAAATTACTTCGCCATAATGGTCGCCTTTATAGGTGCTAAAAAATGCTCCTGCAGAAATATTAAGCGCATCGTCTTTGTAGTTTATATTGGCATTTACGGCGTAGAAGTCATTATCTAACCAACGACGACGTATTAAATCGGTTGTGTTTATAGTTTCTCCTCCAATTTCAATAGGTTCAAAACCATACATTTCAAAATCTTCATCTTCTTTGTATTGCTCAAAATAACCTCTTCCGTAGGTATAATTTAAGGCAACGTTACTACTCCAGTTATTATCATAACGCTGATTCCAAAGCACTTGATAGTGATCTTGTGCATAATTATCTACTTCGTTATCATAAAAGCGTGTGTTGCCATCTTCATCGGTGTACATCCCCGAAGGGTTGAACGTTCTATCGTTTTCTAAGGTTTCGGCATCGATACCATTCCAAGCTTGATAGGTTTCTTCTTGCCCACCAAAGGTCAATACTTTTACAAGTGTATTTCGGTCTTTATAAGCTCCTTGCAAGAAATAGGATTTTAAATCGGAACTAGCTCTATCAATGTATCCATCTGATTCAATTTTGGATAGACGCCCGGCGATTTCTATGCGGTCTTTTAAAAGTCCAGTGCTAAATTTCACATTGTGTTTTCGGGTGTTGAATGAACCAAACGAGTTTGAAATTTCACCATAGGCTTCTTCAGAAGTTCCATCGGTTAAAATATTCAAACTTGCTCCAAATGCACCAGAACCATTACTTGATGTTCCTACGCCCCGTTGTAACTGTAAGTTTTGAATAGAAGAAGCAAAATCTGGCATGTTTACCCAAAAGGTTCCTTGACTTTCAGAGTCGTTATAAGGAATTCCATTTAGTGTTACATTCACTCGAGAGGCATCGCTACCTCTTACACGAATATAAGTATACCCAACACCGGCTCCGGCATCACTGGTAGTTACTACAGACGGTAAATAGTTGAGTAAATAAGGAACGTCTTGTCCTAAATTTCGGGTTTCAATTTCCTCTTCATCGAGGTTTGAGTGGGTAATTGGCGAGTCTGCGTCTACGCGAACTGCCTGAATAAACACTTCTTCCAAGCTTTCAACTTTGGTTGAATCTTGCTGTGTTTCTTGTGCGATGGCTGCTATGGTTGTTGTTAGTAAAGCAGCCGAAATAAATAACGATTTCATTCGTAAAAATTTAATTACGAATAAAAGGGGCCATTATTCTCGGTTAATAAAAGGTTTAAAATTTCCAATAAAATGACTTCTACTGGCTACAACTGCTTGTTGTTCTTTTCCTAAACAGCATTACCTGTTCTAGGTTCTATGGGTATAATCTCAGCTTCAAATAATTTAAAAAATAAATTAAAATAGGCACCCCTTTGAGATGTGCGGCAAAAGTAAACAACACTTTAAGATTGTAAAAGTGTAATCGCACTTTTTTATCATATCATTAATATACTGTCCTTTACATTGTATGTATTTTTGAAAGATGCCAAAAACCAAAAACAGATTTACTTTTAAGATCATACTTAGCTACTTAGTTTTAGGTGCTTTAGCTGTAGTAGTAGGATATTTTATTTATTCTGAATTTAAAAACTACCTCAACGATTCTACCGAAAAAACTGAAGAAAAGAAGTTTTTCGCCACAGGATCACTAATTAATTTAGTGTATGAGGCTGATAGTTTTTCACGTTTGGCTTTACTTACCCAAAAAGAAGAGGATTACGTAAAGTATATTACCTTAAGCGACTCACTGTTTGAAAAAATTGAAAACATAAAGTCCCTCACCAACGACGACTATCAAAAAAAACAATTAGATAGCGTTCGCGAACTCCTTACCGAAAAGAAAAAAAACATAGAGCAGCTACGAATTTTAAAAATTACAAATAGCAAAGACAGCTCTTTGGACGATATTTTAAATGAGTTTAAAAAGTTAGACAACTCTATGGGGCGACTGTCTTTAGAAACTTTCGTAAACAAACCCGAAGATCTAACCGATCAAGAACGTTCTTTTTGGAAGTCGTACATAGAGTTTTTAAATGAAAGCAGCGATATAGACACAACACAAGTACAAACACGTATTGTAGATTCTATGTTAGCCGCTTCAAGATATATAGTTGCTGAAGCCAAGCGCGAAAACTCTCGTGCTCGACGCTCACTTCAAGAAAAGGAAAACGAACTAATAAGAAACGATCTCACCTTATCCTCACAGTTAAGACGTATTATAACCGATTTTGAAGCTGAAAATATAAAACTGAATGATCTAGAAAAAGCTAACAGAGAAGCATCTGTAGACCGGACCGTAACAATTTTACAAGGTGCCGCTGTTGTAGGCTTTATTATCATTTTACTATTCACTTATTTTATATTAACCGACTTTTTTAGAGCCGAACGATTTAAAAAATCGCTCGAAAAATCTAAAGAATATGCTGAAGATCTCTTAAAAAGTAGAGAACAGCTCATCGCTACAGTAAGCCATGACCTTAAAACACCTTTAAACACTATTGTTGGGTACACCGGTTTAATGGAAAACACACCACTTTCAGAAAAACAAAATCACTACGTACACCAAATAACTGCAGGGTCACAATATGTATCGAAATTGGTTAATGATCTGCTCGATTTTTCAAAATTAGAAGCTGGAAAACTTCAAATAGAATCTGTTCCCTTTTCCTTAGAAAATGTGTTGCAACAGACTGTAAAAACTTATGAAGATATGTATTCAGAAAAGCCTGTATCGCTTGTTCTACATATTGATTCAGTATTACAGAACAATGTTTATGAAAGTGATCCCTTACGTATTCAGCAAATTTTACATAACCTTGTTGGAAACGCTTTTAAGTTTACTGAAGAAGGAAGCATTGAAGTAAAAGCGACACAAGAAAAAGCAAATGAAAAGCAAATCGAATTACGGATAGACGTAAAAGATACCGGAATTGGAATTTCAGAAGAAAAGCAACAACTCATTTTTAAAGAGTTTACACAAGCTGAAGCTGATACAGCTAAAAAATTTGGGGGTTACGGTTTAGGGTTGGCTATTTCAAAAAAACTTGCTAAACTGCTTGACGGAAACCTTTCAGTTAAAAGTGATCTTAATGATGGAAGTACATTTACGCTGCAAATTCCGCTTACAATCTCAACTAGAGCAGTCCGACCGGCTACAACACCAGTAGCAAACAACTTAAGTAATTTACAAGCGGTTATTTTTGACGATGACCCTGCTATGCGAACCATGCTTTCAGAATTATTTGAGCAAATGGATATTAAAGCTAATGATTTTGAAAAATTTTCCGCTTTTGAAAAAATAGAATCCATTGACTTCGATTTTATTTTAACCGACATTCAAATGCCTTCTATTAGCGGATTTGAAGTGCTAAATAAATTAAAAAAAGGTGATGTGCCCACTTACACCAATCAGCCAATAATCGCTATGACAGGTAGTCGTGAACACACTAGACAAACCTATTTAGACAAAGGCTTTGCTGAAGTTTTACAAAAACCATTTACCAAAAGCGACTTGCTGCTTGTTTTAGGCAAAGTTTTTCCTAATAAATTTTCAGAGCCTTCAAAAAAGACTGCCGGGACTCTTTCAGAAGAAAAAAGTGAGCTTTATGATCTTACATTGTTAAAATCTTTTTTAGAAACTGAAGAAGCATTACAAGATGTTTTACAGGTGTTTTATAAAGAGACTAAGAAAGATATGGCCGAATTAAAAGCTAAAATTGATAGTGAAAATATAGAAGGCGTTAGCCAAACGGCTCATAAAATGCTAACGATGTGTCGCCAAATTGACACTAAAAAAGTAGTGCCTATTCTTGAAACCTTGGAATATATTTCAACAGAAGAAAAAAATGAAATGCCTTCTCTTTTCGAAGCCTTAGAAAAGGAAATAAACAATGTTATTACAGATTTACAAAAGCATCATTAAAGCTCAATATTATATTGCTCTAGTTTGTTGTAAAGTGTCTTTCTTGTAATGTTCAATAATTTTGCAGCTCGTGATTTATTGTTTCCTGTTTCCCTTAAAGCATTAATTATCAACTGCTTTTCATTACTTTCTTTTGAAAAATCAGTTTTTGTTGTAACAGTTTCCTTTGCCGTTACTACTTCTCGTGGAATTACCTCTAATGGTATTTTTTCACCCGGTGTTAAAAGTACTGAGCGTTTAATAATATTCTTCAACTCTCTGAGGTTCCCTGGCCAAGCATATTGCTTAAAAGCAGTTTCTACTTCTTTAGAGAGTCCCATTACATTTTTGTTAAGCGATTGGTTAGCTTGTTCTAAGAAAAATTCAGTGAACAAAAATAAATCTTCGCTTCTTTCTCTCAATGAAGGTATATGTATGGAAAACTCATTTAGACGATGATAAAGGTCTTCTCTAAACCTGCCTTCTTCTACTGCCTTGGTTAAATCTTCATTTGTTGCTGAAATAATACGAACATTAACATGTATTTCTTTATTACTACCTACAGGTTTAATTTTTCTTTCTTGTAAAGCACGAAGCAATTGCACTTGATTTTCATAGGAAAGGTTTCCCACTTCGTCTAAAAAGAGTGTTCCTGTATCTGCAGCTTCAAAATGACCTTTTTTATCATTAACAGCGCCAGTGAAACTTCCTTTTACATGCCCGAAAAACTCGCTAGAAGCAATTTCTTTAGGAATGGCACCACAATCTACTGCTACAAAAGGTTTATCGCTTCTATTACTAAAATTGTGAATGGCATTTGCTGCCACTTCCTTTCCGGTACCGCTTTCACCTTGAATAAGCACACACATATCTGTGGGACCAACCAATTTTAAATACTGATTGAATTTTTTTGAAGCTTCACTAATTCCAGTAACAAAATTGTTTTCAGTGACAATTTCATTGGTTTGTGATTGTGGTGGTTTTGGTGCTTGCTGAACTGTTTGTGACTCCTGTTTTTCTGAAGTAGTTTCAGTGGTATTTTCAGCAGCTTGTTCTATAATCATAAGTAGCTCTTCAGGACGAAAAGGTTTAGAAATATAATCTAAAGCTCCTTTTTTTATAGCTTCAACAGCTGTATTTACCTCTGCATATCCCGTCATTAAAATTACTCGGGTTTTGGGGTAGGTTTTTTTAACGTGCTCTAAAAGCGACATTCCACTATCGTCAGGTAGTTTTAAATCGGTAATCAATAAATCGAAATGCTCTTCTTGTAGTTTTTCTTTTCCTTCGGTACCATTGCTTGTTGTGGTTACTGAAAAATCTTTTCTTTCTAAAAATGTCGCCAGCATTTTTCCAAAGGCAATATCATCTTCAACAATAAGAATTTTACGTGTCATATATTTTGTGTCTCCACACAAAAATACGGTCTATGATAGAAGCAGACTTTTAAAGTTATCATAAAAAAAGGGATGCCCCGAAGGACATCCCAAATATATCGAAATTACTTACGTGAAATTACTCAGCTTTTAACCACTGTCCTTCACTATTTGCATAAACAGTTTTCTTTTGTTTGTCTGCAGTTGTAAGTATTAATTTGTATTGATCTTTTGCATTTTTATATGCTTTAGATACGCTAGCACCTTTAAAATCTTTAGCTACTGCATCTTGAATAGCTTGTGGCAATTCTGATGCTTTCACTTCAGTAAACCCTTGTGTAGCGGCTGCTTGTTGTGCAGCTACTGTTTGTGCCATTTTCGCTTCGTTAGTTGAAGTTTGAGCAATGGCTCCTTCTTGTGCGTTTACTGCTGTTAGTGATCCTAGTGCTAATGCGGTTGCAAAAATTAACTTTTTCATAGTTTTAAAGTTTTATGTTATTATTTCGTTTCTTATTTGCCTAGTATAGTGAAAAAGTAATGCCACCAAACAAGGTATGTAACAAAAACCTTCTTAATCCCTTGATATAGCTGAAACAAGAGGATATCATGTTTTATTAGAAGATTGTAAAAGGTGTATAAACACACTAAACAGGTGTGTAATATTATCACAGAACTTGTTTCTTATTGAAAGGATTCAAGACCATATAAAGTGTCTAAAATTTTCTACTACTTTCAGTATGCAGTAAAAAACTAAACCGGGAAACTAAGTTTGACACATAAAAAAGGGATGCCCCGAAGGACATCCCAAAAAGTATTGAATCTAGCTAATTCAAATAAACTAGTTCATGTTTTTACTCATCTTCTTTTTTGTTTGTAACCACTCACCCTTACTATTTGCATAAACAGTTTTCTCTTTCTTATCTGCTGTGGCTAAAACTAATTTATATTGACCTTTTGCATTTTTATATGCTTTAGACACGGTAGCACCTTTATGATCGTTTGCCACTGCTTCTAATACAGGCTTTGGTACCTCAGAGGCCTTTACTTCTTTAAAATCCTGTGCAACAGTTTCTTGTGCATCTACAGTTTGAGTCATTGTCGCTTCATCTGTTGATGTTTGGGCAATTGCTTTATCTTGTGCATTCACTGCTGTTAATGATCCTATTGCTAATGCGGTTGCAAAAATTAACTTTTTCATAGTTTTAAATTTTATATTAATGTTTCGTTTCTAAATTTGACATATATAGTGAAAAAGTAGTGCCACGAAACTTAAGTTGTAGTTAAAACCTTTTACAAGCTATGATATCATTGACATAAGAGTTTTTATACCGATTTGATTTCATCAAAAAAAAGTGTGTAAATAAATACACACTTGTGTAATATTCACCCAAAGTGTGTTTAAAAATGGCATTGATACGTTCAAAAAAACATAAAAAAAGGGATGCCCGATTGGGCATCCCCGAAGTATTGAATCTAACTACTGCAGCTTACTGCTTCTTAATCCACTCACCTTTGCTGTTAGCATAAACTGTTTGTTCTGCTTTGTCAGCTGTGGCAAGCACTAATTTGTATTCCCCCTTTTCGTTTTTGTAAGCTTTAGATACGGTAGCTCCTTCAAATTCTTTAGCTACTGCTTCCAATACTGGTTTTGGCAATTCGGTCGCTTTTATTTCTTTATAGTCTTGCACTGCAACTTCTGGTGCTTCTGCACTAACTGTTGCTTCATCTGTAGATACTTGTGCAATTGCTTTATCTTGTGCGTTTACGGTAGTTAAAGATCCTATTGCCAATGCGGCTGCAAAAATTAACTTTTTCATAGTTTTAATGTTTTGTTTGTTATTTGTCTTGTATAATGAAAAAGTAGTGCCAATAGAGCTTTATAAAATGGAAAGCTGTCTTAAATACCGTGTTTACAGGTATTTTTATTTTTTCAGGAATCTTAAAACATCATTTAAGATGTATAAAAACTAGGTACACTTGTGTAAAAATTACACAAAGATTGTGTTTTGCTAGTCAATTTTAGGAGGTTTTCGGTTGGCCTTTTTTAAAGCATTGTTCTTTTTTGCCTTCAATCGCTTTTCGATTGCCTTTTTAGGGGTTTTTGTCTTTTTCCGTTTTTTAACCGGCTTTAGGTTTTGTTTCAGCAAATCGATTAAACGTTGTATCACAATAGCTTTATTGCGATGCTGACTTCTGCTTTCGCTGCATTGTAAAGCTAATATACCCTCTGCCGAAATTTTGTTCTGTAGTTTTTGTTGTAACCGTTGCTTTTCTGAGTCACTTAGTGCTTGCGAACTGTCTATATGAAAACCAACCTCAACTTTACTGGATGTTTTATTAACGTGCTGCCCACCTGGGCCGCTGCTACGCATGGCCTTAAAAGTAAGTTCTTTTATTAGTTTTTCGGTATTCACTTTAACTATTGGGACGGTGTTCTGGTTGTAATAAATCGTTGACCGTTTTTACAGGATTGAACGTGAGTAAAGGGACTTCCACAAAAACCGAGTTCCATTTGGCCATAGCTCCATTCCAAAGTCCAGGGAGCTCTAATGCCTTTAATGATTTTCCGTCTTGAGATTTTAAGGAAATAAAGCCAGTGTTTGGGTCGCTGTACTGTTTCAGATTAAATTTTTCCCCTTTAAAGTTTCGAATACCGCAAACTAGGTCGACTGGGTTAAAGTGAGTTGCTTCACTTACAATTGCTTTTTGATGCTCGTCTTCCATATTTATTTGGGCGGTTTCCACAATTTGTAAAGTAACCTCGCCATTATCATTCTTAACCCAAAAAGGGCCACCACCAGGGGCACCGGTATTTTTTACCACGCCACATACCCGTAAAGGCCTATTAAGCTTATTGTAAAGTGCTTCTTTGGTTTTAGGAAGCTCCTTACAATTAAGGTGGTTCCATAAAAAAGATTGTACTTCTTTTACTTCTTCTTCAGAAATATTCTCACTTGAAAGTTTTTCAAGAAATTCAAAAACCCGTTGTTGCAACCATAGTAATTTACCCGCTAACAACTTTTTATAATGAGCCACTTCTTCAACATGTTCCCTAATGATAACGTTGTCAATGTTTTTTATAAAAACGATATCGGCATTTACTTCATTTAAATTTTCCAATAACGCTCCATGACCCGACGGACGGAAAATAACATTACCTTTTGCATCCCGAAACGGCTTATTATCTTCTGTTACGGCAATGGTATCGGTTTCTTTTTTCTGAAAAGAATACGAAATATGAAAATTAGTTTTTGTAAGTTTTGTCAATCTGTTTTTTACGGCCTCAAACTCTTCTTTAAATTTTGAAACGTGTTCTTCGGAAAATGTAAAATGCGAATACGCATTGTCTTTAGCCGAAGCATAAAAAGCAGACTCATACAATTGCTCTTCAAAAGCAGTAGTGTAGTATTTTTTATATTTATGAAAAGGTATTAAACCTTTTGGCATATTCCTGAAACCTAAACCTTCCGGTTCGAGCATCGCTTTTACAAAGTAATGAGCGCGCTTCCCTTTTTTATTTGTTTTATAATCTGGGTATAGTTCGCGAATTTTTTTCCGTACTTCGTTTACAAAAGCAAAATCTTTTAAATTATTTAAAAAAGTGTCTAGTGCTTTATAATTTCCTTTTTTAAGGTATTTGTTTAACGTTTGTTCATCGGGATCGTAATTTTTTAAAAACTGATGCAAAAACTTGAACATACGGGTTGCCGCTCCAGAAGCCGGAACAAATTTAACCAACTCCAGTTGTTGCTTTTCCCTTTCAAAAAGATCTACTAACTTCTGTTGGTTTTCTTCTGAAATTTCTTCAATACCATTGCCAATAGACGCTGTTGTTACTACGTTTGAAAAAGGAATCCCTCTCACAAAAGTTTCTAATTGCTTTGCGACACTTTCTACTGTATGACCGCTTTCCTCTATTTGTTGTACGTCTTTTTGATTTAACATAATTAGTTGTTACTCAAATTTTCAATTGTTTTTAAAGCAGTTTTCATTCGTTGTTCTACAGAACCTTTTAAAATGGTATAAGGAAGTTGTCTTTTGCGTAGCTCTGCTTCAAAAATAGTAAACATTTTCAATCTATCGTTGGGTCGATCCCTCAATTTATCTGCTTCCCAAGGTACATCAATATAGGTTAGAAAATAATGATGGTAATGGTTTTCTTCCGTAGCTTTTTTAATTTCTGAAGGACAATATCCATTGTAATAGTATTCTGAATATACTTGTATTTCTAATAAGTTAGTATCGCAAAAAAGTAATTTATTTGCTTTTTCGGTTGCTTTATTCTCTAAGGCCATCTGTCCCTTTGCAATGGGTAATAAATCGTCACGTGTGATTGTTTTTTGTTCCACCTCCCATTTTTCTTCCAGATATTCCCGCATATATTCGGGTACCCATTTGGTTTTGTAATGAGCAGCCAATTGCTTAGCCAGGGTTGTCTTTCCAGTAGATTCTGGGCCATACAGCACAACTTTTATGCAATGATTCCCGTTTCTTGTGGATTGTTTAAGCGTTTTTTCCATGCGAAATAGCCAGCGATTGATATAAATACAAAAATAATGTAGAGCATACTGCTTATTGTGTATCCTTTATAAAAATACAGCGGAACACTTATAATATTCCCTACTAATAAATAGAGCCAGTTTTCAATTTTTCGTTTGGCCAAAAACCACATGCCAACAAAAAAGAAGGCTGTTGTAATTGTATCTACATAGGCCGTCCAACTGGTCCATTTTTCAAAAAAATCATACACTGCGTAGATAAACAGTAAGGTTCCGGCAAAAATCCCCATTGAAATATAATGCTCCTTTTTAGTTGCTTTTGTAATAGGTGTATACCGAGTGGGGGTTACCTTTCGGGTCCAAATATACCAACCGTATACGCTCATTATAAAATAGTAGGCGTTTATAATTAAATCGCCCAACAAACCCCATTGCCATAGCAAGTAGACAAAAATAGAGGTGCTGATAATCCCTGTAGGATACACCCAAACACTGTTTTTCATAGAAAACAATGATGAAGCCAATCCAAATAAAACCGCAGTAACTTCAAGTATAATTTGATGGGTGGCATAGCCTTCGTACTGCCCAAATAAAAACTCAAAAATGGGGTTCATAGTCGCTACGGTCCGTTTTTACTATTTTTATATACAACAATCCCCTTTCTACAGCTTCCAAGGCTGTTTTCATTTCTTTAGTAAGCAATTGCATAACAGCATCATATTCGCCATAAACCTGTGTGCTCAAAGGGTTTTCCTTAACCGTAAGCCCAGAATTCCGAAGGCTTTTTATAAAATTAATGATAGCCGGCTCATAATCATCTTGAATTGGGGTAAGTGTCAATTCTACTGAAATATTCATATTAAAATAAGTTTATAGCCAAAGGTACAGATATTACAATAGTTTAAAAGAAAGAAGGATCATAAGATTACGAAGTTGGTATTCTAACTAACTGGCGTTATTTTTGCAGTGGTAGTACCATATCATTTCAGTATCTTTAACCCATGCGCACAGTAATATTTATTTTATTTTTTATTGTAACAGTCACTTCGAGCTACGCTCAAAATGAAGCATTGGCAAAAAATTATTTTGAGCAAGGTGAATATGAAAAAGCGCTAGCTATTTATGATAAGCTATATGATAAAAACCCAAATAGGTTGGACTTTTTCATTGCATTGGTTGAAGTAAACCAACAATTGGAAAACTTTACTATTTCAGAAAAACTGCTTCAGGAAAAACTGAACAACCGTATTGTCAATCCGCAACTATATATAGAACTGGGCTATAACTATTCGTTACAGCAAAAAGACAGTTTGGCTAGGGTTAATTATGATAAAGCTATCGATTATACAGTAGAAAATCCTAACTATTCTTATACCGTTGGAAAAGCTTTTTCAAAATACAGCTTACTGGAATATGCCATTGCAACCTACGAAAAAGCGATGGAAAATGAATCTAGCAGAGACTACAACATACAATTGGCCCGTATTTATGGGGAACAAGGAAAGCTAGAAAAAATGTTTTCCAGCTACATAAACCTTATTGAAAAAACCCCTACATATAAGGCAAGTGCCAAACGAAATTTTAGCGATTTTATTAAAGAAGACCCCACTGCCGAAGCTAACACAGTGCTTAGAAAAGAGTTGTTAAAAAGGCTTCAAAGCAATCCTGATGTTTTATATAACGATTTGCTTAGCTGGTTATTTATTCAGCAAAAAGAATTTAAAAAGGCATTTACACAAGAAAAAGCTATTTATAAAAGAACGGGCGAAGATTTAAGTGGTATAGCAAATCTAGTTCTCATTACTATTGCCGAAGAAGATTATGAAAATGCTACCGATGCAGTAAACTTTATAATTGAAAACTCGTACACCCCCGAAGCCAAATTGCAAGGACATCAATATTTAATGAAGATCGCCTTGAAAACAGCATCAAAAGAAAACTATCCCGAGGTTGAAAAAAAGTTTGAAGCTATTTTGAATGAATTTGGATATGGTTCACAAACCTATGCGATACAAGTAGATTACAATCATTTTTTAGCCTTTAATGCTGAAAAAAAAGAAGTAGCCATTTCAAATTTAAAAACACTTTTAAAAGACCGGTTAACCTCTTTTCAAGAAGCTCGGGTAAAAATGGAACTGGCAGACATTTTGGTGTTCGATGAAAAGTTCAACGAGGCATTGATCTATTATTCTCAAATTCAGAAAAAAGTAAAGAATGATGTCTTGGCACAAGAAGCTCGGTTTAAAGTTGCCAAAACAAGTTATTACAAAGGTGATTTTGAATGGGCACAAATACAGTTGGACGTTTTACGGAAATCTGCTTCCCAACTCATCGCCAACGATGCGATGGAGCTCAGTTTAATGATTCGCGATAACTCGCTTGAAGACTCTACCCAAACGGCTTTAAAAAAGTTTGCACGAGCTGATTTATTGGCACTTCAGAATAAAGATACAGAAGCGATTGAAAAGTTGGACGATATTCTCACCAACCACAAAGGTGAAAAAATTGAAGACGAAGCTTTACTGAAACAAGCAGGATTGTATGAAAAAACAGAACAATTGGAAAAAGCCGAAGCCAATTACGATAAATTAATAGAGTTATACCCAGACGAAATAGTAGCAGATGATGCCTATTTTAAATTGGCAAAACTCTATGAAGATAAACTAGCGCAACCCGAAAAAGCAAAAGAGCTTTACGAGCAAATAATCTATAACTTTGCGGACAGTATTTACTTTGTAGAAGCCCGTAAACGCTTTAGAGCCTTGCGTGGGGATGCTATAAATTAATTTTACCAACTAAAAACTTGCTTAATGTACATCTATAACGTAACCATAAACATAGACAACAGCATCCACGACGAGTGGCTCGATTGGATGAAAACAAAACATATTCCGGCAATGCTCGATACCGGTAAGTTTAAAAAAGCATTAATGACCCGCGTACAGGTTGAAGAAGAAATGGGCGGCATCACATACTCGATACAATACCGGACCGAAAGCAAAGAAATGCTTCAAAAATACTATAAAGAAGATGCAGAAACGCTCAGAGAACAAAGTAAACCTTTTGAAGGGAAATTCGTTGCATTTAGAACCGAACTAGAAGTAGTTAACGAACAATAAAAAAAGCCCGAAAAACCAAATAAGTTTTAACGGGCTTTGTACCTTGTGCATCAGTCTCACTCCTCAATAAGATTAAACACAATCGGTTGATTTTTGAAGTGTGAAGATAAAAGCAAAAAATTATATCAAGGAATATTCTTACACCTTTTTGATTAAATGGTTTGTTTTTTCGTTTAACTACATAAAAACCTGAATATCAATGATTTTTTTTCTGAAGAGAACACAATTTAGATTTTAAACAGAGCGGCTAATTTATTAATCAATACCTGTATTTAGGCAATCACATTACTATGAGTAAACCAGTCCGAGCTAAAAAACATTTAGGCCAACATTTTTTACACGATGAAAATATTGCCGAAAAAATAAGCAATACACTTACCCTTCAAGGCTATAAAAATGTTTTGGAAATCGGCCCCGGTATGGGCGTTCTTACTAAATATTTAATTAAAAAAGACATTGAAATAATTGCCTTAGACCTCGATACCGATTCTATAACTTATTTAATTGAAAACTATCCTGAGAAGAACCTTCAAATTCTTGAAGCAGATTTCTTAAAAACAGAATTAACCGATTTGTTTGGGGATGAACCATTTGCCATAACAGGGAATTTCCCATATAACATTTCAACACAAATTGTATTTAAAGCACTAGAAAACAGAGCTCAAATCCCTGAATTTACAGGCATGTTTCAAAAAGAAGTAGCGCAACGAATTTGTGAAAAAGAAGGAAGTAAAACCTACGGAATCCTATCGGTGCTTACGCAAGCCTTTTACGATGCTGAATATCTATTTACCGTAAAACCTGGGGTTTTCAATCCGCCACCAAAAGTGGATAGTGGCGTACTTAGATTACGGCGAAAAGAAGATTTTTCACTTCCTTGTAATGAAAAACTGTTCTATAAAGTGGTGAAAACTGGGTTTCAGCAACGTAGAAAAACGTTAAGAAACAGTTTAAAAACCCTTAATCTTTCCGATAAACTGAAAGAAGATAGTATATTTGGCAAGCGTCCGGAGCAACTTTCGGTATCTCAATTTATTTCGCTCACCCAAAAGATAGAAAACGATGCAGTTTCAACTCACAACTGAATTTATAGAACAAGTTGAACAGCTCATTGCCAATAAAGATGGCAGTGCGCTGCGCGAGTTATTGCATGAATTTCACTTTGCCGATATCGCAGAGATTTTAGAAGAATTAAATTTTGACGAAGCTACCTATCTTATAAAATTATTAGCGAGCGATATTACTTCCGAAGCATTGATAGAGCTGGACGAAGATATTCGTGAAAAAATATTAGACCGTCTTTCCCCTAAAGAAATTGCAGCCGAACTTGAAGAAATGGACACCGATGACGCGGTGGACGTTATGGGCGAACTGGATGAAGATGTACAGCAACAGGTAATTGGTGAAATTGAAGATTCTGAGCACGTCGCAGATATTGTTGAGCTCTTAAAGTATGAAGAAGATACTGCCGGAGCACTTATGGCAAAAGAATTGGTAAGAGTCAAGGAAACCTGGACCGTAGCCGGATGTGTACGGGAAATGCGCCGACAAGCCAAAAATGTTACCAGAGTCCACTCGATTTATGTAGTTAATAAAGAAGGTAAATTAACTGGCAGGCTCTCACTAAAAGACTTATTGACTGCAGGCGAAAAAGCACATATTAGCGATGTTTTTATTCCTAAAGTTGATTATGTCACAGTACATACCGAAAACGAAGAGGTTGCTCGTATTATGCAAAAATACGATCTGGAGGCCATTCCTGTAGTAGATGAAAATGGTATTCTAGTAGGACGAATTACCATTGATGATATTGTAGATTTTATAAAAGAAGAAGCTGAACGTGACTACCAAATGGCAGCCGGTATTTCTGAAGATGTAGAAGCAGATGATAGCGTGTTAAAAATTACCCGCGCCCGTTTACCTTGGTTAATATTGGGGCTGTTTGGCGGATTGGGGAGTGTCTATATTATGCAGGGCTTTGAAGAGGCTTTAGAGAAATTCCCTATTTTATTCTTTTTCACCCCTTTAATTGCGGCAATGGCAGGGAATGTAGGCGTTCAGTCCAGTGCGATTATTGTGCAAGGTTTAGCAAATGACAATGTAAAAGGAAGTCTTTTTAACCGGTTAGTGAAAGAAGTAGGGCTTGCTCTAATAAATGGTACCGCTTTAGGTATTTTAGTAATTTTATTTGGTTTTGTGGTTTCACAAGACAACTTAGTGAGTATCACTATTGCAGTTTCTATGTTATCGGTCATTATTGTTGCCGCACTTATTGGCACGTTTGTACCTATTATTTTAGATAAACGCGGAATTGATCCAGCCATTGCAACTGGACCATTTATCACAACAAGTAATGATATCTTCGGAATTTTCCTTTTCTTCTACATCTCAAAAATCATATTAGGGTTTTGAGTGCCGTCTTTTCAAATACCTTCAAGGTGCCAACATCTGCCATAGATGTAAATGGGCACGTAAATAACATCACCTATTTGCAATGGTGTATTGATATTGCCGAAAAACATTGGTTTTCAAAAGCACCAAAAAAACTACATTCACAATATTTTTGGGTGGTTCTCAACCATTTTATTGAGTATAAAAATCCTGCGTTTGAAGGAGAAGAACTGCAAGTTGAAACCTGGGTAACTTCTGCCGAAGGCGTAAAAAGTGAACGACACTACAGAATTTTCAGAAAAAAAGACGAAAAAGTAATGGTCACTGCAAAAACGCTTTGGTGTTTTGTTGAACTTAAAACCCAAAAACCTACACGCATTCCCGAAGAAATTCGTAATTTGTTTCTATAAACTGAAACAAATTGAAGACAATAAACCTTCAGAAAAAATTTACATCATTCAGCAAACACTGGCATCCGCACCAAATAGCTGTTGTCGATGATATGCAAGTGCTTCTCGCCAAACTAAAAGATGAATTTGTGTGGCATAAACACGAAAAGGAAGATGAATTGTTTTTTGTGCAAAAAGGAACCCTCGAAATGCATTTTAGAAATAAGGTTGAAATTATAAATGAAGGCGAATTAATTGTTGTCCCTAAAGGTGTGGAGCATTGTCCAAAAACCAAAAATGGTGAAGAAGTACATGTGCTGTTGTTTGAAAAACTATCAACAAACCACACTGGGAATGTAATTGATAAGAAAACAGTTTCTGTCTATCCAAAAATCTAAAACATGAAAGTTCTTCACTTAGATAATAACCACCCTCTTTTGCTCGAACGGCTTACAGAGGCCGGTTTTAAAAATGAAGAAGATTACACTTCTTCAAAAGAAGAAATTGAAAAAATTATTAAAAACTACGATGGTATTGTTATTCGTAGCCGTTTTAAGGTTGACAAACAGTTTATCGATGCTGCCAAAAACCTAAAATTTATCGCGCGTGTAGGTGCTGGATTGGAAAGTATCGATGTTGACTACGCCAAAAGTAAGAACATTCATTTAATAGCAGCACCAGAAGGCAATCGCAATGCAGTGGGAGAACACGCTTTAGGCATGCTGCTTTCCCTATTTAACAAGTTAAATAAAGCAAATACTGAAGTAAAAAATGGCCAATGGAACCGTGAAGCAAATCGCGGCGTAGAACTTGACGGAAAAACCGTAGGTCTTATTGGCTACGGAAATATGGGCAAGGCATTCGCTAAAAAATTACAAGGGTTTGATTGTACCGTGCTTTGTTATGATATTAAGGACGATGTCGGCGATAAACACGCTACCCAAGTTTCACTTAAGACATTACAAGAAATGGCAGATGTTTTAAGCCTTCACACCCCATGGACACCTTTAACCGATAAAATGATTAACACCGATTTTATTAACAGTTTCAGTAAACCATTTTGGTTTATTAATACCGCTCGCGGAAAAAGTGTTGTAACCGCAGATTTAGTTTCGGCTCTCGAAAACGGAAAAATTTTAGGTGCTGGCTTAGATGTGCTAGAGTATGAAAAATTATCGTTCGAGTCACTTTTTTCTGAAAAAGAAATGCCCAAACCGCTTCAACAATTATTACAGATGGAAAATGTGCTCGTAAGTCCCCATGTAGCAGGGTGGACAGTTGAAAGTAAAATAAAATTAGCTGAAACGATTGTAGAAAAGATACTTGAAGAATTTAAAAAATAAAACAATGAAAAAAAGAGTCACAGGTCTAGGCGGATTTTTCTTTAAAACGAAAGACCCAAAAGCTGTAAAAAACTGGTACAATAAACATTTAGGTTTAAACACCGATGATTACGGGTGTACCTTTTGGTGGAAAGACGAAGAGGGTAACAAATGTTCTACACAATGGAGCCCATTTGATGAAAAGACGGAATATTTCAAGCCCAGTGAAAAAGAATTTATGATGAATTTTCGGGTTGAAAATTTAGTCGAATTACTTAAAGTACTTAAAGAAGAAGGAGTAACCGTCGTAGGCGAAATAGAAGAATATGAGTATGGAAAGTTTGGATGGATACTTGACCCAGAAGGGAATAAAATTGAGCTTTGGGAACCTATTGACAGTGTCTTTTTATAATTATTTTTTTCATACTTTTACTCTTACTAACATCTTAACAACCAACCATAATCATGGAAGAAAACAAAAACGAAGGTTACGACAGTACCAAGAAAAACACCGACAATACAGCTGAGAACATTGAAAAAGAAGCAAAGAACACTGCTAACGAGTTTAAAGAAGGCTGGAACCAAGCAACCAATAGCGGAGACAATAAAAAATTAATCGCCGGTATTTTGGCAATTGTTTTAGGCTCGTTGGGTATTCATAAATTTATTTTAGGATATAATAAAGAAGGGATTATACTTCTGGTCGCTTCGTTAATAGGCTACGCCACATCTTGTTTAGGTGTAGGTGTTTTTATTTTAATGGCTACAGGTATTGTTGGCTTAATAGAAGGCATCATTTACCTTACCAAAAGTGACGAAGAGTTCTACAATATGTACCAAGCAGGGGAGAAACCTTGGTTTTAATTTAACTTTAAAAAAAAGCTTTCAGCAATAAAACTGAAAGCTTTTTTTCTTCAAAAGGGAGTAATCCATTCTTTTTTTGGTGATAGGTAAACACCTACACTTGTTACAATTCTGCTAAAATTCTATAGGTTAGGGATTTATTAAAACTAATTTAGATATTTAATCGTATATTAAGTGTACTTTACCGATTTTTAGATCTTAAAGTAAGGTTGAAAGAGTAAAAGTACGGCAATAAAAATTATTAAATAGCATAATATTTAGTTTAAACTCCTCAATTTAAAAGCTAATGAGCCCTAATGTCCACAACGATAAGCAGCTAAGTGACAACAACCTTATATTCAATTTTATGCAGGAAGCTGCAAAAATTGGAAGTTGGGAAGTAGATCTTATAAACAACACTATCTTTTGGAGTAAAATCACAAAAGAAATCCACGAAGTAGAACCAGATTATGTGCCAAATCTTGAAGAAGGTATAAACTTTTACAAGGAAGGAAAAAACAGAGAATTAATAACCGAACTCTTTAACAACTGTATAGAAACAGGTGAAAAATTTGACAGAGAATTTCAAATAGTAACCGCTACAGGAAAAGAAAAATGGGTGCGTTCTATTGGTGCGCCGGTTTTTGATAATAATGATAGGTGTATAAAAGTACATGGGGTGTTTCAAGATATTCATGAAAAAACAAAAGCCTCAAAAAAATTAGCCCTTAACGAAGAGCGTTTCAGAAAAATATTTGAATACGCCGCCAATGGAATGGCCTTGGTTGATTTAGACGGCAGCTGGCTTCAAGTAAATGACACATTATGTGAAATGATTGGCTACACAAGCGAAGAATTTCTACAATTGACCTTCCAAGATATTACTCATCCCGACGACCTATACGCTGATGTGTCTTTATTACAAGAGATGCTCATTAATAAAAGGGATAGTTATAAAATTGAAAAAAGATATTACCATAAAAACGGATCCATAGTTTGGGCGCTCCTTTCGGTCTCGTTGGTAAAAAACACAAAAGGAAAGCCACAATATTTTGTGTCACAAATAAACAATATAACAGAACGAAAAAAAATAGAACAAAGAAATAGATCATTACTTGAGGTTACCAAAGACCAAAATATGCGACTCCTCAACTTTGCTCATATTGTTTCACACAACCTACGTTCCCATTCTGGTAACTTAGAGATGCTACTTAATTTAATGGAAATGGACCTTCCTGAAGCAACTGATAATGAATTTTTTCCGATGCTTAAAAGCGCCGTGGACCATTTACAAGAAACTGTTAAAAACTTAAATGAGGTTGCTGTTGTAAATACCAAAACGACAGAAAGCTTAACCACGGAAAACTTATTTCACTACATTGAAAAATCGATAAACAGCGTAAAGCCCCAAACTCTAGAAAGCAATATTGTTTTTAAGAACAATGTAAGCGAAGACATTTATATTAAAGGGATTCCCGCTTATTTAGACAGCGTTTTTCTCAATTTCTTTACTAATACAATAAAGTATAAAAGCCCAGATCGTAGCTTATTGGTAACAATAGATGCAGAAATTAAAAACGGTTTTGTATTGGTTAAAATTGAAGACAACGGATTGGGCATCGACCTAAAAACGCATGGCGAGAAACTATTTGGCATGTACAAAACTTTTCATCAACATAAAGACGCAAGAGGTTTAGGTCTTTTTATAACTAAAAACCAGATAGAGGCGATGGGAGGTAAAATAGAAGTTACAAGTGAAGTTAAAAAAGGAACAACTTTTATATTATATTTACAGCATGAAAAAAGTTGACATAGCTTGTATTATAGACGACGACCCCATTTTTGTTTTTGGAGCTAAAAGAATGATGCAATTATCAAATTTTTGCAATGGTTTCCTTGTTTTTAATCACGGAAAAGATGCGCTTAACCACCTAAAACCCATTATGGAAGAAGACTCTACAGAAGCTTTTCCTGATGTAATTCTATTAGATTTAAATATGCCCGTTATGGATGGGTGGCAGTTTTTAGATGAATTTATTAAAATAAAGACTACAAAAGAAGTTACAATATACATTGTCAGCTCTTCCATAGACCCCGTAGATTTAAATAAATCGAAAAAATACTCACAAGTCAAAAACTTTGTCATCAAGCCTATTTCTGAAGACAAAATTAAATTCATTATGGAAGATTTGACTTCGTAATAGTTTCTTTCTTAGTTCTTTTCAGTAGTTTTAATAGGTTCTTATGAAAGGGTTATTTCACTCATTCGACATAATGACAACAAAAAACTACTCCTATGGCTTCTAAAAAACCAGATTTTAGCAATCTCAACGTATTGTACATTAACTGCACTTTAAAGCAATCACCCAGAATGAGTCATACGCAAGGGTTGATAGATGTTTCGGCAAATATCATGAAAGCAGAAGGTGTTTCAGTAGAAATTATCCGTTTTGTAGACCACGATGTCGCTCCCGGTGTCTATTTTGACATGACAGAACACGGTGCGAAAAAAGATATGTGGCCCGAAATATGGAAAAAAGTAGATGCGGCCGATATTTTAATAATTGGCACTCCAATTTGGTTAGGCGAAAAATCTTCTGAAGCCACCAAACTCATTGAACGTTTGTATGCCATGAGTGGTAAACAAAACGATAAAGGGCAATATTATTTCTATGGAAAAGTAGGCGGTTGTATTATTACCGGAAATGAAGACGGGATAAAACATTGTTCAATGAATATCCTGTATTCTTTACAACACGTTGGCTATAGTATTCCACCACAAGCCGATTGTGGTTGGATTGGTGAGGCAGGGCCAGGTCCCAGTTATATGGATGAAGAAAGTGATGCGAAAAACAATAGTTTTACCAACCGGAACACTACTTTTATGACCTATAACCTTTTACATTTGGCAAAAATGCTAAAAGAGCAAGGTGGATATCCTGCTTACGGAAACTCACGTGGCGATTGGGATGACGGTACCCGGTGGAATTTTGAAAACCCAGAGTACCGATAGCTAATTAATTTTCACTTCGTAACTTCCTAATAAAACTTTTAAATAAAAAAGAGATGGGAAATAAAAAACAAAATTTTGCCCGTTTCGGCGTTGCTACCAAAGGATGGGTCTATTTTTTAATTGGAGGTTTAACCGCTTTCAGTGCTTTTGGCCTTGGTGGAGAAAAGTCAGGTAGCAGTAATGCATTGGATTTTATTTCTCAACAAGCATTTGGGAAAATATTACTTGTCATAACCGCTATAGGTTTAATTGGGTATATGTTTTGGCGATGGTATCAATCTTTTGCCGATCCAAAAAACACAGGAACTGATTATAAGGCAATTGTTAAACGAGTAAGTTATTTTATAAGTGGTGCTTTTTATGGCCTTTTGGCCTTTTCTGCAATTAAGCAGGTACTTGGAAGCAGTTCAGAAGGAGGTGGGAACTCCTTTTTTATGAAAATGCTTGATTATAAGGTTGTAGCTATTATAATAGGTTTGGCTTTGTTGGGCAAATCAATTTACGAGTTCTACCAAGCATACTCTGGCAAATTCAGAGAAGAAGTAGATGAAGCAGATTTGAGTGAAAAAGCGAAAAAATTAGTTGTTTCTGCAGCTAAGGTAGGGTTTACTGCGCGAGGCATTGTTGTGGGTATTATGGCATTTTTAATGTTTAGGGCCGCTTTTTCTGCTTCTGCTGAGACAGTAGACAAAACACAAGCTTTCGGTTTTCTACAAAATGAGTTTGGATCGGTTATCCTGGGAGTAATTGCCACTGGTTTAATTGCCTATGGGGCTTTTATGTTAATTAAGGCAAAATACAGTAGTTTAAGTATAAATTAGCTTTAAAACTTCCTAAAGTTGGCTTCAATTTCATAAAGAATGAAATCATTATCGCCATTTTCAAAGTGGTTTTGTATTCTACTTTTGCAAACTTTAATTTATATTTGAAATTAAGATTTTCAACACTTAGCTAGTAAACAACCCATATGCTGTTCAACTCCATTGAGTTTGCATTTTTTTTGCCAATAGTTTTTATTCTATATTGGTTTGTTTTCAACAAAAAAATAAAAACCCAAAACATTCTTTTATTGGTATCTAGCTATGTTTTTTATGGCTGGTGGGACTGGAGGTTCCTATTTTTAATACTTTTTAGTTCTTTCGTAGATTTTTTACTAGGGGTTCAGCTTTCAAAAGCCAATAGCAAGTTTCATAAAAAGTTATTGCTTTCTGCTAGTATAGCAGTAAACATTGGATTTTTAGGTTTTTTTAAGTACTATAACTTTTTTGCTGAAAGTTTTGCCGATGCATTTACATTTTTTGGGCAGACTATCGATCCAGACCGATTAAACATTATTTTACCGGTAGGGATTAGTTTCTATACGTTTCAAACTTTAAGTTATACAATAGATGTTTATAGAAATAAATTAAAGCCAACCACCAATATAATCTCGTTTTTCGCCTTTGTGAGTTTCTTTCCTCAATTAGTTGCCGGACCGATTGAAAGAGCAACAAACCTATTACCACAATTTCATAAAAAAAGAAGATTTGAATATGCCGCAGCAATAGATGGAATGCGGCAAATACTCTTAGGGTTATTTAAAAAAATAGTAATTGCCGACAATTGCGCGCCAATAGTAAACACCATTTTTGAAAATCCTGAAAGCTACTCTGGAAGTACTTTATTTATTGGTGCTGCATTGTTTGCTTTTCAAATTTACGGTGACTTTTCTGGGTATTCCGACATTGCAATTGGAACCTCCCGATTGTTTGGTTTCAATTTAATGAAAAACTTTGCCCTCCCCTATTTTTCTAGGGATATTGCTGAGTTTTGGAGGCGCTGGCACATTTCACTATCCACATGGTTTCGAGATTATGTTTACATTCCCTTAGGCGGTAGCAGAGGGAGTTTAACGCTACAATTACGTAATATCTTTATCATTTTTATTGTAAGCGGATTTTGGCACGGAGCTAATTGGACGTTTATAGTGTGGGGAACTTTACACGCGTTGTTTTATGTCCCTTTTATGCTTTTTAATCAACATAGAAAACATACAGAGATTGTTGCAAACCATAAGTATTTACCTAGCATTATAGATGTGCTGAAAATTGCTTCTACATTTATTCTTACAACTTTAGCCTGGGTATTTTTTAGAGCCGATTCGGTCACAGATGCATTTCTGTATATTGGCGGTATTTTTTCTGGTTCTTTGTTTAATTTTCCTGAACTCTTCCCTATAAAACTATTTTTGTTAATTGCAGTTTTGATACTATTAGAATGGTTTCGGAAAGAATATGAACATACATTTTCAAATCTTCAGGCACAGTTTAAAAAACCCGTTCGTTGGGGCTTTTACTTGAGTATTATCTTTATGATATACTTTTTTGGAAATACAGATGAAGCAATTGAATTTATCTATTTTCAATTTTAACTATGAAAGCATTTTTAAAAAACATACTCGTCTTTACTTTTTTGTTAGCATGCTTTAATAGTGCCCTACTTATTCTTGTACAGAACATTTACGTTGAAGATTACTATAAGGTTCAGTTAGATTACAAAGAATATCTTTTAGCAGATTCTCACGGGTACAATGCAGGGGATTTGCGTGAAACAAACGGGATTTACAACCTCTCTGAAACTGGGGACTCTTACATAGATATGGAGCGGAAACTACGGTTTTTAATTCGAAAATCTTCAGTTGAAAAAATATACCTATCTGTTGACGACCACACCTTATCGCCTAGTAGAGAAGACTTCAACAACAAGGGGTTATCAGTGTATTATACAGATTCTAGTGACTTTTCAAACTATTTTACATTTTTAAATGAAAAATATATAAATAGATACATCGTCTTTTTCAACTCAAAATACAGTGCTGTTATTAAGCACTTTTTCAAAAATAAGCTCAATTCTATTACAAGTGAAAATAAGGACCCTATTCCTTGGTCTGCTCTTTCAGAAACTGAAAAGGAAGTAAAGAGTAAACAACGGTTTAATACGTATTTTTCTGAAGAAAAAAGATCAAAAAAATTAACTCAATCATTAAAAAGAATGATTCAGCTTTGTAAAGAAAACAACATACAATTAATTGGAATTAAATTTCCTATTTCCTCATCATATGACCAAGTACTCGGCAAACAAAGTTATGATTCTGATAAACTTTTCAGAGAAAACGGATTGGATATTTTAGACTTTAAAAAATCACTTTTAAGCAAAGACACATTATTTAGTGATCAAGATCATTTGAATAACGCCGGGGAATTAGCGTTTAAAACCTTGTTGTTGAAGAATCAAAAATAAACGGTGTATTTTTCACTCCTCTTCCTTTTTACCGCCGTTGGCATACTTTTTTTCCAACTCTTCCTGAAACTCTTCCATAACAGGTTTTACCGTGCTTTCAGGTAAATCGGCAATACGAATGTACATTAAACCGTCTACCGCATTGTTAAACAGCGGATCTACGTTAAAAGCCACTACTTTGGCGTTTTGTTTAATGTATTTTTTTATCAATACGGGAAGTCTTAAGTCGCCAGGTTCTACCTCATCAATTATTTTATCAAATTTGTTAAGATCGGCTTCACTTTCATCAAAAATGAAGTCTTTATCGGCATCTTTTAGCGTTACTTTATATTCCTTTTTTGGTTTAATGTATTGTGCCACATAAGGATCGTAGTAGTTCGATTTCATAAACTCGATCATCAAGCTTTTACTGAAATCGGAAAACTTATTGCTAATACTTACCCCACCAATTAAATATCTATGATTTGGGAACCGAAGTGTGGTATGCACTATTCCTTTCCATAATAAAAAGAGTGGCATTGGTCTTAATTGATATTCTTTAATGATAAAAGCACGTCCCATTTCGATGCTTTTACTCATCATGGGATATAATTCTTGATCAAACCTAAATAAATCTTGCAAATAGAAACCGTCAATGCCAAATTGCTTAAAAATTTGCTCTCCTAATCCCATACGATAGGCTCCGGCTAATTTTTTTGCGTCATTATCCCACAAAAACATATGGTGGTAATAGGCGTCAAACTCATCCAAATCTACAGCATTATTGGTTCCTTCTCCTACTTCCCTAAAGGTGATTTCGCGCAATCTTCCTATTTCACGCAGTATGTTAGGTATGGTTTCGGCTTGTGCTAAAAAGACTTCATAATTTTTACTGATGAGCAACCGCTTATCATTTTGACGAAGTGATTCTATTTCGGGCTCCATAGCTTCTAATGGAATGGGGCCTGCAATTTTTTTAGGCAACTTGGGTATTTTTAGTGATTTTGGAATAGTATCCAATAATTTTTTTTTCTGAAAAGGATTGGACAGAACATACGTTTTTCGTCTAAGGAAATTGGTAAAATCTTCTAGTGTTTCATGTTCGGCTTGATCTTTTACTGAAATGGCATTTCCAATTCGCACTTTTATTACCCGTTCTTTTTGAGTCAATAATTCCGAAGGTAATTTTGCCGTTCGTAAAGTATCATTCAGTTTTGCCATACGATAAAACAGCTTACTATTTTTCGCATGAAAATAAATAGGAACGACTGGAACTTCGGCTTTTTTAATCAATTTCATCGCCGCTGGTTCCCATGGTTTATCAACTACCAATTTACCGTCTCTATATGTTGAAACCTCCCCGGCTGGGAAAATTCCCAATGGATGTTCTTCCCTAACGTGTGACAATGCATTTTTAAAACCCATCACGCTCGATTTTACATCCTTTCTTTCTTCAAAAGGATTTACGGGCATTACATACGGTTTTAACGGTTCGATTCTATGCAATAAGAAATTAGCAATGATTTTAAAATCCGGACGGTGTTCTAATAATAGTTTCAATAATAAGATACCATCAATCCCACCTAACGGATGGTTAGAAATGGTTATAAAAGGGCCTTTTTTAGGAATACGCCGTAAATCTTCTTCTGGTATTTCAAAATTGATTTCAAATTCATCCAGCAATGCATTTATAAACTCTAAATCGCTTAAATGCTTGTTGCGGTCATAGATTTTATTAAGGGTAGAAATGTTCAGCACCTTCATTAAGGACCAGCCCATAAAAGTGCCCAGAAAGCCGAAGTTATCGACATTAATGGCCTTGGCCACTTCTTTAGCATTAACTAATCCCATAGTGTTTTTAATTTAAATCTGGTATGATTGATACCTTACACAAATATAGCGAAAGCAATTCAACTAGTTTTCTACAATAATTTGAACAGTATCCCTACTTTCCTGTTTTAGTAAAACGTTTCGATTTTCAGTCAATGCTTTGATTTCTGAAGGAATAGAATGCCTAACAGTGTATAATGTTACGCCTTCGTTCCATTTTACCTTAAATTTTTCGCGAAGTTTTACTAATAATTCGTCCAGTTTGTCGTATTTATTATCCACACAAACCGAAAAACTAATAGCTGAATTTTGGATTAATTCCACCTTCATTTTATACTTGTGCAACCACTTAAAAACGTCACCTATATGGTCTTCCATCATAAAACTGAAGTCCAAAGATGAAAGTGAAATAAGCACTTGGTTATTCTTTAAAATAAAACACGATGTTTTTGGGTCTAAAGTAACTCCCTTGCCTACACAAGTCCCTTCGTCTTCAGGATTGTAAAATGATTTTACATACAACGGAATCTCTTTTCGTTGTAACGGTTGCAAGGTTTTTGGGTGAATTACCGAAGCGCCGTAAAAAGCAAGTTCTATCGCTTCTCGATACGATATCTTATTCAATAGTTGAGTTTTACTGAAATATCTTGGATCGGCATTTAACACCCCCGGAACATCTTTCCAGATGGTAACCGATTCGCCATTTAAACAATAGGCAAAAATAGCTGCCGTATAATCACTCCCCTCCCGACCTAATGTGGTAGTGAAGTTATTCTCATGTTCTGCACCTAAAAAACCTTGTGTAATGGTAATTCCAGTTGGGCTTACTTTATCGACAATTCTTTTTTGGGTTACCTCCCAGTCTACTTTTGCATCGCGGTAATTGTCATCCGTTTTAATGCATCCACGAACATCTAACCACGTGTTTTTAATGTTCTCTTCAGAAAGGAATGTAGAAACTATTGTTGTAGAAATCAACTCACCATAGCTTACTATTTGATCATAAACAAAGGCGTGATTTTTTGATTTTGAAGAAACCAAAAATCCTTTTAATTGGTCCAAAAGTCCTGAGACAGCCTTATAAATAGCATGTTCCTGATTAGGAAATAACTCTTTTAATATATCGTAGTGATAGGTTTCAATAGTTAAAAGATGGTCTTTTAACGTATCGCTTTTTGCTAAATGTGCTGTAACAACCTCCTCCAACGCATTGGTCATTTTTCCCATCGCCGAGACTACAACTACTAAATCTTTTTCTCCGGTTTTTTTAAGTACGGTTGTTACATTTTTAACCCCTTGAGCATCTTTAACCGATGCCCCTCCAAACTTAAATACTTTCATCTATAAATTTTCAACAAAATTTTTAATTCCTTCTTCGTCCATTTGCACTGTGTACCACTGTTTTTGAAGCGAAGCTCCTGTATCTTCATAAAACTTTATGGCATTTTTATTCCAATCGAGTACAATCCATTCTATTCGTTTTACGCCATGAGAAGCTCCAAATTTTATTACTTCGGAATAAATAGCAATTCCCAAACCTTCACCACGGTATTCTTTTTTCACCATTAAATCTTCTAAGTGAAGCGTTTTACCTTTCCAGGTAGAAAACCGAAAATAAACCAATGCCATTCCCACTACCTCGCCATCTTCTTTTTCAGCAATAAAACAATCAAACAATGGATCATCCCCAAAACCTTCTTTTACTAAGTTTTCCGTAGTTATTTCTACTTCATGCTCCATTTTTTCATAATCTGCCAACTCCTTTATCAAGTGCAATACGGCAGGCATGTCTTCTTTAGTACTTTTACGAATGTTGAAATCCATCTTATTTTCGGTTTAATTAAAATACGCTTTGGACAAAAATATCGATATTTGCGACTAAAATCCATCTATTAAGATAAAAATGGCAAACAAGAACAAAACGTTAGGCGAATTTATTATTGAAAATCAAGAAGAATTTAAGTATTCTTCGGGCGAATTGTCGCGACTTATCAATTCCATTCGCTTGGCGGCTAAAGTGGTTAACCATGAAGTAAACAAAGCTGGTTTAGTCGATATTTTAGGTACAGCAGGAGACCAAAATATACAAGGTGAAGACCAGCAAAAATTGGATGTATATGCCAATGAAGCTTTTATCAATACATTGACCAACCGAGAAATTGTTTGTGGTATTGCCAGTGAAGAAGAAGATGATTTTATAACCATTAAAGGTCGAAATGAGAAAAACGACAATAAATATGTTGTTTTAATTGATCCTTTGGACGGCTCTTCAAATATTGATGTAAATGTTTCGGTAGGGACTATTTTTTCTATTTACAGACGCGTAACACCTTCTGGATCTCCAGTTACTATAAACGATTTTTTACAACCCGGAAATAGACAGGTGGCTGCTGGTTATATTGTATATGGAACCTCTACCATGATTGTTTATACAACAGGTCACGGTGTAAACGGCTTTACATTAAATCCAGCAATTGGAACGTATTATTTATCGCACCCTAATATGAAATTTCCGAAAGACGGTAATATCTATTCTGTAAACGAAGGGAATTATGTGCATTTTCCACAAGGTGTGAAAGATTACATAAAATACTGTCAAAAAGAAGAAGGCGACCGCCCTTACACAGCTCGATATATAGGTTCTATGGTTTCAGACTTTCATAGAAACTTAATTAAAGGCGGAATTTACATCTACCCAAGTACATCTAAAAACCCCGATGGCAAGCTTCGATTATTGTATGAATGTAATCCCATGGCCTATTTAACCGAACAAGCCGGCGGAAAAGCCAGTGATGGCTATACCCGTATTTTAGACATTCAACCTACCAAACTACACCAACGTGTTCCTTTTTTCTGCGGAAGTGTAAATATGATGGAAAAGGCGGAAGAGTTTATGAAAAATGCTAAATAAAAAAACACCCAACACTAAATAAGTTTTGGGTGTTCTAATTATATTTCTGAAGCGATTATTTATCTCTATTCAACAAATAACGGTAATCTTCAAGGTTTAATCCCCCATCGTATATTTCGATAGAGCGTTTAATTAGTTTTTGGGCCAATTCTGCTGTATATCCTAACCCAATTGCATAGCGTTCAATTAAAAAACGCTCATGATCGTCTATTTCGTGATCAGCAAAGATCATTTCAAAAAGATCGTGCATACGCTCCAAACGCCTGTCAGAGCTATTTGGTGGATTTATAGGATATTTAGAAGGGTTTTTGATCACTTCTTGGTATTCATCTTCTTCAATATTCAATTTTCGCGCAAAACGCTTCAATAGCTTTTCTTCTTCTTCGTTCAATTCACCATCGATGGCTGCAATATTTGCAATAGAAGCAAAATGGCTCAAATTTCTGGAGTGTTCTCCTCTTTCAAAAAGGTCTGTAAATGACATAGTATCGTATTAAACTACAAATATAAAATATTTACAAATCAAGTTCAGTAAACTAGACTTTTTTATTTTTCACTGAAAATATCCTTCGCTAAATTTTTCTTAATTCAAAAAGGATTCATCTTTTAAACTTTTAACTTTAAGAGCCTATGAAAAAAACACTACAAATTGCCAATATCCTTGCCTTTTTGGCTACCGTTTTTGTGAACTACCTCTCAAACACCGGTGCGATGAACGACACCACAATCGGTGAAGTTTCTGCTTCCATGCCCAATTTATTTACTCCAGCAGGTTATGCATTCTCGATTTGGGGATTTATTTATTTGTTATTGTTAGGGTTTGTAATCTATCAAAGTCGAAGTCTTTTCAGAAAAGTAAGAGACGATGCTTTTGTGCTGAAAACTGGCTGGTGGTTCGTCCTCTCTTGTGTAGCCAATATTATGTGGGTTACCTTTTGGCTCTACGGATATATTAGTTTTTCTATACTAGCAATGTTCGTTTTACTGTTTTCACTTTTAAAAATTGTGATGAACAACAGTATGGAATTGTGGGACGCACCTATTTCAGTCATATCATTTTTATGGTGGCCTTTTGTTTTTTACAGCGGGTGGATTACTGTAGCAAGCATTGCAAACATTGCTGCATACTTAAGTAGTATCGGCTGGGAAGGATGGGGCTTATCTGAAACTTATTGGACGGTCATAATGATCGTTATTGCCGGAATCATTAATCTCACCGTCACCTGGAAACGCAATATGCGTGAATTTGCCCTGGTCGGTGTTTGGGCTTTAATCGCCATTGCAGTAGCTAATTGGGACAGCAACCAAAGCATTGTGTACGCTACACTAATAACTGCAGCTGTTTTATTTATTAGCAGCGCAGTTCACTCTTTTCAGAACAGAGATACTAGTCCGGTACAAAAATGTAAAGAGCATTTTAGAAAAGATTAGCCTGTTCAAACCATCCCCTTAATATCGTTACCCCACGTTGGGTAGGCAAAAATCATGGCCTTTAAATCTTCGCATTTTAATTTCCCACACATCGCGAGGACAAAAAGATTAATCATTTCACTAGCGTGTGGTGCTATAATGTGTGCTCCTAAAATTAAGTTTCGGTCTTTATCGACTATGGTCTTATAAGCATAGGTTTCTTCATTAATTCGTTTTGCATTAAACCACGAAGGCACGCTTTTAGACTCCACTACAATATCGTAGCCTTGTTTTTTAGCTTCTTCTTCGGTCAAACCAATAGCAGCGACTTGCGGCAAGGTAAATACTACGGAAGGAACCGGTGGGAAATCCATTTTCAATACGTTATTTTTCCGAATATTTTTTGAAACCACTCGCGCTTCTTGAGACGAAGTAGGCGTTAACGGCAACGAACCACTGGCCGAAACATCACCACAGGCATACACCGACGGATTTGTGGTATTTTGAAGAAACTCATTTACTGAAACGCCTCCTTTTTCAACCGCAACATTTCCTTTATCTAAATCAAGTTCGTCTATGGAAGGTACGCGTCCTGCTGTATTAAAAACAGCTCTAGCTTTAACGGAATTCTCTTTTCCATTTTTCTGAAAAATGACACGATGATTTTTTTGTAATTCCTCCACCTCTGTTACTTGAGCGTTGAAAATAAAATCAATTCCTATTTTTTCTGAAGCTTCTACAAGATGATTGACAATATCTTCATCAAAAGGCATTAAAGGCCTTGGGGCAAACTCAACCACGGTAACTTTTGCACCACAGCGCGCTGCAATATGAGCAAACTCCATCCCAATATAACCAGCGCCTACAAAAACAATACTTTCTGGTAGCTCTGGTAACTCTAAAAAGTCGTCACTCGTTTTTAAATGTTCTCTTCCGGGTATTTTTAACTCTAAAGGTTTTTGTCCTGTGGCAATGACAATCTTTTTAGCTTTCACCGTTTTCCCTTCTACAGACAGCGTGTTTTCATCTAAAAACTGGGGTGATTGGTGGTACATAGCAATTCCAGCTTCTTCTAAATCACGTTCGGTAGCTGCGGGAACAGCTTCAGTAAAATTTGATTTAAATTTTTGTACGTCTTTCCAACTTACTTCAGGAACAGATATAATTCCCTTTCCTTTTAAATTTTCAGTCAATTGTATGGCCTCAGTAACGCCTACCAATACTTTTTTAGGGTCGCAACCTCGATTGGCACACGTGCCACCAAACTCTCTATTATCAGCAATAGCGACACTCATTCCAGCTTCAACACAATCGTATGCCACGCTTTTTCCAGCGGTTCCTGTTCCTATTACAAATACGTCAAACTCTTCTATAGCCATAATCTAAAAATACGTATTGCTGCAACCTAATTGTGTTATGAAAATGATAAAACTCTATGTGGCAGCTTAGAATAAGAAGATAAGATACTATCTTTGCGCCTTTATGAGCAAAACTCTCGTTAATACGCTTTTTTCAAAGGCTGATGAAACCCTAAAGCTAGGGGAAGCTATATCTGGTTCGCAACAACAAATTTCGGTTTCAGGCTTAGTTGGCTCTGCTACTTCAATTGTTATTTCTGAAGCTTTTAAAGTTTCAGAAAAACCATTCCTTCTTATTTTAAATGATAAAGAAGAAGCAGCTTACCATTTGAATGATTTGGAACAATTACACGGTGACGAAAACGTGTTATTTTATCCTGGAAGTTATCGCCGGCCTTACCAAATTGAAGAAACCGACAATGCCAATGTATTGTTGAGAAGCGAAGTGCTGAACCGCATCAATTCTCGACGCAAACCAGCCATTATTGTTACCTATCCAGAGGCGCTATTTGAAAAAGTAGTAACGCGGAAAGAGCTTGAAAAAAACACTTTAAAGTTAAAAGTAGGCGAAGAAGTATCCATCGATTTTGTAAATGAAGTGTTGTTTGAATATAAATTTAAACGCACCGATTTTGTGACCGAACCTGGCGAATTTTCAGTCCGTGGTGGTATTTTAGATGTGTTTAGTTTTAGTAATGACGAGCCGTACCGGATTGAGTTTTTTGGCGATGAAGTAGATAGCATCCGTACGTTTGATGTAGAAACACAACTTTCTGATGTACAATTAAAGAAAATATCCATCATCCCGAATGTGGAAAATAAGATGATGGAAGAAACGCGTGAAAGTTTCTTAAAATACATCGCTTCAAAAACCGTGGTTTTTCTGAAAAATGAAGAGCTATTAAGCAGCAGCATTACAAAATTATTTGAAAAAGCAACCCATGCTTTCAACGAAGCTTCTGGCGAAATAAAGCAAAGCGAACCGAAAGAATTGTTTTGCACTTCCGAATTATTAAAAAGCCAACTCTCTGAATTTACAACCGTAACATTAGATAGTAAAAATAGTAGCGAGGCGATTCATTTCAACACAAAACCGCAACCATCGTTCAACAAACAATTCAATTTGTTGATTGATAACTTAAACGAAAACGTAGAAAAAGGTTATAAAAACTACATTTTTTGTAGTAGTGAACAACAAGCAAAGCGTTTTCATGACATTTTTGAAGATGCCGAGCAACACGTAAAGGAATACCAAACGATTGTATTCCCTTTGTTTCAAGGGTTTATCGATGACAATCAAAAAAATGTTTGCTATACCGACCATCAGATTTTTGAGCGGTATCATAAATTTCAGCTTAAGAACGGATATGCCAAAAAACAGGCAATTACCTTAAAAGAGTTGACCAATCTTGAAGTAGGCGATTATGTGACACATATTGATCACGGAATTGGAAAATTTGGCGGACTTCAGAAAATTGATGTGGAAGGTAAGCAGCAAGAAGCAATCAAACTCATGTATGGCGAACGCGATATTCTGTACCTCAGCATTCATTCGCTTCATAAAATCACCAAGTATAACGGCAAGGACGGAAAAGAGCCCAAAATATACAAATTAGGCAGTGCCGCTTGGAAAAAACTAAAACAAAAGACCAAAAAACGGGTTAAGCAAATTGCCTTCAACCTAATTGAACTCTACGCCAAACGTCGCTTGCAAAAAGGGTTTGCATATGATCCCGATTCATACCTGCAAGCTGAATTAGAGTCCTCTTTTATGTATGAAGACACGCCCGATCAATCTACTGCGACTGAAGATGTTAAGCGTGACATGGAAAATGAGCGCCCCATGGACCGATTAATCTGTGGCGATGTAGGTTTCGGAAAAACAGAAGTTGCCGTTCGTGCTGCTTTTAAAGCAGTTGACAACAACAAACAAGTTGCTATTTTGGTGCCCACCACCATTTTGGCGTTTCAGCATTTTAAAACATTTACAGAGCGATTGGCAGATATGCCTGTGAATATTGATTACTTAAATCGTTTTCGAACTGCTAAAGAACGTCGGGCTGTTTTAGAAGGTTTAAAAGATGGAACCCTTGATATTGTGATTGGCACACATCAATTGGTTAACAAATCGGTTGAATTTAAAGACCTCGGGTTATTGATCATTGATGAAGAACAGAAGTTTGGTGTCGCTGTAAAAGATAAACTGAAAACTATTAAAGAAAATGTAGATACACTTACATTAACAGCTACACCTATCCCAAGAACGTTGCAGTTTAGTTTAATGGCTGCACGGGATTTATCGGTTATTACCACGCCGCCACCCAACCGCTATCCAGTGGAAACACACGTAATCCGTTTTGGCGAAGAGAGTATTCGTGATGCAGTTCGATATGAAATATCACGTGGCGGACAAGTATTTTTTGTTCATAACCGAATTGAAAATATTAAAGAAGTTGCCGGAATGATTCAGCGTTTAGTTCCAGATGCTAAAATAGGGATTGGTCACGGGCAGATGGACGGTAAAAAGCTGGAAAAGCTCATGCTCGGTTTTATGAACAATGAGTTTGATGTATTGGTTTCAACCACCATTATTGAAAGCGGATTGGACGTACCAAATGCCAACACTATTTTTATCAATAACGCCAATAATTTTGGGTTGTCAGATTTACACCAAATGCGCGGACGTGTGGGTAGAAGTAATAAAAAAGCATTCTGTTATTTTATTACACCACCGTATTCGGTTATGACCGAAGAAGCGCGAAAACGAATTACAGCTTTAGAACAATTTTCAGAATTAGGTAGCGGGTTAAACATCGCTATGAAAGATTTAGAAATCCGTGGCGCAGGAGATTTATTAGGTGGAGAACAAAGCGGATTTATCAACGAAATTGGGTTTGAAACCTATCAAAAAATTCTTTCCGAAGCGATTGATGAACTTAAAGAAAAAGAATTTAAAGATCTTTATGAAGGTACTGAACACGAAAAGAGAGATTTTGTAAAAGAAACCGTGCTCGACACCGATTTTGAATTGCTTTTCCCTGATGATTACATCAACAACATTACGGAACGGCTTAATCTGTACACCAAATTAAACCAACTAAATACCGAGGAAGAGCTTCAGCAATTTGAAAAAGAATTAATTGACCGTTTTGGCGAACTTCCTGAACAAGTTGTAGACTTATTAAACAGCGTTCGTATTAAATGGATTGCTATTAAAATGGGACTGGAACGCGTTATTATGAAGAAAAACAAGTTGGTCGGTTATTTTGTGAGCGATCAACAAAGTGCGTATTATCAGAGTCCGGCATTTACAAAAGTCTTGCAATACGTCCAAAACTATCCTCAGCGAGTAACGATGAAAGAGAAGAAAACCCGTAACGGTTTACGGTTGTTATTAACGTTTGATAGGATTACTTCAGTAAATAGAGCATTAGATGCGTTAGCGCCTTTTAGAGAATAAATAAGTATCTTTCAAACAAGACAAGACCCATGAACTATACAATGTCGGGTAAATGTCGGGTGAAATTCAATTGTAAAAATTGCATTGTTTTCACCTTGGTTGTACTATTGTCTTATAAATTTACTTTGTTATGAAACAACCAGAATTAGGTCAAAAAATTGTCGCTCTTCGGAAGCAAAAAGGACTCACTCAAGAAGAATTAGTTGAAAAATGCAACATCAATGTACGTACGATTCAACGTATAGAAGCGGGAGAAGTAACCCCAAGAAGTTATACTATTAAAAGTATTCTAGACGCATTAGGTTTCGATTTAGAAGCTTTTCAAAAGGAAAAAGAAACAAAGGTTGCGTATAATAAAAGTCTGCTTAGCACCTCTAAAACCTTTTTAACGCTTGCGCTTATTGGAGGAATTCTATACTTTATTATCGGTTTCCCCGAATTTGCACTAGACTGGGCGCGTTTCTTTGAAAATGAAATGATTTTAGGAAATGCAGCCTACATAAGCGTTAAATGCATAGCGCTAGTATCGTATTTATATTTTTCGATTGGCTTTATTCGCGTCGGTAAAATTTTTGAAAATAGTCTCTTAACAATTTCAACTTATGTTTTAATTGCTATGATGCTTCTATTTTATGTATACGATATATCTTCTCTCTACTTTGAAGGCTTTACAGTTGAATATGTTGCCGTAATAGAATCCATTTTTTACGGGTTAGGTGGTTTCCTTTTTGGGTTTTCACTTCTGAAACTTTCTAAACCTTTAGGCGTTTTAGCCACCGTAACCGGTGGATTTAAAATGGCGAGTTCTGTGTTTTTAATTTCAGTCTTTTTAGGGTGGCTTGGTGCTTTATTTTTAATCCCGGCAGTACTTTTAGAAATCGTTTTACTTTATAAAATTAAATCACTTTCTAAGACAAGAAATGTTTCAGTAATCATTTAAAATCAATCATCAAACAAAGGAGAAGATAAATACCGATCGCCTCGATCGCAAATCACCGCTACAATTACACCACTTTCTAAGGTTTCGGCTAATTTTAATGCAGCCGTAACACTACCGCCGCTGCTCATTCCGGAGAACACACCTTCTTCTTCGCCCAAACGTTTTGCCATTGCTGTAGCTTCCGCTTCGCTTACTTCAATTACTTGATCTACTTTATTAGGATTGAATATTTTAGGTAAATACGCTTTCTCCCACTTTCGAATACCCGGAATTTTTGAACCGTCTGTTGGCTGCGCTCCTACAATTTGAATGTTTGTATTCTTTTCTTTTAAATAAGTAGACGTGCCCATAATGGTTCCCGTCGTTCCCATTGCTGAAACAAAGTGCGTTATTTTCCCTTCAGTATCGTTCCAAATCTCAGGACCTGTGGTTTTATAATGCGCTTTCCAATTATCATCATTCGCAAATTGATTAAACGAATAATATCCTTCCTCAGCTACTTTCTGTTCGGCATAATCTCTTGCACCTTCTATTCCAATATCGGATGACGTTAGCGTAACTTTCGCTCCGTACGCTCGCATGGTTTGCACGCGCTCCTTTGTAGAATTTTCGGGCATCACGAGTTCTATCTTAAGCTTAAAAATCCCTGCTATCATCGCTAGCGCAATTCCTGTGTTCCCGCTTGTCGCTTCAATAAGCTTCGAATTTTTATCAATTTCACCTCTGTCTAATGCAGACTTAATCATATTATACGCCGCTCGATCTTTTACACTTCCGCCCGGGTTGTGACCTTCCATTTTTAAGAGCAAGGTGATGTTTGGGTTTTTAAGTAAGGTTTTGGCTTCAATTAGAGGAGTGTTTCCTATAAAATCGGTTATATTTTTAAACATTTTCTGTTGTTTTAATTTTCACTTCATTGGTATTTGAAACAATAGAATTAGACGGAATAGAGTCGGTAATCCACGTGTTTCCCCCAATTACACTATTTTTACCAATGGTTGTTTTTCCACCCAAAATAGTTGCATTGGCATAAATAACTACGCTATCTTCAACCGTTGGATGGCGTTTTATATTTCGTAGATTTCTTGCTACTGAAAGCGCTCCTAAGGTAACCCCTTGGTAAATTTTTACGTTATTTTTAATAATCGTGGTTTCTCCAATTACCGTACCTGTTGCATGGTCTAGAAAAAAGGACTCACCTATTTTAGCACCAGGATTGATATCGGCTCCTGAAATATGGTGAGCATATTCGCTCATAAGTCTTGGCACCAAAGGCATTCCGAATTTATATAACTCGTGACTCAATCGATAAATTACAATCGCGTAAAATCCTGGGTATGACAAATAGACTTCTTCTATAGAGTTAGCCGCAGGATCGTTATCAACAAATGCTTTGGCATCTTTATTTAGTTTTTCCAAAATCTCAGGAAGCTTTTGCAAGTATGATTTCCAAAGTTTTTTGCACGGTTTTTCGGGTGTCCAACAAGCGATATCCACTAATTCTTCAAAAAGTGTTTCTAACGTTTCAAAATTTTTTGAAACCGATGTTTCTGAATCAAACAGTGTGTAAAATAATAGTTCAGTAAATTCTTCGGTTCGTTCTTTTAAACGATACTTTAAGTTAGGGTTTTCTTTTTGTTGCTGAATGGCTTGAATAATATCTTTTTTGGTAGAATTCATAAATAGAAGCTAAAGTTGGATAAGTCGATTTCCTTATTTCAAAATTACAGAAATACCAGTAGAAGATTCCCTTTTTCAGAAATGATAAAAAGCATTCTCTATATGCTCTAGCTTCTCAGTAGTTTTGTTTTTTAACACCGCAATAATATCAAAACGGACCTCTTTATCTAGGTTGTTTATAACCATATACTCATTGGCAGCTTTTACCAATAGCTTTATTTTTCCTTTGGTGACAAAGCTCTGTGGATCACCAAAAAAAGCACTGTTACGGGTTTTTACTTCTACAACTACAATGATACCTTCCTCTTTTTGTGCGATGATATCTATTTCGGCTTTATCATAGAAAAAATTTCGTTCTAAAATTTCGTAGCCGTTTTTCAGAAGATAATCTACTGCTAATTGTTCGCCAATTTTTCCAAGTTCGTTGTGGTGCGCCAAAGAAGATATTTTATCAGTTAAAATCTAAAGTTACATTATTTTCAGTAACATGAAGTTTTACATTTCTACCCATTATCAGAGCCCGATTATCTTTAATGTGACCTGCAGGTGCATCAAAACAAACCGGATACTCATATTCTGAAACCGCTTCGGCAATAATTGCTACAGCCGTTTTTCCGAAAGGAATGGTATTATCATTCATATCGCTCATGCCGCCTACTACTAATCCTGCAAGATTTTTTAGAAGTCCAGTGCGTTTTAGATTTTGCATCATCCGATCGATGTGATATAAATATTCATCTAAATCTTCAATAAATAGGATTTTTCCATCAGTGTTTACTGAAGAAGCGCTTCCTAAAATAGAATACAAAACCGAAAGATTACCGCCTACCAACTGTCCTGAAGCGCTTCCGGTTCGAGTTAATTTTTTTTCTTCCGAAGGGAATGAAATTTTATAGGATTCACCAAACAGTATTTTTTTTATGGAAGTTGCCGCTTCTACTGTTCTCTTTCCAATATCTGCGGGCATATCAGCGTGCATTGTTTCAATTCCAATATTATGAATATGTGAATGCAGCACTGTAATATCACTATACCCAATAATCCATTTTGGATGTTTTTTAAATTCTGAAAAATCCAATCCATCCACCATTCGCACCGTTCCATATCCTCCTCGGGCACACCAAATGGCTTTTACAGTTGGGTTGTCCAGCATAGCTTGAAAATCGGCAGTTCGTAAAGAGTCGTTTCCAGCAAATTGGTTTTGTTCGGCTCCAATGGTTTTTCCTAATAACGGTTGTAAACCCCATTTTTCCAATAATTGTACACCGGGTTCTAATTCTTCTTTTGAAACTTTTCGAGCGGTTGAAATAATAGCAACGGTATCGCCTGGTTTTAAAAAATTGGGTGTAATCATACGTAGCAGTAATCTAAAATAGTATAGCACCCAAATTAACACATTTATCCGTAATTTTGCACCTCCATCAAGAAAACGAAGGACGTAATTATGCAAACAACACCAAAAAGATATACCATTACCGCCGCCTTACCTTACACCAATGGCCCTGTTCACATCGGGCATTTAGCAGGTGTATACGTACCGGCAGATATTTACGCGCGCTACCAACGCTTACAAAATAAAGATGTAGCATTTGTCTGCGGAAGTGACGAACACGGCGTACCTATTACCATAAAAGCGAAAAAAGAAGGCATCACGCCTCAGGAAGTAGTGGATAAATACCACGGAATCATTAAAAAATCGTTTGAAGATTTCGGAATTTCATTTGATAATTATTCCCGAACCTCAGCAAAAGTACATCATGATACTGCTTCGGCGTTTTTCAAAAAGTTATACGAAGACGGAAAATTCATCGAAGAAGTTACGGAGCAGTTGTACGATGCCGAAGCCAATCAATTTCTAGCCGATCGGTTTATCTTAGGAACCTGCCCAAAATGTGGTTTTGAAGAAAGCTACGGTGATCAATGTGAAAGCTGTGGAACGTCCCACAACGCAACCGATTTAATAAACCCAAAAAGTGCGATTACGGGTAACACACCTGTTTTAAAAGAAACACGTCACTGGTTTTTACCCTTAGATCAGTACGAAGGCTTTTTAAAAGAATGGATTTTAAAAGACCATAAAAAAGATTGGAAAAGTAATGTATATGGCCAATGCAAATCTTGGATTGACGACGGTTTACGTGCCCGTGCCGTAACCCGCGATCTAGATTGGGGGATTCCCGTTCCTGTTGAAGGAGGCGAAGGCAAAGTTTTATATGTGTGGTTCGATGCGCCCATTGGCTATATTTCGGCTACCAAAGAATGGGCGGAGCGTGAAGGAAAAGATTGGGAGCCATATTGGAAAGATGAAGATTCTAAACTGCTTCATTTTATAGGGAAAGATAACATCGTTTTTCACTGTATTATTTTCCCGAGTATGCTAAAAGCTGAAGGAAATTATATTTTGCCTGATAACGTTCCGGCGAATGAATTTTTAAATCTGGAAGGCAATAAAATTTCCACAAGTAAAAACTGGGCGGTTTGGTTGCACGAATATTTGGAGGAGTTTCCAAATCAGCAAGATGTGTTGCGTTATGTATTAACCGCAAATGCCCCAGAAACCAAAGACAACGACTTTACGTGGTCCGATTTTCAAGCCAGGAACAATAATGAGCTGGTCGCTATCTTCGGAAATTTTATAAACCGAGTCGTGGTTTTAACCAATAAATATTACGATGGAATTGTGCCAGAGGCTTCAGATTTTTCTGAAGTTGACAAACAAACATTAAAAGAACTACAAGCCTATCCGGCTGTTATTGCTAGTTCGATAGAGCGGTATCGTTTTAGAGAAGCGCAGCAAGAATTGATGAATGTAGCGCGATTAGGAAATAAATATTTAGCAGACGAAGAGCCTTGGAAAACAATTAAAACCGATGAAGCACGCACTAAAACAGTGATGTATGTCGCGTTGCAAATTGCCTCTGCTTTATCAGTTTTAAGCGAACCATTTTTACCATTTACTTCAGAAAAATTAAGAGAAATTCTTCATCTTGAAAAAGGTGAAAATGAACTTATCTGGAGTGATGTGACCGCAAAAACTGAACTTATAAAACCTAGTCACCAAATAGGAAAAGGAAGTTTGTTGTTCAGTAAAATTGAAGACGAACAAATACAAAAACAGTTAGACAAATTAGAAGCCAGTAAAAAAGCTAATGAAGCTATGAACAAAACCGTAGAACCTGAAAAAGAAACCATTCAGTTTGATGACTTTACCAAGTTAGATATGCGCGTGGGCACCATTATCGAAGCCGAAAAAATGCCAAAAACCAAAAAGTTATTGGTCTTAAAAGTAGATACAGGTATCGATGTACGTACCATCGTTTCAGGTATTGCTGAAAGCTTTAAAGCAGAAGATGTAGTTGGTAAAAAAGTAACAGTATTAGTTAATTTAGCGCCTAGAAAATTGCGCGGTGTTGAAAGTCAAGGAATGATTTTAATGACCGAAACAGCGGAAGGCAAACTGTCTTTTGTGAATCCAAGTGAAGCTGGAGTTGAAAACGGAGCAACGATTAATTAATTAATTTTTTTATATTTCCAGCCTCAAATTGTACTTATGAATAAATTTTTCTTAGGCATATGTTTTGCCTTTTCTGTATTTCAAGCTACTGCTCAAAACACTTTTTTAAAAGTTGATAATGACAAAAAACAAGGATACCGTTTTGTAAAGGATGCTTTTTCAGTAGTTGACAAGAATACCCAAAACCTTGCTGTTTTCATAGATGACAATAAAACAATGAACGGGTATTTATACTCTAAAGAGCTAAAACGTATAGGTAGTATTGCTTCAGACGGGTTACCAAATCGATATGATGAAATTATTGGACACACAATTAAAGGAAAGGAAATTACGCTCTTTCTTAAAAGTTCAAACAACAAGAAATTTGGAAGCATTCTATTTGATTTTGAAAATTCAAAAACTAAGGAAACCAAATTTGATTTTAAACTAAGAAAAGAAAACTTTGTCCAAACCTACAGTAAGGATGAGCGTTTTTATCTAATCACTTCTCAAAAAAGGACTTCAGATATTCATGTATACACCTTCGAAAATGGAAAAAAAGTTTCAAAAAAGACACTTAGTTTTGCAGATAAAAACATAATTAATAGTGGTAGTAAAGAAGCAACTCTTCACGATCTAATGAATACATCAGTGGGCATTGGTAGTAATATTAAGGTTATTAAAATTGATGAACACACCCCAAATTCCATTGAAGCTACGGGAGACGCTTCAAAATTGTATACAAGAGATGGTAGTTTTTTGTTGACATTTGATAAGAACAAAAAAATCACCTATTTAATAGAGGTCTTTTTACCAGATCTTTCGGCTTCATTCAGTCAAGTTGAAAAACCCCAGCTTTCTGAAAATGATTTCTATGACAAAAGCAATTCATTTGTGTACGAAGATAAAATTTTTCAAATCATCGCTTCTAATTCACAAATGAAGTTTAGTGCAAAAGATTTAAAAAGCAAAAAAGAACTCAAAGCAATTACCTTGAATAAAGAGGAGGATATTCTTTTCAAGAACACCCCCATTATCCAAGAAGGAGGGGTTTATAATAAAGATCGGGTTCGAGAGATGGAAAAAACATCTAAATTCCTTCGAAAAATTTCTGCAGATAAAATTGGATTAGCTGTAAAACCTACTAATTCAGGATATCAAATAACAATGGGCGGTACGAAAGAACTTAATGCTGGGGGTGGTGCTATGATGATGCCTGGTTTTGGTGGTGCTGTGCCCGTTGCTTCATTTGGAGCTATGAGCATGAGCTTTAACCCTACTTTTTTTGCCTATAACTCTTACACGAGCACAAAATCTACCCGAATTGAAAGTCTGTTCGATAATAATTTTAGTCATGTTTCTGGAGAAATTGAAGAGAATGCTTTTGATAAAATAAAAACTTTTGCCGATGAGCAAAAAAATAAAAAAGCAGAAAACGTTTTCAAATATAAAAATGGCTACCTCTACGGAAACTACAATAGTAAAGAAAATGTATACGAGCTAACTTATTTTGAAGATTAATGTCAATATAAATTATACATAAAGATCTAATATCTCATCTGAAACCGCTCGTATTTATAATATTAGCTTAATAAGTAATATTTATTCTTTCAAGGATCAAATAGGACGGTTAAATAATCGTTCAGTTATTTAAAACCAAGTATATTATCCTTTCATGATTCAGCTTGTAAACTATATTATCGCCCAAACCCAACTTCCCGAAAAAGCAATACAAAACACCATTGCTTTATTGAATGAAGACTGTACCATTCCGTTCATTTCTCGCTACCGAAAAGAACAAACGGGGAATTTGGACGAGGTTCAAGTAGGTGATATTGTTACGTACAAAGAAGCATTTGAAACGCTAGAGAAGCGAAAAGCCACTATTTTAAAAGCGTTGGAAGAACAAGAAGCTCTTACCGATGAACTTCAGAAAAAAATAGAAGAAACAACCGATAGTACCACGCTAGAAGATTTATATCTACCGTATAAAAAGAAGCGCAAAACCAAAGCAGATACCGCTCGAAACAACGGATTGGAGCCACTTGCCAAGATTATTATGGCACAAAATGCTTCTAACATTCATTCGATTGCTGAACAATATACGTCTGATTCAATTTCTATGGAAGAAGCACTAGAAGGTGCGCGCCATATTATTTCCGAATGGATTAACGAACGAAGTGACATTCGAAATATGCTTCGGAATCAATTAGAACGCCACGCTATCCTCACCACCAAGGTTGTGAAAACTAAAAAAGACGACGAGAAGGCACAGAAATTTAGAGATTATTTTAAATGGAGCGAAGCATTAAGTCGTTGTCCCTCACACCGATTGTTGGCCATTCTTCGTGCTACAGAAGAAGGCTTTATTCGTTTAAAGATTGAAATTGATGATGAAAAAGCATATCACAAAATCAAAAACCGAATTATAAAATCGAAAGGTGCCTGTGCTGATCAAATTTCATTGGCTATAGCAGATGCTTATAAAAGATTGTTGTTCCCAGCGCTTTCCAATGAAATTTTAAATGCGGCTAAAGAAAAAGCAGACGAAACGGCCATACAGGTATTTGCCAAAAACCTGAAACAATTATTATTGGGTTCCCCCTTGGGTGAAAAGAGAGTGTTGGCAATCGATCCAGGGTTTAGAACCGGTTGTAAAATTGTCTGCCTCGATGCGCAAGGCGGACTAGAACACAACGAAACTATCTATCCGCATCCACCTAAAAACGACACAAAAGGGGCGATAAAAAAGATTAGCACGTTGGTGAATGCCCATAAAATTGAAGCGATTGCTATTGGTAACGGAACCGCTTCTAGAGAAACCGAACAAGTAATCCGCCGTATTCAGTTCGACCGTCCCATTCAAGTATTTGTCGTAAGCGAAGCGGGTGCTTCTATTTATTCGGCTTCAAAAATTGCTCGCGATGAGTTTCCTAATTACGATGTTACCGTACGGGGCTCTGTTTCCATTGGGCGACGTTTACAAGATCCATTAGCAGAATTGGTTAAAATCGATGCCAAATCTATTGGTGTGGGGCAATATCAACACGATGTGGATCAAACCAAACTTAAAAGCTCACTAGATCGTGTGGTTGAAACCTGTGTAAATGCCGTAGGTGTCAACATTAATACCGCTAGTACTTCACTGTTGAGTTACGTTTCAGGAATTGGTGATAAATTAGCTGAAAACATTGTGAAACATCGAGACGAAAACGGTGCTTTTACGTCTAGAAACGATATTAAAAATGTTTCAAGACTGGGCGGAAAAGCGTTTCAACAAGCTGCCGGTTTCCTTCGCGTAAAAGAAGGGGCAAATCCTTTGGACGATTCGGCCGTGCATCCGGAAAGCTATGCTGTGGTTTCAAAAATGTCAAAAGATAAAAAGGTTGGTATTTCAGAATTAATAGGCAATAAAACTCTGCTTCAAGAAATCCCTTTAGAAAAATACCAAACGGAAACCGTCGGCTTACCCACGCTTCAGGATATTATAAAAGAATTGGAAAAACCCGGTCTTGATATCAGGGAGCAAGCAAAAGTTTTTACTTTCAATCAAAACATTAAAACGATAACTGATTTACAGGAAGGACAACTACTACCAGGGATTGTAAACAACGTGACTAATTTTGGCGCTTTTGTAGATGTTGGGATTAAAGAAAGTGGCCTTATTCACATTTCAAATTTAGCAGATTCTTTTGTATCTGATGTTAATGAACACGTGCATTTACACCAACAAGTTATCGTAAAAGTATTGGAGGTAGACGTTGACAGAAAACGCATTCAGTTGAAACTTCATAAAAAATAGGATGCTAAAAATCGCATATCATCCTATTTATAAACACCCGTTACCGGAAGGGCATCGGTTTCCCATGGAAAAATATGAATTGCTTCCACAGCAGTTGTTATATGAAGGGACTTGTAGTGAGGCGAATTTCTTTGAGCCTGACATGCCTTCGGAAAAATATATCCTTAACGTCCATACAGAAGAGTATTTCACTAACCTAAAAAATCTAACTTTAGACAAACGTTCAGCTCGCAAAATAGGGTTTCCTCTTTCTGAAACCTTAGTAAAACGTGGGCAAATAATCGCTCAAGGCACTATGCAAGGTTGCGAATATGCTTTGGAACACGGTATTGCTATGAACATTGCCGGCGGTACGCACCACTCTTACACAGACCATGGCGAAGGCTTTTGCATTTTTAACGATCAAGCTATTGCCGCTCGGTATCTGCAAAGCAAAGGATTGGCCAAAAAGATTTTAATTGTCGATCTAGATGTGCACCAAGGAAATGGTACAGCTGAAATATTTCAAAACGACGATTCGGTTTTTACATTTTCCATGCACGGCGCGGGTAATTATCCATTTAAAAAAGAAGTGAGTGATTTGGATATCCCTATTCCTGATGGATCTGGCGATGCGTTTTATTTATCAAAGTTGAAAGAGATACTCCCTTTCTTAATTGAAGACGTACAACCCGATTTTATTTTCTACCTCAGCGGTGTTGACATTTTAGAAACCGACAAATTAGGCCGATTAAAATGTACAGTTGATGGTTGTAAAGAGCGCGATCTTTTTGTTTTTGAAACCATTAAAAAGCATGAAATCCCAGTGCAAGTGAGTATGGGCGGCGGCTATTCACCCGATATAAAAGTGATTATTGACGCCCACGCAAATACGTATCGCTTGGCGCAGGATTTGTTTTTTGTGTAAGTGGGTCGGTCGTTTCGATACGACCCTGCCTTTGGGCAGAATCACTCAACCACCTTAAATCGTGCATTTTGATTAATTTTTTTATGATAGGATACGTATTGAGGTGGTTGAGTGTTCCACCTTTGGTGGAATGTATCGAAACCATCGAATTCAAAATTACTTATTCCGAAAGATGCAGTCCCAATTTTATTTTCCAATACGGCACTTTAGCTTCAAAATACTCAAAATATGCTTTTAAACTCTCAGGACTATCAATACTATCTTTTGCAACGACAATCTTTTCGATTTCTTCTGAAGTAATCAACCGTTCTATCTCAATTTCTTCCCCCGAGATATGTGCTTTTTCTAGATGAGCATAGATGGTTCCGGTGGTTAGATTTCGTTCTTTTGAAATTTCATCGACAGTTAATCCGTCATTAAATAATGCCAAGCTCACCAAGTGTGTGGGTGTTTTTTTAGATCCTTTCTTTTTAGTAGCCTTTATCGCTTTTTTTGGATTCTTTTTCTGTTCTTCTGTAATGACTTTCAAAAAAGGGGTTGCATACTTTTCCAGCTTTGCTTGTCCTACACCGCTTATGGTCGCAAATTCAGTTTCGGTTTGTGGAACTTTTGCTACCATATCTTTTAAACTGGCATCGCTAAAAATTACATACGCTGGGACGCCCATTTCTTTTGCTAAGGTGCCTCGAAGTGTCTTTAGCTTATCAAAAAGTCCGCTAGTTTTTACAGCACTTTTGGCGGTTGTCTTTTCTTCTTCTTTTTCCTGAAGCGGACGCGCCAAATATATTTTTCTATTTTCAAACAATACCGCTTTTGCCAACGATGTCAATACCAACCTTCCGTTTTCGTGAAACCGAATCTCCAATACCCCTTGATTGATTAATTGAATAATGTATTGCTGCAAATCACGCCACGAAACATCACTTGCTACGCCGTAAGTTTTTACACTTTGATACCCTTTATTGAACACCTGTGCATTTTGGGCACCTCGTAATACATCGATTACCATTCCCAAAGCTTCTTGCTCTTGCAAACGTGCCACCGCCGAACATACTTTTTGTGCCAATAACGTACCATCGAAATAGGTTGGCGGATTTTTACAAATGTCACAGTTACCACAATCTTCTTGCAAGTGCTCGCCAAAATAACCCAACAAGGCTCGCCTACGGCAGCTCAAGGCTTCAGCAAACTGTTGCATGCGTTCTAATTTGGCAAGTTGATATTCTTCCGTAGGGCTTCCTTCAGCAAATTTCCGAAGTTGCACAACATCGGCAAAACTATAAAACAGCAAAGTATGTGCTGGTAATCGGTCGCGACCACTACGGCCAATTTCTTGATAATACCCCTCAATATTTTTAGGCATATTATAATGAATCACCCAACGAACATTGCTTTTATCAATCCCCATCCCAAACGCAATAGTCGCCACGATAATAGCTGTTCTATCATTGACAAAACTTTCTTGTATGCTACTTCTTTCTTCTGAAGATAAACCTGCGTGATACGCTTTTGCGTCATACCCAGCAGCTACTAATTTATCGGCTACAGATTGTGTGCTTTTTCGGCTTAGACAATAAATAATACCGCTCTCTTCTCTTTGTGATTTCAGAAATTGTAGTATTTGCTGAATTCTTTTCTGCCCAGGTCTAACATCTAAATATAAGTTAGGTCTATCGAACGAAGCAATGAACTTTTTAGCTTTTGGGATTGCCAATTGTTTTGCAATATCGTCCTGTGTGGCGCTATCGGCAGTTGCAGTAAGCGCTATTAAAGGCGTTTCTGGGAACTGTTCTTTTAAACTTCCCAATCGGGTATAAGCGGGTCGAAAGTCGTGCCCCCACGACGAAATACAATGGGCTTCGTCTATAGCGAATAGATTGATATTGATACGGTGCAATGTATCTTCTAACAAAAAGATACTTTCCGGGGCTACGTAAAAGAGTTTCAACTTTCCTTCTTGTAAATCGGAAAGCGTTCGTTGCTGCTCCTCTTGTGGTTGCGAGCTATTAAAATATGCCGCTGAAATTCCATTAGAGCGCAACGCATCTACCTGATCTTTCATCAAAGCAATTAAAGGTGACACAACAATTGCAGTTCCCGGAAGTACCAAAGCCGGTAATTGAAAACACAACGACTTCCCTCCACCCGTTGGCATAATAGCCAGCGTATCGTTCCCCTTCAATACGTTATTGATTATCTGCTCTTGATTAGGCAAAAACTGATCGTATCCAAAGTAGATTTTTAAGAGGTTTTTTATGTTGGGTGTTGTGTTTGTATTGGGCATAGGGCGCAAAGTTAAATTAATTTACTGACTGATGATACTGCTTTTCATGCAATTCAGTTTTTTGCAGTTTAAATGCCAGTGGTTTCGGTACAATTTGCCTAGGGCAAATCACTCAATCACCTTACATATTGCTTTAAAGTTTACAAAGTGAGGTTGTGCTGAATGATTTTAAAAAGGGCGCAGTTAGAGCGCCCTTTTTAAAATTGTATTGAAGCTATTTACTTAACATCAATAACTCATTGCACAACACTTCAGTTATATAGCGTTTGTTGCCTTCTTTATCATCCCAAGCGCGGTTGGTGAGTTTGCCCTCTATGGCGATTTCTTGCCCTTTGGTTACGTAATTTTCTACCACGTTTACTAATCCGCCTTTTACTACCACGTTGTGCCAGTAGGCGCGCTCTACTTTTTGTCCGTTTTTGTCTTTGTAGCTATCGTCTGTAGCCATTGAGAATTTTGCCATTTTATTACCGTCGGCAAAAGTTACGATCTCTGGGTCTTGTCCCAATCTTCCAATCAACTGTACTTTGTTTCTAAGTGCATTCATAATTTTAATTTTTAAGGATTAACAGTTAAGATTATTGTTGAACTAATTATTCAACGGTACAAACATAGAACCGGCTGGAAGTAATACTCGGTTGGTACGTATTTACTTTCGTTTATAGTTGTTTGTAAACGTTTGTAAATGATTGTATTTATCTCTAAGTCTCTACAAAAAAAAATAGTCGTAGGTTTATAAAAAAACAATGAGACTAATTTACTTTATCGCTTTTCTTTTAAGTGTTTCTTCAGTTGCTCAAATTGTAAACATTCCAGATGTAAATTTTAAAAATGTATTACTAAACCAAAACTGTGCAGATTTTGATAATGACGGTGATTATGATGGCGATGTAGATACTAACAATGATGGTGAAATTCAAGTAAGTGAGGCTGAAGCTGTAATACGATTGCGAGGAACTAACGAAGGAATTGTCACGGTTGAAGGAATTGAAAGTTTTGTAAACATTGAAATTTTAACCCTTTTTGGCAATGATATAACAGAGATTGACCTTAGTCAACTTTCAGAACTGACGCATATTTCTCTTTCTGGAAGTGAACTAACAACACTAGATGTTTCTCAAAACCCCAATTTAATAAGATTAGGGGCCATAGGTAATAATTTATCAACAATAGATGTTTCTAATAACACCCTTTTAGAAACTATAGACGTAAGAGAAAATCAAATAACAACTATTGATGTTTCACAAAATGTAATTTTAGAAGAACTAAACATAGGCTTTAACCTGTTAACTTCTTTAGATGTTTCACAAAACACAAATCTTCGTCGGTTATGGTGTTGGAATAATGAATTAACGTATTTAAATGTGCAAAACGGTAATAATAACAGTATGTCTGTTATGGTAGCAACTTCAAACAAAAATTTACCTTGTATTTTAGTGGATGATGAAAATGAAACGCGCCCTACTTGTACAGAAGACTGGGGATGGTGTAAAGATGAAGAGGCTATTTATAGTGAAGATTGCACGTTGGGTATAGATGACTTAACCATTGACAAACTTACTGTATATCCAAATCCTGCTAATAATTTGATACAAATAGATAGTGTAATTCCTATCAATAATATAAAAGTATATACTAGTACGGGAAGTCTAGTTATCGAAAAAGAAACCAATGTTGATACTATTGATATTTCTAAGCTGCAATCAGGAATGTACTTTCTTCAAATAATCAGTGCTGGGAATAGTATCTCTAAAAAGATAGTGAAGCAATAACGTCATAGGCACCCTATATTTATAATATACTTTTTCAATTTTTGATGATGAAGTGTTTTTTTAGTTAACTGTCTGATTCAAAATTATTTGTAAATTAGTATCTTATAAGATGAAAATCATTGGGATTTAAATGAAGCATTTCTACTCTATACTAAACCTTGCAGCACTCATTTGTTTTATTTCTTGTAGTGCCCCTTCAGATAGTGCCTCAGAAGAATTTGAAAACAGACCTCTTTTAAATTGTTCTTCATTTTCATTTCAGCCTTCAAAATATAACATCATTTTAATTGCTGGGCAATCCAACACCCATTCTGGGACTGGTTTAGATTCTAAAATTGATTCTGCTTTTGCAGGGGTTACACAACTTGGTAGGTATAATGGTCGAGATATGAAAGTGGTAAAAGCTATTGAACCCTTAGACCATCATACTCCAAAGGCCAACAAAATAGGGTTTGGACTTACGTTTGCAAACTTGTTTAAAGAAAACTTCCTTAGTAGAGGCGATTCAATCATCATTGTACCGTGTGGACATGGCGGTACGGGTTTTTCGGATGACCGATGGAATAAAGGAAACGATCTGTATAACGATGCGGTGGAACGGGTAAAGTATATTCAAAATAAATATAAAGGAAGTAAACTGCAAGCCATTTTGTGGCACCAAGGGGAACGAGATATAAATTATAACCCGTATGAAGCTTCTCTTACTACATTTATAGAAAACATACGAACAGATCTACAAAGCCCAGATGTTCCTTTTATATTAGGCGGAATGGTACCTTATTGGGTAAACCAAAAACAGTCAAGAATTCATCAAAACGCTATCATAGCTTCCATACCCTTTAAATCATGCAACACTGGCTACGCAGACCCCACCCAACCTTTCACCATTGAAAAAGAAAATAATGCAACGAATGCTATTCACTTTAACGCAGCCGGCCAACGGGAATTGGGCCAACGGTATTTTAGTGAGTATGTTACTTTATTAGCACAATAGTAAGTCATCTTCAAGCAAATCATTTCTGTTTTAATCCAGCATCTCCACCTTCCCCCTAGTTTCATTCAACCCTCATTCGCCCTTTCTTCGCAAAACGTCCATTTTTGGAAAATACATCCGAGCCGTCCCCGAACAATTCCCGAAGGAAACCCGAACAAAACCCTCTAAAATTTGGATTTATTCGTCAAGTAAAATCAATCGTATGCAAGTGAATGCATCGGTAAGCAATGCCGTGCATTTGTATTTAAGAATAAGCAGTTGTATGCATACGTCGTCAATCGCAGTCAAATGCTGTCAATTGGCTGCTTTATTTTCTATAATTATAAAGCACATTAACACAATCCTCTTAAAATTTCACACCATTCGTTAAATATCGTATTAGCATCCTTTATTCCCTTCCTTCTTCCCTAAACATTTGCTAAATTTGGTAACCAAGTGTTTTGTTTCACCTTAAATCCCTATTCATGAGTAATTACCATATAAAAAGTTTAGAAGAATATTTTACCGTCTATCGCAAATCGGTTCGCTATCCCGAAACGTTTTGGGATGAAATTGCCGAAGAGCATTTTATGTGGCGTAAAAAATGGGATGAAGTGCTGTCGTGGGATTTCAGTAAACCGGAAATCACTTGGTTTAAAGGTGCCAAACTAAATATTACCGAAAACTGTATTGATCGCCACTTACGTATTCGGGGAGATAAAACGGCTATTCTGTTTGAACCGAATGACCCTTCAGAAAAAGCAGAACACATTACCTACCAGCAATTACACGATAGAGTCTGCCAATTTGCCAACGTATTAAAAGATAAAGGCGTTAAAAAAGGCGATCGGGTCTGCATTTACGTGCCGATGATTCCGGAATTGGCCATTTCGGTATTGGCTTGTGCGCGAATTGGAGCGATACATTCCGTGGTGTTTGCAGGGTTTTCTTCAAATGCCTTGGCTACGCGGATTAACGATTCCGATTGTAAAATAGTGATTACAGCAGATGGTTCTTTCCGAGGAAAAAAGACAATCGATTTAAAAGGGATTGTAGACAAAGCATTGGAGTCTTGCGAAGGCGTAAAAACCGTCTTGGTAGCAAAACGAATAGAATCAGACATTACCATGAAAGAAGGCCGTGACGAATGGCTACAACCTTTGTTAGATAATGCAGCAACTACCTGCGAACCTGAGATTATGGATGCGGAAGATCCGTTGTTTATTTTATACACCTCCGGCTCTACAGGAAAACCCAAAGGCATGGTGCATACCACTGCTGGGTATATGATAGGCAGTGCGTTTACTTTTAAAAATGTGTTTCAATACCGCGAAAACGACGTGTATTGGTGTACGGCAGATATTGGCTGGATTACTGGTCACAGTTACATCGTGTACGGCCCTCTAGCCAATGGGGCTACCACGGTTATGTTTGAAGGCGTTCCTTCATACCCAGATTGGGGACGCTTTTGGGAAATTGTTGAAAAACACAAGGTGAATCAGTTTTACACGGCGCCCACAGCCATTAGAGCATTGGCGAAGCAAAACATGGAATTTGTTGAAAAATATGACCTCAGCTCGCTGAAAGTACTGGGTACCGTTGGGGAACCTATTAATGAAGAAGCTTGGCACTGGTATGATGAAAATATTGGTCATAAAAAAAGTCCGATTACCGATACGTGGTGGCAGACCGAAACCGGTAGCATTATGATCGCTGCTATTCCGTATGTGACGCCCACCATTCCAACCTTTGCTACTTTGCCGTTACCAGGCATACAGCCGGCGCTTATGGATGCCGATGGAAACGAACTAAAAGGCAATCAAGTAGATGGTAGGTTATGCATAAAATTTCCGTGGCCTTCGATGGCGCGAACCATTTGGGGGAACCACCAACGGTATAAAGACACCTACTTTTCGAGTTTTGAGAATATGTATTTTACAGGCGATGGCGCCTTGCGCGATAGCGTAGGCTATTATCGTATTACGGGCCGTGTGGACGATGTGGTGATTGTGTCGGGGCACAACTTAGGTACTGCGCCAATTGAAGATGCGATTAACGAGCATCCAGCCGTGGCTGAAAGTGCAATTGTTGGTTTTCCACACGATGTAAAAGGAAATGCCCTCTACGGATATATTACACTGAAAGAAGCAGGAGAAAGTAGAAACCAAGATAACCTTCGGAAAGAGATAAATCAATTAATTACCGATCGAATAGGACCGATTGCGAAGTTGGATAAAATTCAATTTACAGACGGTTTGCCCAAAACCCGAAGCGGAAAAATTATGCGCCGTATTCTTCGGAAAATAGCTTCTAATGAAACCGATAGCTTAGGAGATACAAGTACACTGCTTAACCCTGAGGTAGTCGAAGATATTATCAATAACGCATTGTAAGGCTTTATTTTTCTGAAAAGAAGCAGACAATTTATATCTTGCGACCTTAATTGAACCCGTTGTGAACATAGCTATTTTATCTAGAGGATATCATTTATACTCAACACAAAGTCTATTAAAAGCAGGTGAAAAACGCAACCATGCTATGGAAGTGTTAGATCCCACCTACTGTAGGCTGAGTATTCAGGATGGAAAGCCTGTGCTGTATTATCACGAAGAGCAAGTGGACGACTTACACGCTGTTATTCCACGTGTTGGAGCTTCCAATACGTATTATGGTTCTTCATTAGTGCGACATTTTGAAGCAATGGATGTGTTCAGTATTGTTTCGGCGCAAGCCATATTAGATTCTCGCGATAAATGGACTTCGTTTCAAATACTTTCAAAAGCAGGAGTAGCCGTTCCGCATACAGTGTTCGTAAATCCCTATTTAGCAACCGAACAAGTAGCCACGTTTGAGGACAACCCAATTATCATTAAATTATTAGAAGGCACCCACGGGCAAGGTGTAATATTAGCCAAAAATGGTAAAGAAGCCATGCCTATTATTGAAACACTTCAAGCGGCCAAGCAAAAATTTGTACTACAAGAGTTTATTAAAGAATCGAAAGGAGCGGATATTCGTGTTATTATAGTGGATGGTGTTGTAATTGCAGCCATGAAACGACAATGTAAAGCAGGCGATTTTAGGTCTAATCTACACCGAGGCGGAACATCGCAAAGCTTACAATTAAGTAAAGAAGAAGAAATAGCTGCCCTAAAAGCCGCCAAAGCTTTAAAAATGGGTGTTTGCGGGGTTGATATTTTGCAATCCGAAAGAGGGCCTTTAGTGTTAGAAGTAAATTCAACTCCGGGACTCGAAGGGATTGAAAAGACTACACAGAAAAATATTTCCAAAAGTATTATCGGCTATATTGAACGGAATAAGCGGTAGGGTTAAAGGAATGATAAAAACGATTACCCACACTATATTGGTTACGGTTTTTGGTATATTGTTAGTATAATTTTAAATGTATGAAGAGAAAAATAGGCCGAATTGATAAAGCAGATTTTCCAAAACTAGAATTAGAAGACATAGAGGTTAAAATAGATACAGGGGCATTTACTTCCTCCATTCACTGCACTGATGTTACCATAGAAAATGATTATTTAAAATGTCGGTTTTTAGATGAAGAACATCCACAATATCACAATAAAGAATTTATTTTTGATCAGTACGATGTAAAAGTGGTGAAAAGCAGTAATGGCGAGTCGCAAACCCGTTATAGAATACACACTGAAATTATATTATTCGGAAAAAAACATCCTATTTTCTTAACCTTAAGCGACCGAAAGGAAATGAAATTTCCCGTATTATTGGGACGTAATTTTTTAACTAAAAAATTTGTGGTAGATATTAATAAAACCAACCTATCACACAAACTTAAAGCAAAACAGAAATGAATATAAAGATCCTTTCGGCCAATGCAGGGTTATACTCTACGCAACGCTTAATAGAAGCTGCTAAAAAACGAAAGCATGAAGTAGAGATTATTAATCACACCAAATGTGATATTGTCATTGAAAAGAAAAACCCAATGGTGTATTACAAAGGCAAGCCATTATCACACACCGATGCGGTAATTCCGCGTATTGGTGCCTCGGTAACCTTTTATGGAACAGCTGTAGTTCGTCAATTTGAAATGATGCGCGTCTTTTCTACTACCGAATCCATGGCGCTAGTACGTTCCCGCGACAAACTAAGGAGTTTACAAATACTATCCCGCGCCGGATTGGGATTGCCTAAAACCATTTTTACCAATTATTCAAAAAACGTAAAGGAAATCGTAGAACAAGCTGGTGGCGCGCCAGTAATTATCAAGCTTTTAGAGGGCACACAAGGCATCGGGGTTATTTTAGCCGAAACACGAAAAGCAGCCGAATCGGTTATTGAAGCTTTTAACAACCTACAAGCACGTGTTATAGTTCAAGAATTTATCAAAGAAGCCGGCGGGGCCGATATTCGTGCTTTTATTGTGGATGGCCAAGTAGTTGGGGCTATGAAACGGCAAGGAAAAGAAGGAGAGTTCCGTTCAAACTTACACCGTGGTGGAAACGCATCTATCATAACCCTAAGTGATGAAGAAGAAATAGCTGCCTTAAAAGCTGCCAAAGCTATGGGTTTAGGTATTGCAGGTGTTGATATGTTACAGTCAGATAGAGGACCTTTAATTCTAGAAGTAAATTCGTCACCGGGGTTAGAAGGGATTGAAGCTGCAACTGGAAAAGATATTGCCACAACCATTATAAAATATATAGAACGAAACGTATAACTATGGCAGAAGAAAACACCGATTTAATACTTCTGAAAACAAAGATAGCACCGGGCGAAAGTAAAAAACTTAATTTCAGTATCGCTAAACTATATACTGGAACCAAGGTTGAAATTCCTATTATCGTGGAACGTGCTATAGAACCTGGACCAACTATTTTGATAACTGCTGGTATTCATGGTGATGAAGTAAACGGTGTTGAGGTGGTACGACAACTAATTGCCAAAAAAATGAACCGCCCCAAATGCGGTACTGTAATCTGCATTCCTATTTTAAACGTATTCGGATTTTTAAACGCCCAACGAGAATTTCCAGATGGTAAAGATTTAAACCGTAAGTTTCCGGGAACTAAGCACGGTTCCTTAGCCAGCAGGGTAGCCTATCATTTTAGTAAGGAAATTGTTCCCCACGCAGATTATTGTTTAGATTTTCATACCGGTGGCGCAAGTCGGTTTAATGCGGCACAGATTCGTATTAAACCTAATGATGAAAAATTGTTGAGTTTAGCTCAAGTATTCAATCCACCGTTTATAGTGTATTCAAGCTTGTTGAAAAAATCATATCGAGAAACCTGTGACAGTATGAATATCCCCACTTTATTATTTGAAGGCGGAAAATCCCTAGAAAGCGATAAACATATTGCCAAACATGGCGTTGATGGTATTACTCGGGTTTTAAAGCATCTGGATATGCTTCAAGATACTTTTGAAGTACCAAAAGCAAAAACAAAAAGTGTCTTAATTGAAAAAAGCAAATGGTTACGTGCTCAAAAAAGTGGCTTGTTGCACATTAAGGTTCCATGTCACAAGCACGTGGTAAAAGGCGAATTTCTGGCTACTATTACCGATCCTTACGGAACGATGCGGTTTAAAGTACTTTCGCCTAATGACGGTTACATTATCAACGTAAATCAATCGCCAATTATCTATCAAGGGGATGCTATTTTTCATATTTCAACTGAAAATACACCTATTTCAGAAAAAGAGGAAGAAGATTACTAATGAACAAAACACAACTTAGAACAGCCTATAAAGCCCGTCGGGAGCAACTTTCTTCGGAAACAATTGAAGAATTGAGTTTGCAAATTGCTAATCAAGCTTTAAAACTTCCTATTTGGGAAGAAATGTATTATCATATCTTTCTTCCTATTGAATCGCATAAGGAAGTGAATACAGAATATATAATGCATATTCTTCAAGGGAAGGATAAAAGTATTGTTGTTTCAAAATCAGAATTTGAAACAGGCGAACTAAAGCACTATTTGTTACAAGAAAATACGGTTATAAAGCTTTCAAAGTATAACATACCCGAACCTGTTGACGGTATTGAAGTTCCTGCAGAAAAACTAGATGTTATTTTCGTTCCACTTTTAGCTTATGATGAAAAAGGAAACAGAATAGGCTACGGAAAAGGATTTTACGACCGCTTTTTAGCTGCTTGTAAACCTGAAACCTTATTTGTGGGTCTTTCATTATTTCCGCCAGAAAAAAACATTCCTTCAGAAAAAACAGATGTTCCTTTGCATTACTGCATTACGCCCGAAAAAGTAATTTCTTTTTAAAAAAACTGTCTATATTTACTTCTTCAAAAAACAAAAAAATGGAAAATTTAACTAACCAACCACCTAAACCAGATAATCATTTGGTATGGGCTATTTTAACAACAGTATTTTGTTGTTTACCATTAGGGATTGTCTCTATTGTAAAATCAACAAAAGTAAATGAACTGTATGCGCAAGGTAATTATGCCGAAGCACAGCAAGCATCACAAGAAGCAAAAAAATGGGCAATGTGGAGTGCCATTGTAGCTGGAGGCTTGTTTTTGCTTTATATACTACTATTGATTTTAGGTGTAGCAGGAGGAATTTTGTCTGAAGCCGGTGGTTTTTAAAAAAACAACTACGTTAGTTTTAATAGCAATTTTTTTTGGGATTGTAGTGGTGATTTTCTATCTATACAATCCCACAGAGAGCACTTTTTTTATTCCTTGTCCGTTTCACACCTTAACTGGTTTGCATTGCCCTGGCTGTGGCTCACAGCGAGCTTTACATCAGTTAGTCCATCTTAATATCTGGGGAGCGTTTCAGTATAATTCGTTACTCGTTCTTTCCATACCCATATTGATGTATAGCTTGGTTACCAAGCTACGCAACTATTGGTATAACACGAAATATCGTGTACCGTTTTTTTATAGTAATACGTTTATCTATACTTATTTTGGGATTGTAGTTGCTTTTTGGGTTGCCCGTAATATACCTTTTGAACCGTTTATGTATTTAGCACCAACTACTCTATAAATAAGAAATAAGCCTATTTCTCTTCTTCCTCTTTAGGAAACGCCTTTTTGTGAAAAAGCAATAATAATATTACCCCTACACTAATAGAAGTATCGGCAATATTAAAAACAGGTTCAAAGAAGGTGAAGTAATTTCCACCCCAAAATGGTAGCCATTCAGGCAAATATCCTTTCCATAGTGGGAAATAAAGCATGTCTACTACTTTTCCGTGAAATAATGTACCATATCCGCCGTCTGCAGGCATAAATGAAGCTAATTGGTGATAGCTATCATCGAAGATAATTCCGTAGAAAACAGAGTCTATAATATTACCAAAAGCACCAGCAAAAATAAGGGCAATAGAAACTACCAATACGCGAGATGCATGCTTACGAACAGAATCCCAAAGCCAGTAGCCTATACCTACAATAGCCACCAATCGAAACAAGGTCAAAAACAGTTTACCATATTCGCCAGGTATTTTGGCCCCCCAGGCCATACCTTCGTTTTCTACAAAAAGAATACGGAACCAATCGAAAACCCGAATTTCTTCGCCTAAAACAAAGTGGGTTTTAATATAAACTTTTGAAATTTGGTCGATCAACAGAACCAAAATAATAATAAAGGAAGCCTTCTTTAGTGACATAAGTTATTTTAACAGCCGCAAAAATAACAATATTATTTGTTTTGCAGCAGTGTGATTGAGCCTGTTATACTTTCGGCAATTATTTTATGCTTTCCCGTTTTAGGAAGTTCATTTAAAACAGTTCCTTTTTTAGAAACAGCTTGCCCTGTAACGGTCGGTTTTGCATAAACGGTAATAGCTCCCTCTTTGGTATACAAGGTTGCATTTCCTTTAAAATTGTTTAGCAAACACGTTCCGTTTTCTAAGGCCACAAAAAAGTTTTCATAGGTTCCTTTCCCGGTTACCGAAGCGATTTTAGACCGTAATTCCACACTCAAGTTTTCTGGAACGCTGATGAGCATATCAATAGCAATCAGTTTGTGAGCGGCCAACTTATCATTTTCTTTTTCAAAAAAAGGGGAATATCCAGTTGAAAGTGTCAATGTTTTACCTGCTTCGGAAGTGTTTAACACAACACTTTCGTGATGCTCGCCTTCAATATGGGTACGAACATTAATATTATCTGTCTTTTGTGCTGAAATAGTTATGGTAAAGACATCATCCGATTCAATAACCAACCTCTCAAAACTTGATGCATCAAATTGCTTCTGAAGTACTTTTTGGGCGGATGCTTGAGTCGTTACAAAAAATACAATTGCTAAAAGTAGTTTATATTTTAACATATTACGAAACTAAAGCCCAAAAAAGCCAACCGATAACTAATAAGACCTCGATACATTTTTGGGTTAAGTACACACTTTAGTAATTACGAGTGGATTCGGAAGTAGTCAAATCCGCCGTAATTGCGGTTATACGTCTTAAGTTAGTTTTTAGTAATTCGGTGGTCCATCAATTTTAAATGTTTTTAATAAGGATAAAATACTTGATTTGGTGTCATTATTTACTTTTTTGTTTGATACACTTGCATCTAAAGCATATCCTATTGTCTTGTCAAAATAGAATAATGTCCGAGAATAAAATTTTTTATCAGATAAAGAAATTATCATTTCCAAATCAGCAAATTTTTTTCCGTCAATCATTTGGTTTCCTTTACTTAAAATCTTCAAATCGAGTTCTGAACTTGCTTGATATTGTTTTAGTTGTTCATCACGATACCATGTCGAATTTAAATTTTCTTTGAAATCATCCACTTTTACCGAAAGAATTACTCCTGACAAATTAGTTGAATCATTACTTTTCGGATTCAAGATAAAGTAATTCTCATTCTTTTCGATTTCAAAATTATTATTCGGTAAGCATAGCGATACATTCATTCGCTCATCTGATACAGGGTTGTCACAATTAAATTCAGCAATTTCGTGATCCTGTATTTGTTTACAGGCGATTAGGTTTATGAAGATTAGTACTAAATAAAAGATTCGGTTCATTTTCTTTTAAATTACACACAACATCGGGATAAATTCAACAGCTATTTTAAAGGCTTTCACTTTTCAAAATAGGATTTTATTTACTTCTGCATGTTCTTCGCTTCAATGCTCAAGGTTGCGTGCGGCACTAATTTTAAACGCTCCGGATTTATTAATTTTCCAGTTACACGGCACACGCCATAGCTTTTATTTTCAATTCTAATTAATGCATTTTTAAGATCACGAATAAACTTTTCTTGGCGAATAGCCAGCTGTGAGTTTGCTTCTTTACTCATTACCTTACTACCTTCGTCGAATGCTTTGAACGTAGGTGAGGTATCGTCAGTACCATTGGTACTGTCATTTTTATAAGCACTTTTTATTAATTCTAACTGCTCTTTCGCTTTTTCTATTTTTCCCTGAATCAATACCTTGAATTCTTCCAGCTCCTTATCGCTGTATCGGGTTTTTACATCGTTTGCCATATCTAGTGTTTTTTTATTTCAATTTGGGTTGCAATATCATCAAAAGCAATTTCCGTTCCATTGCTTACATCATTATCAAATTGCAATATTTCCGTTAATGTTTCTTCTTTAATATACGTTAAATTTTCTTCAACTGCAGGTTTAAGGTATTTATCATCCTTAATGGTTACCTCTACCCGGTCTGTCACTTCAAATCCAGAGTCTTTTCGTAGGTTTTGAATTCGGTTTACCAATTCTCTGGCTATTCCTTCGTTTTTTAGTGAAGGGGTAATGGTTACATCGAGCGCAACTGTTATGCCATTGGCATTGGCAACTAACCAGCCTTCAATATCTTGAGAGCTTATTATAACGTCATCAAGGCTCAATGTAGTATTTTTTTCGTTGATTTCAACTGAAATTTCTCCATCTTTCTCTAATTTGGCAATCTCATCTTGCCCAAACCCTGCAATTTCCTTAGCTACCAGCTTCATGTCTCTTCCAAAACGTGGTCCCAGCTTTTTAAAGTCTGGTTTAATCTGTTTAACTAAAAGACCTGAAGCTTCGTCAATCAATTTGATTTCTTTGACGTTTACTTCAGATTTTATCAAATCTTCAACGGCTTCTATTTCGGCTCTAACAGTTTCGTCCAACACCGGAATCATAATTTTCTGAAGCGGTTGACGCACTTTTATTTTTTCACGCTGACGTAAAGATAATACAAGCGATGAGATTGTTTGCGCTCGCTGCATTTTACGTTCTAGAGTTTTATCTATAAACAAAGTATCTGCTTTTGGAAAATCACTTACATGAACCGATTCTTTTCCTTCTTTTTCAACTCCTTCGGTTAAATCTTTATATAAACGATCCATAAAGAACGGAGCTACTGGTGCGCTAAGCTTTGCAACCGTTTCTAAACACGTGTATAGCGTTTGGTAGGCAGAAATTTTATCGTCGTTATAGCTGCCTTTCCAATAGCGTCTTCTGCTTAATCGCACAAACCAGTTACTTAAGTTTTCTTGCACAAACTCTGAAATCGCACGCGTTGCTTTTGTAGGCTCATAATCGCTATAAAAAGCATCTACTTTTTCAACAAGTGTATGTAATTCTGAAAGAATCCATCGGTCTATTTCAGGGCGTTTTTCTAACAGTACATCTGCTTCAGCATAGGTAAAGTTATCCAAATTGGCATATAAACTGAAAAAACTATAGGTATTGTAAAGTGTTCCGAAGAACTTATTACGCACTTCCGAAATACCATCCAAGTCAAACTTCAAGTTATCCCAAGGATTCGCATTGCTAATCATGTACCAACGTGTAGCATCGGGACCGTAGGTATTAAGTGTTTCAAACGGATCTACAGCATTGCCCAACCGTTTGGACATTTTCTGTCCATTTTTATCCAGCACCAGACCATTACTCACTACATTTTTATAAGCAACATCATCAAAAATCATCGTAGCAATCGCGTGCAAGGTATAGAACCAACCACGAGTTTGATCCACACCTTCAGCAATAAAATCGGCTTTGCGCCACGTTTGCTCTACTTTGTCTTTGTTTTCGAAAGGGTAATGCCATTGTGCATATGGCATGCTTCCGCTATCAAACCACACATCGATTAGATCGGCTTCGCGCTTCATTGGTTTTCCACTTTCTGAAACAAGTGTAATTCCGTCAACAATGTTTTTATGTAAATCTACCGTATCGTAGTTTTCTTCTGAAAAATCGCCTGGGGTAAAGTCTTCATAAATTGCTTTATCCATAACGCCAGCTACAACAGCTTTCTCCATTTCGGCTTTCAGCTCTTCTATGCTTCCAATACATTTTTCTTCCTTGCCATCTTCTGTTCTCCAAAGTGGTAACGGGATCCCCCAATAACGCGAACGAGATAAGTTCCAATCGTTTGCATTTGCCAACCAGTTGCCAAAACGACCTTCTCCGGTTGCTTTTGGTTTCCAGTTAATGGTTTTATTTAAATCGTGCATACGATCTTTAAAATCGGTCACTTTTATAAACCAAGAATCTAATGGGTAGTATAAAATAGGCTTATCGGTACGCCAACAATTCGGGTAACTGTGTACATATTTTTCAACGTGAAAAGCTCTGTTTTCAGTTTTCAATTTGATGACTAATTCAACATCGACTGATTTTTCAGGTGCTTCGCCATCGTCATAATACTCGTTTTTTACATATTTACCAGCTAATTCACCCATTTCTGGACGAAACTTCCCTTGTAAATCTACCAACGGAACTAAATCGCCATTTTCATTTTTAATCAATAACGGCGGAACTTCTGGCGATGCTTCTTTGGCTACTTTGGCATCGTCTGCACCAAAGGTTGGCGCGGTATGTACAATACCAGTACCATCTTCGGTTGTCACAAAATCCCCCGCAATTACACGGAATGCATTCTCAGGGTTTTCGTAAGGTTTTGCGTAATCCAATAACTGCTCGTATCGAATATCTAACAGGTCTTTCCCCTTAAATTCTTTTACAATGAAATACGGTATCTTTTTATCGCCTTGTTTATAACTGTCAAGGACTTCTTCATTTGGTTTTTCTTCATATTTCCCGCCAAATTGTTTCCCTACTAAGTTTTTAGCAAGTACTACGTAAATAGGCTCAAATGTGTATTGGTTGTAGGTTTTTACTAATACGTAGTGAATCTTCTTTCCTACGGTAAGCGCCGTGTTACTTGGCAATGTCCAAGGTGTGGTTGTCCAAGCTAAAAGGAAGATGTTGTTACTTTCTTCAGCTAAAAAATCTGGCAATGTATCTGCAACGGCTTTAAATTGAGCCACTACAGTCGTATCGGTAACATCTTGATAAGTTCCTGGTTGGTTCAATTCGTGCGAACTTAAACCCGTTCCCGCTTTTGGCGAGTACGGTTGTATGGTGTAGCCTTTGTACATAAGGCCTTTGTTGTATATTTCTTTCAGCAACCACCAAACCGTTTCCATGTATTTTGGCTTGTAGGTTATGTATGGATCGTCCATATCTACCCAATAGCCATAGCCTTCGGTTACTTTGTTCCATGCATCGGTATACCGCATAACGGCTTTTTTACAAGCATCGTTGTAAGCTTCAACAGAAATCTTTTTACCAATATCTTCTTTGGTAATACCCAATTCCTTCTCAACGCCTAATTCAATAGGAAGTCCGTGGGTATCCCAACCCGCTTTTCTATCAACTTTAAAACCTTTTTGGGTTTTGTAGCGACAAAAAATATCCTTAATGGATCGCGCCATCACGTGGTGAATACCCGGCATTCCATTTGCAGATGGAGGCCCTTCAAAAAACACAAACGGCTCATTACCTTCACGAATGGAAATACTCTTTTCAAAAATGTTGTTTTCATTCCAAAAATCAAGTATTTCTGTCGCTGTCTTAGGAAGGTCTAATCCCTTGTATTCTTTAAACTTTTTGCTCATAACAAGTTGCATTTCAATAAGGTTGCGAAAGTAAGAAATTTTACTGAAAAAGTCTATCTTGGGAACCTTCAAATAACACATTGCTAATGTGATTTTTATTCCTTTAAAGAAGTTTCTTTCATATTTTTCTATATTTACTAAAAAACCACCCACTTTTGAGAAAATTACTTTTGCTATTGCTTCTTGTCCCAATGTTGACTTTTGCACAAGACTATGTTGATATTTTTAGAATAGGTTACGGCGAAACATTTAATAATGATTTTGAAGGAACCAACAGCAGTACGAGTATTCGATCTTTTGAGGCGGGCTTTACGTTTCCAATCGTTCTTAATGACAAGAACGCACTAATTACGGGAGCTGATTTTAGCACAAACAATTTGCAACTGTTTCCTGAAGCTGAACGCACTAGTTTATACAGTACAAACATAAAATTAGGTTTGGCTTCTACGCATTCTGAAAGATGGAGTTCGACAATAGTTTTATTACCTAAAATTGCTTCAGACTACAATGATATTTCCAGCGATGATTTCTATTTAGGAGGCTTTGCTTTGCTGAAACTTCAGAAAAAAGAAAATTTAATTTACCGTTTTGGAGCCTATGGTTCGCAAGAAGCTTTCGGTTTTTTTACTACACCAATTATTGGTTGGTATTATTTAAGTCCTAATAAAAAGTTTGAAATGGATATGTCACTGCCCATTTCAGCAGATGTAAGCTATGCCTTGGGAAAAACCACTATTGGAATGGATTATTTTGGTATTGGGAGAAGTTTCAATATAAAAAAAGAAAATCAGCCCGATACGTATGTTGATTTAAGCTCGTTGGAATTTGCCGCCTATTGGCAGTTCAATTTTCTAGACAAAAGTGTCTTACTACGAACAAAACTAGGCTATTCCAGCAATAACTATGAGGTTTATGCAGATGGTGAAACTATCGATTTAGGACTTTCAGCCTTTAGTTTTGGCGATGATCGTACGCAATTAAACCCAGAAATGAACGGTGGTTTTTTTGCAAAAATTGAGGCTATTTACCGCTTTAATTTACCTTCCAAAGAAGATAAAACCCCTGAAAATCAATAAATTTATATTCCAAAAAGTAATTTTTACTATATTTGATATAAACTCCCCCTAAAATGATACCAAATTTAAAAGGAGAGGTTTGGAAAAAATTTTCCGATCCCTCATGGCGTAGAAGTGATTTATTTGATATTTCGAACTACGGAAGAGTAAAGCATTACAAAAATAATCCTGAGGGAGAATTTCTAAAAACCTATATATTAAATGGGTATGAAGTTTTTTCAACACTTAAAAAAAACGGCAAAACCAGTTTAATTTATATACATCGAGCTGTTGCCCAACTTTTTTTAGAAGAAATAGAAGGAAAAAATTTGGTAATACATAAAGACTATAACAAAGCAAACAACCATATTGATAATTTACAATACACTAACCGCAAGGAGCTTACTGAACACAATAAAAATAACCCAGCAGTAATACGAGCTAAAAAAGAGGCTTTATTAAAACCAAAATATGCTAAGCTTACGCCTGAGAAGGTTAGATTGTTAAAAAAGAAAATATTCGACCCCAATCGTAGAACACGACTACGGTTAATTGCTAAACAATTTGGTATTTCAGAAATGCAATTATACCGTATAAAGTCTGGTAAAAATTGGGGACATATAGATTATAAATAAAAATGGAAAGAGCTTGCCCTGAATGTGGTGATAAAATAATTGGTAGAGCAGATAAAAAGTTTTGTAGTGATGCTTGCCGAAATGCCCATAACAATTCACTGAACAAGGATAGTAAAAATTTAGTTCGGAATATTAATAATCGGCTTCGGAAAAACTATCGCATCCTCGAAAAACTGAACACTAAAGATAAAACCAAAGTAAAAAAACAAACCCTGCAAAAAAACGGATTTAACTTTCAGTTTTTTACTGGTCAATATGTTACCAAAGTAGGAACAGTTTATTTTTATGTGTACGACCAAGGTTATTTACCGCTTGAAGACGATTGGTATTTGTTGGTGAAGACAGAACTGAGCATGTAGTTACTTCCAGTTATTTCCCTTTAATTCCAACGCAGCTTTTAAAACATCTTTTTGACTTATCAACCCTACCAATTTTCCATTTTCGCAGATGGGAAATCTTCTTCTTTTGGCTGTTAAAAATTTTTCGGCAGCATCAAACAGGTTCATGTCACCGTCAATGGTATCTACTTCTTTAATCATATAGTCTTCAACCTTAATATCTTCCATTGGGTGGTTGTAATAGCGGCTATTACTTATTTCTTTAATACAATCACCTTCACTTATAATACCCACCAATTCGTGATTGTCATTTACCACAGGACCACCAGAAATTTTCTTTTTAATGAGCGTGTTCATTACCTCCAATACCGTTTGTTCTGGTTTAAATGTTATAAGGTTTCTACTCATATAATCTGATACTTTTATATTTTCGGTAGAACCTTTTTTTGGTTTTGCTCGCTTTCCTATATAACTTTTAATTCCCATATTCTTAGTTTTTTAGCTTTCCTAAAGATAGTCATTTTTATAACATGCTCTTTTATGTTTTTTCTAGAAAAAAGGCAATCCCATTAAAAATTGTACTTTTAGAACACCAAAAAAACCAACTAAATGAAACGAATAAGCACCGTTCTTTCCCTCTTGATCATTTTAGGATTAATTTATTATTCTTTTTATAGCTTGATGCCTAGAAAAGGCACTTCAAAAAATATTGCAAAAACCGAATTTTCAACCGAACGCGCACTTGAAAAACTTCAGAATATAGCTCAAAAACCACATTATCACGGTTCACGAGAACACGGGAATGTTAGAAATTATTTAACTGCTGAGTTAGAAAAGTTAGGGTTACAAACACAGACCCAAGAGGGATTTGTTTATAGCACACAAAGTAGAACCATGAACCGTCCTATAAATATTGTAGCTCGTATGGAAGGAACTGGAAGTGGCAAAGCTCTTTTATTGCTTTCGCACTACGATAGTGCGTTGGTTCCATCACCTGGAGCTAGCGATGCCGGTAGTGGTATTGTAACAATTTTAGAAACGCTACGTGCTTATAAAGCTAGTGAGAAAAAGCCTAAAAATGATATCATTATACTCTTTACCGATGCTGAAGAAATTGGCCTGGATGGCGCCAAGCTTTTTGTAAATGAACATCCTTGGGCAGATGATGTAGGACTCGTACTCAATTTTGAAGCCCGCGGAAGTGGTGGCCCCAGCAATATGATTTTGGAAACCAACGGTGGAAACGAAAAATTAGTTAAAACTTTTATTGAAGCAAACCCTGACTACCCTGTTGCTTCATCTTTAATGTACAGCGTTTATAAAATGTTGCCAAATGATACGGATTCTACCATATTTAGAGAAGACGGCGATATTCCCAGTTATTTTTTCGCGTTTATAGACGATCATTTTGACTATCATACTGCCAACGATACCATTGAAAATCTAGATATAGAAACATTACAACATCAAGGAAGTTATCTCTTACCGTTACTGCACTATTTTGCCGATGCCGATTTAACTAACTTAAAATCTGATGAAGAATATGTGTACGTAAACTTTCCTTTTTTAAAAATGATCTCATTTCCATTCTTGTGGATCTTACCATTATTGTTGGTCGCCACTGTCTTATTTGGAATTCTTGTTTTCTACGGTTTCAAAAAAGAAAAAATAACAGGTAAAGGAATTGCCAAAGGCTTCGTCCCATTTTTATTGTCATTGGTTATTTGTGGGGTTATCGGTTTTTTTGGATGGAAATTACTGCTCGCCTTGTATCCACAATACAATGAAGTTCAGCATGGCTTTAAATATAATGGGCATGCTTATGTTGCCTTTTTTGTTTTTCTTACACTTTCCATCACATTCTATTTGTACAGACGGTTTGCAAACAGGGAACAAGTAGCTTCGGTATATGTTGCACCCCTTATTTTTTGGATACTTGTAAATGTAGCTGTATTTGTAATTTTAAAAGGTGCCGCTTATTTTATAATACCTGTTTTCTTTGGGTTATTATCATTTTGGGTGCTTATAAAACAAAAGAAACCCAATTTAATATTGATGGCCTTATTGGCCGCACCCGCCTTGTTTTTCTTTTCACCACTTATTCAGTTTTTTCCAGTTGGTTTGGGGTCAGAAATGGTCGTGATAAGTTGTGTGTTTACTGTTTTATTATTTGGTTTATTGTTACCTGTATTTGGTTTTTATAGTTGGAAAAAAATGCTATCTATTCTTTGCTTTCTGTTTGCATTTGGATTTTTCATCAAAGCACATTTAACGAGTGATTTTTCTGAAACCCGCCAAAAACCCAACAGTTTAGTCTTTTATCAAGATGCCGATACTGAAAAGTCGTATTGGCTTACCTACGATAACATTTTAGATGATTGGACCAGAGGGTATTTAGGAGAAAATCCTACTGAAGTCCCTTCAGAAATATTAAGTGCCTCGGGCAGTAAATATAGTACTGGATATACATACGCTGCAAAAGCACCTAAAAAAAATATTGCGCCTTTTGAAATTATTCTGAAGAAAGACACAATTATAAATAACCTAAAAAAAATAACGTTTACCATTGCCCCAAGGCGAAACATCAACCAATTAAATTTGTACGCAAATACAGAAGCTACATTTAACTCACTTTCATTTAATGATCAACAAGTACAAAAAGATAGTACGGGATTTGCTTACGGAAACCGAAAAAGCGATTTATTACTTCGATATTGGGTAAACAAAAATGAGCCCTTGGAAGTTTCATATACAACCGAAATGAAGAATGCAATATCATTTACAGCTTTAGAATTTTCGTATGATTTAATGGAAAATGAAAAATTCAGTATCAGTAAACGTCCCAAAGACATGATGCCAAAACCTTTTGTAGTTACCGATGCAGTAGCTATAAAACAAAGTTTCATTCCTGAAAATCTACCCAAAAAAGAACAAGATTCAATACAAACTTTACCTGAAAAAGTACAATAATATATGATTAAAACAATAGCAATTGCAGGCTTAGGTTGGTTAGGCTACCCTTTTTCCAGACACCTACAAAGCTTAGGATTTCAAGTTAAAGGTTCTGTTACGAGCATTGAAAAAGCAGGAGCTATGCAACGTAATGGAATACAAGCTTTTCCTGTTGAAATTTCAGAAAATGGAGTATCTGGTGAAGTTGATGCACTTTTAAAAAATGTAGATTGTTTAGTTATAATGATTCCACCAGGTTTACGAAGAAATACGGGTGCAGATCACGTTGCTAAAATGACACACTTTTTAACTGAAATACAAAAAACCGCCGTACAAAAAGTGGTTCTTGTAAGTAGCACATCTGTTTATAGTTACAAGCAAAGCACCGTAACCGAAAAGGATCTTCCAATTGCTGAAAATGATGCAGCCAAACAATTAATTAAAGTAGAGAAGCTGTTTTTTACTTCTGAAGCATTGCAAACAACCCTTGTTCGGTTTGGAGGTTTAATAGGGGGCACAAGACAACCTGTGAAATATCTAGCCGGTAGAAAAGGGTTAAACAATGGTAATGCACCTGTTAATCTTATCCACAGAGAAGATTGTATCGGGATTCTTTCAGAAATTATAAAACAAGATGCGTTTGGGCATATTTTTAATGCTGTGGCGCCTTTTCATCCTACAAAAAAGGACTATTATACCCAAAAAGCAAAAGAGTTAAACTTAGAGCCACCTTCTTATTCCGAAAAAAAAGAAAACACCGTTTATAAAAAAGTAACCTCAACTAATATTTCAAAAGTATTAGGGTATACTTTTAAACAGCAACCTTAACAATTTTGTAATTTTTTGAATGTTAAGCCAATATGTTTTTTCACTATCTTTAAATAAACAAAAAACTTACCATTATGAACACAAAAGAAATTGCAGAAAACCTAGTAAATTGGTGTAATAGTGATCAAGAAGAACGCTGTTATCAAGAATTGTACAGTCCAAATATTGTGAGTATTGAACCTACTGGTGATAACCCTGTAGCTAATGGAATGGATGAAGTTGCCAAAAAAGGAGAATGGTGGCAAGAAAATTTCGAAGTACACAGCCGTCATACCAGCGAACCTATTGTTGCAGAAAATTGGTTTAGTGTTCGCCACGAAATGGATACTACCCATAAACCGAGTGGACAGCGCAGCCAAATGTCAGAAATTGGTGTTTACGAAGTTAAAGATGGGAAAATTGTGAAGGAACAGTTTTTTTATGACGAAGAGTAGAATCTCTTCGTTTTCGAACCATTCAAATATAGAAGTGTTTCTATTTAAAATTAAGTAAGTGGTTGAATAATCCCAATATTTATTAGGGTTACTCAACCACCATATAAGTTATTGCTTTAAATCTTCTGGGAACTGGCCGTGTTTTCTAGTGTCTTCTTTAGATAGTATTTTAAAATCTTCGGTTTTATCTATTCCATCTAAAAAGCTATAAAACTCCTCCGGTAATGGAACTAGTTTTCTCTCTTTAAGATCGATCCAGGCACCCAACATTTCGCAACGGCCTAAATTTCGCCCTTTTTCATCATAAAAATTGTGTCGGAATTCAAAAAAAGTACCTTTTTCAGAAAGACCTTTTAATTGCAGGGAAACACGTAACGGTTTGCCTGGAAATGCTTCTTTAAAATAATACATGCGTTCATATAATGCGACCGGACCAAGGTTCATTTCGGCTAAATGTTGTTGCCCAAAGCCTTTTTCACCAAAATAACTCATCCGGGTGTGACTCATATAGTCTATATAAGCGCTATTACGCAAATGACGGTTGGCGTCAACATCGGACCATCGAATTTCAAATTCTTTTATGTACATAGTTCTTCTTTATTTTTATGTGTATTTGTAATATGGTTTATAATGGTTACAACTGTTTCTGTTTTGGTAAGATTATGATCTTGACCCGTTGTAAACCACGCTTTAATATTGTTTGTGCTGTTTTCAGCAGCTTTTTTTATTTCTGAAACCGGCGTAACGACATCAGATTCTTCATGAACGATAAAAACAGGTTCTTCCACTTGTTTAAAAAAATTACCTAAATTCAGATTTGAAGCTGGAATTTTCAATACTGAATCTACTTTGATTCCCAAATTATCAATGGTTCTGTTTGAAAGCTGAAGCGTATCCTTAAAAAATCCGAAAATAGCATCCATCCCAGACGGAGCTCCCATAATTACGTAATCTTTAACGGGAATTTCTTTATTTGCTAAAAATGTATAAGCCCCTACCAAACTTCCTAACGAATGACATATTAAATGATCCACTCCACCAATTTTCAGAATAATATCTTCGGTGGCTTTACGGTACATTTCAATATTCATCACTTTTCCCTTGGAAAGACCGTGTGCTGGCGCATCTAATGAGTAGATTGTATATTCTGAAGTATCTAATTTGTCTATATAAGGTTGCCATCTTTTTGAGTGGCTCATCCACCCGTGTAAAAAAAGTACTTTTTTAGATCCTTCACCCCATTTATGCACCGCAATGGAAGCTTGTGGCACTTCAATGTAGGATGTTTCAGCGGTGCTAAAAAAATCGTAACCTTCTTTTGAAATAGGTACAGGCTGCACTTTGCACAACAATTTAAATGCCTGCTCCCTATTCAGTTTAGGGAATAAAGGTGCCGTTGCGTTTAAGTATTTTCCTGTTAATTTGGTAAGTAACTTTTTCATTCAATTTTTAAATTTGAAAAATCAACAACTGTTTATATTGAGATTTCAGTAACCATATTTCGTAGATGAGCAATGGTATGTGTAATCGCTTTTTTGTCTCGCTCTAAACGGCTCATCATAATACCACCCTCTAACGTAGCTATAAAAATGGTGCTATAAAAAGCAACATGTGTATCAGGTTTAACTTGATTGTTCTTAATTCCGTTTATAATTAACGTAGATACAGCATCTTTAAACTGTTGTAGCATAGCGCAGGCTTGTTCGCGTAAAACAGGGTTGGCGTCGTCTGCTTCTACAGCTGCATTCATTACGGGACAACCGCCTTCATACAAAGGTGTGCTCATATAATTTTCAAAAAAAGAAAAAATAGCCTCCATTTTACTTGTGAAGGTTTTCGCCTCTTTAATGGTAGTCCCTATTTCGCCAAACATCACCTTAGACAACCGTTGTAATGCATGCTTCTCTAAGTCTTGCTTGTTTTCAAAATGACGATAAATTGCCCCTTTGGTCAAGCCCGTAGCCTTGGTAATATCACTAATTGATGTCGCTTTGTACCCTTGTGTATTAAACAGGTTCGCACTTTCATTAATGATCGTGTTTTTTGTTGCCTGTGCATTTCTCATACCACAAAGATACCGATTGGTATCTTAAATACAAAAAAGCACACATACATTAACTACAAATTAAGAATTAGGTACTTTTGTAATTAAAACAAGCCTATTTATGCCACTAATTGAATCTACTTACTCCCCTAGCGGTATTTTTAAAAATGGGCATGTTGCCACAATTTATTCAGCTAAGTTGCGCCCTGTTCCTAAAATAAAGCAGCATCGTGAACGCTTAGATCTTGAAGATGGTGATTTTTTAGATATTGATTTTTCCTATGCAAAAAATAAATCTTCAAAAGTGGCAATTATTCTGCACGGGTTAGAAGGAAATGCACAGCGCCGTTATATAAAAGGGCAGGCAAAAAGTTTAACCAAAGAAGGCTGGGATGCCGTGGCTGTTAATTTTAGGGGTTGTAGTGGCGAACCAAACAAGTTGTTTTCTTCATACAATGCCGGAAAAACGGAAGATTTACAAGCCGTTGTGGATTTTCTTCTGAAGAAAGAAAAATATAACACCGTATCATTAATTGGCTTCAGTTTAGGGGGAAATTTAATGCTGAAATATTTAGGTGAACGAAACACACTTCCTGAGGAAATAGAAAGAGCCGTTGCCATTTCAACACCTTTAAATTTAAAGGGAACATTAGAATCGCTTTCAAATTTTGATAACTGGGTGTATCGAACTTCCTTTTTACACAATCTTCGAAAGAAATTAAAAATCAAAGTGCAACAATTCCCTGAAAAAATGAGCGCTTCAGATTTAAAACAAATAAAGTCCTTGTTAGATTTTGACAATTTATACACCGCTCCGGCACACGGCTTCAAAGATGCTTACGATTATTACAAACAAAATAGTAGTGGTCAGTTTTTACCAAATATTAGCATTCCTGTCTTGATTTTAAACGCAAAAAATGACTCGTTTTTAACTGAAGAAAGCTACCCGTTTTCATTTGCAAAGACTTCAGAAAACATCTATTTAGAAACCCCTGAGTATGGTGGTCATGTAGGGTTTCATCAAACAAATGCAGAATACTACAGTGAAAAAAGAGCAACTTCTTTTTTAAATAATAAAGAATAAGAAACCGCTTTGGCAATGCTATTCTATTTTACAAGCTACTATATTCTAATTTACTACCTTTGCAACCATTAAATTGAAAATATGATCCAGTCGATGACCGGTTATGGTAAAAGCCTAGTGCAATTGCCTTCCAAAAAAATTACGGTTGAAATAAAATCGTTAAACAGTAAAAACCTTGACGTAAATGCGAGGGTTCCTTCAGCTTATCGTGAAAAGGAATTAGATATTCGTAAACGTATTTCGAAATCTCTTTCTCGTGGAAAAGTAGATTTCAACCTTTATGTTGAGCAAACTGGTGAGGAAACCTCTACCGTCATCAACGAAGCAGCTGTTAAACAATACATGAAGCAATTGGCTCATATCACCGATGGCAATCCTGTTGAGTTAATGAAAATGGCGGTTCGTTTTCCCGACGCGTTACAAACAGAACGCGACGAAATTGATGAGACCGAATACAACAAAATAATTGAAGCGGTTGACGAAGCATTACAGTCCATCAACCAATATCGTACCGATGAAGGAAAAGCATTGGAAGCCGATTTTCAAAAACGCATTAACAACATTTCTTCCTTGTTAGACGAAGTTATGAAGCTCGACCCACAACGTATGGACAATGTGAAAGAGCGCTTAACTAAAGCTGTAAGCGACCTAAAAGAAACAGTAGATGAAAATCGTTTTGAGCAAGAACTCGTTTATTACCTCGAAAAATATGACATCACCGAAGAGCAAGTGCGTTTAAGCAACCACTTGTCTTATTTTTCTGAAACGTTACAAAGCAAAGCCAGTAACGGAAAAAAACTAGGGTTTATCTCTCAAGAAATTGGGCGCGAAATCAACACTATTGGTAGTAAAGCCAACTTTGCCCCTATGCAACAAGTAGTGGTTCAAATGAAAGATGAACTGGAAAAAATAAAGGAACAAGCCTTAAACGTTTTGTAATGGAAGGAGGGAAATTATTTGTTTTTTCGGCACCGTCTGGAAGTGGTAAAACAACGATTGTACAATATTTGCTTGCTCAAGAAGAATTAAATTTAGACTTCTCAATATCGTGTACTTCCCGAGAGCCAAGAGGTGATGAAAAACACGGTAAAGACTACTATTTCATCAGTCTAAAAGACTTTAAACAACACATTAAAAACGGTGATTTTTTAGAGTGGGAAGAAGTATATCGCGATAATTTCTACGGAACATTAAAATCTGAAATAGAACGCATTTGGGCACAAGGTAAAAATGTAATTTTTGATATAGATGTGGTTGGCGGACTTCGGATAAAAAAGAAATATCCAGATAAAACCTTAGCCGTGTTTGTAAAACCACCAAGTGTGGATGAATTAAAACGAAGGCTTAAAAAGCGAAAAACTGAAAGTGATGAACGTATTAATATGCGTATTGCAAAAGCTTCAGTTGAGTTAGCTACCGCGCCGCAATTTGACAATATTATTAAAAATAAAGATTTGGATACCGCTTTAAACGAAGCGAAAGAATTAGTGACAAGTTTCATAAAAAATGGTCACCCAGAACAAGAAGAAGAGTAAATGGTTGCAGCAAAAAAAATAGGGCTTTATTTTGGAACATTTAATCCTATTCACGTTGGTCATCTTATTATTGCCAACCACTTAGTTGAAAATAGTGATCTAGATGAAATCTGGATGGTAGTAACGCCACACAATCCGCACAAAAAGAAAAAAACACTTTTAGAGGACCATCACCGTTTGGCTATGGTGCGTATTGCGCTGGAAGACTATCCAAAACTTAAAGCCAGCAATATTGAGTTTGATCTTCCACAACCTAATTATACTACAAACACATTAGCACATCTAGAGGAAAAGTATCCTGAAAAGTTATTTTCCCTAATAATGGGCGAAGACAATTTGAAAAGCCTTCATAAGTGGAAAAACTATGAAGTTATTTTAGAGCGTTATTCTATTTATGTATATCCTAGAATTTCTGAAGGGACTGTTGAAACTCAGTTTGACGGTCATCCAAAAATCACAAAAGTAGACGCCCCAATTATGGAACTCTCTTCTACTTTTATAAGAAAAGGGATACAATCGGGTGTGAATATTCGTCCTATGTTGCCACACGATGTATGGAAATATTTGGACGAAATGAATTTTTATAAGTAGATTTCTTTAAAACGAGAAACCGCCCCAACTGACTAAACTAAGCAGTGTAGGACGGCTTCTACTAACCAACCAAAAAAAGGGTTTATATATTTAGAATTTACTTATTTTCTTCATTTGTTTTTCAATTTCAGCATTTGATAATCGTAGTTTTCCTTCGTTATTTTTATACTGAATATAGCCTCTTCCTTTAAAACGGTACAGCGTTCCAGAATCTGAATGAAAGAGTTCTATCGTACTGTCATTTACAACGGAAAGTTCAAAGTATTCATTGCCCAAGTAATCATAATCCAATGTTAAATATTTTAAATACGGGTCATTAGGGACATTGTCTACATTATAAATACCTGTGTAATCCCAGTAAATGTTATAAATATCCGTTCCATATTCATCTTGTGAGCTTCGGAAATTTCCATCGCCACCACCAGGTAAAAACTGAACAAAAGTTTCGTTGTCAAATTCATTCAAATTCCCATATTCGCTGGTAAAGGTCTTTTCCCAAGTAACATATTCCTGTAAAAAATAATGGATATTCTCGTAAAACAGTTTATTGTAATTAAAGTTACTACGCTGATACCCTACCAAAACATAGCTTGTATTATAATACCTGTTGTACAGTTCAATTGTATTATCGCTTAACTGGGTAACTTCAAAAGTGTAAAGTCCATCAATATCGTGTGAAATATCTAATTCAAAATCGAACGTATCATAATATCCTACTTCAATACCATAACCATATCCTTGGTCTCCAATCCCGACTAAATTATTATTTGCCGAAACTGTCCCGTTTCGAAAAGAAATGGTAAAAGCCTTTTGTAAAAAAGGAATGTGACCGTTTCCTGTTGTTTTGTTAATATCAACATACCACAACTCATACGAAGACACTAATTGAGCCAATGTAATAGATGGCGCCGGGTCTATATATTCTTCTTCAACAACGGTTTCAACAGTACACGAGGTAAAAAAGATAGCTACTAAACTTAATGCGAGTAAAAATTTACATGACTTCATATCTTTTTATTTTATAATTCTATGGTTGAAATTTCAAAAGACGTGCCAAAATCATAAAACACTGTTTTTTAGTTATTTAAGCTTGATTTTTCAATTCAGTTAAATATGTTTTTTCCTTTTGAAAACTCTAAACATCTACTTTACTGCTAGTCTTCTTAATAATTGTTTATTTTTGATATAAATGAAAAGAGCGTTATGACAGAAACACCAAAATTTGCCGTTTTTGGAGGCGGAAGCTGGGCAACTGCTATTGTAAAAATGTTATGTGAAAACCTAGATGAAGTGGGGTGGTATATGCGAAATTCTTATGCATTAGAGCATATTAAAAAAGAAGATCATAACCCAAATTACTTAAGCTCTGTAGAGTTTAAAGTCTCGCAACTTAAATTGAGCAACGACATCAATGAAATGGTGGAATATGCAGATTATCTAATATTTGTTATTCCTTCTGCTTTTGTTGAAACAGAGCTTAAAAAAGTAACTGTTTCGCTTGAGAACAAGGTTGTTTTTTCAGCCATTAAAGGTATTGTCCCTGAAACCAGTTTGATTGTTGGAGATCACTTTAACACCCATTATAATGTGGCCTTCAATAATATCGGTGTTATTTCGGGTCCTTGTCATGCAGAGGAAGTAGCTTTGGAACGTTTGTCTTATTTAACCATTGCTTGCGCCGATGAAGAAAAAGCCAAATTAGTAGCAGATATATTATCCAGCGATTATATAAAATGCACCACCAGCGATGATGTAATGGGTACCGAATATGCCGCAATGCTTAAAAACATTTATGCTATTGCAGCCGGAATTGCACATGGTTTAGGGTATGGAGACAACTTTCAAAGTGTGTTGATGAGCAATGCCATTCGCGAAATGAAAAAGTATGTGAAAAAGGTTCATAAAATGAAACGTAACATAAATGACTCTGCTTATTTAGGAGATTTATTAGTTACGGGCTATTCAGTATTTAGTAGGAATAGGATGTTCGGGAATATGATTGGAAAAGGTTACACCGTAAAAAGTGCCCAAATGGAAATGAATATGATTGCAGAAGGCTATTACGCTACTAAAAGTGCTTATAGCCTCAACCAAGCAAAAGGAAAGAAAAAAGCCAAAACCCCTATTATAACTGCGGTGTACAATATTTTATATGAAGGGAAAGATCCTAAAAAAGTATTTATCAAGTTGACTGATAAGTTGGATTAATTACCGCACTAAAACTAACTTTAAAAATGTTTATATTTATTTAATAAATATATTATAACTTGGAATATTTCCAAATTAATTTTCTATATTGTTTTATAATTTTAAATAAAATATTATGCCCATTTTTCGATTAGGAGAATTATTTTGTGGTCCAGGCGGCCTAGGCTTAGCAGGTATTCAAAGTCAAATTGAAAATCCTGACTTTGGAATTAGACACGCATGGGCTACTGATTATGATAGGGATACTTGTGAAACCTATAGAAATAACATAGCCGACGAAGAAAGAACAGTAGTTTGTGCCGATATAAGAAAGATAAATTTTGACAGGTTATTACAATTATCTGAAGTCGATGCGCTCAGCTTTGGCTTTCCATGCAATGATTTTAGTATTGTTGGAGAGCAAAAAGGCATGGATGGTGCCTATGGGCCTTTATATAGTTACTGTGTAAAAGCTGTAAATGAGTTCCGCCCTCAATGGTTTTTAGCGGAGAACGTTGGAGGTTTAAAAAACTCTAATGATGGTGATGCTTTTGGAAAAATATTAAATGAATTTCATGCCGAAGGTTACTCAATTTATCCACATCTTTATAAATTTGAGGAATACGGTATACCACAAGCAAGACATCGAATAATAATTATTGGGATTAGGAATGATTTGAATGTAACTTTTAGGGTTCCATCACCAGAAATATATTCTGCTATAGACAACACATCAAGAAACGCTATTGAAAACCCTCCAATCCCTGAAGATGCTTATAACCATGAGTATACCAAACAGTCGGAAACAGTAAAAAAAAGATTATCATATATTAAGCCTGGAGAAAACGCATTTACTGCAACTATACCTAAACATCTCCAGTTAAACGTAAAAGGGGCAAAAATTAGTCAGATATATAAGCGATTAGATCCTAATAAACCTTCATATACTGTTACTGGTAGCGGTGGTGGTGGAACACACGTTTATCATTGGGAAGAAAACCGTGCACTTACCAACCGTGAGAGAGCAAGATTACAAACATTCCCCGATAATTTTAAATTTCACGGAAGCAAAGGAAGCGTCAGAAAACAAATAGGCATGGCAGTACCTTCTCGCGGTGCTAAAATAATTTTCGAAGCTGTTTTAAAATCTTTTGCAAACATTGATTATCCTTCGATTCCTACTTCATATACATCCTTAATAAGTAAAGAGCATTTGACACAGTATAATTTAGCTGAAAATTTTGGTCTAAATCGAATATTTGAAGAAACCGCATAGAATGATTTACAAAAATTTATTTAAAGAAGTTCTTCTGAACCCTATAGATGAAGGTGCCGACCAATTAAAAATTATTTCTGGTTATGCATCAGCATCAATGGCTTCAAGACACTTAGAAGAAGCCCTACGCAAAAATAATAAACTCAAAATAGACTTAACAATTGGAATGGTCCCTAAAGACGGTATTGCGATCAGCAATCATTTGGCATTTAAAGATATTTTAGAAAGTGAAAAATTCAAAAATAATTTTTCATGTAATTATTTATATCAAAAAGCACCGGTTCATACAAAATTGTTCCTTTGGTTCCAATCTACAAAATTTCATTCTGCATATATTGGTTCGGCGAATTATTCCCAATTGGCTTTTTCCACTAAGCAAAGAGAATTAATGTGTATTTCCGAGAATAAAAACCTAATTGACTATTATCTCGATATCGAAAAAGACACTATTGATATTTCTCATTCAGAAATCGAAGAGCACGTAAAGATTTTAAGCGACAAAAACTATTATAATAATTTTAAAGCCTTAGATAATGATGAAGTTAATGACTCCGTAACAGAATCATATCAAGAGACAGTCAGTGTGCCATTATACAGTTTGCAATTAGATGAGGTTCAAAAAAAAGGAGGCTTAAACTGGGGACAAAGAAAAGGCAGAAATCCCAATCAAGCTTATATTCAGTTAACACCTGAGATATATAAAAGTAATTTTTTTCCAAAACGTCCAGCACAGTTTACTGTATTAACGGATGATTTTAAGTCTTTGCTTTGTGTCAGAGCACAAAAAGAGAAATACGGGGGACAAGCTATTGAAACAACCTTAAACAATGCCCATTTAGGAGAGTATTTTCGGATGAGAATGAAACTTTCTTCTGGGGCACCAATTTGGAAAGAAGATCTCATTAAATATGGTCGAACCAATGTAACCTTTATCAAAATAGATGATGAAACTTATTACATGGATTTTTCTGTAGAATAGAATTAACTTAAGCTTTCTTTTTTGGCAAAAAGATTTATAATTCCCAAATGTTTTTATTAATTACCTTGCCAAAACTCCATCCTTTTTCATCACAGGAAGTGAAACCGCATTATCATCAATAGCGGCATTGGCGGGAAGTTCGAAACGTTTGTCATAGAGCTTGTCGCCAATAAAATAAGTAATGGTAAAAAAGTTGTTCACCTTCAAGACATTTTCTTCCAAAAATTCAATTTTAGCGTAACCTTTAGCCGGTAATAGTTGGATTGTTTTCCGCATCGGAGCGGTCATTTTTTCAGTGTCGTAACCTTGTGACACAATGATGACGGTCTCTAAGGGTTTATCGTTATCATTGATGATGTAAGCGTTCCAATCGTAGGTTTTAAAGTCTTCATTAAATTCATTTACAGCGGCTATGTAAACGTTTTTAACTTCCGGGATTTTTATATCTTTTCGCATAGTATGTTAATCCTTCTTTATTTTCCAAGAAATCCACATTCCCAATAAAGCCAAAGCAAATATCCCTAGGAAAATACTGCCAACAACAATTTTTATGGCAGCTATTACAAAGGTTAGAAAAGCAACCACTAAAAGTGCGACAATTAAAAGACCAACTATTAGCTGCTTTTTCATAATACGCTTTTAAACTGTTTTAAAAAGCGAATATCATTTTCACTTAACATACGAATGTCCGGAATTTGGTGCAGTAATAAAGCAATACGATCGATCCCCATTCCAAATGCAAAACCTGAATACTCTTCAGAATCTATTCCGCAGTTTTCAAGAACGTTGGGATCTACCATACCACAACCCATGATTTCTAACCAGCCAGTACCTTTGGTCATTTTGTAATCGGTTTCGGTTTCCAGACCCCAATAAACGTCTACTTCGGCACTTGGCTCGGTAAATGGAAAGTATGAAGGACGCAAACGTATTTTAGATTTTCCGAACAATTCCGTAGTGAAATATTGAAGCGTTTGTTTCAAATCTGCAAAGCTTACGCCTTTATCAACATACAATCCTTCTACTTGATGAAAAAAGCAATGTGATCGTGCCGAAATAGCTTCATTTCTATATACACGCCCTGGTGAGATAGTACGAATAGGCGGCTTATTATTTTCCATATACCGAACTTGAACGGTCGAGGTATGTGTACGCAACATAATATCGGGATCGGTCTGCACAAAAAAGGTATCCTGCATATCCCGAGCTGGGTGGTATTCGGGTAAATTTAAAGCTGTAAAGTTGTGCCAATCGTCTTCAATCTCGGGTCCTTCAGATACATTAAACCCAATGCGTGAAAATATCTCCGTAATTTTATTTTTTACAATTGAAATGGGGTGGCGCGAACCTAGTTCAATCGGTTCACCTGGACGAGAAAGATCGCCATACACACCTTTAATCTCTTCTTTCGCTTCTAAAGTTGCCTTTATAGCATCTACTTTTTCTTGAGCCGCATTTTTAAGTGTATTAATCGTCTGCCCAAATTCCTTTTTTTGTTCGTTAGGAACATTTTTGAATTCAGCAAAAAAGTCGTTCAACAACCCTTTTTTACCAAGATATTTTATTCGAAATTTCTCTACTTCGTCTTTTGAAGTTGTATTAAACGCTTCAACTTCGGCAATATGTTCTTTAATTTTATCTAGCATACCCATATTCTTGTGGATGGCAAAATTACATAAATTATTGGCTATTCAATCACTTCCTTTTCAAGGAAATACTGCACAATGGCTTCTTTCATTAATACACTTTGTTCACCTGCCTTTAACGGTGGTAATTGTTCTAATGTTTTATAATGCGGCCAACCTTGGTCGTCAAAATATTCAAATTCATAATAACCAAAAGGTTCTAACAACCTGCAAATAGCGATGTGCATCAGGTTTATTTTGTCATCTTTTTTAAACCGCCTGTGCAATTGTCCTAATTCTTGTACACCAATTAAATAAATAATCGCATCTAAATCTAGTTGCTCGCCATCGGCAAAACGGTCGCTCAATAACTTAACCACCGCTTCCCATTGTTGTTTTAATTGTTCGTCTCTTGCCATAAATTATAGGTACAAAGATACGTCTTTAAAATACCAAAAGGCAAACTGAAAAAGCGTAAAAACACAGTTTGCATTACCCAATATTTTAAGAAATAGTATATTTACTTCAAACTTATAGTATGGTCACAATCGACATTATTCTCGGCGTTATTTTGCTCATCGCTTTTTATCTGGGCTTTAAAAAAGGGCTGTTTGTCACGCTGGCTTCCTTAATTGGTCTTGTTGCCGGGGTGTATGGCGCGATTTACTTTTCGCATTATGCTGCCGATTTTCTCACAGAGCGATTTGATTGGGGTACACAAACCACCAATTTAGCAGCTTTTGCTGTTACATTTTTAATCATTGTTTTTGTTATTTCGCTTGCCGGGAAGCTATTGACCAAAGTGGCCGATTTTGCTGCTTTAGGAGTTGTAAACAAACTTTTGGGAGCTGTTTTTAGTGTGTTGAAATATGCTTTTATAGTGAGTGTAATCTTTATGTTTGTAAATGCTTCGGAAAGCTATACCATTGTTTCAGAAGAACAACGCAGTGAATCTATTTTATACCCTCCAGTAGCATCTTTAGCACCTTTAGTGCTTCCTCATATTTTAAGGGAAGTGGACGATTTCAGAAATGAAGAAGAACGTATTGACCCAGAACCTGAAATAAAAGAAAAAGAATCTGATACGCTTATACAGCAATCATAAAAAAGCCCCGCTTTCGCGAGGCTTTTGAAAATTAAACTTCATCTTCTACATTATTTTTAATGTAGACTATCGTTTCTTTAAAGTCATCGAAAATTCGATCCTTAGGTACTAAGTCTGGAATAATATCGATATTCTCCATCATAATACGCGGTTGCATTTGCAATTGCTCGAAAATGATTTTGATTTTCTTTCTACGTAGTTCCAGTAATACCTCTTCCATAGCATATAAACCAGATTGATCCATATATGGCACTTTCCCCATACGGATTACAACATGTTTAGCTGTATTTGGAATTTGCTCTGATAAAAGTTGGAAGTCTGACGTATAACCAAAAAACAATGGTCCTTCCAGTCTTTTGATAAATACCTCTTCACGAAATTTATTTGGAAATTCTATCTCATCTTTCCAAGGTAAAGCTAACTCGTCTGCGTTGTCTAACTGTACTACTTTCGATTGATCGGCCGTAAGGTCTCCCATTTTCTTCATAAAAATTATGGAAGCCAAAATAAGGCCAATACCTACTGCATATACTAAATTCCAAAATACAGATAGTATTAAAACTACCATCATCACAGCAATTTCACTTTTCTGCATCTTAGGGATTGCTTTCAATCCTTTATAATCCATTACACCTATACCAACGGTAATTAATATACCCGCCAATACAGCTGCCGGAATTTGTGATGCAACCGGCCCTAATGCTAATAATATCACTAAAAGCAATATTGCAGCAATCATACCTGAAAGTCGTGTTGTACCCCCAGACTTAATATTTACAACGGTACGAATGGTTGCTCCCGCACCTGGAATACCACCAAAAATAGCAGCAACACTATTACCAATACCTTGTCCAACCAACTCTTTATTGGGTTTGTGCTTAGTCTTAGTCATGTTATCTGCCACAACAGAGGTTAATAGCGAGTCGATTGCCCCTAAAAACGCCAATGTTATTGCACTGAACACATAGGGGGAAATTTTTCCTATACTGAAACTTGCGAACATATCAAGGTTAGGTATTGGAAAACCACCTGGTATCTGCTCAATAGGACGATATTCAAGATTTAAGAAATAAGCTCCTGCCGAAACAACCAACAGTGCCACCAAAGTACTCGGCACGACCGTTGTTATACGTTTAAAGCCATAAATAATAAAAATGGTCAATGCCGCCAAAGCAAATTCCAGCCAACTTATACTACTGAGTGCTCTAGGAAGTGACTTTATAGCCCCTAAAACTCCTGAACTCTCAGATTTAGCTAATGTGGTCGCTTCTTTAGTAATTTCAGATTCAGTTATTTCTTCAGCTCTGTTTACCGTTTCTTTGAAGTCTTCTAACACTAAAATGCCTTCTCCGGCTTCATCTTTTAAGATTTTATCCAACAAGACTTCCTCAGCTTGAGGCTTAAATTCAGTTATAAATTCGGTATCGTCTTCAGTATAATAACCTAACATGGGTAATATTTGCGTTATTAATATAATAACCCCAATAGCGGTCATAAAACCAGAAACAACGGGATACGGTATATAGCGAATGTATTTACCAATACCCACGACCCCCATAACAACCTGGAACAATCCAGCCAATAAGAAAACTAATAAAATGTATGGCAGAGCTTGTTCTACACTTCCATTATTTGCAGTTACAATACCTGCAATAACTACCATGGAAACAGCTGTCATAGGCGCAGTTGGTCCCGAAATCTGCGTGTTAGTACCTCCAAAAAGGGAAGCAAAAAAACAGATCATGATGGCACCGTACAATCCGGCGTCAGGACCTAAACCTGACTGAACACCAAAGGCAAGTGCCAGAGGTAACGCCACAATCCCTGCGGTTATACCACCAAAGAGATTGCCTTTAAAATTTGTAAATATTCCTTTAAACATAGTTTATTTTTTTAGTTGTAAAATGATACTTCACCTGTACTTACATTATACATAGCACCAACAATTTTTATTTCCCCATTTTTTTCCATTTCTGTTAAAAGTGGGCTTTGTTTGCGCATGTTTTCTAAGGTATGGTGTACGTTGGTTTTTGACACTTCATTTACAAAAGCAGTGTTGCTTGAGGTTCTTTGTGAAGCATCTTTTGGCTCTTCTACAGCTGCAACAGCTGGTTTTATTTTAGAAACCAAACTAGTTATGTTTCCTAACTCAACGTTATCACACGCTCCTTTAACAGCTCCACAAGAAGTATGGCCCAGTACCACAACTAATTTTGAACCAGCTACTTTACAGCCGTACTCAATACTTCCTAAAATATCTTCATCAACAATGTTTCCTGCCACACGTGCACTAAATACATCGCCAATTCCTTGGTCGAATACTATTTCAGCTGGAACACGAGAGTCTATACAACTTAAAATTACTGCATAAGGATATTGACCCCCTTGAGTATCTTTAACTTGTTCTAATAGATCTCTGTCTGCTTTAGAATTGTTCATAAAACGCTTATTTCCTTCTTTTAAAAGTTCTAATGATTTGTTAGGAGTTAAGTTTGCTTGTGTTTCTTTTGTATGTGCTTTCATTTTATTTGAAATTTTAAATAATTATAGTAATGTATAAAGCTACGAACTATAGCATTATACTGTATCTATCAAAAATAGATAGAAAAGTGTTTTTAAAAATTAATGTGATTTGTTAGGACAAAACCCGTTCAGGAGGTGGCAAAAGGGTTTCATGATAAACTGGTTTCCATGTTTTTAAATATGGAAACAAGATTCTTTGTTTCAACTCAGTTATTAATGAAAAATCTAGAATTAAGTTTTTTTCTGGAGCGTTGTTTTGCTTTGGGCCAACTTTAAAACCGTCGGTATTTTCTTCTTCGTTCATCGAAAAATAGGAAGTCATATCCACGTCAATATCCACTATAGACACCACTACGGGCATTAATAGAAAAGACGAAAAGATTAATAAAAAGAAAATACTCTTTAACCTCAATACGCGTTGTTTTTCAAGAAATACAAAAATAGTATTTTAGAGGTAATTTCCTGTTAACTATTTATTAAATCTAAAGCTGCTTTAGGTCATTAACAGGCATCCAGCCGTCTTTTCCGTCTGCTAGTTCAATTCGAACCCAGTTTTGGTCGCTCCCAATAATCTGTACTTTTGTACCCTCGTGAAGCTCAAAAGCAGATTCGCTACCCATATTGGGCTCACTTTTAACCTCAGTGCTTTCTGCAAAAATTATTGCCGGTTGGTTTTTGTTGAAGTCTGAATACGTTTTAAAAGCCATAACCAAAGCAACCAAGCATACTACTGCCGAAAGTATAGAGGTAGTAAAGTAAATTCGTTTTTTTGTTTCCGAAATAGAAAACCAATACAATAAAAAGAGCAATACAAATAAGGCTACCCCTATTATCGAAACAATAGCCCAACCATTATATGTGAATATTCCTGAAATACTTTTGTACCATCTTGAAAAAACAGTCTTGGGCAATGGCTCGATTACATCTATACGTGCATTTTCGGCAAAAGCGAGGTTTGTTTTTATATCATCATCATTGGGTTGCAGTTGTAATGCTTTTTCATAATAATAAATACTTGGCCCAATATTATTCAGCTTATAATGTGCATTTCCAAGATTAAAATACAACTCGGCAGATTGTTGGCCGTTATCCAATATTTTTTTCCAATTGGTAACCGCTTCGCTAAATTTAGCGTTTTTATAATTTTCTTTTCCCTGCTCAAACAAGGCTTCATTTTGGGCAACACCCAAAACCGAAACCAACAGCATACCAAGTATCAATAGCTTTTTCATGATTCGGGATATTGAATTTGTTTGTCAATATTCGCAATAACCGAAACAGCTTTGTTATAATCTTCTTTAATAGTTACTGTCGAGGTTGGGGTATAACGTGCAAACTCACAACTTTTTAACAAGGTTATAAACTCAGTAACGGTTTGTGGCTCAACACTTCTTTCTGAAAGAAGCGTCGCAATGCGTTCTTTACTGAAATCTGACGTTTCGATGTTCAATTTTGCTCTTAAGTAATTGTGTAAAGCTCTTTCTAAAGATTCATAGAAAACAGCTTTATTGCTCATCTGCTTTTTAGCTTCGCTCAAGTATTTTTTAGCAAGTTTATTTGCCCTGCGTAAGCGATTTCCTTGCACATCGGCCAATCGTTGTTGTCGTTTTCTTCCAGCTAAAATAAATATTGGGATTAACAACAACGGACCGCCAAGCAATGACCAAAAGAGCTTCGATTTAAAGAAATTTTCACTAGCGATAGGTTGTAAATCGGTGTCCAGCTTGATGTATTTAAATTGGTCTTTATCTAATACCACTTGTTGTTTTTCTGAAGTTTCATCGTCTGTAGAAGCTGTAACCGGACCGCTTTCTACATTGATTACTATTTCATCTGAAGAAAGTGTTTTATAGGTTTCAGTCTTCGGGTCGAAGTATGAAAACGTAAGTGGCCTAATTGGGTAATTCCCTTTAAATTGAGGAACAACCGTATATTTTTCGGTTACTGAACCATTCATCCCGCTTCGGGTAGTACGCACTTTTTCTGAACGTTCTGGCTCGTACACTTCTAATGAACTAGGTAAAGTTACACTAGGTAATTCAAACAACTTTAGGTTTCCGTTTCCTGAAATAGTTGTCGTTAACTCTAACGATTCGTTTGCATCTAAAGCGTTTTTATTTACTGAAACATCAAAATCAAAGTTTCCTACCGCTCCTGCAAAATCATCAGGTTTCCCTTGTGCAGGTAATGGTTTTACGTTGATATTCCTTTTCCCGGCCGAAATGGTTTTATTAACTCGCGTGGTAACTCTCCTTCCGAAGAAATCACGACGGTTGGTAGGTACATCGATTGGAACATCTAACGTAAGCGGCTCTATCTCTAACTCACCGGTTTTTTGAGGGTATAATACAGTGGTTCTTAATACCACATAACGATAGTCTTCACCTTGATATTTACCTTCATAAACTTTAAAATTTCCTTGGTTGTCAATATTCTGACTCCAGAAATCAGCAAATTTCGGCGTATCAATTTCACGCCAACTACTGGTAATACTAACATCGTGCGAAACGTAGAGCTTGTAAACAACGCTAATCGCTTCGTTTAAATAGGGGCTGTTATTGGAAACCTCAGCGACCAAATGAACTTTTTCGCTGGCTACATAATCGGCATTGTTACCATCTTGTGGTTGTGAAACAGCAGCCGTAACTTGAACTTGAATAGGCAAACTTTTATAAATTTCACCTTCAATTTCAATGGTTGCTTGTCCAATAGTAAACTTCCCTTGTGATTGAGGTGACAAAAAATACGAGTACGTTTTACTGTAACTACGTTTTCCGTTGATATAAGAATTGCTAATCGCTTGATTGGGCCCACCCACCACACGGAAGCCATTAAAATCTGGCGGATTGAAATTGTCGCCGTCTTGGTTCATTTCAAAATCTACACGCAATCGTTCGTTTATACCAAGCCGCTTTTTGCTTACTTTGGCATCGAAAGTAACCTGCGCATACGTTGCATTACTGCACAGCGTAAAAAGTAGTATGTAAAGAATGTATTTCAGTTTCATCATCTACCAATCTTTATCCGACTTTATTTTAGCGCCTTTTTGCTTTTCGGCATTCATTTTATCCTGAACTTTCTTTTCTTCATTGTTCATTGCCTCTAACAAGCTTTTTACTTGTTGTGGTGACAATTGACCAGGAACAGGCTGTTTTTGTTCTTGCTGGGGCTTATCGCCCTTGCCTTGGTCCTTATCTTTAGGTTCGTCAGGTTTTCCTTTATCTTCTTTATCATCACCTTCTTTTTTATCATTCTGCTTGTCACCTTCATCATTTTCTTCTTTTTCGTCCCCTTTATCGCCTTCTTCGCTTTTATTGTCTTGGTTTTGTTGATCCTTATTATCTTTTTGATCTTTATTGTCTTCGTTTTTGTTGTTTTTATCATCATCGCCTCCATCACCTTGTGGTGGATTTTTCTCTAACATTTCTTTTGCCAAAGCTAAATTATAACGGGTTTCATCGTCTGTTGGATTATTTCGAAGTGCATTTTTATATGCCTCAACAGCGTCTTGATATTTTTTTTGGTTCATAAATACATTCCCCAAATTATGAAATGCTTTATGTTTTTCAGCTTTTGAAGTAGCTACCGAGGCTGCTTGTTTATACCGCAACATAGCTTCACTACCTTTATTTTTGTTATAGTAAGCATTACCTAAATTATACTTCGGAATTTCACTTCCTGGATTTAATGAGATGGCTTTACGGTAATCGGCTTCGGCAATTGGAAAGTTTTCGTCTTGCAATTCTAAACTTGCATTGCTCATCAACTCCTTAGATTGTCGTATTTCCTTTTTCTGAAGTTTTGATTGTTCGTTATTTGAAGTTTGAGAAATCGCTTCAGAAGAAACACCAATAATTAGAACCACTAAAAATAGTAGCTTAGTATATGCTTTTATTTCAGAAATATTCGTTTTCATATTATTTGTCTCCTTCATTAAATAAGTTGAGTCTTTTTACCCAAGCTGTTTTTCGATCTAATAATAACACATCTAATACCAACAAAAATAATGCCCCACCTAAAAACCATTGAAATTGATCTTTAAAATCGGTGAATTGCTTGGCTTCAAACTCCTTTTTGTCCATTCCATTCAAGATAGCTGTCACAGTGTCAACTACTTCTTTGGTATTGCTACCGTCAATATATTCGCCATTTGCCTCTTCGGCTATTTGTTTTAAGGTTTCTTCGCCCAAACGGGTAATTACTTGCTCATTGTTTTGGTCACGCTTGTAATACTGAAGAATACCATTTCGTTTTATCGGGATAGGACCACCTTGTACCGTACCCACACCAATAGTATAAATTTTTATGCCTTCGTTGGCGGCTTCTTCAGCAATTGCCGCTACATTCCCTTCATGGTCTTCCCCATCTGAAATAATAAACAACACTCTGTTGGTTTGTTCCTCATCATTGTAATAAGTTTTCGCCATTTGGATAGCTTCGTTAATTGCTGTCCCTTGTGATGAAACCATATCGGTACTCATGCCGTTTAAAAACAACTTAGCCGAAGAAAAGTCAGTTGTTATAGGTACTTGCGGAAAAGCACTACCGGCATAACCAATAATACCAATGCGATCGCCGGCTAAGCTGTTAATAATCTGTGCAACCAATTGTTTTGATTTCTCCAATCGGTTAGGGGCTATATCTTCGGCCAGCATACTTTTTGAAACATCTAAAGCAAACACCACATCTACTCCTTCACGCTTTACCGTTTCTAGCTTCGTACCTATTTTAGGATTCACCATTGCAATACTTATACATGCAATTGCTAAACAAATGACCAATACTTTTAAAGTTGATTTAAAAACCGATTGATTGGGACTCAATTTCTTCAATAGTTGTTTGTCTGCAAATTTCTTTTGGGTATGTTTTTTCCAAGCCAATACCAATAGAAATAGTACGACCACTGCCGGAATAGCAAACAATACGTAAAAATATATGGGTTGTTCTAATTGGTACATATTCATATCCTACGCAGGTAGGAATCTTTTAATTTTTAAATAAAACTTCTAAACACTGTATAACGAAGCAATAGTTCTATCAATAATAATCCTAATGCTAAAAATACTAGGGGGCGAAACATTTCTTCGTAATTGGTGTATTTAAATTCTTCTATATCTGTTTTTTCGAGTTTGTTTATTTCATCATAAATTTCATTCAACTTTGTGGTACTCGTTGCTCTAAAATATTGTCCTCCGGTGGTTTGGGCTATTCCTTTCAATAATTCTTCATCAATTTCAACTTGAATATTTCCGTATTGAAAACTGCCATCGGTACGCAAACCAATGGGCGACATAGCCAATCCATTACTTCCCAGACCTATAGTATATACTTTAATACCAAACTCAGCCGCTAATTCACTCGCTATTTTTGGATCTATAAAGCCGCTGTTGTTTACACCATCGGTCAATAAAATAATCACCTTACTTTTTGCACGGCTATCTTTTAACCGGTTAACAGCTGTGCCCAATCCCATCCCTATTGCGGTTCCACCTTCAATGACGGTGTTGTATTTCATATCTTTCAAGGATGACAATACAACTGTTTTGTCACTGGTTAAAGGTGTTTTTGTAAAACTTTCACCAGCATATTCTACCAAACCAATACGATCGTTAGGCCGCGCTTGTATAAAACGGGCCGCCACAGACTTTAATGCTTCTAATCGATTCGGTTTTAAATCGCGTGCCAACATACTTGCTGAAACATCCATTGCCATAACAATATCTATTCCTTTTGTTTTTTTAACACGGGTAGATTCGTCCACGGTTCTAGGACGTGCTAAAGCAACTATTATAGCTGCCAAGGCCAATAAGCGTAAGGCAAACAATAAAGGTTTCAGTCTTGCTAACCAATTTTTTCCAGTTTTAAATCCTTTTACACTTGAAATTTTTAAGGTAGCATTTTGTTTATTTCGTTTCCATAGATACCATAGCAACAGCACTGGAAGTACTAGTAGCAACCAGAAAAAAATAGGGTTTACAAATTCAAAATTTTCAAACATTATTTTTCTGAAATTTCAAGTTCTACGGAATTAATGATTCTGTCTTTTACATCTTCAGCAAAACGACCATCGTCTTCTTGATATACCACTAAAACTTGCTGTATTCCGCCTTTTTGGGCAAATAATAATAACTCATAGTTACTGGCTTTTTTCAATACTTTATCATCGGACACCTGCACATTAAATTTACCATATGCTTTTAATCCAGTGATTCCTTTTTGGGTTTCAAAGCTTTCACGCTTTACGAGCATATTTTTAGCACCTCTTTTCTCAAGGTTTGTCAAAGCTTCGTCCATTAATGCTTCTAAATCGGCACTTGCTTGTCCTTTTTGTTGTCCTTGGGTGGATTGCTTAAGCATCATCGTATTTAACCAAACGTACAACGGATCGGTAATTTCGCCTTCCGTAAATACGCTTGCATTGGCAACTCGTATGCTTTCTGATTCAGGTATTTCAATATCGGTTCGAACTAAAACTTCTGGGGTTTCTATGATGATAGCCGGATCTCCATATTCACTCTTTATCCACCGGTTTTCAGCCAACTCCCGTATTTCGTTACCAATTACAAAGTCTTTAAGGTTGTCAAATCCTTTTACACCTCCATAAACAGCACCGGCAATAAGAGCAACCACCAATAGACCCAAAGCACCATAGGCCCATTTTTTACGAACACGCTTTTTACGTTGTGCCTCTTGGTATTCGGCATTTTCTTGTAATTCTTCTTCGGTTGGTTCTGGGATTACCTCTTTGGTCTCGTTTATTATTTCTTCAATGGTTTTACGGTCGGTAGAAGCTTGCCCTTCAGCTTGGTACATTTTAGCAAATTTTACCAAATCGGCTCGTTTTAAAATAGCATCGAGTCTTCGGATGGTTTCATTACTGAATTCAAAATTACCTGAATCTTTATGCAACTGTAAACGAGTAATTAATTCATCTGAAGTACTTTCCAAAGCGGTTTCATCTACTTCTCTATCTAAATACCTTTTTACAATTTCGGTTAAATGTGAATAGTATTCCTTCGGTTTATTTTCCTTTAAATAGTTAGAGCTATCGAGTGTATGCAAGGCTGTAATTGCTTCTTCATAGGGTGGCAACTGTTCTTCTCTGGCATCTTTTAATTTTTTTCTTCGGAATAAAATATAACCCACAATCGCTAAAATGATAACGATCGGAATAAGCCAAAACAATAATGTTTTAAGATCTAAAGGTGGCTCATCAACCTCTATGGCAGGTTTTATATCAAACATCTTCTGTTTGGTCGTATCGACGGCAACATCACGAACTTCGACTGAAACAGAATCAGTTCCAAATCGCTTATCGTTAATAATCACTTGTTGTTGCGGAATGGTATAACGCCCTGAATCGAACTGTGTAAGACCGTATTTTTTAATCAATCGATATTTAGCCTGTTCAAAAGTGGTATCGATTTTATAGGATTCGATTACCTCTAGAGGTGTGAAAGTTTGTCCTTCGGGGAAAACCACCAAATCGGTTGAATCTGCTTCCACTTGAATACTATAAACAATCTCTTCCCCAATTTTAATGGAAGTAGAGTCGACTGAAGATGTTACTTGAGAAAAACTTACAAAAGAGAAAAATGAAAAAAGAACAGTGACTAAAAATTGTCGCTGTTTTATGGGTAAAAAAATAGTATGTATTGTACTTTCTTTCATTATAATTTATGCTCTGTGTTTAAAATAACCCAGTAATTTTTTTACGTAGCTTTCATCCACACGGCAACTTAATGCTCCGGCACCACTTTTAGTAAATGATTCTTGAAAATAATCCACACGTTCTCTGTAATACTTATTATAATTCGTTCGGACGGATTTTGAATTGGTATTTACCAACATAAGTTCACCTGTTTCAGAATCTTGCATTTGCACCATTCCTAAATTCGGGATTTCCTCTTCGCGTTTATCATACACTCGAATTCCTGTTACGTCATGTTTTCTGGCTACAATCCGCAGTGTATCTTTATAATTGTCTGTAATAAAATCTGAAAGCACAAAAACGATGGCTTTCTTTTTCATTACGTTGGTTAAATATTTTAAAGCTTGCGATAAATCGGTTTTTTCACTTTTTGGTTGGAATTCAAGCAATTCCCGAATCAAACGCAATACGTGTGATTTTCCTTTTTTCGGCGGAATAAAAAGCTCTATTTCTTCTGAAAAAAGAATCAATCCTATTTTATCATTATTCTGAAGTGCCGAAAAAGCAAGCGTTGCTGCTATTTCAGTAATAATTTCGTTTTTAAACTGAGAGTCTGTTCCGAAGAATTCAGAGCCACTAATATCTGCAACAAGCATTAAAGTAAGCTCGCGTTCTTCTTCAAAAACTTTTACAAAAGGCTCATTGTATCGAGCGGTTACATTCCAATCGATACTTCGTACATCATCTCCAAACTGATATTGACGCACTTCGCTAAAGGTCATCCCGCGACCTTTAAACGTACTATGATATTCGCCACCAAAAACGTGGTCGCTTAACCGACGCGTTTTGATTTCGATTTTTCGTACTTTTTTAAGAAGTTCTTTTGTATCCATTATTCCAGTAGTCAATATTCAATAAGTAGTGGGGCAGTAAAAAACAGTAGTCAGACAACAAAACTGCATACTGACCACTGCTTACTGCGTACTGTTTTTATGGTACCTCGATTACATTTACAATTTTATTAATGATATCTTCTGAAGTAATATTTTCTGCTTCGGCTTCATAAGTAATCCCGATACGGTGACGCAACACATCGTGAACCACTGCGCGAACATCTTCTGGAATTACGTAACCTCTCTGCTTGATAAACGCATAACATTTTGAAGCGATCGCCAAGTTGATACTTCCACGCGGGGAAGCACCGAAGCCAATAAGATGTTTTAAATCGTCCAGCTTATAATTTTCAGGATTACGGGTAGCAAAGATGATATCTAGAATATATTGTTCTATTTTTTCGTCCATATAAACTTCACGAACGGCTTGCTGTGCACGTAAAATTTGTTCGATAGAAACAACCGGGTTTACTTTCTCAAAAGCGCCTTTTAAGTTTTGACGGATAATGAGTTGCTCTTCAGCAATCTTAGGGTAATTTATAACTGTTTTCAGCATAAAACGGTCAACCTGCGCTTCAGGTAACGGATATGTTCCTTCCTGCTCAATTGGGTTTTGGGTCGCCATTACCAAAAATGGTTTATCTAAGATAAAAGTTTCTTCTCCAATGGTCACCTGCTTTTCTTGCATCGCTTCTAAAAGAGCAGATTGTACTTTAGCCGGTGCCCTGTTAATTTCATCTGCCAATACAAAGTTGGCAAAAATTGGACCCTTTTTAATGCTAAAATCATTCACCTTCATGTTGTAGATCATCGTACCAACAACATCGGCAGGAAGTAAATCTGGTGTAAATTGTATTCGGCTAAAGGTACCGTGAACCGCTTTTGAAAGCGTATTAATGGCCAATGTTTTTGCTAAACCCGGTACACCTTCAAGAAGAATGTGTCCTTGGCCTAAAAGACCAATAAGCAACCGTTCGACCATATGTTTTTGGCCTACAATCACTTTGTTCATTTCCATGGAAAGGATGTTTACAAATGCACTTTCCTTTTCAATTTTTTCGTTTAATGCGCCAATATCCAAGGCAGTATCTGTTTGATCCATACTTTAAAATTTCAAATAGTAAACGTTTCTATATACAGTCTCGCAAATTGTATATTTATTGCTAAAAAGGCTGTTAATAAAGGGTTAAAAAAATTATCTTAATAGACGATACAAAAAAAGCACTGTTTCTTAAAGTAAAGTTACAGTGCTGTTAAACTTTTCTTTTATAGCTATAATTAGTTGGAAGCAACTGTGACAGTACCCAAAGCGGTTACTTCACCAATTTTCACCTTAACGTTTTCAAAAGTTTGTTCGGGTGTTTCAGCTTCATCTGTTTCAATTTTTACTGTATATGTTCCTTCTGAGAAACCGGTTATGAAAAATTCGCCAACGTCGTTTGTGGTTCCTGTAATTTTTTCTTCAGAATTTGTCGCCACAATTGATACGTCAGAATTGGGGGCAATTACACTTCCCATAATAGCACCATCTGTTTTTGTAGTTTCGGTTTCTTCGTTAGCAACTTCAGTTTTATTGGCAGAACCTTCATTTGAAGTATTATTATTTCCGCCAAATATATTGTTGTTACTACTACAGCTAATAAATAAGGCTGTAACAGTAATTAGTAGACTTGTTTTTATGTAAGATTTCATAGTCAATTGGTTTTTGCGTACTACTAATATAGCTAGTTATAACAGCTCTTTCGGAAGAATTAACATTGATTAACGGGCGCTTTAACGTGTGGTTAACGAAAAAAAGGAGGATTTTTAAACCTCCTTTTTCCTTTCTATTAAAATTAGATTATAATTCTAAATTTATTTCTCCCACAGTTGTAATTTCACCTACTTCAACAATGACATTATCAATTATAACAGGGGGAAAGTTTAAATCAGGATCTGCTTCAAACTTTAAGTTATAGTTACCTTCTGGAACACCTTGAAGCACAAACTTACCTTGCGCATCTGTATAAGCCGAAATTTCTTCCCCATCACCGGTTGTTGTTGTAACTAAAAAAGGAGTATCGGTAACTGGAATTACAGAGCCAGAAATAGCACCTGTTTCGGCTACTGTTGTAGCCCTAATAACCGGTTTTAGCAAATAATCTCCGTTACCCTGTTCTACAATAGACTCTTCAACATTAAAGTCTAACATAAATTCATAAAAAATTCCTCCTTCAAGGGTCTCATTCACCTGAATTTTTAACCCAGATTGTTGAGCACTTGGTGTTTGAAGCGGAAACGTTTCGCCATCAACTACTACTGTATTATCATCACCAAGGACTAATCGAATTTGACTAATAGAACCTGTCGGTAATTCATCATCTACCAATACAACTGAAACACCGCCAGTAAGTTCCAATAAATTGTAAATCCCTGCATCTACATCATTAATAAATACTTCGTCTTCTTCACCATTGTATTTTATTACTACATCTTCCACATCTATAAATACTGCTTCATAATCCCCGGGAGCATCTGTCAATTCAATAGAGACTCTCGCTGTTTCATCAGAATTTGTCCCTGAAGAATCATCATCACTACAGGATACAAATCCCACAGTAAGAATGGCTATGCATATAAATTTTAAAAAAGTTTTCATGTTATTATTAATTTTAGGTTTGTGTGCACACAATATATTTATGAATTAAAAAAAGTAAAATGTACTTAACATTGATTAACTTTCCCTTTAACTCTATTTAACGGTAAAAACGGTAACACCTACTATCTTTAGAAAACTTTATATTTTATGAATAAAACTGCTTTAATAACTGGTGCTACTTCAGGGATTGGACGCGCTATCGCTAAAAATTTTGCTAATAACGGATTGCATGTCATTCTCTGCGGAAGAAGGCAAGAACGACTCGATGCACTTCAAAAAGAGCTTTCAGAAATCACGAAAGTACACACCTTAAACTTTGATGTACGTGATAAAAAAAGTGTTTTTGAACAACTTCAAAACCTACCTGAAGCATTTTCAAAAATCGATATTTTAATAAACAATGCCGGAAATGCCCACGGAAAAGACCCAATTGATGAAGGAAACACAGACGATTGGGATGCAATGATTGATATTAATGTAAAAGGATTGCTATACGTTACCAAAGCCATCCTTCCGCAGATGATTGAGCGAAAATCTGGACATATTATCAATATTGGCTCTACCGCAGGAAAAGAAGTTTATCCAACTGGAAATGTATATTGTGCTAGCAAACATGCTGTCGATGCTATTAATGAAGGTATGCGATTAGACCTAAACGGAAAAGGCATAAAAATTGGTGCTATTAATCCCGGGTTGGTCGAAACCGAGTTTAGCGAAGTGCGTTATAAAGGTGACACCGAGAAAGCCGATAAAGTCTATCAAGGTTACACGCCTTTGCAACCGGAAGATATTGCAGACATAATTTGGTTTGCTGTAACCCGACCGCCACATGTAAATATAGCCGATTTAACCGTGATGTGCTTAGACCAATCGTCGAGTACCGTTCTCAATAAAAAATAAAATCTTCGCTACTGCGGAAAATTGAAATGATTAACAAACGACTTCTTATCAAAAACTTACTCGCCCATAACGACGAGAGCAGTTTCTATGATAAAAAGCGAAAGATTGATCTGGGCAGTAAAGAAGGAAAAGCCAAGTTTTTAAAACACATTTGTGCGCTGAGCAACAGCAACCCAAAAAACAACTCGTTTATCGTAGTAGGTGTGGAAGATGAAGCAAACGAAATACGAGGCGTTGATTTTTTCGACGATAGCAAGCTTCAAAATTTAGTAAACGCCTATTTGACCAATGCGCCGTTAATCAGTTATGAAAATGTGATGTTTCCACATTTACCGCCGGATAAAGTAGTGGGATTAGTAACCATTCGCCCAACAGGGGAAATCACTTCGCTTCGTAAAAACATTTGGAAATATTGGGGCGGCAGCATTTTTCTTCGAGACGGAAGTATTTCCATGCCTAAGGATTTTGATATCGAAATAAAAGATGTGAATTCTGAAATTGTAAAGTCCATTGAAAACAAAGCGAAAAATAACATTGAGCACACTTTGGATGGCGTAATCGATTTTATGAACAACCGTCACGATGAGCTCGAATCACACTACAAAGTTTTTAAAGAACAATTTGTGGTTTGCTGGGCCGGAAATACCAAACAAGTTAAAAAAGACACCTATTATTCTCGGGTAGATATTGAATTAATTAACGAACAAGTACGATTATTTTATTCTGCTTTAGACGAGGTTACCATCGAAGTAACCGATAATCATTTTAAAACAATAGAATATGTAAGTTTAGGGCTGAACAACCGCCAAGAACATTACCCGCTAGAAGAAGTGGTGATTACTTTTCAAGAAAATGGATCCTACAAAATCGACTCCAAAATGATATTTGAGCCGCCACGTTTTAACAAAAAAACGTTGCACCATATTTACAATGCCAATAATGCATTGGTAAAAAAACTGAAAAAGAATGCCCGCCTTACCCCTTCCGAAGAAAAAGACCTACAAAACCTTCCAGAAACATATTTAATCTGTTATTTAAACGATTTTTCGGAAGCTAAAGAAAAGCTGTTGGAAGCTAAACCATATTTAAAAGAAACAAACGGGAAGGTATATGAAGCGTACAAGGAAACGGTTCGAATATTAAGGAAGGTGCGGTATAATTAACATTGCATTAAACTAAATTTTATATCTTTAATGTTCAATCATTAAAACCAAATAAAAATGGGCATATTCGACAAAATCAAGGAAAAACTGAGCCACGAATTTATAGATATAATTGAATGGTTAGACTATACAGATGACACTATCTGTCATCGTTTTGAACGCTACCAAAACGAAATAAAGAATAATGCCAAGCTCATTGTACGTGAAGGGCAAACTGCTGTTTTTATAAACGAAGGACAACTGGCCGATGTTTTTGAACCCGGAACCTACACGCTAAACACCAAGAACCTGCCCATTTTAACTACTCTAAAAGGATGGAAGTATGGTTTTGACAGCCCCTTTAAAGCCGAAGTGTATTTTGTAAACACTCATTTATTTACCGATGAAAAATGGGGAACCAAAAACCCAATTACATTAAATGATGATCGATTTGGTTTGGTTGAAATTCGTGCCTTTGGAACATACGCTTTTAGAATTAACGATCCCGGAAAATTTATAGTTGATATAGTAGGTACCGATAATAACTTCACCAATTTTGAAATAAACGAACACCTTAAAAGCCTCATCGCCACTCGTTTTACCGATACTGTGGGCGAGGCCAATTTGCCTATCGAATTATACGCTGCCAACACCACCGAACTTTCTGAAACGTGTAAAGAAGTAATGGAGCCTGAATTTGATAGCGTGGGGATTGGTCTGGAAAAATTCTTTATCGAAAACGTGTCCATGCCAGAAGACTTGAAAAAAGAGATTTTCGAGTACAGCCGTATCGATAAACTGGATTTAGATAAACTGACCAAATTCAAAACTGCTAAAGCCATTGAAGCAGCCGCTGCTAACGAAGGTGGAACGGCCGGTGCCGGTATGGGAATGGGTATGGGCTTTGTACTCGCACAACAAATGGGCGGTATGATGGCCCCACAGATGGGCGGACAACAACAAATGCAACAACCGCAACAACAAGCAGGGAGTATGCCACCGCCTATGCCACAAGCGGTTCAATATTTTTACGCAAGCAACGGACAACAAAATGGCCCTGTAGGTTTTGAGCAATTACGTGCCTTATTTGCTAATCGAACCGTAAACAAAGACACTTTAGTTTGGAAACAAGGCATGCAAAATTGGGTTGCACTTCAAGAGGTGGAAGAATTAAAAGCCTTTTTAGGTGGAAATACACCACCACCAATTCCGGAATAATTAGTTTTCGGGGCTTCGGCCCTTTCAGAATAGAAAATGCAACAACCCAAGCAACAAAAATCCGAACTCAAAAAATCCTGTGTTAATTGTGGGGCAGAACTTCGGTATGCGCCAGGCACGACAAGTTTAAAGTGTGACTATTGTGGTTATGCACAAGAAATAGAACCTGCCGAAACCACTTTTGAAGAACTTGAACTAAAACCATATTTAGAAAAGCTAGGTAGTCAATCGCATAGCGAAGAAATTACCATGTTGCAATGCAAAAGCTGTGGAGCCGAGCAACATATTGAGGAAAATTACAAGTCATTACATTGCGTCTATTGTGGCTCGCCACTCATTATTGAAGATGCCAAAAAAGAATCCTGGATTTTACCAGGAGCAGTACTACCGTTTCAGATAAACCAAGGAAAAGCACATCAAATCTTCAAAAAATGGGTGAAAGGACTGTGGTTTGCCCCTAACGATTTAAAAAAAGCGGCCATCGACCCGCAATTTACCAAAGGGCTTTACGCTCCATATTGGACCTTCGATGCTCAATTGTATGCTGATTATTCAGGGCAACGAGGGGAATATTATTATGTAACTAAAACAGTGGGCAGTGGAAAAAATAAACGTACCGTACGAGAAAGGCGTACCCGTTGGTATCCGGCTTCTGGAAATGTTTCAGGGTTTGTAGATGATACGCTAATTAAAGCTTCAAAACAACGCTCTGGAGTTATTCCTTCTAAGGTTGCTCATTGGAATTTAAAAGACCTACAGCCTTTTAACAGTAGTTTTTTAGCAGGATTTGTAACCGAAAAATATACGATTCCATTGCAAGACGGTCATTTAGGAGCCACTAAAGAAGCCCGAAATATAGCCGACAATTGGGCAAGACGAGATATTGGTGGGGATACGCAACGAGTACATTCCATCGATATGAAGTTAAGCGATGAAACCTTTAAGCACATTCTGCTTCCCGTTTATGTAAGTGCTTATAAGTTTAAAGGCAAGCGATACAACTTTTTTATAAATGGCCAGACCGGAGTCTTATCTGGAAAAAGACCATATTCATTTTGGAAAATCTTCTTTTTTGTACTTGGTATCCTTTTGATAATCGCTGTAATTATATATATTTCTAACTTATGAGAACATTAGTTATAGGCGATATACACGGCGGATTTAAAGGATTAAAACAGGTATTTGATAGTATGGAGTTTAAGCCTGACGACCGTTTTATTTTTGTAGGTGACTATGTGGATGGTTGGAGTGAAAGTGCTGAAACCATTTCATATCTAATCAATTTTTCTGAAAAATATGAATGTGTTTTTATTCGCGGTAATCACGATGCGTTGCTCTATAATTTTCTAAAGAAAGGCGACAACAATCCCACTTGGCTGCAACACGGTGGCGAGTCCAGTAAAAAAAATTACGAGAACCTTTCCGAAGGGGAAATTGAAGCCCATATTAACTTCCTCGAAAACTTACGAAACTATTTTGTTGACGAAGAAAACCGACTTTATCTACACGCCGGATTTACCAATCTTCACGGCCCAGAATATGAATATTATCCCAATATGGTGTATTGGGATAGAACATTATGGGAGATGGTTTGTGCGCTCGATAATTCTATTTCAGAAGAAGATGATAACTACCCAAAACGCTTAAAATTATTCAAAGAAATCTACATTGGCCACACACCAGTTACTCGGGTTGGTTTCACAAAACCCGTTAATTTTGCCAATGTCTGGAACGTAGATACTGGTGCGGCATTTAAAGGTGCTGTTTCAGTAATAGACGCAGACAAAAAAGAAATCTGGCAAAGCGACCCAGTATGGCAACTCTACCCAAATGAAAGTGGCAGAAATTAAGACTGTTTTGGGATAGTTTCAGTATATGGCTTTGTATCTTTACAAGTAGAGTTGAAGTGATATTTTCTTCAGAAAAAACACAACATCCAAAATTGAAAAAGAATGATTCTTAAAAATAAACGTCTTGAAGTCATGAAAACGGTTGAAAAATCGGTAGATGACTATGTAAAAAATTATTTAATTCCGGTTGAAGAAATTTGGCAGCCAACCGATTTATTGCCTAATCTTCAAAGTGAGAATTACATGGAAGAGCTTACCCAAATGCGGGAAGAAGCTAAAGAACTACCATACGATTTTTGGGTGGTTTTAGTAGGCGATATGGTTACGGAAGAGGCTTTGCCGACCTACGAATCCTGGCTAATGGATATGGAAGGCGTTGACCAACACGGAAGGGACGGTTGGTCTAAATGGATTAGACAATGGACCGGGGAAGAAAACCGACACGGAGATACGCTGAACAAGTATTTATACCTCTGCGGAAGAGTGAACATGCGTGAAATTGAAATCACTACCCACCACCTTATCAACGATGGTTTTGACATTGGTACGGGGCGCGATCCCTACCGTAATTTTGTTTACACTAGTTTTCAAGAATTGGCTACTAATATTTCGCACAAGCGTGTAGGACAATTGGCTAGAAAGAAAGACAATAAAATGCTGGCTAAAATGTGTAAGCTTATTTCAGGAGATGAAATGCGCCACCATTTAGCGTATCGTGAATTTGTAAAGACCATTTTAGAATATGATGCTAGTGAAATGATTCTTGCTTATGAAGATATGATGAAAAAGAAAATCGTTATGCCGGCACAGTTTCTACGTGAATCTGGCGAAGGGATTGCTTCCGCTTTTGAAAACTTTTCAAATGCTGCACAGCGATTGGGTGTCTACACCACCTTCGATTATATTGACATTATGGAAAAATTAAATAGCTATTGGGAAATTGATAAGCTGAACTCTTTGACCGATGAAGCTGCAAAAGCCCGAGATTATTTAATGAAGCTTCCAGATAGAATGAAACGTATTGCCAATAGAATTGCCATACCACAAGATCAAACACAGTTTAAGTGGGTGGAGAACAATGGAATTGTTTAAAAAGAAGAAAAGCTACTTCGCCGAAAGGGCATAGAGTATAGATTTTATTATTATCAAAATTAAAAAAAACCCGTTGCAAATTGCAGCGGGTTTTTTAGTTTATACTCTACGTTCTAACAGTTTTGCTGCTGGTCAAGCAGCTAAACGGTCTAAAATCTATATACTACAAATCAAACTTGATTCCTTGCGCTAATGGCAATTCAGTTGTGTAGTTGATTGTGTTGGTTTGTCTTCTCATATACACTTTCCATGCATCACTACCACTTTCACGACCGCCTCCGGTTTCTTTTTCACCACCAAAAGCACCGCCAATTTCTGCACCAGAAGTACCGATGTTTACGTTGGCAATTCCGCAATCTGATCCTTCTACAGAAAGAAAACGCTCTGCTTCTCGAAGGTTATTGGTCATAATAGCTGAAGAAAGTCCTTGACGAACACCATTTTGCAATTCAAGTGCGTTTGATACATCACCTTTATACTTCATAATATAAAGTACGGGTGCAAATGTTTCGTGTTGCACAATCTCAAAGTGGTTTTCCGCTTCAGCAATGGCTGGTTTTACGTAGCATCCGCTTTCGTAACCTTCACCTTCTAAAACGCCACCTTCAACTAAAACAGTACCGCCTTCTTCGACCACTTTATCAAGTGCTCTTTGATAGTTTTTCACAGCATCTTTATCGATAAGAGGTCCTACATGATTGTTTTCGTCTAATGGGTTTCCTATTTTAATTTGCTTGTAGGCATCTACAACAGCACTTTTTACTTTATCATACACATCTTCGTGCACAATTAAACGACGGGTAGAAGTACAACGTTGTCCACATGTTCCTACAGCACCAAACACGGCACCAATTACTGTATTTTTAATATTTGCATCTGGCGTTACAATGATTGCATTGTTTCCACCAAGCTCTAATAAAGTTTTGCCTAAGCGGCCAGCAACTTCTTTAGCTACAATTTTCCCCATTCGGGTAGAACCAGTAGCAGAAATTAAAGGAACTCTTTCGTCTTTTGTCATCATTTCACCTACAGTATAATCTCCTGTAATTAAACAAGAAATTCCTTCAGGTACGCCGTTTTCAGAAAATACGCGCGCAGCAATATTTTGACAAGCAACAGATGTTAATGGGGTTTTTTCTGAACCTTTCCAAATACAAGCATCTCCACAAACCCACGCTAAAGCTGTATTCCAGCTCCAAACAGCTACAGGGAAGTTGAACGCTGAAATAATACCAACTACTCCAAGAGGATGGTATTGCTCATACATTCTGTGTCCTGGACGCTCACTGTGCATGGTTAAACCGTGTAACTGGCGAGACAATCCAACTGCAAAATCACAGATATCGATCATTTCCTGTACCTCTCCCAAACCTTCTTGGTAGCTTTTTCCCATTTCATAAGAAACTAGCTTTCCTAATGGTTCTTTTAAGCGACGAAGTTCGTCATTAAATTTTCTTACAATTTCTCCGCGTTGAGGCGCAGGAAGGGTTCTCCACTCTTTAAAGCCTTCAGTTGCTGTAGAAATTACTTTTTCGTAATCTTCTTTTGTGGTAGCAGAAACTTTTCCGATCAGTTTTCCATCTACCGGAGAATAAGAAGCTATTTCTTCTCCGCTGGAAAACCAGCTTGCACCGGTTGAAGTTCCGTTATTTGTTTCGTTTAACCCTAATTCTTTCAATGCTTCTTCTATCCCGAAGCTTGTGGCTACTGTTGACATATTTCAATAAGATTTTGTTCGCTAAATAATTGAACGCGAAGGTACACAATCGTAGTTAGAATCTGAAATTATAAGGGTCTCTTTAAAAAAAGCTATTAATCTGCTGTAAACCGTTCATCTGCTTCCATCACAGTTCCACAGTTATTACAAGTGCGAAGTTCTTTTGAGTTATAAAAATGCTTGAAGTGTTTCAGAAAATCTTTCTCTATATCATCCAGTTCAAAATACACTTCATATAATTTATTGTTGCAGTTGTCACAAAACCATAGAAGGCCATCTTTTCCTTCTAGATCTTTACGTTTACGTTCTACAACCAACCCAATAGAATTTTCGTGTCTAACTGGTGAATGAGGTACTTTTGCAGGATGTAAGTACATATCACCAGGGCCCAGTTTCATGGTTTTCTTTTTCCCTTCTTCTTGAACATGAACTTCAATTTCGCCTTCTAATTGATAAAAAAGCTCTTCTGTTTCGTTATAGTGATAGTCTTTACGTGCATTGGGACCGGCTACAATCATGACAATATAATCGCCAGCATCTTTATAAAGGTTTTTATTTCCAACAGGTGGTTTAAGTTGTTCCCTGTTTTCTTCTACCCATTTAGTAAGATTGAAAGGTTTTTTAATAGCCATAGCCGTATTTTTAGTGTTTTCATAAAAATACGGCAAAAGCTGTAAAGAAAAAAGTGGGAACTATTTTTTATAAAAAAGTTGTGTAAAATAATATCTTCCGTCAGGTGCTTGTATTACACCAAACCCAGAGTGCGTATAATTACCTTCAATGTTCGCACGGTGACCAGGGCTGTTTAACCAAGCATTAACAACTTCCTCGGCTGTAGGATATCCAAAAGCTACATTTTCACCAACAATTTTGGCGCCTCTGTCTTTTAATCCTTTTTTTCTAACATCAAAATGATCGTGGTTGATTTCCTCTAAGTCGATCATATAAAAAGTATGGTCTACCGCATAAGCAGAAGCATATTGTTGATCGCGTTTAAGTGTGGAAAGTCCTTGGGAAGTCCTGTGCTGGTTTACAAGATCTAAAATCTCATTTGCCATTTGCCAATCAGTTTCGTTGGCAAGGTTCACATCAATTGAATAATCTGCAGTTTCCTCTTCAATAACTGCTGTGTCGTCTTTGCTACAAGAACTCACGGTACAAAATAGTACCATGACCAGTAGGCTAGTTTTTAGTAGATTCATAAGTCGGGGGCATCAAATTTGGGGCATGATGCTGAGTCAAATATAGAAAAAAACTTACAAAAAAATACACTTAATCGATTTTAATGTGCGGTTAATCGATTATTAACATTATTTTTACGATTCTGAAACTTCGTTAAAAAAGCTGTCAACTTCTATAAACATTAGAATTTCCATTATATTCGTATATCTTAAAACTGAATGTCTTATGAAAAAAACTTTAACACTTTTAATCGTATTTTTTGTGCTTTTCAGCTGTAAAAATGAAAAAATAAAGTCAGAAAATTCTGATAAATTAACGAAAAATGAACAAAACGAAACGCCCACTTTCGGAATTGTAATACATGGAGGAGCCGGAACCATCCTCAAGAAAAACATGAGCGATTCGCTTGAAAACGCATATAAAGAAAAATTAGAAGAAGCTATTACAGTAGGACATACAGTTTTAAAAAATGGTGGCTCTGCTATGGAAGCCGTTACCAAAACCATCAATGTTATGGAAAACTCTCCTTTATTCAATGCTGGAAAAGGAGCTGTATTTACCCACGAAGAAACAAATGAACTAGATGCTTCGGTAATGGATGGCGCTACCTTAAATGCTGGAGCCGTTGCAGGAGTAACCCATATTAAAAACCCAATAGATTTAGCGTTAGCAGTTATGAATAATTCACCACACGTAATGCTTAGCGGAAAAGGAGCCGAACGCTTTGCCGAAGAGCAAGGGTTTGAGCTTGTAGACCCCTCATATTTCTACACCGAAAAAAGGTTTCAATCGTTACAGCGAATCAAGGACAAAGAAAAAGCTGAATTAGATCACGACTCTAAAGTTTCATTTGCTGAAGACCCTTTCATTAAAGATTCAAAATTTGGCACTGTAGGTTGTGCTGCTCTAGACAAAAACGGAAACTTGGCTGCTGGAACTTCAACCGGAGGAATGACCAACAAACGCTGGAATCGTATTGGAGATGCCCCAATCATTGGTGCCGGAACCTATGCCAACAATGCTACGTGCGCGGTTTCTTCTACCGGTTGGGGTGAATATTTTATTCGTGGAATGGTTGCTCATGATATTTCAGCTATGATGGAATACAAAGAAATTACATTACAGGAAGCTGCGGAAGAGGTTATTCAGAAAAAGCTGCCAAACTTAGGTGGCGACGGAGGTATTATTGCCATAGATAAAAACGGAAACGTTTCTATGGAATTCAATACCGCTGGTATGTATCGTGCTCATATGAATGCAGAAGGCGATTTAAAAATAGGTATTTACAATGAGTAATAAAGGTTCATCTTACTACGCAGTTATCTTTACCAGTCAGCAAACGGAAACAATAGAAGGCTATGATGATATGGCTCAAACCATGGAAAACCTTGCAAAACAACAACCGGGATATATAGGCATTGAAAGTGCTCGATCCGAAATAGGGATAACCGTAAGTTATTGGAAAAATATTGAAGCCATTAAAAACTGGAAAGCAAACCTAGATCACCAAATGGCTCAAAAACTAGGTAGAAAACAATGGTATGCTTGGTACAAAGTACGAATTTGTAAAGTAGAGCGGGAATATGAATTTAATATGTAGCCTTTAAATAAAATTATAATCCGGCTATCCCCTTATCTTGTGTCCTAAGCAAAGTATTGTTAAACTCTTGCTAAATGTTAAAATTAAAAATACGAAGCTAAAACGTTTCCCCGTTTCATTAAAAGCTCCCTTCCAACATTTTATAAAAAATGAAATCCCCTGAAAACAAGGGTTTTTATGCCTTTAAAATAGCAACATTTGTTTGTTGTTAGCTCGCATTCTTTTTAATTTTAAGAACACTAAAACCATCAATTATGAAAAAGCTGCATTGTTTGTTCGCTCTATTCGCTATCATTTTTCTTCTTGCTTGCGGGGATAAAGAGCATTCAGAAACCGATAATCTTTTTAAGTTTAAAGATTATATTTCATACAATACCTACGGAAATAAAAGCATTGCAGAGCCCATTCGTATCGAACTTCAACAACCTTTAGAGCAATTTGAACTCACACAAGAAATTGATACAGATTACCTAAAAATTTCACCTTCAACCAAAGGAAAACTCGTCGTTGAAAACGGAAGAACGATGGTTTTTACGCCTACCAAATACCTAAAACCAGATACCGAATATACAGTCACCGTAAAGCTGAACAAACTCTATGACGAAGTAGGAAAAGATTTTAAAGAGTACACTTTTAGTTTTAAAACCATTACGCCCAATTTTAAAGTCGATTTAGGAAACCTGCAATCGTACAGCAAAAAATGGCAATATGTAAATGGAAGCATAGAAACATCAGATGTTATTACGTTGGAAAAAGCTAAAAAGCTGGTTTCGGTACAACAAGGCAATAAAAACTTGAAGCTTCAATGGCCTTCGGAAGGGAAGTATGCAAAATATTTCAGCTTTACTATTGATAGTATTCAACGGAAGATAGACGATTCTGAAATTGAAATAAGTTGGAATGGCGATGCGATAGATTCTAAAACAAAAGGTGAAAACACCTTCAAAATTCCTGGTCAGAACAATTTTACAGTCGTTGATGTAGAAAGCACCCTTTCACCACAAACCTCGCTTTCTATTAATTTTTCTGATCCGTTGAAAGAAAATCAGGATTTTGCTGGGCTGGTTACAATTGATAGCATTCAAAGCCTTCGTTTTGAAGTAAACGGCAACGTTTTAAATATTTACCCAAACACACGAATTACCGGCGATGCCAGAGTAACTATTTTCAACGGAATTAAAAACACAGAAAACTTTGGTTTAAAAAAAGAATTTTCTGAACTGGTTTCTTTTGAAGAACTAAAACCCGCTGTCCGGCTTATTTCAAAAGGGACAATTTTGCCTAATGCCAACTCAACTCCATATTACTTTGAAACGGTTAACCTTTCAGCAGTTGATGTACGCATTATAAAAATTTATCAGGACAACATCCTTCAATATTTACAAACGGCAAACCTGAACAGCAACAATGTGTACGATATAAAACGCGTAGGAAGACGCATCGCAAAAAAGACTATTAATCTCACTGAAAATTCGATTGGCAGCAAGGGTACTTGGAAAGCCCATGCTTTAAATCTTTCTGAATTTTTTAAGGCAGACCCAGGTGCTATCTATCGTGTAGAGCTTAGTTTTAAAAAAGAATATACTACTTATGATTGTGGGGAAAATACTTCCGAAGAAACAGAAAACGAAAATTATTATGCCAGCACAGACGAAACATACGAAGATGAACTAGAAGAGCAGTATTGGGACAACGAAATTTACCGCTGGCGGGATTACACCTATAACTGGCGTGAAAATGATAACCCCTGTCATCCTGCCTACTATAATCAAGATCGCATAATCAGCAGCAATGTGTTGGGCAGTGATCTAGGCTTAATTGTTAAAGAAAGTAGCAATCGTTCCTATCATTTTATTACTAACAACTTGCTTACGACCAAACCTGAAAGTAGCGTAAAGATTAAACTCTATAACTATCAGCAGCAATTGGTTGAAACTGTTACAACAGATTCTGAAGGGATGACCTTATATGACAGTGAAAAAAACATCGCGTTTGCCATTGCCCAAAAAGGAAATGACTACGCCTACGCAAAACTGGAAGATGGAAATGCCTTATCATTAAGTAAGTTTGATGTTTCCGGAAAACAATTACAAAAAGGAATTAAAGGGTTTTTGTATACCGAACGCGGTGTGCACCGACCGGGCGATAGCATTCATTTAACTTTTGTATTGAACGATGTTGCCAACCCTTTACCAAAAAACCATCCTGTAAAGATTGAGGTTACCGATGCCCGAGGAAAACTTGTACAACGTTCGGTTTTACGCGCTAATTCCCCCCTTGAAGGTGACAGGGGAGTATCCTTAAGCAAAAATGGTTTCTACCACTTCCCCATCACTACCCAACAAACCGCCCCAACAGGTAATTGGAATGCTACCGTAACTGTTGGTGGAGTAAAATTCAATAAAACATTAAAAGTTGCCACGGTAAAACCCAATCGTCTAAAGATTAAACTGAATTTTGACGATGAAATCCTCGATGCCAGCAAATCGGTAAAAGGAACCGCTACAGCCGCTTGGTTACACGGTGCTCCTGCCCGGAACTTGAAAGTAGAAATGGACGCCACGCTTAGAACAACTGCTACAGCTTTTAAAAAATATCCTAATTATCAGTTTAACGATCCCGTACGTACTTTTAATGAAGTGGAAATCCCAGTGTTGGATACCAAACTTTCTTCGGAAGGCAGTACGGCTTTCTCAAAGGATTTTGAAATCAGCGGGAAAGCTCCCGGCATGCTGCAAGCCACTTTTTTAACCAAGGTTTTTGAAGGTGGTGGTGATTTTTCAATCGATGTGTTTAGCAAAAACCTTGCACCGTATTCACATTTTGTAGGACTGCAATCGCCTGAAGCCCATAAATACGGTTCGTATTTTACAGATGAAAACACAGTTTTTGATGTAGCAACTGTCGATGCCCAAGGGAATGCAAGTGCAAACCGCGAAGTAGAAGTAAAAGTATTTAGAATTGAATGGCGCTGGTGGTGGAACCGCGGAAACGATAATTTATCCCGCTATGAAAATGCAACCGTTCACAAACCCGTTAAAGAATTTACAGTTACGGCCAACAGCAAAGGAAAAGCCAATTTTACTGTTAACATTCCCGAAGATGAAGGCGGTCGGTATTTAATTCGGGTGATTGATAAAGAGTCTGGTCACGCCACAGGTCGCGTAGCTTATTTTTATCGTAACTGGTGGAAAGCCCCTGTTGATGGCGATGCCGAAAGTGCTAAGATGTTGGTTTTTTCCGCAGATAAAGAAAAGTATAATGTTGGCGAAGAAGCCTTTATTACTTTTCCTTCGGGGAGTGAAGGTCGAGCGTTAATTAGTGTTGAAAACGGCACTGAGGTTTTAGCAACGCATTGGATTGAAACCAAAAAAGGGGAAACCAAAGCTGCAATCAAGCTTACCAAGGAAATGACGCCTAATATATATGTGAATATTTCCTTGTTGCAACCGCATGCACAAACTAAAAACGATTTGCCCATTCGTTTGTATGGCGTGATTCCATTGTTGGTGGAAGATGCTTCAACCATCTTAAAACCTGAAATCAATATGCCAAGTGTATTGAAGCCAGAAGAAGATTTCACTGTGAATGTTTCCGAAGCAAATAACAAACCGATGACCTATACATTAGCCATGGTCGATGAAGGTCTATTGGATCTTACTCGCTTTAACACCCCCGAAATTCACAAAGCTTTTTACACTCGTGAAGCCTTGGGCGTTAAAACATTTGATATGTACGATGATGTAATTGGTGCGTATTCTGGAAGTGTGGATAATATCTATGCTATTGGTGGTGGCGATGTGGCTGCCGGTGCCAAAAATAGAAAAGCTGACCGATTTAAACCCGTGGTAAAATATATAGGTCCGTTTAGTTTGAAAGCCGGCGAAAAAGCATCGCATACGCTCACTATGCCTAATTATGTCGGTTCGGTTCGTACCATGGTTATTGCTGGTGACAACTCAAAAAGTGCCTATGGAAAAACAGACGAAACCACACCGGTACGAAAGCCATTAATGGTGCTAGCCTCGCTTCCTCGGAAATTGTCCCCAGGTGAAAAAGTAACGCTTCCAGTAACCGTTTTTGCGATGGAAGAAAAAGTGAAAAATGCAACGATTACAGTAAAAACTGGTGATGGCTTAAAACCAGTCAATGGAACTTCAAAAAACATATCATTTCCATCGGTAGGCGACCAAATTGTAAATTTTGAATTTGAAGTACTACCAACTTCCGAAATACAAACCATTGAAGTACTTGCTTCTGGTAGCGGAGAAAAAGCGAGTTATAAAGTAGAGATTGATGTAGAAAACCCGAATCCTATTTCACAAAAAACTACTCAATACACGGTAACTGAAAACGGAAATGAAACCATCAATTTTGAAACCTTCGGCGTGTCGGGAAGTAACGGAGCCATGCTCGAATTTTCTACCGTCCCACCAATGAATTTTGGCAAACGGATGGAATATTTAATTCGGTATCCACACGGTTGTGTAGAGCAAACTACCTCAGCAGCCTTTCCACAATTATTTTTAGCCGACGTGTTTGATATTACGTACGAAAAGAAACAAGACATTCAGAAAAATGTAGAATCCGCCATCAGAAAGTTGGGGACGTATCAAAACACCTCTGGCGGTCTCAGTTATTGGCCTGGCGAACGGGAGGCAGATGAGTGGAGTACCAATTACGTTGGCCACTTTATGCTAGAGGCGAAGCAAAAAGGATATGCCTTGCCCATTTCGTTTTTAAGTAGTTGGTTGCAGTTTCAGAAAAATGCAGCACGGCAATGGCGTAATAGCAGTACGAGTTACAATTCCAGTTTAACGCAAGCCTACCGACTATACACATTAGCATTGGCTGGTCAACCCGAATTAGCAGCAATGAATCGACTTAGAGAGTCTAAAAACCTGAGTAATAATGCCAAATGGAGATTGGCAGCGGCTTATTCTTTAGCTGGGAAAAAGAACGTAGCTGAACAAATTTCGCAAACGGCAAACATCAGTTTTGAACCTAAACGATATGATTATTACACCTATGGATCACCTTTCAGAAACAAAGCAATGGCTTTAGAAACGATGGTGGCTTTGGGAGATTCAAAACAACGGGACATGGCAATTTCCGTAGCGAAAGAATTATCATCACAACGTTGGTACAGTACACAAGAAACTTCCTATGCTTTGTTAGCTATGGCAAAAATGATCAATAAAAATGGTGGGAAAGCGATGGAACTCACTTACACGGATAATGGAAAAACCAAAACGATCAAAACCGAACGTGCCGTAGCGCAACGAGAACTTGGGTTTTCTATGGGTGGTAACTCAGTCTCCGTTTCCAATAAAAAAGGAAATGTAGTCTATGTTACTTTAATTCAGCAAGGAAAACTTCCGTTAGGAAAAGAGTTAGCAGAGCGAAAAAACCTTACCATTCAAGCGCAATATTTAGATGGTACTGGGGAAAAAATTGACGTTTCTAAATTACGTCAAGGAACAGAAATTTCTGCAACCGTTACAGTTACCAACACTTCAAACGACAATATCAACAACGTGGCGCTCACTAAAATTTTTCCAAGTGGGTGGGAAATTGTCAACACTAGTTTTACTGAGCTTGGTGGCGGCGCGAATGGCGAGGCTCGTTATACCGATATTCGTGATGACCGAGTCAATTTTTACTTCGATTTACGAGCGAAGAAGTCGAAAACGTTTACAGTGAAATTGAATGCTTCCTATTTAGGTACTTATTATTTACCCGGAACACAAGTTGAAGCAATGTATGACCGTAATTATTATGCGCGTAATAAGGGGATGTGGGTTGAGGTTGAAAAGTAAAATATCACTTATATAAAATGTTGAAATTAAATTTTGAAAAGGAAAACGAACGTAGAAGCCTTCATTAAAAAACACAAGTTCAAACTTAGTGTCGTGTCCGTGGTTTTCCTTGTTTGGTTGCTTTGTCTTCCTTCCCAATTGTTTAAAACACCCACCTCAACCGTGGTTGAAAGTCGGGAAGGAATTATGATGGGCGCTCGTATCGCCGATGATGGACAATGGCGATTTCCAAAGATCGATTCGGTGCCTCATAGATTTGAGCAATCTATTTTATATTTTGAAGACGAGTATTTTTACAGTCATCCAGGTTTTAATCCGGTTTCGATTGCAAAAGCTCTTTGGCAAAACATCACTACCGATTCTCGCAGAGGTGGAAGTACACTCACCCAACAAGTAATCAGGCTTTCCCGTAAAAACCAAAAACGAACCTATTTTGAAAAATTGATTGAAATATTCCAAGCTACCAGATTAGAAGCGGGAAATTCAAAAGATAAAATTTTAAACTTATATGCTTCGCATGCGCCTTTTGGTGGGAATGTGGTAGGATTGGAAACTGCTGCGTGGCGTTATTTCGGTATTCCGGCCAGTGAATTGAGTTGGGGACAATCGGCTGCGTTGGCGGTTTTACCTAATGCACCGGCTTTAATCTTTCCGGGTAAAAATGAAACTATTTTAAAACAAAAACGAGATAGGTTGTTATTAAAGTTATTTCAGAAAAATGTAATCGATAAAACAACATATGAATTGGCAATTGCCGAACGATTACCTGGCAAACCGATGCCACTTCCTGAAATCGCCCCTCATTTAACCGAAAAATCCCGGATTGAGCATCCTGGTAAACGCATACAAACCACAATAGACCTTTCCTTGCAACAAAAAACCAATCGTATTGTAAAAGGGCATCATTTTCAACTAAAACAAAATCAGATTCATAACCTTTCGGTTTTAGTTTTAGACGTTAACACCAAAGAAGTTATAGCCTATGTAGGCAACGCACCTACTACAAAAGAGCACAGTAATTATGTTGACATAATCGATAAAAACCGAAGTACCGGAAGCGTATTGAAACCCTTTCTGTATTCTGCTTTGTTGGATGCCGGCGAATTATTACCCAATATGTTGGTTGCCGATATTCCAACAACTGTAAATGGCTACAGCCCTGAAAATTTTGACAACACCTTTAACGGAGCTGTTCCGGCGAGTGTGGCTTTATCCCGTTCATTGAATGTGCCCGCCGTTAGAATGCTTCGGGAATATGGGCTGCAACGGTTTTACAATCGGCTGCACGACGTTAAATTAAGCAGCATCGGTCATCCTGCCGATTATTACGGCTTATCCTTGATTCTTGGCGGAGCGGAAAGTTCATTATGGCAAGTTACCAATGCCTATGCGGGACTGGCTTCGACTTTAAATTATTTCAATTCGTCTTCTAGTGAATACCGTCCGCACGAATTTACTGAACCCATTTATGTAAAAAACAAAAAAGCTAACTTCGGAAAAAAACAGCCAAATCCTTCTGTTTTTAATGCAGGCGCTATTTACGAAGCTTTTACCGCTATGAAGGAGGTGAATCGTCCGCAAGGGGAAGAGAATTGGAGTTTTTTCAGTAATTCACATCCTATTGCATGGAAAACGGGAACGAGTTTCGGTTTTAAAGATGCGTGGGCTGTGGGCGTTACCCCAAAATATGCTATTGGAGTTTGGGTAGGTAATGCCGATGGAGAAGGCCGTCCAGGTTTAACTGGAATTGAAGCCGCGGCACCTGTTTTGTTTGATGTCTTAGAGGTTTTGCCATCTACTTCAAAATGGTTTGCGACACCATACGACGAACTGACTGAAGCTGAAATATGCCAAAAAAGTGGCCATTTGGCCAATGTTTTTTGTACGGAAACGGTTTCAGAATTTATTCCGAAAAACGGATTGAAAACAGAACCTTGTCAGTATCATCAAAAAGTGTTTTTAAATGCTTCGGAAACTGCGCGCGTAAACTCATCTTGTTATGAATTATCTGAAATGAAGCAGAAAAGCTGGTTTGCCCTTCCGCCTATCATGGAATACTACTACGCGCCCTTACACCCTGAATACAAACCATTGCCTGCTTTTAAAAATGATTGTTTGCAAGAAGGAGAAAATTTGATGGAGTTTATAGTTCCGAAGAAAAACGAAACCATTTTATTGGCAAAAGATTTTAACGAAACCACACAAGAATTAATCTTCAAACTCGCACACCGCGACCCAGAACGAACCGTGTATTGGTATTTGGATTCAGAGTATATAGGGTCAACCGAAACTTTTCACGAGATTTCCGTTTTAATAAAACCGGGAGCTTATCTATTGACTGCCACCGATGCCCAAGGAAATGAAGTGAAGCAACACATAAAAATTGCCTTAGCAACTAACTAAAAAATGTATGTATTTCTTTTGAATTTCATTTAACAAAAGTTTAGCATGTAATTGGTTCGGTGGTTTCCGAACCAATACTATCTTTGCTTAAAATTTATTTTAATGCAGAATATTTCAGAAGAAAAATGCAAACTCGTAGAAGAGCTAGGTTTAAACTTTGAAGAAAAGCACAACCTACCCCCTCTTGCCGGTAGAATTTATGCGTTTATGATACTTTCTAATGTTGAAGGTCACAGTTTTGAAGACATTATAGAAATAACATGTGCCAGTAAAAGCTCTGTTTCAACCAACCTTAATTTGTTGGTGCAATTAAAGTTTATTGAATATTTCACAAAAACTGGAGATCGCAAACGGTATTTCAGAACGACTAAAAACTATCTGCGGATTACCTTGGAAGAATATCTCGAGTCTATTGAAAAAGAATTGAATTTGGTCAAAAAAGTGAATTCTTTCAACAAAGAACACAATCCTGAAAAATTCAAAAAAAATAAAAATCTCGGAATCATATTTCAAGATTATTTGACCTCTCAAAAAGAAAATTTAGAAACTACCATTCAAAAGATGATCGCGTTTAAAAACGAATTTGATCAACTGTAAATTTAACTAGCTATGAAAAAAACGCAATTATTAATCTTGTTCTTTATATCAGCTCTTGCTCTAACTTCCTGCGGAAATGACAGCAAACAACAAGCCCAGGCAGCACAAGGACCTGAGCCTTTTCCTGTAGTAGAAGTTCCTACCAAAACCGTTACTGCTTATAAGGCCTACCCTACCAGTATTGAAGGGGTTGTAAACAGTGAAGTGCGTCCTAAAGTTTCAGGGTATATCACCGATGTTTTAGTCGATGAAGGAGAAGCTGTTAAAAGGGGTCAACTATTGTTCAAATTGGAAACGCAATCTTTAAATCAAGATGCGGCAGCTGCAAAAGCAAACGTGAATGCAGCTCAAGTTGAAGTTGATAAACTAAAACCATTGGTGGAAAAAAACATCATTAGTAATGTACAGCTAGAGACCGCTAAAGCAAAATTGGCCCAAGCGAAAAGTGGCTACAACAGCATTGCTGCTAATATTGGCTACGCCAATGTTAAGAGTCCTGTTGATGGTGTTGTGGGTTCTATAAACTTTAGAAAAGGAGCGTTGGTTAGTGGGCAAGATCAAATGCCATTGACGCGCGTTTCATCTATAGATAATGTGTACGCTTATTTTTCTATGAACGAAAAGGACTTTTTAAGTTTTATAAATAACGCCGAAGGAGCTTCTATGGAAGATAAAATTAAAAACCTTCCAAAGGTAAAATTAGTTTTGGCCAACGGGCAGGAATATGAAAAGGAAGGAACTATTGAAACCATTTCTGGAGAAATAGACCAACAAACCGGAACAGTGACCTTTCGTGCAAAGTTTGACAATACTTCTGGTTTACTACGTAACGGAAGCAGTGGTACGATTAAAGTACCTGAAATTTATGAAGACGCATTAATTGTCCCAGCACTTTCCACATACGAGCAGCAAGGAAAAACATTTGTGTACAAAGTAGTGAGCGACTCGTTAGTAGCTTCTTCTCTTACTGTTCTTGCCGAAGTAAATAAAGTATATGTTGTAAAAGACGGGGTGGAAAAAGGAACTATTATTTTGGCTAAAGGGGCTAATAAAGTAAAGCCTGGAGCTAAAATCAAGCCACAAACCACTTCCATGGACAGTATCGTAAACTCATTCAACACAGTTTTTAAATAAAAAGCTATGCTAAAAACATTTATAGAACGCCCGGTACTATCTACCGTTATATCCATCATCATTGTGATTTTGGGTATATTGGGGCTCACACAATTACCCGTAACCCAATATCCAGATATTGCGCCGCCTACCGTGCAGGTAAATGCTTCGTATCCTGGTGCAAATGCCGAAACGATACTAGAAAGTGTCATTGTTCCTATTGAAGAACAAATTAACGGGGTGGAAGGAATGACCTATATAACTTCCAGTGCGAGTAACGATGGTGGTGCAAGTATTTCAGTATTTTTTGAACAAGGTTACGACGCAGATATCGCCGCCGTAAACGTTCAAAACCGAGTATCTAGAGCAAATGCTGTGTTACCTGATGAAGTAATTCGTGCTGGGGTAACCACTACGAAAAAGCAAAACTCAGCACTGTTATATGCTGGGTTATACTCTACCAATCCTGATTATGACGATACGTTTATACAAAACTATCTAAACATCAATGTAAAGCCCGAACTACAACGTATTAACGGTGTTGGTGAAGTGAATGTCTTTGGTGGAAAAGATTACGCCATGCGTGTCTGGCTAGACCCTGCTAAAATGGCAAGCTACGGATTAGTGCCAACAGATGTTACCAATGCCATTGGCGAGCAAAGTTTAGAAGCTGCAGCGGGGTCGTTAGGACAAAATGCTGGAGAGTCTTTTGAGTATGTTCTGAAATATAAAGGACGTTACAAAACAGCCGAAGAATATGAAAATATCATAATAAAATCGCAAGGTAACGGTCAATTTTTACGAGTAAAAGATGTAGGAACGGTAGAGCTAGATGCCTTTTCATACTCTTCATTATCACGATCTAAAGGGAATCCTGCGATTAGTTTTGGTATTTTCCAAACGCCTGGATCGAACGCACAGGAAATCATTGAAGAAATCTATAACAAGCTAGATGAATTAAAAGAAGACTTCCCCGAAGGTATAGATTATATTGTTAATTATGATACCAATAAATTCTTAACCGCATCTATTGGAAAAGTAAAAACCACGTTAATTGAAGCCTTTTTACTAGTGTTCTTGGTGGTATTTATTTTCCTTCAAGATTTAAAATCTACCCTAATACCTGCTATTGCAGTACCGGTATCTATTATTGGTACGTTTTTCTTCTTAGGAGTTTTAGGGTACTCAATTAACCTACTTACATTATTCGCCCTTGTATTAGCCATTGGTATTGTGGTAGATGATGCGATTGTGGTGGTGGAAGCTGTCCATGCCAAACTGGAAGACGGCGCTGAAAGTGCTAAAAAAGCCTCGGTTTCTGCCATGAGTGAAATCTCAGGAGCTATTATTTCAATTACTTTGGTAATGGCGGCAGTTTTCGTTCCTATCACCTTTATTCAAGGACCCTCTGGAGTATTTTATGAGCAATTTGGTGTTACCTTGATTGTAGCCATATTAATTTCAGCATTGAATGCATTAACCTTAAGTCCTGCCTTGTGTGCCGTGTTTTTAAAACCTCATACTGAAGAAGGCAAGAAGAAAAATTTATTACAACGCTTTTATACAGCATTTAATACTGCGTTTAAAACGACCACCCAGAAATACACTAATTCCTTAGGGTTTTTGATAAAGCATAAATGGATTACCTTTTTGGTTTTGGTACTTGCTGGAACAGCTATTTTCTGGGCAGACAGTACTATCCCAACAGGATTTGTACCTACAGAAGACAGAGGTGTAATTTTCGTAAATGCCGAATTGCCACCTGGTTCTTCTCTAGACCGCTCGTATGAAGTTTCAGAAACACTTTATGGGCAAATGCAAAGTGTGGAAGGAATTAGAACCGCAACTGTAATTGCAGGTCGAAACTTCTTCTCAGGCGCAGGTAGCTCGAATGCAATGGGCTTTATTATTCTTGATGATTGGGAAGATCGAGAAACAGATGAAACTTCGGTAGAAGGAATAATTGCTCAATTAAACCAAAAAGCGGCTGCCATTAGCGACGCCAATATTATTTATTTTACGCCCCCTAGTGTTCCCGGATTTGGTAGTGCAGATGGGTTTGAAATGCAATTAATAGATCGTACTTCTGGTGAATTAAAAGACTTAGATGAAACGGCAAATCAATTTGTGGGTGGTCTTTTTCAAAGACCGGAAATTGCATTTGCTTCCAATCCTTTCAGCACCAATTATCCACAATTGCAAATGGACATCAATGTTCCAAAAGCGAAAGAAGCTGGCGTTAGCATTAGTGATATATTGGGGACGTTACAAGGCTATGTAGGAGGAATTTATACTGCCAACTTTAGCCGTTTTGGAAAACAATTTAGAGTATTTGTTCAAGCCTTACCTGAAGATCGTGTTGACCAACAAAGCCTGAACAGTATGTTTTTGAAAACCCCTAGTGGCGAAATGGCACCTGTTTCACAGTTTGTAACCTTAAACAGAATATATGGCCCACAAACAGTAACCCGTTTTAATTTGTTCAACTCTGTTGCGATAAACGGATCGGCTGCCTCTGGCTATAGTTCAGGAGATGCAATTGCTGCTATTGAAGAAGTTGCTGAACAGAACCTGCCTAATGAGTATGATGTTGCCTTCTCTGGGCTTACAAGGGAAGAAATTGCTTCTTCTGGCCAAGCAGGGGTTATATTTTTATTGAGTATTGTTTTTGTGTACTTTTTATAGCCGCACAATATGAAAGTTATTTGCTGCCATTTTCAGTAATCCTCTCATTACCTATTGGTGTAGCAGGAGCCTATTTTACAACTTGGATGGCAGGACTGGAAAACAACATTTACTTTCAGATTGCTTTAATTATGTTAATCGGACTGTTAGCTAAAAATGCAATTTTAATTGTGGAGTTTGCCATACAGCGACGTAAGGAAGGAATGTCCTTGACCGATGCGGCCATTGATGGGGCAAGAGTGCGTTTACGTCCTATTTTAATGACCTCTTTCGCCTTTATTTTAGGATTAATGCCATTAGTGTTGGCAAGCGGTGTTGGAGCCGAAGGAAACCGATCTATTGGTACTGGAGCCGCTGGAGGACTATTAATAGGAACGGTTATAGGTGTGTTTATTATACCTATCCTGTTCATAATGTTCCAATGGTTACAAGAAAAAATCGGTAAAAAACCAGAAGCTGTTGAAGCTAACTAATTCTGAAAAAATAAAAAATGAAACGATTTAAAATATATAAAATAGTTACGGTAGGATTGGTTTTCTTAACACTACAATCATGTTTTGTAGCAAAAGAATATAACAGACCAGAAACTGTTGTAGAAGCTGAATATTACCGAACGGATAAATTGCCTCAAGACAGTCTATCTATGGCTTCAGTTTCTTGGAAAACGTTGTTTACTGATGCGCAACTTCAAAATTATATTGAAGAAGGGTTACAAAATAACATCGACATCCGTATTGCCATACAACAAGTTTTAGCGGCTGAAGCTTACTTAAAACAAGGTAAAGCAGGTTATTTTCCTACGTTAAATGGAAATGCGACCTATACCCGCCAAGAACTTTCAGAAAACAGTCAGTTTGGAGGCCAATTTTCTACCTTAGATCAATATCAATTGAGCGGAGGACTTTCGTGGGAAGCCGATATCTGGGGAAAAATACGCAGTAACAAACGTGCTTTTCAAGCTTCTTATTTACAAACCGTTGCGGCTCATAAAGCTGTTAAAAGTAGATTGGTAGCGAATATTGCATCGACCTATTATCAATTATTGGCATTGGATGAGCAAATACAAATTACAGAAGAAACCATCGAAACCCGATCCAATAGTTTGGAAACAACCGAAGCTTTAAAAGAAGCCGGTAATGTAACCGAAGTAGGTGTTAAACAAACCGAAGCACAATTATACACTGCTCAAGCCATACTAATCGACTTAAAAAATGAAGCGAGATTATTAGAAAATACCATGTCTATTTTATTGGGAAGCCCAGTGAAAGAAATCACTCGGGGTGAATTGGATAAGCAACAAATAAATACCGAACTAAAAACAGGCGTTCCTGCTCAATTGCTAAGCAATCGTCCCGATGTAATTGCCGCAGAATACAATCTTGTGAATGCTTTTGAGCTAACCAATGTAGCAAGAAGCAGTTTTTATCCTTCGCTTACCTTAACAGCAACAGGAGGATTGCAAAGCTTGGATGTAGACGATTTATTCAGTGCTAGTTCTTTATTTGCAACGATTACAGGAGGGTTAATGCAGCCTATTATTAACGGCCGAAAAATACGAACTCAATACGAAGTATCGCAAGCGCAACAAGAACAGGCTCGTTTGAACTTTAAGTTCGCAATTTTAAATGCTGGCAAAGAAGTTTCAGATGCGATGTATTCGTATGAAGCAGCTACCGATAAAATTGAGGTAAAAGAAAAAGAAAATGAAGCCTACTCTTTAGCAACTGATTATTCCCAAGAATTACTGGATAATGGGTTGGCAAACTACTTAGAAGTTTTAACAGCTCGTGAAAATGCGTTAAACTCAAGTTTAGATTTAGTAAATGCAAAAAATAGCCAGTTACAAGCCATTGTTAACTTGTATGAAGCCTTAGGTGGCGGTTGGCAATAGATCATAGTTTTCATGATTGGTTGATTGTTGATTCCTGCTCTGTAGCAATGCAGGGCGGGAATTTTTTTTATAAGAAAGTATGCAAAATGACGATGAAAAAATAATAGTTAAAACACTAGATCTTTTTAAAAAGTATGGTGTTAAAAGTGTGTCTATGGATGATATTGCTTCAGCATTAGCCGTATCTAAGAAAACGCTGTACACACATTTTGACAGCAAAGACCTGCTTATTGAAAAGACTATCTTTTATATTTTTACGGAACATTTCAAAAAAATAGATCGTATACTCGAAAAAGATCTATCGCCTCTTCAAAAAATTATCCTTATTTATCGCTACGGAATCAATCAAATGATCTCGTATGATCCTGCTTTTTACTTCGAATTAAAAAAGTATCATATTTCGGCTCATAAACACTATGAAGGCCATAAAAATGATATTATTTTTAAAACAATTTTAGGCTTATTAAAAGAAGCACAAGAGCTGAACGAAATCAGGCAAGATGTAAACCTGAATCTTTTTTGTGAAATTCATCTCTATAAAATTGATGAAATTTTAGCCGATCCAGACTTCAACACTCAATATTCAACTCAGCAAATGCTAAACCATTTGGTCATTTATAATTTAAGAGGAATTGTCGTCGATCCTTCGTTAATCTCTTACTTACCGTAACGAAAACCCTTTTGCTGCCCACCACGGATGAATTTCAATGGCTAAACGACCTGCTTTCACCATAGGATCCATATTAGCCAAACTATCTGCCATTTTTTGAGTTGGCACATTATAAATAGTAATACCGCGAATATCGCCATCATCACCAAAAGGTCCCGAAATATCTGCAAAACCTTTTTCGTACATACTCCCTAAGTGCGCTAAATGCAATTTTTGAAGACTATCGGCTTCCTTTTTATTTTGCGATCTATTGGCACCTCGTTTTAAAAAGGCTATGAAATATTGTTGCATTAGTACAGTATCGCCGGTTTTTTCATCTACATAATCAAATATCTGGTAACCATCGTTTGTCAATTTTTCTTTGAGTTCTGCAACTGATTCCTTTTCAACTTCTAGTGTTTGTTCTTCCTTCTCTACAAAAGTATTTTCTTCTACTTTTTCCTTTGGGTTGTCGCAGCTACAAAAAGCTAATACTATTGTTACTAGTGTAATTTTAATTTTCATTATTCCAGTTTTTAAAAGGGTTCTTGCTTAATTGCGAATTGTAATACTTGGTTTCTCCAGTCACTTCTTTTCCTATCCAATTGGGAATAGTAACCGTTTCTTTTTCTTCTGAGAGCTCTACTTCAGCAACTATTAAACCTTCATTATCACCAAAAAATTCGTCCACTTCAAAAATATGCTTTCCGCTTTTTACTTCGTGCCTTACTTTATCAATACTTCCCGGTTCGCAAATTTCCAGCAACGCTTCAGCTTCCTCGACAGTAATTTGTTTTTCCCATTCAAAACGGCTGGTTCCGGTTTCATTTCCTATACCTTTTACCGTAATAAAGCCTTCGGTGCCTTTTATTCTCACACGTACTGTTCGTTCAGGATGTGTGCTTAAAAACCCTTGTACTATTCTAGTAGTTTTAAACGCAAGTTCTTTAAAGTCTTTGGATGTCACTAAAAATTTTCGTTCTATTTCAGTCATATTGCTGCTATTTCTTTAATTTTTTCTGAAGTGATTCGTTGTTCAGAATAGGTTTTATTCATTAGGTTTTCCATTGCTTTTGCGATGGTTTCCGGTTCAATCATTTTATATTTCTTCGGAATTAAAAACCCAAATACCTTCGCAAAAAACTGCGCAATAGACTCTCCAGTTCTGTTTTCACTTCGGTCACCACCAATTAATGAAGGCTGCAAGATATAAGTTTCTGAAATATTCTGCTGCAAAACATCGCGTTCCATTTCACCTTTCACCTTGTTATAAAACACACTACTTTCTGGGTTTGACCCTAAGGCTGAAATTACAATAAACTTAGGAATTGAATTCTGTTTAGCCAATTTCGCTGCTGTGATGGGAATACCATAATCTATCTTTTTATACGTTTCTTTATCAGGTGTTTTCGATTTTGTCGTTCCAATGCAACAAAAAACAAGATCGCCTGTAAAGTGTTCTGTTTGGCTTTCTAACTCAAACATATCGACTAGATGTTCTTCTACTTTTGGGTTTTTTACGTTACTTGAACTACGTGAAAACAATTTTATAGTTGAAATTGAATCGTCATCAAGTAAACGTTGAAGCAATATACTACCCGTTAAACCGGTTGCCCCTAAAATAATTGCTGTTTTGGTCATTTTCTTGTGTACTTTACTACTAAGATATTATAATTTTATAAAATGAACGAACCGCTACCTATCCGTAAAATTATCCACGTAGATATGGATGCGTTTTATGCTTCAGTAGAACAGTTGGACAATCCCGAATTACGAGGAAAAGCCATTGTCGTTGGCGGAAGCAGCAAGCGTGGTGTAGTAAGTGCTGCAAGCTATGAAGCCCGAAAATTTGGGGTGCGGTCGGCTATGAGCAGTGTAACGGCAAAACGACTTTGCCCCCATTTAATTTTTGTAAAAAGTAATTTTGATCGGTATCGGGAAGTTTCGCAGCAAATCCGAAAAATCTTTCATGAATATACAGATCTAGTCGAGCCTTTATCGTTAGACGAAGCCTATTTAGATGTTTCAGAAAATAAAAAAGGGAATCCTAGTGCTACGTTAATTGCTAAGGAAATCAGGAAAAAAATTAAAGATAAGACCGGGTTGAATGCTTCCGCAGGGATTTCTATTAATAAGTTTATTGCTAAGGTTGCGAGTGACATTAACAAGCCTAACGGACAAAAAACCGTCCCGCCAGAAGAAGTACTTGACTTTTTAGAAAAACTTGATATTAAAAAGTTTTACGGTGTTGGGAAAGTGACCAAGGAAAAAATGTACCGACACGGAATTTATACCGGGGAAGATTTAAAATCTAAATCGGTTGAATATTTAACCGAACACTTCGGGAAAAGTGGTTCGTATTATTACCACGTGGTTCGGGGAATTCATAACAGCGCCGTAAAACCTACTAGAACCCGAAAATCACTGGCTGCCGAGCGGACGTTTTCAGAAAATATTTCTTCGGAAGTGTATATGCTAGAACGCCTTGAAACCATTGCCGAGGAAGTAGAGCGACGCCTCACTAAAAGCAATGTGGCGGGAAAAACCATTACGCTTAAAATTAAGTACAGCGATTTTACGTTACAAACTAGAAGCAAGACGTTGCCGTTTTATATTTCGAGCAAGTCGCTGATGATAGAGGCTGTTAAAGATTTGTTATTTCAAGAGAAAATGAAAAATTCGGTGCGATTATTGGGGATTTCTTTATCGAACCTCAACAACGAAAAAAAAGAGCAACAGCCCGAACCTGAGGAAAGTATAGACGTTCAACTAAAATTTGATTTTTAAAATATGCAATAAGACTACTTGAATCTAATTAGTAATTTCAAAACCCATCTATTATGAAAAAAGTAGCTTATTCTCTATTCGTTTTAGCCGTAACCATCACGGTATTATCTTGTAAAAACGAAACAAAATCAAATGAACCTTCAGAAATTTCAGAAGAAACAAACGAACTTGCCTTAGCTGAAAAAGAAACCGAAACCACACCAGATTTTCTCTACGTAACCGCTTCAAGCGGCCTTACCCTTCGCGAACACAACAACCTGAACAGTGAAAAGTTAGGCGTAATGCCCTACGGGACCAAAGTTAAAGTCATTGCTTCTGAAGATGAAGAAACCATGAATATTGGCGGAATTAAAGGCGGCATGCACCAAATAGAATATAACCAGAAAACAGGGTATGCCTTTAATGGCTATCTCTCCAAGTTTTTCCCTCCGGAAGAAGATATAAAAGCTAAAATCTATGCTGAAGATTTAAAAGGTCAATTTCCTGAAGTTTCTTTTACCGAAACTACCGGTGGAACAGCTAGTAACCCTTCAAACACACAAACCTTATTGTTGCCTACTAAAAATTGGCATGAAGCTTTTTATATTGCGGCACAATTGTTTGATATCCCAAAGAGTTTTGCCTTTCCCAACCCGAAAGGAAGCAACGAAGAAACCATTAAAGAAAAAGACCCAAAAAGCGGCACTTGGACAAGCCAGCTAACCGTAAATAGAAAAGATAACTCCTTAGAAAAAATAAACTACGCATACAGTACCGAAGGGTTTGGCTATGGAGTGACCATTACAAAAGATGGAAATAAAATGAAATTAGAACGCACTGAGGTCATAGACTAAAGTTTTCTAGAAATTAAAAAGCCGAGTTTTAAAACTCGGCTTTTTTTTATTTTACCAACGAAACCCGAAGTGTGTTCACCATACCCTTATCCGCAATGGGCATAGCGGCAAGGTTGATTAAATAATCACCTTTAGCTACATAGCCGTGATCTTGGGCAATTTTATTTACATCATCTACTGTTTCGTCTGTGCTTACAAATTTGTCGTAGTAAAAGGCTTTTACGCCCCACAATAAATTTAATCGTGACAAAATACGTTTGTTTGAAGTAAACGCTAAAATGTTTGCATCGGGCCGCCAGGCTGAAATTTGGAAAGCAGTATAACCACTGTTGGTCAACGTACATATTGCTGTGGCATCAATTTCATTGGCCATGGTTGCTGCATGATAACATACCGATTTGGTAATATACCGGTTGGTTCTAATTTTTGGTGGTTCATGGGGCACGGCTATTAAATTTGAATTTTCCACACTTCTACAAATATTAGCCATGGTTTGGATTACCTCTACTGGGTATTTACCTACCGACGTTTCACCACTTAGCATAACCGCATCGGCACCGTCCATTACAGAATTCGCTACGTCATTCACTTCGGCACGAGTGGGTGTTAATGATGTTATCATGGTTTCCATCATTTGCGTGGCGATAATCACTGGAATCCGAGCTCTTTTTGCAGTTAATACCAACTCTTTTTGAATAAGTGGTACTTCTTCAGCAGGAACTTCTACTCCCAGGTCGCCTCTCGCAACCATTAAACCGTCACAGTACGCTACAATTTTATCGATGTTTTGTACAGCCTCAGGCTTTTCTATTTTAGCAATAATGGGAATTTTATATTCGCAATGTGCTTCAATAATGGCTTGTAATTCTTTTAAATCATCTGCATGACGTACAAACGATAGCGCAATCCAATCCACTTCTTGTTGAACGGCAAAAATGGCGTCCTTTTTATCTTTAGGAGTTAAAGCTGGTAGGGAAATATTAGTACTCGGCAAATTTACCCCTTTTCGAGACCGTAACGGACCACCTTGAATTACTTTTGCTTTCACTTCATCTTTGCCATTGGTTTCAAGCACTTCAAAAATCAATTTTCCATCGTCTAATAAAATCCGTTCGCCTGCTTTTACATCCTTGGGAAAACTGTCATAATTCATGTACACCTTTTTTCTGGTGCCTTCAAATTCTTTTCCAGTACAGAAATAAAGCTCATCTCCAGGTTTTAAGACCACTTCTTCTTTCATTATACCCACGCGTAGTTTTGGCCCTTGCAGATCGGCCAGGATTGCCGGGGTAATCCCCAATTGCTCCCCTAACTGTCTTATCGTTGCGATACGCTTTTTTACATCTTCGTATTTAGCGTGTGAAAAGTTGATGCGAAACACATCCACCCCTTCTAAAATCATCTTTTTTATGATTTCTTTTTTGGTGGTCGATGGGCCTAAGGTGGCAACTATTTTTGTTCGTTTTTGTTTCAGCATTAATTGAAAATTAGATTATTTTTAGATTTTATATGCTCGTTATCAATAAAATATGAAGATATAATGGGCTTCATTTTATTTACTTCGGAAAGTAGGTTTGCTGTTGAAACTTGTTCATCTTCTGAAGTGATTTTTAAAAAGTAGTCTACTTTTTTATATTCAGGAATTAAATAGGTAATTATATATTCTTCTGAAGCATTTGATCCAAACAATCCCCCGCTTGCTGTTGTATTTGCTGTGGCAGATTTACAGGCATTCGAAACAAGGTCATAGACTGTGTAGTTTATAGTATCCTTAAATTCAAACATTGGAAACTGTACTTCCAACCCATCTTTGGAAAATTCAAGATCGGTCCTTCTCCGTTTTAATCGTAACTGTAAGTGTTTGTTTAGATAGAACGCCATTTTATAAGGTTCTACTCCACAGTGAATGGCCAGTATTTGAAAATCTTCTTTAAAATCGTCTTCAAGCACTAATCGGTGTTTACCCATAACGGATTTTAGTATAAAAATAAGGATACTTTAGGTAACTACCGAAGGGCTTAGTTTAATTCTTTGTCAATTTTTGACTGAAACTTATAGTAAGCTCTTTTTGCTGCCCTTTCTTCAGCTTTCTTTTTTGAAGTAGCACGTGCCTTGGCTATTGTTTCATTCTCTAATTGAAGTTTTACAGCAAAGTGTTTTAATTCATCCATGCCAGTATCTTCATATACGTGAAACTTAAAATGCTTTTTACTTTTTTGGCACCATTCAATAAAAAGGCTTTTGTAACTTATTATTTTACCTTCCAATCGTTCAATATCTACATATGGTTTAATAACTCGTTTATAAATGAATTTTTCGCAGTATTTATACCCACGGTCCAAATAAATGGCACCAACCAATGCTTCGAAAATGTTTCCGTGAATATTTCCTCCAAATTGATCTGTTGTAACAGAAGATTTTAAAAATTTAATAAGGTTTAAATCTCTTCCTAGCTCATTTAAATGTTCGCGGCTCACTACTTTTGAACGCATTTTGGTAAGGTAGCCTTCATCACCTGAAGGCACTTGATTAAAAAGATGGGCTGCTATTACCGAGCCCAACATGGCATCCCCCAAAAACTCTAAGCGTTCATAATTTTGAGGTTGCCCTTTATTATTTTTTTCGTGTAAAGACCTATGGGTAAAGGCTTCATTGTATATAGAGATATCCTTGGGTTTAAAGCCTAGGATTTTTTTCATGGCATAAAAAAAATCCCCGTCATTTGTAGTGCGGGAATTAAATATGTGCTTTATAGATGTCATCTAGTGTTTATGCGTCCAATTTTTTAAAAAGTACGCAGGCATTATGCCCTCCAAACCCAAAGGTATTGCTCATTGCTACTTTAATTTCGCGCTCTTGAGCTTTATTGAGGGTAAGGTTAAGGGATGAATTTATATTTTCATCGACCGTAGTATGGTTAATAGTAGGTGGCACTACACTATTTTCCATGGCTAATATTGAAGCAATTGCCTCAATCGCTCCAGCAGCACCCAATAAATGCCCTGTCATGGATTTGGTGGAATTTATATTAATGTCTTTAGCATGTTCACCAAAAACACTAGTAATGGCTTTTAATTCGGCGACATCACCTAGTGGCGTTGAAGTTCCGTGTGTGTTAATGGCATCAACCTGATTAGGGCTCATCCCTGCATCACGCAGACAGTTAAGCATTACACGTTCTACACCAATGCCATCTGGATGTGGAGCTGTCATATGATGGGCATCACTGGACATTCCGCCACCGACAACCTCAGCATAGATTCTTGCACCACGTTTTTTTGCGTGTTCGTATTCTTCAAGAATTAATGCTCCAGCTCCTTCTCCTAACACAAATCCGTCACGTGTCGCATCAAATGGTCTTGATGCCGTTTCAGGACTGTCGTTTCGGGTTGAAAGTGCATGCATAGCATTAAATCCTCCCATACCTGCTTTTGTAACTGCTGCTTCACTACCTCCAGTAACAATCACGTCGCAATGACCTAATCGAATGTAGTTTAAAGCATCAATCATCGCGTTGGCAGAAGAAGCACAGGCAGAGACCGTTGTATAGTTAGGCCCCATAAAGCCGTGTTTAATAGAAATATTACCAGGGGCAATATCCGCTATCATTTTAGGGATAAAGAAGGGGTTGAAACGTGGCGTTCCATCCCCTTCTGCAAAATTTATTACCTCATTTTGAAAGGTTTCAAGACCACCAATACCAGCGCCCCAAATAACACCTACGCGAAATTTATCAACTTCGTCTAGGTTTATTCCCGCATCTTTAATGGCTTCATCTGAAGACACTAAAGCATATTGGGCAAAGCGATCCAGTTTTCTGGCTTCTTTCCTATCAAAAAAATCTTCTGGTTTAAAATCTTTTAGCTCGCAAGCGAATTTTGTTTTGAACTTTTCAGCATCAAAATACGTAATAGGGGCACACCCGCTTTTACCATTGATTAATCCTTCCCAATATTCAGGAATAGTATTACCAATGGGCGTAAGTGCTCCAAGACCTGTAACTACAACTCGCTTAAGTTCCATAAAGGACTAAATTTATTTAGCTTCTTCTATATACGAAACTGCTTGACCTACTGTTGCAATGTTTTCAGCTTGGTCATCTGGAATTTGAATATCAAATTCTTTTTCGAACTCCATAATAAGTTCAACTGTATCCAAGGAATCAGCTCCTAAGTCGTTTGTAAAGCTTGCTTCGTTAACAACTTCGTTTTCGTCAACTCCTAGTTTGTCTACTATAATTGCTTTTACTCTTGATGCAATGTCTGACATAATCTTTGTTTTTAAAATTTAATTAAGTGGCAAAAATAAAATTTTTTAATTTAATACACCATTTTAAACATAAAATGTGAATACCAATTTAAACATTTTTGGGAGAAGTAAAACCCTATTACCGTACTTTTGTTATTTATTTTATATTACTTCTTGAAAACCTCATTGTTATTTTGATGAAAAAACGCATTGTTATATTCGCTTCCGGTAGCGGTACCAATACCGAAAATATAATTAAATATTTTAAACAATCTAAAATTGGTGAAGTTGTTCTTGTATTGTCAAACAAGAAAAGTGCCAAGGTGCTAGAAAAGGCTAAAAATCACAATATCAAATCATTATACTTTAATAAGGAAAATTTATTTTCGGAAAAGGGCATTTTAAAAACACTTCAAGAAACCAAGCCAGACCTTATTGTTTTAGCAGGTTTTCTATGGAAATTCCCTGAAATAATACTGAAAGAATACCCCAACAAAGTAATAAACATCCATCCAGCTTTGCTTCCAAAATATGGCGGAAAAGGCATGTATGGAAATTATGTTCATGAAGCAGTTATTGCAAATAAAGAGACAGAAACTGGTATTACAATTCATTATGTGAACGCAAATTATGATGAAGGTGCGGTTATATTTCAAGAAAACACACCTCTTTCAGAAAATGAAACCCCAGAAACAGTTGCTGAAAAAGTACATAAGCTAGAATATGAGCATTTTCCGAAAGTGATTGAAGAATTATTAATTGCAGAAGAAACTAATTAATGGCAAAACCTAAAAAATATTATGTAGTCTGGTTCGGGAATCCCACAGGTATCTTCCATAGCTGGAAGGAATGTAAAAAAGCCATTACAGGGGTGACCGGCGCTCAATACAAGAGTTTTGAAAGTTTAAAAGAAGCCAAAATAGCCTACAATAAAGAATACGCAGACTATAGAGGAAAAAACACTAAAAAGAAAAAAACGCTCACCAAAGAACAACTTGAGAAAATAGGACAACCCAATTTATATTCTATTGCGGTTGATGCAGCTTCTAGCGGTAATCCAGGTAAAATGGAATACCGAGGTGTGGATACCCAAACGCATAAACAATTGTTTCACCAAGGACCATTTCAGCAAGGCACCAATAACGTAGGCGAGTTTTTAGCGTTGGTCCATGGCCTCGCCTATCTAAAGAAAAACAATAGCGACCGTATTATTTATAGTGACAGCAAAATTGCAATGGGGTGGGTAAAGCGAAAAAAGTGCAATACTAAATTAAAGAAGTCTTCAAAAAATAAATCATTATTTGAATTAATTGCCCGAGCCGAAACTTGGCTGAAAAACAACACTTATTCAACCAAAGTGGTTAAATGGGAAACCAAAGCCTGGGGAGAAATTCCGGCAGATTTTGGAAGAAAGTAATAATCAGTACCTTACACTTTGTTTAGTCTTCGTTAAAATCCTCATTTTTCTAAAATATTTCGCTAAATTTGCACCCTCAATTTAAAACCCTTTTATGAGCAAACTCGTTATTGTTGGTACTGTTGCCTTCGACGCTATTGAAACTCCATTTGGTAAAACCGATAAAATATTAGGTGGCGCCGCTACATATATAGGACTGGCAGCCAGTCAATTTAATGCCGATGGCGCTATTGTTTCAGTCGTAGGTGGTGATTTCCCAGAGAAATATATCGCGATGCTAAAAAACAATAATTTAGATGTTTCAGGACTTGAAATTATAAAAGAAGGTAAAACATTCTTTTGGAGCGGTAAGTACCATAACGATATGAATTCTCGTGATACGCTAGCAACAGAACTGAATGTGCTAGAAAACTTCCAGCCTAAAGTACCAAAAGACTACAAAGACGCTGAAGTAGTGATGTTAGGAAACTTGCATCCGCTCGTCCAATTGAGTGTAATTGAGCAAATGGATTCACCAAAATTAATTGTACTTGATACTATGAACTTTTGGATGGATAACGCATTAGCCGAATTAAAACAAGTGATTGCCAAAGTAGACGTGATTACCATTAATGATGAAGAAGCCAGACAATTAACAGGGGAATATTCATTAGTTGTGGCAGCTCAAAAAATTAGAGAGATGGGGCCAAAATATGTGGTGATAAAAAAGGGAGAGCATGGAGCCTTATTGTTTCATGAAGAAGATGTCTTTTTTGCACCAGCATTACCATTAGAAGAAGTTTTTGATCCTACAGGAGCAGGCGATACTTTTGCAGGTGGATTTACAGGCTATTTAGCAAAAACAGCAGATTATAGTTTTGAGAATATGAAAAACGCCATTATTTATGGTTCGGCTTTAGCTTCCTTCTGTGTCGAAAAATTTGGCACGGAACGACTGGAAAGTCTCACAAAAAAAGAAGTACACAGGCGTTTGAAGCAATTTCAAAACCTAACACAATTTGATATAGAATTAACATAACAACGCGCCCTGAATTTTCGGGGCGTTTTTAATTGAATTAATATTTCAGAAAAAATGAGCGACGCTTTAAAACACGAATGCGGAATAGCAATGGTACGATTGCTGAAACCTCTTGAATATTATAAAGAAAAGTATGGAACTGCATTTTATGGAGTAAATAAAATGTACTTGATGATGGAAAAACAGCACAACCGTGGCCAAGACGGTGCCGGTTTTGCTAGTATTAAGCTCGATGTAGATCCTGGAGAACGCTACATAAGCCGAGTTCGCTCTAACAAATCGCAACCCATACAGGATATTTTTGCTCAGATTAATGGGCGCATTAACGAAGAGTTTCAAAGCCACCCAGAATACAAAAATGATGTGGCCGCTCAAAAGAAAAACATTCCCTACATTGGTGAGTTGCTTTTGGGCCACGTTCGCTACGGAACGTTTGGCATTAACAGTGTAGAAAACGTACACCCTTTTCTTCGTCAAAACAATTGGATGCACCGTAATTTAATTATTGCCGGTAATTTTAATATGACGAATACAACTGAGCAATTCAACAACTTAATCAAGCTTGGGATGCACCCAAAAGAAAAAGCCGACACCATTACCGTAATGGAAAAAATTGGGCATTTTCTAGATGAAGGCGTGCGTAAACTTTATAAAAAGGCCAAAAAAGATGGCTTGAATAAAATGGAAGCTTCACCTTTTATTGCCGACAAGCTAAAAATTGAAAAAATACTCAAAAAATCGGCTAGGGATTGGGATGGCGGATATGCCATGGCAGGAATGTTGGGTCACGGCGATGCTTTTGTCTTACGCGATCCGGCCGGAATTCGTCCAGCATATTATTACAAAGATGACGAGGTGATTGTGGTGGCTTCAGAAAGACCGGCAATTCAAACGGTATTTAATGTTTCGTTTGAGGATATTAAAGAAGTAGAGCCTGGACACGCAATTATCTTGAAAAAAGACGGTAGTTTTTCAGAAAAACAAATTTTAGAGCCTTTGGAACGTAAATCCTGTTCGTTTGAACGTATTTATTTTTCTCGCGGAAGTGATGCAGAAATTTATGAAGAACGAAAAGAGTTAGGACGTTTGGTAATGCCAAGAGTTTTAAAGGAAATCAATCACGATACCGAAAATACCGTGTTTTCATTTATCCCAAATACAGCTGAAACATCTTTCTACGGAATGCTAGACGCTGCTCAAAACGAACTGAACAAACAGAAAAATGAAGCTATTCTTGAAGAAGAAGGAAATTTAACTACTGAAAGGCTTCAGCAGATACAGCAACATAAAATTCGCACCGAAAAAATTGCTATTAAAGACGTAAAACTACGAACCTTTATTACTGAAGACAGTAGCCGTGACGATCTTGTAGCTCATGTGTATGATGTAACCTACGGTGTTGTTAAACCTACAGACAATCTGGTAATCATTGATGATAGTATTGTACGAGGGACAACTTTAAAAAAGAGTATTTTAAAAATGCTTGATCGATTAAACCCTAAACAAATTGTTGTGGTTTCATCGGCACCGCAAATTCGATATCCAGACTGTTACGGTATCGATATGGCTCGCTTGGAAGATTTAGTGGCTTTTCAAGCAGCATTGGCACTGCATAAAGAACAAGGCACTTATGATGTTGTTGAAGAGATTTACCATAAATGTAAAGAACAATTAGAGACCGAAGACAAAGATGTGGTGAATTATGTAAAAGAACTATATGCTCCTTTTAGCGATCAAGAAGTTTCAGATAAAATTGCTGAAATTATAAGTGATGAAAACATAAACGCAGATATAAAATTGATTTTTCAATCGGTGGATGACTTACATAAAGCTTGTCCTAAAAATTTAGGCGATTGGTATTTTACAGGTAATTATCCAACCGATGGCGGAAAGCGAGTGGTAAACAAAGCATATGTTCATTTTTACGAAGGAAACCCAGAAAGAGCCTACTAAACGGTTAAAAAACAGCATAATTAGCTATAATCAAACCGTTAATCGAGTTTATAAAACAGTTCATCCAAAAGTAGGAAAAGCCTTATGGTAAAACTAAAAAATTGATATATATTTGAACCATACCATAGCATAAGTAGGTTAAGTTTATGGTAAGATTTGGGGCAAAAAAAGGTGAACACTTGTTCGCCTTTTTTTATGCGCCAAATTTGGGCTAGCGAGCAATTACCAAAACTTTATTTCTTTGAACAAACATAGTTGCGAGCCGTTCCCCTCCCTCCACAACTCGTTCGGTTTTTTTCCAAAATCTGAAGGATGGCGAGCTATAAGCTAAATTTAAATCACAGGAAGAAAATTTAAAACGAGCTGCTTACAATTTCACTTGAGCACATATTTGCTTTTTTTAAGCCTGATTTAAATAATGATGACAAATTATTTTCACGGTATGGTTAAGCAGCCATCTACTAAATACTTCTTCAGCAAACAGAGTTTATATAAAGCAAAAAAAGCAAGCGACATATACATCGCTTGCTTTTTATAAATAATGTATTAGAAAGGTTTAAGTTCGTAACATTCTATGATATGTAGAATTGCAGTTAGAACCAAACCGAACTATATAATCTTTAAAAATAGTAAAGATATTTTTAGAAGTAGATGTATCCACTTCGGTCAATGCGTGTTCAATATCTTGAAATTTGCTGTCTAACGTATCAAGATTTTTAACCAAATACCGTTTCTTTCTTTTATGAATTGATTTTTTGCCATTCTTTTTCTTTCCAGATATTTCCTGAACCGAATATTTTACCTTCAATATATAATATTTGTTTTCATCATTACTCATAACTCATTCATTTTTTGTCAGACCCAAATATATGAAAAATTTAATTAGTTAACGTTAAATTTACATTGGCGTAACGTTAAAATAACATTAGTGCACTATTTATCATGCAAAAAGCAAAATATATTGAATTTTTAATAAACCATTCACATGTTTTTTCTTTTATGAAGGAAAAACCTTCGTAAAAACATCTTTTTATCGAAAATAAAAGCCTTTAATCTAAAAATTCAAGTATAAAAAACTTTATAGTATATATTTGACCCATACCATAGCATAAGTAGGTTAAGTTCATGGTAGATTTGGGGCAAAAAAAGGTGGATCTTTCCACCTTTTTTTATGCGCTAAATTTGGGGTGGCGAGCATATATGCTTTACGTTATAAATCATCACAATACCACATAAAAAACCCACCAAGTGGTGGGTTTTACTTTTTACTTAATAAGTACTACTTATTTATTCTGCTCGTATCGTTTTGATACTTCATCCCAATTAATAACATTAAAGAATGCATTTACGTAATCAGGTCTGCGATTTTGGTAATTTAAGTAATATGCGTGTTCCCAAACATCAAGACCAAGTATTGGTGTTCCACCACAGCCAACTCCAGGCATTAGTGGATTGTCTTGGTTTGGTGTAGAACAAACTTCTACTTTACCACCTTCGTGAACACAAAGCCAAGCCCATCCAGATCCAAATTGACCTTTAGCAGCTGTAGAAAACTTTTCTTTAAAATCTTCAAAGCTTCCGTACGCACTGTTAATTGCTTCGGCTAATGCACCTGAAGGTTTTCCACCCCCGTTTGGAGACATTATTTCCCAAAATAGTTTATGGTTATAAAAACCTCCACCATTGTTACGAACAGCTTTATCGTCCATATCAAGATTGTTCAAGATATTTTCGATTGTTTTTCCTTCTTGGTCGGTTCCTTCAATCGCCGCATTTAATTTATTGGTATATCCATTATGGTGTTTATCATGATGGATTTCCATAGTCTTAGCATCAATATGTGGTTCTAATGCATCAAATGAGTATTGTAATTTCGGTAATTCGAAAGCCATAATTATATCGTTTTTAGTTATTTATATTTTTTTGTTATGTTCTTTACCAAAGGTACGCAGAAGAAGATATAAAAAATGTTATAAAATTTATAAGATTTTATAACCATATAGATTATATTGATTATTTGTGTAAATACACACACGATTCGCTACTTTTAAATAAAAAACAGCTTGAAAACAACTTCGCCCTTCACTATTTACAACGCTGCCGCAGGAAGCGGTAAAACTTTCACCCTAGTAAAAGAATATCTAAGCCGTTTACTACTTTCAAAAAATGAAGGAAGCTATAAAAACCTATTGGCGATAACCTTTACCAACAAAGCGGTTGCCGAAATGAAACAGCGGATTATTTCAAATTTAGTTTCTTTTTCCTCGGAAACATCTCTTTCAAGTCCATCGGATATGATGACGCTTCTTGCTTCTGAAACAGGAATGAGTCTTGAGGAAATTCAAATTACTTCAAAAGCAATTATAAAGCATTTATTGCATCATTATTCTGCTTTTAGCGTAGAAACCATTGATCGCTTTAACCACCAATTACTTCGAACTTTTGCTCGTGACTTAAAACTTTCTTCAAATTTTGAAGTGAGTCTAGATACAGATCAATTATTGACTGAAGCCGTGGATCAATTAATTAGCAAAGCGGGCGACGATAAAAAAATCACCAACGTCTTATTGGACTTTGCACTTGAAAAAACAGATGATGATAAATCGTGGGATATTGCCCTAGATATTACCAAAGCTTCTTCTTTGCTTTTTTCTGAAAATGAAGCCAAACACATTAAAAAACTAAAGCTACAATCCCTCGACAATTTTCTTTCGTTTAAAAAGCATTTGCTGAAACAACAAAAACAACTTTCAGAAAACATAATACAAGTTGCTTCCATTACCCTTAAAACAATAGCTGACAACGGATTGGATGAAAGCCACTTCAGCGGGAAATATTTATACAACTATTTTGTAAAGCTTTCTGAAGGCAATTTTGATGTTCCGTACGGCGCCAAATGGCAAGAAACCTTAGGCGAAAAACCCTTGTACCCAGGACGTGTAAAACCCCCGGAAAGCAATATTATGGACGGATTAGCACCAGAATTGGTTTCCGCTTTTTCAACGAGTAAAAAGTTGGTATTTCAGCTACAGTTAATTAATTCCATAGTAAAAAACCTTACGCCGCTTTCGGTTATCAATTTGGTGCAGCAGGAAATTGAAACTATTAAGGAAGAGAAAAACATCTTGCCTATTTCAGAATTTAATTCCATTATCAATAAAGAAATAAAAAACCAGCCTGCGCCTTTTATTTATGAACGGTTGGGAGAAAAATACCGTCATTATTTTATTGATGAATTTCAAGATACTTCCGAATTGCAATGGGAAAATTTAATTCCTTTAATTGAAAACGCATTATCGCAACAAGTAGCAAGTGAAGAAGCAGGCTCGCTGTTATTGGTAGGCGATGCCAAACAATCTATTTATCGTTGGCGAGGTGGTAAACCTGAACAGTTTATGGATTTATACGGCGGCAAAACACCTTTTGCTGTTTCAACAGCCGAAGTAGAAAATCTAGAGACTAATTATAGGAGTTGTGAAGAAATTATCACGTTTAATAATTCATTTTTTACGTTTGTTTCAAAATACTTCGGCGATGCCGGGCACACACATTTATATGAAATAGGAAACCAGCAAAAGCCCAATAAAAAAGACGGAGGCTACATACAGATTGAGTTTATTGAAAAACAATCGGCTGCAGAAAAAGAAGAAAGCTATGCCAAATTGGTGTTACAAACCATACTTGAAGTAAAAGCCAGCGGTTACCAAGAACAAGATATTTGTATTTTAACACGTCGCAAAAAAGAGGGAATTGCATTAGGTTCTTGGCTTATGGAAAACGGGATTTCAATTGTTTCTTCTGAAACATTATTGCTTCAATCCTCGCCGTTGGTTCAAGGATTAATTCAGACGCTTATTTATTCCTTACAACCTGAAAATGAAGAGGCAAAAATCAATATGCTCGATTTTATTCACGAACACCTTTCTATTTCAGAAGAAAAACATACATTTTTCACTCAATTTTTAAACCAACCTGCGGAAGAAGTAACGCAACTCTTACAGCAATACGAAATCAATTTTAATTCCAATTTTATACATTCCGTTTCTTTATACGAAGCTTTTGAGTATTGCATTCGTCAATTTAAATTAGAACCGAGTGCCGACGCCTATCTCTTCGGGTTTATGGATTTGGTTTATGAGTTTGAACAACAACCATTAGCGTCAAAAATGGCCTTTCTAGAATATTGGGAAACCAAAAAAGAAAAAGCTTCGGTTGCCGCTGCCGAAACTACCGGAGCAGTGCGATTAATGACCATCCATAAAGCAAAAGGATTAGAATTTCCTATTGTACTATTCCCCTTTGCTGAAACCGGTTTATACAAAGAAATAGAACCAAAAACGTGGTTTAAAGCCCCTGAAAATGATTTTGGTTTTGAAGAGGCGTTAATTAATTTTAATAGTAGTGTAGCAGAATTTGGCGAAGAAGGTGCTAAAATTTACGCAGACCGCAGAAACACCTTAGAACTCGACAGTTTAAACCTACTCTATGTTACCCTGACAAGGCCTGTTGAACAGCTTTATATTTTTTCTGAAAAACCAAGCAGTGTAAAAGATCAACCTAAGGATTTTAGTCAGTTGTTTGTGGAATACCTTAAACATGAACAGAAATGGAACGATGACCAATTGTTATATCAATTTGGTGAAAAAACACGGAAAGAACTAAAAGAGGAAGAAAATGTTACTGAAACGGTTGCGCCTACATACATCAACACTTCACCAACAAGCCGTAACTTGAATATTGTAACCAAAGAAGCATTGCTTTGGGACACCGAAACCGAAGCTGCTATTTTAAGTGGAAATCTTTTTCACGATACAATGGCTGAAATTAAATATGAAAACGATGCTTCGGAAATATTAGAGAATATAAAAAAGCGAGCGATTGTTTCAGAAAGCGATTTTAAAATTTTAAAAGAAGCGGTTGAAGCTTTAATACATGACGAGAAGTTAAACCACTTATTTCAACCTTCCGAAAAAGTAGAAAACGAACGAGATTTAATTACTTCAGAAGGAAAAATATTACGTCCGGACCGTTTAAATTTTCATCCCGACGGTAGCGTAAGTATTATAGATTATAAAACAGGAAGTCAATCTAAAAAACACAGCATTCAAATAAACCAATATGCAGCAGCGCTTTCAGAAATGAATTTTAAGATTGCTGAAAAAATCTTGGTTTATACTTCAGAAAATGGCATACTTATAAATAAAGCCTAACTTTGTTACTTGAAAAAAAACAGACATTATGTACGGAAAAATTAAAGAACACCTGCAAGAAGAACTTCAGGAAATAAAAAACGACGGATTATTTAAAAAAGAGCGCATTATCACCTCTCCACAAGATGCCGCTATTAAAATTTCGACAGGACAAGAAGTGATCAACTTTTGTGCTAACAACTATTTGGGGCTTTCTTCGCACCCAGACGTTATACAAGCAGCCAAGGACGCGATGGATACGCACGGTTTTGGTATGTCGTCTGTTCGGTTTATTTGCGGAACGCAAGACATCCATAAAGAGCTGGAACAAAAAATAGCCGATTTTTACCAAACGGAAGACACTATATTATACGCAGCTTGCTTTGATGCAAACGGTGGTGTTTTTGAACCTTTATTGACGAAGGAAGACGCAATTATTTCAGATTCCTTAAACCACGCTTCTATTATCGACGGCGTTCGTTTATGTAAAGCTGCTCGGTATCGCTACCAAAATAGCAATATGGATGAGCTTGAAGAGCAATTAATTAAAGCTAATGAAAATGGAGCTCGTTTTAAGATTATCGTTACCGACGGTGTATTTTCTATGGATGGATTAGTAGCTCCACTTGATAAAATCTGTGATCTAGCCGATAAATATGATGCTTTGGTTATGATCGATGAATGTCACGCTACAGGCTTTATAGGTGAAACAGGCCGTGGAACCTTAGAAGAAAAAGGAGTTATGGATCGTGTAGATATAATAACGGGTACATTAGGTAAAGCTTTAGGTGGCGCTATGGGCGGTTACACTACTGGTAAAAAAGAGATTATCGAAATGCTTCGCCAGCGATCGCGTCCATATCTATTTTCAAACTCATTGGCACCGGCAATTGTTGGAGCCTCTATTAAGGTGTTTGATATGCTTGATACCGACACCACATTACGGGATCGTTTACAGGAAAACACCGCATACTTTAAAAAAGGTATAAAAGAAGCAGGTTTTGATATAATTGATGGAGATTCTGCTATTGTACCTGTTATGTTATATGACGCAAAGCTATCACAAGATATGGCCGACATGTTATTGGAAGAGGGCATCTATGTTATTGGCTTTTTCTATCCAGTAGTCCCTAAAGAGAAAGCAAGAATAAGAGTGCAATTGTCTGCTGCACATACAAATGAGCAACTGGACAAAGCCATAAACGCCTTTATTAAGGTAGGTAAAAAATTAAATATTATTAAGACTGAATAAAATAATTTTGCGAGTAAAAGGCTTTGTATTTGTGAAAATTTTAATAGATTTGACTTTGTTTATAAGTTATAACAACTTACTTTTGCTCTAATTAACACTTAAAAATTAAACAATCGAATATGAAACATCTTAACAGTTTATTAGTTGCTGCCATCTTATTTTTAGGAGTTGGCGTAGCGAACGCACAAGACGAAAACAACCCTTGGGCTATTGAGATTGGTGTCAATGCTGTTGACGTCTTTCCAGTAGGTCTAGAGGATGGCCAATCCGTAGCTTCACCAATGAGAGGTGAACTTTTTGACGAATACTTTAATGTAGAAGATCACTGGAATATTTTACCTTCAGTATCTAAACTTGCAATCAGCAGATATGTTGGTAGCGGTTTTACTTTTTCTGCTGTTGGTACTATTAACAGAATTGACAAAGTAGGTGATGTAAAAGTAGATGACTTAAGTTACTACGGTGCAGATGGTGAGATTAGATATAGCTTTAGAGACTTAATCAATGGTCCTGGTGGATGGTTTGATCCTTCTCTAGGTGTTGGTGGTGGTTACACTTGGGTAGACGACATAGGTTTTGGTACTGCTAACGGTTTAGCAAGTGTAAAAATCTGGTTTGCTGAAAATGTAGCATTAAACCTACAATCAACTTATAAACACGCATTTGAAGATGACTACGGAGTAAAACATTTCCAACACTCTGCTGGTATCTTATTTAAATTTGGTGGAAAAGACACTGACGGTGACGGAATCTACGACCAAAACGATGAATGTCCAGAAACTCCTGGTCTTCCAGAATTTAACGGTTGTCCTGATACTGACGGTGACGGAATCGAAGACAGAAACGATGCTTGTCCAGAAACTGCTGGTTTAGCTGAGTTCAACGGTTGTCCTGATACTGATGGTGATGGAATCGCTGATCCACAAGATGCTTGTCCAACTGTAGCTGGTTTAGCTGAATTAAACGGTTGTCCAGATGCTGACGGTGACGGAATTGCTGATGGAGATGATGAATGTCCAAACGAAGCTGGTCCTGCTGCTAACAACGGTTGCCCTTACGAAGATAGAGACGGTGACGGTGTATTAGACAAAGATGACCAATGTCCAGATGTTGCTGGTACTGTTGCTAACAACGGTTGTCCAGAAGTAACTGTAGAAGTTATCAAAGAAATCAACGAGTATTCTAAAACAATCTTGTTCGACTACGATAAAGCTTCTATCCGTCAAGAGTCTTACAGTGCACTACAGAGTATTGCAGATATTATGAAAGAATATCCAAACACTGTATTCCACATTGAAGGACACACAGATAGTAGAGGTAGTGATTCTTATAACATGAAGCTTTCTAAAGAAAGAGCAGCTTCTGTAATGGATTACTTAACTACAATCGGAATGCCTGGTAACAGATTAACTTCTGAAGGTTACGGTGAAGAAAGACCAGTTGCTACTAACAATACAGCTGCTGGAAGACAACAAAACAGACGTGTTGAAATCTCTCTTAACAAAAACAGAGATAACTAAAAAGCAACACGCTTAAATAAATATCAGAAACGCCTCCAAAAATCGGGGGCGTTTCTTATTTTTAGGGTATGCAAACATTTTTGGAAGAAACTCTATTCAGTTTAAAAAACAAACACGAAGACCTTTCCAGCCTTACCCTCATCCTTCCCAGCAAGCGTGCCGGTGGCTTTCTTAAAAATTACTTGAGTAAGCATTCGCAAACAACTACTTTTTTACCCCATATAATAAGTATCGAAGAATTTATAGAAACCGTTTCAGGTCTTTCTATATTAGATAGCACAGAACTTCTTTTTAAGAGCTATCAGGTTTATTTAAATACCGATTCATTTTCTGAAAAAGAAAGTTTTGAAAACTACAACACTTGGGCAATTACCTTACTAAATGATTTTAATGAAATTGATCGCTATTTAGTAAATCCAAAAGACTTCTTCAATTACTTAGGAAGTATAAAAACAATGGAGCGGTGGAATTTGAAAGAAGAGAAAACCGAACTTATAGAAAAATACTTACAATTCTGGAATAGCCTTTTAGAACTGTATACCAACTTAAAAGAAATGCTTCTTCAAGAATCGATAGCATATCAAGGACTGGTATACCGAATCGCTTCAGAAAAAATTGATACTTATATACGTGAGAATCCTAGTAAAAAACACGCTTTTATAGGCTTTAATGCGCTGAACTCGGCTGAACAAAATATAATACAGCAATTACTAAACACAGATAATACAGAAGTATATTGGGATGCTGATGAGACATTTTCAAAGGACACAAAACACAGCGCCTCTCTTTTTATACGACGCTATTTTAAGAACTGGTCGCATTTTGAAAACAACGCACCTCTTGGTACTTCGAATCATTTTAAAGAGCAGAAAGATATCCGCTTTGTCGAAGTGCAGAAAAATATAGGACAGGCAAAATATGTAGGTGAATTGTTAGCAACCTATTCAAAGGAAAAGCTCAATTCAACCGCTATTGTATTGGCCGATGAAAACTTGTTAATCCCAGTGCTGCATTCACTACCAGACAATTTAGACTCTGTAAATGTCACGATGGGAACCGTGCTTAAAAATTTTCCAGCCACCTTGTTTTTTGAACTTGCATTATCACTTCATTCCGTTTCTTCTGAAGGTGTTTCAGAAAAAATTAAAACAATTTATTATAAAGATGTGCTGTCGCTTATTAAGCATCCGTTAGGAAATTCGTTGCTGAATAACGCTTCAGTAATAGCGTCAAAAATTAATGTCGAAAATAAAACACACCTCACTATTGACGATATCCTGCAGTTTTCAGATAAAGAAGACACTGATATTGTGTCACTTTTATTTAAAGATTGGAACAACAATAGTAAAACAGCCATTACCAACTGTTTAAAAGTATTAAATAAGCTGAAAAGCGAGTTTCAAGAAAACCCTGTGGAACGTGTTGTCTTATATCAGTTGTATCAAGTTTTTAGCAAGATTGATGCCCTGAACGACTCATACTCACATTTGGATTCAGTAAAAACGGTACAAGGATTGTTTACCGAACTCATTGCAACCACGTCACTGGATTTTGAAGGCGATGCGTATGAAGGTCTTCAGATTATGGGAGTCTTAGAAACTAGGGTACTCGATTTTGAAACGATAATTGTTACTTCGGTTAATGAAGGGGTGTTGCCTACTGGAAAGTCGAACGCATCGTTTATTACCTACGACTTAAAAAAGGAATTCAGCCTGCCGCTTTATACTGAAAAAGATGCAATCTACACGTACCACTTTTACCACATGTTACAACGTGCAAAGGATGTTACTTTACTATACAATAACCATTCTGAAGGCATAAACACGGGAGAAAAAAGTCGTTTTTTATTACAATTGGAAATTGAAAAGCAAGCGAACCATACGCTTTCTAAAACCATTTTATCGCCTAAAATTACACCGACTGTACAAACATTAAAAACCATAGAAAAAACAGATGCAGTAATGCAACGTTTGCAAGAAATTGCTGCAAAAGGCTTTTCCCCTTCAGCACTTACGAGCTACATTCGGAATCCGATTGACTTTTATTTTCAGAAAATATTAAGACTCAATGAAACCGAAGAAGTGGAAGAAACCGTCGCTGCTAACACGCTTGGTACTATTGTTCATGATACACTAGAAGAGTTTTATAAACCACTTCAGGGTACATTATTAACTTCAGAAATTTTAAAGACTTTAAAATTGAAGACTGAAGAAGAAGTTACCACTCAATTTAAAAAAACGTTTAAAGGAGGAACCTTCAATAAAGGGAAAAGCCTCATCATTTTTGAAGTAGCCAAACGCTACATTGAGAACTTCATCAACCAAGAAATTTCAGAAATAGAAGCGGGAAATGAAATTAAAATCATTTCTATTGAAAATAATCTAGAGGTTGAAGTAGCAGTTTCAGAACTATCGTTCCCAGTAAAAATTAAAGGAAAAGTAGATCGCGTGGATGAATACAACGGCCTATTACGCATTGTCGATTATAAAACTGGAAAAGTAGCTCAAGGTGATGTAGAATTAGTGGATTGGGAGGAAATAACGTTAGATTATAAATACAGTAAAGCATTTCAGGTATTAGCGTATGCGTTAATGATGAATAAAGAAATTCCTATTAATAATGCGGAAGCAGGTATTATTTCGTTTAAAAACCTCAGCAGCGGATTTTTAAAATTCGGGAAAAGAGAAAAAGCACGCGGCGGATCAAAAGATCAAATTATTACGCAAGAAACATTAGATACTTTCACTGATGAACTAAAAAGGTTAATTCTTGAAATTTGTAACCCAAATGAACCGTTTACCGAAAAAGAGATAGCATGATGATGATTGAACAAAACAAAATACTACATAGAGAAAACAAGAAACCCATTGTATACGATGTATATTACAATGAAAACCAAAAACCAAAACCGGTAGTCATTTTTTGTCACGGTTACAAAGGATTTAAAGATTGGGGCGCTTGGCATTTAGTTGCAGAAGCATTTGCCAAAGCAGGATTTTTCTTCATTAAATTCAATTTTTCCCACAACGGCGGCACCGTTGATGAGCCTATCGATTTCCCGGACCTTGAAGCTTTTGCCGAAAACAATTACACCAAAGAGCTAGATGATCTAGAAACGGTTATTGAATTTTTTGCAACCACTAAGCACTATATGTTAGAAGCAGATGTAAAAAACATTTCCTTAATTGGTCACAGTCGCGGTGGCGGTATTGCCTTAATAAAAGCTCAGGAAAACGATAAAGTAAAAAAAGTCATCACTTGGGCTGGCGTAAGCGATTATAAGGTCCGTTTTAAGGAAGGCACAGCAGATTTCAAGGAATGGGAAGAAAGCGGCGTTAAACACGTCCAAAATGGACGCACCAAACAGCAAATGCCACATCACTTTCAGTTTTATATTGATTTTAAGGAAAATGAAAGCAGACTCACCATCCAACGAGCTGTTGAACAAATAGAAATCCCTCACCTTATTATTCACGGAAGTGATGACCCAACGGTTTCTGTTGAAGAAGCAAAAGCAATGCACCAATGGAACCCAAAAAGTGCACTAAAAATTATAGAAGGTACCAACCACGTTTTTGAGGCAAAACATCCATGGAATGATGATAAAATGCCCAATTCACTTAAGCAGGTTGTAAAAGCAACAATAGATTTTATAAAATAAAAAAACCACCGCGTTAACGGTGGTTTGTGGAGAATATCGGAGTCGAACCGATGACCTTTTGGCTGCCAGCCAAACGCTCTAGCCAACTGAGCTAATCCCCCATAATTATATCGCTAAAATAATAATTTTTATTAACCTTGAACCTTTAAAACTAATAAACAATTAAATTATTTTATTAAATGATTCGAAAAGCAAACGTTTCAGAAATTGAGCAAATTATAACAATAACCCGAGCGTGTGCCGCCAACATGATAGAACAAAACATCTTTCAATGGAATGAGCAGTATCCTACACTCGAAGCGTTTGAAAACGATAGTAAAAGAAATGAACTGTATGTGCTTACTTTTTCTGAAGAAATAATTGGCAGCCTTGTTATTTCAACCTTAAAAGACGAAGAGTATAACGATGTAAGCTGGCTTACTGAAGATGCAAATAACTATTATATTCATCGATTGGCCATTCATCCTGAGCATCAACGTAAAGGATATGCCAAAAAATTAATGGATTTTGCTGAAGCTACTGCGAAAGAAAACAATGCAACATCAGTACGTTTAGATACCTTTAGCCAAAACCACCGAAACCAAAAATTTTACGAAGCTCGCGGCTATCAAAAATTAGAATCTATTTATTTCCCGAAGCAAAGCGAACATCCTTTTTATTGTTACGAGTTGGTCTTTTAAAGTTTAGACTACTACTTTTGCTCACTTAATCAACTCGCTTTGAATACGACAGTCAGTTTTAAGAGCATCAATAAAATTGCAATTCCAGCTATCATTGCCGGTATTGCCGAGCCTTTGATATCGCTAACCGATATTGCCATAATTGGTAATGTGGAAGAGCATTCGATTGAAGCGTTAGCGGCTGCAGGTTTGGTGGGTTCATTTCTTTCGGCCATTATTTGGATTGTGGCACAAACTAAAACGGCCATTTCTGCTATTGTTTCGCAGCATTTGGGCGCAAATAGATTGCACGCAGTTAAAACCTTGATTCCGCAGGCCATTGGATTTAATTTTATTTTGAGTCTTTTTATTTATAGCATTACCGCTTTTTTTGCTGAAGCTATTTTCAGTTTATACAATGCCGAAGGACTTATTTTAAGTTATGCTGCCGATTACTACCGCATTCGTGCCATCGGTTATCCGTTGACGTTGATCACTTTTGCCATCTTCGGGATTTTCCGAGGGCTACAAAACACCTATTGGGCGATGAAATGTAGCCTTACCGGAGCGTTGGTGAATGTGGTTTTAGATTATCTTTTAGTTTATGGTGTAGAAGGGCTTATTCCACCGCTTCATTTAAAAGGTGCAGCATACGCTAGTTTAGCAGCCCAAAGTGTGATGCTTTTGATGGCCTTATGGTTTTTCTGGAAAAAAACACCGTTTCATCTAAAATTGAGTTTCAATATAAATCCACAATTAAAGCCTTTGCTATTAATGGCGGCCAACCTTTTTGTGCGAACGGCAGCGTTAAACTTTGCTATTTATTTGGCGAACGCCTACGCAACCGATTACGGTAAAAATTACATCGCCGCCCAGAGTATTTTAATGAATATTTGGTTGTTTTTCAGTTTCTTTATCGATGGCTATGCAAATGCCGGAAATGCCATTGGCGGACGCCTATTGGGAGCAAAAGACTATAAATCGCTATGGGTGTTGAGCAAGAAAATAAGCAAATACGCCATTTTAATAGCGCTTATCTTGATGGCAGGCTGTGCCTTAGCATACGATGAAATTGGACTGCTTTTTAATAAAGAAGCCACCGTTTTGGTGTTGTTCAGTTCGGTGTTTTGGATTGTTTTATTAATGCAACCTATAAATGCCATCGCGTTTATGTTCGACGGAATTTTTAAAGGCCTGGGCGAAGCAAAATACTTACGTAATTTATTGTTGGTTGCTACCTTCTTAGGCTTTACCCCTGCTTTGCTTATTTCAGATTATTTTGGACTGAAATTACATGCTATTTGGATTGCCTTTTTTGTGTGGATGTTAATACGTGCTGGAGGATTGGTGATAAAATTCCGAAGAAAATATTTAGATAAAGAAGTATAATCGTAGTTTTAATACTGAATGAAAGAATTTGAATTTTTACGAATAGCTGAAACTGAAAATGCAGAATATTCTTTTCAAGAAAAAAAGGTCGATCTTGGAGGCGGCGCAAGAAGCCCCTATATTATACATCTCTTAAAGCTAAAATATAAAGGGTGTTTAATTACTATTAAAAATGAAACTGGTACGTCTTTTAATGGGTTAATAACATGTGTTATACAAACACAAAAAAAATCATTGACCTTTCAGCTAACCACACGGAGCCATTTGACAACTTTATTTTCTAAAAACAATCAAAGGTTTAAAATTGAAAGCGGGAATATAAATATCAATAACTTTCTTAAAAACTCTAATTCCATTGCTCTTTTAAATGAAATTGCAAAAAAAGATACGTTTGAACCGCAAATAACAGGTAAATACGAAGACGATGTATATAAACTGATAACCGAATATTCATTACAGTTTTCAGATTGGATACAGGTATTGCAACCTTTTATCGATTTCTATAAAGAATTTATCGATACATTTGAAGGATAGATAATCTTTACAAACGATAAATAATTATTTAAAAAAAGTTCAATGGAAATTTTAGAATTTATAGGTGGCCCCGGATTGTTTCTAATCCTTGCTATTCTTGTAGTAATCGTAGTTATTTACCAAAAATATAAAAATAGGTAATCGGCGGTATAACTTCTTCCGAAGAAAAATAGTTGTCTTAAATCCCCTACCTTTGCAACATAAAGTAAAAACATGAGCAAGATTCGAATTACGAAACAATTTTCTTTTGAAACCGGCCACGCACTATATGGTTACGATGGTAAATGCCGTAATGTGCACGGGCATAGTTACAAGCTTTCCGTAACGGTAATTGGAACCCCCATTAATGATAACAACCATGTAAAATACGGAATGGTGATCGATTTTGGCGATCTTAAAAAGATTGTAAAAGAAGATATTGTCGATGTGTTTGACCACGCCACCGTTTTCAATAAAAACACACCACACGTAGAGTTGGCAAAAGAATTACAGAACAGAGACCATAATGTTCTTTTGGTAGATTATCAGCCTACCAGCGAAATGATGGTGATCGACTTTGCTGAAAAAATCAAAAAAAGATTGCCCAATAACATTCAACTTCATTCATTAAAACTACAAGAAACTGCTACCAGCTATGCAGAATGGTATGCTGCTGACAATTAATTTTACAAGCACCCAAGTTACCGCTACAGTCTTTTTTCTATCTTTACCCTATGCAACTACCGGAAGGCAAAAAAATCTATTTTTCGAGCGATAACCACCTGGGCGCGCCAACGGCTGAAGCCAGCAAACCTCGTGAACAGAAATTTATAGCCTGGTTAGATGAAGTAAAAGAAGATGCAGCCGCCATTTTTTTATTAGGTGATTTATTCGATTTTTGGTTTGAATATAAAACCGTTGTTCCTAAAGGATTTGTACGCGTTTTGGGCAAACTGGCCGAAATTCGAGATAGCGGCATTCCTATTCATTTTTTTGTAGGGAATCACGATTTGTGGATGCACGGTTATTTTGAAGAAGAGCTTAACATTCCAGTATATCACACACCTAAAGAATTTGTTTTTAACGAAACCCGATTCTTTATTGGTCATGGCGATGGTAAAGGACCGGGCGACAAAGGCTACAAACGAATGAAGAAAGTGTTTGTGAACCCATTTTCAAAATGGTTGTTCCGTTGGTTACACCCCGATATTGGTGTGCGCTTGGCACAACATCTTTCGGTGAAAAACAAATTAATTTCTGGGGACGAAGACCAACAGTTTTTAGGTGAGGAAAACGAATGGTTAGCACAATATGCTAAACGAAAGCTAGAAAGCAAGCATTACGATTATTTTGTGTTTGGCCACCGTCATTTACCTATGGAGATAAAAGTAGGTGAAAACTCAACTTATTTTAACCTCGGAGATTGGATTAACCATTATACTTACGGGGTTTTTGATGGAGAGAAATTTGAGTTGAAAGAGTTTACCCTTTAATATCCTTTAACCGAAGCTGCAAGCTTACATTGCCTTGCCATTCATTTTCATCTATTACGTAAGCAGCCTTAAACGGGACATCTCCGCACGCGATATCTTTCTTATCTGCCATCCCAAAACCAATCCCTACAAACTGAGGTGAATTGCCTTGTTGAACGGTAATGCGCAAATGCGTTTTATCTTCGCCTACACATTTTCCCCAACCGGTATCTTTTAATCCTTGCGTCATAAATACAGGCGTCATATTACCGGGGCCAAAAGGTGCAAACTGCTTTAAAAGACGGTAAAATTTTGAGGTTATTTCAGTTAAATTAATTTTAGCAGCAATTTTTAATTCCGGTTGTAATAATTTAGTGTCGATGGTTTCTGAAACTACTTTTTCAAATTCATTTTTAAATGCTTCAAAGTCTTTTTCATGCAATGTTAATCCCGCAGCGTATTTATGACCACCAAATTGCTCAATATATTCAGAACAACTTTCCAACGCATTATATACATCAAAACCTTTTACCGATCGCGCCGAAGCCACTAACTTTTCGCCACTTTTAGTAAACACAAGTGTTGGCCGATAATACGTTTCGGTTAATCGTGAAGCTACAATGCCAATTACACCTTTATGCCAATCTTCTTGGTACACCACTGTAGTCGTGCGATTTTCCTCCTTGTTTTCTATAATTTGAAGCAGTGCTTCTTCTGTAATGGTTTTATCTGCATCTCTCCTATCGGTATTGAATTGTTCAATTTCCGAAGCATATTCAGCAGCACGGTTTATATCAGTTTCAGTTAATAAAGTAACCGCATGATTGCCGTGTTTCATGCGACCTGCAGCGTTGATCCTTGGGGCAATGATAAAAACCACATCGGTAATCGTGAGTGTTTCTTTTTTTATTTGCTTTAAAATCGCCTTAAACCCTACTCTAGGATTACTGTTAATTACTTTTAATCCATAATAGGCCAACACTCGATTTTCCCCAGTAATAGGAACAATATCTGCACCAATAGCTGTAGCCACTAAATCTAAATACAGCAATAAATCGTCGATTTGCAAACCTCTTTTTTCTGAAAGCGCTTGAATTAATTTAAAACCCACGCCGCAACCGCATAATTCTTTATATGGATATTCACAATCTTCCCGTTTGGGGTCGAGTACGGCAACCGCTTTTGGAATTTCTGCTCCGGGACGGTGATGGTCACAAATAACAAAATCAATGTTTTTTTCTGAAGCATACACAACTTTATCGATGGCTTTTATACCGCAATCTAAAGCGATAATAAGCGAAAAACCATTGTCTTCGGCAAAATCAATTCCTTTATACGAAACTCCATAGCCTTCGTCATAGCGGTCTGGAATATAGGTAGCGACATTGGGGTAGTAGCTTTTTAAATAGGAAGATAATAATGCAACGCTAGTGGTTCCATCCACATCGTAATCGCCATATACTAAAATATTTTCTTCATTAGCAATGGCTTGTTTAATTCTTGCTACCGCTTTGTCCATATCTTTCATCAAAAATGGATCGTGAAGATCGCTCAATTGCGGACGAAAAAAATGTTTTGCTTCATCGAAGGTTTCAATTCCGCGTTGAACTAATAATGCAGCAATTATTGTATCGACACCTAATTCTTTTGAAAGCCGATTGACGATCTCTTCAGGAGGTTTTGGTTGTAAGGTCCAGCGCATAGGTATGATTCTATTCTAAAAACTAAAAGGGGAGAAACGTAAAATTAAACATTTCAAATTAAAATATTTCTGATAATTGTATTTCAATTTTGTAATTTCATAGCCTGATTATTTTAAAACTGAAACATGCCATTAGTAACCCCTTTATCTTCAGATCACGACCAAGAAACGCAAGAATTAGCTGAATTCTTTAATGAAACGCTCGGGTTTTGCCCCAACAGTGTTTTGACCATGCAACGTAGACCGGCTATTAGCAAAGCGTTTATCAACCTGAACAAAGCCGTAATGGCCAATGAAGGCCGTGTAACCTCAGCTTTAAAACGAATGATTGCTTGGGTAAGCAGTAATGCAACCGGATGCCGCTATTGCCAAGCACATGCCATTCGGGCAGCAGAACGCTACGGTGCCGAGCAAGAACAATTGGATAATATTTGGGAATATCGTACCCACCCAGCTTTTTCTGAGGCAGAACGAGCTGCTTTGGATTTTTCATTAGCCGCCTCACAAGTACCGAATGCAGTAACTCAAGAAATTGAAAAACGCTTACACGAACATTGGGATGATGGCGAAATTGTAGAAATGTTAGGTGTTATCTCCCTATTTGGTTACTTAAACCGTTGGAACGATTCTATGGGAACTTCTATTGAAGAGGGCGCTATAGAAAGTGGTGAGCAGTATTTAGGTAAGCTCGGATGGAATAAAGGCAAACATGTTTAAGCTTATGAAAATATTTTTACTCTTTTTTATAGTAATAACAATAACCTCTTGTAATCACGTTTACGAAGCGGTTTATGGATTGCAAAATGAAAAAATAGAAACAATTACTTATAATGATTATCGATATGTAATTAACAAAAAGAAAAGACGAGGTTATGTAAGCTCAGATAATGAAGTTATGGATGGTCATTTCTTGGTAATGAGAAATGGAACAAAAGCCGAGGAGTTTCAACTTAAAAATGGATTTCTCCACGGATTCAGAATTCTTTTTGATGAGGATGGAATGATGGAACAGAAAGAAACTTACAAAAACAGTTATCTGAATGGTCCTAATATTACGTTCTATAAAAACGGTACTATAAAAAGCGAATCTTCTTATAAAAATGGAAAGTTAAATTCTGATAAGATAGATTATGATGAATTTGGAAACATTCTTAACAAAACCACAATCGTTAATGGTATTTCTTATAAATATTTTTATAAACAAGGAAAGTTAACAAGCACCGAATTTAATAAAGATATTGAAAATGAAAAGTATGATATTATTGTAAAATATGATCATTTTGAAAACATATCCACTATTTTAGGTAGAAAGTTAAATGATGATCAACCCATATTGTTTGTTTTTGACTCTAATTATAATATTACAGAAGTTATAAATGCTACAGAAAACCCTCAAAGAGCTAGGTATTATCTAAGTAAATTAAGTGATTTATAATTATTTCTTCCCTTCCACAACAACAACCAACTCCCCTTTAGGTGGTTTAGTGGTAAAATGTTTTAGTACTTCTTCCGCTGTACCTCGAACAGTTTCTTCATGCAGTTTGGTTATCTCACGAGAAACAGAAACTTTTCTTTCAGGACCAAAATATTCAGAAAAATGGGTTAAGGTTTTAACTAGTTTGTGTGGTGATTCGTAAAAAATCATTGTCCGCGTTTCTTCAGCTAAAAGAGTTAACCTTGTTTGACGCCCTTTTTTAACGGGTAGAAAGCCTTCAAACACAAATTTATCATTGGGCAATCCACTATTAACCAAAGCTGGGACAAAAGCTGTAGCGCCAGGCAGGCAATCTACTTCAAGTCCGGCTTCTACACACGCTCGAGTTAATAAAAAACCAGGGTCGCTTATTGCGGGTGTTCCGGCATCGCTAATCAACGCAATGGTTTCGCCGCTTTGTATCCTATTCACAATACCTTCCACCGTTTTATGCTCGTTGTGCATATGGTGTGAGTGCATATGTGTATCTATTTCGTAATGTTTCAGAAGTTTTCCGCTAGTTCGAGTATCTTCAGCGAGAATAAGGTCGGCTTCTTTTAATACTTCAATCGCGCGGAAGGTAATATCCTTTAAGTTCCCTATTGGTGTTGGAACGAGATAGAGTTTTCCCATAAAATTTGAAAAAAGGCTTAATTAAAGTTTTTCTCTACCACCGTCATAAAACGTTCGGCATATTCATCTTTATTCAGCCAATAATTATAATCAGGTTTTATTTTTCCTTTAATAAACGCTTCGGCTTCATCATAGGTTTTCATTGTATTAATTTGTGAGAGTACTCGGGTATAATCGTTTGCATTGCCATCAAATAAGTGTTTGATGAAAGCCAAACGATCGTTCAGGCCTATTTGCATACCGTTGTTTACCGATTCGTTTAAAGACCGTTGCTTTGCTTCTTTTGTATTGGCGAGCTCGGCTACTTTTACGGTGTCATTCGGTTTTTGAGTTTCCGGTTTGTTTTTTTGTTCTTTTTCACCATTCGGTTTACGCTCAAACGTTGGCATTTGCTGGTATTCCGCAGCAAAGTCTTCCAACTCATTTTTATCGTCTTTTTGATAGTTTTTCTTCGGAAGAATATCTTCCAATAATTGATCTACACGATTGGCTTCTTGAGGCATCTGGGCCACAATATCTTTTATTTTTTCCATTAAAGGCTCCACCAGATCTTCTTCATGTTCAGGTTGTGGAACTGGTTCTGGTTCTTTAAACCAGTTTTGTTCTCTAAAGGTTTTTGAATCGAAAGCCGTCTCTTCAGAATCTGAATCGATCTGACGTTCCATATACTCTAGAATCGCTAATTTTTCATATAATTGTCCCACAATATTTTTTACAGAAGTGGTGTTAAATTGCTTTTCTTCTTCTGAAAGTTTTTCAATCAATTCCTGTATCTGCTCCCTAAGCTTCTTCTTCATAACTTTTTAAAATGATGTGTTTCTACTGTATTTTGTTTTGTTAAATTTACGCATCCTATATGTAAACGTCAAGGATTTGCGTTTTATTCTAAAATTGAAGTATGTTTCTTGAAAATACCGTTAATCAAAAAGAACAATTTGGCTGGATTGAAGTTATCTGCGGCTCTATGTTTTCGGGAAAAACGGAAGAGCTCATCCGAAGGCTAAAACGTGCCAAATTTGCGCGCCAACGCGTAGAGATTTTTAAACCAACTATCGATATTCGCTACGATGAAGAAAAGGTGATTTCTCACGATAGCAATGAAATTCGATCAACACCTGTTCCGGCAGCCGCAAATATCCCTATGCTCGCAGATAATTGTGATGTTATTGGTATTGATGAAGCCCAGTTCTTTGATGACGAAATTGTACAGGTTTGTAACGATCTTGCTAATCGAGGAATTCGTGTCATCGTCGCCGGACTCGATATGGATTTTAAAGGCAATCCGTTTGGACCGATGCCCAATTTAATGGCTACGGCCGAATATGTAACCAAAGTACATGCTGTTTGTACCCGTACCGGAAACTTGGCAAATTATAGTTTTAGAAAGTCTCAAAGTGACGATTTGGTGCTTCTTGGCGAAACCGAAGAATACGAACCACTAAGCAGAGCAGCTTATTACAAAGCCGTTTTACGGGATAAAGTAAAAAAAATGGAAGTGAAAGATCCGCAACAAATACCGCCTAAAAAGCAAGCATAATTTATGCAAAAAGCAACCGAAACAGTTTTAGAAATAGATTTAAACGCTTTGGCGCAAAACTATCGGTATTTAACTTCAAAAATAGATAAAGACACCCGCGTTATGGGCGTTGTAAAAGCTTTTGGCTATGGAAGTGATTCAGTTGCCGTCGCAGAAGAATTAATTACTTTAGGCGTTTCCTATTTTGCAGTTGCTTATCCAGATGAAGGTATCTCATTACGAAAAGCAGGTATTGAAACTTCTATTTTGGTTTTACACCCTTTACCGGCAACATTTAAAAAAATTACCGATTCATGCATGGAACCTGCAATTTACTCCCGTTCCATGTTGACAGAATTTATAGATTTTGCTGAAGAAAATCGACTCACAGATTATCCCATACATTTAAAGTTTAATACAGGACTCAATAGATTGGGCTTTATTGCAGAGGATATTGAGTTTATTTCTGAAAAAACTAATGCTACTTCCAGTGTAAAAATTAAATCGATGTTCACGCATCTAGCAGCAAGTGAAGATGCTGCAGAAACAACGTTTACTGAATCGCAGTTGGCTCAATTCAAGGATATTTCAGAAAAAATTATTAATGAAATTGGTTATAAGCCTTTGCTTCATACATTGAACACTTCGGGCGTTTTAAATTATCCTGAAGCACAGTATGATATGGTACGTACAGGAATAGGTTTATATGGTTTTGGTAACGACCCTAAAGAGAATAAGCACCTAAAGCCAGTAGCTACTTTAAAAACGATAATTTCTCAAATACATACCGTAAAAAAGGGGGAAACAGTTGGTTATAACCGTGTTTTTAAAGCTTCTGAAACTACAAAAACGGCAACCTTACCTGTAGGCCACGCCGATGGAATAAAGCGTATTTTTGGTAACAGAAAAGGATGGGTAACCGTTCATGGTGTAAAAGCCCCCATAGTTGGGAATGTTTGTATGGATATGATTATGATCGATGTTACCAATATTGATTGTGAGGAAGGTGATGAAGTGATTGTTTTCGGCGAAAATCCTTCTGCAGACGAACTTTCTCAAGTAATCAATACAATTCCATATGAACTTATTACGGGCGTTTCACAACGTGTAAAACGGGTTATTTGTCGAAAATAAAAAGGCTGTAAATTTGTTTTTATATAAATTAGCCGTTGTTAACCTTAAAAACCAATCAACATGTTAAAAGAATTCAAAGATTTTATTATGACGGGCAATGTTATCGATTTAGCCGTTGCCGTCATACTTGCCGGGGCCATCGGGATGGTCGTTTCTGGCTTTACAAATGATATTATGATGCCTATTATTGGTCACTTTGCAGGCGGAATGGATTTTGCCGACCTTAAAGTAGTATTGGATGAGGCCGTTGTAGGTGCAGATGGAGAAGTTGTTGAACCCGAAAATGCTGTTATGTATGGTAAATGGGTAAATGCTTTAATTAACTTGGTTATTGTTGGCTTTGTATTGTTTATTATTGTTAAAGCTTACAATAAAACAAAAAAGCCAAAAGAGGAAGCACCTGCTGCACCAAAAGGCCCAACACAAGAAGAGTTATTGGCCGAAATTCGTGACGAATTAAAAAGACAAAATAAATAAATTTTAGCTCCTAGCAACTAGTTAGGAAACCGCTACACTGCAATTATTTAATATTAATAAAACCCTTCAGTACCAAAAGTATTGAAGGGTCTTTTTTTGGGTTTATTTCAGAAGAAATCAAACCATACTATGTATTTTTACAGCAAAAATCTAAAGTAATGAATATAGCAGTTGTTGGTGCCACAGGAATGGTTGGCACTGTCCTTTTAAAAGTCTTGGAAGAACGTAATTTTCCAATTAGTAACCTGTTGCCTGTAGCATCGGAACGATCTATTGGAAAGGAAATCACTTTTAAGGATAAAAAGTATAAAATTGTTTCGATACAAGATGCTATTGCTGCCAAACCACAACTAGCCATTTTTTCGGCTGGAGGAAATACCTCATTAGATTGGGCGCCAAAATTTGCTGAAGTTGGAACAACTGTTATCGATAATTCTTCGGCGTGGCGAATGGATCCAGACAAAAAACTGATTATTCCAGAAATTAACGCTAACGAACTTACCAAAGAAGATAAAATCATTGCTAACCCAAACTGTTCAACCATTCAGTTAGTGATGGCATTGGCACCCCTTCATAAAAAATATACCATGAAGCGTGTTGTTATTTCTACCTATCAATCTGTTTCAGGAACTGGTGTAAAAGCGGTACAGCAAATGGAAAACGAAATGGCTGGTGTAAAAGGTGAAATGGCGTATCCATACCCCATTCATAAAAATGCATTGCCACATTGCGATGTTTTTGAAGCAAACGGATACACTAAAGAAGAAATGAAATTGGCGCGCGAGCCACAAAAAATATTAAGTGATAAAACATTTTCGGTAACGGCAACTGCGGTGCGAATTCCAACTGCAGGAGGGCACAGCGAATCGGTAAACGTTGAGTTTAAAAATGATTTTGACCTGACCGATATTCGAAAAACACTTCATAACGTGCAAGGAATCACGGTACAGGACAATCCCGATACCAACACCTACCCAATGCCTATATACGCTCACGATAAAGATGAAGTTTTTGTGGGTAGAATTAGGCGTGACGAAACCCAACCAAACACATTAAATATATGGATTGTAAGTGATAATTTAAGAAAAGGGGCAGCAACAAATGCAGTACAAATTGCAGAGTATTTAGTGGAGAATAAATTAGTATAGTCTTTTTTAAAAATATCTTTTAGCCTCGAAATCAATAATTTGGTGTCGGGGTTTTTTATTTTTCAGTATATTTAAAAAAGAAACACTAAACTACCATCCGTATGAATTCAACTTTTACTACTATCCTGCGCATAATTCTTGCGCTGGGTTTACTTGTTTTCGGGCTTAATAAATTTATTGGTTTTATGCCCGCACCAACATTACCGGAACATGCGAGTGATTTTATGCAATCACTGCAAGCAACTGGTTATGTTTTACCAATTGTTGGAGCCTTAGAAATTTTGATAGGTTTTCTGTTATTGATTAAGAGATGGGTGCCTTTTGCCTTGCTTTTATTAGCGCCCATATCGGTAAACATCGTGTTATTTCATTTGTTTTTGGATCTTCCAGATATAGCAGGTGCCATTGTTGTAGCAGTTATCAATGTTATCTTAATTTACAAGTACTGGAAAGTATATAGACCATTATTTCAGTATTGATTTTTTTCTGAAAAATTACTAACAAACTTATAACAGTTTACAAAAGTCGTTTTCAGTACATTTACAGCTTACTAATAATATTAATATGAAAAAACTAATCATTCCCATTGTAATTGGCCTTACCGTTGTGGCTTGCAAAGAAGAACCTAAAAAAGAATCAATCGCTTTGACGTATCCCGAAACTAAAAAAGTTGATACTGCAGACACCTATTTTGGAACTGAAATAAAAGACCCGTACCGTTGGCTCGAAGACGATATGAGTGAAGAAACTGCAGATTGGGTAAAACGTGAAAACAAAACAACATATGGCTATTTAGAAAACATACCATATCGAGACGCTTTAAAAGGACGCTTATCAACCCTTTGGAATTACGAAAAGGTAGGTCCCCCATTTAAAGAAGGCAACTATACCTACTTCTATAAAAACGATGGCTTACAGAACCAATATGTGGTCTATCGCTACAAAACAGAGGAAGGTCCCGATACAGCTGAAGTTTTTCTGGATCCAAATACCTTTACAGACGATGGGACTATTTCGCTAGATAATTTAAGTTTTTCTGAAGATGGAAAAACAAGTGCCTATAGTATTTCTGAAGGAGGAAGTGATTGGCGAAAAGTGCTCGTTATGAATGTTGAAGACAGAGAAATTGTTGAAGACACCTTAATCGATATAAAATTTAGCGGCCTATCTTGGAAAGGAAACGAAGGTTTCTACTACTCTAGTTACGATAAGCCAAAAGGGAGTGAGCTTTCTGCAAAAACCGATCAGCATAAATTGTATTACCACAAACTGGGAACGTCCCAAAAAGAAGACAAACTAGTTTTTGGCGGAACCGAAGCTGAAAAACATCGTTATATAGGCGGAAGTGTTTCCGAAGACAACCGATACCTTACAATCAGTGCCAGTACTTCTACCTCTGGAAATAAATTATTTTTAAAAGACTTGACCAAGTCAGATAGTAAGTTAGTGACTATACTGGATAATACCGATAGTGATACCTACTTGTTGGATAACGATGGAAGCAAATTATACTTAGTAACCAACCTCAACGCACCGAATAAAAAAATAGTAACCGTAGATGCTTCCAATCCAACACCTGAAAATTGGAAGGATTTTATTCCAGAAACTGAAAATGTGTTGAGCCCTTCAAGAGGAGGTGGCTATTTCTTTACAAAATATATGGTTGATGCTGTTTCTAAAGTATCTCAATATGATTACGACGGAAACAAAATACGCGACATAGAACTACCGGGAGTAGGAAGCGCAGGAGGTTTTGGAGCCAAAAAAGATGAAAAAGAATTGTATTACAGCTTTACCAATTACGTAACGCCAGGAAGTATTTACAAATTCGATATTGAAGAAGGTACTTCGGAATTGTACCGCAAACCTGAAATAGATTTCAACCCTGAAAACTACGAAAGCAAGCAAATATTTTATACTTCTAAAGATGGTACAAAAATTCCTATGATCATCACACATAAAAAAGGACTTGAACTTAACGGTAAAAACCCGACTATTTTATATGGTTATGGTGGTTTCAACATAAGCTTAACACCAAGCTTTAGCATTACCAATGCCGTGTGGATGGAGCAAGGTGGTATTTATGCAGTACCTAATCTTCGAGGTGGTGGAGAATATGGTAAAGAATGGCACAAAGCTGGAACGAAGATGAAAAAACAAAATGTTTTTGATGATTTTATCGCTGCAGCTGAATATTTAATAGAGAACAACTATACTTCTAAAGATTATTTAGCCATTCGTGGAGGTTCTAACGGTGGATTATTGGTTGGAGCAACCATGACACAACGCCCCGACTTAATGAAAGTAGCACTACCAGCTGTTGGAGTATTAGATATGTTACGCTATCACACATTTACAGCCGGAGCTGGTTGGGCATACGATTACGGAACAGCCGAAGACAGCGAAGAAATGTTCGAGTACCTAAAAGGATATTCACCATTGCACAATGTAGAAGATGGTGTAGAATATCCCGCAACCATGATTACTACCGGCGACCATGACGACCGTGTAGTACCAGCTCACAGTTTTAAATTTGCTGCAGAACTTCAAGAACACCAAGGTGGGTCAAACCCGGTTTTAATTAGAATAGAAACCGATGCCGGTCACGGTGCCGGAACCCCAGTAAGTAAAACCATCGATCAATATGCCGATATTTTTGGATTTACATTATACAATATGGGCTACGAAGTGTTACCTGAAAAAGTAAACGAAAAAGTTAAAGAGTAATTCGTTATTAATTTCATAATTAAGGTTGTCAACGTGTTTAAAAACTTAGTTGGCAACCTTTTTCAATATTTATTTTTATGCTTTCTGTCTCTATACAATCTTTTTCATACGATTCAAAAACAATCTTGAAGGATATTGATTTTGAATTAAAGCAAGGAAATCATCTAGCTGTTTTGGGTGAAAGTGGTTGTGGTAAATCTACGTTGTTACATCTTGTATATGGTTTGTTGCATCTAGAAAATGGAACAATTTTGTGGGAAGAAGAAAAACTAAAAGGCCCAAACCATACCCTTATTGCTGGGGAATCATTTATGAAGCTTGTTGCCCAAGATTTAAATGTAATGCCTTTTACAACCGTTCGGGAAAATATAGCAGATCATTTACCACGTTTACACGCTGAAGAAGAAGCCGAGCGCGTAGATACTTTATTGAAAGTAGTCGATTTGGAAGCTTTTGCCAACCGAAAGGTAAAAAAACTCAGCGGTGGCCAAAAACAACGGGTTGCATTGGCAAAAGCACTTGCTAAGGCTCCAAAATTGCTTTTATTGGACGAACCTTTTAGCAGCATTGATACGTTCCGAAAAAATAAGTTGCGTAGACGTTTATTTAGATATTTAAAAGAAGAAAATATAAGTTGCATCACAGCTACACACGATGCTGAAGAAGCACTATCCTTTTCAGATGAATTATTATTATTGAAAAAAGGCACAATGGAGCGCTTCGGAAAACCTGAAGCAATTTACAATAGCCTAGAAACCGAGTATCAGGCTGGTTTTTTTGGCGATGTTACCGTGCTTCCCCCGGACGTTATTTCTTCAGAAAAAAGAATATTTCTGCCACATCAATTAATGATTTCTCCTGAAAAGGAAACTAAAATAGAAGTAAAAGTTGAAAACTCTTTTTTTAAAGGAAGTCATTATTTAATTGAAGCTATTTATAAGGGAAATCCTATCTTTTTTAATCATCCTGAAACAATTAAAAAAAATAAAATTGTATACCTTTCTGAAAAATAGAAAGATATGAAAGCAGTTTGTTTTTTTGTTGCTTGTTTGTTTACCCTAGTTTTTCAAGCTCAAACAAGTAGGGACTATTCTGATAAAGTACTAACAATAGACAGCACACTGGAAACATTATACAGTGTTATTTCAGGGGAAAAAGGCGAAGCCCGCAATTGGGAACTGTTCAACTATCTATTTAAAGATGGAGCACAGTTAATTCCTTCTCGAAAAAATGAAGAAGGGGATATTGATGTCACTTATATGAGTCCGCAGAATTATGTAGAAACTGCTGGTACTTGGTTGGTGAAAAACGGTTTTTATGAAAAAGAAATCCATCGTGTAGAGAATACCTTCGGAAATATCACACAAGTATTCAGCACCTATGAATCGTATCACTCCAAAAAAGACAAACAACCCTTTGCACGGGGCATAAACAGTATACAACTGTTATATGATGGTTCCCGATGGTGGGTTGTAAATATCTATTGGATGCAAGAATCGGACGAGCATCCAATTCCTGCAAAATATTTGCCTTCTAAATAGTTTTTACAGCGTCGTCAATTTCTGTTTCCCCTTGTAAAATTTCAAAGGTTTTATTTGGTGCAATATCATCGTGAAGAGCTGCGACCAAAGTTTCGGCTACATCTTCGCGAGTAATGCTTCCGCGTTCGTTCAGTTTTTTCGCTAGTTTTATTTTTCCCGTACCTTTATCATCAGTCAACGCTCCTGGACGCACTATTGAATAATCCATTCCACTGTTTCGCAAATGCTCATCGGCGTTTTGCTTCGCTTCCAAGTAATGTTGTAGGTCTTCAACTTGCTCAGGGTTATCGGCTCCCATAGAGCTTAGCATCACAAACTTTCTTATTCCTGCAATTTCGGCTAAGTCAATTAATTTTTTGGCCCCTTCTTGGTCCACTGCTGTAGTTTTTTCTTTTGAAGTACCTCCGCCAGAACCAGCTGCAAATACAATTTTATGAATTCGCGTTACGGTATGGCTTACGTTTTTTTCCAAATCGCCCATGACCGTTTCAATGTCTTTCTTTTTAAATTGCTCTGCCTGATCTTGATGACGAATCATTGCTACAGGTTCGTAATTTCTATACTTATCTAATATGTCAACGATTTTTTTTCCTGTGGTACCGTTGGCACCCACTACTAATACTTTTTCCATATGTGCAAGTTACAAACAGAGTAAAAACTAAAAGCCTACGTTAACGGCTTTTAACGTAGGCTTTAGCAAGTCTTTAATAAACTAATATGCTTACAAAAAGTGGTTTATACTTTTACAATCATTTTTCCTTTGTTTTTACCATCAAATAAGTCTATAAAGGCCTGCGGAATCTCATCAAATCCTTCAACAATGGTTTCAGAATATGCTAACTTATCTTCTTGTAACCAGGCAGCTAACTGTTGAACGGCTTCGCCAAATTCATCTTGGTAATCGCGAACGGTAAAGCCTTGCATTAAAACGCTTTTTTTAATTAAGGTGGTTTCATGCCTTGGGCCGGTGGGACGTTCAGTTTCATTATACAGAGAAATAGCACCACAGCAGACAATCCGTCCATTTCTATTGATGTTGTCCATGGCGGCATCCAAAATTTCACCACCAACATTATCAAAATAAACATCAACTCCGTGAGGACAAGCTTCGGCTATAGTTTTCTTTATATTCTCGGTAGTTTTATAGTTGATACCTTCATCAAAATGAAACTTCTCTTTTATAGTATTTATTTTTTCATCTGTACCAGCAATACCAACTACTTTACAGCCTTTTATTTTTCCTATTTGGCCAACCACAGTTCCTACGGCTCCAGAAGCCCCAGAAACCAATAGCGTCTCGCCTTTTTTTAGTTTTCCAATTTTTTCAAGCCCGAAAAACGCAGTAATTCCTGTTAAGCCCAATATGCCTAAATAAGCAGATAAAGGTGCTTTGCCACCATCTACTTTTTGAAGGCCTTTTCCATTACTGGTGTTAAATTCCTTCCAAGGTAACATACCGTTTACGTAATCGCCTTTTTTAAAATCTTCTAAGTTGCTTTCTATTACCTCAGCAATAATACCCGATTCTATTGGTTCATTAAGTTGAAAGGGTTCAATATATGATTTTTCATCCCGCATTCTTCCGCGTAAATAAGGATCTACCGATACATATTTTGTTTTTAATAAAACCTCTCCTTCCTCGGGGCTTGGTTTCTCGGTTTCTTTAAACTCAAAATCATCAAGGGTTGGTCTTCCTTTTGGTCTGTTTTTTAGCTCTATGGTCTTGTTCATTTCTTTTTCAATTTATATATAATTCAATGCTCACTAAAGTTACAAGTTTGTGTGGACAGCTCTTTAGGTGTTATATTGATTTTTAGGTTTTTTCTGAAAAGATTAACGTTGTTGCCCTACTAACACAGTACCTTTGCAGTTGAACCATCAAGATTTGAATCTTACAAAAGCCATTTCAACCAACTTTAAAGAACTGATACAGTTTTTGAAAAGCACCGACTTTTCTAAAGCTATAATTATTGGTATTGCGTTGTCTTTACCAATTATAATTGGTTTACAGTTTGGACTTATGGAAATTGCCATTGCTTTGGCTTTTGGTGCTTTTTGGAGTTCCCCCAGTGATGTGAGCGGTAGTTTTCGGCATAAGACTATTGGCATTTTATTTTCCATTGCGCTCATTGTAATAGTCAGTTTTATTGGTGGCTATCTTGATTTTAATACGTGGTTTTTGTTGCCGGTATTAGGGGTGTTAACGTTCGCTATTTCATATATCGCGGTGTTCGGGTTTAGAGCTTCTTTAATTAGTTTTTCTGGGTTATTAGCATTAGTGTTAAGTTTTGCTCACGAAGCAGACCGATTAGAAACCTACGAGTATGCATTTTTTGTAGGTCTTGGTGGTTTATGGTATTTGGTATTGGCTACTATTTGGCACAAAATAAACCCCAAAGGGCAAACGGAAGAATTACTCACGCAAACCTACCAACAAACCGCTGAATTTTTAAAAATAAGAGGGAAATTGATTGGTCCAAATTCCGATAGGGAACAATTACAGGCCAAACTTTTAGAACTACAGGGAGAAATTAACGACAACCATGAAACGCTTCGTGAAATTTTAATTTCATCTAGAAAAAGTTCTGGACGGTCAGCATATCAAAGCAAACGGCTTTTAGTCTTTGTACAATTAGTGGATATGCTGGAGATGGGATTGGCAAACCCAGTAAATTATGATAAAATGGATGTGCTTTTAAACAATCATCCAGAGTATATAAAAAGCTTTCAAAACCTACTTTTTGAAATGTCCAAACAGTTACTTCTTATTTCTGAAGCAGGGCAAAACGTACATAAAATACCTAAGAACGATGCTTTAATTAGTTGTTTTAAAAAGTTAAAAAAAGATATTTCTGAACTGAAATCAAGCAGCGAAACCGAAGATTATGAAGGTTTTTTAATGCTTCAGAATTTGTTGGAATACCAAGAAAACCAGATTGAAAAAATTCATAAAATAAAATGGTTGCTTGCCAATCCAGACCCTCGGGACATTAAGTTTATTAAAAAAGAGGTGGCAAAGCGTTTTGTGACTACGCAAGATTATAACCCCGCTCTTTTAATTAGAAATTTTAGTTTTAAGTCGGCAATTTTTAAACACGCTTTACGACTGGCTGTAGCAGTGATGGTAGGTTATGGCATAGGTGTTTATTTTGATTTTCAAAACCCTTACTGGATTTTACTAACCCTCATCGTTATTATGCGCCCTAGTTATGGCTTAACCAAAACTCGCTCTAAAGAACGTATTATAGGTACTTTAATTGGAGGAGCTATTGCAACCGGCATCGTTTTTATAACACAAAACACTTATGTTTTTGCTGTTTTAGGGTTAGGGTCATTGGTGCTTGCGCTTTCTATGTTGCAAAAAAACTATAAAACTGCTGCTACTTTTATAACGTTGAGTGTGGTTTTTATATATGCTATTATCAGGCCCGACGCATTCACGGTAATTCAATTTAGGGTTATTGACACCTTAATTGGAGCGGGAATTTCTACGGTTGCTATGTTATTTTTATGGCCTGCATGGGAGTTTATGGATATAAAAGGCAGTATTGAGAAAAGTATTTCGGCCAATAGGGTTTTTCTTTCAGAAATCATAGATCAGTATAAGAAAAAGGGAGAGTTGCCGACCACTTTTAAGCTTTCAAGAAAAAATGCATTTTTAGAAATGTCAAACTTAAGTGCCGCTTTTCAACGAATGACACAAGACCCTAAATCAAAACAAAAAAACCTTGGTAAAATCTATGAGCTTGTTGTATTAAACCACACTTTTTTATCGTCCCTTGCTTCGTTAAGCACGTATATTCAAAACAATCCAACTACCGAAGCTTCCAGCCGATTTTCAACTGCAGGAAAGCATATTGATGAAAATTTAGGGGATACATTACGGCTTCTGAAAACAAAAGTCAGTGAAAAGGACAATACCATTGAAGACAAATCGCAATTTTTTAAGCAAGAATTGCCCAAGTTCACTGTTGAAAACCCCGACCTTCCCACTTCTGTTCACCCCAAGTTAGAGCGCCAATTTCAAGAAGCCCATTTGGTAAGGGAACAGTTGCATTGGTTGTTTTCAATAAGTAAAAAAATGCTTCAGATAAGTGAAAAGGTGAATCTTGCTTAATTTTTCTGAAAGGAATTAAACCACACTTTTAATACTGTATTCCTTTTCGTTAAACATAAATGTGTCGCCTTTTTTCTTCCCAGAAAGCAATTGCCCAATAGGTGAGTTTAACGCTACACAAGTATATGTGGTTTTACCAACGGTTACAGCACCAATTGAAATCCCGATAAAATATGTAGCCTGATTGGTGTACACCAAACTTCCCAACCGAACGTAATCTGATTTTGAATTAATGTCAATTTTTCGAACTAGTTGTTGCAATTTTTCAATTTCTAATAATTGTTTTCCAGCATTTTCCCGATCTATTTGTAGCATCGCCCGACCAGTTTCATGCTTATCGCCCGCACTGCTTTTAGATTCTTCAACCAACGATTCTTCAATACCAGCGATGGTTTGTTTTATTTGGCTAAAACGCTTTTCAACCACATCTTTACAATGATTTAGCAACTTGTTTTTTAATTCTTTATCGTTCATTATTCTTTTTTTCTTCTAAGGTAAAAGTACCATAATAACGCATTTGTTTTACAATCCACGTTTTTCTTTTTTCAATATAAACTGAAGCTGGCGAAGCCTTGTAGTTCCTCGGGTTTGGTAAAATAGCGGCGATTGCTGCAGCCTCATACTGTAATAGGTTTTTAGCGCTTTTATTAAACCAATACTGGGCAGCGGCTTCGGCGCCAAACACGCCATTACCCATTTCAATACTGTTTAAATAAACTTCCATAATGCGTTCTTTGCTCCAAATGGTTTCAATTAAAAATGTGAAATAGACTTCCATTCCTTTCCTAAACCAACTTCGCTCTGGCCACAAGAAAACGTTTTTTGCCGTTTGTTGAGATATGGTACTTGCCCCACGCAACTTTTTTCCTGTTTTGTTCTTTTCGTACGCTTTTTCAATAGCATCGTAATCAAAACCGTTATGGTTCATGAGGTTTTGATCTTCTGCACAAATTACAGCCAATTGCAAGTAAGACGAGATTTCATCAATAGATTCCCATTGGTGCTTAGTTTGGTAATTTTCATCTCCGTTATAAGCACGAATCCCCATTAAAGGTGTGTAGGGAACCGGTATAAACTTATATACAACCACCCACAAAACCGTGATTACTATAAACCAGACTAAAACTTTAAAAATAAATTTGAAGAATCGTTTCATTCACTTGCTAATTTTGCCAGATTGGTTCCAATTGCGCTCCCAATTGCAACGCCCATTCCGCCAAGACGTACTCCACAAAATATGTTTGAGGAAAGTTGTTTTACAATTGGTTTTTTCTGTTTTCCCACTCCCATAATTCCGCTCCAACGTTTATCAATTTCAAATGTAGTTTTAGGTAAAATGGTAGTTTGTAACAATTCTTCCAACCTATTTTGAATTCCTTCAGTTGTGTTCATTTCTGTGGTTTCTTCCCCTTTAAAATCCAGGTTTCTTCCGCCACCAAAAAGAATTCTATCATCGATATTTCTGAAATAATAGTAGCCTTTATCTAAATGAAAAGTGCCTTTAATAGGTAAGTTTTCAATTGGTTTTGTGATTAAAACTTGAGCACGTGCCGGTTGTACTTCTTCATCTAACAATTGTTTGGCAAAACCATTGGTAGCAATACAGACTTTTTTTGCTGAAACTTCTGTTTCATTGTTAAGTTGAAAGGAAGCTGAATCAGAATTTTGCGATAGCGCCGTAACCTCAGCACAATTTAGCACCGAAATCCCTGCTTTATATGCCTTCTGAAGCAGAGCGTGCATCATCCTTCCAGTATCTATCTGTCCTTCAAATTTATTGAAGATAAGCTGCGGCTGAATTTTTTTAAACTGAAATGTATTTTCAGTGATTGAAAAGACATCTTCCTTAAAAATGGGATACAATAATTGGTTTATGGATTCTAACTTAGCGTGACAATGCTCAAACAGTTCTTCATCTTCTTCGGTAAATAATTCATAGCCTCCATATTGTTTAAATTGAAGTTGTTCATCTCCTATATTCTTCCGAAGTAATTTAAGCCCTTCTACTCGTTCTTTTACAAGACTTACTACTTCTGCTTCAGAATGTGTCAAAAGGTCATCTACTATTTCTGAAAGGCTTCCAAAGCAAGCAAAACCTGCATTTTTAGTGCTGGCTCCGCTGGGCAACATTCCTTTTTCAAAAACGCTGATGTTCGCTGTTGGATGTTTCTTTTTAAGTGCTAAGGCACAGTTAAGGCCGACCAAGCCGCTGCCAATAACCGCAAAATCAATATTTTGAAGCCAAGATTTGTGTTCCCAATAGGATAAGGTCATAGTTCAGTATTCAGTATTCAGTATTCAGTATTCAGTATTCAGTATTCAGTATTCAGTAAATGTCAATAAAAAAGCACCAATCCAAAAAAAATAAAAGTTTTTTCTTTTGAGATTGGTGCTAAATATATTCTTTGGCTTTTTGCCTACTATCTACTCCTCCTCTTCTGGTTCATTCATTACAAAAGTATCCATAAAGGCTGTAGTATACTTTCCGCTTACATAAGCTGGATCGTCCATTAGCTGTCTATGAAATGGAATCGTAGTTTTTATTCCTTCAATAACGAACTCGTCTAAAGCACGCTTCATTTTACTAATAGCTTCTTCTCTCGTTTGAGCGGTAGTAATTAGCTTAGCAATCATCGAGTCGTAGTTTGGCGGAATACTGTATCCTGCGTATACGTGTGTGTCAAGCCGTACTCCGTGACCTCCGGGAGCGTGTAATACTTCTATTTTACCTGGTGAAGGTCTAAAGTTGTTATATGGATCTTCTGCATTAATTCTACATTCTATAGAGTGCAATTGTGGTAAATAGTTTTTTCCTGAAATTGGCACGCCTGCAGCTACTAATATTTGCTCTCTAATTAAGTCGTAATCTACTACTTCTTCAGTAATGGGGTGCTCTACTTGAATACGGGTATTCATTTCCATAAAGTAGAAGTTTCGGTGTTTATCTACCAAAAACTCGACAGTACCAGCACCTTCGTATTTAATAAATTCAGCTGCTTTAACGGCTGCTTTACCCATATCGTCCCGTAACTTTTTAGTCATAAACGGACTTGGGGTTTCCTCTGTTAGTTTTTGGTGACGACGTTGTATCGAACAATCGCGCTCACTTAAGTGACAAGCTTTCCCATTACTATCACCTACAATTTGAATTTCGATATGACGTGGCTCTTCAATGAGTTTTTCCATATACATATCGTCATTACCAAATGCAGCTTTACTTTCTTGACGGGCAGATTCCCAAGCATCTTGAAGATTTTCTTCTTTCCAAACGGCACGCATTCCTTTTCCACCGCCACCAGCACTTGCTTTAAGCATGACTGGATAACCGGTTTCTTTAGCAATTTTTTTACACGCTTTAAAATCTGGAATCACGCCTTCACTTCCAGGGACACAAGGTACACCTGCTTCGCGCATAGTAGCTTTGGCTCTTGCTTTGTTCCCCATACGGTCAATCATATCGGGAGAAGCACCAATAAATTTAAATTCGTGTTCTTCGCAAATTTTTGAAAATTTTGAGTTTTCTGATAAAAAACCATACCCAGGGTGAATGGCATCTGCATTTGTTATTTCAGCTGCAGCAATAATATTTGAAATCTTTAAATAACTTTCGCTACTTGGTGCAGGACCAATACAAACAGCTTCATCTGCAAAACGTACGTGAAGGCTTTCTTCATCTGCTTTACTATAAACCGCAACGGTTTTAATTCCCATTTCGCGGCAGGTTCGGATAATACGAAGTGCTATCTCCCCCCTATTGGCAATCAATATTTTTTTAAACATAACTTTCTGAAATTAACAAATTCCAAATCCTAAATTCTAAAAAAAATTCAGACTTCGATTCGAAATTTTAGAGGTTACTATGAAGGGTCTACTAAGAAAAGTGGTTGGTCAAACTCAACTGGAGAAGCATCATCCACCAATACTTTTACTATTTTTCCTGAAACTTCACTTTCAATTTCGTTGAAAAGCTTCATCGCTTCAATAACACATAGTACATCTCCTTCTTTTACAGTATCTCCTACTTCAACAAAAACTGGTTTGTCTGGAGATGGTTTGCGATAAAAAGTTCCAATTATTGGAGATTTTACCGTAATGTATTTTGAATCGTCATCACCGTCTGTTGCTTTACCTTCGTTAGCTGGAGCGGCAGGCGCTTCAGTTTGTTGAGTAGCGGCCGAAGGGGCAACTTGTTGTGGCTGTGCGGCCATCGTTGGAACTTGCTGAATATAGGTCGTATTTTCTTTACCATCCTCTTTTCCGGTCTTAATGGTAATTTTAACATCGTCCATTTCAAGTTTTACTTCACTGGCTCCGGATTTTGCCACAAACTTGATTAAATTTTGAATTTCTTTTAACTTCATATCAGTTGGTTTAATCTTTCGTTTTTTATTTTGCGTCGTAGGCCCATTTTAAGTAAACGGCACCCCAGGTAAAGCCTCCGCCAAAGGAAGCAAATACTAAGTTATCACCTTTTTTTAATTGTTTTTCATAATCATAAATACACAATGGTAAAGTTGCCGATGTTGTATTTCCGTATTTATGAATGTTCATCATCACTTTTTCTGAAGGAAGGTTCATCCGCTTTGAGGTAGCATCGATAATTCGTTTATTTGCTTGGTGCGGTACCAGCCAATCCACATCTTCTCCATTAAGATTGTTACGGTTCATTATTTTTTCGCTTACATCTGCCATATTGGAAACTGCAAACTTAAAAACCGTTTTTCCATCTTGAAACACATAATGCTGTTTGTTTGCAACCGTTTCTGCTGAAGCTGGCATAATAGAACCACCAGCATCGATTTTTAAACTTTGCCTTCCTATTCCATCGCTGCGTAAAATTTCATCTTGAACACCGTAGCCTTCTTCATTAGGTTCAAAAAGTAAGGCTCCTCCTCCATCTCCAAATATAATACATGTGGTTCTGTCTTCATAATCGATAATTGAAGACATTTTATCTGCACCAATTAGTAATACTTTCTTGTACCTGCCAGATTCAATATATCGAGCTGCTGTTGACATTCCATATAAAAAACTGGAGCACGCCGCCACAAGGTCATATGAAAAAGCGTTTACGGCACCTATTTGGGTGGCTACGTAAACGCCTGTTGCTGCTACCGGCATATCGGGTGTGGCAGTTGCCATAATCACCATATCGATATCTTTAGGATCGGTATTGCTTTTTTTGAGGAGATCTTCTGCTGCTTTAATAGCAAGGTATGAAGTTCCTTTGTCTTTATCTTTTAATATTCTACGTTCTTTAATTCCAGTACGAGCAGTTATCCACTCATCGTTGGTCTCAACCATGGTTTCGAGAATCTCATTGGTAAGGACGTATTCCGGCACATAGCCACCGACAGCGGTAACTGCTGCTGTGATTTTGTTCATAGATTTGAATTAAATTCACCAAATAAAGGTTTCAAAACCTTCTAAAGGGAGTGAAAATTACTAAAAATTCATCAAAATGGAGGTTAAAATGGGTTGTTTTTAACGTTTATGAGACTAAAAACAAAAAACTCCCACTGGAATGTGAGAGCTACTTGTTTTAAAGTATGAACGTTCTATGCTTCAACCTCTTCAACAGCATCGATTACAATCTGTCCACGATAGTATAATTTACCTTCGTGCCAGTGTGCTCTGTGGTATAAATGAGCCTCTCCTGTAGTAGGGTCTGTTGCTATTTGAGGGGCAGTAGCTTTATAATGTGTTCTTCTCTTATCTCTTCTTGTTTTCGAGATTTTTCTTTTAGGATGTGCCATTGCTCTATATTATTTATCCGTTAATAGTTTTTTTAATTCGTTCCAGCGAGGGTCAATTTCGTTCTCGTCTGGATTTTCACTTTTTCCTTTAGGCCGCAACTCTTCAAGTTTATCGAGTATTTCGCTCTTTAATGTTCCATCTTCAACTCCGGGATGAATCTTTTTTATTGGCATAGCCAAAACAATTGATTCATAAACAAACTGTTGTATGTTTACTTCGTGACTTCCGTGAGGTAAGACTAGTAAATCTTCATCTTCCTCATTATGGTCTTCACCAAATTTTACAACAAATCTATATTCTCCGTCTATTTTTTGATCAAATGGTTCGTTGCTCACATCACAATTAACATTTACAGTACCTGCAAAGGACAAGGTAAATTCTAATAATGTTGCTTTTTTAACAAGCAATACATCTAGTTTTATAGATGCATCATTAAATTCGTTATACTCAAAATGCTCAAAGAACGGTTTTTCAATTGTAAACTCAAACCGGTGCTCGCCTATTTTAAGCCCTATAAAAGGGATCGTAAATTCTTTCAATTCCTTCATAATCACACCAATTTCTCATTCCCACCTTACTTGTAAGGCGGGTGCAAAGATAAAAAATTATTTGAATAGCAAATTATTTTATCGTTTCTTTTTTGAAAAGGATTTTTTTGGACTTGTTTTTAATGGATTTTTAGAAATTTTCTTATACTCTTTTCGCTTTTTATAAATATTAATAGCGCTAAAAACCGCTTCTTTAAACGACTCGAAATCTGCTTCGTTTTTTCCAGCCACATCATACGCTGTGCCGTGGTCTGGCGATGTTCTAATTCTGTTTAATCCTGCTGTGTAATTAACCCCTTTTCCAAAAGCAAGGGTTTTAAACGGGACTAAACCTTGATCGTGATATGAAGCAATAATGGCATCAAAATTTTTATAGTTGCCTGAGCCAAAAAAGCTATCAGCTGCATATGGACCAAATACTAATTTGTCATTTTTCCGAAGAATTTCCAAACTAGGCTTTAAAACAGTGTCATCTTCATTACCAATTACGCCATTATCGCCATTATGTGGATTAATGCCCAAGACAGCTATTTTTGGTTTTCTTATTCCAAAATCCTTTATTAATGTGTTATGAATCGTGTTGATTTTCTTGTCTATTACTTCTGAAGTAATATTTTTTGCCACGTCTTTTACTGCTACATGATCGGTAAGCAACCCAACTCGTAAGCTGCCTGAAATCATTAGCATTAAACTGTCGCCTTTTAACTCTTGTGCTAAATAATTGGTGTGACCTGGGAAAGTAAAACTCTCAGATTGGATGTTAGATTTGTTGATAGGGGCCGTTACCAAAACATCAACTTTTTTATCTTTTAATGCTGAAACGGCAGTTTTGAGTGATTTTATCGCGTACTCGCCTATTTTTTTATCTTCTTTCCCAAAATTGATATCGACGTGCTCTTCCCAAACGTTGAGTACATTTACTTTTTTATGAGCGATTTTATCAAGTGAATCTATTCCGTGGAGGCTAATTTCAAGATTATATTGTTTTTTGAAGAAGGACATTAATTTAACAGAAGCAAAAATTACTGGAGTGCAAAACTCTAACATTCGGGAATCCTCAAATGTTTTAAGCACTATTTCACTGCCTATTCCGTTAAGATCACCTATTGAAATCCCTACAATTGTTTTTTCCTTCTTCGCCATAACCTCTAATGCGGTTTTTAATTTCTATTTTTGCAGTACAAATGTAACTAATTTAAGGATGTTTACAGGAATTATTGAGCGGGTTGGGAAAATAAAAACTCTCACTAAAGAAGGTAGTAATCTACATATAGAAATAATAAGTGATTTAGCTTCGGAATTAAAGATAGACCAAAGCGTAGCGCACAACGGTGTCTGTCTTACCGTTGTTGAAGTAAAAAACGATAGCTATATTGTAACTGCTATAGATGAAACTTTGCAAAAAACAAATCTTGGCAATCTTGCCAAAGGCAATTCTATAAACTTAGAACGCGCCATGAAGCTTGGTGACCGGCTAGATGGTCACATAGTTCAAGGTCATGTGGATCAAGTTGGGGTTTGTAAGTCCATTACAGAAGAAAATGGAAGTTGGATATTTACATTTACCTATAAAGCAGCAAAAGGCAATGTAACTATTGAAAAAGGCTCCATTACCATCAATGGGGTGAGCTTGACTGTTGTCAATTCAAAAGAAAATGAATTTAGCGTAGCAATTATTCCTTATACTTATGAAAACACAAGTTTTAAAGTAATAAAAGAGGAAACAATTGTTAACCTAGAGTTTGATGTAGTAGGAAAGTATGTAGTCCGAATTACGCAGGGATATCGTTAGAGCGATATTTTTTAACTATAAAATAAATCCCTAACAACAATCCAAATGCCAATAAAATATAGATATTATCATCAATTGGAAAACCAGGAGTTCGAGTATCATTAGGCGGAGGTGGCCCCTTACTATCCGGTACGGATTGCGCAAAGCTAACAGCACTATTGTATAAACTTAGTGCAACAGTTAATATGAAAACGATTCGGGGTCGCATAATTAATTTGGTGTCTAAAGTACTATTTTTTTATTAAAATCAAAGTAAAAATAAAGTTATCCAATAATTATTAACTCATTTTTCTCATTTATATTACTGTTCTAAACAGAAAAAAAATATAACTTGTTATTTTATAAACGGCTAAAATAAAGCAATTTAATTGAAATAAAATCATCAATATAAAAAAGTAATACGAAACTGAAAACTTTTCTTTACTAAAATCAAAAAAAGAACTAAACTTCTTAAACCAAAAAAGTGGTCCCACATGGGCTCGAACCATGGACCCCCTGATTATGAGTCAGGTGCTCTAACCAGCTGAGCTATGGGACCGGACTGGCTGCAAATGTAAAACACTTTACAATGATTGCAAACATTTTTTTCAATTATTGCAAATTTAAATATTTTATTCTATTTCTTGGCATAGCTCAATTAACACGCCATTGGTTGATTTTGGGTGTAAGAAAACAACTAATTTATTATCTGCTCCTTTTTTGGGCTCTTCATTTATTACCGTAAAACCTTCCTGTTTTAAGCGCTCTATTTCTTTCTTAATATTACTTACGGAAAAAGCGATGTGATGGATTCCTTCACCTTTTTTTTCAATGAATTTTGCAATGGGACTATTAGGGTTTGTCGCCTCTAACAATTCAATCTTACTTTCACCACACTTAAAAAATGAAGTGGTTACTCCCTCTCGCTCTACACTTTCGGTTTTATAATGTTCATAGCCAAACAAACTTTTATAGACTTTGTTTGCTTCGGTAATATTCTTTACGGCAATGCCTATATGTTCTATTTTATCCATTTTTATACTTTTTCCTAATTCAAAATTACTAAATCTTTATGGCAGCATCTTTATTAATTTCCGAAGAAAAATTAATAATTCTAATTTTAAATTACAGTCAACTGGTTAATTAAACAGATGTTAGTATTAATTGTCCTACTTTTGCAATATGAGTACGACAGAAAGTAACAGACAAAAGAAAATTGCAGGGGTGTTACAAAACGACCTTGCCAGGGTTTTACAGGAATTGCTTCGCGAATCAGGGCAGTTAAGCACAATTTTGACCGTATCTAAAGTTTCGGTAACGGTCGATCTTTCCATTGCGAAAGTATATGTGAGTGTTTTTCCTTCGGATAAAGCAGAAGCTATTATTAAAGAATTAAAGCAACTTACTCCAAAAATAAAGCATCAAGTTGCACAACTTACCAAGCACCAGCTTCGGAAGATGCCCGACCTTTCTTTTTACAATGACGATTCTATGGAATACATTCAAAACATAGAAAAAGCGGTAAAAGACAAAGAAAACCCAATCGAAAACCCGGATTTGCTCCCAAGAAGAAAAAAATCGTAATCTTGAAATTCCCGCTCTACATCGCTAAGCGGTATTTATTTTCAAAAAGCAGTAATAACGCAATAAATATTATTACAGGTATTGCAGCTGTTGGTGTGGTAGTGGGTGCTATGTCCTTGTTTATTGTACTTTCCGGTTTTTCTGGATTGAAAGATTTCAGTCTTCAGTTTACTAATGTTTTTGATAGTGATTTAAAAGTATTTCCTGAAAGCGGAAAAACAATTAATTTTTCAGAAGCTTCCGAAGAAAAGCTAAGAAACATTTCAGGCATTGAAAGCTTTTCAAAAGTGATTGAAGAACGGGTTTTTCTTCAATATAAAGGTCGAAACCATATTGCCTACATTAAAGGTGTAGATGAAAACTACAATGCTGTAAACCCAACCGATAGTATTATATTTTTAAGCAAATGGTTTACAGCCGGACAGCAAGAAGTGGTTATCGGCTTTAACATTGCCCATAAACTTTCCTTGGGTGTGAATGATTATACCGATTTGCTGGATATTTACGTACCGCGCCCTGGAACTGGTCAAATTTTAGCGACCGATGTTGCAAACGCCTTTACCAAACGCAACGCCGTGGTATCTGGTATTTATGATGTAAATGAAGAATTGAACAGCAAATATGTGTTTAGCGATATAGGTTTTGCCAGGGACTTGCTTAAATTGGACAGCACCACCGTTTCGTCCATTGAACTGAAATTGAAGCCCGGTGTTTCAGAAGAAGATATACGAAAAGAAATCCAGCCTATTTTTTCAGAAGAAGTACTCATCAAAAACCGCATTCAGCAAAACGATGCGTTGTATAAAATGTTGAATACCGAAAACATAGCCGTGTACCTTATCTTTACATTGGTACTAATTATCGCTCTTTTTAATGTAGTTGGGTCTATTATTATGATGATTCTCGATAAACGAAAGGACATTAAAACGCTCTATAATTTAGGAACTACCGTAAAAGACATCCGCAAGATTTTCTTTTTACAGGGAACGCTCATGACCACTTTTGGTGGGTTGTTGGGTATTGGTCTAGGTATATTATTGGTATGGGCTCAATTACAATTTGAGTTTGTAAACATTACGCAAACATTGGCATATCCAGTAAAGTTTAAAATTATCAATGTGGTGATTGTTTTTGTTACAATTACTGTTTTAGGGATAATTGCTTCAAAAATAGCTTCGAGTCGAGTTCGTAAAAAATTGCTTGCCTAAACAAACTGGTGATCACCAAATTTTTGTAACACCTCATCAAAAGCAGCAAAAACATCGGCGCTATCGTCGCTGGTTACCATTTTCATTCGGTACGGTTTAAAATCTGGGATACCTTTAAAGTAGTTGGTATAATGACGGCGGGTTTCAAAAACACCTAACTTTTCACCTTTCCAATCGATAGACATTTGCAAGTGGCGACGGGCAGCTTCCACGCGTTCTTCCATAGTTGGTGGTAAAGCATGTTTACCGGTTTTAAAATAGTGTTTTACTTCTTTAAAAAACCAAGGGTAACCGATGCTTGCACGACCAATCATTGCTCCGTCTAACCCATACTTCTCACGCATTTCCATTGCTCTTTCGGGTGTGTCTACATCGCCGTTTCCAAAAACGGGAATGTGCATGCGAGGGTTATTTTTTACTTCAGCAATAGGTTTCCAATCGGCATTACCTTTGTACATCTGTGCACGGGTGCGGCCATGAATGGAAATAGCTTGACACCCTACATCTTGTAGGCGCTCAGCTACCTCCTTAATCATAATAGTGTTTTCATCCCATCCCAAGCGAGTTTTTACGGTAACGGGTAGCTTGGTATGTTTTACCATGGATTCGGTTAACGAAACCATTAAATCAATATCTTTTAAAATGCCGGCCCCGGCACCTTTGCTCACTACTTTTTTAACAGGACAACCAAAGTTTATGTCAATAATATCCGGACCGCTGGCTTCTACGATTTCTACACTTTGAAGCATTGAATCCAGGTTAGCACCAAAAATCTGAATGCCCACGGGACGTTCTTTTTCATAAATATCTAACTTCATCACGCTTTTGGCAGCGTCGCGTATTAACCCTTCCGAAGAGATAAATTCCGTATACACCACATCGGCCCCTTGCTCTTTGCAAAGCGCACGAAAAGGTGGGTCGCTCACATCTTCCATGGGTGCGAGCAACAGCGGAAAGTCGCCAACGTCTATGTTTCCTATTTTTGCCATATTCATCTCCCGCACATGCGGGAGTCTTTTTTTATAGTCCTCTCATCATCTCCTTATGCATGAAAGCATGCTTTTCGTGGAAATTTCAAGAATTTATATTTGCAAAATTACAGAAAATACTCTGGTAAACAATTTTGAACTAAAGAAGTGTTTCTTTTGTTAGTTGATGCGCTGTGTCTCGTCCGTAGTAGTAGAACGATTATTATCACGCAAGTGGGCATTTCCGAAGTTGTATTTAAAGCCTACTGTAAATAATCTACTTTCAACTTGAGCGGAAAAGTAATTATCTTGGTTGTAATAGTTTGATACTTGCCTATAATTCGTTGCGGTATTGAAAATATCGTTAACTCCTGCGGTAATACTGGCGCGATTATTCCAAAAGGATTTTCTAAAAGAAATGTTTAAAAAGTAGCCATTTTTAAAAGATGTTGATCCCTGAATAAAGTTTGATAGATATTGAGAAGATAAATCTGCAGTCAAAGACCTATCTTTTGAAAGCGTGAAGTTAGAATATACGTAGCCATAAAAACCAGCTGTATGGTTTTTATAGGTCCGTGGTACACTCTCTACCGCCAAAAATTCATTTTCCAAATAATAAGTGGAGGTTATCACATAAAAATAAAGCCAATCGGGTAAGTTTCTTGGGGTATATGAAATATCAAGACTGTACTGAAAATCACGCAACAGGTTTGCTTCACTGTTCCTTAACGTTCTGTTTTCATTATCTTGAAAGGTTAAAGCGCTCAACGAATTATCTATGGTTTCATAATATGCTTCAAAGTTCCACACATTGTTATAAGAATAATTCACGGCTATTTTATCTGAAATGGCTGGCACCAACCTCGGATTCCCTTCGTTGAAATTGTTTTCATTTATAAAATAACGGAATGGATTCAGGTTTTGATAGTTAGGTCTTGAAATACTTTTGGTGTATGCGAACCCAGCGCTATGTTTTTCATTGAAATTATATTGGCCCGAAACCCTTGGGAACAGTTTAAAATAATCGTCGGTATTGGTTTCACCCAACGTTCTTGATCGGCCTTCCACATCGGTATATTCGCCCCGTAAACCTACCACAAGACTAAAGTCGCCAAACGCCTGGTCAAGGTTTATATATTCAGCATAGACTTTTTCACGATAGTTAAAATCATCTGATAAAGACGGATTGAAATCCATACCACCCATATCGGTGTCAAAAAAATTAAGTTTGCTGTTACTGTCTATGTTACTGTATTTTATACCAGCCTTTAGGCTTCCTTTCCAGAACGAATGTGTTAAATCTGCTTGTCCGGTAAAGATATTGGTTGTTTGGTCAGCATCTGTTGAAAAACTGTTTTCACGCAGTAAGTTTCCTGCAGGATCATTATAGTTAGTGGCTACGTTCTGCAGTCGCTCGTTATTATAATCGGTATAATTGGCAGAAACAGTTACATTAGAGTTTTCAGCATTAAGCAAAACTTTATAATCTCCTGTAATGGATAGTGTGTGCGTATCAGAGGCTAAGTCACTCAAAGTAGTAAACGTACTATCAACTGTTCGTTGGGCATTTCGTATTACAGCAAAACCATTTTTGTCGTACGTTTCATTTGGGTTTATCGAAAAGGTAGTTGCTAAGCTAATTGTCTGTTTGTCATCCAACGTAAAATCGGTAATTAAATTTGCTTGGTGGGCATTGGTGCGGGTAATTTTTTTAAAATCGGAATTCCAAATAGAATTGGTGCTGCCATCAGGATTAAAAAACCGGGTAAAATTCTCATCTTCTTTAAGGTTTTTACGCGTGTTAAAACCGTAGCTTCCGTAAAAATTAATCCAGTCGTTTTTGTAAAAATGTGAGGTTCCTAATCGGTATTTAGGGTAGGTTCCTTGATTGTAAGAGCCATTGACCGAACCCTTATAGCCAATTGAAATCGCCTTTGAGGTATTAATATTCAATACCGTCCCCGTTGCACCATCATACTTGGCCGAAGGGCTGGTGATTACCTCAACCGATTTAATATTGGAAGCATCGGTGTTTTCAAGCAGGGAAACAACCTCAGATGAGCTTAAATACACTCGTTTATTATTAATGTATATTTCGGGACTTTGAAATTTAACTTGAATAGACTCGCCGATGACCACAACTCCCGGTGTTTTTTTCAGTAAATCGAACGTACTGCCTACAGAAAGCGAGGTGTTCTCTACATTAAACACTAATTTTCCAGCTGTTTTTTTAATTGTTGGTTTTCTTGCAGTGATTACGGTTTCATCGAGGGTTTCGGTGGCTTCCTGTAAGGTAATTGTACCTATATTTTTTTCAGAAGAAATAGAAATTATTTTTTCAACTGCTTTAAAACCTACAAAACTAAAAGTAAGTTTATAGGTTTTGGCTTCAAGACCTTTTACTAAAAAAGTTCCGTCTTCATTAGTAGTTGTCCCCTTAAAAGGTTCTGTGTCTTCTTCTTCAAAAACTAACACATTCACAAAAGAAAGCGGCTTATTTTCTGTATCAAAAACTTCTCCAGATATCGATAGCTCTTGCGAAAAAAGTGGGGTAACACAAAATAGCAAGACTAGAAAGCACAGTCTTTTCATATTTAGAGTTTGGTTTGTTATCCTTTTTAATGCGCTTTAAGGGGAGATGAAGCAAACTTCAATTAAATACGCAACTTTACAAATATGTTAATACTATCATAATAAATAAAATAAATAAACAATTTTTTTTGATGAAATAACGCAATTCCTTTCTTTCGTTTCAATTTAAACTATATTTGCAGTCAACATTTGCTACGGAAGAAGAACACTATGAAGAACATTCGCAATTTTTGTATTATCGCCCATATTGACCATGGTAAGAGTACTTTGGCAGACCGCTTACTTGATGCTACCGCAACGGTAACCTCTCGAGAAAAGCAAGAGCAGTTACTGGACAGCATGGATCTTGAGCGAGAGCGTGGTATTACCATTAAGAGCCATGCCATACAAATGGATTATGAATTTGAAGGCGAAAAATACACCTTGAATCTAATTGACACGCCGGGACATGTAGACTTTTCGTATGAAGTTTCCCGAAGTATCGCCGCTTGTGAAGGGGCTTTATTGGTGGTTGATGCTGCCCAAAGCATTCAAGCGCAGACCATTTCAAACTTATACTTAGCGCTGGAAAATGATTTGGAAATCATTCCTGTATTGAACAAAATAGATCTTCCTTCAGCAAATCCAGAAGAAGTGACAGATGATATTGTAGATCTTTTAGGTTGCGATCCTGATGAAATTATCCCTGCTAGTGCAAAAACTGGTTTAGGGATTGATGAAATTTTAGAAGCCATTATAAAACGAGTACCCGCACCTAAAGGGAATCCAGATGAGTCGCTTCAAGCGTTGATTTTCGATTCGGTTTACAATCCATTTCGCGGGGTTGAAACTTATTTTAGAGTTTTGAACGGGGAAATAAAGAAAGACCAGAATATAAAGTTTATGGCCACCGGCAAAGACTATGAAGCCAATGAAGTGGGTACCCTTAAACTAAAACAGATGCCTAAAAAAGTAATTAAAACTGGTGACGTTGGGTACTTAATAACGGGTATAAAAGATGCCCGTGAAGTAAAAGTAGGTGATACCATTACCGATGCAAAAAGCCCAACCACTAATATGATTGAGGGCTTCGAAGACGTAAAACCTATGGTTTTTGCTGGTATCTACCCTGTTGATACCGAAGAGTATGAAGAGCTTAGAAATTCTATGGAAAAACTACAGTTAAACGATGCTTCCTTGGTTTTTCAACCGGAAAGTTCGGCTGCACTTGGTTTTGGTTTCCGTTGTGGGTTTTTAGGAATGCTTCATTTAGAAATTATTCAAGAACGCTTGGAACGTGAATTTGACATGACGGTTATAACAACCGTTCCCAATGTGTCCTACCACGCTTTTACAAATAAAGAGCCAGACGAACTGATAATGGTGAACAATCCATCAGACTTGCCTGAGCCTTCCTCTTTAAATCGTGTAGAGGAGCCTTTTATAAAAGCAACTATTATCACAAAAGCAGAATTTGTTGGTCCTGTTATGTCGCTTTGTATTGAAAAACGAGGGGAAATTGTTAATCAAACATATCTAACAACAGAACGAGTTGAGCTTTCTTTCGATATGCCCTTGGCCGAAATAGTTTTTGATTTTTACGATCGTTTGAAGACTGTTTCCAGAGGATATGCTTCATTCGATTATGCCCCAATTGGGATGCGCGAATCGCATTTGGTTAAAGTAGACGTTTTATTAAACGGAAACACTGTAGATGCCCTTTCTGCACTTTTACACCGTGATAATGCTTACGATATTGGAAAACGTATGTGTGAAAAGTTGAAAGAACTAATACCAAGACAACAGTTCGATATCCCTATTCAAGCAGCTATTGGCTCTAAAATTATTTCTAGGGAAACTGTAAAAGCACTTCGAAAAGATGTAACTGCAAAATGTTACGGTGGTGATATTTCACGTAAGCGTAAGTTATTAGAAAAGCAGAAAAAAGGTAAAAAACGAATGCGTGCTGTTGGTAACGTTGAGATTCCACAGGAAGCATTTATGGCAGTATTAAAGCTAAATGATTAAGGTGTTTATCCACCTCCACAAGTAGCCCCAGCCTCTTCAAGGCCGGCAACATACACATCATAATCAGTGTCGGTGTTTTCACCATTAACGGTAGCATTACCATTCTGGTCACGGCATACTTCAAAAGCAGAAGTTTCTGGGGAGTTACAAGTAACACAAGATATATTCAAGTCATCTTCACATGAAAAAAACAGTATTGAAACTAGTATAAATGATTTCAGGAATACATTCTTTTTCATAGATGGCAGGCTTTATAAAAAAACGAAAGCAATACAGGTTTATTATGAGTTTTAGTTCTGTATTTCATCCTCTTCCTCTTTGGTAGCGTTTACCACGTCTTCAAAATCGATTGGTTTTCCAAGATATACCAATTGACTACCTTCTGTAATTTCCATTTCTTGAGGGTTCTCAATAAGGTCGATATGATTTTGATCATTTTTCACAAAGAGGGCAACTGCATTTTCTTCCTCTTCAATATACCCTAGCAATTTCATAAACTTAGATTGTGTATCTATTGGTAACTCTTGTATGGAAGGGAACTCGCGAGCCACTTCAGTAAAACGTACATAATCATGGGTGGTTGAAAAAAGCTCTTCTGAAGAAAGGGTGTTTTTTACTTTTCGTTCTTCAGAGTTCATTAATCTAAACGATCCATTTTCACCAAAAATATCCCCATATCTTGAAATAGCTTGTTTATTAATTTCGTCATTGCCTGTCATAGCCAGTAGATAACCCACATCGTTCAATTCGATATTATCTGAAAGGTCATCCGAATAAATATTTCCATTAATGGCTTCAAGTCCTAACTCTCTAGCTTTTTCAATATTTAATCGGTTGGTGTCGACCAATACTACGTGACGATTATTTTTCTGAAGATAGGTACCTATCAGCCTTGAAACTTTTGAAGCACCTACAATCATAATTCCTTCAGAAGATTTTAAGAAAACGCCAACTGCCGAAGCAAAGAATCGAGCTGAAGCTGCATTTAATAAAACCGTAACGAGTACTACTGCAAAAACTAATGGTGTAATGTATTCGGCCCCAGGAACACCTTCATTTACTAATTTAGTACCAAAAAGCGATGCAATACCAGCAGCAACAATACCACGTGGCCCTACCCAACTAATAAACAGTTTTTCATTTATTTTTAAGCTAGAACCTGTAGTACTCAAAAATACCGCTAGCGGCCTAAGTACAAAAATGATAATGGCTAGTAAAATGCCTGTTTTCCAGTTGTAAACCAATAAAAGATCTTCTAAGCTAATATTGGCTGCCAGTAGTATAAATAGAATAGAAATTAATAATACGCTTAACGATTCTTTAAAATAAAGTAGTTCTTTAAGGCTTGGCAAATCGCTGTTTCCTAGATACATTCCCATTACTACCACTGCCAGTAAACCAGATTCGTGTGCAAATTGATCGCTCAAAACAAAAATCATTAACACCATAGAAAGTGACACTACATTTAAGAGATAGTGCGGAATAAACTTTCTTTTAATAAAAAAATACAGTGCGTAACCTGCCGAAATTCCGAAAGAAAAACCTATCAAAATAATTTTGGCAAACTCTATCAAAGCCTGTTTCGTATAACCCGCATCGCCTTCTACACTTATAAACTCGAAAACCAAAACAGCAACCAAAGCACCAATAGGGTCTATTAAAATCCCTTCCCATTTTAATACTGCTGAAACATGTTTTTTAAGTGGGATATTTCTTAGAATTGGTGTAATCACCGTAGGACCGGTCACAATAATCAAGGCTGAAAAAAGGAAGGATATACGCCAATCAAGTCCAAATACATAGTGCGCAGCAACTCCAGCACCTATAAACGTTACAGTAGAACCGAGGCTAATTAACTTACCGATTACGCCACCTACTTTGGTTATTTCACCACGGCGCAATGTTAACCCTCCTTCAAAAAGAATAATACCAATAGCTAAAGAAACAAAGTAAAATAGGTTTTCACCAGGAAAGAGACCTTTTTCACCATTGTAAATAGGTTGTATCCATTGTTGACCATCTTCAGATAGTAACGTGGAAATTGGGCCTACAAATAAGCCTATAAGTATTAACGGCAAAATAGCAGGAATTTTAAATTTCCAAGCAACCCATTGTGCTAAAATTCCTAAAACGATAATTCCTGCTAATTCAACCATATAATTCCTTTTTTGTAAAATAAGGTCTTTTGAAATTTCTCAAAAGCTAACTTTTTGTTAAAAATAATACAAATATTTCGGTCTGCCCCCAAGGGAGTGCTTACCTTTTAGTATTTTGCACACTTTAAAATTCATAATATGAAGTTGTACCCCATTGAATCTGGAAATTTTAAATTAGATGGTGGTGCTATGTTTGGAGTAGTACCAAAGTCTCTTTGGAACCGGACAAACCCCGCAGATAGTAATAACATGATCGATATGGCTGCCCGTTGCCTTCTTATTGAAAACGGAGATCGCCTAACACTTATCGATACTGGAATGGGGAATAAGCAAAGTGAAAAGTTTTTTGGATATTATTACCAATGGGGAGACCATAATATCGATAAATCTTTGGAAAAAAACGGCTTTCATCGTGATGATATTACCGATGTTTTTTTAACACACCTTCACTTCGATCATTGCGGCGGAGCCATACAATGGAACAACGACCATTCGGGCTATGAACCCGCTTTTAAAAACGCAAAATTCTGGAGTAATAAAGATCATTGGGATTGGGCTGTACATCCAAATGCACGTGAAAAAGCTTCTTTTTTGAAGGAAAATATATTACCCATGCAAGAAAGTGGGCAATTACATTTTGTTCATAAACCTACTGATGACTTTGCTAAAGCAAATGAAATGGATTTCGGCATGTTATTTGTAGATGGTCATACCGATAAACAAATGATACCTCACATAGATTACAAAGGAAAAAAATTAGTGTTTATGGCAGATCTATTGCCAACAGCTGGGCATTTACCTTTACCATATGTAATGGGGTATGATACCAGGCCTTTGCTAACACTACCTGAAAAAGAAAAATTTCTGAATCAAGCAGCAGATAATAATTATTATCTTTTTTTAGAGCACGATGCTCACAACCAAATAATTACCGTAAAACACACTGAAAAAGGCGTTCGCTTAGATCAGGTTTTTACTTTTAATGAACTTTTTAATTAATTTACAAAAAATGAATATTCTTAAAACATCATTCTTAGCTGTTGCTTCAGCAGCAGTGTTAGCTGGTTGCGGAAGCAGCTCGGCTCCAATTGTTTCAACTCCTATTGAAAACATTGACACCCTACCTTTAAAAACAGCCCCTTTAACCGACGAGCAGTACAAACAATGGGGTGCGGCAGATTTAATAACCGATACCATCCCGGGTATGAGCGTTGATAAAACATATGCTGAAATTCTCAATAAACGTAAAAAAGGAGAAACTGTTATTGTAGGTGTAATAGACAGTGGTGTAGATGTTGAACACGAAGACTTAAAAAATGTTATCTGGACTAACAAAGATGAAATTGCCGGTAACGGAAAAGACGATGACAACAATGGTTATGTAGATGATATTCATGGTTGGAACTTCCTTGGAGATATAGTTGGTGAAAACATGGAATACGCTCGTATCATTAGAGATTTGGGCCCAAAATTTGAAGGAAAAACTGATGCTTCCATAAGCGCTGCAGATCGTGAATCATTTGCTTTTTACAAAAAAGCTAAAGCTGAGTATGAAAAAGAAAAGCAAGATGCGATGGCTAATAAAGCTAGATATGAGCAAATATTGCAACAAGTAAAACCTGCCCACAAAGCAATGGTTAAAAAATTAGGAAAAGAAGATTACACCGCTAAAGATTTAGCTGGAATTTCTAACCCTACAGCAACCGAGCAACAGCAAATTGGAATGCTTACCCAAATGCTAAGCTATGAAGATTCCGTACCAAAAGTAGTGGAGCAACTGGAAAGTGGCGTTGACTATTTTGGCGGAAGATTAGATACTCACTTTAATCTTGAGAAAGATTTCCGTGGGGTTTTAGGTGACAACCCAGATGATATTACAGACACCGATTATGGTAACAACGATGTAGATGGCCCTGACTCTAAAAAGGAAGATGCCAAGCACGGAACGCACGTTGCTGGTATCATCGCAGGTGAACGCAACAATAAAATTGGGGTTAATGGAGTTGCCAGCAACGTTAAAATAATGGTATTACGTGCAGTTCCCGATGGTGATGAGTACGACAAAGATATCGCGCTTGCTTTCCGTTATGCTGCAGATAATGGCGCTAAGGTAATTAACACTAGCTTCGGAAAGTATTACAGCACACACCCAGAATGGGTTCGTGAAGCTATTGAATATGCCGAATCTAAAGACGTATTAATTGTAAACGCAGCCGGAAACGAAGGGCTTGATCTAGATGAAACGGAAGTATATCCAAACGATCAAACCAAAACCGGAGCTGAATATGCAGATAACGTGTTAACAGTTGGTGCATTAAATTACAAATATGGTAGCGAATTGGTTGCAAACTTTTCAAACTACGGTAAATCAAATGTTGATGTTTTTGCACCTGGTGTAAAAATTTGGGCGACTACCCCATTAGATACTTACGAGTATTTACAAGGAACCTCTATGGCAGCACCTGCTGTAGCTGGAGTTGCTGCGACCATTCGTTCGTACTATCCAAACCTTTCAGCAAAAGAAGTAAAGCAAATTATTATGGATAGCGGACTAACTACAAAAAGTCCTGTTATGTTAGGTGGAGATGATTCGAATACCGATAATTTCGGAAATATTTCAACCTCTGGTAACATGGTGAATATGTACAATGCAATGATTTTGGCCGATAAAAGGTCACGTTTAAAATAAAATAATAATTTGGGGTTTTGTGCTAAAACAGAGCCCCATTTTTTTTGAATCAAAAACTACGCTTATGAAATATATCTTCGGAAACATACTTATCTTTTTTATGGTTGCTTCAGTTGCAGCACAAAACAATACCTCGTATTGGCAACAAAAAGCAGATTATAAAATGGAAATTGATATGGATGTTGAAACCTATCAATACAAAGGAAAGCAAGAGTTGGTTTATACAAACAACTCACCTGATGCTCTAAATAGGGTTTTTTACCATTTATACTTCAACGCATTTCAGCCCGGAAGTGAAATGGACGTACGTTCAAGAACTATAGCAGACGCAGACAGTCGCGTAGCAGATCGTATTTCAAAATTATCCCCTTCTGAAATTGGCTATATAAAACCGACCTTATTAACACAAGACGGCCAAACTTTAAATTATGAAGTAGTAGGTACCGTACTTGAAGTTGAATTAAATAAACCCATTCAACCAGGAGAAAGCACCACATTCAACATGGAGTGGGATGCACAAGTACCGGTGCAAATTCGTCGTTCAGGTAGAAACAATGCAGAAGGTGTTGCTCTTTCTATGTCGCAATGGTACCCAAAAATAGCCGAATATGATTTTCAAGGCTGGCACGCGTATCCATACATAGGCCGCGAATTCCACAGTGTATGGGGTGATTACGATGTAAAAATAACTATAGACGCTGCGTACACTATTGGTGGAACCGGCTATTTACAAAATCCTGAAGCAGTAGGTCACGGCTACGGACCAAAAGGTTTAAAGAATATGAAGCCTGTAGACGGAAAATATACTTGGCATTTTAAAGCGCCAAAAGTACACGACTTTACTTGGGCGGCAGATGATGAATACATCCACGATAAATACGAAGGTCCCAATGGAGTAACGCTTCATTTTTTATACAAGGACAATCCAGAAATTAAGGAAAACTGGAAAAACTTACAGCCTAAAACTGCTGAATTACTAAAGTATTTCAACGAAAAATTAGGTCCATACCCTTACAAGCAATACTCTGTAATTCAAGGTGGAGATGGCGGTATGGAATACGGTATGAGTACTTTGATAACGGGAGAACGCAAGTTTGGAAGTTTGGTTGGCGTTACAGCCCACGAGCTGGCTCACACGTGGTTTCAGTTTTTAATGGCTACCAACGAAGCTAAACACGAGTGGATGGATGAAGGGTTTACCAGTTATATTTCCGCAGCTGCCATGAACGAAGTAATGGACGAGCAGAAACCAAACCCATTTAGTGGTTCGTATAGAGGGTATAGATTTTTAGCTAAAAGTGGCCAAGAACAACCACAAACTACCCATGCAGACCGCTATGCAAGTAACCGTGCTTACGGAATTACCGCATATAGCAAAGGTGCTGTATTTTTAGCACAGTTGGGATACGTAATTGGCGAAGAAAATTTAGCCAAGACACTTAAAAAATATTACGACGACTGGGCATTTAAACACCCAACACCAAACGATTTTATTCGCGTAGCCGAAAAAGTTTCAGGTTTTGAATTGGATTGGTACTTAACCGATTTTGCTCAAACCACAAACACCATAGACTACGGAATTAAAGGTGTTGAATCTGTTGGAAATACAACAACTATAACATTGGAGCGAATTGGTTTAATGCCGATGCCTATCGATTTATTTGTAACGTATGAAGATGGAACGGAAGAGTATTTCTACATTCCTTTGCAAATGGCACGTGCCGAAAAACCAAATCCGTATCCAAATATGAAATATCGTGTATTGCCAGATTGGGCGTGGGCGTATCCTACTTACCAATTTGAAATCACGGACGGTAAAAAAGTAAAAAGCATGAAGATTGATGCTTCAGACCGTATGGCTGATATCAATCCTGAAAATAACACTTGGGGTGTAGAATAGTTTTTTCTGAAACCTCTTTTGAAATCATAAAGTGCCTTAGAAGTAAAACTGGATTTGTCCGGTTGAGCGCAGTCGAAACCTATTTAGGATAGACAATTTATAGTTCTCGACTGCGCTCGAACAGACAGCAAAACTTACTTTTAAGGCACTTTTCTTTTTTTATATCTTTACGCTATGAGCCAAAAATTTCCTAAAAACGAAAAACTGAAAAGCCGAAAAATGATAGCCCGGCTTTTTTCTGAAGGAAAATCTTATAAAAAATATCCTGTAAAAGTGTTTTTCATTGAAGTGGAAGATGCCGAAACCAATCAAGTTACTTTTGCCGTGCCCAAACGGAATTTTAAGTTGGCCGTAAGCCGAAACCACATAAAAAGAAAGCTTCGTGAAGCCTACAGAATCAACAAAGGAGCGTATCTAGAAAAAAGCGGCAAGAAATTTGCGCTGTTGTTTTTGTATCTTGGAAGGGAAAAACCAACCTACGAAGCTGTTGAAGCTTCGGTTATTTCACTTCTTAAAAAACTAACAGATGAAAGCAATTAGCCTATTATTTTTCTTGTTTGCCTTAGCGTGTTCAGATGGAAATCGTAATACCGATACTGTTTCGGCAAGTCCAGAAGCTTCTTACGAAGTAATGGAAGACCAAGCGTATTCTGAAGAAAGCATGGTTCAGCAAAAGAGAACGGTTACTGAAGAACAGAAAATCATTAAAACCGCCCGTCTCGCTTTTGAAACCCCATCACCCGAAGAAACCCACCAAAGAATTTTACAACTTACCTCACAATACGAAGGGTTTGTAGCCAATGATAATTCTGGGAAAAGTTACAATCGTATTTATAGAAATATGACGGTGCGCGTGCCTACCAAACATTTTCAAGCGTTTATCAATTCGGTTTCTGAAGGGGTTGAGTATTTTGATCAACGAGATATTTCACGGCAAGATGTTACCGAAGAGTTTGTAGATCTCGAAGCGCGCTTAAAAGCCAAACGCAAACTGGAAGACCGGTATTTAGAACTGCTTTCCAAAGCGAAAAACGTCAAGGAAATGCTCGAAATTGAACGTGAGCTCTCTAACATTCGCGAAGAAATTGAAGCCAAAGAAGGCCGCTTAAAATACCTTCAAAACCGAGTTTCTGTAAGCACTATCAACTTAGAGTTTTACAAATACACCGCCGAAAGCGGCGTAACCGTTTCTTACGGACAGAAAATTAAAAACGCCCTACAAGGTGGCTGGAACGGCGTTTCGGTGTTCTTTTTAGGGTTGTTGTACCTATGGCCATTGTTTATTGTGGTTATTATTGTGCTATTGGTAGTACGGTGGTTGGTTAGAAGAAATAGGAAAAAATAATTAATAGCGTATTGCATTTATACATACGTTGTGCGTCATTTACGAGAACCGAAATTGAACAGTAATCAATGATTAAAAAATGGATTCGTAACCTTCTCAAAAAAGAAGAAAGTAATGATATCAATCTTGATGTTTTTCAAGAAGCTATAATCAATTATCGTCAAGAAGGAAAAGAACTTATGTTTAAACTTGGAGAAAAATATGGTTTAAATATTGAGATTAAAGAAGATTACGAAAAATTGATTTCAAGAAGCAATAAAAATATCCCAAGAAGAGGAGAACTTTCAAAAAGATGGAATTATAGTTTTCACGGACAGGAATGCGCTTTTTATAATAAAAAAGATCAAAAGAACGTAGAAGTTATATTAAGCAATCCACCTGAATTTGGACATATCGATTCTTGGTTTCTTCTTTCTTATATGCAATCAATAGAGAAATACAAAAACGAGGTTGCAGGAATGAATTGGCAGAAATTAAAGTCGTTAGTTAATAAATTATATATGGATGGTCAAATTAAAAAAGTAGTTGAATAAAACGTACAATATATATTTAAAGGAAGTTCTAATCGGAACAACCGAATTAGAAAAGGCTGATGCACCAATGGGAGTTGCATTTGGACTGATTCAATTTAACGGGATTGAATCGCCTTATGAATTCTTCAAAGAATACTGCTTGAAAAACAATATTGTTATAAATACTGACGACCCAGAATTTGAATTTATTGATACTCAAGTGATGTCCGAATTAAAAGTATTTAGACAGGACGGACTGGAAATAAAAGGAGTTACTGGAAATGCCGTTACAGGAATGAAAATTGAAGGATATGAAATTTCAATTTTAGGAATTAATTACCCCTTTTATGAAGAGGAATTTCCTTACCACGTAAAGGAATATGAAAATATGTTCGGAAAAGAATAAAAACGAACGCACAACACCGTGTATAATTCATTGCTAGTACTCGCTTACTTACGAAAATCCTCGCGGATTTTCTATTCGGTTTGTAATTGCTAAATTAGTTGCTGAGACACCCAACGAAATCATAGACAAACACGTTGTGCATAATATCGAAAAAACAAAATTTCAAATGAAAAAACCTATATTCTTACTTGTTGTTGTCTTAATAACTGGATTTACTACAAGTGCCCAAGAGTTGACTTGTGCTGATTTCAAAATCGGACAATTTTATATTCCGGAGGATATGGCTAAACATACAATAGTTACGGATGATGGTATATCCGAATTGAAATCTAAAAGAGATCCAACGACTAAAAAATATGTCGTTATTCGAGAAGAAAACACTCAAATAGAATGGAAAAACGGAATTGGAAATGGAAATCCTGAATACGAAATTATTGACTGGATTGACGATTGTACTTACCGACTGACTTATGACTCTTCAAAATCCGAATTGGATGAAGAAAAAAAGTGGATAAATGATAATAACGGAATTGTAGTGTCGAAAACAAAAATTGAAAACAAATGTCTGTATTATATAGCTACAATGACAACTAACGACGGGCAAAAAATTTCGCAGAACGGGATAATTTGCAAAGAATAAACATACTATGCGCAACAATGTATGACCGCAATTACAGCGGAAATACACAAACGTTGCAATTTCATAAAAGCAACTTATTTAAATGAACAAAGACGCGATACTATCATTTTTTGAAAGAGACTTAAACAAGTTAATTACTGAAATAGAGCTTTATAAAAATGAAGAGACTATTTGGCGAGTAGAAAAAAACATTGCTAATTCAGCAGGGAATTTAACGCTACATTTAATAGGAAACTTGCACACCTTTATTGGAAAAGAAATAGGAAAAACAGGCTACGTAAGGAATCGAGAACTTGAATTTACTCAAAAAAATGTTTCAAGGCAAGAATTAATTGATGGGATAAAGGATACCATAAAAATGGTTAAGAATTCACTTGCCTCAATTACAAACGAAGATTTGAAAAAAGAGTATCCTGTTATGAAGTTTTCAAAAATAGAATCGACCGAATATCTATTGGTTCATTTAGCAACGCACTTAACTTATCATCTTGGGCAAATAAATTATCATAGACGATTAATGGATTAATAAAAATGCCAATAGAAGGAGGAAGACTTAACGCACATAAAGCTCGGCAAGAGGATTTTCGAAGAAGAAAGGACGGTCGAATAAAGGGTGATACAATCATTAGATCGAAAGACAATGACAAAATTGATTTTGAAAAAGTCGACCCTGCTAAGTTGAAAAAAATAAAGAGTGAGATTAGAAGTAAAGCAAAAAAGAATCGCAAGATTGAAGTAATCTTAATAATAATCTCAGTATTAATTGCGTTGATTATTTTCTATTGGATTACTATCTAATAGTTTTATAAATAATTACTTATAATAATCTGTAGATTTAATTACAACAACAAAATTTATCTAAATTGATTTCTACTTATTATCTTTCCGCTACAGCAGAAACGTTTGTTTATCTTTAACTAGTAGCTGATATTTTTACTGTCTACAGTAGCCAATTTTAAAATAAAGAACCATGAAAAAGAAAATCTTTATCCCAATAATCGCCGTGGTTATCATGTTTACAACGGTGAGTTTTAAAAGTGATTTCTTTGAAATTGCCAAACAAATAGAAATCTTCACCACCCTCTACAAAGAACTAAACATGAACTATGTAGACGAAGTAACACCCGCAACTTTAATGGATAAAGCCATTAACGGCATGCTGGAAGATCTCGATCCCTATACCGTGTATTGGAACGAACAGGAGGTAGAAGATGGCCGCATACAAAATTCAGGTACCTATACCGGGATTGGAGCTTCGGTTAAAACCACAAAAGATAAAATTACCATCATTGAACCTTTTGAAGGGTATCCGGCAGATAAAGCTGGGTTAAAAGCAGGCGACGAACTTGTAAAAATCGGTTCCACATCGGTTACGGGATTTGATGGCGACGCAGGAGAATTATTAAAAGGCTCGAAAGGTAGTTCAGTTGAAATCACTTATAACCGCCAAGGAAAAACACAAACCACGATGCTTAAACGTGAAAAAGTGGGAATAGAAGCGGTGCCGTTTTATAAATTGTTAGATGATAACATCGGTTATATTGTTTTGAGTAAATTCAACCGAAAAACAACCCAAGAAACCAAATCTGCTTTAGAAGATTTAAAACTACAGGGCGCCAATAAATTGATTTTAGATCTTCGTGGAAACCCTGGTGGACTCTTAAACGAAGCGATTAACGTGGTAAACTTATTTGTGGATAAAGGCGAAGTGATTACCACGACAAAATCGGTGATTGAAAAATACAACAAAGTGTATAAAACACAATTTGATCCTGTAGATACAGAAATTCCGTTAGTGGTATTGGTTAATGGACGTAGTGCATCGGCGAGTGAGATTGTTTCCGGTGGTTTGCAAGACTTAGATCGTGCTGTGGTAGTTGGAGCTCGTAGTTTTGGTAAAGGGCTTGTACAACGCCCTAAAAAGCTTACATATGGCACCCAATTAAAAGTGACAATATCTCGATATTACACGCCTAGCGGTCGTTGTATTCAGGCATTAGATTATTGGAATCGTGATGAAAATGGCGATCCAATTCGAGTTGATACCGAAGAATACAACGAGTTTAAAACTAAAGGAGGAAGAACGGTCTATGACGGCGGCGGAATTATGCCCGATGTGGAAGTGGAAACGGCCAAGTTTAGCCCCATTACTACAGCCTTGCTAAAAGATATGGCGATTTTCGATTATGCGACGCAATATTACTATTCGCATCAATTAGAAGATTACAATACATTTGAATTCACCGATAGTGATTTCCAAAATTTCGTTACTTATTTAAAGAAAAACGGTTTTGAATATGAAACTGAAACCGAAAAAGAATTTGCTGAAGCCTTACGAAGAGCGGAAGATGATGATCTTAAAGACGAAATACAGCAAGGGTACAACCAATTAATGACATCGATAGATAGAGCCAAAGAAAAAGCATTGATTTCTAAAAAAGCCGAAATAAAATCGTTGTTAAGTGACGAAATTTTAAAGCGCTATTTTTACCGAGAAGGAATGTACAACTATCACGTAAATCACAATCCTGAAATTTTAGAAGCTGTTTCTGTTCTGACCGATGGTAATCGATATGAAAAGATTTTAAAGTAATTAAAAAATCGGTGTTTTCGATACAATTTTTCATTGTTTCAACAATGAAAAATTACTCAACCACCTTGTAGTCGAAACCAAAAGAATTGTATATTTAATAACCAATGCAAGACTTCTTAACCTTTTTTGAAAGCATGCCTATCTGGATGAAAGCCGGCTGGGTATTTTTTGTGTTGGCTTTATTTTGGGTGTTGGAAGGGTATTACAGTTTAATAAACTTAAAATACAAAAAGTGGAAGCATGCTAAAACCAATCTTATATTATTGGCTTTTGTCATGGTAATCAACGCTGTTTTTGGTATTGCAACAGCGGCTATTTTCATTTGGTTGAATGAATCGCAATTTGGATTATTACACTTCTTTCAAGCACCTATCTGGGTTGAGTTGTTACTTTCACTTTTAGTTTTAGATTTTATTGCTCAATATGGTGTGCATTACTTATTGCACAAAGTTCCAGCTATGTGGCGGTTGCATATTGTGCACCACAGCGATAAACACGTAGATGCCACCACTGGAACCCGTCATCATCCGTTCGATTTTATCATCCGCGAAACCTTCGCTCTTATTGCGGTCGTGATTATGGGAATGCCCATCGCTTTCTACCTATTTTACCGAATTTTAAGTGTACTATTCACGTATTGGACGCACGCAAATATCAGTCTGCCCGCTTGGTTGGACAAAAGCATAAGCTATCTGTTTGTAACCCCCAATATGCATAAATTTCATCATCATTATCAACTTCCCTGGACGGATAGCAACTTTGGAAATATGTTTTCTATTTGGGATCGCTTATTCGGCACATTTGTCTATGACGATACCAAGAAAATTCAATACGGAGTAGATTTAGCAGACCATACAGACGATGAGAATATCTTCACACAATTGGGAATTCCTTTCAACAAAACAGTTGTTTCTAAAGGAAAAGAACCTCATTAAAACATCTTATTAACATATTTTTAATAGAGATACTGCTTAAATTTTCGTATAATATGGGTTATGGTACAAAGAGACAAGCAGGAAAACGACGACGTTCTTAAAGAATCCGTTACGTATTTAGAAAACAAAGGATTTGAGAACATTAAAGCCGATATTGAAGGCTATGAGACCCCTAAGTCGTACAATAAAAAAGGAAGTGATATAAGCATCACCCCAGATATTGTAGCGGAGCGAGCAGGAATTAAGCACTATTTTGAAGTAAGCTTAAAGTCTGACAGAACAAATTTACTAAAGTCCAAGTGGCGTTTTTTAGACGTATTAACTCGAATGCGAAACGAGCGTTTTAAAATTATTACAAGACGGGGGCATTATAAATTTACCAATGAAATGTTGGACCACTTAAATATGGAAAAAAAGCTTATTAAGCTGTAACCATAGCAATGTGTGGGATGCCATCCTCAAGGTATCCTTCGCCAATGGGTTCAAAACCATGAGATTGGTAAAATTTAATTAAATATTGTTGAGCCGAAAGCTTTATGTTTTCGGTTTGATAATATTTTTTTATAGCCTTTTTTGAAGCTTCCATAATGTCGTGACCATAACTAAATTTACGCTGATCTTTAGCTACAACAACCCTTCCAATAGCAGCTTCTTCAAAATAAAATCCTTGTGGAAAACAACGGGTGTACGCTATTATTTTTCCTTCTTTTTTTCCAATAACATGCAGAGCTTTTTCGTCTTTCCCATCAATATCTTGATATACGCAATCTTGTTCTACGACAAATACTTCAGAACGAAGTTGTAATATATCGTGCAGTTCGTAAATGGATAAGTCTTCAAATTTTTTGATGGTAATTTCCATGAATTAAAATAAAATTAAACTTCCAAAAGATAACGCTGTAATACATACTATAAAAAAAATAGTGTAGAGAACATTTGTTATTTTTTCTCTTTTGGTCCAGTATTTAAAGCTATCAAAATACACTAAATATTTGTCTTCTTTAAAAACGATAAAGTAACATATTAAATAAGATAAAATACCTAAAGCAATAAAATAGTACTCATTCAATAATTCATCGAGATTTACTAAATTGAATACTATTTTCATTAAGCTAAATAGTAATATAAAAACGATAGCTACTAACCAACCACCTGTAAAAATTAACCCAAATCCAGTTTCTTTATTTAACCAAAAATCGTTAAACCATTCAACCGGTTTATCAATACCTTGATTATCTTTAAATTTCTTCCTAATGAAAGGAATTTTAAACAACAATATAGTTGGATTGATTTTATTAAATAAAAGATGAGCTTTACATTCAATTATATAAATACAATAGTGTAGTTTATTTAAAGCTTTATTTATCAAATAACAACATATTTAATCCTGAACAATAATTTCTTTCGGATCGTCTTTTTGAAATTCTGGTTGAATGTTTACGTGATTGATTCCGAAGTCATCAAACAATATTTTTTCTACTTTTTCTAAGATAGCATCAAATTCTGAAAGGGTTAAATCTTTAGAAAATTCCATATGTGCTTCAAGATGTGTTTCTTGTTCATTAAGCTGCCATACGTGAATATGATGGATGCTTTTTACTTCAGAAATAGTCGTTATTTTTTTACTGATACGTTCCAGTTTAATATCCTTGGGTGTAAATAACATTAATACATTGAAGGAGTTTTTAAGTAAATCAATACCCACCACCAATAAATAAACAGCAATTAAAACAGTAAGCGCACTATCTACCCAAAACCACCCGAAATATTTCATTAATAAACCACCTATCAATACAGCGACCGAAGCAGACATATCGGTAAATAAATGTATATACGCCGACCGCATATTCATATTCTCTTTTGCGTCTTTTCTAAGCAATAAAACACTAAAACCATTCGCTACAATCCCCAACACAGCCAGCCAAATTACTAAACCGCTTTCTATTTCTTGCGGATCTATAAATCGTTTTATAGCTTCATAAATAAGGTAAACCGCCACTACTAAAAGTGTAGCGGCATTTACAAAAGCGGCAATAATTTCAGCACGTTTATAGCCAAATGTTTTATCGAAAGAAGCTTCTTTTTTTGAATATCTATCTGCCACATAACTTATAACCAGTGAAGTGACATCACTAAAATTGTGCAGCGCATCACTTAACAAGGAAAGACTACCAGAAATTAACCCACCTATTACTTGCGATACGGTTATTACAATGTTTAAAACAATTGTTAATAACAGCTTTCTTCCTTTCAAACTGTTATGATCGTGTGTATGTGTAGGTGAATTAGACATAAAAAAAGTAGCCGGTTATGAACAAGCTATCTTTTCAACACGACGTTGGTGGCGACCGCCTTCAAATTTTGTTGTAAGAAACGTTTTTACCATTTCCAATGCTTGTGGTTCGCTTGTAAAACGAGCTGGAATACTTAATACATTTGCATCGTTATGCTCTCTAGCCAACGCTGTAATTTCCTTGGTCCAACATAAAGCTGAACGTACTTTTTGATGTTTATTAGCAGTCATATTTGCACCGTTACCGCTTCCGCAGATAATGATACCAAAATCTACTTTTGCGTTTTCAACATCGTCTGCAACCGGGTGAACAAAGTCTGGATAATCTACACTTTCTTCACTATCGGTACCGTAGTTAATAACTTCGTAACCTTCTGATTGTAAATAATTTGAAATAGTATTTTTGTAATCTGTCCCTGCGTGATCGTTTCCTATTGCTATTTTCATGGTGTTTATTTTAATACAAAGATAATTGTATTATTACATAATAAAACGGTTATAATTAAAAATCAATTGTTTACGTTTTATTAAACTTCAGTTCACTTTATAGTTAACAACTGTGTTTACATTTGTTAATAGTTTAGCAAGAAAAAAAGTTGTGAAATTGGATTATAAATTCCATATGCTTTTTAATATTTCAAAAGCAAATTTTAACTTCATCTTTTTTGACCGAGTTATCAGCATCGAAAAGTAAGTTTCAAACAGATATTTCAGAAATACATATTAAAATTACGTTGTTAACATGGATTGTTGACAGCTGTTAATTATTGTACCTATTCTTTTATTTTTCAGAAGAAAACATTCTTAAAACTATGTTAACAACCTGTACAAAATAACCTATAACTTAAAATCAAAATAAAACTTCAAAAAGTTATGCTACATATTAACACACTATAATAACCATCATTATTTATTTTAAAATTTTAAAAAAGAAAAGAGATGAATATTATATTGTTAATAAGGTTGAAAACTTTAAAATTAAACGATTCTCATTTTTGAAGTGTTATCAAAATCTTTGATGATTTCTCGAGCTCGCGCTGCGTCTTGCTTGTGCACTTGCAAGCGAATGCCACCAATTGCGTTAGAGTAAAAAGGAAAAACACTCGCCATGGTTTCGTTTAAAAAAACATGCGGAATGTCATGCTGTTCTAAAAGTAAAGCGAGAACAGCATATTCACTTTGATAGGTGAAAGTAGCAACGGTTATAAAGTTTTCCATAGCTTAAAAATTGCTTTTTTGAAGCCTTACTAAGGTACTAAATCTTTCCTAAAGGAAACACGCTATTATCTTAATAATAGTACATTTACATTAATTAAAATAAAACAATGCCAAAAAGAAAAACGAAGAAGAAAAACAATAAAATAAAAGGGCTCGGAGAAAGCATTATAAAAATACTACGAAAAGCGAATTCCAAACCTTACAACTACAAACAAATAGCGGCTAAATTAGGATTAGATGATCCTAACAGCCGTAACCAAATTACCAAAAAATTAAAGCAATTAACTGCTAAAGGAACCATTAACGAAGTGGAACGTGGAAAGTATGTTATTGCCCCTTCTAAAAATTACTACACGGGTGTGGTAGATATTACCAGCCGTGGACAAGGATATATTATAGTTGACGATCTTGAAGATGATATTTTTGTTAGTAATAAAAATCTAAACAAAGCCTTAAATGGAGATGTGGTTGAAGTCTATGTTTTTAAACGTAAAAAACGTGGTAAAGCTGAAGGCGAAATAACCAATATTATACAACGTAAGAAAACTGAGTTTGTTGGAACCATCGATATTCACGAGAATTTTGCTTTTGTTGAAATCAACGATAGCAGTATGTATACTGATATTTTTGTTCCGAAAAGTAACATTGGAGAAGCAAAAGGTGGTGAAAAAGTATTAGTTGAAATTATCGATTGGCCCGAAAAAGCAGATTCGCCATTAGGTCAAGTTAAAAAGGTGTTGGGAATGCCTGGTGAACACCATACCGAAATTCATTCCATTTTAGCACAATACGGATTGCCGTATGAATTTCCACATGAAGTGGAAGAATATGCTAATCAATTAGATACATCTATTCAAGAAGACGAAATAAATAAACGTCGTGATATGCGCGATGTGTTAACGTTTACCATTGACCCAAAAGATGCAAAGGATTTTGATGATGCGTTATCCTTTCAGAAATTAGAAAATGGTAATTATGAAATAGGAATTCACATTGCCGATGTTTCACATTACTTAAAATCTGGAACTGTTTTAGACGATGAAGCGTATGAACGTGCAACCTCAGTGTATTTAGTAGATCGCGTGGTACCGATGCTTCCTGAAGTGTTATCTAACAATGCGTGTTCGCTTCGCCCTAACGAAGAAAAATATACGTTTTCAGCTGTTTTTGAAATAGATAATCAAGCGAAGGTTAAAAACCAGTGGTTTGGACGAACGGTAACCTATAGTGATGCTCGTTTTGCATATGAAGAAGCACAGCACGTGATTGAAAATCCAGAAGCTAAAGAACACGAAATACCGGCTAACATTTCCATTACTGATAAAAAATATAAGGTAGATTCTAATATTGCTTCGGCAATTTTAGAAATGGATCGATTGGCTAAAATATTACGTACAGACAGGATGCGCCAAGGTGCTATTTCGTTTGATAAAGTGGAAGTAAAATTTAAATTGGACGAAAACAACGAACCGGAAGGCGTTTATTTCAAGGAAAGTAAAGATGCAAATAAACTAATTGAAGAGTTTATGTTGCTTGCCAACCGTAGCGTTGCCGAATTTATAGGAAAACAAAATCCGCCAAAAACATTTGTATACCGTGTACACGCCGAGCCAGATGATGAAAAAATCGCCGCTCTGGAACGAATTATCCAGCGTTTTGGTTATAAACTGGATACTAGAGATCCTAAAAAAACTGCCAATTCTATCAATAAATTATTGAAAGATGTCGTTGGAAAAAAAGAACAAAACTTGGTCGATGTTTTAGCAATTAGAACGATGAGTAAAGCGGTTTATACCACAAATAACATTGGTCATTACGGTTTAGCATTCGATTATTATACACACTTTACATCGCCAATTCGTAGGTATCCAGATGTGATGGTACATAGGTTGCTACAGTCTTATTTAGATAAAAATAAATCAGCCAATCAAGATGAATACGAAGACAAATGTGGTCATTCTAGTGAAATGGAAAATCTTGCCACAAATGCAGAACGTGACAGTATAAAATACATGCAGGTTAAATACATGTTAGACCACGAAGATGAAGATTTCTTAGGTGTAATTTCAGGTGTGACCGAATGGGGAATTTATATTGAAATAGTTTCCAATAAATGTGAAGGAATGGTTCGTTTAAGTGATTTACGCGACGATCATTATGTATTTGATAAAGATGAATTTGCAGTAGTTGGTCAGCGAACTCACAACAAATATACATTAGGAGACGAGGTTTATGTAAAAGTGAAAAATGCAGACTTAGTTAGAAAGCATTTAGACTTCACGATGTTGGGTAGTAAAAAAGAAATTGAAAAGTAAGTGTAACATTTCAATTATAAGCTACTCTTTATAAAAAACCAAACCACTTAATTATGAAATTAGTATCTACAATTCTTATCGCATTCATAACCTTTTCAGCCTTTTCTCAGCGCATGGTTGAGAAAAATATAGGTGATTTTGATGAATTAAAAGTATTCGATTTAATTGAAGTAAATTTAATTCCTTCCGAAGAAAACAAAGTTGTTATCAAAGGTGAAAACACCGAAAGTGTTAAGATTATCAATGACAACGGAAAATTAAAAATCCGAATGCAATTAGACGAACGTTTTGATGGAGAAGAAACCTTTGTTGAAGTTCACTACACTGATGTTGATATAATCGATGCCAATGAAGGAGCTATAATTGTTGCTAATGAAGCAATAACTCAAAATAAAATTGAATTACGGTCGCAAGAAGGAGCAAAGATTCGAGTAGGTTTAAAAGTAAATTATATTGAAATGAAAGCCGTAACTGGCGGAATAATTGAAGCTTCAGGATTAGCAAAATCACAAGATATTACTATTAGAACGGGTGGTATAATTGAAGCAATGGATTTACAAACACAAGACACCAACTTAAAATTGTTTGCAGCTGGCGAAGCTGAAATCAACGCTAGTGAAAAAGCAAATATAAAAGTAACTGCAGGAGGTGATGTTACCGTGTATGGAAACCCTAAAGAAGTAAATAAAAAGAGTTTTGCAGGCGGTACTATCCGTATTGTGGATTAATAGTTAGCTAAAGCGTTTTCAACTATAAACTTATTTGTACTTTTACAATACTATGTTTGATGGTATTGGATACGCAGCTTTTTACGGGTTCCTACTTGCTTTTGCAGTAGGCCCTGTCTTTTTTACACTCATTGAAACCAGTATTACTAAAGGTTTTAAAGCAGGAGTGTTCTTTGATTTAGGAGCAATCTTCGCAGATATTGTCTTTATTGTCATAGCTTATTTTAGTACTAGTAAAATTTTAGATAAAGTTAAAGACGACCCTGGGTTGCTTATTTTCGGGGGAGCCATTCTAATAGCTTACGGAATTATATCCTACATCCGTACCAACCGTTCCTTTTTTAAAATAGTACGAGAACATTACGCAGTAAAGGTTAAAAAGAAGCTGGGAAGTTTATTTTTAAAAGGTTTTCTGTTGAATTTTGTAAACTTCGGTGTACTCGCTGGCTGGATTGGTACCATTATTATGGCAAATGCACTTACAAATTCAGAAAATGGTGTGTTTTTCTTTCTACTTACTGTGTTGATTACCTTTTTCTGCACCGATCTTTTAAAAATTACATTAGCTAAAAAGCTTAAAAATAAGATGACACCCCGTTTTATTATTAAAACTAAAAAATGGGTGAGTATTTTAATTGCAGGTTTTGGTGTAGCATTGTTATTACAAGGAATTTTTCCTGATGAAATGAAATCAAACTTAGATAAAATACCAGGACCGAAACATCCGTTAGAAAAACCTATTCCCCCAGTAGAAGAACCAATTCAATAAAAAAACCTTCAATCAATTAAGAAAGAAGGTTTTGTTGAGGCATCGAGCGGATTCGAACCGCTGTACAAGGTTTTGCAGACCTCTGCCTAGCCACTCGGCCACGATGCCAATAAGGTTTGCAAATGTAAAAAAATTAAACCGAATTTTCCTATTTAAATTTGAAATTACCGTTCTGAAGTCATTGTAACACTTACTTCAGCAATATCACCACCAATTGGCGGATTAATCTTTGAAACCCGAACCTTTACAGCATCAACCAGTTGAATGTCTTTTAAAATTTCATCAATAATACGCTGGCCTACTTGTTCCAGTAGCTTAGAGCGGATTGCCATTTGCTCTCTAACTATTTTTTGAAGCTGAACATAATCTACCGTATCACTTAATTCATCAGTTTTAGCAGCTTTTGAAAGATTTGCAGTAACTTCTAAATTTACAATATAATCGCTACCTATTTTTTCTTCTTCAGTAAGGCAACCGTGATTAGCGAAAATGCGGATATTCTTTAAGCGTATTGTACTCATGCAAATTGTTTTTGCAAAGATACTTTTTTTACCTTTGCTACTTGTCTGTTTATAGATAGGCAAACTAATTAATTCTGTTTACTTTAGATAACTAAATACAATTCCTTTTAAGGAACAATATACCAATCATGGCAAAAGAAGAAGCACCACTTAATTTTATTGAGCATATAATAGAAGAAGATTTAACCACAACGCATACCCAAGACGAACTTCGGTTTCGTTTCCCACCAGAGCCAAATGGGTATTTGCATATTGGTCATGCTTCTTCCATTTGTTTAAATTTTGGTCTAGGCGAACGCTACAAAGCACCGGTAAACTTACGTTTTGACGATACAAACCCTGCAAAAGAAGAACAAGAATTTGTAGATGCCATTAAACGTGACATTTCTTGGTTAGGTTTTGAATGGGCTGAAGAACGCTATGCTTCCGATTATTTTCAGGAATTATACGATTGGGCCGTGCAATTAATTAAAGACGGAAAAGCGTATGTAGATTCACAAACGTCTGAACAAATTGCTGAACAAAAAGGAACACCAAATTCACCAGGAACAGAAAGTCCTTTTAGAAATCGTCCTGTGGAAGAAAGTTTAGATCTTTTCGAAAAAATGAAGAATGGTGAATTAGGGGAAGGTAAACATACATTGCGTGCTAAAATAGATATGACTTCAGGAAATATGTTGATGCGCGACCCGGTTATGTACCGCGTGTTGCATAAAAGTCACCATAGAACGGGTACCGACTGGAAAATTTTCCCAATGTACGATTGGACACACGGAGAGAGTGATTACATAGAGCGCGTATCACACTCATTGTGTACGCTTGAATTTCTACCCCATAGAGAGCTTTACGATTGGTTCTTGGACCAAGTACACCAAGATGATACGTTACGCCCTAAGCAACGAGAATTTGCCCGTAGAAACTTAAGCCATACGGTTGTGAGTAAACGAAAATTAGCCAGACTGGTTGAAGATGGTGTTGTAAATGGCTGGGACGACCCAAGAATGCCTACTATTTCAGGTTTAAGAAGACGTGGTTACACCCCAGAATCTATTAAAAACTTTGTAGATAGTATTGGTGTAGGAAAACGGGAGAACGTAATCGATGTTTCGCATTTAGAATTTAACGTACGTGAAGATCTTAATAAACGAGCACCTCGTGTGATGGCGGTTTTAAATCCCATAAAATTGGTCATCACCAATTATCCGGAAGGTAAAACCGAAATGCTCGAAGCCGAAAACAATCAAGAAGATGAAAGTGCTGGCTATCGAGAAATTCCTTTTTCGCGTGAGCTATATATTGAAAAAGAAGACTTTAAAGAAGAAGCCAATAGAAAATTCTTCAGGTTAACTTTAAATAAAGAAGTTCGTTTAAAAAACGCCTACATTATTAAAGGGGAAAGCGTTGTAAAAGATGCTGAAGGAAATATCACCGAAATACATTGTACCTACGATCCAGATAGTAAAAGTGGAAGTGGTACCGAAGCTTCTAAACGTAAAGTAAAAGGAACGTTACATTGGGTTTCAGTAAAGGATGCACTTCCTGTAGAAGTTAGGCTCTACGATCGTTTGTTTACTGAAGCTTCACCAGATGCTGACAAGGAAAAAGACTTTATGGAGTTTATAAATCCAAATTCTTTAGAAGTTATCACAGCGTATGCAGAGCCAAGTTTAAAAAATCTGGAAGTTGAAGATAAAGTTCAATTTCAGCGATTAGGCTATTTTGTTGTGGATAAAGATACTTCCGAAGAAAAAATCGTTTTTAACCGTACGGTTCCATTACGTGATTCTTGGGCAAAAATATCATAACATTGTTTTTTTAAGATTTTACACTTTCAATTTGGCGATTAATTAAGAGTTTTTGGCAATAAAAAGGCTTTTTTAAGAATATTTTATAGGTAATTTTTTGAGTATTAACCGGTTATTAACAGCAACTAGAAGGCTACTTATGTAACTTTGTTAGAAAATGATTAATAATTAATAATATTATAAAATGGCATCTAATACAGGACAAACACTTTTAGCTTTACTAACAGGAGCTGCAATAGGAGCAGGAATAGGAATTCTATACGCTCCAGATAAAGGCTCAAAAACCAGAAAGCAAATTAGCAAAGAAGCTAAAAAAGCACGAAAGCAACTTGACAAACAAGTTAAAGAAACCTCTAATAATCTTAGTGAAAAAGCTCAAAAAGCTCGATTGAACTTCGAAGAAAAATTGGAAAGTACATTATCTTCAGCAAGCTACAAAGCAGACGATATTTTATTGGCTATGGAAGATAAACTTGAAACGCTAAGAAAGCAAAACGCAAAACTTCAAAGAGAAACAGAAACAGCTAAAGCCAAAACAAAAGCTAAAAAAGCAACTTCATAATATGGCATTTGATCGTCTTACTGAAAGTTTACAAACCGTAAGCGATAAATTTCAAGATTATGGCACAAGTACGGCGGAGTATTACAAACTCCGTTTGTTTAAATCTTCTATGAAAGGGGCCATTTCTCTTGTAAATTTATTGGTCTTTGGAAGTTTCTTTTTATTTGTTTTACTTTTTATATCCATTGGTGTAGCATTGTACCTTGGTATTGTAATGGAAAGTAGCTTTGCTGGCTTTTTAATAGTGGGAGGCTTTTATGGATTAGTTACTTTGTTTCTACTTTTATTTGGAAAGAAAATGATTGAGCGAAGCCTTCTTTTAAAGTTTTCTAAAGTGCTCTATGACGAAGATGAACTTTCCCCTAAAAAGAAAGCAAAAAAAGAAGCTGAAGACTACAAAGAAACAGTTGAAAACCATCAAGAATGAAACGATACACTACTTTTGAAGAAATAGACAGGGATTTAAAATATTTAAAGCTTAAATCTGAAATTGATAAAGAAGAACTAAAGCTTGGTGTTAATAATACAAAAGAGAGCTTTAAAGACAGTTTTTCCCCGTTGAACATGATTGCGAGTATGATTGGTTCAATTGCTCAAAAAGCATTGGTAGTAAAAATTGCCAATAGTATCTTGGGTGTTAAAAAAGTAAAAGAAGTGGAAGATAAGGACTACTAAAAAACTTAAACAAACAAAAAATGCCGCTCATTTTTATGAGCGGCATTTTTTGTTTTAAAAAGTAATATCATCATTGTTTTCAGAAGAAGGTGGATTGCGTTTTCTCTTGGTTTTTGTAGTGCTACCAATTCCTTTTGCTTCATTTCTTTTTTTCATTTCTTCACCTATTTGGTTACTGGCCACAAACGAAGCAATCATATCGTTTAACATATTACTACCAGCCTGAGGCGAGTTAGGGAGTAAAATTAAATTGGTATTGGTTTCTTCCCCAATAGACTGTAACGTATCATAATGTTGCGTCACCACAATTAAAGCCGAAGCTTCTTGCGAGTTGATCCCAACATTATTTAAAACATCTACACTTTCCTCTAATCCACGAGCAATTTCTCGACGTTGATCGGCAATACCTTGTCCTTGTAGGCGCTTGCTTTCAGCTTCTGCACGGGCTTTAGCTACTATTTTAATACGCTCTGCTTCTGCTTCATACTCAGCCGCTACTTTTTCACGCTCTGAGGCGTTAATACGGTTCATAGCCGCTTTTACTTGAACATCAGGATCAATATCGGTTACTAGTGTTTTAATAATATCGTATCCATAATCAATCATTGCATCGTTCAATTCTTCTTTTACAGCGATTGCAATATCATCTTTACGTTCAAAAACATCATCCAGTTTCATTTTAGGTACTTCGGCTCGTACCACATCAAATACGTAAGAAGTAATTTGGTCATGCGGATTTTCAAGTTTGTAAAAAGCATCATATACTTTTTCTTTAATTACTTGAAACTGTACTGAAATTTTTAACCTTACAAATACATCATCTTTTGTTTTAGTTTCTACCAAAACATCCAATTGTTGAATTTTTAAATTAATACGTCCGGCAATACGATCAAAAACAGGAATTTTAAAGTGTAAACCTGAATTTCGGATACTTAAAAACTTTCCGAAGCGTTCTACAATAGCTGCAGTTTGTTGTTTTACAGTGAATATGCCTGAAAGCAAAATAAAAAAACCGACAATGATTATCGGTATTAAAAGAAGTAAACCACCCATTAGTTAAATTTTTTAATTGAATAATTAGTTGAAGATACAAAAATAAAGCTACTTTTAGCTTCTATTAATTTACCACTTTATGAGTATTAAAAACCTATTAATTGTTACCGTTTTAGTTTTATCTTTTCAACAACTTACGGCACAACGAAATTTTGATGAATATAACCGACTAGGTATTACAGGAGGTTTAACATTATTTGATATTAACACATCAGATTTTACAACTAAACAGGGACAAGGTTTTACAGGCGGTTTTACTACCAGGGGTTCCTTTAGGAATGGTTTTGATCTCATTTACGGGATTAACTTTATACAATCTAATATCGAAATTTTAGCAAGTGATGTAACAGAATCCCGAAACTTAGAATACTCTATTATAGGAGCACAAATAAACTTTTTAGCTAGTCTTAATATTGTTGAACATCATTTAAGTCTTGAGTTTGGCCCTATTTTAAACGTAAACGGGAAAATGAAACTTAAAGACGAAGCTTATGAAAACTATATTGTAGATGGATATACCACTGTTAGGGCTCAAGACATCGAAGATATATCTAGTTTCAACTTTAGACTTATGGGCGGACTCACTGCTGGTTTAAAGAGCTTTAGGTTGGGTGCTCATTACCAATATGGTCTCACCAATATGCTAAATAACTTGAACGAAAAAGATATTTCAGAATTTGAAGATGTAAAAGGGAACAGTTCTACTTTTATTATTTCTGCTGTTCTTTATTTTTAAATTGAAGAAATAGCTTTTTCAATACGTTTAATACTCTCTTCTTTTCCAAGAAGGGAGGCAATCACAAAAACATCAGGACCTTTCATTTCGCCAACAAGCGATAGGCGCAACGGCATCATTACTTTTCCGAAACCTATTTCATTATCGGTAATCCAACCTTTTACTTTGTCGGATACATTTGCTGCGGAAAAATCTTCCACTTCTTTCATAAGAGAAATAACCTGTTGAAGTATTTCAGCAGTACCTTCTTTAAAGGCTTTTGTAGCCGCTTTTTCATCATAACTTTTGGGAGCTTCAAAGAAGAAACTACCTTGGTCCCAAATATCTTCAACAAAGGTGGCGCGTTCTTTTAGTAAAGCTGTAATTGTTTCAATTGGGAGGGAAGTTTCAATTCCTTTATTTTTCAGCAATTCTTTAAATTGTCCTGCTAAAATTCCATTGTCAACTTCCTGTAAATAGTGATGTTGAAACCATTTTGTTTTTTCAGGATCAAATTTAGCACCGGCTTTGTTTACACGGTCTAAATCGAAGGCTTGCACCAATTCTTCCAAGCTAAAAAGCTCTTGCTCTGTTCCTGGGTTCCAACCTAAAAAAGCTAACATATTGATAACCGCTTCGGCTAAATAGCCATCTTCTCGATAGCCAGAATAAACATCACCATCGGCCGTTTTCCACTCTAATGGAAACACAGGAAAGCCCATTTTATCGCCATCACGCTTGCTTAATTTACCCTTACCAACGGGTTTCATAATCAATGGTAAATGAGCAAATTTAGGCGCTTCCCAGCCAAATGCTCTGTATAACATTACGTGAAGTGCCAGAGATGGCAACCATTCTTCACCTCTAATTACGTGAGTGATTTCCATTAAATGATCATCAACGATATTTGCTAAATGATACGTTGGCATGCCATCACTTTTAAACAACACTTTATCATCTAAAATATTGGTGTCAATCTGCATACCACCACGAATCATATCTTTTAAATGAAGCGTTTCATTTTCAGGGGATTTAAATCGAATTACATAATCTTCACCAGCATCCAGTTTCTGTTGAACTTCTTCCTTTGAAAGCGATAAGGAATTCTTTAGTTTTAATCGGTTGTGCCAATTATAGATGAAGGTCTTTCCTTCCGCTTCGTGATTTTTTCGGTGTTCATTTAACTCTTCAGCAGTATCAAAAGCATAATAGGCATTTTCTGAAGCCAGTAACTTATCGGCATATTCTCTGTACAAATGTTTGCGTTCACTTTGGCGATACGGACCAAATCCACCATCTTTTTGTGGGCCTTCGTCAAACGGGATGTTTAACCAATCCAAAGCTTCAACGATGTAATCTTCTGCACCTTCTACATAGCGAGTTTGATCAGTATCTTCTATTCGCAACACAAAATCACCATCGTGTTTTTTAGCAAACAAATAGTTGAATAAAGCAGTGCGAACACCACCAATATGTAACGGTCCTGTAGGACTTGGAGCAAAACGTACCCGTGTTTTTTGAGACATGGATTATAATTTTTATTAGGGCGACAAAGATACAATTCTATTTGTACTAGTGCACATCTTAGGGTACGGTGTTTGCATAGATCTTATGGTACACTTAACTAATCATTACTTAATTTAAAAAAATCGTTTACCGGTTTTTTAAAAACCTCCGAAAGTTTCAACGCTAAGACAGTTGATGGCACGTAACGGTTAGCTTCTATTGAGTTAATGGTCTGGCGTGACACACCTATCTTCTTTGCTAACTCATCTTGGGTTAAGTTTAAAATGGCACGCTCTACTTTAATTTTATTCTCCATTATCTATTACGTTTTAAAACTTCAAAAAACACAATATGCATCATTAACATAAATGACAATACCTCAAAATAACTGAAGGTGTTATTGGGATTTGCTTCAAAAACAAAATTATGTATCAAATATTCCAATAGCGGCTGAACTAATGTAAAAACTACACCAAAAATAAATGCTAAAGTATATGCCTTAGATCTTAAGGATACGATCATCTCGTCCTCGTTTTTATCTTTAGATATGCTAATTATTAACAAACCAATTAGAATACCGCGTCGTAACACACCTTTAAACCAACCTACTTCAAATTCTGTAAACTTTAAAACTATTGCTGTAACAAACAGTGCTATACATAACAATACACCAATGGTTTTCCAACGATTGGGTAACTGAAATCGCGACCACTTCTCAATTTTAGTACGCTCACAATCCATTATTTTTTTTGAATCCATAATTGACAAATAAACTTTATTTTAAGTAAAATTATTTTTACTATATGTCAAATATACTTTACATGTTTGAATTATACAAATTACATTTTTGGGAACTTGGGCTTAATAAGGGTTTTGGAGTAATTTTTGATACTCAACTAGCTCACAGAAGTCTTGAAATAAAATTGTATTTTTATGAGTTCTATATAAAAAGAATGCACGAAGTATGAGCACATTCAACATCATTCAGCAAAAACTGGAACAATTCATTAAAAAATATTACACTAATGAATTGATCAAAGGCGCTATTTTATTTTTTGCCACTGGTTTGCTCTACTTCTTAATCACGCTGTTAGTAGAATATTTTTTATGGCTCAGCCCGTTGGGTAGAACCATTTTGTTTTGGACTTTTATAGCGGTTGAACTTACGCTCTTTATAAGGTTTATTGCCTTTCCGTTGGCTAAACTATTCAAGTTTCAACACGGTATTTCTTATGAAGAAGCTTCTGCTATCATAGGTAATCACTTCCCGAATGTAAGTGATAAGCTATTGAATGTCATTCAATTAAACCAAAACCAACTTGAAAGCGAACTTTTAGCAGCCAGTATTGACCAAAAAGCTTCGGAACTGCAACCTATTCCCTTTCAAACAGCAGTTGATTTCAAAAAAAATGGTAAATATTTAAAGTATGCTGCCATACCAGTGCTTATTTTTGTTGTTATTAGTTTATTGGGCGAAAAAGACCTTTTTTCCAGTAGCTACGAGCGGGTTGTCAACTATGATACGGCTTATGAACCGCCGGCCCCTTTCAGTTTTGTTGTGTTGAACGATAACCTTTCAGCCATAGAAAGTAAAAACTACACATTAAAAATTAGAACCGAAGGAACCGTTATTCCACAGAATGCGAGTATTGAATTCAATAACGAAACCTATTATCTGCAACAAACCGCACCCGGCTTGTTTGAATATACGTTTTCGCAACCTTTAGAACCAATTGACTTTAAATTAAAAGCCAATAAAGTTCAATCTAGAAATTATACGCTTGATGTGGTTAAAACCCCCTCTTTATTAGGTTTTGAGATGGTTTTAAACTACCCTTCTTATACAGGAAAGCAAGATGAAACCTTAAAAAGCACGGGAAATGCCACCATTCCTGAAGGGACACAAGTTACTTGGCAAGTTGCCACTAAAAACACACAGCAGGTTAATTTAAAAACGGCGGATACTATCTATGGTTTTGCTGAAGAAAAACAACAATTCAACTTTCAGAAAAACATCTATTCAAAGTTGGATTATGCCATTACCACTTCCAACGAAAACCTGAAAGACTACGAAAATTTAGCGTTCACTTTAGGTGTGGTTAAAGACGAATATCCTGAAATCGATGTACAATCCAAACAAGACAGCACCGACACTCAATTGGTTTATTTTTTGGGGCGTGTAAGTGACGATTACGGGTTGACAAAACTGCGTTTGGTCTATTACCCAACCGGTGAGGAAGAAAACGCCAAAAAAGAACCACTTTCGCTTAACAAGAGTAATTTCGACCAGTTTGTTTACACCTTCCCAGGACAATTACCTTTGGAAGAAGGCGTAGCCTATGATTATTATTTTGAAGTTTTTGACAACGATGCCATTCATAATTTTAAATCCAGTAAATCCGGTGTGTATTCCTTCAGAAAATTAACGGATGATGAATTACAAAACGAACAACTGAAACAACAGGATGCCAATGTTAAAGATTTGGACAAGACCTTGGAAAAAATGAAAGAGCAGGATAAAAGCCTGGAAGAATTGTCCAAAACCCAAAAGGAAAAGAAAGAACTGAATTGGAACGATAAAAAGAAACTTGAAAACTTCATCAAACGGCAAAAGCAACAAGAACAGATGATGAAGAATTTTTCAAAAGAAATGAAAGAAAATCTTGAAAACTTCCAACCAGAAGAAAAAGATGATCCTTTTAAAGAACAATTGGAAGATCGTTTGCAAGAGAATGAAGAGCGATTAGAGGAGAATGAAAAGCTGCTGGATGAGCTGGAAAAGCTGCAAGATAAAATTCAAAAAGAAGATTTAACTGAAAAGTTAGAGCAGTTAGCAAAGCAAAATAAAAATCAAGAGAAAAACTTGGAGCAATTGGTCGAGTTGACCAAGCGCTATTATGTTACTAAAAAAGCTGAAAAACTAGCTGAAGATTTATATAAATTAGGAGAAGAGCAGGAACAACTTTCAAAAGCACCAGAGGAGGAAAACACCAAAGAAGCACAGGAGGAACTCAATAAAAAGTTTGAGGATTACAAAGAAGAGAAGAAGCAATTAGAAAAAGATAATGAAGATTTAAAAGAACCGATGGATCTTCCTAAAGATAAAATAGGGGAGAAAGTTGTAGATAAAGAACAACAAAATGCTTCGGAAAAATTAGAGCAACAACAGAAACAGGATGCCCAAAAAAGCCAACAAAAAGCAGGTGAAAAAATGAAAGAAATGGGTAAGCAAATGCAGATGCAAATGCAGGCTGGGCAAATGGAAACCATTCAAGAGGATGTAAAAATGCTTCGGCAAATCTTAGACAACCTCATTGTGTTTTCTTTTGGACAAGAAGATTTAATGGAAGAGTTTAAAACCATTGATTATGGCAGTCCAGTTTTTGGTAAAAAACTGAATATTCAAAACGACCTTAAACTTAATTTTGAACATGTGGACGATAGTATTTTCGCTTTGTCATTACGTCAACCAATGATTAGTGGAAAAATAAACAGTACGCTTACCGAAGTACAATACAATATTGATAAATCACTTGACCGTTTGGCACAAAACCAAATGCGACAGGGTGTCTCAAGTCAACAGTACACCGTAACGGGAGCCAACGAGCTTGCCATTATGTTGAGTGAGTTGTTGAACAACATGCAAAACCAGATGATGATGAACGCTTCTGGTCAAGGCCAGGGCCAGGGTCAAGGGCAAGGCAAAGGACAAGGACAAGGACAGGGATTTCAATTGCCCGATATCATTAAAAAGCAAGAAAGCCTTTCAGAACAAATGAAAGAAGGAATGGAAGGTCAAAAGGGTGGTGAAAAAGGTCAAAAGGAAGGTCAGGGTCAAGGAGAAGGTAAAGGAGAAGGAGAAGGTCAGGGAGAAGGCGAAAATGGCCAAGGCGGTGAGGGTGGAAACCAAGGACAACAGGATGGAGAGTCTGGAAATGGCAATAGCGAGCAATCCAGTGAAAAATTGTATGAAATCTATAAGCAACAACAAATGCTTAGACAACAGCTGGAAGATCGTTTGAATAAGGAGGGCTTAAAAGGAAAAGGCGGGGACTTGCTACGCGAAATGGAAGGTGTTGAACAGCAATTATTAGAAAAAGGATTTAATCAAGAAACTTTGCAACGAATGCTAAATTTACAGCATCAATTATTAAAATTGGATAAAGCTTCTTTTGAACAAGGAGAAGAAAACAGAAGAGAATCTGAAACCAATAGAAAACGATTTTCTAACAATTTACGTTTATCACCCGAAGCAATCAAAAAGTACTTTAATACTACCGAAATTTTAAATAGGGAAGCACTACCTTTGCAACCACAATTTAAAGAAAAAGTACAAACTTATTTTAAGCAAACCAATGATTGAGTTTTATTCTGAAACCGATTTTGAATTAGACAATAACCAGAAAATTTCAGAATGGATTTCAACCATAATTGCAGGTGAAAATTATAAAGAAGGGGAAATAGTTTATGTGTTTTGCGATGATGCATATTTGCATAAATTAAATGTTCAATTCTTAGATCACGATACATTGACTGATATTATCAGTTTTGACAATTCCTTAGGAAAGCAAATTCATGGTGAAATTTACATTTCAGTAGAACGAGTGAAAGAGAATGCTAAAACGTATTCGGTATCTTTTCAAGATGAATTACACCGTGTGATAATCCATGGAATCCTCCATTATTGTGGCTATAAAGATAAAACGGAAGAAGAGGCTTCCCTTATGCGCACAAAGGAAAATGAAGCGTTGAAAATGCGTTCTTTTCTGTAGAACCTTGATTTACAAATATTTATACAATTAAGTTGCTGATTATTAGCAATTTAGCTATATTTGCGCCCATTTTAAAAAAGAATACTAATTTTAGTGTGGATCACTAAGTAAAACTGAAGTGTTCCACGTGGAACAATGTAAAGTTTATGTTTGAAAAGGAATATGATGTTATAGTTGTTGGTGCCGGCCACGCAGGATCTGAAGCTGCTGCCGCAGCCGCTAATTTAGGGTCAAAAACATTGTTGATTACGATGAATTTACAGAACATCGCTCAGATGTCTTGTAACCCTGCTATGGGTGGAATTGCAAAAGGACAAATTGTTCGGGAGATTGATGCGCTTGGAGGATATAGTGGAATTGTTTCAGACAAGTCTGCTATTCAATTTAAGATGTTGAACAAATCTAAAGGACCAGCGATGTGGAGTCCAAGAGTTCAAAGTGACCGAATGTTGTTCGCCGAAACTTGGCGTCTAATGCTAGAGCAAACTCCCAATCTTGATTTTTATCAAGAAATGGTTTCTGGTATTTTGGTTAAAGATGATAAAATTGTAGGGGTAAAAACATCATTAGGGTTAGAGGTAAAAGCTAAATCTGTTGTGTTGACCAATGGAACTTTTTTAAATGGATTAATCCATATAGGAGAAAAACAATTTGGAGGTGGTCGAGCAGGAGAAAGAGCAGCTACTGGAATTACAAAAGACTTGATTGATTTAGGGTTTGAATCTGGTAGAATGAAAACCGGAACACCTCCGAGAGTCGATGGTCGTTCTTTAGATTTTTCTAAAATGTCTGTTCAACCAGGAGACGAAATTCCAGAGAAATTTTCATTTTCAGACAAAACAAAACCGTTAAACAAACAAAGGGATTGTTATATGTCACATACCAGTAACTTGGTACATGATATTTTACGCGAAGGCTTTGATCGCTCACCCATGTTTAACGGATCTATTGAAAGTGTAGGGCCGCGATATTGTCCTTCAATCGAGGATAAAATAAACCGTTTTGCTGATAAAGATCGACACCAGATGTTTGTTGAACCAGAAGGTTGGAATACGGTTGAGTATTATGTAAATGGATTTTCAACTTCCTTGCCGGAGGATATTCAATTTAAAGCATTGCGGGAATGCGACGGATTTCAAAACGTAAAATTCTTTCGTCCTGGTTATGCAATAGAGTATGATTATTTTCCACCAACACAATTAAAACATACCATGGAGACTAAGTTAGTTTCAGGGTTGTTTTTTGCTGGACAAATCAATGGGACTACAGGATATGAAGAAGCAGCTTGTCAAGGAATGATGGCTGGTATTAATGCGCATTTAAAAACTTACGAGAAAGAAGAGTTCATATTAAAACGTAATGAAGCTTACATTGGTGTTTTAATAGATGACCTTATTACCAAGGGCACAGAAGAACCATATAGGATGTTTACTTCTCGTGCTGAATATAGAACATTGCTTAGACAAGATAATGCCGATTTTAGATTGACGCCAAAATCATACGAAATAGGTTTAGCTTCAGAAAAACGCCTTCGAAGAATGGAGGAAAAGAAAGAAGAATCTGAAGCTTTTGTGCAATTTTTTAAAGATACAAGTGTAAGTGACGAGGTTGCAAATCCTATTTTAAAAGAAAATAATTCTGCTGAAGTAAAGCAAAGCGATAAGATGGTTAAGATGTTTTCTAGGCCAGAAATCGATATGAATGATATGCGTAAAATTGAAGATGTAGAAAAGTATATTCAAGAAAATGATTTGGATTACGAGGTGTTGGAACAAGCCGAAATTCAAATTAAATACGCAGGATATATTGAAAAAGAAAAAAACAATGCGGATAAATTAAATAGGTTAGAGGGAATTAAAATTCCAGAAAACTTTGACTATTCAAAATTGAAATCCCTTTCTTATGAAGCGAGGGAAAAGCTAAAAACAATACAACCGGCAACAGTTTCTCAAGCATCAAGAATTAGTGGGGTATCACCAAATGATATTTCGGTAATGCTTGTTTATATGGGACGATAAACAATATGTTTCACGTGGAACGTTTGAGTTCGCAATTACATTTTCAATATATATTCATTTGGAGAAAAGACAAAAATCTACCTATATAACTACAAAAGATTTTCTCGTTTCGGGAGAATCTTTTAAGTTAAAATATGATCCAGAACTTGAAATGTTGGTGACCACACCACAGCCAACTTTAGAAAAACTTCCGGATTATTATGAAAGCGATGCTTACATTTCGCACACCGATTCTGAAAAAGGACTGCTTCCTTTTCTATATCAAAAAGTAAAACAAAGAGCGCTAAAAAATAAAGTCCGACTTATTACAAAATTAAATAAAGGGACAGGGTCTATTTTAGATATTGGAGCTGGTACGGGTGAGTTTTTAAAAGTAGCTTCAGAGAAGGGCTGGAAAATTTATGGAGCCGAACCCAATGAAAAAGCTCGATCTATTTCAGAGAAAAAAGAGGTTTTTTTAAAAGAGTCTTTTACCGAATTTTCAAATCAAAAATTTGATGTCATTACTTTGTGGCATGTGTTAGAGCATGTGCCTAATTTACATGAGGCCATTTCTCAAATTGAAAATCTATTAAAGCCAGGAGGGACACTTTTAATTGCTGTACCAAATTATAAATCGTACGATGCAAAATATTATAAAGAGTTTTGGGCAGCTTATGATGTACCGAGACACCTTTGGCATTTTTCAAAAGAGAGTATGACGAAACTTTTTTCAGATGAAATAAAACTGGTAAATATTAAACCAATGGTTTTTGATTCATTTTATGTAAGTCTGCTTTCAGAAAAATACAAAACAGGAAATATATTTTCATTAAAAGCTTTTTGGGTAGGCTTGTGGTCAAATATGAGTGCTTGGACCTCAAAAGAGTATTCCTCTCACATATATTGCTTTAAAAAGGCTTAAAAAGCTATTTATTTTGCTTTTAAGCCTATTATAGGATGTAGGCGCTGAAAATGTGTGTTAAAAATTATAAAGTCGCTTAAAACAGCTAATTTTAGCTTAAAATTAATAGGTTTTATCGATAATAATGTAAAATAAAAATAAGAAATTATTATACAAGCTCTTTGCGATGTATTAAACGAGTTAGAGAGATAGATAAATCTGTAAATATAATTTTCCCGTTTCCATTTCGCTCTACATGATAAATTGCTTTTTCTAAAGCTTCAGTAATATCAAATATGTTGTTTTGATGCACAAAAGGGGCGAACTTTTCGAGAGAGAATTTAGAATCATTCGCTTCAAAAAACAATAATGATTCAGCTTTGTAGTTTTTCAGTAATGCTTGTCGAAATACTTCAATACAATAAGTGAGAAATTTCTTTTGTGTTTCGCGTCCTAAACCGGCAACGGTATCACTCCATTTAAGTAAATCATTGATCGATGCTTTATTCCCTTTTGCCTTAAAAGCTGTGCGAACCCAATCAATAAATAAACGCTCAAAAATATTGTCATCACTGTCTTCATCAATAATTTGCATAGCTTTATTTACATCACCATTGGCTCGATGTGCAATTTTTAAAGCAGTATTCTCATCCAATTGTTTTGTACGGTGCAAAAAAGTAGCGATATCGTCTTCTGAAAGAAGCGGAAAGTGTAATTTTTGACAACGTGATTGAATGGTGCTGATTATTTGTTCTTCATCTTCGGTAAGTAATAAAAGGACTGTTTTTTCAGGCGGTTCTTCAATAAGCTTCAAAATCTTATTGGCAGACTGTGTGTTCATTTTATCTGCCATCCAAACAATCATAACTTTATAACCACCTTCATATGCTTTTAAAGACAATTTTTTCATCATATCGGCGGCTTCATCCACCTTTATATTACCTTGCTTTTTTTCAATTCCTAGTTTTTGAAGCCATTGAAAGAGTGATCCGTAAGGGCTTTCTTTCAGAAACCCACGCCATTCCTCGCTAAAATTACCGGAAACAGGATGCTTTTTAACTTTGTCATTGGTGTTAACTGGATACACAAAGTGAAGATCGGGATGTGCAAAATTTGATACCTTTTGACTACATTTTTTATACGCTTCAGATTCAGGCGAAAAATTACTGCATAATATAGCGTTAGCATAGGCTATTGCAGCAGGTAACACACCTGTTCCAGATTTTCCGATAAACAGTTGCGCATGAGGAATTCTACCATTTTCGATGGTGGTTAATAAGTGTGATTGTAAGTGTTTTTGACCAATAACGTTTGAAAAGTCCATACGCAAAGCTACATATTTTTTCTTCGGAAATTTTAATCAAAAAAGCTATGAAAGGATGCGTTGTAAAACCTTTCAGCATTGCCGTTTAAAAAACTATATTTGCAGGTGTAAATTGTCAAGTATGAAAACAGTAAAAGATGTAAATTTTAAAGGAAAAAAAGTACTTATTAGAGTAGATTTCAATGTCCCTTTAAATGATGATCACGAAGTAACCGACACCACCCGAATTGAAGCTGCAAAGCCTACAATAATCAACATTTTGGAAGATGAGGGTAGTTGTATTTTAATGTCGCATTTAGGTCGTCCAAAAAATAAAGAAGCAGCGTTTTCTTTACGCCACGTTGTGGATGCTGCTACCGAAGTTTTAGGTGTCACCGTAAAGTTTGTAGAAGATTGTGTTGGTGAAACCGTTGAACAAGCAGTGGCCAATTTAAAATCTGGTGAAATTTTATTACTTGAAAACCTTCGATATCACGAGGAAGAAAAACAAGGTGATCAAGCTTTTGCTGAAAAATTAGCTAAATTAGGTGATTTCTATGTAAATGACGCCTTTGGTACAGCTCACAGGGCACATGCATCAACAGCTGTTATCGCAGATTTTTTTCCAGAAAATAAATGTTTTGGATTGTTATTGGCTTCAGAAATTGAAAATGTAAATAAAATTTTGAATGATGGTCAATCGCCCATAACAGCAATTATAGGTGGTGCGAAAGTTTCTTCAAAAATCACGGTAATTGAAAATATTTTAGACAAAATAGATCATCTAATTATTGGTGGAGGGATGGCTTTCACTTTTGTTAAAGCACAGGGTGGAAAAGTTGGTGCATCTTTAGTAGAAGAGGACAAGCAGGATTTAGCCCTTGAAATTCTTGAAAAAGCAAAAGAAAAAGGTGTTACGGTACACTTACCAACTGATGCTATTATTGCAGATAGTTTTTCTGAAATGGCGAGCACCGATGTAAGCATTATAGACGATATTCCAGAAGGATGGATGGGATTAGATGTTGGTCCAAAATCAAATGAATTGTTTTCATCCGTTATTGCAAAATCTAAAACGATACTTTGGAACGGTCCTGCCGGTGTTTTTGAAATGGAACCCTTTGCAAAAGGAACTGTTAATTTAGGTAATGCTATTGCCGAAGCAACTAAAAACGGGGCTTTTTCATTAGTAGGCGGTGGTGATTCTGTAGCAGCTGTCAAAAAATTTAACTTTACCGATAAAGTAAGTTATGTTTCGACGGGAGGTGGTGCTATGCTTGAAATGCTTGAAGGTAAGACACTTCCAGGAATTAAAGCGATTAGAGAATAAAAACTATATAAAACCGTTTCAACAAAGGAATAAACGTAAAAATTTAGTTGTACATTTTTTCCTTTTGTGTATTTTTAATAATATTTTAAGCTAAACCCCAGGCTATTAAGACTATGGAAAAACTTCTTTTCGTCACAGTTTTGTTTGTATTCGGAGTATTTACTTCGTTTGCACAAGATAAACCAATCGATTCTCTTAAAAAGAAAAACATACAGGTTGTAGATTCAATTACCGTACAAAAAATCACAGGCGATTTACCTAAAACCGTTGTCGCTACTAAGGTTAAGGATACGATGGTTTTTTCTTTGGAAGATATGGCTAAGGCTCGAAAAATTGATAGCCTTTGGTTAAACGAATTATTTTCTACAGGCCGTTTTGAAGAAATGTATGGCACCGTTCAAAATCAAAGCTACGATCCATTACCGTATAAAGAACTACCTACCGAAGTCTTAAAACAACGGTTAGCAGAATTAAACGCCCGAACCCCTTTTAATGTAGAATACAATCCTTCTTTAGAAAGTGTGATTAACGGCTATTTAAAAAACCGTAGAAACACATTGTCTAAGTTAATGGCCTTGAGCGATTACTACTTCCCTATGTTCGAAGAGCAGTTGGATAGGTACGGCTTACCGTTAGAGATGAAATACCTTGCCATTGTTGAATCTGCATTAGATCCTAGAGCGGTTTCAAGAGTAGGAGCTACTGGTTTGTGGCAGTTTATGTTCAGCACAGGCAAAATGTTTGGCTTAGATGTAAACTCGTATGTAGACGAGCGCTCAGACCCTATTATGGCTACCGAAGCAGCTAGTAAGTACTTGTTTAGTTTATATAACAGTTTAGAAGATTGGGATTTGGCTTTAGCCGCCTATAATTCTGGTCCTGGAAATGTTGCAAAAGCCATTCGCCGTTCTGGCGGAAAGAAAAATTATTGGAATATTCGCAGCTTTCTTCCACGTGAAACAGCCGGCTATGTTCCAGCTTTTTTAGCCACTATGTATATTTTTGAATATGCTGAAGAACATGGATTTAAGAGCGACGGTCCGCAAATACCGTATGTAGCAACCGACACAGTTCGAGTAAAAAAAATGATCACTTTTGATCAGATTGCTGAAATAACCTCTATTCCTAAAGCAGAGATTGAATATTTAAATCCTTCCTATAAACTCGGAATAATCCCAGTAATAAAAGATGAGAATTATGTACTTCGTCTTCCAATCGATCAAATTGGGAAATTTGTAGCCAATGAGGAAGCTATTTATGCATACGCAGAAAAAAAATTAAACGAACGCGAAAAACCTTTAGATGAAGTTGTTGATCAACCTAGCCGAATTCGCTATCGTGTTAGATCTGGGGATTATTTAGGTAAAATTGCTGAAAAATACGGTGTAGGTGTAAGTCAAATAAAACGTTGGAATGGCTTAAGGAGCAATCGATTACGGGTAGGGCAACGCTTAACGATTCACCCAAGAAAACCAGTAGGTGGTTCTTCAAAAACAACAACGTCAAACAATGGTGTAAAAATGTACACTGTTAAAAATGGAGACTCATTATGGAGCATTTCTAGAAAATTTCCTGGGGTTACTGTTGAAAAAATTAAAAATTGGAATGATATTAGTGGTAATAACTTAAAACCTGGAATGAAATTAAAGATTCAAAAAGGGTAAACAACCAACAAAAACACTAAAATGAAAACGATTTACATTGCTTTATTGGCATTTGTTGTCCTTGTATCGTGCAACGATTCTGGTAAAAAAGACACTTCATACCTTCCTGATTCTGTTGGGAATGTAAACCATCTTCAAGTTGTAATAGATAACGATTTATGGAATGGTCCTGTGGGCGAAGAGATTAGAACTTATTTTGCTGCACCAACCGATGGTTTACCACAAGATGAGCCTTTATTCACCATAAACCAAATGCCCATTTCAACATTCACTGACTTTGCACGAACCAACCGTATCTTTATTCACGTTAGTTTAGGCAAAGAAAATAACGTGAAAATTGCTAAAAATGAATATGCTAGGCCACAAGTTGGTGCCATTATTACTGCTACTTCAGAAGAAGGGTTAATAACTTTAATTGAAGAAAAACACGACCAGATAATTGAAGCACTACACGCTTCAGAAATAAAAGAACGGCAACGCCGTACCAAAGTGTCTATGATGAAAACAGATTCACTGAAAGAACGCTTTGGGGTCGATATTAAAGTGCCTTCTGCTTACCGTATAGCAAGTGCAAGTGACGATTTTTACTGGATGCGAAAAAACCTAAAATCTGGAACTACGAATATTTTAATTTATGAAGTTCCATTAAACACAATTACTACTGATAGTATGGCGGTTGGTGAGATTATTAAAATGCGTGATTCTATTGGCGGTGGATACCTTCCCGTTGAAGATGAAGGACGTTTTATTACTGAGGATGCTTATGCCCCCTATCTTTTTAAAACTGAAATAGATGGCCATACTGCCTATGAGACCAAAGGAACCTGGGAAGTGAAAGGAGCCTTTATGGGCGGGCCTTTTATTAATTTTGCCGTAAAGGATGAAGAAAACGAACGCTATTTAATACTAGAAGGCTTTACCTATGCCCCTTCGGTTGAAAAACGCGATTTACAGTTTGAACTGGAATCTATTTTACGCTCTGCAAAATTCAGTAAATAAAAAATACTCAAAATATTTAAAAACCCGCTAAATCTTTTGATTTAGCGGGTTTTTATTTGAAGAAATAAAGCTTAAAAATTACTTCTTATCTTCAATTTTTGCTTCATCATTTTCATCTTTAGAAGCGTCTTTAAATTCTTTGATACCGCTACCTAAGCCTCGCATCAATTCTGGTATTTTTCGTCCGCCAAACAATAGCAAAACAACCAAAACGATTAAAACAATTTGCCAAGGGCCTATAGCAAGGGGTAAAAATAGTGCAATCATCATATAAAAATTTATAAGGCAAAGGTAACAAGAATTCCTTACATAAAACGTTTTCAGTGTAAGTTTAGTGCAAGAGGGAATAAGATTGTTTTATATTTGTAAAAGGAAGCATACAACATGGCTAAAAAAGAGAAAAGGGCAAAAAAGATAAAAAAGAAGCTGTTGCACAAATACCGGCTGGTTGTGCTTAATGAAGATACGTTTGAAGAACGCTTTTCCTTTAAGTTAAACCGCTTAAACGTGTTTGTCTTTAGTGTTATTTCTGCATTGCTCTTAATATCTGGAACGACGCTCTTAATAGCTTTCACACCACTTCGGGAATACATTCCGGGCTATTCTTCCACTAAACTGAAACAACGTGCCACTCGTTTAACGTACAAGGCAGACTCACTACAGCAGGAAATTGAAGCAAATGACCAATACCTTGCCTCAATACGAAAAGTGCTCACAGGAGACGTTAAAACAGTCGATTTTAATAAAGATTCTATTATAAATGCAGCTAGTATTGATGCCTCGGAAGTAAATTTAGCTGCTTCAAGAGAAGACTCGTTGTTACGTGAAAAAGTATCCCGTGAAGATAAATACAACCCTTTAGTGGGTGATGCCGAAATTAATTACGTGCTTTTTGCCCCTATAAAAGGAACCATTACTGAAGGGTACAAACCTAACGATAAGCATTACGCCGTAGATATTGTCGCTGCAAAAGATACCCCAGTAAAAGCCATCGCAGACGGCACAGTAATTTTTGCTGAATGGACTGCCGAAACAGGCTATGTAATTATTTTAAAACACCGCAACGACCTGCTTTCAGCTTATAAGCACAATGCTTCCTTGACCAAAGAACAAGGGGAATTGGTAAAAGCTGGAGAGGTAATAGCAACCGTAGGCAGTACAGGTGAGCTTACCACAGGCCCTCACCTTCATTTTGAGTTATGGCGACAAGGTTTCCCAATAGATCCAACAAATTTTATAGATTTTGAATAATCCAATATGTTTATAAAGTCCTTCGCAGCTAAAATTTTTGCCAAACGCATTGTTTATAAAATAGAAAAATGGTCAAAAAAACCAGTAGAGACGCAGCAAAAGGTCTTTAAAAACCTCATTTCTGAAGCAAAAGAAACAGCGTTTGGAAAAGACCATGATTTTAAAAATATAAAATCCACTTCCGATTTTGCTAAAAACGTACCCATTCGGGATTACGAAAGCCTTAAACTCTATGTAGACCGTGTGGTTTCAGGGGAAGAAAATATTCTTTGGCCAGGAAAACCATTGTATTTTGCTAAAACTTCTGGTACTACAAGCGGGGCAAAATATATTCCTATTACAAAAGAATCGATGCCACATCACGTTGAGGCTGCTCGAAACGCCATTCTTTGTTATATTAATGAAACTGGAAATGCCGATTTTGTAGATGGAAAAATGATTTTTTTACAAGGGAGCCCTGAAATGACTGAAAAAAACGGCATTAAATTAGGCAGATTATCAGGTATTGTAGCGCATTATGTGCCAAAATACCTTCAAAGAAACCGTATGCCGAGCTGGAAGACCAACTGTATTGATGATTGGGAAACCAAAGTAGATGCTATTGTAGAAGAAACCAAAGATGAGAATATGACCGTGATAAGCGGCATTCCGTCTTGGGTACAGATGTATTTTGAGCGCTTACGGGCAAAGACCGGAAAAGATGTAGGTGACCTCTTTAAAAACTTTCAATTGTTTATTTATGGAGGTGTAAATTATGAACCATACAGAGCAAAGTTTGAGTCTTTAATTGGCCGAAAAGTGGACAGTATAGAGCTGTTTCCAGCTTCAGAAGGTTTTTTTGCTTTTCAGGATAGTCAAGATGCCAACGGGATGTTGCTATTATTAGATTCAGGTATTTTTTACGAGTTTATTGAAGCAGAACATTTTTTCGATGAAGACCCGAAGCGCCTTACTATTGGTGATGTTAAAGTTGGTGTTAATTACGTAATGATTGTTTCTACCAATGCTGGGCTCTGGGGGTATAATGTGGGTGATACCATTCAATTTACATCAACAAATCCGTATCGAGTAATCGTTTCAGGAAGAATAAAACATTTCATTTCGGCATTTGGCGAACACGTGATTGGAAAAGAGGTTGAAATGGCTATGAAAGAAGCAATTGAAACTCATGGTTTTTCCATTTCAGAATTTACGGTCGCCCCACAAACCAATCCCGAAGAAGGGTTGCCCTATCATGAATGGTTTATTGAATTTGAAGGTGAGCCAGAATTGCTCGAACAAATCGCTAAAACAATCGATACAGCGATGCAACAACAAAACTCTTATTATTTCGATCTAATTGAAGGGAAAATATTGCAACCTTTACAGATTAAACAACTTAAGAAAGGCAGTTTTACGGAGTATATGAAATCGCAAGGAAAACTAGGCGGCCAAAACAAATTACCAAGGCTCTCAAATGACAGAAAAATAGCTGAAAAGCTACTTTCTTTGCAAGATTGAAATTAATGTATATTTGCAGCAATGAAAAAATTAAAACCACATAGCAGAACACGTGCTCAAGAAAGCACTAGCGCTATAGAAAGATTGTACATAACTATGCGTCATCTTTTTAATCGTGGTTTTTATAAGCCCATGGGAGTTTCGGGCGAAACATTGAGAGAATCCCTATTAACACTCAGGCCCGAAATTTACGGTTCCATTTCAGAAGAAAAAATTGAGCTACAAGGTCTGCTATATGTTATAGATAGGCTTCCCACGGGGATTGAAGAGTGTCGCTTTATTAATTTAACCAGTGACGAAGGCTATAAAGATTCACATTTTAAAACCATTATACCTTCAAAAAGACGCAGAAATTGTTACCGTATTGATGAAGAGCAGATGAACATTGAGGTAACGCGTGGTCGATCTGAAATATACGATGTCCTTACTCACCTTACATTTCTATATATAGAATCCCATAAAATCATGAAACAAATCATGATCGATGAAAAAGGAAAGGTGATTCGAGATTGGAAAAAGCTGGAAAATGCAATTCAGAAAAAGGATGAATTAACGAAAGAAGAAAAGGAAATAGCCCTTACGCATACAGCAAACTTTTTAGGTAGAACGTTTGAAGAGGTCAAAGAGGTGTATCCGCAGTTTGCAAGCAAAGACAATCCACACCGCTTTTTAAACATTATTTATTATTTAGGGAAACTAGCGTTGGACGAAGTGGTGAACAACAATAAACGCATTATCACCTTTAGCCCTGTATTGCGAGAACGCTTAGGGCACCATATTCACGGTGAAAAATGGGCTTTAAAAATAAAGCAAACCCTTGAAGATAAAAACCTGTTGCAAAGGCCCTTGCATATAATAAGTGCCAATATGCACAGCGTGATGAATACCCTTTTTGCAAACTCAGCATTAACTTCTGAAGCAAAAAAGAAGCAACCTTTAGAACTTTTTGAGTCTTTAAGTAACCCAGCCAATGGTAAATTACGGGATAAAGTAACCAAAACAGCTTTAAAGAACGGAATGACGTTTATAAATGATGATAGCGGTGCCAATATAGATGTCCAGGTTTTTGACTCAGATAAATTCCCTAAGTCTGTATATGCTTGTGAAGATATTGAAACCCAAAATAAGCCCGTAATCATTGTAATGGACTATGCTTTTGGAGAACAAGCGTATGAAACGATGGACGAATTATTAAAACCATACGGAGATAGTAAGGGAAATTCACACTTTTTAAATGTAGCTTCTGTTTCAATAATGGGTAAAGCAGGTATTTTAGAGGGCGGAAAAGGTGATATTATGATTCCTTCGGCTCACGTTTTTGAAGGGACGGCAGATAATTACCCCTTTGATAATAAACTGAATATTTCAGATTTTAAAGATGAAGATGTGAATGTTTGTACAGGTACTATGATTACAGTACTAGGAACATCACTACAAAACAGGGATGTACTAAGGTTTTTCCACGAATCTACATGGAATGTGATTGGATTGGAAATGGAAGGAGCCCATTACCAAAAAGCGATACAGGCAGCTTCTAAAATTCGAGGTAGTATCAGTTCAAAAACACAAGTGCGGTATGCGTATTATGCTTCAGATAATCCATTGGAGACGGGGAGCACATTAGCCTCTGGAGGATTGGGTACAAGTGGGGTAAAACCCACCTATGTAATCACCGAAAAAATGTTAAAACAGGTATTAGATTAAACTAAAAAAATATTTTGAAAAACAATAAAGTCTTATTATCCGGGGGCGCAGGGTTCATTGGGTCCAATCATGTAGAATATATTCTTGAAACAACAGATAGTGAAGTAGTAGTTCTAGATAAGCTCACTTATGCTGGAAATATGGACAATTTAAGCTCAGTAAAAGACCATAAAAACTTCTCTTTTGTAAAAGGCGATATTTGTGATGAGAGCCTTTTAAAAGAACTTTTTGAAAAACATCAATTTGATCAAGTAATTCATTTTGCCGCAGAATCTCACGTGGATAATTCCATTACGGGCCCTGCTGCTTTTATTGAAACCAACATTGTAGGTACTTTTTTATTGATTCAGCAAGCCTATAAAACGTGGATGGATGGCCCAGGAAAACTAAAAGATGCGTTTAGGCATGCCCGTTTTTTACATGTTTCAACAGATGAGGTATATGGAACCCTTGGCGAAACAGGTTTGTTTAGTGAAACCACACCGTATGCTCCCAATAGCCCTTACAGTGCTTCTAAAGCATCTTCAGACTTCATCGTGCGCAGTTATTTTCATACATACGGAATGCCGGTAGTTACTACCAATTGTTCAAACAACTACGGACCTAATCAGCACAACGAAAAGCTGATTCCAACTATAATAAGGAAAGCTGTTTCTGGAGAACCTATTCCTATTTATGGAGATGGAAAAAACGTGCGCGATTGGTTGTATGTAAGAGATCATTGTAGTGGTATTCAATTAGCATTGGAAAAAGGAAAGTTAGGTGAAACTTATAATATAGGAGGCAGAAACGAACGTGAAAACCTGTACATTGCCCACGCTATTTGTGATATTTTAGATGAATTGAAGCCAAAAGAAGAATCGTACCGTGAACAAATAACTTTTGTAACCGATAGACCAGGACACGATTTTAGGTATGCAATAGACGCTTCAAAAATTGAAAGTGAATTAGGTTGGAAAGCAGAAGAAAACTTTGAAAGCGGAATAAAAAAGACTATAAAGTGGTATTTAAACAATAACGATAGATTATGAAAGGAATAATATTAGCAGGCGGATCAGGAACTAGACTACACCCATTAACTTTGGCGGTAAGCAAACAGTTAATGCCAGTTTACGACAAGCCCATGATTTATTATCCTTTGTCAACACTTATGTATGCTGGCATACGTGAAATATTAATAATTTCAACACCACAAGACTTGCCTTTATTTGAAAAGCTACTCGGTGATGGGAAAAAACTTGGCTGTGATTTCAGTTATGCTGTTCAAGAAGAGCCAAATGGACTGGCCGAAGCTTTTATTATAGGAAAAGAGTTTATAGGAAACGATAAAGTAGCTTTAATTTTAGGAGATAATATTTTCTACGGAAGCGGATTAAAAGAATTGCTTCAATCCAACAACAACCCCGATGGTGGGATTATCTATGCGTATCACGTACACGACCCTGAACGCTACGGAGTGGTAGAGTTTGATGATAACGGAAAAGCTTTGTCTATAGAAGAAAAGCCTAAAAAACCAAAGTCCAACTACGCCGTTCCTGGAATTTATTTTTACGAGAACAGCGTAGTGGATATTGCTGAAAACATAGAGCCTAGCCACCGTGGAGAGCTTGAAATAACCGATGTTAACAATGTATACTTACAAAAAGGAAAGCTTAGTGTAAGCATACTGGATAAAGGAACAGCTTGGTTAGACACCGGTACGTTTGCATCACTTATGCAAGCTGCACAATTTGTTGAAGTAATAGAAGAACGCCAAGGGTTAAAAATTGGCGCTATTGAAGAAGCAGCATACCAAATGGGATATATAGACAAAGCCCAACTAAAAAAATTAGTAAAGCCGTTATTAAAAAGCGGTTATGGAAAACATTTAATACAATAAGAAGAACGTCATTTTGGAAATACAACAAACACACTTAGAAGGCTGTTTCATTTTAAAACCTCGAGTTTTTAAGGACAATAGGGGTCTTTTTAGTGAAACCTACAATAAAAAAACCTTTACCGAAGTTACAGGACTAGATATTGACTTTGTTCAGGATAACCAATCCTTTTCAAGCTATGGAGTGGTAAGAGGCATGCATTTTCAAACTGGCGAAATGGCACAAGCAAAACTTGTTCGCGCAGCTAAAGGGAAAGTTTTAGACATCGTTGTAGATGTTCGGAAAGGTTCAAAAACTTTTGGTGAACATGTTTCGGTTATATTGGACGATGTAGAGCAAAAACAATTATTTGTTCCAAGAGGTTTTGCACATGGTTTTGTAACCCTTTCAGAAAAATCTGTTTTCGCTTATAAATGTGATAATTACTACGATAAAGCTTCAGAAGGGGGAATAATTTACAATGACGCAACCTTAGCGTTAGATTGGCATCTTTCTGAAAAGGATATTATAGTTTCAGAAAAAGACAAAGAACTTCCAACTTTTGCTGAAGTATTTAAACAATAATAAAACCTACTATATTAATGAAGCGAGTATTGGTAACAGGAGCAAACGGACAATTAGGAACGTGTATTAAAGATGCTGCTGTAGGTTTTACCAACCTTGAATGTGTATTTGCCACAAAAAGTGAATTGAATATTGCTGATAAAGATTCAGTAGAAAACTATTTCGAAAAAAATCATTTTGATTATTGCATAAACACAGCAGCCTATACTAATGTTGAAAAAGCCGAAAGTGAAGAAGAGCAAGCTTTTTTAATCAATGCTGAAGCGGCTAAGCATTTAGCCAAAACCTGCAAAAAACATGATGTAGTTCTTTTGCATGTTTCAACCGATTATGTTTTTGATGGCACCAAAAACGAACCGTATATTGAAACCGATATCACTAACCCAATAAATGTTTACGGTGCTTCAAAATTAAAGGGCGAAGCGTATATTCAAAAACTTTGTGAAAAACACTTTATCGTCAGGACTTCTTGGTTGTACTCTCAATACGGCCATAATTTTCTGAACAGTATGATGAAATATGCAGAACAAGGTAAGCCATTGACCATTACAACCGAACAAACGGGAACACCAACAAATGCTAATGATTTGGCCCAAGTTCTTTTAAAATGTGTAGATTCTAATAAAGATGGATATGGTCTGTATCACTTTAGTAACAGTGGGAAAGCCACATGGTATGATTTTGCAAAAGAAATTTTAGAACAAACTGGCTTAATTGAAAAAACAAAACTTGCACAAACCGACTATTACCGTACTTTTGCAAAGCGTCCGGTATATAGTATTTTAAATACGAGCAAGATAGAAAACGTTGTTGGTGTAAAAACAATAGACTGGAAGGAAAGCCTTAAAGCATTATTAGCACCAAAAAATAATACATTGCATTAAACCAATTATAAAAATGGCACAAAACAATCAAGATGAAATAGATTTATTGTTCTTTATAAAAAAGCTAAACCAGTTTTTTAAGAAAATGGTTGTATTGCTTTTTAGAGCATTGGGGTTTATACGAAGAAACTGGATAATTATATTAGTAATCATCGGTTTGGGTATTGCCTACGGGTATTATGTACAGTCTAAAACCGTCCATTCAAAAACTGCAAAAGTACTGTTGCGCATTAATTTTAATACAGTAAATTATGTGTACAGTACAATTGAAAATTTAAACAATAGCCTTGCAGAAGGCACAGTTGAGGGTGAAAACGTAAAGGAACTTTACAAGGTAAAATCATTAGATATTAAGCCAATAATAAACCTTAAGGACATATTAGATAAATATGAACTTAATGACCGAAGGCTTGAGTCGTTATTAAGGAGCATTGATTATGAGTTTGAAGAAGAGGATGAATTTTCACAAATTTCCGAAACCTTTAGGAGTGAATATAAATATCATACTTTAAAAGTTGTACTCTCCAATGGAGCAACACAAGAAACCTTAACCGCTCTAATTAATCATATTAATAGTAATAAGGTTTTAAAGGAAATTAAAGCATCGTCTGTTAAAAGTTTAGAAGAAAGAATTGCTTCAAACGAGGAGACCATACAGCAAATTAACACCGTTTTAGAGAAGTATAAAACAGATGAGGTTACGTCTGCACCTTCTTCAGCTCAATTATATGTTGTTGATAATTTTGATATTTCAGAAATCTTCACTTCTAAAGTCGAATTACAAAAAGAACTTGAAGAGCTTAAAAGAGACTATGTGTACGCAAATGACGTTGTGGTTAATGTAAACAAACCTTCATTGTACAGTAATATCGGCTTTTTTAGTAACAAGGTCTTGCTTTACCCTATATTGTTTGTATTTATATTCTTTATGCTCGCTCTTATAAGGACAATCTATTTTGCTCTTAAAGAAATTGCAGATGAGTAAAATGAGACTATAAAACAATTTTTAAGACACATAAATTGCGTAGGCTAAAACCAAATCAACTTCTCAAAAAAGCTGGTGCAGTAACTATATTAAGAATATTGGGTATGCTATTTTCATATTTAGCAATACTTTTTATATCTAATAATTATGGTGCTGAGGTTTTTGGCCGTTTCTCTTTACTACAAACTTTATTACAATTTTCTATAGTCGTTTTTTCTTTAGGGTTATCGACCTTAACGGTTAAGCTTACCGCGGATACTAACTTTTTTAGTGGTAATAAACCATTAAATTCATATTTAAAGAACTCCTTAATTATTTTATTTGTTTCCAGCTTAGTGGGTACAATTTTATTTTGGTTGTTCAAAGATATCATTGTTATAAACATATTTAATGATGCTGGACTTTTAGACTATTTTAATTATCTAATCGTGTTTTTTGTTTTTGCAGTATTTCACGATTATCTAACCGAATTCTTAAAAGGACGACATCGGTTTATCTTATACGGTGTTTTTAAATTTGTATTGCCGTCACTAATTTTTATTCTTTTACTTTTATTATGCTATAATTTAAATGCAGCAGAAAACTCAGTCTTCTTGTCTTATATATTGGGTTTTGCTGTTTTGGTAATACCCCTGTTATTTTTATTTCCTATAAAAAAGTTAAATACTGAACACAAGCACAGTTCAAAAAGCTTACTATTGGTATCATACCCAATGATGTTTAGTGCAGCTTTTTTATTCTTATCAAATTGGACAGATGTTTTTATGCTAGGGGCAATGGCTTCAAAAGAAGATGTGGGTATTTATAATGCAGCTTATAAACTGGCTATTTTGGCTCTTATAATAATTAATGCGGTCAATACCATTTTGGCGCCTAAAATTTCAGAATTATATAGCCAGGGCAAACACCAAGAAATTAAAAAAGAAGTACAAAGTGCTACCAAATTGATTACTTATTTAACTACTCCGGTGGTTTTAATATTGATTTTTTTCAGAAAACCTTTATTACAACTATTTGGTGAAGAGTTTGTAGTAGGGGAAACAGCATTGATAATAATTGCAATAGGTTTATTCTTTAATGCATTATCGGGCAGTGTAGGTCAAGTTTTAAACATGACGAAACATCAAAATGTTTTAAAGAAAATCACTATCATAAGTGTTATAGCAAATATTTTACTAAATTATATTCTAATAAGTAGAATGGGGTTTTTAGGGGCTGCGGTAGCAAGTCTTATCTCAAATATTTTATTGAATACACTTTGTGTAATAGTTATAAAGAGGGAGTTTAATTTTTATGCATTTTTTAATCCGTGGGCGTAATCTTACTTACATATAGAAAATTTCAACGAAAGTGGAATACCGCTATTAACAAACTTAAGTACTCTAGTATGTTGGTGGTTAAAGGCAAGGTAATTATAGACCACAGCGTGAGTATAAAGCCTTTTTTAGGGCTAAAAAACACATTAAAGGTTGAGCTTCATAACAACACACATTTAAAGCATGATATTATAATTCAAGGGACCGGTACACTTGTTCTTGGAGAAAACTCATATATAAGTTCATATAGCGTTATTGGCGTAAACGAACGCATAGAAATAGGTAAAAACGTAATGATTGCAAATGCAGTCTCTATACGGGACACAGATCATAACTTTAATGATTTGCATTTGCCAATGATACAGCAAGGGTTTAAAACACAGCCTATTTATATCAAGGATAATGTTTGGTTGGGCCATGGAGCGGTGATAACCAAAGGTGTTACAATTAACCCAGGAGCTATTGTAGCCGCAAATGCCGTAGTAACAAAAGATGTTCCCGAAAACGCAATAGTTGGCGGAATACCTGCAAAAGTCATAAAATATAGATGAAGAAGAAACTCCATTTTATGTGTGTAGGCGTTCAGAAAGCAGGGACATCAACCTTTCATGATATTCTACAGCAGCATCCAGATATAAATTTACCCATAAATAAAGAAACACATTTTTTTAGGGATCGAGATAAATTTGAAAAAGGCATTGATCATTATTTTTCCTATTATTTTAAAGATTCGCCAACTCCTTTTTGGGGCGAAATAGATCCAGAATATATTTATTTTAAAGATTGTGCTGAAGCTATATTTAAAACGTTTGGCAAAATTAAAATCATCATCATTCTCCGAAATCCGGTCGATAGAGCATACTCACATTATCAAATGACCAAAAGCAGAAGTCTTGAAAGCTTAGATTTTATAACAGCAATTAAAAACGAAAATGAAAGGCTAACGACACATTATAATAAAATACACTTCAGTTATATATCAAGAAGTTTGTATGCCGAACAAATAGAACGTTTCGAGTCATTTTTCGGAAAAGAAAACTTGAAGGTTCTATTGTTTGAAAATCTTATTAAAAATACAGACGCTACTATAAATGAAACGATGTCATTTTTAAACATCCCTTCTTATAATTTCGATTACTCAATAAAAAGTAATGTTGCTTCAGAGCCAAAAAACAAATTATTACAGAATTTCATTTATAAACCTAACAAACTTAAAAGTGCTGTGGGTAAGCTTATTCCTGTTAAGAAAATAAAAGATAAGATTATGTTGACTTTAGCAGAAAAAAATAAAAAGGCAGCTCCAAAAACAGCATTGAGCATCGATCAAAAACAAATGATTTACAACACGTATTTTAAAAATGAAATTGATACGCTTGAAAGTAAATTAAACCGAGACCTCTCTCATTGGAGGTATGAATAAACCTGAGTAAATTTTAAAACACCTATGAACAGTAGGGTAAATATCATTTCCATAAACTATAATTCTGCAGAAGACATGCTCCATTGCATTGCTTCACTGCAAAATGCTTCGTATCCTAATTATCAATTATTTATAGTTGATAATCAATCGACCGATGATAGTGTGAAAGTTATAATTGAGGAGTGCAAAGCTAAGGGGATTTCGATTATAGAAACAACTCCTAATGAACTTCAAAACGGTTATGATTCATTAGACACTAATGCTATTTACTTAATTAAAAACAATGAAAATAAAGGCTTTGCTGCCGGAAACAATACAGGATTAAAATTTTTAATTCAACATAGACCAGATGAATTGGTTGTGCTACTCAACCCAGATATAGAAATTGAACCTGATGTAATACAAGACTTAGTGTCTTTACATAACGGTAGAGAAAAATTAATCTTAGGAAATCTAATTCATTACTATAACGAAAGAGATAAGGTAATGTATTATGGTGGTTTTCAGGTTAAAAAATGGATTCACGGTATAAAAAACATTACTGAAAAAGAAAATAGTGATCATATCGATGCCATTACTGGCGCCGCCCTTTTTACTGAGGTAAAAACATTTATAGAGCTTGGGTTATTACCAGAAGAATACTTTTTATATTGGGAAGAAACAGATTTTTGTACCCTAGCAAAACAAAAAGGATATAAAATAGATGTAAATGCGAAGTCTAAAATATTTGATAAGGTAGGCTCATCAAGCAATTCTAACTTTACACGCGAGTATTTATATTTACTAAATGGACTTCGATACTATAAAAAATATTACAGCTTAAGACTTCCTATAATCCTACTTTCTACTTTTGCGAAGTTAGTTAAAGCGACACTGTTTGACTCAAAAGTTAAACAAAGAGCCATTTATTTTGGGCATATAGATTTTTTTAAACTTTGTTTGGGATCTTCAATAGATATTAAAAGTAGACTTAAAAGACAATAAATGGCCATTTCTAAAAGCACCATATTAAAAATTTTGTCGAAAGCCCCCATTGGGTTTTTGTTCAAGCCATTTTATAGTGGTGAAGGAAGTATCCTTTTTATGCATAAAGTTGTTTTAAATAAGGATAAAAACGCCTCTAGGATTCCATTAATGGCAGCAAATGAAATAGAGGTTGACTTTCTTGAAAAGATGATACTTTTCTTAAAAAAGAAAAAGTATGAATTTATCTCTTTAGATGAACTTCATTATAGGCTGGAAAACCCTGAAAAAAAATCTAAAAAATTCATAGTCTTCACTTTTGATGATGGATATAAAGACAACCTTACGTTAGCATATCCTATTTTTAAAAAGCACAATGTTCCTTTTACCATCTATTTGACGAATTGTTATCCGAACAAAACAGCAAAACTTTGGTGGTATATGCTCGAGGATATACTTCTGGAAAATACCATTTTTTCATTAAAAGTTGGAGATTTGTTTGTTGAACACTCTTGCAAGACCCAAAAAGAAAAAGAAAATACCTTTGGTAAATTACGTACTTTGATTATTTCTTCCGCTCCTGAAAAGCAAAACGAAATTATTGAAGCATTAGAAAAGAAGTATAGCAAATCTTTGCAAACTTATGTAGAGAACGAAAGTTTAAATTGGGATGAGGTGAAAAAGCTCTCTGAGGATAGTTTGGTTACAATCGGCGGACACTCTTTAAACCATTTAACCTTCAACAAATTAAATAAAGAAGAAATACTTACTGAAGTCTTAGGCTCTAAGCAGGAAATTGAAAAAAATATTGATAAAGAGGTAGCACATTTTGCGTATCCTTTTGGAACTTCAAATGAAATAAACCAAAGAGAGGTAGAAATATTAGAAGAAAACACCAATTTTAAAACAGCCACTACCACTAGAATGGGCAATATATTTTTAGACCATAAACAGTCATGCTTTGCTCTACCAAGAATTCAAGTTTTAGGTAACCAGCAAAATCTTTCCATTCTTAACCTGTACCTTACAGGGGTATTGCCGGCAATAAAAAACAGATTTAAAAAAATAGTTACTTTATAAATTACTAAGATGTCCGTAAAACCTACTTTTTTTATAGTTGGAACCCCAAAAGGAGGTACGACATCTCTTTTCAACTATTTGGAGGAACACCCAGAAGTTTTTGTTCCAAAGATTAAAGAGCCTCATTTTTTTTCTTGTCCAGAAGTTAAGAACACTTACTACAATGCTACAATTATTGATAGCTTGGAGGCATATCAAAAACTGTATAAAGAATCTAAAACTTATAAGGCAATTGGTGATTTTAGTAGTTCTTATTTAAACAATGAAAACAGCCCAAAAAAGATTAAAGATTTTAATCCCCAAGCTAAAGTAGTTATTGTATTGCGAAACCCTGTAGAAAGGGCAATTTCACATTATTTAATGGATTACAGCTTAGGGTATATTTCTGTTCCTTTAAAAGAAATAATAAATAACAAACAACAGTACGCTGATTTTTATGAACAATACGTAGAGACCGGTTTCTATGATGGACAATTAAAAAACTATTTACAGGTTTTTAAACCTTCAAACATACAAATTATTTTAAGTGACGATTTGTTTTCAGAAACTGAAAAAACCGTTTCAAACCTATTTCAGTTCATTGGGGTAGACACAAGTTTTAAACCAGATTATACAAAAAAGCACAATCAGTTTAAACAAGCAAGGTTTCCTGTAGTTAAAAAATTAAGGCAATCCAAAACCCTACAAATAATGATGGGAAATACGCCAGCCCCTATTAAGTCTCTATTGGGCAAACTGGTTTTTAATAACAAAAAGGGAAAACCCCAATTACTTGAAGAAACAGCTATTTTAAAAAGTATATATAAACCACATATTTTAGTAACACAAACTTTAATTGACAAAGACCTTAATAAATGGTTTTAAAAAACAGAACAACAGGTAAAAGCCTGAAAATTCTTGTTTTTTAATATTAAATTCGCATAAAAATAATCAGGCTTTTTTAAGCGTATGATTGGGTTTATGGGTATTTATAAAAAATTTAAATAAAATACAGGCTTGAAAGTAATAATGATAAGCAGGGCAACTTTATTTACCCATCCTGGCGGCGATACTGTACAGGTTAAAAAAACGGCTCAATACTTAAATAAATTAGATGGAATTACTGTAACTATTAAAACAGTAAATGAAAAAATAGACTTTTCTCAGTACGATTTAATGCATCTGTTTAATATATCCCGTCCGGCAGATTTATTGGGTATCATTAAAAAAGCCAACTTACCTTACGTGTTGTCAACAATTTATATTGATTATTCTGAAGCCGAAAAAAACCACCACAGCAAGTTTAGATTCTATTTAAACAGGGTTTTTAATCCAGACCAAGTTGAATATATTAAAACAGTAGCTAGGATACTTAAAAAACAAGATACACTTACTGAAAAGGGCTATCTTTTAAAAGGTCAAAAAAAATCAATCGTTGAAATAATTAAAAAAGCCAAAATGCTTTTGCCAAATTCTGAAAACGAATATAAGCGGTTAGTAAAAGCATATGGGTGTGAAAATAAGTATAAGGTTATTCCAAATGCTATTGACATAGAAGTGTTTAAAAATATTGAAACGGAGGATGTTGAAGACACTTATAAAGATGCAATAATTTCAGTTGGGCAAATAACACCAGTTAAAAACCATTTAAACTTAATAAGGGCTTTAAACAACTCTAAATATAAAGTTTTTATAATAGGAAGTCCTTCTTCAAATGCTAAAAGCTACTTTGAAAAGTGTAAAGAATTAGCCGCAGAAAACATCACTTTTATTCCATATGTTGAACAAGAAAAATTAGCTGGAATTTATTCAAAAGCTAAAGTTCATGCATTAGCAAGTTGGTTTGAAACCACTGGTTTGGTTTCATTGGAGGCATCCTATATGGGGTGCAATATTGTTATTACAGATAGAGGCGACCAAAAGGAGTATTTTAATGAATATGCTTATTATTGTGACCCAATATCTCCTGCTTCAATTTTAGAAGCTGTTGAAAATGCCTTTAATACAGATTACAATGATAAACTGAAAACTAAAATTGAGGAGAATTTTACTTGGCAACACACGGCAAATAAAACATTAGAAGCCTATAAACAAGTACTTTTACCAAAAGCATAATTAAGTGATTATACAAAAAGACATACTTTACAAATTTTTCTTGCTGTTGGTTTTTACTATTCCTATAGCGATTTCTTCAATAGAAGTCACTTTGGTGATGTGTGCCTTTATGTTAATATTCTTATTGCTTGATATACGGTTTAAATATTCTAACAGTGTTGTAAATACATTAACCCCGCTTTTCTTAATATTTAGCATTGCAACCATAAGCACTTTTTTTTATTCCAGGGAATGGTATGATATTATTAAAGATATAGCCTATTTAATTAAACCAATCCTATTCATAATTTTAGGGTATTACCTTACCAGTAAAATAAAAGATAAAGACTTTATTTTTAAAACTATTTTTTATTTAGCAGCACTTTTTGCAGCTTATCACATTCTTGAAATTGCAATGTATTTTTTCAAAAATCAATTGAGTATAAGCTTAATTCGTTATGTGGGTGGTAAAGCTAATTATATAGAGTTATTTGCAATCGTTCTATTGCATGTAGGTAAGAATACATTACCGATAAAAAAGCCCATTAAGTTTGCTTTTTTAATTAGAATCTTATTGTACATATCCTTTGTTTTATACTTCTCAAGAACAATGCTTGTTGCTTTTTTTATTCTTTTCTTAGCTATTAAAGGATATACAAAGCTAACGAGAAAGGGAGTTATTTACTTAACAATTTTTATATCATTGGTTCTATTATTTTTTGCCAGTTTGCAAACAATGGAATTAGATAGATCTAGTAAAGGTCTTGAAGGGTTTTTATATAAACTTCAAATAGCACCTTCTGAAATCTTTTCAGCAGATGTAGATATAAATAACCATGCACAACTTTGGGACCATTGGAGAGGCTATGAAGCACACAAGGCCTTTGAGCAACTAGATGAAGCCAATTATAAGTATGGGTACTTTTTTGGTAAAGGTCTTGGCTCATTGGTAGATTTAGGTTTTGAGGCTCCCTTGAGCGAAGGGGGGATTCAATATATTCCTATAATACATAATGGTTTTGCCTATATAATGTTTAAGGCTGGCTTTGTAGGAATGTTTATATATCTATTGTTTTTGGCTTACCTATATCTAACTGCCTACCATAAAAAAACCAATAGTAGTATAGTATTCTTTAATAATTTTATCTCAGGAATTTCGTTGTTTTATTTATTTACAACTCTTATTATCACAGGTGTATATAACCAAGGGGATGTTGTAACATTAATTTTGGGCTCCTTCTTATTTTTAAAATTTTACTACAACAAACAATCACAAATTAGTTTATGAAAATAGGAATATTAGGCACAAGGGGAATACCTAATTATCACGGCGGTTTTGAGCAATTTGCTGAGTTCTTTTCGGTCTATTTGCAAAAAAATGGACACGAAACGTATGTGTACTGTTCAGACAACCATCCTTTCAAAGAAAAAAAACACAAAGAGGTTTCCTTAATTCATTGTAGCGACCCCGAAGATAAAATAGGTACAGCAGGTCAATTTATATATGATTACAATTGTATTAAAGATGCCCGAAAAAGAGATTTTGATATTTTATTACAACTTGGTTATACCAGTAATTCCATTTGGTATAAACTCTTACCAAAAAAACCTATAATAATTACTAATATGGACGGCTTGGAATGGAAACGTTCCAAATATAATAAACAAGTAAGACGTTTTCTTAAGTACGCAGAATCATTGGCTGTGAAAAGCAGTGACTATCTAATTGCAGACTCTATAGGCATTCAAAACCATTTACAAGAATCTTACTCCAAAACTTCAAAATATATCCCTTATGGAGCGGTGGTTTTTTCAAACCCTGAAAAAAAAGTACTGAAGGAATACAATGTTTCTGAATATGGTTATAATATGTTGATAGCAAGGTTAGAACCCGAAAATAACATAGAGACCATTTTAGACGGTGTCGTTGAATCATATGACGACAAACCCTTCTTAGTGGTAGGGAAGCATGATGTTAATAAATATGGATCATACCTTGCCAAAAAATTCAAAAGCCATAAAAATATTCGCTTTTTAGGCGGAATTTATAACCAAAACCACTTAAACAATCTCCGGAATTTTTCAAAGCTATATTTTCACGGGCACACTGTTGGAGGTACAAATCCATCTTTGTTAGAGGCTATGGCATCAAATGCATTGATTGTGGCTCATAACAATGAATTTAATAAGAGTATCTTAGGAGAGGATGCCTTTTATTTTTCTGATAGCAAAGAAATAAAAGAAACCTTAATCAAAATAAAGGATAAAAATAATTGGACTACGTATCTTGAAAACAATAAAGTTAAAATAGCGAATACTTACTCATGGGAGACAATAAACAATTCGTATTTAGAATTTATGAAACATACCTATGAACAGAATACGTAATCTAGTAACATCTCAAAAAACGTACGTAGTACTCATAAGTAGTTTGCTTATTGCCATACCCCTGCAATATGGATATAGCACAGGAATTCTTATCGCTTTATTAGCAGTCTCTTTACTTTCTTTAAAATACCATAAACCAGAATGGAATTATGCATATGCAGTTCCTTTTGGACTCTACGGATTAATGGCGCTATCACTTTTTTGGTCCATAGATATAAAAGAATCCATAAGAGGCTTGGAAAGGGAGTTAGCATTGCTGATAATTCCTTTGGCCTTTATTTTTATGCCAAATATTACTAAAAAAACATGCAATAATATCCTTTACTATTTTTCGATGGGTATAGCTGTCTTTGCTATTTTTTTTATAACAGCCGCAACAGTAAAGTTTTATGAAACATCTGATAAAAGCACCTTTTTTTATCATGCCCTGGTATCACCATTAGACCTTAATGCTATTTACGTTTCAGTAATAACTTCATTGTGTTTGCTTTTCTTACTCTTTAAATCCAAAAAAACAGTATTAACGATTTTGGCAATAGTACTGATGTCTGCTTTTTTATTGTTGTTAGCTTCTAAAACCATAATTGTAGTAACATTCATTTCGCTCGTTTTGGGAATTTTCCATACTTTTAGAAAAAAGACGATTGCTTTATTACTACTAGTATTTTCAGCAGTAGTTGTTGCATTAATTGTTTTTTCAAACCCTGTAAAGGAGCGATTTAACCGGGAAATTGAAGATTCAAATATAAAAGAAGTACTAACTTGTGAGCGGTTTACACGTGTTTATGATTGGACAGGTACGACCATCAGGATATTTCAAGCACGTATTTTTTATGAAATGTTAGACGAGGATGATGCTTTTATAACGGGTTATGGCATTAATAACTCACAAAAAAAAATAGTAGAAAAGCAAAAACACTATAACCTATATAAAGGTTTTAATGCCTATAATTTTCACAACCAATATTTGCAAGCTTGGTCAGAAATAGGAATTTTAGGGTTCTTGTTTATAATTCTATTTTTAGTACTACTATTTAAACAATACCTTGTAAACAAAGAAGTGATGCTTTTGGCTTTATTTTTAATTATGCTAGCCGTATTTGTTACAGAATCCTATTTATGGCGGCAAAGAGGATTGTATCATTTTCTACTTTTGTTTTGTTTGTTTTTTAAAACGGAAAAAAGAGAACACACACTAAATAAAAAATGAGAATATTACTAACATCTATATACCCTTACTTTTATTTACTATTGTTCTTTACGATACCCTTTGACGATTATGTGAGAGCGTTGCCAAATATACTATTGGCTGTTTTGGTTTTGGCGTTCCCTTTTGTTGTAAAAAAGGATGATTTTAAAAAGATAAGGACTGTCCCTATTTTGATTTTTGCAGGTTTTTGCCTCTACCTTGTTGCAAACTCATATTTTTCTGGGAGACTAGAAGAAGATTTCACCGTTATAAAGAAAGTGATGCTTGCTATTGGGTTAGTTGTGCTTTACATCCCTATTCAGGATTTCGAAAAAATTAAAAAGGCCATTCTTTTCTCTTCTTTTGCTGCAATCGTGTTTTCGGTTATTAATATTGTTGTTTTAACCAATACAATAAGCGAATTCCATTTTGGCAGCTCTCCAGAGGTGATTGAGTCATTGCTCATAGATAGGTTGTATCTTGGGTTTTTATGTGTATTGAGTATCTTGGTTTCTTATAACTTGTTAAAACCAAAATTCCATCCAAAAAACCGTTACTACCTAGCTAATATTATTATAAACATATTGTTTTTGTTTTTAATAGTATCTAAGATTTCCATTCTGCTTCTTGTTTTTATTCTCTTACTTCGACAGATGTATGGAAAGCATAAAAAAATTCGTATCCCTTTATTGTTACTAACCGCATTAGTAATTGTAGGGCTATATTTCTTTGGGACAACAGGGGTTGGAGGTAAAAAGAACCCTACTGCTTTACAAAATTTCATTACCAATACAACAACCTGGGAAGTTAGGTCCATAACGTGGGAATGTGCTTTTAAAACTATAGAAAATAATACGATCAATTGGAAAGGTTTTGGGTTTTACGGAACAAAAGACAACCTGGTTTCATGTTATCAGGAAACCATACAAGACACACATAAAAAAGATCGATTTACATTAGAGAGATATAATACACACAATCAATTTTTAGATTTTTATTTAAGCACGGGCATAGTGGGGTTTTTATTATTTGTAACTTTTTTATTAGTGCTTTTCATTAAAAACAAAAACAGCTTTTTTTATACCGCCCTTCTAGCGTCTTTAGCACTCTACTGTATGTTTGAAAATGTATTTCAAAGACAAATGGGTGCATATTATATTGGGTTTATACTCATTATATTACTGTCTAATAAAAGCGTTGCCCAAAACAAAACCATAAAAGAGGTATAAAATGATAGCAAATTGTATTTTTGCACTCTTAAAATTAAGCTATTAAAACATGAAAATAACAGTTGTAGGAACAGGTTATGTTGGTCTCGTTACAGGAACATGTCTTGCCGAAACCGGAAATGAAGTTGTTTGTGTTGATATTGATAATGAAAAAGTCGATAACATGCGTAAAGGGGTTGTTCCTATTTACGAACCACATTTAGATGTTCTTTTTGAACGAAATATAGAAGCTAACCGCCTTCAGTTTACAACATCATTAGATGAAGGGCTAGAACATGGTGAAATTGTGTTTTTGGCTTTGCCCACTCCAGAAGATGAAGACGGTTCTGCCGATCTTTCTTATGTTTTAAATGTTTCTTCAGAAATTGGAAAGAAGATAAAAACCTACAAGGTAATTGTTGATAAAAGCACGGTCCCTGTTGGCACTGCAGAACAAGTAAAAGCAGTAATTGCCGAAAACGCCAATTGCGAATTTGATGTGGTTTCAAATCCTGAATTTTTAAGGGAGGGGTTTGCTGTGGACGATTTTTTAAAACCAGAACGTATAGTTATTGGATCGAGTAGTGAAAAAGCAACCGAGCTTATGCAGAAGCTCTATGCTCCATTTGTACGCTCTGGGAATCCAATTATTGTAATGGATGAAAAGTCTGCTGAATTGACCAAATATGCAGCCAATTCCTTTTTGGCAACCAAGATTACATTTATGAACGAGATTGCCAACTATTGCGAAAAAGTAGGCGCAGATGTAGATAAAGTACGTGTAGGGATGGGTACCGATTCCCGTATTGGCAAGCGGTTTTTATTTCCAGGCATTGGCTATGGCGGTTCTTGTTTCCCAAAAGATGTGAAGGCATTACAAAAAGCTGGGAAAAATGAAAACTATGATTTTAAAATATTGAATTCGGTTATTGAAGTGAACAAAACACAAAAAACAATCTTACTTCCAAAAATTGAAAAATATTTTAATAATGATTTAAAAGGGAAAAGGATTGCAATTTGGGGGCTAGCCTTTAAACCTGAAACAGATGACGTGCGTGAAGCACCAGCCATCGATATGATGCACGGATTGCTCGAAAACGGGGCTAAACTAACCGTTTTTGATCCTGAAGCCATGCCAAACATTAAAAAACAATTTGGCAATACATTGCAGTATGCAGATTCAATGTACAATGCATTAGAGAATGCTGAAATGCTATTAATTTGTACTGAATGGAGTATTTTCAGAACACCCGACTTCAGTAAAATAAAACAAAAATTAAAAAACCCAGTTATTTTCGACGGAAGAAACTTGTATAATGTGGAAGACGTGAAAAGCGAAGGGTTTACCTACGTTTCAATAGGAAGAAAATAAAAAATGAAAAAAAAGATATTAATTACCGGTGCAGCAGGGTTTTTAGGCTCTCACTTATGCGATAGGTTTATCGCCGAAGGTTTTAAAGTTATTGGGATGGATAACCTTATTACTGGTGATTTAAAAAATATTGAACATCTTTTTCAAAATGAGAACTTTCATTTTTACCATCACGACGTCACAAAGTTTGTACACGTTCCTGGAAACGTCGATTACATTCTACATTTTGCTTCCCCAGCAAGTCCAATAGACTATTTAAAAATACCTATTCAAACTCTTAAAGTGGGTTCTTTGGGAACACATAACCTACTTGGTTTGGCCAAAGAAAAAAATGCGAGAATTCTTATTGCATCGACTTCCGAAGTATATGGCGACCCTCTGGTACACCCACAAAATGAAGAATACTACGGAAATGTAAACACCATTGGCCCAAGAGGCGTTTATGACGAAGCAAAACGCTTTCAAGAATCTATTACTATGGCGTACCATCGTTTTCATGGCTTGGAAACAAGAATTGCCCGTATCTTCAACACCTACGGACCCAGAATGCGATTGAATGATGGCCGCGTTATCCCAGCTTTTTTAGGACAAGCATTGCGGGGTGAAGACTTAACCGTTTTTGGGGACGGCTCGCAAACTCGTTCCTTTTGCTATGTGGACGACCAAGTAGAAGGGCTTTTTAAATTATTGATGAGCGATTATTCATTACCTGTTAATATTGGCAATCCAAACGAAATAAGCATTTTAGATTTTGCAGAAGAAATTATAAAGTTGACGGGTACCCAACAGAAAATCGTGTTTAAACCCTTGCCCAAGGACGATCCAATGCAAAGACAGCCGGATATTTCGAAAGCAAAAGAAATATTGGGTTGGGAACCTAAAATAACTAGGGAAGCAGGGCTGAAAACCACATTTGAATATTTTAAGGGTTTTTCAAAAGAAGAGTTATTAAAAAGCGAACACAAAAATTTTTCAAAGCATATTAGAAAGTAAGAATGATTTTTAAAAGTGGAAGATATTCAGGCTATTTAAGGCCAATAACCTACGTGATTGATCTTTTGATCATTCATCTATGGGCTTTATACTTCTTTACTGAAACGTATGAAATCATAAACTACATAGCATTTGTAACGCTAGGCTGGGTAATACTTTCCTTAAAATCCAGTTTTTACGAAATATATCGCTTTACCCACGTAGCAAAAATAATGTCGTTGCTTGGAAAACAATTTATTATCTTTTTTTTAATTGTCTTCGCATATTTCGGAATTTTCAGTGCCGAAAGCACAAGTGCTATTTCGGTAATTTATTATGTTCTTTTAGTATTTGGTTGCATAACCGCAGTAAAGTTTGCAATATATTTCTTACTCAAAAAGTATAGAGTATTAACAGGGGGTAACCATAGAAAAGTTGTAATTATTGGTCTAAACAAAAAAACGGATCAGTTGCGCAAATTCTTTTCAGATAATCCTGAGTATGGGTACCAACTTGACAAAACATTCAACTTAAAAGGCCCCCAAAAGGTATCTATTGAAGAGTGTATAGATTATATTACCGATAATAATGTAGAAGAAATATATTCATCAGTGGCCGAGCTGAACAATAAGGAGCTTATTCAACTGATTGATTATGTCGATAACAACCTTAAAACACTCAAATTCCTTCCAGACAACAAGGAAATTTACAGTAAAAAACTAGACTTTAGTTATTACGGGGTGTTACCTATTTTGTCTTTACGGAAAATCCCTATTGATGAACCGTTTAATCAATTCATTAAAAGAGGATTTGATATAATTCTATCTATTTTTATAATTGTAGGGGTTTTATCATGGTTAACACCAATTTTGGCCATTTTTATCAAGTTAGGATCAAAAGGACCAGTGTTTTTCAAGCAGAAACGAAACGGATTAGACTACGAGGAATTTTTCTGCTATAAATTTAGGTCTATGAAGCCAAACCCGATGGCGCACCTTCACCAAATTAAAAAAGGGGATAAACGGGTCACCTGGATAGGACGTATTCTACGTAAAACTAGTATAGACGAAATGCCACAGTTTATCAATGTGCTCAAAGGCGAAATGTCCGTTGTTGGACCACGCCCTCACATGGTCAGTCATACCCATATGTATGCCGGGCGTATTGATAAATTTATGGTGCGTCACTTTATAAAACCAGGCATTACAGGTTTAGCCCAGGTAAGTGGATACCGGGGTGAGGTGGAAAACGAAAACGATATTATAAACCGGGTAAAATATGATATATTTTATCTTGAAAATTGGTCGTTGTTCTTAGATATTAAAATTGTGTTCCAAACGGTCTACAATGCAATTAAAGGTGATAAAAAAGCATATTAAAGATTATTAATTTCTTTGTGAAACGCTTTAAACTGTTCTTTAAAATTAAAGGTCTTTATTGCATTTCTCATTACATCCTCTTTAGGAAAATTACGCACCTTTTCAACATCTAAACTAATAATAAAATCTTGAAGGGCATCAAAATTTGAAACGGGAATGTTCCATCCTAACTGATGTTTTTCAACAAGATACCCACCTTCCCCACCAGCAAAATAAGCTACAGGAAGCCCCAAACGTGTATATTCAAATATTTTTGAAGGTACCGAACCATAAATCCTGTTGGTTAAAGGAATAAAAGCAATGTCATATTGCTGTAATGCCTCGTGCAGTTCATTTCGGTCTACTTCACCATGATAAATAATATTTTTCTTCTTTATATCTGAAATGATACCTGCTTCGGGACCACTGCCATAAATATGAAGTTCAATGTTATCGGGCAGTTTTAATTTATGGCATATTTCAGCCAATCCTTGTGCTAACCCCAATAAACCAGCATACACGAGTTTAATTGGTTTCTCAATAGGCTTTTTCATGATTGTAGGAGGGATAAAGTCTGGGATGTTTCGGTATAAAAAAGTTGGGGTTTTACAATGTTCATTAACATGCGAAAGAATTTCTTCAGATTGCCCTACGATCAAGCTTGATTTTCGGTAGCAAAACCGCTCCATTCTCTCTAAAATTGAATAATAAAGCCCCTTTTGTAGCAAGCCCATTTCCAATCCTGCTAACGGCCAAAGGTCGGACACGTTTAAAATTCTTTTCTTTCTAAATAACCAAGACCAAAATACAGCGGTAAAGCCTACAAATACAGGAGAATATTGGATAAAAATAGTTTTAGGATTCTTTCTGAAAAGAAAAAAAAGCGACAAACTAAAGGAAAACGAAAGCATAGAAAGTAAACGCAAAAACTTGTTTGAAGAATTACTCGCCCAGAGCCATAAGCGATGCGTTATTAAATTGTCTTCTGTCGTCTTCTTATAAAAACCGTCCTTATACCCTTCAAAAATTTGTCCTGTGGGGTAATTGGGCTTAGGACAAACAATATGAACTATAAATCCCGAATCCTGTAAAGCCTTTGCCAAAGAATACATACGGTTGGACGCAGCTCCCTTTTCAGGAGGAAAGTAATTGGTTACTAATAAAATTTCTTTAGCACTCATATAGATTTGCAATAATAGCTACTATCCGTTCAGCTGCATGCCCATCCCATTTAGGAATGGTTTTATAGGCTGGCCATTCCCCATTTTTTAAATCTTGAAAAGCATCATTTATTTTTTTAACGCTATTTTCAACTAGACGGTTTGTGCCTAATTCACAGGTTTCAGGGCGCTCTGTTGAATTCCTAAACGTCAAGCAGGGAACATTTAAGACCGAAGCTTCTTCTGTTATCCCACCTGAATCTGTCAATACAGCTTTGGCATGTTTTACAAGGTAAATGAATGATAAATATCCTTGTGGCTCTACATAGTGTAGGTTTGGAAAATTAAGGTTTGCTTTGTCTAATATAGCTTGTGTGCGGGGATGTACTGGAAAAATGATGGGCATTCCCTCTGATTGCGAAACGATCTCTTTTAATAAATCTGAAAAAGATTCCATAGCATCTACATTAGAAGGTCTATGTAATGTTAAAACATAATATTGCTTTTCTTCAAGCTTTAGATTATCCCAAAAAACAGGTTTTTTAAGATTGGGCAGGTTTTTTTTAAGTGTATCTATCATAACATTTCCCACAAAAAAAATCCGTTTTTCAGGAATACCTGCGTTTAATAAGTTGCTATTGGCAGTTTCTGATGTTGTAAAAAAATAGTCGGTAATACTATCTGTAACCATTCTGTTTATCTCTTCGGGCATGTTAAGGTCACCAGAGCGTATACCCGCTTCAATGTGGGCAACTTTTACGTGGGCTTTTTTAGCCACAATGGCGCAGGCCATAGTCGACGTAACGTCACCTACTACTAGTACAAGGTCTGTTTTGTTTTCTTCCAGTTCTTTTTCAAAAGCAACCATAATTGCTGCAGTTTGGGTGGCTTGCGAACCACTCTTTACATTTAGGTTTACAGCAGGTTTTGGGATGCTTAATTCGTTAAAAAAAGTTTCGCTCAGGTTTTTATTGTAATGCTGTCCCGTATGTACAAGCCTATGCTCTATTCCTTCCTTTTTTTCAATGGCATGGATTATTGGGGCAATTTTCATGAAATTGGGACGAGCGCCCGCAACGATGGTTATTTTCATCCGTATAAAATATTTGAGAAATATGAAGATAGAATGTCCTGATTATCTATAGTCAATTGGGTTGTAAATTTTTCAGTGGCCATTTCATAATGTGTTTGTAAATACGCTATTCAAAAATACAAATAACTTTTTCGCCTATTGTACTTAAAAGAAAACCTTTCAACTAAGTTTTGAAACAAACTGTTTTAATTTTCCGCTTTGGTTTCGTTTTAATAATGTCACGTGTTTGTATGTAATGTTGAGGTTACTCTCAACGTATTTTGATAATGCTTTCTCAATGTTTTTTATGTTACCTGCCGTTAGTTCTTTTTCTGCAACATATATAATTGTAAAAGCATCTAAGGCGGTTTGCTCTACTACAAACTCTTTTACATTTCCATCTTCTTCAATTACACTTTTTGTCACATAATAAAAAGTATGTCCTGGGACGGTTTTTCCTTCTTTTAAAACAGCATTATCATTAGATCGACCTATCAATTGCTTTAAGACAGGCTTTTTAAAAGTAGAGGTTTCATCCAGTACCCCTAAATCCCCAACATCATACCGTATAAATGGATGGGCTTTGTTGTAAAGCGAGGTAACAACAATACGACCGGATTTTCCTTTTTCAACAGGTTGGTTATTTTCGTCTAAAATTTCAATAAAAAGTGTTTCATTGTTTATCTGAAACTCATCTTCAGCACTGGTAAAAGCCAATAAATCAAGCTCGCTCGCACCGTATTCATTTACAATAGGAACTCCCAACTGTTCTTCTAAAAGCTTTTTATCACTCTCATAAAGCATTTCGCTAGTGACAATACATGTTTTTAGGGTTTGGCAAACAGATTTTAGTATCAAGTTCTTTTTCTGAAGATATTTCGCAAACAACACAATAGAACTAGTGTGACCATTGATGTAATCAAATTTTTTTCTTTGGAAAACAGATAAAAACTCTTCTAACTTTTCTTCGGAAAGATCAAAAATAGGAAACCGGTACCGGTTGCTTAACTTATCTTTTAACCGTTCTTTTTGATAGCCCTTAAAGTCCAACGGAATTCCGTAAAAACGAGCTTGATATGATGAGTCAAGATCAATACCATGCCATCCAAAGCGATTGATAATTACCGCCCATGTAAGAGCATGACAAAGTTTGTCCTTTGCATAAAACAAAGGTGTTCCGCTAGACCCCGAGGTTTTACTTGTATAAGTATTTTTCTTTGAAAAACCGTTAGAAAGCCGCTGCTTTAAAGGAATTTGCAGATTTCTTTTGGTTAAAACAGGGATATCTTCCCAATTTTTAATCGCCTTGCCATCAATAAAAGACTGATAAAAAGAGTTTTCTCGCAGATGATATTCAAATACTTTTTGTCGACTATCCTTTACATAGGCCTCGTAATCGGTTTCTGAAATCTGTTGAATCTCTTGCAACCGTTTCTTTGCTTCCTGAATAGGAAACCCCTTTAACCGTAATGTAGTTTCAAATAAATTCAACATAAAAAATTAGGGCTTCAAGTTACAAACAATTATTTTTGAAGTCGAAAAAATTCTTTCCTATGAACATCTTGATATTAGGCTCTGGTGGCCGAGAACATACTTTTGCGTATCAACTTAAAAAAAGCGAACTGTGCGATGCATTGTTTGTAGCACCCGGAAATGCCGGTACCGAAGCGATTGCGCAAAATCTGGATTTAAAAGTAACCGATTTTAATGCGATTGAAAAAGCGGTTGTAAAACACGATATTAAGATGGTTGTGGTAGGACCAGAAGATCCTTTGGTACAAGGAATTGCAGATTATTTTTCTGCTTCTGAAACTTTAAAAGACGTGATGCTTATTGGTCCTTCAGAAAGAGGTGCTTTATTAGAAGGGAGTAAAGAACGTGCTAAGGAGTTTATGGCGATGCATAATATTCCCACAGCTGCTTATGAAAGTTTTACAAAAGAATCATTAGAAGCTGGAAAAGCGTTTTTAGAGACACTACAACCACCGTATGTTTTAAAAGCGGATGGACTTGCCGCAGGAAAAGGCGTTTTAATATTGGAAGATATTGAAGAAGCTAAAAATGAACTTGAAAAAATGTTAAGCGGAAAGTTTGGTGATGCAAGTAATACAGTGGTTATTGAAGAATTCCTTGACGGTATTGAGCTAAGTGTATTTGTATTGACCGATGGAAAAAACTACAAGGTTCTGCCAACAGCCAAAGATTACAAACGCATTGGTGAAGGTGACAAAGGCTTAAACACTGGTGGGATGGGTGCGATTTCGCCTGTTCCATTTGCAGATGAAGAATTAATGCAAAAAATTGAAGACCGAATTGTAAAACCTACGGTTGAAGGACTTCAGAAGGAAGAAATAAATTATAAAGGTTTCATCTTCATTGGCCTTATAAAAGTGAATAATGAACCTTATGTTATTGAATACAACGTTCGTATGGGTGATCCCGAAACCGAAGTTGTATTACCAAGAATAAAAACTGATTTAGGGAAATTATTACAAGCAACTTTTCAGCAAAAATTAAACACGATAGACTTAGAAATAGACAATCGTGCCGCTACTACAGTTATGACAGTTTCTGGCGGTTATCCTGAAGCTTATGAAAAAGGAAAAGAAATTTCAGGAATTGAAGCCATAGAAGATTCCATTGTTTTTCATGCAGGAACAACTGTGAAAGATGGAAAAATTGTTACCAATGGCGGAAGAGTTATTGCCATTACTTCCTTAGATGAAGATTACAAAAAGGCACTAAAAAAATCCTACCAAAACATAGAAAAACTATCTTTTGACAGGATGTACTTTAGAAAAGATATTGGGTTTGATTTAAATTAAACCCTTATCCTAAATATGAATGTGAAGTGGATGAGCGATCCTCTTCGTTATTATCATTAAATATTTTAAGTTGCTTCATCCAGTAGAAAAAGGCAACAAAACCAATGATAATAAACATCCAGCTCACTATATTGGCTAACCACCAGCTGTCCAATTCTAAGCTGCGTAGCGCATGGTACGGTACAAAAAGTACGTTTTCAAATAAATCTTGAATACCGTAAAACAAATCTTTCAATTCCATATCTGTATATTTATGCCACAAAAATAGAAAATACCCGCTATGCTTACAAGCTTTTTCGGAAAATCTAAACCTATTAATTTCGTAATTTTCGGTGCGGTCATTTTTCTTGGCTATGTTTTTGGCGCATTGGTACAAGTTGAGAATGCGCTTAATTTGTCACAATTACTTATTAATTTCTTTTTTATTGGTTGGGCTATTTTTGCCATATTTTTGCTGGATTTTATAGTTCGTAAAAATGATCTTACTTATAAAAATACCTATACCGTACTACTGTTTACTTGCTTTTTGATCACCTTGCCTGTTATTTTTTTAGATAGAAACATCTTGTTTGCGAATGTATTTTTGTTAATGGCTTTTAGAAGGTTAGCTAGTCTTTCTTCGGAAAAAAATACCGAGCGGAAAATACTCGATGCTTCACTTTGGATAACCGTTGCAGCATTGTTTTATTTTTGGAGTATTTTATTTTTTGTACTGTTGTTTTTCTCCATCGTACAAAAACCTGAAACTAACCATAGGCTGTTTATCATCCCTTTTATTGGCTTTATTGCCATATTCATACTATCGGTGTCATTTCATTTATTAATGGATGATTCATTTTTATGGATAACGGAATGGATACCATCCATTAGTCTAGATTTTTCTGCATATAACAACATAAAAATATTACTTCCAGCTGCCATTATGGGTACTTTTTTAGTTTGGTCGTTGCCCTTTAGACTTGTTAAAATTGCATCTTTATCAAAAAAAGAAAAACCAAATGCTATTCTGTTGTTAGTAACCTTGGCTGTGTGTGTCTTTATAGCACTTTTAAGTCCTCAAAAAACAGGATCTGAACTATTTTTCATAATCGCTCCACTTTCTGTAATTGTAGCAAATTATATAGAGAACATTCAAGAGTTCCGTTTTAAGGAAGGATTGCTTTGGTTAATTGTTTTGTTGCCTGTAGCCTTGTTATTTATTTGAATAACTTTAACGTAAAATTCAAAAAAAATGTATCTATCTCTAACGCAAAAAAATCGATGAAAATTCAAGAAATAGTAGAAAAATTAAATACTAGCAAAAAACATATAGGGTTTCAACTTTCAAAAAGAAATGGATTATTAAACACTACTTGGTTATTGTACAAAAAAAATGAAGCGTATTATTTTTTTGATATAAACCAAAAAATTGAATTTAATGATAATTATAAATACTCTTCTTTTGAACTATTAAAAGAGTTTGAAAAATCAAATTTTGAAATAGACCTTTCTATAAATTAATTTGAAATTGAATTCTTTTATTCCTAATAATTTTTTCTAGTTCTTTTACAGTTAACATTGCATAAGAAGGTGACTTTTCATTTAAACAAACGAAACAAAACCTAAAGCTGTCACCTAATAATTCTCCAAAATTAAATTCATTTTCTGTTGCACCAAAAAAGAAACCTTTTGGATTATCTGGAAGATATTTCTTTGTGGTTTTTAATTCAACAAAAATTATTTCGTCTAAATGGGTTTCTATGAAGTCTTTTTCAAATATGACACCTTTTAATTTTGGTATATATATCAAGTCAAAAGATTGTAAATAATTATATGGGATATTGACTTTATCTAAAAGCTCTTTTTTCATATCCTTATCAATCTTGAAAAAACCAGTTTGTTTTTCAATAAGATAGTTTATTCCTTGCTTTTCTGTCACATTGTTTGATAATGTCAATATGAATGAGTGTTTTCTTGACATTATTAACTTGTTTTTATTTGATACTGGATTAATAACTTTTCTGAATCTGGAAATTCTAATAGCTTTGATATAGTTAAATTGAAAACTTTTGCAAATACTGCCATATTTGTAAGTGAAATGTTTCGCTCACCCCTTTCAATCATCCCAATATAAGTTCTGTGAAAGCCAGTTTTAAAAGAAAGTTGTTCTTGACTCAAACCTTCCTTGTTCCTTAACCCACGAATTCTATCACCAAATTCTTTCAGTAAAAAATTATTAACCATTAACCAAAACTATACTTATTGTATGTCAAGCTCAACATACAATAAGTAGCAATAGTGTTTTTTAATCTATTTCAGAACATTTAAAAGAAATAGAAAAATATATTTTAAATTTTAAACCTAACACACTGCATTCCCTTACTTTTGCAGACAATTCGCAAGCATTGAGCGATATTATTTGGGTAATACAATGAACTACATAGGCTCCAAACACAAACTATCTTCTTTTATTTTCAATACGGTTACTTCGGTCTGCGGAAATGATGTATCCCAAAAAGTATTTTGCGACCTCTTCGCCGGTACCGGAATTGTTGGCAGAACGTTTAAAAGCCATGTAAAGCAAGTAATTGCGAACGATATGGAGTTTTACAGTTATGCTTTAAACCGAAATTATATTGGTAATCATATTGCTTTGAATTCTGAAAAATTAATCGATTCACTAAATGGCCTAAAAGAGCAAAAAGGATTTATTTTCGAGAATTATTCCGAAGGAGGAAAAGCTGGGCGTTTGTATTTTACTTCAGAAAACGGACAAAAAATAGATGCTGTTCGCCAACAAATTGAAGCGTGGCGAGAAACTTCAGCGATTGATGAAAACCAATACTATTTTCTATTGGCTTCGTTATTAGAGAGTGCCGATAAAGTAGCAAATACCGCTTCGGTTTATGGTGCTTTTTTAAAGAAAATAAAAGCTTCCGCAGCAAAGAAAATGGTGATACGCCCGGCTGAATTTCAGAAAACAGAACAGTCTCACGTAGTGTTTCAGAAAGACAGTAATAAGCTTATTACAGAAATTGAAGGGGATATTTTGTATTTAGATCCGCCTTACAACGCCAGGCAATATGGAGCAAACTATCATTTGCTGAATACTATTGCAAAATATGATACCTTTGTACCTAAAGGAAAAACAGGCTTACGAGAGTATTATAAAAGTAATTATTGTAAAAAAGGTGAGGTGGTACAATCGTTCACCGAGTTGATTGAAAAAGCACAATTTAAATACATCTTTTTAAGTTACAACAATGAAGGGTTAATGAGCTGTGATGAGGTAGAAACTATTATGAAATGTTTCGGAAAATATAGCTTAGAAACTAAAAAATATCAGCGTTTTAAAGCCGATAAAACTGAAAATCGAAACCATAAAGCCAATGCAACTTTTGAGTATTTGCATATATTAGAGAAAAAATAAAAAGTAAACCCTATGTTTAGCGATAAAGCCAATAAAATATTTCAAGAAGTAATAGAAAAATATCACGAAATTGATTCAGTAGATCAAGATTTCAAAAATCCGTACGATAAAGACGCTGAATTAATTGAACACCTATTGTATAGAAAATGTTGGATTGACACTGTACAATGGCATTATGAAGATATAATTCGTGATCCCAACATCGACCCTGCTGGAGCATTACTGTTAAAGCGAAAAATCGATGCTTCTAACCAAGACCGTACCGATACCGTAGAATATATTGACAGCTATTTTCTTGAAAAATTTAAGGATGTATCCGTAAAAGACAACGCTACTATCAACACAGAAAGCCCTGCTTGGGGAATAGATAGACTGTCCATTTTAGCTTTAAAAATTTATCATATGAATGAAGAAGCAACTCGTACCGATGCTTCTCAAAAGCACCAAGCGGCTTGTAAAGCTAAGCTGAATGTACTGCTAGAACAGCGTGTGGATTTAAGCACCGCCATCAATCAACTGTTAGAAGATATTGCTAATGGCGATAAGTATATGAAAGTGTACAAGCAGATGAAAATGTATAATGATGATGAGTTAAACCCAGTTCTTCGCGGTGAAAAGTAATACTTTCCTCTTACTTAACCGAAAGAATTAAAACTCTATTCATGCCGAAACCCTCTCATATTTTAGTGCTTCGTTTTTCAGCAATGGGTGACGTAGCGATGACTGTACCGGTATTGCGGGTTTTTGCTGAAACGTATCCTGAAGTACAACTAACCGTTGTTTCAAAAAAACACTTTAAACCTTTTTTCAATACCATCCCAACAATTAATTTTATTGAAGCCGATGTATATGGAAAGCATAAAAACTTCGGTTTATTAAAGCTTGCTAACGAAGCAAAATCTAAAGGAATTGATGCGGTAGCCGATTTGCATAATGTAATCCGTTCAAAAATTATTTCGAATTATCTACGGTTGCAAGGATATAAAGTTGCCACCATCGATAAAGGACGAGAAGAAAAGAGAAAGTTAACCGCTTCAGAAAATAAAAAGTTTGCGCAATTGAAAACCACACATCAACGCTATGCAGATGTTTTTGAAAAATTAGGTTTTCCGTTAGACCTTTCAAAACACACGTTTCCTGAAAGGCAACAACTTAACAGAAGGTTACACAGTTTAATTGGGCAGCATACCAAAAAAGCCATTGGTATTGCCCCTTTTGCAGCTCACGACAGTAAAATGTATCCGTTAGAGCAAATGAAGCAAGTTATTTCAGAAGTACATAAAACTGAAAAGTATAAAATCTTCCTGTTTGGGGGTGGTCAAAAAGAAGAAGAAAAGCTAAAAGGCATTGCTTCTAATTTTGAAAACGTAACAAATGTCGCCGGACAATTGACTTTTGAAGAAGAACTAGCGTTAATTTCAAACTTGGACGGGATGCTCTCTATGGACAGTGGCAATGGTCATTTGGCAGCGATGTTTGGCATACCTGTTATTACACTTTGGGGTGTAACGCATCCGTTTGCGGGTTTTGTGCCTTTTAATCAGCCTATGGTTAATCAGTTAACGGCAGACCGTGAACAATATCCGTTGATTCCTACCTCTATTTATGGAAATAAATTTCCGGAAGGGTATAAAAACGCGATAGAAAGTATTAAACCTGAAAAAGTGGTGAATGCTGTTTTAAAAACATTTTAATTTTTACACATCATCATAATCCACAGACAAAGTGGCTGTAGTAGGGTGCGCTTGGCAGGTTAAAATTAATCCGTCTGCAATTTCATCATCGGTCAATATTTGATTTTTTCGCATTTCAGCTTTTCCTTCGGTAATTCTGGCAATACACGTACTACAAATTCCACCTTGACACGAATATGGCGGGTCTAAATCGTGATCCAGAGCTGCTTCAAGTACTGATTTTTTTTGCGGCATGGTAAAAGATTCCTCTTCGTCATCTAGCATAATGGTGACTTTGGTATCGCCATCATGTTTTTTAGTTAGTAATCCTTTTTCGGCAGTATTAAAAAGCTCAAAAAGAATTTGTTTTTCATTAATGCCGTTTTCTTTTAAAGTTGAAGAAACTTCGTCAATCATAGGCTCAGGGCCACACAGATAAAAAGAGTTGAAAGTACGGTCTTTAAATTTATTTTTCAGCAAAAGATTAACGGTAGAACGTTCAATTCGGCCAAATAATGCTTCATTTTCCAGTTTTCGGCTGTAGATGAATTCAACAAAAAGTTGGTCTTTGTACTTTTTTTGAAGTGCTAATATTTCAGAATGAAACATGGTTTCAGAAAGCGATTGATTTCCGTAGACCAATAAAAAAGTACTGTCCTGCACTTCATTTAAAACAGTCTTTACAATAGAAAGTACTGGTGTAATCCCACTTCCGGCGACAAACGCAGCGTAATGGTTTGAAATGTTGTTGGCTTCCTCATCCTTGGGGTCAAAAATAAACTTTCCTTCCGGCGGAAATACTTCAAGCGTATCGCCCACTTTTAATTTGGTGTTGGCAAAAACGGAGAAAAGACCTTTTTCTACTTTTTTTACACCCACTTTTAGTTTGCCGCTATCTGGCGCACAGCAAATAGAATAGGCACGGCGCAATTCGGTATCGCCAAATTTGTGTTTTATGGTAATATATTGCCCGGCTTTAAACGAAAAAATTTCTTTTAATTCATCGGGTATGGTAAAGGTAATCGATACAGCGTTAGGGGTTTCCTTGTTTATTTCGGAAACGGGTAGCGAATAAAAGCCACTCATAGTTTTCAATTTTTAGCAAATTTACAAAGGAAAATGATTTCAGTAATGGAAATCTACCAATTACAACCAATTTTTAACGTTATAACCCTACAGAAACCAAAAAGAACCTTATTTTTACAGCTTATTACTTGCTTTTATATACTAAAAGCAACGCTTTTAAGTTACAGTATCATAATAAATTGACACAATTTTGAAAGGCATATATAAAACTACCCTCTTTTTATTGGCTGTTATTGTTTTAGCAGCTTGTTCGCGAAAAAAAGACACTTTTTTAAGTCGTAATTTCCATGCAGTAACGGCAGAATACAATGCGTTATACAATGGAAACTTAGCTTTTGAAGATGGCAAAGAAGGATTAGCGGCTAGCTATCGCGATAATTTTTGGGAAATCCTTCCCGTTGAGCGCATCGATCTTGACGAAAATGCGGCATTACCAGGCGAATCTAAAAACCCCAACTTTAATCGGGCTGAAGAAAAAGCAACGAAGGCTATCCAAAAGCATTCGGTTTATGTAAATAACAAAGAACACAATCCACAAATTGACGAAGCCTATATGTTGCTGGGTAAAGCACGTTATTATGACGGTCGTTTTATCCCTTCGTTAGATGCTTTCAACTTTATTTTAGACCGTTACCCAACGAGTAATAACATTACCAACGCCAATGTATGGAAAGCAAAAGCAAACATTCGGTTAAACAATGAAGAAGTAGCGTTAGAGAACCTACAAGAACTTTTAGAAGATGTAGAGCGCGAAAAAATTGAAATGGACGAAGAAGAATTAGCTGATGTTGCTGCTATTATGGCCGAAGCATACGTTAATATGGATTCTATACCTGAAGCATTGCCTTATATGAAAATAGCTTCGGAAAATGTAGAGGATAATGAGCTTAAAGGGCGTTATAATTACATAAAAGGACAATTGTACAACCGTGTTGGAGAGCGAGACAGCGCTAATATGGCCTTTGACCAAGTAATCGAACTAAACCGTAAAGCACCAAGGGTATATATGATCAACGCCTACATTGCCAAAGCGAGGAATTTCGATTACGATAATGAAGATAAAACAGCTTTTTTAGAGTTGCTGAATGAATTGGCAGAAGACCGAGAAAATCGTCCGTATTTAGATAAAATTTATAATCAGATAGGTGAATATTACTATAATCTGGACAGTATAGATACAGCTGTAAAGTTTTATAACAAATCTATTCAAGAAGAATCACAAGACAGAACGTTACAGTCTAAAAATTATGAAACATTGGCAATCATAAATTTTGACGCTACGGAATACAAAACCGCTGGAGCATATTACGATAGCACGTTGACCAACCTTGAAGAGAATACTAAAAAGCACCGACGTATTAAAAAGAAGCGTGAAAATCTGGATGATGTAATTAAATACGAAGATATTGCGATTAAAAACGATAGTATTTTACGTTTTGTAAATATGACTGAGGGAGAGCGGTTAGCCTATTTCACTAATTATACTACAAAACTGAAAGAAAAGGCAATTGCTGATTCCCTTGCTAGGGTAAAAGAACAACAAAGCATCGCTAATAACGAGTTTTACCAAAAAAACACAAATTCTGGTGGTCCTTCTAACGATGGCAGCACTTTTTATTTTTACAATCCTACTACAGTAGCCTACGGAAAACAAGAGTTTAGTAAAATTTGGGGCGACCGAAAATTGGAAGATAACTGGAGACGTTCAGACAAAAAAACTTCATTGATAGAGGAAGAAGATGCTTTTCAAGCAGAGGCAATTTCAGATAATGAACGTTTTGACCCGCAAACATATATTGCAAAAATCCCAACCGACCAAAAAGTAATCGATAGTCTTGCAGGTGATCGAAACTTCGCATATTATCAATTAGGCTTGATTTACAAAGAAAAATTCAAAGAATACGGGCTCGCAACAGAACGGCTTGAAAAATTATTGACCTTCAATCCTGAAGATCGTTTAATTCTTCCGTCTAAATATAATTTGTATAAAATTTATAGCGAGATGGAAAATGAGTCGTTGGCAACCCAATATAAAAACGACATTATAACCAACCATCCAGATTCGCGTTATGCTGAAATATTGCGCAACCCGAACACTGCATTGGCGACCGATGAATCAAGTCCAGAATTTAAATATAAACAACTGTATAAAGATTTTGAAGCTTCAAAATACGAACATGTAATTGAACAAAGTGATGCGTACATTTCACAATATACAGGAACGGAGATTGTTCCTAAGTTCGAGCTCTTAAAAGCTACGGCAATTGCTCGCCAACAAGGTTTTGAGGCGTATAAAAAAGCGTTGAATTTTATAGCATTGAATTATCCAAATTCTAAAGAAGGCCAACAAGCTGAGTTTATTTACGGGAAAACTCTTCGTACCATCGAATCCAGTGATTTTGTACCTGATGAAGAAGCCAAAAGTTGGAAAGTAGTTTATAAATTCGACAGCTCAGAGACCGAAGCTGCACAAGCATTAAAAGACAAACTGGTTGAAGCCATAGATGCGTATCGATATACCAATATGAGCTCGTCACTGGATTATTATACCCCACAAACCAAATTGGTTGTAATCCATGGTTTAAACACCAAAACAGGCGGACGTAATTTCGCACAGGTTTTGAAGGAAAACAAAGAATTTAAAATAAAGAAACCTTCTTTTGAAATTTCAACGCCTAACTATAAGGTTATTCAGATTCATAAAAATTTGGATACTTATTTAAATAATGAAAATGAACCTGTAGAATAACAAAAACAAACCTAAAAACCCAGACCTATGTTTTCAGAAAAAAAAGAAAGAACCGGACAAGAGCCCAGTAGCGGACAGAACCGAATTAATGAAGGCACAACACTAGAAGGTGATGTGGTTTCACAAGGCTTTTTTAGAATAGATGGAACCGTAAAAGGCACAATTAAAACCCCTTCAAAAGTTGTGTTGGGCAAAAGCGGCTACATTAACGGAACCCTCACATGCGAAAACGCCGATATTGAAGGAAAATTTGAGGGTAACTTAGATGTTTCAGGGACATTGTCCTTAAAGTCAACAGCCCATATTAAAGGCGAAGTAGTTGCTGGAAAATTAGCCGTTGAACCTGGTGCTACATTTAATGCCTCGTGTGTTATGAAAGGCTCTCAAAAGGAAACAAAGCCCAAAACCGAAACAAAGCTTAAAGAAGACGAAGCATCAAAGCCAAGTCCGTACGATAGGCAACAACGCGCCAAAAAATCTACCGAACCCCTTAAGTAGTTTTGGCAGATAATAAAAACAATGGGCTAAGGCGATGGGCGGCGTTAAGTGCTATTGCTATTGAAATGGCTGTAGTGATTTATCTTTTTGTACGTGGCGGTCAATGGCTAGACACAGAGTATAATGACGGCGGAAAACTGTATGTAATTATCGGAACTCTTGTAGGAGTGGGGCTATCTCTTTATTTGGTAGTGAAACAAACCAACCGATTGAATAAATAAAAAATGGCCAAGAGTATTAAGTTTTTAGCTGTTTTAGCAGGTATATTAATAATAGTATTTGCAATACATTTAGCTATATTATACTACTGTAATCTCCCTCTTTTTGAAAACCGTATAATACTTTCTTACATAGTCAATTTTATTCTTGCTGGGATTATTTTATTCGTTATACAGCGGGCATTAAAAAAGAAATCTTCACAAGCTGGTTTTATCTTTATGGCAGGTAGTGGTTTAAAATTTCTTTTTTTCTTTCTTATTTTCTATCCAACATACAGAGCAGACGGAAGCATGCAGACCATTGAGTTTGTTGCGTTTTTTGTCCCTTACGCCGTCTGTTTAGCCCTAGAAGTAATGTATCTTTCCAAACAGCTTAATAATCAAGTATATTGATGGTTTTATAACCTGAAAAAAAGAATTAAAATTGTTTTTACAATAAAATATATAACTGTATTTTTGCACCGATTTTAAGGACATCACTATTTGTGTATTATGCAAAAGCCATTTATAGTTAAGATTTTATTTGTAGTAGTAGTTTTATTAGGTTTTACTACAGCCTATGCTCAAGATGTTGAAGAAAACCTTCAAACGCACGAGCTTACCGAGCAAGAAGACAGCGATAAAAAATCTGAGATACAGGAGTATATTAATCATCACCTGTTAGACTCTTATGATTTTACGTTCTTCTCTGACGAAGAAGCAGGAAAGTATTATGGCTTTCCATTACCTGTGATTATTTTTGATGATGGGTTAAAGATATTTTCTTCTTCAAAGTTCAACCATGGAAAGACAGTGGCTGAGGTAGATGGTAACTACTACAAGCTATATCACAATAAAATTTATAAAACAGATGCTGCAGGTAGTATTAACTACGACGACGAAGGTCATGCAACAAACGAAAAACCACTAGATTTTTCTATTACCAAAAATGTAGTTACTATGATATTAGTGTCTATATTAATGTTTTTCTTGTTCCGCGCACTTGCAAAATCTTACAAGAAAAACAATGGTATCCCAAAAGGGGTAGGTCGTTTTCTTGAGCCTCTAGTTTTATTTGTAAGAGATGAAATAGCAATACCTAATATAGGAGAAAAGAAATATAAAAAGTATATGAGCTTTTTATTGACAATATTCTTCTTTATTTGGTTTTTAAATTTACTAGGGATGACACCGTTAGGTGTAAATGTTACAGGGAATATTGCAGTAACCTTTGGTTTAGCTTTAATTACATTTTTAATCACAACATTTACAGCTAATAAAAACTATTGGGCACACATTTTTTGGATGCCTGGAGTACCTAAACTAATGCGAATTGTATTGGCGCCAATCGAATTGTTAGGAATGTTTATTAAACCATTCTCATTAATGATTCGACTGTATGCAAACATGACTGCAGGTCACGTAGTATTAATGAGCATCATTGCGTTAATGTTTATATTTAAAAACTGGTTAGGAAGCTCACTTTCTTTCGGGTTAGCATTTGGATTGGCAATACTAGAGTTGTTAGTAGCAGCTTTACAAGCATATATATTTACTATGTTGTCGGCGCTGTACTTTGGTATGGCAAATGAAGAAGCACATTAATTTGAACGTTTAATTTTTAATTATATATATTATGGAAATCCCAACAATTGTAGGAGCAGGTTTAATTGTAATCGGAGCTGGTCTTGGTATCGGTAGAATCGGTGGTCAAGCTATGGAAGCGATTGCACGTCAGCCTGAAGCTTCTGGTAAAATTCAAACAGCAATGCTTATTGCAGCGGCGCTTATTGAAGGTATCGGATTTGCTGCTTTATTCGCAGCGTAAATTAAATTTACAGTAGCTATAACGGTTGGTTATAGCTACTGTACTATTAAAAATTAAAATTATTTTTTTGAAATTTTAGATAATGGAAAAATTATTAGAACAATTTTCATTCGGACTGTTTTTTTGGCAAATACTTATTTTTGTTGGTTTAATACTATTGCTTCGAAAGTTTGCATGGGGACCAATTTTAAAAGCAGTTAATGATCGTGAAGAAGGTATAAAAGACGCGTTAGACTCTGCTGAAAAAGCAAAGCTTGAAATGGCAAACCTTAAAGCAGATAACGAAAAACTGCTTCAAGAAGCCAGAAATGAACGTGATAGCATGATGAAAGAAGCTCGCGATATCAAGTCAAAAATGATAGCTGATGCTAAGGAAGAAGCACAAGCAGAAGCAAGCAAAATGATTACGCAAGCTCAAACTGCAATAGAAAGTGAGAAGAAAGCTGCAATGTCTGAGTTGAAAAGTCATGTAGCCGAGCTTTCAGTGCAAATTGCTGAAAAAGTAGTTAAGCAAGAATTATCTACAGATAAAAAACAATTAGAATTGGTAGACAGTATGTTGGCCGATGCTAAATTGAACTAGTAGAAAAAATTAAACGAACCCGCTAATCTTAGGGCAAAACTATGAGCAAAAGAGCAGCTATACGATATGCAAAAGCAGTTTTACAGAAAGCTGAAGAAAACAATACACAAAACGTAATGTTTGGCGATATGCAATCTGTAAAAGCTACCTTAGACGGTAGTAAGGAGCTTCAAAATATGTTACAAAGCCCAGTTATTAAAGCTGAAGATAAAAAAGAAGCTTTGCTTAAAATTTTTAGTGGCAAATCAAACCTTACTAAAAATCTAATACAGGTTCTAGTAATAAATCAACGCTTAAACTTATTAGGTGGCGTCGCCGAAAGCTATATTAATCTTTATAATGAAGCACAAGGGGTGAAAGTGGCAGAAGTAACAACTGCAGTCCCACTTACTTCAGAGTTAAAAGAAACGGTATTAGTTAAAGTTAAAGAATTAACCGGAAGCACTTCGGTTACCATAAATAATATTATAGATACCACTATAATAGGAGGTTTTATATTACGAGTAGGAGACCTTCAATACAATGCAAGTATTGCAAATAAATTAAATAGAATTAAAAGAGAGTTTACATTAAATTAAGGATTGAAATAGAACTCAATCTAAAATCTAAATAAGATGGCAGAAGTAAAACCAGCTGAAGTTTCAGCAATTTTAAAGGAACAACTTTCAGGTTTTGAAGCATCAGCTTCACTTGACGAAGTAGGAACTGTTTTAACCGTAGGTGATGGTATTGCACGTGTATATGGGCTTGCTAACGCAGAATACGGTGAATTGGTAGAGTTTGAAGACGGTCTGGAAGGAATCGTTTTAAACCTTGAAGAAGATAACGTTGGTGTTGTATTATTAGGACCTTCAAAAGAAATTAGCGAAGGATCTACTGTAAAACGTACACAGCGTATTGCATCTATTAACGTTGGTGAAGGGATTGTTGGCCGTGTGGTTAACACACTTGGACAGCCAATTGATGGAAAAGGACCTATTGAAGGTGAAACTTACGAAATGCCACTAGAGCGTAAAGCACCTGGGGTTATTTATCGTGAGCCGGTAACTGAGCCATTACAAACAGGTATTAAATCAATTGATGCGATGATCCCGGTAGGTCGTGGACAGCGTGAATTGGTAATTGGTGACCGTCAAACTGGTAAGTCTACGGTTACTATCGATACCATCTTAAACCAAAAAGAATTTTACGATGCTGGTGAGCCAGTATATTGTATTTATGTTGCGGTTGGACAAAAAGCCTCTACCGTTGCAAACATAGCACAAGTATTGGAAGATGCAGGTGCGATGGCATATACAACAATTGTTGCGGCAAACGCATCAGATCCTGCACCTATGCAGGTATATGCTCCTTTCGCAGGTGCGGCAATTGGAGAGTACTTCCGTGATACGGGACGTCCTGCTTTGATTATTTACGATGATTTATCAAAGCAAGCAGTTGCATACCGTGAGGTGTCGTTATTACTTCGTCGTCCACCGGGACGTGAAGCATACCCTGGGGATGTATTCTTCTTACACTCAAGATTATTAGAGCGCTCAGCAAAAGTGATCAATGATGATAAAATTGCTAGTGAAATGAACGACCTTCCTGAGGTGTTAAAGCCAATGGTAAAAGGTGGTGGGTCATTAACAGCATTGCCAATTATTGAAACACAAGCTGGTGACGTTTCTGCATATATCCCAACCAACGTAATTTCGATTACCGATGGTCAAATTTTCTTGGATGGTGATTTATTTAACTCAGGTGTTCGTCCTGCAATTAACGTGGGTATTTCTGTATCTCGTGTAGGTGGTAACGCTCAAATTAAATCAATGAAGAAAGTATCAGGTACTTTAAAGCTGGATCAAGCTGCTTTCCGTGAACTGGAAGCGTTTGCTAAATTCGGTTCAGATCTAGATACTGCTACTAAGAATGTAATTGAAAAAGGAAAACGTAACGTTGAGATCTTAAAGCAATCGGAAAACACACCATTTACAGTTGAAGACCAGATTGCGATTATTTATGCAGGTTCTAAAAACTTGTTACGTGATGTTCCTGTTGAGAAAGTAAAAGAATTTGAAAGAGACTATCTTGAATTGCTTAATGCAAAGCATAGAGATGCGTTAGACACGTTAAAGTCAGGTAAGTTAACTGATGAAGTAACAGATACCTTAACGGCTGTAGCAAAAGATCTTTCAGCAAAGTATAAAAAGTAGTTAGATTTTAGTATTGAGTATTGAGAAATCTGATTTCAATACTCAATACTCAATAATTCTATAAAAGAATGGCAAATCTTAAGGAAATAAGAAGTAGAATCACCTCTGTTGGGTCAACCATGCAGATTACGAGTGCCATGAAAATGGTATCGGCTGCAAAGTTGAAAAAAGCACAGGATGCCATCACTGCGATGCGTCCTTATGCTGATAAACTAACCGAGTTGCTTCAAAATTTAAGTGCAACACTAGATGCTGATAGTGGAAGTAAGTTTTCAGATCAGCGCGAAGTAAACAAAGTGTTAGTGGTAGCGATTACTTCTAACCGTGGTTTGGCAGGTGCATTTAATAGTAATATTATCAAAGGTTCAAAACGTATCGCTTCAGGTAACTATGCTGGAAAACAAGTAGATTACGTAACAATTGGTAAAAAAGGAAACGATATCTTAAAGAAGACGGAAACTGTTATCTCAAATAACAATGAAATCTTTGATGATCTTTCGTTTGATAATGTTTCTGAAATCGCCGAAATGTTGATGCAAAAATTTGCTGATGGACAATACGATAAAATCGTATTGGTTTACAACAAGTTTAAGAATGCAGCTACGCAGATTGTGATGAATGAGCAATTTTTGCCTATTCTTCCTCCTAAAATGGATGAAGCAGAAGCACAAAAAGCAACGCCTAACTATATTTTTGAGCCAAACAAAGAAGATATCGTTGAAGAATTAATTCCGAAGAGTTTAAAAACACAATTGTTTAAAGCGATTCGTGATAGTGTAGCTAGTGAGCATGGTGCCCGAATGACAGCGATGCACAAAGCAACAGACAATGCGAAAGACCTTCGTGATGATCTTAAATTACAATACAACAAAGCGCGACAAGCTTCAATTACCAACGAAATCTTGGAGATTGTTGGTGGTGCTGAAGCCTTAGCGGGATAAAATATAATACCTACTTAGTGCAGAAAAGTCTTCCGTTTCTTTCGGAAGGCTTTTTTTGTTTCACTTATTTCTCAGTAATGGAATGCTATTTGATAGTTTTGAGAAAACAACCAAACCAAATTATATGAAATCTCAAAAATTACTTTTTAGTATTCTATTTTTAATAGCTTTCAATTCAGCGTATTCTCAATATAAAAAAGGGGATGTTTCGCTTTCCATACAAGGAGCTCCTTTTACTACAGGATATGGAATTGACGATTTTGGCTTTATAGGTTTAGCAACTTCTGAATTTTTTATCATTCCAAAACTATCTGCCGGGGTTAGCTTTTTCACATCAAACAATACTGCTTTTAAAAACAATAGCGGAACTACTATCCATTCCTACGGTGTAATTCCATCTTTGCAATATTATGCGTTCAATAAAAATAAATTCAATGTGTTTGCACAAATTGGTTATGGGTATGGTTTTGAAGATTTAACCCGTGGATATATTGAGAATAGTGCCTTGACAGTCTTTAACATAGGTATTGGAGGCAACTATAATTTTTCTGAACACTGGCATTTAAAACTGACTATTCCTTATTTTAAAGCACAAAATGTAACAATTGATGCTTCAGCTGCAGATGGTGTAACAGCATTTATCGGCGTGGGGTATAAACTATAACGTGAAGATAAATTTTTATATCTTCACATTAAAAATAAGTAGATGCGTTCATTTAAAAATATAATCGCACTTTGTGCGGTATCAATTTTATTATTTAGTTTTTCAAACTGTGGTAGCAGCCAGACAAATTCTTATAAACTCACACAAAATCCTCCCTTTAGTATTGACGATGTATTTTACCAAGATTGGGTAGCGGGTATTAAAGAAGGAGGCTCGGGCACCAACGTACATGTCACTTTTAAAGATTTTACTGAAGATGTACGGGTTGATAGTATTTATTTCAGAAATAAAATTGAAAAAGCTAAAAATTCACCTCAAGCTAAAAAACAATATATTGGGTATTTTAAAAAAGGCACAAATCGTGATATTATAATGGATAGCGACCCGAAAAAAGAAGCTAAAAATACCCCGCCAGAGCCATTTCCTTTTAAGTTAGCAGACAACGAGGCGGTTGTGAGCTATATACAAAACGGAGTAACCAACTATTACAAAATCACTAATATCCGTCGAAAAGAGATGCTTGCTTTTCCACAAAATAAAGCTCCATCAGATAATTAAGGAATCACATCACGTTTAATTGATAACGGTAATAATTTCAATACTTTTACGCTTCAAAATAGAATAGGTTGAGCGTTTTTAAAAAACTATTTAAGCAAACTTTTGTGTACGGTCTTGCTACTGTCCTTCCAAGAGCCTTGGCGGTCATTTTGGTGCCATTGTATGTTTCGGTGTTAGGAACTGAGCAATATGGTGTCTACGCTTCTTTAATGGCTTTTTTAATCTTAGGAAACGTTTTGCTTTCCTATGGAATGGAAACCGCTTTCTTTCGGTTTGTCAATAAACATGCAGAACAGAAAAACCAAGTTCAGTCTACGGCATTGACTTCGCTTACCATTTCAACGCTTTTATTTTTATCCATTACTTTGTTTTTTTATGATTCGTTGGCAACTTTTCTTCAGTTTAAAGCAGAATATGTTACGTATGGATTGCTTATTTTGGCTTTAGATGCTTTGGCTGTTCTGCCTTTTGTATGGTACCGAGCCAATGAAAAACCGATGAAGTATGCGGTCATCAAAATCTTTAATGTCTGTGTCAATTTAGGCTTTAACCTCTTTTTCTTTTTAATACTTCCCAGTTGGGCAGAAAGTGCTCCAGATTCGTTTTGGAATACAATTTATTCCGAAGAAAATAAAGTGGCCTACGTGTTTATTGCCAATTTAATCGCTAGTGCCATTACGTTGGTTGTATTGCTCCCATTGTACATTAAAATAGGTTTTGGTTTTAGTAAAACCATCTGGAAAGGGATGTTTAAATACGCTTTCCCGGTATTAATTGCTGGTATTGCATTTTCAATAAACGAAGCTTTCGATAAAATTTTACTGAAATATCTATTACCAGAAAACATCGCCGAAGCTGAAGTTGGTGTTTACGCAGCTTGTTATAAACTAGGTGTTTTTATGACGCTTTTTGCTACTGCGTTCCGGTTGGGGATTGAACCGTTTTTCTTTAACCACGCAGAAAGTAAAAACGCCAAACAAACCTATGCAACGATTACCAAGTATTTTACTATTTTCGGAAGCATCATTCTGCTGTTTGTTATTGTGTATATTGATGTTTTTAAGCGGATTTTAATCCCGAAATCTGAATATTGGGTAGCACTTTCCGTTGTACCGCTTATCTTATTGGCAAACTTATTTTTGGGTATTTATCATAACCTTTCCGTTTGGTATAAAGTTACCGATCGCACTAAATTTGGGGCGTATATTTCAGTGTTTGGGGCATTGGTGACTTTAGGGCTTAACTTTGCGTTAATACCGATAATTAGTTATCAAGGATCGGCCATAGCCACATTAGCCGCATACGGGAGTATGATGCTACTTTCGTACTTTTTTGGGCAACGCAATTATGCCGTACCGTACGATGTAAAAAGAATAGGTGGGTATTTACTGCTCGCAACGGCATTTTCAGTACTTTCCTTCTATGTTTTTGAAAGCAATTTAGTGATAGGTACTGCTTTATTATTGGTATTTTTGTTATTAGTTTTCTTTTCAGAAAAGAAAGAATTTAAAAGTATTCTGAAACGATAGTTTCTGTTAAACCTGAATTCATAATATATGTATCCATTACGAAGAAATCGAAGATTACGAACAACCGAAACTCATAGAAGTTTAGTAAGGGAAACCACTATTTCGCCAAACGACTTTTTGGTTCCGTTATTTGTAGTTGAAGGAAAAGGAGTGAAAGAAGAAATTGCTTCGATGCCTAATTATTACCGATACAGCTTAGACTTATTAGCTAAAGAGGTAAAGGAACTTTGGAGCTTAGGATTAAAATCGGTCTTACTTTTTGTAAAAGTGCCCGAAAATCTTAAGGATAATAGTGGAACAGAAGCGTTGAACGCCGAAGGATTAATGCAACGCGCCATTAAAACGGTAAAAGATGCTGTGCCAGAAATGTTGGTAATGACCGATGTTGCGTTAGACCCCTATTCAATTTTTGGGCACGATGGAATCGTTTCTGAAGGAAAAATTCTTAATGACGATACCACGGCGGTTTTAGCCGAAATGGCATTATCACACGCCAAAGCAGGAGCCGATTTTGTTGCACCCAGTGATATGATGGACGGACGTATTTTTGAAATGCGAACGCTGCTGGAAGACGAGGGTTTTTACGATACCGGAATTATGAGCTACAGTGCCAAATATGCTTCTGCTTTTTACGGTCCGTTCCGTGATGCCTTAGATTCTGCACCGGTCGATAAAAAAGACATTCCGAAAAATAAAAGCAGCTATCAAATGGATTATGCCAACCGGGAAGAGGCCATTAAAGAAACTTTGATGGACATTGAAGAAGGTGCCGATATTGTGATGGTAAAACCAGGACTGTGCTATTTAGATATTGTCCGTGACATTCGTAATGCGGTCAACGTTCCCGTGGCAGTGTATCAAGTAAGTGGCGAATATGCCATGATAAAAGCTGCCGCTGAAAAAGGCTGGTTAGATCATGATGCTGTAGTGCTAGAACAAATTACCGCTATAAAAAGAGCTGGGGCAAGTATTATTGCCAGCTATTTTGCCAAAGATGTTGCGAAGCTACTGTCTTAATAACTAGTAATTTTAATACAATTTTGGCACACTCAATTCTATTTCTGCATACCTTTGTTTCGTGAAACAATTTAAAGCACATATAAGCTACTTCTTTTTACTTGTAAGCCTGTTTTTGATTTCGGGTAATGCTTTTGCTGTTTCAAATGTATCTAATGAATCCCCAACCTCACAAGAAACAAGGTTTAGTGCCGATTCATTTTCGAAACAACTTTATTTTCACGAAATATCGGTAATTGAGGTATCCTATCAACAAACGGATGAACCTATAAATCCGTTTGTTTTATTTTATCAGCCGTTAGAACTTACAGAGGCTACTAATTATAACACTTCTAATAAGCTCGATTATTATCCGCAACGGAATTTTAAAAAGCGAATTCAAGAGCAGTTATATCCTTTTCATTTTTTTTGGTGAACGTTTCTTTTTCTGAAACAATAAACAGCCGAATTATTTAAAATAATCCCGGCAATACGTGTTTTATACTATTCAAAACACGTCATACTTTCACTAAAAATTAATTTAAAATTTTATAAAAAAATGGAAATAAGTTCCACCCTTATTGGGCTCATTATATTGTTATTATTTATGGTGCCTATAGTATTCGTAATTATTAAAAGTAGTTCAACCGAAAAAAAACTTAAAAAGAGTTTACAAAATTTGGCATCCCAAAATGGAGTAACAATAAATACTTCTGAAGTGATAGGCAATACCCTTATCGGTCTGGACGAGAACGTTCATAAATTAGTGTTCTCTTATAAAAATAAGTTGATAGACACCTTTAAAACGGTCGATTTAACCACTGTAAATGAGTGTCGGGTCGCTACATTTAAAGAACGTAAACAACCTTTATCTCGAGTTGCTTTGGAATTGAGAAGTCCATCTGCTACAGATGAAATTATCTTCTATGAAGAAAATGACGACTCATCCCCTTCAACAGATGCCGAAGTTTGCCTGAACCGAGCAAATTATTGGGAAAAGATGGTAAAACAACAAATGTAGTAAGCAGTGATTGATTGATTTTGGAAAAAGGGGCGACTTTTTGCCCCTTTTTTTATGTTATTAACATTACCTTGCCATAAAATCGCCATTAAATTTTTATTTTAGTCAAAATTTATCTTTAAAGGAATGACACTACTCATACTGTATGCTCTTATATCCATTTTCTTTTCATTTCTCTGCTCTATTTTAGAAGCAGCTCTCTTAAGCTTTACGCCCACATACATAAAAATGAAAAAAAATGAAGGGAAAAATTACGCCTTGACCTTGGCTAATTTTAAAAAGGATATTGATAAGCCTCTTATCGCTATTTTAACCCTCAATACCATAGCCCATACCGTGGGAGCCATTTTGGTTGGGGTACAAGCTGAAAAAGTATGGCCCTCTGGAGGTATGGTAGGTATTGTTTCGGCAATAATGACGGTATTGATTTTAATTGTTTCTGAAATTATCCCTAAAACAATAGGCGCTACCTACTGGAAATCCTTGGGTAATTTTACTGCTAAATTTTTAAAGATTATCATATTTCCACTTAAGTATACAGGTATTTTATGGCTTTTAATGCTTACCACGAGGCTTATTGGTAAATCTGCTCACGTTAGTACCATGAGTAGGGAAGAGTTTATTGCAATTACCGATGCTGCAGAAGAAGAAGGTGTTTTTGAAGAAAATGAGACTACAGTAATTAAAAATCTATTGGTGTTTAAATCGGTTAAAGCAAAAGATGTAATGACCCCTTTTCCAGTAGTAACGCTGGAAAATGAAGACATGTCGTTGAAAAATTTTCACTCCCAACATAAAAACCTTCGATTTTCAAGAATTCCTGTGTATCGTGAGAAAACACATAATATAACTGGTTTTGTACTTCGTGATGATATTCTAGAGCAAATTGTGGAAGAACATGGTGAAATGCAATTAATGGAATTAAAGCGGGAGATATTTGTAGTCGATGCCGATAAGCCCATTCCAGACTTGTTCGAAACGTTTATTAAACAACGCGTTCACATCGCTTCGGTTGTTGATGAATTTGGAAATACTATTGGCGTGGTTACTATGGAAGATATCATTGAAACCCTCTTAGGGCTTGAAATCATGGACGAAAGCGATGCCATTGAGGATATGCAAGTACAAGCCCGTAAAAACTGGGAACGCCGTGCTAAGCGCATGGGGATTGAGCTCAGTGATATTCCCGAAAAAGATATTAAGCAAGACAAAGAAAACACCAAAGACCAAGACCCATCATGAAAACGGCCTTTTTAAAAAGTCCGATAGGTTGGATGGAATTGAAAGGTGATGTTTCTGGTTTGGTCTCAGCAATATTTGTCGAAGACGAAATTTCTTCAAGAACAACTACTTCAGAAACACTTCCTGAACCGCTTCAAAAAGCACTTCAACAACTAACCGAATATTTTGAAGGCAATCGAAAGGATTTTAATATTCCATTAAATCCACAAGGAACGGAATTTCAACAAAAAGTGTGGAGCCAATTACAGGAAATCCCTTTTAGTAAAACCACCAGCTACCAAAAAATGGCAAATGCTTTGGGTGATCCAAAAGTGATTCGGGCAGCCGCTTCAGCTAATGGTAAAAACCCAATTTCTATTATTATTCCGTGTCATCGTGTTATTGGCAGTGATGGCTCTTTAACGGGTTATGCAGGAGGATTGCACCGTAAAAAATGGCTATTACAACACGAAAGTCCGGTTAAACAAGGGGAATTGTTTTAACTATTTTTACTTACCATTCAATTAGTTTACTAGTACTGTTTCTCTATATTTGAGAGTAAATTCTATTCTTTATGAAGAAATTCATTATTTGGTTTGTTGGTATTGTAGCGATACTTGTACTTGTTTTATACCTAACCGATTACAATTACGTATTAAAAGGCATCCGCGTGGTTTATTTTACTGGTCATACCACGGCTTTTATAGATGATTTCAAGTATTTTGAAAGTGAAACTATCTCAGCAAGTAGTAATCCACAACCTTGGCCCAAAGCCGAAAATTACAATACTGTAGGGCCAACTGAAACACTTACCAAAACAAATGAAGAATTGGGGACGATAGCATTTTTAATCATTAAAAACGACAGTATTTGGTATGAAAAGTATGCTGAAGGTTATAGCGAAACCTCACAAACCAATTCGTTTTCCATGGTAAAAAGTGTGGTTTCTGCCTTACTGGGCAAAGCAATTGACGATGGGTACATTAAAAGTTTAGACCAACCTGTTAGCGACTTTTATCCTGAATTTAAAAACACTAATTTAACAGTGGGAGATCTTTCTTCTATGGCGTCTGGCCTAAATTGGGACGAATCATACAAAAACCCATTCGGGATCACGGCTCGTGCTTATTATGATGATAATCTAGCCGAAACCATCCTCAACCTAAAAGTGGTAGAAAATCCAGGGGAAAAGTATAAATATTTAAGTGGGAATACTCAATTGTTGGCAATGGTAATTCAGAAGGCTATTCAATCTACTAGTATGAATTTATCTTCATATTTACGGGAAAGCTTTTGGGAACCAATGGGTGCTGAAAACCCAGCTTTGTGGCAAGTGGATGATGAAGATCATCGTTTGGTGAAAGCATATTGTTGTATTGGCTCCAACGCCCGTGATTTTGCACGTTTTGGAAAGTTATACAAAGACTTCGGAAAATGGAACGGGAAACAACTATTGGATTCTGCTTTTGTGGCTAAATCCATAAGGCCTCGATTTAAGGAAAGTCCAGAGTATGGTTATGGATTTTGGTTAAATAATCATAATGGGAAAGAAGTATTTGCCATGCGCGGTATTTTAGGGCAGTATGTGATTGTAATTCCTGAAGATGACGTTATAATTGTTCGGTTAGGGCATCACCGTGGTAAAAAGGGTGACGATCCTTTCAGCAAGGATTTTTATACGTATATGGAAGAAGCGTATAGTATGCTAGGTGCGAATTAGTAATTTTTTTGTAGTTTTAAATTCTCCCCGATTGTAAAATTTCAAAAGTATGCTTACACGTATAAACCCGGAGCACGTATTGTTTCTGGATATTGAAACGGTGCCTCAACACAAAGATTATAATAGTCTAGATGATACAGCTAAACTGTTATGGGAACAAAAAACACAGTATCAACGTAAAGATGAATTTACTCCAAAAGAGTTTTATGATAGAGCTGGTATTTGGGCAGAGTTTGGGAAAATTGTTTGTATTTCGGTAGGATATTTTAAAATGAAAGGCGACATCCGAAACTTTCGGGTGACGAGTTTCCATGGAGAGGAAATAAAAATATTGCGGGAGTTTAAAAGCCTATTACAAACCCATTTTAATAAACCCCACCACGTACTGTGTGCCCACAACGGAAAAGAATTCGATTTTCCCTTCATCGCCCGAAGAATGATTATCCACGGAATAAGCTTGCCATTTAAATTAAACCTTTTCGGAAAAAAACCTTGGGAAGTTCCGCATTTGGATACCTTAGAGCTATGGAAATTTGGCGATTATAAGACTTTTACATCCTTAAAGTTAATGGCACATGTATTGGGAATTCCTTCGCCAAAAGATGATATAGATGGCAGTGATGTACGAGATGTATATTATGAAGAAAATGATATAGATCGTATCATCATCTATTGTGAAAAAGATACCATTACCGTTGCGCAAATCTTCCTAAAACTTCGGAATGAAGAACTTTTAGATGAAGATGAGGTTCTGTCGGTTTAAAGTAATCTTGTAAAATACAAAAACCCCCACTCTTAATTGAGTGGGGGTTTTCTTCATTCTGGTATAAGAAATAAACTAACTAATTAAACTCTACTCTTTAATAAATCGTTCTACCAGTTCTTTCTGTCCGTCATTGATCTTAACAAGATACAGACCGTTAGAAAGTGTGTCAACGTTGATGGTTGCAGTTCTGTTTATAGAACCGTTTAATACTTGTTGGCCAAGTACGTTATATATTTTATACGTTGCTTGTCTGTTATCCAGTAATTCAACATTTAAAATGTTTTTTGCTGGATTTGGGTAAATATTAATTCCAAATGCTGCCTCAGAAGTACCTAGAGGTTGATTCTCTCCTTCACTATTAACAGTATTGGCTGTTTGTCCAATATTTACAGTATAGTCCTCTACTTCTCCATATGTAAATGATTCGCAAGCAGTTTGCGCACTATTATATTTCATGGAAACACGCATTCTAGTTTGCCCAGAAATTGCTGAAGTAGGTACTGAGAAAGTAGCACTTAAAGTTGCACTGCTACTAGAAGAACCACTTGCAATTACCTCGTTACTTTCAAACGTTCCATCTTGATCGTAATCAATCCAGATTTTCCAATATTCAGTATAGCTAGAGCTAGAGAAACCAGCACTAATATAAATGGTATTAGAACCGTAAGGAACATTGGCAGATAGGTTTGTATAATCAGCATATCCACCATCATTTCCGGTAACATTATTTAAGTTATTAAGCCTAACTAAATCAACCCACTCGTATGACGAGTTGTTTCCTTGTGAATCACAATACTCAACATTGTTCGATAGAGTAGAAACAGTAACGGTATTACTATCTGCTGAATTATTTCCTGCATCATCAAAAGCTCTAACTTTAAATGTATAACTAGTTGCAGGAGAAAGTCCAGTGATATTTGTTGATGTTTCAGTTACATTTCCTAAGCTTGTGCTTCCTTGGAAAACTTCATAGCCAGTAACGCCAACGTTATCAGTTGATGCATTCCAGCTTAATGTTAACGATGTTTGTGTAACATTTGAAGATGCTAAACTTGTTGGAGCAGAAGGTGCCTGAGTATCGGCGCCACCTCCAGTAATGTTTACTGTATAGTCTTCAACTTCTCCATAAGTAAATGTTTCACAAGAGGAAGGAATGCCATTATACTTCATTGAAATTCGCATTCTTGTGTTTCCACTTAACGCAGAGGATGGTACTGTGAAAGTTCCGCTAACAGGTGTTGTTGTTGAAGCAGCCCTTGTCCATACTTGCTCTCCACTATCTGTAAAATCTCCATCTTGATTATAATCTATCCAAGCCGAATATCCTTCAGAATATACTGTTCCGGTCCATACAGGTGTTACAGTAATAGTAGCTGAACTGTTTTTAGCTAAATCTGTACTTAGGTTTGTGAAATCTGAATAACCATTACCAGAACCAGAGGTGTTGTCAATTGATCCTATCTCAACTTGACCAATATATTCATCACTTACATTATTTCCTTGTGAGTCACAATAATTAAGCTGTACTTCTGAAGTTGTAAAGTTTACTGAAGACGAGTAGTTTGAGGTACTCCCATCATTACATTTACTACGAACTTGAACCTCATAAGCTGTTTCAGGGGACAATCCGCTTAAAGTTGCTGAAACTCCAGAAGCTGCTTGTGTTGTCCAAGAGCTAGTGCCGTCTTCAAGGTATCTTACCTCATAGGTTGCGCCAGATACTGCATCCCAGCTCACAATTGCAGAATTAGAACCTACGCCTGAAACATCTAGGTTTTCAGGTGTAGTAGCTTCACAAACAACACTTTCTTCAGTAACTCCAGTTACAATCAAGCTAAAGTTTTGACTTCCGCCACTTAAATTGCCTTTATTAGTTACTGTAATTGTATAAGTTCCTGTAGCATTTGTAACATCAACTCTTTCATAAGGATCTACGTTATTATCACCCGTTCCATTACTTGTTATAGAGGTAAGTTTGTAAGGCATAAAAGTTGAACCGCTTTTTGTAACTCTAATGTCTAGATCGTTCACTAGTCTAGGTGTTGAAGAGTTTGTCTGTGTTGTTGCAGTTCCTGGTAAATCTGTCCAAGATATAGAGGCTAATAAATCATTCACTCCATCAGCTTCTACTGTAATAGTATAGGTTTCTCCAGAGTTTAAGGTTAATTCATCAATAATAGAATTAGCACCTTCATCATTAATTGCTTCAGCAGCACGTTTTGCGTTTAACAGTCCCCAACCATATACGGCATCAGGCCCAGAAGGTCCTGCATCATCAGCTGTATGCATTGCTAAACCTTTTAATGTAGAGGCACGCATAAAGTTTCCATTTAAATCGTTGTGATGCTGTTGCAACAGTAAAAGAGTTCCTGTAACGTTAGGAGACGCCATTGAGGTTCCAGTTATACTTGCGTAGGCAGTATCACTATTTTCATAGGTAGAATAAACTGAAGTACCATTTCCAGTGATATCTGGTTTAATTCTTAAGTCGTCTGTTGGTCCTTCACTACTAGAGCTATTAATAGAAACACTTACTAAATTACCATTAGAGTCTATATTAGCATCTTGCGCATTAGCAACTACTAAGTTGTTTTTTGAAGTGGAATGCCCTGTTAATTTATCATATGCAGAATTTCCATTTAAAGGAGAGCCGTTATAATTTGTGTTTCCGTCGTTACCAGCAGCTACTACCATTAGGTAATACGGAGCGTTATACATCACTTCATCCCAATCACGAGATTCAGTTATATAAGCACCAAAATAATAATCCGGAACTAAATCAGATCGGAACCCATAACTATGATTTGAAAGAAGCATTCCGTTTGAGGCTGCAGCCGTTGCTTCAGCAATATCGTTGTTCCACATATACCCTCTAACTTTAGATTGTGGAGACATTCCTTTTGCACTAGCTTGAACACCAGAGGCAGTGATTGTTCCTGTAACGTGGGCAGCGTGAAAGTTAAGTTGTGTGCCACCTTCAGATGATGCGTCCTCCACACTTACACGATTGTTGCCTCCAGGGCCATCGTACTCTTGGTGTGTTACTCTAGCATGACCGCCATCCCAAACGTAGGCAATCATATTTTGTCCATCAAGGTTTAAGCCTAAGCCACCGCCAGAGTTCAGAAAATTAGCTCTTGTTGAAACTGCGGCATTAGCATTAAAAGTTCTATAGTAAATAGGACTTCCATCATCGGCAAAGTACTGAAGTTCAGCAAAACCTCCATCAGGTAATGTAATTTTGGTTTCTATATTTCTTTGCTGAGCTAAAGCTAAAACTTCTTGCTTTTGTTGTTTGTTCTTACTATCCAATCTTTTTTCAAGTTGGGATAAGTTCTGTAAGTCGTAACGACTTGTAATTTGTTGTAATTGACTTTGTGTTTGTGAAAAAGCCATTCCTGCAGTTAAAAGTAGCGCAAATGTAAATACGCTTCTGTTTAGGAAGTACTGAAATTTCATAGGGATTGAGATTTTAAAATGTTATAAAAAAGGTTTGCTTAGATTGAAAAACGTGTAGTGGCTTTATGGTACTTTGAAGTTTTTCTGTATAAAACCAATAACTGAAGCTAATAATAATGACGTTGCCACGGCAAGGTCTTTATAATTGTTTCTCATAATTAGTGAATATTAAGGGTTAATAATTAGGTTTGTTATTTTAAATATTTGTGGGGATACCGTATTGTGGGGCAATACGTTTTACTATGTTTTCTCGTAAGTAATCTTAGACTTTGACCAAAAAGAGTGGTACAAAAATTTTATAGGAAATATCGAATGTTGAAATAGAGGTAAAGAGAGAAAAAGAGGAAAAAAGGGATAAAGCTGAAGCGTATTTTGCGAAAAGTATGAGGTATTAAATAGACGTGGTGGTTGCTTTATAGTACGCTTCACGTCTTTAACAGAATTAAAGATATTTGCAGTTTTATAAAAAATGTACTTTTTCGTCATAAATAGTAATAAAACAGGCTAATTGTTAAAAAACTGACACGAATTAACCCAAAATATTATTAAAATCAAAATTTAATCGATAAACTACACGGCTGTAAATGTTAAAATTTGTAGGTAAAATCTGTAAACCCTACTGTTTATGTAGGATAAGAAAAAATTAGAAATAAAGTTAAAATTGGTACATTTGAATCAATGAACAACGATTTACTTCTTTCAATCACCAATCTTTCCATTTCCTTTGGACCTGCCAAACGAAAAAGTGGAAAAAACCCCAATTTAGTAGAGGTAATCCATGATATTTCTTTTTCAATTAGGAAAAATGAGATCGTTGGCGTTGTAGGCGAATCTGGTTCTGGAAAATCGGTCACAGCAATGTCGATAATGGGTTTATTGCCCGAAAAACAAACGCATATAAAAGGTGAAGTTCTCTTTCAGGATAAAAATATTTTAGAAATAGGAGCTAAAGAGTTTCGGAAGGTTCGGGGAAAAGAAATCGCCATGATTTTCCAAGAACCCATGAGCGCATTAAATCCTTCCTTAACATGCGGTTTTCAAGTTTCAGAAATTTTACAACATCATTTAAATTACTCAGCTTCCGAAGGAAAAAAAGAAACCCTTTCACTGTTTGAAAAAGTCAAGCTCCCACAACCTAAAGAAATTTATAATAGGTATCCTCACCAAATAAGCGGAGGGCAAATGCAACGCGTTATGATCGCTATGGCTATTGCTTGTAAACCTAAATTGTTGATTGCCGATGAGCCTACAACAGCACTGGATGTTACTGTTCAAAAAGAAATATTGCTGTTGTTGAAAGATTTGCAGCAAGAAACAGGAATGAGCTTACTTTTTATATCCCACGACTTAGCATTGGTTTCTGAGATTGCAGACCGAGTTGTTGTTATGTATAAAGGTGATATTGTAGAAACGGGCACCGTAATCGAGATATTCAAAAACCCAAAAGATGAATACACTAAAGCCTTATTGGCTTCACGCCCAACTTTGGAAAAGCGACTGGAAAAGCTACCTACCATTGCTTCTATTGCAGATAGCAGCTTTGTGCCAATAGTTGAAACATCCCAATCTCGTGCGAAAAAACATAAAAAAATATATACACAAACACCTTTGCTCGAAGTAAAAAACCTCGAAAAAGAATATTACAGTAATGGTGGTTTTTTTAAACCAAACCAAAGTGTGAAAGCTGTGAACGATGTAAGCTTTGCCATTTTTGAAGGTGAAACCATGGGCTTGGTAGGTGAGTCCGGTTGCGGGAAATCAACGTTGGGTAAAACTATTTTGCAGCTGGAAAAAGCCACAAAAGGGCATATTTTATATCGCGGGAAAGAGTTAACACAATTAAAAGCTTCTGAAATACGAAAACTACGCAAAGAGATACAGCTTATCTTTCAAGACCCTTATTCGTCTTTAAACCCACGTATTTTAATTGGTGAATCTATAATAGAACCGATGAAAGTACACGGCATAGGTACATCAAAAAAGGAACGTCAAGAAAAGGCAAAAAAATTATTAAGCCGAGTCGGGTTAGATGAGTCATATTATTATAGATATCCGCACGAACTTTCTGGTGGGCAGCGGCAACGTGTGGGTATTGCCCGGACGATCGCTTTAGAGCCTAAATTGGTTATTTGTGACGAGTCGGTTTCTGCATTGGATATTTCAGTACAAGCACAGGTTTTAAATTTGTTGAATGAGCTGAAAGATGATTTCAGCTTTACGTACCTTTTTATTTCTCATGATTTAGCGGTTGTAAAGTATATGGCGGATCAATTATTAGTAATGAATGAAGGAAAAATAGAAGAAATAGGCGATGCAGATGAAATTTACGCAAACCCACAAAAAGAATACACACAAAAGCTTATTGATGCTATTCCGAAAGGCATTTAAGCGAAAAAAATAAAAAAACCCGTTCTAACCTCACAAAGAACGGGTTTAATATTTGAATCATTGCAGATTCGGGGCAAAGTTATGTAGCCCGTAACTACCAATTGGTAGTATTACATGAGCAAGAAAACCTTCTTTGCTACATAGAGCACATTTTTAAGTAATGAAAATGTGTTCTTAAGGGAGTTAATTAAATTTTTCATAAGTAAGCTTTTAGTTAGTTGTTCAAATTTGGGATAGCTAATATGAAAAAGAAATCGTATTTAATCGATTAAAAACATATTAATTCGATAAAAAGCTTAAAATTTTAACATTTTGAATTCTTAAGTAGGAAATATCTTATTTTTATACTAAAAAAAGACCGATGTTTATACACCGGTCAAATTTTTAGTAATAGAAGATTTTTTTAAAATTTCATCTCAGGAATATCACCATTTACTATTAAATCGCCTTCAGTTGCTTCCTTAATTTCGTCTATACTTACACCTGGAGCACGTTCCAATAAATGGAATGCATTGTCTTTTACTTCAAGAACAGCAAGATTAGTGACAATTTTTCGTACACATTCCACACCTGTAAGGGGCAAAGTACATTCTTTTAATAGTTTTGAGTTTCCTGCACGGTTCGTATGCATCATCGCAACGATAATATTTTCTGCAGAAGCAACTAAATCCATGGCACCCCCCATTCCTTTAACCATTTTTCCAGGTATTTTCCAGTTGGCAATATTTCCGTTTTGCGCTACTTCCATAGAACCTAAAATGGTTAAATCTACATGCTGACCACGAATCATGGAAAAGCTCATCGCAGAGTCGAAAAAAGATGCTCCTGGCAAGGCTGTAATGGTTTGTTTACCTGCATTAATTAGATCTGGGTCTTCTTCGCCTTCAAAAGGGAAAGGCCCCATTCCTAAAATACCATTTTCACTTTGAAATTCTACTTGTATATCGTCCCGTACAAAATTGGCAACCAAGGTAGGAATACCAATACCAAGGTTTACGTAGTACCCGTCTTTAACTTCTTTCGCGATGCGCTGTGCTATTTGTTCTTTAGATAATGACATTATTTCTTAGGTCTTACGGTTCGTTGTTCAATTCTTTTTTCATAATCTTTTCCTTGGAAAATGCGCTGTACAAATATTCCTGGAATGTGTATTTGATTAGGGTCTAATTCTCCAGCTGGAACTAATTCTTCAACTTCAGCAACCGTTATTTTGGCGGCGCCACACATATTTGCATTGAAGTTTCTAGCAGTTCCTTTAAAAATAAGGTTCCCTGCTTCATCACCTTTCCAAGCTTTTATAAAAGCAAAATCGGCTTTAAAAGCACGTTCCATGACATACATTTTGCCATCAAATTCGCGGGTTTCTTTTCCTTCGGCAACTTCGGTTCCATAACCAGCAGGCGTAAAAAATGCCGGAATACCACTTTGTGCGGCTTGACAACGTTGCGCCAGTGTTCCTTGCGGAATTAATTCCACTTCCATTTCGCCACTTAACATTTGACGTTCAAATTCTTTGTTTTCACCAACATAGGATGAAACCATTTTTTTAATCTGATGTTTTCTTAATAACAAGCCCAATCCAAAATCATCTACTCCTGCATTATTTGATATACAGGTTACATCTTGAACGTTTCGTTTTACTAATTCATTTATAGCATTCTCAGGAATCCCGCTTAAACCGAAACCTCCGAGCATCAACGTCATGCTGTCTTTAATGCCTTCACAAGCTTTTTCAACGTTTGAAACCGTTTTATTGATCATTATTTTAATTTTTCAGAAAATTACAAAATTTGCTTCAGAAACCCTTCGGAAGCAAGTGCCATTTTTAGAAATAAAAAAACCGTTTCAAGTTCTGAAACGGTTTTGATTCTTTTTAAACTTATCTAGAAGTCAAATTCATCGGGGACATCTTCAGTGTTTTGGTTATCCTCTTTCCATTGTGAACAATCTGTTTCAATCGATAAGCGGGAAGGACGTTTAAAGTTCTCATCAGAGACATTTAACTCTTCATCGGCTAAACATTTTTTCATATAAATGGCCCAGATAGGTAACGCCATAGTAGCTCCTTGCCCGTATGAAGTATTTCTAAAATGAACAGCTCTATCTTCACCACCAACCCAAACGCCGGTCACTAAATTTGGCACCATGCCCATAAACCAACCATCACTGTTATTTTGCGTGGTTCCAGTTTTACCGGCAATAGGGTTTTTAAAATCGTATGGATATCCTGTAATGACATTCTTGTACATATGGCCACCGCGCCAAGTGCCGCGTAACCTACTACCAGAACCAGATTGTACTACTCCCTGCATTAAACTTACTGTTACATAGGCAGTTTCATCACTGATAACATCTTTAGTTTCAGGAACATTTTGAAACAAAACAGTTCCATTTTTATCTTCAATTCGTTGAATAAGTGTTGGTTTTACATAAACACCTTCATTGGCAAAAACACTATAAGCACCAACCATTTCATAAAGAGAAACATCTGGTGTACCCAGAGCAATGGATGGTGCAGCGGGCATATCTTTAGTTTCTACACCCATTTTTGAAATCAATTCGATCACGGGTCTTGGTCCAACACGGTCTATTAAACGGGCTGTAACGGTGTTGATGGAACGAGCCAAGGCTTCTTTTAAGCTAACCATGCCGCCGTAATCCCCTCCTGAATTTCTGGGTGTCCAAGGTTTTAATAAGCCATACTTTCCGGCTTCAATAGTGTATTGTGTGTTTGGTAGTGTATCGCAAGGCGACATATGCATTTGGTCTATTGCGGTAGCATATACAAAAGGCTTAAAGGTAGAACCTATTTGACGATGACCGGTCTTCACCATATCATATTTAAAATGCTTGTAGTTAACACCACCCACCCAAGCTTTTACTTCTCCTGTTTGCGGTGTCATGGACATTAAAGAAGAACGTAGAAAACGTTTGTAATACCGAATGGAATCCATAGGGGTCATTGTGGTATCGATTGCATTGTTTTCGGCTGTCCAAGAAAAGATTCGCATCTGGGTTTTCTTTTTAAAACTAGCGATAATATCTTCTTTGCTTTTTCCTTGTTGCTCCATTTCACGCCAACGGTCGCTTCGACGCATGGCCGATTTCATAATTTGCTCGGTTTCTTCTTCAGTAATATCTCTAAAAGGTGCAGTTTTATTTTTTTCGTTCTGGCTGTCAAATTCTTTCTGAAGGTTTTTCATATGCATATCGACCGCTTCTTCAGCATATTCCTGCATTTTAGAATCTATCGTGGTATACACTTTTAAACCATCACTGTAAATATTGTACTGAGAGCCATCTGTTTTTGGATTTTCCTTAATCCAGTCTGCCATAAAAGCACGGGCATATTCTCTGAAATACGTGGCAATGCCTTCATCATGGCCTTGTGGTGTATACTTTATTTCAAGTGGTAATGCTTGCAGCGAATCTTTTACACTTTCAGTAATAAAATCATACTTCTCCATTTGAGCGAGAACCACATTTCTTCGGTTTTTTACACCTACTGGATTGCGCAAAGGGTTGTATAAAGATGAGTTTTTGAACATCCCGACCAACATGGCAGATTCGGCAGTGGTAAGTTCTGATGGGCTTTTGTCAAAATAAATACTAGCAGCAGACTCAATACCTACGGCTTGATTAAGGAAATCGTATTCGTTAAAATACATGGTCAATATTTCCTCTTTTGTGTAACGACGCTCCAAACGGGTGGCAATAACCCACTCCTTTATCTTTTGAAGGCCTCGCTCTAGTTTGTTATCTGAAACCTGTTCAGTAAAAAATAGCTTCGCTAATTGCTGCGAGATAGTACTGGCACCACCTCTAGATCCTAAAAATACGGCTGCACGAACGGTTCCTTTGGCATCAATACCAGAATGGTCATAGTAGCGCACATCTTCGGTTGCAATTAGGGCGTTTACCAAATGGTCTGGTAACTCTTCGTACTTAACAGGGGTTCGGTTTTCCTTGTAAAACTTACCTAAGGTTTTACCATCTGTTGAAATAATTTCGGTTGCAAGGTTCTTTTCTGGGTTTTCAAGGCTTGTTTCATCGGGTAGACTTCCGAAGAATCCCCAAGAAGCAAAAAGGAAAACCAGGATGATCAACCCTATACCAATACCAAATATTTTCCAAAAGGTTTTAATGTGCCTTCCAGTATCGTCTTGTTGTTTTTTCGGCTTTTTTTTCGCGGCCGATTTTTTAGCTTTTTGTTTTGCCATGTTATTGTTGTTGCGATGCTTCTTCTATACTAAAGCCAACATCTGTAATGCCTTCTAGTTTGGTAACGCCCTCAACATCGCCGTTATTGCGTACGGCTTGCATGATGCGAAGTTGATATGTTCCTTCCTCTGGGAAAGTAACATCTTCTTTAAACCAAAGTTTGCTTTCTTTTAAACTTCCAATGCCCTCCCCCAGCCATGTGCCATCAGGTTTGGCCATTCTGTACTCTAATGTGTCTTGAATGGTCTTTCCATGCGGAAATTCCATCGAAACAATTAAAAAAAGATTATTAAAACGATAATCATTCGTATTCCGAAGGTGTAAAAAAACATTGTATTGTTTTAACGAGTCTAACTGCGGAATGGAAAATGCAATGGTATCGTTTTTATCCCAATAATTAGGCAACGAGTGAGTATCGCTCATAACAGCATCGGTATTGCAAGAGGCTAATAAGCCCGCTACTGCAACTAAAAAAAGATTACGCATTCTTTTTTGAATTTCTATTTTTACTTCGCTTTCTATTTTTGTTACGGCCTTTACGACGTTTGTTTCGTTTTTTGCCTTTAGGTTTATCAAAACGCGTTAAACTATCTTGCCCCACTACATTGCTGAACAGTTCTTTTTTTGATTCCTGAACCTCAACAACGTACTCTTCAAGACTCGCAACTTTAGTGCCTTTTTTATTCAGTGCAACAATTTTATTTACGTTTTCTACGGAAAGCTCTAACCAGTTCATCCCTTCTTTAACATACGAAAACCACATCAGCCCTTTAAAAATGTCGATTTTCTGACAAATAGCTGGTCCTTTTTCAGTTTGAAGTTTAACATCGTTTTTAGGAAATTCTTTTAACGCTTCCAAATAGGTGTCTAATTCGTAATTGAGACAACATTTCAGTTTGCCACATTGTCCGGCCAGTTTTAATGGATTTAATGACAGTTGTTGGTATCGAGCTGCTGAGGTGGTTACCGATCTAAAATCGGTTAACCAAGTGGAACAACATAATTCACGACCACATGAGCCAATACCGCCTAAACGTGCTGCTTCCTGACGGAAACCAACTTGTTTCATTTCAATACGGGTATTGAACGTACGGGCAAATTCTTTAATTAATTGTCTGAAATCTACGCGCTCTTCGGCAGTATAATAGAAAATAGCTTTTGAGCCATCACCTTGGTATTCAATGTCGCTTATTTTCATCTTTAAACCTAAGCGTATAGCAATTTCACGTGATTGCTTTTGAATACTGGGCTCTTTATCACGGCAGCTTTGCCATTTATCAATATCTTTTTGTGAAGCTTTTCGGTATATTTTTGGAAGCGCATCCATATCCATGCGCTCATTTTTCTTCTTCATTTGTACACGAACCAGTTCGCCGGTTAGCGTAACAATACCAATGTCATGACCTGGGGACGCTTCGGTGGCGACCACGTCGCCCATACTAAGGGTAAGATTTTCGTTATTGTGGTAAAAGTGTTTCCGTCCATTTTTAAAACGTACTTCCACTCCTTTAAAAGGTTCCATATCGGCAGGAAGTGACATATTGGAAAGCCAATCGAACACCGTTAATTTATTACAGCCATCGGTACCGCAAGTTCCATTGTTTTTGCATCCCTTTGGCTGTCCATTGGCGCCTGTGGCACAGCTTGTACAGCCCATATTGTATATATATAGCTCATTTTCAAAAGAAAACGAGACGAAGATTAAACATTCTCTTGAAAAGTAAAGATACCAATAATTGAAGAACCTACTTCTTAAACTTTAGTTTTTCTGAACGCCCTTTTTTAAAGATTTTATTGCTGTTAGGGATGCCTTTTCGAAGTCTTTTTTGTTCCTCATACGGAAGTTGAATAATCTCTTTACACTCAGTACTACAACAGGTTTCCATAGCTTCGGAACACTCTTCGCATTGGATAAATAGTAAGTGACAAGCTTCGTTAGCACAGTTTACATGGGTGTCGCAAGGTTTGCCACACTGATGGCAATTGGCGATTACGTCTTCGGTAATTCGTTCCCCTCGACGGTGATCGAACACAAAGTTTTTACCAATAAATTTATTGTCCAATCCTTTGTTTTCCACTTGACGAGCGTACTCAATGATGCCGCCTTCTAGTTGATATACATTTTTAAACCCTTTGTGTTTGTAATAAGCACTGGCTTTTTCGCAACGGATTCCGCCGGTGCAATACATTACTAGTTTTTTATCTTCTTTGTGGTCTTTTAAATCGGCTTCAATAATATCCAGCGAATCGCGAAACGTATCCACATCGGGTGTTACGGCTCCTTGAAAGTGACCAATTTCACTCTCATAATGATTCCGCATATCAACTAAAACCGTGTTGGGGTCATCGATAAGCTTGTTGAAGTTTTCAGCATCTACGTGAACGCCTTTGTTGGTTACGTCAAATGTTTCATCGTTTAAGCCATCTGCCACGATTTTTGGTCGCACTTTTACTTTCAGTTTTAAGAAAGATTTCAAATCGTGCTCAATAGCGATATTCAATCGAACGCCATTCAAGAAATAGATATCGTCGATAAATTCTTTAAAATTTCCGAAGTTCTTGGCAGGTACTGAAAGTTGGGCATTAATGCCTTCGTGAGCCACATAAATACGGCCTAGAACATCTAATTCGTCCCAAGCGATAAACAAATGATTTCTGAAAAGTTCTGGATTGCCAATCTTGGCATATTGATAAAAAGAGAGGGTCAAGCGGTCTTCACCTGCTTTTTCCAATAAATCGGCCCGCTCTTTTGCACTTAAGGTGTTGTACAGTTGCATGCTATACTTTTTTTGAGTGAAAAGAATGATTAAAAAATAATACGGCAAAAATAAACAAACCCTTTGTTTTTGACAATAAAAGAATGATGTTCGTGATTTTTTGTATTTTAGTAGAGACTTCCCTTATTTACTAACTGAACAACATTTTTTATGGTGAAAAAATTACTTTTTTTAATTTGCTTATTGACCGTTACAACTGTTTTTTGCCAAGACCCTGAACTTTCTGAACATACTTGGTATGCAAATAGCATTACGTTAAATAGTGTTACCACTGAAGCGCCTAAAAACCCAAGTATGGAAATACAGGCTACGTTTGACGGGACTTCTTCTTTAACTGATATGTGCTGCGCAGGATCTTTAAATTTCAATATTAATTATCAAGGTCAATCTACCTTTGAAATCACTGACTTTTCACCGGCTTTGGAAACTTGTGATGAAACAGACAATAATGAATTTAGGGATCTGTATATCAGCTTTTTTCAAGATGCGACTACCGATACCTTTGAATATGAAATTGTTGACGAACAAAACTATTGGGACTATAAAATACTCACCTTGACCAATGCAGATGGAGATATTGTACAGTTATATAATACGCCACATAGTATAGATACAGATGGGTATATTTTTGAAAATTACTTGGATCATTGGCATTTAACCGGTTTAAGTGATAAAGGAACATCTTATTCAGTTCCTTATAGCATTGCCAAAGAAACGGAAATCACTTTTCAAACAGATGGGAGTTTTAACAGTATTGTTTGTGGGGAAGTAAATTCAACAGTGGTTTTTAATGGAGACGAATTTTTTGGAGATTTTTACATTCTCTGTGATGATTTTAGCTTAACTTCTGGAGAATGTGACAATCAAGAAATGAGTGATATTGAGCAAGCCTACAACACGATACTTCAAAACTTTGCAAATAGCAATGCTGTTACATTTGAGCGCTATCATGCTGATTTTGTAGAAATATGTGAAATTGTCGAGGTAATTTATATTTATGATAGTATTACTAACAGTTCCATAGAATTGGTTGATTGTATAGAGTATTTATCGACAGAAAATTTTAATGAGCTATCTTTTTCCATCTATCCCAACCCGGTACAAGACAAGTTGATTTTGAAGAGTCCGAGGTTTGAAAGTTCAAAACTAAAGCTGACTATTTATACAGTTCAAGGAAAAGTGGTGGCTTCAAAAAACATTCAAATTGAAAATGAAACCTCAATAGATGTTTCTAGTTTGTCTTCAGGGGTGTATTTTATCAATGTAGAAGATGATAAAGGAGCTTCTACCACACAAAAATTTATTAAATATTGATTCAATTTAAGGTTCCGAAGTTTTAATTCATTACAGAATTCTTTCATTTCAACCCTGTTAACAAAAAAACTAGTTTCAGGGTTTTTCCTTTTGTAGTAAAAGCAAAGAAATAGTACCTTAGCCTACTGACTTATTTACAGCTAAAATACACACTATGAGCAAAGAAAAAGAAGCAAAATTAAAAGCGTTAAAGCTTACACTAGATAAAATGGATAAAACTTACGGAAAAGGTACGGTTATGAAAATGGGAGATGCCGCAGTACAAGAAGTAGACGTAATCCCAACAGGGTCATTAGGACTTGATGTAGCATTAGGTGTAGGAGGATATCCAAGAGGAAGAGTAGTTGAAATTTACGGTCCAGAATCTTCAGGTAAAACTACGTTAACTTTACATGCTATTGCTGAAGCACAAAAAAAAGGAGGTATCGCCGCTTTTATTGACGCAGAACACGCTTTTGATCGCTATTATGCCGAAAAATTAGGGGTTGATATTGAAAATTTGATTATTTCGCAACCAGATAATGGTGAGCAAGCCTTAGAAGTTACCGATAACTTGATTAGAAGTGGAGCTATCGATATTATTGTAGTCGATTCTGTAGCGGCATTAACACCGAAAAGTGAAATTGAAGGTGAAATGGGAGACAGCAAAATGGGACTTCACGCTCGGTTAATGTCACAAGCCTTGCGTAAACTTACCGGTTCTATTAGCAAGACTCAATGTACAGTTATCTTTATTAACCAACTACGTGAAAAAATTGGAGTGATGTTCGGCAACCCAGAAACAACAACCGGTGGTAACGCTCTTAAATTCTATTGCTCTGTTAGGCTTGATATTCGTCGTTCTACGCAAATTAAAGACTCAAACAGTGACGTACAAGGGAATAAAACCCGTGTAAAAGTGGTGAAGAATAAAGTAGCACCACCTTTTAAGACCGCTGAGTTTGACATTATGTACGGGAAAGGAATCTCTAAAGTAGGCGAGGTTGTCGATTTGGGGGTAGATTTTGAAATCATCAAGAAAAGTGGTTCTTGGTATAGTTACGACGAAACTAAACTAGGGCAAGGTCGTGATGCAGTTAAGACACTTCTTTTAGATAATCCAGAGCTTATGGAAGAATTAGAAACTAAAATTAAAGACGCTATAAATACCCTTAAAGAATAAAAAGGTACATTCTGCACGCAACCTTTTGTAAATTAGGGTATCTACAGTATGTAGGGCCTTGATTATTAGTATCGTTTGCACTGTAAGTAAGTAATAACCATCAATAACCACGGTACCGCAATTTGACTTTAGACGAGCTCATACTAAAATGTAAGAAGCAGGACAGTAAGGCACAGGGAGCATTGTATAAACGCTATTCCGGTATCTTGTTTTCCATTTGTTTACGGTATTCGCCCAATAGGACCGAAGCTGAAGACAATTTACAAGACGCATTTCTTACCATTTTTAAAAAAATCGAGCAGTATAAGGGCAAAGGTTCTTTTGAAGGTTGGATTAAACGTATAACTGTCAATACTGTACTTCAAAAATATCGTAAACAACGTGTTTACAATATTGAAGATGAAGCACAAATTGAACAGGAAGATGATGTGACTGTAGACACAGAAACGGTTCCCTTGGATTTTCTATTGAAAATTATTCAAGAGCTTCCAGATCAGTATCGGTTAGTGTTTACCCTATATGTTTTGGACGATTATTCGCATAAAGAAATAGCCGAAATGTTAGGAATCAGCGATGGCACGTCTAAATCTAATCTAGCAAGAGCAAGAGGTATATTAAAAACTAAAATCGACAACTACAAACCATAAAATAACGTATATAAAAGTAGAACTCCCCTCATGAAAAACAAAAAGCACATAGACGAGCTTTTTAAAGAGCGTTTCAAAGACCTTGAAACGACTCCACCTCCACACGTTTGGGATAATATTCAAGCAGAATTACAAGAGAAGAAAAAAGACCGAAAAGTAATTCCGCTTTGGTGGAAACTGGGCGGTGTAGCTGCTTTATTGGCGTTGTTGTTTACCATTGGGAATTCAGTTTTTAATACTGAAGAAACCAATAATGAAGTGGTTATTGAAGAACCTACCTCGCCCGTAAACACTAATCCTGAAACAAAAACGGAAGAAACCATTTATAATAAAACACAAGTTGCTTCAGAAACTGATGAAAAATCAACAGATAAAGAAGTTGATAATCACCTAAAGCAGGATCAAAATTCATATAAAAAGAATACTGAGAAAAACAAATTCAATTCTCAAAAATCCAATACAACAGCAGTTGCTGTAGAAAACACCTCTGAAGAAAAGGTAAAAAATAAAACCAATAAAATTTCTTCTGAAAAGAAAGGTGAAGTTGCTAAGCAAAATAATGCAATTACTAAAAGCGATGCTGTGGCTGTAACTTCGGAAAACGATGCTGTAAATTCTAAAGATAACTCAAAAAATAAAAACAATACTGCCATCGCTTCTGAAAAAAGCAGTTCAAATCTAACTGAGCAACAGAAGGAAAAAAATAATGGATTGATTAATAAGGAAAGAGTTATTTCCGAAGAAAGCAATACTGAAACAGCGACTGTCAAAAACGAAGATGAGGTTGTAAAAGAAACTGAAAAAAAATCAATTTTTGACGAAATTGAAGATGCTAAAAAAGCAGATGAGGCTGTTGCCAAAAGTAACAAACCTCAAAATAGATGGGATGTTGCTCCTAATGTAGCGCCTGTGTATTATAGTTCAATAAATGGAGGATCGTCTATAGATCCAATGTTTGCAGATAATTCGCAAAGTGGTGATATTAACATTAGCTATGGAGTACAGTTGGCATATAATATTACAGACAGATTAAGTGTGCGTTCTGGTGTTAATAATGTAAATCTTGGTTATGCAACGAGCGGTGTGGATATTGGTACTGGCCCACAGGCTTTTGGGCTTAAAACAATAAACTACAGCGGCAACGGCCCTATAGTTATTGCGGCTGATAAAGGAGGATTACAAATGAATACGCCTGGGGATGGTTTTGGTCAAATAACGCCAAAATCTATAGGCGGCAACGCACAGATTATACAAGACATCAGCTATTATGAAATCCCATTTGAATTAAAATATGCTCTTTTAAACAATCGCTTTGGGGTGAATATGATAGGGGGTCTTAGCACACTCTTCTTAGGAAATAATGAAATATCTGTAGAAGATGGTGATTTTAGAAGTGTACTGGGGGAGGCAAACAATCTTAACTCGGTAAGTTTTACTACCAATATAGGTGTTGGTCTTGATTACAAAATAAGTAAAAGGTTAAAGTTTAATATTGAACCTATGTTTAAGTACCAGCTTAATCCATATTCAGACTCATCGGTAGAGTTTAAACCTTACTACATAGGATTATACAGCGGGTTGAGCTTCAAGTTTTAGGTTAGTGTCAAGTTTTAAAGTTTAATTGACACTGTTTTTTAGTTGGTTAGGTTTGGGTGATTCCAAACATGATTAAAGAAAACCGTTCTTCGCCATAGGACGGTTTTTTTTATACAGTAGGTTGGGTAAGCTCGTCTTTAATGATTTTATGGGTTGTATGGTTTAATAAGCGTTTATCCTCCATACTTAAAATTTTAGTGGGAAGAATATCATGAACTTTTACTCTCATTTTTCCAGGACTGGCAGAAAAGAATGAATAGGAAAATCTTTTCTTGTTATCATGAAAAGTCATCGGAGCTATAGGAATATGATGTTCTATTGCCAATCTAAAAGCACCATCTTTAAATGTATCTAAAATTAAGGAAAGATCATCTGGTACACCACCTTCAGGAAAAATACAAACACTTAAGCCTTGGTTAAGTTTACTCTGTGCCCTTCTAAAAACTTCCAATCGACTTTTAGGGTTGTTTCGGTCTACCAAGATACAGGTGCGTTTATAGAAAAAACCAAATACAGGGATTTTCGCTAATTCCTTTTTACCTACAAACACAAATGGGTTTCGTGTAACGTACAACATCAACATAATATCGGCCATCGAAGTGTGATTGGCCACGAACATATAGCTTTGTCCTTTTTTGTAATTGGTTTCGCGTTTTATCTTAGGTATAAATCCCATGCCAAATAAAATGATAGTTGCCCACAACCGCGCCAAAGCAAAGAAAAACGGATACCACTTTTCACGCAAGATGCTTATCAATAAAATAGGAAACAAAACAATTATTGGCACCGTAACTAGTATATAAAACCAGATACGGTACAAAGCTATTAGGATGTATTTTAAAAATTTCACGAAGTTCAAAATTACATTTTTACCGCAATCTATGGTCTAATTTTTTATATTATCGCATTTGTATACATTTGCCAAAACTATTTTATGCGCTATCTAGTACTACTCTTTTTTTTTGTCTCTAAAATTACATACTCACAGACCGAAAACATTAAAGTTCCTATTGACGGAACGTTAATATTCTCTAGTAAAACAGCCATTGTTCCGTTGGCTAATGAAAAAACAGGAGGCTTTTCTTTCTTAAAAGTTGATAAAAACGATATAGAAGCTCATCAAATAAATGAAAATGGAACGGTTTTAAAAACAGTTGAAGCAAATATTCCTAATAAAGTAGGTTCTTTCTTAGACGCAATTCATCTACAAGATAAGTTGCGTTTATACTTTGCCAGAAAAGACAATATAGGTTTTATGGATGTTGATTTTTCAACTTCAGAAGTTCAAGAAACCATAATAGAAAATGTATTTGATAAAAAAGAAACGCTCATTGGTTATTACGGGATCAATAATAAATTTTATACCGTTTCAATAACAGAGGATTCTTCCATTTCAGTGTATGTTTTTTCTGAAAAAAAAGGTTTTGAAAAAATTGAATTTATTTCTGAAAATGATGTGTTGACAGAAAAGTATCTTTCGCAAAAATTATTCAGTAAAAATTCTATTATAAACATTCTTAAAATGAATGAAGAAGGTTCTTTAACCTTGTCTCTTAATCCAAAAAAAATATACGTTTCAGAAAATAAAATCATAATAACGGTTGATTATTATACAGACGAAGATGGCGCAGATCATATTACAGACATTATTGCTTTAGACTTAAACACCAGAAAAATAAGCTCGTACACAGTAGATTTTCCAAAAATTGCCAAACAAAGACGTTCAAAAAAAGAAATTAAATCACATTCATACATTAAAAATGATTTACTATTTCAATTGGTTCAAACAAAGAAGGAGGTAAAAGTTCAGGTAGTTGATTTTAAATTAAATAAAATATTGGGATCATATGATTTAGATGAAAATTCAAAAGGTAGTTTTAACACTCCTCAAAATTTAAAAATACCTGAATACGGCATTAAAGAGCCGGATGACTTATCTAAAAACAAAAAATTTTTAAGAAGACTTTACAGGGGAGACGCAGGGATTGTGGCATATGAAGACCAATCAAATTACACCATAAAAGTAGGGGCGATAACTATTCCTGAATCGGGACATAGAATGAGTGATACACATGATAATTACGTGCCAATTTATACAGGTTCTCCGGTTTTTGCAATTGTAACAATAAGTGTTTTAGTTGGGTTAACAATAAATGATGCTGTTCAAGCAAATCCGCCAAATTACGGTACAACCAATTCAATATACTTAAATGAAAAAGAACTAGAAGAAGATTTTACCACTATTACTATAAGCAAAGAAAACTTTGAAGTATCGGGTAAAAAGCCTATTCAATCAGTATTTGAAAGGTCAAGAAAGCACGAAGAAAGTTTACAAGAAAATAGAATACGATTGGTAAAACCATCCTTATTTAAAATAGGAGGACTATACTACTTTTCATATTTTTCAATAAAAGAAAGGTCATTTTTAATTTCGAAATTATCATCAAATTAAAGTACTTTTGCTGAAATATTCAATTTTACAATGTCAAGAATACTAACAGGAATACAAAGCACAGGAACACCACATTTAGGAAACATTTTAGGAGCGATAAAGCCAGCTATTGACATGGCAAACGACCCTAAAAATGAATCGTTTTTGTTTATTGCCGATATGCATTCATTAACGCAAATAAAAGATGCTGAAACGTTACGAAACAATACATATAGTGTTGCTGCAACTTGGTTAGCTTTTGGATTAGACATAGATAGAGTAGTGTTTTATAGACAAAGTGATGTGCCGCAAACCGCAGAACTCACTTGGTATTTAAGCTGCTTTTTTCCATATCAACGCTTAACCTTGGCACATTCCTTTAAAGATAAAGCTGACCGTTTAGAAGATGTAAATGCTGGTTTATTTACGTATCCTATGCTGATGGCAGCCGATATTTTATTATACGATGCCGAAATTGTCCCTGTTGGAAAAGACCAATTACAACATATTGAAATGACGCGCGATGTTGCTTCCCGTTTCCACGCAAAAATGGGTGAGACCTTTGTGCTGCCTGAAGGAAAAATTCAGGAAAATACTAAGCTTATCCCCGGGACAGATGGATCTAAGATGAGTAAATCAAACAATAATTTCATTAACATTTTTTTGCCTGATAAAAAACTTCGGAAGCAAATAATGAGTATTGATACTGACAGTACACCTTTAGAAGAACCGAAAAATCCAGATACGTGTAATGTGTTTGCACTTTATAAATTATTAGGCTCACCTGAGCAAGTATCTGAAATGCGCGGCAACTATGAAAACGGTGGCTACGGCTACGGTCATGCCAAACAAGCCCTTTTTGAATTAATAACCGAAACCTTTTCTGAAGAACGCACTAAGTATAATCACTACATCAATAATTTAGATGAAATTGATGAAGCTTTAAAAGTAGGAGCAGAAAAAGCAGGAAAAGTAGCTGATGAAGTATTGAAGCGCGTTCGTGAGAAAGTAGGCTATTAAACCACCTGAAACAATTTTCCGGGCAACGGACGAACAACACCTTTTAATTCCATATTTAATAAGATAGTAGCTACTTTAAAGGTAGGGATTTGACATTCTATGGCGATAATATCCAGTAACTCTTTGTCTTTTTCCTTTAAATAACGATAGACTTTCTTTTCTTCCTCGGTCAATTCGACAAAAAGCTGGGTTTGTTGTGTTTTTTTGTCTTTCTCTTGTAATTCCCAGCCTAATTGGTAAATGAGGTCTGCCGCATTATTAAGTAAATGAGCTTGTTGAGTTTTTATTAAGTTGTTGCAACCTTGACTTTGTTTATCAGTACTTCGGCCAGGCACAGCAAAAACCTCCCGGTTATAAGAATTTGCGATATCTGCGGTAACGAGACTTCCACCTTTTTCAGCAGATTCTATCACGATGGTCGCTTCAGATAATCCAGCAATGATTCGATTACGTTTTAAAAAATTGTTTCGGTCAAAAGGATCATCACTCCAAAATTCCGTGATAAAGCCACCATTTTCTTCAACTTTCGCAACATATTTCTTATGTGCTTTTGGGTAGACTTGATTTAGTCCGTGCGCTAAACAAGCTATTGTCTGTAGGCCATTGTCCATAGCAGCTTTGTGGGCAGTAATATCAACTCCGTAGGCAAATCCGGAAACGATAACGGGATTAAGTGGTGCTAATTCTTCAATTAAATTTTGACAGAAAACAGTTCCGTAAGTAGTAACTTTTCGGGTACCAACAACGCTAATTATTTTTCTGTTCTTTAAATCGATATTTCCACTATGAAAAAATAGTATTGGACCGTCCAGACAATGTTTCAGGCGTTCTGGGTATGTATTGTCAAGAAAGTAACTGTATTGAATATTTTCTTTTTCAATAAAGCGAAGTTCTCGTTCTGCTTCGCCAAGTTGTTGGTTTTCGTTGAGGTCTTTCAGCTTAAAGAAGCCAATTCCATCTACTTTCAGCAAATTGTGCTTTTTCTCTTTAAAAATAGCTTCCGCCGAACCTACGGCACGTAATAATTTTTTAGCAGACGTATCTCCCAGGTTGGGAGTGCGCTGTAAAGCAAGGGTATAAAGTAATTCTTTTTGTGACAACATAAAACTACATATGCAATCGGGGAGTTGTTAAAAATACACTTTTTTAAGTTGTTGATAAATTTTAAGCCCGGTAATTGAAATACCTGAAAAATTAATCTATGTTTGTTAGTATGCAACTAGCCACTTACATAAAAGACTTACTCTATCGGTATGAGTGTATTATCATTCCGGGGTTTGGTGCGTTTTTAACGCAATATCGTTCCGCTAGAATCGATGAAGAAACCAACACTTTTTATCCACCTGGAAAATCACTTTCATTCAACAGGCAGTTGCAAACCAATGATGGGTTATTGGCAAATTATGTTGCCTCAGTAGAAAAGTGCAGTTATGAAGTAGCTGTTCAAAAAATACGAAACTTTACTGCTAAAGTTTCCCTTCAACTTACCGAAGGTGAAACAGTAAGCATTAAAAATTTAGGTGAATTTGTATTAAATGCTGAAAAGTCAATACAATTTATCCCTTCGGAAACGGAGAACTTTAGTACTGCTTCATTTGGGTTAAGTGCTTATGTTTCAACAAAAGTAAGCCGTGAAGAATATAAAGAAACGGTTGAAACTCTTGAAGAAAAAGCACCTATCCATTTTACACCAGAGCGTCGCACGGCGAGACCGTATTTAAAGTATGCTGCAATTGGCTTGATAGCACTCACTTTAGGTGGTTTTGGAGGTATGAAGCTCTACGAAAGCCAAGTACAAAAACATAACTTTGCAGCAAAACAAGAGGCCGACAGCCGTATTGAAAACCAAATTCAAGAGGCTACTTTTGTTATAGAGAACCCATTACCAGCATTAAAAATTACCGTTCCAAAACAAACCGGTAAATACCATATTATCGCTGGAGCTTTTCGTGTTGAGGAAAACGCACAGAAAAAAGTCAAACTACTTTCAGAAAAAGGGTATACTGCAAAACTCATTGGGGCTAACAGATATGGCTTGCATCAAGTTGTGTACAGTAGTTTTGAAGATCGATTAGAAGCGCTTCGAGAACTTCGGAAGATTAAAAACACCGAAAACGAAGCTGCTTGGTTATTAGTAAAAGACCTTAAGTAGATAATAACTTCTTTCTTTATTCCATTTCATTAAAAACCAATGTACCTTTGCAAAAAATTATTTTGCAATGGAATCTAGAACATCTTTAGAGTCAAGAACTATAATTACAGACTTAGTGCTTCCTAGTGAGACCAACCCTATTGGTAACATGTTTGGAGGTGAACTATTAGCTAGAATGGACCGAGCAGCTGGTATCGCTGCCCGTAGACATAGCCGTCGTGTTGTAGTAACAGCTTCGGTTAATCACGTAGCTTTTAATAAAATGATTCCTTTAGGAAGCGTTGTAACTGTAGAAGCTAAAGTGTCCCGAGCCTTTAAAAGCTCCATGGAAGTATTTATGGATGTTTGGATTGAAGACCGCGAAAGTGGTATGCGCAGTAAGGCAAATGAAGCTATTTACACTTTTGTAGCTGTAGATGAAATGGGAAGTCCAGTGCCAATTCCCCCTTTAAAACCAGAAACAGAACTGGAAAAAGAACGATACGAAGCTGCTTTGCGTAGAAGACAATTAAGCTTAGTTTTAGCAAAAAAGATGGATCCAAAAGATGCAACTGAGTTAAAAGCTCTTTTTCAGTAAAGATGAAATTTTTGTAGAAATTAAAGAAAAACCGATTTGTTACTATTTATTGATTGTATCTTAGCTTTAATTCAGAAAAAGCGATCAATAATTACACATGAATCAATCAATTCATCCCACGTACGCTTCAATTTTTGAAAAAGATTTAATAGAAGAAATTGAACAAACTGCTGTCTTTAAACAAATTCCACAAGACACAACCTTAATTAATATTGGCGATTACGTAAAATCAATGCCTTTACTTCTCTCAGGAGCTATTAAAGTGCTTCGTGTAGATGATAAGGGCGATGAGTTATTAATGTACTTTTTAGAGACTGGTGACACGTGTGCCATGACCATGTCTTGCTGTTTAGGGCATACCAAAAGTGAAATTAAAGCAGTAGCCGAATTAGATACAGAGCTTTTAATGATTCCTGTTCAAAAGATGGAAGAGTGGACTGCTAAATATAAAAGCTGGAGAAATTTTGTTTTTGAGAGCTATCATAACCGTTTACAAGAATTATTACACACAGTAGATACCATTGCCTTTTTAAATATGGATGAACGTCTTTTAAAGTACTTAAAAGAAAAGGCTAAAGTTTCTGGTGATACAATTTTACATACAACCCATCAAGAAATTGCGTACGACCTAAACACTTCTAGAGTGGTAATATCAAGGCTTCTTAAAAAATTAGAAACATTGAAAAAAATTGAATTGAGAAGAAATAGTATAAAAATTCAAGCAATTTGATTTTTATATGTAACATAAGATACGTTTGTAAAAAAGCATTTATCCTACTTTTGCCTAAAATCATTTCAGTTTAATGGATATCACTCAAATTTTAGGATATGTTGGCGCTTTAGCAATTGGCATTGTTTTAGGTTTAATAGGTGGTGGAGGTTCAATTTTAACCGTTCCCGTGCTTGTATACTTACTATATGTCAACCCTGTTACTGCAACAGCTTATTCTTTATTTGTTGTAGGTGTTTCAGCTTTGGTGGGGGCTATTCGAAATATCCAAAAGGGATTGGTAGACTTTAAAACAGCTATCGTTTTTGCTATTCCCGCTTTTATAGCTGTCTACGCCACTCGAAAATTTTTAGTACCAGCAATACCTGATTACCTATTTGAAGTAAACGATTTTGTAGTGACAAAAAACATCGCTATCATGGTGTTTTTTGCTATAATCATGTTTGTGGCTGCCATTTCGATGATTAAATCAAACGGTAAAAAAATAACTTCTGAAACAACAGTTGTATATAACTACCCATTAATAATTATTGAAGGAATTGTAGTAGGGCTATTAACCGGGATTGTTGGTGCTGGTGGTGGTTTTCTCATAATCCCGGCGTTGGTTTTGTTGGCAAAACTACCCATGAAAAAAGCCGTAGCCACTTCTCTTCTTATTATTGCTATAAAATCGTTAATTGGTTTTATAGGCGATGTTGAAAACCTAGACATAGATTGGACTTTTCTATTAATTTTCACAACCATTTCAGTAGTTGGAATATTTGTAGGTACTTGGTTAAATAAGTTCATTGACGGTAAAAAACTGAAAAAGAGCTTTGGATGGTTTGTATTGGCGATGGCCTTATATATTGTTTTTAAAGAGTTCACTAAATAAAAAATGATGGAATCTTTAAATGAACCGTACTGGGAAAACCGTTATAAAAACAAGGATACAAAATGGGATATTGGGTATGTTTCCACACCGCTAAAAACTTATTTTGATCAACTTACCAATAAAAGCTTAAAAATCTTAATTCCTGGAGGTGGTAATTCATATGAAGCAGAATACCTTCATAATAAAGGCTTTACAGAAGTCTATGTAGTAGATGTTTCAGAAACTGCTCTACAAAACTTTAAAAAAAGAGTACCTACGTTTCCTTCTGAAAAATTACTAAATCAAGACTTTTTTAAGTTAGAAGAAACATTCGATCTTATTATAGAACAAACCTTCTTTTGTGCACTTAATCCTTCCTTACGTGACGAGTATGTTTCAAAAATGTATCAGTTGTTGAAACCAAAAGGAAAATTAGTGGGGCTGCTTTTCAACTTTCCCTTAACTGATGACGGGCCGCCTTTCGGCGGAAGTGAAGCCGAGTATAAAAAACGGTTTTCACCTTTTTTTGAAATAAAGATTATGGAAACTGCCCATAATTCGATACCAGAAAGAAAGGGGAATGAACTGTTTGTCATGCTTCAGAAAAAATAAACCACATTTCTACTGGCTAGGTAACCAATGTTACTGATAGTAATTTGCTACTTGCGTATCTTTGTTATATAATTTAAAAAATAGGTGTTATGAAAATAAAACAGTTTGAATATAAGCCACTTTCGCATTATTCCTATGCTATTATAAGTGAAGGCAAGATGGCTTTAGTAGACCCAGAACGTAACCCGACACAGTATTATAGGTTTGCCGAAGATAATAACGCACAAATTGTTGCCGTGTTTGAAACGCATCCGCACGCCGATTTTGTAAGTTCTCATATGCAAATCTATAAAGAAACAGGTGCAACTATTTACTCAAGCAAAAAAACAGCTGCAGACTATCCGCATACGTCTTTTGATGATGACGATACTGTGAAAATGGGAAACATAACCTTTACTGCTATTAACACACCGGGGCATTCCCCAGATAGTATCACCGTACAAGCTACCGAAGCTGATAATATTGCCTTATTTACTGGCGATACTTTATTTGTAGGCGATGTTGGTCGTCCAGATTTACGTGAAAAGGCAGGTCATTTAAAAGCGAAACGCGAAGAGTTAGCTAAGATGATGTTTAATACCATACAAACCAAATTCAAGCACTTACCAGATAACGCATATGTTTATCCCGCCCACGGTGCCGGTTCTCTTTGCGGAAAAGGAATGAGCGCCGATGCTTCTTCAAGTACTTTAGGTAACGAACGTATCGGTAATTGGGCTTTTAAAAATCAAACAGAAGAACAGTTTATCAACCATTTATTGAGTTCGCAACCTTTTATTCCGCATTATTTTGGGTACAATGTCGCTATTAATAAAGAGGGTGCTAAAAATCTTTCTGAAAGTATAGGCATCATTCCTTTACAACTTTCTGTTTCTGAAAAGAAAGGTGATATTTTAGTAATCGATACACGCGATGAAGCAACTTTTAAAAAAAAGCATCTACCCGAAAGCATCAATATTATGGCCACTTCAAAAACTTCTAAGTTTGAAACTTGGCTAGGTTCTATTGTTAAACCGGAAGAAGAATTTTACGTGGTTGTGAATTCCGTAGAAGAAGCAAATACATTACTCAACAGGATTGCAAAAATTGGCTATGAAAAGCAAGTTAAAGCAGTTGTAACATTAAGTAATGAAGGATTAAAAAAATCATCAGAATTTAATATTTCAGAATTTAAAAACAATAAAGAAGCCTTTACAATTGTGGATATACGCAATGAAAGTGAAGTGGAAGAAGGAAAGATTTTTGAATCAGCATTGACGATCCCATTACACCAATTGAGAGAACGTGTTTCTGAAGTTCCAACGGAAAAGCCTATTGTGGTTCATTGTGCAGGAGGTTATAGAAGTGCAGCTGGTAGTAGTATTCTGGAAACTGAACTTAAAAATACTACTGTATTCGATTTAAGTGATGCGGTAACTGAATTTAAAAACTAAATTCTATGGATTTAATATATGAGTCTTGGCCATGGTATGTCGCCGGCCCTTTAATTGCTTTGGTTATGTTTTTATTGCTCTTTGCAGGAAAGCAATTTGGCATGTCTTCAAACTTACGAACCATGTGTTCGGCAGGTGGAGCAGGAAAAGTAGCCGATTTTTTCAAATTTAATTGGAAAGAAGAGCGCTGGAATTTATTAGTTGTAGTTGGTGCCGTTATCGGTGGTTTTATTGCCTCTCAATTTATGTCTAATAATACGGTTGAAATCAATCCAGAAATAGCCGAACAGCTTTCTAATGATTACCAAATTAATAGTGCTGGTCAAGCTTACATGCCACCAGAATTATTTTCAACCGAACAATTATCAAACCCATTTGTATTAGGGGTTTTATTAATTGGAGGCTTGTTAGTAGGTTTTGGTGCCCGCTATGCAGGCGGATGTACTTCTGGCCACGCTATTTCAGGCTTGAGTAATTTGCAATTGCCTTCTTTAATTGCCGTAATCGGGTTTTTTATTGGTGGTTTAGTAATGATTCACGCCATTTTCCCCATAATATTTTAAAAGTATGAAACAGCTAGTTTATTTAAGTATTGGTATTTTCTTCGGAATTATAATGTACAAATCTGAAGCAGCTTCGTGGTTTCGAATTTATGAAATGTTTCAGTTTGGGTCTTTCCATATGTACGGAATTATAGGTTCTGCTTTGGTTTTGGGAGTTATAGGAATTCAAGTAATAAAGAAGAAGAATCTCAAGGCGATTGGCAATCAAGAAATGAAGTTAACCCCTAAAAACAAAAGTTTTGCCAGATATGCAATTGGCGGAATTATTTTTGGCTTAGGTTGGGCTTTAGCGGGTGCTTGTCCGGGCCCTATGTATGTGTTAGTTGGGTCAGGTTATATATCAATATTAGTTGTGATTGTAGGCGCGCTCTTGGGTACATTTTTGTACGGAATTTTAAAGAATAAGTTACCTCACTAATTACATTCTATAAATCCAATCTGCCGGATTCATACGTTTGGTGTTTTGGTAAATCAGAAATTTCATGGTGGTTTTTCCAGTAGCCGGATTACTAAAAACAGTTCCTAGATTTTGTTTGGTATCCACATTATCACCCTTTTTCACGGCAACGGTAGCTAAGTTGTTATATACGGTTATATAGTTGCCATGTTGTACATAGATAGCCTTGTTTGCCCCTTTTAGTTGTTGAATTTCAAGTACCACACCTTTAAAAATAGCACGAGCTTCTGCACCTTTTTCAGTTGCGATTTCAACACCGCTGTTAAAGGTGGTTACATTGGGCAATTGTGGATGCCTATGTTTACCATATTTTTTAACTACCACGCCGCCTTTGGTAATGGGCCACGGTAATTTTCCTTTATTGCTGGTAAAGTTGGCGGCTAGTTCTTTTGCTTCGGCATTTAAGGCAAAAGTGGATTCTCGAGTATTGTCTACTTTGTTTCCAGAAGCTTTATTAGACTTTGCAATGGCTTCACGAATCAATTTGTCTATTTGTCGGTCAATTTCATCGGCTTTGCTTTGCTTTTCTCGTATTTGACGAGCAAACTTACCTTCATCTTTTTTGAGTGAAGCTACAAGTGCTTGTTGATCCTTCTTCTCTTTAGCGAGTTCGTTTTTAGTTTTTCGGTTTTGAGCAATCAATTCTTCCTTTTTGCTTTTTTGAGAAATCAAATCTTTATTTAATTGCTGTAACTGTGCAGTTTTTTCTTTAATACTTTCTCCTTGCTCTTTGCGGTGTTTAGCATATTGTTTCATATACTGCAAGCGTTTATATGCTTGCAAAAAACTTTCCGAAGACAATAAAAACATCACCCTACTTTGCTGCGACTTACTTTTGTACGATTTATTGATCATCGCTGCATAGTCTTCTTTCAGCTCTTTCAGTTCGGTACGAAGGTTGTCTATTTTGGTGAGGTTGTCGTTAATTTCGCGTGTTAATAAATTAGCTTGACGGTTTGTAATGCGGATTAAATTTTCAGTTGCGCTAATACGTTGTTCCAAATCTTCCACTTGCGTCAACACCGATTTTTCTTCTTTTCGGGTCTTGAACAAAAGAGAATTAATTTGCTTAATTTCTTGAAGAATCGCCTGTCGTTGCTCTTCTAATTCTTTTTGTTTTTCAGATTGAGCAGAAAGCGTTGTTGCCACTAACAAGAAACACCCAAAAAGAAAATATGTAATAAAGTTATTACGCATTATAGTTGAATTTCATCATACCCTTCAGGAATGTTAAATGGAAAACCAATATTTACATCCAGGTCTATATTTTTATAAATAACGTCAATATTTGTTTTACTGTCTTTTTCGGTAGTATTTATTTTTATTTCTGAAGGATAAAAATCTGTTCCCACTTTTTGGTAGTCGGTATAACGAACGCTCAATAGTCTGTCATCATTAGGCTGCGACAGGCTTTCAGAAGCAATTTTGAAATTTTCAGGATTTAAAAACAACGAATGAATAAAATTTTGAGGCTGTATGTTGGGCTGCAGTTTGTATTTATTCTGAATCACCGTGGATTTATAATCTGTCTTGTTAAGATTAAAAATGGATTGCCCTAATAAAATGGCTTGTGCTTTTTCAAAATTAATTTCAGTTCCTAGCCAGTCACTCAATAGGGCGTAATTACCATCAAAATAAGTGCCGCCAATCGTTTCGTAATATTGAACCCGGTCTGGGGTAATATTGGCTTTCACCAATGTAATGCCCAGTAAAGATGCTTTTACCCAAATAGTTTTATCTTTTTCCATACGTAGACTGACCGTTACGCTTTGTTGGGTGTCATCATCTTCATAAACTACTTGAATGCGGGCAGCCATCGTTTTAAAGTTTGGCGATGCTGCTTCGTGTGAAGCGATAATGTTTTTAGTTGAGATATTTTCTTTAGCTGTTTTAGAGCCTTTTACTTTTTTGGCTGCACCACAAGATGAAAGTACAATAGCCAAGACTATAAAAATATATTTTGTGTAGGTCATGTATTAATTTGTTAGCTTAATTTGAGCAGCTTTTTCCGCATACTCAGTCGCTTTTTTAGAATCTCCTTTTAATGTGTACGCTTGCTGTAATTGCTTATAAAAATCTTGCTCCATCGTTGGGTTGTCAAATAGATAATCCAAACCGCTATTAAGACTTTCAATGGCTTCATCAGGGTTTTTAAGATTATTTTGAGCGACACCATTGATTAAATATAACAACGGTTGCGCCGGAAATATTGCTAATGCATCACTACTCAATTTTTCAGCGGTATCATATTTTTTGAAATCAATCTGAAGCAACAAGGTGTTTTTTAATAAACTGAAATTATCCGGATCACCTTCAATTCCCTTTTCATAAAACTTTAAAGCGGTTTCTTTTTGCCCTTTCGAGTTGAAGTAACCACCTAATTGCTCATAAATTTTGCCCGTATTGGTTTCGCTGAAATTAGCAACTACATTTTCCAATTCGGTTTCATATTGAGGGTTTTTCTCAACAAAACCAATAAAATCACTCAACACTTTATATTTGCTTTCCTTTTCTATTTCCGAAGCAGCAAATACAATATTCATAGATTTAAAAGCCTCTTCAGTATTGTTTTCATCCAAATAAAATTTATACAAAGCCAAGTGAACTTGTTTTGAGTTTGGCTGATTTTTCAATAATTCTTTAGCGGTAGCAAATGCTTTTTCAGTATTGCCTTCCTCACTATACAGATAAATTAACCCTAAATAGTCCTGTTCTTTCTTCGGGTTTTTATCAATACGGGTCTCTAGACTCTCTATTTGTCCTTCTGTATTACCAGTTTGCCTGTAAATTTGAGCACGAAGGGCATTTCGATAATCGCTTTCGCCCAAGGTTTCATCCAAGTCGTCCAACACTTCAATGGCTTTATCAAATTGACGTGTTCGAGAATATAAATTGGCTAAATCTTCTTTATAATCTTCATCAAACTCAATTAACTTTTGAACTAGCGGAATAGCTGAATCATAATCGTTTTTTTGATAATATAAATCGTACAACGACTCTAATACGTCCAATCGTTTTGGTTCGGTTTTTAAAACTTGCTTAAAACTTACTTCAGCTTCTTCAAATTGCTTTAGTTCGGTTAAGTTTTTGGCTTTTTCAAACGCAACGACAGCTTCTAGTTTTGGATCACCTTTAGCGGCTTTTTCTGCTTTCCGAAGCGCATCGAGTGCTAACTCATAATTCTCAATTCCTTTTTGCTTTAAGGCTTCAAAAAAGTTTTCCTGAAAGGCATCGGTCACATTTCCTAAATCGTCTGTGGGTTGTTCTTCCACGGGTTCAGTTTCTTGCGCAACAGCTTGTTTCGGAAGAAAAAGAATTCCGAAGAAAATTAAAACGATATATAAAAACCTTAATTTCAAATATTATGTCTGGTCGAGCGCAGTTGAGACCTCTTTATTTCCTATGTAAATTAGCCCCCTCGACTGCGCTCGAGGGGACTCTTTGATTTTATTTCAATGCTGAATAATCGCCAATACTAACATTTGTATACTTGCCATTATATGTTGCATGATTGCCAATCATAGCATTGTCTAAAGTAGCATTTTTAACAACCGAATGCGTTTGAATTATACTATTTTTAACGGTACTATCCTCAATTATTGTGCCTTTGCCAATTGAGGCATAGGGACCAACAGTGCTGTTTTTCAATACAACTCCTTCACCGATAAAGCACGGTTCGATAATTTCGGAATTTTCGTTGGTATGATTCTCAGCAATGAGTTTTTCTTCAGTTTTAGCAATAAAACCGAGCATTTTTTTGTTGGTAGCTACGGTTACTTCTTTATTACCGCAGTCCATCCACTCATCAACCGTTCCTGTTTTAAATACTTTCCCATCTGCCATCATACGTTTAATACCATCGTTAATTTGGTATTCGCCTCCGTGAATAATGTTATTATCCAACACGTATTGAAGTTCTTGTTTTAAAACAGCTACGTCTTTAAAGTAATAAATACCAATTACAGCTTGATCACTTACAAATTCGGTTGGTTTTTCAACTAATTCGGTGATTTCTTCTTTGTCATTCAAGTTTACCACGCCGTACGCTTCCGGGTTTTCTACTTTTTTGGTCCAAATAACGCTATCGGCTTCTTTGTCTAGGTTAAAATCTGCTTTAATTAACGTATCAGCATACGCAATTACCGCTGGACCTTCCAATGATGGCTCGGCACACATAATAGCGTGACCAGTTCCTTTTGGGTCTAACTGACGGTAAATAGTAGGTTTTGCTCCTAAACCTTTGGCTAATTCTTCTAAACTTTCAACGACATCATCCCCGAAAAATGCAGGGTCGCCCAGTATAAAAGCGATTTCATCTACTTTTTCATCTAAAATTTCAGTAATCTCAGTCACCAGACGGTGCACAATTGGTTTTCCTGCCACCGGAATTAACGGTTTTGGTATGGTTAACGTATGTGGACGAAGGCGCGAACCACGTCCGGCCATTGGTACGATTATTTTCATGATTTTTTTAGTTTGTGGGGGGATTTAGGTTTACAGTTATTTTATTATTTATTTAGTCCCGGTGCTACCAAAGCCACCGCTTCCGCGGGATGTTTCTTCTAGCGTTTCTACTTCTTCCCAAACGGCACGTTCGTGTTTTGCGATAACCAATTGTGCAATACGCTCGCCGTTTTCAATGGTAAAATCCTCGTTGGAAAGATTCACAAGGATAACGCCAATTTCTCCTCGATAGTCTGCATCGATGGTTCCGGGGCTGTTTAAAACGGTAACCCCTTTTTTTGCAGCCAATCCGCTCCGTGGTCTTACTTGTGCTTCAAAACCAATGGGAAGCTCAATAAATAAGCCGGTTTTTACGATAGCACGTTGTAACGGTTTTAGGGTTGAAGATTCTGAAACATTAGCCCGAAGATCCATTCCAGCTGAAGCTATGGTTTCATACGAAGGAATTGGATGTTCAGATTTGTTGATTATTTTAACTTTCATGGTTGATTGCTTATTTGTTTTAATTCTGAAAAATAAATCGATATTGTCTTCTGGCTCAGGGTAAACTCGAGTCGAAGGGTCAAATTACGAAATACCCAGCAAAAGTACTAAGCTGAACCTAAAAATGAACAAAGTATTGTGTTTATTCAGAAAAGTATAACAATTGAAGCATTTAGAACTTCATTTACACCCACTCTTTTGGCTTTTTTAAACACTCAAGCAGTTTTTCTTCTTCACTACCAGGCTCTGGATTATGATCATAACGCCATTGAACATGAGGCGGTAAACTCATTAAAATACTTTCAATACGGCCATTGGTTTTTAAACCGAAGAGCGTGCCTTTATCATGTACCAAATTAAATTCTACATAACGGCCACGACGAATTTCTTGCCAATCACGGTTTTCTTGAGTGTATTCAATATTTTTTCTTTTTTCAACAATTGGCACATAAGCTTCTAGGAAACTATCGCCAACTTCGGTGACAAAGCTGTACCAGTCTTCCATGCTCATCGTTTCGGTTTTCTTTAAATAATCGAAAAACAAACCGCCAATCCCTCTGCCTTCACCTCTGTGGGCATTGTGAAAATATTCATCGCAACGGGCTTTGTATTTAGGGTAGAAATTGGGGTCATGCTTATCACAAGCTGTTCTACTCACTTGATGAAAGTGTGTCGCATCTTCTTCAAACAAATAATACGGGGTAAGATCTTGCCCGCCGCCAAACCATTGATCAACGATGCTTCCTTCTTGATCGTACATTTCAAAATAGCGCCAATTGGCATGAACAGTAGGCACAAAAGGGTTTTTTGGGTGTAACACCAAGCTCAAGCCGCACGCAAAAAAGTTGGCATCTTTTACGCCAAAATAGTTTTGCATGCTTTCAGGCAATTCGCCGTGTATTTCACTAATATTTACGCCACCTTTTTCAAAAACAGCTCCGTTTTCAATCACTCGGGTACGACCGCCACCACCTTCTTTTCGAACCCAAGGGTCTTCTTTAAAAGTAGCTTTGCCATCAATGGTTTCAAGTTTTAAAGTGATCGTATCTTGTAGGTTTTTTATGTAGGTTACGAATTTTTCTTTCATATTAATTTTTTCTTTCTAATTCATATAATTCCATATCCAAAGGCGATTCATCTGGTGGTGTATATTCTTTTAGCAATGTTTTTTTCCAGATAAAACCTGTTTTTTCAGCCACGCGAATACTGGCTGGATTCGTTTTATGAACTATTATTTTTAATGTGGAGAGCTGTATTTCTGAAAAAGCAGTTTTTGAAACCTCAATAATTGCTTTTGTCATAAGGCCTTTTCCTTCAAAATTTTCTCCTATACAATACGCTAGTTCTCCTTCTTTGTTATTCCAATCTATATCTTTTAAGATAACTAAACCAGCAACTAATTGTGAAGTAGTCTCTTTTATAGCAAGGGTAAATTCAGTTTTATTTTTCTGTTCTTGGGCTTTTTTCTGAATATAGCTTTTAGCATCGGAAACAGATAAATTTTGAGCTAACGTTTTAGGAAAATACCGCTGAAACCGTTCTTTGTTTGCAACCATTAAACAAGAAAGAGACTCCGCGTCTTTTTCGGTTAAATAGGAAAGGTATGTCGTTTCAGAAACTCCCATATTATTTTTTCTGAAGTGTTTCAGCATTTTTAAGTTGCTTACTTTCTTTTAAAAGCTTCACTGTTTCAGTACTTGCAGCGGTTACAGATAGTGGTAAGACTAAAATAATACCTACAACTGGTATTAAAAGCATCGCCATAAAAACAATCCCATTTCCTAAGGCAGTGCCTTTGTTTCTTTTTACAAATGAAATACTTTCTCTGTAGGTAAAATGCCGTTCTAGCGTATAATCCATATTTCCAAAGCCAGCGTAATACGATTGTACCAAAAACAGTAAAACCGAAGTGAAAATATTTACAATCGGAACTAAACTGAGTAATAAAATAGGAATAGTAAAAAGCAGTTCCAATAGTAAATTACGGACGTTAATTCGTATGCCTCTCCAGAGTTGAGATGCATTTGTCGTGTTTCTATGCGTATGTATGGTTCCTAAAAAATGTTGTTCAATTTTTTCTGAAACGGGACTCATAAAAGGCGCACTCAACGCCATAATGATATGTTTGTAGAGAATGAGGCCAATGGCAATGATAATTAAGGCTCCCAGTACATCGCTAATGGTTCTGAAGGTTTCAGCGCCCCATTCCCAAAACCAAATTTTTGAAATAAACGCACCAATATTATCGCTCAATCCCCACGCTAAAAAGCCAATCGCCGTAGCTGTTAACAAGCTTATTAAGATAGGTACGCCAAAATATTTCCATAACTTCAGTTTTGAAATTAGTTGAAACGTTTTAAAATAAGCTTTTATGGCGCTTACAATGTTTTTAAGCATGATTTGTTTTATAAAGGTTTTTTAATAAAAACTAACTCTTCTCTAAAAACTTCAATTTCGCTTGTTTTTGTCACTTTTTGAGCATTTTCTGCTCTTTTTTGAAGTAAATCAATCATTTTCTCTTCTGAAAGATCTAAAACTTCCTCAAAAAATTGGCGACCCATCTTATTGTTGTGTAGATCCATCGCAGTTTCCAAGGGGCTGTTTGGCGCTAATTTTTCGTGTAAATCGGTCACTTTTTCTGCCCACGCTATGCTCTTTTCAACATTCTGAAATTTTCTAAACGCTGCTTTTGCTATCAAAATATTCCACATTGCATGCCGAAACGCATTAGCAGGTCCGTTTTTATGATGCGCTTTCCCATACAAATCACCACTGATTTTCATGGTTTTCTTAGTCGCATTCAACGTGGGAAAAACTAAAAGAGGTTGTTTAATAAACACAACCGATAAATGCCACAACTGTTTGACACTTAATTGACGGATGCGTTTTAGAACATTCATGAATCGGCTTTATATTCTTTAACCGCTTCAATAAAAGCACCGGCGTTTTCAATTGGAATATTAGGTAAAATACCGTGGCCTAGATTCACAATGTATTTGTCTTTTCCGAAGTCATTGATCATTTGTGTGACCATCTTTTTAATTTCAGATGGCGGACTGAACAAACGAGTAGGGTCAAAGTTTCCTTGCAAGGTAATGTTTCCTCCTGTCAACTTTCTAGCTGTTTGTGGGTCACACGTCCAATCAACGCCTAAAGCAGATGCGCCACTCGCCGCCATCGTATCCATAGCAAACCAACAGCCTTTTCCGAAAGCAATAACAGGAACATCGTCTTTTAAAGCATCGATAATCTGCTGGATATACTGCCAACTAAATTCCTGATAATCGGTTGGCGATAACATGCCGCCCCAGCTATCAAAAACCTGCACCGCATCAACTCCTGCTTTTACTTTTTCCTTTAAGTACGCAATCGTAGTATCAGTTATTTTTTGCAGTAAAGTGTGCGCTGCAACAGGTTGCGTGAAACAAAATTCTTTTGCCTTATCAAAGTTTTTCGATCCTTGACCTTGCACGCAATAACATAAAATGGTCCAAGGACTTCCGGCAAAACCAATTAACGGAATTTCCTCATTTAACTTTTCCTTGGTCATTTTAATGGCGTCCATCACGTACCCTAACGTATCTTGAATATCGGGAACAATAACGCTGTCTAGGTCTTTTTCGCTACGAATCGGGTTTGGAAGCCACGGGCCAACGCCGGGTTTCATCTCTACCTCGATATTCATGGCTTGTGGGATAACTAAAATATCACAAAACAAAATAGCGGCATCCATTCCGTATCTACGAATGGGTTGTACGGTGATTTCACTGGCAAGTTCAGGGGTTTGACAACGTGTGAAAAAGTCGTACTTGGCTTTAATTTCCATAAATTCAGGAAGGTAACGCCCTGCTTGTCGCATCATCCAAACCGGTGGGCGCTCTACTGTTTCCCCTTTTAAAGCCCGTAGAAATAAATCGTTTTTAATCATAGTTTTTTAATGTTTTAACCGTTTTAGCAATCACGCTTTCAACCGAAGTTGAATTAGCAATCACGACATTTTCGGTATATTTTTTTGCTTCTGCCGCTGTGGTTGTACCAATGCAGAATGCAGTTGAGTTTTTTAGTTTATTTTCTGAAACAAAACTTTGTACCGCACTAGGACTGAAAAACAAAATTCCATCGAATTGACGCTGAAAGTGTTTCGGGTTTAATACTGTTTCGTAAGTTTCAATTTCTGAAAACATAATATTTTCTTCTTTTAAAGCCTTTGGAATGGTATCGAGTCGTTTATTTCCGCAGAAAAAGTAAAATGTGTCATTTTTGTGGTTTTTAATCAAACAATCGGCCAATTCTGAACCATATTGAGTGGTTTTCACCACTTTTTGACCATATTCTTCTAAAAGTTCCTTTGTTTTTTCACCTACGCAAAAGCAATTTTTAATTTCAGGAATTATCTTTTTATTAGAAAAAACAGCTTTTACAGCATTTTTACTCGTAAAAATGGCATTTTCAATCTGCTTCGGAGCATTAAATGGTACAAACTCAATAGAAATGGCGTTGTATTCCACGAAAGTTAATCCAGAGTTTAAAAGCAACTCTTTTTGAGCAAGGGTAAACTTTTTTGTGGAAAGAATGGATTTCATAAAGCGTCTATTTTTCTATTTCAGACTTTATTACTTCCATTAATTCTTTTCCGCCGTTATCTAGGATTTCTTCAGCGCAGTTAATTCCTAAAGATTTGTAATCACTTTTTGAACATTGCTTGGCGACTTCTAACTTTGTTTGCCCGTCTAAAGAAAACAATACCCCTTTAAACTGAATGGTATCATCAATACACGTAGCCAATGCACCAATAGGAGCAGTACAACCGCCTTCTAATTTTTGTAAAAAAGAGCGTTCAATATAAGTGCAAATATCGGCTTCGGTATTATTTAATTTTGAAGTAGCTTCTATGCTAAATTCATCTTTTTCTAGGGCTACAATCACCATTGCGCCTTGGGCGGGAGCAGGTATCATCCAATCTAAAGTTTCAAAATTATTGGGCAATACGTTTATACGTTCCAAACCGGCTTTTGCAAAAATGGCGCCTTGCCAATTGTTATCTTGAAGTTTTTGTAATCGAGTGTTTACATTTCCGCGTAAATCGACCACGGTGTGGTTTGGATAGCGATTAAGCCATTGTGCTTTTCGGCGAAGACTACCGGTTGCTATTGTAGAAGGGTGCTCGGGATTAAAGTTGCCTTTTGTTGCTAAAATATCAGTAGCTGTTGCTCTTGGTAACACAGCAGTTTGCACAATTCTTTTAGGTAAATGGGTAGGTACATCTTTCATGCTATGTACAGCGATATCCACCGTTCCGTTGAGCATGGCAACGTCTAGGGTTTTGGTAAAAATACCCGTGATTCCCATTTCATATAGTGGTTGGTCTAATATTAAGTCTCCTGTTGATTTTACAGGGACCAATTCAGTTTTATAACCTAATTTTTCAAGTTGATTTTGGACGGTCTTGGCTTGCCATAGTGCCAATTCACTATCGCGAGTACCAATACGGATTGTTTTATTCACGTTCACTTTCTTCTAACTGAAACATGGTTTCAAGCATTTGCAAATGATGTTCGGTAGATCCATTTGCTTGTTTCAGGTGGTTTACAACTTGGGTCGTTATTTTTTGAATGATTCGGTCACTGATAATTTCAGCTTGTTCCTCATTAAAGCCTTCCAGTTTTTTGCGGTGGTAATCAATTTCACCAGCCTTGATTTCAGTAAGTTTCGATTTTAACGCCTTAACGGTTGGTATAAAATGACGGTTACGTACCCAAGTGATAAATTCAGATTCTATCTCTTGGATTATTTCTTTTGCAACCGGTATCTGCTCAGCACGGTGTTGCAACGTTTGGTTGGTAACGGAAGATAATTCATCCAAGTGCACCAACGTAACCAATTCATTTTCTTTTACATCTTCTGAAACATTTCGCGGAATGGAAAGATCTAAAATTAACAGTGGTTTTTTTATAAATAATAATTCTTTCGAAATAGTAGGCTGTTGCGCCCCTGTAGCGACGACCAAGACATCGGTCTGAGCCAATTCACTTTGTATATCGGCGTAATCTTTGACGATAAGATTGAACTTACCTGCAATTTTTTCGGCGCGTTCTTTGGTTCGGTTAATGAGCGTAATGTGCTCATTCTTGGTATGCTTAATTAAGTTTTCACAGGTGTTTCTACCTATTTTTCCTGTTCCGAAGAGTAAAATATTTTTTTCTGAAACATAAGGAACGTGTGCCATTATATATTGAACGGCAGCAAAACTCACCGACGTAGCACCCGTTGATATTTCGGTTTCATTTTTAATACGTTTACTAGCTTGAATTACTGCATTGATTAACCGTTCCATATACGCATTAAGTAATCCGTGTTTTTTTGAACGGCGAAAGCCATTGCGTAATTGGCTAATAATCTCAAAATCACCTAAAATCTGACTATCCAACCCAGTACCAACATTAAATAAGTGCGAAATTGCTTCATCATTTTTATGGATGTAAGCAACTTTTTCAAACTCTTCGATGGTACCTTGGGTGTGTTCGCACAATAATTTAATAAGCTGAAAAGGATGTTGCGCAAAACCATACAACTCGGTACGATTACAAGTTGAAATAACAGTTAATGATGGAATACCATCTTGTTTTGCCTGTTTTAGGATGTTTGTTTGCGCTGTGTCGTTAATACTAAAATGACCACGGACTTCAGCATCGGCCTTTTTATAATTAAGGCCAATAGCATAAAAATTCCCTTCAGAAGTTGATAAAGGTGTATTGTTAATTCTTTTCATACCTAACGGCGCAAATGTAAGGGCAATAATAGTCAAAAAATAACGCTTGCGGTATCAAATATATCGAACGGTGTTAATTTCTGCTAAAATATGACATTTGTCATATAAATGCCCTAATTTCGCATCGTTCGAGCGGTAATTTTATTACACTGTTTAGAACAATTCTAAATAAAGATTAAATAATTAGCTATGATTTCTGAAAAAAATGTCGCTGAAAGTTTTTATGAAGAAACACTTATTTCCGAAGGGTTTTTCATTCTAAAATTTAACAATGAAACGGATGATAACCAGACTTTTAAACGAGAAATAGGATCTAACTTTATTCAGTTTCACTTTTGCATTAAAGGGTCGGCTAGCTTTCTTTTTAATGAGGGGAGTTACACATTACCGCTTAGTGAGGAAAACTCATTATTGTTATATAACCCACAACGGGATTTGCCGTTACATATTGATGTTCCAGCCCATTCTTGGGTACTTTCGGTATTGCTTCCTATTGAAAAATTCCATGCGTTGTTTTCAACCGAAGCCAATTACATAACTTTTTTAAGTGATGAAAATAAGGGTAGGAAGTATTATAAGGATGCGAGTATATCACCATCGATGGCCATTGTGCTCAATCAATTAATGAATTACAACTTACATCCTTCGGTAAAACCCTTGTATTTTAAAGGGAAAGCGTACGAGTTGTTAAGCCTTTATTTTAATAGACCAGCAGATTTGGATGTAGAGCAATGTCCCTTTTTAGCTGATGAAGATAACGTAACTAAGATAAAAAGGGCCAAGCAGATTATTATCAATAAAATGGCAGAACCGCCCACTTTACAGGAATTGGCTGATGAAATTAACTTGCCTATCAATAAATTAAAAGAGGGGTTTAAGCAGATTTATGGTGATTCGGTTTTTAGCTTTTTGTTCGATTATAAAATGGAAGTAGCGCGACAATTATTGGCTACCGGTTCTCATAATGTAAACGAAGTAGGGTTAAAAGTAGGCTACAGTGCAGCCAGCCACTTTATTGCAGCTTTTAAGAAAAAGTACGGTACCACACCCAAAAAATATTTGATGAGTCTTTCAGCATAAGAAACACAAATAACTTTATAGTTTTTATATGTTTCAGGTGTTTGATAATTCATTTTAATACGAGTAATTTTGCAACAGAAAAATTCGATATGAAAAAAGGAGTCCTCCTTGTTAACCTTGGCTCGCCCGATAGTACCAACCCTAAAGATGTTAAAAAATATCTGGATGAGTTTTTAATGGATCCACGCGTGATAGATGTACCTCGATGGGCAAGAATATTAATTGTTCGAGGTATTATTTTAAATACCAGACCTAAAAAAAGTGCTGAAGCCTATCAAAAAATATGGTGGGATGAAGGTTCGCCGTTGATTGTCCTTTCTGAACGACTACAAGAAAAAGTACAAGATAAAGTAACGCTACCGGTATCATTAGCCATGCGCTATGGAAGTATGACGTTGAAAAAAGGATTGCAAAATTTGGTTGATCAAGGCGTTGATGAGGTTTTGGTAATTCCGTTATATCCACAATTTGCCATGGCAACTACCGAAACGATAGACGTGAAAGTAGAAGAGCTTCGAGAAGAATTTTTTCCGCAGTTAAAAATATCATCGTTACCTGCATTTTATAACAGACCAGAGTATATTGAGGTGCTTTCCAAAAGTATTCAAGAGCATATTCAAGACTTGGATTACGAACATTTATTATTCAGTTACCACGGTGTCCCAGAACGACATATTAAAAAAAGCGATATAACAAATAGCCATTGCAAAATTGATGGAACTTGTTGTGTCACCTCTTCAAAAGCACACCAATATTGTTATCGTCACCAATGTTTTGAAACCACACGGTTGGTTGCTGAAAAATTGGGCTTAAAAGAAAATAGTTATTCTGTTTCTTTCCAGTCTCGATTGGGATTTGACCCATGGCTACAACCGTATACCGACCGTACGATTGAACGTATGGGAAAAGCTGGAATAAAAAAATTGGCGGTCGTAACCCCAGCTTTCGTGAGTGATTGTCTTGAAACTTTAGAAGAAATTGCGATGGAAGGCGAAGAAATATTCCACGAAACCGGAGGAAAAGAGTTTACAACCGTCCCTTGCTTAAATGATCGGGACGATTTTGCTCAATTACTCGCTGGTTGGATCGATGAATGGCGTATTGTCGATGTAGACAAAGCGATAGCATAAAAACCTAATTTAATAGTTAATGGCATTACAAAACCGTTCGGCCAGTTTAGGTACAGAACCCATTAGTAAACTATTGGTCAAGCAGTCTGTTCCTGCTTCAATAGGTATCTTGGTGATGTCATTAAATATTCTAGTCGACACCATTTTTGTAGGGAACTGGATTGGTTCTATTGCTATTGCAGCCATTAATGTAGTATTACCTGTTTCCTTTTTTATTGCCGCCTTGGGGATGGCCATTGGTATTGGGGGTTCTTCCATTATATCTAGGGCATTGGGAGCCAATAACAAAGAAAAAGCCCTTAAAACCTTCGGAAATCAGATTACCCTTACCCTATTGATTACAATTGTAATGGCAGCCATTGGTCTTTACTTTGTAAATGAGTTAATCCCTGCTTTTGGAGGAAAAGGCGACATCTTTGAACCTGCTAAAATTTACTACCGCATTGTATTGTATGGGGTTCCTGTTTTGGCACTTTCCATGATGGGGAACAATGTAATACGTGCCGAAGGGAAGCCAAAGATTGCTATGATTGCTATGATTATCCCATCAGTAGGTAATTTGTTCTTAGATTATATTTTAATTTATGTCTTCGATATGGGAATGGCAGGGGCAGCTTGGGCTTCAACAGCATCATATGTGTTGTGTTTTCTGTTTATACTTTGGTTCTTTTTAAGTGACCGATCTGAATTACGTATCAGTTTTTCTCATTTTGGGCTCAACAAGGCAATTTTAAAAGAAATAAGCGCTTTAGGTTTTGTAACCTTAGCACGACAAGCGGTTGTAAGTATTACGTATTTATTGATGAACAATATTCTCTTTAATTTAGGAGGAGAAGCTTCGGTGACTATGTACGGAATAATTGGGCGTATGCTTATGTTCGCTTTATTCCCTGTTTTAGGTGTTACACAAGGGTTTCTACCCATTGCCGGATATAATTACGGGGCTAATAAATTTCCAAGGGTTAGGGAAAGTATCAATAAAGCCATAAAGTATGCTGGCTTAATTGCTTTAGTGATTTTTATCTTGATTATGGTCTTCCCAGATGCCATTGTTTTAGTCTTTACAACAGATGAAGTTATTTTGGCTGAAACGCCTTCAGCAATGCGTTGGGTGTTTTTAGCAATTCCTATAATTGCAATTCAATTAATAGGGTCAGCTTATTTTCAGGCCATTGGAAAAGCCACGCCGGCATTATTATTAACACTTACCAGACAAGGATTTTTCTTTGTTCCGTTAATTTTAATTTTACCTAACTTTTTTGGCGAATTAGGTGTTTGGATATCGTTCCCGATCGCCGATGTTCTGTCAACTATAGTAACAGGGTATTTTCTGAATCGGGAGGTTAGAAAGACATTGATTGAGTAATTTCAGATATAATTTTTGAAGCCTCTAAATTAGTACCTTTGAAAAATGGAATACAACTATATAAAAGCCCTGCATTTAATTTTTGTAATCACCTGGTTTGCGGGATTATTTTACATCGTCCGGCTTTTTGTATATCAAATTGAAGCTACTGAAAAAACTTCACCTGAAAAAGAAATTTTAGGAAATCAACTCAAAATCATGGCCAATCGGCTTTGGACTATCATTACGTGGCCCTCGGCAATATTGGCTATTGGGTTTGCCATTTGGTTAATTTTGTTACGGCCATTTTACTTAACCGATGCTTGGATGCAAGTAAAATTAGGCTTTGTGTTTCTTTTGATTTTATATCATTTAAAATGCCACCAAATTTACAAACAGCTTCAAAAAGGTATTGTAAAGCATTCTTCAAACTTTATGCGATTGTTCAATGAAGGCGCAACCATCATCTTATTTGCTGTCATCTTTTTGGTAATGTTACGTAATGCTGTAAACTGGATATATGGTGTTTTGGGTATTATTGCATTTTCAGTTTTGTTGATGTTGGGCTACAAATTTTACAAACGACTTCGCGAAAAATAAACTGTTGCCTTTCTTCGGAAGAAAATTGGTGCAATTATTGTTATCTTTCGTTTAGAAATACACTTCATGAAACTATTTAGGCATTCCCTGCGCAATCGTATTTTCTTTTCAATGCTCTTGTTGGTCGTTGGAGCTTCTATATTAATTGCCTTGGTAACGGTGTATCAATATCAAGAGGAAGCAAAAGATTATCATCGTGATCGATTAGAGCGTAAAGAAACTGCCATTCGTGAAAACATAAATTACGTTTTAAAAGAAACAACCTACCCAGTTGAAACTGATAAAATTCCGCTTATTTTCAAAGATGAAATCTATGAAATCAAGGAAATCCACAATCTTGAAATTTATTTATATGACCTCGACGGAAACCTTTTAAAATCTTCGAAAGCATCTTTTTTAAAAGATACATCCAATCAAAAAATGCCGGATTCTGCTTTAAAGCAATTACGAAATTCATCCAATAAACACTATGTAAAAAACTTCACTGAAGACGGACAGGAGTTTCAATCTTCTTATTCATACATAACCGATAATTACTTTAAACCCTTGGCAATACTCAACCTTCCTTATATTGAAGATGATGGGTTTATAAAAAAAGAACTGAAACAAAATTTAAGTCGGTTAGGGATGGCATACCTGTTAATGTTATTGATCGCTATTGCCTTGGCCTATTTTCTTTCAAAATACATTACAAAGTCATTAAATACCATTAGTGAAAAGATAACCGAAACCCGGTTGAACAAACGCAATCAAAAAATATTAATTGATACCACTACTGAAGAAATTTCAACTCTAGTTAACGCCTATAATGGTATGATTGAAGAACTGGAAAATAGTGCTGCTCAATTAGCAACCAGTGAGCGTGAGGCTGCTTGGCGTGAAATGGCAAAACAAGTAGCACATGAAATTAAAAACCCGTTGACGCCCATGCGATTAACAGTGCAGAGTTTTCAACGGAAGTTTAATCAAAACGATCCTAACATAGAAGAGCGGTTGGATGAATACAGTAAAACCCTCATTCAGCAAATCGATACGATGAGTTCCATAGCTGAAGCATTTTCAAACTATGCAAAAATGCCCGCTCAGCAAGATGAAACACTTAATGTGGTGAAAATAACTAAGCTGGCACTCGATATTTTTAATGAGGATTACATTGAGTTTCATTCCGAAGAAGAAGAGATCATCGCCAAGTTTGATCGTACACAGTTAATTAGAGTAGTAACAAATCTTGTTAAGAACAGTATTCAAGCTATTGAGCAAGCAAAACCAGAAATACCACTCATTAAAGTTATTGTATCTGCTGAAGATAAATATGTTTCAATAAGCATTTGTGACAATGGTTTGGGAATTTCAGAAAACAACAAGGAAAAAGTCTTTGAACCTAAGTTTACAACCAAATCCAGTGGAATGGGATTAGGCCTGGCAATGGTAAAAAACATTGTAGAAACCTATGGGGGTACAATAACCTTGAAATCTGAAGAAGGAGAAGGTGCTACATTTACCGTTCGGTTTAAGAGACAGTTATAGGCAATTTCGTATTTTTACAATAACAAAAAAACTGAAAAAGAAATATAGATTATGGATTTCGAAAACATTACCTACCAATATGATGATGGTATTACTACTATAACCATTGATCGCCCAAAAAAACTAAATGCCCTTAATAGGGACACCATTCAAGAGCTTCACGAAGCTTTTAAGAAAGCTGAAGATGATTTTGATACGAAGGTAATTATCATTACTGGAAGTGGTGAAAAAGCATTTGTTGCGGGAGCTGATATTAGTGAATTTGCAGGGTATTCCGTAGTGCAAGGAGAGCAATTGGCAGCAAAAGGTCAAGCAAAGTTGTTCGATTTTGTGGCGCATCTTTCCACACCTGTTATTGCTGTGGTCAATGGCTTTGCTTTAGGTGGAGGTTTAGAGTTAGCAATGGCGGCACATTTCAGAATTGCTAGCGATAATGCTAAAATGGGACTTCCTGAAGTTTCATTAGGAGTTATTCCTGGTTATGGAGGTACGCAGCGTTTACCACAATTAGTAGGTAAAGGCCGTGCTATGGAAATGATTATGACTGCAGGAATGATCGACGCTGCTCAAGCCTTAGAATATGGTTTGGTAAATCATGTAACCTCTCAAGAGGAAGTAATGGATTTAGCATTAAAAATTGCTGGAAAAATCATGAAAAACTCTTCAGTAGCAGTTGCATCGGCTATAGCATCGATAAACGCCGGATTTGAAGCAGGTGAAAATGGTTTTGAAACCGAAATCACCGAATTTGGAAAATGTTTCGGTACAGCAGATTTTAAAGAAGGAACGAGTGCCTTTTTAGAAAAACGTAAACCGAAATTTCCTGGGCAATAAAACCTAAACACAATGAAAAAATATATCCTATTTCTTATCGTTTGGACCGTTGCGTTTAGCATAACAGCCCAAGAAAAGGCAAAACCCACTTTTAAAGATGGCGAAGCACAGGTTGTTCCGGCTTTTGAAAACCCGAAAGACTGGATACGTGAAGACCTTTGGGTTGAAACCACCTTCGACACCGATGGCGACAATAAGCTAGATAGAATGCACGTAGGTGTAACAAGACCTAAACAAACTGAAACGGAAGGGTTGAAGCTTCCTGTAGTATATGAATCAAGTCCTTATTTTGCAGGTGTAGCACCAAATGTAGAGGGTGCTTTTCATGACGTACATCACGAATTAGGCGAGTCTGGAAAAGAAATAGTTCATCCTTCTGTAACGAGAAGGGGAGAACGACCTATTATTTCAAACTCAAAAATACGTACATGGGTGCCTAGAGGATATATTGTGGTGCATTCCTCATCGCCAGGAACAGGGCTTTCGCAAGGTTCACCAACAGTTGGTGGCGATAATGAATCTTTGGCGCCAAAAGCTGTAATCGATTGGCTCAACGGACGCGCGAAAGGTTACAAAACACCTTACGGAGATGAAGAAGTTAAGGCTTATTGGACTACTGGAAAAGTTGGGATGACAGGTACATCATATAACGGAACGCTTCCGCTCGCAGCAGCCACTACAGGTGTTGAAGGCTTGGAGGCGATTATTCCTATTGCACCAAATACTTCTTATTATCATTATTATAGATCGAATGGATTGGTACGTTCGCCAGGCGGATATTTAGGAGAAGATGTTGATGTGCTTTATGATTTTATCAATAGCGGTGATGAGTCTAAAAGAGCATATGCAGATTCTGTATATCGCGACACCGAAATACGAAACGGTATTGACCGTAAAACAGGTGATTACAACGAATTCTGGGCAGGCCGTGATTATTTAAACGATATGAAACCTATGAAGGCCGCATTATTTATGTCTCATGGTTTCAACGATTGGAATGTAATGCCCGAGCATAGTTATCGTATCTACAAAGCTGCGGAAGAAATGGGACTGCCTACAAAAATTTATTATCATCAATATGGTCATGGTGGGCCACCGCCAGTATCGATGATGAATCGTTGGTTTACAAAATATCTTTTTGGGATTGATAACGGAGCTGAGAAAGGGCCAAAAGCTTACATTGTAAGAGAAAACGACAAAAATGACAACCCAACAGCTTATGAAAATTACCCAAACCCCGATGCTGAAGATGTTACATTATATTTACAAAATGATGGCCGCAAAACAGGGTTGTTAAACACTAAAAAAATAAAAAAACAGGGTAAACAAACCTTGATAGATGATTATACTTTGTCTGGCGATTCATTGGCACAATTAGCAAATTCTGATCATCGCTTATTATTCGTTACCCCAATTTTAAAAGAAGACATCCATCTTTCTGGATTGTCAACGCTTAAAATTAAATTGGCCAGTAGCAAACCTGCAGCAAATCTTTCTGTTTGGATGGTTTCTTTGCCTTGGAACAAAGATAAAAAGGCAAAAATGACCGAAAATATCATTACTAGAGGTTGGGCAGATCCACAGAATCACAAATCGCTTACCGAGAGTGAACCCTTAAAGCTAGGCAAGTTTTATGAACTATCTTTCGACCTTATCCCAGATGATCAAGTAATTCCTGCTGGACAACAAATTGGGTTGATGATTTTTTCGAGTGATAATAAATTCACGCTTTTACCTAAACCAGGTACAGAATTGACAATCGATCTAGACGAAACCAGTATTGAAATTCCTGTAGTTGGTGGAAAGGAAGCTTTTGAGAAAGCAATCAAATAAACGGAATTATTCCAATTTAAAAAGGAATATTTCCAATAATATAATTAACTTTGAAGTATTCAATCACTTCAAAGTTTTTTTATGTCCAATTCTGAAAACCACATAAAAGGTCGCGGCGCGCAAAAGCGTGTTCACAATCGGTTTTTTGAATTAAGCCACGAAGTTCGTGACGACTTTTTAAATTACTGCGAAGCTGAAGGTGAAGAAGTCGATGCCAATAAAACCAAATACATCGATGTGTTTCCTAAAACCTTTGTCAATAAAGTAGATAGCCCCGATGTTGGGATGGGCTATTCGGCTAATCCTTATCAAGGTTGCGAACATGGTTGTGTGTATTGTTACGCTCGTAATAGTCACGAGTATTGGGGATACGGTGCTGGTCTCGATTTTGAACGCACCATTTTAGTTAAAAAGAATGCACCAGAGCTTTTAGAAAAAAAACTGAAAAGCAGATCCTGGAAACCAAAACCCATTGTCTTTAGCGGGAATACAGACTGTTACCAACCCATAGAGCGTAAACTTCAGATAACTCGAAAATGTCTTGAAGTAATGCTAAAATGGAAACACCCAACAGGTATTATTACCAAAAATGCTTTGTTATTACGGGATTTAGATATCCTGAAAGAAATGGCAAAACTGAATATTATTTCAGTAAATATTTCAATAACATCGTTGGCTGAAGAGACCCGTCGATTATTAGAGCCCCGAACGGCAAGTATCAAGCAACGCTTAAAAGCAGTTGAAGTACTTTCAGAAAACGGAATTCCGGTTCGGGTGATGATGGCGCCAATTATTCCTTCATTAAACAGTCATGAAATACTTCCGTTGGTTAAGAAAGTTTCCGAATTAGGGGCGAAAGGGGTTTCCTATACTATTGTTCGGCTTAATGGTCAAATAGCTACAATCTTTGAAGATTGGGCTCGTAAAACCATACCAGACCGTGCCGATAGAATTCTCAACCAAATCGCTGAATGTCACGGAGGCGCCTTAAACGATAGCCAATGGGGCAGACGCATGCGCGGCGAAGGAACAATTGCTACACAGGTTAAAAACACAATGGCGATTGCAAAAAATAAGTATTTAAAAGATAGAGAAATACCATCTTTAGAAACGAAACATTATTTAGACCTGAAAAACCCGCAAATGCGTTTGTTTTAAATTGGTATCTTTGAGTTTTATTGTTACAAAATTCCGTTTTTGGCTACTTACAATTTATGAGAAATTACCTATTTCTTTTTTTCGCTGTCACACTTGTGTCTTTTTCATTTTCGCAGACCGAAGAAGAGCTATCTCGATTGTCTTTTGATGCTATTAGGGACTCCATTCATAAATATGAGTTTTCTAATATGCCGAAAGCTATCAAAGCTTCTGAAGCTTATATTTTAAAAGGAAAAAGAGAAGATGATAAAACCGAAGAATGGTTAGGGATGGAATCTGTAGCCTTAATCTATGTTAATTTCAGAATGTATAAAGAGGCCAATGAACAATCTGAAAAAACACTTGCCTTTGCCAGAGAAAACAACCTCCCAAAAATGGAGATGAGAGCTCTTACATTACTTGGTGATTTGCAAAGTATAGCGACGACTGTTGATAAACAATTGTACTATTATAACGAGTTGTTAAAACTTGCAAAAGCTCAAAATAATGAACAATATAGGGAAACCGCACTTAATAAAATAGCTGGTGTTCAAGATCTAAGTGGAAACACAAAAAAGGCTATAGCCATTCGGAAAAAATCATTAAAGTATTACCAGAATAAACCGTTAGATTCAAATTTTACTCAAATAAAAAAGAACAGTGCTATTGTTTCATTATATGGGAGTTTAGCATTTTCACACATTAAATTAGAGCAACTAGACTCCGCAAAATTATATAACGAATACGTTAAACAATTTCAAGAAAAAGAACTTGACTCTTGCTATTTGGGCTTTTCTTATAGTATAGATGCAGAGATAGCTTATAAAGAAAAAAAGTTTGAAACTGCTAGAAAAGCTTATAGAAAAGCATACACGATTTGCCCTAGCGAATATGATTTAATACAACTAAACAAAGCATATGCTTTTGGTAAAATAGAGGTTGGCGCAAAAAATTATCATGAAGCAATTAGAATATTACAACAAGGTCTTGATGATTATCAAGTAACTGCTGCAGAAGAAGGTTTCATGAGGGATTATTACGAAAAGCTGGCCGAAGCCTATAAGCACACAGGTGATTTTGAAAGGGCAAGTTATTATTATGAAAAATACCTTACCACACAAGCTGAATTTAATAAATTAAAAGAAAACGCTAAGGAAAGCTTTATTAAAAAAGAAAGAGCCGCTTTCAAAAAAGATTTTGATGCTTTGGTTTCCGAAAAAGAAAAAAGCCAATCAAAACTTAACTATTTATTACTGGGAGGCTCTATAATTATTTTAATACTTCTGTTTCTGTTGCTGAAATTTTACCGAAACAAGAAAGCGAACGAAGCAAAATTTGAAGCCTTATTGGCAAAAATTAAAGCTGCCGAGAAACCCGAAGATATCATTGATACCAAGGACGAAGTACTGGAAGAAAAAAACAGTACTGATGTTCCTGAAGAAACCAAACAACAAATACTCAACGGATTAAAAAAATTGGAAAAACAAGAGTATTTTTTAAAACAGGATTGCAACTCATACAATGTTGCCAAAAAGATAAACACCAATACTTCGTATCTTTCTAAAGTGATTAATTCGCACTTCGGAAAAAACTTCAACACTTATATTAATGACCTTCGTATTAATTATACCATTGTCCGGTTAAAGGACGATGTTATTTTTAGGTCCTACTCCATTCAATCTATCGCTGAAGAAGTAGGCTATAAATCTGCCGACTCGTTTACAAAATACTTCAAAAAAGATACTGGGCTAAATCCTTCTTTCTACATCAAGAATATTAAAAATGTTGCCTAAAAACCCCTTTCACACCCTAAATTTATAAATATGGGGTTTGCATTATTGTCAGGAGTTATTATTTCTTAAAAAAGCTTACAACCCACTGTTTAAAGTATTTTACAAGTTTTTGTAGCCGCCCCAATTTCCTAAAACTGGGGTGGCTTCTCTTTTTATATTGTGCAATGTGTTGCAGATTTGTTTTCAGAAAGTAACCACTAAAACTTTTTATTATGAAAATACAAAACCAAAAAAAGAACAAGCCAGCACAATTAGTTTTAAAATTAATTATAGGAGCCGCTATTGGATTTTCATTTGGATTTGGAATAACCAAAATGGTAAAATCTAATACAAAACTTACCAATTCAATTGAAACCACACTTCAGCAAAATTGTAATTGTGAGCGTATAGAGTCTGGAAATAGTTATACGGGAATTCAATTCAGTAAAAATGATGGCATCAGTAATACTAAATTAAATTTCACATTAATGAATTGCGATTTTACGTCTTCTGCAGAAAAAGAAGCAAAAAGATTAAATGATGTTTTAAGAGACGAAGTGGAAGATTATGATTCAGTAGATTTTATCACTTTTTACTTCAAATCAGACATGAAAAACAAAACCGTAAAAATCAAGGACGGAACGATCTTATAACCCAATACATTCATTTACACCACCATTAATTATGGAAACAAAAACCAACAAACGCATTAAGCTCATCAAATTCGGAATTGGAATTGTGATAGGCGTTGCAATTTATTTAATCGTAACTTTAATATTTTAAACCAACAAAATTATGACAACACTAGTAAAATATTCAATCGCAATTGTATTGCTGTTTTTAGGAGCAACAATACAAGCTCAAAAATTAGACGGTTCATACAGTGGCAACCTTGATGTACAAGGCATGCAGATGGAATTGATTGTAAATATCACGCCCGTAGAAGACGGCTACGAAGCAACCCTAGATGTTCCTGCGCAAGGTGCATCGGGAATCGAACTTGATTCGGTAGTTTTGCAGGACGAAACTGTGACAATTAAATCTGCCAAATTACAAATGACCTATACTGGGACATTGATTGAAAACGGCATAAAAGGAACATACGAACAAATGGGACAAGAATATCCGCTAACCTTAAATAAAACTGTGAAGACAAAGCCAGGAAACACAGCATTGCCTTCAACTGATGCCGAGTTAGATAAACTCGCTGCAAAAGAAAAAGGTGAATATAAATATTCTGTAGAAGATTATTTTACAACCCCAGAAGCTTTTTCGTTTAAGCTTTCCCCTGACGGAAAATACATCGCGTATATGAAACGTAGAAAGTCTGGTGAGCGTGATCTATATTTAAAAGAAACAGCAACCCAGAAAGAAACGCTTTTGAAAAAGCAAGAAGAAGATTTAATTCGTGGATTTTCTTGGGCAAACAACGACCGTATTTTATACCTTCAAGATAAAGGCGGTGATGAAAATTATCACGTGTATGGGGTAGATGTTACAGGTGAAAACAGCAAAGAGCTAACTCCTTTTGAAGGTGTAAGGGTTAATATTATCGAAGGTTTAAAAGAAGACGAAGACCACGTGATTGTGCAGATGAATAAAGACAACCTGCAACAAGAAGAACCATACCGTCTTAATATTAATACTGGGGAAGTTACAAAACTGTACACTGTGCAAGCGGGTGATCCACCAGTTGCTGGTTATAACTTTGATCGCAAAGGAAATTTACGAGCTATTAATCGTATTGTAGATGGTGTAAAAACCGAACTGTTATACAAGATTGATGGAGAATTTAAGCAAGTTAAGCTTACTGAATTTGGCGATACGTTTGGTATTTCTACTTTTAATCCGAATACCGAAAACCCAGATGATGCTTATGTAATCTCTAATTTAGATGGTGATAAGATAGAAATTCAACTGTACGATTTAAAGAAAGACAAAAAAATAAAAACAGTTTTCAGTAATGACACATTTGATGTATCTGGCATGTCGCTTTCCAGAAAACGTAATTATGAAATAGATTACTTCAGCTATACTGGCGAAAAAGCTGTAATTACACCTGTAAGTGATACGTATAAAAAAGTCTATAAACGATTACAAAAAGAGTTTGGTGACAAGCAGTTTTTTACCGTTGGAAGAACGGATGATGAGTCGAAATATATGGTAGCCGTTACTAGTGATAAAATAGTTGGTGAATATTATTTATATGACGTAGAAAAAGACAGTGTAACCTTATTGTATAAATTACTACCACAGTTAAAAGCTGAAGATATGGCTAGTATGAAGCCTATTACTTTTAAGAGTCGTGACGGCCTTACTATTCATGGTTACATTACACTGCCCAATAACTATAAAAAAGGACAAAGAGTACCGTTAATTGTAAATCCTCACGGAGGTCCACAAGGTGTTCGTGATAATTGGGGCTTTAATCCAGAAGCACAATTATTTGCAAGTCGTGGTTACGCAACATTGCACGTAAACTTTAGAGTGTCTGGCGGGTACGGAAAAGAATTTTTAAAAGCCGGTTTTGGACAAATAGGTCGTAAAGCGATGGATGACGTAGAAGACGGAGTTGATTATGTAATTGAAAAAGGATATGTAGATAAAGACCGAGTAGCAATTTATGGTGGAAGCCACGGAGGTTATGCTGTATTACGCGGCATGACAAAAACACCAGACAAATATGCTTGTGGTGTGGATTATGTAGGGGTAAGTAATTTAAATACCTTTATGAATACCATTCCTCCATACTGGGAAAAATACAGAGAGCTTTTATATAAAATCTGGTACAACCCGAACAAACCAGAAGAAAAAGCAATAATGGACGAAATTTCACCTGCATTGCACGTAGACAAGATAAAAAACCCACTATTGGTGGTGCAAGGGGCAAACGATCCACGTGTAAATATTGATGAAGCAGACCAAATTGTTGAAAGCCTAAGAGCAAAGGGTGTAGAGGTACCTTATATGGTAAAATATGATGAGGGTCACGGATTTGGTAAAGAAGAAAATCGATTGGATCTTTACAATGCTATGATGGGCTTTTTCGCAGAGCACCTTAAGGTTGAAAAAACAACTCCTGTAAAAGGATAAACAATTAACCTTCAATGACATCTTAATGCCGGTACTTTTGTATCGGCATTATTTTTTGCCCTCCCATTCTGCATAAAACTGTTGCAGGAAAGTTTCCATAAACACGTGTCTTTCTGTGGCGATACGCTTACCGGTTTCAGTGTTCATTCTATCTTTTAGAAGCAATAATTTTTCGTAAAAGTGATTAATGGTCGGAGCAGTAGAAGCTTTATATTCTGCCGGGGACATTTCTAAATTAGGCTTTATTTCAGGGTCATAGAGTTTTCTGTTTTTAAAGCCACCATAATTAAAGGTGCGGGCAATACCAATGGCGCCCAAAGCATCTAACCGATCTGCATCTTGAACAACTGCTAGTTCTTTTGAATGAAAAGCTTGTCCTTTATTTCCGCCTTTAAATGAAATATTTTTGATGATTTGCACTACGTGTTCAATAATTTCTTCGGAAACACCTTCCGAAGTTAAAAAATCAGTTGCTTTTTTAGGGCCAACCGCCTCATCACCATTGTGAAATTTTGAGTCGGCAATATCGTGTAACAAGGCACCTAAAGCAACGATTAAAGAATTTGCCTGTTCGGTTTCTGAAATATGCATCGCATTTTTATACACACGCTCAATATGAAACCAATCGTGTCCCCCTTCAGCATTTTTCAATTCTTTTTTTACAAAGCTTATGGTATTTTCAATGAGTGTTTCAGAAGATTTTTTCATTAAACTGTGATACTGGATTTTACTTGTGTTTCAACCAAATCAATCAACGCTTCAGGCTCGTGTTCTGAAACTTTTAAGGAAGAATGTACTATAAACTCTAAACGCACACCTAAAGGAATAGGGAACATGCCATGACGTTGGAGTTTCCAGGAATGACTAATACTTACTGGCAAAACATACGCATCGGGTGCTTTTTTAAATAAGGTAAGCAATCCTGTTTTTCTGAAAGGTTTCGGGTTCCCATCTTTACTGCGGGTTCCTTCAGGAAAAATAACCACACTCCGGTTATGTTTTGAAACGTATTTAGCAATTTTAATGATTTCTCCGGCAGCTTGCCTTGGGTTTTTTCGGTCTATCAAAACACTTCCACCGTGCTTTAAGTTATATGAAATAGAGGGGATCCCTTTACCCAATTCAATCTTAGAGATAAACTTTGGGTGATATTTCCGTAGAAACCAAATAATAGGCGGAATGTCCCACATACTTTGATGGTTTGAAACCAAAATAATCGGTACATTATTAGGGATACTGCTGTTTATAGTAACCTTGAAAGTAGTTCCTACTATATTTAGGCACCGTAAAATAACCCAGTTAAAATAATCCACGCTCTTTTTATGAGCTTCGTATCCAAACACATTAAGACAAAACCATTGTATGGGATGAAAAACAATCAAGTTTAACCCAAAAAACAGGTAAAAAATCACCGAGAGCGGATAACTTAAAATGTGAGAAAGTTGTTTCATGGTTTATCAAAAGTAAAAAATCCGCTTCCAAAAATATTCAGAAGCGGAATTATTTATTTTTCAAATCGCTATATTTAGACAGAAGGGCTTAACAATGTTCGTCGTAAGCTCCTTTTAAGTTTTCAGCAATCATATCTGCCGGGCGGCCTTCAATATGGTGACGTTCTAGCATGTGTACTAATTCTCCATTTTTAAACAAAGCCATAGAAGGCGAACTTGGTGGGAATGGTACCATTTGTGCTCTTGCGGCATCAACAGCCTCACGATCTACCCCTGCAAAAACCGTTACTAAATTATCTGGTTTTTTTGCATTTTGAAGTGATATACGAGCACCAGGACGTGCATTGGCAGCCGCACAGCCACAAACCGAATTTACCACAACAAGTGTAGTACCTTCTTTTTGTAGCGCTTGATTAACATCTTCTTCAGTGAATAATTCGGAAAAACCAATGTTGGTAAGGTCTTCACGCATAGGTTTTACTAATTCCGGTGGATACATAATATGTTCAATTTAAGTGTGTAACAATTTTTTACAAAGATAACTAATTTTTAATGGGTTTACGGTTAAGTAACCCTAAGTCTGAAATACATAATAATGAATGTTAGGTTCATTATTGGGTAGTGCAGGAAATGGTTATCTTTGGTCGCAATTTTTAAAAGAAATTACACAAAGTATGATTCGTTGGTTTGCAGCTTTTATTGGCTATATGGTGTATCGATTTCCTGGTGCTATCGTAGGGTTTTTTATAGGAAGTTTATTAGATAACTATTTAGGAAGTAATAAATCTAAAGGAAGCTTTCAACGTAGCTTTCAGCAACAAGGCGGACGTGTTACCCCAGCCGATTTTGAACTGAATTTACTCTCTTTGGCTTCTTTGGTTATTAAAGCAGATGGGAATGTAAGTCAACAAGAGTTAGACTATGTACGCCAGTATTTTGTACAAGCCTACGGAAGAGAAAGAGCAAATGCTACTTTTCGGGTTTTTAATGAAGTGATAAAAAAACGTGAGATTTCTGCAGCAAAAATTTGTAGTATGTTCCGGCAGCGAATGCGGTACGAATCACGATTACAAGTACTTCACTTTTTATTTAGTATAGCCAATGCCGACGGACGCGTGAGTGAGCCTGAAGTACGGAAAATAAACGAGATTTCAGGATATCTGGGTGTTAGTGCGCGCGATTTTGAAAGTATTAAGGCCATGTTCTTTAAAAATCCAGATAGCGCTTATAAAATTTTAGAAATTGACCGAACGGCCACCGATGCCGAGATTAAAAAAGCATACCGCACCATGGCTAAAAAGTATCACCCTGATAAACTACAGCATATGGATGAGGCGTATCAAAAAGGTGCTGAAGAAAAATTTAGGAAAGTGCAAGATGCCTATGAACAGCTTCAGAAAGAACGCGGGTTTTAAGACGATAGGTCTTTAATAACTTCCATTAATTTTTTGGGACTTAAATATTCAAAAAACCGGTTGGTTATTGCGAAATCTTCATCTAGAAAAACGGTAGCGGGCAATGAAAAAGGAATGCCTTCACGAGAAGCGAAGAGCTTTGCTATATCGTGAATAGGATTTCGTTTGGTATTAGCTTCCGTGTTATTGAAAACAACACCGTCAAACGCGAATGATTTAGTTGTTTCAGCATTTAATTTTACAACGTAATATTCTGAGTTTAATTTTTTAATTATTTCAGGTTTTTTAAACGCTGCTTCCTCCATTTTTTTGCAGTACACACACCAATCTGCATAGAAAAATAACATGACCTTCTTAGGCTTAACCGAAAGAGAGTCATCCAATTGCTTAAATGTAATCCAATTGATGGCCTCCTGTTTTTGAGCTTTAATTTCTTCAGAAGAAAAAAATAAAACCAATAGCGTTATTAAAAATGTTGTCTGCTTCATTTTAATGTAGTTTTCCGAAGGTGATACCTATAAAAAAAGTTCGAGGTGCATTGGGACCATAGATGTAATCTGAATCTCTTGTAGGGCCTTTGTCAAAGTCGTCTTGATAGCTGTTAAATATGTTTTTTACTCCGGCCGAGAAAGTGGTCTGAAAATCTTCAGAAAAATCTATATGGGTGTCAAACTTGATATTCATATCAAGAAAAGGATTTACCTCATTCAATTTTAAAAATCCAGTATTACTTATTACGCGTGGCACCGTCATGACCCCAGTGTAATTTCCTGTGAGGTCTAGTCTAAACATTTCAGAAGGAATCCAAGATGCATTGGCGTACCCATACACGTTTGGGTTTCGAACAAACTCATTAATTATAATATCATTTTCGCCTGCAGTGCCGTCACTTTCAAATAAAATTTGGGGTTCTTTATATTTTGATTCTTGAACCGTTCCCCCCAATTGAAACTGCCACTTTTTTGAAGGGGAAAGCCCTATTTCAAAATTGGCGCCAAATACTTCAGCACCTGATCCATTTCGTACTTCTTCTAAAATAGACCCATTAGGCAAAGGGGTTCCTGTGCTTACAATTGTAAAAGGGTCTTTTAAGTCAGTGTAAAAGCCTTCCAGTAAAAAATCGGTTTGTACTTTATTGAAGTCTTTTGAATAATTTAAGGATGCTGTATATGCGTTTGAATATTCGGTTTTTAAGTTTTCAGAAAGGATAACAAATTGCGGCTCACCACCCACGGATGAAATGTGTAAATCTTCATTAAAAGCTTGCGGGGCTCGAAATCCACGAGCGTAACCACCTCTAAACTTTAATTCGTCTGTAAATTGATAGGCTATCGTTAACCGTGGGCTCAATGAAGATTGACTGAGGTTTACATTCCGTTCAATGGTGTTAACTTGGTAGGTCCCATCTACGGCAACGTTGTCAAATCTAGCGCCCAATAACGTGGTGAATTTATCGGTAGGCTTCCATTCGTATTGACTGTAAATGCCTATACTACCAACGGATTGGTCAATTAATCGATTATAACCAGCGATAACATCTTCGGTTGTGCTATAGTTGTATTCAGCACCCGAAGTTAAAACGTCGTCATTTTTAAATGTTTTGGTATGTTGAATTCCGTTAACAATTGCCAAATCTGTAGTATTTCCGAAGGCATTATTAGCTAGAATACTGTCTTGTTTGGTTCTTCCACCACCTAAACCACCGTAATAACTATCGCGTTGCGTATAAGATGCTGAGGTGTAGATAGCGTATTTATTAGTGTAATCTTTGCTATTTAACTCATATTCAGCACCGCCTGTAAAAGTATCGTGGTCTAATTGTTCGGTAATGTCGGTAAATTGAGGGGCTAAGTCTAATTTATTTCCGCCTCTTCTATACTCTCTGATCGCGGTTAAATCTACAGTTAACCTGCTTCGATCAGTAGGTTTTATAAACGCTTTAGCTCCTACGGTGTTATTGGTAAGCTTTGTAATTTCGGTAAAACCATCATCATTCGCATCATACGCATCGCGGCTTCTGTAATTTCCGAAAAGGGTGATACCGCTATTTAAATCGTCTGCGACTACCGAGGTATTAAAATTAACCACGCGATCTGGTTGTTCACCATTAATAAGAGAAAGCGAACTCCCAATCTCCCAAGTGTTTAAAACCGGGTCTTTGGTAATAACATTTACCGTCCCGGCAATCGCATTGGACCCGAACAGAGCTGAACCGCCGCTTCTAACAATTTCTACACGCTCAATGGTGTTTGTCGGTATTTGTTCCAGTCCATAAACCCCCAAAAGAGAGGTGAATATTGCTCGACTATTCACTAATATTTGCGTATAACCACCGTCTAAGCCATTAAGGCGAACCTGCGTAAACCCACAGTTTTGGCAGTTTGTTTCTACGCGTACGCCTGGTGCATAGTTTAAACCATCGGCAAGCGATAAAGACTGGGTCGCTTTTAATAATTTAGGGTTCAACGTAGATACAACAACTGGGGCTTTTTTGCGGTTTACTCTGTTTCGAGTGGCACTCACGACTATTTGCTCTAAACCTAAAAGGTCTTCTATAAGCGTAAAAGACTTTTCGTTGATACCTTCTGAAATATGAATCTGTTTAGAAATGGTTTTATATCCAACTGATGAAATGGTTATTTGATAAGCACCTTCTTTAAGTTTTATTGAATATGTACCGTCTTCATTGGCGTTTGTTCCAACAGTTTCTGAGCCTTCTAATTGAATGGTTGCGAACGAAAGCGGTCCGGATTCAGTATTAATTTTTCCTTTTAGTGTTGCTTTTTGAGCTAAAGTACAAGAAGTGATCATTACAAATAGTATAACCCTCATAATTTTCATGTATGCTAATTTTAATTTGCGCAAAGTTAAAATTAAATTTTAGATAAGACTAAAATATTGTTTATTAAATTTAAAAATGTATTTTTGTTTTATGAAATACAGTCTTTCAGAAGAAAATTATTTGAAGGCAATTTATCATTTAGAAAAAATTGCTGCTACAGGGGTTGCTACCAACGCTATTGCTGAGCAAATGGAGACCAAACCATCTTCAGTAACAGATATGGTAAAAAAACTTTCTGAAAAAGATTTGGTGAACTACATTAAGTACCAGGGTGTTACATTAACGGAAAAAGGAAGGAAGACAGCCTTGACCATTATTCGTAAACATCGTCTTTGGGAAGTTTTTTTGGTAGATAAATTAAATTTTCACTGGGATCAAGTTCACGAAATTGCAGAACAATTAGAACATATTCATTCTGAAGAGTTAATTTCCAGGTTAGATAAATTTTTAGGTGAACCCGACTTTGACCCTCACGGAGACCCTATTCCCGATAAACATGGAAATATTAAACGTACTGAAAAGAAACTGTTATCAGATTTAGACAAAAACCAAGGAGGTGTTTGTGTTGGAGTGAAAGAATCTAGCGCTGAATTCTTACAGTACTTAGATAAGAAAAAAATAACCATCGGTACAAAAATTAAGGTACTGGGGAAAGAGTTTTTTGACGGCTCTATGGTTATTTTGGTTGGAAAAGACCAATCCTTTATTTCCAAAAAAACTGCTGAAAACCTATACGTACAAACGAATTAATATATGGAACAAATAATAGACTATTTTGAATCAATAGACCCCATTTTAGCGGCTTTATACGCTACTTTGTTTACCTGGGGCTTAACAGCATTAGGAGCTTCTTTGGTGTTCTTTTTTAAAAACATGAACCGTGTGGCGTTAGACGGTATGCTTGGTTTTACAGGTGGCGTTATGGTAGCGGCAAGTTTTTGGAGTTTATTGGCGCCCGGCATTGAAATGAGCCCTGGCGAAGGATTTGTAAAAGTAATTCCCGCGGCTGTAGGATTTTTATTAGGCGCTCTATTTTTGTTTGGGCTGGATAAGGTTTTACCTCACTTACACATAAATTTTAAAGAATCTGAAAAAGAAGGAATTAAAACGCCTTGGCATAAAACAACGTTGTTGACTTTGGCCATAACCCTACACAATATCCCAGAAGGATTGGCTGTGGGAGTGTTATTTGGAGGGGTTGCTGCTGGGTTTGACGGAGCCACTATTGGAGGTGCTGTTGCATTAGCAATGGGGATTGGTTTGCAAAACTTTCCCGAAGGTATTGCCGTTTCCATGCCATTACGAGGTATGGGTATGAGTAGAAAGAAAAGTTTTATGTACGGACAATCTTCTGCGATTGTAGAACCTATTGCAGCTGTTTTAGGGGCTTGGGCAGTACTGACGTTTCAGCCTATTTTGCCATATGCACTGGCTTTTGCTGCAGGAGCTATGATATTTGTTGTTATCGAAGAAGTTGTTCCTGAAACACAACGAGCCGGTAACGCAGACATCGCAACCCTTGGGTTTATTGGAGGATTTATAATAATGATGACATTAGACGTAGGACTTGGCTAATCTATTTGTCATTATGTTTCTTTACCTTTAAAGTTGAAAATAGAATTACTATGAAAAAAATAGTTGCTTTATTACTTTTAGTCGTTACAGCGACGGCTTTTTCACAAGAAAACACAGATAAACCTTTAGATGTACCAAAAATCGTTATAAAAATACAATTAGGTGAAACAATCGAAACCAATGGTTACTCTGTGACTTTTTTAGAGGTGTTGGAAGATTCCCGTTGCCCAACAAGTGCTACTTGCGTTTGGGAAGGTAGGGTAAGGATAAAGGTTAAAATCGAAGAAGAGGGAAAAAAAGCAGTTGAAGAAACTATAATTTTTGGAAAAACACAGCCTAAAGAACAGAAAAACCATACTTTCTTTACTTCTTCAAAAGTTAAGCTAGAAGGAATAAAGGTAACTCCGTACCCAAATACAGAAAAGGATAAAAAAGAAAATGGATATACGCTTTTGGTTTGCGCGTATGATAATTAGTGGCAGCCACAATCGTTTTTACCACATTTAGTGTTGCCTCCATCGAGCGTGCCCGCAGTGGTTTGCCTTCTTTTTTCAGTTAAAGGGTTCCAGACAAATTTTTTCAGCAAATAGCCTGCTGCGATTAAAAATGTTATAAGTACCAATATCGTCTGCATAATCTTTATCGTATTTTAATTTTTAATAGCATTTTTTGGTCGAAATCTGTTTTATAACCTAACATTAGGTGAATTTTTCAATTATTTCAATAGTTGAAAGGCAGCCAATGCCAATACATAAGCGATACCACTCATAATAAACAATTGATACATAGGCCATTTCCAACTGTTGGTTTCCCGTTTAACAATAGCCAAGGTGCTCATACACTGCATTGCAAAAGCATAAAACAGTAATAACGATACACCACTCGCAAAATTGAACAACGGTGTGCCTAAAACAGGGTTTGTTTCGGCGGCCATTCGGTTTTTTATAGTTTCTTCTTCTTCACTACCTACACTATAAATAGTGGCAAGTGTCCCTACAAATACTTCACGGGCAGCAAACGAACTCACAATGGCGATTCCTATTTTCCAGTCATACCCTAAAGGTCTTACGGCAGGCTCAATGCCTTTACCCATCATACCAATATAAGAATTCTCTAACTTAAAGGAAGCTATTTTAGTGTCCAGCTCTTCTTGTGTAAGGTTTTGCCCACTACTTTCAGCAGTTACAATTTCTTCAGCGTTATTAAAGTCCCCCGGTCCATAAGATGCTAACACCCATAATATAATGGAAATAGCTAAAATGATTTTACCAGCACCTAAAACAAAGGATTTGGTCTTTTCAACAACGGTAATCAATACATTTTTAGGAAGCGGAATTTTGTAATTAGGCATTTCAATAACAAAAAACGAGCGGCCAGGTATTTTAAGAAATTTATCCAATAACCAAGCCGAGCCAATTGCGGCGCCAAACCCAATAAGATACATAATCATCAAGGTGATTCCTTGTAAACTGAATATTCCTAATACCCGTTCATCGGGAATTACCAAAGCAATAATAATAAGATACACTGGCAACCGGGCCGAACATGTGGTAAAAGGGGTAACCAAAATAGTGATTAACCGTTCTTTCCAGTTTTCAATGTTTCGGGTAGCCATAATTGCCGGAATAGCACAAGCAGTACCCGAAACTAAAGGAACGACACTCTTACCGCTCAATCCAAAACGGCGCATAATTCGGTCCATTAAAAATACGACACGACTCATGTAACCAGTTTCTTCTAAAATGGAAATAAAGAGGAATAGAAAGGCAATCTGCGGAATAAAAATGACAATTCCACCTATTCCAGGGATGATTCCTTCGGCAATCAAATTAGTAAAATCGCCTGGTGGAAGCGAATTTTTTATCCACTCGCTCAAAGAAGCGAAAGTGCTATCAATAAAATCCATTGGGTAGCTGCTCCAATCAAAAATAGCTTGGAAAATAAGCATGAGGATGGCAAAGAAAATAACGTAGCCCCAAACTTTATGGGTAAGGACTCGGTCCATCCGGCTTCTAAAATCTTTCGCATTAGCCGTATCAACAGTAAGCGTTTCTTTTAACACGCTGTTTATAAATTGATAGCGGGCAATGGTTTCTTTTTGCTGAAGTCGTTTCAGGTTGCTTTTCGATTCTGTTTGAAAACTAGCTACACCTTTTAATTCGTTTCTAGTTAATGTTCCGAAGTTAACATCTTGGGTGATGACCAACCACAGTTTATACAATTCTTGATTAGGGAATGCTTTTCGTAGCCTTTCAAAGTATTCAGGTGCAATTCGGGAAGCATTTACACAAGGCTTGGTGGAAAGTTGTCCATAATTTGTAATAAGCTCTTTAAGGTTGTCAAAGCCTTCATTTTTACGCGAACTTACTAAGGCAATTTTGGTTTCCAGTTTTTGTTCAAGTGCTTCAATGTCTAAAGAAATAGCCTTGCGTTTCATTCTATCGGCCATATTAATGGCGAGAACAGCTGGAATGCCTAAATCTTTTATTTGGGTAAATAGAAGCAGGTTTCTTTTTAAGTTTTCTACATCGGCCACTACTACTGCAACATCGGGGAAATCCTTATCGTTTTTGTTGAGTAGTAATTCAATCACTACATTTTCATCAACTGAAGAGGCATTTAAACTGTAAGTTCCGGGAAGATCAATAATATGAGCTTTTAAACCACGATCCAACTTACAAAGGCCTTGTTTTTTTTCAACGGTGATACCTGGATAATTCCCTACTTTTTGATTTAATCCGGTTAGACGGTTAAAAACAGAAGTTTTTCCTGTGTTAGGGTTTCCAATAAGAGCTACATTAATTTGTCTAGCCATAGATTACAATAATTCAATTTCAATAAGTGCAGCAGTTTCTTTTCTAATGGCTAAATGGCTTCCATTAATATTGAGGTACATAGGGTCTTGAAAAGGCGCGGATTGTACCAATGCCACTTCGTTGCCGGGCAAGCAGCCCATTTCAAGTAATTTAAGCGGAACGTGTTCTACCGAAAACTCTTTGATGATAGCCCGTTGCCCTTTTTTAAGTGTGGCGATTGTACCCATTATCTTTATTTAGATTGATTTTAAACAACGCAAAAATAAGGTAATTAGGATTGCTTTGCAAGGTTTTAAAGTGATAAAGTATTCTTTTAGAAGCGCTTTAAACGGATGTGTTATTTTTCTTTTTCCAATATTTCAATATCATCCATTAATTCTTCAATGGCTTCGGGGTCTGTGCCGTCATAAAACCCGCGAATACGTTTCTTCTTATCGACCAATACAAAGTTTTCGGTGTGGATTAAATCGTACTCATTGTAAGGCGTGTCTTTTGCGGCGAGGTATGATTTTCGAGCCAAATCGTAAATCTCTTTTTTATCACCAGTGACTAAGTTCCATTTTTTATCGTTTACCCCTTTTTCCAAAGCATATTTTTTAAGCTGTGCTACGGTATCTATCTTTGGGGTAACCGAGTGTGAAAGCAACATAATGTTGGGATCGTTTTTCACTTTTTCCTGAATTTTAACCATATGATCCGTCATTATTGGGCAAATGGTTTGGCAGGTAGTGAAAAAGAAATCGGCTACATAAATCTTGTTTTTATAATCTTCTTGGGTGACGGTTTGCCCATTTTGATTGGTCAGTGAAAAGTCTGCAATTTTGTGGTATTTTTTAACGTGCTGCACTGTTGTGTCAACCAGCTCAGCTGTCACGTCATTAGGCTGATAGACAGGTAATACTTTCCCTTCATCAATGGTGTAAACATTATAAATAATCGTGATTATAATAGCTGAAAGAACAAGCATTACAATGCCAAAAAACTTATACTTTGCAAAAAATTGAAGCATATTCTGTATTGATTTTTGCAAAATTACTGCCTAATAAACAAATGGTAAAGCTCTAAGCGTTAAAAGTTTTAGAAGATGTTTCTACAAGTTTTGCATTAATTTTTATAAGCGGGTATAAAAGATTACTTTTGTACGCTAATTTTATAAAGTAATATGAGTCCATTTGCCGTTAAAGCAATCCAGCTATTATTAAGCTTATCTATATTGATTGTATTGCACGAACTGGGGCATTTTATCCCAGCGAAGTTATTTAAAACCCGTGTTGAGAAGTTTTTCCTCTTTTTTGATGTAAAATTTGCCCTTTTCAAAAAGAAAATAGGCGAAACCGTTTACGGTATTGGTTGGTTGCCATTGGGCGGATATGTAAAAATATCCGGTATGATCGATGAGAGCATGGACAAAGAACAAATGGAGAAACCACCCGAACCTTGGGAGTTTAGAAGCAAGCCAACTTGGCAACGATTGATTATTATGTTGGGCGGTGTGACTGTTAATATTATCGTTGGATTTGTAATTTATATGGGAATTCTATTTTTTAATGGAACCACAATAATTACAAATGATGATATTCCTAGAGGTTTTGCAGTAGCCGATACTTTTAAAGAAATGGGCTTTCAGGACGGTGACCATATTTTACAAGTAAACGGAAAGGATTTTGAAGATGTTACTTTAATAAACAAGCATTTATTTTTAAGGGATGTTCAAAATATTACTGTTGAACACAGCGATGGAACAACAGAAACAATTGCAATGCCTGAAGATATCGGGACAAAAATGTTTCAGCAGGATGTGTTACGTCCTTTCAACCCGATGCGAAATGCGGTAATTGACACCGTAGCAGCGGATTATCCAGCGATGGCAGCCGGTTTTAAAAATGGAGATAGTATTGTTTCTGTTAATGGAACCAAAGTTGGACATTGGCATCAGTTTACCTCATTGGTAAAAGCAAATAAAGACACTGAAAACACAATAGTGGTTTCAAGGAATAATACACTAGAAACTCTTACCGTAACACCAAACGAAACTGGGCAAATAGGTGTAAATAACTATGCTAAAGAATTGGCTGGTAATGGCACTAAAATAAAGTATGGTTTAGGAGAAAGTATTACTGGCGGAATAAGCTATGGTTACAACGTTTTAACAGATTACGTTACACAATTTAAATATGTTTTCACCGCAAAAGGCGCCACACAAGTTGGTGGGTTTGGAGCGATAGGAAGTTTGTTCCCCGATACTTGGAATTGGTTAAGCTTCTGGGAAACCACTGCTTTAATCTCTATCATTTTAGCGTTTATGAATATTCTTCCAATCCCAGCATTGGATGGAGGTCATGTCATGTTTTTGTTATATGAAATGATAAGCGGCCGCAAACCGGGCGATAAGTTTATGGAGTATGCACAAATGGTTGGTTTCTTCCTGTTAATAGCATTGGTGCTGTTCGCAAACGGAAATGATATTTACCGTTGGCTCTTTGAGTAAAATAGTATCTTGCTTTGTGTTCCTTTTAATCATTGAAATTCATTAAAAAAATTTTCAGATTTATTTTGATGAAATTAAAAATTAGGTATATTTGCACCCGCCTAACAATACTTACCAAAGTTTTAGTTAGGTAAACGTTCAAAAAAGACATAAAAATTAAATTCCTCCTTAGCTCAGTTGGTTAGAGCACCTGACTGTTAATCAGGGTGTCCTTGGTTCGAGTCCAAGAGGAGGAGCAAAAAACCTCTCTGTTTTCAGAGAGGTTTTTTTGTTTTCTTCTATACTGTATCCTATACAAACGGTTTTATAACAAATCATTAGGTTAATTGCTCTATTTTAATACGTATTTTTGATTTCCTTCTAAAACGTAATTTAATTATGCATTCGTTGTCTAAGCACATGAATAAAATAGTAGCCTTTCTTGCTGTTGTAATAATCGCTATATCTTTTTTGTTTTATCATTTTTATAAAACCCGTATCGAGAAAAAAAGAGTTGCGCTGGATTCTACACAAGAAGTGGTTGAAAGCTGGGAATTACCCAGTATTCTTGAAGAAATATCAGGAATCGTATGGCTGGAAGATGGTCGCATCGCGTGTATTCAAGATGAGGTGGGAATTGTCTTTTTTTACAACCTAAAAACTAAAAAACTGGACGGTCAAGTTAAATTTGCGGGAGATGGCGATTATGAAGGATTGGCCTTGATGGGTAAAAATATGTATGTGGTACGAAGTGACGGTGAAATTTTTGAATTGCTTGATTTTCTAGGTGAAGAACCTGTTTTTAATCAATATGAGTTGCCTCTTTCAGAAAAACACAACATCGAAACGCTTTTGGCCGATCAAAAAAACAACAGACTTTTACTAATGGCTAAAGATCATGAGCCTTTTGATAATGACGGTAGAGGGATTTATAGTTATGATTTAGAAACCAAAAAATTACTAGAAAAACCGGTATTATTAGTTACTTCTAAAGATGCAGAGATACAGAAAACGTTAAAAAAAATCCGTCCGTCAGATATTGCCATTCATCCTAAGACTAAAGAAATTTATATCCTTCAAGGAACAAAACCACGCATTATTATTGTAAGTCCAGACGGTACTGCTAAACAAGAATATCCATTAAATAACAAAGTGTTTTATCAACCAGAGGGGATTACGTTTTCCCCAGACGGGACATTATATATTTCAAATGAGGCAACAGGGGGTGTGCCTAGTATCTTAAAAGTTGAACTAAAATAAAACTTGATAGGATATATGAGTAACAACGACATTGATTCTTCAAAAAGCAAAGGACGCTTGCCTTTGTATGTTTCAATTGCATTAATAACTACTTTGGTTATCTGTTATTTCACAATCCCTTCGGTTGAACAGTTTTTTAATAACGCTTGGACGGTTCTCACTAGTAATGATGAAAAGCGAATAGAAGAATGGGTTTCCGGCTTTGGTTGGTTAGGCCCAGTGGTGCTAATCTTGGCGATGGTAGCACAAATGTTTTTAATTGTAATCCCTTCTGTAGCATTAATGGTAGTTTCGGTATTGGCCTATGGTCCTATATGGGGAAGTCTAATCATTTTACTTTCAGTATTCACAGCGTCTTCAGTTGGATATGCTATTGGTAGTTATTTTGGTGAGATTTTAGTTGAAAAAATTATAGGAAGTAAAACTGAAAAGAAAATTGAGGGTTTTATTGAAGATTACGGTTTTTGGGCGGTTGTGGTCACTCGTATTAATCCGTTTTTGTCTAATGATGCTATAAGTTTCGTTGGCGGAATATTAAACATGGGGTACTGGCGTTTTATTGGTGCAACGATGTTGGGCATTACGCCGCTTACTATTTTTATTGCCATTGTAGGCCAAAATACCGATAGCCTAAAAAATGGACTGTTGTGGGGCTCTTTAGTTTGTTTAATTGCTTTTGGCGCCTATGTTTATTGGGATAAAAAAAAGTAGTGTTATTTTGGATATACAAAAGGCCTCGTAGTTCAATGGATAGAAGCTTGTGCTGAGCTTGTCGAAGTGATTCTTGGTGAGGCTACTAAATGATAATTGTTTTTTATATAGTTGCTTTACGTAAGCTGAACAAAACTTTATGTACATTGAAAACCTAAACGAAGTATATTATGAAACGCTTTTTTATTCTGACATCCATAACCTTATTTTCTTTAATTAGCTCACCTCTTTTTGCTCAACAAACTGATTTTGTTAAGGATTACTTAGAGCGATTGGAAAATTCAAAAAAGTATTTAATTCTTGTAGCAGAAAATATGCCAAGTGATAAATATAATTTTAAAGCAACACCAGAATCAAAGAGCTTTGCAGAAAATTTAATGCATATAGGCTGGGCAATGGATTGGCATAGTCAGTCCTTATTGGGTGGACGTGAACCAAGAGACTGGAAAAATGACACAGAACTTAGGCCGAGCAATAAATCTAAAGAAGAGATGATTGCTAAAATTGACGAAACTTTTGATAAGACAATAAAGCTAATTACAGAATTTGATGTAGCTGAACTCGATGACGAATTGGATTATTTTGGATTAAAAAGGACGAAAAGACAAATTTTATTACTGCTTGCTGACCATATAACACATCATAGAGGACAAATGCTTGTTTATTTGAGATTAAACGGATTTGTTCCGCCTAGATATGTTGATTATCAATAACACAAATTGAATTCAATAATTAAAAAACTTTCATTAAACTAAACCAGCATACATTTTATTGAATTCATTTCTCATTTCAATGTTTCCGAGCATGACTATTTCAGCGCCTTTTGGAAGTAAGGTGTTAGCAGATAATAGCGTAACGACTTTTGAGTTTTCTTTTATGGCAATAACAGATAATCCTGTTTTTGCACCTATGCCAGACTCTGCAAGAGACTTACCTTCTAATGATGGGGGTGTTGGAATAATAAATAAGTTAATGCCCTCACCAAGAACAGTTAATTCCTGACCTTTAGAGATTGATAAAACTGCTTCAGAACCCAGCGTGGAATAGCTCAATACAAAATTAGCCCCTGCTTTATGAATAATATCAATGTTTCGAGCTTCAGAAATACGGCTTACTATTCTCAATTTTTTGTTCAATTGGCGGCAATAGGAGGCAAGATAGATATTGATGGTGTCATCATGGGTAGACAGTAAAACTGAAGGAGCTTCCAGAATTCCAGCTTTTGTAAGTAATTCATAATCTGATGCATCTCCGGTGAATACCTGATTACAAAAAGGGCTTACTTTTTTACAAACTTCAGGGTCTTTGTCAACTACATTTACCAAAACGCCATTTTCATGTAATGATTCTGCAGCAGCCGATCCTACTCTGCCCCCTCCTATTAATAGCACTGGATTAGGGTTTACATTGTAATCAAGGAAAAGCTCATCGACGCTATCAAGCTGTTTTTTGTTCCCTATTATGACAAGAACGCTATCGTGTGTTAGTTTTTCATCACCGGCTATAGATTGCAATATGCCTCGCCTCCAAATACCTACAATACTAACTCCAAACTTTTGCCTTAATCCGGCCTCCTTGATTGTTTTCGAAACCAAGGGTGTGTTATGGATGGGCAATTCTGCGATTAAAAGGTCTTCATACTGTCCTATAGGATGAGATTTTGCATGTTGTGCATTTACCCTATTAGCCAGTTGTTCACCAAGCCATTTTCTTACGGGCAGCACGTGGTCGGCACCGCTCAGTTGTTGTACATCTATAGATTCAACATCAGTGGCTATGGCAACAATAGGTACATTGGGGGCAATATCCCGTATGGTAAGAATAATTTTGGTATTTACAATGTCATCTCTATTGACCAAAACCAGTTTTGCATCCTTAATATTGGCGCGGATAAAGGTTTCCTCGTTATCCAATTCTCCAAATAGTTCAGGAATGTGGTCATCATGATTTTCAAGTGCTTTTTCCAGATCGTTCTCAATAACGTAATAAGGAGTGTTCTCCTGTTTCAATCGCTCCATAAGATCTCTAGCTATAACATCATAAGAACATATCAAGACGTGGTCTTTAGTTCCGGGAGGGACTTGACGGGGAACCTTATTTTTCTTTTTTGACTCTAAAAGAGGGACATAAAAATGCCTTATAAAAGCGAATGGCAAAACAATCAATAGCATGACAATCCCTGAGAGTAGTACTAGGATACTGAAAGCACGACCAATATCAGATTCAAATGTGATATCCCCAAAACCAAGAGTACTCATAACGGTAAGTGTCCAATAAAAACCGGTAATCCAAGAATGGTTTTGGCCTTCAACCTCCATTATAAAATGGAAAAGGATAGAATAAATTATGACAACAATTCCTAAAAGGGCCAAATATTTGAGTAGTACCTTGGAGTTTCTTTTAAACTCTCTATCGCTCAAATAGTATGCTAATTGACTACCAACAAACTTCATAATCTACATTTTTAAATAGAATTTATAATTTCGTCATTTTAGATCCTTAATCTATACAATTTACGGCACGTTTTTCTTATTTCAATGAGAAGATTTCATTTATGATGTTCTAAAACAACAAAATGCACTGTTACCTATTTAGAAAAGAGGTTCGAAAAACTGTGCCTCTAATCAACTAAAACAAAAATTAAAATAAACAATCAATCAGCTTTACCTCGATTTCTGAAATGTATATTTTCTTGGCCTAATTTGTAATTACAAAGCTGATAAATAGATTATTACTGATGGCAAGACGTGAGTCTCTCCAGCCAATCCTTTCCCTTAAACATCGTCATAGGAAGTATACGTAATGTAAAATAAAGATGACCGATAGTACAATAAAACAAAACATCCAGTAACACTTTTAAAATAAAACTAAATACTGTATGTTTCCGGCCTATCTAAAATGAAAATAATGAAAGAGGATAAAATGCTACATTACATAAAAGAGGTATTGGAAAATATGCCAACTGATTGGTTGCGCCTAACAACCCATCGACTGGATATTTATAATGAAGAATTGGCCAAAAAACAGTTTTTAGAAGAGTTTGAAAGCTTATTCAATGATAATAACACTGAAACATCGGCACTCAGCACATTGCCCACTGCGTACGATTATATTCGGTTAGGGCACCCTTTATCTTCTATATTAGAATGGGGAATTGCTAACCTGCATAAGCTAAAGCCAGAGAATGTAATTAGTTTTCAATCACAGACGATTCCTGTTTTGGCCATTCTACGGAAAAACTTATTAGACAATAAAAGCACTCAAATAGTTTATACAAATGAATTACCAGAATATTTTGATGCCGAAGTTGTGAAACGTGTATATGGGTATGAATTTGAATTAAAGAAAGTTGACAACGTAGCAGATATTTCCGAATTTAACGGAAGCACCTTTTTCATTTCAGAAGATGATAAAATTTCCACTGCAAAACTTTCAAAAAATATAGATTTTGCAATCAATCTCTATGGCGATTTAGGAAGCGTTTTGGTAGTAAACGGCGAGCAGAATGAACCTTATATTTCAGCCATTCAGCATGTAAGAAGAAGAGAGACGATTGCCATGACACCGGACAATTGTTATACGGTCTTAAAATCGCTAGTGGCACAATCTCCTTTTGAAGACAAGAAAAATAATACTCAAACAAACAAGTCAAGTGTCATAGATTCCATTAATACTATTACGGGTACAACTACAAAGGCATTAGTTGCTTCAAGTGGGTTGTCAATGCAATATGCGATTATGATGGGGCTAATTCACGATGCATTGGAAAATCACAAAGGGAAAGACATCAAATTTATTGTTCCCCCAAATTGCTACGGAGGAACAAATGACCAAGCAAGACGCGTAGCCGCTTGCCTTGACAATGTTGCGGTGGTAGATTTACCTGTGGATGGTGATAACGATATGGTTACAAGTATTGATACCGTTTTAACTAAAATAGCTCAAGAAGATGCGGTTCCGTATATCATTGCTGAAATCCCTACAAATCCAAGGGTTGAAGTTCCAGATCTTCAAAAATTAAAAGAAGTTTTAAGTGCTGAACGTAAAACGGCAACAGGTGAAACAGCAATCGATCCCGTTTTTATTCTCGATCAAACTTTTTGTCCTAATTTTCAATTTTTAGGCAAAGGCGAAATACTCTCAACAGTGCGGACTATCTCGTATGTTAGTGGGTCCAAATTTCCGAGTGGCGGAAAATGTACCGCTGGTTACTGTGTAGGAAACACAAAAACAGGAGCGTTGATTGAAAAAATAGAAAAGCATTTAAATCTTTGTGATAATGAGGCTACAGCACTTCAATATGAAATATTAGCAAAACAAATGCCTTCTATGAACCAACGGATTAAAGATGCATATAAAAACACACGTGAGTTTGTAACTTTCATCCAAGATGTGTTACCAGAAGCGAAAATTAATTTTGTTTCAGACGAGCTGGCAGATGAAGGATTTACACCGTCCGTATTTTCATTAGACCTTCCCACAAAAGGAAATACTGCCGAAGAAAAAGAAGCACACAAAAGAGCTTTGAATTTAAAGCTAATCAATTTAATGATTACAGAAATTCCCAATGAAAGTAAGTTTTGTGTAAGTTACGGACAATTAAAAGGATGCTATTGGACCATTCCTGCAACTTCAACCCAAGGAACGACCAAAGAAGGCGATAAGGATTATATTGTCCGCGTATCCGTTTCTGGTAATTTAGATTTGGAACGCCATAAAAAGGTGTTTATGGAGTTTGTTGAGAGTATGTAGTGTTGGGAGGTGAATCTGTGCTGTTTAGCTGAAATTTGCATGCATTACCAAGATTTGGTATATTTGAGTAAAGTATAATCAAAAATGGGAAAAAACACATCAATTTCACTCGGAGATTATTTTGAGGAATTTATTAAAGATGAAGTAAAATCTGGAAGGTATAATTCTGTTAGTGAGGTAATTCGTTCCGCATTGCGATTGTTGGAACATGAAGAAAAAAAAGAAAGAGAACTCATAAAAGCACTTGAAAAAGGAGAACAAAGCGGATTCATTGAAAATTTTGACCCCAAACAAAACCTAGAGGAGTTACACCGTCAACACTCATGAGTACAAACAAATACCGAATAAGCAAACTAGCAATAGCGGACTTAAATGATATTTGGGTATATACTTTTCACAAATGGTCAAAACAAAAAGCAGACCGATACTACGATTTATTAATTGGAGAGATTGAATTTATTGCAGACAATTATTTGGCTGGTAAATCTGTAGAACAAACCCGAAAAAACTATCGCGTAACAAAACTCAAATCACATCTTATTTTTTACAGAAAAGTTGAAAATAGCACTGTTGAAATCGTTAGAATACTACACCAACGAATGGATATTAAAAAAAGGCTTAAATAGAAAAAGCGATGAGAAATAATTGGTCAAGAGAAGAAACCATAGTTGCTTTTAATGTGTATTGTAAAATTCCATTTAAGAATAGTAGTAAAACACACCCAACTATAGTTAAATATGCAAATATTATTGGACGTTCGCCGTCAGCCCTAAATATGAAAATTGGCAATTTAGGACGATTAGACCCTGAATTAAAGAAAAAGGGAATTACAGGTTTAGTCAACGGAAGTAAATTGGAGGAAACAATTTGGAATGAGTTTCATGGTAATTGGAATGATTTAGCTTTTGAAAGTGAAGAAATAATTGCAGAATTGCAAGGAAAAAATATTGAAAACAAATTTCAAAAAGAAAATTTCCCAGAAGGTAAAGACAAACTTCAAATAGTAAAAACTAGAGTTAACCAATCTTTTTTTAGAAGTTCGGTTCTTTCAGCCTACAATTTAACTTGTTGTATTACGGGAATTAAGGTTCCAGAATTGTTGATTGCAAGTCATATAATTCCTTGGAAAGAAAATAAAGAAAGAACCAACCCTCAAAATGGACTATGTTTAAATAATCTTCACGATAAAGCTTTCGATAAAGGCTTATTGAGCATTGATACTGATTATAAGATTTCAATCTCTAAATACCTTCTGGACTACGAAAAAGAAAGGGCTGAGTTATATTTTTCCAATTTCGACAACAAAAAGATATTTCTTCCTGATAAATTTTTTCCGAAGCGAGAATTTCTCGATCATCATTATTCAAAATATAAAAACAATGAATATAATTAATAATTGCACTGTAGACTATATTACAGCAAGTCGTACACTTGAAACAGTCAGTTTAAAAAATACTGATAGACTTTTTTACATTTATAATTATGAAGGAAATTATTTTAGGGTGTTCACAGAATTAATAGACTTAATAAAGTTCTTTCAATTCGGTACAGAGCCAAGACAATCATTTTCAAACGAGAATGATTTGGATGATTTTATAGAAAACTATAAGTGGTTTTAATCCACTCAAACTTTCACGTTTTACCGATTAGATTAAAGCCATCACAAAACAAGTAGGTCCTACTCATACTCCCCCTTTAAGTTCGTTAACATTTTCTCTGTCATTTCATCCAACGAATATTGATGCTGCCAACCCCAATCATTACGGGCTTTGCTGTCGTCAATACTACTGGGCCAACTATCGGCAATAGCTTGTCTAAAGTCGGGTTCGTAGCTAATTGTAAACTCAGGAATGTGTTTTTTGATGCTTTCCGTCATTTCTTCCGGGTTAAAACTCATCGCCGCCAAGTTGTAAGAGCTCTTTATTTTAATGTCTTTTTCATCTGCTTCCATAATGCCTACGGTTGCCCTAATGGCATCTTCCATATACATCATAGGCAAAGTGGTTTCAGCATTTAAAAAACAGATGTAGTTTTTGTGTTTTAAAGCTTTATGGTAAATATCAACCGCATAATCGGTAGTACCGCCACCAGGAAGGGTTTTGTAGCTAATTATACCAGGATACCGAATGCTGCGAACATCGACTCCAAAGCGTTTGTTATAATATTCACACCAACGTTCGCCGGTTTGTTTGCTTATTCCGTATACGGTAGAAGGTTCCATAACCGTGCGTTGTGGTGTGTCTTGTTTTGGAGTTGTGGGCCCAAAAACGGCAATACTGGAAGGCCAAAATACTTTGTCCACTTTACCTTCTTTGGCGAGGTTTAAAACGTTGAAAAGTGAATTCATATTCAGGTTCCAAGCCTTCATAGGGAATTTTTCCCCAGTAGCCGAAAGCATTGCAGCCATTAAATACACATCGGTTATCTCATAATTAATCACTACGTCCTGCACGGCATCATAATCCATAGCGTCCAACACTTCAAAAGGGCCACTTTCCATTAATTCGTCATCCCCTTCACGTATATCGCTAGCGACTACTTTATGAGAGCCAAATTTTTCACGTAGAAAGTTGGTCAATTCGGTTCCTATTTGCCCGCAAGCACCTATAATGAGAATTCTTTTTTTCATAGTAGCATTTTTAATCTTATTCAAGAAGCGCAAAGATACTCATTATACAAGGGACTTCTTTAACAGAAAACTAACTTAATTTTACAGATTAGCCTTATCTTTGTCTGTAATAGAGAATTGCAGAATGAATCAATTTTTATCTTTTTTTTTAGTCGTTTCGGCTAGTATACTCTTAACTAACTGCGGAAACGAGGAAACACAAAACGAAGTAGAACAGGAAATAGAAGAAACGAACTCGCGCTACGGAAATAAAAACGTTTCTTTTCCTCAACTTTCCGAAAAAGTACGGACTTATACCAGCCAATGGGGAGCTTTTGAAGACTTTGAAGCCGAGGCAAAAGCCATTAATAACGCTACGATATCCGAATTGAAAAACCGCACCGAACGCTTAATGAATTTTACAGATTCTATTGCTAAAAAACTTCCTGACACCTTAGCTGTACAATCCATAGAATCTCGTGTTATGGTGGCACAGACAAGAGCACACTTATTAGATCAATTAGTTCATAGAAGTACAATTGATTCGGCAAAGCTTCAAACCTACATAAACGAAATGAATGCAGCTACCAGTAATTTGTTTGTTCAATTAAACGATAAGTTTAAAAAAGATGCCATAGACCAACAACGCATTGATACCGAGAAAAAAGAAATTGAAGAACAAAAAAGAATGCGAGACTCCATATTTCAACAAGAAATTGAAGATAAAAACCAACGATAATTGTAACAATATCAATTTTTTGATACTTATATAAATAACATAAACTTTAAAAAAGTACTAATTCAATAACCAAACAATGAAAACAAGTATGCTAAAATCTGTTTTTGCTGTGGCGGTACTTACTGTAGCTGTAAGTGCATGTGACAACAAGGACAAAAAAATGGCTCAGGCCGAAAAAGAAGAGCGCGGGATTATCCTTTCAAATATGGATACAACCGTTAATCCACAAACCGATTTTTACAATTACGTAAACGGAACATGGATGGAAAACACCGAAATTCCAGACGATCAGGTACGCTGGGGTGGTTTTGGTGTGCTAAGAAAAAAGACCGACCAGGATATGTTGTCCATTTTGGATAAAGCAAAAGAAAGCGACAAGTATGCCGAAGATACAGACCAAGCCAAAGCATTAATGATCTTTGAATCAAAGTTGGATACTGTAGCTCGTGATGAAGCTGGCGTAACACCTTTACAACCGGCGTTAGATAAAATTGCAAGCATTTCTTCTGTTGAAGACCTGCAAAAAGTAATGACCGAGAACGCGACTATGGTAAGTCAGCCGTTTTTTGGTATTGCAGCATTTTCAAATCCAAGTAACAGTGCGATGAACGCTGCTTATCTTACACCTGGCGGATTGGGACTTCCAGATCGTGATTATTATACCAATACAGACCCTAAATCGGTTGAAATACGTGAAGAATACGTAAACCATATTACTCGTATGCTTCAATTTTTGGGCGATAGTGAAGAAGACGCTAGAAAACAAGCTGAAACCATTTTAGCTTTTGAAACAAAACTGGCAGAACCAAGATTGGATAAAGTGGCGAGTCGTGATTTCAGAAACTTTAATAACCCACGTTCTATAGAGCAAGTACAGAAAATGATTCCAGCTATTTCTTGGGAAGAGGCTATTAAAGACCTTGGCGTGACTAAAGATGTTGATACATTAATTGTAATGCAACCTAAATATATGGATGTTGTTCAAAACACCTTAAAATCGGGTAATGTTGATACTTGGAAAACTGTAATGCGTTGGGCAACACTAAACAACTCTGCGGGAATGCTTACTACTGAAATTGATAAAGCAAACTGGGATTTTTATAGTAAATACCTTAACGGAAGTAAAAAACAAAAACCAGCAGACGAGAGAGCGTTAAGTACAGTAAATGGAACAGTTGGAGAAGCTGTTGGTAAATTGTATGTTGATGAAATGTTCCCACCAGAAGCAAAGGAAAAAGCAGAATCTATGATTACAAATATCATAGCTGCTTATAAGGAGCGCATCAACAAACTTGAATGGATGAGCGATAGCACTAAAACAAAAGCTATTGAAAAACTGGATAAGTTTACCGTTAAAATTGGATACCCAGATAAGTGGGAAGATTATTCAACAATGGAAGTAAAGCCAGGCAACAGTTATTACGATAACATGATCGCTGTTGGAAAATGGAACTTAAAAGATAATTTAGATAAAATTGACGAGCCTGTAGACCGTACAGAATGGGGTATGTCACCACAGACCGTGAACGCATACTTTAATCCATTTAACAATGAGATTGTATTCCCAGCAGCTATTTTACAGCCACCTTTCTACGATTATAAAGCAGATGAAGCGGTAAATTACGGCGGAATAGGAGCTGTAATTGGTCACGAGATTTCTCACGCTTTTGATGATAGTGGTTCTCGTTTTGATGCCAATGGAAACTTAGTGAACTGGTGGACAGATAAAGATCTTGAAAACTTTACCGAAAGAGGAGATAAATTAGCTGAACAATACAGCAACATTGAAGTATTGGATAGTGTGTTCATTAACGGTAAGTTTACTTTAGGTGAAAACATTGGTGACTTAGGTGGTGTTTTAGGAGCGTATGATGGTCTACAGCGTTTTTATGAAAAGAACGGACGTCCAGGAAAGATTGATGGGTTTACCCCAGAGCAACGTTTCTTTATGAGTTGGGCAACTGTTTGGCGTACTAAGCAACGTGACGAATCTTTGAGCGAGCAGGTTAAAACAGATCCGCATTCGCCAGGTCGTTACCGTGCAACACAACCTTTACAAAATGTAGATGCTTTTTACGAAGCGTTCGATATTAAAGAAGGTGATTCTATGTGGTTAGCACCAGAAGACCGTGTAAGAATTTGGTAATTTGCACCTCATAAAACAATAATAAAAAAAGAGCCTTTCGAGGCTCTTTTTGTTTTCTATAAAGCTAGTAAAGTATTAAGCAAGTAACTAAAACAACTTCACAAAAGTTATATTTTTCTTCTTCTAGGCTTTCTTGAGGACAAATACACACCTAAAAAGATTAATGCTGCTGCAAGGATTCGCAAAGGTGTAAGAGTGTCGGCACCTACCAAAACAGCAAATAAAACTGCTAAAACAGGTTGCAGGTAAATAAAAGCCCCGATGGTTGATGGGCTAAGCTGTTTCAAGGCGTAGATGTTGAACAAATATGTTAAAAAGGTTGTCCCGACTACGACAAAAGCCAATTTCCAAATGGCATCGAAAGGTAAGTTAAACCAATCAACCGCTACAAATTCTGAATAACCAATGGGTAAGTTTATTATAATGGCAAACAGGAAAAATAGTTTCATAAGGGTGATAGAACTATATTTTGCAACCAAAGGTTTTACGATAATCAGATAGATAGAATATGAAGTAGCGTTGATGATAAACAACAGATTGCCCAATGGAATATTGGGAGCGTTTGGTTGAATTTTTAGTCCGAATAGAATCAACACCAAAGCCCCTGCTAACCCCAAACCAATACCTATAGATTTTCGAAGTGTAATTCGTTCTTTTAAAAAAATAGCTGAAAGAATAAGCAATAATACCGGTGAAATCGTAATAACAACCGAGCTGTTTATAGGCGTGGATAAGCTTAGCCCTTTAAAAAACATAAGCATATTGATGACCATACCAAAACAGGCGCAAGCTATAATCCTAGGCCAATCCTTCTTGTCAATTTTTTCCGAACGGTAAAAAATGCTTATCAACCAAAAAAGAATAGCCGCTCCACCTACGCGCAATACAATAAAACCATAAGGCTCAATTATGTTGGGCATTAAGCCTTTTGCAATGGTATGGTTCAATCCATAAATAGCACTAGCAGCCGTAGCTGCTATTAAGGCTAACACGCGGCTGCTCATGTGTTGTTGTGGATTGAGTTTTTAGCGGCCTCGACTGTTTTTTTACTGTTTCCAATAAAAATTTCGTCATTATTAACAATAACAGGGCGTTTTAAAAATGTATAATGTTCTAACAGCAAGTTTTTAAAATCATCTTCTAGCAACTGTTCATCTTTTAAATTTCGTTTTTTATACAATTGCGCACGTCTGCTAAACAAATTCTCATAAGAACCTGCTAAGTTATATAGCTCTTCCAGTTCATCCTTTGTAATACCTTGTGCTTTTATATCTTGAAGCTGAAAAGATTGTGGAATTTCAATTTCTTTCATAATACGTTTACAGGTATCGCAACTGCTTAAATAATATACTTTTTTCATACTGTTGGTGTGTTAATTTATTCAACTAAAAAGGTCAAAAACTCTTTGGTATTTTCTATGGGTATCTTTAGCTCAATTGGTCCATCGGCATAGCTGGCAATGTCGTATTGATTATAAATAATGATAATGTTATCTTTGGTGAAACCAACAGTTTCAGGAAGGTAAAATGTATCGTTTTCAAACCAAAACCCTGTTGAGTTTATTGATTCTTCTTCTGAAATATTATGTTGTTTTCTAAACGCTGTTTCAGCAAAACGTTTAAAACCCTCCACATCATTGAACAAGTCTTTTTGTTGAAGCAACTCGCCTGTTTTGGGATCAAAATTTGAAAAAGTAGTACTTCCGTAACCGTGGGCACCACCTGTAAATTTATATTGCTGTAATTCAACCGAAAGAATTTCCGGAGTGTTCAAACTTTTACGCACGTTAATTTCAGCAAAATATTCTGCTGCCATATCAGGAAACTCGGCACTGTGTTTTCGGTAGGTTTTTATAAAATTTGATGAAGCTTCGTCAATACTATTGGTTTCAACAGGATTTTCACCTATTTGCAGAGAAGAAACAATGAATCTTTTAAGCTCAGCATTAATTGCAGTTGAAACCGATTCTTCTCCAGAAACAGTAAAGTAATTAACAGTAATTTCTGGGCAACTTTCTGTTTTACAGTTAGTAATTTCTTTTTCAGAAAAATTTTCAGAAGAAAAAGAAAGTGATTGTTCTTTTTTACAACCAAAGACCGAAACAATGCAGATAAAAAGAACTGTTAGTTTGTTATTCATACGTTAAAAAATTGATGGGATTATCTTTCCAAGGGGAAACCATTACCTTTATACTTCAAAAGTACTAAGATTAAAAAGAGCGACTGCAAAAATTATATTAAAAGGCTAAAAACCTATAATTAAGGTGAAGGATATGAAATTTAATACAAAAACAATTCATGGGGGGCAGCACGATGTAGATCCAGCTTATGGATCGGTCATGCCACCTATTTACCAAACAACTACTTACTCACAAAGTACTCCGGGAGGACATAACGGGTTTGAATATTCCCGCAGTGGAAACCCAACTCGAAGTGCTTTAGAACGTGCGATTGCCAGTATTGAAAATGGAAATTACGGAATGGCTTTTGGAAGTGGCTTGGCAGCAATTGATGCGGTTATTAAACTTTTAAAACCGGGTGATGAAGTAATTTCTACCAACGACTTGTATGGGGGAACATACCGTTTGTTTACTACTATTTTTGAAGATTTTGGAATTAAATTTCGGTTTATTGGAATGCAAAATGCCGATAAAATTCAAGAATACGTTACCGATAAAACAAAACTTATTTGGGTGGAAACACCAACCAACCCGATGATGAATATTATTGATATAAAAAAAGCGGCTGCTGTAGCTAAGAAGTGCAATGTTTTATTGGCTGTAGACAATACATTTGCCACGGCATATTTACAGCGTCCATTAGATTTGGGGGCTGATATAGTTATGCACAGTGCAACTAAATATTTGGGCGGTCATAGCGATGTAGTTATGGGAACCCTTGCAGTAAAAGATAAAGAACTGGCTGATAAATTATATTTTATTCAGAATGCAAGTGGAGGTATTGCAGGGCCACAAGATAGTTTTTTGGTGCTACGCGGGTTAAAAACGTTGCACGTGCGCATGCAGCGCCATTGTGAAAATGGAAAAAAAGTAGCTGAATATCTTTCTTATCATCCAAAAATTGAAAAAGTGTATTGGCCAGGGTTTAAAGATCACCCTAATCATGATGTTGCCAAAGAACAAATGAGCGATTTTGGGGGGATGATTTCTTTTACAACTAAAGGGAACAATTATAATGAAGCCATTAAAATAGTAGAAAACCTAAAAGTATTCACTTTAGCCGAAAGTCTTGGGGGAGTAGAAAGCTTAGCAGGACACCCTGCGAGTATGACGCATGCAAGTATCCCAAAAAAAGAACGTGAAAAAAATGGAATTGTCGATTCGTTAATTCGGTTAAGCGTAGGTATTGAGGATGGGGAGGATTTGGTTGCCGATTTAAAACAAGCAATAGGATAAAAAAACCTAAAAGTATATCATATAAAGGAAAAGCCCGGGATGTCTATCACGGGCTTTTTTATTTTATAATAACATCGTTTTTTAATCTAAGTAATATATATACCCAATGTTTATCCAATAAATCCAATCATTGGATTTGTTTTCAGGCACGGGTCTCACTTCATTTTGGTCAATACCAGGGTTAAGCCCATCTACCCAATCGCTAAAATAATATTGCCAACGGCTGTCAAGCATAAGGTCACTTAAAGGGGTGAGTTTGTAACGAACCCCAATACTTCCTACCATAGAAAACGTAGAGGCAGCTTCTTGCTGAAAAGCATTTATATATTTTACAGGTGTAGAAACAGGGTCGTTTAAAGGACCTCTACTCGATGAAGATTCGGGATTAAAGTTAACATAGTGCACACCTAGACTAACGAAAGGAGCAAGTTTATAACCTCCAGCGGCAAAATCACGTATACTCAATGGAAAATACTCTAGTTGTGAACCTATATCAAAAACTGTTGTGGAGCCCTCCATAGCACGTAATTGTTGTGCAAACTCTGAATTATCATCAGGGTCTACCCATCGCCCCATATGCTCAAGATTAGTTTTGTGGTAATCTATTTCGTTACGTATTTTAAAGTGATCATTAAAATAAGTATCTCGTGTATAACAGTTACAATCTGCCCTGTAAGAAAAGTTAATGTAATGGATCAAACCTACACCAAAACCCACGTTACCAACATTGGTTTCAAAATCGTTTCGTTGTCCATAATCTGAATAAAATGTAACAGGGCCGGTAATTACACCTATCTCGTGAGAGAAGCCAAACTGGCTATAAATTTCCTGTTTAGCGGAAACTAGAAGTAAAAATACCAACAGCAGGTTTCTGGTATTCATTGTCGATTGGGTTTAGTTTGAATCGTAACAAATATATAAAAACATATCTAACAGTGAAATATATTGAAGATATTTAGCTTATTTGTAAAAAATTAACGTCCTTTTTTTTTATAACGGTTATATTTGCATTTTAATAACGCAAACAAATAATTTAAAGTATTTCAGGGTTAAATAAACTATTTGCAAAGCACTACAAATCACTTTCTTATTCTGAAATATTTTCACCATAAACAATAAAAACCCTCTCTACAATGAAACAAAGTATTCAAGATTTCATTTCAAAAGTTGAAGAATTAAATCCTAATGAACCGGAATTTATGCAAGCTGTAACAGAAGTTGCAGAAACGGTAATTCCATTCATTGAAAAAAACGAAAGATACCAAAATAAAATGCTATTGGAGCGTATGGTTGAACCAGAACGCACCATTTTATTCAGAGTACCTTGGATAGATGACAATGGCGATATTCAGGTTAATAAGGGATACCGTGTAGAGTTTAATTCTGCAATTGGCCCATATAAAGGTGGATTGCGTTTTCACCCATCGGTAAATTTGAGCATATTAAAGTTTTTAGGGTTTGAACAGGTTTTTAAAAACAGTCTTACTACGCTACCTATGGGTGGTGGTAAAGGAGGGTCTAACTTCAACCCAAAAGGGAAAAGTGATAATGAAGTAATGCGCTTTTGTCAAAGCTTTATGACTGAATTGGCTAAACACATTGGTCCAAACACAGATGTGCCCGCGGGTGACATTGGAGTTGGAGGACGCGAAATAGGTTATATGTTCGGTCAGTACAAAAGACTTCGTAATGAGTTTACAGGAGTATTAACAGGTAAAGGACGCTCATACGGAGGTTCTCTAATCCGTCCTGAAGCAACAGGCTATGGTAACGTGTACTTTGCAAAAAATATGCTTGAAACCCAAGGCGAATCTTTTAAAGGAAAAACAGTTGTGATTTCCGGTTCTGGTAATGTTGCCCAATTTGCTGCGCAAAAAGCAATGGAATTTGGTGGTAAAGTGGTTACTTTTTCAGATTCATCAGGATTTATATATGATTCAGAAGGGATTGATGAAGAAAAACTTGCTTTCGTAATGGAACTTAAAAATGAAAAGCGTGGTCGTATTAAAGAATATTTAGACAAGTATCCATCAGCAGAGTACCACGAAGGAAAACGTCCTTGGAGCATAAAATGCGATATTGCGTTACCGTGTGCAACACAAAACGAATTAGATGCTGATGAAGCTAAAACATTGGTTGATAATGGTTGTATTTGTGTGGGGGAAGGAGCTAATATGCCTTCTACACCAGAAGCTATTGAAGTATTCCAGAAAGCTAAAATATTGTTCTCACCAGGAAAAGCATCAAATGCTGGAGGTGTTGCAACATCAGGCCTAGAGATGTCTCAAAATGCACTAGGACTTAGCTGGCCAGCCAAAGAAGTAGATGAAAAATTACATGCCATTATGAACGATATTCACGCCGCTTGTGTTAAATACGGTAAAGATGGTGATGGATATGTTGATTATGTAAAAGGAGCCAATATTGCAGGATTTGTAAAAGTAGCAGAAGCCATGATGGCTCAAGGCGTCGTGTAATTCTGAAATATTTTTTTGATAAAGATTATAAAAGGTTGATGATATAGTTAGTAGTAATATCATCAACCTTTTTTCATTGAAATCCTGCAATAAATAGTATTTTAGCGTGTTATATTTCTGAAAAAGTATTCTCTATGAAGTATGTTGTAACAACGATTCTGTTTTTTCTTACCTTTTACAGTAATGCCCAAAATTTTGAAAATTCTTGGTCGGGGTATTTCTCATACACTTCAATCAAAGATATTTCTCAAGGAAATGATAGGATATATGCAGCTTCAGAAAATGCTGTTTTCACGTATGATTTAACTACGAATGAAATTGAAACCATTTCGACTGTAAATGGTCTTTCCGGAGAACTTATTTCTACGATTCATTATAGTGAAGCACACAATTTATTAGTAATTGGTTATGAAACGGGACTTATTGAAATAGTTCAAGATGGTGAGGAAAACATATTGACGGTTGTTGATATATTGGACAAGCAAGTAATACCGCCAAACCAAAAAATGATCAACGACTTTTATGAGTATAACGACCTTGTGTACATTTCAACAGGGTATGGTATTTCAGTATATAATTTAGCCACTCTAGAGTTTGGTGACAGTTATTTTATTGGGGCTGGTGGGTCATTGATAAATATTTATCAAACAACTGTAATGTCCCAATTTATATTTGCAGCAACAGAAAATGGTGTAAAAAAAGCTCTTGTAAACAGCGAAAACTTAATAGATTTTCAAGAATGGAACACTATTCAAAATGGTGATTTTAGAGGTGTTCAAAACTTAGCTTCAGAGTTATATATTTTTAACGGTAGTAACAATGTATTTAAGCTCAACCCTGGAGGCGGGGTAAATAACGTAGCAGGTTTTAACAACACCATAGTCGATTTTCAAACAAACAATACTTTACTTACAGTTACTACTAATAAATCAATACAAACCTATAGTGAAGGCTTTCAGCAAGAAGCAAGTGTAACTTCATTGCCAGAGTTTGATTTTCAACTACAATCTGGATTTGCTTTTAATAACATATTTTACCTGGGTACTACAGAGAATGGAATACTTGCCGTGCCATTTGACAATGGACAAGCTCAACAAATTTTGCCAGACGGTCCCATATCAAATCAAAGTTTCAGTATAGATGCGTCACCAGGCCAGCTTTGGGTAAATTATGGAGATATTACGGTTAATTTTGACCCTAATCCCAGAACCTTTAAAGGTGTTAGTAATTTTAGAGAAGGTGAATGGGCTAATATTTCTTACGAAGATTTAGCAGCACCGTTTAATACTGAGGTTAACGATTTGGTTCGGGTGAAAATAAATCCTAATAATTTTGAAGAAGTTTTTATGACTTCCTATGAAAAGGGACTGTTGCAAATTGTAGATCAACAACCTATAACCTTGTATAATGAAACCAACAGTCCGCTTGAAATAACTTCTAATTCAAATGGTAACATTGAAGGAATTCGTTTATTTGGTATGGACTATGACAACCAAGGTAACCTTTGGTTTACACAATCTAGAATAGCTGAAGGGCTCATAAAAAGAACTCCCGAAGGTCAATTTCAACGAGTTGACGTAAGTTCTATAGTCACTACTGACAGTGAATTGGCCTTAACTGAAGTGGAGACCACCAATCAAGGATATATTTTTTTTGGCACCTTGCAAAGTGGGTTGGTCGGCTATAACATAAGCCAAAATAAGTTTAATAGAATTTCCGAAGGCGTAGGAAACGGTAATTTACCCGATGTGAGTATACGTGCCTTGGCATTAGATAACCAAAACAGGCTTTGGATTGGTACTTCTGAAGGGCTACGCGTACTTTTTAACACAGGTGGTTTCTTTGAAGAAGACGCAGATGTTGAAGCCCAAGAAATTATCATTCTTGAAGATGGAGTGCCACAAGAGTTGCTTTTTGAGCAGTCCATCGCACAAATTGTTGTTGACGGCTCTAACAACAAATGGATAGCAACAGGTAACTCTGGGGTGTTTTATGTGTCGTCCAATGGACAGGAAACCCTATTGCGATTTACCAAAGACAATTCACCTTTACCATCCAATAACATACAAGATATCGCTATTGACGAGTTTAGCGGGGTGGTTTACATTGCAACCAATAAAGGCTTGGTTTCATATAATGGTACAGCAACAGCTCCACGTGAAAACCTTGATAATGTATATGCTTACCCTAATCCCGTAAGGCCTGGTTTTAATGGTAATGTGACCATAGACGGCCTCACAGCCAATGCCACAGTAAAAATAACTGATATTGAAGGGAATTTAGTTTTTGAAGAAACCAGTGAAGGCGGTAGTATTTTATGGGACACGAAAGCTTTTGGCGAGTATAAAGTAGCTTCTGGGGTCTATTTAGTTTTAATAAGCACTGAAGATGCGTTGGAAACTAAAGTAGCTAAAATTATGGTCGTCAGATAATGCTCGTTTCCACCAAAGCCATTGTAATTTCTTCCTTGCGGTATTCAGAAGCCGATTTAATTGTAAGCTGCTTAACAGAAGTCGATGGTCTAAAAAGCTACATGCTCCGTAATATATTAAAGTCGAAAAAAGGGAAACTTCGTACTTCCTTCTTTCAGCCTTTAACACTACTCGATTTAGTTGCCAACCATAAAAATAAAGGTACGCTTGAATATATAAAAGAAGCGAAAATCATCCAGCCGTATCAAACGCTGCATAGCGACGTTTATAAATCATCACTCGTTATGTTTCTTTCTGAAATTTTAAAAAGTACGATAAAAGAAGAAGAAAGCAATTCGCAATTATTTCAGTTTTTAACGTATTCTTTTCAATGGTTGGATTTGCATGAAAACTATGCCAACTTTCATATACTTTTCCTATTAAAATTATCTCAGTATTTAGGTTTTTATCCAGACACCTCAACTATTGAATATCCATATTTTAATATCCAAGAAGGAACTTTTGAACAACATTTTGATGATCATTTTTCAGTAGAAGGAGAAGAGATAGAGGCGTTAAAACTGTTTTTTACTAAAGAGTTTGACAGTTTAACTGAAATAAAACTCCATAAAAAAACGAGAACGGCAACTTTAAATTTACTTCTTAATTATTATCAATACCATTCGCAAGGCTTTAAAACACCTAAATCCCTAGCAGTTTTACAACAACTTTTTAATTAAAAAAGCACAATACAAATTTGTGCACTGTGCTTTTTCGTATAAATAATTTTAAAAATTAACCGTCACTTTTCCTCTTATAAAAAACGGGGTTCCTGGTGTAAAATGAATCTCTTCTACTGGTTCGGCTTCGTTAAATAAGCGGCTTTCAGTGGCAAATTGTGTTTCATTCCATTCGGTATCAAGTAAATTTTCAATGATAACTCCAAACACGAAATTTTTGTAGGTGTAATTAATATTGAAATCGGTTACAAAATAGCCTTCAGCAACAATACTATTATCCTCGTTTGCAGCACGATCTTTAATATATCTATAATTTAATCCACCTGAAAAATCACCGATGTTTTCAAAAGCAACACCTCCCGTTGAGGTTAAATCGGGTGCTAACGGAATGTAATCTTCGCCTTCTGGGGCTTCTGTACTTCGGGCGTAGGTGTAATTTATATCACTAAAGAAGTATAGCCAATCGGTTGCTTCGTACCGAGCGCCAAAGTCAACACCTAATCGGCGTGTTTTTCCGCTAGGCTCTACAATGGCGGCATCCCCCACATACACAAATTCCTGATCTAAAAACAGCGACCAAAGAGCGGTATTCAAAATCAAGTTATCTGTTACTTTATAAATTGCTCCTAAATCTGCTCCATAGGCTGTGGGTAAAATATCTTCTCCACTATTGGCTACTACAACCCGACTGTCGTTTGAGTGAAACCCAATTCCTGTTTTTGCGAATAATTGCAGTTGACGGTTTGGGCTGTATACAAAATTCAGCTTTGGACTGGCGAATACTTTGCTTTCGCTTTTATTATCATATGTTTCAGTCAAGAAATTTTCGTAATCGAACTTAAAGTAATCCAATCGTAACGCTGGATTTATTTTAAAGTCACCAAAATCAAATTCAGTATTTACAAACCCGAAAGCGTTCATTTGGTCTACATTTCCAAAAGCTAACCGCTCTAATATTTCATCTCGATTTTTAGTTCTGGAAAGCTGAACATCATTTACATCATCATATCGAACACCACCACCAGCAGTATATTCAAAATCGAAAGCATTCGCTTTTAATTTTTCAGAATAAGCAGTTTCAAAACCAAACAAGTTACGGTCTTCTTGTTGCATTATTTGATCGCCATTTACGGGGTCTTCTAAAAAGAACGTAAAGTTAGAGTACAACTCAAAATCATAATGCGTAGCGTAAGCCGTGCTTTTAAGCTTTTGCGTTGGGGATAGGATTTTCGTATGGTTTATTATTAAATTGGAACGACTGGTGTTGCCACCTTCGGTGTCGTCGATAGCACCAAAACGATCAATTAAGCCTGAGTCTACAGCACGTTGAGGTATTTGCCCAGAGGCGTCCCATTTACTTTGAAAGTGCGACGCGCTTATAGACATATGTTGGTCGCCAGGTAATTTAAAATTAAACTTCCCCATTACATTATATCGATTAAAGTTTTGGGGAGAATCGTAAGGACCATCAAAAGTATTTAGAGTAGCTGCAATGTACGCGTTGCTTTTTTCGGTTTCCAATACCTTGAACATACCTACCGTTCTAAACGAATTAAAATCACCATATTCCACCGAAATCGAGCTATTGTCTAATTTGTTCTTTGTTTTAAAATTCACATATCCAGCTGTGGTGAAATCACCTTCCTTAGCGTAATAAGGACCTTTGCCAAACTCGATATTTTCAATGGTTTCTGGTATTAAAAAGTGTAGATCGCTGTAGCCTTGACCGTGAGCGTGCGACACCATATTTACTGGCATCCCATCTACAGAAAGGCTAATATCGGTACCGTGGTCAATATCGAAGCCGCGAAGGAAAATCTGCTCAGCTTTTCCACCACCAGCGTGTTGGCCAATGATAAGTCCGGGGACTTTCCTTAAGATTTCTTGCGACGATTTTACTGGGTCGGTTTCTAAATCTACATCGGTAATTTGGTTAAGGGTGTTTACTTCAGGAGAGATTACAATTTGTTGTAAACTCACGGAAGATTCTTTTAAAACAATGTTTGTTTCCGAAGAGAAACTTTCTGAAGTTACTGGAAAAATAACTGTTTCAAACCCTAAGTGAGAAATATAAATTTCATCATTTTCGGTGTTGTTTTGTAATGTAAAAGCACCCGAAGCATCGGTATGCGTATGCTCTCCTGAGTTTTTATTAAAAACTGCAACGTTTTCAACAGGAGAATTAGTTTGGGTAACCACTTTACCAGTTATGGTTTGCGCGTACGTAACTACACCACTTAGTAGTGTTACCCATAAAAATATAGGTTTCATAAAATTTTAATTTTTTGAATAAATAGATGTTTCAGAAAAAAGTAATTCTGAAATTTTAAAACGTGTTATGAAACGCTCGTTTGAGGAGGAGGGGTTTGAACGGAAAGTGAAGTGTTGTAATTTCCGAAATTATATAAGAATACGTGTTTTGTATGGATAGAGTGTACGGGGTTTAATTTAAAATATTCTTGGGTAAGGTGTTTATCATATTTAATCTCTAATAACAATGCTTCTTTATCAGAGTCTGTATCATCTGCAGAAAACAACTCGTTGAAAAAAGCAATCGCTTTATGTTCATGGCTGTGATCCCTGTTCAATTCATGGTCTAACTCGTGATCATGACTTGCACTTGTGTGTGTCAATGCGTGGGATAGCTTGTGAAAACCTTCCAATAAGGATTGATGTAATGGTATTAATAAGTATAATACAGCCAGCGATAGTAGAAGTCGCTTTTTTAAAACTGAAATAAAGGCTGTGTTAAACATAGGGTATGTTAGTTACTATAAAGTACGTAAAGAAACATAAGAAAGGTTTTTTAAAAGGGTTTGTTTAACCCTTTCTTAACAAAATTTCGTAGATTATAGGAAAGAGAAACTACAAAATAGCCACTATCTTTGAACTATGGCAGAAGCTTCGGTACAGCTACAGATTTCTACACTCCCCAATTCGCCCGGGGTGTACCAATATTATGATAAAAATGAAAAGTTACTGTACGTTGGCAAAGCCAAAAATCTTAAAAAACGGGTAGCTTCTTATTTTACGAAACAGCACGACAATGCCCGTACTCGCTTATTGGTCAAAAAGATAAAGACCATAAAGCATATTGTAGTAGCTACCGAAACCGATGCATTATTGCTGGAAAACAATTTGATTAAAAAATACCAGCCCCGCTACAATGTTTTGCTTAAAGACGACAAATCCTATCCGTGGATTTGTATAAAAAACGAACGGTTCCCAAGGGTTTTTCCTACTCGCCGGTTAATAAAAGACGGTTCGGAATATTTTGGTCCTTATACCAGTATGAAAACCGTTCATACCTTGCTAGATTTAATACGCGGACTATATCAGCTTCGAACCTGCAATTACGATTTAGCCGAAGAAAAAATACGAAATGATAAATATAAAGTCTGCTTAGAATACCATTTAGGTAATTGTTTAGGTCCCTGCGAAGGCAAACAAACCGAAGTCGATTATAACGAAAACATTCAGGCAATCCGAAACATCATAAAAGGAAACTTTAAAGATTCGCTCAATCAGTTTAAAAACCAAATGAAGCAATATGCGGCCGATCTTAAGTTTGAAGATGCACAGCGTATTAAAGAAAAAATTGATGTACTAGAAAACTACCAAGCAAAAAGCACGGTGGTAAATCCGAAAATTAACAATGTAGATGTTTTTTCTATTACTTCAGATGAAAGCTATGGATATGTAAATTTTCTTCAAATTTCCTTCGGAAGTATTATTCGTTCCCATACGTTGGAAATAAAAAAGAAATTGGATGAAAGCGATAAAGAGCTATTAACCCTTGCAGTAATTGAACTTAGGCAGCGATTTAATTCGCAGTCCAAAGAATTGTATTTGCCTTTTAAAATTGAAACCGAAGAAGGTTTAAAAGTACACATCCCAAAAGCGGGCGATAAAAAGAAAATACTCGATCTATCGCTTCGTAATGCTAAATATTACCGGATGGAGCGGTTTAAGCAGGCAAAAATTGTTGATCCCGATCGCCACGAAAACCGAATTATGGCGCAGATGAAAAAAGACCTTCGGTTGAGTGAAGAGCCTCGTCATATTGAATGTTTTGATAATAGTAATATTCAAGGGACAAACCCGGTAGCTGCGTGCGTAGTTTTTAAAAATGGAAAACCCAGTAAAAAGGATTATCGTAAATTTAATATAAAAACCGTGGAAGGCCCTGACGATTTCGCCTCGATGGAGGAAGTAGTCTATCGTCGTTATAAAAGATTAAAAGAAGAAGAGCAACCTTTGCCACAACTCATCATCATAGATGGGGGGAAAGGACAGTTGTCTTCAGCCTTAAAAAGCCTTGATAAATTAGAATTACGCGGAAAGATTGCAATTATCGGTATCGCAAAACGACTAGAAGAACTGTTTTATCCTGATGATCCTATTCCGTTGTATTTAGATAAGAAAAGTGAAACCTTAAAAATAATTCAGCAATTACGGAATGAAGCGCACCGTTTTGGGATTACCTTTCATCGCGACAAACGTAGTAAAGAGGCCTTGGATACTGTATTAGAAACCATCCCGGGAATAGGTGAAAAAACCGTGATTCAGTTATTAAAACAATTTAAAAGTACCAAACGAATAAAAAACGCAAGCTTTGATGAATTGGCAGATGTTGTGGGGACAAGCCGGGCAAAGAAGATAGTAACACATTTTTCAGCAAACTAAATGAAACAAATTATAATCATGGTATGTATGTTGCTTTCAGGCTTTCTTGTTTCTCAAGAAAAAGAGAAACAAGAAGACCTTAAAGTTGGTTTGGTGCTAAGTGGCGGCGGTGCTAAGGGCTTGGCACATATTGGTGCGTTAAAAGTAATTGAAGAAACAGGTATTCGAGTAGACTATATTGGGGGAACAAGTATGGGGGCCATTATTGGGGCGTTGTATGCTTCAGGATATTCAGCTAATCAACTGGACTCCATTTTTAATATGGTCGATTTTAATACTTTGATACAAGATGATATTCCGCGAAGCGCCAAAACATTTTACGAAAAAGACGAATCTGAAAAATATGCCATTACCTTACCGTTTGATCACTTTAAGGTAGGCTTTCCTTCCGGCCTTTCAAAAGGACAGAATGTTTATAACTTGTTATCACAACTTACCCTTCATGTGAGTGATATTAAAGATTTTAACAAACTTCCAATTCCATTTTTTTGTGTAGCGACCAACGTAGAAACCGGAAAAGAGGTTATTCTTGATAAGGGGTATTTACCAAGAGCCATAACTGCAAGCGGTGCTTTACCTTCTTTGTTTTCACCTGTAATTATAAATGATACAATTTATGTGGATGGTGGTGTGACGAATAATTATCCTGTAGATGAGGTGCGAAGTAAAGGCGCCGATATTGTAATTGGGGTAGATGTTCAAGATAGTTTAAAAGGTAGGGAAAAATTAAAATCTGCTTTCGATGTCTTAGTGCAAATTAATAATTACCGTACTATCGAAGATATGGCCGAGAAAAGAGATCGGACAGATATCTATATAAACCCGAATATTGAAGATTTCACGGTAGTTTCATTTGATGAAGGCGTTAAAATAATTGAGTCAGGAGAAGAAGAGGCTAACGCATTGAAAGAAGAACTTCAAGAAGTAGCCAAACGTCAAAAAGAGAGACCTAAACAGGAAGTAGATTTCTTCAAAAAGAACTCAATTTATATTAATACTGTTGAAATTGAAGGTAACGAGAATTACACAAGAGCTTACGTTATGGGTAAGCTAAAACTGAAATTACCAGCAGAGATTACTTATGATCAATTTAACGAAGGGGTAAATAACTTATCTGCAACCGGAAATTTTCAAGACATCAACTATCGGTTAGTGACCAATGAAGATAATACCTATAAAATTGTTTTCACTCTTCGTGAAGACAAATCAAAAATGTTCATGCGTCTTGGAGCTCACTATGACGATCTATACGGGGCTGCTGCATTAATGAATGTAACACGAAAGCGGATATTTACAAATAACGATATTGCTTCATTAGATTTTGTAGTTGGGGATAACCTTCGGTATAATTTTAACTACTATATCGATAAAGGTTTTTACTGGAGTATCGGTTTAAATTCACAGTATACTTTTTTTGATAAAGATGTTGGAATTGATTTTTTATCCCCCGAATTACCACCGGAAGAAAATTCACAACTTAACAAATTAGATCTCGAATATGGTGATTTGACAAATAGAATTTACGTCGAAACACTTTTTAAAAGAAGCTTCCTGTTAGGTGCGGGTATTGAGCATAAATGGCTAAAATATTTATCTGAAACTATTGGAGTAGATGAAGATGGAATACCACGGACAGTTTTTGAAAACACAAATTATGTGAGTACTTATGGCTATTTACGGTACGACACTTTTAATAATAGTTTCTTCCCTACTAAAGGATTCTTTTTTAACGGGGATTTTCATTTATATCTTTTTGCTGAAGGTGATAACGAAGATTTTGAGCAATTTTCAATCGCCCAAGCTAAATTTGGTTATGCTCAATCATTTTCAAGTAAACTTTCAGCAGTAATATCAACTGAAGGAGGGTTTAAAATAGGAGGTGACGGAACGCGTTCGCTTGATTTTTTCATGGGAGGATATGGTTATAAAGAGGTAAATAATTTAAAGCCTTTTTATGGGTATGAGGCATTGAGCCTTCGTGGGGATACCTATTTAAAATCTTCCTTGACCATAGATTATGAAATTTTCAGAAAAAACCATATAAATATTGCAGCCAATATTGCTAATGTAGGAGATGATCTATTTACAGATGGAAAATGGATAGACGGTATTGATTATAGTGGTTTTGCTCTAGGATATGGAATGGAAACCTTTTTAGGTCCACTTGAAGTAAAATGGGCTTTTTCGCCAGAAAGGGACGAAAGTGAATGGCACATTACAGCAGGGTTTAGGTTTTAGCATAACCTTAAAACAGAAACAGTGATTTTTTTCCGATATTTGTGTAGAAAACAAGCACAATATGCCATTCTATCATAAATTAGGAAAAATACCTCATAAACGTCACACGCAATTTCGCAAACCAGACGGTAGTTTATATTCTGAACAACTGTTCGGCACCATTGGTTTTGACGGTATGTCAACTAATAGTTATCACGAACATCGCCCTACCCAAGTAAAGGAAATAGAGAAGCAATATAGCGTTGCGCCAAAAATTGCAAAGAAAAATAATTTGCAGTCCTATAAATTTAAAGGGTTTAACATACAACCAGAAAAAGATTATCTGGAAAGCCGGAAAACAGTATTGACCAATAGTGATTGCAGTATCATTCTCGCTGCCCCGCAAGAATCCCAAAAAGATTATTTTTATAAAAATACGGATGCAGATGAATTGATTTTCATTCACAAAGGCAGTGGAAAATTACGAACCCACTTAGGTAACCTCGACTTTAAATACGGGGACTATCTGTTAGTGCCTCGAGGTATCATTTATAAAATAGATTTTGATACCGAGGACAACCGTTTGTTTATTGTAGAATCCAGAAGACCAATTTATACCCCAAAACGCTACCGAAATTGGTTTGGGCAATTATTAGAACACTCTCCTTATTGCGAACGTGATTTGCGAAGACCAGAAGAATTGGAAACACACGATGAAAAAGGAGACTTTTTAATAAAAATAAAAAAACAGGATGATATTTTTGAAATGACCTACGCGACACATCCTTTTGATGTAGTAGGCTATGATGGCTATAACTATCCGTACGCTTTTTCCATTCACGACTTTGAACCCATTACAGGCCGAATACACCAACCGCCACCTGTACACCAGACATTTGAAACCGATGCTTTTGTAGTTTGTAGTTTTGTGCCACGATTATATGATTACCACCCAGAATCAATTCCGGCACCTTACAACCATAGCAATATTGACAGTGACGAAGTATTGTATTATGTAGATGGAGATTTTATGAGCCGAAACGATATAGGAGCAGGGTACATTTCATTACATCCAGCGGGAATTCCTCACGGACCACACCCTGGAGCGACCGAACGAAGTATTGGGAAAGTGAAAACAGATGAATTGGCCGTAATGGTCGATACCTTTAAGCCATTACAAGTAACTGAAGATGCTTTAAAATTGGCCGATGGCACATATTATCAATCTTGGCTTGAACATGACTAAAAAACCAAACTTGTGAGAAACTTAGCTATTTCAGCACAAATGCGTGCTATGTGGTAATTATTAAAAAGAAACCAACAAACACCACTTATTAAAAAAGAACGCATTAATTAAAAAGATAAAATAATGAGCAAAGACGTAAAATCAGTCGATTATGGACTGGAAAAAATATTTGAAGGAGCAGAAGACTTTCTTCCGCTTTTAGGAACCGATTATGTAGAATTCTATGTAGGAAACGCCAAACAGGCAGCACACTTTTATAAATCTGCTTTTGGTTTTCAATCGTACGCATACAGAGGATTGGAAACAGGTAGTAAGGACAGTGTTTCTTATGTGCTTAAGCAAGATAAAATACGCATTGTACTTACAACCCCTTTAAGTTCAAAAAACCCTATCAATGACCATATTGTAAAACATGGTGATGGTGTAAAGGTGGTAGCGCTTTGGGTAGAAGATGCCCGCAGTGCTTTTGAGGAAACCACTAAACGCGGGGCTAAGCCATTTATGGAGCCCACTGTTGAAAAGGGCGAACATGGCGAAGTGGTGCGTGCAGGTATTTATACCTACGGAGAAACCGTACATATGTTTGTAGAGCGTAAAAATTACAACGGAACCTTTATGCCAGGTTTTAGAGAGTGGAAAACAGAATACAACCCAGAACCAGTAGGTTTAAAGTATATAGATCATATGGTAGGTAATGTAGGCTGGAATGAGATGAATACGTGGGTAAAATGGTATGAAGATGTTATGGGCTTTGTAAATTTCCTTTCTTTTGACGACAAGCAAATCCATACTGAGTATTCAGCTTTGATGAGTAAGGTGATGAGTAATGGAAATGGAAGAATAAAATTTCCTATTAATGAACCTGCTGAAGGAAAGAAAAAATCTCAAATTGAAGAATATTTAGATTTTTATGAAGGACCAGGGGTACAACATATTGCCGTAGCGACGGACGATATTATTACAACAGTTTCTAAATTAAGAGAACGAGGAGTGGAATTTTTATCCACACCACCAGAAGAATATTACGCTGCTGTTCCAGGTCGTTTAGAAGAATTCGATCATAAATTGAAAGAAGATATTGAAAGATTAATGAAGCTGGGAATCATGATTGATGCAGATGAAGAGGGTTATTTATTACAGATTTTCACAAAACCTGTAGAAGATAGACCAACCTTGTTTTTCGAAATAATACAACGAATGGGAGCGAGAGGTTTCGGTGCAGGTAATTTTAAAGCCTTATTTGAAGCCATAGAGCGCGAACAAGAATTAAGGGGGACCCTTTAAAATGTAACAAATGTAAGGCTCCATCGTTTAATAGATGGAGCCTTCTTTTTTTGGAACAGAAGTTGTATACTTCTTAAATAATTAAAACCCCAAATAATGAAACAGGTACTTTCTCTTTTCTTTTTATTCAGTTCTATTGTGCTTATAGCGCAAGACAAGGCCTATGGTGATGGAGAGTGGTTTAAGTTCCGGGTGCATTATGGTTTTGTTACAGCTGGGTATGCCACCCTCGAAGTTAATAATGTTAACCTTGAAGGTAAAGAAGTGTATCACGTAAAAGGGGAAGGAAGAACTGTAGGTCTTTCAAAAGTGTTTTTCAATGTTGAAGATTATTATCAGTCCTATATTGATAAAGAAAAAGATATTCCGTACCGATTTATTCGAAAAATAGACGAAGGAGGCCACACCAAGGACATTCAGATAGATTTTGACCATTCAACAGGTATTGCGCATATAAACAATAAAAAGCATAATAAAAAAGAAGTGGTTTCGTTTCCTAAAGATGCTCAAGATATGGTTTCGGCCTTTTATTACTTGCGTAATAATTTAGATGTAAGCACCATACAAAAAGGCGAAACAATAGATATGAATATGTTTTTTGATAAGGAAAATTATAAGTTTCGTTTAAAATTTTTGGGTAGAGAAGTGCTTGATACAAAATTTGGTGATGTTCCGTGTTTAATATTTAGGCCTTATGTACAAGCAGGAAGGGTTTTTAAAGAAAAAGAAAGTCTTACTGTTTGGGTAACCGATGATGACAATAAAATGCCCATGCTTATAAAAGCAGACTTAGCTGTTGGTTCATTAAAAGCATCATTATCAGAATTTAAAGGTCTTAAACACTCGTTTAAAATTCTAGTTGATTAACTTTACGTGAAGAAAAGATTATTTTTATAAAACAAAACCTGAAATTTCACGTTAACGAGAATACTAGGGTTAATGAAAACTGTTTTCTAAAAGCAGAAGTGCTAAAAAACAGGCTATTAGTGTTAAAATAAGGCTGTTAGGACATTTTTTATAGTAATAAACTTTTTAAATACTCTTTTTTTATTAATATTTGACTCAAATTTTGAAAATGCTGTGGTTTCCCAAAGATCACTGCAAAGAATAAACCCCAATTAAAGCTCTAAACGATTGAAGAAAATACTTGTATTATGTTTGTCGGTTTTGCTCTTTGTAGCGTGTAAATCTGACAAAAAAAACTTAGCCGAAGTAGTAAAAATAGAAAAAGCGCCTACCTTAATTAAGGAGTATGGTTATATTTTAAATGATTACAATGTAGTAAGAGATACTATCCGTTCAGGTGATACTTTTGGCGATATTCTTGATGCTAATGGGGTTTCACAGGATAAAATATTTAAAGTAGCCACTAAATTTAAAGATAGTTTCGATGTCCGTAAGATTGTAGTGGGAAAACCTTATGTACTTCTTAATTCAAAAGATTCTTTGAATACTACCCAAGTTTTTATTTACGAAAATAACAAAGTAGACTATTCTGTAGTAGACTTTAGGGATGATCTTGTAAGCTATACAGCGGAAAAACCGGTTACATTTAAAGAAAAATCTGCTGGGGGAATTATTGAAAGTTCATTGTCACAAACAATGAGTGATCAAAATTTAAGCCCTTACATGACAGATAAACTTTCCAATATATATGCTTGGACAGTAAATTTTTTCCATCTACAAGAAGGAGACCGTTTTAAAGTAATTTATACTGAAAAATATATCAACGATACAATCCCAGCTGGTTTAGGTGAAATTAAAGCAGCTTATTTTGAGCATCGTGGCACACCTTTATATGCTTTTAATTACGAGACAAAATTAGACAGTACAACCGTAATAGACTTTTATGATGAAAAAGCAGATAACCTACGTCGTGCTTTCTTGAAAGCTCCGGTTAAATTCAGCAGGATTTCTTCTCGATACAATTTAAACAGAAGAATAAAGTACTACGGTTATAAGTTACGACCACATAAAGGAACTGATTTTGCAGCACCTATTGGAACCCCTATTCTTGCTACAGCAGACGGTACTGTGATAAAATCTGAATACCGTGGTGGTAATGGTAATTATGTAAAAATTCGTCACAATGGTACTTATGATACTCAGTACCTACATATGAAAAAGCGTAATGTACGCGTGGGTAATTTTGTACGTCAAGGTGATGTTATTGGCTGGATAGGAATGACAGGTAACACCGGCGGCCCTCACGTTTGTTATCGTTTTTGGAAAAATGGAAAGCAAGTAGATCCATTTAAGCAAGATTTACCAATGTCCAAACCCTTAGAAGAAAAATATAAAGAAGATTATATTTCTTATATGACGCCTTTGAGGTCTCAATTAGACTGTATTGAATATTAATTTTAAAGATTTTTTAACTTGTTGAAAACCTGTTACTAACTAATATTCAGAAATTCAGTAACTTACACTTTTCATTGTATTTTTATTTTAGAAAAATTTGTTAGCGTTTTCTTAACCTTTATAGTTTAAAAAAGGAAAAAGGAGACGTATATTTGCAGAAATTTTTAAAAACAAACTTCATTACAATGAAAAAATTATTTTTATTTACTTTCCTTTTGATAGGCTTTGCTGCCTTTTCGCAAGGGACTATTACAGGAAAAGTTCTAGATGGAAATACAAACGAACCTTTATTGGGTGCAAACGTTGTTGAAACTAATACAAACAACGGAACGACTACCGATTTTGACGGTAACTTCTCGTTGAACGTTTCAGCTAATTCAGGAAGCGTAAACATTACTTATGTAGGTTATGAAACACAAAATATTTCATATACACTTAGTAATGGTTCTGCCAATCTTAAAACAATAATCTTAATGCCAGATGACAACGCGTTGTCTGAAGTAGTTATTACAGCTGCTGGGGTGTTGGATATTGCAAAAGACAGAAAAACACCTGTAGCAGTTTCAACCATTGGGGCTGAACAAATTCAGGAAAAATTAGGGTCTCAGGAATTTCCTGAAATCTTAAGTAACACTCCTTCTATCTACGCTACAAAACAAGGTGGTGGATTTGGAGATGCACGTATTAATATTCGTGGTTTTGATACTCAAAACTCTGCAGTAATGATTAACGGTGTTCCCGTTAATGATATGGAAAATGGTCAAGTATACTGGAGTAACTGGGCTGGTTTATCTGATGTTGCTTCGGCAATACAGGTACAACGTGGTTTAGGGTCTTCAAAGCTTGCTATTTCTTCAGTTGGGGGTACTATTAATGTAATTACTAAATCTTCAGAACGTAAAGAAGGTGGTTTCTTTTCTGGAGCAGTAGGTAATAATAATTACTTAAAGAATGTTGTTTCTTATTCAACTGGGTTAAGCGAAAGCGGATGGTCTGGTTCATTCCTTTTCAGTAGAACAGCTGGTGATGGTTACATTAACGGTGGTAAATTTGAAGGATACAACTACTTTGCTGCGATTGGATACAAACCTAATGAAAATCACTCGTTAGAGTTTACAGTAACTGGAGCGCCACAATGGCACCACCAACGTTCAAGAGGAATTTCAATTGAAAACTTCCTTAAATATGGAAATAATGGTGAGCCAAACATTAAGTATAATGATGAATGGGGATACAGAAATGGAAGAGAGTTTTCATTTAGAAGAAACTTCTACCATAAACCAGTACTTAACTTAACTTGGGATTGGGATATAACCGATGCTACAAAATTAACTACTACTACATATGCTTCATTTGGCCGTGGTGGTGGAACTGGAGAAATTGGTGAAATTAACGGAATGAGACAATTTGCACTTCCTAGAACCGATAGAGGATTAGTTCGTGTTGATGATATTATTCGTTATAATAGTGGTGGTTTTGTTCCAGACTTTAATGACCAAACAAGAGACCAAGTAAATGGTTTATATTTAAATAACAGTGATAAAAATGATAATGCCGACAACACAAACGGTATTACACGTAGAGCTTCTATTAACTCTCACAACTGGTACGGTATAATTGCAAACTTAAATACTGAATTAAACGAGAACCTTGTGTTAGATTTCGGTATTGACTTAAGAAGCTATACAGGTTTTCACTACAGAAGAGTTAATGACCTTTTAGGTGGAGATGCATATCAACAAACAGATGATAGAAATAATCCTTTAGGCGAAGGAGAAACAAATATATTCTATGAAACATACGATGCTGACCAACCGTGGTGGGTATTCGGTGATATTGATGATGAAGAAAAAATTGATTATTATAACACAGGCCTTGTTAACTGGGCAGGTGTATTTGGTCAGTTAGAATATACTATTGATGAAGACATAACAACATTTCTACAAGGGTCTTTAGCAAACCAAGGATTTGCTCGTGAAGAATTTTTTGGCGAGACTCCTCCAGAAAAAACAGACTATGAAAACATTTTAGGTGGAAACATTAAAGGTGGTGTTAACTGGAATATAGATGACAATCATAATGTATTTGCTAATGGAGGTTATTACTCTAAGCAGCCTTTATTTGATGCTGTATTTATTAACTTTTCAAACACAGTAAACCCAGATTTACAAAACGAAAAAATTATAGGTATTGAAGCAGGGTATGCTTACAGAAGTAGAAAATTGAGAGCGAATGTAAACCTTTACAGAACAAGCTGGGCAGATAGATTCGAATCCGTTTCTGCTACTTTTAACCAAGGTGAAGAAAATGAGATAAGAGGTAATGCTAACATTACAGGTATCACTCAAATCCATATGGGTGTTGAAGCAGATTTCAGATATAAATTAACGAATGGAATTACATTGCGAGGGATGCTTTCTGTAGCAGACTGGCAATATGAGGATGATGTAACTGCAGCTTATTTTGACAACGATCAATCTCCAATTATTGTTAATGGTGTTCCACAAGTAGAAACATTAGAATTAGAAGGAGTAAAAGTAGGTGATGCTGCACAGTTTACAACATCAATTGGAGCAGACGTAAACATCTTGGATAATTTAAGTGTAGATGCAAACTATAGATTCCACGATAATTTATATGCAGATTTTGATGCTACATCAGTAGGGCCAGAAGGAGCTCTTAAATTACCTTCTTATGGTTTAGTAGATGCAGGAATGTCTTTTGATTTTCCTTTCTTGAATGATGAAAGAGTTGAGTTTAGATTAAACATCAATAACCTTCTTGACGAAATATATATTTCAGAATCTGATACTAATAACTTTGCAGAACCAGGAGACAATACTTACGATGGTATTGCAACTTCTAACCGTGTATTCTTTGGATTTGGAAGAACTTGGAACGCTAGTTTACGTTTCAACTTCTAAGAAATAGTATTTAATTATTTAAAAACCGCTTCATTAATTGAAGCGGTTTTTTTATGGAATAATCGCTACCTTTGAAATTCTAAATAGATAACTATGTACACTACTATTCAATTTGTTCACTCCTACTGGGCATACCTTGTTTTGGTCGTTGTTGTATTGGCAACTTTAAATGCTTTAATAGGTTTTTTTTCCAATAAAGAGTATTCACCTAAAGACTTCAGGATTTCGTTGTTTGCTTTAATTGTGACACATATTCAACTGTTGATTGGGTTAATACTTTACTTTGTATCTCCGTTAGGTTTGCAGTCTTTAACAAACAATGGTATGGGTACTGTCATGAAAGATTCTATGCTGCGCTTAAATGCCGTTGAACATCCACTTGTAATGATTTTAACAGTAGTCTTTATTACAATTGGCTATTCAAAACATAAGAAGAAATTGGTTTCAAAACCAAAATTTAAAATGCTGGCCATATTTTATACGATTGGCCTTATTTTAATGCTGAGCAGAATTCCTTGGGGCCAATGGTTTTAATAAAAAAAAGCACTCATCTAGAGTGCTTTTTTTATTGTAAAATATTTCAAGATATTTATTCAGAAACTTCCTTTATTAAATAAATATAAACAGGAAAGTGGTCACTATAACCACCGGTAAAGCCTCCTACAAAACTTCGGTAGGGATAGCCTTTATACCGCCCTCTGGGATTAGCTAAATAGCTTTTGTTGTATACCCCTGCTTTATAAAATCGATAAGAAGAATAATCTTTTTCTAATAATTCTTTTGAAACAATCACTTGGTCAAACAAATTCCAACTGTCCCTCCAGGCCAGTGTTCCAATACCTTTATTGTACATCTCTTCCATAGGGTTATAAAGTTCTTTTAACTTAACATCTTCCCTATTTTCCTTAGCTTTTAAAACGTCCTTTACACTTGGACTGGTTGGGTCGTCGTTTAAATCCCCCATTGTAATGATTTTGGCGTAAGGGTCTTCACTAAAGAGTGAATCGATAATGCGTTTGTTTAATTTTGCAGCTTTTATCCGCTTTGGACGGCTTCTGGCTTCCCCGCCACTTCTTGAAGGCCAGTGGTTTACTATTAGGTGTATCTTTTCACCGTCAAGCATTCCGCTTACCAATAACTGATCTCTAGTATATACGCGTTTGGTTCTGTCGTTATTATCATATATCATAAGTGGATGCGCTTTGTAATGAGTAGGGATAAAAAGCTTTTTTTGGTATAATAGTGCTACATCGATTCCACGCCTGTCTGGAGAATCAAATTGAATAATTCCATAATCTTTTTGTAAAAGGGGCTCTTGGTTAACAAGGTCTTCCAATACCTTTCTGTTTTCAATTTCGGCAACACCAATTATGGCAGGGCTTGTGCCAGTAACATCTTTTCCAATTTCAGCAACCACTTTCGCCATATTGGAAAGCTTTTGTTTGTAAACACCTTCTCTTAGGTCTTCTCCCATTTCCATTATTGGGCTAGCTTCATCATTTCTTGTCGTGTCATCTTCGGTATCATATAGGTTCTCCAAATTATAAAAAGCTATTGTATTTACTTTGTAAACCTTTTCTTCTTGTGCATAAAGCGACACAAAAAATATGTTAAAGAAAAGCAAAAAATAGTGCCTAAATTTCATAATTATAGTGTGTTATGTTTGTGTAAAATTATTCCAAATTCGAGGCCAAAAGTAGGTATTTCATTTAAAAAATGTAGTTTTGCCCCGCATTAATAATATTAATTTAATCTTTTAAAACAACTAACTATATAATGAAACAGTTCATTTTTACCTTATGGATTGGTTTATTGGGCAGTTCTTCTTTATTTGCCCAAGATGCAATTGTAAAGGGTAGGATTGTAGATACTAATTCTAGCGAGCCGTTACCAGATGTAGAGGTGCGTATTCAATCCAGTGATTTTAATACAGTAACTACTTCCGAAGGGATATTTTCAATTACGGGAAGTGATTTACCACAAGGGGAACAGGTACTTTTGGTTACTAAACCAGGTTATATTAACCAACGTATTCCTATCATTATCCAAAATGGGGAAACCATAGATTTAGACCCTATTTTATTGGAGGTTGATCTTACCGAAATAGAAGCTCAGATAGGGGTTATTAGCCTTTCAGATAATGAACTGGATCAAGATGATGGTACTTCTTTTAATATTTCAGGTCTTTTGCAGGCATCAAGGGATGTGTTCTTAAACGCTGCCGCTTTTGACTTTAGTGCTACATTTTTTCGCCCTAGAGGACTGGACAATGAAAATGGAAAGGTGCTCATTAATGGTATAGAAATGAACAAACAGTATAACGGTCGCCCACAATGGAGTAATTGGGGAGGTTTAAATGATGCGCAGCGTAACCGTGAGTTTTCAATGGGGTTAACCCCTAACGATTATACTTTTGGCGGTATTGCAGGGACAACCAATATTGTTATGAGAGCCTCACAATACAGAGAAGGGGGGCGTGTTTCATATGCTATGGCAAACCGTAGTTATAGTGGCCGTGTAATGGGGTCTTATAATAGTGGGCTATTGAACGACGGCTGGGCATATTCCGTGTTGCTTTCAAGACGCTTTGGAGATGAAGGTTACATAGACGGAAATTTGTATGATGCCAATTCTATATTTGTTTCTGTAGAAAAACAATTAAACGAAGACCATAGCTTAAATTTTTCGGCTTTTTACACCCCTAACAGAAGAGGTAAGTCTACAGCTATTACCCAAGAAATGAAAGACCTAAAAGATAGAAGGTATAACCCAAACTGGGGGTATCAAGAGGGTGAGAAACGTAATAGCCGGGTTCGAGAAATTGAAGAACCCGTTATTATGTTGAACCACTACTGGGATATTTCAGATAAAACAAAGCTTAATACCAATTTGGGTTACCAATTTGGAAAAATGGGAAATACCCGTATTGACAATGGCGGTACAAGACTAATAAACATAGATGGTGAAGAGGCCTATATTGGTGGTGCACGTAACCCATTGGGCAACTATTACCAGCGCCTTCCCAGCTATTTTCTACAAGATGAAAACCCAACCCCTGTAGATTACCAAAATGCTTATTTAGCAGAACAAGAGTTTATAAATGACGGTCAATTGGACTGGGAATCGTTATACAGAGCCAATGCTATTGCAAGAGCAAGTGGAGGAAATTCAATTTATGCCATACAGGAGGACAGAACAGATGATACACAACTTACTGCAAACACTATTTTAAATACCAGTTTTGCAGACAACATACTTTTTACCGGTAGTGTAAACTATCGTAATTTAAAAAGTGAAAACTTTGCTGAGTTAAAAGACCTTTTGGGAGGCACTGGTTATCTTGATGTTGATTTCTTTGCGGGTGAAGATGCACAAAACCAAGAGATAAGCCTTGGCGATGTTGCGCAAAGTGACTTGCAAAACAGAAACCGCATTGTTAAAGAAGGTGATCGCTATAAGTATAATTATGAGATTAATGCCGATGTGCTTTCAGGTTTTGCTCAAGCTCAGTTTAAATACAATAAAGTAGATTTTTACACAGGCGCCGAAATTTCAACAACTAACTACCAACGTAACGGATTGTATGAAAACGGAAATTTCCCTGGAAACAGATCGTTAGGCAAAAGTGAAAAAGTGAGTTTTACCAACTTTAAATTTAAAGGAGGGGCAACCTATAAAGTAACTGGCCGTCACTTGGTTGACCTTAATGCTGGTTACTTGACTAAAGCCCCGAGTATTCGTAACACTTTTAGTAACTCACGCCAAAACAACGATGTGGTCATTGGTCTGGAAGATGAAAAAATAACAAGTGCTGATCTTAGCTATATATTTCGTTCACCTATCGTTAAAGCAAGGTTGACAGGTTTTTATGCAAACATTAAAGATGCAACAGACATTGGTTTTTACTTTACTGAAAACCTAACGGGTCTTGGTTTTGAAGAAGGTGCTTTTGTGCAGGAAGTGGTTACCGGTATTGAAAAAAGACATATGGGAGCCGAATTGGGTATAGAAGCACAAGTAACTCCGACAATTAAATTAAAGGCTGCAGCTTCGGTTGGGCAATACATTTATAACAACAATCCAAATTTATATTTAACAAGTGATGATTTTGAAGGCCCATTGACCTTTGGTGATGGTACAACCAATTTAAAAAACTATCACATTGCAGGAGGACCTGAAAGAGCTTACCAATTAGGATTTGAATATCGTGACCCCAATTTCTGGTGGGTGGGTGCAACAACCAATTATTTTAGCAATGCATATATTGACGTAAATAATTTAGCAAGATCGGCTAATTTCAGTACAGATTTTGACGGGCAGCCTTATTCAAATTACGATCCAGAAGTGGCTAAAGAATTACTTCAGCAAGAAGAATTTGGCGACTACTTTTTAGTTAATGCAGTAGGAGGAAAATCTTGGAAAGTGAAGGACTATTATGTAGGTTTCTTTGCTGTGATCAATAATATTTTAGATCAAGAATATAAAACAGGTGGTTTTGAACAAGGAAGAAAAACTACCTATCCAGACCTACAGGAAGATCAATCCAGAGCAAACGGAGCTATTTTTGGCCCTCGCTATTTCTTTGGGTATGGGACCACTTATTACTTAAATTTTTACGTACGATTTTAAATAAAACCGAATAAAATAAATACACACATAAAGATGAAAACTTTTAATTTTTACAAACTGATAACCCTGTTCCTACTAGCAGTAGTGGCTACATCTTGTGTTCAGGATGATGAATTTGATGTGCCAGATAGTGACACAGCAGTTGTTGACCTTGAAGGAGATGTTACTATTGACCAGCTTAGAAACTTATATTTACAAGAATTGAACACAAACGAAAATGAGTTTTTAACCTTTTCTGAAACCGATTCGTACGTTACGGGTTATGTTATTTCAAGCGATGAAGGAGGAAACTTTTTTGAAGAGTTAATCCTACAGGACAGTCCTGCAAACCCTAAAGCCGGGGTAAAAGTCTTGGTAGACGTAAACCCATTGTTTACAGTATATGAGTTTGGCCGTAAGGTACATGTTAAATTGGATGGTCTTACTGTAGGGTTAGACAGTGGTGTGTTAACATTAGGGATTAGAGATGGAAATGCTATTGAAAGCATTGCCGAATCTCAATTTGATGAATTCCTAATAAGGGATGAAGAATTAGCTGAAATTGTTCCGTTACCAATTAGCATAACAGAGTTTGACGATTCAAAAACCAATCTATATATTCAATTGGAAAATGTTCAGTTTAATAGTAGCGAAGTGCTGGGCGACAACAGAAAAACATTCGCCGGTGAACCTGAAGATAGCTTTGATGGGGAACGTATTTTAGAAAGCTGTACAACGGGAATTAAAACGGTGTTCAGTACCAGTACATTTGCAGATTTTAAATCACTGCTTTTACCACAAGGCAAAGGCTCTATGGCTGCTATATTGAGCAAAAGTTTTAACGCAAGTACATTTATTGTTACAGTAAACGATCCCTCTACCATAAACTTAGATGGAAATGACCGTTGCGACGCTTGTGGTTTAGCAACCGAAACTGGTGAAACAGAATTGTTCAGGGATTTCTTTGAAACCCAAACCGAAGGTACTCCAATTAGCGGAAATGGCTGGACCAATTATGCTGAAGCAGGTACCCAATTGTGGGAAGCTTATTTTGATGATAGTAGCAATGCATCATTAGGAATTTCAGCAAGGTTTAGTGCCCGTAACACAGGTGACAACTCTTCAATTGGTTGGTTGGTCACTCCAGAAATCGATTTTAACGCACAAAGCCAAGAAACGTTAAACTTCAAAACATCAAACAGTTTTTCTGATGGAAGCTATATGGTAGTCTTATACTCCACTAATTGGGATGGTAGCCCAAGTAGTATCCCTTCAGCAAACTGGTCACCTATTCCAGAAGCTAAAATTGTTGCAGATAGTGACTTTTTTGGTGATTGGATAGAGTCTGGTAATATAGACCTATCTTGTATAGAAGGTAGCGGTCACATTGCATTTAAATATGTTGGAAAAGATGAAGAAGACTTTGACGGGACATATGAGCTTGATGAAGTTGTTATAAACTCTGAAACTACAGATGGAGGAGGTAATTCCGATGGGTTGGACTGTACTACACCAAGTGGTGGTGGATCACCGTTCTTTACTGTAGATTTTGAAGAATTCGATGCTATTGAAGACTATGTAGGCGCAGGATGGACCAATGTAAACGTTACAGGCGGTAGTACTGTTTGGGAAATTGGAAACTTTGAAGGTAGCAACTATGCCCAAATATCAGGTTTTGATTCTGGTGAAAACGATATTGAAACCTGGTTGGTGACTCCTGAAATTAATATGGATAGTACAACAGGGGAAGAACTGAGTTTCGATGTACAAGCCAGCTTTGACAATGGGACAATTTTAAGCGTTTTAGTCTCAACAAACTTTACAGGCGATGTTACCACTGCAGATTGGCAAACTATAGACGCTAGTATCCCAACAGGGCCAAGTGGTGGCTTTGGTGAGTTCCAGCCAGTCGGTCCTATAAATATTTCTTGCTTAGACGGCTCTGTTCATTTTGCATTTTTATATGAAGGTTCAGATCCAGATGCAACAACACGGTATCACGTAGACAATATAGAAGTAACTGGAAATTAATTTTCAGTACTTTTTAATAGGTATAAAGGGCTTCTTTTTAGAAGTCCTTTTTTTATGGCTGAATAAGAATGGCCATAAAATTCTATTCTAAATTTTACCATTCTTGGTAAGCGTTCGTTAAATGCGTGTAAATTACAAAAATCTGAAGCAAAAGCTTTTGTATCTTTGTTTCAGAATTAAATATATGATTGAACAAACCAAAATAGAATACGAAAAAACCATACTCATTGGTTTAATAACTCAATATCAAGACGAAGAAAAGTCTCAAGAATATTTAGACGAACTGGAGTTTCTTGCTTATACAGCAGGAGGTGAAGTGTCTAAACGCTTTACACAAAAAATGGATTCCCCAAATCCTAAAACCTTCATAGGAAGTGGAAAAATGGAGCAAGTACGGGAATTTGTTGAAGAAAACGATATCGGTACCGCTATTTTTGATGATGAATTATCACCCGCTCAACAAAAAAACATTGAAAAAATATTGCGGTGTAAAATTATAGACCGAACAAATCTTATTCTCGATATTTTCGCACAACGTGCCAAAACCAGCTATGCTCGTACGCAAGTAGAATTGGCACAATACGAATATTTATTACCTCGATTGGCTGGTATGTGGACGCACTTAGAGCGTCAGCGTGGGGGTATTGGTATGCGTGGTCCAGGTGAAACCGAAATTGAAACTGACCGCCGTATCGTTCGAGACCGTATTACGCTTTTAAAGAAAAAATTAGAGAAGATTGATAAGCAGATGGAAGTGCAACGAGGAAACCGTGGTTCTTTAGTACGAGTTGCTTTGGTGGGATACACCAATGTTGGTAAATCAACCTTGATGAACAGTATTAGTAAAAGCGAAGTGTTTGCCGAAAACAAACTCTTTGCTACGTTAGATACCACTGTTAGAAAAGTAGTGATTGGTAATTTGCCATTTTTATTGACCGATACCGTTGGGTTTATCAGAAAATTGCCTACACAGTTGGTAGAATCGTTTAAAAGTACACTGGATGAGGTTCGGGAAGCTGATTTATTATTACACGTAGTTGATATATCTCACCCTTCTTTTGAAGATCATATTGCTTCTGTAAACAAAGTATTGGACGAAATTGAAAGTGCCGATAAACCTGTGATTATGGTTTTCAATAAAATTGATCAATACAAACCGGAAGTAATAGAAGACGACGACTTAGAAACCGAAAGAACAACGGCGCACAATACGTTAAAAGATTGGAAACAAACCTGGATGAACCGAGAAGAGAACGCCATTTTCATTTCAGCATTGAATAAAGATAATTTTGAAGAGTTTAGAAAACTGGTGTATGAAAAAGTAAGGGATATTCACGTTACCCGTTTTCCTTATAATAACTTTCTGTATCCAGAAAAATATTTATATGAAGAATAAAAAAAACCGGCAAATTGAACTTGCCGGTTTTTTATAATTTTTTCTATAAGTACTAAAACTTATAACCTACTCCTACACCAAGGGTTTCACGTATTTGAAAACCTTGTACTGCATTATCGTCATATATAGCTTGAAAGGTGCCATTGGCAGTAATCCAATCGTTTACTTTCAAAACTAAGTTCATCGTGTAATCAATATCTACATTTTGTGGGTCTTCAAGATAGTTTGAGTACAATCCTAAAATGTTTTCCATAGAAACATTCTCCATTAAGCTAACTTTGTAGTATGCATTTACAGAAGCACCAAATTCAAATCGAGTCGTTTCATTTGCTTCAACTCCAAAATAACCACCAGCATCATTAAAAGCTTCTACTAGAGCAGGATCGAGAGTGGTAAACTTTTCGTTTACAAAGATAAAGCGTGCGGTTGCAGGGGCTATATTTACTTTAAAATTATCATCTTTTTTCCAAAGCATACCTGGTCCAAATTGTAAATAACCTGGGGACATAAAACGAGTCGTTTCGGTACGTATTTCGTTACCATCGGCATCTTCACCAAATTCATATCCTTTAGCAAATTGGGTTCTAAAGTTTACAAAAAAGGAATAAAACCAATTACTTTCCTGTATTTGACGACCTACAATTGAATTTAATTCCAACCGGTCATTCGTTTTTCTTGAAAACTCTTCGTCTTTAATCTTAGTGATTCCGTAATCTGCAAGGATACGGTTATCCCACGTTAGCTTTCCTTGACGGTAATTAAAATCATACGTAAAATTAAGGTTGGCAGCATAATTGGACGTTCCTCCACCAGTCCACTCTTCATTAAAAGCGGCTTGATTAAAAATTAAGGAAATATTTCCAGATTTTGTCCAACCGTCTTTAGGTTCTTCGGTTTCTTCATCTTGAGCCATCGCAATAAATGGTGAAATGAATAGAAGGAAGATTAAAATTTTTTTCATAATTGTTAGGTTTATTTTTTTTGCAAATATAAGGTATCTGGCCTATTTAAAAAGCAGTTGAATTTTGAAAAGGAATAATTTCGATATATGGAAAACTATTTTCGATGAGGGTTACTTTTTCCGCTTAAATAAAGGAACAGAAGAGCAGGCTTCACCATACATCACGCTTTTAGCAACCTCCTGAAGTCTTTGTGCAAGCAGAACATATGCATTTTCCGGGATTGGCTTGTTAGCACAACCTTTAATAATAATAGGTTTATCTTTATATTCTGAAATATCTAAGGTGTGTAAAATTTCAGAAAACAAAATACTTTCAAGTGTTTCTGAAGTACCAACTACTGTTTTTTTAGCGTAAGGTGCTAATTGAAGTGATAGAAACATATATGCCCAGCCCGGGATAATAGCGTCGGTAGAGCAAAAAAGATTTACAAAACAACCATCATATTGTGACCAATCGTGCTCTTTTACATCGTTTCGAAAGTCTTTTTCACGCAGTACAATACCTTCTAATAACCATTGTGAAATATCAATTGAAACCCGTTTGCCTTCTGGGTAAAAATCTTCCAGGTTAAAGGTAATAAGCTTACTGTTCGCTACGCGGTTTACTATTTGTTCTTCCATAGATAATTTTTAAAATCCGGGGTTTTTGGTATTATGTTTATGAATGACAAAACATAACAATTAACCAATAATATACTACCTACTGAGTTTACAGCATGCCCAATTCCAGCTTCGCTTCTTCGCTCATTAAATCTTGGCTCCACGGCGGGTCGAAAGTAATCTCAACTTCGGCATCTTTTACCATTTTTATGGATTTCACTTTGTCCTCAACCTCTTGTGGCAATGATTCTGCTACTGGGCAATTGGGTGTGGTAAGTGTCATTAAGATTTTTACTTCATGGTCTTCATTTACAAAAACATCATAAATAAGTCCAAGCTCGTAAACATCTACAGGGATTTCAGGATCGTAAATAGTTTTAATCACTTTTACGATTTTATCGCCCAATTCAGTTGTATTTATAGTTTCAGTGCTCATAATTTTTAATTTTTTAGTTGTGCTTGGTAGGCTACGGCATACAATTTTAATTGTTTTACCATAGAAACTAAACCATTGGCACGAGTAGGAGATAAATGTTCTTTTAAACCAATTTCATCAATAAACTTTGTGTCTGCTTCAATAATATCCTCAGGTTTTTGGTTTGAAAACGCTCGGATGAGTATAGCAATGATTCCTTTTGTTATCACGGCATCACTATCCGCAGTGAATACTACCTTGTCATCTTTTATTTCAGCATTAAGCCAGACACGGGATTGACATCCTTTAATGAGTTTATTTTCGGTTTTTAGTTCTTCATCAATTAAAGGCAACGACTTTCCAAGTTCTATCATATATTCATAGCGTTCCATCCAATCATCGAACATGGAAAACTCATCTATTAAATCGTTTTGTATCTCTTGTATGGTCATTAATTTTCTTCTTTGTCTTTTGTAGCGGTTATTAATACACTTTGGTCGCTTTTGGCATATAATGTTAACACGTTATCTTGAATACGGTAGCCACCTACATTGTTCATCGCTTCCAAAAATTGATTTTCAACTACCATTTGTCCTTTTGGACACATTTTTTTAGTTACTGCTAGTTCACCAATTGTGAGACTGTTGACATTTGTAGAGTAATCGCCAAAATAGGTGTTACATCCAGCATTTCCTGAAACCCTTCCACTTAAAGCGGCAAAAGTAATGGTTGGCTTTGTTACCCCCAATGAATTACCATCAACGCTATTGACGGTATAATCTCCAGATAACTGAACATTTCCAGCAACATCAATTACTTTTTTTGTTTCATCACAGCTTGTGAAAACAAGGGCGAATACTAATAAGCTAAGGGTGGCAAGTGATTTCATAATTTTATAGTTTAGGTTAACATTGTTTTTGCTTTTTTCACAGCTTTAACTAATGCATCAACTTCTTCTTTTGTATTATAAAACGCAAAAGAAGCCCGCACAGTACCAGGTATTTTGTAATAATCCATAATAGGTTGCGCACAATGATGCCCAGTACGAACGGCTATACCCAGTTTATCAACAATGGTACCAATATCATATGGATGAATTCCTTCAATATTAAAGGAAATTACCGATGTTTTGTCTACACCGGTTCCGTATATTTTAAGACCTTCTATTGTTGTTAATTGGTCAGTTGCATACCTCAATAACTCATGTTCGTGGGCTTCAATTTCATTAAAACCGATACTGTTAAGATAATCAATTGCAGCACCAAAAGCAATACCGCCTGAAATATTAGGCGTGCCGGCTTCAAATTTATGTGGAAGCCCTGCATAGGTAGTTTTTTTAAAAGTAACTTCGGCAATCATCTCACCTCCGCCTTGATACGGTGGAATTTTGTTAAGCCATTCTTCTTTTCCGTAAAGTATTCCCACACCTGTAGGACCGCACATTTTATGAGCTGATGTTACATAAAAGTCAACATCGAGTGCTTGTAAATCGGGTTTAATGTGCGAACAAGATTGTGCTCCATCCACCAAAACCGCTGCGCCTTTTTCATGTGCTTTTTCAATAATTTCAGCAATTGGATTGATAGTTCCTAATGCATTGGAAATATGATTTACAAAAACAAGTTTCGTGTTTTTTGAAAGTAATTTTTCATATTCAGAAAGAATTAAAACCCCCTTTTCATCAATAGGGATCACTTTCAATTCAGCTCCTGTGCGTTCGCACAACATTTGCCAAGGAACAATATTGGAATGGTGTTCTAACGCCGAAACAATAATCTCGTCGCCTTTTTTCAAAAATTTATTGAAACCATTCGCCACCAAGTTGATACCGTGTGTAGTCCCAGCGGTAAAAATAACTTCGTGCGCATGTTTTATATTGAAATGTTCTTGGATTTTTTTCCGCGCACCTTCGTATGCATCGGTAGCTTCTTGCGATAGGCTGTGTACACCACGATGAATGTTTGCATTATAATTTGAATAGTAATCTACAATACAGTCAATCACTGCTTGTGGCTTTTGAGCCGTAGCTGCATTATCCAAATAAACGAGGGGTTTGCCATTTACTTCACGTTGAAGAATGGGAAAATCTTTTCTTATTTCCTGAACGTTAAAGGCCATGGAAAACTTATTTTGGTGTGTGATTACAACTGGAAACCCAAACTAACGCCAATTTTTTTGGCAATCAGTTTGTTGATGCGTTGTTTTAATTCTGGAATTTTTACGCTTTCTAATACGCTGTTAGCGAATGCATACATTAATAATGCACGAGCTTCTTTCTTAGCAATACCACGAGAACGCATATAAAACAATGCTTCTTCATCTAATTGACCAATGGTACAACCGTGAGAACACTTTACATCGTCTGCAAAAATTTCTAACTGTGGCTTTGAGTTTATGGTTGCTCGATCGTCAACTAAAATATTGTTGTTTTGCTGAAACGCATCTATCTTTTGAGCAATTTTATCTACCAACACTTTACCGTTAAACACACCCGTAGACTTATCAGCAAAAATCCCTTTGTAATCTTGGTGGCTCTCACAATTAGGAGCGGTATGGTGCACTAGAGTGTCATGATCTACGTGCTGTTTATCTTCGATAATGGTAATACCGTTTAGCGTAGAATTGCAACGTTCTCCATATTGATAAAAATGGAGGTTGTTTCTTGTTAATTTTCCACCAAATGAGAAAGTATGTACTCTACAGTTACTTTCACGTTCTTGCGAAACATAGGTGCTGTCAATTAATGAAGCAGAAGGGTTGTCGGTCTGCACTTTATAGTAATCAACATAAGCTCTTTTTTCAGCAAAAATTTCAGTAACGCTATTGGTAAATACAGCATTTTCCGAAAGACTTTGGTGTCGCTCAATAATCTGAACGTGTGCATTTTCGCCTACTACAATTAGATTACGGGGCTGTAACATAACTGCTGCTTCATTACCCGTTGAAAAGTTGATAATCTCTATCGGTTTTTCAACCTCTTTGTTTTTAGGAATATGAATATATGCTCCTTCTTTGGCAAATGCCGTGTTTAAAGACGTAAGGCTATCTTTTTTGGCAACCTTATTAAAGTACGCTTCAATAACTGCTTGATACCTTGGTTTGTTTAAAGCAGAAGAAAGCAAGCATACGTCAATGGAATCGTGAGTAGTTTCTGATAAAAAAGAACTGTAAACACCATCAATGAAAACGATTTTATACGTATCAATATCGTGCAAGAAATATTTTCTTACATCTTTCAATTCCGTGTGCTTTTCCTGTTGCTTCGGAAAAATACTATAATCCGTTTTTTCAAGTGATTTTAAAGAAGTGTATTTCCAGGATTCTTCTTTTTTGGAAGGGAAACCTTGTTCTTCAAAAACTTTCATGGCTTTATTACGAAGATCATGAATAGGGGAGTCGGGCTCCAAGTGATCTTCAAAAGCGATGTATGATGAAACTAATTTATCTTTTAAACTCATTTTTTTTAATTCAGAATTCAAAAATTTAATTTCTAATATTCAAGACAAGTAATGTAAAAACTGTCTTGCGTTTCGAACTTATTTTTTGAATTATTTAAACTAATTCTTCTTTAATCCAGTCGTATCCTCTTTCTTCAAGCTCGTGTGCCAACTCTTTACCGCCAGATTTTACGATTTTTCCTCCCATTAATACGTGAACGTAATCTGGGATAATATAATCTAGCAATCGCTGGTAGTGTGTAATTACAATTACAGCATTGTCTTTGCTTTTTAACTTGTTTACGCCATTGGCAACAACTTTTAAAGCATCGATGTCCAAGCCAGAATCCGTTTCGTCCAAGATGGCTAATTTTGGTTCCATCATGGCCAATTGGAATATTTCGTTACGTTTTTTCTCACCACCGGAAAACCCTTCGTTTAAGGAACGGGATAAAAACTTGCGGTCTATTTCAAGCATATCTGCTTTTTCCTTAATTTTCTTAAGCATTTCGCTAGCTGGCATATCGTCTAGCCCTTTTGCTTTTCGGGTTTCGTTAATTGCCGTCTTAATAAAGTTTGTTACGGTTACACCGGGAATTTCAATAGGGTATTGAAAAGATAAAAACAATCCTTTATGAGCGCGCTCTTCAGGATCTAATTCAGTAATATCTTCACCTTCAAAATTTATTTCACCTTTTTGAAGTTCAAACTCTTCTTTTCCTGCAATAACAGAAGCCAACGTACTTTTACCAGAACCGTTAGGCCCCATAATAGCGTGGACTTCACCAGCATTAACGTCAATGTCAACACCTTTTAATATATCTTTTCCTTCTACACTTGCGTGCAGATCTTTAATATGTAGCATAATTAACTTTTCTTTTCTTCAATTTTTATATCAGTTTTAGCGGGTTTGTCGCTAACATGTAAAATATCTTTAATGGTAAGAATCTCTTCCCAAACTTCTTCGGTTTCGGCTTTTGGGTTGGGTTTAACAACGCCAGTTACAATTACCGGAACCATATCGTAATCATCTTTTTCCACTTTTGAAACCTTATCGGCCAACTCTTGGCTTTTATCATCTATGGTAACACCGTAGATAAAATTGTTTCCTTTTAAAACCGCAGCATCGTCCGTGTAAATAAATTCCCCTCTAAAGGTTTTCACGTTCATATCAGCTGTGGCAGCTGTTTTTCCTTCTGTTTCCTTTTCAGTCTCTTTTTTTGTGTTATTACAGGAAACTACTGAGGCTATAATTAATAGCAGCAAAAGTGTTTTTTTCATTTTACTATTTATATTTAGGTTTTTATTATTTCAGAAAAATTATCCTACGGATCCTTCTAATGAAATCTCCAATAGCTTTTGTGCTTCTACAGCAAACTCCATAGGAAGCTTATTCAATACTTCTTTACTAAACCCATTTACAATTAAAGCAATAGCTTTTTCGGTATCGATACCACGTTGATTACAGTAAAATATTTGGTCTTCCCCAATTTTACTAGTTGTGGCTTCATGCTCTACTTGTGCCGTCTTATTTTTTGCTTCAATGTAAGGGAAGGTGTGCGCCCCACATTCATTGCCCATTAACAGTGAATCACATTGTGAAAAATTACGGGCATTTTCAGCACGGCTATTTATCTGTACCAATCCACGATAACTATTCTGAGATTTTCCAGCAGAAATACCTTTTGAGATAATAGTACTCTTGGTGTTCTTACCTAAATGGATCATTTTGGTACCAGTATCTGCTTGCTGAAAGTTATTGGTAACCGCAATGGAATAAAACTCTCCAATAGAATTATCGCCTTTCAATATGCAACTTGGGTACTTCCACGTAACGGCACTTCCGGTTTCAACTTGTGTCCAAGAAATTTTTGCATTCTTTTCGCAAAGCCCTCTTTTAGTCACAAAGTTGAAAACTCCGCCTTTTCCGTCTTTACTTCCAGGAAACCAGTTTTGAACTGTGGAATATTTTATCTCCGCACCGTCTAAAGCGACAAGTTCTACAACAGCAGCGTGCAATTGGTTTTCGTCACGCATTGGGGCGGTACACCCTTCTAAATAACTTACATAGCTATCTTCATCGGCAATAACCAGTGTGCGCTCAAACTGTCCTGTTCCTGCTTGATTGATCCGGAAATAGGTTGAAAGTTCCATTGGGCACCGAACACCTTTAGGAATGTAACAGAACGATCCATCACTAAATACAGCACTGTTTAAGGCTGCGTAAAAGTTGTCTTTCTGCGGAACAACCGAACCAATGTATTTTTTCACAAGTTCTGGGTGCTCTTTAATCGCCTCAGAAATGGAGCAGAATATAATCCCTTTTTTGGCCAAAGTATCTTTAAATGTTGTGGTAACAGAAACAGAGTCCATTACAATATCTACAGCAACTCCTGCCAATTTTTTTTGTTCATCCAATGAAATGCCTAGCTTATTAAAAGTTTCCAATAGTTCTGGATCTACTTCGTCAAGGCTGTCGTATTTCGGTTTTTTGTTAGGAGCCGAGTAATATGATATATTTTGAAAATCTGGTTTTTCGTAATGTACATTTGCCCATTCTGGCTCTATCATTTCTTTCCAGTACCGAAAAGATTCTAAACGCCATTCGGTCATCCATTCGGGCTCTTCTTTTTTCTTTGAAATGGCACGAACTATATCTTCATTTAAACCAACAGGGAACGTATCAGATTCTATATCGGTATAAAATCCATATTCGTACTCTTTTGTTTCGAGTTCTTTTTTTAAATCGTCTTCAGTAAACTTAGCCATTGTAGCTTTTATTTTTTTCTTTTTCCGCTTTATTTATTTCAGAAATAAAACGAAGCAAGATTTTTTTTGTAAATAATTATAATTAAAGCGAAAAACTTTCGCCACAACCACAGGTGCGGTTTGCATTAGGGTTATTGAAAACAAACCCTTTGCCGTTTAATCCACCGCTATATTCTAAAGTGGTTCCTACTAAATAGAGAAAACTCTTTTTATCGATAGCAATCTTAACCGACTCATCTTCAAAAAGCTTATCGTTTTCCCCTATTTTGTTATCAAACTTAAGGTCGTAGGACAAGCCGGAGCAACCTCCGCTTTTTACACCTACTCTCACAAAATCGTTTGCTATATTGAAGCCTTCTTCAGACATCAATTGTTCCAACTTCGATTTTGCATTTTCACTAACTTTTAGCATAAGATAAATTTGTTCTTATTAGACTGCAAATATACGGTAAATACAGATGGTAGCCATAGTTAGGTGTCAATTTAAACTTATGGCGTTATAGTTTTAAATAATAATTAACAAAATAGCCTGTAAAGACTTAAAATTGAGTAGGATATATAGGCTTTTTAAAGAAAAATCTAAGGTTTTTGAAAGTCTGGGTCATTTATAAAACTTTCATCAGATAAAGAAAGTAAAAAAGCTTTGAGATCTTGCTTATCCTTTTCAGTAAGTTGAACCCCACCTTCACCGACAGTTTTCATTAAAGGGTCTATAGTTTCAGAATACACCAAACCTTCACTGTAATGGTCAATCACTTCTTCTAGCGTTTCAAACCGCCCATCGTGCATATAAGGTGCGGTATAGGCTAAATTACGTAAAGAAGGTGTTTTAAATTCTCCAAATTCCCTTGGGTCGCCTGTTACACCTCCGCGACCTAAATCTTCAAAAACTTTATCTAGGCCATTATTATGAAAATCATTGTCTGTCCAAAGAGGATTGTTAGGGTCTCCATGACAATGAAAACAATCACCTCTGTTTTCATCTTCAAAAACTTGAAGTCCATTTCTTTCAGATTCGGTTAGCTCTATTTCTCCCCGTAAATATTGATCGAACCTTGAGTTGCTTGAGATTAGTGTACGTATAAACTGAGCGATTGCTTTAGAAACTAATGTAGAATCTATGTTTGATGTACCAAAAGCCTTGGAAAAAAGCTCTGGATAGTCTGATGTTGCTTGCAAACTCGAAACAGCATTTGGCCAAGTATTGTGCATTTCAACAGGATCTACAACGGGTTGCAATGCTTGATTTTCTAAAGAAGAGGCACGACCATCCCAAAAAAAGTTTTCTTGGTAATTCCAAGCAAGATTAAATAGAGGCATAGAGTTTCTATTCCCTTCAATTCCGTCTATACCAGGGCTAAACTGTCTCGAATCTGAAAAACCTTCAGCTGGGGCGTGGCAACCTGCACATGCTAAGGTGTTATCTCCCGAAAGAATAGGATCGAAAAAAAGTTTTTTTCCTAACGCAACACCTTCTGCTGTTTGAGGATTGTCTTGAGGTATAACAGGAGGAGATATTCTTTCTTGAAAAATAGGTGGTATTTCTAAAGATAAGGGGGTGGGTTCGTACCCTTCGTCTTTAGGAGTATCTTCTCCATCTTTAGCACATGAGGTTATTAAAAAACAACTAAATGCTACATAAAAAATTATATATGTTTTTCTGAAAAAAATCACCTCGAGTATTTGTTATTCTACGGTTCCTAAACTGAAAACACTTTTTCCGTTAGCAGAAATCATTCTTTGTGCTTCAGCATTCATCATTAGGTTACTGTTTAATTCTTTTAAATCCCATTCATTTGGGTTTTTGAACCATTCAGCAACATTCATTTTAATTTCTATGGTAGTGTCTTGACTAATTGTAACGGTTCCTAATTCTGTTTCAAATGAAGTGTCTTCGGTTTCTGGGTTTTCTCCAATTACTGTCGCAGCTCTAATGGCGTGATATAGGTATGGAGTCTGTGTGCCAGTATTGTCTGCAAACATTCCTTCTAAACGCATAAAGTGGTAACCTCCGCCTAACATTTCGGGCACACCCCAACTCCAAGGGTTTGAGTTTAATTCTGGGTAAGCACCATCAATATTATCCTCGTCGTCAAAACCAAAAGTAAAGCTTACGGTATATTCGCCTTCTGGAATTTTTCTGCTAGGGCTATACTGTGTGTTTACACCATCTCTAGCATTCATAATGTTGTATCCTTCAATAACCGTTTTTTCTCCATCTTCATCAGTGAAAGTAATATTAGAAATTAAATAATCTAATTTTGAAATAGTTAGTTCTTCACCATTTGCATTTGTGTATACGGTTGTTTGATAGTCTGGATTTGTGATCTCTTCACCGTCCCAATTTTGAGTAAAATTGAACGTCATATTGTAGTTTGTAGTTACAACTTCGTCCTCATCTACATCTTTGCAGGCAAAAAGTGTTGCTGTAATTGCAAATAATAATACAATCTTTTTCATTTTAATTTGATTAAGGGTTATTTTAATTTAAATAGTAATAGGTCTTCTATGCCACGGTTTTGCGGAATATCTTTATCACTACTTTGTGTGCTTCCAGCGATTACAAAGGTATTGTCTTCTGCTTCAATTGCGTCTCGGGCGAAGTCGAAATTTGAACCACCAATTGTTGCTTGAAATTGAAGGCTTTCCTTATTGTCTATGAGCATAACTAAAGCATCGTTTTGACCATTGTTGTTTGTAAAGTCACCATCTATACTTCTTGTATTACCTGTAATGAGGTAATTTCCATTTGAGAGGTTAGTGATGTGTTTAGCGGTTTCAAATTCGCTTCCTCCGTAGGATTGTTGCGATAGTAAAGCTCCTTGCTCGTTTATTTTAATGCCCCATATATCCGCTTTTCCAAAATCGCTTGTTACGTCTACATCGTCACTTCGAGTATCGCCAAATAAAAGAAAGTTACCATCTGTTGTTTTAGACGCGGCATAAACATTTTCAATTTGGGTTCCGCCATAATTTTTTTCCCATAAAATTTCTCCATTTACGGATACTTTTACAACCCAAAAATCATAAGTACCAATATTTCCTGAAATGTCTACATCATCACTATCTGATGTTCCTATTACTAAATACTCACCATTACTTGTTTGTAAAACATCATAGGCAGTATCGGTAAAAGCACCCCCAAAATAGTTTCTCCATTGCATCTGTCCCGTTGCAGAAAGTTTTATTACCCAATAATCACCACCTGCATGTTGAATGGACCTATTCGCATCCTGATCAGTGCTATTTAAGCGTAATCCTCCTTCTCCTTCGCTAGCAGTAACATCTAAAACCCCTGAAACGATATAGCCACCATCTTGAGTTTGTCTGGCCTTATAGGCTTTGTCGCTTCCTGGAAACCCGAAGCTTTTCTCCCACTGTAAGTCGCCTGAAGCTGAAAATTTCACCACCCAAAAGTCATGAAACCCTTCGTTATTACCAACATCACCACCGGCACCTCTACTATATCCAGATGCTATATAGCCTCCGTCATTTGTTTTTTCAAGGCTAGAAGCAGTATCATCTTCTGGGCCACCATAGGTTTTACTCCAAAGAATATCTCCATTGGGTTTAACTTTTAAAAGCCAAAAATCCTCATCTGAGCTGGATTTGTCTATAATATCGCCATCTGTACTTTTTGTAGAGCCTAGAATAACATAGTTTCCATCATCGGCCAAGACGATGCTTACGGCTTTATCAAGGTCACTACCGCCATAGGTTTTAACATACTCTATTTCACCTTGAAATTCTGTTTCTTCTTCAGCATCATCTATAGGCGAGTCTTCTTTTTTACATGAAAAAAAGCCAATTAGAAAAAATACCAAAAGTGTTTTGTAGGTTATAGTGTAAAGCTTCATTTTCTTAATTTACTATTAATCTTTTAGTAGTTAGGTTGTTAATTTTAACTAGATATACTCCAGCCTGCAAAGATGTGATGTTGATCTTTTCTTCAGTATTGATATTTGGGAGGTCAAACTGTAAAATACGTTTGCCTAAAACAGAGTATATTTCAACTTGGTTCAAAGGGGATGAAGGCGAGGCGATTGTTATGTTCTTTTTTGCCGGATTAGGGAATAATGCAAAATCGTTAGGGGCCAATTCGTCGATATTAAGTGGATTGCTATCTTTTACTAAGGTGAAACCACCTTCACCACTTATAATGATATTTCTACTTTCAAAAAATGGGTACACATTCCAACTACCGCTAAAACCGGCACTGTCATCGCTTGGGAACGTATCAAAATAGCCGTATTGTGAAATATTAGCGTTTTCAATATCGCTGATATCTAAAACATTTAGTCCAGCGGCATAATTTGCAAAATAGTATTTGTCCCCTAAAACATATCCGTTATGATCTGTTGCTGAAGTTGGCCCAAAAAACTCAGTATGAAATTGAGGATTGTCCAAATCTGTAAAGTCAAAAATTACGGTTCTTGTATTAAAACCAAAACCAAGTTCATCGGTTTCGTCTCCTAACAAAAAATATTTTTGATCTTCTGTAAACCATCCTTGGTGTGTATATCCTACATTGTCATAACTTATTGTAGCAATACCTTGCGGATTACCTTTATTTGTAATATCAACTATGACTACTTCGTCTACATTACTGCCTATTAATATTTCTTTTCCTGCGTAATCTGTATCTGGGCCTGTATATGTTACGACTTGGGCATCGTGGCTGTAACTGTCCATAGAATAGCCTCCTTCTCCAACTGGATTTAAAGGGTCTTGAATGTTTATAAAATGAGGGCCACCGTTAAAAGTACTTGTGCCTACAGCATAAGCATACCCAGTATCTTCGTTAATGACAATATTATGAGCATTACCAAAACCATCATAATGGGTATCTTCTGTAAACGTTTCAGGGGGATTAGTTACGTTTCGCAATCGGGTTAAATCGAAAACCTGCATGCCATGCCCAGAAGCTTCACTTACAATAAACGCATAATTATTGTACACTTTTATATCTCTCCAGGTACTTGAGTCGGTATGTGTTGGTAGTTTGCCTAAGTAAACAGGATTAATGGGGTCAGATATGTCAATAAAAGCAGTCCCATTATTTAAACCCACCAACGCATATTCCTTACTATCTTGTGGGTCTGTCCAGCCCCAAGAGTCATTTCCTTTTGTTGCATTCATTTCATTTAGGGTTATTTGAGATAGAAGGTCAAAGTTCTCACAAGGAAAGCCTGAAGCCGTTCCATTCTCACATGGCGTTTGCGCTACAGCAATGGTGCTGAATATTGATAGTAAAAGGAAGTAAATGTTTCTCATTAGATTTTTTTAGTATTGTTAATGTATGGGTTTGAAGCTCTATTTCCTAACGCAAAAGGTTAAAAATTAGTGTGCTGTCTAAGGTATTATGTCTTATTATGTGTCGTTACATTACAAGACCCCCTATTTTTTTATGATTTTTTTAGTTGCTTTATTATTGATAGATAAAAAATACATTCCGTTTGAAAAGCTTGAGATGTTTATAGTTTTCTCTTTAGAGCTGATATTGTTTTCTGCAAACACTTTTTTCCCCATTAGATCATAAATCTCAATAACTTTTATTGATTTGTCTTTTGAAGTAATGTTTATTTCATTTAAAGCGGGCACAGGGAAAACTTTTATACTATTTTCAAAAGTTATGTTGTTATTAGACAACACTTCCATAACGGTTAACTGAAAGGAACAATTTTGACTATTCCCTTCACTATCTTCAGCTTCAAAACTTATTGTATATGTTCCTTCTATAAGTTCTGTTCCGGCAACCGGAGTTTGAACAATAGTTGGGTTTTCGGTACAATTGTCTGAAGAATCTACCATTTCATTTAATACATAATCAGGTAAAGTGTAAAAAGCATCTCCAGAATTATACCCAACCGATGTATCATCGGGACAACTTATTGTGGGCATTGTTGTGTCTTCAACGGTAATAATGGCAGTACAAGTGTCGGTGTTACCTGAAGGGTCTGTAACAGTTAGGGTAACAGTATTACTCCCAATATCTGAACATGTAAATGTATTTTCACTCACTGATAACATGAAAGAACCACTATCATCACTCGAGCCTCCATCTAATAGATTAGGATCAATAATAACTTCACCATTTGAATCTAAAGATACACTCGTGTTTTGGCAAACAGCAACTGGATCTGTGTTATCTGAAGCCGATGATTTCACCAAAAAGAAACCATTACTTATATCACTCAAAACTATATTTCCGCTCCCAAAATAAGGGTATACATTCCATAGACTTGATGTGCTAGCGTTATCATTACTGGGATAGGTGTCAAAAAATGCTTCTTCAACAAAATTTTCCCCTGCTATATCGCTTATATCTATAATACGTAAACCAGCTCTATAATTTGCCAAGTAATATTTTTGACCCAATACATATCCATTGTGGTCGGTTGCTGAGGTTGGCCCTGAATACTCAAAATGTAATTGTGGGTTGTCAAGGTCGTTTAAATCAAATATTAATGTACGAGTATTGAAACCAAAATTTATTTCGTCTATTTCATCACCCACTATAAAATAGCGTTCATCTTCTGTAAACCAACCTTGATGTGTATATGCTACATTAGAATAACTTATGGTTGAAATACCTTGCGGGTTTGACTTATCAGTAATATCAACAATAACAACTTCATTTTCATTGCTGCCAACTAAAATTTCCTTGCCTGTATAGTCTGTGTCTGGTCCGTTATAGGTAATAACTTGTGCGTCATGGCTATAAAAATCCATAGAATAACCACCTTCCCCAATAGGATTTAGTGGGTCTTGTATATTCACAAAATGGGGGCCACCGTTAAATGTGCCAGTACCTACAGCATAAGCATACCCAGATTCTTCATTAATAACTAAATTATGAGCGTTTCCAAATCCATCGTAATGAGCATCTTCTGTAAACGTTTCAGGTGGATTGGCTACGTTTCGCAATCGGGTTAAATCGAAGACTTGCATTCCATGACCAGAAGCTTCACTTACTACAAAAGCATAATTGTTGTACACTTTAACATCTCGCCAACTACTTGATGACGTATGGGTTGGTAATTTTCCTAAATATATAGGATTTATTGGGTCTGAAATATCAATAAACGCAGTGCCGTTATCCAATCCCATAAGGGCATATTCCTTTCCGTCTTGAGGATCGGTCCATCCCCAAGAGTCGTTCCCGCTTCCTGCATTCATTTCATTTAACGAAATATGGGATTGTAAATCAATACCATCACATGGGTATGGTCCAGCCATTCCATTATCACAGGGTGTTTGAGCATATATTTGTAAGAAACCAAAAATTGAGAAAAGAAGTACTATTTTTTTCATGAATAAAGACTTAAAAAGAGTAATACGGTTACGAATATTGCATTAAAAGAGTATAGTTAATTAGATAGTCATAAAAATGCGTTGCGAAGCTACAAAAATTATTTGTACAGAGAGCCGTTAATTAACTCATTCTCAATACTGAGTTTTTAAAGCTAAAGGTAACTTGTTTAAACCCTAACCCTTATTTTTGCACTTTAAAACTTTCTGTATATGTTCGATAACAAAGACACTTCAAAAACAAGTATTTCACAATTAGGGGAATTTGGGCTGATAGATCATTTAACCAAAAACTTTAAAATAAAGCAAGAAACCACGGTTAAAGGAATTGGCGATGATGCAGCTGTTATTTCTTCAGAAGAAAACAATCAAATAGTTGTTACTACTGATATGCTAGTTGAAGGTGTGCATTTTGACTTGAGCTATATGCCTTTAAAACATTTAGGGTATAAAGCAGTTGTGGTCAATCTGTCCGATGTTTATGCTATGAACGCAACAGCAAAACAAATTACTGTTTCAATTGCTGTTTCTAATCGCTTTCCAGTAGAGGCTTTGGAAGAACTATATGCAGGTATCGAAACGGCTGCGAGTATCTATAATGTTGATGTTGTTGGTGGTGACACTACTTCATCCACAACAGGATTGGTTATAAGTGTTACAGCTTTGGGTCAAGTAAATAAAGAAGAAGTTGTATATAGAAATGGAGCCAAAGAAAATGATTTGTTGGTTTTAACAGGTGATGTGGGCGCTGCTTATCTTGGGCTTCAAGTTTTAGAACGTGAAAAACAAGTATTTAAGGTAAACCCGAAATCGCAGCCCGATCTTGATAAATATACGTATATAATTGAGCGTCAATTAAAACCTGAAGCACGACAGGGCATTTCTGCACTTTTAAAAGATTTAGATGTTAAACCAACCTCTATGATTGATATTAGCGACGGACTCTCTTCGGAAGTGATACACATTTGTAAAAACTCGAAAGTAGGCTGTAATCTATACGAAGATAAAATTCCGTTAGATCCTCAAGTTATTTCAACTTGTGAAGAGTTTGAAATGGATAGCACCACAATTGCCTTAAGTGGCGGTGAAGATTATGAGTTGTTGTTTACTATTTCTACTGATGATTTCCCAAAAATCAAAGGAAACCCACATTTAACGGTAATTGGCCATATGACGCAAGAAAGTGAAGGGATGCATTTAATAACACGTGCTAATACAAAAATTCCATTGGTTGCAAGAGGCTGGAATTCAATGCAAGAAGATGAGTAAAGTTAAACGGTAACTCTTCTTTTTTTTCTTTCAAAAAACTCGGCTACATTATTGTTCACCTGTCTCACTTTATTGGTAAGTAGTTCGATTTTACCAGTAGAGTTTTCAGTTACTTCACGACCACAGTGTTTGCATTTGTATTCGTGAATGTGGTTAGTGATTTTTCGTGTTTCAGTGTATTTATGACCGATGGTCTGGCACACGATACTTCCTACCGAAAATGATGACTTAGAGGAATTGCTCATATTTTCTACGTTTTTTTGTTGTGATAAATATAGAAAAAAGTTTTAAAAAAACGTTAAAACGCAAATTTATTCGATGAAATGCAATATTTTATGTATTTCATCGGTGTTTTCCAACCAACTCATATGTCCTCCTTCTAGCTGGATTAGTTGGGTATTTGTTTTTTCTGAATTTTTTTTTGAATCTGAAATAGACATAATTGGGTCTTCATTACCGCAAACCATTACTTTTTCTTTATCAAAATTTGCTAACACGTCGGTTCGGTCTTTACGATCAATCATCCCGCGAATGGCTGCTTGTATACCAGCTACTGGAAACTGAAGTGCTTCTTTTTTTAATGCTTCAATTTCTGAAGTAAATTTCTTTTTTGAATTTTCAGAAAATAGATTCATAATTGCCATACTTATAAAAGCTTCTGCATTATGATCCAGTACTTTTAAAGCGCGTCTTCGGTTTTGCTTACGTTCTTCAGAATCTGCTGTAGGTGTAGAATTCAATAAAATTAACTTTTCAACTTCATCCGGAAACAATTCAGTATAAGCTAACGCTACATAGCCGCCCATAGAATGACCAATAAGAATTGCAGATTCAATATTTAATTCATTTAAAACACTTTTCACGATTTCGGCCATAAGTTGCATACTATGTGTTTCAGAAACGATTTCGCTTTTTCCGTGCCCAGGGAAGTCTATAGTAATGACAGTATGTTTTTCAGAAAGGCGAGAGGTGTATTCATTCCAAATAGTTGAACTTTCTAGAAAACCATGCAATAAAACCATTGCCGGACCGCTTCCGGTTACATTATAATATATAGGAGTGTTTTTAAAGGTATGTGTCATTATATAATGGTATAAAAAAACCGGCATAGTGATTAATTTCTATACCGGAATATATCTAAAAACGTCTAAAACGTTTATTTGTTCATGATTTCTTCAATCTCATCTGCTTCAATCGGGATGTTGCGCATCAAGTTATGAGGCTCCCCATTTTCCTGAATTACCACATCGTCTTCCAATCGAATACCAAAACCTTCATCTGGTAAATAAATTCCTGGCTCTACAGTAAACACTTGGTTTGCTTGCATCGGCTCCCACAGAATTCCGTAATCGTGTGTATCCAGACCAATGTGGTGGCTGGTACCGTGCATAAAGTATTTTTTGTAGGCAGGCCAGTCTGGGTCTTCGTTTTTCACATCAGCTTTGTCAAGAATTCCCAATCCAAGTAATTCTGAAGTCATTAATTTTCCAACTTCTTCGTGGTATTCTTTCCAAAGCGTTCCAGGCACGAGCATTTTTGTCGCATCGTTCTTTACACGGTTTACAGCGTTGTACACTTCTTTTTGTCTTTTAGTGAATTTTCCACTCACCGGAATCGTTCTAGACATATCACTACTGTAATTAGCATACTCAGCACCTACATCTAATAGTATTAATTCGCCGTCTTTACATTGCTGATTGTTTTCAACATAATGTAATACACATGCATTTTTACCGCTAGCAACGATTGGGGTATAGGCAAAACCACGTGATCGGTTGCTTAAAAACTCGTGCATAAGCTCGGCTTCAATTTCAAATTCCCAAACACCAGGTTTTACAAAATCTAAAATTCTTCTAAAGCCTTTCTCAGTGATGTTACACGCTTGTTGCATAATATCCAATTCGATCGGGTCTTTTACAGAACGCAACCGTTGTAAAATTGGATTGCTCTTTGCCCAGCTATGCGCCGGAAACTGTGCTTTTGTTTTTTTAATAAAACGGTCTTCACGGGTTTCGGTTTCAACATTCGCGCGGTAATGCTCATTAGTGTTGAAGTATATGGTGTCGGCTTGGGTCATTAATTCAAAGAAAATTTTATCAAATTCTTTTAGCCAATACACAGTTTTTACGCCAGTTGTTTCGGTTGCTTTTTCTTTGGTTAGTTTTTCACCTTCCCAAACGGCAATATGGTCGTTGGTTTCAGTTAAAAATAAAATTTCACGGTGTTTTTCTTCTACAGCATCGGGAAATAATAATAACATACTTTTATCTTGATCTACACCACTCAGGTAAAATAAATCGCGAGATTGTTGAAACGGCATCGTGCTGTCTGCACCAATGGGGTAAATGTCATTACTATTAAATACCGCAAGGCTTTTTGGCTTCATCTGGGCCATAAAATTTTTACGGTTTTTTACAAATAAGTTGCTGTCAATTGGATGATACTTCATTGTGTTTTTTTCTGAATTTTTTCAAAATTAATAGAAATAAAAGCAAAGGCTGTTAATACTAAAATAAAATTTTGCCAAAGCGGGGACATTTCAGTAATTTCAACCCTTAAAACCATTTCAAATGAAGCAATCCTTACTTTTTTTATTCTCTTTCTTTTTTATTTCGGCATTTTCTCAACAACCGGCAACTTCAAAAGCCGAATTAGAAAAAGCATTACAACAGAAGGAGCAACTTTCGCAAAATTCACTGGTTAAAAACCTTCCTTTCAAAAATATTGGTCCAACAGTAATGAGTGGGCGTATTGTAGATTTTGCCGTAAACCCCAATAATCCAATTGAATTTTACGCAGGCTATGCCAGCGGCGGTGTTTGGTATACCAATAATAATGGTACTTCCTTTACGCCAGTTATAGACAATACTCTAACCCAAAACGTAGGGAGTTTAGCCGTTGACTGGAAAACCGGAACCATTTGGGTAGGAACTGGCGAAGTGAACGCTTCCCGATCGTCGTATGCTGGAATTGGCTTACTGAAATCTACCGATAAAGGCAAAACGTGGCAAAATATGGGGCTGAAAGACAGTCATCATATTAGCAAAATATTAATCAACCCTGTAAATACTGATGAGGTAGTGGTAAGTGCTGTTGGGCATTTATATTCTACCAATGAAGAACGTGGGGTGTATAAAACCGTAGATGGTGGTAAAACCTGGAACAAAACCTTGTTTGTAAATAACGAAAGCGGGATTATCGAAATGGACCGCGATCCTAACAACTTCGACTTAATCTATGCTTCTTCTTGGGAAAAAGACCGAAAAGCGTGGAATTTTACCGGAAGCGGTGAAGGGAGTGCAATTTATAAAAGTACTGATGGAGGCGATACTTGGAAAAAAATGTCTGTTTCCGGAAGCGGTTTTCCAACGGGTGATGGCGCCGGACGTATAGGTTTAGCAGTTGTCGATGAGAACACAGTGTATGCCATTATCGACAATCAGGATCATCGCAAAAAAGAAAAAATGGATACTGATAGCGATGCTTTAACCAAAGACGTATTCAAAGAAATGAGTGCTTCAGAATTCTTGGCGTTGGACAATGATAAGCTAAAAAAGTTTTTACGCGCTAACGGTTTTCAAGAAAAATATAAAGCCGAAAACGTAAAAAACATGGTGCGTAGTGGAAGCGTAAAACCTGCTGATCTTGCTAAATATTTAGAAGATGCTAATACGCAATTGTTTGACACTCCAGTTATTGGTGCTGAGGTATATAAAAGTACAAACGGTGGAAAAAGCTGGAAAAAAACGCACGAAGGCTATATTAATGATTTGTACTATTCGTACGGATATTACTTCGGAAAAATACATGTAGACCCTTCAAATTCAGATAAAATTTACATTTATGGTGTGCCTATTTTAAAATCGGCTGACGGTGGGAAAACCTTCGAATCCATCAGTGCAGAAAACGTACACGCAGATCACCACGCTTTATGGATTAACCCTAAAAAACCGGGCCATTTAATTGATGGGAACGACGGTGGTGTTAATATTAGCTACGATGATGGTAAAACGTGGATTAAAAACAATGCCCCAGCGGTTGGGCAGTTTTATACTGTGAATGTTGATAATGAGGAGCCTTATAATGTGTATGGCGGCTTACAGGATAATGGTGTATGGGTAGGGCCGCACAATGCCAAAATAGACTACGGTTGGCAACAATCTGGACAAAACCCATATGAAAGTATTATGGGCGGCGACGGAATGCACGTTCAAATTGACAACCGAAATAGCAATATCGTATATACCGGTTTTCAGTTTGGAAATTATTTCAGACTTAATCGTGAAACTGAAGAACAAATGTACATTCAGCCGAAACATGAATTAGGGGAAAGCCCTTATCGCTTTAATTGGCAAACGCCTATTTTATTAAGCCCGCACAATCAGGATATTCTTTATTTGGGTGGAAATAAATTAATGCGAAGTATGAATCAAGGTGACAATTGGGAAGCAATTTCAGGTGATCTTACCAAAGGAGGAAAGCCAGGAAATGTTGCTTACGGAACGTTGACAAGCATTAGTGAGTCACCTTTTACATTTGGGTTGTTATATGCTGGAAGCGATGATGGCGTGTTACATATTTCAAAAAACGCAGGTGGTAATTGGATGGATGTTTCAAAATCATTTTCAAAAGATTTGTGGGTGAGTAGAGTAATTGCTTCAAAACATAAAAAAGAACGGGTTTATGTTACGTTGAATGGCTATCGCTGGGACGATTTCAAAACCTACGCATATGTAAGTGAAAACTACGGACAAACGTGGAAAGATATTAGTAGTAATTTACCAGCATCCCCTGTAAATGTAATTAAGGAAGATCCTGAAAATGAAAATGTATTATATATAGGTACTGATAATGGAGCCTATGTTTCCTTTAATAAAGGAGATTCTTGGGAAGCATTTTCAGAAGGTTTACCAAGTGTGGCGGTTCACGATTTGGTGATTCAAGAACGTGAAAAGGATTTAATTTTAGGAACACACGGTCGCTCTTTCTATTTAGCTGATGTTACTTTGCTTCAGCAAATGAATGCTGAAAAAATGAGCGATTTAATTCTCGCGGAAATTGAACCTATTCGAGCATCTCGTCGTTGGGGAAGTAAATATGGAGAGTGGTATGATGTAATAGAACCTTCAGTAACGCTTCAGTTTTATAGCCCTTCTGAAGGAAAAGCAATCATTACTGTTGAAACTGAAGATGGAAGCGAGGTGCAGAAACTTACAACTGATGCTGTAAAAGGAGTGAATATTTTTAATTATGATGTTACAGTTTCAGAAAAAGGAAAAAAAGTATTTGATAAAACCGATGCTAAAGTGAAAAAAGCTGATAATGGTAAATTTTATTTGCCAAATGGTATTTTTAAAGTGATTGTAACTAAAAATGGGAATAAATCCACACAGGCGTTTGAGATTAAGTAAGCTTTGTATTTAAAATAGTTCTAAATAAACAGGAAAACAATTGATACTTTTTGCTGATAGGTTTTTCAGTGGTATTTTTGTCTACCTTAATTTTTGAAAATTAACCAATAATGGGAATATTATCCGCTTCGATCGCCAAAAAAGTGGCGATGGCCCTTTCAGGTCTATTTCTTGTATTTTTTCTTGCACAACACTTTACAATCAACTTTTCTTCAGTTTTTTCGGAAGAAACGTTTAACAGCTGGTCTCATTTTATGGGAACAAACCCGTTAGTACAATTTATTTTACAGCCCGTATTGATTTTTGGGGTTGTATTTCACTTTGTAATGGGGATTATTTTAGAACTTAAAAACAATAAAGCTCGAAAGATAAGCTACAAGTCCTATAAAGGAAACACCAACTCTTCGTGGGCATCTCGGAATATGATTATTTCAGGAGCTGTGATCTTAGCATTCTTAGGGTTACACTTTTACGACTTTTGGGTTCCAGAGATGGTACACAAATATGTTGAATCTAATCCTGATGATTCATTTCGTTACTATGGCGAGTTAGTTCATAAGTTTGAAAGCCCAGTACGAACTGGAATTTATGTTCTTTCGTTTGTGTTATTAATGTTCCATTTATGGCACGGGTTTGCTTCTTCCTTCCAAACTATGGGTTGGAACAACAAATTTTCAAAAGCGGTTAAAGGATTTACAAAACTGTATGCAATTGTAATTCCGTTAGGCTTTATCATTATTGCCTTATACCATCATTTTAATCAAATTTCCCACTAAACAGCAAAAGCTATGTCGATATTAGATTCTAAAATACCAAAAGGACCCTTAGACGAGAAGTGGAAAAACCATAAAAACAATATTAACCTTGTTAATCCAGCGAACAAACGAAATATCGATGTTATCGTTGTAGGAACAGGTTTAGCCGGAGGAAGTGCCGCTGCAACGTTAGCCGAACTAGGGTATAACGTAAAAACATTTTGCTATCAAGATTCCCCTCGTAGAGCACACTCTATTGCGGCTCAAGGAGGAATTAACGCTGCAAAAAACTATCAAGGAGATGGTGATTCTAACTACCGTCTTTTCTATGATACAGTAAAAGGTGGCGATTATCGTTCTCGCGAAGGGAATGTATATCGTCTTGCCGAAGTATCTGCTAATATTATTGACCAATGTGTGGCACAAGGAGTTCCTTTTGCTCGTGAATACGGAGGTTTGTTAGATAACCGCTCATTTGGTGGTGTGTTGGTGTCGCGTACTTTTTACGCAAAAGGACAGACAGGACAACAATTATTATTAGGAGCGTATGCTGCTATGAACCGCCAAATAAACCGTGGTAAAATTCAGCCGTTTAACCGTCACGAAATGCTAGATTTAGTAATTGTTGACGGAAAAGCACGTGGGATTATTGCCCGTGATTTGGTTACTGGTAAACTAGAAAGACATTCAGCACACGCGGTTGTTATTGCATCAGGAGGATACGGAAACGTATTTTTCCTATCAACGAATGCGATGGGAAGTAATGTGACTGCATCTTGGAAAATTCATAAAAAGGGCGCCTACTTTGCAAACCCTTGTTACACACAAATTCACCCAACCTGTATTCCAGTTTCGGGAGATCATCAGTCTAAATTAACGTTGATGTCTGAATCCCTTCGGAATGACGGGCGTATTTGGGTTCCGAAGAAAAAAGAAGATGCGATTGCTATTCGTGAAGGCAAAAAGAAACCAACAGAACTTTCTGAAGAAGAACGCGATTATTATCTAGAGCGTCGTTATCCATCATTTGGTAACTTAGTACCTCGTGATGTGGCTTCTCGTGCTGCAAAAGAGCGTTGTGATGCTGGATTTGGTGTAAATAAAACTGGAGAAGCCGTGTTCTTAGATTTTGCTTCTGCGATTGAGCGTTACGGAAAAGAGCAAGCGGTAATGCACGGAAATCACAACCCGAGCAAAGAAGAAGTTATAAAACTAGGAACAGAAGTCGTTGCTAATAAGTATGGTAACTTGTTCGAGATGTATGAGAAAATTGTGGATGCAAATCCATACAAAACCCCGATGATGATTTACCCTGCCGTGCACTACACGATGGGTGGCGTTTGGGTAGATTACAATTTACAATCAACCATTAAAGGATGTTACGTTACTGGAGAAGCTAACTTTAGCGATCACGGAGCTAACAGACTAGGTGCTTCTGCCTTAATGCAAGGTTTGGCTGATGGTTATTTTGTATTGCCATATACAATTGGTGATTACTTAGCCGATGATATTAGAACTGGAGAAATTTCAACCGATCTTCCAGCTTTTGAACAAGCAGAAAAAGATGTTCGTGAGCGCTTGGAAAAACTGATTAACAACAAAGGAACCAAGTCTGTTGATGATATCCACAAACGTCTAGGAAAGATCATGTGGAACAAGGTTGGAATGTCCAGAAATGCGACAGGCTTAAAAGAAGCTATTTCAGAAATAAAAGCCTTACGAGAAGAATTCTGGAAAGAAGTAAAAGTACCAGGTTCGATGGACGAAATGAACCCAGAACTTGAAAAAGCAGGTCGTGTAGCAGATTTCTTAGAATTAGGAGAGTTGTTCGCTAAAGATGCTCTGCACCGTGAAGAATCTTGTGGTGGTCATTTTAGAGAAGAGTACCAAACCGACGAAGGTGAAGCAATGCGTGACGATGAAAACTTTATGTATGTAGCTGCTTGGGAATATAAAGGCGAACCAAGCGAAGCGGTATTGCACAAAGAAAATTTAGACTACGAGAACATTGAAGTGAAAACTAGAAGTTATAAATAATATTTAAAGCTTAACTTATGAAGCTTACTCTAAAAATATGGCGTCAAAAAGGCGCTAACACAAAAGGAAGTTTACAAACCTACCCTATTGACGGGATAGATGGTGATATGTCTTTTTTAGAAATGCTAGACGTTTTAAACGAACAGTTAATTGAAAAAGGAGATGAGCCAGTTGTTTTTGACCACGATTGTCGTGAAGGTATTTGTGGATCTTGTTCCTTACAAATTAATGGAAAACCACACGGACCGCAGCGTCACACTACGACGTGTCAATTACACATGCGTAGCTTTAATGATGGCGATACGGTAGTGATTGAGCCATTTAGAGCAACTGCTTTTCCTGTAATTAAGGATTTGGTGGTAGATCGTAGTGGTTTTGACCGTATTCAACAAGCCGGAGGTTATGTTTCAGTAAACACCTCTGGAAATACAATTGATGCAAATGCTACACCAGTAGAAAAAGATAATGCAGATGAAGCTTTTAATTCGGCAACATGTATAGGTTGTGGAGCTTGTGTGGCAGCTTGTGTTAATGCAAGTGCCATGCTCTTTACTTCGGCTAAAGTAAGTCAATTTGCTTTATTACCACAAGGGGAAGTTGAGGCAACTCGTCGAGTGCTAAACATGGTAGAGCAAATGGATAAAGAAGGTTTTGGAGCGTGTAGCAATACCGGAGCTTGTTTTATTGAATGTCCGAAAGATATTTCATTAGAAAATATTGCACGTATAAATCGTGAATATTTAAAGGCAAGTGCTGAAGGATAAACATTAAAAAATATATTGTTTACAAAAACCCAAATCAAATAAAGATTTGGGTTTTTTTATTCTTCTTAGTGTCTTAAATGAAATAAATATAAGCTATTTGTGTTTCTGAAGTAATATTGTTAAGTCCGAAAATACTAAGGGCTAAACAAAGATAAGTTCTTAGTGTTGTAAATTATTCATACATTGAAAGTGTATGTCCTATGAAGAAAAGAAAATAAAAGTACCACGGTTTAGCGAAGAATCCGGGTTTTATACCACAAAAAAACGCTCTAAAATTATGAGCAAGATACGTAGCAAAAACACTAAACCCGAGATGCTATTCCGAAAAGCATTATGGGCAAAGGGCGTTCGGTATCGTGTGGATTCAAAATACTTGCTAGGCAAACCCGATGTGTCCATTAAAAAATACAAGTTGGCAATATTTATTGATGGTGAGTTTTGGCATGGTTACAATTGGGAGGAGAAAAAAGAAACCATAAAAAGCAATCGCGGATTTTGGATACCTAAAATAGAACGGAACATGCAACGTGACCGCGAGGTAAATAAAGAACTTAACGAAATGGGCTATACTGTTTTCAGGTTTTGGGAGAAAGAAGTGAAAAACGATTTAAAAAAGTGCATAAACGATGTATTGGTTTATATACAGACAGGTTACAATATATGACCTTTAGCTTCTAGATGTTTCAAAAAAATTGTGGAGCCATATTGCCAGAATAAAAAGCGGTTAAGTTCCGTAAGATAACTTGTAAAAACTTGTTCATATCATAAGGTTTTACAATGATGTCGTTCATGCCACTGTCATATATTTCAAAGCGAAGGTCTTCTACTTCAACTGCTGTTAACGCTACAATTGGAATAGTAGAGTTAAACATACGGATTTTCTTGGTCGCTTCAAGTCCGTTTAATACAGGCATGTTAATGTCCATCAAAACCAAATCGAAAGTGTTTTTCTTTACCTGTTCAATAGCTTGTTCGCCGTTTTCGGCAATGGAACAGATTACTTGATTCTTCTCTAATATTTTTTTTGTAACAGCTTGGTTTATCCGGTTATCTTCAACTATTAAAATACGCTTTTTTACCAACAATTTTTTGTTCAGTAAGCTGTCTTCTATTTTAGTAGCTGCTTTTTCTACTACATTAAACTTTAAGGTAAACCAAAACTCAGAACCTTCACCTTTTACACTTTTCACATTTATTTTCGAGTTGTAATGTGCCAATAGCTTTTTTACAATGGTTAGCCCTAGCCCAGTTCCTTGATAACTATAATTTTCAGTATCTACCTGTGAAAATTCATTAAAAATGCGTTCTTGATCTTTTTCCGAAATACCAATACCCGTGTCTCTAATGTAAAAACATAATAGAGCTTCTTCGGGGGTTATTTTTTTTGGACTTATATTAATTGTTATTTGTCCGTTTTCTGTGAATTTACAGGCATTCCCTACTAAGTTCATTAATATTTGAGACAATGCGATAGTATTACCTTGAAGCATTTCAGGGATTTTTTTTGAAATCGTGACATCTAGTTTGTTTCTATTCTGAAGACGCATATACTCAAAAGAAGCAGTTATTTTTTGAATAAAATCGGGAAGATGAAACGTAGTACTATGCTCTTCCAGTTTATTGGAATCGATTTTATTTATTTGAAGCACATCATTAATCAACGCTAACAAGTAATCTGCCGAAAACTTTAAGGATTTTAAATCGTTTTTATGCCCTTTTAAAGAAGGGTCTTCCAATAAAATAGAACTTAGGCCTATTACGCCATATAATGGGGTGCGTAATTCGTGGCTCACCGTTGAGAAAAATTCGGTTTTCGAACGGGACATGTTTTCGGCGAGTTGTTTGGCCTCTAAAAATTCCCGGTTTCGTTTTCTAAGTTTCATTACTAATTGTTTCCTTTTTCGGTAGGCTAACATGAAAATGATAAACAACAATAGTAGTACTGCCGATATTATGTAAAGTATAGTGTTTAATGTGCTTTTGTTTCTTACAATTTCGGCTTGCAATTGGTTTTTTAGCTCAGCGGCTTCAATATCTTTTCTGTACTCTGAAACTTGAAATTTAGCTGAAACAGTTTCCTTTTGAGCTTGGTTGACATTACGAAGGTTTGTTTCTAGGTATTTGTCAAACTCCAATCTGGCTCTGTAGGCTTCATCATACCTTTCTTGTAGATAAAGGCTTTTGCTAAGGGCTAAATAAGCAGATTCTAATTCTAATGTAAGGTTTTCCTTTTTGGCCTCAATTATTGCCTTATTTAAATAACTGTCTGCTAGTTTGTAATTTTCTTTTTCTATGTGGTATTCACCTGTTAAAACATCAACCCCTATAAAGTTAAAATGATTTTTGTTGAAACGGTTAAGCTTTCTAGCCTTTAAAATATTTACATACGCTTTTTTATAATCTTTTGCTGCCATTGCCGTAAGAATGGTATTGTAATAGGCATCGGCCATTCCAGCGGAATCTTTTAGCTTTTCAAAAAGAGAGTTAGATTTATCGTGGTATTGTAGTGCTTTTTTATAATCTAAATCTAATTCAGCATATGCATTTGCTAAATCCATATACGAAAGGGCAGTTGCGGTATCGTTCTTGGAGAGCTTTGCATACTTTTCAGCTTTTTTAAAACTTTCCTTTGCTTGAAGACTGTCATCTAACTCTAGATAATCATAGCCTAGATTTCGGTAGCCTTGGTGTATATAGTTATTGTTTTTTTCTTCTAGGCCTTTTTTTAATAGTTCAATATTAAGCTTTAAGGATTCCAGGTATTCTCCTTTATTGTAATAAATATTGGCATTTTCCTTTAGCTCACTAAAAGTTGCTTTTTTATATAATGGGATTGAGTCTAAATTTTGAGCAAAACCAGATATACAAATAATAGAAAAACAATAAAAAAGTAATTTTTTACACATAAAAAACTTTAATAAAATAAACAAGTTACATAATTCCGTAAAAACATCACATTTTTAAAAAAGGAAGTTTTTGGAGAGCTTAAACGATACTCTTATATTTATAGCATGACTTCAAAATTGCCCAACACAAAAACCTCCATTTTTAGCATAATGAGTAAAATGGCGGCAGATTTTAATGCCATAAATTTAGCTCAAGGCTTTCCTGGTTTTGAAAGTGACCCTGTCTTGATTGACCTGGTTGACAAAGCCATGAAAGATGGATATAATCAATATGCCCCTATGCCTGGGGATAAAAAATTGCGAGAGGTTATTTCAAAAAAAATTGAAAGCCTTTACTATAAAAAGTATAATGCCGATAGGGAAATTACCATTACAGCTGGTGCTACACAAGCAATTTTCACAGCAATAGCTGCTACTATCCATAAAGATGATGAGGTGATAATTTTCACACCAGCGTACGATTGTTATAAACCTTCAGTTGAACTTTTTGGTGGAAAAACCATTGCGGTACAACTTGAAGCTCCTAACTATGAACCAAACTGGAATGAAGTAGCGAATAAAATAACATCTAAAACCAAGATGATTATTATTAATACTCCACACAACCCTAGCGGAATGGTGTTTACTGAAAACGATATGCTGCAATTGCAAAAAATTGCCGAAGAACAAGACCTTTTGGTATTAAGCGATGAGGTATATGAGCACATTGTATTTGAAGACGAAGAACACCAAAGCGCAGCCAAATACCCACAATTGGCCAAACGTGCTTTTATCACTGCCTCATTTGGAAAAACATTCCACAATACTGGGTGGAAAATGGGGTATTGTGTAGCGCCAAATCATTTAATGAAAGAGTTTCAAAAAGTACATCAATTTAATGTGTTTTCGGTAAATCATCCTGTTCAAAAAGCGTTGGCAACGTATTTGCAAAACGAAAATAACTATTTGTCCTTACCCTCTTTTTATCAAAAAAAACGAGATTATTTTTTAGACTTGATTAAAGACTCCCGATTTAAGTATACTCCATCAAAAGGAACCTATTTCCAGTTGCTTGATTTTTCTGAAATTTCAGAAGAAAGAGATGTCGATTTTGCTGATCGACTTACAAAGGAGCATAAAATTGCGACCATTCCCACTTCAGTATTCAACAAAAACGACCAAGATTTTAAACAAATACGAGTTTGTTTTGCCAAAACAGATGAAGAATTAAAGAAAGCTGCAGAGATTTTAAATTCGATATAGAGAATAGATACTTAAGAAACATAAGTATAATTTTTTCTGATACTTTAATTGTGTATTGAAATCATAATTTTGATTGTTAGTGGTATATAATTGGTAACTTTATAGCTATATATAGCCTAAAAAATCAATTACATTATGGATGACAAGAATAGCAATAACCATGGAGAAGCATGGGAAGTTAACGAATCTACAGCAAAATGTCCTTTTTTAAACGGTAGTTTACACAGTACTACTGGAGGAGGAAGAAGTAATAGGGATTGGTGGCCAAACCAATTGAACTTAAATATCTTACGTCAAAACTCTTCATTAACAGATCCTATGGATGAAGGTTTCGATTATGCAAAAGAATTTAAATCGCTCGATTTAAAAGCAGTAAAAGAAGACCTATATAAATTAATGACCGATAGCCAAGATTGGTGGCCTGCAGATTACGGTCATTATGGACCGTTTTTTATACGAATGGCTTGGCACAGTGCAGGTACATACCGTATTCAAGATGGCCGAGGAGGAGCAGGAACAGCCCAACAACGTTTTGCTCCTTTAAATAGTTGGCCGGATAATGCCAATCTTGATAAAGCAAGACTTTTGTTATGGCCTATTAAGAAAAAATATGGTAAAAAATTATCTTGGGCAGATTTATTGGTGTTAGCAGGTAATTGTGCACACGAATCTATGGGGCTTGAAATGTTTGGTTTTGCTGGCGGAAGAGAAGATGTTTGGGAACCCGAAGAAGTGTACTGGGGTTCAGAAACCGAATGGTTAGGAAACGAAGATCGATTTACAGAAGATCAACTTGAAAAGCCTTTAGGGGCAGCACATATGGGATTAATTTACGTAAATCCTGAAGGGCATAATGCAAATCCAGACCCAGTAGATGCTGCACATTACATTCGTGAAACGTTTGGCCGTATGGCGATGAATGATTATGAAACCGTTGCGTTAATTGCAGGAGGGCATACCTTCGGAAAAACGCACGGAGCCGCAGATCCTGAAGAATATGTAGATGCAGAACCCGCTGCAGCAGGTTTGGAAGAACAAAGTATGGGATGGAAAAATAAATTTGGAACAGGGAAAGGTGCCGATACCATTACCAGTGGATTAGAAGGAGCTTGGACTAAAACACCAATACAATGGGATAACAACTTTTTTGAAACCCTATTTGGGTATGAATGGGAGTTGTCTAAAAGTCCTGCGGGCGCTCATCAATGGAAGCCAAAAGATAATGCCGGTGCAGGAACAGTACCTGATGCACACGACCCTAATAAAATGAACGATCCGTTTATGTTAACAACAGACCTTTCATTACGAATGGATCCAGATTATGAGAAAATTTCAAGACATTTTTATGAAAACCCAAAAGAGTTTGCCGATGCTTATTCACGTGCTTGGTACAAACTTACACACCGTGATATGGGACCAAAAGAACGATATTTAGGTCCTGAAGTGCCACAAGAAGAGTTAATTTGGCAAGACCCAATTCCTGAAGTAAATCACGAATTAGTAAACAGTCAAGATATTTCAGATTTAAAATCTAAAATCTTAGATACCAATCTCTCTATATCAGAATTGATTTCAACCGCTTGGGCATCTGCTTCCACTTTTAGAGGTTCAGATAAAAGAGGAGGAGCAAATGGCGCACGCATTCGGTTAGCACCACAGAAAAACTGGAAAGTAAATAATCCAAAACAATTAGATAAAGTTCTAAATACGCTTGAAAGTATTCAGAAAGACTTTAACGAAGCACAATCAGGAAATAAAAGAATCTCGTTAGCAGATTTAATTGTTTTAGCTGGGTGTGCTGCAGTTGAAAGAGCTGCTAAAAACGCGGGACATGATATTAATGTTCCTTTTACACCAGGACGTGCAGATGCCTCTGAAGAACAAACCGATGCCGAAGCATTTGACGCTTTAGAACCACTTGGAGACGGTTTCAGAAATTACGTAAAAGATAAATATAAAGTTACTGAAGAAGAATTGCTAGTCGACAAAGCACAGCTGCTTACCTTAACTGCACCAGAAATGACTGTTTTGGTTGGAGGTATGCGTATGTTGGGCGCTAATTACGACGGTTCTAACAAGGGTGTGTTTACAGATAAAAAGGATCAACTTACAAACGACTTTTTTGTAAACCTACTTGATATGGGTGTTACGTGGAAATCAACTTCAGAAGAGGCTAATCTATTTGAAGGTAGCGACCGTAAAACCGGTGAAACCAAATGGACGGGAACTCGAGTAGACCTTATTTTTGGTTCCAATTCAGAACTTAGAGCCCTTGCCGAGGTTTATGCTTCAGAAGATTCAAAAGAAAAGTTTGTAAAAGACTTTGTGAATGCTTGGGACAAAGTGATGAACTTAGATAGATATGATCTTTCATAACAAGGTAAACTTTTGTTAAACCCATAGCGGAATGGTAACTTTATCATTCCGCTTTATTAATTTAGATGTTATATGAGTACTATGTTATTTGATGCCATTCGAAAGGGAGAAACTGAAAATGTAAAAGAATTTTTACAGCAACATCCCGAATGGATAAACGAAAAAGACGCGAGAGGTTCTACCCCTCTTTTGTTAGCGTGTTATTACGGGCTTGAAGATATTTCCGAAGTGATTTTAAAACACAATCCCAATATCGATGCCCAAGATGCATCTGGCAACACCGCTTTAATGGGTGTTTGCTTTAAGGGTCATACTAATATCGCAAAACTGTTACTAGATAATGGCGCTAATGTAAACGTGACAAACTTTAATGGTGCCACAGCTTTAATTTATGCTGCTACATTTGCTAAAAAAGATATTGTAAATCTTTTGCTTGAAAATGGCGCAGATATAACTATAAAAGATGATCGCGGCAACACAGCCATGGACCATGCACAAATGCAAGACGCAAAGCCAATTATTGAGTTGCTCGAAAATAAAAAGTAGAAACTTAAAATAAAAACATTTTGAATTCTGAAACTTTAAACGTCACACTAATTCAGTCACAGTTGCATTGGGAAGATGCCGAAGCGAATAGGGATATGTTTTCAGAAAAAATAAATTCTATTTCTGAAGAAACCGATTTAATTATCCTCCCAGAAATGTTTCCCACTGGTTTTTCTATGAATGCTTCAGCCCTTGCTGAAGAAACAAACGGAACAACCCTGAATTGGATGATTACTGAAGCTAAAAAGAGTAATTCAACCATAACTGGAAGTGTTATAGTTTCAGAAAATAATAATTTTTACAACCGGCTTTTCTTTGTCCTTCCAGACGGTAGTTATAAAACTTATGATAAAAAACACACGTTTACATTAGCTGGAGAGCATAAAACTTACAGCAAAGGAACCGAACGGCTTATCGTAGATTACAAAGGCTGGAAAATTTGCCCGTTAGTTTGTTATGATCTTCGTTTCCCAGTTTGGGCACGTAATACAGAAGACTACGATATTTTATTGTATGTAGCTAATTGGCCCAAAAAACGAACTTCAGCTTGGGATGCTTTATTAAAAGCGCGAGCCATTGAAAATATGAGTTATTGTATTGGGGTAAACCGTCTGGGTTTTGACGGAAATAATCACGAATACAGTGGTCATTCAGCTGTTTATGATGTTTTAGGAGAACAGATTTCCACGCAAGATTTTGAAACAGAATTTATTGAAACCGTATCCTTAACTAAAGAACATATTGCTGCTACTCGGGGTCATCTAAAGTTTCTACAGGACCGGGATCGTTTTCGGTTAGAATAAACGTTTCGTTTAGACTCCAATTGGCTCGAACTTCCAGTTGTGTGGGGTAGTATAAAATGCGTTCTGGTTGTTGGCGAGTTAAAAAATTACCTGTATCCCAGATTCCATTTTCGTTTTCATCATATATAATCCGAACGTAATATTTTCCAGGGTTTATGTTTTCAAACAAGACAGGTTTTTGTTCGGTTATATATTCTTCTAAAGTTACATTGAATTTACTATCCACCAATTGAATAATTACAGGAAGCTGATTTAGATTTTCCAACGTAATATTCAACGTGCCATAATCCGAAACTGCTTTTGTCCGTAAAGTATAATTTAACGTGTCGTTGGTTGCTTCATAAAAGTCAGTAATGGCACCGGGCAACAATTGAACTTGATAGGTTTGTTCTACATCTTTTGGGAAAAATAATTGGGCAATATTATACTTTTTGTTAATGGCTATTTTAGGGGAAATGTTAATCGAATCGGTATCTAAGACGGTTATATTTTCAGCGTTAATTGATTCGATTGGGGTGTTTGCAAGTAGCTTTAAAGTGTCTTTTGGTAGGACTGTTCCAGCATTTAAAGATGAAATCCTTAAAGAGTCGCTATATAAATCTTTAATCCGAACGTTTAAGGTATCAAGAAAACCTTTGTTTCTTGCTAAAAACACTAAAGAATCATTTTCAATAGCAGGTTTAAACCAATAATGCAGGGTGTCTTTTTCGTTATCCCGATAGGTTCTGTATTCAAAATCGGCGGGAACTTGAGAGGTTAATTCTAATTGTAAGCTATCGGCATCACCTTCATATCCAAATAATATATGGTTTTTGGTTTCGTGCTTAGGTCGGGCGATAAAATATTCTGGTGTTTCTTTAAAAAGCGTCAGTGTATAACTGCTGTCTGAAGGAAGTGTGATGAATTTTTCAGCAAAACCAATTTTATCATTTACAGGTTGAAAGGTGTAATCATTATTGTTTTCTTTTAAGGCCATTAAAAGATACTTTCCTTCTTTTACATTGGTAATTTCAAAAATACCGGTGCTATCTTTTGTTGTGGTGATGTAAGTGGGCTTTTCTGAAAAAACCAAAGTGTCATTAAACGCTTCGTCAACTTCATAAAGCATAACCGTTGTTGGTATTTCTGGACTTGGCAATAGCGCATCTTGCGCGCGTCCTTTTACTTTAAGGCTGTCAATATAGCTTCCGGTGGAGAAGACATATTTATAATATTCAAAAGGGTTTTCTTCGTTGTTGTCCACTATACTTTGACCGAAATTAATAGAGTAGGTTGTATTTTCCTTTAAGGTGTCATCAATTTGAATACGCAATGTTTTTGATGTGCTCAGCGGGGTGATGTTGGGCGGATATTCAAGCGGAGGAGAAATAATTAAATTTTTCTGAAGATCTTTCAGTTTTATATATTCATCAAAATAAATACTTATCTCATCTCCGTCGAAGTTCGTAGTATAGTTTTCAGGAACACTCCTAACGATTACAGGAGGAATAGTGTCACGCTCACCACCAGAAGGAGAGCCTTTTTTGGCACACTCTACAAACGATAGAGAAAACAATAATAGAATGGGAATATATAATAACCTACTTTTCATCAAGGCAAAAATAACGATTCTTTATTATGCAATTGCAATAGTTGCGAGGCTAAGTTTTACATTAGTTGCTTTTAGCAGTTGTTGTGCACAGGTTTCGAGTGTGGCGCCAGTAGTAATAATATCATCGACCAATAAAACATGTTGGTTTTCAATAGCTTCTTTATTCTGAAGAGAAAAAACGCCCTCTTCTTTCCAAGCAGGGTTGTATCGTGAAAATCGTTCTTTAAAAACTTGTGACTTTGTTTTTGAAAGTTTCAGTAAAATATCATCGCGATACGGAACCTGTAAAGCCCCTGCAATGGCTTTACCAAAACCTTCCACTTGGTTATAACCTCTTTTTTTTAGTTTTTGTTTATGTAGCGGAACGGGAATGACGATGTCTATGTTTTTATATTCTGAAATTTCAGCAAGTTCACTTCCAAGCCATTTTCCGAAGAAACCACTAATCTGTTGTTGATTTTTATATTTTAAATTATGTAGTATATTTTGGGTAACCCCTCTTTTTTGAAACTGAAGCAAGGCAGTAGCTTGCTCTAAAGGGAATCGACCATAAAAAATATCAGAAAATGCGGTATTATTATTTCTATGATGACAAGCCAATGGCAAATCAAACCTACACGTAGCGCAGAGTATTTTTTCGTCTTTTAAAAGTAGTTCATTACAACCGTTACAAACTCTCGGAAACAAAAGATTTAACATAATTTAAATTTTTTTACCATTTTGTAAACGTTTCGGTTATTACTACCTTAGTACTTTAGCATTTAAAACCAATTTGACATGAGCTCAGAAACAAATGGAACCAAGTTTAAAATACTCATAGGAGTGTTATCTGTATTGTTGATTGCACTTGCCGTTTACACCGTTTCTCTTTACAATGATAGTAAAGATAAGGTAACCGGCCTTGAGCAACAAAAAGAAACAATTGAAAATGAATTGGAAGAGTTGATCGCTAACTACGATGAGGTAATCCAAGATAACGAGTTAAAAGACAAAGATCTTTTGGCAGCTCGTGACCGAATTGAAGTACTATTAGACTCGGTTAAAGATGCTGAGGCGAACGTGCTTTTAATTGAACGTTATAAATCTGAAGTGGGAAGGCTGAAAAATGAACGTAAAATGCTTTTTAAACGAGCCGATAGCTTAATAGCAGTTAATAAACGTATTGCTATGGAGCGTGACAGCACAACCTCTGTGTTAAATGAAACTATAAAAGTGGTAGACTCTGTTAATGAAGAAAACACGTCTATGGCCGAAACCATTAAAAAAGGTTCAATTGTAAATGCAACCGACTTACGAGGAGAAGCTGTAATTATCCGTAATAGCGGTAAGGTAGTAGATACTCGAAGAGCCAGTAGAGCAGATAAAATAAGGGCTTGCTTTACTTTAGCACCAAATGCCATCGCACAAAGTGGTGATCGAGAATTATTTGTTCAAGTTATAAACCCTAAAAATAACTTATTGGGTGATAAAGAAACCATTAGTTTTGAAAATGGAGACATTTTAAACTATAGTGCTAAAACAAGTGTTTTTTATGAAAATGAAGAGTTAGACGTTTGTGTATTGGTAAATGCTACCGAAAACAATTTGATTGAAGGACGTTATGTAGTGAATGTGTTTGATGGTGAAACACAAGTTGCTACTACAACTATGGAATTAAAATAATAACAACAATAAATTTATTAAACCGCTACGTGTTATCGTAGCGGTTTTTTTATTTTTGCGCTATGGCAAATAACGAAGATCATTTTAAGAAGGTAGTTTCCCACGCAAAAGAATATGGATATGTTTTTGCGTCCAGTGAAATATATGACGGACTTAGTGCCGTGTATGATTATGCACAAAACGGAGTAGAGTTAAAAAAGAATATCCGTGAATATTGGTGGCGAAGTATGGTGTATATGCACCAAAACATTGTTGGGATAGATGCATCTATACTTATGCATCCAACTACTTGGAAAGCCTCTGGTCACGTTGATGCCTTTACGGATCCTTTAATAGATAATAAAGACTCAAAAAAGAGATATCGAGCAGATGTGCTGATAGAGGATTATGCTGAAAAATTGGAGCAAAAGGCTCAAAAAGAAATAAAAAAAGCCAAAAAACGCTTTGGTGACGATTTTGATGAAGCCGAATTTGTAGGTACGCATCCACGCGTTGTTCGTTATCGAAAGGAGCAAAAAGAAATTTTAAGTCGCATGGCAAAATCACTTGCTGCTGAAGATTTAAAAGATGTTAAAGCCCTTATTGAAGAATTAGGAATAGCATGTCCTGAAACCGGAAGTAAAAACTGGACCGAAGTACGACAGTTTAACTTAATGTTTGGTACTAAGTTAGGAGCTTCAGCAGAAAGTGCAACCGATTTATATTTACGTCCCGAAACAGCACAGGGTATTTTTGTAAACTTCTTGAACGTTCAAAAAACGGGCCGTATGAAAATACCGTTTGGTATTGCTCAAACTGGTAAAGCTTTCAGAAATGAAATCGTTGCGCGTCAGTTCATATTCCGTATGCGGGAGTTTGAGCAAATGGAAATGCAATTTTTTGTTCGCCCCGGTGATGAATTAAAATGGTACGAATACTGGAAAGAAACCCGTTTAAAATGGCACATGTCGTTAGGAATGGGAGAAGAAAACTACCGGTTCCACGACCACGAAAAATTGGCCCATTATGCGAACGCCGCAGCCGATATAGAATTTAATTTCCCATTCGGATTTAAAGAGTTGGAAGGTATCCATTCCCGAACCGATTTTGATTTAAAAGCACACGAAGAGCACAGTGGTAAAAAACTTCAGTTTTTCGATCCTGAAATGAACAAAAATTACGTTCCTTATGTAGTTGAAACATCAATAGGTCTAGATAGAATGTTTTTGGCCGTGTTAAGTAATTCTTTAGAAGAAGAAGAATTAGAAGGAGGCACAACCCGAACCGTTTTAAAAATACCAGCCATATTAGCGCCTACAAAAGCAGCTATTTTGCCGTTGGTCAAAAAGGATGGGCTGCCTGAAATTGCACAGAAGATAATCAATGAGTTACAATGGGATTATAATGTAAGTTACGATGAAAAAGATGCCGTGGGAAGACGTTATCGTCGTCAAGATGCTGCTGGAACACCATATTGCATTACAGTAGATCATCAGACAAAAGAAGACAACACGGTAACCATTAGAGATCGTGATACGATGGAGCAGGAGCGAATTGCTATTTCAGAACTATCAGAAAAACTGAAAAAGAGCATTTCTTTTAAAGCTTGGCTTCAGTAAAAATAAGATTAAAATAAAGTGTAAAAAAGAGTGGAATGTTATTCTGCTCTTTTTTGTATTTCAGAAATGCTAACAGGATTTGCTTTTACACAACGATTCATTCTTCTTAGGCCATTATATTTAACCCAAACTTCGGTACCACCTGCTTTATAAGATTCTTCTAAATTAATAGGATCTAAAAAATTACCGTTTTCTTCAATTTGTATAGTATAAGGACAGTCGCCTTCTTCTTCTGAAAACACAATAGTTCCTTTTTTAAATCCGGCTTCCATCATTTTTTGTTCTGTTTTATTATTTTCTGAAGACATTTCATTGTCATTGTTAGATGTTGTGTTTTTAGAACTGTTACAAGCTAAAGCTAGTAATAAGAACAAGCTAAGGCTGGTTTTTAAAAAAGTCATGATTTAAATTTTGAGGGGTTATAAACATTGAAGATACAAATAATGTATCTTAAAAAGTATAGGGAATTCTTAATTTTTTCAGAATGTGTTGAAAGCTTTTAATACATAAAAACTAGACATCTAAGCATGTTTTAATAAAATGTTGAATAAAATAGTTACAGGAATCTTTACTTTAAACTTTAACGAACCTTTTATTGTGTTTTCTTAAATGCATTGTATTTTTATCAAATTAAGAAATTATTAACTAAAACTAATAGAATGAAGTTAAAACTATCCCTACTAGTGCTTTTTGTACTGACTGTTTTTTCAGTAAAGGCACAAGACAAGAATGGAGAAAAACCCACGTTTATTGGAAAAGCGATTTCCATGCAACATGTTCCCTCCATAGCATCACAAACCAATCTTCCACCCGCTAGGGTCAAAGAAGAGGAAATGAATGATGCCCGAGCTTCCAAAAATAACGTGGTACCTGGAAAAGATCCTCAAACAGAAAACGATTATTTTGTGCGTAACCCACATAGATTAGCTGGTAAAATACCTGGTAGAGAACCAAGTTTAGTATTTGATGCTGCTTCTTCAAACTCACAACCTACCGATCCTGCACTAGCCGTTGGACCTGATCACGTTTTTGTGGTTTTTAATACGGGTTTTATAATTTATGATAAAGACGGTAATGCATTAACACCACAAACAGCTCCAAATCCTACAATTTTTCCAAATGGGGGATGTTGTGATTTAACTGTTTCATATGATAATGCGGCAGATCGTTGGGTAATAACCTTTTTAGGTGGCGGTGCTCAAATAGCTGTGTCTGATGGCCCTGACCCAATAAATGATGGTTGGTACACTTATACAATACCTTCTGTAAATGATTATCAAAAACTTTCAGTTTGGAGCGATGGCTATTACATAACAGATAATACTTCAAATACTAGTAACCGTATTTATGCTTTGGAACGTGACGCTATGTTAGCTGGTGACCCTAATGCACAAATAATTGGGTTTCCACTTCCTGGTATAGCAACTAGTGGGTTTTATAGTCCACAAGCAATTAACGTTACTGATGACAACTTACCGGCTACCGGTAGTGCTCCTATAGTGTATCTTCAAGATGATGCATGGAGTGGTGTTTCAGAAGATCATATAAAATTATGGACTGTCGATGTGGATTGGGATACCCCAGGAAATTCATCCATTTCTCAACCTAACGAAATTACAACAACTCCTTTTATCTCTGTTTTTGACGGAGGGAGTTTTTCAAACTTAACACAACCAGGTGGTGGTGCTACAATTGATGCACTACAAGCAACAATTATGAATCAAGCACAGTTCAGAAAGTTTTCTGGTCATAACTCTGCTGTTTTTAACTTTGTTGTTGATACCGATGCTTCTGGAGGAGAGTTGGCTGGAATTCGCTGGTTTGAGTTACGTCAACCTGCTGATGGACAGCCTTGGACCATTCACCAAGAAGGGACATATACTGCGCCAGATGGTAGACATGCTTGGCATGGAAGTATGATGATGGACCTTCAAGGTAATATAGGTATGGGTTATACATCTATGGCTGGACCAGATACACCAAACCCTACTGACTTTAGAGTGAGTTCTTATTATACAGGTAGATTTACTAGCGATCCAGTAAATACCATGACAATTTCAGAAGAGCTTATTGCTGCAGGTAACCAAAACATACCAAGTTTTAGATATGGTGATTATAGTAAAATAGACCTTGACCCTGATAACGATAAAGAGTTTTGGTTTATCAATGAATATATGAATAGTGGTAGAAAAGATGTTGTTGGTGTATTTCAAATTGCACCTGATTTTGACAATGATGTAGGAGTTGTAAGTATAGATTCTCCTGTAGATGGTGACTTGTCAAATGCTGAAGAAGTTACAGTTACGATATTTAATTTTGGTGAGAACTCTCAGTCAGACATTCCAGTTGAATTAGTTGTTGATGGAACAACAATTGCAAATGAGACTTTTGCAGGACCTTTAGCTTCAGCTACAACTGCACAATACACATTTACGCAGACGGTTGATTTATCTACGGAAGGACAAACCTATGAAATTGAATCATCTACCAATTTATCTGGAGATGAAGACAATACGAATGATGCAGTGATTTCAAATGTTACGCATATACTTTCTAGTGATATTGGCGTTGTGGAAATTACAAGTCCAATGTCTGGCGATGGTTTAAGTGATGAAGAAGTTACAGTTATTATAGAAAACTTTGGTACTGCTGAACAGTCTAATTTTGACGTTTCTTATATTAAAGATAATAATCCAGACAGAATTACAACTGAAAATATTGCAGGACCTTTAGCGCCAGGAGAAACACTTACATATACATTTAATGGACTTGTAGATCTTTCGTCAACGCGTCAACATAACATTTTAGTTAGAACAGAACTAACAGGTGATGGCGATCCTAGCAATGATAGCCAGGCAGTAAGTATAGAGAGTTTCCCTTGTAATTCTACTACCAATGACGATAACCAACCTATTGGTCCAGGTTCTGGTGAGGTAACCGAATCTGTTATTACATTAGCAGATAATTTTATCATCAATGATGTAAACATCACATTGAATTTAGAACATACTTATACAGGTGATATAGATATTAAAATAGTAGGACCAGACGGCACTGAAGTAGAATTATCTGATAGAAACGGTGGTTCTGGCAATGATTATTCAAATACCACTTTCGATGATGATGCTTCAGATCCAATATCTTCGGGTACACCTCCCTTTACAGGCTCATTCTCACCTGATGGTAATTTATCAGATTTTAACGGTTTAACTTCAGCTGGAGATTGGACACTAGTTATTACCGATAATGCTGGAGGTGACGGCGGTCAACTTTTAGATTGGACGCTACAATTATGTAGTGACGAATTATTAGGTGTAGGCGAGGAATTTGAAGATGGTTCTGAATTAATTGTTATCAATCAAGGTAATGATCAATTTAAAGCTCAATTGTTAACAACTAATATAACAAACAAGTTGGCCATAACGGTAACTAACATGTTGGGACAGACTTTAACAAGCCACCTTTTAGAAAATAACGGAAAAGGTTATGAGTATACTCTTGATATGTCCTATGTTGCTTCAGGAGTTTATATTGTAAGAATAGGTAATAACAAATACGAAAGTGTAAAACGAATTATCGTTGAATAAACACTCTATTTTAGTTAAATATAAAAGCGGAGCCGACGGTTCCGCTTTTTTTTATGTTTTTAAAAATAAGCCCGCAATTGCACACTTCCTGTATGTACAGTCTTCGAAGTTTCACTTTTTCTTCCAAAGTAAGACAAATTAGCATCTAAATACTTCGTTATTCTTTTCTGAAACAAGACACGCCACTTAAAGTTAGTTCCCGGCTGTAACCCTTCAAGCATTTGATAAGCTACGGGAGAAAAAGCACTTCCCGTAAAATCGTTGGTAATGTAATTAAACTCCCCGTTCATTGATATTTTTTCAGCATTGCTATACGCAAACGAAGCACCTAATTTTTGTTGATTTAACTCTTCCATATTTCCCAATACATTATCCTTATTCGCAAACTGATAAAACACATCAAAACGTGTCTGTCTATCCAATAAATAGGAAACTTTAGGTTGAAATTCATAAGTGTCTAACTTGAAGTTTCGAGCTGGAAAATTTTCCGAAGTACTTTTATTATTTCCTAAAGCACCATCCAAATTAAACAACCAGCTTTCCCACACTTTGTGGTTAAACTTTACTTGGTGACTTTGCAATGTGTTTTTCTGAAGCCCCACCGACAGTAAATTGTCACTCGAAGAAGAAATATAGGTGTAACTTGTGGTATAGCGCTGTTTGCCACGGTTGAAAAACAACGCATTCCTGAAGTTGAGGTTTAGGCCTAATTGATCATCTCCGCCATCTTCAAAAGGATTAATATTAAACCCATCATTATCGCGCCTTACTTTTCGGTCAATTACATAAGATGTCTGATTATAAAATTGAGAAAGCACCTTAAAAATCCCTTCTTTATTAGACCATTGCTGCGGATTAAGTGTCACAATCTGGCTAAACTTATTCTGCCGTATTTTCACAAAAATCTGGTTGGGCAACAACACACGGACGTATTCTGCTTGATCTTGAAACTGCGCTACTTCAAATTCTTCCAGATCTTGAATGCCATTGTTGTTATAATCGTTCCAGGTATAAACACCTTGCCCTGGATCTACTTTTACATACGTAAATTCCTGTTGTGGTACCACACCGTTATTAGATTCAAGTGTGGTATTAAGGCGTATTCCATTATCTAACAAAGATTGATTGTAGATAATTCGGGAGTTCAACGATTTTTCAAATTGCTCTTCACGATTCCTTACGATAGGATTTATATTTGTTGTTAATCCTGTAGTGTCAGCACTTTCAATAGCTTCTCGTTTTAAAACTCTATAATTAGCAAATACAGAAAGTTGCGTGTTTTCGTTACTTATAAGTTTCGATTTCAAAAAATATGTGTTCGAGCTATTTACCTTTTTAAGCTCAGCATTACTAATGCTATCGTTAATTTGATGTCTATACCCAGCTTCTACAAAAACATTTGTGCTATCACCAATACCTGCAAAACCTTCATACGACTGAAATTTTTGACTTACTGGCGTTAATTGATCGTCTTCAATAGTGCGTACTTGATTGTCTTCGTAACCTACTTTTCCACCCACCCAGCTTTTATTAAATGAATACGTTGTAGTATTTGCAAGCCTCGTAAACTTACTGTCCAATGAATCGCTTTTACTATTTAACAAACTTGCATTGGTTTGTATACGAAGTTTTTTTAATTGAATGGCTGAAGAAACAACGTGTCTTACACCGCTAAAGTTTTCAGAAAAATCTAAATTCTGAAATTCATATGTTGCGCCACCGATTTCGGGTTGAAAAAACTCTAAGCCAGAAGTTATAAAACGTTGATCACCCACTGGATTAATCAAATTCCAATCACGGTTAAATTCAATATTATACAAACGTTCAATGGTCCTGAAATCACGATTGATGAAATCTAACGTTCCGTATCCGTTTATCTGCAGCGTATCTTGTGTTTTTAATAATTGCTGTTTAGCTGTTAAACGACCTGCAAAACCATCGTTGTCACCATCATCAAGATTTGAAAAAAGGTTAAGATCATTCTTACTTCCGGCAACCTCAAACCCAATATCTGTTTTTTCCGAAGGGCGGTAATTTCCGTTTAAACCACCAATTTGCAGTTTTGTCGGGGCATTTAATTGAATAATAGGCTCATAATTACCTTGCGGAACACCATTTATTGGTTGCACATATTCAAAAATTCGGCTAATGGCACTTTGATTGCTAATTACATAATTACCCTGATTGTCGCCAACCAATGTAAAACGAACGCTGAATAATTCATCATCCGGATTGGTAGAAAAGACAAACACCTCTTGTCCATTAATGATTTCTTTTCTATATAAAATTTTATTTTCTGAATACGAGTCTGGAACAGCCGAAGGGGCTGTCATTGCGTCCATATCATCGCCAGCAGCTTGTAAAATAGCAACTTGCTCTTCAGATAAGTTTTGTTGAAGGGGTTGGTTTTTAGCATCATTTTCAGAATATACATACGTACCAATGTCCAACTTTTCGCTGCTGTAATTTCCGCCTCCATACCCAATAAAGCGGGTAAAATTTCGGTCTGTATATTGATATTCAACCGAAATACGCATATTCGCCGTAATGGGATATGTTGAATTAAATGTAATTTCCCCAGCGTTGTAATCAATTACATAATCATTGTTTTCACCCCGCTGCAACAACAAACCGTTTACATATACCCGTTCACTTCCCGAAACAATTAAAATGAATAATTCACCATTGGGTCCCACTAATTTGTAGGGACCTTGATTTCCTTCCTGTCCTGTAAATTGACTTCGTTGAAAAACCCCGCGAACAATTGCACCACTGGCAAAAGCTGACGTTTTAGCGCCATTCTCGTGATCAAAAGTTCCGCCAAGGGCAATTCCTTGCACTTTTTTGTTAAAACGGCCAAAGTAACTGTTGTTGTTTTCAAGATCTACGTCACCGGCTCGTATTTTCCATTTGTCGCTATATAGTTCAATAAAAATTTGGTCAAACTCATCCAAACTTTGCGAATAACCGCCTTCCTGAGTAGGAATGTTAGCGTCTTGTATTGATGCTCGAATGGAAACTTTATCACTTAGCTTCCCAGTAATTTGAAGATCTAATTGGGAATTTAGTACTGCATTTTGATTGTTTCCTATGGTGATGCCTCGCGAAATACTTCCCACGGTATTTAACCCATCAAAAGGCGTAAAGGTGTTGTCAGCGGTACTTTCATCTAAAGAATATAATTTCTCAATTGCACCAGTGTTTTCTACGATTAAATTTTTATCAAATGTATAATACTCGCGGGTTAAAAAGAGTGGATAGCGAAGGTATTCAATGGTAACAGAATCTTGAGCTTGTTGCATTTCTTCAGAAAAAACAACTGTTCCATTTTCATAATCAACTGTATAGGAAAGCGAATCGATAACCGATCCTGTTTTATCCAACACCCGAAAACGAGACGGATTAATGCTAAAGCTATCAACCACAACAGTATCGGTTATAACTGCTTTTTTGGTTCGGTAATTAGATAGCGTATCCTGCGCAAAGCCAACTGCGGCCATAAAAAACGCGAAAAGAAACAGATACAACTTCATTACCTATACAACTTACTACAACTCTTTTTATTTTGTGGACTATTTTAAGAAAACCTTTCAGGTATTCCGTAGGGTAAAAATGCAATGTTAGTTATTTTAGCGGTTACTTTTGAAAAATCACATACATGAAAATAATTTCTTACAACGTAAACGGAATTCGAGCTGCCATTAGAAAAGGGTTTTTAGACTGGATACAAAGTGCCAACCCAGATGTTATTTGTATACAAGAAACCAAAGCGATGAAAGAACAAGTAGATACCGATGCCATTACTGAAGCTGGCTATCCCTATCAATATTGGTATAGTGCCGAAAAGAAAGGATACAGCGGTGTGGCTATATTTTCTAAAACAGAGCCTAACCATGTAGCCTATGGAACCGGTGTTGATTATATGGATTACGAAGGTAGAAACATACGTGTAGATTTTGATGATCTTTCGGTGATGAGTTTATACTTACCCAGCGGAACCAACATCGCCCGTTTAGAGCATAAACTTACGTATATGGACGATTTTCAAAAGTATGTTAATCAACTTAAGCAAGAAATCCCCAATTTGGTTATTTGTGGCGATTATAATATTTGTCACGAAGCAATTGATATTCACGATCCCGTGCGGAACAAAAACGTGTCAGGGTTTTTACCGGTAGAGCGTGAATGGATAGGAAACTTTATGGATAGTGGATTTATAGACTCGTTCCGTCATTTTAATAAAGAGCCAGATAACTATACCTGGTGGAGCTATCGCGCTAATGCCCGTAACAATAATAAGGGGTGGCGTATAGATTATAACATGGTAGCAAAACCATTACAAGAAAACTTAAAAAGAGCCGTTATATTACCCGAAGCCAAACACAGTGACCATTGTCCTTTGTTAGTTGAGCTCGAATTTTAAAATAATAATACCAAATCGATACAGAATATGCTTAAAAAATTGTTCTTCGGAATTTTTATTGCTGCAATGACTACTTCCTGCGTTTCTTCAAAAATTTATGACGATTTAAAAGACCGATATGCGGCTTTAAAATCTGAAAACGAATCCTTAATGAATCAATTGGATAATACTTCATCAAATGGGGAGGTATATTCTGTGGCTCAATTACGGGAAGAAATTGAAAACTTAAAAGCCGAAAAAACCCGTTTGGCAATGGATTTGGCTGCTTCAGAAAAAAATTACAACCGCTTGCAAGAATCGTATGGTGCGTTGGAAGCAAATAGCTCATCAGCACTAACTGAGAACTTAGAACGTAACCGAAAGCTCTTAACCCAATTAGAAGAAAAAGAACGTGCTTTAGCCGCAGAAAGTCAGCGGTTGAACCAACTTCAAAAAGATTTAGCTGCCCGCTCTAAACGTGTAGATGAATTGGAAGGAATCATTGCTGCAAAAGATGCAAAAATGAAAGCCTTAAAAGATGCTATTTCTGCTGCTTTGACGAATTTTGAAGGTAATGGTCTTACCGTAGAACAGCGTGACGGGAAAGTATATGTTTCCATGGAAAATAAGTTACTTTTTGAAAGCGGAAGTTGGGCAGTAAACTCAAGAGGAAGACAAGCTGTAGTTCAGTTAGGGAATGTACTAGCTCAAAATCCTGAAATAGCCGTTTTAATTGAAGGACACACCGATAATGTGCCGTATGGTGGCAACGGACCTTTAAAAAACAATTGGGATCTTTCAACAAAACGAGCCACCGCAATTGTAAACATTTTGACTGAAAATGGTTCGATACCAAAAGATAATCTTACAGCTGCCGGACGTGGAGAATTTGCACCAATAGCAACAAACGCAACATCTGAAGGAAAAGCAAAAAATCGCAGAATTGAGGTGATTTTAACCCCAAAACTAGACGAAATATCTAAATTGCTGAATGAAATATAATTAGAGTTTGCAAAGTAACTGGTCAAAAAAGGAAAGATATTTATGTTAAATAAACTATGGTTATTTATTTGTATAGTTAGTACTGCATCATGTCAGTTCCAGGCTGATAAAAAATATGCTGATGATTTGAAAGGGTGTCTAACGGACAAGGATGTGAAAATTTTAAATAAAGCCACTTATCTATTTGAACAAAAATTGAAAGAACACTATGAAAATTCTGATAACAATACGAACTTTTATAAATACTTAAACGACTTAGGTTCGATACAAACTTTAAGTAGTTTTAAAAAAGACTTCTATCTAAATGATGAATCAATTCAAATAATAAATGAACTGGAAAATAAAGGAACATTTAATAAGATTTGGATTGAATTTATTGATGATGATGAAAGTGATGAAATACCAATAGCTGTTCTGCCTGAATATGAAGATCCTAAAAAAGAAAAGATTGAGATTTATAGTTTAAACCCTAATGGGGATTATTTAAATTGTATTAATAAAACTAATAAAAATGAAGCGATAAAGGAGATTTTAAATTCACAGTCAAATTATGGGAATATTGCGCCTTCTATAATTGCAAGGGCTATGAAACAAAAGATAAATAAAAATGACTTTAATGTTGGGTTAAATAAAGTTATCGTAGCAGTAGGATTTTACTACGATACTGTAAATTTATTGAACAAAAATCCAAGATAAAAAACTTCCTTTAGCTTAATTCTCTTTTGTTCTTAACTCACAAAAGCACTATACCCGGTAATCGCCCTACCCACAATAAGTGAGTTTATTTCTTTAGTACCTTCATAACTGTAAATAGCTTCCGCATCTGCAACAAAGCGGGCTACATCGTGTTCTAGTAAAATACCGTTACCACCCATAACTTCACGGGCTCGGCTTACCACGTCACGGGTACGCATACTACAAAATACTTTAGCAAGTGAGGCGTGTTCATCGGTTAATAAATCTTCATCTTGTAATTCAGAAAGACGGAAACACAATGTTTGCATAGCGGTTAAGTTTGAAACCATCTCAACCAAATGATTTTGTATCAATTGAAACGAAGCAATGGGTCGCCCAAACTGCTCACGTTTCTTGGTATATTTTAAGGCACTTTCATATGCGCCCCTAGCACAACCTACGGCTTGCCATGCTACAGCGGCACGAGTCATTTTTAGCACTTTAGCAGTATCCTTAAACGATTCACATTTTTGTAATCGATCACTTTCGGGGACACGGCAATCTTTCATGGTAATCAAGGCATTTTGTACGGTTCGCAGCGCCATTTTGTTTTCCATTTTTTCGGCTTTAAAACCGGGGTTTCCTTTTCGCACCAGAAATCCTTTGGCTCTGCCACTATCTTCATCACGTGCCCATATAACAATTACGTCTGCAAAGGTGGCATTCCCAATCCATTTTTTCTGTCCGTTGAGCACCCATTCGTCACCTACTAATTTACATGTAGTTCCCAAGCCTCCTGCCACGGCTGAACCTACATCGGGTTCGGTTAAACCAAAGGCACCAATTTTCTCCATCCGTTGCATTTTGGGCAGCCATTCTTGTTTTTGTTCCTCGCTTCCGCATACGTAAATAGAACCCATTGCTAAACCACTGTGTACGCCAAAAAAAGTTGAGATAGAGACATCAATTCGAGCCAATTCCATAGCGATAATGCCTTCCATTAAAAAACTTTGTTCATCGGGGCCAATGCCTTCGTAGGCAATTCCGCAGATATCCAGTTTGGCCATTTTAGGGATAATTTCAAAAGGGAATTCTGCCTTGTTCCAATATTCATTGGCGATTGGCTTTATTTCCTTTTCCATAAATTGGCGGACTTTTAATTGTATTTCACGCTGTCGTTCGGTCAATTTTAAGCTTAAATCATAAAAATCACCATCGATGGGCGGTAATTTGTGTTGTCCTTTTTTGCCTTGGCTTTTTAGCATTTTCATTAACCCTTTTAATTGGCGATCATCTAATTCGCCAACGGCAGTCATCACTTCTGGTAAATCCACTTTTTGTGATAATTTTCCTAAAGCATCAAGATCGACATCTTTTAAAAGTGAGATGGTCTGTTTTATTTTTGAAAAAAAGGACATAGCAATATTTTTACGATTGAATCTTAAAGATACCGTGTCTGTTTTAGTTTACTGCCTAAAGAAGTGTTAATTTGAGGAAGTAGGTCTCAGCAGGGATTGATGCATAAACCCTTTTAGTGTATCATTTTTTTGAATGTGAAACCAGCTATTGTTTTTTCCCAGAATGGAAACCGAGTCATTTCTTTTTAAACTAGCTATTTGCTGAAATTTGGTGGAGGAGCCTAATCGCAATTCGGCATTATTGCGAGTTACTTTTCCAAAAGAATTGGTATTGGCATTTTTAATTTCAGGAACTTCTTGTTTTTTAATAAAAGGTAAGGGATTGATGGCCCCGGAATAGCCTTTATAAATTCCGAAATGTAAATGCGGGGCAGTGGTTTTGGCATTACCGGTATTACCTACAAAACCCAAGGTGTCACCTCTTTTTACACGTTTTCCGATAGACGTTGCAATACTATCTAAATGTGCATAGTAAATAGAACTCCCAAAAAGTCCATCTCGAAGCCAAACCTGCTTCCCACCTAAACCGCGATTGCCTGTTGACGAAATGCGGCCGTCGGTTACAGCAACAACGGGTGTGCCTCGTTTTGCGAAAATATCGACTCCCTCGTGTGAGCGTTTTCCTCCATCTCGAGTGGCTCCCCAAAAACTTTGTATGTTTTTGTTTGTGGCACCGCTCACTGGAAAACCATAGGTAGGAACGGAATAAATTTTAAAAGAAAAGGAAGTGTTTGCTATTATTTCTGGCTGAATAATAACTTTTATGATTTCATTTTTACCGCTCTCATAAGTAATTGATTTCGTTTCCGGTTCGTTACTTATTTTTGGTTTTTCGTGAAATACAGAATCGTTTTTCTTCTGAAATAAATCGATAAAAACAAAGAGTGAATCTGTTTCCATTTCAGCAGAAACAATAAGTTTTTCGCCCTCTTGCACAGAGACTAAATAACTGTAAATAGGATTGTTTTTGTGATTGAAAATACCGGTTTCAGTATAAGGAAGTTCAATTTTTAAACTGTCGTTAAGCGCTCGATTGTAGGTGTTTTTCCACTGATTAAATTGTGTGTTTTCATCATTAAAATCACGCTCATACACCTCTCTAGCGGTAGGTTGTGTAACTACATCGGTTGCTTTTTGTATTTGTTTACATCCCATTAATGCAAGGAATGTAACTATAGCGAATATTTTTATTTTCATAGTTACTTGATACTGTGCAGAAACTGTACCAAAAATTAGCCAAACAGATGCCTTACAACATCGTGTACCTTCGCCACTTTTATAATGTTGATGGTGAACTTTTGCTTCGGAAATTTACAGTGTTTGGAAACGATAATGCTACCAAAACCTAATTTTTCAGCTTCCAGGATGCGTTGTTCTACCCGAGTAACAGGTCTAACTTCACCAGCTAATCCTACTTCAGCCGCAAAACAAAGTGATTTATCAATAGCTACATCAATATTTGACGAAAGCACAGCTGCAACCACGGCAAGGTCAATTGCAGGGTCGTCAACCGAAATTCCGCCTGTGACATTTAAAAATACATCTTTCGCACCCAGTTTAAAGCCGGCGCGTTTTTCTAGAACAGCGAGCAACATATTTAGGCGTTTGGCATTATAGCCGGTTGCACTACGTTGTGGTGTTCCGTATACCGCTGAACTTACCAAAGCTTGAATTTCAATCATCAATGGACGCATTCCTTCTAAGGTTGCTGAGATAGCTGTTCCGCTGAGGTCTTCTTCATTTTTAGAAATTAATATTTCTGAAGGATTGGACACCTCTCTAAGTCCGCTGCCTTGCATTTCGTAAATGCCTAATTCGTTTGTGCTTCCGAAGCGATTTTTATGAGAACGTAATATTCTGTAAACATGGTTTCGGTCACCTTCAAATTGAAGCACTGTATCGACCATGTGCTCTAAAATTTTTGGCCCGGCAATGTTACCGTCTTTAGTAATATGACCGATTAAAATAACAGGGGTAGCCGTTTCCTTGGCAAACTTTATGAGTTCGGTAGTGGTTTCTCGTATTTGCGAAATACTTCCGGCACTACTTTCAATTTGGTCTGTGTGTAAGGTTTGAATGGAATCAATCACCACGATATCAGGCTCGGTCTCTTCAATATTTCGGAAGATATTTTGCGTTTTTGTTTCGGTAAGGATGTAGCAATTTTCTGAAACCGGCTGTATGCGTTCGGCCCGCATTTTAATTTGTTGCGCGCTTTCTTCCCCCGAAACATAGAGCGTTTTATAGGGCAATTGCAAAGCAACTTGAAGCATTAATGTACTTTTCCCAATACCCGGTTCACCGCCCAAGAGTGTTAGAGAACCAGGAACCAAACCGCCGCCTAAAACTCTATTTAGCTCGTTATTTTTTGTGTTTAACCTAACTTCGTTAGTTGTAGATATTTCAGAAACACGTAAGGGTTTTGCAGCTCGTTTTGCCGTGGCTGCTGATGGTTTCCAACTTACCTTTTCGGCTTTTTGTATTACTTCTTCGGCGATGGTGTTCCATTCGCCACAAGAGGTACATTTCCCTTGCCATTTGGAATATTGTGCGCCGCAGTTTTGACAGAAAAAAGTGGTTTTTGTTTTTGCCATAATCGTTTCGCTAAAATAAGTATATTTACCTAAGTAATGGCGTTCCCCATGAAACAACTTTTACTTCTTTCGTTTTGTGTACTATGTTTATCGGTTTCAGCTCAAGAAACGGATGAAACTATAGATGAACTCACTCAGAAAATTAATGCTTCGGAAAAGGTAGAAAAGTTAAAATGGATGGATAGTTTGTCAACGTATCTAACCTTTGAAACCAATCGAAATCCAGATTCATTAATTACAAAAACAATTGAATTAGCGTTACAATTAGATTCACTGAATATCGCTGTTTTTCAACTTTCCAACAGGATGGACTATTTGAATAACAAAGAGGGAGCCCCGGAAGAAGCATTGCAAGCCTATGAAAACCTAAAGCATAAAGTTAAATTATTGGACAAACCTGCTACGCTAGCAAGATTGTATTTAAATATTGGTGATAGTTACTATTATTTAAAAGACTACGAAAAGTCCATTAACTATTATGACACGACCCAAACATATGCAAAAAAAGCAGCTACTAAAAAGCTTTTAGGGCTTGCCAAAATGTATAAAGCGGGATCTCAAAGCCAGATGGGCGAGTTTGCCAAAAGTTCACAAGGTCTGCAAGAATCTATCCGAATATTTCAGAAATTAAAAGATACTTTTAATATCATCAGTGCCAAAAACTCGCTTTCTATTTTATACAGTCAAAACAGTTTTTTTGAAGAAGCTAAAAAGGAAAGGGATGAAGCCATAAAAATTGCAAAAGCAAAAAATAGCCATGCGCAATTGGTTTCATTTTACTACAATGCCGCAACAGATGCCAACAAAGTAAATAACCAAAAAAGCCGAATTGCAAATTTAAAACTTGCCAAAGAAGCTGCTGAGAAATCATGGCATGCCGACTTTTACAAACCGACGATGCTTTCAAGTCTGGTTATTGCTTTTGCACAAACAGACAGCATTAAAAAAGCGGAAAAGCATTTTAACGAAATTAAGTCTGGTCTTGAAACCTATAGAACGGGTACAAATAAGGAGAACTATATAGAAGCCTTAAAACATCTCTGGTATGCTAAAAAAGATTATCAAAAAGCATTACGGTATGCAAAAGAGCATGTAATAATAAAAAGGCAAAACTCCGATTATGAGGACCTTATGAATGCTGAAAAGTTTTTGGCAAATGTATATGATTCATTGGGAAACAGTTCACAAGCTTATGTTCACTTTAAAGCCTATGAAGCCATTAAAGATTCTATTTCTAACGTTCAAAAAGTAAAAGCATTAAGCTATTACCAAACGCTGTATGAAACCGAAAAAAGGGATGCTAAAATTGAAATGCAACAAAGCGATATTGCGCTGCTTGATGCTGAAAATAGACTAAAAAATCAATGGTTGCTTTTTGGCGGGCTGGGGATGCTAGGGCTATTTGGCGGAATTGTATTAATACGTTCCCGTTCTGCCGTAAAGAAAAGGCAAAGATTACAAGAGAAATTCTCTCAAGATTTAATAAAAGCCCAAGAAGAGGAACGCACCCGAGTGGCCCGCGAACTTCACGATAGCGTAGGGCAAAAATTAATGTTACTCACAAAAAAAACTAAAAGCACGGGCGACCGCGATATGGAATCTTTAGCAGGAAATACCTTGGAAGAGCTTAGGAGTATTTCAAGAGGACTGCATCCGGCAACTCTTGAAAAACTGGGAGTAACAAAGGCAATTGAGACCATGATTAACGAGGTAGATGCCAATACCAACATATTTTTTACCAATGAAATTGAAAATATCGATAGCGATTTAAATCCGGACCAAGCATTGCATTTATATAGAATTATACAAGAAGTGCTCAACAATATGGTAAAACATGCAGAAGCGAAAGCTGCTTCGGTAAGTATAGTTAAAAAAGGAGCGACAATTGAGGCTTTAATTAAAGATAACGGTAACGGTTTTGAATATTCAGAAAAACTGAATACTGGTGAAAGCCTTGGTATGAAAACCTTATTGGAGCGTGCCAAAATTATTCATTCAAAATTAACCATTCAAAGTGCACACTTAAAAGGAACATCTATTTTATTACAAATACCAACCTAAGATGATTGATAAAGATTTTTCGATAGTAATTGCAGACGATCACCCTATGTTATTGAGCGGACTCCATGAAGAATTAACCCGTAACGGATATAATGTTGTTGGTCAGGCCAATAATGGTAACAAAGCGTTGAGTTTAATTTTACAATTAGAACCTGACATTGCTTTATTGGATATTGACATGCCTATGATGACAGGGTTAGAAGTTATAAAATCAGCTAAAGAAAAAAACACCGAAACCAAATTTATAATTCTTTCTTTTCATAGAGAGCCGGAATACGTGGTACAAGCTAAGGCCCTTCAAATTGATGGTTATTTGCTTAAAGAAGACTCTTTTCAAGAAATAGGCGACTGTATGGAGTCTGTATTAAACGGCAGGGAATATTTTAGTAAATCTTTTGATAGCGATTCCTTAAATACAGCTTCAGAAGAAATGATAAAACTAAAAACACTCACCCCTTCTGAAGTTACTATATTAAAATTGATAGCATTACAAAAAAACACTGTGGAAATTGCCGACGAGCTCTGTGTTTCTACTCGTACTATAGAAAAACACCGAAGTAATATCATTGATAAACTTCTTATTGAAAAAGGAACCAATGCCCTTACCAATTGGGCGTTGGTTAACCGTGTGGTTATCAGTAAAATTTAATATCCAAAATCTGCTTTTATTTTATCGGCACGGTCCAATAGCATATCTACGGTTATAAAATCGGTTTCTTCTTTATCAAAAGCACCTTGAAAGGTTCGCATGGCTTTTTTAGGCTCCCCGATTTCTTCATAATAGCGGCCTAAATAATAATCGCTCATGTTTTTATCTGGATATTGTTTTTTTGCCAGCGTTCCTATTTCCCTAAGCGATTCCCATTGCTTCAATTTTTCGGCAGCTGTGGCTGTGGCGATAAAGTCGTTCACTCTTATAAGGTTGGTAAGGCCAAACAGTGTCTCTATGGTATTATACTTTTCTTCTAGATATTCATGAATGGGTGTTTCCATTTTTAAAAGAACATCGGTATACTCCTTTTTACTAATGGGACGATAGACCGAAAATATTTTTTCCAAAGCATTGGGGATCCCTCGGCTTACAAGAGAATAATGAGTGGCGCCATCAAAATTGTCATAATAGTATTCAAAATTATCCTTATCAATCTTCTTTAAGGGTTCGTTGAGTAATTGTGTAACTTCCATTAACGACTTGATATCGTCCGTGCCTGTGGCCAAGTAATAGAAAATTTTAGATTCAATTTCGGGAATTCGTTGTGGAATTCGTTCGTCTAGCAACGGAGCTAAATCGGGGCTTAAACTAATATAACCGTTAAAAAGAGGGGGGTCTTTAAAAAGATAATAATTGATGAAGTTTGCTGTAAAATCATGTCCTACGGCAATGGTGAATTTTGCTGTACGGTAGTTGTTGTCAATATATGGTAACAATTCAAGGCCAATAAATTCAAAAAAATCGGCGCCTTTTTCAGCTGGAAAAAAATTGGTGTCATCATAATTACAGTCGTCATAGCGCGATTCGCCTTGCATAACGCCTACAACAATGCTTTCGGGCATGTCTTCCCAATAGCTAAGGTAATCTACATTTCCGGCAACGGGTTCAAATAAGTAATCTGCATCGAGCACTACAACAATGGGATATACTTTTTCAGTATTTGTGTCATAATTTCGAGGCAGTTGAATTTTTAATTTACGTGTTTCTTGTAATTTTTCTGAGTTGAACTCTTCATAAAGTATTTGTGCGGAAGTTGAAAGAGCCGTTAAGAAACAAAAGGCCAAGAGTATGGTTTTTTTCATAAAGGTTTCGATTTAGGATGGGAAAGATACTAAAATTTAGAAATACTGATATGAGAAAAAACAGAACTTACTTTTTTCCTCTATTATATATAGGAAGGAATAAAAACGATAGCCCGCCTAAAAGTACAATAGAGCTTATGTTCGAAATCCACACAATCCATCCAAAGGCAGTTCCGGCTGTTTCTGGAATACCAAAAACGGCCATGATTGCGGCCACAAAAAATGGATACGTGCCAAACCCGCTATTGGTAAATGCAAAAGAAAAACTACCCACCACAAAAGTGATGATTATCGTTCCAAAAGGAATGGAAGCGGTATCATCAAGTGCAAGCATGGCTGTATAAAACGAAAGCAAGTATAATCCCCAAATTAAAAAGGTTTGAATAATGAAGGAAAACTTTTTCTTCATATTAAAAATACTGAAAACACCATCCTTTAGGCCAAGTAAGAATTCTTTAAGCTTCTGTGTTAGTTTTGATTTTGAATATTTTAGAAATAGAAAAAAGATAATACCAAGAGCTATAAGTCCTGCAAAAGCAAGTATCAATTTTGAAGGTTTAATTATTTCGGTTAAAAAACCATATAAGCTATCAAACTCAAGAAAAAGTGCTAAAGCTGTAAAAGCCATTAAAAAAATTAAATCTACCACCCGTTCTGAAATGATAGTGCCAAAACCTTTGTCAAACGGGACTTTTTCATATTTGTCAATTACAATTCCTCGTGTGATTTCACCGCTTTTTGGAATAAACATATTCATTAAATAGGCTACAGAAATAGCCATAAAATTATTAAGAACACTAGGTTTGTAGCCCATTGGGGCTAATAATAAATTCCACCGGACAGAACGGATTATATGGCTTATTAAGGTGATTACAACCGATAGAACAACAAAGGTGTAATCTGCTTTTTTAAAGTAAAAAGCAATTTCGTCCAATTGTTCTGGAGTAAACTTTGTATAGGAGTAATACACTAAAAAAATGCCCAAAGCCAATGGCAGGGCAATTTTAAGGAACTTTGTAAGTGATTTTTTCAAATTACTTTAAAAGATTATTCTCTTCATTTGGAAAAACCAAAGCAGGTTTAAATTGCTTTGCTTCTTCTATATCCATCATGGCATAGGTGATGAGAATTAATATATCCCCAGGCGCTACTTTTCTGGCGGCGGCACCATTTAAGGTTATTTCTCCACTATTACGAGGGCCAGGAATGGCATATGTTTCTAGTCGTTCGCCATTATTATTGTTAACAATCTGTACTTTTTCGCCTTCAATGATATTGGCGGCATCCATTAAATCTTCATCTATGGTAATGCTACCGATATAATTAAGGTCTGCACCGGTAACTTTAACTCTGTGAATTTTAGATTTTACTACGTGTATTTGCATTTTGCAAAGGTATTAATTTAGAGCCATATTATCTATTAATCTAATTTCTCCTGCAAAAACAGCTATAAAGGCTCTATACTTCTTGTTTTTAGACTTTTCTGTTGCTGTTTTTAAGGTTTTTTCGTTAGCTATTTCAAAATACTCTAACGCTAATTGGTCGTTTTTATCAAAAGTTTCTTTCACAAAACGATTTAATTCTGAAATAGTATGCGAGGAATATTGTTGTTTTACTTTTTTGAGTGTTTTTGAAATTAGCACGGCTTCTTCCCGTTGTGTTTCAGTAAGACGCTCATTTCGGGAACTCAAAGCCAGGCCGCTTTCTTCGCGAACAATGGGCACACCGACTATGTTTACAGAAAGGTTTTCTATTTCAACCAACTTTTTTACAATTTGTAGTTGCTGAAAGTCTTTTTCACCAAAGTAAGCATTGTCTGGTTCAACGATTCTGAAAAAAATATTTAAAATAGTTCCTACTCCATTAAAATGTCCCTCTCGGTGCTTACCCTCCATTTCGTGCTCCAAACCTTGAAAATCATAGTCAGTAGCAGTAATTTCATCTCCATATAAATCGGATGCTTCCGGGGCATAGATAATTATATTTTCGCCTAACGATTTCAATAAAGCCACATCAGTGTCTAAGTTACGAGGATATTTATCTAAATCTTCGGCATTGTTAAATTGGGTAGGGTTTACAAAAATGCTCACCACAACACAATCGTTTTCTTTTAAGGCTGCATTCACAAGGGTTAGGTGTCCTTGGTGGAGTGCTCCCATAGTAGGGACAAAACCAATGGTTTTAGTCTTCCGCCAAGGTTTGAGAGTAGCTAAAAGCGATTCTCGGTTGGTATATACGCTCATGATTTTAAATTGAGTGGCGGCAAAATTAATAGATTATGAGCAATCTACATAAATTTTCGTAATTTTGCACTTTCAAAACAAGTAAGCTATTAAAGTAAAAAATATATGAAAGATAAAAGAGTCTTGTATGTGTCTTCAGAAGTAGTTCCATACCTGCCGGAGACCGAGATTTCTTCCATGTCGTTTGAAGCCCCTAAAATGGTTAATGACAATGGTGGTCAAATTAGAATTTTTATGCCACGTTATGGCAATATAAATGAAAGACGCCACCAACTGCACGAAGTTATACGTTTAAGCGGAATGAATTTGGTCATTAACGACCTTGATATGCCATTGATTATTAAAGTTGCCTCCATTCCAAAAGAGCGCATGCAGGTATATTTTATTGATAATGATGATTACTTTAAGCGAAAAGCAACTTTTGCAGACGAAGATGGTAACTTTTTTAAAGATAATGATGAACGTGCTATATTTTTTGCAAAAGGAGTAATTGAAACTGTAAAAAAATTAAACTGGTCACCAGATATAATTCACGTACACGGCTGGTTAGCTTCTTTCCTGCCATTATACCTTCGAAACTACTACGGAACAGAACCATTATTTGAAAATAGTAAAATAGTTACCTCTATATACAATCAAGGCTTTGATGGAACGTTAAATGATAACGTAAAAGAAAAAATATTGTTTGACGGTATTGAGGAAGAGTCAATTGAAGAACTAGATGACCCTAATTATGTTAATATGATGAAGGTTGCGGTTAAAAACTCTGATGCAGCTATTATTGGATCTGACGAACTGCCTGAAGAATTGGAAAATTTCCTTAACAACTTGGACAAACCGGTGTTAAAATATCACAAAAAAGAAGAGTTTTCCGAAGCATATTTAGACTTTTACCAGTCAAATTTATTGTAGAAAAAGAATACCCGTACACATTTAAAATTGCTTATGAAGATTAAGAATATGTTGCCAAAATTAGCAACGGTTTTACTGTTGGTGGTTGTCTTGGCATCTTGCGAAGAGGATATAGATATAATAGGATCAGAAATTGTTGGGGAAAACACCTTTATTGAACCCGATCAAACCAACTCTGTTATAGCATATAGCCGAAAACTTTTACCCATTCAAACCAATGGGCTGTCCGCATATCAATTAGGGATTAATAATAATCCTATTTATGGAAAATCCACTGTTAACCTACTTTCTCAGGTAACATTGGGCGCCACAGAGCCTACATTTGGGGAAAACACGAGCTTGGATAGTGTTGTGCTTTACATTCCATTTTTTAGCGAAAGTGAAACAGTAGGAGAAGATACCCTTAATTATACCTTAGATTCTGTATATGGTGAAGACCCAATAAATATCTCTATGTTTGAATCTAATTATTTTCTGAGAGATTTAGACCCTGAAACAGGTTTTCAAGAGACTCAGAACTACTATTCAGATTTAGGGAGGGTATTTGATAATAATCCTAGTTTACTGGGGGATTTAATTTTTGAGATAGAAGATTTTGTTCCCAGTGATGAAGGGTTTTCTTTTACAACCAATGAAACTGGCACCGATGGTGATACTATTGTAGAAACTTTGGGCCCAGGGTTACGGGCGAATTTGCCTGTTGAATTTTTTCAACAGAAAATCATCGACATGGAAGGTTCACCTGAGCTTTTGAGCAATAATAACTTTAAAAACTTTTTTAGGGGCATATATTTTAAAACAGCATCCGCAACAGAGAACGGTAACTTGTTCCTTTTCGACCCTTCAGAAGCGAACATTACCCTATATTATTCATTTGATGATGAGGACGATGAAGATGACGGAAGAGATGAAGGTAGTTTAGAGCTAAATTTTGGAGGAATAAACGTTAGCTTGTTTGAAGATGAATTACCACAGAATATCCAAACTGCCATCGCAAACCCCGATGTAGAAAATGGTGATGAAAACTTATATGTAAAAGGAGGAGATGGTATTGCAGGGGTAATTCAGTTATTTGGGAGAGAAGATCTTTTAAATGCAAATTTAGAATCTGGACCTAACGGTGTACCAGATGAGTTGGATATTTTACGAGATCAAAAACCATTGATAAACGAAGCCAACTTGGTTTTTTATGTAGATAAAAATAAAACTTCAGCATTGGAGAATGAACCAGAGCGTGTCATAATTTTTGACGCAACCAATGGTACCGTGTTAATTGATTATGCTTTGGACCCAGCCAATACAGAACAACCTCTTACACATAAAACCAATCACTTAGGGACTCTTCAGAAAGACGGGAGCGACAACGGGGATTTCTATAAAATACGATTGACAACTCATGTTAGTAACTTAATTAACAATGACTCTACAAATGTTCCGTTGGGTCTTTTAGTTACAGATAATGTTGTGCAACCCAACTTTCAAGACCTTCAAAACACTCAATCCCCAGGTCTTAAAGAAGTTCCAGGAACAAGTGTGTTAACACCAAAAGGAACCGTTTTACATGGAAGTAACTCCCCAAATGAAGAAAGAAAGTTAAAATTACAGCTTTTTTACACTAAACCTAACTAAGTAATATGTGCGGAATTGTAGGATATATAGGAAAAAAACAGGCCTATCCCGTTATTTTAAACGGATTAAAACGATTAGAATATAGAGGATACGATAGTGCTGGAATAGCATTGTTTGATGGTTCTGAGATACAGCTGTGTAAAACACAGGGTAAAGTAGCAGATCTAGAGGCCAAAGCAGAAAAAAATATTTCTTTAAACGGAAGTTTAGGAATTGGCCACACAAGATGGGCAACCCACGGAGTTCCTAATGATATTAACTCACATCCACATTATTCCAATAGTGGGGATTTGGTTATCATTCACAACGGAATTATAGAAAACTATGCCTCTATTAAAAAAGAATTAATTAATAGAGGGTATACGTTTACTTCAGATACCGATACTGAGGTATTGGTAAATTTAATCGAAGAAGTAAAGAAGCAAGAAGATGTAAAACTTGGTAAAGCAGTGCAAATCGCATTGAACCAAGTTGTGGGCGCTTATGCAATTGCTTTGTTTGATAAAAACAAACCAGATGAAATTGTAGTTGCCAAATTAGGAAGTCCACTTGCTATCGGTATTGGCGATGACGAATTTTTTGTAGCCAGTGATGCTTCTCCGTTTATTGAGTTTACGAACAATGCTATTTATCTGGAAGATCAGGAGATGGCAATTATTCGCCGTGGCCGTGATGTAAAGGTGCGTAAAATTAAAGGTGATAAATTGGTTGCTCCTTATGTTCAAGAGCTTCAGCTTAATTTAGAACAGATTGAAAAAGGCGGCTACGACCACTTTATGCTGAAAGAAATATACGAACAACCTTCTGTAATTAAAGATACATATAGAGGTCGTTTGTTGGCAGATAAAGGAATTGTTCGTTTAGGAGGACTAGAAGACCATATAAAACGCTTTACCAATGCAGACCGAATTATAATAGTAGCCTGCGGAACTTCTTGGCATGCTGGTTTAGTTGCCGAGTATGTGTTTGAAGATTTAGCAAGAATACCAGTTGAGGTGGAATATGCCTCAGAGTTTAGGTACAGGAACCCAATTATTACCGAAAAAGATGTGGTAATCGCTATTTCGCAAAGTGGTGAAACTGCCGATACATTGGCGGCCATTAAACTAGCCAAAGAAAAGGGTGCTTTTGTATATGGAGTTTGTAATGTAGTTGGTTCAACCATTTCTAGAGAAACACATAGCGGTACTTATACTCACGCAGGACCAGAAATTGGAGTGGCTTCAACGAAGGCTTTTACAACGCAAATTACAGTATTGATGATGATTGCCCTTAGATTGGCAAAATCTAAAGGAACGTTGTCACAAAGTGATTATATGTTACACCTTCGTGAATTAGATATGATTCCCGGAAAAGTAGAAGAAGCTTTAAAAAGCGATGAAAAGATCAAGGAAATTTCAAAAGTATTTAAAGATGCTGCTAATTTCTTGTATTTAGGAAGAGGCTACAACTTCCCGGTTGCCTTGGAGGGAGCTTTAAAATTAAAAGAAATTTCATATATACACGCAGAAGGGTATCCTGCTGCCGAAATGAAACACGGTCCAATTGCTTTAATTGATGAGCAGATGCCAGTAGTGGTAATTGCCGTTAATAGCAATCATTACGAAAAAGTAGTAAGCAATATTCAGGAAATTAAATCCAGGGCTGGAAAAATTATCGCTGTAGTGACCGAAGGCGATACTACAGTAAAAGAAATGGCCGATTATATTATGGAAGTCCCAAACACTCCTGAAACGCTTTCACCGTTAGTTACCACAATTCCATTGCAATTATTGTCATATCACATTGCTGTTATGTTGGGTAGAGATGTGGATCAACCACGAAATTTGGCAAAGTCTGTTACGGTAGAATAACACAGACTCAATAAAATTATAAAAAGCCTTCATAACTTATGAGGGCTTTTTTATTTTCAGATAGTCTCAGTGCTTTTAAGTTTATTTTTTGCTGTACTTTTAATGCTTTATTCCTGAAATTACAAGAAAATTATATGAGCGTGATCAACCTTATTTCCGGTCCCAGAAATTTGTCAACAGCACTTATGTATGCTTTTGCACAACGAGACGATTTCAATGTATTGGATGAGCCTTTTTATGGATATTATTTGAAAAACACAGAATCAGAGATAAACCACCCTGCAACAGCCGATATTCTAAGGACTATGGATTTAAAAAGAGATGTTGTGATAAATAGTGTCCAGTCGCTTTCAGGGTTAAAACATGTATTTATAAAAGGAATGGCACATCATTATATTGATAAAAAACCTGACTTTATTCTGAAATGGGACAATATTATTTTAATTCGCCATCCCGAAAAACTGCTTATTTCTTTTTCAAAAGTGATTGATAATCCAAAATTGGACGATATAGGGTTAAAAAAAGCAGCAGAACTATTTTTATTTCTGAAAGAAAACGAGGAAACGCCAATTGTGATAGACAGTGATGAATTGATGATTGATCCAGAACGATATTTAAAAAAAATGTGTGAAAAGCTGGATATTCCTTTTTCTAAGAACATGCTCAGTTGGCAAAAAGGGGGTATTCCAGAAGATGGCGTTTGGGCACCCTATTGGTATGCAAACGTTCATAATTCCGAAGGGTTTCAGAAACAAAAAAGAAGTCAAAAAGAGCTTCCGAAGCATTTAAAGCCAGTATTGGAAGAAGCCATGCCTTATTACAATACATTAAAAAAACACATTCTTAAAAACGACTAATATGTTACAACAGTTTGACGAACGCAACCGCGATATTCAAGTATTTATAAAAGATAAATTATACCCTAGAGACGAAGCCAAAGTGTCGGTTTTTGATAGTTCAGTGCAAGGCGGAGATGCCGTTTGGGAAGGATTACGGGTCTATCCAGAAGGAATTGTTTGTTTAGATAAACACCTTACCCGTTTGCATGAAAGTGCTAAAACTTTGGCGTTTGTTGATATTCCTTCAAAAAAACTTATAAAAGAAGCGATACAAAAAACACTCGATGCTAATAACATGAATGACGATGTCCATATTCGGTTAACGTTAACGCGTGGAGAGAAAATAACCAGCGGTATGGATCCGCGTGTTAACCAGAACGGATCTTGCTTAATAGTTTTAGCAGAATGGAAACCGTTAGTATATGATAATAGTGGTGGTATTAAAGTTCTAAGCTCTAGTCAACGCCGTAACGCACCACAATTTTTAGATAGTAAAATTCATCATGCGAACCTACTTAATAATATCCTTGCAAAAATACAAGCAAATGTAGCTGGTAAAGACGCTGGATTAATGCTGGACGAACGCGGTTTTGTAGCCGAATTAAATGGAAGCAATGTGTTTATGCTTAAAAATAACACCATTTATACGCCTTACGCCCATGCATGCTTACCGGGAATAACAAGGGGCTCGGTTATTGAATTGTGCCAAAAGAACAATATTCCAATTGAAGAAGCAGACCTTACACTTTCACAATTTATGAATGCTGATGCGGTTTTTGCAACAGGAACTATGGGAGAGCTTACCCCAATTGTGGAAATTGATGGGCGTGAAATTTCAAAAGAGAATAAGCTGTTAAAAGAAGTTATGGAATTATTTAAGACTAATGTGAGAAGCCTTTGTGAGCCGCTTGATTAACTATAGAATAGTCGCTTAAAATTTAGAGTTAAAAATTCACTAATTTCCATTGCGTAATTTAAACAGAAAAAACTATCTTTGCACCGTTCAAAAACAGGGTGATAATTGCACCCTTAGATAACTAAAAAATAAACAGTTAATAATGTCACAAGTTAAAGGAAAAGTTGCACAGATTATTGGCCCTGTAGTGGATATAGAGTTTGCTAACGGAGCGAAGCTTCCAAAGATATACGACTCAGTAGAAGTTGACAACAAAGGAAGTTTGTTGGTTCTTGAAGTACAATCTCACATTGGAGAAAACACAGTACGTACCATTTCTATGGATTCTACTGATGGCTTAAGCCGAGGTGTTGAAGCTGTAGCAACAGGGGCGCCTATACAAATGCCAATTGGTGAAGATGTGTATGGACGTCTATTTAACGTAATTGGAGATGCTATTGACGGTATGCCAGACCTTCCTAAAGCAGGAAATGACGGACTTCCAATTCACCGTGAAGCACCAAAATTTGAAGACCTTTCTACTTCTACCGAAGTATTATTTACAGGTATTAAAGTAATCGACTTGATTGAGCCATATGCAAAAGGTGGTAAAATTGGATTATTTGGTGGTGCTGGTGTAGGTAAAACAGTATTGATTCAAGAATTGATTAACAACATTGCAAAAGGTCACGGTGGTCTTTCTGTATTTGCTGGAGTAGGAGAACGTACTCGTGAAGGGAACGATTTACTTCGTGAAATGCTTGAATCAGGAATTATTAAGTACGGAGACGACTTCTTACATTCTATGGAAGATGGCGGATGGGATTTATCTAAAGTTGATAAATCTGTTATGAAAGAAAGTAAAGCAACTTTCGTATTTGGACAAATGAACGAACCACCAGGAGCACGTGCTCGTGTGGCGCTTTCAGGATTAACAATTGCTGAATATTTCCGTGATGGAGCAGGAGATGGACAAGGAAAAGATGTACTTTTCTTCGTTGATAACATTTTCCGTTTTACACAAGCAGGTTCTGAGGTATCGGCACTTTTAGGTCGTATGCCTTCTGCAGTAGGTTACCAACCAACATTAGCAACCGAGATGGGTGCGATGCAAGAACGTATTACTTCAACTAAAAAAGGATCTATTACATCTGTACAAGCGGTTTACGTACCTGCGGATGACCTTACCGATCCAGCACCGGCAACAACCTTTGCTCACTTAGATGCAACAACGGTATTGTCACGTAAAATTGCTGAGCTTGGTATTTATCCAGCGGTAGACCCGTTAGATTCTACATCTCGTATTCTTACGGCTGATATTTTAGGTGATGAGCACTATGCGTGTGCACAACGTGTAAAAGAGTTGTTACAGCGTTATAAAGAATTACAAGATATTATTGCTATTTTGGGTATGGAAGAATTATCTGAAGAAGATAAACAAGCGGTAAACCGTGCACGACGTGTACAACGTTTCCTTTCTCAGCCATTCCACGTAGCAGAGCAGTTTACAGGTATTCCAGGAGTATTGGTAGATATTAAAGAAACCATTAAAGGATTTAATATGATTATGGATGGAGAGTTAGATCACCTTCCAGAAGCAGCCTTTAACTTGAAAGGTTCTATTGAAGAAGCAATCGAGGCTGGAGAAAAAATGTTAGCTGAATCATAAATTGCTTAAAGCTATAAGCTTAAAGCCTAAAGCATAAAATAATGTATTTAGAAATAGTAACACCAGAAGCTTTATTGGTAAGTGGAGAAGTAGAGTCGGTAACTGTACCGGGTGTAGAAGGTGAGTTTCAAATGTTGAATAATCACGCCCCAATTGTATCTGTTTTAGCGAAAGGGAAAGTAAAATTTTCTGGAAATCCTACCATAGCTGAAGGTTTTGAAAATAAATTCAACAAAGAAGATGGGAAGTGGGTACTTGAAATTACCAGCGGAACCATTGAAATGAATAACAATAAAGCGATTGTGTTGGCCGATTAAACAGCATATATCAAAAAAACAATTAAACCCCAAATTTCACTTTCGAAATTTGGGGTTTTTTAGTAATGTGAGTATTATTGTCTTCTTGTGATTAAGCAAAACGTTTTTATTTCTGAAGGAAACCGTCCACTATGGCATAGAGTTATCGCTGCACTTTGCTATACGCTTTTGTTAGTCTGTCTATATAAATTTGTTGTCGAACCGGATACAGGTTGGTTATATGCAGCAAGTATGTTGTTTTCAACTGGCTTGACATTTTCCGTGATTAGGGACTACCATTTTGATTTTGAAGAAAAGAGATATAAAATTGAACATTGTGTTGGTCCAATAAAACTAGGTAAGTGGAAAAATTTCAACCAATTAGAGTACGTGTCTATATTTAAAAATGGCAAGGGATATTACGAAGTTAACCTTTGGTATAATACAAACAAGCGTTTTAATATAACTACTCTTGACAATTTTCAAGATTGTTTTGCTATAGGAAAAAGTATCGCAGAAAAACTTAACATTGATTTTTTAGATGCTGCGACAGACCCAAGAAACTCTGTATGGGTTAAGTTATAACTTTAATTAATGAGGGGCGGCTGCCTTTTCTTTCTCTTTCTTTGTTAACTGAACTCGTAAAATCATATAACCTGCTATACCTGCAACTAAAGTTCCAATTAAAATTCCAATTTTTGAAGTAGTCAACAAGTCGTCTGAACGGAAAGCCAATTCAGCTATAAATAGAGACATGGTAAAGCCTACACCACCTAAAAAGCTAACCCCAAGAATTTGTTTAAAATTTATTCCGGTGGGCAGTACGGCAATTTTTAGTTTATAAGCTAAATAGCTAAATAATGTAATACCAATTACTTTTCCTGCCACCATAGCAATGGCTATTTGCGAGATAAGCTGTGTTTCGCTTAACGAACTAAGGTCGATGGTTATCCCAGCATTGGCAAGCGCAAATATTGGCATTATAACAATGGCTACCCAACCGCTAAGGCCATTTTCCAATTGCTGCATAGGGGTTTGTACCCTATCGGTTATCAAGTTTATTTTATCAACAGCATCTTGTTGTTCGTCCGATAGGACAATTCTTTTTACTTTTGTTTTCTTAAAAAGGTTCAGGGATTCTCGTATTTCTTCAAAAAAGTTGTCTAAATTCATATTTCTGCTTGAAGGAATTACCAATGCCAATAAAACCCCTGCAATTGTTGGGTGTATTCCAGATTTTAAGAAAAGAATCCATACAGCAATACCACAAATAAGCAATAAGTATTTTGAGTGAAATTTTTTGTAGGCCAAAAAAGCTAAAAAAGTCAAAATGCCAAGTGCAATAAATAAATAGGAGAGGTGCATCTCGTGGCTATAAAAGGTTGCAATTACCAAAATAGCACCAATATCATCAATTATGGCGAAGGTTGTCAAGAATATCTTAAGTCCTAACGGTACGCGTTTGCCCAGTAAATTGAGTATTCCTAATGAAAAAGCAATGTCAGTGGCCATGGGAATGCCCCAACCCGAAGCACCTAGTTCTTTATCGTGTAGTAATAAGAAAATAGCAATAGGAACAACAATACCCCCCAAAGCCGCAAAAATAGGCATAGAGGCCTTTCGCATGGTGGTAAGTTCTCCATCGAGAATTTCACGTTTTATTTCCAAGCCTACGTAGAAGAAAAAAATGGTCATTAGCCCATCATTAACCCATAGATATAAAGGTTTTTCTATAATAAAATCTGTATTGCTAAAACCAATGGCAAAAGTTTCACTCCAGAAAGTATGGTAGCTTTCGTGCCAAGGTGAGTTTGCCCAAACCAAGGCAATGACCGTAAATAAGAGTAGGATATAACTACCCGATGTTGAGCTGTTTATAAACGTTTCGACGGGGTTTTTAGCTATTCTCAAATTAGTAAGGTGTTTATTTGTGTTTTTAAAGCTATAAAGTTATAAAATGTGATTCTGTTTAAGTATTAAAAATATGTCAATCTTTAATATATAATAAAATATCACCTGGTTGACAGTCCAAAGCTTTACAAATTGCCTCTAAAGTAGAAAATCGTACTGCTTTAGCTTTTCCTGAACGGAGAATGGAAAGATTAGCTTCTGTGATGCCAACTGTTTCTGCTAGTTCTTTGCCTTTCATGTCTCGCTTTTCCAATATAGTATTGAGGTTTATGATAATGGCCATAATTTATATAGTTAAGTCATTTTCTTCTTTCAATTTTTTGGAATTTGCAAAAACAGTACTGAACAACATGAAAAACAATCCCATGATGGTAACAAACAAGAGACTGTAAGCTGTAGAATCCAAGGTAAGCGCTATGCTGTCGATTAAAAGAATATCTGCCAAAAAACGCAGTACCAAAGTTGTGATGCCAACGGTCACCAACAACTTTCCGGCCGTTTTAAAATAAGCAATTACCTTTTCAGAATAATAACTCCCATTAACTAAATGGGTTAAAGACCGTTTCAGGAAATACATTCCTGTTATAAAAAGTATATATTCCATCAGCGCAAGTATTAAAAATACTCGTGGCATCCAGTTTGATAAGTTTACGGTTTTATATTTTTCAGGGACATTCAATACACTTTGGTATTCTCCAGTTACCATGAATATAATGAGCAAGGCTCCCCCGAATAACACAGCAAGTATAAAGATCAGCAGGAACATATCAATAAAGGTTTTTAAAAGTTTAGCAGTTTTCATAATCTAAAAATTATTGTTTAACGATAATAAAGATACATAAATTATTGATAAACAATAATAAATTTATAACTTTTTCAAAAAGAAAGTTTTGATTGTAAAATTTATGTTTCATAAAAAATGTATTCAAGTATACCTATCTTTGAAAAATGGATTCCACATTTGTAACTGTAGCAGTTTTTACCTATTCCGCAGAAGCAGGTATTGTAAAAGGAAGGTTGGATGCTGAAGGTGTTGAAACGTTTCTCGTTGATAACCTGACAATTGATACCGATCCTTTAGTAAGTAATGCCATTGGCGGGATTAAGCTGAAAGTACGAAAAGAAGATGAAGAAAAAGCCCGTGAAATACTGGCTACTATCAATGAATATTCAGTAGATGACGCAGGTAAGGAAATACATTGCCCCAATTGCGGTGCTACCGAAATCCACTACTTTTCAGATGTAACAGATTTAAAATCGTTGGCTGCGTTTCTTTTTGGATTTCTATTTGGAACCTTGCCATTTTATACCAAGTATGCGTATAGATGTGAGATATGTAGAGAAAAATTCAACCTTCAAAAAATTAGTGCCGCTACAAAGTAAACTTTTCTTTAAGAAAACCTTTCGGCTAAGTTTTGTAATTTAGCTGTTTTCAAATTATTTATGCAATTACAAGAAATAGATAGAGTCAAGACGATTTCAAAAGAAGACTTTATCAACAACTATTTTAAACCTCAGAAACCCGTCGTAATTGAACGGTTTATTGAAGATTGGCCTGCTTACAAAAAGTGGGATTTAGATTATATGGCTAAAGTGGCAGGTGATAAAGAAGTGCCGCTTTATGATGATAGACCTGTGAGCCACGAAGATGGCTTTAACGAGCCGCATGCCACCATGAAAATGAGCGAGTATATTGACTTGCTCAAAAAAGAACCTACCAAATACCGTATATTCCTTTGGAATGTTCTAAAAGAGGTCCCTGAATTACAAAAAGACTATTCGTATCCAGATTTTGGAATAAAATTAATGAAAGGTCTTCCTATGCTTTTCTTTGGTGGGGAAGACAGCTACACGTTTATGCATTATGATATTGATTTGGCCAATATTTTTCATTTTCATTTCCACGGAAAAAAAGAAGTGATATTGTTTGACCAAAAGCAGAACGATTACCTTTATAAAATACCACATTCGCTTATAACCCGTGAAGATATAAACTTTGCCAACCCTGATTATGATAAATGGCCGGCTTTAAAAAAAGCAAAAGGTTTTAAAACACATTTAGAACACGGGAATGTTTTATATATGCCTGAAGGCTATTGGCACTATATGCGGTACATAACACCTGGTTTTTCCATGAGTTTGCGTGCCATTGCTAGAAACCCTAAAAACTTAGGAAAAGCCATTTATAACATTGCTATCATGCGTCATTTTGATACCTTAATGCGTAAGCTTAAAGGACAAGAGTGGATTGATCAAAAAAATGAAAAAGCAGTTACTAAAACACATAGCAAACTGGGTATAGACGGATAATTAAGTTGTTCAAAAAATAGAAAAGAGCCTTTTACAAATTTTGTAGAAGGCTCTTTTTTCTTTCCGAAGAATTATATTTTATACTTTTTTGTAGCTTATATAGTACTCTTCCATTAAGTTCATTAGAGCGGTAATCAAATCTTTTGTCTCTAATAATAAACTGAAGTATAACGCCGTGTTTTTAGGACTCGACTCTTCGGTTCTAGTACGCGCTATTTGCTTTTCAATTTTTTCTGAAACATATTCAAATAGCTCTTGCTTTTTATCTAACACCATTTCAATCTTTTCGATTTCTCGATTTTGGAAGATAGATTCAATATCAACAAATAAGTTTTCCAAAGATTGATCGATTTCCTGTAAATCTTTAATTTGATTAAAACGTAATGCCTTGTGATTATTATTTACGTGTTTATAACTTGCTTTTGAAATAAACTCAAGCGATTGAGCTACATCTTGCAGATACCCAAGGATAATGATGTAGAAGTTGCTTCCGCGAACACTTTTTTCGTCTAAATCTTTTATGAAATAGAAAATATTATCACGCAATTCATCAATTTCATCGTTCAGCTTCTTAACTCCTTTTTTACTCTTTTTCAGCTTAGAGGTGTCTTGTTTTGCCAATCCTCGAAGCATATCAGAATAGATTTTATTGCTTCGGTGAATTACTTTTGCAATATTGTCTGCACTTTCCTGGATGATACCTTGTACGGTATTACTTTCAGTCTTTTTAAGACCAGTTTCATCCATTATTATGTTACTCTTCTTTTTATAAGAAAGGTAGTTTCGCACTAATAAAAGTACTGCTAACATTAGTAGAATTGCAATAGCAACCCCTTTACCTAAGTAAATAAGATATGCTAATGTTCCTGCAGCCACAAAGGCACTAAATGCTGTAAAGAACCAGCCACCGATCACATTTAATACTCCAGCAACACGGTACACCGCACTTTCACGCCCCCAAGCTCGGTCTGCAAGTGAAGTACCCATAGCCACCATAAAGGTTACGTATGTGGTGGATAAAGGAAGCTTCATTGAGGTTGCGATTGAGATAAGAACACCTGCTACAACTAAGTTAATAGAAGCACGAATCATATCAAAAGCTGGTAATTCGTAGGTTCTATGTTTTGGTAATTCTACTACAGGTTTCTCAAAACGCGAGTTTATATTTTTAGTGGTAGCTTTTGGCAAAACATAATTTAGTCCTTGAGCTACTCTCGAAGTACCTTTTACAACTACTCTAGATAACATGTTAGGTTGAAATTTTTCGTGACCTTCTCCTTGTCTGGATAGTCCGATTTCGGTTTCGGCTACGCTACGGGCTTTTTTAGAGAACCAAAGCGTCAATACCATTACACCACCAGCTATAAATAGCAAGAAAGGTTCTGCGGGCACTTTTTCAGAAAGAACATCCATAGAGAAAGTAGAGGCAGCTTCACCAGAAGCCAACCAAGCTTCGTAAGAATGAAAGGCAGCCATAGGGACACCAATAAAGTTAACCAAGTCGTTTCCTGAAAAGGCGAGTGCTAAACCAAATGTACCTACTGCAATTACGATAATAAGGATGCTTTTCTTGAAAAGTTTCATAAAAAGAAAAGAAAAGAGCGTCCAGAAAATAAAGCTTCCTCCAACAAAGTAAAGCTCGTTCCCTTCTACTACCTCTTTAAAATCTCCGTAGTAAGGGGTTCCTTTCAGTCCTTTCATAAAGATGAAATATCCAATGGCCGTTAAGGCAACTCCACCAAATAAAGCACCAAAGTTTTTAATTCTCTTTTCGTAATGAAACGTAAACACTAAACGGGACAGCCACTGAACGACTGCACCCACCGTAAAGGCAATGACGACGGAAAGCAGAATCCCCAATATAATTTCGGTAGCTTTTGCCGTGTTTATGTATTTACCTAGATCTGCCCAAGTTTCAGTTTCATTAGCGCCAATTTTTATTAGCGACATCACTACAGCAGCTCCCAATAATTCAAAAACGATCGAAACGGTTGTTGATGTGGGTAAACCAAGCGTATTGAAAAAATCGAGCAGTAATATATCGGTTATCATAACTGCCATAAAGACAATCATGATTTCTTCAAAGTAAAATTGTCCAGGGTCGAAAATACCTTTTCTGGCAACCTCCATCATCCCGCTTGAAAAGACGGCACCGATAAAAATACCAAGACTGGCAATAATCATTATCGATTTAAATGATATGGCTTTAGAACCGATGGCAGAGTTAAGGAAATTAACAGCATCGTTACTAACCCCTACAACAAGATCGGCTACGGCAAGTACTGCCAATGCTACGATCATTAATAAGTATATGTTTTCCATTTTCTTTAATTAAAGTGGTGCAAATCTCTTAATTTAATTGCCCTTTATTGTTACCAAATTGTTATCTATTATCTTTTAAAAATGTAGGTCAAACCCTATGCGAAATGTTATCGGGCCTTTTTCACTTTCAATTGTATTATAGCTTAAATCGCTTTGTACTTTTAGTTTATGACCTACAATGTATTTTGAAACTCCAATAGTGTATTGATTTTGATCTTGTCTCTCAGTTACGCTATCAAAACTTAATGTAGTGAAGCGTCCAGCTATTTCATAGTTGTTTTTAAAAAGATAGCCGGCTTGAAAGTTTAAAGCGTCTCCAACTAAAACAACATCGTTGGTAGGGTTTCCTTCTTCATCTAAAGCAGGTGAGCCATCAATTTCTGTAGCAACGGGATCGTCTGCATCTCTATTTGAATATTCACCCATAAAAGAGAACCCTTTGTATTTAAACATCGCGTCAACAAAAACTGTTGAAATATCCGTCTCGTAAAACCCTGTGCTGGTCTGCATATAGCTTCCTTGGTTACTTCTGGTCTTTACAGCATTATCATTATAATCATAGGTAACACCTATCATTAATTTTGGGGTTTGTTCGCGCTTTAAATCACTCTGAACGTATTCAGAACCTCCAGTAAATGCCCCTAAGGGTAATAGCTCTAATCTACCTGTATATTGATGGCCTCCAAGATTACCTGAGGTGATATTTCTTCCCTCACCTTGTGACAAAGCAAATTTTTCACGTAGGATAATTTTTTCTGAAAGTTTGGTGCGGTGTCGTAATTGAATACCCAAATCCCGGTCTATATTAAATCTTCTGTTTAACAAGGAACGGTCAATCAATTGCATATTGGCAGATGATACCACCCGCTCTACGTTACCAGGAAGTTTGGTTTGTCCTGCCCATAATTCGAAATTTTCGTAGAAATTCCACATAATGACAGCATCCAAGATATATCGTGGGGCATCACTGGTAAACTGGTTTCCTCCCGAAATATCCCGGTTGGAAAGACCAAGCTCTATTTTATATTTCAATTTTGGGGAATAAGCGAACCCTTTGAATTTTAACCGAGCTCTCCTAATTAAAAAGTTTTGATCGGGTTTTGAATATTGTTCGCCAGTATAGTCCCAACGGGAAAGTGCCCTAAATTGAATACGTGGGGCAAATTTAACGCTCCACGAACTGTCTTTGGCTACGAGGTTTAATAGCCCTTTACCAAAAGAAGTATCTGTTGTTTCTTGTGCATTTGCTTTGATAAAAAAAGCAAATAATGCTGCAAACACTATATAGCGTAGCCTCATATAGAATCATTTTAAGTTTTTGTCGGCGCAAAGAACCGATTCTTATGTTAAATTAATGTTTCCTAAATATTATTTCTATATAATAATACCCTATTTTATTAACATAAAAAAGCTGCCTGATCAGGGCAGCTCCTACACTTAAAAAATCTAGTCGACAAAAACTTAAACGATTTTATGAGGTGTAAATTTGTCTAAAGACCCTACAAATTAACTACTCTAATGTAGTGTAGGTGTCATGGTAATATTAATAAATTATTAATTTGAAGCTAACGCCAATGTTAAGTTTTAATACATAAATAACTGAAAACAAGATATTTACAGTTTTAATGTAAATTTAATGTTAAGTAAACATTTAATTAATGTAAATTTAGTTGTATATTTGGTATACAGAACTTTAAAAAAAAATATTATGAAAAATACAATCACACTTTTAGCTTTAATAGCAATAGTAGGAATTGGAACTGCACAAGAAGTAAAGAAAAATAAATATGTGCTAACAGGATTAGATGGAAATGTTATTGAAGCAACGTTATATCACGACAATGGTGTAGTGGCACAAACAGGTTTTTATACATTAGATAATAAATTACAGGGAGAGTGGATTAGCTATGACACGAATGGAAATAAAACTGCCATTGCTAATTATGACAACGGAAGAAAAGTAGGTTCTTGGATGTTCTTTCAAGGGGAAACCATTAAAGAAGTTACTTATATGAACTCTAAAATTGCAAAGGTAAATACCTTTAAAAAGGACAACACGCAAATAGTTTCTAATTAGAGCGTGATAAACTAAAAAAGAAAACCCCGGCAGACTAAATCTGCCGGGGTTTTCTTTTTTAGTAAGGTATATTCTTTTAAAAACGAATACTGTAACTAAGGCTAATTTCTTGTCCAGGGTTCCATTTAGAATAAATTTGATCTTCAGCACCAAAAGATTGGTATACACTCTCTACATCGTCATCCAATAAGTTTTCAAACTGTAAGCTAATTGTAGAATTTTTGTTTTCACCTAATGTTTTAGAAATATTCAATTTAACATTATGGAAGGGTAACGTATAAACATCAGCTACATCACCTGCACCTACTATCTGTAATGTTTTGCCTTGCGTGTTATAAAATAATCCACCTTGCCATCCGGTGTCTTCGTTATCGTAATTTAATCCTACATTAATAAGGTAAGGGGATTGCCCTTGCAGTTGACGGGTATCGTCTAATGTTTCGCCTTCTCTCAAGTTATCAAGCCTTCCTTCTCTTTCGTCATCACTATATTCTTGCTGTGATTCAATCAATGAAAAATTAGCGTTGAACGAAAGGTCTTGCAATCCATCAATAAAGCCAAGGTTTTTACGAACTTCAATTTCTCCCCCAAATACATTTGCATCACCAAGGTTTAAAGGTGTGTACTGTCCATACGCTCTTCTTATAAACGAAAGTTCTATCGGGTCATTAAACGATTTGTAAAAACCACTTAAAGCAAAGAAATCACTGTTTTCACCATATTTTTCAAAACGTAAATCAAAATTGTTGATATAACTAGGCTGTAGGTTTATGTTACCAATAAAAGTAGTACTACTAATAGGATCGAAAATTTCAGCTAAAGATGCTTCTTTAAAAGAAGGTCTTGCCGTTGTTCGTGCGTAAGAAGCCCGTATTTTTTCATCACCATCTTCGTTAAGGTCGAAAATTAGGTTTGCTGAAGGGAAAAAGTCAGACTTATCTAAAACGGTTGCGTCAATTAATTGCGTACCATTTTGGTTCTCTCCTGTGTAGATTAAGTCAAATTTTTCAAAACGTACCCCTAAAATGGCATTAAACCAATTGGTAACTTTAAATTCTTCAGATAAATATCCAGCAGCAACTGATACTTCAGAATCATACGAATCTGAATCGTTTGAATCTTGTCTAATATAAAAACCGCTATTGGTAGCTGGGTCATAGACGTTTTCATCGGCCAGAAGTAAATTAGGATCTCCGCCTAAAGAAGCTGAAGGAAAGTTTAAGAAAGGAATTGAAAATTTAATAACTTCAAAATCCCTCTGTTTATAGGTATATGCACCACCAAATTTTACTTTGGCGTCATAGCCAAATAAGCTGTGGGTTTTTACAATATCTAATTTTCCAGCTAAATTTATTTCTTCTAAATTTCTGTAAAACCTTGAAGGAACACCAGATTCACTAGGCTCGATTGTATAGGTCTCTTCACCTGTTTGAGAGTTTGTAGTAACTCTAAAAGGAGTAACCCTAAAGTCTTTATCGTCAATTCTAGCTATAGTTGGGGACAGTTTCCATTCAACAGTCCAATCATTTTCACTTCCTAAAGAATGTTTTCCGCTTAACAAACCATTGGTTATGGCTCTTTCTGTATAAATTAAATTATCTTTCTTTACTTGGTTGCTACTAATGATAAAATTACTTTGTCTAAAAATGGAAGCTTCAGATTCTCCATTTTGAATATGAAGTACATTAAATCTATATTTTGATCTTTCTGTTTTAAAAGATAATCCTGCAAGACCACTAATTAATACATTGTTATTACCTACTTCTCCGTTTTGAGTTCTATCGGCAAGCAATTCAAAGTTAGATTTATCGGTTTCATCCTTTCTGTAAATTTGTCCGTCAACATACTCATCAAAATATGTAGTTTCATTTTTATAGGATAATGAAGCTAAAAACCCAAGTTTGTTATCACCAATTTCATATTGGTTGCCCGCGGTCGCAGATAATTTAAAATCCATTAAACTTTTTTCACGTTGTGCAGCTAAGATAGGATTGAAACGTTGTGTTATGGCTTCTACAACCTCACCATTTTGTTGTGGTAAAGGCACTTCTTGAAGAGGAGACAATGGGTTTTCTCTTGTACCATCATCAAAACCTAAAAAGTCGGTATTACTTTTATCAGACACTAGGTAATTGTCTTTAAAGTGAAAATCTGAATTATAACTAGCACCTATAGATAAACTGTACTCTTCACGACTTGGAATATCTTTAGTAACAATATCTACAACACCACCAGTAAAATCTGCAGGCTGATCAGCTGTTGCAGATTTAATTACCAATACATTTTCTAGAATTTGACTTGGAAAGATATCAAGCTGTAATGTGTTTCTGTCTGGGTCAAGACCTGGGACATCAACACCGTTTAAAATTGATTTTGTATATCTGTCACCAAGACCTCTTACATATACAAATTTTCCACCTTGAATAGAAACACCCGGTACATTTTTAACTGCGCTTGCTACACTACTGGCGCCACTCTTTTTAATAGACTCTAACGAAAGACCATCCATTAAGTTAATTGAGTTTTTTTGTAGGCTAAGTACTGCTGCTTCTGTATTTTTTCGTGCCGTGGTTGTTATTATTACTTCATCAAGTTGGCCAGCACTTGCCTGTAGGGTTACATCTATTGCAGTTGATTCGTTTTCCGAAATAATAATATCGGTTATTTCTTTAGATTGATAACCAACGAAAGAATAAGCCAACGTATATGTACCTGGTTTTAGTTCTAATGTATACTTTCCTTCAAAATCTGATGTAGTACCTGTTTGAGTTCCTTTTACTATTATATTGGCAAAAGGCAGAACATCGTTATACTCACCATCGTTTACGGTTCCTGTAACTGTTCCTGTTTGACTAAAAGCAAATTGTGATAAAAAAAGTAATACTACTAGTAACGTATTTTTCATAACTGTTATTTATAAAACTTGCCCGCTTTAAATAAAGCGAGCAAGTTGGCTAATTATATGAGAACAAAAATTTAATCAATCGAATTAAAGGGCTCCTTTAGAGCTTGCGAAAGTCCAAGAGAAAACAGACATGTTAGCACCACCAGTAGATCCTGTAGTGGTCCAATTTGCTGCTCTTTCGGTAAAGGATGGGTTTGAAATTATTAACTCTTCAAGCACGTCGTTATCATCATTGTCATCATCACAGTTTTCAAGACAACCTACTTTTTCAACAAATACACTATTGTCAGCTCCGTTAAGCACCCAGTTTTGGAATACTATTTTTCCATCTAAAAAGTTTTGAGAAACGCCATTGTTGTCTAATTCAACATCTGCAGATTCTTTAAATCCTTCAGCGTAGATGTTTCTTAAAGTACCCATAGCATTATCTCTTAAATCTGCATATTCACCATTTTCAGTGATAGTGTTTCCGAATAAAGAAATACCGTCAAGAGTAAAGCGACCTTCTAATGATCCAGCTGGCCCGTCAATCTCCATTCCGTGATCAGAAATATCACCTAATATAACTGCAGCGTTAGATATAGTTCCTGAATAAGCTTCGTCAATATCAAGACCATCATCACCTTGTGACCAAACCAATAGGTTAGAAGAGTTTACTGAACCTCCAAACCATTCGATACCGTCATCAACATTTCCTACAACCTCAATATTAGTAACCGTTGTTGCTGAACCTACACCACCTAGCGTAAGACCGTTGATTTCGTTTCCTTCACCAATTAAGGTTCCGCCGTGACGAATAGAAATATAGTTAAGTGTACCAGAATCATCTGCATTATTAGTTCCACCGTATAAACCGTTGCTGTCACTTGCAGGAATACCTTCAATTTGGTTTTCAGTAGCATCTCCAGATAGAGACGCTCTAGCGTTTCCTAAAACAATAAGACCACCCCAAAGACCACGGTCGTTTTCTGTTAAGTTGGTGCCAGCAGTTTGTCCTAATTCAATGTTATCTGCAGTTGAAGTAAAGATTATTGGCTCGCTAGCTGTACCGTTAGCTTCAATTTTAGCATTTCTAGCAATAATTAAAACAGATGCGTCTGCTTCTTGACCAGGATTTGCTTTAATTATCGTTCCAGGATCGATTGTCAAAGTTGCTCCGTTTGTTACAGTTACACGACCATCTAATGTCCAGATTACATCGTTAGTTAATGTAAAGTCTTCAGTAATTTGTCCCTTAAGCTCTGCGTTTACAGGTGTAGGATCGTCATCTACAGCAATAATATCATTATCATCACTGCTACAGCTAACAAAAAGTATTGTTGCTGTAATGGCTATACAAGAAAGAAAGAATTTTTTCATTTTTTTTAATCTATTTTTAGTTTTATTTGATGCCACAAAGAAATGGACATACTGTAAAGTTGGTGTTACCTAAGGATTACTAATATGTCATAAGAAGGTTACTTTAATGTTAACTGCTTAACATTGCCTTTTCACTTGGCGTGGTTTGTTCAAAATAGTATCTTGCAGGTAAAACTTCAGTGTTATGATGCAATGGGAAAAACTGCTCTCGCTAAAACGACAGGGGGACACCAATAAACGCTTACGTATAGAACAAGACGAAACCCGCTTGGGTTTTGAGGTAGATTATGACCGGGTTATATTTTCTTCCGCCTTTAGAAGCTTGCAGGATAAAACCCAAGTTATTCCACTTTCGCAAACATCGTTCGTGCATACGCGTTTAACCCATAGCCTTGAAGTTTCTGTGGTAGGCCGTTCTTTAGGAAGACAAGTAGGGAAAGCTATTCTTGAAAAACATCCGCACTTACATAAAACTCATGGTTACCAGTTTAATGATTTTGGGGCTATTGTAGCAGCAGCAGCTTTGGCACATGATATTGGTAATCCACCATTTGGACACAGCGGTGAAAAAGCTATTGGCGATTATTTTTTAAACGGAAACGGAAAACGGTACAAAGAAAAGCTTACCCCAAAAGAATATCAAGATTTAGTTGATTTTGAAGGAAATGCCAATGGATTTAAAATTTTAACCGAAACCAAAAACGGTGTTGAAGGTGGCTTGCGTTTGTCTTACGCCACTCTAGGTGCATTTACAAAATATCCAAAAGAATCGCTGCCGAAGAAACCTACCAACCATATAGCCGATAAAAAGTACGGCGTGTTTCAATCTGAAGTAACATTTTTTAATGAGGTAGCAGCCGAATTAGGTTTACTAAAACGTGGCAACGATACCAATATGAGCTATTGCCGTCACCCATTGGCGTATTTGGTAGAAGCAGCCGATGATATCTGCTACACCATTATCGATTTTGAAGACGGCATCAACCTCGGCTTAATTGAAGAAGAGTTTGCACTGGAATATTTAATCAATTTGGTTAAAGACACCATTAACACTAACAAATACAACAATCTCAAACAAAGTTCAGATAGGTTGGCGTATTTACGCTCTTTGGCAATCAATACGTTGATAACCGAAGCAGTTGAGGTGTTTTTAGAACATGAAGAAGAAATTTTAAAAGGGGAGTTTTTACAAGCGCTGTTGGATAAAAGCAGGTACCAAGCCCAGATAAATGATATTCTACGTATAAGTATTGAAAAAATATACCAAAGCAAGGAAGTGGTAGAGAAAGAAATAGCCGGTTACAAAGTGTTGGAAACTTTAATAGACACTTTTACAACCTCTGTTGAGAATGTCCTGAACGGTAATGAACGCCATTACGACCGGTTGATATTGAAGAATTTCAATAATGTAATTTCTGAAAAAGACTCACTTTATAAATCTATTTTAACTGCCTGTCATTATGTATCACGATTAACCGATGGTAAGTCGTTGCAACTCTTTGAAAGGGTGCGTGGGGATTTTAAGTAAAAGGAGTTGTTTTTATTATTTGTTAGTAGTAATTATTAAAAAACAATTTCGTCTTGAACATATTCATCTGGATAAACGATTTTAAAAACTTTTCGATTTAAAGCATTCTTCTGGTAAAAACACACTTGGATTGCAGGTCTATTATCATATTCCCATATTATTGCCTGCTTCTTATATCTTGCTTTCTTATCCAAAATATGTCTTTCATATAGCGGATCATTAAATCCAATTGAATTCATGCCAGCTAAACGAATTGCATGATATTTAAACATATTTTTTTTCTGTAGATACTCAATTATATCCCTAACTTTTACTTCTTTCTTGTTATTTACACCGCGAGTTTTAACTTCTTTAGCAATCAATCGAAATTCTTCTCTTGCAGTATGTTCATTATGTAAATCCCAGCAAAATTTTATATCATATTGAAAATAAGACTCGCAAATTATATAGGAGCCGTTATAACCTTTTTCACCCCACCAATGCGCAACATCAATATCTTGATCCCAAAAATAATAGCCATTATGAAGCCAAGCATTTTCTTTTTTACAAGGAAAAGGTCCATTATTTTCGACATTATCCGGATTTTCATCATTTAATGTTTGAAATACCCTTCTCATTAATCAACTTCCTTACTTGAATTTATAAGTTCTGGTTCCAATGAACTTAGATTCATAGTTGGTAGTATAATATTTTTAATATTTGCCTGTAACGTAACTGAGCTTACAAAAGATCTTAAATATGGATATAAAATTGCTATTGAATTTTTATAAAAAAAAGATGGAATACTCTCTAAATCATCTACATTTTCAAAGCCAAAAACTCCAATTATTTGGGCATTAAAATAATCTTTTTTGTTTGATTTTTCGAAAAGTCTAAAATTTAATGTCAAATAAAATATTTTATTTTTTTTTGAAAATTCCCCTTGAGGTTCAAATCCGATTGCAATATCTTCATTATCTAAATTTCCAATACTTAAAAAGTTGAATTTTGGAATCTCAAAATCTTTAAGATAGAATGCTGCTCTGTTTTCTATTGCCATATTAGTTTAAAAAAAAATGCTCCGTTTGAATCGGAGCAATTAGATTAGAAAAATTAATTTTTTCAGGTTCAATGAATATGTCATCGTCTGGTTTAAGATAAATTTTATCCCAAAATTGGAACAGCTCTTCAACACAAACACCATTTTCATAGTTATGACTTTCTAATTGACCCCATTCTTCTTGAAGTACTGATAATTTTTCATTATCAAAATACTTAACCAATTCATTATACATTTCCATAACTTAATATTTTAAACCTTTAATCAAATATTAGACGCTCTTGATTGTTATATGTTTCAAATACACTGCCAAATATATATAACTAACATTAAATATAGTATATTTTGGCTTAATTTTAATAAAACTACAATTACAATATAGTAATTATTTTTATATCTAATTTTAGGTGTGCAAAGATACAATTTTAATTGTAAAAAATAAATACTGCTAACAATGTGTAAAAACAATAAAACAATTAGGGGCAAAACCGAATGGTAAGCGGGCATTTTCCCGCCTACTGTTCTTAGACAAGATTGTTAACAGAAATTAAATCCGAGTCCGTAAACATCAAAAAAATGAAGTTATCAATTAATGTAATATTACTTTTAATTGTTATTTCTTGTACACAAAAAGAGATAACAGAAGAGGGTTATTTACAAATTGAAGATAGTAAGGTTCATTATAAAGTTTCTGGAACAGGGAGCCCAGTACTTTTGTTACACGGCGGAGATTTGAACTTGTCTGCTTGGGATAGGCAAATTTCAGATTTGAACCAACAAAACTTTAAAACCATTCGCTATTCAGAATTAGGACACGGAAAAACGCAAAAGGGGAAAGTTGACCTAAAAGGAACTGAAATAATCAATCACTTTGTAAACGAAAAATGTAACGGTCAAAAAGTAACGATCATTGGTTTATCTTGGGGAGGAGTTCTTGCGACAGACTATGCTCTTAAATATCCGGATAAAGTAGATAAAATAATATTAGTTTCCCCTGGGATAAATGGTTGGGATTGGTTTGCAAACCCAAAAACCAGAAAAAAATATGAAATTTTACAAAAAGCATATCAAGAAAATGATAGTCTAAAAGTTGGGGAATTATCCTATAAATACTGGATAGTTGGTCCTAAAAGAGAAGAGTCTGAAATTGACTTAAAGACTAGAACAAAGCTTAAGGAAATGATTTCTTATAACATAAATAACCATTGGGGCGAATCTCGTTCTTCTTTAGATTCTATAAACTCGATTGATAGGTTAAATGAGATTGAAATACCTACTTTGATAATTTCTGGTGATAAAGATTCAGATGATATTTTAGAAATATCGAACCTCTATAAATCAAACATTAAAAACGCTAAACGAGTTATTTTAAAAGATGTTGGACATTCATTAAATATGGAGAAACCAAAAGAGTTTAATAAAATAATTGTACAATTTTTAAAAGAGTAAATTATATGATTTTGACAACAACTACTGTCAACAACATGTCCTATAAAAGGGAGTATTATACTTTTTGAAACTTGATTTTTTTATTACCACCCATTTAGCAGTCTCTTTTATAAAACCCCTAAAATAGTTTCCTTGATTTTTTCTTCAGAAATTCCAGCTTGGTCTTTAAGCTCTTCAACCGTTCCATGCTGAGGAAAATAATCTGGAATCCCCAACATTCTTAAAGTCCCTTTATATTTTTTTTCTGAAGCATATTCCAGCACACTACTTCCAAATCCGCCTTTAATCACGCCATCTTCTACGGTAATTATTGTGTGGTGTTTTTTGAAAATAACGTCCAACAATTCAGTGTCCAATGGTTTTACAAAGCGTATATCATACACGGCAACTTTTTCTTTTTCTGAAATAGTATTAATGACATTAAAAACTGTTTCGGCCATTGTGCCTATGGTCAAAATGGCAACTTCAGAACCCTCTTGTAAACAGGTTCCTTTTCCTATTTCAATTTCAGAAAACGGTTTTTCCCAATCTGTTATAGAGCCTCTTCCACGTGGATAACGGATTGCTGTCGGGCTTTTTAATCCTAATTGAGCTGTGTAGAGGATGTTCCGTAATTCAATCTCGTTTCTGGGTGCAAAAATGATGAGGTTGGGGATGCACCGTAAAAAAGCAAGATCAAAAATACCGTGGTGCGTGGCACCGTCTTCGCCTACAATACCAGCACGGTCCAAACAGAAAATAACGGGTAAATTTTGCAAACACACATCGTGGATTACTTGATCGTATGCACGTTGTAAAAAAGTAGAGTAGATATTACAAAACACAGTCAGTCCCTGTGTGACAAGCCCGGCGGAAAGGGTGACGGCATGTTGTTCGGCTATACCCACATCAAAAGCTCTTTCAGGAAATTCATCCATAAAATATTTCAAGGAACTTCCTGTCGGCATTGCGGGTGTAATGCCTACTATTTTTTCGTTTTCTTTGGCCAATTCTACGATTGTTTTGCCAAAAACATCTTGAAATTTAGGTGGAAGTCCGTTGCTATCTTTTGGCAATAAATCACCCGTAAGCGCATCAAACTTTCCTGGTGCGTGATATTTCACTTGATTTTCTTCGGCTTGGCGAAGCCCTTTCCCTTTTTTAGTGATGACGTGCATCAATTTAGGCCCGGAAATGTTTTTTAGACGCTCTAATTCTGAAGTCAATTCTTCTAAATTATGACCGTCAACGGGTCCAGAATACTTGAAGTTTAGCGCTTCAAAAATATTTTCTGTGTCTGGTGCTTCATCTAAGCTTACTTTCGTAAAATAATCCTTTAAGGCTCCTACGCTGGGATCTATCCCAATAGCATTATCATTGAGAATGACTAAAATATTAGTATTGGCAATACCGGCATGGTTTAAAGCTTCAAAAGCCATACCGCTCGCAATGGAAGCATCGCCCACTACAGCTATGTGCTGTCTTTGCGTTTCTCCTTTAATTTGTGAGGCAATGGCCATCCCCAAGGCTGCAGAAATAGCGGTACTGCTATGTCCAACGCCAAAAGCATCGTATTTACTTTCATTTATTTTTGGGAAACCTGAAATACCATCAAATTGCCTGTTGGTATGAAAAATATCTTTTCTTCCAGTCAAAATTTTATGGCCGTAGGCTTGATGACCAACATCCCATACCAAAATATCGTCTGGTGTATTAAAAACGTAATGCAGGGCGATAGTTAATTCTACAACACCAAGACTGGCGCCTAAATGGCCTTCTTTGGTTGCAACGATATTGATAATAAAATCACGCAGTTCTTTTGCAACTTGCGGTAGTTTTTCTTTTGAAATTTTCCGAAGATCTTCAGGAAAGTGAACGCTATCTAATATCTTTTCTGGCACACAGCAAAGATACATTTTGATATTGTACTTTTGAATATTCTATAAAAGATACTCATGGATTTATTGAAACCGTACGACGACAACTATTTTATGAAACGTGCCTTAATGGAAGCCGAAAAAGCTTTTGAAAAGGATGAAATTCCCATTGGGGCCGTAATTGTTGTGAAAGACCAGATAATTGCCCGCGCCCACAACCTAACCGAAACGTTAAACGATGTGACTGCCCATGCCGAAATGCAAGCGATTACTGCTGCAGCAAATTATTTAGGGGGGAAATATTTAAAAGACTGTACCTTGTATGTAACCATTGAGCCTTGCCAAATGTGCGCCGGGGCTTTGTATTGGAGCCAAATAGATAAAATTGTGTATGGTGCGAGGGATGAACAACGCGGTTGTATTACTATGAATACCAAACTACATCCAAAGACCAACATGAGCGGAGGCATTATGGAAGCAGAAGCTTCACAATTACTAAAAAAGTTTTTTATTGAAAAGCGGAATATAAATTAGAACCATTAAAAAACCCTCCGCAAAATGGAGGGTTTTATAAAATCTTTAAAAGTATATCACTTATTCGTGAATAACGCGCACTTGTGCTGCAGTCATTCCTTTTCTTCCTTCTTCTTCAACATATTCTACTTTGTCACCTTCGTTAAGAGCTTCGCCGTTAAGGCCGGTAACGTGTACAAAAATGTCTTTTCCGGTTTCGTCATTTGTGATAAAACCGTAACCTTTAGATTCGTTAAAAAACTTTACTGTTCCTTCCATTGTAATAAAAAAATAAATTAATAATAACCCAAAGGTACTATTAATTTAGGCTGAAAAGTTAAAAAAATGTAAAAAAAGTGAAAAATGGGGATGATTTATATCTCTTTATCCTTTCCTTCTTCCCTCATTTTATCAAGGTTTTCTTTGGTAAGCATATAGTCTTTAAAACTTCTTTTTCGCCACCTATGGTAGATAAAAAGGGGCATCCAGACAAAAAAGAGGCCAACGATAGAAAGACCTACACAAAGTTCGCCTGTACTGTAATCTTCTGGACGGATGTAAAACCCATAACAGCCACAAGCAACAATTGCTATAAACACGATAATTAAAACAATTCTCATATGGTTAATTTTAGTTTCCTGAAAAATCAATTAATTTTCTACGGTATGCCGTCAATAATTTCGATTTTGAAATGAACCCATAATATTTCCCTTTGTTGATAACGGGTAAATTCCAAGCACCACTGGCTTCAAACTTTTTCATTATTTCTTGCATGGTGTCTTCTCTATAAAAAATTAAAGATGGTGCACTTTCCATTAAATCTTTTGCCGTGACCTTATCGTATAATTTTTGATCGAACATGATTTTACGAAGGTCGTTCAGTAAAATGATACCTAGAAAAGTATTGTCTTTATCTACTACAGGATAAATATTCCTGTTTGATTTTGCAACTGCATAATCTAAAATTTCGCCTAACTTCATTTCTGGGGTGATACTAATAAAGTTCTGTTCTATAACTTTATCAAGTTCCATTAAAAGCAATGCGTTTTTATCCCGATTATAGGTCAATAAAGAATCTCTTTTTGCCAATTCGTGTGTGTAAATGGTATGTTCCATTCCTTTTTTGGTAATCATGTATGATATGGCAACCGTAATCATTAAAGGTACAAAAAGTTCATAGCCTCCGGTAATTTCAGCAATTAAGAAAATAGCAGTCAAGGGGGCATTGATTACTCCAGCTATTAAACCTGCCATGCCAATTAGCGTGAAATTAACTTCGGAAACGTAAAAACCCAATCCTAGGTTATTGATTACTTTTGCCACTACATTACCTAAAGCACTTCCCATAACCATGGTAGGGATAATAACTCCGCCAACCCCACCAGCAGCGAAGGTTGTGGTCATGGCTATCGCTTTAAAAATAGTAATTCCGAATAGCAATGCGATAACAATCCAGATGTTATCAGTTGCATTACCAAACGGCGTGCTTCCTAAAGCGTGTAAATGATTTCCTTCTAATAAATCTGTGATAAAACTTAAACCTTCCCCGTATAATGGTGGAATAAAATAAAGCATAGCACCAATAGCAAGGCCTCCTACCACAAGTTTTAAAAACCGTGATTTTACATGGTCGAAAAAACCATATATGGCAAAATATATTTTTGTGAAATAAATGGATGCAAGACCAGTGCCAACACCAAGTAGCATGTAAAATAAGGTGTCTTTTATTGCAAATTTATCCGATGCCTGTATGTTGAAAAGCAATTCGTCACCCAAAAAAAAGTAAGAGGTCAAAACCGAAGATATAGAAGCTATAAGAAGTGGGAGTAAGGAGGCGAAAGTTAAGTCCAAACTAAAAACCTCTACCGCAAAAACGATAGCTGCAATAGGCGATTTAAACATAGAGGCCATTACTCCTGAGGTTGCACAGGCAATTAATAATGTTCTAGTCTTTTTATCGACGTGCAATATTCTTCCTAAATTTGAGCTTATTGCCGAACCAGATGTAATTGCAGGTCCCAATAACCCTACCGAACCACCAAAACCAACTGTTAACGGAGCCATAATTAAAGGATGGTAAATTAAGCGGTACGATAACAATCCTTTTTGACGTAATAAAGAATAAAGTAATGAGGGGATGGACCGCTTTATAAAGGATGGTACCGAAGGTTTTAGCTCTTTTATTAAAACATATTTTTTCAGTAGATATACTAATAACAGGCCAATAATAGGTAAAACAAAATAAATATGGTTTTCAGTAATAATAAGGGCATGTTCAAAAAACGACTGAATAGCAAACGTTATATTTTTTAAGGATAATGATACAATACCCGCCAATAAACCTACCAAGGCACTTAAAACAAAGACAAAGTTTTTTTGGGAAATATGCTTATATCTCCATTTCAAAAATTTGGACAGAAACGTTTTAGACTCTGGCATAGCATAAAGATATAAATAAAGAGCTGGCCTGTACTTAATTGTTTTAACTATTGCTTAAAGGACAAAAAAGTATTCTAAATTAGTTTTTCAACTGTTTTAGTACCTCTGTGAAATTTTCATGGTACAACTGCCTAAAGGTTTCAACATAATGCCTGTTATTGTAGCTACCTGCTTGATAGTCTTCAATTGCATTGTTAATTAAGGCTGTTGCTTCTTTTTTCTTACCTTCAGATTGTAAAATTAGTGCCTGATAGTATTTTGCATCGGCAGAGCGATTATTGTTATACAACAACACTTTTTCAAAGTCACCCAAAGCGTTTTCGTAATCATTACTTTCATAATAAGCAATGCCTCTATATAAAAAAGCGGTCGGTTCTACCCAATCCTCTCCGTATTCTTCGGTTTCAGCTTGTATGTTTTTATTGAAATAGGCTATCGAATTTTCATAGTCCCTTAACCCTAAATATGCAATGCCTCTCCAATAATCTACACTATGGCCTTGTGGGGCGTCTACAAAGTTTGGAGTTAGGGTATCGCTAGCATTAAAATCGGCAATTGCTTTTTTGTAATCACGATAAAACCATAAATAGTTGTAGCCTCGATAAGGTTGCCAAATAACGGGATTGCACGCAACTGCTTTATCTATTTGTGGCTTCCACTTATTAGGCATTCCCCTTTTTAAATACGCAACAGAAAGTTCTCTAACTGCATCACAATTATTGGGGTCAATCTCAATTGCTTTTTCTATACGGGTCATACTTTTAGGCGAACCTTGAAAAAGATGACTTCCGTCTTTAAACACTTTTTGAGAAAGGGCTACACGTTCTTCCTTGGAAAGAGTAGAATAGTTTTCGCTGTCACCGCACGAACACAATACAATAACACAAAATAAACTAAGGTAATATTTCAAGCAGTTCCCCATTTTCAATTTTATAAAGTATATACATATAATGATTGTAGGCGTTTCCGTCTTCGTCTGAAACATATCCAACTTGCCAGTTTTCTTTTTTAACGGTCAATTTTAATAGCTGCTCCACCATCGCGTCATTTAAGTCTGTTGGCTGCATATCTTGGTTTAGCTCATTGATTTCTACGTTTCCTGTTTCGCCATTACAATTTATATGAAACCGGAAAATCAAAAAACCAGAATCGGTATATCCATCATTGGTATAATTATTTTGAATATACTTTTTAAAAGCATATTTACCTCCTTTGTAAATTTTTGGTTGCGAACTAGAATAAGCACCTAAAAGATTTGCATCACAAAGCTCAAAATCTTCAGTTAGTAATGCTTTTTCGGGGTTTATGTAGCCAATATGCTGGGGATATTTTTCTTCATTGGCAGAAAACTTACCATAGTATTGGTAATATACATATCCGACAAAAACACTAGCTATAACAACAAGTGATCCAACTATAATACCTGAAACCTTAAAAATTTTCTTCCAATTCATCTTAAGGTTTAAGGGTAAGTGATAAGTTAAGTTCTTTAAGTTGTTCTTTATCAATAGGGGCTGGGGCATCAATCATAACATCACGCCCTGCGTTGTTCTTAGGAAAAGCAATAAAATCTCTAATGGTTTCTTGACCACCTAAAATAGCGACTAGTCTATCCAGTCCAAAAGCAATACCACCATGCGGGGGTGCTCCATATTGAAAAGCATCCATTAAAAAGCCAAACTGCGCTTTAGCTTCTTCAGGTGTAAAGCCTAAATAATCAAACATTTTCGACTGTGTTTCCTTATCGTGAATACGAATAGAACCGCCGCCGATTTCATTTCCGTTCAGTACCAAATCATATGCATTGGCTTTTACGGCACCAGGGTTGGTTTTTAACAACTCCATTTGGCCTGGCTTTGGTGATGTAAAGGGATGGTGCATGGCGTGGTAGCGTTCTGTTTCTTCATCCCATTCCAATAGTGGAAAATCGATAACCCAAAGCGGGGCAAACTCATCGGCTTTTCTCAAGTTTAGCCTCTCTGCCATTTCCATACGTAAAGCACTTAATTGGGTTCGGGTTTTATTCATTTCACCAGAAAGCACGCAGATTAAATCGCCTGCTTTGGCACCGGTTGCTTCGGCCCATTTTGCCAAATCATCTTGGTCGTAAAATTTGTCAACGGAAGATTTATAGCTTCCATCGTCATTACAACGAACATATACCATTCCCATCGCTCCAACTTGTGGACGCTTTACCCAATCTATTAATTTATCGATTTCTTTTCTTGAATAACTGTTTCCGCCAGGAACGGCTATTCCGGCTACTAATTCAGCTTTGTTGAATACGTTAAAATCTTTGTGTTGCGCTACGGCGTTCAATTCGCCAAACTCCATCCCAAAACGAATATCTGGTTTGTCGTTTCCGTAACGGCGCATCGCTTCGTCATAGGTCATTCTTGGGAAATCGCCTATTTCAACATTGTTTATTTCTTTCAGCAAATGCCGTGTTAATCCTTCAAATGTGTTTAAGATATCTTCTTGTTCTACGAAGGTCATTTCGCAGTCAATTTGTGTAAATTCTGGCTGCCTGTCGGCACGAAGGTCTTCGTCACGAAAACACTTTACAATCTGGAAGTATTTGTCCATTCCGCCAACCATAAGCAATTGCTTGAAAGTTTGTGGTGATTGTGGCAAGGCGTAAAATTGACCTTCGTTCATTCGGCTAGGGACTACAAAGTCACGAGCACCTTCTGGGGTAGATTTTATAAGGTAAGGGGTTTCAACCTCTACAAAGTCTTTTTCTGAAAGATAGTTTCGAACTGCCATAGTCACTTTATGACGAAAAACCAGCTTGTTGCGCACGGGGTTTCTACGAATATCAAGATACCGATACTTCATACGAAGGTCATCTCCACCATCTGTTTTGTCTTCTATAGTAAAAGGAGGTGTTAATGATGTGTTTAAAACGGTAACTTCTGAAACTAAAATCTCAATATCTCCAGTAGGAATATTAGGATTTTTAGACTCACGCTCTATTACGGTTCCTGTTACTTGAATAACAAACTCCCTTCCAAGCTTTGAAGCTTTGTCCATCACTTCCTTTGGGGTTCGTTCTTCATCAAAGATTAATTGGGTAATACCGTACCGGTCCCGTAAATCTACCCAAACCATAAATCCTTTGTCACGAATCTTTTGTACCCAGCCCGATAAGGTTACTTGGGTATTGATGTTTTTGTCTCTTAACTCGCCGTTGCTGTGCGTTCTATACATATTCAGAAAATTGAAGTGCAAATTTAAGAAGATAAAAAAACTTGTAGAGGATTTATCAAGTAATATTTAAAAATCATTTGACGGTTAATAATAATGTGTATAAGTATAGGTAAAAATGAGGATTTGTTGAAAAATGTTTAGTAAATTCGAGGTATTAACAATAAAAACAATATAATTATGAAACAAAACAACTTTAGTCACAGGTATCTCCTGTTTTTATTTTTACTATTTCCGTTTTTTGCTTTTTCGCAAACAACCTTAACGGGAACGGTTAACAATGAAAATGGCGAAACCGTACCCTTTGTTAATGTAATAGAAAAAGGGACAAGTAATGGAACTACAACTGATGTGGATGGTAATTTCACCATAGAGGTTGATGAATTACCGGCTATTTTAGTTTTCTCTTCTTTGGGTTTCGAAACCCAAGAGTTTAGAGCAATCAATAGAAGGCCAATCGAAGTAACGTTAGGAGAGTCTGCTCAGGCATTAGAAGAAGTGGTAATAACTGGTTTAGCGACGTCTATAAAAAGATCTAACTCGGCCAATGCGGTAGCTTCACTTTCTGCAGAAGAAATTACGGGAACAACTCCTCCGCCTACATTAGACGGGGCATTATACGGTAAATTTCCCGGTGCTATTGTAAATGCAAACTCTGGAGCTCCAGGGGGAGGTCTTTCAGTAAAATTAAGAGGTGCTACTTCTATTCAAGGAAATACGCAACCACTTTATATTATTGATGGGGTGTATGTTGACAACTCTTCAATCCCAGCCGGTTTGAACACGGTTTCTGCGGCTTCAGCAGGGGGTAGTTCTTCTAACCAAGACAACCCAACAAACCGTATTGCAGATATTAACCCCGAAGACATTGCAAATATTGAGATATTAAAAGGTGCTTCGGCAGCTGCAATATATGGATCTCGAGCGGCAGCCGGTGTTGTAATTATAACAACAAAAAGAGGTAAGGCTGGTGAAACAAAATTTAGGTTTTCACAATCAGTTGGTTGGAATGAAGCGATTAACCTTTTAGGGGTTCGTGATTACACAGAGCAACGTGTATTAGACAGCTTTGGAGAAGCAGATCGAGCTGCGTTTGTAGCTGCGCGTAATGCTGGAAGGCTTGTAGATTATGAGGAAGAAGTTTATGGTGAAAATGGAATTATTAGTATTTCCAATTTTAGTATGAGTGGAGGTAGTGAAAAGACCAAATTTTTTGCAGGTGTTACTCATAATAATGAAGACGGTATTGTAAAAAATACTGGATATGAAAAAACCTCTTTACGATTAAATTTAGATCATAGTCCTGAAGATTTCTTAAAATTCACCTTGAGTTCAAATTATATTTACTCATCGTCAGATCGTGGATTTTTTAATAATGATAATTCAGGTACGACAATAGGGATTGCTTTAACGGCTACTAGACCTTGGGATCAATTGTTTCCAAATGAAAATGGAATTTACCCAGACCATCCTAACAACTCATCTAACCCATTGCAAACAAGGGATTTGGTAACCAATAGGGAAACAGTAAACCGTTTGATAATGGGAGGTACGGTAAATTTGGATATTTACAAAGCGGACAATTCTAACCTAGAGTTGATTCTTAGGGGGGGACTTGACTTCTATGGACAACAAACCAGAGCCATATTCCCTAAAGAACTTCAATTTCAAAAATTGTCCAACGGAGGGTTAAATGGTGTTTCTGCACAAGGAGATACTCAAAACAAAAACTATAACCTTTCTGCTTTTTTAGTACATAATTATTTTACCGACAGCGATATCAATTTTAGAACGCAGTTTGGTTTAACCAGAGAGAATTTTAATCAAAATACGCAACTTATTACCGCTACAGGTCTTGTAGCCTCAGAATCAAATGTTGATCAAGCAGCAAACACAGGTGTAAACCAAGCAAGATTGTTGCAAGAAGATTCTGGGTTTTTTGCACAGGAAGAAATAAACTTTAAAGATATGTTTATTGCAACAGTTGGTATTCGTGGGGATAAATCTTCTAACAATGGTGATGCCAATGAATTGTTCTATTACCCAAAAGCATCGTTGGCAGTTAATTTAAACGAGTTTGATTTTTGGGACGAAGGCTCCGCCTGGAACCAATTTAAGCTACGTGCAGCTTATGGGGAAGCGGGTAACTTTCCACCTTTTAGTGCTTTATTTACATCGTATAATGCCTTTTCTACCGATGGTATATTAGGGATAAGCCTTATTGGTGTAAGAGGAGATGCCGATTTAAAATCGGAACGTCAAAAAGAATTGGAATTTGGTACAGACATTGGCTTTTTCAATGGACGTGTTAACCTATCAGCAACTTATTACATTAAAACTATTGATGATCTAATTTTACAGGCCAACCTAGAACCTTCTTCTGGTTATACCACTGGATTTCGAAACGCTGGTAGCTTAGAGAATAAAGGTATTGAAATAGGTTTGAACACGACCCCTATTCTTACTGATGATATTCAATGGAATTTAGGGGTTAATTTCTTTAAAAATACTTCAGAAATTACTGAACTAACCGTGGCTCCTTTTAATGTTGGAGCTTTTGGTGCAAGTTTAGGTACTTTTAGAATTGAAGAGGGTAAAAGTGCAACGCAAATTGTAGGAAGTTATCCTGAAGGATTGAGAGTAATTGGTAATGCCGAACCAGATTTTCAAATGGGCTTTAATAGTGACTTAAGGTACAAAGACTTTCAGTTCACTATGTTATGGCAATGGAAAAATGGAGGTGATAACGTAAACCTTACTACATTATTGACTGACTTGAACCGAACGAGTCATGATTATGATGAGTTTGGTGCCGACCCTTCAGGTGAATTGCCAAATGGTCAGTACAGACCTGGAGCACCACCAGAAGTACACGTAGAAGATGCTAGTTATGTTCGTTTACGTGAAGTGGGACTTTACTATACCCTACAGAAAAAGAAGTTAGCGGGAATTTTAGGCGGAAGTATCGACAGTATCAAGTTTGGAGTGTCCGGTACCAATGTTCTTAACTTTTTCGATTATAACAGTTATGACCCCGAAGTGTCCAATTTTGGAGGAGGATCAATTTTTACAGGAGTTGATGTATTACCATTCCCTTCTTCAAAAAGATTCTTATTTAATGTATCAGTTAACTTTTAAACATAAAAATGATGAAAAAATATATATATAAAATTTTGTTCTTAGCTTCGACAGTCGGAACGTTGGTTTCGTGCGAGGTACAAGAATTCAATGATCTAAACAACGCAGAAGTTGATGCTTTTGAAGAGAACCTTACTCGAGGTGATTTACAAGATCTCGTTGGAGGTATCCTTTACAGTTCTAGAGTTCGCCTAGGAACTTACTATGATGATTGTGGAGTAATTGGACGTGAATACTATCGTTTTTCAGGTTCCGAACCGCGTTTTACAGGTGACCTGTTAGGGCGAGAAGGCCTAACATTGGACAATAACACGTTTTACATAACCGGACCTTGGGGAGCGCGTTACAGGTCTGTTAAAAATGCCAATTTAATTTTAGGGTTTATTGACGGTCAAGATCTTTCGGCTCAATTTACAGGTGCTGAATTATCAGCTACAAAAGGTTTTCTTAAAACTTTTATAGCATATGAATTATTACTGAACCTTAACCTTACAGATGATAATGGAATTAGATTAGATGTAGATGATGAAAATGATCTAGGTCCATTTGTTTCGAAATCTGCTGCTCTAAGTGGTATTAGGTCTATATTGGAAGAAGGTGCTAATGATCTATCAAATGGAGGGGGTGAATTTCCATTTATTTTATCAACAGGTTTTAACGGTTTTAATGACCCTGGATCATTTTTACAGGTAAACAATGCAATTTCGGCTAGGGTAGCTGCTTATCAAGAAGATTACTCTGCTGTATTGTCGTTTTTAGATGACTCATTTTTAACGTTAGACGCTTCAGCGTTGAATACTGGAATATTTCACAACTTTTCTTTAGATCAAACAGATATTGTGAATCCATTATTTCTTGCAATAGAAGGGTTAACAGCAGCTAATGCACGAATTGTACAACCAGATTTTATAACCGATGCAGAAGCTGGGGACCAAAGGTTGGACGATAACGTTGTAGAATTGCCCGAGCCTATTATGCAAGATGATCTATCAGGTAATTTTGCAGTTTTTAGGTATAAAACCAATGTAGATGATATTCCTATTATACGAAATGAAGAATTGATTTTGCTGTATGCTGAAGCTAATATTAACAGTAATCCAGGTGAAACTGTAAATGCGCTTAATATTATTAGAGGCAGTGCAGGCTTAGATCCTTATACAGGACCTACAGACCCAGCCTCATTGACAGATGAGATGCTTACGCAAAGAAGATATTCTTTATATGCTGAAGGGCACCGATGGATTGACATGAGAAGGTTTGATAGATTGGATGAACTCCCAATCGATAGGCCTGAAGACGATGTGTTTTCCAAATTCCCGATTCCATTAACAGAGAATCAGTAATAGACAATTAGTCTTTATACAAAAAAAACCCTTTCCAATTTGGAAAGGGTTTTTTAATGATAAACTTTTACTCAATTAATCTGCAGATTGTTCAGTTGCTTCCCTAGCTTTTTTTTCTTCTAACTTTCGTTGTTTTCTATCTGCTCTTTTCTTGGCAAATTTAACTTTTGCACGATTTACCAAATAGAACATAACCGGTACAATAATCAATGTTAGGAAGGTTGCAAATATCAACCCAAATATTACCGTCCAAGCTAGTGGTCCCCAGAAAATTACGTTGTCACCTCCAATGTATATACCAGGGTCATAATCTGTGAATAATCCGAAAAAGTCAATATTTAAACCTACAGCCAATGGTATTAACCCTAGAACTGTTGTAATAGCTGTTAATAATACGGGTCGTAAACGTGATTTACCACCTGCTACAATTTGTTTAAAGTATTCTTGCTTGGTTAACAATTCATCTTCATCCATACCTAACTCTTCTTTTTTACGGTCAAAGAGTATTTGGGTATAATCTATCAATACAATGGCATTATTTACCACAATACCAGCAAGCGATATAATTCCCATCATGGTCATAATGATTACGAAGTCCATTCCAAACACAACTAAACCTAAGAATACACCAGCCAAACTCAGTACAATAGCCGAAAGAATAATCATTGGTTTTGATAAAGAGTTAAATTGTGCTACTAAGATCAATAGAATACCACCCATTGCATAGAATAAAGCTAAGAGTAGAAAGCTCATATTATCAGCTTGTTCTTCTTGCTCTCCAGTAAATGCATAATTTATGTCTTGTGGCATTTCGTAATTTTCCAGCTCACTTTTTAATTCGGTTACAATTTCAGTAGCATTATAACCTCCTAAAACGTTAGAATAAAGTGTAATCACTCGTTTTAAATCCTTCCTTTTAATCGAGCTAAAAGAGGAAGAATTGCTTTTTGTAATCAACGATGAAATAGGAACTTGTATTAATTGTCCACTGTTGTTTCTAAACGTAACAGGTTGATTAAACAAGGCACTTTCATCATATCTATATTGGTCATCAAGACGAACATTTATGGGGTAATCATCATCACCTTCTTTATACGTTGACACCTCTTCCCCATAGATAGAACGACGTAGTGTTTGCCCTACGGCAGCAGTTGAAACCCCTAATTGACCAGCTTTTTCACGATCTACACGAACATCCATTTCGGGCTTCGATTTATTTACGTCTATTTTAAGCTCTTCAATTCCGGCAATGCCAAGATTTTCAATATAGCTACGCATGTTTTCAGCTTCACGAAGCATTTCTTCATAATCTTCACCGCTTAGCTCAATGTTAATTGGATAGCCTACAGGTGGTCCAGCAGCATCTTTTTCAACCACTATTGATGCACCGGGAAAACCTTTTACAGCATCTCGAACTTCAGATAAAACGGTGCTACTTTTTACGCCTCTTCTGTATTGAAATTCACGCATGGAAAGGGTTATTTTTCCTTTGTGAGGCATTTCATTAGACTGTCCGGCATCAGTTTGAGGGTTTCCGGCACCTTCACCAACTTGTGAAATAGCAGATTCGACCATAAAGTTATACCCATCTTCATCTTCATATTTTTCAATGGCACTGTAAACTTGGTCTTCTATCTTCTTTGTTAACTTATTAGTTTTTTGAATATCCGTTCCCTGCGGATATTCAATGTACGTGATAATTTGGTTGGGTTCGTTTTCAGGGAAAAACAATACGTTGGGTTGTGCCAACCCTACCAAAACAAAAGAAAATATAAGTACGCCAAAAGTTCCGAAGAAAAACACATATGCTTTTCTTCCGCGAAGCGCATATTTCAGAAACCGTTCGTAGAAATTTTCTAACCTCTTAAGTGATTTAAACTGAAAATATTCTACAGCTCCCGCTAAAAAGTACTTATAAACCCAAAGCATAATTGCTGCAAGAATACTTAAGTTACCTATTCCACGAAGTCCAGCAACATCTAATACAAATCCAGCGATTAATAAAATAGCACCAACGCCTCCTAAAATCATGCTCCATCGTACTAACTTTCTCTTAGTTAATGATTCTTCTTCAGTTTCCATGAATTTTGAAGTAAGCATGGAATTAATAATTAGTGCAACAAATAAAGAAGAACCTAACACGACTGAAAGTGTTATTGGGAAATAAATCATAAACTTACCAATAAGTCCAGGCCATAATCCTAATGGGAAAAAAGCCGCTAATGTGGTGGCAGTCGAAGCAATAATTGGCCAAGCAATTTCGCCCATACCTTGTTTAGCCGCTTTTTTTCGAGGCATACCTTCACTCATTAAAGAGTATACGTTCTCTACCACAACAATACCATTATCTACCAGCATACCAAGCCCCATTACTAAACCAAACAATACCATTGTATTAAGGGTAAAGCCTAATGAAGATAGGATAAAAAGAGACATTAACATGGAGAGCGGAATGGCAAAACCAACAAATAATGCGTTTCTAAAACCTAAGAAAAACATCAATACTAGAACCACTAGAATTACTCCAAAAATGATATTATTTACTAAATCATTTACTTGGTTCTGTGTTTTTATAGATTGATCGTTAGTTAGTGAAATATGTAGCCCTTCCGGTAAATAATTTTCTTCTTCAGTTTCAATTATTTCTTTGATATTTTCAACGGCCTCAATCATGTTTTTTCCGGCACGCTTTTTAATATCGAGCATCACTACTGGGTTGTTATATTCACGGGCAAATGTGGTGGGATCTTCTTCCTTAAATTTAATGGTGGCAATATCTTTTAGGAAAATATTTCCGCCATCTCTTTTTACCACTATTTTTTCAAGTTCTTTCGGGTTTTCTATTTCACCAAGAATCCGGATGTTTTTTTCAATTCCATTGCTAATAACATTTCCACCAGAAATAGTGTTATTTTCACCTCTTACAGCATTGATAATATCATTGAAACTTACTTTTGAAGCAGTCATTTTATATATGTCTACTGCAATTTCAACCTCCTTGTCTTCTACACCGCGAATGGTAGCTTCTTTAATAGGTGGAAGTAATTCAATTTTATCCTGAAGATATTCGGCATAATCCTTTAATTGCTGAAGAGGATAATCGCCCGTTAAATTAATGTTGAGGATAGGTTGTTCTTCAGAAAGGTTTAAGTCGAAAACATTTGGCTCTACTTTAGCTCCGTTATCTAGTGTAGGCCACGTGGTTTCAGCTTTTACTTGATCTACCTTGTCTTTTACACGTTGTTTCGCGGTTGGAATTTCAACATCCTCTTCAAACTCAACAATTACCATTGAGTAATCTTGAAGCGTGGTTGAAGTAATTTCACGAACGCCACCTATATTGTTAAATTCTTCTTCAAGGGGTTCAGTAATAAATTTCTCAACATCCTCTGCTGAGTTTCCTGGGTTAATGGAACTTACATAAATCTTCGTTTCTACAATCTCTGGAAACGACTCTCGGGGCATGGTGTAGTATGAAAATACACCTAAAAATAGGATGATGGCGATAATAACATACACCGTCATCTTATTGTCAATAGCCCAAGAGGATATACTAAATTCTTTATATGTGTTCTTGCTCATAGTGCAATAGGTTGTTTAGTTTTTGGTAGTTACTTTCTGGCCATCCCGAACGCTTTTTGCTCCTTCCACAATTACAATTTCTCCATCTTTCAAGCCGCTTTTCACTTCAATTTTATTGTCGTAATTAAGTCCGGTTTCTAAAATTACGCGTTTAGCGGTTCCTGTAGAGTCGGTTACTGGCTCATAAATAAAAGCAATGGTTTCTCCCTGTGAATTTTCCTGCAGAATACTCTCAGGAATGGTAATTGCATTTTCACTAGTGTAATCGTTTACTTTTACGGTAGCAATTAAGTTTGGTTTTACTTTTTCATCTTTGTTAGGAATGGCAATTTCTACATCGAAAGTTCTGTTGTCCGGATTTATGTAATTACCTACTTGTCTTACGATTCCTTCATATTCTTCTCCAATTGAAGAAAGACGAACATTTACTTCGGTACCAACTTTTATATTGTTTAGGTAATTTTCAGGTAAGGAAGCTTTTACATACATGTCGCTAAGGTTTACCAAGCGAATAACTTCAGTCTGGCCTTGATTTACCACTTGACCTTGCTCAGCAATAACATTATCAACAACACCCGTAAAAGGTGCAGTAATAATTGTTTTTGCTAATTGCGAACGGATTTGTTGTGCCGCTTTATCGGCAGCTTCATAATTGGCTTTTGCTTCTAAAAACTGAATTTCTGAACCAATTTTTTGATCCCACAATCTCTGTTGACGCTCAAAAGTTGTTTTTGCCAAAGCAACTTGCGTTTCTTGTTGTGCTAACTGACTGGAAAGTCCACCATCATCAATCTTGGCCAATCTTTGTCCTTTTGAAACACGTTGTCCTTCATTAACATACACCCTAGTTAAAATTCCTGAAAACTCTGGGTAAATAATAATGTTTTGATCGGTTTCTACATTTCCTTGTACTTCAACAAAATGTTTAAAAACAGTATCGTTTACTTTTTCAGTACTCACTAAAAGTGCGCGATCGTGTTTTTCTTCTTTTTCAATAAACGTATTAAGCTTATCTATTTTGGCCTTCAATTCTTTTTGTTGGGTAGAAAGCTCAGCTTTTTTGGCTTTTATTTCAGAAAGATTGCCGTTTTCTATAAGTGAATCTACAGAGCCTTCTTTGTTACCACAGGAAGCTACTGTAATAGTGATTAGTAATAGGTATATAAACTTTTTCATAATTGTATAGGTTGCTGTGTTTTTTTAGTTGTCTTCGTTATCAGGATATTTTGTTGTGTCCAGTAAGTTTTCAAGCTCGGCTTTTGTATTTATTACTTCTAGCATAGCTTGTAAATAATCTTGTTGAGCTTGAAAGAGTTGCTGTTGTGCTTCGCTTAGCTCGAAACTGGTTGCAATTCCTTCAAAAAATTTAATGCTGTTTTTCTTTTCAATACGCTCTGCTAACTCTAAGTTACGTTCTTTGTTTTCGTAATTTTCTAGTGCGAATTGATATTCATTACGAGCATTTGCCATTTCAAGTTTTACTTGATTTTTAGTTTGCTCTAACTCTAGTTTTGCTTGTTCAAAAGCTATTTGTTTTTGTGCTGTTTTTGCACTTCGCATACCACTACTGAAAATAGGGATGCTTAAATTTACACCCAAAACGGATTGTGTAAAATACTCTTGGTTGCTATCAAAAAATGTAAATTCATCACTATAACCTGCAACACCATAATTAACAAATGCAGAAAGGGTAGGTAGTGCTTTACTTTTTTCAAGCTTAACTTCAACTTCCGACAGGTTAGCTTGGTCTTCAGCAATGCGGTAATCAATATTTTCTTCAACATTAATTTCTTTTGAAAGAAGTAATAAGTTGAAATTTTCCTCGCTAAGTTCACTTAGGTTGTCTGTTACAGTAATTTCATCTTCAACAGGAATTCCCATCGTTACTTTTAGCATATCGTAGGCAATAGATTGCATGCGAATAGAATTGTTGAGGTTTGCCTCTAAATTTAAAAGGGTAATTTCCAGTTGTTCTGCGTCCTCTTCTTCAGCTAATCCGTTTTCGAAAATCTTTCGGGTATCACTTAGGTTTTTTTGAACAGTAGCGACATTTTTCTTTAAGATTTCTACACTTTCGGTTGCTAGCAGTACATTTCCGTAGGCATCAGTTATTGCTTTTTTAACCTCTAAGTCGGTTTTAACTTTTGCGTTTTCAGAAATTTGCAATAATGTTTTTGCAGACTGAACTCCTACAATATAGGAACCGTCAAAAATCAATTGGTTCCAAGTTCCGGTTGCATTTACACTATGCTTCGTTCCAAATGTAACTGGGACAAAAGTTCCAGGTTCCCCTCCAGCAACTTCACCAGGTATCAAGGTTACAGGTTGTTTGAGGTTGTTGTTATAGTTCGCATCTCCACTAATTTGTGGTAAACCTTGCGCAATAATTTCCCACTTTTGCTTTAAAGCAATGGCAACGTCTTTTTTAGCAATACGCGAATTATACCCATTGTCAAGACCATACAAGATGGCTTCTTCTAAAGTGAAGGTTCGCTTTTCAACTTGAGTTGAGTCTTGTGCGTTTACTAAAATAGCACAAAGGGAAAAAGCAATTAAAAAAATATGTTTTTTCATTAATTTGAATTCTCGTTAATAAATTTATTGAGTGTTTGCAGCCCTTTCGGGGTTACAATGCCACGTAAATGATACTCCAGATAATCTTCCATTAATTGCGTTTTTGAAAATTGAGAAGCTGGAAAAAGAGTTTCGTCATTGATACTATCGATACCGGAAAAATAGAGGTTTGAAATAAAATCGACATCTATGTTTTTCCTGTAAACCCCTTTCTCAACACCCCGTTTTAAGTTTTCGACAGTGCATTCTGCCATATTCGTATATTTTTTTGCCTTAATCATAGCGTATATTTCAGGATAATATTTCTGAAGTTGGTATTGTGGTGATGATTTCTCATCTTTTAATCGAAGCATTACGAATTTTTTAATTTCGTATAATTCTTCAATTGGATCTTTATTCTCTAATAGTATATTGTCAATACCACAAGAAATACCTTCAAAAACACTTAATACAGATTCTTTAACAAGCTCTGTCTTGTTTTTAAAATGGGTGTATATAGTTTTTTTTGAAATGCCCATTTCGTTGGATATATCATCCATTGTAACACTTTTAAAACCAAGTGAGAGGAACATTTCTGCTGCTTTTATAATAATCTTTTCCTTCATAATTCGATGCAAAGATATAGAAAGGAAACTCTAAGAACAAAAAAAGTTTCCAAAGTTTTACGATTATTTAACATTTCAATTTCACAAAAAAGAGAAGATGTCAACTTTTTTAAGTTTTAAGGCAGCAGTTTATTCGGCAACTTGTATTTTAGCGGCAAATTTTTCAGCATCATGGAATTACTCAAAAAATACAACACTACGCTCGCCGGGGAATTAAAGAAAACGGTACAAATAAAAGAACCTGAGCAGTTGTATGAGCCTATTCAGTACATTGTTAATATTGGTGGAAAGCGTTTGCGCCCAATCTTAACCTTGTTGACATGCGATTTTTTTGGTACAGATTTTAAAAAAGCCATGCCTGCAGCCTTAGCTATAGAGCTGTTTCATAATTTTTCATTGATTCATGATGATATTATGGATAATGCGCCACTGCGACGTGGAAAAGAAACCGTGCATGAAAGATGGGACATCAATACGGGAATACTGTCAGGTGATGCGATGCTAATTTTAGCATATCAGCTATTTGAAGAATATGAACCTGAACTTTTTAGGGAATTGGCAAAGCTTTTCAGTAAAACAGCTATTGAAGTGTGCGAAGGGCAACAGTACGATGTTGATTTTGAAGACCGAGACGATGTAACTATCGATGAGTACATTAAAATGATAGATTATAAAACGGCTGTTCTATTGGGGGCTGCTATGAAAATGGGGGCAATTGTTGCTGGAGCTTCAGAAAGTTGTAAAGAAAACATGTATAAATTTGGCAGAAACCTGGGAATTGCTTTTCAATTGCAAGATGATTACTTAGACGTCTTTGGAAACCCGGAATCGTTTGGAAAACAAGTGGGTGGTGATATAATTGAAAACAAAAAAACATTTTTGTACTTAACGGCTTTAAAAAGTAGTGAAACATTACAAGCAGAGGAGTTAGAACATTTATATACCATCAACCCAAAAAGTCCCTTTGGTAAAATTGAAGCGGTAACACGAATATTTAAGGACTCGGGTGCTGCGGAAAAAACACAAGCTGAAATTTCAAAATACACCAAGAAAGCCAATGAATTTTTGGGCCAGATTAAAATTTCAGAAGAAAAGAAAATTGAACTTCGGGAATTTGGGGAGTGGCTTATGAAGCGGACGTTTTAAAATCCTAAAAATAAAAGCGGACAAACGGTGACCAAGCCGTAGTGTAAATGTCTTCATCATCTTTAAAAAGCACATTGTATCTCACTCCAATTGTTACGCTTCCGTTTCTGTAGCCAACACCGGTAAAGAGAGCTGTATTCCAGAATTTGTCTTCAAAATTCCCACCTTCCAATTCAATAGTTTGGTTAACTCTTAGCTGTTCTAGTTCAGCTGAAAGCTGTATTTCTGGAATGGGGTTGAAAAGGGTGATTAAACTGGCACCATAAAGCGTAGTGTTAAAATTATTACCAGATTGATAACTAAACTGCAAGGCTGGCCCCATACTAAAATAACGGTTAAAATCATAAATCGCACTGGGAGAGATTGTTCCGCTAAAGTAGCCATTGCCAAAGCTTACGCCTAATCCGCCACCAAAGCGAACATGGTCCCAAAAATTGTTTTTAGGTTGCGCCTGAACACCAATCTGCCCGAAACTTAGATTTGAAAAGAATAAAATAGAACTAGTTAAAATGGTCAAGCAGGCCTTTTTCATTAGGAAATATTTAAGATTTCAAACGGTATAAATATACGTATTACAATCGCCTATTTATTGTAATTGTTGTATTTTTGTACCGTTTTATAAAATGAAACCCCTTGTATTCCAATTATGGATAGATATTCTTTTCTAAATGCGGTACATCCTTCGTACATCGCAGAACTTTACGATAAATACTTGCAATACCCAGATAGTGTAGAACCCAGTTGGCGTGCCTTTTTTCAAGGTTTCGACTTTGGAATAGAAAACGGATCACTGGAAGCACTCGGTATTGAACAAAATGGTGAAATACCTGAAGGGTATTTTAAAGAATTTCAGGTAATCAAGTTAATTGATGCATACCGATCACGAGGACATCTTTTTACTAGAACAAACCCAGTTCGGGAAAGAAGGAAATATGAGCCTAAGCTTGATATTGAAAACTTCGGGTTATCGCAAGATGATCTTCAAACTTCTTTTAAAGCGGGTGAAATACTTGGTATTGGAGAAACGACATTAGAGGAGATTATAAGTCACCTTAATAAGATCTATTGCGATTCTATAGGGATTGAATATATGTATATTCGGAAGCCGGAAGAAATACAATGGATTCAAGATAAGTTAAATGTTAATGAAAATCAGCCAAAATTTTCAGAAGACAAAAAGAAGCATATTCTTAAAAAACTAAACGAAGCCGTCGCTTTTGAAAGTTTTTTACATACAAAATATGTTGGTCAAAAACGTTTTTCACTGGAAGGCGGGGAAAGTTTAATTCCTGGTTTAGATGCATTAATTGAGGGTGCAGCGGAAAAAGGAGTTGAAGAATTTGTAATGGGGATGGCGCACCGCGGGCGTTTGAGTACCTTAACCAATATTTTTGGTAAAAGTGCAAAAGATATTTTCAGTGAGTTTGATGGGAAAGATTACGAACAAGTTGTTTTTGACGGTGACGTTAAATACCACTTAGGTTGGACTTCTAAAAGAAAAACCGATAGCGGTAAAGAAATTAACCTTAATATAGCACCAAACCCTTCACATCTTGAAACGGTCGGAGCTGTGGTTCAAGGTATTGCGCGTGCAAAACAAGATGATCATCACTTAGAAAACCCAGAAAAGGTATTACCAATTGTAGTGCACGGGGATGCTGCTATTGCAGGACAAGGTATTGTGTACGAAATTGTACAAATGGCACAATTGGAAGGTTATAAAACCCAAGGGACTATTCACATCGTTGTAAATAATCAAGTTGGTTTTACCACAAATTACCTTGATGGTCGTTCATCAACGTATTGTACCGATGTCGCAAAAGTGACGCTTTCACCTGTACTTCACGTAAATGCTGACGATGTAGAAGCTGTAGTACATGCGATGCTTTTTGCATTAGAGTTTAGGATGAAGTTTAAACACGATGTGTTTATTGATTTATTGGGGTATAGAAAATATGGACATAACGAAGGTGATGAGCCTAAGTTTACACAGCCAAAATTGTATAAAGCAATATCAAAACACCAAAACCCTCGTGATATCTATTCAGAAAAGTTGATTAAAGAAGGGGTAATAGATAAAGAGTACACTAAAAAATTAGAAGAAGAATATAAAAATAAGTTAGAGGAGAACCTTGAGGATTCCCGTAAAGAAGAGAAAACGGAAATCAGTGCCATTATGCAAGAGGAATGGGAAGGTTATACGTATGCAGAAGAAGACAAGATGATGGAAGAAGTGGATACTACTTTCGATCTTGATAAAATGACAGAAATTGCCGAAGTTATTACGAAACTTCCTGAGGATAAAAAATTCCTTCGTAAAGTATCCAAGCTAATCAAAGCACGAAATAAAATGTACTTTGAAGATAATAAGCTGGATTGGGCAATGGGTGAGTTGTTGGCTTATGGGACATTACTGGCAGAAGGACACGATGTTCGTATGACTGGACAAGATGTAGAAAGAGGAACGTTCTCTCACAGGCATGCAGTGATTAAAGCTGAAGAAAATGAAGAAGAAGTAGTGCTGCTCAATCAGTTAAATGATGAACAAGCTCATTTTTATATATACAACTCTCTGTTATCTGAATATGGAGTAGTTGGTTTCGATTATGGTTACGCCATGGCAAGCCCAATTACATTATGTATTTGGGAGGCACAATTTGGTGACTTCAGTAACGGGGCACAAATAATGATAGATCAGTACATTTCATCAGCAGAAGATAAATGGAAGCTGCAAAATGGGTTGGTGATGTTATTGCCTCACGGGTACGAAGGGCAAGGCGCGGAGCACTCTTCGGCAAGAATGGAGCGTTATTTACAAATGTGTGCCAAAGACAATATGTTTGTGGCAGACTGTACTACACCAGCAAACTTTTACCATTTGCTTAGAAGACAAATGAAAGTAGATTATCGTAAACCATTAATTGTATTTACACCTAAAAGTTTGTTGCGTCATTCAAAAGTGGTTTCAACCAAAGAAGAATTGGCCAATGGAACTTTCCAAATGGTAATTGACGATCCAGAAGCAAAGGCTTCAAAAGTAAAAACGCTGGTATTTGTAACTGGTAAATTTTATTACGACCTTTTAGAAGTTAAAGAAGAAGAAAAACGTGACGATGTTGCTTTGGTACGAGTAGAACAGTTATTCCCGTTACCAACCGAGCAGATGAAGAAATTAATGAAAAAATATAAAAACGCAAAAGATGTTGTTTGGGCGCAAGAAGAGCCTAAAAATATGGGAGCTTACTCGCATATATTAATGCATTTTGAAGAAGCACGCAACTTTAGGGTGTGTAGCCGAAAAATGTATGCGGCTCCTGCTTCAGGAAGTAGTGTTCGGTCTAAGCAACGTCATCAAAAAGTAATTGAAAGCGTTTTTGATACTAACAAAAAATAATACTATTATATAATATCCGTAACAGGTAAATTAAATTACTATGGCATTAGAAATGAAAGTTCCCTCACCGGGAGAATCCATTACCGAAGTAGAAATAGCACAATGGCTGGTTGAAGATGGTGATTATGTAGAAAAAGACCAAGCCATTGCAGAAATTGACAGTGATAAAGCAACTTTAGAATTACCTGCTGAAGCAAGCGGTGTTATTACCCGTAAAGCTGAAGAAGGCGATGCCGTAGCGGTGGGAGAAGTTGTTTGCTTAATCGATACCGAAGCTGAAAAGCCAGGCGGTTCAGATGATGATTCTGATAAGAAAAAAGAATCAGAAGATAAAGACAGCGATAAGCCTGAAGCAAAAACTGAAAAACCTTCCAAGCCTTCTACACAATCACAAGAACAAGATAAAAAAACATACGCTACTGGAACTCCATCTCCTTCTGCCAAAAAGATTATGGACGAAAAAGGAGTGGATGCCAAAGATGTTAAAGGATCAGGTCGCGATGGGCGAATTACAAAAAACGATGCCGTTAAAGCAAAACCTTCTATGGGAAGCCCTGGAAAAGGAAATAGGGGAACTGAGCGTAAAAAGCTTTCTATGCTTCGCCGTAAAGTTGCAGAGCGTTTAGTTTCAGCGAAAAATGAAACAGCTATGCTTACAACCTTTAACGAGGTTGATATGAGCCCGATTTTTGAATTGCGTAAAAAGTATAAAGAAGACTTTAAAGAAAAGCATGGTGTAAGTTTAGGCTTTATGTCTTTCTTCACATTAGCAGTTGTTAGAGCTTTAGATATGTATCCTGACGTCAACTCTATGATTGATGGGGATTATCAAATAAAGTATGATAACAAAGATATTTCCATAGCGGTTTCCGGTCCTAAAGGATTAATGGTTCCGGTTATAAGAAACGCAGAAAACTTAAGCTTTAGAGGTGTTGAAGACGAAGTTAAACGTTTGGCACTAAGAGCCCGTGATGGAAAAATAACGGTTGATGAAATGACCGGAGGAACCTTTACTATTTCAAACGGTGGTGTTTTTGGAAGTATGCTTTCAACACCGATAATCAATCCACCACAATCTGCTATTTTAGGGATGCATAATATTGTAGAACGTCCAATTGCAAAAGATGGGGCCATAGCCATCGCACCAATTATGTACGTTGCATTATCCTATGATCATAGAATAATTGATGGAAAAGAATCAGTTGGATTTTTAGTAGCTATAAAAGAAGCGCTGGAAAGTCCTGAAGAGTTGTTAATGGACAATGATGTTAAAAAAGCGTTAGAACTTTAACTAACAAAATCGCCATAACTATATATTAAAAACACCCGGTTTTCGCCGGGTGTTTTTTATTTAATTAGTTAGTTGAAATATTAACATAAAAATTAAGAAACAAAATAATTAACAATATTTAGTAATACAATAGAAACAACAATAACAACTAGAAAGATGAAAATCCTCTTTTTGTTTTTTTCATTTTTGCCGTTATCATCTTTAAACACCATGTTAACATTCAGTAGGTAAATGTCAGAAAATAAATACAAATATAAAATACGTAGATACACGTAATTATCCTCACAATGATGCTTTTATAGCATTTTATCGTGGTTTTCTTTGGCCCAAATAAGCAAGCTGTTTGTTTTGGGTTCTAAGTTTAACTTAGAAATTATATTGCTTCTATGTTTTTCGACTGTTCGGTGGGATATAAAAAGGAGTGATGCTATTTCCTTATTGGTTTTATCGGTTGCAATAAGTTTTAAAATCTTTTTTTCAGAAGGTGTTAATGCGTTAAGTGAATTATCCGAAAAAAGAACACCGTCTAACAACTCTTTTATTTTTGGGCTAAAATACTTATCCCCATTTGTAACAGTGTTAATACAGTTTTCAATTTCCTCTAAGGCAAATTCTTTTAAAACATACCCAAAAATGTTCAATTCTTGTGCTTTTAAGTAAAGCTCTTTTTCTTTGTGTAATGTAATGAGCACAATTTTGGTAGTAATAAAATTCTCTTTACATTTTTTTGCGATTTCAATACCAGACATATGTGGCATTTGTATATCCAAAATCGCAATACTTGGTTTCTCTTTTGCGATTAAGTTGTATGCATCATTGCCATTGTGGGCACTACCTATAATATTATATTCCTTTTCAAGCAAAAAATCATTTAATCCTTTAAGTAAAAGAGGGTGGTCGTCTGCTGTTATAATGGTCTGTTTGCTCATGATACTGGGAATTGGAATATAATTATAGTGCCATTGTTTTTTATTGATTTTACCTTCATTTGTCCATTTAAAAACCTGGTTCGTTCTAATAATGTTTTTAAACCTAAGGATTTTACATTTTGGTATTTCTCTGTAAAATCAAAGCCTACACCGTTGTCTTTAATGGAAATCACAATGTTTCCTGTTAGTTTTTTAATGGTTACTTTACTGGCTTCTGCTTTTGCGTGTTTTAAAATATTATTAAGGGTTTCCTGCACAATCCTGTAGATATTAACTTCTTGTTCTTTTGTAAACAAGTTATCGATATTATCTATTTCTGAAGATATAAAAAGCGTTGTATTTTCATCTATTTGCGTCAATGTATATTCTATGGCTTTGGTGATGCCCATTTCTTGAAGTTGAAAAGGGTGTAAATCCCTTGAAATGGTTCGCACTTCATCAATAGCATCGTCAACCATTTTCTTCGTGTCACTATCTCCCCCTGAAACTATCTTGTTTTTAATAAGCAATAAACGCTGCCCAAGCCCATCATGAAGGTCTTTAGATATTCTTTTACGCTCTATTTCTTGAGAAACCAATAATTTTTGACTGAATTTTTCTTGCAATTCTTTGTTACTTTTAAGATAACGCTGGTTTCTATATAGCAATATAAGCCCAAAGGTAAGAACCAATGCTAAGCTAGAAAAGAAGACTATTTTCTTAAAATTTTCATTGTCTTTTTCCAATAGTTGGATGCTAGTGTTCTTTTCAACTAACTTCTTTTCTTTTTTTTCTGTTTCGTACAAGGTTTGATAATAAGCTAAAAACTGGGCAGTACCTTTGTTGTATATAGAATCCCGTAAATTTAAATAGGCATTTTTATTTTCGAGGCTTTTTTTAAACTGTCCTGTTTCCGCATAAATATTGGAAAGCAATAGGTGCGAACTCATTATGTCATCTTCATGGCCAACAGCTTTAGAACTTTGTAATGTTTCTTGCGCATACTCTAATGCTTGTCTGTATAGGTCTACGGCAAGATAGTATCTTGCTTTTGCACCACTGTAACTAATTCTTACAACACGATCTCCTTTTGCCTTATCAGCCCACTGGTCTAAGTTTTTAATGTATTCCCTCGCCTTAATTAATTCGTTGTTGTCTATATGGTATTCAGCAAGACTTGCATTAATGTTAATATGGTTTGTATAGTCTTGTTGGTTTTTGTCAGTTTCTTTAAGTAATGAATCTGCCTTTAAAAGATATTTAATTTCCAGTTCTTTGTTTCCTATTTTATGATAATCGATTGATTGGTTGTAATATTCGGTAATTATATACTTTTTGTTTTCAAGCTGTTTAAGGGTTTCAATGAGTTTTTTACGTTCTATTTCGGCTTTATCATAAAACCCATTCATACTGAACATGGTAATGATTCCTTGTCTAGCATGGAGCATGTATTCATACTCTTTCCGCTTTTCATAAAAACGATACGCTTTTTCATAAAATTCACCGGCGGCTACAAATTTTCCAATGTTAGAATACGCCTGTCCACTGAACAAATAAGCGTCTGCTATATGAATAGAGTCGTTCGTGGAGAAATTTTCTATTGCAGTAGCATAATCGTCTATTGCTTCTTTTACATTCAATTTAAGATTGGCTCTTCCTCTTTTTAAATAAAGCCCACCCAGTAAAAAACTGTCTTTTAGCTTATACTTATGCGCCAAAACCCCATCGATTATTCGTATGGCTCTTCGGGGTTCATTTTTGTAATCTGAAAGTATCGTTTGGAGGTTCATGGCTTTTTTTGCCGCTAACTCTACGCTGTCTATTTCTTTTGCTAACTCAATATATTCGTTGCTGTAATTAACAAATGTATCATTGTCGACCCCATAACTTTTTGAAAGAACGGAATCAATAGCTTCTAATTTTTCAGGAATGCTGGTGGCTGCACGTGCTTTGTTTTTATAAAAGGATATATCCTGCCCACTACCCATAATGGGGTACAGCAATAACAGGGCAAATAATACCAAATATTTTTTTTGCATTGTTATCAATAAGTTAATAGGGAGTATTTAAAATTACTAAAAATTAATTAGTGATAAGATATAAAGGGGAAACTTATTTTATGTACACGCAGTTTCTTCCATAATCAATAACAGCGCGGAACTGTTTTAAAAAATCGGCTCCAATAATTCCATTTACTGAAGTTTCTTCAGCTTGTTCTAGTGCTTGGTTTACGTGAGAGAGATCAAAAACTACAAAATCCATACTCTTAGAACTCCAGTTTTCTATAGATATTTTGTTTTTGCGAGTGATCTTTGTTTCCATATTTATGGCTCCTGCACCAGCAGCTTTAATTTCACTGTCCTCACTCTCCATAGAAAAATAAGTGATTTCATCAAAACCAACACAACTGGTTGAAGCGCCTGTGTCTAAAATAAATATTCCTGGAATGCCATTTATACGGGCAGATAATTTATAATGTCCTGTTGCTAGTTTTTTTAAAGGTATTCTGTGAAAATTCTTCTCTTCAAGGAACGTTCGTAATTGCATGTATTGTTTTTTGTAAAGATAGCCAACAAATTTAAGTAGCTTTGCAAATATGCTAACAGATACACACACCCATTTATATAGTGACGCTTTTAATGACGATAGGGATCAAATGATGAAACGGGCAATCGATGCAGGGATTAAGCGTTTTTTTATACCGGCAATTGATTCTGATTATGTAGAAGGAATGTATGAATTGGAAAAAAACTATCCAGACCACGTTTTTTTAATGATGGGTCTGCACCCTACATCGGTAAAAGAAAATTATGAAGCCGAATTGGCTCACGTAGAAGAACAATTTAAGAAACGGAATTTTTATGCAGTAGGTGAAATAGGTGTTGACCTGTATTGGGACACCTCGACTTTGGCTATTCAGCAAGATGCTTTTAAAAGGCAAATCCAGTTGGCAAAAAAGTATAAACTTCCTATCGTGATTCATTGTAGAGATGCTTTTGATGAGGTATTCGAAGTATTGGAAAGTGAAAAAGATGATGATCTCTTCGGAATTTTCCATTGCTTCACTGGCACAAAAGAACAAGCAGAACGGGCTTTGTCCTATAATATGAAACTGGGCATTGGTGGTGTTGTAACGTTTAAAAACGGTAATATTGACCAGTTTCTGAACGAAATTGATTTAAAACACATTGTTTTAGAAACCGATTCCCCGTATTTGTCGCCAGCACCATATCGCGGTAAACGTAATGAGAGCAGTTACTTAGCCTTAATATGTAAAAAAGTAGCTGACATTTATGGTGTTTCAGAAGAAGAAGTTGCTGCGGTCACTACTCAAAATTCAAAAGAAATATTCAGCATTTAACACAAAAGCAGAATGCATAAAAAACCAAACATACTCCTTATATATACCGGTGGTACTATTGGTATGATCAAGGATTTTGAAACAGGAGCCTTGCGTAACTTCAATTTTGATGATTTATTAAAACACATTCCAGAATTGAAGTTGTTAGATTGCGAAATAAGCACTCGTACTTTTGAAGAGCCAATCGATAGCTCTAATATGAGTGCAAAGTACTGGACCATGATAGCTGGTATAATAGAAGAAAATTATACCGATTTTGATGGATTTGTAGTTTTGCATGGAAGCGATACTATGTCGTACACCGCTTCTGCACTAAGCTTTATGCTTGAAAACTTAGCCAAACCTGTAATTTTTACAGGATCACAACTGCCTATTGGGGATTTACGCACAGATGCCAAGGAGAACTTGATTACCTCCATACAAATAGCAGCGCTGCGTGAAAAGGGAAGGTCAAAAATTTCAGAAGTTTGTCTGTATTTTGAATATAAACTATACCGTGCCAACCGGACCACAAAAATTAATGCAGAACATTTTGAGGCATTTGCTTCCTTAAACTATCCGCCATTGGTAGAAAGTGGCGTAAACCTTTTTGTTAATAATGAAGCTTTGTACAAGCCCAATCGTAGAAAAAAACTAAAAGTGCATAAAAGAATGGAATCTAACATTGTGCTTTTAAAAATGTTTCCCGGTATTGATATTGCGACAGTAGAGCATATTTTTGCTTATCCCGAAATGAAAGGGTTAGTTCTGGAAACCTACGGAAGCGGAAACACAACAAATGAAGAATGGTTTTTAAAGGCGTTAAAAAAAATTATAGACAATGGAATTCCGGTAATTAACGTAACTCAATGCTCAGGAGGCAGTGTGATTATGGGGTTATATGAAACCAGTACTTCACTTAAAAAACTAGGGGTTATTTCGGGTAAAGATATCACGACAGAGGCAGCATTGGCTAAATTAATGTATTTATTGGGGCAAAAAATTTCGTCCAATAGTTTTAAAACTATATTTGAAACATCTTTGCGAGGGGAAATGATGTAAAAATTTCCTTAATAAATGTTTTATAGAACAACATTTTTTTTGTTATTTGGCATTCCTTTTAAAAAGGGTAAATTAGAGAGGTGGCCGAGTGGTCGAAGGCGCACGCCTGGAAAGTGTGTATACGCCAAAAGCGTATCGAGGGTTCGAATCCCTTCCTCTCTGCAAAAAAAATTAACAAGTATCGTTAAAACCTAATAAAACGGTTGTTTTTCTAGAAGTTCTTATTATTTTCGTCATTTAAGGTGAAAACCCTTCTTTCTTTTGAAAGAAAAACTTGATTAAAAGAGTTTATTCCAAGGCTGTAAAGTTAATGGTAACATTAAAATAGGCCTCTTTAAAAAGAAATTAAACAAGATTAAAACCAATAAGTCTTGAAATACAGTTGTTTATTGGTAATACACAAATTTATTATTGTAGATTAACTAATTATTTTTATATCTTTAAACCTTTAACTAAAAACAAACTTTAAGTCGATAGCAATGAAAAAATTATTTTCTATTATGGCAATTGCCGCAATGGTTTTTGCGGGAACAAGCAACGTAAACGCAGCAACTGCTCAAACAATGCCGAGCAGCGCACAATCATTAGTAACCGCAGCTACTGTGACCTTTGTACAAGAGGAAGAAGCTGTTGCGGACGAAGAAGAGCCACAAGGTTGGCATCAAGAGCTTAAACAACGATTTATAGAAGGTGGTCCTGCATTTATGGGGATTGTACTTTTATGTCTTATTCTTGGTTTAGCAATTGCTATAGAGCGTATTATATATTTAAATCTTTCAACTACTAATACTCAAAAATTAGCAGCAAATGTTGAAGACGCCCTTAATAGTGGTGGTATTGAAGCAGCAAAAGAGGTTTGTAGAAATACAAAAGGACCTGTAGCTTCTATCTATTACCAAGGTCTTGATCGTGCAGATGAAAGCATTGAAGCTGCTGAAAAAGCGGTAGTAGCTTATGGTGGTGTTCAAATGGGACAGTTGGAGAAAAATGTTTCTTGGGTGTCTTTATTTATCGCTCTAGCTCCTATGCTTGGTTTCATGGGTACTGTAATTGGTATGATTAAAGCATTCGATAAAATTCAAGCAGCGGGTGATATGAACCCTTCTCTTGTTGCGGGTGGTATTAAAGTAGCACTTTTAACAACAGTATTTGGTTTGATCGTTGCGATTATACTTCAGATTTTCTATAACTATATCATTGCTAAAATTGATAGTATAGTAAATAGTATGGAAGATGCTTCTATCACATTAATTGATATGTTGGTAGACTACAAAAACAAAAAGTAATTACTAAAACACCAAATAATGGCTTTACATAAAATTTTAAAAATTGTAGCAGTAATCCTTAGCTTGGCAGGTATTGTTTTCTTAGGTATGATTATATCTAAAGGGGACGAGGTTGTAAAAGCAACAGGTGAAGGTGTGGATGGATACTTGTATTTAGCATACATAACATTTGCCATTGTACTTTTATTCGTTGTAGTATTTGTACTAAAAGGAATATTTGCTGGTAATATAAAACGAACGCTCTTATCAATTGGTGCATTCCTCGTAATTATAGCGATAGGATATGCCCTTTCAAGTGGAGTTGAAACACCAATGCAAGAAGGAACGCTTTCTGAAAGCGGTTCTCGTTGGGTTGGCACAGGTCTACATGTCTTTTACATCTTAGCGATATTAGCTATTGGTGCAATGGTATTTAGCGGAATTAAAAAAATGACAACAAGATAATATGGCAAGAAGAGCAACACCCGAGGTTAACGCAGGGTCTATGGCAGACATCGCATTCCTGCTCCTTATATTTTTCTTGGTAACAACTACCATTGAAAAAGATAAGGGTATTGCGAGACAATTGCCTCCTGATGAAGAGATAGAAGATCCACCAATTATTAAACAAAAGAATTTGTTTGTCGTTAGTGTAAACAAAGACGATCAATTATTGGTAGAGGATGAACTGATGAAAGTTGGTGACTTACGTGAAGCTGCAATTAAGTTTTTGGATAATGGTGGTGGAGTAGGACAAGAAGCTTGTAATTACTGTAAAGGGGCAGGAGATCCAACATCCTCTGATAATCCTGAAAAAGCAGTTATATCAGTGCAGAACGACCGTTTAACATCCTATAGTATGTATATAACCGTTCAAAACGAATTGGTCGCGGCTTATAATTTCTTACGGAACAGGGAATCCCAACGATTATTTGGGTGGAAATTTACAGAGGTAAAACAGGCAATAGATGAAGGTAGCTTTAATGGAAACGAAGAAGATGCTCAAGAGAAATTAGAGCAAATCCAAAAACTGTTCCCTCTTAAATTATCTGAAGCTGAACCTAAGAAGAGCGGACAATAAATAAAAAGGTATTATGTCAAAATTTAGAAAGAAAAAAGGTGGCGAAATCCCAGCAGTAAATACAGCGTCTTTACCCGATATTGTATTTATGCTATTATTCTTCTTTATGGTTGTAACCGTATTAAGAGATAATAATCTGTTGGTGCAAAATACGCTTCCCAAAGCAGATCAGTTAGAAAAATTGAAAAAAGACCGCTCTGTATATATTTATGCAGGGAAGCCAAGCTCCCGATATAAAGATAAATATGGTACTGAAGGTAAAATACAGATTGGGGATAAGTTTACGGACATATCAAATGTGAAATTTGCTTTAACTGAAGCACGGGAAAATTTACGCCCTGAACTACAAGATAAGGTAATGGTTGCCCTTAAAGTTGATGAGGAAACCAACACTGGTCTTGTTACTGATATTAAACAACAATTAAGGGACCTGAACATGTTAAAAATTATTTACATAACAGCTCCTGGAAATCCTGTTGATCAATAAACAGAGAACACAATAAATAGTATAAAAGCCTTGTTCTGCAATAGACCAAGGCTTTTTTATTTTAGTATTTTAAAAATACATTTATCTTTATCGTATGTTGAACAAGTTTAAAGTAGTGTTTCTTTTAATAGGATTATCATATGCTTTTCCCGGTTTTTCACAGGAAGAAGAAAACGATACCATAGTTGATACAAAATATAGAGAAGACCAGTTTTACATTGGACTTAATTATAATATTGTGTCTGATGTACCAACTGGTATAAATTCTCGTGGACTTTCTGGCGGATTTCAATTGGGTTACTTTAGGGACATGCCAATTAATAAAAGACGTAATGTAGCCATAGCCATTGGTGCTGGTTTAGCGTTTGATCAATTTGGGCAGAATCTTTTTATTGGTGAAGAACCTAATGAAAATACTATATTTAAGGTTTTAGATGAAGATATTGACTTTGATCAAAACCGCTTTAGCATGGCAACTATAGAAGTGCCTTTAGAGTTTAGGTGGCGTACTTCAACTGCTGAAACTTATAAGTTTTGGCGAATCTACGGCGGCGTCCGTGTAGGTTACACATATTGGTACAAAGCAACATTTAAGCAACCTAACAATAAAGTGGTGCAAACCGATATACCAGAATTTGGTAATTTACGTCTTTCAGCAAATCTAAGCTTTGGCTATAATACGTTTAATTTTTTTGCATCATATAGTATTAATCCGTTTTTTAAAGATGCAACTACTAGTGATGGCCAAACTGTTAATTTTAAGACTATCAAACTAGGCTTGATCTTCTACATTTTATAGCCAAAAGTTAACCATAATTATTTGCGGAATCAGACCAATAAAAAACCCTAAAGTGAGTTCTAAAAAATTATGAGATTCACTATGCAATCGGGAAGAAGCAATCCAACCATTAAAAAAAAAGAAAATACCTATCCAGAGCAGTACATTAATCTTAAAATGAATGCTAAGTACAATTAAGAACATGGTAACCCCAGCTATTCCCATCTGATGTAAACTAACCTTTACTTTTAATATAGCCATTAGCAGTGCAGTAATTGTAGAAAATAAAATACCCACAAAAAAATAATACAATTCAGGGTCGTCGTATGGATCAAACACCATTTTTATAATTAATAGCAACAGTATACACTGAATCATTAATGGTACTTTCCGCTCTTTGGTGGTTTCTAAGTGAATGGAATTAATGACCCCAAGGTTTTTTAATAGAAAAAATGTAATTATAGGAATAAGAGTTGTGACGATGGCTACAGCAAATATCTTTGCGCGTAGCAACTCAATATCCACATAGCGAGGTGTAAATACAAAATATAAAATAACACCCAGTAATGGCATTATTAGTGGGTGTAATACATAAGAGCCAAAACGTAGAAAACGGTTCATTAAATTTCTTTTCGAAGGCGTGCTACCGGAATATCAAGCTGTTCCCTATACTTGGCAATGGTACGTCGAGCAATAGGGTACCCTTTATCTTTAAGTACTTTCGCCAACTTATCATCGGTTAAGGGCTTCATTTTATCTTCTTCTTGAACAGTAATTTCAAGTATTTTCTTTATTTCACGAGTTGAGACATCTTCTCCTTGATCATTTTTCATCGACTCGCTAAAGAATTCTTTTATAAGAAATGTTCCGTAAGGTGTATCTACATATTTGCTATTCGCTACACGGGAAACGGTCGAAACATCCATGTCTATTTCATCAGCAATATCTTTTAAGATCATGGGCTTAATCTTGCGCTCATCACCGGTTAAAAAATAATCCTTTTGATAGTTCATAATACTGCTCATAGTAACAAAAAGGGTTTGCTGTCTCTGTTTTATGGCCTCGATAAACCATTTGGCGGCATCCAGTTTTTGCTTTATGAACATCACAGCATCTTTCTGCTTCTTCGATTTTTCTTTAGATTCTTTATAGCCTTTAAGCATATTAGTATAGTCACGCGATACGTGAAGTTCTGGTGCATTACGCCCATTTAAGGTAAGTTCTAATTCACCATCCCTAATTTTTATGGTAAAGTCTGGTATTACGTGCTCTACTGCACGGGTGTTGCCAGAATAGCTTCCACCTGGTTTAGGGTTCAACACTTCAATTTCATGAATGGCATCCCTAAGCTCATCTTCGGAAATATCAAACTTCTGAAGTAACTTCTTGTAATGTTTTTTTGTAAACTGATCAAATGCTTCATCTAAAATTGAAGTTGCCAACGCCACAGAAGCTGTTTCTTCTTTCCGCTTTAATTGAATCAATAAGCACTCTTGAAGGCTTCTTGCTGCAACACCAGCAGGGTCTAAACCTTGTACAACTTTTAGTGTTTTTTCTACTTTTTCTTCAGTAGTGTAAACGTTTTGTGTAAAGGCAAGATCATCTACTATATCTAATACTTCCCGGCGTATGTAACCACTTTCATCAACACTACCTACTAAAAATTTTGCAATTTCCCTTTCTTCGTCATCAAAGCGGTAGGTGTTTAACTGCTGCATTAAATGTTGGGTAAATGATTTCCCCGAAGCATATGGTATTTGTTTATCCTCATCATCAGCACTATAGTTATTTGAAGAAAGTTTATAGCTGGGCACTTCATCATCGCTTAAATAATCATCCACGTTAATTTCAGTTTCAATTACTTCGGTTCCATCGTCATCGTAATCATCTTCATAAGAATCTGAAAACTCATCCTCATATTCATTAAGCTCATCTTTTCCACCTTCCAAGGCAGGGTTTTCTTCCATTTCCTGCGAAATACGTTGCTCAAAAGCCTGTGTAGGCAATTGTATCAACTTCATCAACTGGATTTGTTGTGGTGATAGCTTTTGTGAAAGTTTAAAATTAAGTTGTTGCTTTAACATACGATATAACTTACTTATAAAGTTAAAAAAAACCAGCTACAAAAATAATATTGTAGCTGGTTTTAATATAAGCTTATGATTTATTATCATTAAAACGATGCATTACCAGGGGTGCGAGGATAAGGAATTACATCGCGAATGTTGCCCATGCCGGTTACAAATTGTACCATACGCTCAAAACCAAGGCCAAAGCCACTATGTACACAGGTACCAAACTTACGAAGCTCTAAATACCACCAAAGTTCTTTTTCTTCAATACCCATGGTTTCCATTTTTTCTTTTAGAACATCATAACGCTCTTCACGTTGCGAACCTCCAACAATCTCTCCAATACCAGGAAAGAGTACATCCATGGCACGAACTGTTTTACCGTCGTCGTTTAAACGCATGTAAAAAGCTTTAATTTTTGCAGGGTAGTCAAATAATATCACAGGACATTTAAAGTGTTTTTCCACTAAAAAGCGTTCGTGTTCACTTTGTAGATCTGCTCCCCATTCGTCGATTATGTATTTAAATTTTTTCTTTTTGTTCGGTTTTGAGTTTTTAAGAATGTCAATTGCTTCGGTATAGGTAACACGTTTAAAGTTGTTTTCCAGAACAAATTTCATTTTTTCCCTAAGTGCCATTTCACTTCGTTCTGCTTGAGGTTTGCTTTTTTCTACCTGCAGCAAACGGTTTTCTAAAAACTCAAGGTCGTCTGCGCAGTTTTCCAGCGCATATTTAATGATGTATTTTATAAAATCTTCGGCCAAATCCATGTTTCCGTCTAGATCACAGAAAGCCATTTCGGGCTCAATCATCCAAAATTCTGCCAAATGACGCGATGTGTTTGAGTTTTCGGCTCTAAACGTTGGCCCAAAAGTGTATATTTTACCCAATCCCATGGCGTAGGTTTCACCTTCTAATTGTCCACTTACGGTAAGGTTTGTTTCTTTTCCGAAGAAATCTTTTGAATAGTCTACATTTCCCTCATCATCTAAAGGTGGGTTTTTAGGATCAAGGTTGCTCACGCGAAACATTTCGCCAGCACCTTCAGCATCACTGCCTGTAATAATTGGGGAATGCATATAGTTGAATCCATTCTTCTGAAAATATTCATGAACGGCAAATGCCAATTTTGACCGGGTACGCATAACGGCACTAAATGTATTGGTGCGAACACGCAAATGAGCTTGTTCTCTTAACTTTTCAAGGGTATGTCGCTTAGGTGAAAGGATAGTAAGCTTTACTTCTTCTGGATCTGCTTCGCCCAATACTGTGACGTTTGAAACCTGAACTTCTACACTTTGTCCTTTTCCTTGACTTTCTACTAAAACACCTTTAACTTCTATCGCTGCGCCAACAGTAATCTTTTTTAATGTTTCTTCTTCAAAATTCTCAAAATCAACAACGCATTGTAGGTTTTTAATGGTAGAACCATCATTTAAAGCAATAAAACGGTTACTTCTAAAAGCTCGAACCCATCCTTTAATGGTAATTTCGTTTAAGGAAGGTTCCGTTTGTAAAACGTCTATGATCTCAGTATGCTGCATAATAGGTGTATTTTCGAGTGGTAAAGATACTTTTTCTATAAATTTCAAAAAAATATATTCTGAAACACTACATTTCTTTATTCTTTTTTAGATTGACTTGCTTCCTCCTCTTCATCGTCATCATCTGGTAAAATTTTTAATGAAGGTTTTTTAAAGGTCTTTTTGTTTGCTATCTCTTTTTCGAGAGATAGTAAGAGTGCCGGAAGCAATAATAGGTTTGCTAACATCGCAAATACTAATGTGATAGAGACCAATGCCCCTAACGCAACAGTGCCTCCAAAACTTGAAATGGTAAATACAGAGAACCCAAAAAACAGTACAATGGAAGTGTAAAACATGCTTACTCCTGTTTCCCGTAAAGCGGCATAAACAGATTTTTTAATCTTCCAATTGTTTGCAATAAGCTCTTGCCTATATTTTGCCAAAAAGTGAATGGTGTCATCTACCGAAATACCAAAAGCAATACTAAACACCAAAATTGTACTGGGTTTAATTGGCACGCCTAAAAATCCCATAAGCCCAGCTGTTATTATCAAGGGAAGTAGATTGGGCAGCAAGGAAACCAATATCATTTTAAAACTTCTAAACATCCACGCCATAAATAATGCTATTAATAAAATGGCAAGCGAAAGTGAAATTATTAAATTGGTTACAAGGTATTTTGTTCCTTTTTGGAATACCAACGCTTTTCCTGTAAGGGTAACAATGTAGCGCTCTGGCGGAAATATTTTATCTATTTTAGCCTTTAGATCTTCTTCAATTCGGTCGTACCGTTCTGTTTCAGTGTCTTTAATAAATGTTGTAATGCGTGCAAATTGGCCTGTACTGTCCACATAGCTCTTTAATAAATCGGTACTTCCAGCACTACTTTTTGCCTGTGATAGAATAAAAGTCCGTTCTTGGCTGTTGGGTAATTGATAATATTCTGGATTGTTATTATAATAGGCCTGCTTTGAATATTTAACCAATTCTACAACCGAAAGAGGTTTAGAAAATTCAGGTATTTCTTCAATGTACTCCTGTAGCTCGTCCATTCGTTTTAAGGTAGCAAGTTTCATCACTCCTTTTTTACGTTTGGTATCTACTAATATTTCCAAAGGCATGATGCCTTCATATTCTTTTTCAAAAAAACGGATGTCTTTAAAAAAATCTGCGTTTTTTGGCATGTCTTCAATAAGACTCCCCGATATTTTAATATTAAACATCCCAATAATACTAAGGCAGAGCATAACAATTGACACAATAAATATGGCAATTCGGTGTCCTTTTACCATACGTTCCATCCAGTCTACAAAACTCCCAATCCATCGTTTGTTAAGATGTTTTAAGTGTTTGTATTTCGGTATTGCCATATAACTGTACACAATGGGAATTATGAACAAACTAAGTAGGAAAATAGCGATGATGTTAATAGAAGCGACAATACCAAATTCACTAAGTAGTTTACTGTTGGTTAAAATAAACGTAGCAAAACCAGATGCAGTTGTAACATTTGTCATTAACGTTGCATTGCCCACTTTACTAATTACACGTTGTAAAGATTTGGCTTGATTACCGTGTTGTTTTATTTCCTGCTGGTACTTATTAATAAGGAAAATACAGTTGGGAATACCAATTACTATTATTAGTGGCGGAATTAAAGCCGTTAGTACTGTAATTTCATAATGAAGCAATCCTAAAATTCCAAAAGACCACATAACACCTATAATAACCGTAGCCATGGAAATTAACGTTGCTCGTACTGAACGGAAGAAAAAGAAAAAAATTAATGAGGTAACCAACAACGCTGCGGCGATGAACATACCAATTTCATCGATGATATTTTGCGAGTTTAAGGTACGTATATAAGGCATACCTGATGTGTGGACATCGATACCGGTTTCCTTTTCAAAAGTTTCAATGTTGGGAATAAGATCTTCAACAATAAAATCTTTCCGTTCGGCAGTATTAACAATATCTTTTTTTAGGTAAATAGCTGTGCGAACTGACTTTTTATCGGGGCTATAGACCAAACCATTATAAAAAGGAAGGTTGTTGAAGAGTTCTTGTTTGTATTTCTGAAGTTTTTTTGAAGTAGTGATGGAATCTTCAATAAAAGGTACCAATTGAAAACCAACAGTATCCTTTTTCCGTTCCAGTTTTTGCAGGTCACCAACCGATAAGGTAAACTCTACTTCGTCATACTTGCCTAAAGTTTTTGAAAGTTGCGTCCAAGCGTTGAAGTTAGAAGGGGTAAAAAGGGTTGAGTCTTTAATTCCCAAAACAATTAAATTACCTTCTTCACCAAATTTTGATAGAAAATTATTGTATTCTAAGTTAATTTCGTGATCATCGGGCAATAAATTGGCTTCGGTATACGTAAAGCGCATGTTTTTCCATTGCAGAGCAAAAAATACGGTTGCACAGGCAATGGCAATAAGAATAAGCGTACGATTACGCAAAATAAACCGAGCTACGGTGGTCCAAAAACCAATACTGAAAAGTTTGTCCAAACCTTTTTCCTTTTAGAAGGCGCAAAGGTATAAATTATAAGGCAGTAGCCGTCGTTTTAGTTGCTCTTTTTACGTATTAAAACTTGGCGTAGAATGTAAATTTAAAGGAAATATTATCTTCTAATTCTGGCAAATGATAAAATCCATACCGATAGGCGAAACTTAACCCGAATCCGAAAATAAGTTTATTAAGTTCGATCCCTGATTCTGAATAAATTTGGTCTAAGGTCTTAAAGTTAATACCGGAGTGATTTTCTGGATTTTCCATATTACCAATTGCGTGACGGGTAATAACCACTAGCTCGGGTTTAAATTTATCTGAAAAATAAAAGCGGCGCAGACTATGTTTAATTTGAAGTGTTGCGAGTTTGTCAGAGAAGAACTCTCCAAAGTACATGGTTTCAAAACTCTTCCGGCCTGCAACAGAAAAACGCTGTAAGATTGTATTTTTTGTAGGACTATTAGGAAAAGCATGAAATAAGTGTGTTAACGGGACATCTCCAATAGCATAATCGCCTTCCAGTAAAAAGCTGGTAGAGGAGAGGTCGGTTCGCTCTATATAATAATCGAGTTTTAGGCCAAATTTGGTATAATTGAAGTCACTGCCAGCAATTCCTTTTAAACCTTGGGTAACTTGTGCGCTTATTTTTGGGCTACCATCAAAATACTCAACAAAACCATCATTAGTAGTTATAAAATCTTCTTTAGGACTTATCCTCACTGAAGCAGTAACCTCACTAAGCTCGTAGTCATTATAAAACTTACCATCATTAATAAATGTGTAGTTTTCTATTTGCTCTACGGTGCTTCGGGAAATGCGTAGTTCCGATAATATCTTAGGGTCAAACTCACTTTGTATATTGGCCTGCCAAGTACGATGTTTAAAAAATTGTGTAACGTTTACTAAACGGGGTTCAAAAACAGAGTATACGCGGGCATCGGTTAGATATTGGAACGTTCCAATCTCTCGAATATCATCTATATAATATAGGTTGACCCAGGTTTTAGTCTTTTTGTCCACACGTGCACTTGCCCCCAGACTGAATTTAAAATCGTGGTCTTTAAAGCCATGAGCAATATACCCGCCAATTTTATAGTCTTCAAAAAGTTTATCGTTGGTAATTCCGCCAATACCCAAGCGAATGCCTTCGTAATTGTTGTATTTTATTAAATAACGTAAATCAATATCAAAAAAACCAATGGGGTAAAAACCGGTGTTAAATGGATTTTTCTTTTCTTCTTTTTTAGTTGCAGTTGTATCTTTTTCGGTCTCAATGGCAGGTTCTTGCGCAACAACAACATAACCAAGTAGCAGCGAAATAATAATAAGAAAGGTGCGCATACAGGGAATCCGAAGTTTAATTCTTTAAAAGTATAAAGAAAGCGGCATAGAAGCCGCTTGTTTTTGTTTTGTTTAACGAAACCATTCGTTAAACCGTCATAATTTCTTTCTCTTTTTTCTCAAAAATCTGATCAATTTTAGCAATATGATTATCAGTCATTTCCTGGATATCATTTTCTAGATTTTTTTGTAAGTCTTCTGAAATATCCAATTTTTTAAGGTCGTTATTTGCATTTTTACGGTCGTTACGAACCACAACTTTTGCTTCTTCAGCTTCAGCTTTTGCTTGTTTTGCCAAATCTTTACGGCGTTCTTCGGTTAATGGCGGAACATTGATAATAACACTTTCTCCATTATTTTGAGGGTTGAACCCAAGATTGGCGACCTGTATCCCTTTTTCAATTTCAGGAATTAATGACTTTTCCCAAGGCTGGATGGAAATGGTCATCCCGTCTGGGGTATTTACATTGGCAACTTGGTTAAGTGGGGTAGGACTACCGTAGTAATCTACCATTACACCACTTACCATAGAAGGAGAGGCTTTGCCGGCACGTATGTTTGCCAATTGTTTCTCAAGGTGATTAACAGCTTTGTCCATTGCTTCGCGGGTGCCGTCTATCAAAAATTCAATTTCGTCTTCCATTTTTAATTTTTTTAAGTGTTTTTCAAAAATCAAGCCAGAGAATAACTGGCAAATTGTTTGATTTTATAAATTTACTTTAGTCCCAATTTTTTCACCAGAAACTACTTTCAGTAAATTGCCTTTTGTATTCATGTCAAAGACAATAATAGGTAATTTATTTTCTTGGCTAAGGGTAAAAGCTGTGGTATCCATAACTTTTAGGCCTTTTTTCAAAACATCTTCAAAGGTAATATAATCATATTTTTCTGCAGCTTTGTCCTTTTCAGGATCGCTGGTGTAAATACCATCTACTCGCGTTCCCTTTAAAATTACATCTGCGTGTATTTCAATAGCCCTTAATACAGCTGCGCTGTCTGTTGTAAAATAAGGATTTCCAGTACCACCACCAAAAATAACTACACGGCCTTTTTCTAGATGCCTAATGGCTTTCCTGCGTATAAAAGGCTCTGCTACTTCGTTAATTTTAATGGCACTTTGCAATCGGGTAGGAACCTCTTCATCTTCTAATGCGCTTTGCAACGCTAAGCCATTTATAACCGTAGCTAACATACCCATATGGTCACCTTGTACGCGATCCATCCCGCGGCTGGCACCGGCAACACCTCTAAAAATGTTTCCACCGCCAATAACAATGGCAACTTCTACTCCTTTGTTTGTTATTTCTTTTATCTCTTCAGCATATTCTTTCAATCTATCTGGGTCTATTCCGTATTGACGTTTTCCCATCAAGGCCTCGCCCGATAATTTTAAAAGGATTCTTTTGTATTGCATAGTGGTGTTTTACTCGATAATCGAGATTTGAAAGATCCGAGATTTGTCTCGAAACCAAAAAATTTTCTTATAAATATCTCGTAGGCTTGCCCCCGAGGTAATTTATGGAGCAAAAATAATGAAAAATATTGTATGCTGTTGTAAAAATTGAAAAGGCTTGATGTGTTGCAATCAATCAAATAAAATAAAATTTATGATGACATTTTATAATTTTTTCGATGAACAAGTACATATATAATTAACGACTAAAATTTCCTTATTATGAAAAATCAACTACTCGTTTTCTTTTGCCTTATTGGCATAGGTACCTTAGCACAAGTAAACTTAATGCAGCCCAGTAATTTTACCCCAGCGGAATTTGAAAAGACCGAATGTATAACAGACGCCGATAGGCAAGCCGTGCGCAAAACGATTGCGGAAAACAAACAGCAAATCTTGGCAAAAAACTCCCAAGCTTTTCAAAACAGGGGCGGTTCGCCTTTATTTGTGTTACCAATTAGGGCTAAAGCTGAGTTTGATGAATATGGTTACTATATAATTAACAATCAAGTAGATCACGATTTAACCCCTAATGGAAGCTTGTTAGATTATGAATGTAACGAACGAACTTACGATTGGACAACTGGCAACCATGAGGGTACCGACTATGTACTATGGCCCTATCCTTGGAAGCGTATGCAAGAAGAAATCATGGAAGTGATAGCGGCTGCACCAGGAACCATTATCGACAAACGGGATGGCAATTTTGATTTAAACTGTGATAATAATGGGAATCCAAATTGGAACGGGATTATCATTGAGCATAGTGATGGCTCACAAGCTTGGTATTGGCATTTTAAAGATGGAGCCATTACAACAAAAGAAGTTGGAGATACTGTTGAAGCAGGAGAGTATCTGGGAGCTGCAGGAAGTTCGGGAAGTAGTACTATTCCGCATTTGCATTTTGAAGTGTATGATGCCAATGATAATTTAATTGATCCTTATGAAGGACCTTGTAATGATATGAACCCTTCTAGCTGGTGGGCAGAACAACCCAATTATTATGTGCCTGAAATTAATCACATTTCAACTCACAACTCGCCAAATTTTGATGCAGAGTGTGGGGTAGTGGAAAAGACCTATGAAGAGTTGAATTTTGAACCCGGAGAAGAGGTAGTTTTTCGAATATTCTTTAGAGATATAAGCACAGATGACAACACTCATATAACGGTGACCAAACCAGATGGTTCTGTCTTATACGATTATGACTTTACTTCACCTTGGCCTAATTATACGGGAGCCTATGCAGAATGGATTTTCCCTACAGATAATACATGGCAAGATGGTGTTTATACTATAACGGCGGAATTTTACGGAAGTATGTATGAAACTATTTTTGGTATAAATACTAGTTTAGGAATTGAAAATGCTGCTGCTGAAATTTTTAGTATCTATCCAAACCCTGCTTCAGAAAGCGTTTTTATTGAAAGCGATGCTATTGTGGATAAAGTTGAAATATATGATATGTTGGGCAGAAACGTTTTGCAGCAAATTTCAGGAGAAAGAAAAATAGAAATCAACACCGAAGCATTAAAAAGCGGGTTGTATTTAGCTTTTATTACTTCGGAAGGAAAAACTGTTTCTAGAAAGATTGTGAAGAAGTAATGTTTGGTTAATATAAAAAAAAGAGGTTTCAACTGTTCGCTGAAACCTCTTTTTAATTGTTTTGTGTCTTTGCTTAGTCTAAAGAAACACGTTCAAAAGCTATAACCTCTACATCACCCAATGTTTTTACATATTGTGCAACGCTTTGTTTGCTGTCCTTAATAAACGCTTGGTTTACTAAAGTGTTATCCTTAAAGAAACGCTTAATTTTTCCTTTAGCAATGTTGTCTAACATTTCTTCTGGCTTGCCTTCTTGACGTAATTGATCTTTAGCAATCTCGATTTCTTTATCAATCGTAGATTGATCAACACCTTCTTCGTTTAAAGCAACTGGGTTCATTGCTGCAGCTTGCATAGAAACATCTTTAGCAACTTCTTCCGCGCCATCAGCATTTTTAGAAAGACCTGTTAAAACAGCAATCTTGTTACCAGCGTGAATGTAAGAGCCTACAAATGGAGCTTCTAATGTTTTATATGCACCAATCTCGATTTTCTCACCAATTACACCAGTTTGCTCTGTCAATTTTTCTTGAACGGTTATTCCGTTGTAATCTGCAGCTAAAAATTCATCTTTAGATGAAGTGTTTAAAGCTAACTCAGCAAAATCGTTTGCTAATTTTACGAAATCATCGTTTTTAGCAACAAAGTCAGTCTCACAGTTAAGAGACACAATTACACCTCTACTATTATCGCTGTTTACTTTAGCAATTACAGCACCTTCGCTTGAGTCACGGTCAGCTCTTTTTGCAGCAATTTTCTGTCCTTTTTTACGAAGGATTTCAATTGCTTTGTCAAAATCACCATCTGCCTCTACTAATGCCTTTTTACAGTCCATCATACCAGCACCGGTTGCTTTTCTTAATTTATTTACTTCTGCGGCGGTTATTTTAGCCATCTTTATAACGTTTTTAATGTATTAGTAAAAAAGCCGTTTAATTGATTTTCAGCAAAGAAAATAACCAAACGGCAAATTTGTATTAACAATGGGTTATTTTATTCTTCTTCTTTTGTTGCTTTCTCTAAAGTTTCTTCTTTAGACTCCAATTTCACAGGCTTTTTAGCCTCTTTCATTGCTTTTTTGTCTTCTTTGTCTTTAGAAGGAACCTCTTTTTTATCAGCTTTCTTTTCTTTAGCCTCTTTTTCTTTCTTTGCTTCTTTTTTGGCTTTCTTAGCTGCTTTTTCTTCTTCGCTCTTTTCTTTTCCAGCTTTGCGCTCTGCAAGACCTTCAATTACCGCTTCAGAAACTTTACCAACAATCTTTTCAATAGATTTAGATGCATCATCATTCGATGGAATAGCATAATCAATCTCACGTGGATCACTGTTGGTATCCACCATTGCAAAAATTGGAATGTTTAATTTTTGAGCTTCTTTTACAGCAATGTGCTCACGAGTAGTGTCTACAATGAACAACGCTCCTGGAAGACGGCTCATATCGCTAATAGAACCTAAGTTTTTCTCAAGCTTAGCACGAAGACGGTCTACTTGTAAACGTTCTTTTTTAGAAAGCGTGTTGAAAGTTCCATCTTGCTTCATACGATCAATAGATGCCATTTTTTTAACGGCTCTTCTAATGGTTACGAAGTTGGTAAGCATACCACCAGGCCAACGCTCGGTAATGTATGGCATTTTAGCTTCGCTCGCTTTTTCTGAAACGATGTCTTTAGCTTGCTTTTTAGTAGCTACGAAAAGAATTTTTCTTCCGCTGGCTGCAATTTTCTTTAAAGCTTCGTTAGCTTCATCAAGTTTTGCAGCTGTTTTGTAAAGGTTGATAATGTGAATCCCGTTACGCTCCATATAGATATATGGTGCCATGTTCGGGTTCCATTTACGGGTTAGGTGACCAAAGTGTACACCTGCGTCAAGTAACGACTTAACTTCTTTGTTGTCTGCCATTTTGTTTTAGTTTACGTTCCTGTTTAGATAGCAACCTTTCCTGTACTAGGACTTGGTTTAGATGCTAAACTAACTTCCGCGACATACGGAATAACAGCTTGTTAAATAATAAATATAATATGAACTGATGTGCCATTGAAACCAATGGCACGGTTGTATTAACGTTTTGAGAATTGGAATTTCTTACGCGCTTTCTTCTGTCCGAATTTCTTACGCTCAACCATTCTTGGATCTCTGGTTAATAAACCTTCTGGTTTTAAAATACTTCTGTTTTCTTCATTAAGCTCACACATAGCTCTAGATAAGGCCAAACGGATAGCTTCAGCTTGTCCAGTGATTCCTCCTCCAAATACGTTTACTGAAATGTCAAAATTCTTGTCGTTTTCAGTTAACATAAGAGCTTGTTTAACTTTATATTGTAATGTACCTGTGGTAAAGTACTTTTCCATATCACGTTTGTTGATGGTGATATTTCCTTTTCCATCAGAAAGGTACACACGCGCAACAGCGGTTTTTCTTCTTCCTATTTTGTGAATAACTTCCATTACTTGATATCGTTAAGGTTAATGGTTTTTGGTTTTTGTGCCTCTTGGTCGTGCTCAGCACCTGCATATACTTTAAGGTTTCTGAAAAGTTCTGCACCTAACTTATTTTTAGGCAACATCCCTTTTACAGCTTTTTCCACTACTCTCGCAGGATCCTTACCGTATAGTTCTTCTGCAGTTAAGCTACGTTGCCCACCTGGATATCCTGTGTGACGAATGTATTGTTTTTCGGTCCACTTATTTCCAGTCAATACAATTTTGCTTGCATTGGTAATAACAACGTTGTCTCCACAATCTACGTGAGGAGTAAAATTAGGCTTGTGCTTGCCACGTAGCATTTTTGCTACTTTACTGGCCATGCGGCCAAGCGTTTGTCCATCAGCATCAACATGCAACCACTCTTTGTTTACAGTAGCGCTGTTTGCTGAAATTGTTTTATAACTTAGTGTATCCACTTTTAATAATTTTTCTGTTAGCATTCACCTACTAACAGGTTAAACATTCCTTCTTTTGGATAAATCGGGGTGCAAATGTACTATTATTTATTTGAAAAACAACACCCAAGGTTTTAATTTTTTAGGTTCTAAAAATCTATGACTTAGTGTTTCAGAAAAATTAATCAACTGTGACCACTAAATCACCTTTCATTAACATAGTGCCTGGCTTTAATGTGATGGATTTTACTTTCCCAGCTTTGTTGGCTGTAACGGTAGTTTCCATTTTCATCGCTTCAATAACAAATAAGGGTTCGTTTTCCTCGATTTCTTGTCCTTTTTTAACGAGCATTTTATACAACATTCCTTGAAGTGGTGCACCGTATTGGTTAGCATCTTCTGGGTCTGCTGGAATATGAACTTCCTTTTCTACTTTTATGGATTTGTCTTTAATTTCCACAAAGCGGTTTTCACCGTTAACCGAAAAGAACACAATCCGTATTCCTTCATCATTCGGTATTCCTACTGAAAGCAGTTTTACGATGATTGTTTTTCCTTCTTCCAGTTCAATAATAGCTTCTTCGCGCAGTTTCATTCCGTAGAAGAAATTTTTCGTAGGAAGAATGGCTAAATTTCCATAGAGTTTATACTTTTCGTGTGCTTGTTCAAAAACACGTGGGTATAAGCTGTAGGATAGAAAGTCTTCAAATTCAATAGGACGACTGAATCCTTTCTGAAATTTTTTACGGAACGCAGCATATTCTGTATCAAAATCAATAGGCTCCAAATGTGCGTTAGGCCTATCGGTGTAAGGGTCAGCATTTCTTAAAATAATTTTTTGAAGCTCTTTTGGAAAACCTCCTAACGGTTGCCCCAAATCACCTTTAAAGAAATTGATAACCGACTCTGGGAACGAGATTTCATTTCCGCGTTGCATCACATCTTCAGGCGTTAAATCGTTCGTGACCATAAAGATGGCCATATCGCCCACCACTTTACTACTTGGGGTTACTTTTACCAAATTTCCGAAGAGATCATTTACCTGCTCATACATTTTGGTCACTTCGTGGAACCGATCAGCAAGTCCTAGCGCTTCCGCTTGCGGACGTAAATTGGAATACTGCCCACCCGGTATTTCGTGTTGATACACTTCGGCCGTTCCTGCTTTTAGACCAGACTCAAACGGATAATATACCTCGCGGGTGTCTTCCCAATAATTAGAAAATTCATTAAGCTTTTTAATATCATAATCGTGAGCGCGTTTGTGGCGTTTCATCATTTCGACTACTGAGTTAAAATTAGGCTGCGATGTTAAACCAGATAAACCACCCAATGCAACATCAACTACATCTACACCCGCTTCAATGGCTTTTAAATAAGTAGCCGATTGGATTGAAGAAGTATCGTGTGTGTGCAAATGCAACGGGATGTTCACCGTATCTTTTAAAGCTGAAACCAATTCGGTTGCGGCATACGGTTTCAATAAACCGGCCATGTCTTTAATGGCAATCATATGCGCACCGGCATTTTCTAAGTCTTTTGCTAGTTGTGTATAGTATTTTAGGGTGTATTTGCTTTCATCAGGATCTAGAATATCTCCGGTATAACTTATGGCTGCTTCTGCAATTCCGTCAGTTTTGTTTCGAACATAGTTAATGCTCGGTTCCATCGCTTTCACCCAATTTAAGGAATCGAATATTCTGAAAAGATCCACACCGTTTTCCCACGATTTTTCTACAAACTTTTCAATTAAGTTATCTGGATAGGCTTTGTAGCCTACGCCGTTACTGCCTCGAAGTAACATTTGGAATAGAATATTAGGCATGCGCTCCCTTAATTCCCGTAAACGCGTCCACGGACTTTCGTTTAAAAAGCGCATACAGACATCGAAGGTAGCGCCGCCCCACATTTCAATACTAAAGGTGTTTGGGTGATTTTTAGCATAACTTTCCGCTACTTTTAGCATATCGTACGTTCGCATACGTGTTGCCAACAATGATTGGTGCGCATCACGAATAGTCGTATCGGTATAATGTATTTTCTTTTCGTCTTTTAGCCACGCACAGAATTTTTCCGGCCCCATTTCGGTAAGCATATCTTTTGTGCCTTTTGGGAATTTCTCTGCAGGACTATAAATAGGGATAGTAGGATTTCTGAATTTTTTATTCTCGTCAATAAACTTTACATCGGGATTTCCGTTTACAATGACCTCCCCTAAATAATTGGTGATTTTTGTGGTTCTGTCTTGTGGTAATTTTACATCGAATAAGGAAGGTGTATTGCCAATAAAGTTAACCGTCGCCGCTCCTTCTTTAAAGGTGTCGTGTTGAATGACATTTTGAAGAAAGTGAATATTGGTTTTTACACCACGAATTCTAAACTCTTTTAATGCTCTAACCATTTTCCGGACTGCGCCATCCAACGTTCTACCATGTGCTGAAACTTTTACCAACATCGAATCGAAAAAAGGACTAATACTGTACGACTGGTAAATACTTCCAGCATCTAAGCGAATTCCCATCCCCGAAGCACTTCGGTAGGTGGTAATCGTGCCATAATCTGGTGTAAAATTATTGGTAGGATCTTCAGTCGTTAATCTACATTGCAGTGCAAAACCGTAGGTTTTAAGCGAGTCTTGATCGTAAATTTTAATTTGCTTATCCGAAAGTTTATAACCACCGGCAATAAAAATTTGAGATTTAATCAAGTCAATTCCCGTTACCATTTCGGTAACTGTATGTTCTACCTGAATACGTGGGTTTACCTCGATAAAGAACACATTGTCATTTTTATCTACTAAAAATTCTACTGTCCCTACATTATTATAGCTTACTTCTTCGGCAATAGAAACGGCATATTTGTAAAGCGATTGTTTTACTTTTTCTGAAACATTATAAGAAGGAGCCACTTCAACCACTTTTTGATGACGGCGCTGTACAGAGCAATCACGCTCGTACAAATGACGGATATTTCCGTGGTTGTCGGCGACGATTTGAACTTCTAAATGCTTAGGTTCTTCTACATATTTTTCTAAAAACATGGTGTCGTCGCCAAAGGCATTCCCAGCTTCACTTTGAGCAGACTCAAAATTATTTTTTAAGTCGTTATCATTTCTTATAATACGCATGCCACGACCACCGCCACCTGAAGCAGCTTTCAACATAACTGGATATCCAATAGTTGAAGCTTCAGAAAGGGCAATCTTTAAAGAAGTAAGGTCTTTTGCGTTACTTTTAATGGTTGGTACCTTGCACTTTTCAGCAATTTTTTTGGCTGTAATTTTATCACCCAAGGCATCCATTACTTTTGGATCTGGACCAATAAATATGACCCCAGCTTCGGCACATTTACGAGCGAATTCAGAATTTTCAGATAAAAAACCATAACCAGGATGGATGGCATCGACGCCTTTCGCTTTTGCCAAAGCAATAATTTCATCGCCATTTAAATAAGGTTTTAACGGCTCGTCGTCCTTTCCAATTTGGTAGGCTTCATCGGCTTTGTAACGATGTTGCGAGTAGCGGTCTTCATAGGTGTAAACGGCAACAGTTGTTAAATTTATCTCGGTACACGCTCTAAAAACACGTATGGCAATTTCTCCGCGGTTGGCAACTAATACTTTTTTAATATCCATGATGTTGTATGACTTTTTTCTGAAAAACTAAAATGCTGCTAAAGATAAAAAATACTATGCACGCATAATAATTTTTAACTGATTTTTCTGAAATATTTACGAAATATAATATGGGTTTTCGTTTTTGTAATTCCGGACAATAAAATCGAGGGCGCTTTGCAAAATTTCGCCCATGTTTTTCGACTTTTTAAAGTTGACATCGCCTGTTAGTTTAAAAAGATCTTTTTTTAATTGATTTATCTTTTCAGGGGGTGAGATCGTGTCGCTGTTCATACAGTCCATGATTTCTTTTAATCGACTTTGTTCACTTACAGCTCGTTTTGCCAATAAAGAACGTTCTTCTCGTTTGTACTGCTCTATGGATTCTTCTTGCAATAAACCCATTGTCATTTTCACCAATTCGTTATTTTCTTTTAAAAACTGAGGTTTATAAACCTTGGCATTGCCTTCATAACTTTGTTGGTCAAAATCGATAGCACGGATTCTATATTGAATTCTATCAAAATCATGGGTGAGGACCATTACATAATTGTATGAACGCATATCGCCCAACAACCTCACAAAACAGCGCTCGTTAAATTTTACAAACTCTTTGGCAATCTCTTTTTTTTGTTGCTCGGAACATTTCGCCAATTCGTTTTCAATAAAGTCATCACCGGGAATTCCTGAAATGTGTTCTTCAATCAACGTATTACCGTGTACTAAAAAGTTGATATGGTTAGGTGAAAGCAGATGTTCCAGTTCTAGCCCATAAATACGTGAAGCATCGGCTTTTTTAATATAGAGAAATAAATAGTTGTCGTTTAAAATGTTTCTAACCTTAACACGAAATGGTTTTGAATTTCCGAAGGTGCAAAAATCGATACTATCTATACTAAGGTAAGGCAATAAACTATCGCTACCATCTGAATGTAAAATAGAATACATTCGTTTTAAGCTGGCATCTATTTCTTCACGTTCAAATTCAGAATAATACACACTAATCCAAAGTGTATCGTTCCCGTGTTTGTCGTATATGGAAACCGAACCTTGAAACCGGAGCAAATCGTCATAATAAATCGTGATCTTACTGTTTCGGCCGTGTTTGGTTAAGTAATTGGACAAGGCATCGGTAATTTCGTAGGCGGGTTTCTTTTTTGAAATCAGTTTTCGCATAGCAACATTTTAAACCTTAAAGATACCATATTTGAGAGGATGATTTTAATATTTCTGAATTGTTAAAAAAACCTTAAAGCAACAAAATAGTGTCACATTCTACTGAAGAATAAGTCTATTAAAGAAACTAACCGACCATGCTTAAGAATTTTTTATTCTTCATACTAAGTATATGTGCCACTATTTCACTTCAATCTCAAACTGAAATAGATCCTGAAACGACTGAAACTAACTCTAAAAAAAGAAGCTACACCACTCAATCAATTGGCAGTGAAGCAGCCCCAACAATTGACGGAACAATAGACGAAAAAGTTTGGGACAAAGTAGAATGGACAACAGACTATGTAGAAAACCAGCCAGATAACGGCACACCGCCAACCGAACAGACGAAAATGAAAATAGTCTATGACGCCAAAAACCTATATGTTGCTTTTAGATGTTATGATGCTGAACCGGAGGGAATAGTAAAAAGGCTTTCCCGTAGGGATGGTTTTGAAGGCGATTGGGTAGAATTAAACATTGATAGTTATAATGACAATAGAACGGGCTTTTCGTTCACTATCACAGCTGCGGGTGTAAAAGGGGATGAGTTTATTTCAAATAACGGAAACAATTGGGATGGCAGCTGGAACCCAATTTGGTATGTAAAAACTCAGATTGATAGCGAAGGATGGACTGCTGAAATGCGAATTCCTTTAAGTCAGTTACGATTTGGAAATGCAGAGGAACAAATTTGGGGAATACAATCTACTAGAAGATATTTCAGAAAAGAAGAGCGTTCCCTATGGCAACCTGTAGATGTAAATGCACCGGGTTGGGTGAGTGAGTTTGGTGAATTACGCGGAATTAAAGGTATAAAACCGCAAAAACAGTTAGAAATACAACCCTATGCCCTAACTAAATTAAACACCTACGAAGAAGAAGTTGGAAACCCTTTTAGAGATGGAAGTGATACCCGTTTTACAGCAGGATTGGATGCTAAAATCGGTATAACTAACGACCTTACGTTAGATGCCACCATAAATCCAGACTTTGGTCAAGTGGATGCCGACCCGGGAGCCATAGCTTTGGATGGGTTTGAGATATTTTTCCAAGAACGGCGCCCTTTCTTTGTAGAGAACAAAAATATTTTCGATTATAATATTAGTGGAAATTCTGACAATCTATTCTTTTCCCGAAGAATAGGTAGAAGTCCACAGGGTTCTGCGTTTGGCCCTACAACTGCTTATGTGGATCAACCTCAAAACTCAACCATTTTAGGTGCTGCAAAATTTAGTGGAAAAACAAAAGATGGATGGTCAATAGGGGTGTTGGAGAGTGTTACCGCCAAAGAATATGCCGATGTTGTAAACGAAGATGGGTCTGAAGAAGAAGTCTTAGTAGAACCATTGACCAATTATATGGTAGGAAGATTACAAAAAGATTTTAATGATCGAAACACCTATATAGGAGGAATATTTACAGCGACCAACCGCAATTTAGAGGATAATTTAGATTTTTTACATAAGAATGCATATTCTGGCGGACTGGATTTTAAACATAATTGGAATGATAGAAATTATTATGTGGAAGGAAAGGCGTTTTTAAGTCAGGTGAATGGAAGTGAAGAGGCAATAGAAAGAACCCAACGCTCGATAGTTCATTTATTTCAAAGGGTAGATGCCAGTCACGTTTCAGTCGATAGCACAAGAACATCCTTAACAGGAACTGGTGGGCAATTTGAATATGGAAAAAGCGGTGGTGGAAACTGGCGCTATAATTTAGGTGGTTCTTGGCGGTCGCCAGAATTAGAATTAAACGATATAGGGTTTTTACGACAAGCAGATAATATTAATCAGTATGCTGGCGCAACTCGTGTTTTTAATAAACCTACTAGCTGGTATAGAAGAGCAAATATTAGAGCGTATCAGTCCTTAAATTATGATTTTGAAGGAAACTACAACAGTTTTTATTACCAATTGGTAGGTTTTGTTAATTTTAAAAACAATTGGTTTGCTGAAGGTGGTTCTGAAAATAATGCTGCACGATTTGATAATTCTGAATTGCGCGGAGGACCAAGATTTAGAAGAAATGGCGATCATTTAGGTTTTTTATATGTTGGCACCGATAGCCGGAAAAAATTCAATACTACGGTAGGTTATGTTTACGGACAAGCTACGGAGAAGAATTATTCCTTCACACGGTATGAACTTCGGCTTAATTATCAGCCATTAAATGCCTTAAGCCTTTCTATGACTACTAAATATGAATCAAGACCCGATAAAACGCAATATGTAGATCAAGTAGAATTTGCTGGAGGCAAACGCTACGTTACAGGCGAAATTGATCAAGAAACTATAAGTACAACGCTTCGGGTAAATTATACGATTAACCCTAATTTGACGATTCAGTATTATGGCCAACCTTTTATTGCTCGGGGAAAATATAGAAATTTCAATTATGTAAATAATCCTATTGCTAAGAGCTTAAGTGATCGCGTGACTTTGTATGATGCCAATCAAATATCTTTTGAAGAAGATAGCTACTTGGTAGATGAAAACCGAGACGGCATAACTGACTATTCTTTTGGAAACCCAGATTTTGCATTTGTACAATTTCGCTCTAATTTAGTATTGCGTTGGGAATATATTCCAGGTTCTGAAGTTTTCTTTGTATGGTCGCAAGACATCAATGGTTTGGGTGATTCTATGAACGATTTTAATAAAATTGTAGACAATCAATTATTTAGAAAACGACCCCAAAATACCTTTTTGATTAAGGCAACCTATCGGTTTGTACTGTAAAAATGCTTTTTAAAGATAGAAAAAGTAGCTTGTCGAAAAGTAAGTCTTAATAAAAACCATATTGTAGGTTATTTCGTTACATATTATAAGTTTTGCAAAAAAACCTTAATTATGTTTCGAAAAATACTCCTCACAATTTCTTGCTTTTTAATCCTAGCAATTTCTGCTAATGCGCAAGTTGGAATTTCTAACACTAGTCCCGAAGCTGCGCTAGATGTTACTTCTACAGATAGCGGAATATTAATACCAAGAGTTGCACTTACCTCTACTGGTGATGTGACAACTGTTACAAATCCCGATGGAGGAGGAGACCCTGTGGTAAGTACATTGGTTTATAATGATGGCACAAGAGGATTATCCCCAGCTGGATTTTATTATTGGGATGGAACTGAATGGAGACAACTAATAGATACAACTCCAAGTGTATATGTAGGTACGTTTATTATAAATAGTTCAAATATGGATGCAGCAGGGAATATTGATGTTTCAACTATACCTTTTCAACCGAGACAAGTTACATTTACAGGCTATGCCAATGTAGAAGCCAATAACCTTGATAATGATAATGAGGTTGGTAATAATGTTGATAGGGTTGAAAATGTTTTTGGTAGTATGAGGGGGTTTGTTAGAGATGATAATGGAACCACAGTTCAGCAAGTAATATATATTGGGGGATCAGGTAATTCGATTAACGATATTTCTAGATATGCTTCTGATAGTCATTGCATTGGAGTGCGATATGCAGACCAAAATGGAAGTACAAGTGCATCACAATATGGAATTACATCAGCAACGTTAACCTCTTTTAATGCAGATGGTTTTACTTTAAATGTAGATTCGTATCTGGATGATGGTGATGACGAAGGGCTAGTTATAATCTATGAAGCCTACCGTTATTAATGTGCTTCCAACCAATTATCACCCAATCCAATTTCAACATCTAAGGGAACTTTCATGGTATAGGCGTTTTCCATTTCAGTTTTAATGAGTTTTTGGAGCTCATCCAATTCGGGTTTGTAGACATCGAACACCAATTCATCATGAACCTGAAGCAACATTTTACTTTTGTATTTGGCTTCTGTAATTTTTTTGTGGATATTAATCATCGCTAACTTAATAATGTCCGCAGCGCTACCTTGTATAGGTGCGTTCACTGCATTTCGTTCTGCTGCGCCACGTACTATGGCGTTGCTTCCGTTGATGCCGTTTAAATATCTACGCCTTCCCAAAACCGTTTGTACATAACCATTATCACGGGCAAAATCGACCAACTCGCTCATATAATTTCGAAGTTTTGGATAAGTTTTGTAGTAAGTGTCGATTAATTCCTTCGATTCTTTTCGAGATAAATCGGTTTGATTACTTAATCCGAAGGCAGAAACGCCGTAAATAATCCCAAAATTCACAGTTTTAGCATTGCTACGTTGTTCGCGAGTAACTTTATCAATTGGGACGTTAAAAACTTTGGCAGCGGTAGAAGCGTGAATATCCTCGCCGTTTTTAAACGCTTCTATCATCGTGTCTTCTTCGCTTAAAGCGGCGATGATGCGCAGTTCAATTTGAGAGTAATCTGCAGCCAACAAGGTGTAATCTTTATCCCGAGGAACAAAAGCCTTTCTTACTTGGCGTCCACGCTCTGTTCTAATTGGGATGTTTTGAAGGTTCGGGTTGTTACTACTCAATCGCCCAGTTGCGGCAACGGTTTGCATATAATCGGTGTGGACGCGACCGGTGCTTTCTTCAACTTGTTCTGGTAATGCGTCTACATACGTGCTCTTTAATTTTGCCAAACCACGATATTCTAATACATCTCTAATTATTTTATGGTCTTTAGCCAAATAGGAAAGCACATCTTCTGCAGTAGAAAACTGTCCGGTTTTGGTTTTTTTCGGTTTATCGACCAATTTCAATTTTCCGAAGAGAATATCACCCAATTGCTTTGGTGAAGCAATATTGAATTCTTCTCCCGCTTCTTCATAAATCTCTTTTTCTAGGCGATCAATATCGTTGTTGAGTGCTTCGGAAAGGCTCGCTAAATAATCTTTATCTAATTTAATTCCTTCCAATTCCATATCGGCCAACACCCGAAGTAGTGGAATTTCAATGTCATCAAACAGTTCTTGGGTGTTTGCATCGCCCAATTCTTTTTCAAAATGTTCTTTTAACTGAAGTGTAATATCAGCATCTTCCACTGCATATTCCGTTTGGTCTTCTACGGGAACATCGCGCATCGATTTTTGATTTTTCCCTTTTTTGCCAATCAATTCAGTAATCGAAACGGGTGTGTAGTTGAGGTAGGTTTCTGCCAAGACATCCATATTGTGGCGCATATCGGGATTGATGAGGTAATGTGCCAACATCGTATCGAACAGTTTTCCTTTTACTTCTACATTATATTTTGCCAGTACTTTAATATCATATTTTAAATTCTGACCTATTTTCTCAATGTCTTCGGCTTCAAAGAATGGGCGTAATTCTTCGATGATTTTTTGTGCTTCGTCTTTATCTTCCGGAAAAGGAATATAAAAACCTTTTCCAGTTTCCCATGAAAAAGCAATCCCGACCAATTCAGCAGTTAAAGGGTTTAAACCTGTAGTTTCCGTGTCGAAGCACACACTTTTTTGTTTCATTAAATTCTGAAGAAACAACTTAGTGCCCATTCCTGGTTGAATGGTTTGGTAAAAATGTTCGGTGTCTTTTATGGTTTTTCGAGAGTTGTATTTTTCAACATCTGCCGATGCTTCTCCATCACCTCCAAATAATGAAAATTGTCCAGTTCCAGCAGGTTGTGCTGTTTTTTTAGCTGTTTCAGTATTGGATACTTTAGTTGATTCTTCTTGGGTTTCTTCCGAAGAAAAAAGCTTTATAAATTGATCACGAAGTCTCCTGAACTCAAGTTCTTCAAAAATTTCTTGCACCTTTTCAGAATCAGGCATGGAAAGTTCATAGTCTTTTTCATTAAATGTTACGTCACAATCAGTAAAAATAGTGGCCAGTTTTCTAGAAAGCCGTCCTAACTCAGCATTGGCAATTACTTTTTCTTTCATCTTTCCTTTTAGCTGGTCGGTGTTCTCCAGCAAGCCTTCCATAGAATCATATTTTGCGATAAATTTTTTAGCAGTTTTATCTCCTACACCTGGTAATCCAGGAATGTTGTCACTCGCATCGCCCATCATTCCCAGGTAATCAATCACCTGCTCTGGGCGCTCTACGCCAAATCGCTTTTGTATTTCAGGAATTCCCCAGATTTCAATGGCGTTCCCCATTCTAGCTGGACGGTACATAAAAATATTTTCTGAAACCAATTGCCCAAAATCTTTATCGGGTGTTACCATAAATACTTGGTAGTTCTCTTTTTCAGCTTGTTTTGCCAACGTACCAATGATATCATCTGCTTCCATGCCAGAAATTTCAACACACGGAATGTGCATCGCTTTGATAATGTCTTTAATAATGGGGATGGATTGTCTTATAACATCTGGTGTTTCGTCACGATTAGCCTTGTATTCGGGATACATTTCTTTTCGTTCCTTGCTTCCGTCCTTATCAAAACAAACGGCGAGATGGTCTGGTTTTTCACGACGGATAACATCGAACAGTGAATTAGTAAAACCCATAATGGCAGAGGTATCTTGCCCTTTTGAGTTGATACGTGGGTTTTTTATAAAGGCATAGTAGCCTCGAAATATTAAAGCGTAAGCATCTAGAAGGAACAGGCGTTTTTTGTCAGACATGGATTGAAGAATTGTGTTTCCTTCAAAAGTAAAAAGAAGACTTCACAAATAGGTAGTTTCCATAAAAAAATAAAAGCCGTCCTTCCTCAAAAACGGCTTTTATATGAATTTATAGTGCAAAATAACCAAATGGTTATGTACACTTATCAATAGGTACGTAAGCTTTATCTGGCTGGTTTTTATTTATCAAAAATTTAACAAATAAAAGAACCGCTCCTCCTCAAAAGCGGTTCAATTTTTATTGGTGAAAAGAGGTTTCTTCTCAAAATCAAAATTATAAGTGTTTATGTATTATAAGGTTACCTCATCATTAAGGTTTCTTAAAAAAAGATGTAAAATCTAAAATGGATGTTAAAGTTTTATTTAACACCTACAATAAAATAGTTTTATTTCTTTTTAACGGATAAAATGCCTATTTTATAAGACGAATAACATATATTCGCGCCCAAAATTTCTATAACCTTACAAATTCCCAAAGTTATGAAACACATTAAATTACTCTTTCTAAGCATATTGTTTACCAGTTTCTCTTATGCACAAGTAGGAATAGGTACAACAAACCCCGACCCTTCTTCTATGTTAGATATTCAATCTGACTCGCAAGGACTACTAGCTCCTAGAATGGATACGGCTGATCGAAATGCGATTGCTAGTCCAGCAGAAGGTCTATTGGTGTTTGATACCGATGAAGATGCTTTTTACTATTATGATACCACTGGAAGTACTTGGGTAAAATTACTTACAAATAGTGTTGAACGAGATAATTACGTTCTTGTTAAAAGTAAAGCAGATTTGCCAACTCCCTCTGGCGGTACAATAACGTTAGATGAAAATACTTACTACGAAATAAATGGTACAATTAATTTAGGAGTCGACTCAATTGACTTGAATAACGCTTATGTTTCTGGGTTAGATGCAAATGAAGATATTTTGGTTTCTTCTAATACAGTGTTCACTGGAAGTACTGGGGGTGCTATTAGAAATGTTACTATTACAGGCGGAACAGCTTTTAATATTACGGGAGGAAATCTTTTACTTATTCAAAATACAATTATTGCCAATATGGGTAGTGTGGGTACAATTTCGAATGTAGGTACTTATTTTTCAAATATTGTTCAATTTGTTGGTAATTCAAATGGAATAACATATTCTAATATTGATAATTTGTTATTGAATAATCAAGCTTGGCGGGATAGTAATGGGGGTATTTATGAAACTTATACTGGAACATTTAATTTAATCCAAAAAATTAGTGGATTTTCTCAAGTAGTTGGGGCTACAGCAGCTGTAGATATTACAGGAATAACAAGTATAATTGGAGATGCCGTAATGAGAAGTGTTGTATTTTCAGGAGGAGGTAATTATATTAATGGAAACTCTCCATATACGGGATATAACTTTACAAATGATTGGGCTGTAGAATGCCCAGGAATTCCAAGTGAGAGCGATGGTGTAGCTACTGGAACAATTTATATTCAAAGAAACTCAACTTCTAGTAATCCAACATTTAATATAAGTGGCGCCTCAGCTATAGCTGGTACTACAGATTCTAGTAACTTATTTAGAATGTCGGACACCGCTAATTCCCTAAGTGATAATATTCTTCAATATAACGGAAGTAAAACTAGAACCTTTAATGTAAACGGTAGTCTCTCTTATCAATCTACAGAAGGTTCAGGAAATAGCTCTATACATGCTTTTTATTTAAGAAGATATGATAGTTCTGGAAACTCAATAAGTATTCCATTAGGAACAGAAGTATATGAAGAAGTTGATAATACAGATGTGCGTGCAATACCAATTTCTGGAACTATAATATTGAATCCTGGCGATTATATAAGGGTGTTTGGGCAATTAATTTCTGGAAATAGAAACATTGTAAGGGCATACTCACTTAGTTTAACTTTGAATTAATGAGACTAAATAAATTTTTATAGTAACAAACAGTTTTTTTTAAATTTTAATTGAAGAAAATTATATTTAAAAGAAATCAAAGCTATATTCTAATTTATTTAACCAACTTAAAACCTTCGGCAACACCTGCCGAAGGTTTTTTTCTGCTTTTAAGCTATCGTGAAACACTATAATGCTTCCGGGTTGTATGTTTTGTAATACGTTTTGAAGGCATTTTTCTTCAGATACAGAAGCATCGTAATCATAACTCAACACGCTCCACATAATAATTTTATATCCTCTTTGCTGAAGAATTTTAGACTGCTTTGAAGTTATTTTTCCATAAGGTGGTCGAAATAACTTAGTGGTTTGATCTAAATAGGTTTCACACTTTTCAACATTTTTAATGTATTCTGAAGTTTTGGTTTCCCAGCCATTTAAATGATTAAAGGTATGGTTACCTACCGAATGGCCTTCAGTAAGGATTCGGTTAAAAATATCAGGATGTTTTTTTATGTTGTCGCCAATGCAAAAGAAAGTCGCTTTGGCATTGTATTGTTTTAATGTGTCTAACACCCATAGGGTAACTTCGGGGATGGGGCCGTCGTCAAAAGTTAAATAAACTTTCTTGTCATTATTTGGCAATGCCCAAATTCGCTTCGGATAAATCCGTTGCACAAATTTGGGCACTGTAACCAGACGCAGTTTCACTATTTTATTCTTCTATCGCTTCATTTAGAATATCATCGGGAACTGAATCTGCCATTATCTGGATAGATTCTTTTTCCTGAAGGTCTTTCTCAACATCAACACCTTCATTCTCATTGTAAAAATGACGGAACAGTTTTAAATAATCATTGAATTTAGATGCTTCTTCTTTTGCAAAAGCTTCATCATCATAAACGATTATAATATCTACAAGGCCACGATAGCGCTCCATATCGCTGATAATTTCATCGGCAATAGCGTATTGTCTTTTAACTTTCATTCCGCTGTAATAGAGTAAATTTTCTTGATATTTTTCTGAAACTTTCTCATATAATTCACGGGCCTTTTCAGGTTTATCTACTTCGTAATACCCTAAAACAAAAGGTTCTAGTAGCGAGTAATATTCAAAATACTTAACTGGCATTTTTTCCATTGCCAAGTCTAAAACATCTTCAGCTTTTTCTTTTTTGCCTTCATTAATTAAACTTTCGGCTAAACGCGCTAAGTTGCTTCGGTACGTGATACCGTTTCTTCTAGTTTCGGTGTCGTGATATATGTCTGGACTTCCGCTATTACCCCAATCCCAGTTCATAACGATATCATACATTTTATCGGTATCAACACGGCCCATATCAAATGGGTTTCTTGGGTTTACGGGTGTTCTAATGGGAACTAATTTATAAACAACACCATCTAACTGCAGGTAATCTTTCATCCATAAATAATCATCGTCACCAAAAGCACCGCCGCTAAAGTAAATAGGACGTTCCCAATCGTTATTTGCGATAATATCCAACATCATCATTCGGTTTTTGTAAATAACATTTCCTTTTAGCTGAATAAAAATTTCATCTACAATTTTATCAGCATCTTCCTGCGGAACAATACCGTTACGCAATACCGCTTCTTTATCGACTGGAACACGAATGGTTTTTGAAGGGAATGTATTTGCCATTTGATTACTTTCCAGTTCGACACGTGTTGCGGGACTATCATTGGCAACCCAATTCATCCAAGTTTTAATGTCGACGGTGTCTTGCTTTGTTTCTTGATAATAAAGAAAATCTCGGGTTCCATATCGATATTTGTCGTGGGTTAATTGCGACGGAATAGGATCGCTGGTAAACGCCTTTTTCTTCATATCATCAATATACCAATCGGTTTGAAAGAGACTTGTATTGATAATACGGACATCTCGACGGTAACCCTCTATATTTTGAGCATACCAAAGGGCAAACGTATCATTGTCCCCAATGGTGAATAGAATAGCATTTTCATCAACCGAGTCTAAATACATTTTTGCCATCGAATTAGCTGTATATCGACCTGAACGATCATGGTCATCCCAATTTTGATAGGCTAATAATACAGGTGAAGCTAATAACGTGGCACCAAGAACCACCGGAATGGCAATTTTGGGTGACAGGTACTCTTTCACCATTTCAAAAAGAGCATAGACTCCAAAACCAATCCACATGGCAAATATGTAGAAAGAACCTACAAGCGCATAGTCACGCTCCCGTGGTTCAAAAGGACGTTCGTTGAGGTATATTTTAAGGGCAAGGCCTGTAAACAGGAAAAAGATGAGCAGTACCCAGAACTTCTTTTTATCATTTTTAAAGAGAAATACTACCCCTAAAATTCCTAATATTAAGGGTAAGAAAAAGTAGGTGTTTCGGGCTTTGTTATTTTTCACATCACTAGGCAGATTGTCTTGTGAGCCTAAACGGAGTTCGTCTATAAAGTCTATTCCGCTAAGCCAGTTTCCGTGAAGGTCTGTGTATTGTCCTTGCACATCGTCTTGTCTTCCAGCGAAATTCCACATAAAATAACGCCAATACATATAACCGAACTGAAACTCAAACATAAACTTGAGATTTTGTCCAAATGAAGGTTTCTCAATATTGAGCGCCATTCCAAATTCACGTAAAAACTTATCATAGTCTTTACTTTCAACCAAGCCTTCATTATACGCTTGCTTAAATTTAGCTACCTCTTGTACGAGTCGTTTTTCACTTCGGTATTCGGGTTTTATGGTAAAATCCAATCCTCCTGTAAACTCTAAATAATTAGCATTGTTTTCAACGCTCCACATTCTAGGCAAAAATGCTTTTTGTGCATCATCTGTGTTTTGCAATGCATTTTTATAATCGTTTACGATTACATACTTCCCAGCTTTTTCATCTTCTTCATACTTCGGTTTTTCATCTTTGTATGGGTTGTCAGGGTCCAAACCAGCGTATGCTTCAGTAAAAAGAGGACCGTAAAATAAATGGGTTTGCGGGTATTGCTCACGGTTATAGTATGCTAATAATTCCCGAGCGTTATCAGGGTTGTTTTCATTAATGACCGTCCCGGCATTGGCTCGAATAGGGAGCATAAGCCAACTTGAAAAACCGATAAATATAAAAAGGATGCAAAGTAATAAAGTGTTGAACTGAGTGTGGTTTTTCTTACGAGTATAGCGTAAACCGTAATAAAAAAGTGCAATAAAAACAATACCAGCAATCAAGGTTCCTGTATGGAAAGGCAGCCCTATGCTGTTAACAAAGAATAATTCCGAAGCACTGAAAAACTTCATCGTCATTGGTAGCAATAACTTAAATATAAACAGTAAAATCGCAACCATCACAATATTCGCTATGATGAAATTTTTAATGGTAACTTTTTTATAATTCTTGAAGAAATACAAAAAGCCCATAGCAGGGATGGTAAGCAGGCCTAAAAAGTGAATTCCGAAAGAAAGGCCAATAATAAAAGCGATTAAAATGACCCATCGATCGCCGCGAGGAGTATTCATTTCACGCTCCCAGCGTAAGGCACAATAAAATAGGACAGCAGTTATAAATGCTGCCGAAGCATAAACTTCGGCTTCTACGGCACTAAACCAAAAACTATCCGTGAAAGCAAAGCTTAAAGATCCTATGAATGCACTTCCCAGTATAGCAACGGAATTACTTTTATTAATTTCTTGGTGTTTAGAAACTACATTGGTAAGCAACATAGTGAGCGACCAAAACATAAATAAAATGGTAAAAGCACTGGCAAAAACCGACATAAGGTTAATGGTAAGTGCAATATTTGAAGCTTCCATGGCAAAAATGGAGAAAAATGCCCCCAATAATTGATAAAGCGGTGCTCCAGGTGGATGGCCTACTTCAAGATTACTTGCTGTGGTGATATATTCACCTGCATCCCAAAAACTTGCGGTAGGCTCTACAGTAAGCCAATAGGTGATAAGGGATATAAGAAATACGGACCAACCTAAAATCTGGTTCCATTTTTTAAAGTTAAAAGAAGCCATAAGCTCGTACGGTTTTTGTTGTGGCGAATTTACTAATAATATACGTAGTGTAAACCACCAAAACTAAGTAACGTACCGAAACAATGTGTTATTTTATGATTTTTTTAAAAAGTTTACACTGAAGAAACATTTTTTGGTATTTTTATTTGCGGAAGAAAAAGTTTGTATTAAATTTGCAACCGCATTACGGTATTGGCCCATGGTGTAACTGGCAACACGTCTGTTTTTGGTACAGAAGAGTCTAGGTTCGAGCCCTAGTGGGCCAACAAGAATCCCGAACTATCATTAGTTCGGGATTTTTTTATGTCTTAACTATTACCTTCAATTTCAATTACTTTCGCAAGAGTTTTAACCAACCGCTGATGATTTTTTACAAAGGGATTGCTGGTGTCCCATACATAACCAGCCAGTACTGCGCAGATTTGTTTTTTAATTTCAGGGTTTATGGTGTCGGCAAAAAATATTTTCTGAAGGTTGCCAGAATACCACTCATCTACATAAGTTTTAAAGACAGAAACCCCTTGCTTTAAATGGTTTTCATAGTCTTTTTTCCAATCGACCGCTTCACCTTGTAGTTTTTTGGCAGTTAATTTAGCGGCTAATAAACCAGATTCGGTTGCAAAGGTTACCCCTGAAGAAAAAACAGGGTCTAAAAAACCGGCACTGTTACCGGTGATGGTATATCCTTTCCCGTATAAAGATTCGATAGGACTTGAAAAATCACTGAATTGTTTGGGCTCAAATAAAAAGTCGATATTTTCAAACCGTTTATAGTAATGTTTTGAAAGTTTTAAAAGTTTCCGGAGTTTTTCAGAAGGAGTACCCCAAAAAGAATCGATAAATTCTGAAGGGCCTACAAAACCAATACTCGTGTTTCCATTAGAAAACGGAATGACCCAAAGCCAAGCTTCATCAGTAACCACATCAAAGGTAATTAATGTGCCTTCTTTGCCTTCGGGTCTATTAATGTCTTTAACATGCGTAAAAATTGATGAGTTCCCTTGAGATGTTGTAGGTTTTACAAGGTTTAATAACCTTGGAATAACCCGCCCGGGACCGCTAGCGTCAATAATATGTTTTGCTGAAATAAAATCTGTTTTCTTTTCTGAAGTCTTTATTGTCGTTTTTGAAATTCCGCCTGAATCAAATTCAATCCCTGTCACTTCAGTTTCAAAAGAAATGGAAATGCCTCTCTTTTGAAGTTCATTTGTCAGTGTCTCGTCAAACTTGGCTCTCGGAACTTGCCAGGTCCAATCCCAACCTGTTGTATGTTTTTCTTTAAAATCGAAATGACAGCTTTTATCTTCTTTTAAAAATCTCGCACCTTTTTTTATTTGAAAATTTTGTGCTTTAAGACAATCTAACAACCCCACTTCATTAAAATGTTCCATACATCGTGGCAATAAACTTTCACCAATAGCAAACCGAGGAAACTTACTTTTTTCTACTACTTTTACATTAAAACCTTGTTGGTGTAAATAGGCTGCTGCAACAGAACCCGAAGGTCCAGCGCCAATTATTAAAATGTCAACTTCTTGTTCAGTCATTCAATAAGGGTAAAAGAATAGTTTTTTATTATAATTTTACATCCCAAAATAACTACATTACGTTGGTTATTGCAGGATAATTTGCTAAAATTTCCAATTTATTTCAAATGGCGATAGATAAAGAAGGTTTGAATCTTCAAGATTTTTACGATGTTGTTTTTTCTGAAAAAGAAATATCCATTGACGATTCGGTTTTAAAGACCGTTCAGGATAGTTTTGACTTTTTAACGGAATTCTCTGAAAATAAAATTATTTACGGTGTCAATACGGGTTTCGGTCCAATGGCGCAATATAAAATTGAGGATTCCAAACGCATTCAACTTCAGTATAATTTAATACGTAGTCACGCTTCAGGAACTGGAAATCCCATTCCAACGAAATATGTAAAAACAGCTATGTTGGCTCGCTTAAACACGTTAGCTATTGGTAAATCTGGGGTGCATCCATCGGTTATTGAGTTAATGACGACGCTTATTAATAGAGATATCATTCCGGTTGTGTATGAACACGGTGGCGTAGGGGCAAGTGGCGATTTGGTTCAGTTGGCGCATATTTCATTGGTATTGATTGGCGAAGGTGAGGTGATTTATAAAGGCGAGCAAAAACCAACTTCCAAAGTTTTTAAAACTGAAAACTTAAAACCGATTACCGTCGCTCTACGCGAAGGATTGGCATTAATGAACGGCACATCCATTATGTCTGGTGTAGGGATTCTGAATACTATTTATACAAAGCGTTTACTTAATTGGGTAGTGTCGTGCTCTTCTGCTATCAACGAAATTGTAAAAGCGTACGATGATCATTTGTCTTTAGAGTTAAATGAAGCTAAAAAGCATAGCGGACAGCAGCAAATTGCTAAACAAATGAGAAGTCATCTAAAAGGTAGCAAACTAACTCGAAAACGCGAACATCACTTATACAATGGGGAAGTGACAGATACTGTGATTGAAGAAAAAGTACAGGAATATTATTCGTTACGTTGTGTACCGCAGATTTTAGGTCCGGTGTTAGATACGCTGCAAAATGTGGAGAAAATTGTTTTGGAAGAAGTAAACTCGGCTAACGACAACCCAATTGTCGATGTTGAAAAACAACAAGTATATCACGGCGGAAATTTTCACGGCGATTACATTTCTTTAGAAATGGATAAGCTAAAATTAGTGGTCACTAAAATGAGTATGCTTGCCGAACGACAGTTAAACTACTTACTAAACTCAAAACTCAATGGAATTCTTCCGCCATTTGTAAACCTTGGCGAATTAGGACTGAACTATGGAATGCAAGGCGTGCAATTTACAGCTGTTTCCACGACAGCCGAAAATCAAACACTTTCTAACCCAATGTATGTACATAGCATTCCAAACAACAATGACAATCAGGATATTGTAAGTATGGGAACTAATGCAGCGTTACTCACCAAAAAAGTAATTGAAAACACTTTTGAAGTTGTCGCCATTGAATTGATAACAGTGGTTCAGGCGATAGAATATTTGAAAATTCAAGGGGAAGTTTCTTCAAAAACGAAGAAGATGTATGATGAAATCAGGGCGATTGTTCCGGCGTTTAAGGAAGATGAAGTGATGTACCCATATGTGAAAGAAGTAAAAGAACATCTAATTAATTCTGAAATATGAAGTTCGCACTAATTACAGGAGGTTCACGAGGAATTGGAAAAGCAATTTGCTTACAATTAGCTACTGATAGCGCGTATCACATTCTTATAAATTACAATCAAAATAAAACAGCCGCTCTTGAAACCTTGCAGGCCATTGAACAAGTAGGAGGGAAAGGTTCGTTACTTCCTTTTGATGTTTCAAACAGAAAAGCCGTGGTTGATGCGTTAGAAGATTTTCAGAAAAATAATCCCGAAGCAATAATTGAAGTACTCGTCAACAACGCCGGAATTACAAAAGACGGACTCTTTATGTGGATGAAACCAGGTGATTGGAGCTCTGTAATCAACACCAATCTGAACGGCTTTTTTAACGTGACCAATCATCTTATTCAAAAAATGTTGATGAATCGTTATGGACGCGTTATTAATATTGTTTCGTTGGCTGGAGTAAAAGGCAATGCCGGACAAGTAAATTATGCTGCAGCGAAAGGAGCAGTGGTCGCGGCAACCAAATCACTCGCACAAGAGGTTGGAAAACGGAATGTTACCGTAAACGCAGTGGCACCCGGATTTATTAAAAGTGAGATGACCGAAGATTTAGACGAAAAAGAGCTTAAAAAATTGGTTCCGTTAAATCGTTTTGGTAACCCTGAAGAAGTAGCGCATTTGGTGTCTTTTTTAGCTTCAAAAAAAGCATCGTACATCACAGGAGAAGTCATTAATATTAATGGCGGAATCTATTCCTAAGCCAAAAAATCCTGTAATTTTGCCGAGTATCTAATTACTAATTTAAAAACGCACATGGCGGCAGAGTGGGACGGAAAATCACGAGGCACGGTCTTCGGGTTTAAAGTGTTTGTTTTTTTTATCAAAAACTTTGGTATTCGCGCTGCGTATGCCTTGATGCACTTGCCTATTCCGTATTTCTGTATTTTTTCTAGAAAAAACGTTCGCGGACTTTTTTATTATTTCAGAAAACGGAAACAATATTCTTGGCTTCAAAGTTCGCTCAATATTTACAAAGGCTATTACCAATTTGGACAAACCTTGGTCGATAGGATTGCCATTCAATCTGGACTTCGTGATAAATACACCTACGAGTTTGACGGGATTGAGAATTTAAAAGAAACATTGGCGCTTAATAAAGGTGGAATCTTAATTAGTGCTCATGTTGGTAACTTTGAAATGGCGCAGTACTTTTTTAATGATTTAGATGAAGAAGCCAATATCAGCATTGTTATCACCGACCAAGACCACGAGAATATTAAAGAGTATGTAGGTTCGGTGATAAACCGAAAGCAAGATAATTTCATCATTGTAAAAGATGATATGTCCCATATTTTTGAAATAAATGCTGCATTAGCTCAAAATAGAATGGTTTGTATTTCTGGTGATCGGTATATGGATGTTGCCAAAACGATAGAAACCCCTTTTCTAGGGAAAGAAGCAAAATTTCCGGTAGGTCCTTTTCATTTAGCGACTCGATTAGATGTACCGGTATTATTTGTATATGTTATGCGCGAGCCAAAACGTCATTATCATTTATATGCTAGAAAAGTGGCGGTAACACGACGCGATGCTAGTGGTTTATTAACTAAATTCACCCAAAGTTTAGAAGAGATTTTAAATCAATACCCGCTGCAATGGTTTAATTTTTACGACTTTTGGGATGATATTGACTAAATGCAATTGAGTTTTGAAAGAATTACGATTCCCAATTACCGATCCGTTTGTATTGGAAGAACTGCTTCCGCAGCGTCAACCTATGATTATGGTCAATGCTTTGGTGTATTACGATAAAAAATCCTTGGTTTCAGAACTGACAATTTCCGAAGAAAATATATTTGTTGCTGATGGCTTTTTATCCGAAACAGGATTACTAGAACACATTGCTCAATCCGTAGCCTTACATACTGGATATACTGGGTATTTAGAGCAAAAACCGACCAAAGAAGGGTATATTGGCGCTATAAAAAAAGCTGAACTATTAACAACACCGGCTGTCAATGAAACCATTGAAACTGAAATAGAAATTATACACGAAGCGATAGGAATTACCTTGGTAAAAACAACGACCAAACTGGAGCAAGAAGTGATTGCAACCACCGAGATGAAAACGATGTTAAAGCCTTAATGGAAAACCCTATTTACATACAAGAACCTTCCTTGATTACACCTTTAGGATTTTCAGTTTCTGAAAATGTGTCTGCTATTGAAAAAGAACAATCTGGAATACACGAACAGCATCGGACCGATATTTTGGATACACCTTTTTATGCAGCAATGATTGCTTCAGAAAAAATTGATGCTACATTTGAAAAATTAGGCGATCCTTCAAAATATTTAAAACTGGAGAAAATGATGTTGCTTTCGGTTGCTGAAACCTTAGAAAAATCAAAGCTTCATATTTCAGAAAAAACCGCCTTGATTATTGCCACCACAAAAGGAAGTATCGACGCGCTCGACCCAGACAATTCTTTTTCAGAAGAACGAGCCTATTTACCGGTTTTAGGGAATAAAATTCAATCTTTTTTTGGTTTTAAGCAAGAACCGATTGTGGTTTCTAACGCGTGTGTTTCGGGGATTTTAGCTATTGCAATTGCCAAGCGTCTTATTCAGAATAACGTATATGAAAACGCTGTAGTTGTGGCCGGCGATTTAGTTTCAAAATTTACGGTTACTGGTTTTAATACCTTTCAAGCATTGAGTAATGGTCCTTGTAAACCGTATTCAAAATACCGAAATGGCATTAGTATTGGCGAAGCGGCAGCATCGGTTGTGATTTCTTCAGAAAAAAATAAAACTACAGCTATTGAAGTCGTTGGAGATGGCTCGTGTAACGATGCCAACCATATTTCGGGGCCATCGCGAACAGGGGAAGGCTTGCTGAAAAGCGTTCAATCTGCTATGCAAGAAGCTGTCATTTCATCAAAAGATATCGATTTAATTTCCGCCCACGGTACCGCAACAATCTATAATGACGAAATGGAAGCGATTGCGTTTAATCGAGCGAATTTACAAAAGGTTCCTTTGCATAGTTTAAAAGGGTATTATGGTCATACATTGGGCGCTTCCGCGTTGGTAGAAGCCATTATCGGCTTTGAAGCAATGAATCAAAACAAATTATTTACATCTTTAGGATATGACGAATCAGGAATTTCAGAACCTTTGAACATCATTCAAAAAGTGGAAAAGAAAACGATCAACACCTTTTTAAAAACAGCTTCTGGCTTTGGTGGTAGCAACGCCGCCGTACTCTTTAAAAAAGTCGCTTTTGAACATTAAACTAAACATACAAGCCTGGTGCAGCGTGCAAAATGGAACCGTTATTTGCAATGGCAAGAAAATTGTATCTACTGATAATGAACAAGGATTTTCAGAGTTTGCGAAGCAGGTTTACAAAAATCAGCAATGGGAATATCCTAAGTTTTTTAAAATGGATCGACTCAGTAAACTTACTTTTTTAACGGCTGAAATTTTATTGAAGGAACTAACAATTTCTTCGGAAGAAAAAGAACAGCTGGCAGTTGTGTTGTCTAATAAAAGTGCCAGTTTGGATACCGACAGAAAATATCAAGATTCGATTAACAGTATTGAAAATTTTTATCCCAGTCCGGCGGTATTTGTGTATACTTTACCTAATATTGGAATGGGCGAGGTGTGTATTCGGCACAAGATACAAGGCGAAAATGCCTTTTTTGTTTTTGATGATTTTAATCCGCTTTTTTTGAAGCAATACGCTGAAAGTTTAGCTCAGAATAATAAGGCGCCTCAAGTTTTGTGTGGTTGGACCGAAATAGATGAAAAAGGATATAATTCTTTTTTATATTTGGCATCCCCAAACGGAACCCTTCCTCATACGGAAGAAACAATTAAAAAATTATATACCCAAAGTTGATGGACGCATTAAAACAGGAACTGAAAGAGAATATCATCGAGCAATTAAACCTCGAAGAATTCACCGTTGAAGATATTGATAATGACGATGCATTGTTTGGCGATGGCTTAGGACTAGATTCTATCGATGCGTTAGAGCTAATTGTGATGCTTGATAAAGATTACGGTATAAAACTAACCGATCCAGAAAAAAGCAAAGAAATTTTTCAGTCCATCAATGTATTGGCAGCCTATATTACAGAGCATCGTACTAAATAATACCTGAATGAAAAAAGGAGTCGCTATAACCGGAATGGGCATTGTTTCTGCCATTGGCAATTCGGTTGAAGAAAACTTGGAGGCGCTTCTTACTTCAAAAAGTGGATTAGGGATTTCAAAACACATTCAAACTCATCATAAAAACACTATTAAAGTAGGGGAAGTGGGGTTTACCAATGCTGAAATAGCAAAGAAATTAAACCTTCCAAAAGATAATAACTATACTCGCACCGCTTTGTTAGGATGTTTGGCTGCAAAAGAAGCAATCTTAAATGCGGGAATTAAATCTATTTCAGAATACAAAACGGGACTCATTTCTGCTACTACCGTTGGCGGCATGGATATGACCGAAAACTACTGGAAACAATTTGCTTCAAACCCAGAAGTTCAAAAATATATTTGGAGTCATCATGCGGGAGATAGCACGGAGAAAATTGCAACCTCTTTAGGAGTTACCGACTATGTTACTACAATTAGCACTGCTTGCTCGTCAGCGGCAAATGCCATTATGTTAGGCACACGGCTCATAAAAGCTGGAAAACTGGATCGAGTTGTAGTTGGTGGTACGGATGCGTTGTCAAAATTTACCATCAATGGTTTTAAGTCATTGATGATTTTAAGTGAATCTAATTGTACGCCTTTTGATGCTAACCGAAGCGGTTTAAACTTAGGAGAAGCCGCTGCTTATTTGGTATTAGAATCTGATGAGGGGGTTGCATTACAAAATAAATCTGTTTTAGCTTATGTAAGTGGGTATGGCAATGCGAATGATGCTTTTCATCAAACCGCATCTTCAAAAACTGGTGATGGGGCGTACTTGGCAATGAAGAAAGCATTGAAAATTGCAGGTTTACAACCTTCAGATGTTGATTACGTAAATGCCCACGGAACCGCAACGCAAAATAATGATTTGTCTGAAAGTGTAGCACTGCAAAGAATTTTTAATGAAAAATCACCAAGTTTTAGTTCTACTAAAGCATTTACCGGTCATACTTTAGCTGCTGCTGGAGCGGTGGAAGCTGTGTTTTCTGTATTGGCGTTGCAAGAAAATAGCATATTCGCCAATTTAGGCTTTAAAATGACTATGCCCGAAACAGGTTTGGTTCCGGTTACGCAACTTCAGAAAAAGGAGTTAAAACACGTATTATCCAATTCATTCGGGTTTGGAGGAAATTGTTCATCACTAATTTTTTCCGAAGCATGAAAACGTGTTACATACATAGCGTAGTGAGTATTTCGGCACAAAACAGTTTTTTTGAAAACGATACTGTTTCTGAAATACAAGAATATTCAGATTATAAAATTTCAGCAGTTCATCCACCGTATCGCGACTTTATTCCACTTTCTCAATTACGAAGAATGTCACCAGCTGTAAAAATGGGTTTTGCTGCTTCAAAAAAAGCATTAGAAAAAGCTAATATTGAACAGCCCGATGCCATTATCACAGGTTCTGGTTTGGGTTGTATAGCCGACACCGAAACCTTTTTGAATAGGTTGATAGAAAATGAGGAGCAGTTTTTAACACCAACGGCTTTTATACAATCCACCCACAATACGGTTGCGGGGCAGATTGCTCTTGGCTTAAAATGTAAAGCCTACAATACGACCTATGCACACGGTTCGGTTTCGTTTGAGTCGGCTTTGGTAGATGCGCAATTACAAGTTGAAGCAGGAGAAGCTAATAACATTTTAGTCGGTGGGGTGGACGAATTGGGAACTGAGTTTGTGGACTATGTTCATATAGTTGAACACAAACAAAAGCAACCCATTCAAGTGCCTTTAAGTGAAGGCGCCACTTTTTGTGTGTTGTCTTCAGAAAAAAAAGAAGGAACTGTAGCGGTTTTAAAAGCGGTTGAAATACAATCAAAAATTACTGACGAAAATATAGTTACTGAAATGCAAGCTTTTCTGAAAAGAAACAAAGTTGATTCTTCAGAAATTGATGCCGTAATTTTAGGAAATAACGGTGATGCTTTTGATGTGTATTACCAACATATTGAGAAGTTATTCCCCAAAACTGACCTTCTTCAGTACAAAAAATACGTTGGGGAATATTTTACGGCTTCAGCATTTGCTTTTTGGATGGGAGCACAATTAATAGAAGGAAAAACACTTCCAAAACAATTTTTTGCTCGTAAACCTGAAAGCAAATCATATAAAACCGTTTTATTGTACAATCAATTTAAAGGAAGCCAACACAGTTTTGTACTTTTAACCCAATGCTAAAATTTGGTCAGATAACGATACTTAGCGCCATTGTTTTACTCACTATTGGCGTAATTGATTTCTTCTTCGAGATTTCATCAATTTTATATGTAACAATATTTCTACTTTGGTTTTTAATCGTTGCATTAGGTTCATTTACCATGCGATGGCGAATTTTTACTACTGCTGTTACAAAAGGTAACCAAAATAAAAAACAAGTAGCGATCACTTTTGACGATGGTCCAAATGCAGAATTTACACCTCAAATTTTACAACTTCTGAAATCGTACAATGCAAAAGCTACCTTTTTTTGTATTGGAAAACACATAGAAAACCATCCTGAACTAGCACAACAAATAGTTGCCGAAGGGCATACGATTGGGAATCATTCGTATTCACACGCTACAAGTTTTGGTTTTTTTAGAAAAAAGAGAATCGTTGAAGAACTTTCAAAAACCGATGCTTTAATAAAAAAAATAACTGGTGTCAAAAACACTTTATTCAGACCGCCTTACGGAGTGACCAATCCATCGATTGCAAAGGCTTTAAATAAAACAAGTCACACGGTAATTGGTTGGAATGTTCGCTCATACGATACGGTTATAAAAAAGCCAACCCAAGTACTTGACCGAATACAAAAACGTATTTCGCCGGGTTCCATTATTTTATTGCACGATACACATTCCCGATGCCCCGAAATTGTGGAAGGTTTGTTGCAATTTTTGAAAAAAGAAGGATATCAAACGGTAGCTATTGATACGCTGCAAGAGAAAAATTAATATGAGAAGTTTTATAATCATACTATCCAGTTTGTTTGTGCAACAAGCTTTTACGCAAACGCCTTTGACTTCTACTGAGATTAACCAATTTAAACAACACGTCAAACAAACCGCCCAACAAACCGAAACCATTGTAAGCGATTTTGTACAGGAAAAACAAATGGAGTTTTTAAATGATGGTGCTATTTCAGAAGGGACATTAACGTTTAAATCCCCAAACGCTATTCGTTGGGAATACACCAAGCCATATGCATACGAAGTGATTTTTAAAGGAAATCAATTAACAGTGCTTGATGCAGGTTCGACAAAAAATATTGATTTAAGTTCAAATAAATTATTTAAAAGCTTCAACTCGTTGCTTATCAATAGTATTAAAGGTGATATGTTTAATGACGAAGAGTTTTCCATTTCATATTACAAATCAGACAAAGGATTTACAGTACATTTTATTCCAAAGGAAAAGAGAATGAGCCGTTTTATAGCTTCATTTCAGCTTAGTTTTTCTGAAAAAGACTATCAAGTAACGCAATTAAAACTGATAGAACCTTCAGATGATTTTACGTTGATTACCTTTAAGAACAAACAGATTAATGTGCCGGTTTCCGATTCGGTTTTTAAAATGTAAAAAGATGTTATTGCCCAATTTATATCAGGTTTTAAAGAAAGAAGTGGTTGCTGAAACTACTATTTTGGTAACGGTAGAAGTGGATAAAAATCATCAAGTTTTTAAAGGTCATTTTCCTGAAAATCCAGTTATGCCAGGTGTTTGTATGCTTCAAATAATTAAGGAGCTTTCAGAAGAGCATCTAGAAACACCTCTTTTCCTTCAAAAAGCATCGAATGTAAAATTTACAGCTTTGATGAATCCTCAAATTCAATCAAAACTCATTGTAAATTTGTTTTTTACTCGAGAAAATGGATCAATAAAAATAAAAAGCACGAGTACGTTTCCAGATGGGACGGTAGTGTTAAAATGTAATGCTATTTTTGTGGAAACAAACCGTGTGCATGAAAACGGCTGAACAACATACAACTCAACACATTCATCCTGAAATAACCCAAAAACTCAAGCAGTATAACTGCTGTGTGTTGATACCAACGTACAATAATTATAAAACGCTAAAACGTGTTTTGGACGGTGTTTTGGAATATACTGACGATGTGGTTTTGGTCAATGACGGTTCTACCGATGAAACACTTCAAATTCTCTCAGCTTACCCGCAAATTGAACAAATTCATATCAACAAAAATCAAGGAAAAGGATATGCGCTAAAAAAAGGCTTTAAACATGCTGTTTCTTTGGGTTTTGATTATGCCATTACATTAGATAGTGATGGGCAACATTTTCCATCGGATATTTCAGTTTTTATTGATGCATTGGATACTTCGGAAATTAAAAATTTGTTGTTAATTGGCGACCGAAATATGAATGAAGCCGATGTGCTCGCCCAAAGCCGAAAAGGCAATAAAGTGTCTAGTTTTTGGGTAAAAGCAGTAACCGATTTGGAATTGCACGATACACAAGCTGGTTTTAGACTGTATCCAATAAAAGCGTTGAAGGATATTAACTTTTTCAGAAATACTAAAAAATTTGAATTTGAGGTTGAGGTGCTCGTTAAAGCACATTGGGCTGGAATTTCAGTGAAAAATGTTCCTATTCAAGTATTGTATGATCTAGAAGAACGCGTTTCGCATTTCAGACCGTTTATGGATATTGCCCGAATTACCATTTTGATTATTTGGTTCTTGATTGTTAAGTATTTTTATATCCGTCCGCGTGATTTCTTCAGAAAACTAAAAAAAAAAGGAATCCGCCGCTTCCTGAATGAAGAGTTTTTAAGAAACAACGATTCCCCTGAAAAAAAAGCACTTTCAGTAGCGTTGGGACTTTTTATAGGGTTGTCGCCGCTTTGGGGTTTTCACACAGTAATTGTCATATTTCTCGCCATAGTTTTAAAGTTGAACAAAGTGATTGCCTTCGCTTTTTCAAACATAAGTCTGCCGCCATTTATTCCGTTTGTGTTTTTAGCTAGTTTAACCACAGGATATTGGGTTTTGGGACAAGATAATGAAGTTACATTAGCAAGTGTAACCAATAATTTTGAAGTGATTACTTCGTTAAAGGCTTATTTTATTGGTAGTATCACGCTTTCGGTTGGAGCTGCAGTTATTTTGGGAAGTTTGTCATATTTAGGTTTTTACCTTTTTGATACTAAGAAAATACAGCCAGATGGATAGATTCTTCTTCAAGCTATACACATCGATTCAGAAACAGAAAGCAGTCTTTTTTATTGTTTTGGCTGTAGTGTGTACTGGATTGGCTTCTATAGCATTTCAAGTTTCTTTTGAAGAAGATATTTCTAAATTAATCCCTTCAAATTCAGAAAATGAAAAATTTCAGAAGGTTTTAAAGAACATCCGTTTTACCGATAAAGTAATCGTAAACATCAAAAAAGAAAACGGGACGACTAAAGATTTGGTTGATTATGCTTCGGAACTAAAGGACAGTCTAGATTCGCTTAAAGGAGACTACATTAAAAACATTCAAGGTACTGCGGAAGAAGAAGCACTTTTCGAGACCATGGATTTTGTTTATGATAATCTTCCGTTGTTTTTTACAGAAACAGATTATGCAATTCTGAAAAGAAATTTATCTGAAGATAGCATTGCCAAAACCATGGAGGAGAACTACAAAACCTTGATTTCCCCTTCTGGAATGATTGCTAAAAAACAAATTTTAAAAGATCCGCTTCATTTTACTAACCTAGCATTGCAAAACCTTAAAAATATAGGAGTTGAAGAGGGGTTTAAATTGAAAAATGGTTTTATAATGACTGATGATGAACAACATATTCTGTTATTCATCACCCCAAAATTTCCTTCTTCAGATTCTGAAAAAAACACCATTTTTACTGAGAAACTGTACCAACTGCAAGAGCAATTAAATACAACATTTGATAGGAAAGTAACTAGTGATTATTATGGGGCGGCCTTTATTGCTGCTGCAAACGCAAAACAAATAAAGAGTGATATTCAACTTACCATCGGGATTGCATTGACCATTTTATTGCTAATCTTTATCGGCTTTTACCGCAGTGTTTGGATTCCTTTAATCATTTTATTCCCTACCATTTTTGGCGCGATAGTATCGATTGCTTTTTTGGTATTGATTAGACCACAACTTTCGGCTATTTCGTTGGGGATTGGCTCGATTTTGTTGGGGATTACCTTAGATTATTCTTTACATATCCTTACACACATAAAAAATGGCGAAACTGGCAAACAATTATACAAAAGCATTACTAAGCCCATATTGATGAGCAGTTTGACGACAGCTTTGGCCTTTTTGTGTTTGCTTTTTATCAATTCACAAGCGTTGCAAGATTTAGGAATTTTCGCCGCTGTAAGTGTGTTGGGGGCTTCGGTTATGGCGTTGTTGTTTATTCCGCAAGTGTATAAAAAGAAGTCTGTTTCAAATACAAAAAAGAAAACATTTTTCAATCGTCTTACAGCCTATTCCATACATAAAAACAATGTGGTGGTCGTTTGTCTGGCTGTTTTGTTAGTGATAAGTTGTTTTAGTTATAACTCGGTTGAATTCAATAAAGATTTAGAACAATTAAACTACAAACCAGAGCAGCTCGTTAAAGCCGAAAAAGAACTTGAAAGCATAACAAATTCTGTTTCAAAGTCGGTGTATGTCGCTACGTATGGAGCTACGTTAGAAAGAGCATTACAGCAAAACGATTCAGTTTATAGTTTACTGAAAGGCTTAGAAAAAAGCTCAGAAATTGAAGCGTTTAACTCAGTAGGCGGTTTGGTTGCTTCGGAAGAAAAACAAAGCGAGAAGCTTGAAAAATGGAATCAGTTTTGGCAAGCAGAACGACTAGAAAATGTAACCGGTTCTATTAACAGCACTTCGGAAGCATTAGGATTTAAACCCAATACATTTGCATCATTTTACAACCATTTAAATTCAAACTTTAAACCTTTGGAGTTATCTGATTATCCTGAATTTGGAAGCAACATGATTTCAGATTATGTTTCAGAAAAAAATGGTTTTGTGACGGTGACTTCGGTAGTAAAAACAGATAAAAACCAAATAGAAGCGCTTCAAACAAAGATGGAGCAACTTCAAAACACAGTACTGATTGACCGAAAACAATTAAACGAAACCTTGCTAAACACCTTACAAAATGATTTTAACACACTGCTGTGGTATTGTTTCGGCGTGGTCGTGTTAGCTTTATTGTTGTTTTACCAAAACTGGAAATTAGTTGTTGTAACAACCGTCCCTATTTGTCTAACGTGGCTTTTGACCATTGGGGTTATGGGAGTGTTCCAATTACAATTTAATGTGTTTAACAGTATAATTTCAGCTTTTATCTTTGGGTTGGGAGTAGATTACAGCATTTTTATTACCAATGCTTTATTAAACGAAGACCAAAAAAACACCTTGGCAACACACAAAACGGCTATATTGCTTTCAGTAATTACGACTATTTTGGGGGTTGGGGTCTTGGTTTTTGCCAAACATCCTGCCTTGCATTCAGTTGCGTTGGTTTCGGTAATCGGTATTTTTTCAGCTGTGTTAATTGCGTTTATCGTTCAGCCTTTGTTGTTTAATCTTCTTATTTTTAAAAAGAAATAATACGTAATGGGAACCATTAAAACTACACCAATAAAACGTGTGCCGTCCATCACAAAAGAGGAATTTGTAAAAAACCATTACAAACCGCAGCGTCCTGTTTTAATTGAAGGTTTTGCAAAAGAATGGCCCGCTTATGAAAAATGGAATTTAGAGTACATTCAACAATTGGCGGGTGACCAAATTGTGCCGCTGTATAACAACAAACCCACCAAAGGGCATAAAAAATCAGTCGTGCCAGCTAAAAAAATGAAGTTGTACGATTATATCGAGCTCTTAAAAGCGGGTCCAACCGATCTGCGGATGTTCTTTTATAATGTGCTTCAGAAAATGCCGGAGTTAACCAAAGATTTTAATTATCCTGATATAGGGTTGCCATTTTTTAAAAAACTTCCCGTTATGTTTTTCGGCGGAAAAGGTTCAAAAGTATTAGCGCATTACGATATGGATCTGGCCGATTTGTTACACGTGCATTTCCACGGAACCAAAAAGGCTGTATTGTTTGAACCTAAACAAGCAAAGAATCTTTACAGAGTGCCCTTTACCGTTCATAATATTGAAGCGATTGACATGGACAATCCAGATTTTACAACCTATCCTGCTTTGCAACAAGCAGAAGGTATTTCAGTAGAAATGAAACACGGCGATGCGTTATACATGCCCAGTGGCTACTGGCATTATATTACCTATGAAGATGCTGGTTTTTCTATTACACTTCGGGCGTTTCCACGAAAACCCAAAAAATTGGGGAAACTGCTTTCAAACCTATTGTTTATGCGGAATTTCGAAAACATCATGCGATATGTGGCAGGAAGTAAGTGGGTAGATTATAAAGAAAGCAGTATGATAAAACGAGTTAATAAAAAGTTTGAAAAGCAAAATGATAATGCATAATCAAACTGCTATAAACTATTTTATTTGGCTATCATTTTTTTTGGTGCTGGCTTCTTGTGGCGTAAAAAAAGCGTTGGAAGATCGACCGGATATCAGTCAGTATAATGCAAACATCCCTGAACGGGAAATTATAAACGATTCTACTTACGTTGCCGGAAACAATTTCCTTACGAAAAACAAACACGGCCAATGGGAATTGTATGTAGAAGGTGACCCGCTAGAAATAGGTTTATTAACTGGAAGTTTGGCGAGAGAATTGCTTCAAAAGCAAGAGCGGGTGTTCTTAAATAAAGTTGAAGAAATGGTTCCTTCAAAAGGGAAACAAAAATTCCTTCGGAAATTTCTATCGTGGTACAACCGCAAGCTCTACAAACACGTTACCGAAGAATACAAAACTGAAATTTATGGCGTTTCCCGCTATGCTTCTGATGATTTTAAAAACATCGCACCACCGTATTTAAGAGCGTTGTATTTGCATGGCGCGCACGACATTGGGCACGCATTAAAAGACTTGGCGTTGGTAGGCTGTAGCTCTTTTGCTGTTTGGGGTGATAAATCGGAAGACGGCAACCTACTCATCGCTCGTAATTTCGATTTTTACGCAGGCGATGCTTTTGCCGAAGATAAAATAATCGCTTTTGTAAAGCCCGATGAAGGCTATCCATTTATGTCGGTTACTTGGGGCGGGATGATGGGTGTCGTTTCCGGGATGAACAATCAAGGATTGACCGTAACAATCAATGCAGGTAAATCGGACATTCCGTTAGTGGCGAAAACGCCAATTTCTTTGGTGACGCGAGAAATTTTGCAATATGCCTCTACGATTGATGAAGCCATTGAAATTGCAAAAAAGAGAGAAGTGTTTGTTTCCGAAGCTATTTTTGTAGGCAGCGCCAACGATGGAAAAGCAACTATTATAGAAGTGTCGCCAAATGATTTAGGTGTCTATGAAGTGGAGAATACGAGTGAATTAATTTGTTCCAATCATTTCCAGAGTGAAACCTTTGCCAACGACCGTAAAAATTTGAAGTGGATTAAAGAAAGCCATTCGCAATACCGATTTGATAGGATGGAGGAATTACTAGATGAAGAACCTAAAATAAACCCTGCTGAAGCCGTTGCTATTCTTCGGAATAAAAAGGGATTAGATAATATACCTTTGGGTTTTGGTAATGAAAAAGCATTAAATCAACTATTGGCGCATCATGGGATTGTGTTTCAACCAGAAGATTTAACTGTTTGGGTCTCTTCAAATCCGTATCAATTAGGGGAGTTTGTAGCGTATGATTTGAAGGCTGTTTTTAATGAAAACAGGAAATTTTCAGGTCAGCCTATTTCCGAAGAAAACTTAACCATAGCTGAAGATCCTTTTGTGGATTCCCAAGCATTCAAAGATTATGAAGCCTATCGAATGTTGGAACGAAAGGTAGAAACAGCTTTAGAAGAAGAATCTGAAATAGGCGCTGCTCAATTAATAAAATTACAGTCTTTAAACCCTGAATATTGGAAAGCACACTTTTTAGTAGGGAAGTATTATTACGAGCATAAACAGTACGGAAAAGCCTTAAAAGCTCTTACTTTGGCAGAAAGCAAAGAGATAACCACAGTTCCGGATGAAAAAGAAGTGGAGAAGTATCTTAAAAAAACAAAACGAAAATTACGCTAATGATCCCTGAAATAGAAAGAGCATCAAATGAAGAAATTAAACGCTTTCAGGAAGAAAAGCTTAAAAAAGTAGTGAGTTATGTTAATGGTAATTCCCCATTTTATAAAAGGCTATTTGAAGCACATAACATCCTGCCAGAGCATATAAAAACCTTAGCGGATTTGCAGCGAATTCCGGTGACCACCAAGGATGATTTACAAAAGCATAATGAAGATTTTTTATGTGTTCCGAAGCGGCAAATAATAGATTACGTTACTACGTCCGGAACCCTGGGTGAGCCGGTAGTAATTGGTTTAACCAACGCCGATTTGGATCGATTGGCTTATAACGAAGCAATTTCGTTTGCGTGTTCAGGGGTAACGAAAGACGATACCATTCAATTAATGACCACAATGGATCGTCGCTTTATGGCAGGAATGGCCTACTTTTTGGGCGCTCGAAAACTGGGCGCTGGAATTATTCGTGTAGGTTCTGGTGTGCCCGAATTGCAATGGGATTCTATTTTAAAATTTCAACCCACGTATTTGATTACGGTACCTTCCTTTTTGCTGAAGCTAATAACCTATGCTGAAACACACAATATTGATATAAACAAAACAAGTGTAAAAGCAGCTATTTGTATTGGCGAACCCATCAGAAACCAAGATTTTGCCTTGAATGTTCTTTCCGAAAAAATAAAGTCTAAATGGGATATCGAGCTTTTTTCCACTTATGCATCTACCGAAATGAGCACTGCTTTTAATGAGTGCGAGGCCCATTTTGGCGGGCACCATCATCCAGAATTAATTATTACTGAAATTTTAAACAACGAAAATAAACCTGTTGAAGAAGGCGAGGTAGGCGAATTGACTATTACTACGTTAGGCGTGGAAGGAATGCCGTTATTGCGCTTTAAAACCGGCGATATGCTTAAAGTACATCCTGAACCGTGTTCCTGTGGAAGGAATACAAAGCGTTTAGGGCCTATTGTTGGTAGAAAAAAACAGATGATAAAATATAAAGGGACTACCCTTTATCCGCCAGCTATGCTAAATGTGTTACAACAATTTGAAGCTGTAGAAACTTTTGTAATTGAAATTTCAACCAACGATTTGGGTACGGATGAAATTTTACTAAAAATAGCTGCACAAGATCCTTCAGAAAAATTAATTACGGATATTAGAGATTACTTTAGAGCAAAGTTAAGGGTTACACCGCAATTAGTTTTTGAAAAACCAGAAGTGATTGAAAAATTGAGAAAGTCAAAAACGGATAGAAAACCGCAGGTTATAATTGATAGAAGATAGGTTTTACTGTCTTTTAATTTTCCATAGGGATCGTTTCTTGGAGCAACTTCCAAGTGTATCCACTTTCAGAACTTTTATCCAAGTCAAAAACTGAGTAGTAACGTATTACCTTGGTAGAATCTTTGAGGTGTATAGATATAGGCCGCAAGGTATCCGGTCGATTACTTTTATGGATGGCAAAACCATTTACCACAGGTTTCCACCCTTTGTTTTGTAGTTTATAGAGATAATATTTATTGAAACTAGTGTCTTTTAGCTTTACTGTTGCTAACAACAAGTCCCTGTCAATTCCTTTCATTTTTAAGGTGTCTAAAACAGCGCCATAACTTTTAGGAATTTCAATAGCTGGATACTGGTTTTCTTCAAAAGCAATGGTTGTGACACCTTTTTGTAAGTCCACTTTTTTTACAAAACCATAAAAAGGGGTTTTGTTGCCATTAAAATCTGCTGTAACAGCACCTTCGGGAATTTCGGGCTTTGTGGTTTCAGTTTTAACTGGTTTTGGGTCGCCAATAATATTTTTTTCTTTCTTTTTTGGAGTCCCACAACTTAATAAAAAGACAAAAATAAAATATAGGGTGTGTTTCATTAAATTTTAAATGTTACAACAGGCATATTAGCATGGTTTACTAAATCTTCACTAATACTCCCATTAAAAAAGTGCGATAAACCTTTTCGGCCGTGTGTACTCATTCCTATTAATTGGTAGTTGTTCTCCTTGGTGAAATTTAAAATCCCTTTTTCAACAGAGGTCTCATTGTAGACATTCAGTGTGTAGTTCTCAGCACCCATCCCTTTAATGAAATTATTCATAATCTCATGGGCATCGGCCGAAGTTTTAAAGCCACTGGGGGTGTTTACATATAACAAGTGTATTTTGGCACCTAACGTATCTGCAAATTTTTGAGCTTTGCTAAATGGGGTACGGCACTCTTCAGAAAAATCGGTTGCAAAAACAAAGTCATTAACTTTAAATTTTTCGTGTTCATTTTTAATAACCAAAACAGGAATTTCTGAAGTCCGCACCACTTTTTCGGTGTTACTACCTATAAACATTTCTTTAAATCCACTGGCGCCGTGCGAGCCCATAACGATGAGGTCTATATTTTTTTCTTTTACCGCATTGAGAATATCATCATAGATTTCGCCATGGCCTATGGTTTGAGTTATATCTACGTCTTCCAAATAGGGGCGTTTCATAAGGTCCGAAAACCGCTTTTCGGTTAGTTTTATAAAATAAATGGATTCTGGTAATGCGCTAGTATTAGCTGCGGTAGCAAGATGACTTGGCAGCTCTACAGTATGAAATAAATAAATTTCACTGTCGTGTTTTTCTGCCATTTGTACGGCAACTTTTAGTGCATTTTCTGCTTGAGGTGAGAAGTCGGTGGGTACTAAAATTCGTTTCATAGGCGTGGTTTTTGGAAGGTGTTTTTTCGTACCATTAAAATACAAAAATAAATTGGTCGGCGCTCATTTTTATAATATTAAAATTTGTATTATATTTGCACCGAATTAGATAAGCAACTAGCTGAGGGGACAAAAAAGTCCCCTCTTTTTATAGCTTAAATTTATGCGTGAAAAGGTATTGCAATTATTGGAAAAAGCTCTTGAAGACAACAAATCGTTGTTTTTAATAGACTTTACTGTGACTGAGGCCAATCAGATAAGAATTACTATCGATGGTGATAACGGAGTTACTGTTGAAGATTGTATTGCTGTAAGTCGCGCTATCGAGCATAATTTAGATCGCGAAGAGACCGATTTTTCTTTAGAAGTAATGTCCGCGGGGGTTTCACAACCCTTACAGGCTGCCCGCCAATATAAAAAGAATATTGGTAGAAAATTACAGGTTAAAACCGAATCTGGAGAAGCTATTGAAGGAGAGTTAACCGAGGCTACCGATACTGAGGTTACTTTAAAGTGGAAAACACGAGAACCTAAGCCTGTAGGTAAGGGAAAGCACACTGTTAGAAAAGAAGCGGTGTTGCCTTATAACGATATTGTTGAAGCAAAAGTGATGATAACATTTAATTAGAATGACATGGAAAATTTAGCGTTAATCGATTCTTTTTCAGAATTTAAAGACGATAAGCTTATTGATAGGGTAACGCTTATGGCGATACTGGAAGACGTTTTTAGAAACGCTTTGAAGAAAAAATACGGAAGTGATGATAATTTTGATATAATTATAAACCCAGATAAAGGGGATTTAGAGATTTGGCGTAACCGAATTGTGGTTGCAGATGGCGAAGTTGAAGATGACAATGAAGAAATATCACTTTCCGAAGCACAAAAAATTGAACCCGATTTTGAAATTGGGGAAGATGTTTCAGAAGAAGTAAAATTAATAGATTTAGGACGCCGCTCTATTTTAGCGCTACGTCAAAACTTAATTTCAAAAATACACGAACACGACAATACAAACATTTACAAGCAGTTTAAAGAGTTAGAAGGCGATATTTACACGGCTGAAGTACATCACATTCGTCACCGTGCTGTAATTTTACTTGATGATGAAGGAAACGAAATTATCATGCCGAAGGATAGACAAATCCCTTCAGATTTTTTCAGAAAAGGAGACAATGTTCGAGGAATTATCGAAAGTGTTGAGCTTAAAGGGAACAAGCCGGTTATTATCATGTCGCGTGCAAGCCCTATATTCCTTGAAAAACTATTTGAACAAGAAATCCCTGAAGTATTTGATGGGTTAATAAATGTTCAAAAAGTTGTAAGAATACCAGGTGAAAAAGCAAAAGTTGCTGTAGATTCGTACGATGACCGTATTGATCCTGTAGGAGCTTGTGTAGGGATGAAAGGATCCCGTATTCATGGTATAGTTCGTGAGCTAGGTAACGAAAATATTGATGTAATTAATTACACCAATAACCTTAATTTGTTTATCACAAGAGCATTGAGTCCTGCAAAAGTGACTTCAATAAAGATAGACGAAGAAAACAAACGCGCAGAAGTTTTACTGCGCCCAGAAGAGGTTTCAAAAGCAATTGGTCGTGGCGGTCACAACATTAGATTGGCCGGACAACTTACTGGTTATGAAATTGATGTATTGCGTGAAGGCGCAGAAGAAGATGTAGAATTACGTGAATTTTCCGATGAAATCGAAGATTGGATTATTAAAGAATTTCAAAAAATTGGTCTGGATACAGCCAAGAGTGTTCTTGAATATGACATGGCCGATTTGATTAAAAGAACCGATCTTGAAGAGGAAACTGTTAAGCACGTTATTAACATTTTAAAAGAAGAATTTGAAGAGTAGTTGTAACTTTACCTACTTTTACACATATTTATAAGACAAAAAGGAGAAAGCATTTATATGGCTGAAGTAAAATCGAAAAGGCTAAACAAAGTATTACGCGAATTCAACATCTCGCTGGATCGTGCCGTAGAATTTTTAAGTTCTAAAGGCTACGAGGTGGACGCACGTCCAACCACGAAAATTTCAGATGAAGAATACGGAGTGCTTTTTGACGAATTCGAAACCGACAAGAGTAAGAAGATGGAGTCTAAGGAAGTTGGTGAAGAAAAGCGCAAAGAGAAAGAAGAGCTTCGTTTGGAACGTGAACGCGAACTGGAAGAAAAGCAAAAGAAAGAAGCCAAAAAAGTTGTTAAAGCTGAAGCCAAGCTCAATGGCCCTAAACAAGTAGGGAAAATTGATTTAGATGCCGATAAGAAGAAAGCTGAAGAAAAAACAGAACCTGCTCCTAAGAAAACTGAAGAGAAAGTAGAAGAAAAGGCAGCGGAAAAAGTTAAAGAGGCAAAGCCGGAACCTAAGAAAGAAACTTCAAAAAAGGAAGCACCTAAAAAGGAAGAGCCAAAAGCTAAAGAGGAAAAACCTGAAGCTAAAAAACCTAAAGAAGAGCCGAAAGCTGAGACAGTAGAGAAAGAAGAAGAGAAAGATTCTGGCTCTGTTCAAACTAATTATAAAAAATTAGACGGTCCTAACTTTACAGGTGAAAAAATAGATCTTTCCAAGTTCAAAAAGCCTGAAAAGAAAAAGAAAGAAAAGAAAGACGACGACAAGAAAGGTAAAAAAAGCCGCAGACGTCGTATCAGTAAAAAAGCTCCTAATAAAGGAAACTATAAAGATAACAGAGGGCGTGGTAAAGGAAGATCAAACGCACCTAAAGAAGAGCCTACTGAGGAGGAAATCCAAAAACAAGTACGGGAAACTCTTGAAAAGCTTCAAGGAAAATCTTCAAAAGGAAAAGGAGCTAAATACCGTAGGGATAAAAGAGATAGTCACCGTCAAAAAACGGAAGACGATTTAGCGCAGCAAGAAGCAGACAGCAAGTTACTTAAAGTTACAGAATTTGTAACCGTAAGTGAAGTGGCAACGATGATGAATGTTCCTGTTACTAAAATTATATCGGCTTGTATGTCACTTGGAATGATGGTAACAATGAATCAGCGTTTAGATGCAGAAACCCTTACCATTGTTGCAGAAGAATTTGATTACGAAGTAGAATTTGTCACTGCAGATATTGAAGAGAGTATTCAAGAAGATGTAGATGCGCCGGAAGATTTAGAGGCAAGAGCTCCTATTGTTACAGTAATGGGGCACGTTGACCACGGTAAAACTTCTTTATTGGATTACGTTCGTAAAGAAAACGTTATTGCCGGAGAATCTGGGGGTATTACACAGCACATTGGTGCTTATGGAGTACAGCTGGAAGACGGGCAGAAAATAGCTTTCCTTGATACACCAGGTCACGAAGCGTTTACCGCGATGCGTGCGAGAGGTGCTCAAGTAACTGACCTTGCCATTATTGTAATTGCGGCCGATGATGATATTATGCCACAAACCAAAGAGGCGATAAGTCACGCGCAAGCTGCAGGTGTACCTATTGTATTTGCGATTAATAAAATTGATAGGCCAACTGCAAATCCAGATAAAATTAAAGAAGGATTAGCGAGTATGAACTTGCTAGTTGAAGACTGGGGTGGTAAAATTCAATCACACGATATTTCTGCAAAAACAGGAGAAGGAGTTCCAGAATTATTAGAGAAAGTATTGTTAGAAGCTGAAATATTAGAGCTTAAAGCAAACCCAAATAAAATTGCCAACGGTACCGTAGTTGAAGCATACTTAGATAAAGGACGCGGATACGTTTCTACCATTTTGGTTCAAGGGGGTACATTAAAAGTTGGTGATTATGTATTAGCTGGTCAGCATAGCGGTAAAATTAAAGCAATGCAAGATGAGCGAGGTAACAATGTTAAAGAAGCAGGCCCTTCTACACCAGTATCTATTTTAGGATTGGATGGAGCGCCACAAGCGGGTGATAAATTCAATGTGTTTGAAGATGAACGTGAAGCGAAAGATATTGCAAACAAGCGTACTCAGCTACAACGTGAGCAGTCTGTAAGAACACAGCGTCACATTACACTTGATGAAATTGGAAGACGAATTGCATTAGGAGACTTTAAAGAGCTTAATATCATCCTTAAAGGTGATGTGGACGGTTCGGTTGAAGCCTTGACAGATTCTTTCCAGAAACTTTCTACTGAAGAAATACAAGTAAACATTATACATAAAGGAGTTGGAGCCATTACCGAAAGTGATGTGTTGCTAGCTTCAGCTTCCGATGCTATTATAATAGGGTTTAATGTGCGACCAATGGGTAATGCACGCCAGATAGCCGATAAAGAAGAAATCGATATCAGAATGTATTCTATTATTTATGCAGCCATCAACGATCTTAAAGATGCGATGGAAGGTATGCTTTCCCCTGAAATTAAAGAGGAAATCACAGGTAATGCTGAAATAAGGGAAACCTTTAAAATATCTAAAATCGGTACAATTGCCGGTTGTATGGTTACAAGTGGTAAAATATACCGAAACTCTGGTATTCGTCTAATTCGAGAAGGTGTGGTTGTTTACACTGGCGAATTGGCTTCCTTAAAACGATTTAAGGATGATGTGAAAGAAGTTTCAAAAGGTTACGATTGTGGTATGCAAATTAAAAATTACAACGACCTTAAAGAAGGTGATGTAATTGAAGCGTTCCAAGAAGTAGCTGTTAAGAAAAAGCTTAAGTAATCTAAAGTATATTGCTTATTTTAAATAAAAAAAAGACCTCGTTTTGAGGTCTTTTTTTGTTAAATATAATTCAGTTTTTAATTTCTGTTTTGTGGTTTTAAGATAAAAGCCGATGGAAATCCTTTTTGTATCTCTATCAGGGCTCTATCGGCGTCTAAACGATCACTAAAACTACCAACCCAAACTTTATAATTGGGTGTCTCATATTCAATTGAGGCAGGCCAAGTTCCGTAAAGACCACGGTATCTTTTTATAATGGTATTGGCTTTTGTAAGTTCCCCGTAATAGAGTTGTATGGTATAGCCTTTGGATAATTTGTTGTCCTTTTCCAGGCTTTTTTTCAATGTTAGCAATTGTTCTATTTTCGGGTCTTGATTAATGGTTACTTTTCCTTGTTGTGCCATTGTTGTGTTTGAAAAGAAAGCAAACAACAGGCTGACAATAACCAATTTATAAAAATAAGCTGTTTTCATGGTTCAATTTATATAGTGCAAATGTACTTCATTATAACTATAAAACCGACTTCAATATTATTTAGAACAAGTATAAATTAGTTGTTAACACTTTGTTTGGATTTCTAAAATCGACTTTATAATGTATTTTTGTGCCGTTATTTGAGGTACGTTAAACCACTAATTTTAGTAACCAATTACGTACCAAACTTATGGACAATAATTAACCGTCAGTATGAAAAAGGTGAATTACCGAAATCTATCCTCATTTTTGTCATTTCTCTTGTTGGCTCTATTGCTAACAGTTTCCACTACCGTTTCAGCGCAAGATCAATCTGCTGCTACCGATACAACTGCAGCCGCTTCTAGCGAAGCTGCCCCGGCCGAAGGGTCTGGTGGCGATGTGGCAGCTGGAAAAGACTTGTTTAATGCCAACTGTGCTGCTTGTCATAAATTAGACCGTAAGGCGACAGGCCCGGCACTTCGTGGAGTTGCCACTAAATATGACCGTGACTGGTTATACCAATGGATTAAGGACAGTCAGGCTATGATTAAGTCTGGAGATCCGCAGGCTGTTAAGCTGTTTGAAGAGTACAATAATTCTGTAATGACTGCTTTTCCGCAGTTAAGCAATACAGATATTGATAATATTTTAGCCTATACTAGTCAGCCTAAACAGGTAGTACAGCCACCTCCAGGTGGTGATTCTGCTACAGGAGGTTCTGGTAGTGGTGATGGCGTTTCAAACAATATTGTACTTGGTGCACTTGCGCTAGTATTCTTGTTATTAGTAGTAATGTTGTTCTTGGTAACAAACACACTTAAAAAGATTGCTGCTGCAAATGGCGTTGAGTATCCAGAAAAAGAACCACGCACTCCTATTTGGAAGGCGTTTATTCAAAATCAATTTTTGGTATTGGTAACATCTGTTTTCTTGTTGTTGACTGCAGGATACTTTATGTACGGGTTTATGATGCAAGTTGGTGTAGATCAAGGATACGCTCCTGTTCAACCAATTCATTTCTCACATAAAATTCACGCAGGGGACAACCAGGTAGACTGTAACTTCTGTCACTCTTCGGCAAGAAAAAGTAAGACATCGGGTATTCCATCACTCAATGTGTGTATGAGCTGTCATAAAAATATTACTGAAGTAGCTCCTGAAACCGCTACCGAAGAATACTCAAAAGAGTTTTATGACGCTGAAATTCAAAAATTATATGAAGCAGTTGGTTGGGATGTAAACGAACAAGCTTACACAGGTGAAGAAAAACCTGTAAAGTGGGTGCGTATTCATAACCTGCCAGACTTCGCGTATTTTAATCACTCACAGCACGTAACTGTGGCTGGAATAGCATGTCAAGAATGTCACGGTCCTGTAGAAGAATTTGAAATAATGGAACAACATTCTCCATTAACAATGGGATGGTGTATTAACTGTCACCGTGATACTAATGTGCGGATGGAAGGAAATGAGTATTATGAGAAAATTCACGAAGAGCTTTCAAAAAAATACGGTGTAGAGCAATTAACTGCTGCACAAATGGGTGGCCTTGAATGTGGTAAGTGTCACTATTAAAATTAAAATGATTAAAGAAATCGTAAGTTCAAAGCTTATTTTTGAAAAACGATTATTAAATTAAATAACTATAAATGGCATCAAACAAGAAATACTGGAAAAGTGTTGAAGAGCTAAACGAAAACAGCTCTGTTGTTAAGACGTTGCAAGAAAATGAATTTGTAGAAGAAATTCCTACTGATGATTTTTTAGGCGATAAAGAAACGTTAGAGGCTTCTTCAACAACACGTCGTGATTTCTTAAAGTACGTTGGTTTTACAACTGCGGCGGCATCGCTTGCAGCTTGTGAAGGACCAGTAGTAAAATCAATCCCTTACGTGGTTGCGCCGGATGAGATAGTTCCGGGTGTGGCTAATTTTTATGCTACAACAATTGCAGATGGGTTTGACTTTGCTAATGTGTTAGTGAAAACCAGAGAAGGTCGTCCTATTAAGATAGAACGAAATGATCTTTCAAAATATGGTGATGGAGTAAATGCTCGTGTGCATGCCTCTGTATTATCTTTATATGATAATAACCGTTTAAAAGCTCCTTTGGTAAACGGGAAAGAAGTTTCTTGGGATGATTTTGATGCTTCTATAGCTCAAAAAATGAATGAAATGGGCGGTAAGGACATTGTGTTGCTTACACAAACCTTTGCTAGTCCATCAACTTCAAAATTAATCCAAGAGTTTACCGCAAAGTATTCAAATGTTCGTCACGTAGTGTACGATACGGTTTCTTCTTCTGAAGCGTTAGATGCTTTTCAAAATAAATATGGCTCTCGCGCCTTAGCAGATTACGATTTTTCTAAAGCAGAAGTAATTGTTTCTGTAGGTGCTGATTTCTTGGGTGATTGGCAAGGTGGAGGCTACGACGGAGGTTATGCAAAAGGCCGTGTTCCAAAAAATGGAAAAATGTCTCGCCACGTACAGTTTGAATCTAATATGAGTCTTTCCGGTGCAAACGCAGATAAGCGTGTGCCAGTTACACCTTCACAGCAATTGCAGATTCTTAAAGCCTTAACTGGCGGTAGTGCATCTGGATTGCCAGAAAATATTGCCGAAGCTGTTTCTAAGGCAAAAGCACAATTAAATAAAGCAGGTAGCAAAGGAGTCCTAGTTACTGGATTGCCAAATGTTGCTGCTCAGAAAATGGTGTTAGACTTTAATGAGTCTAAAGGTAGTGTTGTAATGGATACTGCTAAGCCAAAAATGACTCGTAAAGGAAACACTGCTGAAGTAATGCGCGTACTAGACGGTGTTGTTTCAGGAAGTGTTAAAGGCTTGATTACGGTAGGGGTAGATCCTGTGTATTCATTCCCAAACAATAAAGCATTTAAAGAAGCGTATCAAAAACTAGATATGAGTCTTGCATTTTCTATGAAAGAAGATGCGACAGCTTCTTTAGCACAAATGGTTGCAGCAACTCCACATTATTTAGAATCTTGGGGAGATGTGCAGATGAAAAAAGGAAATTTCAGCTTAATGCAACCTACTATTCGTCCATTGTTCAATACAAGACAGTTTCAAGATAGTTTGTTGAAATGGACCGGAAATACTAAAAACTATTACGATTACATAAAAGAAACTTGGACTTCTTCTGTGTTAGCAGGTGGTTCATGGAATCAAGCGCTTCATGACGGTTTTGTTGAAAGTAGTGCTGAGGTTTCTATGGAAGATGCTACGGCAGACGAAGCTAACATGACGTTGGAAAGCGGTACAAATAATGGTGCATTAGCTGCTTCTGCTCAAAACGGAGGTGGGTATGAGCTAACATTGTACACTAAAACTGCTTTAGGTGATGGTCAGCAAGCTAACAACCCTTGGTTGCAAGAGATGCCAGACCCTATTACCCGTACGTCTTGGGATAATTATTTAACTATTTCGGCTGCAGATGCTAAAGAATTAGGTGTTGAAAATGAAAATGTAGCAAACGGAGCATTAAACGGCGGGTACGTTAATGTGAAGATGGATGGCGTTGTGGTAAATAAAGTTCCTGTACTTGTTCAGCCTGGACAAGCCAAAGGATCGGTTGGTTTAGCCTTCGGATACGGTAAAACAGCTGCTATTCAAGAAGAAATGCAAACAGGTGTAAACGCCTTCCCATTATATAAAGATTTCTCTTCGGTACAAAACGTTACCTTAGAGAAAGTAGGGGGTGTTCACGAATTTGCTTGTGTACAATTACATAATACAATGATGGGTCGTGATATTATTCGCGAAACATCACTTGAAATATTCAATACAAAAGATGTTGAGGAATGGAATGCCGTTCCTAAAGTGTCTAAAGATCATCAAGAAATTCCGGTAACATCACCAGATGCAGATCTTTGGGAAGGTTTTGATCGCTCAATAGGTCATCACTTTAACTTATCAATAGACTTAAATGCCTGTACAGGTTGTGGGGCTTGTGTTATTGCGTGTCACGCAGAAAACAATGTTCCGGTTGTAGGTAAGTCGGAAGTTAGAAGAAGTCGTGATATGCACTGGTTGCGTATTGATAGATATTATTCTTCTGAAGAATCATTAGAAGTTGATCAAGATAAAAAAGAGGGATTCTCTGGTTTATTTGGAGATAATGGTTCATTGGGTGGTTTTGGAGAGTTAGAAGATCCATCTGCAAATCCGCAAGTGGCTTTTCAGCCGGTAATGTGTCAACACTGTAATCACGCTCCGTGTGAAACAGTTTGTCCAGTGGCTGCAACTTCTCACGGAAGACAAGGTCAAAACCATATGGCATATAACCGTTGTGTAGGTACAAGATACTGTGCAAACAACTGTCCTTATAAAGTACGTCGTTTCAACTGGTTCTTATATAATGAAAATGATGAGTTTGACTACCACATGAATAACGACCTTGGTCGTATGGTGTTAAACCCAGATGTAGTTGTGCGTTCACGAGGTGTAATGGAAAAATGTTCTATGTGTATTCAAAAAACACAAAAAACAATCCTTGATGCGAAGCGTGACGGACGTCCAGTTAAAGATGTTGAGTTTCAAACAGCGTGTTCTGCAGCTTGTGGAACGGGAGCGATGGTATTTGGAGATATCAACGATCACGAAAGTGAAGTATATAAAGAGAAGAAAGATAAAAGAATGTATCACTTATTAGAATATGTAGGAACAGAACCAAATGTGTTCTACAAGACTAAAGTAAGAAATACAGAAGAAGTTTAAACTAACTAAGAAACAGTAGTAAAGATATGGCGTCGCATTACGAAGCACCTATTAGAAGACCCTTAGTTATAGGAGATAAAAGCTACCACGATGTAACAGTGGATGTAGCAGCTCCTGTAGAAGGAAAAGCCAATAAATCGTGGTGGATTGTTTTTACAATTTCCCTAATAGCATTTTTATGGGGACTAGGTTGTATAATTTATACAATTTCCACCGGTATTGGTGTATGGGGATTAAATAAAACAGTAGGCTGGGCCTGGGATATTACCAACTTCGTTTGGTGGGTAGGTATTGGTCACGCAGGAACCCTGATTTCTGCCGTACTTTTATTATTCCGTCAAAAATGGAGGATGGCGATTAACCGTTCTGCAGAGGCAATGACAATTTTCTCTGTAATACAAGCGGGATTATTTCCTATTATCCACATGGGTCGTCCATGGTTAGGGTATTGGGTGTTACCTATTCCAAACCAGTTTGGTTCGTTATGGGTAAACTTTAATTCGCCATTACTTTGGGATGTATTTGCAATTTCAACCTACCTATCAGTATCGTTAGTTTTCTGGTGGACAGGTTTACTTCCAGATTTTGCAATGATTCGCGATAGAGCAATTACACCTTTTACAAAAAGAATTTATAGCATCCTATCATTTGGATGGAGTGGTCGTGCAAAAGACTGGCAACGTTTTGAAGAAGTTTCATTAGTATTAGCTGGATTGGCAACACCGCTTGTACTTTCGGTACACACCATTGTATCGTTTGACTTTGCTACCTCGGTAATTCCAGGATGGCACACAACTATTTTCCCTCCTTATTTTGTTGCTGGAGCAATTTTCTCAGGATTCGCAATGGTAAATACGCTGCTTATTATTATGCGTAAAGTATCTAATCTTGAAAATTATATAACCATTCAGCATATCGAATTAATGAACATTGTAATTATGATTACAGGTTCTATTGTTGGGGTGGCTTATATTACTGAATTATTTATCGCTTGGTATTCAGGTGTAGAGTACGAACAGTACGCTTTCTTAAACCGTGCAACCGGACCTTACTGGTGGGCATATTGGGCAATGATGACATGTAACGTGTTCTCTCCACAGTTTATGTGGTTCAAAAAATTACGTACTAGTATTATGTTCTCGTTTATAATTTCGATTGTGGTGAACATAGGTATGTGGTTTGAGCGTTTCGTAATTATTGTAACATCACTTCACAGAGATTACCTACCATCATCTTGGACCATGTTCCAACCAACATTTGTAGATATAGGTATCTTTATTGGGACAATTGGATTTTTCTTTGTGTTATTCTTATTATATGCAAGAACATTCCCTGTAATTGCACAGGCAGAGGTAAAATCTATTTTGAAGTCTTCAGGTGAAAAGTATAAAAAATTAAGAGCTGAGCACGGTGATGATGTAAAACATTATGAAGCTGCCGTAGCACCTTCTGCCAATAATGAATATTTAAAAAGCACGGACGAAACAGGAACTGATACGGTACATGCAGGTGAAATTGCCGAAAATGATGTAGAACGTGAAAAAATAGAAGATCTATTAGATGGAATTGGACGTTTTGATCCTAAAACAGAAACACAAGACGATCTTAAAAAGATTAGTGGCGTTGGCCCTGTAATGGAACAGAAGTTACATCAAATAGGAATTTACACGTTTGATCAAGTAAGTAAAATGACCGATAGAGAGTATGACCTTCTTGATACTATTATAGACGAATTCCCTGGAAGAGCAAAACGTGATGACTGGGCAGGCCAGGCAACAAAACTTAAAAACAATTAGTAAGATGGCATCGAAAACAATTCACGCTATTTACAACGATGACGACCTGTTAATGCAAGCTGTTAAGCAGGTACGAGCAGAGCATTATCATATTGAAGAAGTGTATACTCCTTTCCCGGTTCATGGGCTAGACAAAGTAATGGGGTTAGCTCCTACAAGAATTGCCATAACATCATTTATGTATGGATTGGTAGGGCTTACGGTTGCAGTTTTAATGATGAACTTCATTATGATTGAAGATTGGCCACAAGATATTGGTGGTAAGCCAAGTTTCAGTTATATTGAAAACATGCCAGCCTTTGTGCCTATTATGTTTGAACTTACCGTTTTCTTTGCGGCTCACTTAATGGTAATTACTTTTTATATGAGAAGTAAGTTGTGGCCATTTAAAAAAGCTGAAAACCCAGATGTTCGAACTACCGATGATCATTTTTTAATGGCTGTAGATGCAGGATCACACGATGTAAAAAAGCTTACTCAGTTTTTATATGATACGGGAGCCATGGAGATTAGTTTAATTGAAAATGAAGAAGACCATTAATATGAAAAAAAGTTTAAACATAACCATTGCACTTGTAGCTGCATTCAGTTTGGTTTCTTGCTTTAATAATAACAAACCCAACTATCAGTTTATGCCTAATATGTATGAGCCTGTTGGATATGAAACCTATGGTGAATACGATGTTTTTGAAAATGAACAAGAGGCAAAACTTCCTGCTGAAGGTTCAATCCCTAGAGGATGGCAGCCTTACGAATATGATGATACAACAGAAGGTTTAAATTTAGCTAAAGCTGAATCTAAAAACCCTCTAGAGATTACGGAAGATAATATTTCTGAAGGAGAAGCACTTTATACTATTTATTGTGCCGTATGTCACGGAGATAAAGGAGATGGACAAGGTATTTTGGCTCAAAGAGAAAAGTTTTTGGGTATTCCTAGCTATGCAGATCCAGGAAGAGATATTACAATGGGAGGTATCTACCACGTAGAAATGTATGGACTAAATGCCATGGGGTCTTATGCATCACAAACCAATGAAAAAGAGCGTTGGCAAATAGCCATGCACGTAATGAATTTAAAAGCTGCATTAAACGGCGAACCTTCATTATTAGAAACCGCAGGGGTTAAAACTGCTGACTCAAGCAATGTTGAGGCTTCTACAATAGAAGGGGATGAAATGAATACTGAAGCTGCATCACAAACTTCAGAAAACGAAACTAACTAAAGAATAAAGAGAATAGTTAAAGATATGTACACGCTACCAAGTAAATTAAAACTGTTTGCAATTATTTTTATGGTCGTTGGAGCCATAGGGATAGTGTCAGGTTTCCTTACTGCTCCCTCAACCACAGCCGAGGTTAAAGAAATGATGGCTAGTCATGGAGATGGACATGGATCAGACCACTCAGCAGCTGAAGAATCACATAGTACAAATGAAACTCATGTTGCAGAAGAAGCCCATGGCAATGAGCATGCTCAAACTGCTGATGCACATGATAGTGAAGAAGCACATTTAGAGCATACGTTGCACCAAATGCAAAACAGACCTTGGTCTGCATTATATATTGCCTGCTTGTTCTTTTTGTTTATTGCATTAGGAACCTTGGCTTTTTATGGTATTCAATATGCCGCACAAGCGGGTTGGTCCCCAGTACTGTATCGAGTAATGGAAGGAATTACTGCCTATTTACCAGTGGCTTCGGTAATATTATTTGTATTGTTATTGCTTTCTGCCTTTCATATAAATCATATTTTCCACTGGATGGATCCAGAATTAGTGGATCCTGAAAGCTCTCACTACGATAAGTTAATCGCTGGAAAAAGTGGATGGTTAAACGTGCCTTTCTTTTTAATTAGAGCAGCAATTTTCTTAGCTGGATGGAATTTATACAGATATTTCTCAAGAAGAAACTCTATTAGACAAGATGATGCAGATGACAATAGATGGTTTAAAAAGAACTTTAAGATGTCTGCTGGTTTCTTAGTATTCTTCATAGTAACTGAGTCTATGATGTCTTGGGACTGGATTATGAGTTTCGACCCACACTGGTTTAGTACTTTATTTGGATGGTATGTATTTGCAGGAATGATGGTTTCGGCCATTACTGTAATAGCAATGGTATCTATTGTATTAAAGAAACAAGGGTATTTAGAATTTGTAAATGATAGCCATATTCATGACTTAGCAAAATATATGTTTGGCTTCAGCATTTTCTGGACGTACCTATGGTTTTCACAGTTTATGCTAATATGGTATGCTAATATCCCTGAAGAAGTAACCTATTTTGTAACACGTATAGAAGATTATAAATTACCATTCTTCGGAATGCTCGTAACAAACTTTGTATTCCCTGTATTATTATTAATGAACAGTGATTACAAACGTGTAAACTGGTTTGTAATATTAACAGGAATTGTGATTTTAGCAGGGCAGTACATTAACCTATTTGTTATGGTTATGCCTGGTACCGTTGGATCTTCTTGGTTTATTGGCTTGCCAGAAATAGGATCAATATTGTTTTTCTTTGGATTGTTTGTATTTGTTGTATTTACGGCATTAACAAAAGCACCATTGCTTGCTAAACGAAATCCGTTTATGAAGGAAAGCAAAAATTATCATTATTAATTAATTGAATAGAGACAGATAACGATGACCGCATTTTTAGTTGTATTAGTAATCATTCTTCTTGGAGTTGCTATTTGGCAAATGACCAAGATATTTGAAATGTCTAAAACCAAACAGACAGATACTGGAGAAATAGCATCAGATAAAGACAATAAAGTTAACGGATATTTAATGTTAGTCTTTTTAGGGTTTTTATATGTACTAGCCATTGTATGTTTTTGGAAATGGAGCGATGTACTCTTACCAAAAGCTGGATCTGAACATGGATCGCAGATAGACAATTTAATGTTGATATCCATGATCCTAATTTTCGTTGTAGGGATTTTAACGCATTGGCTATTATTTGGTTTTGCATTTAAGTATAGAGGTGAAAAAGGTAAAAAAGCGGTATTCTACGCAGATAATGATAAACTTGAATTTATCTGGACCATAATCCCAGTAATTGTATTGGCGGGATTGATTATCTACGGGCTTTTTACTTGGACAGACATTATGAATGTTAGCGAAGAGGATGATCCATTAGTAGTAGAATTATATGCATATCAATTTGATTGGCGTGCAAGGTATGGAGGAGAAGATAACACACTTGGTGAAGCTAACGTACGCTTAATTGAAGGTGTTAATCAATTGGGTGTAGATGGATCTGACCCTAATGCACAAGATGATATTGTTGTAAATGAATTACACTTACCTGTAGGTAGAAAAGTATTGTTTAAAATGCGATCGCAAGATGTATTGCACTCAGCTTATATGCCACACTTTAGAGCACAGATGAACTGTGTCCCTGGTATGATTACTCAATTTGCTTTTACCCCAACCATTACTACTGAAGAAATGAGACAAGACGAGGCAGTAGTAGATAAAGTTAGGCGTATTAATGAGATAAGGAGAGAAAACAGTAAAGAGTTGGCCAAAAAGGGCGAGGCGCCGTTAGAGCCATATGAGTTTGATTATCTACTCCTATGTAATAAAATATGTGGTATTAACCACTATAATATGCAAATGAAGATTATAGTAGAGTCACAAGAAGATTATGAAGCTTGGTTGGCAGAACAACCAAATATGGCCGAAGTTTTAAAAGAACAATAAAATAATAGCATAAATAGATATGTCAGCACACGCAGAAGACTTAGCAGTAGATCACCACGATGATCACGGACATCATCACGAACAGACTTTTATAACTAAATATATATTTAGTACAGACCATAAAATGATCTCTAAACAATACCTTATAACAGGTATTTTTATGGGGATAATTGGAATTTTAATGTCCGTTCTTTTTAGAATGCAAATAGCATGGCCAGAAGAACCATTTACAATCTTTGAAATCTTCTTAGGCAAATGGGCAGAAGGCGGAGTTATGGACCCAAGTGTTTATTTAGCATTGGTAACTATTCATGGAACCATTATGGTTTTCTTTGTTTTGACAGCCGGTTTGAGTGGTACGTTTAGTAACCTTTTAATTCCGTTGCAAATCGGGGCTAGAGATATGGCTTCAGGCTTTTTGAACATGGTATCATACTGGCTTTTCTTTATTTCCAGTGTAGTTATGGTATGTTCATTATTTGTTGAAGCAGGGCCTGCATCAGCTGGTTGGACAGTATATCCTCCATTAAGTGCTTTGCCACAGGCTATACCAGGTTCTGGGGCTGGGATGACATTATGGTTAGTTTCATTGGCTATATTTATTGCATCTTCACTATTAGGTTCGCTTAATTATATCGTAACAACTTTAAACCTACGTACCAAAGGAATGTCTATGACAAGACTTCCGCTTACTATTTGGGCATTTTTTATCACTGCTATAATTGGTGTGGTTTCTTTCCCTGTATTGTTATCAGCAGCATTAATGTTGATTATGGATAGAAGTTTTGGCACATCATTCTTCCTTTCCGATATTTATATCGCTGGGGAAGTATTGCACAACCAAGGTGGTTCACCTGTATTGTTTGAACACCTATTCTGGTTCTTAGGACACCCTGAAGTGTATATTGTAATCTTACCTGCAATGGGTATTGTTTCCGAAGTTATGGCAACAAATTCACGTAAACCTATTTTTGGTTACCGTGCAATGGTTGCTTCAATCTTGGCAATTGCATTCCTTTCAACTATTGTTTGGGGTCACCATATGTTCGTTTCAGGTATGAATCCGTTCCTAGGTTCTGTATTTACCTTTACAACATTATTAATTGCAATTCCTTCAGCAGTAAAAGCATTTAACTGGATTACCACTATATGGAAAGGTAACCTGCAAATGAATACAGCTATGTTATTTAGTATAGCTTTTGTTTCCACCTTTATTACAGGGGGTTTAACAGGGATTATTTTGGGTGATAGTGCCTTAGACATCAACGTACACGATACGTACTTTGTAATCGCTCACTTTCACTTGGTAATGGGTATTTCAGCAGTGTACGGATTATTAGCGGGGGTTTATCATTGGTTCCCAAAAATGTTCGAAGGGCGTTTAATGAACAAAAACTTAGGGTACATCCATTTTTGGATAACTGCAATTGGCGCGTATGGAATTTTCTTCCCAATGCACTTTGTGGGTATGGCTGGATTGCCAAGAAGATACTATACCAACACCAATTTCCCTTATTTTGATGATTTGGCTGATATTAATGTAGTGATAACTATTTTTGCAATCATTACCGCGGCAGCACAAGTAGTGTTCTTGTATAACTTCTTCCATTCAATTTTCTACGGAAAAATAGGGCCAAAAAACCCTTGGAAATCGAATACCTTAGAATGGACAGCAGAGGTGAAGCACATTCACGGAAATTGGGATGGCCCAATACCACACGTGTACCGTTGGTCTTATGATTACAGTAAGTTGAACAAAGATGAAACTGACTATGTAATACCGGGACAGGATTATATTCCGCAAAACATTCCTTTAAAAGAAAATGAAGAAGAATTGAACCATTAAACAGGTTTAATTCAAAACTATAAACTTAAAGCCTTTCTCTAGAGAAAGGCTTTTTTTAATTCTGAAAATAAAATTTACGTATTATTACGTATTGACTTAACTGCATATTGAACGTATATTTGTTTCAACAACGATTAAGGAACAAAGAGTGGGGACTTTGTGACTGTAAAAGCCGTACTTAAAAAGTGCGGCTTTTATTTTTTTAGAGTAAAAAATACCCACTATTGGGTATTGACTCTATGTAAGCAGAAACTTATTTTTGAATACATTTGAATTAGTAAAATAGGGAGTTTACTAGATCTTATTAATTAACCGCACTTGCTGAGGAGGAGTGCGGTTTTTTTATTTACTTACCACCTCTAGCTGGATACTCTTCCTTAAGTATAAAATCAATTGACTTTAGTAAATCATCAAATCCAGGTCTAGCAAAAGGCATGGTTTGTATAGAAGAACTATAAATAGTTCCATCTTTATTTATTAAAAACAATGCTGGTTCAGAAAACACCTCGGGTTCGGCATCTTTTATAGCGTTACTAATATATAACCCCCATTCCCTAGCTTTGCTTTCAGACATTTCATATGCGAGCGGAATGGATTCAATATCCCATTTTTCAGTGGAAATTTTTGCTCTTTTTTCAGAGTCCATACTTGCAGCCACTACGTTTACGCCCTTGTCCTTGAACGTATCAATTTTGGTCTGTAACTCTTCTAAATATTTTTTACAAACAGGGCAATGTAGACCTCTATAAAAAATAAGCATTGTAAAATTTTCAGGTTCTTGTTTTGCTAAATCCCAAGTTGTTCCATTAATTAAACCTAAATGTAGCTCAGGTGCTTTCTCTGTTGGTTTCTTCATAATTTTTCTTTTTATGTAAGTTACTTAAAGGTGAAATGCTTTGGTCACAAGGCATTATTAAATCTTGTTAAATATTTACAAAGCTTACTTGAAATACACTTTGTATATTTGTTTCTATGAATGAACATCTGGATCCAACGGGAGAGAATCTATCACCTCAAGAAATTGATTTAGAAAAAAAGCTACGTCCGCTAAGCTTTGAAGATTTTACAGGGCAAGACCAAGCATTAGAAAACTTACAAGTATTTGTACAGGCTGCAAATCTAAGGGATGAAGCGTTAGATCATACATTATTCCATGGACCACCAGGTTTAGGAAAAACCACATTGGCTCATATTTTAGCCAATGAATTGGAGGTGGGCATTAAAGTCACCTCAGGGCCTGTATTGGATAAGCCTGGGGATTTAGCGGGTTTACTCACCAATCTTGAAGATAGAGATGTCTTGTTTATTGATGAAATTCATCGCCTAAGCCCTATCGTTGAAGAGTATCTTTATTCAGCAATGGAAGATTACAAAATTGATATTATGATTGAAACGGGACCTAACGCCCGGACGGTTCAAATTAATCTCAATCCTTTTACGCTAATAGGAGCAACAACCCGTTCGGGTCTTTTAACAGCCCCTATGAGAGCACGTTTCGGCATTTCTTCAAGACTTCAATATTACACAACCGAATTGCTCACGTCTATTGTTCAGCGTAGTGCTGGTATATTAAACATTCCTATTTCTATGGAAGCAGCCATTGAGATTGCCGGAAGAAGTAGAGGCACGCCACGTATTGCAAATGCACTTTTACGTAGGGTTCGAGATTTTGCACAAATAAAAGGAAACGGAAAGATAGATATTGAAATTTCAAAATTTTCTCTAAAAGCATTGAATGTAGATGCTTTCGGTTTAGATGAAATGGACAATAAAATCTTAACAACCTTAATTGATAAATTTAAAGGCGGCCCAGTGGGAATTACCACAATTGCCACAGCTGTTTCAGAAAGTGCCGAAACTATTGAAGAAGTATACGAGCCTTTTTTAATACAACAAGGTTTTATTGTAAGAACGCCACGAGGGCGAGAAGTAACAGCAGCAGCGTATAAACATTTAGGTAAAACCAAAGCAGGAAACCAGGGAGGCTTATTTTGAGTCTAAAAGAAACACACACAAAACTTATTAAAACCGAAGCCAATCGCCTCGGTTTTTTATCCTGTGGTATTAGCAAAGCCGATTTTTTAGAGGAGGAGGCACCACGGCTCGAAACCTGGCTCAAGCAGAATATGCATGGTGAGATGGGTTATATGGAAAACTATTTTGATAAACGATTAGACCCAACAAAATTGGTTCCAGGTAGTAAAAGTGTTATTTCGTTACTGCTTAATTATTTTCCTTCCGAAGAGCAAAACGAAGAAAGTTATAAAATTTCAAAATATGCCTACGGAAGGGATTATCATTTTGTGATTAAGGATAAACTAAAACAACTTTTAAATCATATTCAACAAGAAATTGGTGATGTTCACGGTCGAGCCTTTGTGGATTCTGCGCCGGTTTTAGACAAAGCATGGGCAGCTAAAAGTGGTTTGGGGTGGATTGGTAAACACAGTAATTTATTGACCAAACAAACCGGTTCTTTTTATTTTATAGCCGAATTGATCGTCGATCTCGATCTTGAATACGATACACCCGTTACCGATCACTGCGGAAGTTGCACAGCTTGTATCGATGCCTGTCCCACCCAAGCTATAGTTGATCCGTATGTGGTTGATGGCAGCAAGTGTATTTCATACTTAACCATCGAGTTAAAAAATGAAATCCCTACTGAGTTTTCAAATCAGATGGAAGATTGGATGTTTGGCTGTGATATTTGCCAAGACGTCTGTCCTTGGAATCGTTTCAGTAAATCACACAATGAGCCGCTCTTCAATCCGCATCCTGAGTTGTTGAGTAATTCAAAAAAAGATTGGGAAGAAATCACTAAAGAAGTTTTCAACGAGATTTTCAGAAAAAGTGCTGTAAAGCGGACTAAATATAAAGGGTTAAAAAGAAATATTCAATTTTTGAAAGAATAGTGTTTATAAACCCTCAAAAGAACTATAATTTTAATATTCGGTCATTCCTAACTTATTAACAGCTTGCTTTCGATTTGGTAAAATTGAAAAAGTCAAGTCAGTCCATGCGGTACCTTCTACTCCCTTAAGTTTATATGTATTGTCAATTTTTTTAATAGTAAAAAGAAAGTTAGATAGGTCTTTGCTTTTTTTTGAATTAACACTCTGAATATCTGTCATCCCGTATTCGTCGATAAGTTGTGTTTTAGAATCTTCAGATAAGGAAAAAGTTAAATTTTTCCAAGCACACCCTTCTTTACATTGAAGTTTGATTTTATTGCTGTCTGAATGTTCGACTATAACTAAAAATTCCTTAACATATTCTGTTTCTTTTTTTTCTTGTGATAGAATGCAAGAGGTTGATAACATCAAAAGAAGAGGTAAGAAGAAAATTTTAAAAACCTTTTTTAAATTTAATATCATCTTCATTTGTTTTAATAGTTGCTTTAATATAAAATACTAAATTTTTTTTAAAATAAAATCGTATTAAAACTTTTTTCTAGTTATATAAAATTAAAAAACAACCTTTAAAGTTTCATCATTCCACTTACTCGGCTAACTTTGTAAGTCATCAATTTCTTTTGATGATTAAAATTTCAGATTATGAGCAAAGAAAGTAGACGTCGTGAAGCCTTAATATACCACGCAAAACCGAAACCCGGTAAAATACAAGTAGTACCTTCAAAAAAATATGCAACACAACGCGATCTCTCATTGGCGTATTCCCCTGGAGTTGCCGAACCTTGTTTGGAAATAGAAAAAGAAACAAACAATGTTTATAAATATACCAATAAAGGAAACTTGGTAGCAGTAATTTCAAACGGTACAGCGGTATTGGGGTTAGGTAATATTGGTCCTGAAGCTTCAAAACCTGTAATGGAAGGGAAAGGACTTCTTTTTAAAATATTTGCAGATATTGATGTGTTTGATATTGAGGTTAACACGGAAAATATTGATGAGTTTATTGAAACCGTTAAAAATATTTCGCCAACGTTTGGGGGGATTAACTTAGAAGATATTAAAGCTCCTGAAGCTTTTGAAATTGAACGTAGATTAAAAGAAGAGCTCGATATTCCCGTAATGCATGATGATCAACATGGTACGGCTATTATCTCAGCCGCTGCTTTATTGAATGCTTTAGAACTTGCTGACAAAAAAATTGAAGAAGTTTCCATCGTAATAAGTGGAGCTGGGGCAGCAGCAGTTTCGTGTACTAAACTTTACAAATCGTTTGGTGCAAAAGCTGAAAATATTGTGATGTTAGACAGTAAAGGAGTAATTAGAAAAGATAGAGATACGCTTTCTGAAGAAAAAGAAGAATTTGCAACGGCTCGAAAAATTGATACGTTAGAGGAAGCCATGGAAAATGCAGACGTATTTGTTGGGCTTTCTATTGCAGATATTGTAAGTCCAGAGATGCTAAAAAGCATGGCAGACAATCCAATAGTCTTTGCCATGGCCAATCCCAATCCTGAAATTGATTACGATTTAGCAATTAAAACCCGTGAAGATATTATTATGGCTACGGGGCGTAGTGACCACCCTAACCAAGTTAATAACGTGCTAGGTTTTCCTTTCATTTTTAGAGGAGCCTTAGATGTTCGTGCGACCAAGATTAATGAAGAAATGAAAATGGCAGCTGTAAAAGCTTTAGCAGAATTAGCTAAAGAGCCCGTGCCAGAACAAGTTAATATTGCTTATGGTGAAACACGGTTAACTTTTGGAAGGGATTATATTATTCCAAAACCTTTTGACCCTCGTTTGATTGCTGCTGTACCACCAGCTGTAGCCAAAGCAGCTATGGAAAGTGGAGTGGCAACGGAAGATATTGTCAACTGGCAAAAATATGAAGATGGGCTACATGAGCGTTTGGGCAGTGATAATAAGATTATACGATTGTTATTAAATAGAGCTCGTACAAACCCTAAGCGGATTGTGTTTGCTGAAGCTGACCATTTGGATGTTTTAAAGGCTGCTCAAATTGTATTTGAAGAAGGAATTGGAATTCCAGTTTTATTAGGAAGAAAAGAAATCATTCTCGAATTGATGGAGCAAATTGAGTTCGATATAGAGAATTTAGAGATTATCGATCCAAAATCTGACGAGCAAGAAGAAAAACGAAATTATTACGCAGAAAAGCATTGGAAAAGCCGTAGAAGAAGTGGCATTACATTATATGACGCCCAAAAAATAATGCGAGAACGTAATTATTTTGCAGCCATGATGGTGAACGAAGGCGATGCGGATACTATGATTTCAGGGTATTCCAGAGCATATCCTTCAGTGGTTCGCCCAGTACTAGAAACTATTGGTAGGTTCGACGGGGTGAGTAAAGTAGCTACTACCAATTTAATGCTTACTAAAAGAGGTCCTTTGTTTATTTCAGATACTTCTATAAATATAGATCCTACGGCTAAGGAATTGGCTAAAATTGCACAAATGACCAATTACACAATGAAAATGTTTGGTTTAACACCTGTTATTGCGATGGTATCATATGCAAATTTTGGTTCTTCAAAAGATCCACACGCTACTAAAGTGAAAGAAGCTGTTGATTATTTGCATAGAGTTGTTCCAGATATGCATGTAGATGGGGAGTTGCAAACAGACTTTGCGTTAAACCCAGATATGCTTCAGAAGAAATTTCCGTTTTCAAAATTGGCTGGTAAAAAAGTAAATGCTTTGGTATTTCCAAACCTGGACTCAGCAAACAGTAATTACAAACTTCTAAAAGAGCTTAATGGGGTTGAATCTATTGGTCCAATAATGTTAGGTATGCGAAAACCAGTTCACATTCTTCAGTTAGGCGCAAGTGTGGAGGAAATGGTAAATATGGCGGCTGTTTCGGTTGTAGATGCCCAACAAAAAGAGAAGCGTAAAAAAGAAGCGTTAAAGCAGCAAAAAGACTAAGTTTTTTCACCGTTATTTTCACATTTTTGAGACTGGCAGATGCAAATAATTATGCTATATTTGAGCCTTTAACATTTTTATAACGTATGATAACCCACATTGAGGGAAAATTAGTAGAAAAGAATCCAACCGATATAGTGATTGACTGTAATGGTGTTGGTTATTTTATCAATGTTTCGTTACATACTTTTTCACAACTTCCCGCTTCAGAAAACATAAAAGTATATACTCATTTACAGGTTCGTGAAGATGCACATACTTTGTATGGTTTTTATGAAAAAGCAGAACGGGAAATTTTTAGGTTGTTAGTGTCGGTTTCGGGAGTAGGTGCAAGTACCGCTCGAACCATGTTGTCTTCTTTAACCCCAGAACAAGTTAAAGATGCTGTCGCAACAGAAGATGCGGCAGTTATTCAATCTGTTAAAGGCATAGGGACAAAAACCGCACAGCGAGTGATATTAGATTTAAAAGATAAAGTGCTAAAAGTAGAGGGATTAGCGGGTATTTCTACAAGTTCAAGCAATACGAACAAAAATGAAGCGTTATCTGCTTTGGAGACGCTCGGGTTTGCACGTAAACAATCTGAAAAAGTTTGCGATAAAATTATAAAGCAAAACCCACAGGCAACTGCTGAAGAAATTATAAAACAAGCTTTAAAAAATTTATAACAATTGGGCGCAAAAAATTACGATTACATTCATAACTTTTGTAGGTTATTAGTATTAATAGGGGCTATTTTTGTAACGAGTACAACTGCCTTTTCACAGGACACCACTAGTACAGGATATGATGTTGGTAGAATGGATTTACCCGATCCACCAAGCATTCAAGATTTATATACCTACGATCCCGTTACAGACCGATATATTTATACTAGAACTTTAGGAAGTTTTAATATAAGTTATCCAATAATTCTTACGCCCGAAGAATACCAAGAGCTCATTTTGCAACAGGATATGAGGTCTTATTTTAAAGAAAAGATTGATGCTGCAGACGGTAGAAAAGAAAATTCTGAAGAAGCGCAAAAAAACTTACTGCCCGCATTTTATGTGAACTCAAACTTTTTTGAATCCATTTTCGGCGGAAATACCATTGAGGTAATCCCGCAAGGTTCAGTAGAAATGGATTTGGGGCTTTTATATACAAAACAAGACAATCCATCTTTTTCACCTAGAAACCGAAGTAACTTGTCTTTTGATTTTGATCAGCGTATCAGTTTAAGTTTACTTGGTAAGGTAGGAGAGCGACTTCAGGTTAATGCAAATTACGATACTCAGTCTACGTTTGATTTTCAAAACCAAATTAAATTAGAATATACCCCTACTGAAGACGATATCATTCAAAAAATTGAAGTAGGTAACGTTAGTATGCCACTTAACAGCTCTTTAATTCAAGGTGCGCAAAGCTTATTTGGTGTGAAAACACAACTTCAGTTTGGTAAAACGACTATTACTGGTGTGTTTTCTGAGCAAAAATCAGAAACTCGAACCGTTACTGCAGAAGGAGGAGCTACTGTCACAGATTACGAATTGTTTGCTTCAGAATATGATGAAAACCGTCACTTTTTCTTAGCACATTACTTTAGGGATAATTATGATAGGGTTTTGGAACAATATCCATTTATCAATTCAAATGTTCAAGTTACCCGAGTTGAAGTGTGGGTAACCAACCGAAGCAACAATACCGAAAATGTTCGTAACATCGTAGCATTGCAAGATATTGGAGAATCTAAACCTGAAAATATTGGTCTGGACATTCCCCCTGGAGGATTTATTAACAAACCAGCAAATTCATTTCCAGATAACTCAAATAACGATTTTAACCCATTTGGTATAAACGATCCTTCAGTCCCTTCAGTATTAAATAGCTCTATTCGGGATGTTGCAACTGTACAAGCGGGTTTTAGTGGAGTTCGTGTTCAACAAGGTGTAGATTATGTAATACAGGAAAATGTAAGGCGATTACAGCCAAATGAGTATACGTTACATCCTCAATTGGGTTATATATCTTTAAACCAACGTTTAAGTAACGATGAAGTTTTAGGTGTTTCTTTTCAATTTACCGTTAATGGAAAAGTATACCAAGTAGGAGAGTTTTCTAACGATGGTGTAGAGGCAACGGGTACAGGTAGTACTGCTGGGCAAGACCCTAATGAACCGCCACAAGGAGGTATAGAAGGTGTAGCCCAAAACTTAGTGGTTAAGATGCTGAAAAGCAATATTACCAATGTTGATGAACCGGTTTGGGATATTATGATGAAAAACATCTATTCTATTGGAGCTTTTCAGTTGGAACAAGAAGATTTCAGGTTAAACATTCTTTATACAGACCCTTCACCACTTAATTACATTACAGCTGCACAAGGAAGTTCTACTTTTCCAGCGACACCTTTGCCGGAAGATGTTGAAAATACAACGTTATTACGAGTTTTCAATTTAGATAGGTTAAATTTTAACGGCGATCCACAACAGGGCGGAGATGGTTTCTTCGATTTTCTACCCAACATTACAGTAGATACCCAAAACGGACAAATTATTTTCACCTCGGTTGAGCCCTTTGGTAAGTATTTATTCGATAAGTTAGACAATTCACCTGGGGGAGTTGAAAATTATAACATTCCATCGACCTATAATGCCAACCAGAACAAATATGTTTTTAGGACATTATATACTTCTACCAAAACACAGGCAGAACAAGAGGATAGTGATAAAAACAAGTTTCAATTAAAAGGTAGTTATAAGTCAACAGGAGCAGACGGAATCCCTATTGGGGCTTTTAACATACCGCAAGGTTCGGTAACGGTTACGGCCGGCGGACGACAATTGGTAGAAGGTGTAGATTATACGGTAAACTATCAATTGGGTAGGGTACAGATTTTAGATCCTTCTTTATTGAATTCAAATACTCCAATACAGATTTCTACTGAAAACAATACACTGTTTGGACAACAAACTAAACGATTCACAGGATTAAATATAGAGCATAAATTTAGTGATGAACTACAATTTGGTGCTACATATTTGAATTTGAACGAGCGGCCATTAACGCAGAAATCTTCTTATAATGTTGAACCTATTAACAACACTATTTTTGGTTTAAATGCTAACTACTCGACTGAAGTTCCTTTTTTAACGAGATTAGTGAACAAGTTGCCTAACATCGATACCGATGTGGAATCCAATGTGTCATTGCGTGGTGAATTTGCATACTTGATGCCGGGTGCTCCAAAAGTGTCAGATTTTGATGGGAAAGCAACCGTATATGTAGATGATTTTGAAGCTTCTCAAACCGAATTGGACATTAGTACCCCAAATACGTGGTTTTTAGGAAGCACGCCAGTTGGTTTAGGTGGTGAAATTACAAATCAATTATCTTATAATTACAATCGTGCAAGATTGCAATGGTACACTATCGATCCAATTTTTTACAGTAGTCAACGTCCCGACGGAATTACAGATGAAGACCTTTCTTCACCATTTACCCGACGTATTTTCCGTGATGAAATTTTTCCAGAACAAGATATTATACAGGGACAAACACAGGCTCTATTTTCATTGGACCTAGCTTATTTCCCTTCCGAAAGGGGGCCATATAACTTTAACCCTCAAGCGGCAGGTGGAAATACACTGCCAAATCCAGAAGAAAGATTTGCAGGTATTTCTAGACAATTAACCACTACAGATTTTGAACGTTCTAATGTAGAGTACATTCAATTTTGGGTAATGGATCCATATATTTATGAAGAAAATGAAAATAATCCAGGTGGGGTTATCAATTTTAATTTAGGTAACATTTCCGAAGATCTTTTAAAAGATGGCCGAAAACAATATGAAAATGGTCTGCCAGAAGATGGCGGGGATGAAAATACCATACCTACTATCTACGGAAAAGTACCAACTAATCAATCGCTTGTATATACCTTCGATACAGAAGGCCAACAGCGTACCAATCAAGATATAGGCTATGACGGTATCAATGACGCCGGTGAGACAACTATGTTCCCAAATTTTGGAAACCTTGCCGATCCTGCAAATGATAACTATCAATACTTTTTACAAGCAGATGGAGATGTAATTAATCGATACCGTCAGTACAATGGTACCGAAGGAAACTCGCCTGTAGAGGTTACCGACACGAATAGAGGGTCTACAACACAACCTGATGTGGAAGACATTAACCGTGACAATACCATGAATACGGTTGATGCTTATTTTGAATATAATATCCCTTTTAGGTCTAAACCAGGGAGTGATGTCCCGGGTGCAAACCAAGAGTTGGATACTGACAACAACGATTATGTTACAGATGTTAAGGAAATACAGGTAACAACACCTAACAACGAAACTATCAATGCACGTTGGGTACAGTTTAAAATACCAATTAGTGACCCAGATCAAGCTGTTAATGGAATTTCAGATTTTAGATCCATCCGTTTTATGAGGATGTATCTTTCACAATTTTCTGAAGCAACGGTTCTTCGTTTTGGTACTTTAGAATTGGTGCGAGGGGATTACAGAAGATATACTCAAACACTGGATTTAACTGGAGAAGATCCAGAAATGGATGACACAAGTTTTGAAAATGAATCTGTTAACATTGAAGAAAACGGAAATAGACAACCTATACCTTATGTGCTGCCTCCTGGTGTGTTACGTGAGCAATTGAACAATAATAATAACCTAATCCGTCAAAACGAACAATCTCTTGCCCTACGGGTTAATGGTTTGGAAGCTGGGGATGGCCGTGGTGTATATAAAAACTTTAATGTGGACATGCGCCAGTATGAAAATCTGGAAATGTTCATCCATGCCGAGTCGCTACAAAATGAAGCTGCTTTGGCAGATGGTGAAATGGTAGCCTTTATGCGTTTGGGTAATGACCTTTCACAGAATTATTATGAAATTGAAATCCCACTTAATCCAACTTCATTTGGAGCAACTTCTCGTGAAGAAGTATGGCCGGTAGAAAACCGTATACGATTACCATTAGCATTGTTGCAAGAAATAAAAACACGTGTTTTAGGAGCTGTAGAGCCACCTGCAGATCCCGATCAGCCTGTATATTTTATGCAATCTGAACTGGACCCTAATTTTTCAGGCCCTGAAAATGAAATGCGAATTGGTATTAAAGGAAACCCAAGTTTTGGAAATGTACGTATAGTAATGTTGGGGATGAAAAACAGGGAGGATAATACCAGTGATATAGCTGGTGAAGTGTGGTTTAATGAATTACGTCTTTCTGATTTAAAAAACCAAGGTGGATGGGCTGCTGTTGCTACATTAGATGCTAATATGGCCGACTTTATGAATGTAAGTGCTACCGGTAGAAGGAGTACAGTAGGTTTTGGATCGGTAGAACAAGGCCCTAACCAACGAAGCCGTGAAGACGTAAAACAATACGATGTGGTGACCAATTTTAACTTGGGTCAATTGCTTCCAGAAAAATGGGGCATTCAATTACCATTTAATTACGGCCGTTCGGAAGAGTTGATAACCCCGCAATACGATCCTGAATTTCAAGATATCGAGCTAGAGACACGTATAGAGAATACCGAAGACGAAGATGAAAAGGAAGCCATTAGGCAACAGTCTGTAGATTACACAAAACGACAAAGTGTTAATTTTATTGGGGTACGTAAAGACAGAACAGGAGATTCAAAGCCAAAACCTTACGATATTGAAAACTTTACTTTTTCATATTCTTACAATCAAGTAGATCATCACGATTTTGAAATTGAAGATGCTTTAGATCAAAACGTTCGTGTTGGCGGAACCTATAACTATAATTTTGATCAAAAACCTTACGAACCATTTAAAAAGAACGATTCGCTCTTTACAGGTAAGTATTGGCAGTTTTTAAAAGACTTTAATATAAATTATAAGCCTACAAATGTTTCGGTAAGCTCGAATATTGTTCGTCAATATAATGAACAAAAATTTAGAGAATTAAACCGTTTACCTGGAAACCTTGGTATTCCTACGCTGTACCAACGTAATTTCCTGTTCGATTGGGAATATACAATCAACTATAACTTAACTAAATCATTGCGTTTCAATTTTACTTCCTCAAACAACAGGATAGTAACTAATTATCTTGACGATGAAGGTTTCTCGGACGATAGTATAGGTATTTGGGACGGTTTCTTTGATATAGGGGATCCTAATCAACATTTCCAATCGTTACAATTAAATTATGATTTACCGACAGCTAAATTTCCATTCTTAAAGTTTATTAGGGCCACTTATTCTTATACAGGGGATTTCCAATGGCAAGATGGAAGTGATTTGTTCAATAACATTTCAATCCCGAATGACAATGGTGAAGGAAGCCAAACCTATGATTTAGGTAATTCCATTCAAAATGCAAGCACCCATGCTATTAACTCCAATCTTGATATGACAGGTTTTTACCGTTATGTTGGGCTTACCAAGAAAACCAGTTCAAACCAAGGAGGTAATAATAGATCAGGTGTTGAAAGAGGCGGTGAGTCAAAAGAAGGCAATAAAGCAGGTGCTGAAGGAAAAGGCAGGGAAGAAGAAAGTAGAAATGCCGCAAATGCAAGAGGTGGAAATAATGTACTGGGTAATGCTGGTGGTAATCAAGCAGGCGGTGCAGGTTCTTTAAGTGGAGGCGATAAAGCTGTTAATACGCTTATTGGGCTAGTGACTTCTATCAAGAAAATCCAGTTCAATTATCAAGAGAACCAAGGTATATTCCTTCCAGGCTATACACAATCCATAGGTTTTATCGGGACGTTACGCCCTACAACCGCATTTACATTTGGTAGCCAAGCTGAAATAAGGGAAATGGCAGCACGAAATGGGTGGCTTACATTATACCCAGAATTTAATGAACAATATACCGAAGTGGAAAATCGACAAATGGACATACAAGTAAACCTTGAACCATTAGAAGATTTAACTATTGATATTAACGGAAGCCGATTATATTCTGAAAATTATGCTGAAAACTATATAGTTGAAAATGGACAGTATCGTTCATTGACGCCAAATACTTTCGGAAATTTCAATATATCAACCTTATTGATTAAGACAGCTTTTAGTACAAGTGACGAAAATAGCTCTGAAGCTTTTGACGACTTCAGGGAAAACAGACTGGTTATTGCAAACAGACTCGCTGAAGAGCGTTACGGAAGCAATATTCCAAGAGATCCTGAGACAGGCTTCCCTGTAGGTTATGGAAGAACAAGCCAAGATGTATTGTTGCCAGCATTTTTAGCAGCTTACAAAGGAAGCGATGCATCCAGTGAAAAGACAGGCTTTTTACGGGATATTCCTTTACCAAACTGGGATATAAAATATACCGGTTTAATGAACATAGACTGGTTTAAAAAGAACTTTAAGCGGTTTTCTTTGCAACACGGTTACAGGGCAGGTTATACAGTTAATCAATTTCAAAGTAACTTAGACTTTGATAGAAACAACCCAGACGCTGTAGATCAAGCAGGTAATTTTAAAAGTGAAACACTGTATAGCAATGTAAACCTTATGGAGCAATTTTCACCATTGTTACGGGTGGATTTTGAAATGAAGAATTCTGTAAAAATTCTTGCTGAATTAAGAAAAGACAGAGCATTGTCTCTAAGTTTCGCAAATAATTTGCTAACCGAAATTCAAGGTAATGAAATCATCCTTGGTTTAGGGTATCGAGTGAAAGATCTTACCATAGGCACTAACTTTGGAGGAAAAAAGAAAATACTTAAAAGTGATTTAAACTTTAAGGTAGATCTTTCTAGAAGGGATAACAAAACGATTATCCGTTATCTCGATATTGAAAATAATCAAACAACAGCAGGGCAAACTATATATGGACTTCAATTTACTGCAGATTATGCATTGAGTAAAAATTTAACCGCTCTGTTCTATTATGATCATACATTCTCGGAATATGCAATATCAACTGCATTTCCACAAACAACTATTAGAAGTGGTATAACCCTTCGCTATAACTTCGGAAACTAAATAACAAAATAAACTTTTAAGAAATTTATATTATGAATATACCTGCAGAACTAAAATACACAAAGGACCACGAGTGGATAAAGATTGAGGGTGATATTGCCACTGTTGGCGTTACAGATTTTGCACAAGGCGAATTAGGGGACATTGTATACGTAGAAGTAGAAACAGTGGACGAAACCTTAGATAGAGAAGAGGTTTTCGGAACCGTAGAAGCCGTTAAAACTGTTTCAGACTTGTTTTTACCTCTTTCAGGGGAAATTATAGAGTTTAATGAAAACTTAGAAAACGAACCTGAAAAAGTAAACTCAGATCCTTATGGAGATGGTTGGATGATAAAAATTAAAATATCCAATCAAGAAGAGATAGAAGATTTATTAGATGCAGCAGCTTATCAAGAAATTATTGGGGGTTAAAAACCTTCTTTTTTTAGCAACAGCTTATACGATTTTTATATCCATTGGGTTATTACTGCCTTCTCAAGGCCTATTGCCGAGTCAAGATAAAATACCATTCGATAAAATTGCTCATGTGCTTATCAATTGTGTTTTGGTAGTAACGTGGCTCTCTTTCTTTTATATAAAAGAAAAAAAGATGATGTCCATAACGACAATATATGCTGTTTTTGGTGTATGCTTGCTCTATGGCATAGTAATTGAGGTTTTACAACATATATTCACAACCTATCGTCAAGCAGATTTACTTGATGTTGTAGCAAATGCAATTGGTTTGCTTTTAGGGGTTGGACTTTTTAGAAGAATTAAAGACAAAATTTTTAACTAAATATGATTTTAGTTTTCAATTGAACTATAAATTCTATATTTTAGCAACACAATAAATACTCTATTATGGAACCGAAGAAAAATCCGAAAGCGGATATGAACCGCAGAAGCACATTGTTCTTTCAAATAGGAATGATCTTAATGCTTTTTATTGCTTGGCAAGCTATTGAATGGAAAACGTATGATAAATCAGACCTTGATGCCGGAATGGTCGATGTAGGTGACGATCTTGAAGAGGAAGTGCCAATTACACAACAATTGACACCACCGCCACCACCACCGCCACCACCACCAGCACCAGAAGTAATAGAGGTTGTTGAAGATGAAGAAGAAGTGGAAGAAACCATAATAGAATCTACCGAAGCAAGCCAAGAAGAAGAAATTGTTGAAGTTGAGGAAATTGTTGAGGAAGAAGTAGAAGAAGAAATTGCAGATGTACCTTTCGCCGTAATTGAAAACGTGCCAATCTACCCAGGTTGTGAGAACGAAAGCGGAAATAACGCCAAGAAAAAGTGTATGTCCGAAAAAGTACAAAGATTCGTTCAGAAAAAATTTGATACCGAATTAGCTAATGATTTAGGTTTGGATGGTAAGCAACGAATTTTCGTTCAGTTTAAGATTAACAAAAGCGGAAATGTTGTAGATGTAAGGGCTCGTGCTCCACATCCAAGATTGGAAAGAGAAGCTGTAGAGGTTGTAAAGTCATTACCTAAAATGACACCTGGTAAGCAAAGAGGAAAATCAGTTGGTGTATTATATTCACTACCTATCCTTTTCCAAGTTCAAAACTAAGAGTATTTAATATAGATTATAAAACGCCTTCAGAAATGAAGGCGTTTTTTATTTGGCATAACCCTTGTATTAGGTTTAGTATAGTAACCATTAAATACAATCGTTATGAAATCTTCAACAAAACAAAATCCAAAAAAGTATTCAAAAAGAGAAGACAAGAAAAGCATTAACATTTCTTGGAATTCCAGTCTTTTTTTTCAATTGGGCCTTATTGTTAGTATGCTATTGGTGTTTCTTGTAGCAGAAAGCAGTATTGGTTCTACTACTGTAAAACAGGTATCAGAGAATGATTTTTACTTACCAGAACCTGCATTTGTAAATTATAGACTTGAAGAGCCAGTTATGGACATTCCCAAGCCCAAAGAACCCATAAAGCAACAACCAAAAAGGGAGAAAGTCAGTATCATTAAAAATGAACTAAAAATGGTTGATAATTCAACTTCTGACCTTCCTGAAACACCTACAGCAAGTACGGAAACACCTTTAGTTAATGTTCCTAAGGCACCTAATGTAGAAACACCGGAACAACCTAAAAATTATTATTCAAATACAGTTGAAAACGCGCCTATATTTCCAGGTTGTGAATCACTATCCAGCAATAAACAACGTGTTGCTTGTATGTCTAAAAAAGTAAAGGCTTTTATAAGTAGAAATTTTGATGCTGAAAAATTTTCTGGGGCAATTGATCAAGGTGAAATACAGCGCATTGATGTTCAGTTTAAGATTGATGTGACTGGGCGAGTATCTGAAATTATTGCACGCTCTAAATACAAACCTCTTGAAAAGGAAGCCATACGAGTCATTAATAAACTGCCTTTAATCACACCCGGTAAGCAAGGGGATAGACAGGTTGATGTTCTTTACAATGTCCCTATTATTTTTAAAATGGCGTATTAATACTTTAAAGCCCTTCTATTTGAAGGGCTTTTTCCTTTTGCCTTTTCAGAAGTGGAAAAAACCGTATCTTTCAACAAAATTTTTATTCTACAATGAAGCGTTTTATTTCACTTTTGCTTGTTATGGTATGTCTTCCACTAGCAGCACAAACCACAACTGGCACCTTTGAAAAATACCCTGTTTTTTCTGAATGTGAAAATGAATCAATTTTTTCACTTCAAAATTGTTTTGATGCTACTTTACGGTCAAAAGTGTTTTCAAATTTCAATGTTCCCAACGTAGTTTCTGAAGAGAGCTATAAAGGAAATGTAGCAGTGTTTTTTGAAGTGACTAAAGAAGGAAAATTTAAAGTACTTTATGTTGATGCTATTTATAACGAGCTTAAAGAAGAAACAAGACGCGTTTTTGAAGAATTGCCAACAATAAAACCAGCTACTTATAACAGTAACCCTGCGTATGTACAATTTACCATGTCTATTCCGATACCTATTCAGGACGCGCCAACTTATACCAATAAAGAAGATGTTTCTGAAACAAAAAAAGTGGAAACATTAAAGAATGAATATGACGAAATTGAAAACCTTCCTTACGAGAATGAAGAATATACCAGTCACATAAACATTCCTTTTTCTCATCACAATTACAGTTTGTTCGACCCTGCTTTAAACCGTGTGGGACAAAACAATCATACAGCACAAAAGCCTTTTGTTTATTCTGAAGTAAACAAATACTACGATTTTGAAGCTGAAAATGGAAAGTTGTTAAAAGATAAATCGTCTTGGTTTGGTAGAAAACTATGGAACGAACACTTGGTTACCATAAAAGGAGAGGATTATTGGATTACGTTAGACGCAGGGGTTGATTTACAAGTAGGAAAAGATTTTGACACCGATATTGACACCTATAATAATACCCGGTCGGTATATACCCAAGGAGGTTTGGGGAAAAATTTAAACTTTTTTGCCGTTATTTATGAAAGCCAAGGTAGGTTTGCCGATTATTTTAACCGCTTTGGGGAAGCTCGAAGACCAGCAGGGGGTAACCCAGCTTTAATTCCTGGGCGTGGTATTGCAAAGAGGTTTAGAAGCGATTCATACGATTATCCAATAGCTACAGGGCATATTTCATATTCGCCATCAAAACATTTTAATTTTCAATTAGGACACGGTAAAAACTTTTATGGTGATGGGTATAGGTCGTTGTTATTAAGTGATAATGCGAGTCCTTATCCTTATTTTAAAATAAATACTACATTCTGGAAACTTAAATATACCAACACTTGGATGTCGCTACGTGATATTAGACCAGAAGTACAGGATGGAGGATCTTTTAGAACTAAGTTTTTCGCCAATCATTACCTAAGTTACAATGTCACAAAGAGACTGAACATTGGACTGTTTGAATCTGTGGTTTGGGAAAACGATAATGACAGAGGGTTTGATTTTAACTACATAAACCCAGTTATTTTTTATAGAGCCATTGAGTTTTCTACAGGTCCGCGTGGGGGCAATGCTTTGATTGGCCTTACTTCAAAATATAAATTTACTGATAGAATCAATGCTTATGGACAATTGATAATTGACGAATTTTCTTCGGGGGATATTTTTGGTGGCGAAGGAAGCTATAGAAATAAAATAGGCTATCAATTGGGGGCTAAATATTACGATGCCTTTGGATTGGATGGATTATACTTACAAGCTGAATATAACCGTGTACGACCTTATACGTACTCGCATAATTCCATTATATTGAATTATGGACATAACAACCAATCGATGGCGCATACCTTAGGGTCTAATTTTTCTGAATTTATCACTATTGCCCGTTACCAAAAAGGACGTATTTTCGGTGACTTAAAGCTGATATTTGCCAAACGTGGCTTTGAATTCAACACAGATGAAGACAGTCTTTTCTACGGAGGAAACATCTACGGAACTGAAGATAATCGAGTTTCAGATCTTGGCAATGAAGTAGCCCAAGGGAATACCGCTGATTTTTTCCATGGAGAACTACAAGCTGGTTATTTAATAAATCCTGCGACTAACCTGAAAATATACGCCAGTTTGATTGTTCGGGATTTTAAACCCGAAATAAACACAGAAACTGTTTTTGAAAATCAGACTACTTGGCTAAACTTTGGTCTTCGTACCGATTTGTTTAATTGGTATTACGACTTTTAAAAGAAAGTTTATTAGTTGTCTTTCTTCTCTTTCTGCTGCTTGTTGTATTTATCCTGTAAACGTTCTTCCATACTTCGGTTGTCGACTGGACCATTTGTCTTTTCTATTTCATTGTAGATTGTGGTGAGGATTTTATCTGTGGATATATAACCTTTTCCGTAGCCTTTTTCATCGTATTTTGAGGTAATGTCTTTCATAGCTAATACATCCTGAAGTGATTTTCCTTTTGCTTGATGAAAACGAACACCTTTATATATGTCGTTAAGCATATTTATTGTAAAAGTAAGATCGTCAATGTTGCCCAACTCCCCATGACCGGGAATAATTTTGGTATCTTCATTAGACATCATTTTTATTTTTTCCAACCCTTTTATATACCCATCAATAGAGCCGCCACTTTTTGTATCTATGTATGGGTAGCTTCCATTAAAAAAAACATCACCAGTATGGATTACATTGTTTTTAGAAAAGAAGATAGCCACATCTCCATCAGTATGTGCGTTCTCTATATGAAAAGCCTGGATGGTTTCTCCGTTATGATGAAACTGTAAATTGTCGGTAAAGGTAACCATTGGTAAAGCAGACTCATCTATTTTTTTCTGATCTGTATTTACGACACCAGTTAACCGCTCTCGTGTTTTTTCATGAGAAAATATAACAGCTCCTTCTTTCTTGAAAGCGGTGTTTCCTCCAGTATGGTCGCCGTGAAAGTGTGTATTGATTAGTGTTTTTATGGGTTTATCGCTAATTTTTCTAATAGCCTTAAGGATGTCTTGCGAAAGTTCTGCATATTGGTCATCAATCATTAAAATAGACTCTTTCCCGAAACTCAAACCGATATTTCCGCCTTTGCCTTTAAGCATATAAACATCATTATTTGCTTTAACCACTTTAAGGTTTATTTTTTCACCAGAATCAGTTTGCGAAAAAGCGATGGTTGTACAAAATATAAGAAATAATAAGGTAGTTTTTTTAATGTTCATTTTTAATGGATTTTATTAGGGCATTAAAATAACAAAAAAGTATAAATAAACAATCAATAAAAGCTGTAATAAATTGTGGAAAATATGCAGTTGCTGTATCTTTGCACCGCAAAAAAAATGAGCTTGTCTGTAACACAAACACAATCTGTTCCTCAAACCCTTGTCAGGAATTTTACCGAGATAACCAAGTTTCGGCTTTCGGTTAGCGTGGTTTTTTCTTCTGTTGCAGGATATTTGCTAGGGGCAGACACGGTTGATTATTACATTCTATTGTTGTTGTGTGTTGGGGGGTATTGTATGGTAGGTGCCTCAAACATATTCAACCAAATAATTGAGCGGGATTTAGATGCATTAATGGATAGGACAAAAGACCGCCCAATTCCAGCTGGTCGAATGCGAGTTAATTCGGCTCTTGCTTTAGCTATAGTTTTAACAGTAGTTGGTTTGGTAGTGTTGTATACAATAAACCCAATTACATCGATGTTTGGGGCTATTTCGATATTTATGTATGTTAGTTTGTACACCCCGCTTAAAACCAAAACCCCGCTTTCGGTATTTGTAGGAGCTTTTCCAGGTGCTATACCCTTTATGTTGGGTTGGGTAGCAGCAACCAATAATTTTGGTATTGAACCGGGAACGTTATTCATGATTCAGTTTTTTTGGCAATTCCCACATTTCTGGGCAATTGGCTGGTTTTTATATGAAGACTACCAAAAAGGAGGTTTCTTTATGTTGCCCACGGGAAAAAGGGATAAGGGAACAGCTGTACAAGTTGTTTTGTACACAATCTGGACTGTATTGGCATCTTTAATACCTGCATTTGGAGTTACCGGAAAACTGTACATAACCCCTGTTAGTGCTGTAATTATTGGAATATTAGGTATTGGGTTGTTGTACTATGCTATACAATTATTTAGAAAGAAAACGAACAAAGCAGCTAAACAATTGATGTTGGCAAGTGTTAGTTACATTACATTGCTACAAGTGGTGTATGTGATAGATAAATTTATACGATAATGGATTATACAGAAGGTACAGAAGAGCATAAAATAAAGCGTGCCAAAAAAATGATGCTTTGGTTTGGTATTATAAGCTTGTCAATGAGCTTTGCGGGCTTAACCAGTGCATATGTTGTGAGTAAAGAACGTCCAGATTGGTTAACGGACTTTCAAATACCTCAAGCTTTTTATATTAGCCTTGCAGTTATTTTAGTGAGTAGTATCACAATTCATTTAGCAAAAAAGGCTATTGCAAAAGAGCAAAACAAAAAAGGAATGTTGCTTTTAATAGCTACACTTTTACTGGGAGGGGCTTTTATACTTTTTCAGTTTAGAGGTTTTTCTCAGATAATTGCTAATGGATATTACTTTACGGGTAGTGAAAGCACTATTACTACATCTTTCATTTATTTAGTGGTGTTATTGCATATAACCCACGTTAGCGCCGCGTTGATTTCGTTATTGGTTGTAATTTATAATCATTATAAACTAAAGTATACAAACGGTAAAACCCTTGGAATTGAACTAGCTGCTACTTTTTGGCATTTTGTTGATATTCTCTGGATTTACCTGTTTTTGTTTTTCTATTTCGTTAGATAAAAATTAATCGTATTTTTGAAACCTATTTTTAAACCAAATTCTTTGTATGGAAGCTACCGTTGTTGAAACAGGTACCGAAGGAAAAACTTGGGGTGGAGGTAACCAACCATTAAAAGCCAGCTATGGTAAAATGATGATGTGGTTCTTTATCGTATCAGATGCTCTTACCTTTTCCGGATTTCTTGCCTCTTATGGATTCTCAAGATTCAAATTTATAGACTCATGGCCAATAGCCGATGAAGTGTTTACTCACTTTCCTTTTTTACATGGTGTAGAAGCACCTATGTATTACGTGGCTTTAATGACGTTTATTTTAATATTCTCATCGGTAACGATGGTGTTGGCGGTAGATGCTGGTCATAAAATGCAAAAGGGAAAAGTAACGCTATATATGTTTTTAACAATTATCGGCGGTATTATTTTCGTAGGTTCTCAGGCATGGGAATGGGCCACTTTTATTAAAGGTGATTATGGTGCAGTAGAAACTAAAGGTGGAAAAATACTTCAGTTTTTAGATACAGAAGGAGAGCGTGTGGCATTAGCAGATTTTTCAACACATATACCAACAGCTCGTCAAGTTCATAATGAAAGTGAAGGAGTTTGGTATGAGGCAGAACCTACTAAAACGTCTTTTACATTTGAAGAAGTAAAAGCTGGATTCTTAGCTAATGACAACTTATTAGTTAGGACACAATATCTTAATGAGCACGGTGAGCCTACAGTACTCTCTAGGGAAGAATCTGTTGCTAAAATAATGAATGATGGAAAATTAGTGGTAGAAGGCGCAAACCTGAAACATAATGAATATGGTCCACCACTTTTTGCAGACTTCTTTTTCTTTATTACAGGTTTTCACGGTTTTCACGTATTTTCAGGAATAGTAATTAATATCATCATATTCTTTAATGTGGTTATTGGTACTTATGAAAGAAGAGGAAGTTACGAAATGGTTGAAAAAGTAGGTCTTTACTGGCACTTTGTAGATTTAGTTTGGGTATTTGTATTTACATTCTTTTACCTTGTTTAAAGTAGTTTAAAAATTAAAAAATGGCACACGATAATCATAATTTAACAATCTTTAGAGGAGCGGTTAAATTTAAAAGCAACGTACAAAAAATATGGGGGGTCTTTGTTTTCCTTTCCATAGTCACTATAGTAGAAGTTGTATTTGGTATTATTAAACCTGCTTTCTTAACTGAGAATACATTCTTGGCTATGAAATTACTTAACTGGGTATTTATAATACTTACCATTGTTAAGGCATACTATATTACTTGGGACTTTATGCACATGCGTGATGAAAAGTCTGGATTACGCCGTTCGGTAGTATGGACAGGAATCTTCTTGATAGCGTACCTTGTCTTAATATTATTAATAGAAGGAGATTATATTTATGAAATATATAAAGAGAACTTTATAAAGTTTGATTTTTAAATAGTTTCTAAAATTTTAAATTAAGCCTGGCATTAAGCTGGGCTTTTTGTTTTTAGGGGTCTTAAAAATTAACTTTAAAAGGTTGCTCATACGCCTTTTAGCCTGTATTTTTGCATTTTAAAACAAAGTGTGCTATGAAGCAGCGTTCGGTCAAGAAATATTTGGTGATTTTTACATTATTTGCCCTTCCAATTACGGCCTACATCTTCTTTGCTTCAGGTGTAAATAACTTTGCAAAACTACCCGTCTTAACAGAATCAGTAAACGAATTAAATAACTTTACCCTTAAAGATGATGGTAGTCCAGTTCAATTAGATAATAATATCACGGTTTTAGGTTTTTTTGGGAAAGACCCCATGCAAAATAAAGTAGGAGCCTATAATTTAGCTCATAAAATATATAAGAAAAACCGCGAATTTGAAGATTTCCAAATTGTATTTTTACTACCTGAAGGAGCAAAACAGCAATCGCAAGAGCTGGATAAAAAACTTTCCGAAATTGCCGAAACAAACCGATGGAAATTTGTTTATGGCCCTTCAGAAGAAATAAAGGAAGTATTTTCTTCATTGCAGAGTAACTTCAGTTTAGATAAAAACTTAGCAACACCATATGTGTTTATAATTGATAAGAAAAGAAACCTTAGGGGAAGGAAAAATGATGAAGATGTTGGTTTGTTGTATGGTTTCGATTCTCGAGAAATCGCTGAGATTGACAATAAAATGAGTGATGACATTAAAATTGTATTAGCAGAGTACCGTTTGGCTTTAAAGAAAAACAATGCAAAACGTGAAATATAAATTTACATTAAAACTTAAAGAGTATATATTTTGAAAAAGTATTCATATGTAGGGATTACCGCGGTTATATTAATTTTTGGAATATGGGCGGTCCCAAAAATAATTGAACGGTTTAGTCAAGGTGATGTGGTAAAAAATGACCGTTTAAGTACTAAAGGAGTGCCTACTAAAGTTTCTGAAAACAAAAATGGAAAAGAAATGGTCACGATCAACACAATTCCAGATTTCACGTTTGTAAATCAAGAGGGGGATACCATTTCAGAAAACTATTACGACGGAAAAGTATATGTAGTAGAATTCTTTTTCACTACGTGTCCGAGTATCTGTCCTGTGATGAATACTAATATGTTAAAAATACAAGAAGCATTTAAAGATGAAGATGATTTCGGTATTGCTTCTTTTTCTATAGATCCAGAGCACGATACGCCAGAAGTATTAAAGCAGTATGCTGAAAGCTACGGTGTAAACCATCCGCATTGGAACTTCCTTACCGGAAATAAAAAAGACATTCTAAAACTTTCCAACGAAGGATTTAAGTTATATGCCGCAGAAACACCCGAAGCCGAAGGTGGTTTTGAGCATTCTGGTATGTTCGCTCTTGTGGATAAAAATGGAAATATTCGTTCCCGTATTGATGAAAATGGAAACCCAATTATTTACTACAATGGTTTAGAAGAAGAAGGGATACAGATGTTAATTGAAGATATTAAAAAACTATTGTAGTATGTCGCAAACTACCCCAGATAGCACTAAGAAATATAACATTTGGATATGGATACTTTCCATAGCAATTCCAATTGCTGTTGCAGTACTTTTTACAGTTAGAATCCCTGGTGTGGATCGATTAGGCTTTTTGCCACCTATCTATGCAACAACTAATGGTATTACTGCTATTTTATTGGTATTAGCGGTTATTCAAATAAAAAAAGGAAACAGGAAGACCCACGAGATTTTAATGAAGACATGCATCGGGTTATCAGCACTTTTTTTAGTGATGTACGTTATTTATCACATGACTTCAGATTCTACTTCCTATGGTGGAGAAGGCATATTGCGATATGTGTATTTCTTTATTTTGATTACTCACATTTTATTGTCGATTACCATAATCCCATTTGTGTTAATAACATATGTTCGGGCAATATCAGGACAGTTTAGTAAACATAAAAAAATAGCAAGAATTACTTTTCCTTTATGGTTATATGTTGCAGTAACTGGAGTGATTGTATATATTATGATATCACCTTATTATTAAATTTATGAATACCAAAGTTTTTATAATCTTACTTTTTTTATTGGTCGTTAGTTTACCTGCCGATGCCCAATGCGCTATGTGTCGTGCTGTTTTAGAAAGTGAAGACGGAGGTCAAGCTGCTAAAGGAATTAATAACGGGATTGTCTATCTTATGATATTTCCTTATTTATTAATAGGCGGTATTGGATACGCTATTTACAGGACACGCAAAAATGCCAAAAAAGCCCAACATTAACATTTTCTTCACATATCGGCTGTAACAATATTAATTTAAAACAGTCTTACTATTAAAGACTCTCGCCAACCAAGCCAGTAGGTCTTACAAACAAATCAAGAAGCAATGCTATTTGAGTAGTGTTTCGTGCGATTATTTTATAATTATGATAACAATCAAAGACTTACATAAATCTTATCACATGGGGAATAACTCACTTCATGTGCTAAAAGGAATTAATTTTAGTGTTGCTGAAGGTGAGATGGTTTCCATTATGGGGTCATCAGGATCGGGAAAATCTACGTTGCTTAACATTTTAGGAATTTTAGATGAAGCAGACGAAGGTACTTATCATCTTGATGGAACCGAAATTAAAAATTTGAATGAGCGAGTTGCTGCAAAATATAGAAATAAATTTCTAGGCTTCATATTTCAGTCCTTTAACCTTATCAATTATAAGTCTGCTCTTGACAATGTAGCGATGCCTTTATATTATCAAGGTGAAAAAAGAAATGTTCGTACCGAAAAAGCAATGCACTACCTAGAAAAAGTAGGCTTGGCCAATTGGGCAGGTCATTTACCTAATGAGCTTTCTGGGGGACAAAAACAACGTGTAGCTATTGCACGTGCATTGGCCAGTGACCCAAAAGTATTATTGGCAGATGAGCCTACTGGAGCTTTGGATACTAAGACCTCATATGAAGTTATGGAGCTTATTCAGGGGATCAATGATGAAGGAAAGACCATTTTAGTGGTTACTCACGAAGATGATATTGCTCATATGACCAAGCGGATTGTAAATCTACAGGATGGTATTATTTTAGATGATTCCGAAGTGAAACAGGTTCGGGCAAAAGAAGCAATGAAAAAAGCATTAGCTCATGTTTAACTTAGAGCGATGGCAAGAAATATTCGAGACAATTCGCAAAAATAAATTGCGTACTTTTTTAACGGGGCTTTCCGTTGCATCGGGTATATTTATTTTAGTTGTTTTATTGGCCATTGGTCAAGGGATGCAAAATGGTATTTCTTCAGAATTTGAAAATGATGCTGCAAATAGAATTCAAGTTTGGGCCAATGTTACTTCTCAAGAATATAAAGGCTTAAATCCAGGCCGTAGAATTCAATTAGACAATAGAGATTATGAATTAGCTGAAGCTAAAAACATTGATAGACTCGAATATAAATCTGGTGTATATAGTGTTTGGAACGGTTTAACTTCCTACAAAGGAGAAACTGGGACGTACCGAGTTGAAGGAGTTCGTGGGGATTATCAATTTTTGGAGAATGAAACCATAGTTGCTGGTCGGTATATCAATCAAAGCGATTTGGATGGATATGAAAAAGTCACCATATTAGGAAACCGTGTGTATCAAGATCTTTTTAAAGGAAAAAATGCAATTGGTGAGTATATTACAATTGCAGGAGTTAAATTTAAAGTAGTTGGTATTTATACAGATCCGGGAGGGGAACGAGAAGAGACACGTATGTTTATTCCCCTAACTACTTCACAACGTGTTTTTAATGCTGGGGATAATTTGCGATCTATGGTTTTCACACTGAAACCTGAAGAAAAATTTGAAGATGCACTAGCTGCTTCTGAAGCGTTTTCAACTCAATTGGAAAACGATTTAAAAACGCGTCATACTGTTGCCCCAACAGATGAACGAGCTATAAACGTTAACAACTCGCTAGAAAATGCCAAACGCTTTTATGACCTTATGGATATGATTCGCTACTTCTTTTGGGGGGTGGGAATTTGTACTATAATCGCCGGTGTTGTAGGCGTGAGTAATATCATGCTGATTATTGTAAAAGAACGCACTAAAGAAATTGGTATACGAAAAGCCATAGGTGCTCAGCCTATTTCCATTATAGGAATGATTTTACACGAATCAGTTTTCGTAACGGCTATCGCAGGTTTTGTAGGATTAATTTCCAGCTTAATTCTATTAGAGTTTGTCGGTCCTTTAATTGAAACCGATTTTATAAGTAATCCATCGGTAGATTTTGGTGTGGCAATTACAACTGTAATCATTTTAGTAGTTGCAGGAGCCGTAGCAGGTTTCTTTCCTGCGTATCGAGCCTCAAATATTAAACCCATAGTAGCATTGCGTGATGAGTAAAATTTTTAGCAGGGACAGTTGGAGTGAAATTATAGAAGCGCTAAGTTCAAATTGGTTTAGAACGCTCTTGACCGCTTTTGGGGTACTTTGGGGAATCTTTATCTTAGTAATTTTATTAGCTGCAGGCAACGGTCTTGAAAACGGCGTAAAACAAGGATTTAGTGGAATGGCAACCAATTCCATGTTTATGTGGGCCCAAACAGCCTCAAAACCTTATAAAGGATTACCCAAAGGGCGTCGTTATAATTTTAAAGTTGGAGACGTAACTGCAATTAAGCAAAATGTCCCTAATCTTCGTTATGTATCCCCTAGAAATCAATTAGGTGGATTTAGAGGTGCAAATAACGTTACACGTGGTTTAAAAACCGGTGCGTATAATGTTTATGGCGACTATCCTGAAATAATTAAACAACAGCCTATGGATATCACTTCTGGGCGGTTTTTAAATTACGCTGATATTAATGACAAACGTAAAGTGGCAATTATTGGTGAATCTGTAAAAACGGGGCTTTATGACCCAGGGGAAGAAGCAATTGGGTCTTATATTAAAATTAATGGTGTCAATTTTATGGTAATTGGTACTTATAAAAAGAAATCGAATGGAGGAGGGGATGCTGAAGAGGCTCAAAAAGAAATTTATGTTCCTTTTACATCTTTCTCTCAAGCATTTAATATGGGAGAAACTGTAGGGTGGATGGCAATTACTGCTGAAGACGGATCATCTATTACTAACTTAAAAGACCAAGTTTTTGATGTTGTAAAAGCACGTCATTCTATTCATCCAGAAGATGATCGCGCCGTAGGAAATTTTGATTTATATGAAGAATACAGCAAAATCAACGGCCTTTTCGTTGCACTTAACTTTGTTGCTTACTTTGTAGGGATTTTAGTACTGCTATCTGGTATTATTGGAATTAGTAATATTATGTTGATTGTTGTAAAAGAACGTACAAAAGAAATTGGCATCCGCCGAGCATTGGGCGCAACACCCTGGAGCATTCGTTCTCAAGTACTGTTAGAATCTATTTTCTTGACTATTATTTCAGGAATGGCTGGTATTGTATTGGCTTCCGCAATATTGGCATTAGTTAATTATTTTATGGAAGGTATGGATACTAGTGAAATGATGTTTTTAAATCCATCAGTAAATATTGGAGTAGTTTTAATTGCATTAGCAATATTGATTATTTCAGGATTATTAGCAGGTTTAATCCCTGCGCAAAATGCAATAAAAGTAAAACCCGTAGACGCACTACGGACCGAATAAAAAAACGTTTAACCTTAAAATACCGGTTAATTCCGGCATTCATCATGAAAAAAACAGGAACTATTATAATTCTCGTTGGTATTGTATTGCTTTTTTCCGTGGCTATGTTTTGGCTATGGCAAAAAAATGCAGAAGATCCTATTGTATATGAATCTCAAACACCAACTATCGATACAATCGTAAAAAAGACGGTAGCTACTGGAAGTATAGTGCCAAAAGAAGAAGTGTTAATCAAACCTAATATTTCAGGAATTATAGATGAAATATATGTAGAGGCTGGAGATATTATAAAATCTGGAGATTTAATTGCAAAGGTAAAAGTGGTGCCTAACGTTTCCTCATTAACCAGTGCAAAAAATAATATTAATGCAGCACGCACACAAGTAGAGACGGCTCGATTGGCTTTTGAAAATCAAAAAAATATATATAACCGTCAAAAAGAATTATTTGAAAAAGGTGTGATTTCTGCAAATGAGTTTGATAATGCACAATCTACTTATGATGCTGCACAACAACGCTTTAAGCAAGAGCAAGTAAATTTAACTGGCGCACGTCAAAATTACGATATCGTTAAAACCGGAACCACAAGTGGTTTAGGAGCTTCAGCAAATACTGAAATTCGAGCAACGGTTTCTGGAATGGTATTGGACGTGCCTGTAAAAACTGGAAACCAGGTTATCGAAGCCAACAACTTTAACGATGGTACTACCATTGCAACATTGGCCGATGTGGATAAAATGATTTTTGAAGGAAAAGTTGATGAAAGCGAAGTAGGTAAAATTAAAGAAGACCTTCCACTAGAGATTACAGTTGGTGCTATTGAAAATCAAAAGTTTGACGCTGTGTTGGATTATATAGCCCCTAAGGGTGTGGATGAAAACGGTGCCATTCAGTTTGAAATAAAAGGAACGCTTAAAAAATCTGATACCACAACTTTTATACGAGCAGGTTTAAGCGCAAACGCTTCTATTATTTTAGCACGCGCCGATAGTGTTTTAGCTATAAATGAAGCATTGGTTCAGTACGATCCTAAAACGCAAAAACCTTTTGTTGAGGTTGAAACCGGTGACCAAGAATTTAAACGAAAAGAAATAGAATTAGGCGTAAGTGATGGTATTAAAGTTGAGGTGCTAAGTGGAATTTCAAAAGAAGATAAAATCAAGGTTTGGAACCAAATAAAACCTGCACAAACTATGGGTAGAGGATAGACTTTTACATATTTTTTAAAAATACTTGTAACACTTTTAAGAAACAAAAGACTTATGCATCAACTACAATCAAATATGAAAAAAATAGCGGTTATAGTAATATTACTTGTTTTCGGTTTTTCCGGACAAGCTCAAGATAACAAAGAGTGGACTTTAACAGAATGTGTTGAGTATGCTTTGGAGAATAACATTTCCATTAAGCAAAGTCAATTGGACGTTGAGGTAACCGATACTGAAAAATTACAGGCAATAGGAAATTTTGTTCCTACTTTAAATGGTAATGCTTCATACACTACCAATACTGGGGCAAGTATTAATCCGGTGACCAATGCTTTTGAAAATGAAACATTTTCATCATTCACCACAGGAATTAATTCAAGCTTGACTTTATTTGATGGATTGCGAAACGTACGTGAATTACAACGTGCCAAGCTTTCAAAATTAGCGAGCCAGTACCGTTTGGACAAAATGAAGGATGATATTTCCTTGGCCGTAGCAAATGCGTATTTGCAAGTACTGCTCAACAAGGCTAACTTAGAAGTAGCAAAAGCTCAAAATGAAGTTACTTTACAGCAAATAGAGCGTACTAATAACTTGGTAGACGCAGGAACACTGCCACGAGGCGATCTTTTGGAAATTCAAGCTACAGATGCAAGTGAAAAACAACGGATAGCCGTTACCGAAAACGCTGTGACCATTTCTTTGATAAGTTTAGCACAGTTGCTTTTAATAGAAGATTACGCAACCTTTGATATTGCCGATGAGGGATATAATATTGTTGGAGATGAAATTATTGAAAAACCAGTACAGGAAGTAATAAACGCTGCTGAAGAAAACCGAAATGAAGTAAAAATTGCCAAGAAAAATGTTGAATTGGCCGAAAAAGACCTGCAGTTAGCGCGTGGAGCTTACTATCCAACACTTTCAGCCTTTTTTGGATATAATACACGTTACGCAGATAATGATTTTCTAGACCGAGCTTTCACAGATCAATTATGGCAAAATGATGGTCTGGGTTACGGCTTGCAACTTAATGTACCTATATTAAATGGCTTTTCAGCAAGGAGTAGTGTAAATAGAAGTAAAATTAACCTTGAACGAAATAGATTTCAATTAGAGCAAGCTAAATTAGACTTAGAGTCAAATGTGTACCAAGCCTATGTAGATGCCAAAGGAGCCTTAAAGGCATATGAAGCATCGTTAGCAGCTATAGAATCACAAGAATTAGCATACGATTATGCAAAAGACAGATATGATGTGGGTTTAACCAACGCATTTGATTTCAGTCAATCTAAACTTCGGTACGACAATGCTCGAATTGAAGTAAACCGTACCAAATATGATTATATTTTTAAATTAAAAGTATTGGAGTTATATTTTGGAGTTTCAGCTACTGAACTAAAATTCTAACTATGAAGAAAAAAACCATCATTTGGATTATATCAATCGCAGTTCTTCTTATTATTCTACTTATTGTAGGTAAAAAAGCAGGTTGGTTTGGTAAGTCTGGCAACTTTAAACAAGTTGAAATAACTGAGATTAAACCTCTTGATATTACCGAAACGGTTGCAGCTACCGGTAAAATACAACCTGAAGTTGAGGTGAGTTTGTCTTCTGAAGTTTCAGGGGAAATCATTGAACTTCCCGTAAAAGAAGGGCAACAAGTAGAGAAAGGTGATTTATTAGTGAAAATTAACCCAGATTTAATTCAATCAGCTTTAAGCCAATCACAAGCCGGTTTGCAAAATGTACGGGCACAATTGTCCCAAGCAGAAGCAAGTTTAAAAAATGCAGAAGCAACCTACAACCGAAATAAAACCCTTTTTGAAAAAGGAGTAATATCAAAATCTGAATGGGATCGTTCTGTTGCAGATTATGAAGTTGCCAAAGCAAATAAGCAAGCAGCTTATTATAGTGTGCAAAGTGCTGCTGCTAGTGTAAAACAATCTCGAGACAATTTATCCCGAACTTCAATTTATGCACCAATGAGCGGTACTATCTCAAAACTAAGTGCTGAGCTAGGGGAGCGAGTAGTTGGAACAGCTCAAATGGCTGGTACTGAAATTATGCGTGTGGCAAACCTAAGTAATATGGAGGTTGAAGTAGATGTTAACGAAAATGATATTGTAAAAGTTGCAGTAGGTGATTCCACAATTGTAGAAGTGGACGCTTATTTAAAACGTGAGTTTAAAGGGGTTGTTACTGAAATAGCAAACTCGCCAGAAACTGCTTTAACAGCAGATCAGGTTACTAATTTTAAAGTAAAAGTTAGAATTTTACCAATATCGTATGCAGATTTAACCGAAGGGAAACCTGAAAGTTATTCGCCTTTTCGTCCAGGGATGACTGCTACTGTCGATATTTTGACCAACAAGGAAAGCAACGTGATAGGTGTACCTATTAGTGCTATTGTAATTAAGAGCGATACTTCTTCAACAAAAAAGTTTAAAGCAAAAGATTCTGCTACCGAAACAGATCAACGTTTTGAATGTGTATTTGTAAAAGAAGGAGACGAAGCGAAGTTGAGAGTTGTTTCAACAGGAATCCAAGATGATAGTAACATTCAAATTACCAAAGGACTCGAGGAAGGTGAAACTGTTATAACGGGGCCTTATACAACCGTAACACGATCACTAAGCAATGGAGATAAAATTGAAGTGACCAAAGAAGAGGAAATTAGCAAAGAATAGAGTATGGCGACCATATTATGCATTGAAACGGCAACAACAAATTGCTCAGTAGCGCTTTCGGTAAACGGAAGCGTTATTGCTTTTAAGGAAGATAACCCTAATGGATCACAAAAGGGATATTCTCACGCAGAAAAACTTCATGGCTATATTGAAGAAGTTCTTTCATCTGCAAATACCTTAAAAAGCAATTTAGATGCTATCGCCGTTAGTAAAGGACCAGGATCTTATACTGGGTTGCGTATTGGTGTTTCTGCAGCAAAGGGATTGTGCTTTGCATTAGAAATACCATTGCTTTCCATTCCTACTTTACAATCACTTTCTCTTCAAATAGAAGAAAAAGATACGTATGTTATACCATTGCTTGACGCAAGACGAATGGAAGTATATTCAGCTGTGTTTTTTTCTGAAGAAAAAATAAGGGAAACTAAAGCTGAGATAGTAGACGAAAATTCATTTTCGAACTACTTAAACGAACGAAAAACAATATTTATAGGTGATGGTGTTTCAAAATTCAAGACGCTTTGCAGCCACCACAATGCAGAATTTATAGTTAATAAATTGCCTTCAGCAAGGCAAATGGCCTTACTTTCAGAAAAAAAGTTCAAAGCAAACGACTTTGAAGATGTCGCTTATTTTGAACCCTATTATTTAAAGGATTTTATTGCCGGTTAAGTTTAATTATTTATATAATTAAACAAACTTAACATACCCTTATCATTCTCAAGATCAATTTTATTTTTTGAAATAAATGATTTACTTCCTTTTTTAAGATTTTCCATTTCTTTTTTAGCTTTAGAGTCTCTAGAAGGCACTTCTATAAAAGATTGACTTGAATTATCTAATAGGTAGTAGGTTGTTGTTTGTGAAAAAGAGGCTGGTTTGTCTCTCTCATAAGTATTTCTAGCTTTTCTAGCCTCGGTCAATGTAGCATTGTGTTTTTTATATAAATTATAGTTTTCTCCCTCTTCAAGAAGAATTAGATAACTTCCATCTGTATGAAATTCATCTCTAAAGTTGTCCATAAACACATATTTTTTTCCGGCTATTTCTACCCAAATTCTGGGGGACTTTAATACGCTGTTATGTGGTCCTTTTGTTCCTTTAGATGGATCTTCAACCTCTATTAGATCATTATAAATATTATATCTAAGCAAAATTGCTTGATTTTGAACTTTGTTTCCAGAGTAAATTTTTCCAGGAAGAAAAGCCTCTGTAACATATGGAGAGCCTTCGATTGCACTTATTTCAACACCTTCGATAAGCTGCTTATTATAATTTTGAGTCCAAAGAGCTTCAGCAGCTCCGCCTCCTCTAACATCAATTTGAGCAAAACAATTATTTGCTATGGTAATACTAATAAGAATTAATAACATTTTTTTCATAATAAATTATTTTAATGGTTTGTATTATATAAATGAACATCTCTTTGCGGGAAGGGTATGCTTATGCCAGCAGCTTCTAAACGTGCTTTTCCTTCTTCTAAAACATGCCAACGAATACCCCAAAAATCTTCGTTTTTAGCCCAATAACGCAACGATAAATTAACCGAACTATCACCTAATCCACCAACTACAATCATAGGCATTTTATCTTCAAGCTGTAAAACTGTTTCTTGCTCATTTACAAGATTTAATAGGATTTCCTTTGCTTCTTTTATATTATCATCATAACCTATGCCAAACGTCAATGCTTCACGACGAATTCCTTGAGAAGTGTAATTTACAATGTTATCATTTGATAATTTACCATTGGGCACTACAGCTTCTTGGTTACCAAAAGTAATAATACGAGTGTTAAAGATAGAAATTTCTTTTACAGTACCTTCAATACCTTGGGCAGAAATCCAGTCCCCGACTTTAAACGGCTTTAATAATAAAATTAACACTCCGCCTGCAAAATTTGCAAGTGAGCCTTGTAATGCAAGACCTACTGCTAAACCGGCAGCACCAATAACGGCAACAAGAGAAGCAGATTCAACCCCCAATTGAGTAATGACCAATACAAAAAGCAGGATTTTTAATCCCCAACTTATTAGACTCGCTATAAAATTTTCAAGCGTGACATCATAATCCTTTTTATCAAAAAACTTTTTTATAAACCTATTTATAAATTTTATAATCCATAAACCAACAATAAGCATCAAGATGGCTCCAATCAAAGAAGGGAGAAAATCAATCAGTTTTTGTCCGTACTCCTCTATATAAGTTTCCCAGTTGTTTAGTTTGTCCATTTAATTTTAATTTTTTTAATTGTTTTAATAGCTTTTTTTATTTCTGAAACAGGCATTTTACACGTATTATCAATACAAACGTAAATGAATGTTTCATCTTTAACAAACCTGTTTTGCAATAAAAACAGGTCTGATTCTTTGGTACTGCCGGCAAGTAACTTATTGGGCAAGTATTTTTTATTTAGTTTTTTTGTTTTTTCTAATGCATTCTCACCAACTATAACCACTTCGTAAAATTTTGATTGGTAATTAGTGAGCAATTCAAGCCAATTTGAAAACCCTATCGGGTATGATGATAACTCTGCTAATACATTTTTAAGCATTTGCTTTGCGGTTGTCTTATACCGTTCGTCATTATAGTATCGTGATAATTTAAACAGATTTTTTGCCATAATGGAATTTGAAGCAGGGATCACATTGTCCCGGTATTCAAAAAGGCGTGTCATTAATTTTTCATCTTTTGAAGAGGTAAAATAAAACATTTGTTTCTCTTCATCATGAAAATACTGAAACACATAATCTATCATTTGTTTTGAACTATGCAGCCACTCTTCATCTAAGGTAACTTGATATAAAGCAATAAAAGCCTCAATCACCGCGGCATAATCTTCTAAATACCCATTAATAGTACTTTTTCCGTTTTTGTAATTATGAAATAAGGCACCATTATTTTGCAACTGTCTTTTTTTTATAAAATGGGCATTTTGTAAAGCAACATCTAAATATTCTTTTTTCTGAAATGTTTTATAGGCATCAACATAGCCTTTCAACATCAACCCATTCCAAGAGGTAAGTGTTTTATCATCCAGACGGGGTTTTGATCGTTTGTTTCGATACGTAAATAAAGTTTGTTTCCAGTCTTTCTTTTTTTTCTGAAGTGTTTCTTCTGAAATTGAAAATTCTTCGGAAATTTGGGCATTACTTTTATTACGAATCAACACATAGTTTCCATCCTCCCATTTTCCGAAGTCATTAACATTGTAATATGATTTAAAAATTTCAAAATCACCTTTTAAAAGCTCTTGCAACTCTTTTTTGGTATAAACATAATAAGCTCCTTCTTTTAATTTTCCTGACGCAGTTTTACTATCGGCATCTAATGAAGAATAAAATGCTCCCTCATCGCTCGTTAGTGTTTCTGAAACAAACTGCAAGGTTTCTTCAACAACCTCTTTATACAATGGGTTTTGGGTTTGTGCATAAGCATTGCTGTACAGGCTTACCAGTTGAGCATTGTCATAGAGCATTTTTTCAAAATGTGGAATGTGCCACTTTTGGTCTACACTATATCGTGAAAACCCACCTCCAACAGCATCATAAATACCTCCATACGCCATTAGGGTTAGTGTTTTTTCTACATATTCCAGTAACGTTTTATCGTTATGTTGAACCCCATATCTCAACAGGAATTCATAATTATTGGGCATCATGAATTTGGGTGCTTGCTTATACCCTCCAAATTGATGATCAAAATTTCGACTCCATTTTTCAATTAAGGAGGTAGTATCAAAATTTGAAAAGTCAGACTTCTCAGTGTTTAGCTGAATGCCATCCATGCTCTTTACACCATCTTCCAATCGTTTAGCATATTCTTCCAGTTTTTCTGGCGATTCGTTATATACTTGTTGAATTTGCTGCAAAGCATCAATCCATTGCTCTTTTTTAAAATAAGTTCCACCCCATACAGGGCGACCATCAGGTAGGGTAACAACGTTTAAAGGCCAACCAGCTCCACCTGTCATTAACTGCACGGCATTTATGTAAATTTGATCAATGTCGGGGCGTTCTTCACGGTCAACTTTAACCGAAATATAATCTTGGTTCATCACATTGGCTACTTCTTGGTCTTCAAAGCTTTCATGTTCCATCACATGGCACCAATGGCAAGCTGCATACCCAATACTTACAATCATTAACTTGTTTTCAGCTTTTGCTTTTGCAAGGGTTTTTTGATTCCAGGCTTGCCAATATACAGGATTACCTGCATGCTGCAGCAAGTAAGGGCTAGTTTCGGTATGTAATAAGTTTTTGTGTTGTTCCAAGGTTTCTTGGGTGGGATTTATTGTTTCAGACCTGCCTGCCAGTGATTGTTGAACATGGTTAGAATACGGGCAGGAAAAGAAAAATACGCTCTTGATTATTTCAAAAGCGTATTCAGTTTTTTTATAAGTAGTGTGTTAGCTTACTTCAAAAGTAATTTTCACATTCACTCTAAACTGATCTACATCGTCTCCGTTTACTGTACAACTTTGTTCGTTAACATAAACCGACTTAATATTTTTCACTGTTTTACTAGCGTGCTTTACCGCTTTTCTTGTTGCATCCTCCCAACTTTCGTTTGAGTTTGCTAATACTTCTATAACTTTTAATACTGCCATAATTTTTGGTTTTTAGATTAGGTTATCTAAGATACGGTTTTATAGAAGCAAAAACTCTCAAATAATCGTTAAAACCTTGTTATAATAGTAGTATTCACATTTTTTCATTCAAAAGAATTAGCCATAAAATCCCCATGAAAAATTTACTCATTTTACATATTTGGATTAAGTAAAATTATAAGCACTGGATAGGTTGACCAGTGCTTATAGATTATTTGATTATTTTTTTCAAGCATATTTTTCAAATCCATCATCTAATGGAGTTTCAGCAATATGATTGGTGTAATTACTTATTACTTTTTGAGATAAACCAAGAATAATTTCTAATAGTTGCCTTTGGTTGTAGCCAGCTGTATAAAATGCGTCGATTTCATCTTGAGAAACATTACCACGGTTTTTAGTTACCGCTAAAGTCATTTGGTGTAATGCTTGTAGTTTTTCAGAAGGCATTTCTGTTTTGTTTCTCAACGCTTCAGTAATGCTATCATCTACGTTCATGGCCTTTGCAATGGCCGTGTGGGCAGGAACGCAGTAGTGGCACTCGTGTTCAACGTTGATCGTTTGCCAAACTACGGTAAGTTCATCTTTGTTAAAAGAAGAGTTTGCAAATAACTCGTGTAGGGTTTGGTACGCCTCAAGCAATCCTGGTGATTCGGCTAATACTCCATGTAAGTTAGGGACATAACCATATGCTTTTTTCGATTTTTCTAATAAACCCTTACTTTTTTCAGGTGCTGAATCGATATTGTGAATTTTTAAAGTTTCATTTGTTTGTGTAGTACTCATAGTATTCATTGTTTATAATTAATAAAAATTTAAATCTAAACAATCGTTTAGATTTAAAGTAAATTTTTTTATATGTTTTTGAATATGTTTTCAATATAGTTGTTAAGTTGCTCTTTGTTAAAAATCCGTGTAGCGGATGATAGACCGAACATTGAAATTAAAAGATAATCTGCTTCTTGTTCAATTGTAGATTTATCCTTAGCTGTTTCTTGCCTTAATTTATCTGCAAAAACTTGTTTTACATCATTGGTGAATCTATTTAGAACCTCTTTAATCTTTTCATCTGCATCTGTCCCAATTTCATTGGCGGTGTTTGTTATTAAACAACCTTTGCCAAAATCGGTTTCCTTTGAAAACTCTATAAAATCGTAGAAATACCGTTTTAAAGCTAGTTGGCCACCTGGAGAAGCTTTCAACGTATTAATGAGTTGGTTTAGCTTCTGTTTATAGCACTTCAAACTTTCAAGAAACACACCATTTTTGTTGCCAAAGCTGGAATAAATAGAAAACTTGTTTATACCCATTTCTTTTTCAAGCATCTGCATTGACGTTGTTTCATAGCCGTTCCGCCAGAATAAATTCATGGCTTTTTCTATTACTTCTTGCTCGTTATACTTTTTTGTTCTAGGCATTGTCAAATTGTATAGCACAAAACTAAACAAACGGTTAGAAATAAAAAATAGTTTAACACATGTTTAATTTTTCAATTTAAAAAGTCAATTAGGTTAATTTACTTAAAAGCTATTAACGTAATTATAATTAATTTACCCATTAATAGCTTCAACTGTCTGTACCCGTCCGTTCATCATATCTTTTAACATGGTTTCAATTCCGTTTTTTAAGGTAACGGTAGAGGAAGGGCAGCCACTACAAGCTCCTTGTAGAATAACGCGTAGGGTTTTGGTATGTTCGTTAAAAGAATCGAACGCAATATTACCGCCATCGCTAGCTACAGCCGGTTTTACATATTCATCAAGAATAGAAATGATTTCCTTGTCAATGTCTTTTAAATCTTTGTTTGAAATAGACTGCTGTGAACTTGCTTCTTCTTTTTCTTTTTTCTGAAGAATTTCATCACTTAGTACCGGTTTGCCATCTTCAATGTATTTTCTAATAAACTCTCGCAGTTCCATAGAAATTTCCTGCCATTCGGCCATATTATATTTTAACACCGATACGTAATTGGCACTGATAAACACTTCTTTTACAAACGGAAATGCAAACAAGGCTTTTGCTAGAGGTGCATGGACGGCTTCATCTATATTTTTAAATTCAAACGTGCCATCTGCCAAGGGCTTATTGGCTACAAACTTCATTGCCGCTGGGTTTGGAGTGCTTTCAGCATATACAGTAACAGGCACCTTTTTTTGTGTTTCGGTAGTGGTGACCACTTCTTTTCCGCTGTTTAGGTATTCTGTTATGGATTCAGAAACTTCGTTTTGCACATCTTCCCAAGTTACAATATCGTACTTTTCGATAGCAATAAAGTTTTGTGAAATATAGACGGTTTTTACAAAAGGTAGATAAAATAGCTGTTGTGCTATAGGGCTAGGCTTAGCTTCGTCAATATTTTTAAACTCGTAACTGTTGGAGCGTGTTAAAAATGAATTGGCTACAAACTTTACAATGCTTGCGTTATTTGTAGGCTCTATGGAAATAGTATATGTTGACATACAATCTTTTTTTGCAAAATTAAGGAAAGAAAATCAATACTTTATAGAAAACGGCTACCTTAACAGAAAATTGAGTTACTGTGTTATGAAGAGGCATAAAATGCGGTTGAAGTAGGGGGTGAACAGAAATTCTTAATAGAGTTTTTACTACAAGTGGTTAAAAATCCATTTTTTCAACGGTTATTATTTCAGAATACTTTTTTAATAGGCTTTTTAAGGTATCAACTTTGGTATTCGTGTAAAATTGAAGGGTGCCTTTTTTGTCGCTTTCATTAAGTAAGCCATGTTGTTGCATTACACTTTGGGTTTGTTTGGCAACTGCTTGACCAGAATCTATAATTGAGACATGGGTAGGTAAAATTTTATGCAACTGTGGAATAAGATAAGGGTAATGTGAACAGCCCAAAACCAAATAATCAATATTTGCAGCAACCATAGGGGCTGTATATTTTTTTAAAAGCATTTTCATTTCATTGGTTTCCAGTTCGTCATTTTCAATTAAAGGCACTAGACCTTCGCCTATAATTTCCACTACTGAAACTTCTTTAGTGAATTCTTTTGCTGTTTTATGAAATAGTGCGCTGCTCAAGGTTCCTTTTGTAGCTAAAATACCAATGCTCTTATATTTTGTTTGCAGGGCAGCAGGTTTAATAGCTGGTTCAATACCAATTATTGGGATATCAAATGTTGAACGTAATATTTCAATTGCATTTGTTGTTGCGGTATTACAGGCAACCACAATTATTTTGCAGCCCATGTTTATTAAGACCTCGGTGTTTTTGATACTTAATGAAACAATTTCGTCCTGTGTTTTGTTTCCGTAGGGGGCGTTCTTACTGTCCGCTAAATAAACAGTGTTTTCATTGGGCATCAATTGATGGATTTCCTGCCATATAGATGAACCACCAACGCCAGAATCGAAAATACCTATGGGACTATTTTTGTTCATGTATGTAAAAATAAAAACTGCCTACAGAAGTTGTAGGCAGTTTAGTAAAATTTTAAAAGAAATATCTATAATTAGATTCCCATTTCTTTTTTAACGTCTGCCATAAGATCTTTACCATCGGCTAAAATAAGTCCGCTACCGGTAGTAGAGTCCATTACATATTGAAAACCTTGAGCACGGGCTACTTTTTGAATAGCTGCACGAGCTTTTTCCAATACTGGCTTTAGGATATCTCTTTCTTTAGTTTGAAGATCTTGTAAAGCCTGTTGTCTATATGCTTGAATGTTTTTTTGCATACCTTGTACTTCTTCAAAACGCTTTTGGTTTTCCTCTTCTGTTTTGCTAGTTGCTTCTTGATCGTACTGCTTCATTTTAGTTTCAAGCTCTTTAGCCATCGCCTTAATTTCAGTATCGTACGTTTTTTGAATTTTGTCAAGTTCACTTTGTGCAGACTTCATCTCTGGCATTGCCTCAACTAAAGCTTGTGTGTCTATGTGTGCAATTTTAGATTGTGCGTTCACAAAACTTGTAGCTCCTACAAAAACCGCCAAGGTTACTATTGCTAATTTTAAATGTTTCATTGTAATAAATTTAAGTGTTATAATTATTTGTATTTATTATTGATTAATTGTCTCCGTCTCCGTTTTCATTGCTGCCGTCTCCACCTTCTTCATTTGTGTTATTTTCTTGGTCATTGCGATCATTACGTCTAGCTTCTCTAGCTTGTTCAATAGAATCTATTCGAGCTTGTCTTTCTTCAAGAATTCGTTGCCTTCTTGCTTCTATTTCAGCTTTTCTAGCAGCCCGTATGGAATCGCGAACTCTTTGTCGTTCTTCCATTTGTTTTTCACGCTCATTTTTGCGGTCTTCAATTTCTTGCTCGCGTTCGGTCACCGCACCTTCTTCTTCAACGCTTAATTCTTCTTTACGCTCTATTTCTTTTTCTTCTCTTTTGGTTTGTGCTTCTTCGCGTTTTGCAGCTCGGTTAATACTTCGTAAAACAACGTCACTGATGTCGTTTCGTTCTGCAGCAAAGAGCATTACAACATCTGCAGATTTGTCAAAGATAAAGTCATATTTCTTGTTTTCAGCAATTTCTTGCACAATATTAAAAACCTGATCTTGAATTGGTTGCACAAGTTGACGCCTTTGAATCATTAAATCACCATTTGGGCCAAATCGGTCTTGTTGGTAGTCTAATATTTCATCTTCCAATATTTTTATTTCTTCTTCTCTTTCTTCAATAAGCTCATTGGTTAGCAGAACTCTTTCATTGCTTAAATTAAGCTTCATTTGTTCTACTTCTTTGGTTTTTTTCTCAATGTCTTTTTTCCATCGCTGCACCTTTCCTTCCAATTGTGTTGAAGCTTCTTTGTATTCGGGAACATTTTCAAGAATGTATTCCATATCAATATACCCAATACGGGCTCCACGTTGTGCTTGGGCCATAAACCCAAAACTTAAAAGTATAAGCGATAAAAAGAGTAGCTTGTTCGTTTTCATAATCTTTGGTTGTTGTTTAAGAAAATATCGTGCCAAAATTAAAATTGTTGTCCCAGAATAAAGTGTGTTTCCCATCCACTTGGTTCTATACCGCCAAGTATAGGGTCGAAACCGTAACCGAAATCAATACCCAATAATCCAAATGCGGGCATAAATATACGTAATCCTACTCCGGCAGACCTTTTTAGTTCAAAGGGGTTATAATCCCTAAAGCCATTAAATGCGTTTCCTCCTTCAGCAAAAGCTAATCCATAAATAGAAGCAACTTGCTTTAATGTTATAGGGTATCGTAGTTCTAACGAAAATTTATTGAAAATGGTATTTCCATCTTGATCAGATAATGATTGGTTTGGGTAACCACGTAATTGAATTACTTCTCGACCGTCCAAGCTAAAAGACCCTAGTCCATCACCTCCCACGAAAAAACGTTCAAAAGGAGGAATACCTCTGTCTTGATTATATGCACCTAGAAATCCGAATTCGGTACTGCTTTTTAAAACCAATTTATCAATTAAATTAGTATACCAATCACCTTTAAATTTTACTTTATAGTACTCTAGCCATTTAAATCGCTCTTGGTCTATATCAGCAATTCTATTTTGTGCTGCTCTAAATTCTGAACTGTTTTCAGGAACTTCTAAAAGTTGTGCGCGTTCATCTCTAAGATCTCCATAATCAACACCATTTAAGAGAGAGTAAGGTGGTGTTAATTTTGCTGTGATGCTAAAGTTAGAACCCGATACTGGATAAATAGGGTTTGTTGCTGTGTTGTTACGGCTAAGCCCAATTGTGTATGCCAAGTTATTTGAATAACCATTACCAAATGTAAATAACCCTGTGTTATAGTTCTTCAAGTTATAGTGCTGAAAACTAATAGCTTGTGATAACTGAAAGTAATCGTCTGGCCATTTTAGTCGTTGCGCAATCCCAACAGAACCTCCGGTGATAAGAAAACGGCGATCCTTATCAACATCTCGAGTGGTGAAATCATAAAAATATTGAACGGTGTGTGAGAACGAGGTGCTTAGCTGTACAGGTTTTTTCCCTCCCAACCATGGTTCGGTAAGGGAAAGGCTGTAGGTTTGGTAAAAACTACTGGCTTGTGCTCGTAATGAAAGCTTTTGACCATCTCCCATAGGTAGAGGTTTATAAGCCTCTTTGTTAAATATATTACGAAGTGAGAAGTTGTTAAAAGACAGCCCTAAGGTACCTACAAAGCCACCGCCGCCATATCCACCTTGCAGTTCTATTTGGCTGGCACCTTTCTCAACCACTGAATACTCCAAATCTACAGTACCGCTATTAGGATCTACATTTTTGAAATTAGGGGATAATTGTTCAGGGTCAAAATACCCTAATTGTCCCAATTCACGGATAGTACGTACTACATTACGTTTACTGTATTTTTGACCTGGGCGAGTTCTTAGTTCCCGGTAAATTACATGGTCGTTTGTTTTATCATTACCAATTACGCTTATGTGGTCAAAATAGGCAAGTTTTCCTTCTCTAATTCTAATTTCAAAATCAATGGTGTCATTTCTAACAGCAACCTCTACTGGGTTAATGCTTGAAAATAAATATCCGTTGTTTTGGTATAAGTTGGTAAGGTCTTCGGCTTCAGGATTTTCTACATCGGCTATACGTTCTTGTAGTAATACTCCATTGTAGGTTTCTCCTTTACCAATACCTAATACTTGACGCAGTTGGCTGTCTGTATAAACGCTGTTTCCAATAAACCTAATATTTCCGAAGTAATATTTATCGCCCTCTTCTATGTCTATTTTTAAGGCAACGTTCTCTTCATCTTTAACTAATAAAGTGTCGCTGGTAATACGAGCATCTCGATATCCATTTGCCTTATATTTTTTAATAATGGATGCCTTATCTTCTTCAAAGCCCTCCTTAGTGTATTTAGAGCGTTTAAATATTCTTAGAAAGAACTTCTGTTTTGTTTCTTTCATGGCCCGGCGCAATTTGCCGTCTGAAAACTGCTCATTTCCTTCAAAATCAATATCAGAAACCTTTACACGCTCACCTTTATCAATTTTTATGGTCATGTTTTTGGCCACTTCTTGACCGGTAGAGTCTAAATGTGGCATTTGAGAAATGATTACTTGTGTGTTTAAGTAACCGTCTTCCTTATACTTATTTTTAATTTTATTCTTTGTGGTAGTAATGAGGTTGTTGGTGATTTTTGTACCAGGCTCTAACTCATTCTCCTTAAGTATATCCTTTTTCTTTCTTTTTTTAATTCCCTCTATGGTAACCTCATTAAGCTTGGGTAGTTCTACAATGTAAAGTTCTAGATCTGCTTTGTCTCCGTCAATGTTGGTAACATAAAAGGCAATATCACTAAAGAGGTTTTGCTCCCAAAGTTTTTTGGTTACTGCACTTAACTTTTCACCGGGAATGTAGATGCGATCTCCAGTTTTAAGGCCTGTGAAGGCAATTACGGTTTGCTCGTTAAAGCTCTGCGCACCTGTAACTTCTATTTTATTTATGGTGTATTTTTTGCCACTGTCCAAATCCCTTTGTTGTGCAGTAAGGGAGAAAACCGTTGCCATTGTAAATATGATTATACAATAAACTTTTTTGTAGGATTGTAACAATAGGGTATTATTTAAGTTGTTCACTTGTCTTTCCAAATCTTCTTTCTCTGTTTTGATAATTTAGTATTGCTTCAAAAAGATGGTTTTTTCTATAATCTGGCCAAAGGGTCTCTGTAAAATACAATTCGGCATAGGCAATTTGCCATAATAAAAAATTACTGATGCGCTGCTCACCGCTGGTACGTATCAATAAATCTACATCTGGCAAATTTTGCGTGTAAAGATGATTATTTATAACCGTTTCGTCAATATTTTCCGGCGAAATTAGGTTATTTTTAACTTTATGACTAATCTCTTTGATGGTTTTTATAATTTCTTCTCTAGAACCATAGCTAAGAGCTAGCGTCAAGGTCATTCTTGAATTGTCTTTGGTTTTGTCTATTACGTCTTTTAATTCTCGCTGTGCTTTTTTTGGTAATGCCTCAAGATTGCCAATAGCATTGAGTTTAATGTTATTGTCGTGAAGTGTTTTTATTTCTTTTTTTAAGGAAGAAACCAATAGCTTCATTAGTAATTCTACTTCAAGTTTTGGTCGGCTCCAGTTTTCAGTAGAAAAAGCGTAAAGTGTTAAATAGGGTATGTTTATTTCGGCGCAAGCTTCGACGATTTCACGCACAGCTTTGGTGCCATTTTCATGTCCCATAGATCGAAACATGCCTTTTTGCTTTGCCCATCTTCCATTGCCATCCATGATTACTGCTAAATGCTTAGGAAGCTTGTTTTTGTCTATTTGTTCTTTTGCAGTCATGAATTAAAAATTACAATAACATGGTTTTCGGCCAAAGGTAACGGTTAAGGTTATTCCTGTAAAAACGTACCAATCGTCACTGTTTGTATTTCCAAATTTTAGACTTTGGTTGTCTTCTAAACCTTTAGTTGGGTTGCTGCCGTCTAAGTTGTCTGTAAACGTATAACGTGCTCCAATTTCAAAACCTAAAACAAATCTATTAGCTAAACTTGTTTTATAGCCTACAACCATTGGAATGGCTACAGCCGAAGCCCCATCATAGTCGGTGATTACATCGTCACTTCTTTTATAAAGGGCATCGTACCAAAAATAGGTAAGGCCAGTGTATAAGTATGGCGTGCTTGCGGGTCTGCCACTATACATACTAAACTCCCAAAAAGTATATTCCATACCTAACGAAACTTCACTTACTGTATTTGAAAAAGATAAGCCTCTTTGCTGTCTTCGTTCTTGGTTGGAGTCTGCATCATCGCCTTTAATGTTGGCAACTAATACTGAGGCTCTAAAGGAGTGCCTAGCACTTCTGTTCCATTTAAAAATACCTCCAAAAGCAAAGCTGTTTGGGGCTATATAGTTAGTTCGTCCAACATCGCCTATATAATTGGCGCCTCCAATCATGCCACCTACTTCGTAGGTTTGTGAATGTAGTGAAAATGTGGCTGTTACTACTAAAATTATGGTCGCGATATACCTCATATACCTTAAAAGTTTGCAAATATAATAATAAACTTCGCTTTATTGAATAATTAGCGAATTACTCTGTGAGAGTTAACAAGTTTTATGGAATTTTATTGTTTTAGTTACGTTTGTCTTCGCCCCACAGTAATTTTTTACGAAGGGTTTTTATAAAACTGTCTTCGGCTAATTGAACAAGTTTGATTGTAAACGAAGCTTTTTTAATGTGAATGGTTGTGTTATTTTCTAAAGTAGCAATACGGGAATCTAATGAAACTAAATACGATTTTTCCCTTCCTGAAACTTTTAAAGTTAGTTTACTGTCATCTGGCAGCACCAAAGGCCTTGCGTTTAAATTGTGAGGAGCAATTGGGGTTATTACAATGTTTTTTGCATTGGGTTCTATTACAGGGCCGCCGCAACTTAATGAGTAACCAGTGGATCCTGTAGGAGTGGCAACTATCAACCCATCAGACCAATAAGAAGTAAGGTGGTTTCCGTTTACATCGGTTTCTACCTTAATCATAGATGTTGTGTTTTTCCGGTTTACGGCAATTTCATTTAAGGCAAAATTTAAAGTGGGTTTTATCTCTGTGTTTTTTGGGGTAGTGGCAATGGTGAGTAAACTTCTTTCAGAGATTAAATAGTCACCATCGAGTATTTGTGAAAGACTTTGAGTTATTTCTTCTTTTTGTATGGTCGCTAAAAAACCCAATCTACCTGTGTTAATTCCCACAATTGGGATGTCGAGGTCTTTAACAAAAGTGATAGATTTTAATATGGTTCCGTCACCGCCTATACTGAAAAAAAGGTCGTACGTTTCATCTAATTCGGTAAAGGTTTCGAAGTTTGAAAAATTCCGGGTGATTTCATTATTCATATTAATAATGTCCAGAAAGTTTTCTTCAATAAAAACCGATACGTTTTTATTTTTTAAAGCATCGAGAATTAACTGAATATAGGTTTCAGAATTTTTATGATAGAACTGACCGTAAATTCCTATTTTCATCAATTTACATATTTAAGTATTTGTCTAAATAATCGGAGCGCTCTTTTAAGTCTTTTAAAAACTTATCTTCTTCATGGTTGCTAATTACTGTGTAATTATACCTTCTAAAAGTCTGCACGATTTCGTTCATTCCTGTATGACCAATTTTAATAGTAGCTTGCATTTTGTCATTTTCGATTTTTGAGACAAACACCCCAAAAATACGAGTTCCGTTACTTTCTACAATCTGACAAATTTCACTGAAAGAATAATCGTTAAGTCCTTTTTCAACTACAATGATTGCCCCTGCTTCATTTAGAAAAGGCGTATTATTAAAAAGGCTCATAATATCGCCTAATTCATAATAACCAATATAGTGATTATCATCATCTAAAATTGGCATGATGTTAGTGTTATGAAGTGCGAAAGCCTCTAAGATATCAAGCCAATTGGTGCTTTTCCGAACAAAAAAACCTTCTAAAGCATATTGGTAATCACTCAGTTTTTTATCGTTGTCAAAACAATGGGCGTCCGTTTCAGAAATACAACCTATATACGTATTATCTTTTTTTACGGGAATATGTGTATAGGTAAGGTTGTTAAAAGCTTTTTGTACTTCTTTAATAGTTGAAGAAATATCAAAAGGCGAAATATCTTCTAATATGTAATTTAACGTATCCAAAATAGCTGTTTTTTATGCAAATTACTTAAAATATAAATGGAAAAGCGTCTCGAAGCTTTGTATTTTTGTTAATCTTAAACTAATAAAATGACAAAATTAAGCGTAAATATTAACAAGATCGCCACCCTTAGAAATGCCCGGGGAGGTAATGTGCCAGATGTTTTACAAGTAGCAAAAGATGTGCAGACTTTTGAGGCACAAGGGGTCACGATTCACCCTAGACCAGACGAGCGTCACATTCGGTATCAAGATGCGTACGACCTTAAGTCTATTGTAACGACTGAGTACAATATTGAAGGAAACCCTATCAAAAAATTTATGGATATGGTTTTGCAAATTAAACCTACTCAAGTAACGTTGGTGCCAGATGCGGTAGATGCTATAACTTCAAATGCGGGTTGGGATACCGTAAAGCATAAAGATTATTTAGCTGAAATTATTTCAGAATTTAAAAACAACGGGATTCGAACTTCAATTTTTGTAGATCCTACTTTAGATATGATTGAAGGGGCTGCAAAAACCGGTACCGACAGAATTGAACTATACACCGAAGCGTTTGCTGAAGCATTTGAGAATGGTGATAAAGATTCAGTAAAACCATATGCTGATTGTGCTATTCTAGCGCATAAATTGGGGCTTGGTGTTAACGCTGGTCACGACCTTTCCTTGAAAAACATTGAGTTTTTCAAGGAAAATGTTCCGCATTTGCAAGAGGTGTCTATTGGTCACGCCTTAATTTGCGAGGCCATTTACCAAGGGCTAGAGCCTGTAATTAAACAATATTTAGAAAAACTGAAGTAATGGAAGTATTACACTCACAAATTTTAGGCGAAGGAAACCCTTTTTTAATTCTTCATGGGTTTTTGGGAATGAGCGATAACTGGAAAACCCTCGGAAACCGTTTTTCAGAAGCAGGCTATCAAGTACATCTTATTGACCAACGTAACCATGGAAGAAGTTTTCATGATGATGAACATAACTATAAGGTGATGGCAGAAGATGTGAAAACTTACTGTGATCATCACGATCTTGAAGATATTATCCTATTGGGTCATTCTATGGGCGGAAAAACAGCGATGCAATGCGCAACAGAATATCCTGGGCTGGTTTCAAAACTTATTGTTGCAGATATTGCGCCAAAGCAGTATCCGCAACACCATCAAGATATATTAAAAGGCTTGGCTTCATTAGATTTTTCTGAAATAGAAAGCCGTTCACAAGCTGATAAAAAACTGGCCGAATATGTAAAGGAAAAAGGAGTGCGTCAATTTCTGTTAAAAAACTTATACTGGAAAAATAAAGGGGAGTTAGCATTACGGATGAACCTTCCTGTATTGACTAAAAATATTGATGAGGTAGGCGAACCCTTAGGTAAAGAGACCCTTTTTAAGGGCGACACCTTGTTTTTAGCAGGCGGAAAATCTGGATATATTCAGCAAATGGATGAAATAATAATAAAAAAACACTTCCCGAAAGCTAAAATTGAGACCATAAAAAATGCTGGTCATTGGCTTCACGCAGAAAATCCTGAAGAATTTTATGAAAATGTTATGAAATTTTTATAGTATTGTAATGGCAATTTGCTATGTATGCATAATAAATTGTAAATTTGATGTAAATCCATATCAACAATAAATTTAATTTAACTCAAATCAATTATGAAGAAAGTAGTTCTACTGGCCGTATTTGCACTTATTACGGCAGTAACCTATGCCGGCGGTTATCGCGTTAGTTTGCAGGGTAACAAAGCACTTGCTATGGGACACACAGGTGTTGCTGTAGTAAATAGTGCAGAAAGTGTGTTCTTTAACCCAGCAGGGTTAGTCTATTTAGAAAACAAATTAAGTATTTCAGCAGGTGTTAGTGGCGTGTTCTCTAGCGTTGCTTATCAAAACGAAACTTTTGGTACGTATGCAGAAACCGACAACCCAATAAGTACACCTTTGTATTTATATGCTTCTTATCAAGCAACCGATTGGTTGGCATTTGGATTAGGTATATACACTCCTTATGGAAGTACTGTTGAATATGAAGATGATTGGGCAGGTTCTCACTTGGTAAACAATATTGATTTACAGGCTATTTTCATACAACCTAGTGTTTCATTGAAAGTAAATGATAAATTTAGTGTTGGTGGTGGTCCAATATATGTAACAGGTTCAGTAAACTTCAACCGAAATCTTTCAAGATCTTTAACCGATTTAGAAGGAAACCGTTCTGAAGTGACAATCGATGCTTCAGGTGTAACTAACTGGGGATGGACAGCAGGGTTTATGTTTAATCCAACCGACAACTTACGAATTGGTGCAAACTACCGTTCTGAAATTATTTTAGATGCTGAAGATGGTGATGCCGACTTTCAAAATGTTCCAAACTCACCGCTAACCCCATTTGTTGACACACAATTTGATGCATCGTTACCGTTGCCTGCTGAATTAACAGTTGGTTTAAGTTATGAATTCTGTGAAAAATGGACTTTTGCTTTTGACTATAACCGAGCTTTTTGGGATGTATATGAATCATTAAGTATTGATTTTGCAAACGCTACAGTACCAGATTCAGAAAACTTACGTAATTATAAAAACGCTTCTACGTACCGATTTGGACTTCAATATGATGTAACTAACATGTTTACACTACGTGCCGGGTACTATTTTGACGAAACCCCTGTTCGTGAAGGATATTTCGCGCCAGAAACACCAAGAAATGATAGTAGTGGCTATACAGCTGGTTTAACTGTAAATGTAGGAGATCATTTCCAAATAGATGCTTCTTTCTTGTACTTACACTTTAAAGAGGTAGATGCTTCGTACGATTATTACTTTGATCAAGGAGTTAGAGCACCTTTTAGCGGAACGTATAAATCCAGTGCATTTGTACCAGGATTAGGAGTGTCTTACAAACTGTAATTGATAAAAAATTGAAAACAATGAAAAATACTATAAATATATTTTTAGGCTTACTTGCCATTGGGTTTGTAAGTTGTGAGCCAGAATTTGAAAACCCGGTCAACGAAGAAGGCTTTTACGACAGTGGGAGTGCTAACTTCTCAAACTATGTAGCAGTTGGTAACTCGTTAACCGCTGGCTTTGCTGATAATGCACTGTATATAACAGGACAACAAAACTCATATCCAAATATTTTAGCTGGACAATTTGATTTTGCCGGTGGTGGTGAGTTTTCACAACCTTTAATGAATGATAATTTAGGGGGCTTGTTGTTGAACGGAAATCAAATAACAGATAACCGTTTGGTCCTCTCTGTAGATGCAGATGGGGAAAGAGCTCCAGTAATTCTAGAAGGAAACCCTACCACCGAAGTAACCAACGGTCCAACGGGTCCATTTAACAATATGGGTATTCCAGGGGCGAAAAGCTTTCATTTGGTAGCGCCTGGTTATGGTAATGCTGCAGGAGTGCCAACAGGTGCTGCAAATCCATATTATGCACGTATAGCAACTAGTACTAATGCCACAGTACTTGCCGATGCTGCGTCACAAAACCCAAGCTTTTTCTCACTTTGGATAGGGAACAACGATATTTTAAGCTATGCAACTTCTGGTGGTGTAGGTGTTGATCAAACTGGTAATATAGATCCATCAACCTATGGGCCTAACGACATTACAGATCCAAACGTATTTGCTTCAGTTTATAGTCAAGAAGTAAGTGCTTTATCTGCAAGTGCATCTGGAGGAGCTTTAATTAATATTCCTGATGTAACATCAATTCCTTATTTTACTACAGTTCCTGCACAGGCTATTCCATTAGATGCTGCTACTGCAGCTGCAGTAAATGCTCAATTTGCGTTATATAATACGCAAGTATTACCTGCATTGGTAGCTGCTAGTATTATAACTCAAGAAGAAGCTGATGCAAGAATGGTAAGTTTCTCAGCGGGACAAAACTTTCCAATAATGACAGATGATGATTTAACAGATGTTACACAAATATTAATTGCACAAGGTTTACCTGCTGACACAGCGGAATTGTTAGGGCAATTACGTCAAGCTACTAATGATGATTTAATAGTACTTCCAGCTTCGTCTGTTCTTGGTACTGCACCAAACCCTGATATACCAACTAATGTTGTTGGGGTTTCATTGCCATTAGGTGATGAGTTTGTTTTAACAAGTGTAGAGCAAGGTCGTGTGGCTACTGCTTCGGCAGCTTATAATGCAACAATCCAAGGTATCGCAAGTGCAAACGACTTGGCCTTTGTAGATGCTAGAGCAGCATTAAACCAAGTTGCCCAAGGGGGTGTTGCATATAATGGAGGTGTTTTAACTTCTGCTTTTGCAACAGGTGGAGCTTTTTCATTGGATGGCGTTCACCCAACACCTAGAGGCTATGCATACACCGCAAATGTTATTATTGACGCTATTAATGCTAAATATAATGCAACTATTCCTAAAGTTGAAATAGGAAATTATGCAACGATCACATTAGCTAACAACTAATAGGTATTTAAAAACTACTAATTATTAAAAACCGTTTCAGATTTTTCTGAAACGGTTTTTTTATCTTTATACAAAACAAAAAGATGAATACACTTTTAAAACTTTTATTAACAGCTGTTGCTGTAGTAGTGCTTTCTAAAATACTTCCCGGTGTAGCTGTTGAAGGCTATCTTTCTGCTATTATTGTAGCGATTGTAATTGCCTTACTTCGGTTTATTGTAAAACCAATTCTTGTTATTTTAACGCTTCCTGTTACTATTATAACTTTAGGGCTGTTTCTATTGATAATCAACGCTATCATAATTTTGATGGCCGATTGGTTTGTAGGCGGTTTTGCGGTTTCAAATATTTGGTGGGCATTGTTATTTAGCCTATTGCTTTCCTTTTTACAGTCAGTATTATTTTCACTTTTAAAAACTGAAAAATAACCTGTTGAAATACAGGGAATACTATTTGTCGGGTTGCTGAAAATATCTTATTTTTGCAACCCGAAATTTTAAGGAAAAAGGAAAAGATAAAACGACCCTTCAGGGTAAATTTTTCAGAAAATGAACATTACAAAAAAAGACATTGATAATTTAAATGCTGTACTTACAGTAGAAATTTCAAAAGACGATTATTCAGATAAGGTAGAATCCATTCTGAAAAACTATCGTAAAAACGCCAATATTCCTGGTTTTAGAAAAGGTCACGTACCAATGGGAATGGTTAAAAAACAATACGGTACAGCAATTTTGGTTGAAGAAGTAAACAAGCTACTTCAGGATAATTTGCATAAATATTTAACCGAAGAAAAGCTGGACGTATTAGGAAACCCAATCCCTAAAAACGAAAAAGATGTAGATTGGAACGCAGATGATTTTACGTTTGAATTTGATCTAGGCTTAGCACCACAATTTGATGTAGATGTGAAAGGCAAAAAAGCCGTAACACATTACAAAGTTGTTGCCGATGATAAAATGATCGACAATCAAGTTAAAACCATACGTAAGCAATACGGAAAGCTACTAGCTAAAGATGCAGTCGAAGACGGTGATGAAATTACAGGAACGTTTACTTCCGATGAGAAAGATATCGACAATCCAGCTACTTTCAGCACAGAGGATATAAAAGGGAAAAAGCAATTGAAAGCGTTAAAAGAGGCTAAAATTGGTGATGTGGTTACCTTAAAAACAAAAGGACTGTTTAACGACGATCACGATAACCAAAAACATTTAGGTGTTTCTCATGATGATGCACACGGTCTGGATATTGAGGTTGATTTTAAAGTAGAGGAAATCAACACGCGTGAAATGGCAGAGCTAAACCAAGAGTTTTTTGATAAGCTTTTTGGTGAAGGTGTTGTTACTTCAGAAGAAGAATTGAAAGAGAAAATTAAAGAAGACGCTGAAAAGCAATTTGAGCAACAAAGCGATCAGAAATTATTGAACGATGTTGTTGAAAATTTAATCGAAAACACAAAATTTGATCTTCCAGATGAGTTTTTACAGCGTTGGATTCAAGTTTCTGGCGAAAAACCAATGACTGATGAAGAAGCAAAGGCTGAATACGAGCGAAGCGAAAAAGGATTGCGTTATCAATTAATTGAAGGGAAAATACGTAGCGAAAATGAAGGGTTACAGGTTTCTTTTGATGAATTGAAAGGCCATAGTAAGCAAATGATAAAAGCACAGATGGCTCAGTTTGGAAACACCAACCCAAGCGATGAAGAGCTAGATGGTATTGCAGCACGTATCCTTAGCAATGAAGAAGAAGTAAAACGTATGACAGAACAGTTAAATACGACTAAAATGCTTCAGTTCTTCAAAGAAAACGCAAAACTGAAAGAAAAAGAGATTTCTTACGACGACTTCATAAAAGAAGCGTACTCATAATTCAGTAAAAAAAAGGTATCTTTAGGCGTTGAATATATGGGTTCAACGCCTAATTTTGTTTAAAGAAAATACATAAAAAATTTATGGACTACGGAAAAGAATTTAAAGACTTTGCTATAAAAGATCAAGGAGTAAGCAGTTTGTATTACGATAAAATTGTAAGTAGTATGAATCCTGTAGGCCTTACCCCAAATATTATTGAAGAACGCCAAATGAATGCAGTGGCAATGGACGTTTTTTCACGTTTAATGATGGATCGTATTATCTTTCTTGGTACAGGGATAAGTGACCAAGTGGCTAACATAGTACAAGCACAATTACTGTTTTTAGAAAGTACAGATGCTTCTAAAGACATTCAAATTTATATTAATTCACCAGGTGGTAGTGTGTATGCAGGCTTAGGTATTTACGATACCATGCAGTTTATAAAACCAAACGTGGCGACAATTTGTACAGGAATGGCCGCTTCTATGGCTGCAGTATTATTATGTGCGGGTGAAAAAGGAAAACGAAGTGGTTTGACACACTCTCGAGTAATGATTCATCAACCATTAGGTGGTGCACAAGGGCAGGCAAGTGATATTGAGATCACCGCTCGTGAAATTATTACTTTAAAAGAAGAATTATATAAAATCATCGCCAAACATAGCGGTCAAGATTACGAAAAGGTATATGAAGATAGTGATCGTGATTATTGGATGAAAGCAGACAAAGCATTGGAATATGGAATGATCGATGAGATTCTTAGCCGTAACTAAGCAGCGCTTTATTAATGAATTTGAAAAATAACTAAAATGTCGAAAGAAGAAGGATTAGAATGTTCCTTTTGTGGACGAAAAAAAGCTGAAACGAGCCTGCTTATTGCTGGTTTAGATGCTCATATCTGTGATCGCTGTATAGAGCAAGCGCACGGTATTGTAGTTGAAGAAGCTTTACACGCTACAAATAATGAAATTTCTAAAGATGTCATGCTTAAAAAGCCCACTACTATTAAGGCTTTTTTAGATGATTATGTAATTGGGCAGGAGAATACCAAAAAAGTGATGTCTGTTGCAGTATATAATCACTATAAGCGATTATTACAGCCAAAGACTGATGATGATATCGAAATACAGAAAAGTAACATCATTATTGTAGGGGAAACCGGTACTGGTAAAACCCTGGTGGCTAAAACGGTAGCAAGGATGTTAAACGTTCCTTTGGCAATAGTAGATGCAACGGTTTTAACTGAAGCAGGATACGTTGGGGAAGATGTAGAGAGTATTTTAACTCGTTTGTTGCAAGCCGCCGATTATAACTTAGAAAAAGCCCAAAACGGAATTGTTTTTATAGACGAAATAGATAAAATTGCTCGTAAAAGCGATAACCCTTCAATAACGCGTGATGTTAGTGGAGAAGGAGTACAACAAGCTTTATTAAAATTGTTGGAAGGAACTACCGTAAACGTGCCACCAAAAGGAGGTCGTAAGCATCCAGATCAGAAATTTATTGAAGTAAATACTGAAAACATACTTTTTATAGCTGGTGGAGCTTTTGATGGTATTGAAAAGAAGATTTCAAAACGATTAAATCTGCAAGCGGTTGGTTTTAGTGCTTCTAAAAAGGAAGACTCTTTGGAGCGAAATAACCTGTTACGATATATTATCCCTAAAGATTTAAAAGACTTTGGTCTTATCCCAGAGATAATTGGTCGTCTTCCGGTATTAACGTATATGAATCCGTTGGATAAAGGAGCTTTACGAGCTATTTTAACCGAACCTAAAAACGCCATTGTTAAGCAATATGAAAAGTTGTTTGAAATGGACGAAATTGAATTGGTAATTACCGAAGAAGCACTTGATTTTATAGTGGGTAAAGCTGTAGAATATAAATTAGGAGCTAGAGGATTACGATCATTATGCGAAGCTGTCTTGACAGATGCAATGTTTGAGTTGCCAGGAACTGAAACGAAAGAATTACACGTAGATAAAGAATATGCTGAAGCGAAACTAAACAAATCGACCATTAAAAAGTTGAAGGCAGTTTCTTAAGTTTGTCAGTACATATTTAAAAATAACAAAGCCCCGAAGAAACTACGCTTCGGGGCTTTTACTAACTTAAACTAATCTAATGTAAAATAAAATTATGGTGTAGCGATAACAGTTTTATTTTTCTTATGAAGAATTTTTTGCTGCATCACTTCTTTTTTGTTTTTCAAGGTATAACCGGCAACTTCGTTCCCACTTTCTTTAGCTGAAACTGCTGTAGCACAAGATGCGGTTGAAAGGATAAATAATGTTCCTAATAATATGAATGCTATTTTTTTCATTGTTGCTTACTGAGCTATTAATTTGATACAAACGTACTCTGTAAGAAAAATAGTACCAAAACTTTTAGTTGAACGTACCTAGAAACTCGTTTAAAAACATATCATTTTTCAAGTTTCGATTAAGTGTAAAATTCATCGTTTTGCAACACAAAAAATAGATGAGAAAAGAAAGTTAACGGTTTAAAGAAAGGAGTTCTTCTATATAACCTCTGGAGTTTGAAAGCCGGGGAACTTTATGTTGTCCACCCAATTTATTTTTTTCTTTTAACCAATCGTAGAACAACCGCTCACGCCCACAATGGATAGTAGGAGCTCTAAGGGTTGTGTTGTTGTTTCGCTTTGCCTCGTAGTCGCTATTTACTTCTTGAAGTGCTTTATCTAATAGTTGTGAGAAAAACTCAAAGTCTTCTGGAGGGGTTTTAAACTCTATAATCCATTCGTGAGCACCTTTTTCTTTTCCTTCCATAAAAATAGGTGCAGCTGTGTAATCTACAATTTCAGTTTGGGTTAAATTAGTAGCTTTTCGAAGAGCGGCTTCTGCGTTTTCAATAATCAATTCTTCCCCAAAAGCATTTATGTGGTGTTTGGTACGCCCCGTTACTTTAATGCGATATGGGTTAATAGAAGTAAACCGAACTGTGTCCCCAATTTTATAACGCCATAACCCAGCATTAGTAGTAATGATAATAGCGTAATTTTGGTCTTTTTTTACTTCGCTTAGAGGGATTACTTTTTCTTCAGGAGTTCCATAACTGTTCATCGGGATAAATTCATAAAAAATTCCGTAGTCCAGCATTAACAATAACTCATTACTGCTGTTTTGATCTTGAATGGCGAAAAAACCTTCCGAAGCATTATAAATTTCATAATACCGAAATGTATCGCGAGGTAATAATTTTTTATATTGATCTACATAAGGTTCAAAACTTACACCTCCGTGAAAATATACTTCTAGGCTGGGCCAGATTTCAAAAAGATTTTCTTTTCCAGTTTTTTCGGCCACAGCATTAAGCAAAACGAGCATCCAGGAAGGCACACCAGCCAAGCTAGTTACCTTTTCATTTATTGTTTGGCTTACAATAGCGTCGAGTTTGGTTTCCCAATCGCCCATTAATGAAACTTCATTACTTGGCGTGCTGCTAAACTCTGCCCAAAATGGCATGTTGTCTATTAAAATAGCTGAAAGGTCGCCATACACTGTGCCATTGTCTTTGTAGAGCTCTTTACTCCCCCCAAGCCGTAACCCTTTTCCTAAAAATAATTGTGAATTGGGGTTGTTGTTAAGGTACATACATAGTAAATCTTTACTTGCTGCGTAATGACAATTTTCCAATGATTCATCACTTACTGGAATAAACTTACTTTTTGAGTTGGTTGTCCCGCTACTTTTAGCAAACCACTTAATGGGCTTGGGCCAAAATATATTTGTTTCCCCTCTTCGGGCACGTTCAATTCGGGCTTCGTTGTCTTCATATGTCGTAACAGGAATTCGGTCTGCAAATTCCCGGTAAGTGTTAATGGAACTGAAGTCGTACGCTCTGCCAATCTCTGTGTTTTTAGCCTTGTCCAACAAGCTGTGTAACAGTTCTTCTTGAACCTCTACAGGGTATTTCAGAAACAGATCAATTTGATGAAACCGTTTCTTTAAAAACCAGGAAGCAATAGAGTTTACTATGGGGATTGGCATATTTTAACCTATCTTTAAAGCATAAAAATAACAATTTTCTTTTTATGAATTACGAAGGTGTGCTAACTAAAATGAAGACCGAAAATGGGTCGCCTATACAATATTACTTGGTGTTTGAAAATGACTTCCTCAATGTCAATCAATTATTGGATAAAAAGGTGTCTATAAACTTTCTGAAATTTCAATGCCTTAACTGTGGATTAGAAAAAAAAATATACCGTCAAGGCTTTTGTTATGATTGTTTTTATGAAATTCCACAAGCGGCAGATTGGATTATGAAGCCTGAATTAAGCACAGCTCATTTAGACAAAGAAGATCGTGATTTGGAATACGAGAAAAGCGTCCAATTAAAACCACATATTGTTTATTTGGCGAACAGCAGCAATGTGAAAGTAGGGGTGACTCGAAAAACGCAAGTACCAACCCGATGGATAGACCAAGGCGCACACGAAGCTATTGAAATTGTTGAGGTTCCTAACCGTTATCTTGCTGGTATTACCGAAGTAGCGTTAAAAGATCACGTAGCCGATAAAACCAATTGGCGAAATATGCTTAAAAATGATATTAAGGATGAAAACTTAGTAGAGTGGCGCAACAACTTAAAACAATACATTCCTGAGGAAGCCCAAGAATATTACATTGCAAATAATGCTGAAACCAACTTAGAGTTTCCAGTTTTACAATACCCTACCAAATTAAAAAGTTTGAATTTACTGAAAACACCTTTTTATGAAGGGGTTTTAAAAGGTATTAAAGCACAATACCTAATTTTTGAAGATAATACTGTTTTTAATGTTAGGGGGAATGAAGGATATGTAGTTTCAATAAAAGTACACTAATCCAATAACATTCTAATAAATTGAACAACCGATCCAGCTATTAATGCTGTGCCAATAATATTATATACCAAAGGATGTTTTTTCTGCTTTCGTCCTTTAAGTTTATCACTCATTCTTCCATAGTAATACAAGGTGATAACTTTTCCGAAGAAAATACCTGTGAAGAAAAGGATGAGGTTTAGTATAGGGCTAAATTTTGAAAGGGAAAATAAATACGTATTGGCAACTGTTATCAACAAAATCCAAAAAATTAATGCGGGGGGATTGATGAGAGCCAGTAAAAACCCTTTCCAAAAGTTACCTACTTGCCAATTTTCAGATAATGGGTTTTGAAAATCAACCTTAAATCGCTTTCGAAGTAAGACTAAAATTCCGATTACAAAAAATATAAAAACGATAGTGTATTGTAACCAACGGTTTTCTTCAAAAAAGTCTGTAAAAAGCCTACTATAGTTTAATGCGATAAATGATAAAAATACACTGCCCAATCCCGCGCCAAGTGTAATGCGAAATCCTTTTCGGAAAGATTGTTCTATCGTTGTAGTAACCACGGCAACATTTGATGAACTTGCGGGAATAGCACCTAAACCGGATGCTAAAAAACCAGTTAGCAGAAACACTAACAGCATAATTATTTCGTATACCATCTAATTTTTTATTGAGTTAAAGTAGCCGATACATTATAGCTGGCAATTTGTCGAATTGAACCTGAAAACTAACACAATTTACTTATTACCTTGATTGGTAGTATCCTTCTTTTTATTGCCAAAAATACCACCTAGAATATCTTTTACCACCTCACCGGTATTTTGTTGCGTCTGTGTCTGGGTTTGAGTAGAATCTTTCTTGTTATTTCCGCCAATAATATCTCCCAAAATATCTTTTCCTTTATCTTTTAACTCTTGTTTCTGTTTTTCAATTAAACGTTGAGTGAGCTCACTTACTGCTGCCTTAGTATTTACTGAAACAGACGGACTGGTGAGCGTTCCGTTAATTCCCACTGGGATGCTAACCGATACATTTTCAGCATCAGATGGATTTAGTTTTGCTAATAAATTAGAAACCTCGCCGCCTAGATATTTTCCGGGAACGTCTAGGTTAGCTGTATAATTAATACTTTTATCAAGCCCGTGACTTCCGCTTACGGCAACATTAATTCCTTTTACATCAAAATCGAACGGTTGCACTTCAATATTACCATTATTAAACTTTAAAACGGTGCTTACATCCCGTAAGCTCAATCTATCTATATTGAGAAAAGAAACTTTTTCACCTAATTTAGATAACAGTGGCATTTGCTGTTTGTCCACTTCTGCAGTTAAAATTTGAGCCACGGCGTTACCTGCTAAAGTGGAAAGCTTTGGTGTAAAATCATTGGTTAACTCACCGTTTAAATTCAGTTTGGTGCTTAAGTTACCTTGTAAAGCTTTAGCAATGGGCGCTAAATATTGAAACATATCCAGACCTTGGAAGGATTGTTCAATGTCTATTTTGCTTAAATCCAAATCCATTGCAAAGGTTGGTGTTTCGGTTTTTGTTGAAACATTTCCGCCAAAGGCTATATTTCCGCCAAAAATATTAGAAGTGACATCACTAAGCGTAGCCGTTTCATTTTTAATGGTCGCAGTCCCTTTTACATTGGTTAAATTCAAATCATCATACACTACTTTGTTTGCTGAAAAGTTAAGTGTAGCATCTAAAAAATCGGGGATTTGAATAGCTTCTTTTGTAGCTTTATTTTGAGTTTTATTTTTTTCTTCGAAAGAAGAAGTTTCAGCTTCCTTATTATCTGTTTCCGAAGCCATAAAGTCATCAACCACAAATGTATTGGATTGCACATTGAAGATTCCTTTTAAATCCTGCTTCGCCATAATCCACGGTATTAGATTTTGCATCGTTCCGGTAGCCGAAACATCGGTTTGTCCTGTGGATGCTTTAAAATCATTCAGCTTAATATTTCCAGGTGTAAAGGAAACATCGGCGTTGGCAATTTTCAATTCATTTTTAAAAGCGGCATCGTTATAATTAAAGTTTGACAAGCTTGCGGTCCCCGAACTTTTAATATTCTGATATTGCTCTTTCTCGATAGATTGCATGTCAAAACTGGTGGTGACATCGGCTTTAAAAACACCGCTGAGGTTTTGTTCCATTTTAATAGGAACTATTTTTTCAATATTTGCAAGATTAATGGTTCCTTTAAGTGCCATATTCACTAAGGCGTTTTCAGTAAGGTTTTTAATGCTTCCGTTTGCTGAAAAGACTTCGTTGTCAATTTTAAAAGTAAGGCCGCCAATATTTAGGTATGTATCTTGCACTAGCCCAGTTTCGTTTTTTAAAACGGCATCGATATGAATGTTTTGAACGGCTTTTGGCAAATCAGGGTATTTAAACGAAGCATTATCACTCTGTACGCTAATATCCATTTTTGGGATATAGGTGTCATCAATTACCCCTTCCAACACTCCATTTACAGAAAAGTTTCCAGTGGTGGTGACGCCATCTAAATTCTTTACATATTCTTTCGGGATGACTGCCAGAAAGTTTTTAAAGTCTGACGAAGGGGTTTTAAAGGTTAAATCGATTTCATTATTCGTTTCATTTACTTTAAAAAACCCATCGAACGTAAGCGGAAGTTCATTGATTTTCGCTTCGTTTTCAAGAAAAGTATACTTCTGATTTTTTAAATCCATTTGAAAATCTGCATCCAGCGAAACCGTATTGTCACTTAGGTATTCAACATCTTCAATTTTTAAGGAAACCAATGCGTTGGTTTGTGTTTCCAATTCTGAAACATCCAGTGAAAAATCACCAGTTCCTTCGTGGTTGACATCTTTTAAGGTTAGGAATGTCTTGGTTGCTTCATCTAAATAATTAATGCGGGAATCATTAATCTCATAATGTTGAAGATCGAATGTAAATCCTTCATTGCTAGATGTGGCTTCCGTTTCGCTTTGGGTTATCGGTGCATCTTCTTTTATTGCAATATCATAATTGGCATTGCCTAAAGAATCTACTTTAATATTGATAAGTGCTTCGTTTAATTGTAGTGCATCGACAATGATAGGATCGTCACCGCTTTTAAACAATTGCGTAATGCCCATATCTAGCTTAATGGATTTTCCCTTTGCCAACGTATCGCCTGCAAAAGGTGCATTGTTTACTACGCTAAAATCTTTAATTACTACAGCTGCATCAGGAAAACTTCTAAATAAACTTAAATCCATGTCATTCCATTCAACCGTTGCGTTTAAGTTTTGGTTGATGTTTTTCTTCAACAATTTTTCCAGTGATCCTTTAAATAAAAATGGCGCTGCTAGTAGTAATAAAACTAGTACAACAACTATAATTCCTGCTATTTTTAAAAACTTTTTCATAAGTGTATTTATCAATTTGTGGCTTCGACTATGCTCAGCCACTTTTTGTCTATATTTTATTCTCTAAACTCTTTGTTCTTTTCTCTTCTTCATACATTTCAATCTCTTCTCCCATTTTCAATCCAAATCGTTTCCGTAGCGCAAAAACTGAGGCGTACAATAAGGGCGTGTCACATGCAGCAACCAATACTTTAAATAAAAATCCGCTTAGCAATAGACCGCCAAATAGTGCCCAATCAATTTTTCCGAAGCTACACAGTAAAAACAATACTGTGAATGTGTCTATAAACTGTGAGAAGAACGTTGAAAAATTGTTCCGAAGCCATAAATGCTTTCCTTTTGTGAGGCGTTTCCAAAAATGAAATATTTGTATGTCAATATATTGAGCAAAAAGATACGCTAACATCGATGCCAAAACTGCAATTGCGGTGGCGCCAAATACCTTGTCAAATAGGGCATCGTCAATAGGGCTCCAATCGGTTGCCGGAACAGCGTCCGAAACATAAATAATCAATAAGGAAAAGAACGAAGCAAAAATTCCGGCAGTAACTACTTGATTCGCCTTTTTCTTTCCGTATACTTCACTAATAATATCGGTAATTAAAAACGTGATAGGGTAGGGAAGTATTCCTACGGAAATTTCAAAGGTGTAGATCCCAAAAAAATCCCAATAAAAAAACTTTTGGAATATTAAATTGGAAACCACCAATGAAGCAATAAATAAAGCGCCTAAAATCAAATAGATGCGCTGTGCCGATAAAAGATCTTTGCGTTTTTGTATTTCCACGTACTTCTTTAAAACAACAAAAATAATGGTAGGTATTTTTCTTTTCCTTAATTTCGTCTTAAATTAGTAAGACTACAATTTCTGTTATAATAGAATATACACCCCATCAAACCACTTCAAAACATATACTTATCCCTAGGAAGTAACTTAGGTAATAAATTTGAAAACCTGCAACAGGCTATCGATTCAATTTACGAAAACGTCGGTGCCGTTGTTAAAATTTCCCCTGTATACAAAACCCCAGCAATGGGTTTTGAAGGTGATGATTTTTTAAATTGTGCCATTCACGTTCAAAGTTCGCTTTCACCTACTAAGGTATTAGAAACCATTCTTTCAATAGAACTGAAAATGGGCAGAGAACGGAAAAAAGTAGGTGAGTATATGTCGCGGCCTATCGATATTGATATTTTGCTAATCGATGATTTTATAAAAGAGAGTGGTAAACTTACAGTTCCACATCCTGAAATGCATAACAGAAAATTTGTATTGCAACCACTGGCCGATATAGATGCACAAATGGAACACCCCATTTTTCAGAAAAAAATAATAAAACTTTTAGCTGAAGCTACAGATACAAGTCAGTTGGAAAAACAATCCAAATGGTTGGTGAACCCAAAGAATGATTACGATATTTCAACCTTTAATTACATTGCTATTGAAGGAAATATTGGTGCGGGAAAAACAAGTCTGGCCACCCAGATGGCAACCGATTTTAATGCGAAACTGATTTTAGAACGGTTTAAGGACAATCCTTTTTTACCAAAATTTTATAAAGACCAACAACGGTATGCGTTTCCGTTAGAGATGTCTTTTTTGGCAGATCGGTATCAACAGTTATTGGAAGATATTAAACAGTTCGATCTTTTTAAAGAATGCGTTATAGCAGATTATGATGCTTATAAATCACTGATTTTTGCAAAAGTTACCTTAGCTGAAGAGGAATATGCTTTATACAAAAAGCTCTTTCATTTAATGCACAAAGAATTGCCTAAGCCCGATGTGTATATTTATTTGTATCAAAATACAGAGCGCTTGCTGGAAAACATAAAAAAACGAGGTAGAAAATACGAGCAAAGTATTGAAGCGGATTACTTGAAAAAGATAAATGATGGCTACCTAGAGTTTATAAAAAATCAACACGACGAGAGCATTAAAATAATTGATATTTCAGAATTGGATTTTGTGAAAAACCGAAAAGATTATTTGGCAATTTTAAAGCAGATTGTTGGATAAATAGCTATTTTATTTTTTCAGTTTACTGAAAAAATCCCAAACAACAACCCCTACACTTACCGAGATATTTAAAGAATGTTTGGTGCCGTACTGCGGAATTTCAATCACCGCATCACTTACTGAAACCACTTTTTGTTGCACGCCTTTTACTTCATTGCCAAAGACCACAGCATACGTCATTTCTTTCTGAAGTGAAAAATCTTCTAATGAAATAGAAAGCTCTGCCTGTTCTATGGATGCCACAAAAACACCGTCATTTTGTAGTTTTTCAATGACTTCGGTGGTGCTTTCTGCATATTCCCACTCCACACTATCGGTAGCACCCAAGGCCGTTTTTTGAATATCTTTATGCGGTGGTTTTGCAGTAATGCCGCACAAGTAAATTTTCTTCACTAAAAACGCATCAGCTGTACGAAATACAGAGCCTATATTATTTAGACTTCTAATATTGTCGAGAATAATTATAAGCGGTGTTTTATCGGCTTCTTTAAATTCAGAAGGAGAAATTCGTTCCAGTTCGCTGTTTTTAAGCTTTCGGTTTTGCATAACGTTCTTTTTCTTGTAAAAATAAGAAATATAAAACCCTTTTCCGTTTATTCAGATTTTTGATTCTTTGTTAATAAAACCCAACAACTTGTAGGGTTGAATTTTATGGAAAACAAAGCTGTTTTGCTATTTTTACATACTATTATTCAAAGATTATGGCTAAGAAAGTGACCCCATTAATGAAGCAGTACAATGCCATCAAGGCAAAGCATCCCGATGCGTTATTACTGTTCCGGGTAGGTGATTTTTACGAAACGTTTGGGGAAGATGCTGTGCGTGCCGCTAAAATTTTGAATATTACGCTCACGGCTCGAAATAATGGCGGTGATAATATAGAGTTAGCGGGTTTTCCACACCATTCATTAAATACGTATTTGCCTAAATTGGTAAAAGCGGGTTGTCGCGTGGCAATATGTGATCAACTGGAAGACCCCAAGCAGACAAAAACCATAGTAAAACGAGGCGTAACCGAATTGGTAACACCCGGTGTGGCACTTAACGACGATATTTTACAGTCAAAGTCCAATAATTTTTTAGCGGCTTTGCATTTTTCTTCAAAAGGGAATAAGGAAATAGGGATTGCTTTTCTAGATGTTTCCACGGGGGAGTTTTTAACTTCGGAAGGAAACATAGAATACATTGATAAATTACTTCAAAATTTTAACCCTTCTGAAATTCTATTCAGCAAACAAAAAAGAAAGCAATTCTCTGAAACCTTTGGCGACCAATATCACACCTTTCATTTGGAAGATTGGGTGTTTCAAATAGATTATGCTTCTGAAACTCTAAATAAGCATTTTAACACCAAAAACTTAAAAGGTTTTGGCATTGATCATCTTGAAAGTGGCATTATTGGAGCTGCCGCTGCTTTGCATTATTTAGATGAAACCCGGCATAATAAACTACAGCACATAACCAAAATAGCACGTATTGCTGAAGAAGAACACGTATGGATGGACCGGTTTACCATTCGCAATTTAGAGTTGTACCATTCCAATCAGCAAAATGCGGTAACCTTGTTAGATGTTATAGACAAGACCATTTCGCCTATGGGCGGCCGAATGTTAAAACGGTGGATGGCACTTCCGCTTAAAAACAGTGACGCTATTAATCGCCGTCACGAAGTGGTGAGTTATTTGCTCGATAATAAGGAAGTTTTAGCCCGAACTCAGCAACATTTAAAAAAAATGGGCGATTTAGAGCGTCTTATTTCTAAAGTTGCAACTGGGAAAATAAATCCGCGGGAAGTAATTCAGCTTAAAAATTCATTGGAAGCAATTATCCCAATAAAAGCCGAAGCATTACAAGCCGAGAATGAGTCGATGCAAGTAATTGGTGAACAATTAAATGATTGTGAATTACTTCGGAAAAAAATAAAAGAAACCCTTGTTGAAGAAGCACCGGTCAATATTTTAAAAGGAAACGCAATTGCCGAAGGGTTTTCAAAAGAGCTTGACGAGCTTCGAAACATTGCAAACGGAGGAAAAGAATATCTGGACGATATGCTGGACCGTGAAGCGAAACGTACAGGAATTACGTCTTTAAAAATAGCTTCAAACAATGTGTTTGGCTATTATATAGAAGTACGGAATACACATAAAGATAAAGTGCCCGAGGAGTGGATACGCAAGCAAACCTTAGTAAGTGCTGAGCGTTATATTACCGAAGAATTAAAAGAATACGAAGCTAAAATATTAGGCGCCGAGGAGAAAATTCTAGTGCTGGAGCAAGAATTATTTGGTAAACTGGTGGAGTGGATGTTGCAATTTATTGGTTCTGTACAGCAAAATGCAACATTAATTGCTGAGGTGGACTGCCTGTGCTCCTTTGCAGCTCATGCCTCAACCAATAATTACACACGTCCATTATTAGATGATAGCCTAGATTTAGATATTAAAGAAGGGCGTCACCCTGTTATTGAACAGCAGTTGCCACCTGATAGCTCATATATTGCGAACGATGTTTTTCTAGATCGGGAAAACCAGCAAATTATAATGATTACTGGGCCTAATATGAGTGGTAAATCTGCTATATTAAGACAAACAGCTCTTATTGTTCTGTTGGCGCAGATGGGAAGTTTTGTTCCTGCACAAGCAGTTAGAATGGGCTGTGTAGATAAAATCTTCACCCGAGTAGGGGCGAGCGATAATATTTCGATGGGCGAAAGTACGTTTATGGTAGAGATGAACGAGACGGCGAGTATTTTGAATAATATTTCAGAACGGAGTTTAGTCTTGCTTGATGAAATTGGTCGCGGTACTAGTACGTATGATGGTATTTCCATTGCGTGGGCAATTAGTGAATATTTGCACGAGCATCCTTCACGAGCAAAAACCTTGTTTGCTACGCATTATCACGAGTTAAACGAAATGACCGAAACTTTTGATCGGGTAAAAAACTATAATGTTTCGGTAAAAGAATTAAAAGACAATGTACTTTTTCTTCGCAAGTTAGTTCCAGGTGGTTCACATCACAGTTTTGGAATTCACGTAGCAAAAATGGCCGGGATGCCTCAAGCAGTGATTAGCCGTTCCAATAAAATACTAAAACGGTTGGAACGCTCACATTCTTCAGAAGAATTAACCGAAGAGATGAAACAACTTTCAAAAGATGAAATGCAGTTGAGTTTCTTTAAATTGGACGATCCGTTATTGGAAGAATTACGTGAAGAAATTTTAGATATTGATATTGATACACTTACGCCAGTAGAGGCCTTGATGAAGCTCAATGAAATAAAGCGCATGCTACAACGAAATGCGTCGGTAAAAATGAAGAAATAAAAAACTGTGTAAATTTTTAAAAAATAGCTTTGCTTTTAGGGTAAAAGTTTTAAATTTGCATCCGCTTATATAAGTAAGCGTAGTTCTTTAAAAACGCGAAAATAGCTCAGTTGGTAGAGCGCCACCTTGCCAAGGTGGAGGTCGCGGGTTCGAATCCCGTTTTTCGCTCAGTATCTTTACTAGTTAAAAAACTAAAAGAAAATATACCAATATGCTGAAGTGGTGGAATTGGTAGACACGTTGGACTTAAAATCCAATGGACAGAAATGTCCGTGCGGGTTCAAGTCCCGCCTTCAGTACAAAAGCCTTGTCATTTATGATGAGGCTTTTTTGGTTTTAAGAGTTATGTAAAAAGAGAAAGGTGGTATTTGCTTATAAATCGTCGCTCAACAATTTTTTAATTTCATTATCCACTTCTTGTTTCAGCTCGTCTGAATCGCCACTTTTTTTACTTGCGATATATGAAATATATACCAACAAGATTAATATAGGAAGAATAATAGGTAGAGAATACCAAAAATCGAATTCGTCGATATAGCTAATCTTAAAATTAACAACACCCGATAATTGGAACAAAAACATGGTAAAAGGAATCAATATAGCATACCGCCACCAATTTCTAGATGTTAAAAACCAGATGCCTGTCAATAAAACAAAAGTAAGTTTGGTTACTAAAGCGTGAAGGTAAATTTGAACATTATCAAAACCACCTGAGGTAATAGTGCCAAAAAAAGTTTCCCATTCTTCAACACCTTTAGGGGCAAACTTGTAGAAGTAAAATAAAAAAGGTGTTGCGACCAAAAATATGGTAAGCAACACCCCATTAATAAAAGTTCTTTTTTTATCCGTTTGGTGGAATTTGATATTCTGATTTGTCGAGTTGCTGCTCATCGGTTCCTAAAGATTCTGGGGTACAACTTGCTGCAAGCGCAAGAACTGCTAAAATAAACATAAGTTTTTTCATGATGTATAGTTTTTAAGTTAAATTCTGATACAAACATACAGGGAAATCCTTAAAAATCTAATAGTCAAATAAATATATGTTTTTCTTACATTTGTAGGTTAAATTAATTTTAAATTGAATTAAAACAGATAAAAATACATAAATATTCGACTAAACACTTGTATTTCTAACTGCAACAATATAATATTAACATAATTTTAACTTATTGAAAATAGTACTTATTCTGCTCAATACTATTTTGTAATCCTCTATCCACTTAAAATTTATAATTAAATACACCCTTTAAAAAACCGGTTTTTTATTGTTTACGTACATAACATTATAAAAAGTTAATAAAATTTGATATAATTTTTTTAATCACTACAATTTTGTATTTTATCTATATAAAACTACGTTTCGTCTACACTAATTAATCGTCCAACTGTTTAAAGTGTTAATTTTTCCGATAAAATGTAGTTTTGTTCAAATTTTGGTTATTCATTATAAATATCTAAACTAAACCCTTAAATCTAAGTCCTTGCTTATGAAAATCTTTACTCCTCAAAAACTTAAATGGGCTACATTTTTTTTCTTTTTTTTCTTAGGAATTAACCTAGTTTTTTCACAATCAACACCTCGATTTGGTGCCTCTCAAGGAAGAACTTTACTTTCAGGTACTGAAGGTGCAGAAGGTTCAAGGTATCTTTTTCAGAATGTTGTTACCGATGTTGATGGTACTGGCATAGATGTAGATGCTGTCTTAACGATCTTAGATTTAAATAATATCACGGTAAGCTCTGTAGATAGTAATGTTGGTCTTGATGATCGATTTGAACCACAAACACAAACAACTTCAGCAGGAGGATATGTAGAGTGGGAATTCCGCTTTGTGCGTTCTGGTACGGCTAATGCTACTAGCAATGGGGTGCCAATTTTAATAGACTCTTATACATTAGAAGCAATTGATGTTGATGGAGAAGAATTCTTTGAGGTACTGGTTCCTGAATCTTATACCATAGAGGGAGGGGTTAGTCCTACGCCATCGGGTTGTCCTCAAGGTTCGGGTGCTACAAATAATAATATTGGATGTCCGTCTTCTTTACAAGTTACTAAAAACGGAGATTTTACAAGATTTTCAAGTGGTACAGATTTCTCTGCTGGAATTCGTAAAGAAAGAACTGAGTATATAGCGTCAGTTCAATATAACAATGTAAGTAGACTTGTCTTTCGAAATGGTCGAAATATAGTTGGAGGTGTAAGGCAAAACTCTGTAAGTTTTTTAGGAGAGGTAGATTTTATTGTAGAAAATGAAGTGCAAGAGAATACGTCTCCTGTTGTGGTTGACAATACACCTAATTATATACCTAAGAACACGAGCATTTCAGTTAATGTATTAGACGGTTCATCCGATGCAGAGAATAATATAGATCCAAGTACTGTACTTTTAATAGACCCAAATGACTCTAACAATGTAGGAAGTTTGGGTAGCCCATTAACTATACCCGGGGTTGGTACATATACTGTAAACAACCTAGGTGATGTTAGTTTTGTTCCGGTATCGGGATATGTGGGTAATGCAAACGTAAATTTTAGAGTTCAAGATAGAGCTTTAGCCTCTTCCAATTTAGCTACATTATTTATTTCTGTACAAGAAGATTCAGATAATGATGGGGTATCAAATAATAATGATTTAGATAATGATAACGATGGAATTTTAGATAGTGAAGAACTGGCTTGTGCAGAAAATACGAATCAATTAATTTGGAATGATCATTATGTAGAAGGCAATACTTCAACAAGTGGAGAAGATCCTACTGTGGCAACTGCAAACCCACCCCTTTCTTTTAATGGAGTGGATGTTACTCTAAATAGAACAACTAATACCACCGGAAACTGGAGGATTAATTCTAACTACGCTCCTTCAGGATATACTTGGTTACAGGCAGCAATTAATGAGGGAAGATCTGTGCATACCTTTAATTTTTCAAAAGACGTTTACAACCTTTCATTTACAATTTTAGATATAGATACGGGGTCTAACTTTACAGATGAAGTCTTTTTTGAAATCACTTCTAATGGAGCTCAATATATAATGACCCCTTCAGATTATACTTTAGGTGCTAATATTTCAAGAACTGACGATAACACCTTTACGGGTGGTGGTACAGATGAAGATCTACAAATTAATTTAACTGTACCCGTGACATCTGTAAGTATAACCTATAGGCAAGTTGGGCCTACTCCTAGTAATAATCAGGGGTCAGGTATAGGTAATCTAACCTTTTGTGTTCCTGTTGATACAGACTTAGATGGCACTCCAGACTATTTAGATACCGATAGCGATAATGATGGTTGTTTTGATGCTGATGAAGCTTATGACGATGTTGATGCAGATTCTAATAACGATGGTACGTATGGCGATGTAGTGGATTCATCAAATGTGAATAGTGACGGTACAGTACAAGGAGCGGGATATCCAGGTACAAATGCAAGTGTTACTACTGCAATTGATATCTCAATTGATACTGAAGTAGATGATGAAGATGTATCAGAAGGAGAAACTGCAACCTTTTCGGTTTCAGCTTCAGCATTAGAAGCTTCAAGTTTTACAAATGGAACGCCAAACTATGATACTGAAGCCAATAGTGGTTTACAATACCAATGGTATGTAAATAATACGATTATTAATGGAGAAACGAATGCGACCTTGTCAATTGCAAATGTAACTCCTGCTATGGATGGAAATATCTATAAAGTAGAGGTGAGTCATAATAACAAAGTTTGTTTTGAAGAATCTCAAGGAACATTGAATGTAAATGGTTCCCCAATAGCAGTTGATGACACATATAACATCAACGAAGACAATCAGGTAACATTAAATCCTTTAAATTTAGATAGTGACCCTGAAGGCGATACATTATCAATTACTTCTATAAATAATATAACCTTGACTCCCGGAACAGCTCAATCAATACCTGTACCCAATGGCGTAGTAGAAGTAGATTCAGCAGGGAATATAATATTTATCCCTAATGATGACTTTTTTGGACAGGTTACATTTCCATATGAGATATCTGATGGAAACGGAGGAACCGATTCTGCAAATCAAATTATCAATATTGCATCTGTAAATGATTTTCCTTCACCTGTCGATGACGACTATACAGTGGCAGAGGACGAGAGTATTGAGTTACTGCCCTTAACGGGTGACAGTGATGTGGACGGCGATGATTTAACGGTCACCTCTATCAACGGCACAACCTTGACACCGGGCACGGCGCAGACCATCACGGTCCCCAACGGGACAGTGACGGTAGCAGTGGACGGCACGATCACCTTTGTGGG
>NTLF01000002.1 GCA_002631855.1 Zunongwangia sp. ESRF-bin46 | reverse complement strand
TGTTCCTTTAATGAAGTTTCAATATTAATTTGAACTACATTGGCATTGGCTTTCCAAACAACTTCAGTAATAAAAGCTATAGTTAGCTGTACTTTTAAATCGGTCGCAAAATCAATGTTTGAATTTTTCCATTTGTCTCTTTGTTTCGCATTGGCATCTTGTGTTAAGTCGATTAAAGAACCGTAGATTTTTCTATCATCATCTAATATGCCCAATTGATGTTCTTTTTGTTCACTAACATCAAGTTCTTTATGTTTTAGGATAGGCAAATCAGCTTTCGGCAAAATAAACAGTACATTTTTGAGTCCTGTAGATGGAACTCGGGTAATGTGTTCTTCAATGTTCTGGAAATCATCGATACCATATATATTAAGATTCATTGCTACAATAATATCTCTGTCCACATCAAAACCCAATTTTTCTATCCCTTTTACCAAATCTTCTTTACGAAGAAGATACCTCTTTTTCCGTGCCGATAAAAACGCATTGGGAATATAATAATTGATGTTCTGGTAAACTATCTGCTGTGATAATATCGTGTCTGCATTTAGATGTGGAATATCTCCGGTTGTAAATGCAGATTTTTGAAATAAATTCATTGTACCATTTACACCGAAGGAAATAGTAGGCTCTCCTTCAAAATCTTTCTCTGAATTTTGAATACCATCAAACTTTTCTAATGCTCCAACTATTGCACCTTTAGATTTTTCATAAAATTCCCATTCTTTTTCGTAGTCAATATCCGCATTTAATCTTGCATCCTCAATAGCCTCTTCAATTGATGATTCGAGAACATCAATAAATTTTGATGACTTCTTTTTTAGCTTCTTTATCTCCTTCTTTTTCATATCATATTGTATTTAAGAGATTTTCATCTTTCAACACCTTTTTTAAACAAAACCTGAAATAATTTATGGATTCTTGCCATCGTAATAGTTCTAACACTTCGGCTTGTGGTAAAGTAGGTTGTCCTGTGAAGTTATCGTAGGTATTGTATTTTGGCAATTTAAACTGCCTTAGAAAAAGCAATGTCAAATACTGACAGATGTAGAATGTAACACGCCTTCTGTTCCCTAAATTATCCAATCCTGGGAAAGGGTATGATAAATCAATAGGGTAATAACCTCTCCCAAACTCGTCTTTAAAGCTACTGAACCACGTAAAAATCTCGGTCATATTATTAGGCAGCAGAACATATTTTGGTGGCTGGTGTTGTGTGTATGTAAACAGCGTTTTAAGTGCTTCATAGTTTTTCTGATATATCAATAAGCCTCCTAATGCCAAGTGAAACTCAAAAAAACGTTTTCTTTCGTTGTCTCTTTTATCTATTAACGACTGGTTCTCATATTTTTTAGTCTCAAAACTGTAATCTGTGCCATAGACTCGTTGCAATCCAAAATTAAAATATTGATGTGCCGTACCCCAATAGTTACCTACAAATTTGGGATTGTTTGATATGAGTACAACATTGCGCCAAAGTTCTTTATAGGTGTCATTTGAGATGGGTGTTTCAAAAATACCTTGTCCCATTAACCATACGCCACTTACAACAAAATATTCGAGACTTTGTAAGTCTTCATTTCTACCTTTGGCAACTTCTCTAATGATTTCCCTGATACCATAGTGGAACTCGTGATTAAACTCAACTTTAAAGTTTTCAAATCCATCTGGTTTTTCTTCTTCTCTTGGTCTTATGAAACTCGCACGGTAATTATTGAATTCTTCCGTGTAGAAATTAACCAATGTTTCTTCTAAACCTTTATCCTGTGTCCTAATGGCAAATATTGCCAGTTCGTTAATAATCTTGAAATGGTAATTGCCATCTTGGCCTTTTTTTAGCTTTCGGTATTCGGAAATTATATAGGTAAGCAAACGTGTGGACTTGCCATTGTACAGCGAAACCTTATCTAACCAAATAATAAAAATGACAACCAATGATACTGTTAAGAATAGCGTTAGAAGTTTTGCTGAGTTTTGCATCATCCAACTATCCTTCCAAAAAAGTGGTTCACGGTCTAATATTAAGAATATAAACGAGCTGATTGTAAAGAACAAAACCCATTCAAATACTGTTATTCTTCTTGACCTTCCGGGAAATATCCCAAAAAGTTTTGTCTGCGGAAATTCATTTTCAAAAGCATTAGCCAGATAGTTTGATGAAAACTTGTGACCTATATTGGATATTTTATCCACGATAATAGGATATGCTATACCCAAAATTGCGATGTCGATAGCCACACAGATTTCTATAATATACTTTAATTCCATTCACATTAATTTACAATAGTTCTACCGCCTTGTACCAATAATAAAATATAGATTTATCGGGTTGGCGTTTTAATCTGTTCAAAAAGGCCCAATCCGGATTTTTAATAACCAGTTCCTTTGTATCCTGATTCTCATAATATTCTATTTCAACATCTTCTTTTTGTAGAATAATAGCATTCAAATAGGCTACTTTGGCCGAAGCTGCCAATGCTTCTTCAATCCTAAAGTTCCCTGTCATTAAAAATGCGCTACCAAAGCTTCGTATGCCAGAGTTTAAATCTGCAAATTTTTTTTTCGCTTCAACGGTTGGGTTACGTTCTCGTCTTGCCATAATAGCACAGGTATTTATGGAATCCCATAGCACATCCTTTTCATTGAGTTTCCTTTTACTAAAATCCTTGTCCGAACTTCGATAGGATAGTTCTGCTTTCGCGAAAGCTGAAAAACTTTTCTTTACCATTGCTACATCAGTAATATTTTCAAAAAGTTTTCCCAAGTCGAACAATTGCTTGCAGATTTCCATTGCAAATAACTGGTCGCCTTTGTAGTATGGTATACCTATGGTATCTGGTGCAAAAGCTGTTAGCTTATCGCCACAAATAGCGTTTACCGAAGGCGTAGTAATCGTTGTAGCAGTTCCATCGATTGACAGCCAAGGTGTTTCAATGGGCGATTCTATAAGTTCTGGATAGTGCGGACTGTCAAAAAGGATATCCAATAGAATGGTTCCAGGAACGTTTGGATTATATACCGACTCGAACTCAAAGGTGTAATGTGCCTTTGGAACACCTTCCTTATAGCTTCTATGCTCATTAAGCACGTGCTTTTTGAAATGTGAATTGGCTACAACTGCATCCAAAATTTCTTCTAATTTATCACGCTCAACGCTCGAAATAATATCGATATCAATAGAAAATCGGTTCCCTTCTTTTAGCAAAAGCACAAGTGATGTTCCCCCTTTGAAAACAAAATCGAGTCCTGAAACTTTTAAATGTTCGAGTAATGATAGTGCGTGAACCATTTTTTCCAGAATGGTTACATCGATTCCCTTATGTTCCTTTTTTGCACGGAAGCCATTCAGCCATTCCTTTTCAAAACTTTTGTTGTTAATCATAATGAATATCTTCTAAAAAATTTGGAATGTTGTTGCCTATAAACTGCTTTATTTCCTGTTCTTTTTTGCGTCGCTTGGCATAGCTGAACAACTTTGTAAAATTGATGCTATATCTATCAATTATTTTCTCGTAGATGTTTACCATTTCAGAACCTTGGTAAAAATGTAGCAGATTTTCATCTGCAAACAGGTCCACCATAATCTTTTCAAGAGTTGCAATGGGCACTACCGTTTTTTTATTTTTTATTTTTTGAATGGGTGCCCTTGTCACCAAACGTTTAATGATAACTGGCACGTTACTTTCTGAAATATAGAATTGAATTTCCTTTTCATCTGGATTTAGGAAAAAATCCATTCTTAGATTATCATTTAGGTAGTAATAGAGTGAGTCTACAAATTCTTTTTCTACTTCAACGACAATCATTTGATTTGACGTCTGGTGCTGAGAAAACTCATTGAGCCATTGGGTTTCCCAAATGGCATATTTTATGTCTTCAAAACGCTCATTGGTTTTACGGGCTATCTTGAACACACTATCTGATAGAAGAGGTTTATATTTAGGTTTATAGGAAATAACATAAAGTCCACGACCAATGGTTTTGATGATATCTTTTTTCTTTAGGTCATAGATTCGCCAACTAAAGGTGCTTTCCTTTAGGTCCGGTTCAAAATCCAGATAGAAGTTATATAGCGCATCCCTATCAAAAGAACTACGGTCTTTGAAAGCTTGTATCAGTTTATTTTCAATAATCTTTGGCATAGTTAAAAATCAAAACTTTGCCAAAAATACAAAAAAGTGGCGAATATTTGAAAACAAATTTTTGCCACTATATAGATTAAGTGGTAATAATTGGAAATTAAACCTATCTAAATTCAGACAAACTTAGAATATGATAATAGCAAATACATATATTACTGTTTTGGGTTCAATATGGAAAGGAATTGCAACGATTTCAATTTTATCTCTTCAATCACAACACTATTCTTTTCAGTCTCAAGTAATGCCCAATATTTGGATTCGTTCCAAACAAATTCTCTTGTTAGACCAGAACCGCGTTGATTTATAAATCCCCAGAACCAAAGGTCGTCCCAAACTTCCATTTCTTCAGAAGAATAATTATGCTGTAGCAGTTTATTAATTTTATGGAAATTCCATTTAATTGTTGGGTCAATACGATGGAAAATTGCTTCAATTACAGCATCGACAGGTAAGAAGATTTTTTCTTCTTTGTCAATGATTTTCGGCGCATCGTCCCATATTGAATTTTGAAATCCATACTTACCATTATGTAAATGATAAATGGTTTTGGTAAATAAGGCAGATGTTTTGTTGCCCCATCCTTTTTGTCTCAACATACCATAGTAAATAGATTCATAATTATAGGCATCATTTTCTTTATCTGTTAGAAAATCGATGAATGTCTTAAAACTATGAAGCTGTAATTTATTCGAATATACTTTCTGAAAAAAAGGTGCAAGTAAGTCAATTTTAGGTTGGCTTTGTGTATTCGCTACGTGATGAAGAATTGAATACAATTTATCTTCGAGTGAATCGAACGGCGCTAAAAACCGGTTATAAGAATTTGACTGAACCCTTTTATTATAATATCTGTTCTCATTCAAGAAATGCAATAAAGAAGATAATTTGGAATTCATTGTTGTATTCAAAATCAACTATTTTTCAAGGGTTACCGTTCCCTTAGCATTAACCCAATAATGTTGTATACCTATCTTATTGAGCTCTGGAATAATACTGGCTATTGCTTTTCTTATTTGTTCGTCTTCGGGATGCGCAATGGCAATTTTTGCATTTGGGAACGCAACTTTGGTTTCCAAGCATTTAATAATTGCTTTACCAAAATGAGTTTTAATCTGTCCAGAGTTGAAATAATCTCGTCGCTTTGTTGGCGAATCCTTATGTGCTTTTGCACCTTTTACCTCAATTAATAATTTTTTGTCATTCTTAACAGCTACAATATCATATCCTCTCGTTTGGCCCAAGCAATAACTCTCTATCTCATAGCCTTGTTGAACCAAATGAGGCATCAGTAATTCAATGGTTTTATTTTCCGTTAGTTTTTCCATTTAAGCTAAAATTTCTCACAATATAACTGAATTAAAAAACAAATAGACTTTGTGAAAAATAAGACGGGTTTCAAGCGAACTTAATTCACGATTTTGGCACGGGAATATAGCCCTTCGATTACACTCAAGATAAATGTTCCTTCCCAGAGCCATCGGGAAGGGTTAACGGAATGAGAAGCTGAAATTGGGAATTGTGTTCAAGATTTGTGTGGTGAAGCTCATTTCACGAAATGAAGTGGTCGTCTACTTTTTTCAGCAGGCGAGCGTGGAATGTAGGGGAATGTGCTGAGTGGGTTTTAAACAGTTTACAAGAATGGATATTCAAATTATAGATTAAAAATTAAATACTAAGGATAGGGTTTTTCCCGTTATGTTTGTTTTATATATGATAACCAAATCTTAATGAATTATGAGAATTACGAAATTCTATTTTATGCTTTTAACCATTGTCGCTACCACGGTCTTTGTAGGCTGTAGTGACGATGATGATAGTGACACGATGGCTCAGGTGAGTGTCGACGGAACTGTATTGTTTGATGATGGTGACGATTTTAATGGTGATGTGGACGGTGACTTCACAGGTAACGGTGGAAGCGCCACAAGGACGTTCCTCTGGATGAACAATTTGACCACAGCGGACTATAATTCGGATATAACCGCCTCAGCCGAAGGCACTTTTAATATGCTGGTTTTGGATGCTGACGGAAATACTGTATTGAACAGGTCTCTTGATGGTGCTTCAGAACCGGATTCCTTTTCTGGGGTGACTGATGCAGGTGCGTCTGGCATATGGTCGGTTACAATCAGCCTCAGCTCTTTTAATGGTGACGGAAGCTTCTCGTTGAGCGAGGGCAACTAACAAAATTGGAATGTCCAGCAGCCTCTATAGAATTTTGTAGGGGCTTTTCTAAGAATGAAGCGGCAATATGCTGAGTGGTTTACGTACACTAAATGTTTTTGTTTAATTGCTGTCCCGTAAATAATTATATCATTTTTAATCCCATTTCATCTTCTGCAATCGAACAGCATTGAGAATAGCAAGGAAAGCAACGCCCACATCAGCAAAAACAGCTTCCCACATTGTCGCTAATCCACCTGCCCCGAGAATGAGGACAATAACCTTTACACCAAAGGCAAGTCCAATATTTTGCCAGACAATTCGTCGCGTTGAACGACCAATTTTAATCGCTCGTGCAATCTTGCTCGGTTGGTCGGTCTGTATGATAACATCAGCTGTTTCAATGGCGACATCGCTTCCTAAGCCGCCCATCGCAATACCTACACCACTTGCTGCTAAAACGGGTGCATCGTTAATTCCATCACCGATAAATGCGACTTTCGTATTAGGTTGTTTTTTGAGCTCTTCAACCTCATTAAGTTTATCTTCAGGTAACAGTCCGCCTTTTGCCCAATCGATGTTCAATTCTTTTGAAACTTGTTGAGTTATTGAATCCTTGTCGCCTGATAGCATTATAATTTTGGAAATTCCTGAATCCCGAATTTGTTTAATGGCTTGGTGTGCATCATCCTTTAGTTCATCTGCAATGGTTACATAACCTGCAAATGTTCCATCAATGGACACTATAATAATTGATTCTACGATACCATCTGTTTCCGAAGGGACTTCTATGCTGTTTGAGGTCATCAAAGCTTTGTTACCTACCAACACCGTTTTTCCGTTGACTTTTCCTTTTAATCCCTTTCCGGCAACTTCCGAAACATCAGTCGCTTCATAATCCGAGCCGTCTGCTTTATATTCGAGTATCGCCTTTGCAATGGGATGTGTAGATTGTTCTTCCATCGCCATCAGGTACTTCATAAACTCGGTTTCTTCAAATGTGATGGAATTGATTTCCTTGATTTTGAAAACGCCTTTGGTAACGGTTCCTGTTTTGTCCATTACGACCGTGTTCACTTGGGTCATTGCATCGAGAAAGGAAGCACCCTTGAAAAGAATACCGTTGTGGGATGCCGCACCCAATCCGCCGAAATAGCCCAGGGGAATAGAAATGACCAGCGCACAAGGACAGGATATTACAAGAAATATCAATGCTCGGTACAGCCAATCCCTAAACACGTAATCATCCACAAAAAAGTAGGGTAAAAACGTAAGTCCGATGGCAAGGAAGACAACGATAGGCGTATATATCCGAGCAAATTTTCTAATGAATAATTCGGTCTTTGATTTTCTGGCGGTTGCATTCTGCACCATATCCAGAATTCGTGCAATGGAACTGTCTTTAAATTCTTTAGTAGTCTCGATTTCGATTACGCCATCAAGGTTGATACTTCCAGCAAAAACGGTATCGTCTTTAGCAATAGTATCAGGTTTGCTTTCACCTGTCAAGGCAGCGGTATTAAAAGAACCCTTTTCAGAAAGCAAAATACCATCAAGCGGAACTTTCTCGCCCACACGCACCTGAATCTTTTCACCAATCTCAACAGTCTCGGGATTGACTGAAACAAAATCGCCATCACGATAAACCAATGCCTCGTTCGGACGGACATCAAGCAAGGCTTTTATATTTCCCTTAGCACGGTTGACCGCTGCATTTTGGAACAGTTCGCCCACGGCATAGAACAACATTACGGCCACACCTTCGGGATATTCGCCGATAGCGAATGCCCCTAATGTGGCAATGGACATTAAAAAAAATTCAGTAAAGAAATCCCCATTTTTGATACTGTTCCACCCTTCCTTTATGACGGGAAAGCCAACTGGAATGTAGGCGACGGAATACCAAACGATTCTTATCCATCCTTTAAAATGTGGAAATGCTTCAAAGTAATCAATAGCAATTCCGGCTATCAACATTACAAAGCTGAAAATAGCCGGTAGATAGGTTCTAAAGTTTGAAATTTCTTCAGGGCTGCTATGGTTATGGTCATCATCGTGACTGTGCTCGCCCTTATGTTCTTTTGGGTCAATGTCCCGTAAATTTACTTTTTTCTTTTTCATTTGTTCTAATCAAGTTTGATATCATTTTAAAAACTACTTCGATAATTTCAGTATTCTCAATGCACCGCGCATTACAAAAGTGAAAACGATCCCGCCAATCACCAAATCGGGCCATTTACTATTCAGAAAATAAACCAGTATCCCTGCTACTATAACACCACCATTGACAATGATATCATTGGACGTAAAAATGGCACTTGCCTGCATATGAGCTTCTTTGCTCTTGGTTTTGTTGATAAGCCAGAGCGATATCAAATTACCTACCAATGCGAAAATTGAAACGATAATCATCCATTGGAACAAAGGTGTTTCGGTATCACTAAAAAACCTTCTCAAGACCTCTGCAAACCCAAGTATTGCCAATGCCATCTGAAAGTATCCGCTGTATTTCGCAACCTTCTTTTTTCTTGAAATGGCACCGCCTACCGCAAATAGGCTTAATGCATATACGATGGAATCTGCCAGCATATCTAATGAGTCTGCCACAAGACCCATCGAAGAAGAAATCCAACCGGTGGTCATTTCGATAACGAAAAAGCCAAAGTTGATGCCCAAGACCCACCATAGGATTCTTTTTTGTTTGGATTGGTCTTCCATTACGGGTGGTTCGGCTTCTGTGGTTCCTTCTAAGGAATCCCCAAGTTTTAAGCTGGCTATAGACGTTTTTATCGCCTTGACGTCGTCCACGTGATATACTTCCAATTTTCTGTTAGGAATATCAAAATCCAAGTGTTTTACTTGAGCATAAGACTCTAACTTCATCCGAATCATCTGCTCTTCTGAAGGGCAGTCCATTTTAGTTATTATAAAAGTGCTTTTTTTCAAAATCAATCTAATTTGTTTGTTAAAGTAAATTACTGCTACATTTTTCACATATTCCCGTAACCACGAGATTAACATCCTCTGCCAAATATCCATCGGGCAAATTGATATGCGGGATTTTTTGTTCCGTTAAACAAACCGTTTCGTCACAGTTAGTGCAATGGAAATGCAAGTGCAAATCCTGTTCTATTTCACAATTACAGCCTTCTTCACAAAGTGCGTATTTAGAGATTCCAGTTCCGTCATCTATGTGATGTACCACGTTTTTTTCTTCAAACGTTTTTAGGGTTCGGTACAATGTGGTTCTATCCGCTTTTGCGAAAGCATTTTCAATATCAGTCAGGGCGATGGCGGCATCCCTATCGGCCATATACTTATAAATCAATATGCGCATTGCGGTGGGACGCACGTTATGGTCATTTAATGTTTTTTCAATTTCAGTCATTTTGTGCGGTGTTATGGTTGATGTTTTTAGCCTTGTTATAGGCTTCCCAGCCTTCTTTTGCTGCGTACGGGACGATGAGCAAGGCCGCAACGGGATCTGCCCACCACCAGCCCAGCCAGTTGACTAATAGCAATCCTATAAGTACGACCACGGTCTGGTACAGGCAAATAAAGGTGTCCTTGGCATCTGCCAACAAGGCAGGGCTATCCAATTTCTTTCCATATTTTCTTTTGAAATATATTAGAATTGGGTTTACAACGAGGGAAACCAATAATATAATCAGTCCCAAAGTGCTCCAGTTTGCAGTTTCTTGATTTATAAGCTTTGTAATTGAGTCATACGAAATGAAAATACAGATGAGCGTAAATGAAATTGCAATTACATTCAGCGTGATTTTTTGTCTTCGTTTTACTTTTTCTTCATCAATGCCCTTGAGCTCACCGTGCAACCGCCAGCCCAACGTTGCCGCACTTACAACTTCTACGGTGCTGTCCAATCCCCAACCTATCAATGCCGAACTATTGGCCGTAAATCCAGCAATAAGCGAGACCGCAACTTCAATAACATCGTAGATGACGTTCCAAATCTGTAAGGTTCTTGCTACTTTTAAGTTTTTCTTTCTTTTTTCTTTCATTCCATTTTAATCATCGTCACCAAGTTCCCCTTTTTTCATCTCTCCCATAAGGTAATAGGCATTGTTAAAAGCAAAATGGGTATTAGGGTCTGGGGTTTCAAAAAAACGTATGGCTATCCAGTCACCATCCTTCTCGCCCGTAGTGACTTCTACCGGTATAAAACTCCAAGTGTTACCTTCCCTTTGCGCTTTAAACACATAATCCCTACCGCCTTCTGTAATAATGGCACTTTCTGGCAATGCGGTTGCAGCGGTTTGATCGTTATCAACTTCAATCCTACCTTTAATGTACATTCCTGGGATAAGACCACCACCTTTGTTCTCAATTTCTGCGTGTACGTGCACCGCTTTGGGATCTTGCTCGAAGGTTTTTCCTACTGAATAAATTTCGGCAATGAGTTCCGTTCCTGGTCTTGATTGAACGCTAAATCGTACTTGTTGGCCTTTCTTTACCCTATCAACATCTTTTTCGAAAACCATTAAATCTGCGTGTACGTGGTCTGTATCTACTATTTCCATTAGGTTGGTCTGTGGCTCCACATATTGTCCAGTTTTTATAAAAACTTTTTCTACAACCCCTGCAATGGGACTGCGCAATGCAACACGCTGGTATATAGTGCCATTGCGCACGCCATTCACATTGATGTTGTACTGTCGCAATTGTGCTTCCAGCCCATTTACCATCGCGGTGGATGCCTGATAGTCTGCCGTTGCTTTTTGGAAGTTCATCCCAGATGCCACGCCAGCTTCATAAAGCCTTTTTTGACGTTCATATTCCTGTTTCAGAAATCTACTGTTGCTGTATGCATTTAGGTAATCACTCTGTATCTGTATGATGCTGGGATGTGAGAGATAGGCAACCGCTTGATTTTTCTTCACTTCATCACCTTCTATTACTTCTATGGATGCCACATTTGCTCCTGTTATGGCAGTAATGGATGCTTCGTTTTGGGGTGGTACTTCCAGCGTGCCATTTGCTTCTACATAACCGCTCATATAACGTTGTGAGAGCGTGTCAATTTCCATCTGTAAGGCTTCAAACTGCTGTGCCGTGAGCATTACTTTCTTAGCTTCGCCTTCGGAATGGTTTTCTTGATCGCCCTCGTCTTCAGAATTGTTTTCGCCTTTTTCAGAATGGGTGGCTTCATCGTGGCCATCTTCAGTTTTTGACTCGCCACAGCTGGTTAAGGTAAATGCTATTAGCATAGCGGTAATTGGTATATATTTTATTTTTTTCATCTTTTTTAGTTTTGGAAATATTGTAGTTTAAACAAGGCATCTAAATAATTATCGAGTGCGTCCAGCGCATCCATTTCGGTCTGTATGGCATCACGTATAATTTGCGTGAATGCTGCATAATCCAGTGCACCTTCTTTGTAGGCCAGCAATGCGCCTTTGCGCTGGTCTATGGCAAGCGGCAGGGCTTCGGTTTTATAGAAAAACCAGGTGTCCCGCCATCGCGCATAATTTTGCCGTGCCTGTGCAAATTGTGATTGCAGTTCACGCTGTTTGAAAACGGCATTGGTTTCTGCAATCTGTGCATCAAGTTTTGCAGCTTTTGCACGGCTGCGGTCTGGGCCAGAAAACAGCGGTATGGAAATCCCTGCCTGATAGGTGTAGAATCCGCTATCGCCATTTACACGTTGCAGGCCACCTTGCAGATTGAACTTGGGCATTAAGTTTGCCTTTGCCGCATCATAGCTTGCCTGTGCTTCGTCTATACGCTTTCGCGAAAGCGATAATTCGGGATGTTCATCCAATGTATTATCAGTCTCTAACACCGAAATTTCGGTAGCTTCAAATTCATCAGCTACGGTGTACATCGTATCTGGTGTCAACCAAAGATTGAGTTTTTGCAAGGCGATAAAATAATCTGTTTCTGCCTGCTGAAACCTGTTGGTTATCTGTAACGCTTGATTGCGCGCAGCAGCATATTCCAGTCTCGAAATGGCTTCGACTTCAAAATTGAGTTCTACAGATTGTGCAAATTGACCATAAATGCTGTCCAGTTCTCGATAAAGAACAAATTTCTTCTTTGCCTGAAAAGCTTCTGACCAGGCTTTTTTGACTTCCAGTTCTATCTGGATTTCTGAAAAGTCAAATGCCGTTTGTGCCAACTCAATACGTTGTTGTTGCAAACGTTTTTTAGCACCTATTCCCAGTAGATCGATATTCTGTTGACCGATACCTATCAAGGTATAAATGCCCTGACCATCTGCCACTTCTTCGCCACCTGTAAATACTTTAGTATTACCGAAGTCATAGGCATTACCCGTGAGTGCATTCTGTCTTTCGATTTCGAGTTGGCTTGCTTTAAGTACCGGATAATTCTCTTTGGCAATTTCTACAGCTCGTGATAATGTGATAGGCGTGATGCTGTCCTGAACAATGAGGTCTTGCACAGGTGCTTGTGATTGTTGCGCTTTCCCTTCGACTGCGCTCTGGGCAGGTACGAAAGCGGTACCACCTAACATAAAACCAAGTATCAAAATCGTAGTCAATGCTTGCGGATTAAACGAACCAATCTTGTTCTGGTCTTTGCGCTCACGTCGCTTTTCTATAAAGGTATAGAGCACGGGAAGCACGACCAACGTGAGCAGGGTGGCCGTAAGCATCCCACCAATAACTACCGTAGCGAGCGGTTGTTGCACCTCTGCACCAGCCGATGTGGAAAATGCCATTGGTAAAAACCCGAAAATATCTGTGGTGGCCGTGAGCATAATGGGACGAATACGTTCTTTAGTCCCTTGAAATATTCTATCCTTTATGCTTGTAACACCTTCTTCCTTTAAAGAATTAAATCGGTTAATTAGTACCAGCCCGTTAAGAACTGCGACACCAAATAGCACAATAAATCCTACACCTGCCGAAATACTAAATGGCATATCTCGAAGCCATAAAGCAAACACACCACCGATGGCCGCCAAGGGTATCGCGATGTAAATCATTAGCGATTGTGAAAAGGATTTTAAGGCAAAGTATAACAGTACAAATATCAAGAACAGGGCGATGGGCACAACAATTGTTAAACGATCCTTAGCGCTTTGTAGGTTTTCAAACTCTCCACCATAGGTAATATAATATCCTGATGGCAAGTCCAGTTCTTCGTCTAACTTTTGTTGTATATCTTTTACAAC
>NTLF01000017.1 GCA_002631855.1 Zunongwangia sp. ESRF-bin46 | reverse complement strand
TGTTGTGTGTAGTGCTTTATTTTTCAATTTTTTCCTCGGACTTTACTAAAAACTCTTTTGCATTTTTAATTGTATTCACAAAGACAGTCCATTCCAAATTTGCTATTATTGAATTTTGACTATGAGCTAATTCATTTCTTATTTTTTCAACATCTTTAAGAAGCCTTTCAAATCCGTTTTTCGTAAAGTCGAATTCTTTTATAAAATCATCAGTAGTTCGTAAAATATCTCTCTTGTCGCACATTTGAATACATTCTAACAAAGTCAATTGTACATTATTCCCTTTTCTTTCATTAAAGATTTTTTCTGCGGATTCAATTCTTACTTGTTTTAAAACATCTATCCAAGATTCGTTGTCATAATTTTGGGTTATCCAATAATTTAAATGTAATTCGAATAGTGATATTAATCCGAAAAGATAAATTCTAACTATAGGTTTGTTAATGTCTGCACGAGTGACAATTCCATCAATAGTGTTTTTACTCAAAATATATACATACTCTTTTTCAAGTAGAATTTCAAAAAGTTCCGATAATGGTGTGGATTCCGATATAACAATTTCTATATCAAATTTTTCAAGATAATTGTCAATCGTTTTTTCTCCGAGTTTTTCTCTTACGATATATCCGAGTTTAACTCCATTATCATCTACAACACCAAGTGTATCAAAATCTCTCTGTTTGAGCGTGTTTTTTACTTCAAATGGGTTGTCAGTTATTTGGCAACAAGCTAATGGTTCAAAAATGTATTTGGCGGTAATGTCATCGATAAATATGTCTTGTAATTCGGAAAAAGATGTTCCTTTTCTTCTAATTCCTGTATGTTTTGAGTACCAAAGTTCAAATCCCATCTATATTTTTTTTCGCATTACACACAACTTGTTTATATGAACGGTTTTTCCGCTGTTAGTTCCTCTATTTGGCATGCTATGCGCAGTACTAACTAGAAAAAGTGTTCTTACTATATTAATTTAAAAGGGGAGTGCTGTCTCAAATATACTTAAAAAACGCAACTCACAAAATCATATATCTTTTCTTGCGGCTCTTGTTTTTATTCCACTTTTATTTTTAAAGCATCAAAAGAGTCAGATTTTATTCCTACCAGTCCATATTTGGTTTCGCCTTTTTTAATTAGGGTTCCATTGATGTTGTACTCTAAAAGCTCTGTTTTAAATTTCTTGTTTGCAGACCCGGCTGCAATCATGTTTCCGCCGGCAAGGCCAGGTCCAATTACTAGCCCTATAGGCGTAGAACTTGTGTCGCCATCTGAACTTGATGTGTATAAATTTAAAGGGGTTAACAAAAGATAAAACAAATAAGAAGCTGGGCTTTGCTTTAAGGATTTAAACACCTTGTCGTTTTCCATGGCCACTATTTCCTTTCCGTTTTCATAAGTAAGTTTAATTTCCCTTCCAAACATTAAGTCCCTATCAGACTCATTCGTTATTTTAACAGCCACTAACTTTACCCCTTTTTTTACTTCTTTTTTTGCATACTTTTTATCGAGCAAATCATATTTGTACTCTAGTTTTGCTCCATTGTTTTCGTTTCTTGAAACATAATTAATTGATTTTGGTTCAATCATTTTATACCCAGAGGCACAACTTGTTGCTATAATAACTGAAATTAATAGTAGGGTAATCTTAATACTTCTCATCTGTTTAATTTAAATATTGGTTTTTGTTTATGGTAATAAATAACCCACCACAAAAAGGCATAGCCTTTAGTAGTATGTTTGGTTTATTGTATGGGTTTAAAATGGGTAATTAGTGTTTGGGGTTAAAGCTTTGAAATCTTAATAAAAAGTTAAATTGCCGCCAAATATACTTAAAAATTCCACTTTACAAAATCTTGTAAATAGGTTTTTGTTTCGTTTTTTTAAGCGATACATCAAACGAATATTTTTCCTAAAAGCAGGTATATCCGTGGTTTAAAGCTAATCAAACCTTTCATATTCCCCAACAACTTGCAGCCAATTGACAACAAATGACGGAGTTTGACGACGATTGACCGAGTCTGGTAAGAGCTGCAAATCTGTGATGGTACATGAAGGTATTTGCATTCCTCTGCATTCATGTGACGACATATGCAGATTATACCCAAATTTTAAGGGGTTTTGTTCGGGTTTCCTTCGGGGATCCTTCGGGAACGGGTTGGGGCTATTTTCCAAAAAAGGACGTTTTGCGAAGAAACCCCGAAGCAAACTAGAGTGAAGGCAGGAAAACACTCGGTTTTTATAGCAATTGAACACTTAAAAATTGATCTAAAAGAATAAGAATAGAGCTAAAAACCATGACCAATAGGGTAGTGGTAGCTTGAAGCTTCCAAGAAAGTTGGTGACGTTTGGCAACCCTGTACACCAAATACAGTAAAAAGGCACTAACTAATACCGGTATGGTGTAGGTGCCCAATCCTAAAAACTGACTAATACGGCCTTCATCATTTGGGTTGATGACATTCATACCTCCAGCTAACAATCGCATATAAAAAGCAGTAAATAGCAAAGGATATAGGTATTGATTCCACCGTTTATAGTTTAAGAATAGAAAAACCACAATTGCTTGTATTATGGTAATTACAGGTCCCGCCGCTGAAATGATGATACGCTGCCCTGTGCTAGGATCTTCCCCAGCTACAAACGAGGTGCCGTTTAAGGCCATATTAGCTGTATACCCAAGAACTTCGGCCATACTCCAATGTGCAAACTCGTGAATTAGCCATGTAAAAAATACAGCAGCGAACGTAGCTAACATGTATTTAAAAGTGATGTTGATGGATGTCATAGATTCACAATTAGTACGATATATGTATTTTATAGAAGTAGCTCATTATTCTTGTAAATTTCTGGTAACTATTTCTTTTCCTATATCTCCAAAGTATTCAGTTATAATCTTTTGCCATAGTACCATACCGTTTTCAGAATTGGTAAACAAAACCAACCCTTGTTTAGATTCCTGTAATAGAATAGCAATGGTTTTAGTTCCGTAATCTCCACCAGTATGCATAATAGCAAGCTCATTATTGGGTAGTCCAGATAGCAGCTGCATACCGAGCCCCCAATCTATTCCTTTTTGTTGATTGGCTTGTGTTGAAATAAATGATCGATACAGGGGTTGTGATAGTCCGGCACCATCCAATATATGAAGCAGAAATTTAGAGTAGTCCTCAGCTGTCGTTATTACGTTTGCAGCGGCATTAATACGGGTGTACTTTTTAAAAGCAATAGGTTTACCTTGTTCATTATGCTCTACTGCATACTTGTCTTCATTGACTTCTGGAGTCCAATAAAAATGAGTATTATCCATACCAAGAGGCTCAAAGAGTATTTCAGTAGCGATAGCTTCAAAAGGGCGGTTTAGTTTATGTTCTATTGCTTTTCGAAGATACTCAAATCCTTCTCCCGAATATTGAAACTGGGTGCCAGGTTCAAACTGAAACGCTAGTTTTTTATCTGCTGTGAGGTACCTCCAATTAGGAAACCCTGATTGATGTGATAATATATGACGAGTTGTTAACGTGTTCATATATGGGCTATTTGCAATATCGGGATCGACAAAATAAGTAGAAACGGGTTCATCTAAACTCCAAACCTCTTTATTAATTAGTTTTAGTACTACTATTGCACAAATGGGTTTTGTTAATGACGCTATTTTATACAGGCTATTGTGTGTAACAGGTTTGCCTTCTTTTTTAGAGCCAAATGCACGTATTTGTTGTAATGCTCCATTTTTAATGTAACCAATAGAGATAGATGGGATTTGATGTTTTTTTAATAAGGTCTCAATGGTATGGTCATTGTTAAATAAGGGTAAAATGTAATCTGCATTAAACTTGGCTCCATACTCTTCCTCTGGTGGGGCATGTTCGTAACTTACGATACGTTTTAATTTCCATTGTTCGTTTTCTAAAACCCAAGTATGAATAAACTTTCCTTTTGATGTAGCATAGGCATCTTTATTTGGTTCTTTAATGTAGAACACGTGATCACCTGTTTGTATGGCTCCATAGAGTTGTCCTTTGTTGTGTAAAGAAAATACTTGTAGTGTTTCAGGAATTAATTTACGAATGGGCTTAAAAGTAGAGTCTGAACAAATACTTTTTGTAAATGCCTCATAGAATTGATTTAAATCCTGAGTTCCATTTTGATCGTGTAGAAACTCAAGATCTTTATGTAATATTTTTTTAAGTGCGGAAAAATTACAACGATTAAACCCTTCTGTAAAGACGAGGCTGTCTGCTTTTTTTAATGCATTAAAAATAGAAGAATTTGTAGGTATTTGAGCATTGGTTTGTGCTGCAATAACTATAAAAATTACGGTACATAAATTTTGAAAATATTGCATAGTAGGTGTAGTTTTTTTAATGTTAAAACGAAATACAATTTTCAGAAAGTTCTTTCAGAAAGTAGTAAAAGCATAGCCGACAATAGCCCGACATTTTTATGACAAGTTTATATAAAGCTGAAATTCAGTTTAATATATAGTTTATTTTGTTGGTCTAAGGAAACGGTATTCCTAATAATAATAAATAGGTTGGTAAGAACACAAACTATAATTACAATGAGGATAAGTTGTCTGGTCAGGGAAAACCACTTTTGAATAAAAGGACTTAACATTATAAGAACACTTGAAATGATAGTCCAAAGTATTTGGACAGAAACAATTTGTTTGGTAAGCGTATTCACTTCTTTTTTATAGTGCATTAAAATAAGCGGTAGGATAATATTCCCAAACGGAAGTATAAAAAATGCCAACGATGATAGGTTGATTATTTTAACTAAATGAGGAGTAGGGAGGGGTTCTGCTGGGGTAGTTGCTCGTAAGGCGTCTTCAGCTACACCTAAGACCGAAGCAAGTGTTTTTAAGGTATAACCTTTTGGGGTAGCACCCGCTTCAATACGTTGAATAGTGCGCACCGAAACGCCAGCTTTTTCAGCTAGCTCTTCTTGTGTTAAGTTATGTTGTTCTCGGTATTGGGTTAGTTTGGTCATTGTTTATAATATCAAAACCATTACGAAAGTAATGGTTTTGATATAAAACTAATCTATTTTTTATTGATTGGGATACCAATCCAATTGGGTTACCGTAATAGATTCGTCTCCTTTGTTTACCAAATCTTTAAACTTGCTAACATCGCTTAGCCCTTCTGTACCCCTAAAGTGATATGGATATACTACGTTGGGCTTAAAGGCTAAAACGGCTTCGGCAGCTTTATCAACTGGCATGGTGTAGGGTAAATTCATACATACAAAAGCAATGTCAATATTGGTTAGGTTGCGCATTTCTGGGATGTCTTCTGTATCTCCGGAAATATATACCCGCTTATCATCTTTTTCAAGGATATAACCATTACCGCGTCCTTTTTTATGAAATTTCAAGGCCTCTTCACGTAGGTTGTACATTGGGATGGCTTCTATGGCAATATTAGAATGTATGGCACTTTCACCATTGTTCATTACTTGAACTCGTTCTTGTAATGCTTTTGGTAGTTTATCGGCTACGGCTTGTGGGGCAATGAGTTTGGTGTTCTCGGTTAGTACAGCCTGAATGGTTTCGGCATTCATATGGTCGCCGTGAATATCGGTTACCAATATTATATTGGGACTTGGCTGGCCTTCAAAAGCTTTAGCACCGCCAACAGGGTCTACATAAAGTACTGTGTCATCCCATTGCAATACCATCGTGGCGTGCTCAATAGGGGTGATGTCTATAAAATCTTCGGAAGCGGGTTCCTCCATTTTTTTAGGTTGTTCCGTTTCCGCAGTCATGGAAGCTTCTTCCGTTTTCTTCTTTTCTGAATTATTACAGGCTGCAAAAAACAGCACCGTTAGGGTAAGTAAAAATATACGTTTCATAATACTTCTTTTTTCCGAAGGTACTATAAAGTGCATACTTTTATAGGCTGTTTTACACTATTTTAAGAGTTTAATTTAAAGGGTAAAAGCATTGTTATTTACAAAAAACAGACTGTTTACAAACAGTAGTTTTCCGTTTTGCCAAAACGAACGGAACAGCACATCATCTACCAAATATACTACCGAACCTTGACCAATACGGTCTTCACCAAACACCAAAGAGTCGGTCAAGCCTTTTTTAGCTTCATTGCCTGCAAATCCGGAAACGTTTTCTGCTTCGCCTTTAATGTATCCAACATTATACCCAGAATCTAAAAAACGATACGAGGTGCTTCCCAATTTTAAACTGAAATAGTTGTCGCCGTACCCAAAAGCCATTGGGTGTGAAGGGTCCATGGTTACTTTAAAGATACTTCCTGTTATCATGTTTTCCGTACCTTCCTGCTCACGTTGATCGTAAGGGGTGAGGTTATTTTTTTTGGTTGAATCTGTGCTTTCTTCTTTAGATTCATCATCATTTAATTGAAGAGCAAACCCATCTTTGTTTTTAAAGCTGCGTACTGCATTGCCAATGGCTATTACTTTTCCTCCACTACGAACCCAATCTTTTAGCGTATTAAACATGTCATCACCTAAAACGCTACCATACCATCCGCTCGGCATGACCAATACATCATAGTTACTTAGGTTAATATCATCAAAATCATCGGTGTTGATTGAGGTAATAGGGTATTCTAACTGTTTTTCAAAGAAATGCCAAATGGTACCATAGCTTAACGAAGAAGTACCTTCGCCTTGCAATACAGCAATACGCTGTTTGTTCACTACTTTAATATCGGGCGAACCAAAATCGGTCATCGTATCAGCAAAACTGGTACTAGAAGCATATAACTCACGCTTATGCTTATTGGCAAGTTTGGTTACCGTTGTATCAAAAGCTGAATTGCTTTTATTGTCACTTCGAGTAATAATCAAACTTCCACGGTCAAATGTATTACCATTAAAGCTTAATTTCTTTTCAGAAAACCGCACACGGATGTCATGTTTCAGTAAGTCAGCTAAAAAAATAGCATCATACATACTGTTCCACTTAGCAATATAACCTGCTGCGCTTGAAACAGCAGTATTAGTTTTAAAAGTAGTAAGCGGATTGGCATTAGCCGAAACCAACGATGTACTTGCTACGGCATCTAACCCATACGCATACGGCAGGCTCCACGCGGTAATATCATACGTTACGGGAGTGGATAGTTTTGTTTTAGGCTCGAACAATACTTTTACCATTTTACCTTTTGGTTGGTTGGTGCTCACTACCAAAGCGTTCTCAGCTTTTATAGAGCCTGTTTGGGCATCGGCATAGTTATATCCCGTTACCGAGCCGCTATTGGTGTATCCATATTGTATTTGGTGTATGTCCAATAGTTCGGTTAGAGCACGAATATTATCTTTTTTTCCAGTAAGAACATAGCTTTTATATTTAGAATTAGTAGTGGTAAAAAACTTTTTAAACTCTGAAGTTAATGTAGCTGCATTCTTTGAAGCTACTTCTATGGTAGAAAGACCAGTAGTGGTATGATGTGCTACACGGTCTTTTAACGTAAGCTCGAAGCCTTCGTCGGTATTGACGCCCAAGCCTGCAAAACCGTGCCCGGCCTGCTCATAGGTCATACCAATGGCTCCCATAAAAACAGGGTAGGTGTCCCCATAGCTAGGGTATAACAGATCAAAACGTTCACGTGTAAAGAACAGCCAGCCTTCTTTATCAAAATACTTGGCGTGGTTTTTACCAATCTGTGTTTGAAAATCTCGCTGAAACGGAGTAATGATTTCGTGAAACGGTTCGGCTGCAGGAGCAAAGTAATATGGTTCGTTAATGCCTTGTTCATGAAAATCTACGTGAACGTGCGGCATCCATTGGTTATAAATTTTTAAACGTTGGCGTGTTTCTACTTGAGAAGCCCACGCCCAATCACGGTTTAAATCGAAAAGATAATGATTAGGACGCCCGCCTGGCCAAGGTTCGTGATGTTCGGTTGCATCTTGTGAAGGGTTGTAAGGTGTTGCCTTTACTTGATTGTACCAATTTGCATACCGATCACGACCATCGGGATTAACACATGGATCGATAATTACGACGGTGTTTTGCAACCAATCTTGCTTTTTAGTAATTAATTCGTACAGTGTTGTCATTGCTGCCTCGGTACTGGAAGCTTCGTTACCGTGTACATTGTAACTAAGCCATACGATAGCTTTTTCAGGATTTGCAGATCCCGATTCTATTCCTATACTTTTTAAATTATTGGTTCTAATGGTTTCAATATTTGCTAGATTTTCTTCTGAAGAAACAATGGCATAGGTAAGCGGACGCCGCTCGTTAGTTTTACCGTACGTTTGGTAGGTAACCATATTGCTGTTATCGGCTACATGCTGAAAGTAATTTACCACATCGGCATGACGCGAAAACTGAGTGCCTATTTTGTATCCTAAAAATTCGTCTGGAGATTGTACTTGTGCAAAAATACATGTTGAAACAAATAAAAAGAGGAGAGTAAAAAGCTTGTTCATTCGTATGTGTTTTTCTTTGAAGCGTTAAAGATAGCTGAATTTATAGAATTGAAATCTCAAAAAAGTTTCGAATTTGAAACCCGCCAACATTAACGTATCTTTAAAATCACAAACCACGCAAAGTGGTTACCTTTGTGTCAATTTTCTAATGTTATATGCCAACTAAAACAATCCCGTACGCCGAAACAGGTTATTTTTCAAACTTAATTTGCGACTATCTTGCTGAAAATGATAGTTTAACCTCTTTCTACGGAAATTTTCCGAAGGTGGGGAACTTCAAAAAACAGATAGAAGCCAAGCAAAGTTTTACACAAGAATCTAGAGATATATTAGTTGAAGCATTAAAAAAGCAATATATAAACGCTTCCATTTCCAAAGAAACGCGGGATAATATACAATCGCTCGCAGATAAGAATACCCTTACCATCACTACTGGCCATCAACTCAATTTATTTACAGGGCCACTTTATTTTTTATATAAAATATTCTCGGTAATTAATCTTTCAGAAAAACTAAACAAAGAAGACCCTGAAAACCATTTTGTACCGGTTTATTGGATGGCAAGCGAAGACCACGATTTTGAAGAGATAAACTATTTTAATCTCGAAGGGAAAAAAATACAGTGGAGTAGGGAAGCGTCTGGAGCAGTAGGGGAATTATCTACAAAAGGATTAGATGAGGTTTTAGGAGCAGTAAAAGCCAAATTAGGAAATAGTGAACACGCACAATACCTAACCGACCTTTTTGCAGAAGCCTATACGAAACATAAAAACCTAACAGCTGCTACTCGTTACCTTGCTAACGAATTATTTAAAACATACGGTTTAGTAATTATTGATGGAAATGATGCTTCACTTAAAAAAGCGTTTATCCCGTATGCTGAAAAAGAGTTGACTGAAAACCTATCTTTTAAAAAAGTAACAGAAACCACCAAACAACTCACCGATTTGGGTTATACCGAACAAGTACACCCACGGGAAATAAACCTGTTTTACTTGAAAGAAGGGCTTCGCGAACGTATCATTGAACGAGACGGAACCTTCTATATTAACGAAACTGACCTGTCGTTTACAAAAGAAGAATTGCTTGAAGAGTTAGAGAATCATCCCGAGCGGTTTTCACCCAATGCGTTACTTAGACCACTGTTTCAAGAGGTGGTGTTACCTAATCTATGTTATGTTGGCGGTGGTGGTGAATTGGCCTATTGGTTTCAATTAAAAGATTATTTTAATGCGGTAGAAGTGCCTTTCCCTATGCTATTGCTTCGGAACTCAGTGTTGCTTCTACCTTCTAAGCTTTCAAAAAAACTTGATAAGTTAAATGTTTCAGTAGAAGACTTATTCCTGAAACAACATGAATTGAAAATAAAGCACACGCATCGAATTTCAGAAATTGATATCGATTTTTCTGAACAGCGTGAGCATCTTCAACAGCAGTTTAAAGATTTATATACAATTGCTGAAAAAACAGATGCTTCTTTTTTAGGAGCCGTTGGTGCACAAGAGAAAAAGCAATTAAACGGGTTAGATAACTTAGAAAAGCGTTTATTGAAAGCGCAGAAACGTAAATTGGCAGATGAGTTAGAACGACTGACAAAAATTCAAAACACCTTATTTCCCAACCAAAGTTTGCAAGAACGCACCATGAATTTTTCAGAATTTTACTTAGAACATGGAACGGGTTTACTTTCTGAAGTTAAAAATAATTTAGATCCCTTAGTGAATAAGTTTACTGTTTTAGAACTCTAATATAATAAACCTCAAAACTGAACTTCCTGTTGTTGCAAATAGTTAAGCGTGTTGGGTCCTTCATTAAATAATAGATCCAAAATTGATAGGTTTGATAGAAATCCGTGGTTAGCTTCAAAAACTTGTTTGTAAGGCTTTAAATTAAATGTTTTTTGGTTTTTTGCTTTAGCTAAATAGCGCAAGTCTTTGTTGTTTTCAGGTTCTTTTAAATATTCTTGTGTGTAAGTAATAGGAACTTCTAACTCTATTAATTCACAAACAGTATTAAAAATACGGATATTGTGGTCTAAGAGCCTTTCAGCTGGTTCGTTAAACAACGGATATAGTTCGTCCTCATAAAACTCAAAAAAGGGGGAAGTGCGGTACGCCGTTTCTAATGATTTCCAGTGTTGAGATTGCCAAGGAAAATCATTTTCTACCATAACTTCTTTAGACTTTTGACGTTTTCCTGTATGTTTAATAGGAATGTTGAGCAACAGCTTTCCATTACTATGTGCAATATACGCACGAGTGCGGTATGACTGTTTTTGGTAATTGCCAGCCACTTCAAAAACTACCTTTTCAGCTTGGCTTACAGCCACCATTTGTGCGATGGAAGGAAAATAAGTAGGATGTACTAAAATAGATTCCATTTCAACAAAATTAGCTAAGCTAATAGAGATGCTTTTCTTTTTTACTTACCGCTCTTTTTTCTTCTTTTTCTGAAAAAATCAAAAGCAAACCAAATACCTAATAAAACTAAGAAATAAGAAAGGTATGAAACCGGTTTACCTTTGCCGCCTACCGTTGTAAAGAGACGTTCCCAACGTATTTTATTCATAATACCTTGTTTGGTGCTATCCCAGCTCATCCAGATAAAAACCGGTTTACCAACTACGTGGTTAAAAGGTACATAACCCCACATACGCGCATCTTGCGAGTTGTTACGGTTATCACCCATCATCCAGTAGTAATCTTGTTTAAAGGTGTAGTTGCTCATAGGATTTCCATTGAGCAATACTTGGTTTCCAGAAGTGGTTATTTTATTGTCAATACCTAATTCGCTGCCTTCATATACCTCTATTATGCGACGGTAAAACGGAAGTGATTCAAGGTTTATGTCAACTGTAGCACCTTTCTTCGGAATATAAATTGGTCCAAAATTATCGGCGTTCCATTTATACCGATCGTCTTGCGGAAAAATCCCAGCATCAAACACGTCTTCTTCAGATTTATACCTGAAAACCTCAGCTATATTTGGATTCTTCTTCATCTTAGCCAACGCCTCATCTGAAACTGCTGGTAGAATGTATGCTTTTAAATTTTCGTCATACCCAATACCGTCGGTAATATCATATTGATTTCTAAATATATTTGGATTGATTTTACCTTTTGTTCTAAATGCATATGAAAACTGAATTTTAGAACGGTCTGGTAAGTCATTTTGTTTTCCGTCAATGTATACATACCCATCACGAATTTCTAAAGAGTCTCCTGGTAAGCCCACACAACGTTTTACGTAGTTCGATTTTTTGTCAATAGGCTTGTAAGCATGACCTTTTGGTGGTGGTCCAATATCTTCAAACTCATCAATTGGCCAGTTAAACACAACAATATCATTGCGTTCAATATCTTCAAACCCTGGAAACCTAAAATATGGTATTTGTGGTTTTGGAATGTATGACTTTGTTTTTACCACCGGAATGGTATCGTGAACCATTGGGAATGAAAGAGGCGTCATAGGCGCTCTAGCACCATAATGAAACTTGCTTACAAATAGAAAATCACCTACCAATAATGTTTTTTCCAACGATGCGGTAGGGATGGTAAACGGTTGCATAAAATAGGTGTGTACAATAGTTGCTGCCACTACAGCAAATAATATGGAACTTACCCATTCTCCCGCAGCAGTTCGTGGTTTTAAGCTACGCTCTTCAATGTAGGTTACTTCTTGCGTATAGTTAATGTAATAGATGTATAAACCAACTGTAATAATGGCAAGAAAAGTATCTGCATTGCTGTTTCGGCCAAAACTTCTAAGAGTTTCTACCCAAACAACGGGGAACATAATTAAGTTAACAATAGGAATAAAAAGTAGAATGGTCCACCACCAAGGGCGGTTGATAATTTTCATTAAAACCACAGCATTATAAACAGGAACTGCAGCTTCCCAAGCTTGTCTTCCAGCTTTAACGTATAACTTCCAAGTGCCCAAAAAGTGGATTACTTGTACTAATAGGAAAAATATTAACCAACCTGTCCAACTCATCTTTTATATATTTTCTGAAGATATGTATCTTCTTTTTTATCTAATTTTTTTAATAATTACAATGCAATACTACGAAATTCCCAACACATCTTTCATCGTGTAAACACCGCTTTCTTTTTTTGAAAGCCATTCTGCAGCAAGGATAGCACCTTTTGCAAATCCGTCGCGTGTATGAGCCTTGTGCTTTATTGAAATAGTATCAATTTTTGAGCTATATTCCACACTGTGTGTCCCTTTTACATCACCTTCCCGTTTTGCTGTTATTGGAATTGTTTTTTCTGAAGCTTCATCCAACTTCCAGTTTTCTTTATCAGAATGTTTTATAATCCCTTCTGCAATGGTAATGGCCGTGCCGCTAGGGGCATCTTTCTTTTGCGTGTGGTGAATTTCCTCTACAGAAACATCATATTCATCCCACGGCGCCATTAACTTAGCTACATGCTCATTCATACTGAAAAATAAATTAACACCTACACTGAAGTTGGACGCATAAATGAATCTTCCGTTACGCTCTTCACATTTATTTAGCACTTTTTCATAATCATCGAGCCAGCCAGTTGTACCACAAACAACAGGAATACTTTCTTTAAAACAAAGTGTTATATTTTTTACAGCCGCTTCGGGTACTGAAAACTCTATAGCTGCTTCGGCGTTTTTAAGGTTTCCTTCTTCAAAATCACTACCTGATATATATACAATCTCGTGGCCTTTTTCAAGAGCTAACTTTTCAATGGTCTTACCCATTTTACCGTATCCTAAAATTGCTAATTTCATTATAATTTAAATCGAAATGATAAACCGTAATTGGCTTGTGTGTTAATTGGGTTTACTTCAAAATTTGGAGTAATTGAAAGGTCTTCAGAAATATTATACTGCTGAAGGTGTGCATCAACATTCGCGTCGACAATATTCAACATATATACAACGACCACAGCAATAATGCTGTAATCTTTATTTTTTTTAGCGTTTCGCTGTGCGTCTATTAATCGATCGTCTGAAATACCTTGAAACTCATCATCAGTAAAACCAGCTAAACGTCTTTTATAGGCATCTCTAAACTGGTTATAATCATCATCATTTTTTAAATAAAAATAAACCCCAGTAGCCATTCCTGCATAAACGATAGGGATTTTCCAGTACTTTTTATTGTAAGCTTGTCCTAAACCTGGTACCACAGCAGAATAGAATGCAGCTTTTGATGGTGCTAATGGATTATATGGTTTTTTTTCTAAAACAGTATCTTTTATTACGATACCATTATTCTTTTCAGATACAACCACGCTATCTTTTTGTACAGCAGTAGAATCGGCTTCTTGTGCAAAAGTTGAAATTGCCAGTACAAGAAATAGGATATTTAAAAACCTACTTTTCACTTTTTAATAGCTTGAGAATGCGTAGAAAATCTTCTTTGTTTTTAAAAGGAACAACCAATTGCCCTTTTCCTGACTTTGAAACTTTTACATTAACTTTTGTTTCTAAAAGATCTTCTAATTCTTTTCTGCCTTTATTGGCAAATTGAGGTGTTGCCTTTTTAGCTGGCTTGCTTTGTTTTTCATCACCAGACTTGTAGGTGCGTACCAAAGCCTCGGTATCACGTACAGAGAGCTTGTTGCTAAGAATTTTTTCGTAAATGTCCAATTGATGATCAGTGTTATCAACATTGATTAAAGCACGTCCGTGACCCATTGAAATAAACCCATCCCGCATTCCGGTTTGGATAATAGGGTCAAGTTTTAAAAGACGTAAATAATTGGCAATCGTCGAACGGTTTTTACCCACACGATCACTTAATTCTTCTTGTGTAATTTCAATTTCTTCAATTAAACGTTGGTAAGAGAGTGCAATTTCTATAGGGTCTAAATCTTGGCGTTGAATATTTTCTACCAAGGCCATCTCTAACGACTCTTGATCGTTCGCAATGCGTATGTATGCAGGAATACGCTCTAAGCCTATTAGTTTTGAAGCTCTATAACGACGCTCTCCACTTACTAATTGGTATTTATTAAAACCTAATTTACGAACGGTTATAGGCTGAATTACTCCTAATTCTTTTATGGAAGAAGCTAACTCACGCAATGTTTCTTCATTAAAGCTGGTACGTGGTTGAAATGGATTTACTTCAATCGTTTCCAGTTCCAATTCAACAATATTACCAACTACTTTGTCTGCGTTTTTATCTTCAGCAGATTTTATATCATTTGAGGGATCATTCAGTAAAGCTGAAAGTCCTCGTCCTAAGGCTTGTTTTTTTGTTGCTTTCGCCATCGATCGTTTCTAGTTTTTTTCAATTAACTCTTGTGCCAAACTTAAATAATTATTGGCGCCTTTACTACTTGCATCATAGCTAATGATACTTTCGCCATAGCTAGGTGCTTCACTTAAACGGACATTTCGCATAATGATTGTCTTAAAGACCATTTCGTCAAAATGTTTTTTAACTTCATCTACCACTTGGTTGGAAAGGCGTAAACGAGAATCGTACATAGTCAATAACAAGCCTTCAATATCGAGGTTGTTATTATGTATTTTTTGAACACTTTTTATTGTGTTTAATAATTTTCCTAAACCTTCCAAAGCAAAGTATTCACACTGAATAGGAATGATGACAGAATCTGCAGCTGTTAAAGCATTTAGTGTAAGCAACCCAAGTGATGGCGCACAATCAATTAAAATATAGTCGTATTGCTCTTTTAAGCCTGTAATTGCATTTTTCAGCATCGATTCACGCTTGTCTTGATCAACCAGTTCAATTTCTATGGCAACCAAGTCTATATGCGCCGGAATAAGGTGCAAATTAGGCGAAGAAGTTTCCATAATGGCATCGGCAGCAGCTATGGTGTGTTCCAGTATTTGGTACGTACCTTTTTCAACTTCTTCTACATCAATACCCAATCCCGAAGTAGCATTGGCCTGGGGATCGGCATCAATCAATAAAACTTTTTTCTCTAATACGCCTAAAGAGGCAGCTAAATTTACCGAGGTGGTGGTTTTGCCCACGCCTCCTTTTTGATTGGCAATTGCTATTATTTTACCCATTAAGTCTGTTATGGTTTAAAGGCTAAAAATACGATTAATTCTGCGGACATAAAATCATTTTTGTTAACAGGAAGTGAACATTTTTTTCAAATTTGATGAAACGGTGTTTTTTTTAATAAAAAAGGGCTTCCTGTTCGGAAACCCTTCTGTAATCAAGTAAGAGATAGACTATTTTTGTTCCTCAGGCATTAAGATTCCCAATAAATAGTTTTTGTCCAGAATATCATTTGCCATTTTCTGGATATCTTTTTTGTTCAATGCTTCTACTGCTTTTTCAAAATTGAGCATTTTTGAAGCGTCCCTGCTTTCTTTAGCTGCAGTTACCATAGAAGAGAGCCAATACTTGTTTTGTTTCATACTTTCCTTATGCTCTAAAAGAAATGTTTCTTTTACCTTGGCAAGGTCTTTATCGCTTGGGCCTTCAGTCTTTATTTTTTCTACTTCAGCTAATGAAGCTTCTACCAATTTATCTACGTTTTCAGGTCCGCAAGGGAACGAAATACTGAACGAAGCCTCTCCATACGGTATTTTACTGAAATTTCCACGGGCACCAGCACCGTAAACCCCGCCTTCTTCTTCCCGTAGCTTTTCAATAAGCTTAATGGTAAGGATTTCACCTAAAGCTTTCATTTGAAGCTCTTTCTTTGCTGAATATGTAACATCGTCTTCAATCCAAGAAATAGTGACCAAACTTTTTGGATCTGTTCCTTTATTGATTACTTTTTTTCTGAAACTATCATCTTCACGGAAATCGTCTATCTTGTATGATTCGTTAGACTTGGTAGATGGTAACGAAGCAATGTATTTTTTTGAAAACTCTTTTAATTTTTCTTCATCCACATTTCCTACAAAGTAGAAATGGAAGTCACCCGCATCGGCAAAACGTTGCTGGTATTTTTTGTAAGCAAGGTCATAATCAGCTTTGTCTAAAGCTTCTGGTGTTGGAAAGCCTGTATACCTGTCGTTTCCTTTGTTTTTAAATTTTCCTATTTGATCTGAAAAATAAAATTGTGGGTTGGACATTAAGTTGCCTAAAAACCCTTTTTGTTTTGAAATGAACGATTGATAGGCTTCCGTATCTTTATTCAAGTTTGTAAAGTATAGATAAATCATTTCAAACATCGTCTCCAGGTCTTTTGGGGCAGCTTGACCACTCAAACCTTCGGTAAGATTCCTTATGTATGGACTTACAGATGCAATTTTACCACTCATCATTTTGGATAAATCGGTTTTTGAAAGACCACCAATTCCGGCTTCAGCCAATCCTTGGTTTGCAAAGGCTGTTGCAAGGTAATCTTCATCTGAATATAAACTTGTTCCTCCAAAGCTGAAAGCTTCAAACAATACTTCATCATTTTTAAAATCGGTGGGCTTAACGGTTACCATCGCACCATTACTTAACGTAAACGTAGTAGAACCAAGCGCTTCGTTTTGTTCGGTCTTAACAATAGAGCCTTCCGGTTTTAGGCTTTCAACCAAGTTTTGACGCACTTCAGTATCCTCGTATGCCTCTACTTTTGAAGTTTTAACTTCTTTTAACAAAGCCAATACTTCCGCTTCGGTAGGCTGTTTTAAGCCCTCTTTTTCAGGACCGGTTAACATAATGACCCGGTTGTCTTCGTGTATAAACTGATTTATCAATTCATTTACTTCAGCAAGAGTAATAGAAGGAAGTATTTCTTTACTGGTTTTATACTCCCATTCAATACCTGGAATAGGTTCATTTTCAAGGAAATTATTTACAAATTCATTAACCATCCTTCCACTTTCTTGTTTGTCGCGGTCATTGTATTGCTTTTCCATTTGCGCTAAAAATGTTTTTTTAGCACGCTCAAATTCGCCTTCTTGAAAACCATATAATTTTACACGCTGGTTTTCTTCCAATATGGCTTTTAGTCCTTCCATCTGTCCAGTTTCGCTGGTTGAAGCGATACTTTGGTATGCGTTTTTACCTCGTGCGTAAGTACTTCCATAATAAGAGAATCCAAAAACGAAAGGTGGGTTTGCACTATTGCTCAATTCGCGAAGCCTGTTATTGATCATTGTTGAAAACAAATTTTTGGTCAATTGTTCTTTGTAATCTACAACTGTTTCTACTTCGGGGGCTTCAAAACGGTCTTTGTACACCACTTGTACACGGGTAAAAGGGGCTTCTTTGTCACTTGCGATGGAAACCAATGTTTCTTTGTGATTGGGAAGCTCAAAAGTTTCACGTCTTTTAGGGTTTTTAGCTTTTGCTATAGACCCAAAATGCTTTTCAATTTTTGCTTTTAATGTTTTTACATCAAGGTCACCCACGGCTACTACGGCCATTAAGTCTGGACGGTACCAGTCTCTATAATAGCTTCTAACATCTTCGTAATCAAAATTTTCAAGATTTTCTTTGGTGCCAATAGGAAGGCGTTCTGCATATTTAGACCCATACAATAATTTTGGTAAGTAGTCTTTCATCATCCGTTTATCAGGACCTAAGCCTAAGCGATATTCTTCAAGAACAACACCGCGTTCGTCATCGATGGCTTCATCGGTCAAGGTCGCATTATGGGCCCAATCTTCTATAATTTGGAAACCTTTTTCTAGAGTCTCAGGGTCATCACTTGGAATTGGTAAAATGTATACCGTTTCATCAAAACTGGTATAAGCATTTAGGTCAGCCCCAAACTTCACACCAATACTTTGCAAGTAATCTACTAATTCATTTTTCTGAAAATTCTTTGTACCGTTAAAGTTCATATGCTCCATAAAATGGGCAAGACCAAGTTGGTTTTCATTCTCTAAAATAGAACCAGCATTCACAACTAAGCGCAGCTCTACTTTATCTTCCGGTTTTCCATTGTTCTGAATGTAATAGGTAAGGCCATTATCCAGTTTACCTGTTAAAACATCTGGGTTTACAGGAATTTCAGTGGCATCTACTGGTTTTGATTGTTCTTTAATGTCCTTTTGAGCAATTGCAGTTGATGTTACGGTAAATAACACTGCAAAAGCCAACTTCGTAAAGTTAGATTTCATAATGTACTGTTTATTTAATTTGTGTAGTTAGTATTAAATTTTCTGAAATGTTACGATTTATTCTTTTTTGAACGAATCATCATTTCCAGCATATCCCACATTTCATCCGGTACATCTTCTAACAAGTTCATTTGTCCGGCGCCTTTAAGCCATTCACCACCATCAATTACAACTACTTCGCCATTTAAATAAGCCGAAAAATCTGAAACTAAGTATGCTGCTAAATTTGCTAATTCTTGGTGGTCACCCACACGCTTTAAAGGTACTTTTTTAGCTAAATCAAATTTCTCTTTTAAATCGCCTGGTAATAAACGATCCCACGCACCTTTTGTAGGGAATGGGCCTGGCGCAATGGCATTAAAGCGAATACCATATTTTGCCCATTCTACCGCTAGCGAACGTGTTAAGGCTAAAATTCCAGCTTTTGCAGTTGCGCTAGGTACTACGTAGGCAGATCCCGTAAACGCGTAAGTTGTTACAATGTTTAAAACGGTTTTATTTTCTTCTTTTTTATCTATCCAATGTTTTCCAAAGGCAAGCGTACAGTTTTTTGTTCCTTTTAAAACGATATCGATAATCGTATCAAAAGCATTGGCTGAAAGACGCTCGGTAGGGGAAATAAAGTTTCCTGCGGCGTTGTTTAGTAAAACGTCCACTGTTCCAAATTCTTTAACCGAAGCTTTCACCATCGCTTCAACTTCTTCATAATTTCGCACGTCACATTGAACGGGTAAAACTTTTCCGCCAGTCTCTTCTTCCAGTTCTTTTTTAACGGTTTCTAACTTTTCAATATTTCTAGAAGTGATTACCACATTGGCACCTAATTCTAAAAAATAGGTAGTCATTGATTTTCCCAATCCGCTACCGCCACCGGTAACGACTATTGTTTTTCCTTTAAGTGCATCGTCACGAAGCATTTTTGCTGAAGTATCCATAGCTGTTTTTTTTTAGTCTTGTAAAAATAGGGAATCGCTTTTAATTAGTATGCGTGCATAGTAAAATAATTACCAGCTTTTCTTATAAGCCACACAATACTTAAACCGATCATCCCCAATTAATTTTGGATGCTGAAAATCACCTGTATATTTCATCCCAATTTTCTGCATTACTTTTTGTGATGGGATATTTTTATCTGGGGTAAAAGCATACACTTCTTTTAGGTTGAATTTTGGCAGAGCGGCTTCCAAACAGGCTTTGGCGGCTTCTGTTGCGTAGCCTTTTCCCCAAGCGCTGCGTTTTAAACGCCAACCCATATCTACACAAGGTGTAAACTTACTTTCCCACGTTTGATTCATAAACCCAGTAAAGCCGATAAATTCTGAAGTTTCTAATATATCAACAGCAAAATAGCAGTAGCCGTGTAAAATAAAATGCTTTTGTAGTTTCTGAATGAGATTACGCGATTCTTCTTCTGAAAGTAGACTAGGGAAGTACTTCATTACTTCAGGGTCTTTTCCCATTTCAGTAAAGGGTTCTATATCTGAAGCTTCCCAATTTCGTAATCCTAATCGCTCTGTTTTAAGAATATAGTCTTTCATTAATCTTCCACAGCATCGATTAAAACTTGTAGTATTTCAATGGCCGCATCACTGATTTTCGTTCCAGGGCCATACACAGCAGTAGCTCCAGCATCAAATAAATATTGATAATCTTGCGAAGGGATTACCCCTCCTACAATTACCATGATATCTTCACGGTCGTGTTTCTTTAATTCTTCAATAACCTGCGGAACCAAGGTTTTGTGTCCTGCAGCTAATGAGGAAACTCCTAAAATATGTACATCGTTTTCAACCGCTTGTTTGGCTGCTTCTGCAGGTGTTTGAAATAACGGACCAATATCTACATCAAAGCCTACATCGGCATAACCGGTAGACACTACTTTGGCACCACGGTCGTGACCGTCTTGCCCCATTTTTGCAATCATAATTCGGGGTCGACGCCCTTCTAATTCAGCAAATTGATCTGCTAATTCCCTTGCTTTTGCAAACGATGGGTCTTTCTTTATTTCGTTACTATACACGCCGCTAACTGATTTTACTTGTGCTTTATACCTTCCAAATTCTTCTTCCAAAGCATCTGAAATTTCACCTAATGTAGCACGTTCCCGTGCTGCATCTATGGCTAAAGCTAATAAATTTCCGTCACCTGTTTTAGCACATTCAGTTAATTTTTGAAGCGATTCTTTTACTTTTTGAGTGTTCCGTTCTTTTTTTATACGCTCTAAACGTTCTACTTGAGAGGTGCGGACCTTTTGGTTATCCACGTCTAAAATTTGAAGTGGATCTTCTTTTTCAAGTCGGTATTTGTTAGTACCAACAATAACGTCTTGACCACTATCAATACGAGCTTGTTTTCTTGCAGAAGCTTCTTCAATACGCAATTTCGGGATTCCCTTTTCAATCGCTTTGGTCATACCGCCTAATTCTTCCACTTCTTCAATAAGTGCCCAAGCACTTTTTGCGATGTCATCAGTCAATTTTTCTACGTAGTAACTGCCTGCCCAAGGATCGACAGTTTTAGTGATTTCAGTTTCTTCTTGAAGGTAAATTTGTGTGTTTCGTGCAATTCTTGCTGAAAAGTCTGTAGGTAAAGCGATTGCTTCGTCCAACGCATTGGTATGTAATGATTGTGTACCACCAAAAGCGGCAGCCGAAGCTTCAATACACGTACGGGCTACATTATTAAAAGGATCTTGTTCGGTTAAACTCCAACCACTGGTTTGACAGTGTGTTCGAAGGGATAATGATTTTGGGTTTTTAGGATTAAATCGTTTTACCAATTTTGCCCATAACATACGAGCGGCTCGCATTTTTGCGATTTCCATAAAATGGTTCATCCCGATTGCCCAGAAAAAAGAAAGGCGAGGGGCAAAGGTGTCAATATCCATACCAGCATCGATACCGGTGCGAATGTAATCTAATCCATCTGCTAGTGTATATGCTAATTCAATGTCACAAGTAGCTCCTGCTTCTTGCATATGATAACCTGAAATAGAAATAGAATTAAAACGCGGCATATTTTTGGACGTGAATTCAAAAATATCACTGATTATTTTCATCGATGGCGTAGGCGGATAGATGTAAGTGTTCCGCACCATAAACTCCTTTAAAATATCGTTTTGGATAGTTCCTGCCAAGGCTTCGGGTGAAACGCCTTGTTCTTCGGCAGCGACAATATAAAATGCCATAATAGGTAAAACAGCACCATTCATGGTCATAGAAACACTCATTTTGTCCAACGGAATTTGGTCGAAAAGAATTTTCATATCTTCAACTGAATCAATGGCAACTCCTGCTTTTCCTACATCGCCAAAAACACGTTCATGGTCACTATCGTATCCACGGTGGGTAGCCAAATCAAATGCTACTGAAAGTCCCTTTTGTCCTGCAGCTAAGTTTCTGCGGTAAAAAGCGTTGCTCTCTTCCGCAGTTGAAAAACCTGCATATTGACGGATGGTCCAAGGTCTGCGAACGTACATAGTAGAGTAGGGACCTCGTAGATATGGTGAAATTCCGGCGGCAAACTCTAAATGATCTAAATTCTTTAAATCTTCAGCCGAATACCGATTTTTAACATCGATTTTTTCAGCAGTGGTGTACGTTTTATTCGCTACGCTCGGTTTCGGACTTTTACCTTCCGTTTTGTTTAAGCTAATATGTTGAATATCTTTTCTACTCATATTAAATGATAGTTATTAAGAAGATAGAAAGAAGTAATAATTCTATAAATGTATATATGATAATAAAATTAACTAGTTTATGAAGAAAACTTATTTCATTGAAAACTTTAATGAATTTATTATAGTAATTTTTATAGTTTTTCTCATATTCTTCTAGTTTTAACTTTAATTCTTCTGTTTGATTTTCATTAAAACTAGTCTCTTCCTTTAATTTCTTTTCTTTTAATTCTTTTAAATATAGTTTAATGAATATATTATCTTTTTTCATTAAACTACGCCAATAGTTCATCTTAAAGTCTCGTTTAAGAAATCTATATTTACAAAACCCTGAAAACCCAATTCCTATAAAAACAAAAATTAATAAAATTTTATAATATGGCTTTATGCTAAGGTAATCAGGTGAATCACTAATTTCAATTTTTAATAATAAGATTGTAAATAGGCCTAATGATATTCCTAAAAACCAGTTTGAAATTTCTTTAATAGAATTTTCAAACTTTTTAGAATAATAAAAGTCTTCAAAAATATCATCGAAGTCTTTAAGCTGATCCTCTATGTCCTTCACTTTTGGTTTTTTCCTTACAATAAATAATTAATCCTACTAATAACTATTAAAACTTCTAACTCCTAAATAGACCGCAAATGTTACAAACAAAATAGCGGCAATAATCATTATAATTCTATAATATTTCGATTTGCTTAAGGTGTCCCTTCTTAAAAATAAGGCAAGGCCTATAATAGCAAACCCAATGCCTAAGATTATTTCAAGTGCTTCTCTACTCATTACTCTTGTTTTAAGCGTTCTTGTTCCGTTTGCTCTGCCAATCTTTTTTCTATAATTGGCTCAATAATTGTTTTTCTTGGCTTTGTTTTTACAAAAGGGTATAAATCTAAATCATCCTTCATGCGATCTTCAGGATTGGTATGATAATTTGTACCTAACAATTTAAGTTTTCCTTCGTCGTAAAGTTTTTGCTCCTTTTCGGCACTTTCTTTAATTTTTTGCTGAATTTTCCCTTCTTTCAACTGTTGTAGAAATCCTCTACCTTTTTCAATGGTTTTAAATAATTCCAGTGCTTTTTCGGCCAATTCATCAGTTAAACTTTCTATGTAGTATGTTCCATCGGCTGCATTGCTAACCGTATCGAAATAGCTTTCTTCTTTCAAAACCAATAATTGGTTACGGCTTATGCGCTCTCCAAATTCATTGCTTTTATGGTACAAGGCATCATACGGTAAATTACATATAGTATCGGCTCCTCCTAATACAGCGCTCATACATTCGGTAGTAGTTCTTAGTAGGTTTACATTATAATCATATAATGTTTTATTACGTTTTGAAGGCATTGCGATAATATGACACGTTTCAGAAATTTTATATTCTGAAGCTAATGCGGCGTATAATTTTCGAAGCGCCCTGATCTTTGCGATTTCAAAAAAGTAGTTAGACCCTACGGCGACTTTGAAAGTGATTTCAAGAGATTGCTGTGAGTTTGACCCTTCGACTGCGCTCAGGGTGACATTGTCAAAATGATTTAAATATTCATTGGCGTGGGCAAGCGCATAGGCCAATTGTTGTACTATCGTTGCTCCAGCATTTTGATAGCCGGTTGTATCAACACTTATAATTGCTTCGGAAGGATTTTTGGAAACAAATTTTTCTAAAATTCTGTGGTCTTCTTTTAAGTTATGAAACCAATTTCCAGAACGGGTGAGATTTCCTATTAAGTCAATATTATAATAAACAGTAGCTTTTTTTTCAGAAAGAAATAGCTTTAGTTTACTTAAAAAATCTTCTGAAAGAAATGTTAGCTTGAAATAGATTGTGGTTTTATTAAAAGGAAACTCTTTGAATATTTTTTCAATATCAAATTCATTTTCTGCTTCAAAAAGAATCGCCTCAGCACCTCTTTTTATGGCATCAATGGCTAAATTATTGGCAATTGCTTCATCATCGATAAATATATGCTGTGCAACATTCCAAGTAGTAGGTTGCCCGGGAATAGGGGTGAAGGCTTCTTCAAAATCGTCTGGATGGTAAAACGGTTTTACGTGAATACCTTCCCGACTTTGCCAAACGAGCGTTTCGTTATAATCGGCACCTTTTAGGTCGGCTTGTATTTTTTGTTTCCACTCTTTAGCGGAAACGGAATCAAAATTTTTAAATAAATCACTCATCGTCTTCCTTGTTTTTAAGGCTGTCTTCGTGTTCTATAATATAAATATCTTCGTTCTCTCTTTTAAGATAGTATTTTTCGCGTGCAAACTTTTCAACTTCGTCACTATCTTTCATTTTTTCGATAAACGCTTTGTCTTTTTCTATTTCAGTTTTATAAAATTCGGCATTTTCTTGTAACCCTTTAATGTCTTCGTCTAATTCTTCGTGAATAAACCAGGAATTAGTATCAAAAAAAACCATCCATGTCAGAAACACCAAAACAATGAGCATGTATTTGTTGCTCAGTATTTTGAACCATTTTTTCTGTTTTATTTCTGAAAATTTCACGATTCGTTTTTTCCTAATTTTTGATTGATGATGCTTCGTATTAAATTAACGGCAACCGTATTATATTTATTGGTAGGGATAATAATATCGGCAAATTCTTTTGTTGGTTCAATGAACTGCTGATGCATAGGTTTTAAGGTGGTTTGGTAGCGGGTTAACACTTCATCCAAATCCCTGCCTCGTTCTGCGATATCCCGTTTTAACCTTCGTATTAAACGCTCATCACTATCGGCGTGAACAAATATTTTAATATCGAACAACTCCCTAATATCTGGGTGGGTTAATATTAAAATTCCTTCTACAATAACCACTTTTCTAGGATGCGTGGTAACGGTTTCGCCAGTTCGGTTATGATCTACAAAACTATAGACTGGTTGTTCAAAACTGTTTCCATCTTTCAGTTCTTTTAAATGACTCACTAACAAGTCGAAATCAATGGCTTGTGGATGGTCAAAATTTATTTTTACCCGTTCTTCAAGCGATAAGTGAGAAGTATCTTTATAATATGAGTCTTGCGAGATGATACAAACTTCATCTGCTGGTAATTCTTCAACAATTTGTTGCACAACGGTTGTTTTTCCACTTCCAGTACCGCCAGCAATGCCAATTATGAGCATGTTTTTTTAGTTTTTACAAAAGTAGGGATTAAATAAGAATATAGGATATAGCGGACAGAATAAAGAAAAGTCTTTATCTACTTTTCAATCTTCGCTACTTCTTCTTCGGTAACTGGTTTGTCTTGCGTATTTCCCCAAGAGGTCATCACGTAATTTAATACATCGGCAACTTCTTTGTCGCTCAACCCCATAGGAACCATTACACCATCGTATTTTTTACCGTTAACTTCAATTTCTCCACTTTGGCCATATTTTACGGCATGAATGCTTTCTTCCCTTTTTTCGGTTAACCAATTAGATCCTGCCAAAGGCGGGAAAGTGTTTGGGACTCCTTTACCGTTTCCTAAGTGGCATTGCATACAGAAATCGGTGTAGATAATGGCACCATTTTCTTTACTGGCTTGTTGAGGTGTCTTTTTTTCTTGCGACATTTCAGCCGTAGTGTTTCCAATTTTTATGGGTTCTTTTTTATCTTTTTTTGAATCGTTACAAGCGGTTAATATTATAAAAGTAAATAGAATTGCGGCAATTTTTTGCATAGGTTAAAATGTAAAATAGTGATTGATATTTTTATAAAATTATTGAGGAACAACTTTGAATATTCCTTGCCCTTCAACAGCGATGTAAATATAATCATCTGGGCCCATTTTTACATTGCGTACTCGACCAATATCTTGGGCAATTTTTTCACGGCCTGTAACTTCGGTTCCGTTCAGTTTAACCAGTTCAACGTAATTAAACTTTAATGAACCAACCAACAAATGACCTTTCCATTCTGGGTAGTTATCTCCGGTTACAAAGTCCATTCCGCAGGGTGCGACAGAAGGAACCCAATAATAGACGGGTTGTTTCATTCCGGGTTTTGAAGTGATATCTGTAAATTTTGTACCACTATAGTTTACTCCATATGAAACTACTGGCCAGCCGTAATTAGCCCCTTTTTCTATAATGTTTATTTCGTCACCGCCTTTGGGACCGTGTTCGTGGATCCATATTTTTCCGGTTGTGGGGTGTTTTGCTACGCCTTGAGGATTTCTGTTTCCGTAAGTGTAAATTGCTTTTTTTGCATTTGCTTCATCTACGAAAGGATTATCGTTTGGAATACTACCATCGTCATTCAAACGGTAAATTTTACCACCATCTCGAGTAATATCTTGCGGATTCACATCGCGATTTCCCCGTTCGCCTATTGAAAAATATAGATAGCCCTCGTTGTCAAATTCAATACGCGAACCAAAATGCTGTCCTCTTGTGGTATTTGGGGTAGCTTTGTAAAGCTCATCAATTTCAGTTAAAGAACCGTTCGTTAGCTTACATCGAATAAGCTTGGTGTTTCCTCCGTTACCGTCACCTTCAGTGGAAGCATACGTTATGTAAATCCAACCGTTTTCAGAATAATTTGGGTGTAATTCAATATCTAATAAACCGCCCTGTCCACGGTTATACACTTCTGGAACGTTTTTTATTTCGGTTTTGTTTCCGTCTTTAAAATGAATGAGGATACCAGCTTTTTCGGTAATTAACATGCTGCCGTCTGGCAACCACGTCATCCCCCAAGGATTATTAAGGTTGTTTACTACTTTTTCGGTACTATAACTTCGGGTTTCTTGTGTTGTTAAAGCTACATCGTTTTCTTTTTTACGTTGTGCACAAGAGGTTAAAACAGTAAAGCAGAGTAAAAGGATTAGTAATTTTTTCATAGTAAATCTTTTTTTGAAAAGATACTAATTTAGAGTGAAATGTGAAAGTCCCTTTGGTTTATAAACCAAAGGGACTTTGCGGGGGGCATTATTTTAAAAGTCTAACCATTCTAACTGATGGATCTCTGACTTCAATTATATATACGGAAAAAAAGTACACTTGGTTTTACCTTATAATAGCTTTTTAATAAGTGTTATTCTAAACCTTACCTTTGTAGGTAGTAAGATATATGTAATCAGGGTATTATGCGTAATTTTTATTTTCTCATTTTAGTGATTTTTTCTGCTTTGCCTTTAAGCGGGCAAACTGAAATCGATAGTCTTAAACAAGAATTAGAAAAAACTCCTAATGAAAATATCAAGAAGGTAAAACTATTGAATCAATTGGGTTTTGAATATTGGATTATCGATTCAAAAAAATCGATTGCGTATGGAAATAAAGCCCTTTCCATTTCAAAAAAAATAAAGAATCCAGAAGGACAAGCCAAGGCCAATAGAATACTGGGCGTTGCCTACTGGACACAAGGAGAAATAACCGCTGCTCTTTCCCATCTTTTAAAAGCAAAGCAAAAGTACACCAAACTAAAGGATGACAGTGGATTGGCCAACGTTCTTTTGAATACTGGGATGGTTTATGCCGACATTCAGGATTATGATACTGCGATGGAATACTATAACAAAGCCATCGATAAATTTTCAGCATTGGGGTTAAAAGGCCGAATAGGTACTACATACACAAAAATAGCTACGATACTTATTGAAAAAGGTATTTATTATGAAGCCAAAGAATATCTCGAAAACGCTTTGAAAATCCATCAGAAAAAAAATTTTAAATATGGCATTTCTGAAGTACACAACCGGCTGGCATTACTTTATATGTCCGAAGGCAATAATGAACTTGCCTTTGATAATTTAAGGAAATCCATTATGTTGGGGAACGAAATCAATGACACTTATGGGCGAATAAATAATTTGGTACTTTATGGAAAGCTACTTCGGTTGGATGGGGACCTCGACTTATCTGAACAGCACTTAAAATTGAGCCTTAGCAAGGCAAAGCAGCATAATTTAAAAAAATTTGAACTTCAGTCTTATTACGAATTAAAAGAACTCAAAAAAGAACAGGACAGTTTTGCAAAAGCATTTATTTACTATGACCACTATAATGCTTTGAAAGATTCGATCTTCAACACTGAAAAATCAAAACAATTGGCAGCAACGGAATTTAGAAACCAATTGGAGACAAAAACAAAGAGGCTAAGCCTGTTGCAGGAAAATGAAGAAAAAAACAAACTAATTATTTGGGGATTGATCGTTGGCGGGGTGTTACTATCAGCGATAACCTTTTTAGTATTCCGTGCCCGCATAAGAGATAAAAGAAAAAGCAAAGAACTCTTGAGAAAAAAGCAACAACTTATCCTTTCACAAAAAGAGCTGACAGATACCACTTCGGAAAACGCCAGGTTAAAACAAAAAGAACTTGAACAAAAGATAGAACATAAAAACCGAGAGCTTACAGCATATACCTTGAACTTTGTTAAAAAGAACGAACTGATAGAGGATTTGAAACAGCAATTGAAAATAGCGAAAAATGCTTCGGAAAAGGAGCGGATAGATATTATTAAAAATCTGGGCAATATTTTAAAACAAGAGCAACTTTTCGATAAAGATTGGGAAGATTTTAAACGACTGTTTGAGTCGGTTTACATTGGTTTTGACCAAAAACTAACAGCTAAGTATCCTGAACTTACAGCCAATGACCTGAAATTATGCAAGCTTATAAGACTTAACTTAAACAGTAAAGAAATTTCAGAAATTTTAGGTATTTCACCCGATAGTGTAAAAACGGCTCGTTATCGACTTCGTAAAAAGTTAAGATTAGAATCTGATGAAGACCTTTTTTCCTTTCTTCTTCAAACTGGAAAGTAGGCCGTATTACCTTCACCCTCAAATTAAACATAGAATAATATTTATTTATAAATAATTGATTTTCAATTTTTTACAAACCATTGTCTACCTATTGTATACCTTTTTTTAACATCTTGTTTAAGTTATACACATGTAATAAACTGATTGTGCACGGTTTATATGTGCTATTTCTTTTTGTTTCAAACTTAACCTTTCATCTTGCTAAAGTCCAGAACATAAACTGGACAAATAAATCCATCAAAAAATATTGATAAATGATTACAAAAGATAAAATAGAAACATTAAAGACTCAATTGAGGGGGATATTAATAAGTCCCGATGATGAAAAATACGATGAAGCTCGAACTATTTACAATGCCATGATTGATAAAAAACCCTCGTGTATTGCCAAATGCAGAAACGTGGCGGATGTCATTACCTGTGTAAAATTTGCAAGGGAAAACAACCTGCCCACATCCATATTAGGTGGTGGCCACAATGGCCCGGGACTTGCCCTGGTAGATGACGGACTGGTAATCGATGTATCAAATATGAAAGGAGTGCGCGTTAACCCCGAAGCCAAAACTGTACGAGCTGAAGCTGGTTGCACTTGGGCAGATGTCGATCACGCTTCCCATGCTTTTGGTCTTGCTACAGTTAGTGGAGTTATTTCGACTACGGGAATTGCTGGGCTTACATTGGGTGGCGGCCATGGTTACCTTAGCAGAAAATACGGATTGACTGTCGATAACTTGATTGAAGCCGATGTAGTCCTTGCTGACGGAAGTTTTGTAACTGCCAGTGAAACGGAAAACAAAGAGCTCTTTTGGGCACTTCGTGGGGGTGGTGGAAATTTTGGAGTTGTGACCTCTTTTAAGTACAATCTCCATCCTGTAGATCAAGTTGTAGCAGGTCCTATGATGTGGCCAATCAGCCAAACGGAAAAAATAATGAAATGGTATCGTGACTGGCTACCCAAAGCACCAAACGATGTATATGCCTTTTTCTTAACTGCTGAGGTGCCCGGTGATCCATTCCCGCCAGAACTTCACGGCGAAAAAGTTTGTGGGCTAATGTGGTGTGTTATGGGTTCAGAGGAAGATACCGAGACGTTTTTGCAAGAAGCACGAAATGTTGCCAAACCTTTGTTTGAGCATGTTGGCTCAATGCCATACCCGAAATTGCAGAGTATGTTTGACGAGCTATACTGTCCCGGTTTGCAGTGGTATTGGAAAGGGGATTTTGTAAATGAATTGTCAGATGAGGCCATAACTAAGCATCTCAATTATGCAGAAGTGCCTACGTCACTTTCTACTATGCACTTGTATCCGATTAATGGTGCAGTACATAATAAAAATGCCACGGAAACAGCCTGGAAACATCGTGACGTAAATTGGTCGATGGTAATTGCAGGTGTAGCAACAGACCCGACTGACACCGACAAAATAAAAAGCTGGGCTCTAGACCTTTGGGAGGCCACCTATCCTTATAGTGCTGGAGCGGCTTATGTTAATTTTTTAATGAAAGAAGGTGATGAACGGGTCAAGGCTTCCTATGGTGAAAACTATCAGCGGTTACAGAAGGTTAAAGCAAAATATGATCCAGAAAATTTCTTTCGGATTAACCAGAATATAAAACCAGCATAAGTATAATAACTAAAAATAAATCTAAAATTTAGAAACTATGAAAAATTTAAAATTTCGATTACCAAATTTAACAGAAACGATACTAGTCCTCTTGCTTATTTGCAGTGGTTACATGGTTAGAGGACAAGGCAGCGGTACAACCGAAAATGCAATCGTTAGGAATGCCAGTGACGAAGACCTGAAATGGGGTCCTTGCCCTTCTTTTATGGGCGATGGATGTAATATTACCGTGTTGCACGGCAATCCCAAAAAACCAAATACTGATATCTTGTTCAAGATGAAAGGAAATACATCTGTGCCCCGACACTGGCATAACTCACCTGAGCGTATGGTGTTGATATCAGGAATGATGCGGGTAAACTATGACGGGCAGGCTCCAGAAGTATTACAGGCAGGCGACTACGCATATGGCCCAGCCGAACGCCCGCATACAGCCTCGTGCCTGTCGGATGAACCCTGTGTTCTATTTATAGCTTTTGAAGAGCCTATAGATGCAATGCCGGGATCTAATAAAGACTAAATTGTTATATAATCAGAAATAATTTTAAAGGCCACAGATCGTCGCAGGTTTAAACAACATCCTACTAATGATAAACTGTGAAAAGCTGTGGCATAAATTTTCAGATATTTTGGTAGGTTCAAAACCATTTACGTCGTTAGCTAATAATAAAAAGTATTAATAATAAAAATTAAGATAAAAGCAGCTATTATACTTCGTTTGCTATTTTTCAAACTTGTTTGCAGCATTTTATATAAAGTGTTTTTAATCTTCCTCTAAAGCGGCTTCCAGTTCATCGGTCATTTCTAGGTTATGAAACACGTCTTGTACATCGTCATCGTCTTCAAACGCTTCAATGAGGTTCACAATTTGCTTTGCTTCATCAACGGGTAAGGTTTCTGTATTTAAGGGGATTCGTTGCAATTTGGCGTTGTGGGTTTCAATAGATAAAGATTCTAGTTTTTCTGACATCCTACCGAAATCAGTAAAATTGGTATAGATTACAAAAAAGTCGTCTTCATTTTCAAACTTAGTGGCGCCAGCTTCAATTAACTCTAATTGCAATTCTTCCAAATCCCAATCCAACCCTTCTTTTTTCAAAGTAAAAACACCTTTTCGGTCAAATAGAAATTCCAACGAACCATTTGTGCCCAAACTACCATTATGCTTTGTGAAAATAGAACGAACCGAAGCTACGGTACGGTTGGTGTTATCGGTGGTGCACTCTACGTAAAAAGCAATACCGTGAGGTCCGTAGCCTTCAAAAGTCATTTTTTCATAGCTGTCAGCATCAGCGCCCGAAGCCTTTTTTATAGCCCGTTCAATGGTGTCTTTAGGCATATTGACACCTTTGGCATTTTGTATGGCGTTACGCAAAGACGGATTGGTCTCCGGATCGCCATTTTGGTTGTTTTCCTTTATTGCAACGGTAATTTCTTTAATTACCCGGGTAAATTGCTTAGCGCGTTTTTTATCCTGTGCGCCCTTTCGGTGTTTAATATTTGCCCATTTACTGTGTCCTGCCATAGTTTGAGAAATTTAAAAAGTAAAACCTACTTGTTTTTTCAATTTCTTAAAAATACATTTTCTTAAAGTTTTCTGAAAAGATGAATTTTTCAATTTGCGTTTTTTACATTCTTTGTACCAATTTTTCAAAACCGTATCTTTACGGAAAATTCTTTTCTATGAGTGCAACTTATAAAGCCGTGGTTAATGACTCGTTTGAGTTCTCGATACCTGGCGATGACATAGAAACGTTAGATAGCGTTTCTGAAACAAAAAATAAAGTACACCTACTTCAAAAAAACAAATCGGTCACTGCCGAGGTGATTTCCAAAGACCTACTTAATAGAACCTATACGATTAAAGTAAACGGAAATAGGTATACTGTTAAAATTGAAAACGAACTCGATGCCCTTATTACTGAAATGGGACTTTCTTTGGGGAATGATTCAATTGAAAATGAAATTCACGCCCCAATGCCGGGATTAATTTTAGAAGTAAACGTAAAAGCAGGCGATACGGTGAGTGAAGGCGATTCCCTTTGTGTGCTGGAAGCTATGAAGATGGAAAATGCCTTAGGCGCACCTAGAGATGGTGTGGTAAAAGCGGTACACATTGCCACCGGAGAAACGGTAGATAAAAACGCATTGTTAATTGAACTAGAAGACTAATGGATATTAAAAAAATATTGGTTGCTAACCGAGGGGAAATTGCCCTTCGCGTTATGAAAACCGCTCGAAATATGGGCTTGAAAACGGTAGCTGTTTTTTCGGAAGCAGACCGCAATGCCCCACACGTTAAATTTGCAGATGAAGCCGTATGTATTGGCCCGCCACCTTCTTCAGAGTCTTATCTAAAAGGTGATTTGATTATTGAAACAGCAAAAGAGTTAGGAGCTGATGCGATACATCCTGGTTACGGATTTTTAAGTGAAAATGCAGATTTTGCTGAAGCAATAGAAAAAGCAGGATTGATTTTCGTTGGTCCAAAATCGTACGCTATTAAAGTAATGGGGGACAAGTTGGCGGCTAAAGATGCTGTGAAAGATTACGATATCCCAATGGTACCTGGAATAGACGAAGCTATTACCGATGTAGAGAAAGTAACAAAAATTGCAAAAGATATTGGATTCCCTATTTTAATAAAAGCCGCTGCTGGTGGTGGTGGAAAAGGGATGCGTGTTGTAGAAGAGGAAAAAGAACTGGCCGAACAAATGAAACGAGCTATTAGTGAAGCCGAATCTGCCTTTGGTAATGGTGCCGTTTTTATTGAAAAGTACGTTGCATCGCCACGACATATTGAAATTCAAGTATTAGCCGATACACACGGTAATGTGTTGCATTTATTTGAACGTGAATGTAGTGTACAACGAAGACATCAAAAAGTTGTAGAAGAAGCACCTTCTGCGGTTTTAACACCTCAATTACGCCAAAAAATGGGCGAAGCAGCGATAAAAGTAGCTAAGGCTTGTGATTATGTAGGTGCCGGAACGGTTGAGTTTTTGCTCGATGAAAATCATAACTTCTACTTTTTAGAAATGAATACGCGTCTACAAGTGGAACATCCAGTAACCGAATGGATAACCGGAATCGATCTAGTAGAAGAGCAAATTAAAATAGCCGACGGACAAGAACTATCGTTTACACAAGAGGATTTAGAAATAAACGGTCACGCTCTCGAGTTGCGTGTGTATGCAGAAGATTCCCTTGATAATTTTATGCCGAGTGTGGGTACATTAGATGTGTATCAACCACCAAAAGGAAAACACATTAGAATGGACGATGGTTTTGAAGAAGGAATGGAAGTTCCTATTCAATACGATCCTATGTTGGCCAAGCTGATTACCTACGGAAAAACCCGTAACGAAGCCATTCAACATATGATTGAAGCTATTGCTGCTTATGAAGTAGAAGGGGTAAGTACTACCTTGCCTTTCGGGAAATTTGTTTGCGAGCATGAAGCTTTCCGAAGTGGGAATTTTGATACGCATTTTGTGAAGAAATTTTATTCCGAAGATTTACTAAAAGAAGAAATAAAAGAAGAAGCCGAAATAGCAGCTAAAATTGCTTTGAAAACCTACCTGAAAGAAGTGGAGCAATTACGAGTACCAAAACATTAATAGCGATAGAGTTTATGAGCGATACGAATAAAGAATTACAGAAAAAGATAGCCGAAGCAAAATTAGGCGGAGGCGAAAAAAGAATAGAAAAACAACACGAAAAGAAGAAACTCACAGCGCGTGAGCGAATAGAATATCTATTAGACGAAGGCTCTTTTGAAGAAATGGGCATTCTTGTTACTCACCGTACCACCGATTTTGGTATGGAAAAACAAACATATTACGGTGATGGAGTTGTAACTGGATACGGAACAATAGACAACCGACTTATTTACGTGTTTGCCCAAGATTTCACTGTATTTGGTGGTGCTTTATCTGAAACACACGCAGAGAAAATTTGTAAAATTATGGATCATGCCTTACGGGTAGGAGCCCCTTTAATTGGGCTTAATGATTCAGGTGGGGCCCGAATTCAAGAAGGGGTACGTTCGTTAGGTGGTTATGCCGATATTTTTTACCGAAACGTGCAGTCTTCTGGAGTGATTCCGCAGATTTCAGCAATAATGGGGCCTTGCGCCGGTGGAGCCGTATATTCCCCAGCGATGACCGATTTTACGATGATGGTACAAGACAGTAGTTATATGTTTGTAACGGGACCTAACGTAGTGAAAACTGTAACGAATGAAAATGTAACTTCAGAAGAATTAGGTGGCGCTCATACTCACGCAACAAAAAGTGGGGTAACGCACTTTACAGCGAGTAACGATATTGTATGCTTAGAGCAGATAAAACAATTACTAAGCTATTTGCCGCAAAATAACCAAACTGCACCCGAATCTCTTCCCTATGAAATGGGGGATGAGGTGCGAGAAGAATTAGAAAGCATTGTGCCAGATTCTTCAAACAAGCCGTACGATATGCATACGGTAATTGGCGGTATCATAGATAAAGATTCCTTTTTTGAAGTACATAAAGATTATGCCGATAATATTATTGTCGGTTTTGCCAGATTAGGTGGAAGAAGTATTGGTATTGTTGCCAATCAGCCAATGAGCCTTGCCGGCGTTCTCGATGTGGATAGCAGTAAAAAGGGAGCACGTTTTACCCGTTTTTGCGATGCTTTTAATATTCCGCTATTAGTATTGGTGGATGTACCAGGCTTTTTACCGGGAACCGATCAAGAATGGAACGGTATCATTTTAAACGGAGCTAAACTATTGTATGCGTTAAGCGAAGCAACGGTGCCAAGAGTTACGGTTATTACAAGAAAGGCCTATGGAGGTGCGTATGACGTTATGAACAGTAAACATATTGGAGCGGATATGAACTATGCTTGGCCTACGGCCGAAATTGCCGTAATGGGAGCAAAGGGAGCCAGTGAGATTATTTTCAGAAAAGAAATTGCTGCTGCAGATGATCCAGAGTTGAAACTTTCAGAAAAAGAAGCCGAATATGCAGAGAAATTCGCTAATCCATTTAAAGCTGCGCAACGTGGATTTATAGACGAAGTAATTCAGCCAAAAGAAACAAGAAGAAAGCTTTTAAAATCTTTTTCAATGTTGGAAACCAAAACGGTAGAAAGGCCTAAACGTAAACATGGAAATATTCCGTTATAAAAAGTTGACGTTAATTTTATTAGTAAATGTAAAAACTAGAGCCTTATTTTGTTAAATGTTTTTTAAAAACACCCAAAATGAGTAGGCATTATTTTTAATTCGGAATATGTTTGGTTACCATTGTGCCTTATACATTAATAAATTAAAAAACGGAATAATGTCAAAATTAAAAGCAACAACTTTATTATTATTTGTAACCCTATTAGGTGGTGTGTCTTTTGCACAAGCTCAAGATAAAATAAGCGATGCTGAATTAAATAAATTTGCGGATGCTTTTCAAGTAGTGCAAATGGAGAACCAGAAAGCACAACAGAAAATGGCAACGGTTATTACTGATAACGGAATGGAAGTAGAGCGTTTTTCTACGATTCAACAAGCAGTTTCGAACCCTAATCAAGAGGCAGATGCTACAGATGCGGAGATGAAGAAGCACGATGCGATTATGGCTGAAATCAAGAAAATGCAACCAGCTATTGAGGCTAAAATGGAAAAAGCAGTTGCCGATTCTGGAATTACAATAGAACGTTATCAAGCTATTGGTACTGCGTTACAACAAGATAAAAGTTTACAGCAGCGTTTTCAAAGCATTATGATGAAAAATGCAAAACAAAACTAGAAAACTAGTACCCAATACTTATGTAATTAAAAAGAGCAATGTATATTGCTCTTTTTTTATGCAATAAAGCTTCTATTTGGTTTGTGCAGGTATCTTAATTAATTATTTTTGCACTCAATTCGGGATGTAGCTTAGTCCGGTTAAAGTGCACGGCTGGGGGCCGTGAGATCGGAGGTTCGAATCCTCTCATCCCGACAAAAAAGACTGTCTATTTTGACAGTTTTTTTATTCTGCAAGTTCATCATCCGCATAGGATTCTTCTACTATATTACCAGAAGCATCTTTCATTTGCTCTAAGAAATACAGACCATTTCGAGAAGGAATATAAAAGTACTCAGCCACTCCATCTGCATCTTCTGTTAAAACTCTGTCTTTATTGTAATAAGATACACGGGTGATCATTCCAGATTCGTTTTTATGAAAAACAACATCAGCAATACCTTCTGCATCGTTTACTAAAATTTGATGTGTGTCAAAAGTGCTAATTCGTGTGATTTCATCTGCTTTGTTCCACAAATATTCTATGCTGTGATATCCGTCAGGACCAAAAACAGCATTGTCATTTTTATCTCTGAAAGATTGTTTTTCTATAAAGCCAACTTTAGTAAGTTTTTTTTCTTCTCGAAAAAACCCATAACTATTATTTATTTTCTCTTTATTTTTTCCGTAGTACTCATAACCAATATTTCTTTGAAACTTATCATACAGATAAACAATTTGGTGTGTATTTGTTTCATCGTATATTGGGTTGTTGTTTTTATCGAAAAATTGTTCAGAAATTAGGGTGCCAAATTCATTATAGGTATATAAAATTTTACAAATTCCACTTTGTAATTTATTCTGTTGATTATAATAGGTGATTAAAGAATCTTTCCCGAAACGATTTATTTTTATATCTGTTCTATATACACCATCCCAAAGGGCTGGTTTTAAATTACTATCGTAGTTTTTACGTTCGATTAGAACATTGTTATCATTATATTTAAATGTATTAAAGGTTACATTTTGAAGTGCATCGGCAAGGGTATTATCTTTTGTAAAATAAGTGGTTTTTATTTTATTGTTGTTTTTGTCATATTCCCACTTGGTGGTAGCTACATCATTTTCAAAAGGATATTTTTCAAGCTTGGAGTTATAACCTGTTGTTTCAATTTTATTATTATTGTCATCATATTTATGTCTATATCTTACAATACTATCAGTGGTAATAGCATAGCTGCCATTTATATTCCTATATGTCTCTTCAAGTAAATTTCCCTTTTCATCTAATAGTTCTTCAATATAACCAACTCCAAGTGTGGTATTTAAATTTTCGCCAAATGCATCTTTGTTATAATTAATACGTCTTGTATTATTTATATATGTGTATTGGGAAGCTCCCCATTTGTTTTCGGTAAACTGGAGGACATAGTTTGGTAAATAACTAGCTTCAAAAGTAATACGGCCAATACTATCAAATAATTGAACGGTTTGAAAGACTTCAGAAGTGCCTAAAACTGCTTTATTGTTTATGTTGAAGTTTCTTATGTCTGTAAGATTTCCGTAGATATCGTAGGTATATTGGTAACGAGAGACCCCTTTATTGTCTGATGTGGGTCTTGCAAAATTATCCAAAAGTTGAACTTCTCTTAAACACCCTCTTTCATCATACAAGTATTGTGTATTGTAGTCTTCAATATGAAAAGCAAAATTGTCTTTTTTATCAAAACTTTTCACTTGTATTACTTGATGGTTATCATTGAAATCATACTCATAACTTGAAACAAAATCAGTATTATAGGTAGGTTTTTTTTGTAGGTTTAAGTAGGTTATTTTTTTAGTACGTTCTAATTTGTCCAATGTTCGTTTTTCATAAAAAAAGCCTTCCTTTCTTTTAATTTGATTTCCTTTAAGGTTATAGTATGAAGATAAATAGCTGTTTGTTTTGGCATCAAACTCACGCTTTACGGAAGCTACACCTTCTCTTTTTACAGGTTTTCCTTGATCGTTATAGTATTTTGTGCGTATGTTTCCTTGTTTATCAAAAGTAGTCTTAACAATACAGTGGTCTTTGGTATTTCTGTAGACCATATTTTCATTATAGAAATGTGTCTCAAAATGTAAGCTGTCTTTTTTAACTAGTATTGTAATAGGGGTTTCAAAGTAGCCACCTTCACTTAGCTTCCCATTATTATAATATGAAATAACAGTACTGTCATTTTTGTTTTCTATATGATATACAGCTCCATTTTTACTTTTTTCTTTAGTTTCAGGAATTGAAGGTTGTAGCTTACAAGACATAGTATAGTTTAATGCTCTAAAATATTTAGTCTTAGCTCCAGTAAAAGCTTGATAACTAAAAATATCATCATTTTCATAATAGGCTGTTTCTCTAAGTAAGCCGTCTACGTACAACTCCCAGTATCGTTGGTTTTCTAGAATGGCATTATGTTCAGATTGAGTGTCATATTCATATTGTAAACTGTCCCGAAGCGTGCTGTAAGTTTCAACTAAATCTTCTAGCTTTTCTTGTGTTAATTTGTCTTCCCCAAGTTTTACAATGTCTTTTCTTAACCGGCGCGCACAGTATTCAGTTATATTAAAATGATACTGTTCGTGAATCAATAATTGTTCATTTCCTATTGTATCGGTTTTTTTATGCCCGGATTTATTGGGGTTCATATATGCATAAACCTTAAAGTGGTTGTTATCTATATCAACGTCATATATAAAATTTGAATAGACCATTGCATCATAGCCACCCTCTATGCTTGTAACTTCAGGAAAGTCATCCCACGTTAGGGAACGCTCCTTCCAATTGATGAATTCTTTGGTTTCAGTCTTAAAAGACCATCCAAACCCTATTAGAATAACCAAAAGAACAAACGATATAAATAGATTGTATTTAGGCTTTAACATAAGAAACAGATTTCTTTCGGGTTGCTGAATATATTAAGGAGCCTAGGTAGGTAAAACAAAAAATAGAAACTATGTAAAAAAGTTGTTCAATCAATTCGAACACTCCAAAAACTAAATTGTTTAGAAAAAAATAACGGAACGTCCCTATACAAATAGCTAATACTACTGAAAATATAATCCTATAAATTAACTTGTAATAGGTTTGGTTAGGCTGCGGCGTCCCAGCATTTGAAAGGTATAGCAACAGAAAAAAACCAGTAGCAATAGCGACCGTTTCAGCAAGATAAATAAATATATAGATTCCTTCACTAAAATAAACATCTGTAAAAGCGACCAATAATGTGGTGAGTAAAACACCAACTAGAAGTTCGCTTCCAATTAATTGATAAGTCTTACTCTTAGGAAGAGCTGTTTTTTCTTTAAAGGATAATTTCGGTTTTTGTTGCTCTTCTAGTTCAGTTAATTTGGGGTCTTGACCATATCTGTTTTTACGGTTAAGCCCTTCACTGAATAACAAGACAAAAAAATAGAGGGGTATTAACTGGTAAAATCCATTTTGATCTAAATCATGACAACGCTTAGTACTTTGTGAAATTAAAAACCAATATATAGCTACAAAATATACTATACCGTTTAAATCTCCTATTAAAGTAGACTCGCTGAGAATAGAAATTATGAAAATCCCCACTAAAAAGAGTAGGTAACTTAATGCATATTCGGTGCGGCGTATTCTGCCTTTAAAAGAAAATGGTTGTCTGAACATGTAAGCTAAAGTACTAACGCTTGCGAATATACACGATTCTTTTAAATGGACAAATTATTTTTGCTTTTCCCCTAAGCTATAAACTATCAACGTTTTCTTTTACGATTGTTTCTAATTTAGTTCTTTTTTTTCTGGATTAAAATTACAAGTAGAACAGGTATAGCAATACCTTTCATAGATGTTTTCTTAATTTGTATGCTGCTTTTTTAGTAAACAGATAGCGTTCAAATAGTTTGTAAACGCTTTAACAGTTCTGTTCGCATGACCTTGCTCATCGGGATGGCTTTTTTTGAAATGACCACATGGGTTCCGGCAATTTCATCAACACAGGTAAGGTTGATGATGTAGGACCTATGAATGCGTAAAAAATGTTTTGCAGGCAATTTTTCATCAACGTCCTTTAATGGCATGACCAAAAGATATTCTCGGGTTTTTGAAAAAATACGGCAATAGTTACGGTCTGCTTCGATATAGTATATATCCTTGGTGTCTATTTTTACCATTCGCTCTTGGTGTCGTACAAAAATACGGTCGCTCAAGATAAAGGGGTCGTGCTGTTTTTTTTCTAAACTCACTCCATTTTCAGAAGCTTTTTTATGGTTTATCCTTTCAACGGTCAACTCTATGGCACGTTGCAGATCTAATTTTTTAAAAGGCTTCGAAATAAATCCATAAGGATGGGTTTCTTTAGCACGGTTAAAATGTGCGTCGTCAGCATTGGCGGTGAGATAAATTACGGGAATATTGTGTTCAACCTGCATAAGATGTGCGGTCTCTATTCCGTCCAGCTCACCTTTTAACTGAATGTCCATTAAAACAATATCGGGCATTTCTTCTTGAATCTGTATGAGGGCTTCTTCCCCTCTAGGTAAAATACCTGTTACTTCATATCCCAAATCGCTCAATTGTAGTGAGATATTTGCGGCGATGACCATTTCATCTTCAACGATTAATATTTTTACAGGTTGAGCCATTAAGCAACTTTATAGTTTTTGAAAGTAAAAAATACGGTGGTTCCTTTTTTGTGTTCTTCAGAAAGGGTTCCATTGAGCTGTTGTGTGAGCAATTGTATCAACTGCGTTCCAAATCCAGTTCCCTTGGGGGCTGCACCTTCAGTTTTACCAATTCCATTGTCAGATACTTTTAACTTCAAGTCGTTGTTTTCTTCTTTTAAGGTGATGTTTATTTTTCCTTGTGCCCCTTTAGGGAATGCATATTTTAATGCGTTGGTCAAAAGTTCGTTTACAATTAAGCCAATGGGCACTGCGGTATCTACATCAAGGTTTAGCTTTTCCATGGCACATTCTATCTTCACTTTGTCTTCTGCATTGAAGGTGTCTAAAACCCCTTCGCTTAAATTTATAAAATAGTCCTTCATCTCAATAGCACCGAGATTGGTGCCTTGATAGAGTTTTTGATGGATTATGCCCATACTCTGTACGCGGTTCTGGCTAGCGAGCATGGCCTCTTTGCTGGCTTTGTCGGTGAGTTGTGCCGATTGTAACGCGATAAGGCTTTTTACCATTTCCAGATTGTTTTTCACACGGTGATGTATTTCCTTAAGCAAGAGCTCGTTTTGTTTGTTTTTGGTATCGAGTTCAGCATTTAAAAGTGAGAGGGCTTTTCGTTTTTTTCGGATATTTTTTATCGTGAAATACATCCCGAATAGAATAATGGCAAGGAGGGCGGCAAGGCTTATGTAGAGTGTCTGTATTTTTTTTTGCTGTTCAATTTTATTTTTCTGCTGTCCAATTTCGATAGTTTTTTTAGCCGTTTCATATTTTACATGAGCTTCGCTCTCAACTCTAGATGTAATTGAGGTTAAATAATCTGAGTGACCTTTCTCGTACAATTCATGGTATTCCAAGGCATTTTTATAATCACCCAGTTCTCGGTATATATTTGAAACGTGCATATAGTTTTCCCAAAGATTTTTGGTGTTTCCAGTACGTTTCATAATTTCTATTGCCTTTAAATTATAAGGCAGTGCTTCAGCATAATTTCCTTGCAATAAATACACATGGCCAATGTTTGCTGTTGGGGGCATCATGTATTGCTCTAAACCCATTTTTTTAGCACCTTCATAGCACAAGTTGTAATTTGCAATGGCTTTATCATACTCTTCAAGATATTTATAGATGTTTCCACGTCCATTGTAACAGGCTAAAAGTGGGGCACCAGTCTCACCAACTTCTTTATAGGTCTGTATGGCTTTGTTCATGTTTTGCAGGCTTTCTTCTAAACTGGAAAGAAATAATTGATTTTCTGCTAATCTTCGGTAGGAGAGTGCTATGTCTTTTTCGTAGCCATATTCTTTTTGTATTGCAATGGCTTTTTTGCAATATTCTGCACCTTCTGAATACCTGTTTGAATAATAAAATAAATCACCGATGGAAGTATAACATTTTGCAATACCTTGTTGATCTTGCATTTCTTCGTATATAGCTAGAGCAGCATAAACAGCCTTTGAGGCTTTCTCGTATGCTGCGGTGCTACCATAATTAGCTTTTAGTAAAAGATATGTTTCGGCTAATTTTTTGTTTAACCCTTGTTCTTTGTATAGGGCAATGGCTTTTTTAAGATAGGCTATGGAAGAATCTAGCACCGTGTGTTTTTCGTGCCATTGGGCTAAATCGACATAGGTATGTGCCAGCTTCTCAAGGTTATTGTTCTTTTTTGAAACTGATATCGTTTTCTTGAAACTTTCATATTCCAGAATAGAGTCACTGATAATGGGGACTTGAACATCTCCGTTACCAACACTTAGATTAATTGTATCCCCTTGTGTTTTGGAAGAATCCTGAGGGAGACTGTTCCACGAAACGCAAGCTAATACCGCGAACAGTAATAGAGGTTTCATTGTATGATGATTGATTGTTAGTTACTGCTAAAGATAGTTTCTTTTTTAAAAACTACCGTACGTATAATCCCTTAAATTTCAGAATGCTACAAAAAATAGCGTGCTACCATTATTCATCCAAAAGATCTGGACGTAATTTTTGGGTACGCTGCAAGGCTTGATCTTCCCGCCATTGTTCAATTTTAGGGGTATTGCCACTGGTTAAAATATCAGGGACTTTCCAACCTTTGTATTCCGCAGGACGTGTGTAAACAGGTGGGGCAAGTAAATTATCTTGAAAAGAATCGGTTAAAGCTGAGGTTTCATTCCCTAATACACCGGGAATAAGCCTAATTACGGCATCTGCCACTAAAGCTGCACCTAATTCGCCACCGCTTAACACAAAATCACCTACCGAGATCTCCCGTGTAATAAAATGGTCACGTACCCGCTGGTCCACCCCTTTATAATGACCGCAAAGAATGATGATGTTTCCTTTTAAAGACAATTCATTCGCAATACTTTGGTTAAAAGTAGTGCCATCGGGCGTCATATAGATTATTTCGTCATACTCCCTTTCAGATTTAAGTTGGGTTATGCATTTGTCAATAGGTTCGATCATCATGACCATTCCAGCTCCGCCACCGTATTGATAGTCATCAATTTGTTTATAGTTGTTGCTTGAATAATCGCGTAAGTTATGCAAGTGCACAGAGACGATTTTCTTATCAATGGCACGTTGTAGTATAGAAGCTTCAAAAGGGCTTCGTAATAATTCAGGGACTACTGTGAGGATGTCTATGCGCATTTCTGAAAAAAGATTATCTATTTGGTTGCAAAAGTACAGTAAATTAGAAGAATTAAACCTCCCAAGTATAGTGAAAGGTATGTTCGTCTTTTTTCCAGCCTAAGCGTTCGTATAAATGTTGCGCTGGGTTGTTGGTTTCGGTTTCCAGTGTGAGTCCTTTACTACCTTCTTTTTTAGCAAATTGTTTGGCGTGGTTTAATAATGCTTCGCCAATTCCTTGACCTCTATTTTTTTCTGAAACAAATAAATCATTTAAAATGTACGTTCGCTGTACTGAAACCGAAGAAAAACTTGGGTATAATTGTGTAAAGCCAACAGCTTCATTTTTCGAAGAAAAAGCTATAAATATAACCGAGTCGTTTTGCCGAAAACGGTCTTTTAAAAATGCTTCAGCTTTATCTAGATTGTCTGGTTGTTTATAGAACATTCTGTAGCCATTGAATAGTCTTGTTAGTTGGTTTAAGTGTTCATCGGTGGCTTGCAGTATTTTCATCGCTGTTGTTTCTGAAAAATTAATTAAACTTGAAGGAAATAGACGTTTTTTCAGTTACTAAAGTTATAAAAAAAGTCCCACAGAAATGCGGGACTTTAAATCATTAAATTTTAGTAGTCTACTAATAATACGTATAGCGTCTTACTTCAGCAATATACTTCGCTAAACGAATTACTTGATGGCTATAGCCATATTCATTATCGTACCAAACGTACAACACAGCATTTTTACCGTCTTCGGTAACAATAGTTGCGTTACTATCGTAAATGGAAGGGGCAGAAGATCCAACAATATCGCTGGATACCAACTCATTGCTCAATGAATATTTTATTTGCTCTACTAAATCACCTTCTAGGGCATATTTTTTCATAATAGAATTAATACCATCAACAGATGTTTTAGATTCTAATTCTAAATTCAAAATAGCTAACGACCCATTAGGAACAGGAACCCGGATAGCGTTTGAAGTTAATTTCCCTTCAAAGGAAGGCAATGCTTTTGAAACTGCTTTTCCAGCACCGGTTTCAGTAATTACCATGTTTAAAGCAGCAGCACGACCTCTTCGGTATTTCTTGTGCATGTTATCTACCAAGTTCTGGTCGTTAGTGTATGCGTGGATAGTTTCCAAATGTCCGTGCACAACGCCCAATGAATCTTCAACGGCCTTTAAAACAGGTGTAATAGCGTTTGTAGTACAAGAGGCAGCAGAGAAGATATCCACTGTTTCTGGATTGTGCTCTGTATGGTTTACACCGTGTACAATATTAGGAACCCCTTTGCCTGGAGCAGTCAATAATACTTTTGCTGCACCTTTGGCTTTTAAGTGTCTTGACAAGGCTTCTTCATCTCTAAAAGCACCTGTGTTGTCAATAATTAAGGCATCTTCAATACCATAATCGGTATAATCAATGTCTTCCGGAGCGTTTGCTGAAATAATATGAACGGTCGTCCCGTTAATGACCAATGCTTTGTTATCTAAATCTACACGAACTGTACCAGGGAAATCTCCATGAACCGAATCGTTTTGTAATAAAGAAGCTCTTTTTTCTAAAATAGTTTGGTCAACATTACCACGAACCACAATCGCACGTAAGCGTAGTTGGTTACCTTGACCTGTACGTGTCATCAACTCACGGGCAAGTAAACGGCCAATACGGCCAAAACCATAAAGCACAACATCTTTAGGTGAGATGTCTTCTTTTTCTTTTGCATTTTTAAGCTTGTCACTTACAAAAGCAATCGCATTTTCATACTGGTTATCCTCAAGGTGATATTCGTAGGTTAGTTTTCCTATATCCAATTTTGCCGGCGGAACATCAAGCGTTTTAATGGCTTGAGCTATTTCAACTGAATCAAAAATAGAGATCGGTTTTTGTACAAATTCGCCCGCGTATTCGTGAAGGTTTAAAATTTCACTTACGTTACGGTCAATTAATTGGTTGCGGAAAAGAACTAACTCAATAGATTTGTCGTACCAAAGGTCACTAACAATCTTAATAAATTCTACGGAAGCCTTACGGCGGTCAGTTTGAAAAGAAAGCTCTTTTTCATAAACTTCATCAAAGCTCATGGTTGTGTTGTTTAAGGGTTTAAAAATCGGTGCAAAAATAGGTATTTTCTTCGGTATGGAGAAGTTAATTTAAAACTAAAAAAACACCCCAGAATAAAAGTAATTTTACAAGGGGTGTTTCTTTTTTTGAAATTATTAAAATATTATCTAAAAATAAACGAATTTAACTCACCGCGTTGATTTACAAAGGTCATCTTAATAGGTGCGTTGTAATCTCGGTTGCTCATAATACGTTTTGCATCGTCAATATCTTCAATTTTTTCATCGTTTATTTTAGTGATGATGATACCTTCTAGATTGTATCGAGCCATGTCTTTGCTCAATGCTTTTGATACAATAACCCCATTGTTAACACCTCTTTGTTTTAGAAGAGCTGAATTTGCATTTCTCACTTCCAATCCAAGGTCATCAATTTCAAAGGTTTCCAGCTTAACCAGTGTTACGGGAATGTGTTTCTCTTTTCCATTTCTCAATATGGTAACATCGACTACATCGTTAGGGCGTTTAGAACCTAAATAGCCTGATAAATCTGAAAACTTACTCACCGAAAGGTTATCAAGTTTTTTAATGACATCACCTTTTTTAACTCCGCTTTTATCAGCGCCACTTCCTTTTTCTACACTGGCTACATATACTCCTTGAGTTTCAGAGATGCCATATTCTTTTGCAATATTGGTGTTAAGCGTAGCTCCACTTATACCTAGTATGGCGCGTTGTACATTTCCATATTCCATAATGTCTTCGATTACCTTTCGAGCATTGTTGGACGGCACTGCAAAGGAATACCCTACATACGATCCGGTTTCCGAAGTAATCGCAGTATTAATCCCTATTAATTCACCACGTACATTTACCAAGGCTCCTCCACTGTTTCCACGGTTTACGGCAGCATCGGTCTGAATAAAAGACTGTGGGTTTCGGTCAAACTGATTTAAATCACGTGCTTTGGCACTAATAATACCAGCCGTAACGGTAGAGTTTAGGTTAAATGGATTTCCAACAGCTAGGACCCATTCTCCAACTTTTACATTGTTAGAATTACCAAAAGGGATAAAAGGAAGATCCTCATTTGTATCTACTTTTAATAAAGCAATATCGGTTTTAGGGTCTGTACCAATTAATTCGGCCTTATATATTGTGTTGTTATTTAAGGTAACTTCAAGTTCGGCAGCATTCGCTATTACGTGATTATTGGTTACAATATAACCGTCGGGTGAAATGATGACACCACTTCCTGCACCTACAATTTCTCGTGGTTGACCACCACCGTTAAAATATTCCATCAAGTTGGTAGGTTGTCTGCTAATGGTAGTGTTTTTTACGTGAACAACAGCGTGTACCGTTTTTTCTGCAGCTTCGGTAAAATCTGCATTTGTACTACTAACGGGTGTGTTAGAAAAGTTTGTTGGTATAAAGTTATTGGGACTTTCCTGTGAAGTGGTCACGGCAATTTCTTGGTTAGGTTCAACGAAGTATTTGTAGCCACCTAACGTAACAGCGCCGGCAAACAGCGCAACAGCTACTAATCTAATTGTCTGTTTCATTTTAAACTATTTTTTATTATTAACTAACATGATTAAAGACGATTATATTTTTCTGAAATTTCAGTTTTAACGTGTATTTAACAAGAATTAACTATACTATAGCGAAAAAGCTTTTAGTACCTTTGTCGCCATGAAATTTCAGTTTTTTAAATATCAAGGAACCGGTAACGATTTTGTCTTGATTGATAACCGTCAATCTATTTTATCCAAAAATGATACCAAACTGATTGCTAGACTTTGTGACCGAAAATTTGGCATCGGAGCCGATGGATTAATCCTCTTGGAAAACCATCCTACAGCAGATTTTAAAATGGTGTACTTTAATGCCGATGGAAATGAAAGTTCTATGTGCGGCAATGGAGGAAGATGTATTGTTCATTTTGCAAAAAGTCTTGGTATTGTTGAAAATACAACCAAATTTGAAGCCATAGATGGAATGCACACCGCAAGTATTGAAAACGATACCGTTTCGTTAAAAATGAACGATGTTTCAGAAATTGAAATGAATGACGATTATCTTTTTCTGAATACAGGATCGCCGCACCACGTTGAATTGGTTGACAGTATTTCAACTTTTGATGTATTTTCAGAAGGAAGAAAACTTCGGAATGAAACATACGGAAAAGAAGGAGCCAATATAAATTTTGTAGAACAACTTTCAGAAAACACTTTTTCCGTTAGAACATATGAACGGGGCGTGGAAGACGAAACACTGTCTTGTGGTACTGGTGTTACGGCTGTTGCCATCGCAATGCATAAAAAAGGATTGACAAAAACTAATAATGTACAGTTAGTAACCCCAGGAGGAAAACTTACAGTAACGTTTGAAAATAATAAAGATGGATATACCAATGTCCATTTACAAGGTCCTGCCACGATGGTTTTTAAAGGAGAATGGGAATGACAACATTAAAAGGAGAAAAAATATACCTTCGAGCTCTTGAAAGTTCAGACTTAGACTTTCTTTATCTTTTGGAGAATGATGAAAACGGCTGGGAGGTAAGTAATACTACAACACCTTATTCTAAACATATTTTAGAGCAGTATTTAGACAATGCACATCGGGATATTTACGATGTAAAACAACTGCGATTAGTTATCTGTACTATTGAAAGAGAAGAAGCAATTGGCTTTGTAGATCTATTCGATTTTGATCCTAAGCATAGTAGGGCAGGGGTTGGTATTATTATCTTTTCAGAAGAAAATAAAGGAAAAGGGTACGCTTTTGAAGCCTTACAATTAATTAATCAATATGCAGTAAAGCATTTGAACATTCACCAGCTGTATGCCAATATTACCGAAGACAATACACAAAGTATAAAACTTTTTAAAAAAGCTGGTTATACCGAAAGTGGTATAAAAAAAGACTGGATCAAGTCTGGTAAAAACTATAAAAACGAACTATTTTATCAATTAATTCACGATGTACATTAAAAAAATATTACTGGCCGTTGTTCTTTTAGGCTTAGTTGTTATGGGCGGATTTGCTTGGTATGTTTACAGCACCGTCTTTGCGCCTAACACAGCATTTAATAATGAACAGGCCCATATCTATATTCCCACCGATGCTACCTATCAAGATGTGGTTTCGGAACTGGAACCATTATTAAAAGATATGGACGACTTTACTGCTGTTGCTCAAAAGAAGGAATATGCCAGCAACATAAAAGCGGGACATTTTATCATTAAAAAAGGGATGAACAATAATGATATTATCAATACCATCCGCAGTAAAAATATTCCTATTAAAGTAAAATTTAATAATCAAGAGCGTATTGAAGACCTGGCTGGAAACATTGCTAGACAGATTGAAGCCGATAGTTTGTCTTTGTTGAAGGCAATGAAAGATTCCGTTTTCTTAAAAGAAGCGGGGCAAACCGACGCTACTGCGTTGGTATTGTATATCCCTAATACTTATGAATTTTACTGGAACAGCAGCGCTGAAACTTTCCGTGACCGTATGAAAACAGAATACAATCGCTTTTGGAATGAAACCCGAACCCAAAAAGCTAAAAAATTAAATTTAACACCTGCCGAAGTAATGTCTTTAGCGGCAATAGTTCAAAAAGAAACTGCGAAAGTAGAAGAACGACCTCGAGTTGCCGGTGTATATGTAAATAGATTAGAGCGTGGCATGCCCTTACAAGCAGACCCAACAGTGATTTATGCAAAGAAACGCGCCGAAAACGATTTTGACCAAATTATAAAACGGGTGCTGTACAAAGATTTAGAGTTGGACTCGCCCTACAACACGTATAAAAATACTGGGGTTCCCCCAGGGCCTATTGCCATGCCCGATATTTCCTCTATCGATGCCGTATTAAATTATGAAGACCATGACTATTATTATTTTGTGGCAGATACGCAGCGCTTTGGCTATCACAAATTTGCAAAAACATTAGCACAGCACAACCGCAACAAAGCTGAATATGTACGTTGGATTTCACAGCAAGGGGTAAACAGATAATATTTTTTAATTGTATTCAAGGTCCAGTTTTGTTTTTCAGAACTGGATTTTTTTTGTTAAACCTTTTTAAAACAAGGGGTTAAAGAATGTTAATTCATCTACAAACACTACATATCATCTTATATTCGTAGTTGTTGAACATCGTTTTCAGCAAGGAAAAAAGAAATAAACGCTCTTTGATATACAGATTTCATAGAACTTATGGCTGGCACACTATTTGTTAAATAGGTGGCTGAACTTAAGGCTATTACGCTTACACACGAAGTGTAAGTGCAATAATTATAAATTTTAAAACTAAGTAAAACATGAGAAAACGTTTTATGAAATTGTCTGTGCTACTGCTTGTAACACTATTTTGTGTTACAGGGTTTTCCTCGAAAGAAGAAATGAAATACAGTAGTTCTATATTTACTACAGACGTCATTGGAGCATCATCTTATGTTCCTTTTGACTTTGAAGTAAATATGAATCCCCAACAGAATATTCCCTTTGTTGGGAAGTCGTACCTTGGCTTTTGTGAAGACCTCGGCTTTAGTGAAAGCAGTGGTAATTACAAGGCTGTTAATAGGTTAGGTTATTTGGGAAAATATCAGTTTGGTTGGTCTGCCCTTAATTGGGTAGGTATTCATAATAAACGAAAATTTTTAAACTCCCCTTTGTTACAGGAAAAAGCGTTTGAAGCGTTGATTTCCAAAAACAAGTGGGTACTTAAAGATTATATTACTGAATATGATGGCCAAATAATAGATGGTATTAAAGTAACCGAGTCTGGCTTAGTAGCAGCAGCCCATTTGGGAGGAGCAGGAAATGTAATGAAGTTTCTCGATACCGATGGGGAAGTGGTTTTTAAAGATGCCAACAACGTCCTTATCACAAAATACATGCAAACATTTGCAGCGTATGATGTATCATCAATCCTTCCGGATAACAATGCCACGGCGACATTATAATTATTGAAAAAACCAGGTAGACAAGCCTGGTTTTTTCATATTAACAAACTTTAACAGTTTAATTATCAGATTAATAAAAAAGGTGTATATTTGCGCGCTGAAAACAAGAGTGTGAATTTTCTCACTCGAACTTTTAAATAATGAAAAAAAATATAGCAGGATTATTAACCGTACTTATTGTAACAGCATTATTTTTTAGTGGATTTACTACAAAAAATAATGTAGATCTTTCTCACTACATTTTAGATGATGAGGTGATGGATTACACTGTTCCCAATGAAGGGGAAATGATTACCTATACGAAACCTGTTCCAACCCTAAACTATTCCTTATTTTTAGGGAAATCGTATGTGGGCTTTAAAGAGGCGTTAGGTTTTAAAGAATCACGTGGGGATTATACCATTATTAACCAATTTGGTTATTTAGGTAAATACCAGTTTGCTTCGGCAACATTGCGAATGATAGGAATTTACAATCCAGATTCATTTTTAAATGACTCTCGTTTGCAAGAAGAAGCTTTTACAGCTTACACTGCCAGAAACAAATGGATTTTACGTAGAGACATTAAAAGGTTTAAAGGAAAATATGTAAACGGGGTAAAAGTAACGGAATCTGGTATTTTAGCAGCTGCACACTTAGCTGGTGCTGGAAACGTAAAAAAATATCTACGAAGTGGTGGAACAATAGGTTTTAACGATGCCTTTGGAACTTCAATAGGCTATTACCTAAAAAAGTTTAGTGGGTACGATACCTCTTTTATACTTCCCAATAGAAAAGCTAAAGTACTTTAAACACACTTTTTACTTTTGAATAATAAACAAAGTGGGCCTTTTATTAAGGTCCACTTTTTTGTTTTTCCAATTCTCTGCGGTGTCTGTTTTTATAAATTCAGTTGGAAGTGTAATGTCGCAAGCCACACATATTTTAGTTTGTGGATACAATGCTGTTGTTAAACTTTCTAGCATTTGGTTGTTTCGGTATGGCGTTTCAATAAACAGTTGAGACTGTTCGTATTCCAAAGAAAGCTTTTCCAAACGCTTTATTGTAGTTTTCCGTTCTTTTTTGTCAATGGGAAGGTAGCCATTAAAGGCAAAGTTCTGTCCATTAAAACCACTAGCCATCATAGCCATCAAGATAGAAGAGGGACCTACTAAAGGCACCACTTTTATACCTTGTAAATGCGCTTGTTCTACAACACCAGCACCAGGGTCTGCAATTCCCGGACAGCCAGCATCACTAATAACCCCTACATCAAGACCTTCTAAACAAGGGGACAGCATTTGAGGTATTTCACTCTCATCGGTGAATTTGTTGATAAGTTGAAATTGTAAGTCTGGTTGTGATTTACGTGGAACAATACTTTTAATAAACCGACGAGCCGTTTTTTCATGCTCTACAATATAATGATCAATATGTTCAACTGCTTTCTTTACCAATAATGGCAATACCTCTAAAGGCGGTGTGTCGCCAAGGGTGCAGGGTATTAAGTATAGGTTTCCTTTTTGGGGTTGCATATGTTTTATTATTGTATCACTAATTTTTTTATAATCTCATTTCCGTTTTCTGAAACAGCTTTCACAAAATACATTCCGTTACTAAAATTAGAGACGGAAATCGTTTTGGTTTCGGTAGGTTTATTTGTTTCAGAATAAATAATGCTTCCTTTTATATCGGTAATGGTTATTTCAGTAATTAGAGTATTGCTTGCTTGCAGTGTTACTATATTCGATGCCGGATTGGGCAGTAAGAAAATATCTGAAACTGAGTCTATATTGGAATTTGAAAGAATTTCTCCGCCTTCAATTTTGTAGATATCACCTCCTAAAGCAACAGCGTAGAGTTCACCATTTACATCTTCTCCAAATGAAACCCAATTATCTGAAACATCTAATTGCTCTACAATAGTTCCAGATTGGTCAAGTGTGCTAATGGTTCCGTTACAGTAATCAGCAAAAATATAAACCCCTTGAATATCGGCGTACACACTTCCTCTATAAACGTAGCCTCCTGTTATAGAACAGTTCCCACTGCCTGTAGCCGATGAATATTCAGCTATTGGGAAGGTGAGCTCACTTTGTGGTGGGCAATTATTAGTGTTAAAAGGCTCTGAGCCTTCATAACAACGCCAACCGTAATTTAAACCAGCATCTGTAGCAGAAGCTCTGTCAATCTCTTCCACTTCATTTTGACCTACATCACCAATCCAAATATCGCCATTTAGAGAATCAAACGAAAACTTCCAAGGATTTCTAAGTCCATAAGCCCATATTTCATCTCTAGCATCAGGGTTTCCAAGAAAAGGGTTATCTGCAGGGATTGCATAATTGGCAGTTCCATCTGTATTATCTATATCAATACGAAGCATTTTACCGAGTAACAAGTTAAGGTTTTGTGCATTGTTACTTGTATCGCCGCTACCGCCACCATCACCTGAAGAAATATACAAATATCCATCCGGTCCAAAAGCTAAACACCCGCCATTGTGATTAGAGTTTGGTTGATTATAGTCTATAATGGGTAACTCTGAGTTCTCATCTGCTATATCTGCATTTGAAGAGCTAACACTAAACCTAGAAACCTGAGTATCTCCACTATTATTGGTGTAATTTACATAGAAGTATCCATTGTTTTGATAATCGGGATGAAAAGCAAGGCCTAAAAGCCCACGTTCACCACAACATGATACTTGAGGTGAAATATCCAGGAAAGGTGTAGTGTTTACTGTTCCATCAGGGTTTAAGATTTTAATAATTCCATTTTGTTCTACAACAAATAAACGATTGTCGCCAGCGTGTTGTAGATTTACGGGGCTATTGAATCCATCTTTAAATAGTTCAATAGTAACTTCTTGAGCATTAATTTGTGCAATAAAAAGAAATAGGAGGAGGTAAGGGATAAAGTTTTTCATGGCTTTCATTTTTCACTAAAATAACGAAAACCATTTAATTAATCGTGTTAAATACGGTTTGCTATTTTTTCACAGGCTTCATTTAGTATATCATACACATTATCAAAGCCGCTATCCCCACCATAATATGGGTCTGGTACGTCTACATTTTCACCTGGAAAAATTTCATCTAGTATTAATTGTACTTTTGCTTTATCTTTTTCTGTTTTGGCAAGTTTCAAGACATTTTCTTTGTTAGAATTGTCCATCACAAAAATATAATCAAACTCATTAAAATCTTCAGCTTTAAACTGTCTTCCTCTTTGATCGGTTATATTTAAGCCATTTTTCTTTGCAACAGCAATACTTCTGGGGTCGGGTTGATCGCCTACGTGCCAATGGCCGGTTCCAGCAGAGGTTACATAAATGTTAGATGTGTCTACTTTAGATTTTAAAAGGCCTTCGGCTAAAGGGGAGCGGCAAATATTACCTAAGCAGACCATTAATACTTTTGTTTTCATTATTTCTGAAAATTTAATCAGTTTATTAACTACAAACGAAAATAAATGATTCGAATTTGAAAGTGAGTTAGGATGATGTTAAAAATCCAGCTGTTGGGCTGGATTGAAATATTATAGGGTTAGTTTTTTGTTGAGGTCTTCAACATATTTTCTGAATTGTTTATCGGTACTCGATAAATTATCAACCGTTTTACAAGCGTGTAAAACAGTAGCATGATCACGTTGCCCAATTTGTGAACCTATAGAAGCTAGAGAAGCCTTAGTTAATTTTTTAGCAAAGAACATCGCTAATTGACGGGCTTGCACAATATGACGCTTTCGGGTTTTTGACTGAAGTGTATCTACATCCATTTGGAAATATTCACTTACAATTTTCTGAATGTAATCAATTGAAACTTCTCGCTTAGTATGCTTTACGTAGTTGTCAACAATCTTTTTAGCAAGATCGATTGTGATATCCTTTTTATTGAAAGAAGAATGGGCAATCAATGAGATGATAGCACCTTCTAGTTCACGAATATTAGTTTTGATGTTGTTTGCCAAAAACTCAATAATATCTTCTGGCATTTCTACACCATCACGGTATAATTTATTTTTAATAATCGCAACGCGTGTATCGTAGTCTGGGTGATTTAACTCTGCCGACAATCCCCACTTAAAACGAGAGAGTAAACGTTGCTCAATATCCATCATATCAACCGGTGCTTTGTCGCTGGTTAAAATAACCTGCTTTCCATTTTGGTGCAAATGGTTGAAAATATGGAAGAACACATCCTGAGTTCCAGCTTTACCAGATAACAGTTGAATGTCATCCACAATTAATACATCGATAATTTGATAGAAATGTATAAAATCGTTTCGGTTGTTCTTTTTTACTGACTCAATATACTGTTGCGTAAACTTTTCAGCAGAAATGTATAAAACCGTTTTTTCTGGATACTTATCTTTAATTTCAACGCCAATGGCATGAGCAAGGTGTGTTTTCCCTAAACCAACACCTCCAAAAATCAATAATGGGTTAAAGGAAGTTCCGCCGGGTTTGTTGGCCACAGCCATTCCTGCCGAACGTGCCAAGCGATTGCTCTCACCTTCCAAAAAATTATCAAAATTGTAAGAAGGATTTAATTGCGACTCAATCTTTACATTTCGAATCCCAGGAATGATAAAAGGGTTTTTAAGCTCAGGACTTTTATTCTTTACCGGCACATCAATCTCTTGCGATTGCATATGGCTTCGATTAGAACTAGGAATTTTTTCGGTAAACGGTTGTTTGTTTCCGTAGGTGTTTTCCATTTTAATAACGTACACCAATTTGGCATCTTTACCCAATTCTTTAGTAAGGGCAACTTTCAACAACTTTACGTAATGTTCTTCCAGCCATTCGTAAAAAAACTTGCTTGGTACTTGTATGCTCAACGAATTGTCTGTGAGCTTTACTGCGTTAATAGGTTCGAACCATGTTTTATAAGCCTGCGAAGTAATGTTATCTTCAATAAAGGACAAACAATTGTTCCAAACCGATTTTGCAGTTTTGCTCATAGTTACTGTTGAAGTAATTAATTAGTTTATTTAATTTAGGTTGTGGTTAAGAGGCATAAAACAAGAGTTTGTTTTTTTCAGTATCTTAACGGTACAAATATGTGAACAAAAAAATGAATAAAAAAATAGAAAAGCTATTGAATTTTTAGTTTTTTTTGTGCATACTCCATTACCGATAAAACTACAAAAAAAGATTGGCACCAAAGGCATAAAACTATGAAAAAATCCCTTACAAAAATACGTGTTCGTTATGGTGAAACTGACCAAATGGGCGTGGTGTATTACGGCAACTATGCACAATACCTAGAACAAGGACGAACAGAGTGGCTTCGCGAATTGGGTTTTTCATATAAATGGATGGAAGAACATAACGTGCAACTTCCAGTTGTTAATTTGAACGTAGATTATAAACGCCCGGCGCGATACGATGATGTATTGACTGTAACAACTACCTTAAAAAAAATGCCGACGGTTAAGATTGAGTTTCAATATGAAATCCATAACGAGGCCAATGAACTTTTGGTTTCAGCAACCACAACTTTAGTTTTTATAGACACAAAAACCAATAAGTTAAGAAAGGCTCCAGATTATCTATTGGAAAAATTGGAAACGAAAAGTTAGTCTTCCAATTTCTTTATGGTGACTTTATATGTATTTTCAAATAATTCGAAAATACGAGCTGCTTCTTTTTGACGTACTGATATTTCTATCTCACAAGCCAACTCCATTTTTTGATTGACTATGTTCAAGTCTTCATCTTTTATAATGCGCATAACGGTATTCATTTCGGGATATTCAAACTTTAGTAGAAAGGTTTCATCAATCGTTCTTTTTACAATGTTTGAATTTTCCAAAGCCATCTGCGCCCCTGTTTTGTAGGCTTGAATTAAACCGCCGACACCTAATTTGGTTCCACCAAAATAACGTACTACCACAACTAGAGTATTTGTTACATCGAATGATTGTAATTGTCCGTAAATAGGCATTCCGGCAGAGTTTGAAGGTTCACCATCATCGTTCGCTCGGTAAGCGTCATATTCTTTGCCTAGTTGCCAAGCGTAGCACCAGTGGCGTGCTTTGTGATGCTTATTTTTTAGTTCTTCTATGTGTTCTTCAATTTGCGTTTCATTTTTAACAGGAAAGGCATAGCCGAAAAATTTACTACCTCTATCTTTAAATAAGACTTCTTTTGAAGGTTTTGTAATGGTTTTATATGTGTCTTTTTCTGAAGAAATAGTCGAGTGTTTTAAATGTAAATTATAATGTGTTGATTACGGTATACTTTACCACTTTGCCAAAGCTACCAAAAAGATACTGATCACGGCAAGGATAATTCCAATCCAGTTTTTCCGAAGTAATTTTTCTTTAAAAAAGGTAATTCCCAACAGAGTCGAAAGCATGACAATAGCTACATTGTTAACCGTAAATACCCCCGAGCTTTCTAAGATATCACTTCGTAAAGCTTGAATAATATAGTAGATTGAAAAATAATTGGCAAACCCCAAAGCGATACCACCAATAATGGTTTTAAACTGAAATCTAAATGTCCCTCTTATTGCTTGACCTACTAAAATCAAAACCCCAATGATTGCAGCTGCTGAAAAAATAATAGCCGAAAATAATGCTACTTCATCTTCAGCAACCATCGTATCTTCCAGATATTTTATACTCGTATCGATAAAACCACTACCTAAAAAAACCAATAATGGATAGATTAAATTCTTTTTTTGAATGGCAATGCCGTCCTTGGTTTTTATAGAGGCCAAATACACGGCAACCAATGCCAAAATTATTCCTAAAACCTTTAAAATACCAAGGCTTTCCTTATAGTAAACTAATCCAAAAACGATAGGAATAACCACACTCATTTTTGTAGCTACTGAAACTACTGATAACCCACTCTTTTGGGTTGTAATGGCCATTAAATTGAAAATAATGATAAACAAAGCACCAAGTCCTAAGGTATAGTAAAACCAAGGTTGTTCAGGTACGTGTGCCAATGTAAGGTCCCCTTTGTAAAAAAACATGCCACACGAAAAGGCAATAAAATAATTTACCACAATAGCATGCAGTGTATTGATTTTAAACCGATCAAAAAGTTTAAAGACCACAAAAATTAAAGTGGAAGAAAGAATGCTTAAAAGTAGAGCTGTCAAGTAGCGTTGTTTTTAAATAATTGTAACGTGTCGTTTTGAAGGTTTTCTTCAGAAAGTAAAGAAATGTTAGCTTTTTGTTCTTCTGAAAAACTAGGTGCTTTTACACCGTTTTCAAATATAGCATTACCTGTAAATATATGTGCTTCGTCCCAAATATTTTCGGTAATAAAAGTGTTTGTCGTCTGTGCCCCGCCTTCAATAATAAGGGATTGTAAATTATGTTTATGCAACACACTACAAATTTGTTGTGCTATGCTTTTCTGAAAATCAATAACTTCATAACATGTGTTACCAGAAGCTTGTTGTGCTTTTTCAGTAAGGATAATAGTTTTGGCACTTCCATCCAATACGGAAGCTTCCGAAGGAATTTTCAATTTTCTGTCGATAACAATTCGAGTAGGGGAATTGCCTTTCCAATCACGTGTAGTTAAACTAGGATTATCTTTTAAAACAGTATTGGTCCCTACTAAAATAGCCTGTTCTTCTGCTCGTAATTTATGAGTCCGATGGCGCGAATAGGTATTGGTAATCCAAACGGGTTGTTGCTCTGTAATATTTTTTGAACGAGTTGATATTTCAGCAGGCGCAATAAAACCATCTTTTGTCTGTGCCCATTTTAAAATAATATAAGGGCGTTTTTTATTATGAAACGTGAAAAAGCGTTTGTTTAGATGAATACAATCACTTTCCAAAATTCCAACAGTCACATTGCAACCAGCCTCTATTAGTTTTTTTATTCCATTTCCAGATACTTTGGGGTTGGGGTCGGTGCTGCCAACTACCACACTTTTTATTCCGTTCGCTATAATTAAGTCTGCACAAGGGGGTGTTTTTCCAAAATGGCTACAGGGTTCCAAGCTTACATATATGGTAGCTTCTTTCAAAAAATCTTTATCAGCAACACTATTTATGGCATTCACTTCGGCATGCGGTTCTCCGGCTTTGTAATGCCAACCTTCGCCTATAATTGACTGATTGTGAACAATAACGCTTCCTACTAGCGGGTTTGGGTAGGTGGTTCCCAGTCCGTTTTTGGCCAAATCGATGCAGCGTTGCATATATTTTTCATGTACCTTCACGCAGTAAAAATACAAGGAATTGCTTACATGAACACACCTATTATTCGTCTTATTGAAAAGAAAGACAATCCTCAAATTGCCAAGGTAATACGTTCTGTTTTTGAAGATATGAATATTCCAAAAACTGGAACGGCCTACGAAGATAAAGCGTTAGATTATATGTTTGAAGCGTATGATAAAGAAAAGGCTTGCTACTTTGTGGTGGAAGTAAACGGAACTGTAATTGGAGGGGCCGGCATTGCAAAACTCGATAATTATGAGGGTAATGTATGTGAACTACAGAAAATGTACTTTTTGCCTGAAGCAAGAGGAAAAGGCATAGGCGCAACGATGATAAAAATGTGTTTAGTAAAAGCACGCGAATTCAATTTTGAAAAATGTTACATTGAAACCATGCCAAATATGACAGCTGCCCAAAAGCTATATAAAAGTGTTGGTTTTGAGTTTTTAGACGGTCCTTTGGGAGATACTGGTCACCATTCTTGTCCGGTTCATATGTTGATGAAACTTTAGTATTTAAAGATGAAATTAAAAGAACTAAAACATAATTTTACCGAAACGCTTTCAGAAGTTTACCCTTCAGAAGAAATACAATCGTTCTTTTCTATTCTTTCTGAAAAATACCTGAATCTTGCTCGCGTACAAATAACACTCGAAGCTGATAAAGAAATTGATTCAACTATTCTGAAAAAGTTTGAAACTGCTTTAGCGAGACTCAAAAAACAGGAGCCTATACAATATATTGTGGGCGACACCGAGTTTTATAGTCTTACCTTTAACGTAAATAAAAACACATTAATCCCTCGCCCCGAAACTGAAGAGTTGGTTGACTGGATTATAGAAGATTCTGTTTCAGAAAAAAGAAGTAATTATAGTATTTTGGATATAGGCACCGGTTCGGGTTGTATTGCTATTTCGTTGGCAAAAAACCTCACGAGTGCAACTGTTTCGGCATTAGATTATTCATTTGAAGCATTGAAAACTGCCGAGGAAAATGCAAAGCTAAACAATGTTACGGTTCAATTTTTTCAAAAAGATATTTTAAAAGTGGGAACCCTTCCGCAGCAATACGATGTGATTGTTTCAAACCCACCATATGTTCGTGAATTAGAAAAATTAGAGATGCAAAGTAATGTTTTAGACCATGAACCTGCATCGGCATTATTTGTAAGTAATTCAGACCCATTGTTATTTTACCGAACTATAGCAAGGCTTTCGTTGCGTTACTTAAAGCCAAACGGAAAACTGTACTTCGAGATAAATGAGTACCTTAGTAAAGAATTAATAGATTCTTTAAAACAAGAAGGCTACCCAAATATTGAATTAAGAAAAGATTTTAGAGGAAAAGACCGAATACTTTTATGCAGAAAAAGTAAGTAGCTAATTTTCTTCAGTTTAAAAAACTAATCAAATGAAAGAGTTAACGAAAATATGTGTGTTCTGCGGAAGCAGTGACGGAAATGACGCTGCCATAGTTGAAGCTGCAGAGAAAACAGGGAAACTGTTTGCTGAAAAGAATATTACATTGGTTTATGGCGCAGCTAAAATTGGAGTTATGGGAATTTTAGCTAAAGCTACGTTAGATAATAAAGGGCAAGTAGTAGGGGTTATCCCAGATTTTTTAAAGAAAAAAGAAGTTGTGCACCTTGGCCTAACCAAATTGCACACTACGAAAAACATGCACGAGCGAAAGCTAAAAATGCACGAGTTAAGTGATGGCTTTATTGCTTTGCCTGGTGGAATGGGAACCCTCGAAGAGCTTTTTGAAATCATTACATGGTTACAACTGGGTTTACACCAAAAACCTATTGGTTTATTAAATGTAAATGGTTTTTATAATGATTTGCTCAAACTACTTGAAACCATGGTGCGAAAAGGTTTTTTGTCAATGGACAATTATGAACTGCTTTTAGTAGATACCACAATTGAAAATTTGTTGGAAAAAATGCAGAACTTTAAAGCACCGGATATTCCACATTGGTTAAATAAAGACCGAACGTAAGAAACTCCTTTCAGATTAAAATTTCCTTTCTATAAATATTAGGTATATCTTTAATAGCTGCTAATCAGCGGTTTATTATGGGGTCTACTAAAAAGTATTTTGCAGAAGCATTGGGGACGTTTGCCTTGGTGTTATTTGGGTGTGGTGCAGCTACAATTGCCAGCGTTTCAGAATCAGGTCCTGAAGGAATTGGCTTGTTAGGGATTTCTTTGGCATTTGGCTTTTCACTTGTGGTTATGGTGTATGCCATTGGTCCAATTTCTGGGTGTCATATTAATCCCGCTGTCTCTATTGCGATGATGGCAGCTAAAAAGTTGTCAGTTAAAGATACCATTGGGTATGTAATTTCACAATGTATAGGGGCTACACTTGCAGCAGCAATCTTGTATCTTATTGTTATTGGTAGTGAAGGGTTTGTTATGCCAGAATGGGGCTTGGCCAGTAATGGTTGGGGTGATGGATATCTTGGTGAGTATAATATTATTTCAGCGTTAGTAACCGAATTTATTCTTACTTTTTTATTCCTTTTGGTCATATTTGGCACTACCGCCAAAAAAGCATCGCCATTAATGGCTGGATTGGCTATTGGCATTTCGTTGGCATTAATACATATGGTGGCGATACCTGTTACCGGAACATCAGTAAATCCAGCACGTAGTTTGGGTCCTGCTTTGTTTGCAGGAGGTATAGCATTAGAGCAACTTTGGTTGTTCATTCTCATCCCAATCGCAGGCGGTTTGTTTGCGGCAATAGTTCGTAATTTATTTTTAGAAGATTAATTTTTTCTGAAATATTCTGTAACACAACAAATGGCTATTCTTTATATTTGTTGGTATGAATACGGAACAGCAAATCAACCAACTTCGCGAGGAGCTTCGCAAACATAATTATAATTATTACGTACAGGATAACCCTACCATTTCAGATTTTGAATTCGATCAAAAACTGAAACAGCTTCAAGAATTAGAAGATAAACACCCTGAATTTTACGACGCTAATTCCCCTACATTAAGAGTAGGTGGACAAGTGACCAAAAACTTTGAGACCGTAGCGCATGAATACCGAATGTATTCGTTATCAAATTCCTATTCAAAAGAAGACTTGGAAGATTGGGAAACTAGAATTAAAAAATTGGTTGATGGCCCTGTAGAATATGTTTGCGAACTTAAATACGATGGTGCTTCCATAAATTTAACCTATGAAAATGGAATGCTGCAGAAAGCTGTTACGCGGGGTGATGGTTTTCAAGGAGATGATGTTACCACCAACGTAAAAACGATTAATTCCGTTCCATTAAAACTGAAAGGTGATTTTCCACCAAAGTTCGAAATACGTGGCGAAATAGTTCTGCCATTTGAAGGCTTTGCCCAAATGAATGCCGAGCGTGTAGAAGCAGGAGAAGAACCGTACCGAAATCCACGTAACACGGCTTCAGGAAGTTTAAAGCTTCAAGATAGCAGCGAAGTGGCCAAGCGTCCGTTAGAGTGTTTGTTGTACAGTATTAAAGCAAATCGGTTGCCTTTTACTACACAATTTGAAAGTCTTGAAAAAGCACGTGATTGGGGTTTTAAAGTCCCCAGTGTTGCCGAACTGACCAAAAGTATTGATGAGGTTTTAAAATTTGTAAATTATTGGGATATTCACCGTCACGATTTGCCGTATGAAACCGACGGAGTTGTTGTAAAAGTAAACAGTCTCTACCAACAAGAAGAATTAGGTTACACGGCCAAAGCGCCACGCTGGGCGATAGCCTATAAGTTTAAAGCCGAACAGGTTTCCACAAAACTTAATACTATCACCTATCAAGTTGGCCGAACGGGAGCGATTACGCCGGTAGCCAATTTAGAGCCTGTTGAGTTAGCGGGAACCATTGTAAAAAGAGCTTCGTTACACAATGCCGATCAAATTGAAAAACTGGATATTCGGGAAGGTGATACCGTTTTTGTAGAAAAAGGAGGTGAAATCATCCCGAAAATAATAGGGGTTGATTTTACGCAGCGCGATCCAAAATCAAATCCCACAGAATATAGAACTACGTGCCCAGAATGTGATACTGAATTGAGAAGAAAAGAAGGTGAAGCACAGCATTATTGTCCCAATGCTGAAGGATGTCCGCCGCAAATAATTGGTCGTATTCAACATTTTATTTCTCGAAAAGCCATGGATATTGAGGGATTGGGAGGTGAAACCGTAGCTTTATTGGTCAACAACGGGTTAATTAATAACTATGCCGATTTATACGATTTAAGTAAAGAAGATGTACTTCCGTTAGAAAGAATGGCAGATAAAAGCGCCGAGAACTTAATAAATGGTATTGAGGCTTCTAAACAAATTCCGTTTGAGCGCGTATTATTTGCTTTAGGTATTCGCTATGTGGGCGAAACGGTCGCTAAAAAACTAGCAAAACATTACAAAACCATTGATGCGCTTTCAGCAGCAACTGAAGAGCAATTGATTTCAGTAGATGAAATAGGCGATCGCATTGCAGAAAGTGTCGTTTCCTTTTTTGCTTCCGAAGAAAATAAGTTGGTTATTGAAAGATTAAAGGGGTACGGCGTTCAGTTGGCAATTTCAGCAGAAAAACTGGCTAACCAAACCGATAAGCTAAACAGTGAAACTTTTGTTGTTTCAGGTGTGTTTCATAAAGTATCTAGAACTGAATTAAAAAAACTGATTGAAGATAACGGGGGGAAAGTTTCCAGTTCTATTTCAGGAAAAACCAATTATGTGGTCGCTGGCGATAATATGGGGCCGAGCAAAAAAACAAAAGCGGAAAACCTCGGAGTGCCTATTATTTCAGAAGACGATTTCTTAGAAATGATTTCCTGAAAACCATTTTAAAAATGTAGCTGAAACCCGTACTTTTGTGGGAGAAGCTAATAAGGCTCATGTTTGAAAAATTAAAACATAGATCATTACGTAAAAAGATAGAGCACAACCTGAATAAACGGGATGTTTCAGAAATAAATTCACAATTAAAAACATTGGGGTTTTTGGTGGACGAAGCAACATTTCAGGATTTTGAGCAATTGTATGATCTTTCAGAATATTTTGGGCTACAACCTAAAGACGTAAAAGTTTTTTCTTTTTTAGAAGTGAAACGAAAGCTTCCTTCGTTGCGTCACAACCAGTTGCACAACAAGGATTTTAACTGGAAAGGCGAATTGCACAACCAAAACGCACAAGAGTTTATAGATAAACAATTTGATGTTTTAGTTGGGTATTATACTAAAAAGAATAACTTTTTAGATGCTATGGTTGCTGCGAGTCATGCCAATTTTAAAGTGGGTTTAGCTGGTGCCGACCCTCGTTTGTTTGACCTTTTGATAGAAATTGATATAAACGATATTGAAGCTTTTAAAACCGAATTAAAAAAATATTTAACTGTATTAAACAAATTAAAATGAAAGAATTGATAGGAACCGGAGTCGCATTGATAACACCTTTTAAGGAGGACTTTTCGGTAGATGTAGAAGGATTGAAAAAAGTGGTTAATTACAATATTGACAACGGTACAAATTATTTGGTTGTAATGGGTACCACAGCTGAAAACGCTACTTTAAGTGATGATGAAAAACAAGTAGTAATCGACACGATTGTTGAAACTAACAACGGCAGACTGCCATTAGTTTTAGGAATTGGTGGAAACAATACCGCAGCAGTAATTGAAGAAATGAAAACTAGGGATTTGTCAGCTTTCACCGCAATTCTTTCGGTTTCACCAGCTTACAATAAACCCACACAAGAAGGGATTTACAATCACTTTGCAGCTATTGCAGAAGAAGCTCCCCTGCCAATTGTTTTGTATAATGTTCCAGGTAGAACAGCGTCCAATATGCTTCCGGAAACTGTTATTCAATTAGCTAAAGACCATAAAAATATCATTGGTATAAAAGAAGCAGCTGGGGATTTGGTTCAAGCGATGCGAATGATTGACGGAACACCAGACGATTTTTTGGTTATTAGTGGAGACGATATGATTGCTTTGCCAATGACATTGGCAGGCGGTGCAGGAGTGATTTCTGTTATAGGCGAAGGATTTCCAAAGGAGTTTTCTACTATGATTCAATTAGGATTGGACAGAAAAGTAGATGAAGCTTATAAAATCCACTATAAAATAGCCCCAGCAATAAATTATATTTTTGAAGAAGGCAACCCAGCCGGAATTAAAGCCGTATTTAAAAAATTAGGCATTTGTGGCGATATGGTACGCTTGCCATTGGTGAAAGCAAGTAGTTTTTTACAGAACAAAATAGCGGCTTTTGTTGACGAGCTATAGCTTAGCTTTAAAAAAAAATACAGTTAATATTTTCTAAAAGTCCCTTTTTATTGGTTTTAACACAATAATTTAGCCTTATAATTAGTTTTTGTAATCCCATTTAATTCACTAATTTTGCACGATGTTTTTTAGCACTATGAAGACAAGCTTTTTATTACTTTTTGCCGCAATTATCTTAAGTTCCTGTAGTAACTATCAAAAGGTGTTATCATCTGATGATACAGGGAAAAAATATGCCTTGGCAGATTCATTGTATAAACAAGGAAAATACAAAAAAGCTTTAAAGTTATTTGAGCAGATTGTACCTGTTTATCGTGGAAAACCTCAAGGGGAACGGCTTATGTTTTTATACTCCAATACCTTTTACAACTTAGAAGATTATTATTTGGCAGGATATCAATTTGAACGTTTTGAAACGTCTTATCCGCAAAGTGATAGTGTAGAAGTTGCTGCATACCGCTCTGCAAAAAGTTATTATGAGCTTTCTCCACGCTATTCGTTAGATCAAGAAGACACCTATACGGCCTTGGAGAAACTTCAGAATTACATCAATAAGTATCCAGAATCAGAAAAAAGATTGGAGGCCAACGAACTGGTTGCTGAATTACAAGGAAAAATTGAAAAAAAGGATATTGAAATTGCCCATCAAAATTTAAAAATAGCCGAATATATAGGCGATTACAGACCGGCAATTGAATCGTATGACAACTTTATTGCAGATTTTCCCGGTTCAGAATATAGAAAAGATGCTTTCTTCGGAAGGTTGCAAGCCGCTTATGAACTGGCTTTACTCAGTATTCCTTCGTTAAAAGAAGAACGGTTAATTACGGCAAAAGATTATTACAATAAATTTTTAAAATATTACAGCGATACCGATTTAAGAGCCGAAGCTGATATAATTGCACAAGATATAACGGAACGCTTAGGCGAGACAGAACCAAAAAGTTAAAACAAGAATTATGATAGATATTAAAAATTCTGAAGCTCCTATCAATACTACAACGATTGATAAGAATAAAGTAGATGCTCCTACAGAGAATATCTACGAAGCTATTTCAATAATTTCGAAAAGAGCTACGCAAATTAACGGAGACATCAAGAAAGAACTTCTTGAAAAACTAGATGAATTTGCAACCTACAATGATAGTTTGGAGGAAATTTTTGAAAACAAGGAACAAATTGAAGTTTCTAAGTTTTACGAACGTTTACCAAAACCTCACGCACTTGCAGTAGAGGAGTGGTTAAACGACAAAATTTACTACCGTAATACCAAGGAAGAAGAATTAGATAAGTAAAAAGATGTCTATTTTAAGCGGTAAAAATGTGTTGCTTGGCGTTACAGCCGGTATTGCCGCTTACAAGGCTGCTTTTTTAGTTAGACTATTAATTAAAAAAGGAGCTAACGTAAAAGTGGTCATGACACCTTCAGCTAAGGATTTTGTCACTCCACTTACACTTTCTACTCTTTCTAAAAACGAAGTTTTATCTTCATTTACCAATGAAGAAGATGAAAATGCCCAATGGAATAACCATGTTGAGTTAGGCCTTTGGGCAGATTTATTTGTGATAGCGCCAGCAACAGCCAACACACTTTCCAAAATGGCAAACGGTACCAGTAACAACCTACTGTTGGCTACGTACCTTTCAGCTAAATGTCCTGTTTATTATACTCCAGCGATGGATTTGGACATGCACAAACATCCCAGTACAACTGAAACTTTCAATAAATTAAATTCCTTCGGAAATATTCAAATTCCTGCGGAAGAAGGCGAATTAGCAAGTGGTTTAACAGGAAAAGGCCGTATGGCAGAACCTGAACATATCGTTTCTTTTCTAGAAAAAGATATTCAAAATAAATCACCTTTACACGGTAAAAAAGTATTGATTACAGCTGGGCCTACTTATGAAGCCATTGACCCCGTTCGTTTTATTGGCAATCATTCAAGTGGTAAAATGGGATATGCCATTGCTGAAACAGCTGCAAAGCTAGGTGCTGAGGTGGTATTGGTTTCTGGTCCTGTGAGTTTAAGTTTAAATCATAGTCTTGTTGAGGTGATTTCAGTTACTTCAGCAGAAGAAATGTATCAAGCTGCCCATATACATTTTGCTTCATGTGATATTGCCATTTTAAGTGCGGCAGTAGCAGATTATAGACCGAAGGATGTTGCTTCAGAAAAAATAAAAAAGAATGATGCTACATTGACGATTCAGTTAGAAAAAACACAGGATATTTTAAAGTCGTTAGGCGAAATAAAAAAACATCAATTTTTAACTGGTTTTGCACTGGAAACTCAAAACGAGCTTGAAAATGCAAAAAGCAAACTGAAAAAAAAGAATTTAGATTTAATTGTTTTAAATTCGCTCAAAGACAAAGGAGCTGGGTTTAAAGCAGACACGAACAAAGTGACTTTAATCGACAAACACAATAAAGTAGAGGCTTTTACTGTTAAACCAAAGACCGAAGTTGCAAACGATATTTTACAATACATTATACAACAAATAGATGCGTAGATTTTTACTAATACTTTCCGTTCTTACTCTTTCATTTTCTACACAAGCACAAGAGCTTAATTGTACCGTTGTAGTAGACGCTGAACAAACGGGACAACCCAATTTACAGGTGTTTAGAACGCTTCAGCAAGAATTGACCGATTTTATAAACACAACTACTTGGACTAATAAGGTTTATAAAAACCAAGAGCGAATCGATTGTAATATGTCGATTATTATTTCAGATTTTGAATCGAATTCTTTTACCGCAACCATTCAAATTCAAGCGGCTAGGCCTACGTTTAATTCAACGTATGATACGCCAATTTATAACTATAATGACCGTCAGTTCAGTTTTGATTATACTGAGTTTCAACCGCTGAATTTCAATTTAAATACTTTTAATTCAAATTTAATTTCAGTTATAGCTTACCACGTATATACTGTTATTGGGTTAGATGCAGATACTTTTGAGCTTAACGGCGGGCAGGAATATTTTGAAACGGCCAAACAAATAGTAAATACGGCTGCTTCTAGCAATTTTTCAGGCTGGAAACCTACCGATGGTACCCAAACCCGTTACCGTTATAATGAAGCAGTGCTTTCAAACGTATATCAAGAATTTCACACTGCCATGTACGATTACCATAGAAAAGGCTTAGATGTAATGTCGCAAAACCCTAAAGAAGGAAAACAAGCTATTATTGGTGCTATCGAAACACTTGCAAAAATTAATAACCGACGACCAAACTCATATATATTACGTACATTTTTTGATGCTAAAAGTGATGAAATACAGAGTATATTTAGTGGTGGGCCTAATGTCGATATTGTAGATTTAGTTGAAAACTTAAACAAAATGGCCCCTACAAAACGTAGTAATTGGAGCGAAATTAAATTTTAATCTACTTCTTTTTTTCTTGCTGTTGTAAAAAAACCATTTTACATTAGAAGTTGTTTCCAAAACTGTATTTTTACTTTTAGAATAACTGGAAACTTAACTTGATTTACAGCTGTGATAACAACCATTTCCATAAAAAATTACGCCTTAATTGAAGATATCCGTATGGACTTCAACGATGGACTGACGATTATTACTGGTGAAACGGGGGCGGGAAAATCCATTCTTTTAGGAGCATTATCCTTGGTGTTAGGTAAACGTGCCGATTTGAGCAGTATGAAAGATGCTTCAAAAAAGTGTGTTATAGAAGCTGAATTTGCGATCGAAAAATTCAAATTACAAACTATTTTTGAAGAAAACGATCTGGATTACGATGCGCATACCATCATTCGAAGAGAAATTTTACCCAGTGGAAAATCACGTGCATTTATAAACGATACGCCGGTTACACTTTCACAATTACAGGCTGTTGGCCCACACTTGGTCGATATTCATAGCCAGCACGAAACACTTTCTTTAGCTGAAGAAAATTATCAAATGAAAGTAATAGATGCACTTGCAGATAATTCTTCCTTACTAAATACATATTCTGAACAATTACAGCGTTATAAAACTACTTCTGAAGCCTTAGAAAATGCTAAAATTGAAAAAAGCGAAGCTTCAAAAGAAATAGACTACAACACCTTTTTATTTACCGAATTAGAAGAAGCAAATTTAGAAGGTATTGATCAAGGTGATTTGGAAGAAACCTATGAAACCTTGAGTAATGCGGAAGAAATACAGGAAACACTTTCAAAAGTAGTTCAGTTATTTTCTGAAGAGCAAATAGGCACGCTTGAAACGGCAAAAGAAGCACGGGCAGCATTGAACCAGTTAAAAAACTATGGCTCGGTTTATAATTCGCTTTGGGAACGGTTGAACAGCGTTATTATTGAATTAGATGATTTAAGTGAAGAAACCGAGCAGATAGCGACGTCAATAGAAGCTGATCCGCAGCAACTTTTAGAAATTAATGAAAAGCTGCAAACACTTCATAGATTACAACAAAAGCATAATGTTGCAACAGTTTCAGAATTATTGGATATTAAAAACGAGCTAGAGACTAGTATCACTAATACGAATAACCTGGATGCACGTATTGAGAACCTAGAAAAAGAAGTAATTACTTTACAAGGTGAGGTAAGAAAAACAGGTGGGTTAATCCATAATTCTCGTGAAAAGGTAATTCCTAAATTGAAAAAAAAGTTAGAAGCTATTTTAGCAAAACTTGGATTGCCAAATGCGCGTTTCGACTTCAAATTAATCCATACAGAAACTCTTCGTGAAAATGGAACAGATACTCTCGAGTTGTTGTTTACAGCCAATAAAGGCACTACAATGGGTTCTATAAAGAAAGTAGCTTCCGGTGGAGAAATGAGCAGGATTATGTTAGCCGTTAAAGCAGTTTTAGCAGAATATCAAACCTTGCCTACCCTTATCTTTGATGAAATTGATACAGGGGTTTCTGGTGAGATTGCAAATAAAATGGCGGCTATTATGGATGGGATGAGCCAAGGCATGCAATTGGTAAGTATTACACACTTGCCGCAAATAGCATCGAAAGGAGCACAACATATTAAGGTGTATAAAGAAGACGTCAATAATGTTACTGTTACTCGATTAAAAACATTGACACAAGAAGAGCGTATTGTTGAAATCGCGCAAATGATAGGAGGAAAGAAAGTAACTGATTCTGCGTTGGCGCACGCTAAAGAATTACTGAATTAAAACGTATATTTACATAATAAAACATTGAAAATAACCTAAGCAACTAGATATGGCATATAATTTATTAAAAGGAAAACGAGGAATCATTTTTGGCGCTTTAGATGAAAATTCCATCGCATGGAAAACAGCCGAGCGTGTACACGAAGAAGGCGGAACTTTTGTATTGACAAACGCACCTATAGCTTTACGTATGGGACAGATAAACGAGTTGGCAAAGAAAACAAACTCTGAAATCATTCCTGCAGATGCTACCAATATGGAAGATTTAGAAAACCTTATTGAAAAAGCAACTGAAATATTGGGCGGAAAGTTAGATTTCGTTTTACACTCTATAGGAATGTCTGTTAACGTTCGAAAAGGAAAGCATTACACAGATCAAAACTACGATTGGACCCATAAAGGATGGGATATTTCAGCAGTTTCTTTTCATAAAACAATGAGTGTATTATATAAAAAAGATGCTATGAACGAATGGGGAAGTATAGTTGCGTTAACCTATATGGCAGCGCAGCGTGTATTTCCAGATTATAATGATATGGCAGATAATAAAGCGTATTTAGAGTCTATTGCTAGAAGTTTCGGATATTTCTTCGGAAGAGATAAAAAAGTACGCGTAAACACCATTTCGCAATCACCAACACCTACAACAGCTGGTAAAGGAGTAAAAGGGTTCGATGGTTTTATATCGTATGCAGATAAAATGTCCCCTTTGGGCAATGCAACAGCAATAGATTGTGCTAATTATACAATTACCTTGTTTAGCGATTTAACCAAACGGGTAACGCTTCAAAATTTATACAACGATGGAGGCTTTTCAAATGTTGGGGTAAGTGATGCCGTAATTGAAGCTTTTGAGGAGTAGAAAGACTTTGTAATTTTTAATAAAAAAACAAAAGACCTACACGATGTGTGGGTCTTTTTTGTTAAAAAGCTGGAGATAAGTAGGTTCATTTTTTGTTTTACTGTCGGTTTCCTTGTCTTTAAGATTTTTTTTAAATACTTTTAAGCTAATATTAACTAAACTCTAATTTTAAATTATGAAAAAAATTACCTCATTTTTGTGCATAATGTTTGGTTTAACACTGACCATACACGCACAAGTAATTCAATCATCAATAAGTGATGATGCTCAACAAGAAATTGAAGCTGCCAAAAATGTTACCAGAGCGGCACCTTCAGTTACAATTGAAGCACTTTTAACAAGACTTTCAAAAGTGTCTAATGAATCAGGAAGTGTCTTAGATTATTTTTCTTCTGAAGAAAGTCAACGATTAAGACGATATTTCAAGCAACAAAATCATAAAGCCTCATTGGCCGACATTATCCCAACTACGGGTGCGACAGAAACGTTTCCTGTAGCCGTTGGAGATTTTTTCTATGACAATGGTGGCCCTGGTGGTACTAATACAGATGGTGACCCAGGAAACTATGAAAACTGTAGTTGTGTTACCACTACAACACTTGATGGTGCAACTGAAATAGAGTTTTTAGATTTTATCGTTTTCGCAACTTTCGATTGGCTAAAAATTTATGATGGCCCAGATACTTCTGGAACAATATTATTTGATAACTCTGATGGAGGGATAAATGAAGGAGATATAGATTTAGCAGATATGATAGCATCTAACGGATCTGCTCTTTTCTCAGGAACATCGGGCTCATTAACATTTGAGCATAATGCTTCTGGAGTAATTAACAGATTAGGTTGGGAAGTTGAAATCCTTGCTACCGGTGGCGGTGGCGGTGGAAATAATGATCCCGTTGCTTATGCCGTTGAAAATGCTGCAGCGATGGTTGGAACATTTGATCCTGTAGATCCATCAGTATTTAACCCATTAGGCCCATCTGCACCTGTAGGAGTTGATTTTGAAGGTGCTGGTGCCGCAGATCCTGATGACTTAGAAACAATTTATGTACTTGATAATACTGGTGAATTTTATTCGGTAGATACTACATCTGGCACCTATACTTCTTTAGGAAACATAGGGTTGGCTGATGTTACAGGTCTTGAGTTTAATCCTGTTGATGGAATGCTATATGCAACAACTAGTACTGAACTTCATACTATTGATGTTTCAGGCCTTTCCACTAGTTTAATAGGAACGCTAGGTACTACTGGTGCAGTGGCTATTGCTTTGGCAATAGACGGTGACGGAAATGCCTTTACATATGACATTGTTGATGACACATTTTATTCTATAGACACTTCAACAGGAGCTGCAACAGCTATTGGTAATATAGGTTTTGATGCTGCTTTTGGACAAGGTATGACTTGGGATGTTAATACAGACCAAATTTACATGACAGCCTTTAACAATACTCTTTTCGATTCAGAATTACGTACTGTGGATACTGCAACAGGAGCTACTACATTAATTGGTGGAATGGAGCCAGGGACTTTAACGCAGTATGCTTGGGTGGCTCTTCCAGATGCTAACCCAGAGCCTATAAACTGTGATAGTACAGCGTACGACTCAACAGCGGTTCCTTTTGATATTGATGGAGGAGATACTTCCACAGCAGATTGTGCTAATGCACCAAATGAAATTCCAATTACTGTTACAGAATTTGGTACCATTGGTGAAACAGCAACTTTTGATAATGTAACAATAGATATTGCGCATACTTGGTCTTCAGACCTTGATATCTCATTAGTGTCACCTTCTGGAATTGAAGTAGTGCTTGCCGAAGATTTAGGTGGAAGTAGCAGTGATGCATACAACGGAACTGTTTTTGAAGACGGTGGTGCTGATATTTCAGCTGCAACTGCGCCATTTAATATGGGGCCTTATGCTCCTGTAGGAGGGTCATTTAATGATCTTCTTGATGGTGAAAGTATTTCTGGTGAATGGATTTTAAAAGTTTGTGATGACGCAGGGGGCGATACGGGACAAGTATTGCAATTCTCTATGTCAATATGTATACCACCATCTAATGACGACTGCGAATTTGCAGTAGCATTGTCTTGTGGTGATAGCATCAATGGAGAGACTGTTAGTGATACAGATTCAGGAGGAAATGACGCGCCAGATGAATTTTTCTCTTACACAGGAAGTGGTGATGCAGAAGTAGTAACAATCTCACTTTGTGGAGGCGGAACTGATTATGATTCAGCTGTACGCGTTTATGACTCTTGTGACCTTACCAATGAAATTGCATTTAACGATGATTCTTGTGGATTACAATCTGAAGTATCATTCTATTCAGATGGTTCTTCAACTTATTTAATTATGGTAGAAGGCTTTGGTACCTCTTCAGGTAACTTTAGCTTAGATGTAACATGCGAAATGGCTCTTGAGAATGATGTATGTGAAGGTGCATTGCCGATAGCTTGTGGTGAAACTATTACTGGTTCAACAGATGGTGCTACTCCAGATAGTGGTGCTCCAGAATGTAGTGGTGTTTCTATTACAGCTCCAGGCGTTTGGTATTCTTTTACAGATGATTCAGGTCTTGTTACAGATTATACTGTTTCACTTTGTGATTCTGATTACGACACTAAGTTGTCTGTTTATTCAGGAGACTGCGGAACATTAGTTTGTGAAGGAGGTAATGATGACGCTTGTGGAACTACTGGATTACAATCTGAAGTTGCTTTCCAAGGAGATGGTGACGGTACAACATACTATGTTTTAGTACACGGATTTGGAGGCGCTACTGGAAACTACTCATTAAATGTAGATTGTCTTCCTGTACCACCACCAAACGATATGATTGCAAACTCTATTGATGTGGATGAAATAGGAATTCCTTATACAGATCCAGATGTACCTATGCCAGCAGCAACTACTGAAGGCGGTAACCCAACAGGGTGTAATATTGATGGTGCAAACGGTGTTTGGTATAACTTTACTCCAGTAGGAGATGGAGAAGCTACAGCGACAATTACTTCCCCTGCAGGAGCAAGTGTGGTAACTTTCTTTGAAGCACCAGATGAGAATGCTTCAGAAACAGACCTTACATTGGTAGCGCAAGTTACCAATCAATGTCTTCCAGGAACATCAAGTACTATCAATACTACTGCAGGACAAACATATTATGTGTTTGTTGTAAATACAGGTGGTAGAACTGATATTACGATAGATGGAACTTTGTTAAGTGTTGAAGATAATACTATTGACGGATTCTCTTACTATCCTAACCCAGCAGATAATGCTCTTACATTAAGAGCAATAGATAATATTGAGAATGTAGCCATCTACAATATCTTAGGTCAAAAAGTAGTTGACCAAACTATTGGAAATGTAACTACAGAACTAGATATTTCTGCTTTGAGTACAGGAACCTACATTATGAAAGTTTCTGTAAATGGAGAAATTGGAACTTATAAAGTAATTAAAAGGTAATAATTTTTTCAAATAAGTTTAAAAGCCATCCCGGCTAGTACGGGATGGCTTTTTTTTATTCATTACATTTGTGCGATGAATATCCATTTTTCCTTTATAATCCCTGTTTACAACCGTCCAGAAGAAGTTAAAGAGCTTTTGGAAAGTTTTACATTACTGGACTATAATAAACCCTATGAAATTGTAATAGTGGAGGATGGCTCTTCAAAATCCAGTGAGGTTGTTGTAAATAAGTTTTCTGAAAAATTGAATATTTCATATTTCTATAAAGAAAATTCAGGCCCCGGATTATCACGTAATTTTGGGATGGGGAAAGCAAAAGGCGACTATTTTATCATATTAGATTCAGATTGCTTGCTTCCTTCACATTACTTAACTACCGTTGAAGCATTTCTTAAAAAAAACTATTTTGATTGTTATGGGGGAGCAGATGCTGCCCACGAAAACTTTACAGATTTACAAAAAGCTATTAACTATGTAATGACTTCTTTTTTTACAACGGGAGGCATCCGTGGAAGTGAAAACAGTATAACCAATTTTGAGCCCAGAAGTTTTAATATGGGAATTTCAAAAAAAGCATTTCTAAAAACGGGAGGTTATGGAAAAATTCACCCAGGGGAAGACCCTGATCTTTCACACCGAATTTTGCAAAATGGATTTAAAACCACGTTTATTCCCAATGCTTATGTATTTCATAAACGCCGTATTTCGTGGCAAAAATTTTATACACAAGTAAAAAAGTTTGGTTTGGTGAGACCTATACTAAGCAAATGGCACCCCAATTCGTCTAAAATTACATTTTGGTTCCCTACTTGCTTTGTGTTCTTTGTTATAATATCAATCCTTTCTACTTTTTTAATTAACGGGTTTGCTATATTACCATTGGCATTTTACACTTTATTGGTAGGTACAGGTTCAGCAATAAAAAATAAAAGCTTATTTATTGGGTTATTATCTATTGTAGCTTTGTTTATACAGTTTTTTGGATATGGTATCGCTTTTTTAAAGTCCAGTTATTATATTGGTTTGTTAAATAGAGACCCTCAAAAACAATTCCCTAAATTGTTCTTTAACTAAATACTTAAATAGAATGGCAGCAAACCCAAAAAGAAAATATAATACTGGTAAGATTAAAAAATTTGTGATCTTTCTCTTTTTGGCTGTTTTATTTTGGGTACTCACAAAGTTTTCGCGGGAGTACACAGCGACTGTTGATGCATCAATACGGTACAAAAGCATTCCTAATGAAACCTTATTGGCAGAAAACAACCCTGAAGAAGTTTCTTTTGATCTTACTACAAATGGATTTGAGTTTTTTTATTATAGACTGAAACAGCCTGTAATTAACATAAACATTTCAGATTATTATACAAAAGGGCATAAAACCGTTGCTATTCCAGATGCTCAATTAATTGGGCTGATATCTGGACAGTTAAATAAAAACCTTTCAGTAAAAAATGTATCATTAGATTCTTTGAAAGTAAATCTTGAAATTTTGGTTTCAAAGAAGATACCTGTCTTTTCAAAGGCAGAAATTACTTTTAAAAGGGGTTTTATGAGCCTAGATACGCTTCAGGTCAAACCAGATTCGGTTCAAATATCAGGACCTTCTGAAGTAGTAAAAAAAGTTGACTCGATTACTACAAAAGGAGAGACCTATAAAAACATTGATACAGATTTTTCTGAAAACATAGAGCTTGAGGTGCCCAAAGGCACTTCGCTATCTGTGTCGCCACAAGAAGTATCAATTTCCTTAAACGTTCAAGAGTTTACTCAAAAAGAAATAACGTTACCCATTCAAGTAATTAATTTGCCGCGAGAGACTATCATCAAATTAATTCCAGAAGTCACTAAGGTGAGCTTTAATATTCCTGTAAAAGACTTTAATACAGTTTCTAAAAATGATTTTAGATTATTTTGTGATTATTCAAAAAAGAATGAAAAGGAAAATTTTATGTTGACCCAGTTCTCAAAAAAACCTGCTGGTATTCGCGACGTTGAGATAAAAGATAAGAAAATAGACTTTTTAATTTTCAAGCAAGAATCTAAAGAATGAAAACAGTAGGGTTAACAGGAGGTATTGGTAGTGGTAAAACAACAATTGCAACAATGTTCAATGAGTTGGGCATCCCCATTTATATTGCAGATATCGAAGCCAAAAAGCTCACAAATAGCTCAGAAGAAATAAAAGCAGAATTACTTAAAATACTGGGTGATAAAGCATATAACGAAGATGGGTTAAACCGAAAATATGTTGCCGATCAAATTTTTAATGATGCTGAACTTCTAAAAAAAGTAAATAAAGTAATACACCCGCAAGTGGCCAAACATTTTAAAAACTGGGCAAAACAACAATCCGAAGCTTACTGCATAAAAGAAGCAGCTATATTGTTTGAAAATGGAGGTTATAAAGAATGTGATTATACTATATTAGTCACAGCTCCCAAAGAAACCAGAATAGACCGCATTTTAAAAAGGGATGATACCACCGAAGCGGAGATTAAATCCCGTATGGACAACCAATGGCCTGACGAAAAAAAGATTAAATTAGCAGATTTTGTCATTGAAAATACCGACATAGATGCCACCAAAGAACAAGTTATAAAAGTTCATGAATACCTTATAAATACTGCAAAATAGACCTGAATATTATCTTTTGTTAACATTTGGTTAAATGAAAACTGTGCTAAATGTTAAAATCTTACTTTTGGGCTATGAATAAAAAGCTATTCGCCTTACTTATAGCCTTAATGAGTTTGTCGCTGCTGGGAATTATGTTCGTGCAAGGATACTGGATTGCGAATTCATATCAAACCAAAGAAGAACAGTTTACTTTTAATGTACAGCAAACGCTTTTTTCTGTTACCAAGCAGATTAAAGACAGGGAAATAGAAGACTTTTACAATGTTTACAGTAAATATGTTGACAGTCTTGAAGTTCCTGACAATGTAAATTTTAGTGAATTAGTTTATAAAACCAAAAACGACAGGACAAACGAAATTTTTGTCTATTCCGACGGGATATTAGAAGAAGATTATAAGTTGTCTTCTAGTTTTTTGGATATGGATTTTGACAGTATCCAATTTAAAAGATTAACCAATCGAAAAAAGACAACAAGAATAAACCCAGGGGTTGATGGGGAAAACCCTTCAGAATCTAATGAAGTGTCTTTTAATAGACTAAAAGATTTTGAACGCAACCAGTTTGAAAATGCATATTTTAATATTTCGTCGAAAGTACCATTGCATAAAAGAGTTGATGGAAACGAAATTGAAAATTTAATTGCTCAAGAGTTAAACGATAGAGGGGTAGATTCAAAATTTGAATATGCTGTTTACAGTAATAATTTAGCAACGAAAGTACGTTCAAATAACTTTACATTGAATCCTGAAAGTACTTATGTAGTTCCATTGTTTAAAAACGATAATGAGCTGAATGGATACCAACTGTATGTAAATTTTTCAGAAAAAGAAAAGGTAGTGCTTAATTCAATTTTAGGAATGGCAGTACTCTCTTTAATTTTTACAGCGGTAATTGTACTGGCGTATGCGAGTGCCTTATCACAAATATTTAAACAAAGACAGATATCACAAATTAAATCTGACTTTATCAATAATATGACACACGAATTTAAGACCCCTATTGCCACTATTAACCTTGCATTGGATTCTCTAAAAAATCCGAAGGTTAAAGATAATAAGGAGTTTTTACAGCGATACTTAAAAATGATACGTGATGAAAATCGCCGTATGCATGCCCAAGTAGAGAATGTGTTGCGTATTTCAAAGCTTGAAAAGAATGAACTGGACTTGCCAAAAGAGCGCATTAAACTACATGACGTAATAAATGATGCCATTACACACGTAGAGCTGATTGTAGAAGATCGTGGTGGGTATGTGGCAAGCCATTTGGGAGCTTTAAAATCTTCTGTTTTGGCCAACGAATCGCACTTGACTAATGTTGTTGTCAATATACTGGACAACGCTATAAAATACTCTGAAGAAGCACCCAAAATTGATGTTTACACTGAAAATGTAAAAGATTACATCATTTTAAAAATACGTGATCAGGGAATGGGGATGAGCAAAACAACCCAAAAGAAAATATTTGAAAAATTTTACCGGGAACACACCGGTGATATACACAATGTAAAAGGGCACGGACTTGGACTAGCTTACGTAAAACGAATACTTGATGACCATGATGCACAAGTATATGTGGAAAGTGAGAAAGGAAAGGGAAGTACCTTTATAATAAAAATACACTTAATATCTTAAATTATGGAAACTGAAAACAAAAAAATCTTATTGGTAGAGGACGATCCCAATTTTGGGACAGTTTTAAAAGACTACCTTGCTATGAACGATTATGAAGTAATCCACGCCAAAAATGGTATGGAAGGCTTTGAAAAATTTAAAAAGGACGATTTCGATCTATGTATCTTAGATGTGATGATGCCTTATAAAGATGGTTTCACCTTAGCAAAGGAAATTCGTGAGAAAAATGAAGATATCCCTATTATTTTCTTAACCGCAAAAGCGATGAAAGAAGATGTACTTAAAGGGTACAAAGTAGGGGCAGACGATTACCTAAACAAACCATTTGACAGTGAAGTACTGTTGATGAAGATAAAGGCGATCATTCAAAGAAAAGCGACCGATAGTATTGCAGACAGCAAACAATTTGAGTTTGAAATAGGAAATTTCCATTTAAACTCTAAGCTTCGCTTTTTAACCTATAATGATGAAGATCCAATAAAACTTTCCCCTAAGGAAAACGAATTACTTCGTCTATTGGCGTTGCATAAAAACGATTTAATGCCACGTGAATTGGCTTTGACAAAAATATGGAGAGATGATAATTACTTCACCTCACGAAGTATGGATGTTTACATTGCAAAGCTGCGTAAATACCTAGGAAAAGACGATGGTGTTGAAATAATCAATATTCACGGAGAAGGATTCCGTTTAGTCGTTAAAGACGAAGTTGACAATTAATTAAGATAGTGTATAAGTGAAAAAACGCCCTTTTTAAAGGGCGTTTTTTAATTTTATTTTTTTAATTATTTCTGAAGTAGCCGTTGTATAATCAAACCACAAAATGGATTCATTTTTTTTGAACCATGTATTTTGCCGTTTTGCAAACCTGCGGGTATTTTTCTTTATTTCTGAAACAGCTTCTTCTAAGGTACTATTCCCTTTTAAATAGTCAAACAGTTCACGATAACCAACTGTTTGCAGGGCGTTTAAGTTTTTATGGGGCTCTAGTTTTTCAACTTCTTCTAATAAACCTGCTTCCATCATGATATCAACCCGTTTATTGATACGGTCGTAAGTTTTTTCACGATCAGCAGTTAACCCTACATACAGCGTTTTAAAAGAGCGCTCTTTTTTTTCTTGATTTAAGAAAGAGGAATATGGTTTTCCTGAAGTACGGATAACTTCTAGAGCGCGGATTATGCGGTGTGGATTTTGATGATCTACTTTTTCATAATAAATAGGATCATTCTCTATTAATTCTTTTTGTAGGGCTTCTAATCCCTTTTCTTCTAATTCAGAATTTAGCTGCTCTCTTGTTTTTTTAGAAATCTTTGGAAATTCATCCAGTCCTTTTGTTACGGCATCGACGTATAATCCTGAACCGCCAACCATTACAACTACATTTTTGCTTGAAAATAAACGATCTAATAACTGAAGTGCTTCTGTTTCAAAATCACCAACGCTATACGGTTCAAAAATGTTTTTGTTTTGAATAAAATGATGCGGGGCTGCAGCTAATTCTTCAGAAGAAGGAACGGCGGTGCCGATAGTCATTTCTTTAAAAAATTGCCTAGAATCGGCTGAAAGTATCTCAGTATTGAACGCTTTAGCAATTTCAATGGCTAATTTGGTTTTCCCAATGGCAGTTGGGCCAACTACACAAATAAGGGTGGGTTGTTGAAAAGACATTAACTCTTTTTAATGTTTTCTGGATGAAGGTCCTCTCCACATTTATGACAAAACTTAGCATCGTCACGGTGTCTTTGGGCACCACAATTTCTACAAGATTGTGTATTTACGTGTACATAATCTTTTTTACTGGCATATTCAGCACTCACAATACCCGTAGGAACAGCGATAATTCCGTAACCTAAAATCATAATAACGGTTGCTAAAAATTGCCCTAAGGGCGTGACTGGAGCAATATCGCCAAAGCCTACAGTAGTAAGGGTCACAATACACCAATAGACGCTCACAGGTATGCTGTTAAAGCCACTTTCTTCCCCTTCAATTAAATACATTAGTGTACCAGAAATAACTGCTACAATCAATACGGCGAAAAGGAACACCAAGATTTTTGGGCGACTGTCGTTGAGCGCTTTTTTTAATTTATTGGCTTCGCCGATGTAGCGAGTAATTTTTAATATTCTAAATACCCGAAGTAAACGTAGCGCTCTTACTGTAATCAATACATTACTTCCAACCAGGATAAAAGAAAGATAAAGAGGAATGGTCGATAAAAAATCAATAATTCCATAAAAACTGAAGATATAAGTTGTAGGCTTTTTTGTGGTAACAATGCGCGCAATATACTCAAAAGTAAAGAAGATGGTTATTACCCATTCACCTATATATAAAACGTCATAAACTTTTTCGGGCAGCCCTTTTACACTTTCTATCATAACGAAAAGAACACTGAGTAAAATCAGGATGAGCAAGATGACATCAAACAATTTGCCCATTGGAGTGTCCGCCTCTGCAATAATCTCGTGTAGTTTTCGGCGCCAGTAACTTGTATTATTCGTTTTCAATAAAAATAATCTTTAGCGATAAAAATAACTAAGTTTAATTAATTAATAGCATTCTTTACGAGATTCTCGACTTTGCTTTAGCAAACACCAACGACTTTTAAATACGGTTTACAATAGCTGCTAGTCTTTTATCAGCTCAGCTTTTTCAGTTTTCGTAATTCTTTTTCTTTTAAAAATATATTCATTTCTTTCCAAGCACGGAGCAAAAACAATCACTCTTTTATTTCTCCACGGTCCAGTGCTTCTTGCGTGTGCATTTGTATGCAATACGTACAACCATCAATTATACACGGTGTTTTCAACTGCCTTTTATGATAGTTTAATTCCAATTTTTGCTGTTGCAAGAACGGTATTATCCGATTTCTTTTCAGGGTTTAATATAAGTCCGGTTCCTTCTTTCACATTTGCCAGAGACTTGTCATTCCTAAAATCATAAGGCGATTCTCCATATTGGTTGTAAGGTTCAACAGAAGTAAATAATTCATTACAAAACTCTTCTTCGAAATACAATTCACTTGTCAAGTGTTCTTTGTCATTTAATATTACTTTGTAATGTATATGGGGAACTCTTGGGTCATACCAACCAGGAACTATCGTGGTAAATTCCACATTTCCATTTACATCAGTTTTTTGATAACCACGCAGATAGGTAGATTCGTTACTTGGCTCAACATGTTGCTTTTTCCCAAACTCCATTTGTTTGGCTGACTCCCATATATTATGCCCTATTCCTTCTATATATCCACTATAGTTGCCATCAGCATCACATTGCCAAATTTCCACGACTGCATTTTCAATGGGATTACAGCTTGGATAATCAACTATTTGAAATTTAAGGTGTAAGGTTTTCCCTTTTCTGCTGTCCCTTATATCAGTTCGCAAAGGTGACTTTAGATAATAAGGTCCTTCTGAAATAGGTGATGACAACACACAAATATCATCATCAATATTTGGTGTTAGCGTCATTTTCGGCTCACTATCATTGTCTTGTCTAACAATCCAAGTCAATATCTTTCGTTTTCCAAGCCACGCACTTAACCCAATAACTCCGAGTATGGATAAAGTTCCGATTATAAATTTTCTTCTCGTAGTCTTTCCCATTTTTGGTTAGTTTTAGGTTGTTGCTAAATAAATTTACATAAGCTGTGCAAAGCAATTAGAACATATTGCATATTATTAGCCTTTCGTTATTTTTTCAATTTCATTCATAAGGCTGTTGTTGGCTACAGTTAACTGTTCATAGAGCTCATTCATATAGTCTGTTCCTGCATTTCTTGAATGACTGCCAACGAAAGCTGGATAATTCAAAATTTCCTGTAATTCAGTAATATCTTTTTCTGTTTCTATTTTCCTAAAAAGTTTTCTAATTATCGGTTTTGTTTTTTGTACAATATTATTCTTATACATATCATATTCCATCTCTTCCATAAAGTTGTTGAGACTTTGTTCTTCATCTTTAATTTTTTGGACTAAACTGTAATATTTATATAATTCCGTTTGTAAATCAGTCTGTTGAATTTTGTTTAAATAACCTGAATTTTTTAAAGCTTCAAATCCGCTTTGGTTAGATTGAAAAGATTCGTCAAGCCAAGGATTAAATTTGAAGTATGTAGAAAAATATGTTGTGTATTGCTCTTTAGACCCTTGTTCAATCATCTTCATAAAATACTTTGAGCCAATTACTGAACTGTCTCTAAAAGCAGTAATATATTCAAGATTTACTTGATCCGATTTTATGTTTTCAGCTATGTTATTTAGATATCCATTTAGCGTAATAGAGTCTTGTTTTTCAGTATTTATATTATTGATGTAAAGTGCTATCAAAATTCCAATTACAACCAGTACAATTTCTCCAATAGCATAAATTAGATACTTACTGAACTTATTTTTAGCCAGTAGTTTTTGTCTAATTTTTCTAAAGAATTTTATCACAAGCGGTTAATTTCTCTAAAGATATGATTTTAAATGAAATAGGTTGTTTAAATAATGAGGCACAATGTGTTTGTAGAAGATTAGTTGTGTTGTTTAAGTAGCTAAATTAGCAAGTATAAATCGAATAGAGATCTGTGAGAATTATCGTAAGCAAGCTTGTATTAGCAATGAATTATACATGTGTTGTGTAGAAGTTTTTACTTTTTATTTAATGACTTAATAACATCTGAAATAAATTCTTCAGGTAAATAATGTCCTGATTCATAGAATTTCAATGTTTTGGCCTTAATCTCGATATTATTATAAAAATCTTGTGCCTCCTTTTCAGTATACCAACTATCTTTTGTTCCCATAAGTAAAGTAATAGGTGCTTTTTGTAATGGGGCATATATTTCACTTGAAAAGTGTTCCCCCACCTTTTTAGCGTTCTCCTCATTGAGTCCTAAACTCATACCAGCCTTAATAGTACTTCCCAAAGGTGCTACGCAAACAACTATGCGCTTCAATCTGTCATCAACCGAGTTTAAATAAACAGCCATTAATCCACCCATACTGTACCCAACTACATCAAAAGTAATCCGCTCCTCTTTTGAAAGTGATTGCATATAGTCCATTATTACTCTGACATCTTTAACACTAGTTGACCAAAGGTTGTGTATTTTTTGTACATCTTGTGTTGAGAAAAATGAAATTGGTGATGCAAAGTCGGCTTCATAACTTCGTTCTCCGTGATATTTAGCATCAGGCATAATAACGTTATAGCCGATAGATACTAGTGAATCTTTTAATTTCACATATTTTGTAGAAAGGCTTGATGTTGGATTAACCCAATTTTCTTTACTTCCAGTTATGCCGTGAAGCAGAATAACGAACTTGTTTGTTTTATTAATTTCTGGTTTAATAACGTAGAATGGAACTCTAGAATCAAATCCGTCAATAACAATTTTTTCAAAAGAAGTGCCATCGTCTGATGTGTTACTTGCAGCAACTCTAGCATTGTATTTTACTTTTGGAAAATAACTTAAATAGTCAATTTCTTCTTGTGCAAATGAAATGGTACTAATGAAAATTAGTCCAAAAAGTACAAGTAGAGTTCTGATTTTTCTCATAATATATTATTGATTTAGTTTTTCTTTAAAGTCTACCGGTTGGTATAACCATCAGTTACCGTTTTAAAGTTAATGTTTTTCAGTTAAGCACTGACGTTAGCAATTCCGAGTGGATTCGGACGTAGTCGAATCCGCCGTAATTGCGGTTATACATTGTTGTGCAACGTTATTTTTATTATTCAGTTTTATTAAACTCAATTGTTGTATCAAATTCGAAAGTTTCATTATTAGCTACCATTTCGTGTTCGAAATCAATCATTATTTTTCCGATTACTCTGTAATTTCTTTCGTCAATTTTATTCAAAGTCAGCTCAAGAATATCAAAAGGATTATGTACATTTCCAATATATATGGAAGCTTCTGTTTCCGAATCTTTATCAGTCTGAATTGATATTCCATCCAATTCATTAGGATTCGATAAATTCAAATTCATCCACTCAATAATCATTATGGTTTCAACAGGTTGCGATTCGTATTCAATACCAGAGTCAAATGGCCTTAACGGAATTGAAATCCGATGAAACAAGGTTCTCTTTAGTCCAATATTTTCGTTTTCAAACCAATACTTCTCAACAGTTCCTTTTTCAGCCTGCGTTTTATTCTGTAAGCCAATCGTTATTTTGTTATAATAAGGAATTTCCTCTGTGTTTAATTCAGAGTTTTGTTTTTTCTTCCAAAAATCAAATATTCCCATAGTTCTTGGTAATGTAGCAAACACGCAACGACCTCTGATTAAGCACTAAACCGCAATTATTTTTATACATTGTTGTACACAGTTATTTCTCTAATGCTTCTTCAATTCTGTTTCTCGCCAGTAATGGACTCAACTTTAATTTTATCATTTCCTTTGCTATTAATTCCGCTATAATTCCAGTTGCGTACATATCACCAGTTTTTGTGTTTTCATAAAGTTCTAATAACTCGATATAATTTTCAAAATTAGACGTTATCTTTTCCAACTGTTCAGCATTAATCGTATAATCAGTTTCTAATTCAGTTAAAAACGATTCCGTGTAGTATGTGAAGCCGAATTTGTCATTTATAAACTGGATTTCAAATGGAATTTTAGAAAGCGAATCAAGAGTATATGATTTCGCTTCATTTACGAATTTCAATTTACCTTTCTCAATTTTTTCAAATCCAATTATCCTGTAACGGTCTTTTGGAATTGGGTTCGATGTTAATCGCATCGAATCAAGTCTTTCTATCGCAAAAATTTGTTTCTGCCCAATCTTTTTATTTTTTAAAATCTTGAATCTTTTTCGGACAGCGCATTGGAAATCAGAATTACATTTAAGTTCAAAAATTGAATCATTACTTATTTTTATTCCAAAAAGCTCATTTCCATTCACAAAATAGTATTTTTCGTCAATTAGGTTTTGAGAGAAAACAGAATTGAAAATGAATATCAATATTGATGTTAGTATTATTTTTTTCATAATTGTGGGCAACGGTTGTGTATAAGAACAGTAGGGCTGAAAAAAAGCGACTACCATTCGGTTTAACACAAGCCGAATTTTTAAATTTTACTATTTATCTTTTTTATTGCAAATCGTCAAATTTAAAAATTTGGCGACTTTCCAAATATGCCTTAACTTCGTTCAGGCAACTAACTAGCTATGAGCTATATACGTTGTTACCATTAGTTTTTATTCCGTTTTCATTGGTTTAATTCCCATCGCTTTCGTCCATTCAGAAATCTCTAATGGTTTCCATTCTTTATTACTATAAACACTATAAATATATTTGTATAATTCATCGGTTAAGAAAATTAGCCGTCCATCATTTCCACCCGAAGCTAGAAATATTCTTTCATCAATAGATTGCTTTTCGGCTTCTGCATTAATTATTTCTGCAAATCGCATAACTGCTTCTCCCCAGCCAGTTTCCTTAAAATTTTTAAAAATTACATATTCAGTTCCGTTTATTGTAATTCGGTGATTAAGCCATTTATTTTTATCATCCCATTCCTCAAAATGGTCACTTACTTTTATTGTCAATCCAATTTTATCAAAAGTCGGCTTAACTTGTTCTAGCATTTCGATAAATCCACCTTGTTCGTAAACAGTTTCTCCATCACACCAATAGTATCTATAATCCAAAGGAACACCTGTGTCATCGTCCCAAATAGAAACTAATTCATTTGATGGGTCGTAATTTTCAATTAGATCATTTTTTAGACTATCGATATTCTTTTTGTCGGCATATTTATAATACCCTAGTTTTTCAAGTTCAGCAACAAATTCTTTTGCAGACACTTTACTTACAGGTTCAGCATTGTTTTTTTTCGTTTTGGCAAAGAGTCCAAATCCGATAAGACCGATTATAATTCCAAATATTAATCCCAATTTCATATGTTGCTTTAAATTAATGGTAACTTGTTTATATCAACACTTTTTCCGCTTTTAGCAAGCTCAATACGCATGCTATGTATAGGTTTTGTGTGTTTAGTATAGATATGTGTTAGTATTATAGGGGAGACTACTAATATACTATAACCATAGTTAATTTACAAGCGTGCCCCTATTTTCAAGCTGTTTTAGTAAAAACAGAAGCTTTTTGTTATTATTTTACTCAGGTTTTGTCCTAATTTTCTTCGAGTGTTCTTCGACTTTTGTTCGAGTTAAGTCCCCATTTTACGTATAAAAGTCGAACAAGACTAGGGGTAAAGTCGAAGAAAACTACTTTATGCTAGTGTTTTCGCTATAGCATTATGTATTATCTATCATTTCTACCGATACTTCATGATAAAACAGAAAAGATGTTTTTTAAAAAGGAGCTTCGTTTCTCTTAATAGATCCCTAAAATTAGCGTAAGTAAGTTGTTAAACTTGCGTTATTTAAGAAACCCCAATTATAATTGTTTAAAGTGCTACAGAGCTTGTTATTGCTATATCTTGGGGTGCTGAGGTCGAAAAAAAGCAGTGAAATTACTCTAATTACTTATAAAAAGGGAAATTACAACGATTGTAAAAACATAACCCGTATAAGTGATTGATATAAAATAGTTTACAAGGATAAGGCTATTTTTCCCTGCTCTTAAACATTCGTTAAAGCTGTTTTTGTTGAGTATAATTTTCCCCTACACTTGCTGTGGTTGTTTGCAAAAAGCACGAAAGAAAACAACATGTGTTTTTTGTAATAACCATTATAAACCTAACAAGTAAAACTTAAAAATGAAGACTATGAAAACAAAAGCAATTTTTATTTCGATGATGACAGCCGTTATGGCTTTTTTATTCGTTTCCTGTTCAGAGGATGATTCATCAGGCGATCCTGATGCTCAAAATTACAACGCACAAGTATATATTACCGATGCGCCTATTGACAACGCAGAGGTTGATGCCGTATTTGTAACGATAGCCGATGTGCAGATAGATGGGCAAAGCTTATCTGGTTTTGAAAAGACCACAATAGAGTTAAGTGCATTGACCGATGGACAAACACAATTATTGGGCGATCTAGACCTAGAGGCTGAAACTTATACCAATATTGATTTAATATTGGCTACCGATAGTGATGCAAACGGCGACAGCCCTGCTAACTATGTAGTAGTAGATGGAAGCACGAAAGTAACTTTAGATCCAGCAAATGCAACCATAAGTATAGACGATGCAGTTGAAGTGGCAGCACAAGATACCAACGAACTGGTATTAGATGTTGACCTACGTAAGGCCATTGTAACCGATGAAGCAAACGGAGGCTATAATTTTGCTGCTGAGACACAATTAAACAGCAGTGTTCGTGCTGTAAACACGATAAGTACAGGAATGGTTTCCGGTTCGGTAACCAACGATACCAATAATCAAGATGGTGTGATGGTAGCATATGCTTATGAAGCTGGTACTTTTACAGAAACCGAAGCAGAAACAAATGCTAGTGGTGTACGTTTTAGCAATGCTGTAACAAGTAGTGTTGTAGCTGAAGGAAGTCAGGATTTTTCACTGCACTTTTTAGAAGCAAATAACTATGAAGTACATTTTGCCAGCTTTACAGATACTGATAGTGATGGTAACCTAGAATTTGAAGGTATGGTAGAAACAGAAGTTGATGGGTCTATAGACCTTGAAAATATTGAAGTTACTGCCGATAGCGAAGTAACTTTAAATATTATCCTTATGTCTATTTTACCTTTCTAGATTAAGTAGAAAATAAGTAGCACATATAAAAACCTCCCAATATTGGGAGGTTTTTGTTTTAGGTGAAACCCTATAATGAAATAGGGGCGTGAACGTGTATTGTTAGAGCTATTATCGTTTATAAAAGATAAAATCGGTTATTGGAGGCTCAATACCGTGTTGCCTTAAATCTGAAATTAATTGCCCTCTGTGATGTGTATAGTGATTGGCTATATGAAACAAAATATCCTGAACAGAATTGGTGTACGTATGTCCTTTAGTATTGGTGTAAGCAACGAGGCTGTTGAGGTCTTTTTCAGAAAGAATGTTTAGGGTATCATTGTGGTTAGAAAGGTTCAATGCCCAACACTTTTCAAGGGAATGCTCTTTAAAAACTGGTAAGGGGTTAGTGGACAATATACGTGAATTCCATACTTGATGGGCATTGATGCAATGAGAAAGTAGAGGTATAGAGCGCTCACTAATAGTTGTTGTGTGCTCCCTAAAAACATCGATCAATACTTGATTGTAATGTTTATGATACTCAAATATATCTTTAAAAAAGGCTTTCATTGTTTCTTCCTTAAAGGTACAACGTATTATTTAAGGTTAGTAGGGAAGTTATCTATATAGTGAAGTGTTTATAAAACAAAACAGGCCATTAAAATAAATTAACGACCTGTTTTCACTAAATTAATAAATATGGAGTGTTACTCTTTCATAGCAATATCACTATCCATTTTAGCTACATACGAATAAAATTCTTGCATCTTAGCCATAGCCTTATCAGGGCCACCGGTAAGCTTACTCATTTCACCCATCCACTTTACATCATCTTCGGTCATTTCATAGTTTAAGGTTTCTATGCCTTTTTCTAATGGGAAAACAACAATCATATCATACTCGCCAGAAGCTAAATCGAATGACATGGGTTGTTGTGTACCACTATTTTGACCAGCTTTCATAAAATAATCTTTGATAATGCCTTTTGCTTTATCTTTCATCATGGGTTTAAACTTCACATATGCAATGCGTACCCATTCGGGGTTCTCGTGTTTTTTTACTTTCATTTCCTGTGCCCATACACCGCTACTACAACATAATAGTACCGTTAGGGTAAGTAAAAGAGCGTTTACTTGTTTCATAGTGTTTATATTTAGTTATTACTAATTGACAAATTACTTGCGTATTATTAAGACTATAAACCATTACAGTTAAATAGGCTTCTTACATAAAGTAATGAGGCACCAAAAAATCACTAAAAAAAGTAGGGGATAGTGTGTAGGTTTTGAATACTTTAAAAGTAAATAATTTTAAGGGTTTAAACCCCGTCGTACTTGAGAATATTTTCCTACACGTATCAATAGTAACAAATTCGTGTTTATCTATAACAATATGCCACACGGTCTTGGTGTTATAAAAACAAAATCTTTATAGTTAATTTTGCCTTTTAAAGCAGACTGAATGAACAAACAACTTTTTGTATGGTTACTCATATTGTTATGGGCCCCTTTGTCTAGTGTTGCACAAGAAAACAACCTAGCTACCTGTGATAGTCTTATTAGAAAAGGAGTTAACCTTATGCTTGAAAAAGAGCATACACAATCGCTTGAGCTACTGGTGAAAGCTCAGTCTATGGCACGAGATAACAACTGGGATAAACAACAGTTTTTGGCCATTAATAATATAGGTGCTAATTATTATTCCATGCTTGACTATGGGGAAGCGTTAGACAACTACCTAGAGGCATATACTATTGCTATAAAAGAATTGGACGCAAAGTATGAAATGATTGTACTCAATAATATAGCCATCTTGTATATGAAAGAAGAGAAGATGGACAAGGCCGAAGAATACTTTACCAAGGCCTATGAAATAGCTTTAGAGCGAGAAGACTCTACAAAAATTGGATTTTATGCTGTTAACTTAGGATTGGTAGCAAATAAAAAGCAAGAACTGGACAAGGCTGAGAAATACTTTGATAAAGCTATCCCGTTACTTCAAGGCTTACCGGATATTGTACAGAAAGCTTACTTAGGGAAAGCAGAGAACCTTAAGTTAAAAGGAGCGAATCAAGAAGCAAAAACTATTTTAGAGCCATTGGTGCCTACCTCAAAAATTGAAAAATTAGAAGAATCACAAATAGTAGCGCTGCAGTTACTTTCTGAAATTACTTATAATGAAGATAATATAGCTGTCGCTCGGAAATACTCAAACACTATAATACAACACTCAAGTAATGTTGAAGATAGATTAAATGCATTTCAACATCTATCAAACATACATAGAAAAGCCGGCGATTTAGAACAGGCTCTTGCAGTAAAAGATTCTGCCACAGCAGCAATTAAACAACTGAATGAAATAAAGAACGGCCGACTTTTTGAAACCAATAGGGTGAAGTTTGAAATACAAAACTATCGCAATCAATTACTTGAAAATCAAAAGCTATTACAGTCTGAAAGAAAAGTATTTTATATAGTACTAACTGCTGCAATTATAATTATACTTTTAATCGCCTGGGCACTACGCAACAGCTACATAAAAGGCAAACAACGAAAAATAATTCATTCGCGTAGTCAAGAAGTAATGACCTTAGAACTGGAAAAAGAAAAAAGTGATAAACTGTTACTTGAAAAAAAGCTAAAAGAAGAAGAGGCAAGGGCATTATTAGAAGAAGAGCGCCTTAAAAATGAAATAGAATCACGTAACCGAAAACTATCGGCTAAAGCCCTACATCTTATAGAACGAAACGAGTTACTTGCTTCAATAGTAGTAGATCTTGAAGCATCTCAGGGTTTAGAACAGGAAAGTAAATTAAGAGCCTACATAAGAAAGTTGAAAGGCCTTATCAAGTCCGATAACGAATGGGAAGACTTTATCAAACACTTTGAAGAAGTAAATCAAGGGTTTTTAAGTGATGTAAAAGAAAAGCACCCAGAATTAAATGCAAACGACCTTCGGTTTATCTCTTATGTCTATATGAATCTAACCACAAAAGAAATTGCAGCCATCCTAAGTATTACTGCAGGAGCATGTAGAAAGCGTAAAGAGCGAATTTCCAAAAAAATGAATTTAACGGATAGCTCTAAGCTATACGACTACTTATCAACTATTTAAAAAGGGCATCACATTTTTGCTCAAACATGTCACACTATTTCATATTGGTTTTTTTGAAGAGCTGTGTTTTTTTTAAACATTTGGCTCAATAAATTAAAAACCATAGAATATATTATGAAACAACTACTTATTTTTTTTACACTCATAGGTATGTTAGTAAGTGCCGAGATGTCCGCACAAACAGAAATTACTTATGAAGGCTCTGAGGAGTATGGACGCATGTATGACATTATATACCATCCTACCATTGAAAACAGATTATATGCTGTTACACTGGGGAGCCACATTATGCAATCCAACGACAAAGGAGAAACTTGGGAAGTATTATATAGTTTCTCTGAAAATGGCGTGCATTTAAACAACCTAAAACTACTTCCCGATAATACGTTGAGCTTTTCAGCACAATACTCTGCTACATTAACTAAAAATGCAGTGTATTTGTATGATATTGATCAAGATGAAATAATCAATCAATATACACCACCTATTACTTCAGATTCAGATAAGGTATGGATCAACTCGTATGCTGTCCATGAAAATGATCCAGATGTTGCATTAGTGCACCAAGCTTATAAAATAGGATTTTCCGGATACGCAAAAGTGTATTACACAGCAGATGGTGGGGATACTTGGGAAATGGTATATTACACTGAAAATAACAATGGTATTTTCCCTAATAATGTAGCCATTAGCCCTAACGATCCCGAAAAACTATTCATAGCTAGAGGGGCAAGTCCCAATACCGAAGAAGGCGGCTTGTTGATTTCTGAAAACGCAGGCACAACTTGGGAAGAAAAAATACCAGGGAATAACTATAAAGTAATCACCTTTAAACCAGATGATGCCGATACAATTTTAGTAGGGACATTTATTGGGGACGAAAATAACGGTCACGAAGAAAATTTATATCGTAGTACAGACGGTGGTGATACCTGGAATATAATTCCTATTACTTGGGAAGAAGGTGTATTAGATAATATAACTGCTATTGCCTATAATCCTTTAGATATGGATAATATTATTCTTTTAGAAGAAAACGAAGTGGTAATAACTCATGATGATTGGGATACTTGGGAAAAAACAGTATATCCACTCGATAACCTTGACGGCTATTATTATGGTATTAACTTATCCTTCAGCCCTTTTGAAAATGGCGAACTCTTTGTAAACGCAGACTACCACCCAATTAAATCTGATGACGGAGGAGAAACATTCAGTAGGGTATACAACCCATTCTACTTCACTATTATGGCGGCTTATCATGCTGGTAAAGACGATCACTTATATCATGGAGTACAAAGAGGGCTGGTACATGAAAATCTTACTACAGGTACGGTAAACGCTTATGATGTTCAACCGTTAAATCTGGTATTTGGGTTTGATGCCCCAGTTTATTTTGTGGATAAGTTAACCACTGGCCGAGTATACAAATATGAAAGTACGTTTACAAGCTCTTCATTAAACGTAAGTGACAATCATGGAGAAAGCTATACTTTTTTGTATAGTAACTTTAATGACAAGTTGATAAGTTTGACAACCGATCCAACAAACCCGAATATAATCTGGGTTTCCTTTTTAAATCAAGGCTGAAGGATTATCGACTTTACAGACCCTAACAATCCAGAAGTAACTACCATCAATTTACCGGAATCAGATATACTGACAGATGTCCATATAGATGAAACCAATTCAGATATTGTTTATATAACTGTTGGTGCTCACGTATACCGTTCAGAAGACGGTGGCGATACTTGGGAAGAAAAAAGTAACGGACTTAATATCAACCCATCCACCGATATTATTTTTGATATTGAAGAAAGCCCATTCCATGAAGGCGAATTTAATCTTACGGCTAGTAATGGTATTTACACAACACGTGACAATGCAGAAAACTGGACCAAAGCCTATGATGGTAATAACATACGTAAAGTAGATTATTCAACAGTAAACGATCAGCATGCCGTAGCATCCATTCATTCAAATAATGGAATACAAAGCAAAATGGTTTATACAAAAGACAATGGTGAAACTTGGGAAGATGTGCCTTTTGAAGAGTTTGCCCATGCTGGTTCTGCGAGTATGGCCTATAAGTTTCATGAAGAAAGCGTAGATGCTTACATAGCTACTTTTGATTTGGGCTTAATTAAGTACACAATAGACCTAACAGAATTAGGTACTCCAGCTTTGGAAGAAAGCAGCAACCCATTTGTTGTGTATCCAAATCCGGCAACCAATACAATTAATATTAAAGAGAATGGCGGTACAGTTACTTCAGTAGCTATCTATAATAATTTAGGGCAGCAAGTAATGAAGCCTTCATCTGAAAAGCAAATCAACATCGCCCAATTAGATAGTGGTGTATATTTTGTAAAAATTAAAAATGCTGAAGGCAATTACTTTGTAAAACGAGTACTCAAAAAATAAGGTAATTAGGTTTAGTTAATGGTTAGTACTCAAGAAGACCCTCACACTGTACGTGAGGGTTTTTCTATTAATATCTTTTCAGAATAAGAAAAATTTCACGATTCTTTAATAGTATTTTATGACATGAAAATTGCTGATAACTAGGTATGTACGTAGTTTTAAGTAGTCTAACAAAAAAATATACGACTATGTTTACGATAATTAATGATCTTCCAGATGATATATTAGGAATAGTAGTCTCTGGTAAAGTGACAAAAGAAGATTATGACCGTATAAATCCGGTATTAGAACAACACGAGCAAAAGTATAATGAAATTAAACTGTTTGTAGACTACCAAGAGTTTAAATGGCCTACCGTTAATGCCATGTGGGAAGACCTAAAAGTAGGGTTTAATTATTGGGGTGCTATAAAAGCGGTAGCTATTGTATCTAAAAAAGAATGGTTAGAAGATTCTGCCGATGTAATGGGAACCATTATGCCGGGTATAAAAGGAGAAGGCTTTGAGCCTAATGAACGGGATAAAGCTATTTCTTGGCTTCAAGAAGCATAATATACTAGCGATAACTATCCGAAAAACATATAAAGCCAGAGAAGTAAGTGCTTAAAGTGAGTGGGTTATATTTAAAAATGTAAAACCGCTAACTTTTAACTATTTTTAGCCTTTTAAAAAAGGTTAGATACACATGCTTATACCCGCACGTTTCCTCATAGTGCTTATGTTTATAGTGTCTTCCATAGGCGGTCTTGCACAGATAGAAACTTCTACGCAAGCAGACGATCGTATTGAAGAAGGGATTGAATTAATGTTTGAAAAAAAACATACTCAATCATTAGAGCTTTTGGTAGAAACTCAAGCAATGGCTCAAAAAAAACAATGGTATGAGCAGGCGTTTAGAGCCACACTTAATATAGGCTCAAACTATTACTTACTCTCAGATTATGGTGAAGCACTTCAGCATTATTTAGAAGCCTACGAAATAGCAATTGAACATTTGGGGTCACGTCAAGAAATGACCGTCCTCAACAATATAGGAATTCTCTATTTTCAAGAAGAAGAACGCTCTCAAGCAAAAAAATACTTTTTTAAGGCTTACGAAAAAGCGAAACAAGTAAAAGATGAGGTGAAAGTAGGGTACTATGCTGTAAACCTAGCATTGGTCTCTAACAAAATGAAGGAGGTAGATTCGGCTCAATATTATATAGATGAAGCATTACCCCTTTTAAAAAATACCCCCAATGTATTGCTACAGGGTAAAATGGCACAGGCTGAAATGTTCTTGCTCAAAGAACAATATACCAAAGCTGAAAAAATAGCCTTAAGCTTATTGCCCGAATTACAAGGAGTATCACAACTAGAGAATAGAGTATTTATTCTGCTGGTATTGGCTCAAATTAACGAAGAACGCAACCAGTTATCAAAAGCATTAGACTATACATTAGAAGCTCGTCAAGTTCAAAAAGGCTTGGAAAACCAAACAGAGGTTTATGATTACCTATCCGAGTTATATGGTAAAACAGGTGATTTTGAGAAGGCAATCGCCTATAAAGATTCTGTAATCATCGCTGCCGATTCTTTAAATACAATAAGAAACAGAAAATTGTTTGAAAATGAAAAAGTGAAATTTCAACTTCAAAACTACCAACACGAACTTTCTGAAAGCAAAGAAGTTTTAAAGCAAGAACGGCGTTTCTTCTATAGCATTATAGGTATTGCCGTGTTATGTATGGGCTTTATAATTTGGGTGTATAGAAGCAATTCGGTAAAACACAAACAACGTAAAAAGATTGTAGAGCTAGAACTGGCAAAAGAGAAAAGTGATCACTTAGTTATAGAGAAGCAGTTGCGTGAAAAAGAAGCGCTAGCATTATTAGAACAAGAACGACTCAAAAATGAGCTGGAAGTAAAGAACAGAAAGCTCACAGCAAAAGCATTGTACTTATCCAGTAAAAATGATTTAATAGAAGAAGTGGTTCAGTCATTATCTAAGCACACCGAAATTGCCGATAACCCTCAATTGAAAAAACAGATAAACGAACTAAAAAAGCATTTAAAAAAAGACACCCAATGGGATAGCTTTTTTACCCACTTTGAAGAGATTAATCAAGGTTTTCTAGATAGGTTACGAAGCAAACATCCAAAACTGACTCCGAGTGACATTCGTTTTATCACATATTTATACATGAATTTGAGTAATAAAGAAATCGCATCGCTCTTAAACATCACTCCACAGTCTTGTAGAAAACGAAAAGAACGAATTTCCAAAAAAATAGACCTTCCAATTAACACTACGCTCCATGCTTATTTATCAAGGGTTTAGGCTTCATGTCACGCTAATAAAGTGATTGTGTCACGAAATGTCACGGTCTAATTAGGCTGCAAACCGCCTCTTGTATCTATATTTATCACATAATCTCAAAATAGATACAATGAAAAAACGAACTACCTTATTACTACTTTTCTTTTACATCTTATTAATTCAAAACAGTATTGCTCAAGTTGAATTGGAAGGAGCAAATGATTACGGACAATTATTCGATGTAACCTATAATGAAACACAAGAAGATGTTATTTATGCTCGTACTGTTGCAAACCATATTGTTACTTCTTCAGATGGTGGCGAGTCATGGGATATTTTATATGCCGAGCCTATAGATGAATATGCAAGAATTAAAGACCTTAGGCTTATAAATGATGGAACGACCTTAAGTTTTAATATTTCAGCAGAAGGAACCGAGTACAATGCTATTGCTTTGTTTGATATTGCAACCGAAACAATTACAAGAACGTATTCCCCTCCTAATTCTTTTGAGACAGACATCTTGATAGAATCGTATGATATCTTAGAGTCTAATAATGACATTGCACTTATGCATACCACATATTCTTTAGGGGGTGCATATACGCACGAGGTATTTTATACAAGTAATGGTGGCGGAGATTGGTTTCCGGTATATTACAGCCCGTCAAATGATAATGTAGCTATTAACAATGTAGCCATTTCACCAGCAAATGGGGAAAAGCTTTTCTTAATGCGAGGTGGATCTACCTCAAGAGTGATAGGAGGATTATTTGTGTCTACTGATGCCGGACAAACTTGGGAGCATAAAATACCAGGAAATATGTACGATCCTATTGCATTTAACCCAGACGATTCAGATGATATTTTATTAGGTACAGGGTATGGATACGATACTCATGTAGAAAACCTATACCGCTCAAACGATGGAGGTGAAACTTGGAATATCGTTCCTATTACTTGGACGACCATGTCTCAAGACAATATTAACGATATCACATTTAATAGTGCAAATACAAATGAAATTATAGTGCTTGAAGAAAATGAAATTGTCGTTTCTTCAGATAACGGTGTTACTTGGCAAAACTATGTGTATACAGAAATAGATCCAGAAGATTACTACTATGGCCTGACAGCTTCATACAATCCATTTGTTTCCCGTGAAGTACTCATTAGTGCAAATTACTATCCATTTTTATCTGAAGATGGAGGGGCTACGCTAACCAAATTAGAAAATCCTTTCATTAACTCCTCAGGGACAGTAGCCTCTTTTACTTCAGAAAATGAAAACCACGTGTATTACGGTTTACGTTCAGGATACATTCATAAGAACCTTGAAACCGATACCGAGCAAGAATATGGTTTACAGCCGCTAGATCAAAACTTTGGCTCTCCATTAAAAGTATTTGCAGACCCAGTAGTTCCTGGTCGTGTATTTACAAATAATAGAGTAGTTAATACTTCATATTTAAATGTAAGTGCAGAGCACGGAGGTGATACAAAATTAATCACTAGTTCAATGTTCTTTTTAATTCTAGAAGATGTGTCTACTTCAGTAACAAATCCAAATATCAGCTGGTTATCTACAGGAATTGAAGCACACAAAGTAGATCTAACTGATATGGAAAATATAGTGGATATTAATGTTCCAGTACCTCAAACAGGAGAAGTGGTTACAGCCGTACAAGTAGATCGTGAAGAGGAAACGACTATTTATTTAACACAAGATGTAAACTTTTACAAGTCGACTAATGATGGTGCCATTTGGGAACTTGCCGTAACAGGATTAGAAGACTTAATGTCTAGAGATGATTTAATCTTAGATATTGAGCAAAACCCTTTAAATGCTAATCAATTAATGTTAGCTACAACAAATGGTATTTACTTATCTGAAGATAAAGGGGATTCTTGGGACCTTATTTCTTCAGAATTTACAAATGATGTGGCTTTTTCTACTGTAACCGAAGACGCTATTGTTGCAGTAACTCATTATTCCGACGGCTTTAACGTTCCGCTACCGGAAGCAAAAGCAAAAATCATTTTCAGTAAAGATATGGGCGAAACCTGGGAAGAAATAACCCCAGAAACACTTAACTACCCTCTTACTGAAACGTCTGCTTTCACATTTGCAGAAAATGAGGCAGATGTTTACTTAGGAGTACAAGATATGGGGTTAATACGATACAATATAGACCTTACTACCTTATCAGTAACTCCTGAAATAATAGAAAACAAAGCAGTTGTAGTATATCCTAACCCTGCTACAGATTCATTTTCAGTGGAAAGCTATGATAGTGTAGAAGAAGTAGCAATATATAATATGGCGGGTCAAAGAGTTCAAAAGACCTCAAATGTTAATCAACCGGTTAATATAAGTGCATTGACTAATGGGGTTTATGTAGTTAAAGTGAAAACTTCAGAGGGGACGTACTCTAAAAGAATTATTAAGAATAATAAAGGGTAAATATTTCAACTAACTAAATACTCATACGATTATGAAAACGAATGTAATAAGCATATCCATTTTGGCAGCAGTGTGCTTTCTAGGATCACTAACTGCAAGCGCACAATTTACTCAAACAGCTAAAGTAGTAAGCCAAGACCGAGAGGGTCGAGCAGAATATGGTACTTCAGTAGATATTAAAGGTAACTTTGCTATTGTAGGTGCTTCTCGTGAAAATATAGCAGCTGGAGCGGCATATATTTATAAAAAAGATAACGAAGGTACTTGGGGTGATGCTCAAAAGTTAACAGCTTTCGATGCTTTTGAAATGGCGGAGTTTGGCGGAGCTTCAAAATTCGGGGAAGATTACTTAGTAGTTGCTTCCGGTAGAGGAGATGTAGAGGGTGTTGTAAGAGCTGGTGCATTGTATGTCTATAACTTTAATGACGGTGATGACACTTGGGATTTTGATGTTAAACTACATGCTTCAGACTACAGTGGCGATGCTAAATTAGGAATGAACCCTACATCGTTAGATGTAGAGGGTAATATTATTCTAGGAGGTGCGCCAGGAGATTTAGGATGGACAGGTGCCGCTTATATTTTTGAGAAAGACGCAGGTGTTTGGACCGAAAAACAAAAGTTAACAAGTCCTAGCCCAATAGGAGGTGAAGCTTACGGAATAGGTGTTTCTATTTCTGGCGAAACAATGGCTATAGGAGCCAATGAAACCGACAACCGCAAGGGCTCTGTGTATTTATATGAAAAAAATGCCTCAGGTGTTTGGGAATACACACAGCAAGTAATGGCATCAGATGCGACAAGCGAGTCTTTCTTCGGAAGCTCGGTAAGTCTGCACGGTGATCAGTTGATTGTTGGTGCATATGGAACAGCTGGTGAAGCAGGGGCAGCCTACATATTTGAAAAAGATAGTTCTGGGGAGTGGCAAGAAATACAGAAGTTAACAGGCGCACCTGCTACTGAAAGTGCACAATTTGGATGGAGCACAGAAATTAAAGAAGAACATGCAGTCGTTAGTGCGCCACACGCATATGGATTTGATCCCGGAGAGATTTATTTCTACAAAAAAGACACCGAAGGGACTTGGGTTGAAGAAGAGGTTATTCAGGGTGATGACACAGCGGGAGAAGATTTCTATGGCTGGAGTGTTGCTTTATATGGTGATCAAATAATTACAGGAGCACCGTGGGAAGATCACGACGCCTCAGGAGGTGATGAAATAGACCGTGCAGGTTCAGCTTACATTTTTAGAAATGAATTATTATTGAATAATGCTTCTAATGAAGCTCAATTAGAGAACAACATAAGTGTCTATCCAGTCCCTGCTGTTGATGAAATAACTATTCAAGCTAAGAAAGTTTCCATAAGTAACATCGTTTTATTCAATCAATTAGGAATGAGAGTAAAACAACAGCCCGTCTTGGCTCAAAAAGAAACTACCCTTATAGTTTCAGATATAGCTGAAGGAATTTATTTCCTTAAAATAATCGATACTGAAGGGAAAGCTACAACTAAGAAAATAGTGAAGATTGAGTAATTTTTTTTTGATTAATTTAATGGTTAATATGTTGAAAGGCTGCTCATAAAGAGTGGCCTTTTGTTTTAGAAAATTTCAAAACCCATCTTGAAATTATAAAGTATATTATTTGCAAAAAAAATGATTACTTATTTAATATAAAGTCTTTAAAATCCGGTTTAAATAGTCAACTTTTAATAAATAATTATAGAGTTTTTTTTGTAAAAAACAGCTTATTTATATTATTTTTGGGTGATTTTATTATTAATATAATAACAAGGAACCCCATATTTTGAAAAAAGAAGTATTATTCTTAATAATTCAGTTTATACTCTTCTCTTTATATTTTATTGATATTCATATTGTTTCCTATTCATTTCCTTCATGGATTAACTATATATTATTGTCATTAGTAGGTTGTGGCTTTGTTGTTATTTTTCTAGGAATACTCAATTTAAATGATGATCTAAGTGGAATAAATCCCAAAAAAGGAAAACCGATGGTTTTTAATGGGATTTACAGGCATGTGCGCCATCCCATATATTCGGGAATTCTTATAAGTATGCTGGCATATGCCCTTTTTACAGGTTCAGTGTTTAAATTTATTTTAACCCTGGTTATGGGCGTTGTCTTTTATTATAAATCTAGTAACGAAGAAAACTGGATGCTTAAAAAGTATGAACAGTATCGAGTTTATAAAGAGAAAACCGGCCGTTTTCTTCCAAAGTACCGAAATAAGAATTACCAATAAAATAATAACCTTTCTTAATAACTTTCCTTGTAAGGTTCTACCTAAAGTTACTACTTTTACATTCTAAAATATTTTGAAGAAAACTATTATGGCAGATACTATTGAAAAAATTAAATGTTTGATTATTGGTTCTGGTCCAGCAGGATATACAGCGGCAATATATGCATCAAGAGCAGATTTAAAACCTGTAATGTATACTGGTATGGAGCCAGGAGGGCAATTAACAACCACTACCGAGGTTGATAACTTTCCCGGTTACCCAGATGGCATAGATGGCCCTACCATGATGGTTCAGCTACAAAAACAAGCTGAGCGTTTTGGAACCGAAGTACGCATTGGTATGGTTACAGCCGTAGACTTTAGTGATAAAGTAGGTGGAACTCATAAAGTAACAGTAGATAATAAGAAACAAATTGAAGCTGAAACTGTAATTATTTCAACAGGTGCAACTGCTAAATACCTAGGCTTGCCAAGTGAGCAGAAGTTACGTGGTGGTGGAGTTTCTGCCTGTGCCGTGTGCGATGGTTTCTTCTATAAAGGACAAGATGTAGCAATAGTAGGAGGAGGTGATACAGCTGCTGAAGAAGCTACCTATCTTGCCAATATTTGTAATAAAGTAACCATGTTAGTTCGTAAGGATTATATGAAAGCATCAAAAGCGATGCAACATCGAGTTACAAATACAAAAAACATAGACCTGCGTTACAATACCGAAGTGGATGAAGTTATAGGGGATCAAGTTGTAGAAGGACTTCGAATGGTTAATAATGAAACAGGTGAGAAAGAAGAGATTAAAATCACCGGATTGTTTATTGCAATTGGACATAAACCCAATACTGAAATATTTAAAGGACAGTTAGATATGGACGATACGGGATATGTAATTACCAAAGGAAAGAGCACTAAAACAAATAGACCTGGTGTTTTTGCAAGTGGTGACGTACAGGATAAAGAATATCGTCAAGCCGTTACAGCAGCTGGGACAGGTTGCATGGCAGCGCTAGATGCAGAACGTTACTTGCAAACTATTGAAACTGAAGAAACAGTAGAAGCATAAGCAATTACTTTTAAAAAGTGTAAAACACCTAAGCAGACCGTTTAGGTGTTTTTTTATGGCTTTTATAATAGTACTTGTCTTACAAGTCACTACTAAAAGTTTATATTTGCAGGGTAGAATATTTTAATTTATGAAAGTATTTTTATACTTTTTTATTGCTCTTATTTTTATTTCGGCTGGCGCTTTTGGTCAGGAAATATCCGAAAGTGACTTTCTTTTTTCAAAAAACCTAAATACAGTATTTAAAAACCCACCACAGGCTGAAAGAGTTGCCAATTACTTATTTAAAAATGCTAACACACCATTAGAAAAAGCCGAAGCCCTTTACTTATTTTCAGAAAGTAAAAAAAGACAGGGTGATTATATTGAAAGCATTGAAGACCTTTATAAGGCAAAAGCATTAGTAGACCCAAATAAAGATCACTTTTTAAACAGCTTGCTATTAATTTCAATTGCAGAAAGGTGCCAAACAACTGGTATTAATGATATTTCTGAAGAATACCTTCAAAAGGCTGCGAGTCAAATTAATAAGATATACCTAAAAGAAGAACTTATTATAGCTAAAGCTTCTTTACTCTATGAGCAGGCTGATAGATTGCTTGATCAAGACAGTATTGAAAAAGCAACACAAGTTGCAAAATCTTCAGAAAACATTTTAGAAGATGTTAAAATAATGATTCCTGCACTTTTAATAAAAAACTATGTGTTACAGGGTAATATCTATCTAACTTCTAGAACTGTTGATTCTGCTGCCCTTTACTTCAATAAAAGTATAGAACTTATAAGGGCATCGGGGTTTGAAGATTCACCACTTGAAGCCAAAACCCTAAAAGGAATAGGGGAGGTTCAATATGCCACATCCAATTTTGAAAGTGCCAAAACAAACTTTAAAAAAGGATTGGAAGTTTCTGGTATTGAAGAATCACTTCAAGCAGCTATTTTAAATGACCTATCAAAGGTGTATAAGGATCAGGACAGTGTTACGGCGTATCAAATAAATTATAGAAAAAGTTCGACTCTAAACGCTTCTGTTTTAACTTCAGAAAGGAAAATTCGTAATACTATTCTCTCTCATATAGAAGCCGAACAAGAAGGGGCTATCCTTAGTGATAAAAGAAACTATTACATAATTGCTGGAGTAATTGTAGGAGTGGTACTAATAATTTTTATAGGGTATTATTTTTACAATAAAAACCTGAACAGACAATACCAGCAGTTTGAAAAAGTCATCAAGCAGCTTGAAAATAAGGAAAAACTGGAAGCGCCTAAAAAAGTTGTAAAAGAAGAAACTGTAGAAACCAAGGGTGTTATCATTCCTGAAGAAACCGAAAATGCCATTCTGCAACGACTTGAAGATTTTGAAACAACAACCAAATACACCAATTCTAACATGTCATTGCCTGTATTGGCAAAACAGTTGGATACCAACACCAAGTACATTTCTGAAATAATCCATACCCATAAAAACAAAAACTTTAATACCTATATAAACGAATTGCGCATCAATCACATTATTCAGTTAATGAAAGAAGATAAGAAGTATCTAAATTATAAAGTAAGCTACTTGGCTGAAGAAAGCGGCTTTTCGTCACACAGCGCTTTTACCGTAGTTTTTAAGTCTATTACTGGGATAACACCAAAACAGTTCATTTCTTTTTTAAAGAAAGATGATAAAGTAGCGTCTTGATGCTTTTTTAGTATATTACCAAAAAAATGTTTTTGCGTAAAAATATACTCCCTAGCTTATTACTATTTACATTGGTTTTTTTGTGCCATAAAGTAAGCGCGCAAAATAAAGCATTGATAGATAGCCTGCGTCAAGAAGCCAATGTGTTGGCTTACAGTAATCCAGAACTAGCTGTTGAAAGAGGTTTGGAGCTGTATAGTCTATCAAAAAACAATCCATCACAGCAAGTTTCAGCTTTATTAACTGTTGCGAATGGGTATGCAGTGCTTAAAGATCATGATCAAGTTTTAAAATACGCTCTAAAAGCAGATTCTATTGCAGGGGAAAATAAAAACTATTCAGATCAAATACGCGCATTGGGTTTTATTGGTGGCCAGTATCAGCGGTTAAAGCTTAGTAACCGTGCATTAAAGTATTTGGACCGCGCATATAATTTATCAATAGAGCACCCTTTACCAGATTCAATCCAATATATACAAGGCAATATTCTTTTTGTAAAAGGCTTGATAAAAAGAGATAATTTAGGTTGTGAATATGCATTGCCCAATTTTACAGAAGCCGCCAAAGTGTTTAGGGACAATTTGGAAAAAAAGTTGATGAATAGTAGCATGGCCATTACGTTAAATAATATTGGTGATTGTAATTTCCAACTAGAAAAGTATGAGACTGCCCGTCAAAATTACAATGAAGCTATTGCATTTGCGTCAAAGATTAATGCAGTAAAAAACACAGCCTACTCAAAATTGGGATTGGCTAAAATACTTTCCAAAGAAAAAAAACATACACTAGCAATCCAAAAGTTAGAAGACGCCTTACGTTCTGTTAAAAGTATAAACGATGCAGGATTAAAAACAGAGTTGTATAAAACTCTTTCTGAAAATTATGCTGCGGTAGGAAATAATGAAAAGTACAATACCTATACAAAGCTTTATTTTGAAGAAGAAGAAAAACTGTTGAATGAAGAAAAAAAATCAATTAATCAGGTAGCCAATAATCTTGCCGCTGAAAATCTCGATAAAAGGGAAAATCAAAAAAACACCTACACCTATATTTTTATAATTTGTGGACTACTTTTACTTGTAATTTTAGGATATATTATCAGCAAAATACTTCAAAAAAGACGAAAAATAGCTCAGAAAAAGCGAGAAATAGAAAATACTTCAAAAAAGTAATGTTTTACCTGTAACCTTCTGTTTTTTAATAATTTAAAAGCGTATATTCTCTTTTAAATTTCGTGAAAATTCCTTTAAATCAAAAATATAATCCTTTATATATAGGTAATCATTGGTTAGGTTTACATTCGAGATTGAAAACTTAAAACATTTTATGATGAAACAATTATTTACATTAATTTTTGCTATTTGCGTAGCTTCCTTTAGTCTGCATGCACAATGTGACATATCGGAAAACTTTGACACCTATAACAATGGTGAAGTCCCAACAGACTGGACCATGATTGATGCCACAGATGGAACTTCTTCCTACGGGCAAGTAACTTCAAACCCCTCAGCGCCCAGTCCTGGAAGATATTTTAGGATGTATAGTGGTAATGCCACTACGGGAGACCTTATATTTATTTCCCCAATGGAAGCGACTGCTTCAGACGGAAATCACCGGTTGAAGTTTTTTGCACAAGGAACCACAGAATCAAATTTAATTGTAGGTACTACAGATGCTGGTGATGGAAGTGGAACCTTTACTACATTAGAAACGATAACCCTATTAGGAACTAACAATGAAAACTGGGAAGCTCAAGAAATAATCATCCCGGCAGGAACGGATGGATACATTTTCTTTCAACATAACCTTGGATCAACTTTTGACCAAGTGAATATTGATAGTGTTTGTTTAGAGCCAATTCCTACTTGTTTAGAGATTAGTGATGTAGAAGTTTCAAACCCTACGCAAACAACCATTGACTTAGCTTGGACAGAAAGTGCTTCAGGTGAAGATAATTGGGAGTATGTTGTACAAGAAGCGGGTGGAGGAGAACCAACCACAAATGGGACGGCTCATACATCAACCGATGCCAACCCTTCACTTACAGTTAGTGATCTTGACTCAAATACAGTATATGAAGCCTACGTACGTGCCGATTGTGGTGGCGGAGATTATGGTGCTTGGATAAAATCTAATGGCGTTGTGAGAACAGATTGTGCTCCGCTAGCCGATAATTTTTGTGAAGATTGGGCAGGAATGCCAGAAGATGAAGTCCCAATTTGTTGGAGTGCGATTGATGATCCTAATACATCTGGTCATGTTCAATTAGATTATGAGTTTAGTTATAGTAAAAACATGTTAGAGTTATATGCAGTAAGTGTTACTGTTGGAGATCTTATCGCCATTTCACCAGATGTTTCAGCTTTTGCTACCGATGGGGCTCATCGTTTACGTTTTACTGCAGGTTCGTCACCAGACGCTCCAGATGTTTTAGCAGTAGGAACGATGGATGAGAATGATAATTTTGTTGAAATAACAACACTAACCCTTACCAGTGATAGAGAAACTGAGTATTTAGTTACCCTACCTGATAATGGTCACGATAACTTCGCTTTTAAGCACAGTGGTCAGATTAACAAAACGGTATGGATTAATACAGTTTGTGTTGAAGACTTACCTTCTTGTTTAGAAGTTACAGATGTTACAGCATCGAATGTAGATTTTGATTCCGCAGATATTTCGTGGACAGCAAGTGAATCTAACGAAACTGCTTGGGAATATATAGTACAAGAAACTTCTTTACCAGCACCAGATGCTACTACTAACGGTACTGAAATAGCTACTACATCTACCACAGTATCTTTAGATCAAAACACTGCTTATAAAGCGTATGTACGTGCAAAATGTGATGTAGATGACTTCGGGGCTTGGGTTGCCTCAGATGAGTTTACATCGGCTTGTAGTAGTTTTGTTGCTGAGTATAGTTTTGGTTTTGAAGGCCCTAATGTTGATGGGGAAGAACTGAAGCCATGTTGGTCAGTGTTTGATACAACATTAGGCGATTTTAGAACATATGAAGAACAAGGAAATATTATGCCTTCAGAAGGAAGTTTAATGATGCGTATGTTCGTCTCTAGTTCTTCAGATTCTGAAGGATTAATCGTGAGTACACCAGAGTTTTCAGATTTAAACATAGATAAACAAATACGTTTTAAAATGAACAAAAGTGCTGCGAGTACGGCAGATTTAGACATCATTGTAGGGACTATGGCAGATCCTATGGATGCAAGTACTTTTGTAGTTCTTGATGATACCTCGTTAAACCAATCTACAATTATTGCCGAAACGTGGACGGAGTTTACGATTGACCTTTCAGGTTATGATACAAGTTTAGGGCACAATTACATCGCCTTTAAGCCTCAACATTCAGGTACAGGAGGTTCGCAGTTTCTTTATATGGATGACTTTAACTATGAATACAATGAACCTCAAGGCTTAAATGATGAACCTGAAACAGCGGCTATTTTAACAGCATCAGACGATTATAACTGTAATAATCCTATAACGGGCGACTATCAAGGTGCTACCCAGTCTGAAGAATACGGATGTACTTCACCAGATTACGATGGTTATAATGATTTATGGTATCGATTCACCCCTGAAACTTCTGGTCTATATTATTTTGGACTTGAAGCAATTGACGGTGACCCAATGAATATGTTTATTTATGAAGGTTCATCTGTTAACCCAGTGCCTATTGGTTCGGGATGTAGTACACGTTTTACCTCAGTAGAGTTAAATGCTGGAGAAACGTATTTTGTTGGTATTGCCAGTGAAATACCAACAGCACAATTTTCATTGTGTGTATCTAAATTTCCAGAAGTACCTACGAATGATGAACCAAGTGGTGCACTTGAGTTAACCGAGTCAACCGATAGAAACTGTGACAATCCAGTTAGCGGTTATACAGCATCGGCTACCTATTCAACCGATTCTGCTTGTTCTCCTCAAACAGATGATGTTTGGTACACATTTGTACCAAGTACTACAGCAAACTATACCTTTAAAAGAACGGTAACGAATGGTAGTGCACCAACGTCAGTATCTGTTTATTCTGGTACTCCCGGAAATATGACCCAAATTACAGAAGGATGTGACTCATATTTGCAAACTGTAGATTTAACTGCAGGGGAAACCTATTACGTAGCAGTTTCAAGTTCAGCTGGTTCCATTCCTTTATATTTTGATTTGTGTGCGTATCAATCACCACCAGCGCCAGGAAATGACGAATGTGTAAATGCTTTCGACTTGAACGTTGGAGAAGATTTTGAAACCAGTTTTATAATTGGTGATAATACTTCTGCTACTAGAAACCCAAATGATCCATTGGTAATTTGTGATGGTCTTGAGTTCGAGGAAAAAGGAAAAGATATATGGTACACTGTGACCGTACCAAATTCTGGAAACCTAAAACTGGAAACCAAAAATAACAACGATCCTTACTTAACAGATACTGGTTTGCAAGCCTATAAAGGTGAATGTGGTGCCTTGGAAACTATATTCTGTAGTGCGGATCAAGGGGAAGGTTTCTTTAATTACATGGAACTTACAAACCTTGAGCCTGGTACCGAAGTTTTGGTACGTATGTGGGGTCGAGTAGGGAACTACGGAACCTTCAAAATTGCTGCTTACGATGATTCTCCAGAATGTAATTTCCCATCCATTTTTACAGTAAGCGATGTTACTGAAACAACGGCAATGGTAAGTTGGACAGCGCCAAACCCAGAACCAACCGGTGGTTATGAGTATATTGTACAGGAAGCAGGAATTGGATATCCAGGTGATGCTACAGGTACTTTAGTAGCTGATTCAGAAGTTTTTTTAGAAGGGTTAACACCAATGACTGAGTATGAAGTTTATGTAAAAGCATTTTGCGGTACTAACGGAAGTGCTTGGGCAGGACCAGTTTTATTCACTACAGATGAAGAATTGGGTGTTTCAGACATTAACAAGGACCAATTTAAATTGTATCCTAACCCAGTAAATGATGTTGTAAACGTATCATATAAATCTGCGATAGATAGCATATCCATCTATTCCATAACTGGGCAGTTGGTTTATGACAATGCAATACATACTTCTTCAGCACAAATTAATGTATCACACCTATCAAGTGGGTTATATATATTAGAAGCTCAAGTTGAAGGAAGTAAAGTAAGATTTAAAATTATTGTTGAATAATTTTAGTTGTTAGTTAATACCAAAACGCCCCGTTGCATTTTGCAACGGGGCGTTTTTTTATATTGTGGGATGTTGTATGATAGTATTATTAAAACTATTTTTTCTTAATTGTCCATTCAAACTCAAAAGTTGAAACAACATCACCAGCTTTATCAACACCTTGAGATTTCATCCAGATGGTTTGTCCTTCTCCTGTTTTAACAGCTGCTTGAATAGCTTCTTTTACTTTAATTCCATCTTCACAGGTAAACTTGATTCTTCCTTTTGCTTTTTTTGAAAAAGAAGCTTTATTATTGGCCACCAGCATTGAAATTCTTTCATCACTTTCTTTAATGGTCGCCATGACCATGGCGCCGGTGCTCAACTCGGCAGCCATTCCTTGCACGGCCCAAAACATAGACTTAAAAGGGTTTTGATTGATCCATTTATGACGTACCGAAGTTACACAAGTTGTTTCATTTATACTCTTAACCCGAACACCCGTAAACCAAGCGGAAGGTAATTTAAAAAATAAAAAAGTATTGATTTTTGAAGGTGTAAGTGGCATATTCAGTGGTTTTAAGGCGAATATACATCAAAAAAAGGAACCCTGCTAACTCTTAAAGTTATGTTAAATTTTAGTACTATGCGTAACATAATACCTTTTTTTGTACATATATTTGTATAAGAAATTAATGAGCAATGGCAACAACCTTTACAAATCTATCTGAAAAAGAAGCTGAAAATCAAAAGAATATCGCAGCTGGAATTCATTTAAGTACCTTTTTAAAGTTTTTATTTCCGTTTGCAAATTTTATAGCTCCGTTGATACTTTGGACCATTCATAAAGAAAAACCATTTGTAGGTAGCCACGGAAAGAGAGCGATAAATTTCCAGTTAAGCATTTTGTTATATTCAATAGGAATAGGAGTATTATGCTTACCATTCTTTGTCATTTTTGCAGCAGATTTTATTTCACTTATAGAAGCAATGGAGCACACCATAGGAAATCCTGGCTTTGCTGAAATTAGAAATCTTTCAGGATACATTCTTTTATTCGGTATAGCAGGACTGTTACTTTTCGGCTTATTCATATTAGAACTGTACGCCGTAATCACCGCAACTATGTATGCCGCTAAAGGCAAACTATATAAATACCCATTATGCATACCTTTTTTAAAACCAACATCTGAACCCGTTTCAGAAATCAATCAATCAAAAAATGAGCACACTAGTTAACATCGTATTAGCAGCAGTTTTAAGTTTTTTAGGCGCCGAGGTGCAAAAAGAGCGTAACGAAACAGCTATAAATACATCGATACAATGCCAGCAAACCGTTGAAAACGCACAAGCAGTATTGTTCACAGAAAATGAAGCTATTAATTGTAAATAGGACCGATGAAAATTGAAAACACAAAAGCGCAAATGCGTAAAGGAGTTTTGGAATATTGTATCCTTTCCGTTTTAAAAGATGGCGAGGCATATACATCAGATATTCTAGACACCTTAAAAGACGCAAAAATGCTGGTGGTAGAAGGAACAATCTATCCGCTGCTTACCCGATTAAAAAACGCAGGATTACTTTCCTACCGATGGGAAGAATCTACCAGTGGACCACCACGTAAATATTATGAACTGACCGAAACCGGACAGCTATTTTTAAATGAATTGAATACTACCTGGAGCGAGCTGCAACAGGCAGTACACAGAGTAACCAGCGAAAACACTACGAAATGAAAAAGACAGTAAACATAAATTTAGCAGGTACCTTTTTTCATATAGATGAAGATGCCTTCGGGAAACTTTCAAGATACCTCGATGCTATTAAAAAATCGCTTACGGACCCTAATGGAAGTGACGAAATTATGCGGGATATTGAAGCTCGTATTGCTGAACTTTTTTCAGAAAAAATCGAGACGAAAGCTCAGGTAATTTCTTTAAAAGAATTAGATGAGGTAATAGCCGTAATGGGACAACCGGAAGATTATCAGGTTGATGAAGAAATGTTTGAAGATGTACCACCTTCACAAAAAACGTCACGTCGCCGAAAATCGACCAGACAGCAATTGTTTAGAGATATAGACAATAAGTTTATCTCAGGGGTTTCTTCTGGGTTAGGGCATTATTTGGGCATCGATGCAATCTGGATTCGTCTACTTTGGATCATATTGACGATTCTTTCACAAGGAGTATTTATTGTCGTGTACATTATCTTCTGGATATTGGTTCCAGCAGCGGTGACCACTTCAGATAAATTGAGAATGACGGGCGAACCCGTTAATATTTCAAACATAGAACGGAAATTTAAGGAGGGTTATGACACCGTTGCCGATAAAGTAAAAAATGCAGATTATGATAAATACGGACAAAAAGTAAAAAACGGCACTTCCGGTTTCTTTGATACGGTGGGTAAAATAATCGTGACGCTATTCACCATTTTTGTGAAGTTTTTAGGGCTTTTATTTATCCTTATATCAATAAGTGCTTTGATTGGCCTTATCGTTAGTTTGTTTACGTTAGGAACCGTAGGGTTCTGGGGTACTGGCGAAGTGATGGAGTACATTACCATGTTCGATACCACGGGAACACCCATCTGGATCATTTCTCTATTAACGCTTTTCGCAGTTGGAATTCCATTTTTTGTACTATTCATTTTAGGGCTTAAAATGTTAATCAACAACTTAAAGTCGATAGGGACAAAAGCTAAGGTTACCTTATTAATCGTATGGTTTATATCATTGATTGTTTTGGGTATCCTTGGTATAAAACAAGCTACACAAAGGGCTTATGATGGAGAAGATATTGCTGAAACAGTCCTTCCCGTTAAAAAAGGAGATACGTTGCAGTTAAAAATGCGTGCCGACAGTCAATATGAATATGAAACGCATCGCCACGGTGGATTAGAGCTGAAATACAATGAAAATGACGAGCGTGTAATTTACAGCAACGATATTCGGTTAATTGTTCGATCTACTAAGGACTCTGTTGGAAAATTATTGATTGAGCGTAAAGCCGAAGGAAAGAGCTTCTTAGATGCTAAAAAACACGCCGAAGCCATTGAGTATAATTATTCTATGGATAATGGAGTGTTACTCTTAGACGGATTTTTAACTACCGGAACGGAAAACAAATTCCACGATCAAGAAGTACAAATAACAGTATACTTACCAGAAGGGAGTATTTTAATTGCCGACAAAAATACGTATTCGTATCACAGAAATGATTCCCGCTTTGAGGATATATTGAACAATGGCGATGAAGAGAAAACACTATTGATAATTCGCGATGACACACAGTGTCTAGATTGTGAAGATATTGTCGATGAGGAAGAAATAGAGTTTTCTGAGGAAGATTCAGAAATAGAAAAAAATTTAGAAGAAGTTAATAATAACGCTTCTTCAGAAACATGGAAGCAGAAAGTGAATGATGTTTTTAAAGAAAGCAATGATGATAATGAGCCAGCAGAGAATAAAACACAAGTAAATAAAACAATAGAAACAGATACAATCAATAACCAATAAACCAAGAATAATGAAACCAATCCAAGTAATTTTACTAGTCTTGATAGCAGGCTTGAGTACTGCTTGTCAATTTGATATTAACCTTGGGCAAACCAATGGTAACGGTAACGTAGTAACCGAAGAACGACCTGTCTCAGAATCATTTACCGCTGTACGCGGAAGCGCAGGTTTAGATGTATTCTTAACGCAAGGCGATACAGAAAAAATAGTAGTAGAAGCCGATGAAAATTTGCTCGATATAATTGAAACTGAAATAATAGACGGCAAACTAAAAATAGGAACTAAAGAAAACATTGGTCGTTCTAAAGCGAAAAAAGTATATGTAACGTATACTGAATTAAATACCATTGAAGCCAGCAGTGGTGCTGATGTGATTGGAAACTCAGTCGTGGAAAGCGAACGCTTAACATTAGATTGTAGTAGCGGTGCTGACCTTGAAGTGGAAGTGTTCTCAAAACATGTAATTGCCGAAACCAGCAGCGGTGCCGATATAAATGTTTCTGGTAAAGCGACAACTCTAGACGCATCTGCTTCCAGTGGGAGTGATTTAAATGCTAAAGATTTATTAGTAATTAATTGCACAGCCGATGTTTCAAGCGGGGCCGATATTACTGTAAATGTTCAAGATAAACTTGTTTCTGAAACATCTAGTGGTGGCGATGTTCACTATTATGGTAATCCTGGGAATGTTTCAAAAAATGAAAGCAAGTCTGGTGGTGGAACTCATAAAATGTAAGTTATTTAATGGTCAACCAACCAAAAAGCAAAAACCGAAGACAATTCAGCTTCGGTTTTTGTTGTTTCAGTAGTTTTTATTTCAACCTTACAACCTATAATTACTATTTTAGTAGCGTAAAAATAAGTAAGAGAACATGGAAGTATTAATTATAGAAGACGAAAAACCTTCAGCAAGACGGTTAAAACGAATGCTCGAAAAGCTAGATGTAACCGTAAAACATACGCTTCATAGTGTAGAAGAGTCTATCGAATGGTTTTCAAATAATCCACAACCGGAATTGATTTTTTTGGATATTCAGCTTAGCGATGGTCTCTCTTTTGAAATTTTCGACGAAGTGTCCATAACCAGTTCTATTATTTTCACCACTGCCTATGACGAATATGCACTGCAAGCTTTTAAACTGAACAGCATAGATTACCTTTTAAAACCTATTGATCAAGAAGATTTAGAAAAAGCAGTTGAAAAGTATAAAACCTTTAAACCACAGCAACAGAACGTTCAGTTAAATTTTGAAGACATTAAAAAGATGCTGACCAACCCTGTGGAACGTGAGTACAAAAAGCGGTTTACAACAAAAATAGGGCAGCACCTTAAAATGATTTCGGTAGATGATATTGAGTGTTTCTATTCTGAAAACAAAGGAACCTACGCACGCACTACCGAAGGTCGTGATTACTTATTAGACACAACTTTAGAACAACTGGAAAACGAGCTAGCACCTCAAATATTTTTTCGTGTAAACCGTACTTTTTTTATTAATATCAATGCTATAAAAGATATTATATCGTACACCAATTCTAGACTTCAAATAAAACTTAATAGTTATTCCGATCAAGATATTATCGTAGCACGCGAACGTGTAAAGGATTTTAAAATTTGGCTAGAATAAATCTTATTTCAGAAATAAAACCCTGCTATACTTGCAAAAGTTAAGACGTAACTGCATCTTTGCTAGCTGTAAAACATTTATATGTCAAAGGTTGTTTTAATAACGGGAGGGTCTTCTGGAATAGGAAAGGCGATAGGTTCTTATCTTCTTTCAAAAAACTATGTAGTGTATGGAACGAGCCGTAATCCTGATAAATACAAAGATACCAGTCCATTCCCTCTATTGAAAATGGAGGTTACTAGCTTAAAGAGCGTTCAAGAATCTGTAAACGAGTTATTAAAACAAGAAGAAAGAGTTGATGTATTAATAAACAACGCTGGTGTGGGAATTACTGGACCCATTGAAGAAACACCTAATGCCGAAATTGAAAAAGCCTTCGCCACCAACCTATACGGACCCATAAATGTTATAAAAGCTGTTTTGCCAACTATGCGAGAGCAGGGGAGTGGCACTATAATTAATATAACCTCTATTGCAGGTTATATGGGACTTCCGTACCGTGGAATCTATTCAGCAACAAAAGCCGCTTTAGAAATTACCATTGAAGCCTTGCGAATGGAAGTACGGCAATTTGGTGTTAAAATGACCAACATTGCACCTGGCGATTTTGCCACCAATATCGCTGCTAGCCGTTATCACGCACCCCAATTAGAAAATTCGCCTTATAAAAAAGAATACGGCAATACATTAAAGTTAATGGACGAGCATGTGGATTCTGGAGAAGATCCAGATAAAATGGCTAAAGTAGTTCATCAAATTATCGAGACGAAAAACCCGAAAGTACATTATAAAGTTGGTTCTTTCCTTCAGAAATTTTCAGTAGTTCTTAAAAAAATTCTTCCCGACAAGACGTATGAGCGTATGCTACTTAACCATTATAAGTTGAAGTAAGCAATCTTTTTCTGTTTTCAGTTTAAAACAGCGGTAATCTTCGTTACTTTTGTAACAATCAAAAACTGAAAACTGTTTACTATGAAATTCTTTATCGATACCGCAAACTTAGATCAAATTCGTGAAGCACAAGACTTAGGTGTTTTAGATGGAGTAACTACCAACCCATCATTAATGGCCAAAGAAGGCATTACTGGGCGTAATAATATCTTAAAACATTACGTAGATATCTGCAATATTGTAGATGGCGATGTTTCTGCTGAAGTAATCGCAACCGATTTTGACGGTATTGTAAAAGAAGGTGAGCAATTAGCAGATTTGCACGAACAAATCGTGGTAAAAGTGCCCATGATCAAAGAAGGAATAAAAGCGATAAAATATTTTACCGATAAAGGAATCCGTACTAACTGTACACTAGTTTTCTCTGTTGGGCAAGCATTATTGGCTGCGAAAGCAGGTGCTACCTATGTGTCACCATTTATTGGAAGATTGGATGATATTTCGACAGATGGGTTAAATCTTATTGCTGAAATACGCCTTATTTATGATAACTACGGTTTTGAAACCGAAATATTAGCAGCTTCTGTTCGTCATACCATGCACGTACTAGAATGTGCAAAAATTGGAGCTGATGTTATGACCGGACCACTTTCTTCAATTGAAGGCCTATTAAAACATCCACTTACCGATATAGGTCTTGAAAAGTTTTTAGCAGATTATAAAAAAGGAAATTAAGATAAACTTACTTAATAAAATTTCAGAAAGAATAAAGAGCCTTTTGCAGAGATGTGAAAGGCTTTATTTATTAATATACCCTAATAATTGTTGTTCAATTTCTGGGCTAAGGAGGTTGGTGTTTCCTTCTATTATAACCCCATCTTTATCCACAATTAAAGCCTTATGGACAGAGGTTAGGACTAGTTTTTTTTCAGCTACTTCAATATTATCAAATTGATACTCATTGTTAAGGTTGTAACCCAATCTTTTTACAATGTTTAGCCATTTTTTATAATGTGTATCTGTATTGATCCCTATATAATCATATTCTGGATACTTAGATTTAAGCTCTGCTACTTTTATGTGTATGCTTTTATAATGTTGAACCGACTTCATAGACCAAAAGTAAATTACCGATTTCTTATTTATGGTGCTAAGCAAATCTACTACCGTATTGTCCGTTGTGACCAATGGCAAGTCAGGAATTTTATTATCTGATGTTAACTGCATAGTAGCTTCTGCCAGTTTTCCTATTCTTTTTTTATGGCTTTCATTAGTACTGAGTTCATCAAAAAGAGCGACTATTCTCTGTTCTTCTTCAGCATTTTTAGCATTTAATAAATAGCGCCTAACATTATATTTTAAAAGGTCATTTTTGAGTGAATCATTTGTAATAATGCTATCTATTGCATTAATCTTAGCATAGTTATGAGCAAATGAGAATCGATTAAAAGTCCCTTCACCATCCTTTTTGTTATGGGCTACATTGTCTAAATAAAAATTTAAAAAACGGTAATACGGGTAGTATGTTCGTAGTAGCTCATCCCCAAAATTTATATTTTCTCGGTAGTCGTAAAAGTCTTTTGGAAAGTTTTCTTTGTTAAAAGAGCTGTTGTTTGCGTGCGCTGAAGTATAGAGCTCTTTGCGCATGTTATAAATGTAGTCAATATTTGACTTTGCAACTTTTCTGAACGTTTTTGAAGTATTGTTTTTTTCTAAAAACGATTCATATACTGATTCCCATTCATTCTTTAATGAATCCAATTTGGCTTCAAACGCTATCGGTGGCAGTTGGTTGTATCTGGCAAGCAAAGGCGCTTCTTGCTCGTTTAATAGAAAAAAGCTCATTAATAGATTATTTTTACTACCTCCTTGTCCGGAAAACGAAAGCGATTCGTCAAACTCGATGGTATTTACCCTAAGTAGAATACTATCCCCAGGTTCAATATATACAGCTTGATATTCATTGTGGTTAAAGAAATAAATACCTTTTTCTGGGTTCTCAAATTGATAAGAGAAGTAATTATTCCCATCCAGTTTTACCGTGTCAAATACCTTGTTATTACGAGTAATATAAACGTAATCGTTTTTTGGGTTTACAATTTCCCCTCCAAGCCAAGTAGCTCCATCGGTTGTTTCTTCCTTGTTATTGCAGGAAACAATCGCTAGAGTTAGTAAAAGAAGAAGTAAATGTTTTTTCAAAAAAATACTATTTGGTTTAAAACAAATGTATGAGTCCCTGTATGTGTAAACTGTTAACCACACGTTAAAAGGAATATAAAAACGTTAATGTTTCTTCAATCACAGGTTATTCGTTACTTTTGCGCAAAATTTAAAAAGAGGAAAAAGAATGCTTTCAGTTTCAAATTTATCTGTTCAGTTTGGAAAACGTGTATTGTTCGATGAGGTAAGTACACAGTTTGTTCAAGGAAATTGCTACGGAATTATTGGTGCCAACGGTGCTGGTAAATCTACGTTTTTAAAAATCATATCAGGCAAACAAGAGCCTACATCAGGACACGTTCATTTAGAACCTGAAAAGCGTATGTCTGTTTTAGAGCAGAATCACAATGCCTATGATGAGCACACGGTTCTTGAAACAGTAATTCGCGGAAACAAGCCATTGTTTGACATTAAAACGCAAATAGATAAACTGTATGAAGATTATACAGATGAAAATGCTGAAAAAATAGGCGAACTTCAAGTCGTTTTTGAAGAAATGAACGGTTGGAATGCCGATAGTGATGCTGCAGCCATGCTTTCAAACTTGGGGATTGACGAAAGCTTGCATTATTCTTTAATGGGCGATTTGGATGGTAAACAGAAAGTAAGAGTTTTATTGGCTCAGGCTTTGTTTGGTAGCCCAGATGTATTGATTATGGATGAGCCTACCAACGACTTGGACTACGAAACCATTACGTGGCTCGAAAATTTTTTAGCAAATTATGATAACTGTGTGATTGTTGTTTCTCACGACCGTCACTTTCTAGATGCTGTTTGTACGCATATTAGTGATATTGACTTTGGAAAAATAACACATTACAGTGGTAACTATACGTTTTGGTATGAGAGTAGCCAATTGGCCATGCGTCAGCGAGCTCAACAAAACAAAAAAGCTGAAGAAAAGAAAAAAGAATTAGAAGATTTCATTCGTCGTTTTAGTGCCAACGTAGCAAAATCAAAGCAAGCAACTTCAAGAAAGAAAATGATTGAAAAGCTAAACGTCGATGCCATTAAACCTTCCAGCCGTCGTTATCCCGCTATTATTTTTGATCGAGATCGCGAAGCTGGTGACCAAATTTTAGAGGTAGATAAATTATCAGCTTCAATTGATGGAGAGGTTCTGTTTAAGGATGCACATATCAATTTAACAAAAGGGGATAAAGTAGTATTATATTCTAGAGACTCCCGTGCTACGACTGCTTTTTACGAAATTATCAACGGAAACCTCAAAGCAGATTCTGGTGATTACAAATGGGGGGTAACAACTTTACAAAGTTATTTGCCTCTGGACAATGAAGAATTTTTTAAGAATGATATGTCTTTGGTAGATTGGCTGCGTCAATATGCTAAAACCGAAGAAGAACGTGAAGAAGTTTACATTCGTGGCTTTTTAGGAAAAATGTTATTTAGTGGAGAAGAAGCGTTGAAAAAATCGAATGTTCTTTCTGGAGGTGAAAAAGTGCGTTGTATGTTAAGCCGAATGATGATGATGCGTGCTAACGTTTTAATGCTAGATGAGCCTACAAACCACTTGGACTTGGAATCTATTACAGCCTTCAATAACTCATTAAAAAACTTTAAGGGTACTGTAATGCTTACAACCCACGATCACGAGTTTGCACAAACGGTTGGTAACCGTGTAATTGAACTAACGCCAAATGGTGTAATTGACCGCTACGCAACATTTGATGAATATATGAATGATAAAAAGTTAAAGGAACAGCGTGATAAAATGTATGCTGTAGAAGCTTAAACTATAAAACCCCGCTAATTAGCGGGGTTTTTACTTTTTATGAAATTAAACAGGTTTTACTCTTCCTCTTCTACATCCTTTAAAAAAAGATCGATTACAGGTTGTGCTTCGGCAAGTTGATCCTTTCTAATAAACAACCGTACCTGTCCAGGAACGCCAGTAGCAAAACCACTAACAATACCACTTTGGTGGTCATCTTTGGTTATAGGCTCTATGTTAATATCGTTCAGTCTCGATTTTAAAGCTTGTGCTAACATCGTTGGACCGGTATAAATTCTGATGGTTTCTTTAGGGTTCTCGCTCATAAGTTCTATGCGTTATAATATTTACTGTTCCAGATAGCGGTATTAAAATTCTTTCCTTTTGCAAATCCATAAAAAAGAACCATACCACCTATCCACTTAAACATAAACAAAAATAGCAATAAGTATTCTTGGGTAGTAGGTCCTGTTGAAAATAAATGAATAGGGGTAATAGCGGTAAGCACTAAACTTATAAAAAAGACAGTCAAAACAAGGTTTTCTATTGTTTTATATGGCCACATTAGTGCTTTTCGTAACGGATGTAAATCATTTCCCCATTTATGGATTAAATAGAAATAATCATTTCCCATGGCTGCAAAAAGCAGAGGGTCGTCTGCATTTTCCAGTTTTAAAAGTTTTGCAGGGGCTATAATTTTAAAGTTTTTAAGAGATGTGTCATGTTCATTTTCAAGCTGACGGATTTTACTAATAGCTTCTTCAGGAATCGTTCCTTTAAAAAAACGGGAATCTAAAAACCGTAATCGGTAGTCCACACATAATTTTTGAATATCAGATATGTGATAAATTCGGTAGCTTTCTAATTTATCAAAATTGAAACTATTGTGTTTTGTAGAGTTTTCTTTTTTAAGCGTTTCTTTTATAGTGTTCCGTTTTATATCATTTTCAGAAAAAATCTGCGCTACTTCATCTAAAATAGCTTCTTCGGGAATTCGCTTATTCCGAAGTTGTTCTAACTTTAGTTCAATATTAGTTTTTGAAAGCATACCGATTTCTTTTCTTATAAAATTAAAGGATAAAGAAAAGGAAAACAACTATTTAACACTGCAAAACCACTTTTTAAGATTTATAAATTATGTTAAAGTAAAGCCAAAAACAAGTAAAACTAAAACCGTAGCAAGAGCCTCTTCGTTTGTATTAGTAAATAAACAAACACTAAAAATAACAATTATGAAAAATTTTAAAACAGTAGCTGCAGTATTAGTTATGGCTTTAATAGCTGGTACTAGCACATCATTTGCACAAGATAAAATGATGAAAGATAAAAAAATGAAAGAAAAAACAGTAATGGTTGGTGGTGCCGAAATGTACCCTACTAAAAATATTGTTGAAAACGCTGTGAACTCAAAAGATCATACAACTTTGGTAGCTGCTGTAAAAGCTGCCGATTTAGTTGAAACATTACAAGGTGACGGACCTTTTACAGTTTTCGCCCCAACAAATAAAGCTTTTGATAAGTTACCTGAAGGAACTGTCGCTACTTTATTGAAGCCAGAAAATAAAAAGAAATTGCAAACAGTGCTTACCTATCACGTGGTTGCAGGTGATATGAAAGCTGCAGATATCGTTAAAGCCATTAAAAAAGGTAATGGAACAGCTACGTTTAAAACAGTAAGCGGTGGGAAATTAACTGCTATGATGAAAGGAAAAAAAGTAATGTTGAAAGATGAAAACGGTGGTATGGCAACTGTATCTATTGCAAATGTTAATCAATCTAATGGTGTGATACACGTAATAGACTCAGTAGTATTACCAAAATAATTTTTGGATTGATGAGAGGTTAAGTTAATATTCTAAAAAAGCGGCTTTTATAGCCGCTTTTTTTATTTAGTAACATACATTTTAACGAAGTGTAGCCCCAAAGTCTTTTTCAAATCGTTGCTGAAGTTTCTTCATTATTTTGTCTATTTGTTTATCTGTAAGTGTCTTGTTTTCGTCTTGCAGAGTGAAACTTACCGCGTAAGATTTTTTGCCTTCTGGCAAGTTTTTACCGGTGTACACATCAAAAAGGTTCATATCTTTCAATAGCTTCTTTTCAGTTTGTGTAGCGGCTTCTCTTAGCTCTTTAAAAGTAACTTTCTCGTCTAGCAATAAAGCAAAGTCACGTTTTACTTGCGGATACTTTGGAATTGGTTTTACATGAAATCCTTTTCTTGAAATAGCGTTTAAAACTTCGTCCCAGTTGAAATCTGCATAAAACACCTCTGCATCTATATCAAACTTCTTAGCGAGTTGTTTCTTTAAAATTCCAAACTCAACAAGTGTCTTTTTATTTGCTGAAATAGCAATCGCTTCAGAAAAGATATCATTTTTAGTGTCTTTTTCTGAAATAGCATTAATGCCAAGTCTTTCTAAAATAGATAGAATAATCCCTTTTCCGTAGAAAAAAGTAGTTTGTTTGGTTGGCACCGCCCAATTATCTTCGGTTTTATCACCAGAGATTAAAACAGATAAATGCTTGTTTTCTATTCTGCCTTCAGAAAAGTTATGATACGTTTTTCCAAATTCGAACAACTTTACATTTTGCATCCGTCTATTGCTATTGTAAGCAAGTGCTTCAAGATTTCCAAATAACATAGATTGGCGCAATACAGATAAATCGTTGCTCAACGGATTTAACATTTCAACGTTAAATTCAGACTTTAAAGTTTCAGAAAAATCTACAAAGTCTGGATTGGTAAGCGAATTGGCCATCATTTCATGAAAGCCCAATGCCGTAAGCTGATCGCCCACTTTATTTTGAACCTTATAATCTTCTACTGGTTGGGTAATTGCTATAGATGCGTTTAACTTTTCAGTAAAATTGATGTTATTATAGCCATACACACGTAAAATTTCTTCAATTACATCGGCTTCGCGTGTTACATCATTACGGTAAGCTGGAATAAGCATGCCAATACCGCTTTCGGTAACACTATTGATTTTCATTTCAAGAGAAGTAAGAATCTCTTTGATTGTTTCTGGCGCAATTTCTTCGCCAATTAACTTAGTTGCATTGTCAAAATTGAGATACACTTGGTGATCTTCAATTTTTTTAGGATAAATATCTACAATCTCACTTGTAATCTCACCTCCTGCAATTTCCTGAATTAAAAGAGCAGCGCGTAACATAGCATATTTACAGGTGTTGGGATCAATACCTCTTTCAAAACGGAAAGAAGCATCGGTGTTTAAACCATGTCTTTTTGCTGTTTTCCGAACGCTTACCGGATCAAAATAAGCACTTTCTAAAAAGATACTCGTAGTCGTTTCAGTTACTCCACTATTTATACCACCAAAAACACCGGCAATACACATAGGGCCTTCAGCATCGCAAATCATTAAATCGTCTTCGTGTAATTCACGTTCTACTTCATCTAAGGTTGTAAACTTGGTCCCTGCAGGCAGGGTTTTTACATGTACTTCACTACCGTTTATTTTTGCAGCATCGAATGCGTGTAATGGCTGTCCAAGATCGTGGCATACATAGTTAGTAATATCAACAATATTATTGATAGGGGTTAGCCCAATAGATTGTAATCGATTTTGCAACCAAGTAGGGGATTGTTCTACTTTTAAACCACTAATTGTTACACCACAATAGCGTGGGGCTTTATCTAAATCCTTTACATCTACATCAATTTTTAACGTTCGGTTATCAACGTGAAAGCTACTGGTAGAAGGGGTTATCAATTCTAATGAAATATTTTCTTGTAACAGCCCAGCTCGTAGGTCACGTGCTACACCCCAATGGCTCATAGCATCGGCACGATTAGGGGTAAGGCCTATTTCAAAAATCACATCGTTTTCAATTTCAAAAAGGTCGCTAACCAAAGAACCTGGCTGCAGTTTTTTATCTAAGACCATAATGCCATCGTGGCTCTGACCTAAGCCTAGTTCGTCTTCGGCGCAAATCATACCCATGCTTACCTCACCACGAATTTTTCCTTTTTTAATTTTCCAAGGTTCACCTTCGGCATCATAAAGAGTAGTGCCTACAGTAGCTACCGGCACTTTTTGACCTTTAGCAACATTAGGGGCGCCACAAACTATTTGTACTGGTTCACCGTTGCCTAAATCTACTTTTGTTAAATTTAAGCGATCTGCATTTGGATGTTTTGTGCACTCAGTTACGTGTCCTACAACAATGCCTTCAAGTCCGCCAGGGACAGAGGTAAACTTCTCTACACCCTCTACTTCTAGACCAAGATCGGTAAGCAGTTCTGCTGTTTTTTCAGGACTCCAGTCCAGCTTAATAAATTGTTTTAACCAATTGTACGATATCTTCATTACAAAAAATTCTAAACGAATTGCAAAGATAGCATTTACCTCGTTTTTTGTAAGTAATTTTGATACTTTCGGTATAAAGATTTTAAAAATTGAATTATGAAATATTTTCTCTTTGTTCTAGTTTCAGTTGTTTTAGTTTCTTGTGCAAAAGAATCAAAACAGTTAGAGCCGGGTCATTGGCGTGCTGTATTGGAATTAAACGACGAAAAAGAACTTCCTTTTTTACTTGAATATGAGGAAGATAGTACATTTATAATTACTAATGCTGAAGAACGTATTGAGGTTGATGATGTTACTTTTAATGGCGATTCTATCATTATTTCTCACCCTATTTTTGAAGGGGTTATTAAAGGGACTTTTACTAAAGATAAAATTAAAGGAAGTTTTTTAAAGCCTAGTCTAGATAGAGAAGTGCCCATTGTAATGACGAGTGGCCGCCAAGCACGCTTTAAAGTAAGTGCAGCCCCTAATACCATTGTTGCCGGAACTTGGGAAACGGTTTTTAGCCCCAACAATCAAAACGAGCGGTATGTAGCAAAAGGTGTTTTTGAACAAAAGGGAAATATGGTAACTGGAACTTTTTTGACCACAACGGGCGATTATCGCTATTTAGAAGGGGTTATTGAAAACGATTCTCTAAAACTTTCCACTTTTGATGGTGCTCACGCTTTTCTATTTGAAGCTAAAGTAACCGAAAATGATAGTGTATTAAATGGTTTGTTTTATAGCGGAAACCATTGGAAAGAGTCCTTTACTGCTAAGCGAAATGAAAAGTATGAACTCCCGAAGGCAGATTCCCTTACTTTCTTGAAAAAAGGATATGATTCTCTCGCTTTTTCTTTTCCCAATGTAAAAGGGGATACTATTTCTTTAAAGGATGAAAAGTTTCAGAATAAAGTTGTCATTGTTCAATTAATGGGAACTTGGTGCCCCAATTGTCTGGACGAAACCAAATACTTTTCAAATTACTACAAAAATAAACCTGAAAATGTAGAATTTGTTTCCTTAGCTTTTGAATATGCACCGTCTAAAGAAAAGGCGGTACAAGCTATTTCTAAGTTACAAAAAGCTGTAGGTGTTCCATATCCTATTTTATTGGCTCAATATGGAAGTAGTAGTAAGCAACAAGCTAATGAAAAGTTGCCTATGCTAAATCATGTATTGTCATACCCAACAACTATTTTTATAGATAAGACTGGTACTGTTCGTAAAATTCATACTGGATTTTCAGGGCCTGCAACAGGTGAAAAATATGAAGAATTTAAAAAAGAGTTTGAAGGTTTTACTGAAATGTTAGCGAACGAATAAAAATCATGAACGAGATTTCATATTATTTTTACAAAGACTAATAATTTCTTGAATACGCTTTTCTCTGGTAGCTTCTCGTTTGGCAATATGTAGCCAACTTAAATAACTTTTACGATAGCTTGGTGCAAAATTTTGATAGTTTTCAAATGCTTGTGGGTTTGCTTTGAATGCTTCTTGTAAATCGTTTGGAACGATTAAATTTTCAACGTGATCCATTTCGCTCCACTTTCCATTTTCTTTGGCAGTTTCAATAGAATTCCAGCCACTTTTATGGATTAAGCCTTCTTTTTCTAATTCTGAAATGTACTTTTTATTAAGGGCGCTCCACGTACTTTTTGGATTTCGCGGACAAAAATACTGTCGTCTTTTCCCATTGCCCAAACTTTTCACCGTACTATCAATCCAACCGTAACATAGCGCTACTTTTACAGCTTCCTCCCAACGCATGGAAGGAATGTTTAATTCCACTTTATGAAATATTAAATAAACTCCTTGCGGATATTTTTTATGATTAGCGTCTAGCCATTCACGCCACCCTACATCTCTCGGAAAGTATAGTTCAGGCCGCTCCACCATTAATTTACTTGTTTACTTTCTACGTAAAAGTCTTTTTTAATTGAAGCTGACTCAATAGCCTCAGAAAACTCTTTTGTCTTCCATTCCGAAGTAGGGAAAATCCATTCTTCATTTCCATTAACAATTACAATAACAGGCATATCGAAATTCTCTATAATATTTACATAACGAAATTGAAGATTTTTACCATCAATTTTATATTCCACTTTTGGGATTTTTACGGTACGTAAATATTGGTTCCAAAATTCGGTAAGGTCAATACCACTTTTTTCACTAATATATTCTTCCACTTGTTTTGAAGAAACAGTCTGATGATAAAACTCTTTGTTTAAGCCTCGTAATATCTCACGCCATTTCTTATCGTCTTCAACCAATTGGTGAAGTGTATGTAGAATGTTTCCGCCTTTGTTGTACATGTCACTGCTTCCTTCATGCTGTACATTGTACGTGCCAATAATGGGACGATCATTACGTATACTTCTGCGAAGCCCAACCACATATTCTGAAGCGGCTTCTTTCCCAAAGTGATAATCAACGTATAAACTTTCAGAATAATTGGTAAAGCCTTCGTGAATCCACATATCGGCCACATCAATATTTGTAATATTATTAGCGAACCACTCGTGACCGGCTTCATGAATAATGATGAAATCAAACTTCATTCCCCAACCAGAACCGCTTAAATCACGACCTAAATATCCATTTTTATACTTGTTTCCGTAGGTAACGCTGCTTTGGTGTTCCATTCCTAAATACGGTACTTCAACCAGTTTAAAACTGTCTTCGTAAAAAGGGTAGGGGCCAAACCAATGTTCAAAAGCTTCCATCATTTTTGGCGCTTGTTTAAATTGCTCTTTGGCTTTTTCCAAATTATAACTCAATACCCAATAATCCATATCGAGCAATCCTTTCTCACCTTTATATTCTTCTGAAAAATTAACGTAATCCCCAATATTGATGTTTATTCCATAGTTATTAATAGGGTTTACCACTTTCCAATGCCACGTTTTTGTAGCGTCATTATCATCTGTTTTCTGAAGTCTTCCGTTACCAACGGCTACTAAACTTGAAGGAGCGGTAATAGCCATATCAACTCCGCTATCGGGTTCATCGTAGGCATGGTCCTTGTTAGGCCACCAAATACTGGCACCAATACCTTGATTTGAAGTAGCAATAAAAGGTTTACCGTTTTTATCTTCTTTCCAAGAAAAACCGCCATCCCAAGGTGCGTTTTTGGCCGCTTGTGGTTTCCCGGAAAAATGAAGCGTTACTTTATATTCTTTTCCTTTTTTTTGATCTTTTGTAAGGTTAATAAAATGGGCATTTCCTTCTGAAGTAATTTTTAATTCCTTTTTATTTTGAACAGCCTTTTCAAGCTTCATAGGTGATTGCAAATCAATTTGCATCACATCATTTTTCTTTAAAACTGTATAGGTAACCGTGTTGGTTCCTTTAATGGTTTTTTCCGAAGGGAATACTTCAACTTGTAAGTCGTAATGCTGTAAATCCCACCAGGCACGTTCTGGAGTGATGCTTCCGCGTAAAGTATCTTGACGAGTAAATTCTTGTGCAAAAGAGGTGATTCCTATAAAAAGAAAAACGTAAGGGAGAATATTTTTAATCATATATAATTTATTATCTAAAAACTGAATTAGGAAAAACAACAACACTCTCAAAGCCATCTTTATCAACTGCGGCTACACCAAAAAAGTAATTGTCAATTACAATCCCTTTTAATGTAAATTCTGAAACATTGCCTACGTATCGGCTATAATCCCAAGTTGCTGAAGTGGTGTCTCGCCAATAAATTTTATAGCCAACGGCACCGTCTACCTTGTTCCATTTTAGTTTAGCCGAAGGTTCCACAATACCACCAATAGCAACATTTTTGGGTGCCGGTGGGGCCCAAGCCAAACTAGCCATGTTAATAGCATTAACAGCGGTTAATTTAGCAGCGTAGTCAAAATTAACAAACTTTAATTTGTCACCGTACTCGATGCCATTTTCAGTTCGGATATCTTGATGTTGCTGAGTATAGTTTTCATGGGCTTCCATAATCCGGATGCCTGCAAAACCTAAATCATTAAATGGACGATGATGGCCACCACGACCAAAACGGTCCAAACGGTAGATCATCATAGGGTTCATTTCTGGCATATAGGTCTTTGTAGTTTTATGCACATAACGCGCCAATTGCCTTGAAATTCCATCTACTTCGCCACCGTAAAACCGTCGCGCACGACGTTCTCTTTCTGTTTCATTGGGGGGAACCGGTTCAGAAAATATCCTGAAATCTCTATTGCTTATTACTCCGTCCACACCTTTGATGTTCCCAATCATATCATTATTTAGAACACCAATAATTTTCCAGTTGTTCTTTTTAGCATATTCGGCAAAGCCTTTTCCGCCATATAATCCTTGTTCTTCACCACTTAAGCCTAAATAAATGATGCTACTTTCAAACTCATATTTAGAAAGTACCCGTGCGGCTTCTATTGCTCCGGCCATTCCGCTAGCGTTATCGTTAGCGCCGGGGGAATCATCAGTGAAATTAGTAGGGTCGCTTACACGGCTATCAATATCTCCGCTCATTATGATATAGCGATTGGGATATCTTGTCCCTTTTTGGACGGCGGCCACGTTATTTACCCATACGTCTTTTACGATTCGTTCATTATCCCCTTTTTCAATAAAATTTTTCTGATAGAAAACCTCGAGACAATTATTACAATCTTTTGAAATTTCTTCAAAACTGGATTTTATCCATCGACGGGCAGCGCCAATACCACGTGTGTCTGAAACTGTATCACTAAGGGTATGTCTAGTGCCAAAACTGGCAAGTGCAGTGATATCGGCTTCAATTCTTTCAGCAGAAACGGAATTTATGATATCGTAAATCCGGGAATCAGTTTGTGAAAAAGAACTATAGGTTATGAGTAAACTTAAAAATAAAAGTGTTTTTTTCATACTTGGGAAATTTCTTTAAAAATACAGAAAACTTAACCGCGTAACAAGACTTCTATATTTAAGAAATTATTTTTGTTCGGCAACCAATGCTAATTTTTTTCCATTAGGACTTACAGCCAACCTTGTAATGTTGGTGATATTATGTTCTGAAAGGTTTGCAACTTCTTGCCATTCACCGTTTCCGAAGAGATCGTATAAAAACAATTTATCGCCGCTTCCAATCAGTAGTTTGGATTCACTAAGCCAGATATGATCTTGGATTCCGATAGGAAGTTCTGCAACAAAAAAGCTTTCAAGTGTACCCATATTTAATTGGTAGACGTCATAATTTCCGTCTTCATTTAAAAAAGTATAGCTCATCGTCCGTTTTGTATTAGGCACTTTATGGATTGAGCGTCCAGCGTTGTATTTAAGCGTATCTACTTTTTGAGTTTTTACATTCGCAACTACTAAATTTAATTCGTTTTGAGCTAATACAGAAGCGAGAAGCGTGTGTTCATCTTTAAAAGCATAATAAGCTACTTGTAGATTAGGAATCGTTTCTTTCTGGGGTTCTTTTTTATCGTACGTATATAAGCGCTGTTTCCCATCAGGATCTAAACGAACGGCTGTAATTTTTTCTGAATTCGGAATTTGCATAGGTGAATATTCTCCGCCTTCCGTAGGTAGATTTAAAAAACTTTTTTCTTCTGAAGAAATGGAATAAGACGCTATATCAGTTTGATTTTTATTATTCCCAGCGAAAAGAATAGTATCATCATCTACAAAAGAAGGTTGATTATCGTATCCTGAATTGTTTGAAATATTTTTAAAGTTATACACTTCCAGTCCAGAATAGGCGGAAGTAATATCCATTAAATATACTTCGGTGTTTTCTTGAGCGATTGCAAAATAACTGATTAATGATAGCAGTAGGGCAAGGGATTTTTTCATTCAATTGTAATTTTGTTTAAAAATAACAAACTTTAGGCCAGACATGATAATTCAAATAAAAAAACCACTCAAAATTTTGAGTGGTTTTTAACTAACAACTAAATTTAATTATAAAAACTAATTTTTAAAACGGATATGTGTTTTCCGCTGTTACTTTTTCTGCAATTTTATTACGTAACTGAACAATATTTGGAAAGTTTTGATACTTCGTCCAACGTTTAAGTCCCATTAACATTGCTTTTTGTTCGTCACCTTCAGCAAATGAAATAATTCCTTCTTTTGCTTTTTGGTTAACGATTTCAACTGCGTGGTATAGATACAGCTGTGCCATCGCTACTTGATATTCAGCATTGGCATTATCACGTTTATGGTTCTTTTCGGCACGTAGTATAGCGCTTTCTGCCATATAGATTTCAATTAAAATATCAGCTGAAGCCAATAATAACTGTTGGTGTTCTTCCAACTCTGGGCCGTACTTTTTAACGGCACTACCAGCAACCATCAATAACACTTTTTTCAGCTTACCGATCATCTCTTTTTCTTCTGAAAGTACTTCAGAATAATCGGGGGTATCAAACGATGGAATTCCCATCAGCTCTTCACCAACTGCTTGTGCAGGGCCCAATAAATCTACGTGACCTTTCATTGCTTTTTTCACAAGCATTCCAATGGCAAGCATACGGTTTATCTCGTTTGTACCTTCGTAAATACGAGCGATACGAGCATCACGCCAAGCAGATTCCATTGGGGTGTCGGCGCTAAAGCCCATTCCACCGAAAATCTGAATTCCTTCATCAGCACAGTTTTGAATATCTTCAGAAACCGCTACTTTTAAGATAGAGCATTCTATTGCGTATTCTTCTACACTTTTCAATTCAGCTTCTTGGTGGCTGTTTCCAGCTTCCATACGAAGTGCAATACGCTCCTCGATATTTTTACCAGCACGGTAGCTAGCACTCTCACCAGCAAAAGCAGAAGTTGCCATTTCGGCTAATTTTGACTTAATGGCGCCAAACTTAGCAATCGGGGTTTTAAACTGAACTCGGTCGTTAGCGTATTTAGTTGCTTGGTCTATTACACGACGTTGTGCATCTAAACTCGCTGCAGCCAATTTAATTCGCCCTACATTCAATGCGTTCATCGCAATTTTAAATCCGTTTCCTCTTTCTGAAAGCATATTTTCAACAGGAACTTTAGTATCGTTGAAAAATACTTGTCGAGTAGAGGAGGAGTGGATGCCTAATTTTTTCTCTTCTTCGCCAAACGTAATTCCGTTTTCAGAATCATTTTCAACTATAAACCCTGTAATATATTTGTCGTCTTCAATACGGGCAAACACGATAAATACATCTGCAAATCCCGCATTTGAGATCCACATTTTTTGTCCGTTGATGATGTAGTTTTTTCCATCTTCAGAAAGAACAGCTTTTGTTTTTCCACTGTTAGCATCACTTCCTGCACCTGGTTCAGTAAGGCAATAAGCGCCAAACCATTCACCAGTAGCTAATTTAGGAACATACTTTTTCTTTTGTTCTTCTGTACCATAAAGGGTGATTGGCATCGTGCCAATACCTGTGTGTGCACCAAACGCAGTTGCGATAGAACCAGTAGCTCCTGAAATGTAATCGCAAACCAACATAGTAGTTACAAAGCCCATTCCCAATCCGTCATACTCTTCAGGAACGGCAACACCTAGTAAGCCCATTTCACCGGCTTTACGCATAATTTCTTCAGTGAGGTCGTAGTTTTTCTTTTCAAACTCTTCCTTTTTCGGCCAGATTTCGCGATCAACAAATTCTTTAACCGAATCGCGCATCATTTTTTGTTCTTCGGAAAAATCTTCCGGAGTAAAAATATCCTTAGCAGCCGTTTCTTTTACTAGAAACTGTCCGCCGCGAAGTAATTCTTTATTTTCAGCAGTTGTACTCATTTTTTTAGATTTTAGTAGTTAGTATTAAGTATTGAGAATCCTTTCTCGTTACTTCATACTCATATTTCAATACTTAATTAATTTAAAAACTCATAAATTCCAGCGGCACCTTGTCCAGTACCAACACACATAGTAACCATACCATACTTACCTTGCATATCACGCTTTCTCATTTCATCGAAAAGTTGAACGGATAATTTACTACCGGTACAGCCAAGTGGGTGACCTAGTGCAATGGCTCCTCCATTTACGTTTACTATATCTTTATTGAGACCTAGCTTTCTAATTACAGCAAGAGATTGAGAAGCGAATGCTTCATTCAATTCTACCAAACCAATTTGGTCTAATTTCATTCCTGCTTGGTCTAATGCTTTTGGAATTGCTTTAATAGGACCAATTCCCATAATACGAGGTTCAACCCCTACAGCGGCATAATTTACCATACGGGCGATAGGCTCTATATTTAATTCTTTCACCATTTCTTCGCTCATTACCATTGTAAAAGCGGCACCATCACTCATTTGCGATGAGTTACCAGCTGTTACACTTCCGCCTTCCGCAAAAACAGGACGAAGTTTAGACAAAGCTTCCATGTTGGTTCCTTTTCTAGGTCCTTCGTCTTTATTTACAGTATAAGTTTTCGTTTCTTTTTTACCAGCATCGTTTACAAATGTTTCATCCACATCAATAGGAACAATCTGGTCTTGAAAACGGTTTTCCTCTTGTGCTTTCAAAGCTTTCATATGGCTGTTGTAAGCAAATTCATCTTGATCTTCACGAGAAACTTTATATTCATTCGCAACAGCTTCTGCTGTTAAACCCATTCCCCAGTAATAATCTTCATTCCCTTGCTTGGCCAATTTATAATCTGGTACTGGTTTGTAACCACCCATTGGAATGTAACTCATACTTTCGGCACCACCAGCGATTATACAATCGGCCATACCACTTTGAATTTTAGCGGTAGCCATCGCAATCGTTTCAACACCTGAAGCACAGTATCTATTTACTGTAACACCAGGGATATCTTCAATTTTAAGTCCCATTAAGGAAATTAAACGCCCCATGTTAAGTCCTTGTTCGGCTTCGGGCATCGCATTGCCAACGATTACATCGTCTATGCGTTTTTTATCAAGTTGCGGAAGCTCATTCATCATATATTGAATGGTTTCTGCTGCCAATTCATCTGGTCTTTTAAAACGGAACAAGCCTCTAGGAGCTTTCCCTACTGCTGTTCTGTATGCTTTTACTATATATGCTGTTTTCATGTTTTTTTATTTTGAATTATTAAATTTCAGTGCTTTAACTTTCTAATATTTAATAATCTAATTTCTCAGTGGTTTGTTTTTCTGAATCATATGCTGCAACCTTTCCAAAGTTTTTCGTTCACCACAAAGGCTTAAAAATGCTTCTCTTTCAAGGTCTAACAAGTACTGCTCGCTTACTTGTTGCGGTTCGCTTAAATCGCCACCGGCCATTACCCAAGCTAGTTTGTTTGCAATTTTCTTATCGTGTTCACTAATGTATTTTCCTGCTTGCATTTGGTCTGTCCCAACAAGGAATGCACCTAATGCTTGTTTACCTAATACTTTAATGTCGGTTCTTTCAATAGGTTTTGTATACCCTTGATCTGCCATCATTCGTGCTACTTCTTTAGCAGCAGCAATACGACGGTTCTTATTTACGATTATAATATCTTTTCCTTCTTTCAGGATATTGGTATCGAAAGCTTCGTAAGCCGAAGTTGATACTTTTGCCATCCCGATGGTTAAGAAATGTTCTCTTAGCGTATTAAGTTCCACATCTCCTTTTTGAAATAAATCTTGAGCGCGAACGGTCATTTCTTTAGATCCACCACCGCCAGGAATTACTCCAACGCCAAATTCAACTAAACCAATATAACTTTCTGCAGATGCAACCACGCGATCGGCGTGTAGGGTCATCTCGCAACCACCACCTAATGTCATCCCGTGAGGGGCAACTACGGTTGGAATTGAAGAATAACGAAGACGCATACACGTGTCTTGGAAGTATTTAACAGCAGCGTTCAATTCATCATATTCTTGCTCTACCGCCATCATAAAAATCATTCCTACGTTGGCACCAACAGAGAAATTTTTTCCGTTGTTGGCAATTACCAATCCGTCGTAGCTTTTTTCGGCAATATCGATAGCTTTGTTTATTCCGGCTAATACATCGCCGCCAACGCTGTTCATTTTACTTCTGAATTCTACATTTAAAATACCATCGCCAAGATCTTCAACCACAACTCCGCTGTTTTTGAAAACTTCTTTGCTTTCGCGAATGTTATCTAAAATAATGTATGAATCCTGCCCAGGGATTTTAACGTGTGTTTTTTCAGGAATACCATAATAATAGGTGTTTCCTTCTCGAACGTCGTAGAAGCTATCTACTCCGGTTTCAAGCATTTCGTTTACCCAAGCTGCAGGTTCTTTGTCTAGTTCTTTTATTAATTCGATTCCTTTTTTAACACCAACGGCATCCCAAATTTCGAAAGGTCCGTGTTCCCAACCAAATCCAGCTTTCATCGCATCATCGATTTTGTAAAGCTCATCGGTAATTTCAGGAATACGTTTAGAAACGTAGGCGAATAGTGCACCAAAGTTTTTACGGTAAAACTCACCAGCTTTATCATCACCATTGATTAAAACCTCAAAGCGATCTGCAACTACATCGATATCTTTTGTCTTTTTAAGTGTATCGAATGAGGCACGTTCTTTATCGCGATACTCCATAGATTCTAAATCTAATGTCAAGATTTCGCTGCTACCGTCTTCTTTTTTAATTTTTTTATAGAACCCTTGTCCACTTTTGCTACCTAACCATTCTTTTTCCATCATAGTATCGATGAAATTAGGCAGTTCAAAAATGTCATGTTCTTCGTCTTCTGGCACATTTTTATGAATACCGTTTGCTACGTGAACTAAGGTGTCAAGCCCTACAACATCTACCGTACGGAAGGTAGCAGATTTAGGCCGACCGATTACCGGTCCTGTTAATTTATCTACCTCTTCAACGGTTAAGCCCATTTCTTTTACTTGATGAAATAAACTTTGAATGCCGAAGATTCCAATTCGATTCCCTATAAAAGCAGGGGTGTCTTTGGCAACGATAGAAGTTTTACCAAGGAACTTTTCACCGTATTCATTTAAGAAATCAAGCACATCTTGATCGGTTTTTGGCCCAGGGATGATTTCAAAGAGCTCTAAATAACGTGGTGGGTTAAAGAAGTGTGTTCCGCAGAAATGTTTCTGAAAATCTTCACTTCTACCTTCACTCATCATATTAATAGGAATACCTGAGGTATTTGAGGTAATTAACGTTCCTTCTTTTCTATGTTTTTCAAGGTTTTCGAAAACTTGTTGTTTAATATCCAATCGTTCTACAACAACTTCGATAATCCAATCTACTTCAGAAACTTTTGCAATATCATCTTCCATATTTCCTGTAGAAATACGGTCTGCAAAATCTTTGTGGTAGAGTGGAGCAGGTTTCGATTTTATAGAATCCTGCAACGATTGATTTACCAAACGATTGCGCACTTGTTTATCTTCAAGTGTAAGTCCTTTTTTCTTTTCTTTATCGGTAAGCTCACGCGGAACAATGTCTAGCAGTAATACCTCCACGCCAATATTGGCAAAGTGACAGGCAATCCCGCTTCCCATAATTCCGGAACCTATAACGGCTACTTTATTTATTCTTCTCTTAGACATATTATGCTATTTTTTCGGTATATATTTTTTTTGAATTGATCAGTTCTAAAATGGTGTTGGCTACTTTTGTAAATGTCTTTAATTCCTCTTCTGAAATGTTCTCTTTTACAGCTTCGTCAAACCGAAGTACCACATTTTTTGAAAATTCTCTCATTTCTTTTCCAAAAGGGGTTAAGTGTATTAAAACTCCACGGCCATCTTCAGGATTGGGCTTTCTTTCAATCAAGCCTTTCGCTTCCATATTTTTTAAGGTACGAGAGAGACTTGTCGCTTCCATTCCCATTTTTGGACCTAAGGCTGTAGAAGGGGTTCCTTCCTCAGGATCTATGCTTATTAAGGCAAATCCTGTTGCCATTGTACTATCTTTTTTACTGGCCTCTTCGTTATACATTTTTTGTACGTTCATCCAAGTTGAGCGCAGTATGTAATCTATTGTTTTTTCTTTCAAAAAGTATTGGTTTAGTTTTTCAGGATACCAAAGATAGAAAATTTTATTATGCACGCATAGTAAATAAATGTAAAATTTTTCTGATGAATGTTAAATAACCGTATAGAATTAAAAAGGGTTGAAGTTTTTATCCTTTTTTAAGAAACTTCATAGAGATTTGACTGTAATGCAAAACGTACTAATTCGCCTACAGTACTGAGTTTTAATTTCTTTTTAATGTTTTTTTTATGCTTTTCAACAGTATGAGAGGAAATATTTAAGTAGTTGGCAGCTTGTTTACTGGTTTTTCCCGAAGCAATTACAACTAGAATTTCTTTTTCCCTTTTAGTGAGTTCTTCAATTTGATCTGTATATTCAAGGTTTTCACCAAGATTATCATTTTCTTTTTGATAATTTAAATGAGCAAGGTCTATAGTTACTTTTAATTGCGTCTCGTTGAAAGGTTTTAAAAGATATGCAAAAGGCATAGTTTCTTTTGCGCGCTTTAAGATATCGGGGGAGTCGTAGGCTGTTAAATAGACAACAGGGACTGTTTTAATTTGTTTAAACTCGGTTATAATGTCGATACCATCTTTATCTTCATTTAAGTTAATGTCACAAATTATTATATCAATATCATTTGCTTTAAAATGAATGTACGCTTCTTCATAATTTCTGGCAGTCTTGACTTGTATAGATGTATCTTTTTCCAACAACAGTTTAATGTCCTTGGCAATGATAAATTCATCTTCAATTAATAAAATATGTCTCATACTTAGATGGTTTTAAGATGTACAGGGAATTTTTATTGTATTTACTACTGCATTAGAACTTTCCGTGGTGATTGTACCATTTAATTGGTATACCATTTCGGTTACCATATCTAACCCTAATGAATCCTGTTTAATGTCTTCTTTTTTATACCCTACACCGTTATCTTCAATTTTTAAAATAATGGTGTCCAGTTCTATTTTACATGAAATTTGTAATAAGTTGTTTTTGTTATAGGTTTTGAATGCGTATTTAAATGTATTGGTGATTAATTCGTTTAATATCAATCCTACCAACGTGATATTTATTTTACAGATTATGTTTTTATCTAAATCAAATTTTAATTCAAATTTTGCAGAACGCTCATCGGTTAACGTTTCCATTATTTTTACGGTGAAGTTGTTTACAAATTCACCAATGTTTACTTCATCGGTTTTTGAACTTAGCTCTGCTTGCACATAAGAAATTGCCAAAATCCTGTTTTTGGCAATAGTTAAAATTTCTTTTGAATGTTCATCTTTAATAGAATTGGTTTGAATGTTCAATAAACTGGAAACTATCTGTAAGTTGTTTTTAACGCGATGGCTTAATTCCTTCATTAGAAACTCAATATTATCGCGTTGCTTTAAAATAACCTCATTGTATGCTTTTAAGTCTTCATTCTTATTAATTAAGTCTTCTGTGCGCTCATGAACAAGGCCTTCCAGTTTTTGTTTGTCACGTTTTAGTTTTCTGGTTTTGTATAAATAGAAAGCGACCCCTAGAAGTAGTATTGATAGAATTGCAACTATTCTAAAAAGTGTTGTTTGGTACCACGGTGGAATAATAATTAAACTAACTGTTTTAACGGCATCACTCCATACTCCGGCATCGTTTGATGCTTTAATTTTCAATGTGTATTCCCCAGGGTTTAAGTTTGTATACGTTACGTTACGTTTAGTTCCAGGTGGACTCCAATCTTTATCAAAATTCTCCAGTTTGTATTGATACGATACTTTTTGTGAATTTAAGTAGTTTAAAGCTGCGAAATTGAATGTTAAAACATTTTCTTCACTTTTAAACCGCAACGTGTCTTTATACAGTTCGTTTTGTTCAATAGGCTTGTTAAATAGTTCAACCGATTCTACATAAACTTTTGGTAAGAATGGATTGTCAACAATATTTTCGGGCTTAAACATATTAAAGCCATTAATTCCGCCAAAGTAAAACGTACCGTCAGCATCTTTAAAGCCTGCCTTTCCGTTAAACTCATTGTCCTGCAGGCCGTCTTCTTCAGTGTAATTTTTAAAAGTATTCGTATTTATGTTTAAAACTGAAAGACCATAATTGGTACTCATCCAAACGTGGTCCTTGTTATCAATTAGTATATTGTAAACAAAGTCGCTTGTAAAGCCCTTTTGTTTGTAAAAAAGGGTAGTTTCATCAGTTTCAGGGTTTAGTTTGGTTAAGCCTGAACTGGTTCCTATCCAGATGTTACCTTTTTTACCTTCTTTAAGTGCAAAAACCCTATCGTTGGTAAGTTGATTACTTTCAGGGCTATTTTGAACAAACGTTTTAATCCATTTTTCGTTTGAAAGCTTATATAATCCTTGATCAGTACCCAGCCATAGGTTTTTTTTTGAATCCTTAAGGTAAACTCTAACCCTGTTTAATTGTTTATCATTTACTAAGACAGGGGTAAATGTTTCAGTTTTTGTGTCAAACTCACTAATTCCTCCCGCCCATGTGCACAGCCAAAGTTTATTGTTGGACATTGGGATTATGGTCAGTACTTCGTTATCTGGCAGACTGTTTTTGTTTTTTTCTGAAAGCCATTGTTTAAAAGTATCGGTTTTGGGGTCGTACTTCATCAAGCCATCATAAATACCACCAGCCCAAAGCGTGCCATTTTCGTCTTCAGCAAAACAATAGGTAATTCCTTTTATTCCAGTTTCATATTGTTTGAAAGTTTTATTTTTCAAGTTATATTTCAATGTACCTCTTGTAGTGCCCATCCATAAAATAGAATCGTTTCGTTTAAAAAAAGGAAAAACACTAATGCGTTGATCGTCACTTTTAAAAGGAAGCCTTACTTGTACAGAAGTAAACTTTTTTTGGTATTTATTACTATGAAATACTCCTTCACCAGCTGTTCCCCGCCATAAATTACCCTTATCATCTTTTATAAACTGCTCCAATACTATGTTTTCATAAACTTTAGATTGCTTATCCTTAAAAGTGATTTTTGTTACCTTTTTGCTGGTAGTATTGTAAAAAAAGGCTCCTTGATTGGTCGCTACGTGAATTTGATCATCATTTTTTTTAAATATATATTTAACCGAATTATTAATAGAGGTTTCAGAAAACGTACCATTGGTAATATTGTGAGAGAACAATCCTTGTTCAGTGCCAATGTATATGGTGGCTTCATTTTTAAGGAAGCTAGAAACCGAGTTTTGATTAAAAGTTTGTAGTGAATTTATTTCGTTTGTCGAAATGTTAAAAGTAAGAATACCAGAGGCAGTTGTAGCAAGCCAATATGTGTTTTCTGAAATTTCTATAACATCACTTACAAAATTTTCTTTTTGAGTTTTAGGAAGTGTAAAAGTTTGGGTCTTTTTCTTTTTTCGATCAAAAATTATAAAATGGTTTTTTGTAGAAAAAAGAAGAAAGTTTGAGTTTACTTTTAAAATTTTATAAGCAATGGCTAAATCACTATTATTATAACTTTCAAATAAATTAAAAAATCTATTTTCTGAAAGCTTATATCCAGTAATTCCTTTGGAATTAGTCGCAATCCATAAGGTATCGTCAACAGCCAATAAACCACGTATATGATCATCGGTAATTGAAGAGCTATCCTTGGCATGAGCTATATAGGGCTTAAACTCATAACCATTAAACCTATGTAATCCATCTTCGGTGCCAACCCATACATACCCTAAATGATCTTGGGTCAATGCCTGGGCGTTTAATTGTAGTAACCCCGCCTCTTGACCTAACCTATTTATTTGGACTATCTCTGTTTCTTGAGCACAAACCTTAAAAATAAACAATAGGAACACTGTCAAAAATACTTGGGAAATATTTTTTAGTGCACTTTTTGAGGAGAGAGAGGGTGTCGTAATTTTTTTGAGTTTAGGTGTTATTTGTTTCGTTCATAAATTTTATCGTACAAATCTTGATATTTTTCTTGAATCACTTTACGTTTCATTTTCATGGTAGGAGTTAGGTGTCCTTCTTCAATGCTCCAAACATCTGGCGTAAGTTCAAACATTTTGATGCGTTCCCACTTTCCGTACCGTTCGTTATAAAAATCAACTTCTTTTTGAATTCGTTTTATAACTTTTTTGTTTTTTACTATCTCTTTAGGATCTGAAGATAAATCACGCCCTTTTTTAGCCCCCCAATCTTTTAAAAATTCAAAATCTGGCTGTATTAAAGCGGCTGGCATTTTTTCACCTTCGCCCACTACTAATATTTGCTCAATGAAACGAGATTGTTTCATGTCGTTTTCTATTAACTGTGGTGCTACATATTTACCTCCACTAGTTTTAAACATGGATTTTTTCCTATCCGTGATTTTTAAAAATCCTTCCTTATCGATTTCACCAATATCACCGGTATGGAAATATCCATCTACCAATACTTCGTCGGTCTTTTCTTTGTCTTTGTAGTATCCACACATTACCTGTGGCCCTTTTATTAAAATTTCCCCGTCATCGGCAATTTTAATTTCGGTTTCCTTTAAAGGCTTCCCAACGGTTCCTATTTTAAAACCTTTATCTCTCATATCATTTACAGACACTACCGGGGAGGTTTCGGTTAAACCGTACCCTTCCATTACAGGAATTTCAGCAGCATTAAAAACCCTTGCTAAACGGGGCTGTAGTGCTGCACTACCACTGGCAATGGCTTTTAGTTCGCCTCCTAAGGCTTCTTGCCATTTACTGAATATTAGTTTACGAGCTATACTTAACTTGCTTTCGTACCACCAACCGTTTTGACCGTAGGGTTCGTACTCAAGACCAAGTTCGATGGCCCAGTAAAATAATTTTTTCTTTATACCAGATAACTCGGCTCCTTTTGCATAAATTTTATCATATACTTTTTCAAGTAGCCTTGGTACGGCACTCATCACGTGAGGCTGCACTTCTTTTAAGTTGTCACTTATAGTTTCAAGTGATTCGGCAAAGTGAATTTCAACGCCTGTATATTGGTACATATATAGAAGCATACGTTCGTAAATATGGCAAACAGGTAAAAAACTTAAAGCTTTGGACTTGCCAATAGTAATAGGTAAGCGCTCTGAACTATATATGGCATTGGTGGCAATGTTTTTGTGCGATAACATAACCCCTTTAGGTCTTCCCGTTGTTCCTGAGGTATAAATTAAAGTTGCTAAGTCATCTTCTGTGATAGCTTCTTTACGCTTTTCAACTTCATCTTGATTACTATCGTCTTTTCCTTTCTCTAAAACTTCTTCCCAGTTTTTACAATTGTTAATTTTATCAAAGCAATATACTTCTTGCAATGAAAGTACGTTATTTTTGATTTTATTTACTTTTTCGAGTACTTCTTCACACGAAACAAAAACGTATTTACTTTCACTGTGATTTAATACGTATTCGTACTCATCTTCAGAAATAGTAGGGTAGATAGGCACATCTTGGGCGCCCGTTTGCATAATACCAATATCACAAATATTCCATTCGGTACGGTTGGTCATCGATATGATAGCAATTTTATCATTGGGTTCAACACCCATTTTCAGTAATGCTCGACTTAGCATATTTGCCTTATCTATATATTCTTGAATGGAAGTAGCTTTCCATTCACCATTATACTTTGTTACCAATGCTTTTTGTTGCGGATGGGTTTCAAGTTGATAGTATGGAAAGTCAAAAAGTCTTTTAGGGTCTGTCATGATCAGTATTTAATGTATAAGTGCAAAATAGTAATTTTTTTCAGATTACAACCAAAAAAAAAATGGAGCAACTAAATTTAGTTGCTCCATTAAAATTAAGGATAATTTTTTAGAACGCTATTGCTTCACAATTTTAAACGTTTGTGAAACTTCTTTTGAAGTAAGTTTTAGCAAATAAATTCCCGAAGTATATTTGCTATAATCCAATGTTTGTGCACCAGTATTATTTTCTGAAACAAAAACACGCTGACCTTGAATGGTATATAGTTCAGCGGTATAGCTACTAAGAGAAGTATCTATGTTTAAGAGATCATCTACAGGGTTTGGGTAAATACTAAAAGGGTTTTCAGAAATACCTGAAACAGAAAGCCCAATATCATTAACTATATTGATGGTTAAATCGTCAAAATAAAAGCCGTCTCCACTAACGCCACTGTCCGATTCAAACTGAAACCGGACTAAAATGCTTTCGCCTAAATAATCACTTAAGTCAATTTCTTCAAACACCCAATCATTTTGTTCTCCGTCATACAAGGGTTGTCCTGTTGGCTGTCCACTGTTTGTGCTACCGTTATTTGTGTATTTGCCACATTGTGGTGTCCAAGTAGCGCCATTATCTGTAGACACTTCAAACTGCGTATAATCCCAGTTGTTTTCAATTTCCCATTTGGCATTAAACGTCACATTTGCACCAATAGCATTTGAAAGGTCAATAGCATCTTTTAAAGTAATTGTTTTATTGGCATTATTCTGATAGTTACCTGAAGGTGAGTCTGTAATTGAGCTTGGTGCCGATACAAATGTTGTTGTAGAAATTCCCCAACCGTTGTTGTTGAAATTATCTGTTACACTTTCGCCCGGGTCTTCAAAAACAGCTTCCAAGGCCCCAAACTTTTTGTTAATTAGGGTAGTAGTATTATAAGTTCCATTATTCACAATAAGTTCGTAAACAATATCATCGCCAGCTTCCACATCCGTTGAAAGGGTGTATTCAATACTTCCATTATCTTCCTCCAACAACTCTAAACTATTAAATGTAACTGGGTTGCCAGTTGAAGCAATATTTGCCGAAACAGGGTTGAGGCTTACTGTAAAGTTTCCATTTCCGTTTATGCCTAATCGTTTAATATTAAACGTGGCATTGCTTGATGTAGAATTTCCAATAAAAGCAGGAGTTGTATCTGTTACTTCAGCAAAATTATTGACCATTTTTGCCGAAGTTAAATTTAAATACATCATCGTCTTAACCAAAGGCTCAATTTGATTGCTCGGTGGCCAGAATTCAGGGCCAATTTCAGGGGTCATCGCGTAAATTTTATCGTGAGTGCCAACAGTTCCGTACATAAAATCATCACTGTCACCAGCTGCAGGGTATAATTCTGAAGATAAAATATTACTGAAACCATTACGGGAAACCAATTCATCTGAAATTCCTACAAAAAGATCATTTTCAGCTGTAGGGGCATCATCTGTATATCCATAGGGATATAAAAGCAAGTCACCAGAGGTATGATTATTAAAAGCCATGACAAAATTGTGGTTTTCAACAAACCATTTTACAGCTTGTGTTTCCACTTCAGAAAAAGGGGAAGGACCGTGATAGGTTTCGCTTGAGGTATTTGAAGAAGCTCCTTCACCACCCCATACACCATCGTTTGGATCTCCGTTAATATAATAATCATAGTTGCGGTTTAAGTCTGTACCGTAACTGTTTTTACGGTTTTTACGCCAAAAACCACCTCCGTTTGGATCTGTTTTTTCATTGTACAAATATCCATCTGGGTTTATAACTGGAATAAAATAAAGCTCTGTGTTGTTTACAATGCTCTGTACTTCAGGATTTGAATCATAGTTTTCTAATAAATACCACATATAAAAAACTAATTGCGAAAGCGATAGGGGTTCGCGGGCGTGGTGTAATGATGTGTAAAGTATTTGCGGTTCACCTTCTGAAGTATTTTCTGGGTTGTCACTAATTTTCACCCACTTAATACCGTTACCGCCAATAGAAGGGGTTGTAGAGTTATCTGGTGTTCCTTCGGTTAAAAAGTTACTGATGTCCTCCTTTTCGGTAATTAAATCTGGATATTGAGCGCGCATGGCATCTAACTCATCTAAAAGCTCTTGGTAAGTAAGGTAGCCACCCATAGAGCCTAAATTAAAATTAGTTGGGGTTTCATAATTTTCTGAAGCACCATCACAACTAGGATTATTAATTAAAGGAGGTTGTTGCTGGTTTCGTTGTAAAAAATATTGCTTACTGTCTTCTATTAAAACATCCACTTTAAAACCTGCGTTTCTAGCGGTTTCAATTTCAGAAACTGAAAAATCTGAAATAACAAAATGTCCTCGTTTGTGTGTGCCGTGTTCTACAGGAACTCCTAACGATTCTAATCTTGAAAGATCATCAGTTGAATTATAATTTATTTTTGCTCGCTGGTATTTTTCTTGTACTTCTTGAGAAAATAGAAATGTAGAAGTTAAGAATAAAAAGAGGAGTAGTGTTTTTTTCATAATGTGATTTTAATTTATTGTAGTCTAAAAACGGGTTGAAAACTAACATATTGTAATTAGTTCTTCTCTAACCATTTTCGTGCATTTACAAAAGCTTCTAGCCAAGGGGAAACTTCATCGGTACGGTCTTTTGGGTAATGTGCCCAGTTCCAAGGGAAGGTTGAACGCTCTAAATGTGGCATCATAACCAAATGTCTTCCAGTTTCATCGGTCATCATTGCGGTATTGAAATCACTTCCATTCGGGTTTGCTGGGAAGGTTTCGTACCCATATTTTCCTACGATGTTATACTTGTCTTCGGTAAGTGGAAAACTGAATTTTCCTTCTCCGTGAGCTGCCCAAATACCCAAAGTACTTCCAGCTAAGGAAGATAACATCACTGATTTGTTTTCTTGAATAGTTACAGAGGTAAAGTTGCATTCAAATTTGCCGGTATCGTTGTGCAACATTTTTGGTTTTTCATCGTGGTTAGGCATCATCAAACCAAGCTCAATAAATAATTGGCAACCGTTACAAACTCCCAGTGAAAGTGTGTCGTCTTTTGCAAAGAAGTCTTTTAGCGCTTTATTAGCTTTTTCATTGTATAAAAAGGCTCCAGCCCAACCTTTGGCGCTTCCCAGCACGTCACTGTTTGAGAATCCACCAACGGCAGCAATAAATTTAATGTCTTCTAGTGTTTCACGACCTTCAATTAAATCGGTCATATGCACGTCTTTTACATCAAATCCTGCTAAGTACATAGCATTTGCCATTTCGCGTTCACTATTACTTCCTTTTTCGCGTAAAATGGCGGCTTTAATTCTCGGTTTTTCTGAAGAGATTTGTGGTAATGTACCATTAAATTGCTTCGGAAATGTAAACTGAAGCGGTTGTTTTTTATAATTATGAAAACGTTCTTGCGCTTTAACTTTTCCGCTTTGTTTTTCATCTAATAAATGCGAAGTAGTGTACCACACATCGCGCATTTCAGGAATATTAAAGCTCAACGGATTATCGTTGAATTTAATCTCTAAAGTTTCAGAATCTGTAACCGATCCAATTTTAATAAAATCCACTTTTGCTGAAGTGAAAGCTTCTTCAATAGCATTGTCTTCTGAAGCTTGAACAACAATACCGCAATTTTCAGAGAATAATAATTTCACGATATCATCTCCCAAGTCTGAAAGGTTTAAATCGGCTCCTAAATTAGTGTCAGCAAAACACATTTCCAATAACGTAGTAATCAATCCTCCTGAAGCTACATCGTGACCTGCGGCAATTTTTCCTTCAGAAATTAAGTTTTGAAGGGTGTTGAAAACGGTTTTCACATAGTCAGCGCTTTTAACCGTAGGGACTTCATTACCAACAGTGTTTAAAATTTGCGCAAAGGACGAACCGCCTAATTTAAAATCGTCTTGTGAAAGATTGATGTAATAGATGCTTCCGGCATTTTTCTGAAGAACCGGTTCAACTGTTTTTTTAATATCCTTACAATGTCCGGCAGCCGAAATAATAACCGTTCCCGGTGAAATAACTTCTTCATTTTTATATTTCTGCTTCATGGAAAGCGAATCTTTTCCAGTAGGGACGTTAATTCCTAAATCGATAGCAAATTCTGAAACCCCTTGTACCGCTTGATATAACCGGGCATCTTCGCCTTCGTTATTACAAGGCCACATCCAATTTGCAGATAGCGATACGCTTTTTAAGCCTTCTTCTAACGGTGCCCAAACAATATTGGTAAGCGCTTCGGTGATAGAGTTACGGGAACCTGCAACAGGATCTACAAGACCAGAGATAGGTGAGTGGCCAATAGAGGTTGCAACTCCTTCTTTTCCGTTATAATCTAAAGCCATAACACCGCAATTATTTAAAGGCAATTGTAATGGCCCAGCACATTGTTGTTTGGCTACTTTTCCGCCTACACAGCGGTCCACTTTATTAGTAAGCCAATCTTTACAGCCGACAGCTTCTAGTTGTAATACTTGTTCTAAATACCCTTGAATATCAACTGAAACATATTCAGGACTTTTATAATTTCTTGCTACTGTCTTATCTTTTAAAACTGTTTTTGGTGAACTACCAAACATATCTGCTAGTTCAAAATCCATTGGTTTTTCGCCAGTAGTTTTACTTTCGAAAGTAAAGCGGTAATCGCCAGTAACATCACCAACTTCGTACATTGGTGAGCGCTCTCTATCTGAAACGCGTTTAAGTTTTTCAATGTCTTGATCCCCAATTACAAGCCCCATTCGTTCTTGCGATTCGTTGCCAATAATTTCTTTAGCTGAAAGCGTAGGGTCACCAACAGGTAATTTGTCTAAATCTATTTTACCACCGGTTTCTTCTACCAATTCACTAAGACAGTTGAGGTGACCACCTGCTCCGTGATCGTGAACAGAAACAATAGGATTAGTTTCACTTTCTACCATTCCACGAACTGCATTGGCAGCTCTTTTTTGCATTTCGGGATTACTTCTTTGAATGGCATTAAGTTCTATGCCACTTTCAAAAGCTCCGGTATCTGCTGAAGAAACTGCAGCTCCGCCCATACCAATTCGGTAGTTTTCACCACCAAGAATAACTACTTTATCCCCTTTTTTTGGTGTGTCCTTTATGGCTTGATTTGCTTTGCCGTAGCCTACACCACCAGCAAGCATGATAACTTTGTCGAAACCTAGCTTACGAGCTTCTTCTTCGTGCTCAAAGGTTAAAACCGAACCGGCAATTAATGGTTGACCAAATTTATTTCCAAAATCTGAAGCTCCATTACTTGCTTTAATCAGAATATCCAAGGGTGTTTGGTATAACCAATCACGTTCTTTTACTGCTTTTTCCCAAGGACGGGAATCATTTAAACGAGAATAGGAAGTCATATACACCGCAGTTCCGGCTAACGGTAGCGACCCTTTTCCTCCTGCTAATCGATCTCTAATTTCACCACCACTTCCGGTTGCAGCACCGTTAAAGGGCTCGACCGTAGTAGGAAAGTTATGCGTTTCAGCTTTAATGGAAATAACACTGTCAAATTCAGAATTTTGATAAAAATCAGGCTTATCTGCAGATTTAGGTGCAAACTGTATTGCTTTTGGGCCTTTTACAAATGCAACATTATCCTTATAAGCCGAAACAATGGTATTCGGATTTTTTTCAGAAGTTTTTTTAATCATTTTAAAAAGAGAAGAAGGCATCTCTTTTCCGTCAATTTCGAACGTGCCATTAAATATTTTATGACGGCAATGCTCACTGTTTACTTGACTAAACCCAAAAACTTCACTATCAGTTAATTTTCGGTTTAATTTAGTAGATAGATTTTCTAAATAAACAACTTCTTCTTTGTTAAGTGCTAAGCCTTCAGCTTCATTAAAAGCAGCAATATCATCAATTTCTTTAATTGCTTCCGGTTCAATATCAATCGTAAATATATCTTGATCTAGATTGTTATATTTTTGAGATAACATTGGGTCGTACTCAGAAAAATCATCGGTAACCTTAGTGAACTCTTCAATACGAACAATGCCTTCAAGACCCATATTTTGAGTAATCTCTACAGCATTGGTGCTCCATGGTGTAATCATTGCCGCCCTTGGCCCAATAAAGGTACCTTTACATTCTTTTGAAGGTTTTAAGGTGGAAGTGCTATCTATTGCAAAAAGCCATTGTAGTTTTTTAATATCTTTTTCTGAAAGGTTTTTCTCAGTTTGAACCGCAAAAGTGGTATTGTTTGGAGCAGAAAAATAATGAATCATTGTACTGTTGTGTTGTTCTGTTTTAAAAACCACAAATTTACAGTAATTCTTGCGAATCTTCGTTACATTTTTAATGTGTTATGCACAGGGTTTTCAACTAAATTTTCACATACCTATTTATTATATTATTGTTACCTTGTGCAAATACAGTTTTTTGCTATTCAGTAATTTGTATTTTTACCGCATATTTTTATTTTATGAAACATTATTTCTCCCTACTTACACTTATTTTTTTCTTTACTTTTTCATTAAATGCCCAAATTGTAATCAATGAGTTTGATACCGATACAGACGGTCAAGATTTTGAAGAGTTTGTTGAGCTGAAATCTGACACACCAAATACAAATTTAGATGATTATGTGTTGGTTTTTTTCAATGGTTCAGAAAGTGGGGCAGACAGTAGTTATTTGGCTTTCGATTTAGATGGTTTTTCGACTGATATTAATGGAATACTTACTATTGGAAGCAGTAATGTTTCGCCAGTACCAGAGTTTTTAATTCCGCCAGCCATTATTCAAAATGGTGCAGATGCGGTTGCTATTTATCAAGGAAGTGCAGACGATTTTCCAGAAGGAACCTTGGCAACCACCACAAATTTAATTGACGCTTTAGCCTATGATACCAATGATGCAGACGATACAGTTTTATTGGGTTTATTAGGTTTGACCGAGCAAATTAATGAAGGTGAAAATGGAAATCAAACTACCGAATCTATTCAAAGAAATAACGATGGTAGCTACACAGTAACCACACCAACTCCAGGTGTATTAAATGATGGAAGTGGGGTTGACCTAAACGGAGTTTCCTTTACTGTAGATCAACAAGAATATAGCGAAGGGGATACCATGACAATTACCTTTACTACGGAAGAAGCTGTGTCGAGTGATTTAAATTTCAACTTTACATTAGAGAACGAAACCTTTATAACTGAAGACTACACAGGAAACACCTCTGTTTTTATTGCTACGGGAACTAATGAGGCAAGTGTTCAAATTCAATTTGTAGAAGATGGAGTAAATGATGGAGATGAGTTTGCCGAAATAGATATACAAACATTACCGCAGGAATATAACCGGCTTACCGATAATGTAGAAGTATTGGTAATAGACTTAGATTTTACAATGGCCCAATGGGGCACGCCATTAGACCCAACATATGGTTTTGTTGAAAGTACAGAGCCAGAAGGTTATTATAACTCAATTGGCGGATTGGCAGATAATGAATTGCGGCAAGCGATACAGGATGTAGTTGCAGATCCTGAAACAGTGCGCACACAAACCTATGCCGACGCCATTGATATTTTAAAAAGTGCCGATCAAAGCCCTGAAAACAGCAATGAAGTTTGGTTACTATATACTGAACAATCGCGACCAAAAATAGACTTTCAAGATTTAGGGGGTAGCAATATAGGTAAATGGAACCGCGAGCACACCTACCCGCGCTCACGAGGTGGTTTTTATGAACTGGAAGAAGATGAAGTCGCAGATGGAATGAATATTTTCATTGAAACCAATGCAGATTCACTTCGTCACGGAATTTCTGATGCGCACGCGCTGCGTGCAGCAGACGGACCGGAAAACAGTTCAAGAGGAAATCAAGATTATGGTGAATACAACGGACCTACGGGAAATTTGGGAAGTTTTAAGGGCGATGTAGCCCGAGCTGTGCTTTTTATGGCTGTTCGTTACAACGACCTTGAAGTTGTAAATGGTGACCCCGAAAATACTACAGTAGGTGAGTTGGGTGATTTGCAAACCTTATTAGAGTGGCACAGAAACGACCCACCAGATGATTTTGAAATGAATCGTAATAATATAATATATACTTGGCAAAAAAACCGGAACCCTTTTATTGACAGACCTATTTTAGTAGAACATATTTGGGGTAACATGCAAGGCGAAATATACTTCCCCCCATTATCTATTGAAGAATATACTGCTTCAGAAATGATACTTCACCCAAACCCAGTTTCTGAAATTTTAAATATTGAAGGAGTTTCAGGTAAAACTGAAATCAATGTTTTTGCAATAAATGGAAAAGAGGTACTGAAAAAAACAATCTTTCAAGATGACTCTTTGCAACTACCCTTCCAGTCAGGCAAGTATATAGTGGTTTTGGTAACAAATGAACGTACAAGGGTAAAACATATAATTGTTGAGTAAAGCTCATTCTTCAACGTGGACTATTCCATAGAAAGGTAAAACCAATTTTTTTATTGCAAATGTTTGATTATATTATAGTTAGCGATATAAAATTTGATGTAAATCAAGTATTCCTATTGAAGTGGTAGGTTTTTAATACCCTTTTTTTGTGGTATATTGCACAAACTAATAGTAAGATTTAATGTTAAATAATTAAAAAAAATGAAAAAGAACTATCTATTTTTTACGCTTAGCTTATTATGCTTTGCAACTTTATTTGGGCAGGATAAGCTCCCGCCAACTGAAATAATAACAGGGACCTTTATTGGTAAAACAGTACCAATGAGAGATTTCCCAACAATTAAGCCAGGTGAGATGAGAGGTGAAGCTGTAGAGGTAATGGTACCTAACGACTCTAGAACACCAATGGATTTTGTAGAGACAACCACAATTATAAACAATTTACAAACTGAAAAAGGAAAAATTGTTACCCAACCTATTGAACAAAATTTTGTTGGAGCTTCACAGACTGAATCTGGCTTTTTGCCTCCAGATCCTACTGGCGCAGTAGGACCAGATTATTATGTTCACTCTGTAAACTCATTAGTAAAGATTTTTGATAAATCAGGTAACCTTGAAGTTGGGCCTGTAAGTCTTGCTGCCTTTTTAGGTATCAACAGTAACGCAGGAGATCCAATAGTCTTGTATGACCAACTGGCAGATCGATGGGTGGTAAGTGAATTTGGTTCATTGAACAACTCATTAGCGATTGGTGTTTCCGAAACAAATGATCCAACTGGAGCATATAATGTGTATCAATACCAATTTAGCGGTTTTCCAGATTACCCAAAATACGGTGTATGGCACGATGGCTATTATGGTACTGTTAACCTTAATGGACAGACCACTCAAGCATTTGTGATGGACCGTGATGAAATGTTGGCAGGAGATCCAGATCCACAAATTCAAATCTTTAACTTACCGCAAATAGTAGTTAACCCTAACCAAGTAAAAAGCCCAGGGGCTGTGAGCTTGTTAGGTACTAGTGTAGATACCTCTACGCCAGGTTATATTACTTATCTTCAAGATGACGGATGGACGGGCGCAATAACTTTTGATCACTTAAAAATCTGGGAAATTGATGTAGATTGGGACAACCCTAATAATTCAACAGTATCTCAACCATTAGAAATCCCAACCGATCCTTTTGATGCAGGAGAACTTTTTGGAGATGGAAATGGTGCAATTCGCCAACCAGGAACCAGTCAACGATTGGCTGGACATGGGGGAATCATTTCGTTTCCTACATATTACAGAACTTTTGCTGATCACAACTCATGGTTAATTACCTTTAATACTTTTATAGATGCTAATGAAACGGGAGGTATTCGTTGGATAGAATTAAGAAATGATGATGTAAGTGACTGGAGCATTTTTCAAGAAGGAACATATTCTATAGCAGATGGTCATAGTCGCTTAATGAGCAGTGCTTCAATGGATGCGGCCGGTAATATAGCCATGGGATATACAACCGCTAGTGAAACGTTGCCCGTTTCTTTACGTTATACAGGAAGATTTGATGGTGATCCACTAGGACAAATGACGGTTGCCGAAACAGTGATTATAGACGGACCAGGTGTTCGAACAAATACTAATAGGTATGGTGATTATTCACACATGTCTATGGATCCAAATAACTTTACTTTTTGGTTCACTTCAGACTATTTTGCTTCCAATAACTCTTGGACTACACAAATAGCATCATTTTCTTTAAGCGGAGGTTTTGCTGCAGATATTGGAACAGCAGCTATTGACCAACCAAATGACGGTGTTTTAACAGCTACTGAAGAGGTGGAGATAACAATAAGAAACTTTGGTACTGCTGCTCAAAGTGGTTTTCCAGTAGAGCTTTATTTAGATGGGAATTTAGAAGCAACTGAAATCTTTTCAGGGACAATAAACCCAGGTGAAACAGGTACTTATACATTTACTGAAACATTAGACCTTTCAAATACCCCACAGACATATACCATTGAAGTTGCTACAGATTTATCAGGAGATGAGTTTGAGCCAAATAATTCAGTTTCTAAAGAAGTAAATAGTCTATTTGCAGCAGATGTTGGAGTAGCAGCAATTACTTCTCCAGAAAGCGGTACCAGCTTGGGGACACAGACAGTGTCAGTTCAAGTTCAAAATTTTGGCGCTAACCCGCAATCAAATTTTGATGTTCAATATAGTGTTGATGGTAACCCAGCTGTAGTAGAAACATTTACAGGGACTGTTAATTCAGATGAAGTTGTTGATTTCGATTTTACAGAACAAATAGTTTTTGATGAGTTAAGGGAGTATGAGATTACAGCCTCTACAGGACTTTCTGGTGATCAACAAGTATCAAACGATGCTGTTACTAAAACTGTAGAAAATTTACTATGTCAGCCTAGTTTAGATTGTAGTAATGGAGATGGATTCCAGTTAGTTTCCATTGCAGAAATAGATAATGTTTCAGCATGTGAAGGATATGGAGATTTTAGAAATCAAATAGCAAACTTGGGAGCGGGAAGCACCAATGACATTACTTTAACTACTGGTCACGGAAATCAGTATGTAAGAATTTGGATAGATTTTAATGATGATTTTGCTTTTACTAATGATGAAATAGTTGTAAATAATTCTGTAATCGCTCCAGGCGAAGGTTCTGGTTCATTTACAGAAACTTTCGATTTGAGCATACCTTCCGATGCTGCATTTGGTGAGCATGTAATGCGAGTTAGAAGTAGGAGAGGGCCAGTTGTTACCGATCCTTGTCTTGAAGGAGGTTTAGGAGAAGTTGAAGATTATACTGTAAATATTGGCGTACTAGGTGTAAACGATTATGAAATTTCCAATTCTGATTTTGTAGTAACTACCTTAGGAAACAACAAGTTTGATGTTTCTTTAAAAACATCTTTCGATGGAGGTGTGTACTTAGGAGTTTACAATACACTTGGACAAGAAGTTGCTTTTAACAAAGCAGTTTCTAAAGAAGGTGATGCCTATAAAGTAACGTTGGATATGTCCAAAATGTCAAGTGGTGTTTACCTTCTTAAAATGGGTGGGCAAGCCACTACAAGCTATAAAACTGGGCGTATCATCGTTAAGTAGTAAGTGATACAAGTTTTATAACATAAAATGCTAATAAACAAAAAGCGTCCTGAATTTTCAGGACGCTTTTTTATTTCAGACTATTCTTAACTTGTTATTCTACGATAATTTTTTTTACAATTCTTTTTTCTGAAGAAACAACTTCCAAAAGGTATAAACCATTGCTAAAACCTGAAATATCCATAAAACCGTTAGCTTTTTGCATAGAAACTTTTCTGCCCATCATATCATAAAGAACGTAATATTCAGCTTGAAAAGATGTGGTTGATTGCACCCATATTTTTTCTGAAGTAGGGTTAGGATAAACATTTACAGTAAATGTCGAAAAATCTTCTGTTGCTAATAAACCCCAACGATCTTCAGCTTGAGGACCACCCCAGATTATAGTAGCTAATATAGGATTGTCAATAAAAGGGTTTCTATTGCCGTACTCATCTTCTAAGTAAGGGTTACGTTGATCTTCTAATTCACTTACCGGGTCATCAGCATTCCATTGTAAAAATAATTGAAGCATACCGGTAGTGCCCTGTGTTGAGCCATTACCTACTAAAGAAGGCAAACAACGATCACCGTATCGCGTGTACATATACATCATGATGCGGGCAACGTCACCTTTCCATTCATCGCCAGGATACCAAGCATCTCCACTTACAGGACCGGCATTTCCGTTTCCAGTGGCAAATTTCTTGTTCCCTCTGTTTCCGTTAGCTTGTACATCAGATGGCCGCAAATTATGTGGATCGGCACCAATGCCTGTTGTACTATTACCATTATTGGGCATAGCTGGATTGGCCAATGAACGCGGAAACGTATGTTCGCGGTTGTATTCACAATTTCCACCTCCAAAATCATTTTTATCCCGGCTTCTGTCCGTAGTACAATTGCCATCATTGTCGTTATAACCGTAAATAAGTAACACATTCGAAGTGTTTTCAGGATCTTCATCCGTTATTTTCACCACGTCCCTTATATCACCGTAAGTAAAGGTATTGTTGTTAATGTCAATTTTGTTTTGAAGTTCGATGTATAAATCTTGACCGGTTAGAGAAAGATTTACATCATCATAATACGGTTGCTGTGCAAACGTAATTTGAGCAATAAATAAAAATGTTAGTAGTAAATATTTATTCATTTTGTTAATTATTTATGTTGAAGTAATGCTATGTAAAAACCATCAAAACCTGATTTGCTAGCGTATATTTTTTCTTCTTGAACTAATGAAAAATTAGTTCCAGCTTCACTACTTAAAAAAGAGGAAACCTGTTCGCTATTTTCTGAAGGTAATATAGAGCAAGTAGCATATACCAACTGCCCACCGGTTTTTACCATTTTTGAATAGGAAGTCAACAGTTCTTGTTGTGTTTTTTTTATTTTTTCTAAAAATTCAGGTTGTAATTTCCACTTAGCATCTGGGTTACGTTTTAGAACCCCTAACCCAGAACAAGGTGCGTCAATCAATACTTTATCGGCAGAGCCTTTTAGCTTTTTAATCACTTTTGTAGTATTGATTACGCGTGTTTCAATATTATGGACTCCATTTCTACGGGCTCGTCGTTTTAATTCTTTTAGTTTGTTTCCGTAAATATCGAGTGCAATAACCTGTCCTTTGTTTTCCATTAACGAAGCAATGTGAAGACTTTTTCCTCCCGCACCGGCACAAGCGTCGATTATACGCATGCCTGGCTCGGGCTTTAAAATTTCGGCTACTTTCTGTGAAGAAGCATCCTGCACTTCAAACCAACCGTTTTTAAAAGCATCGGTAATAAAGACGTTAGCCCGCTCTTTAAGTTTTAATGCATATGGATACCCATTTATCGTTTCGGTTTCTATTTCGGCATCAAATAGCTCATTTTGGACTTGTTTAACCGTAGCTTTTAATGGGTTTACCCGCAATACTACATCGGCCAATTGATTTAAAGCACTAATTTCTGCAGTCCATTTTTTGCCTAGTTCTGCTTCGCCTAATTTGTCCATCCAATCTGGAATGGATTCTCGGTATTTTCTAATTTTTGACAATTCATCAAACTTACCTTTAATACGGCGGGTAGGGGTGTCTTCAAATTGAGGCCATTCCGGTATTTTTATTCCGTTAAGGGTTGCCCAAACTGCAAAAAGACGAAATAGGTTTGCACGATCAAACGGCTCTTTAACTTCGGCTATTTCAGCATATAAACGTTTCCATCGTACAATATCATAGGTGGTTTCTGCAATAAAGCTTCTATCTCTAGAACCCCAACGTTTATCACGTTTTAGGGTGTCTTTTAAAACTTTGTCTGCTTGCTTGTTTTCATTGAAAATCAAGTGCAACGAATCGATTGTTGCAAATACTAAATTTCGGTGTAACCTCATGGTTTTAATTTGGATTGCAAAGGTATTATAATCCCGTCGTTTTCTTTATTTTTGGCGAAAAATTTTATATATGCGCTTTTTCCCCTTTTTACTTTTATTAGTAGGTTTAGTCTCCTGTACATCAAATAATTCGAAAAATTTTACTTCTGTTGATATTGAACCTATATTTATAGACAGTTTAAGCATTAGAGCTATTGAACCCTTGGACGAAAATAGGGTTTGGTTTGCTGCAAATAAAGGTATTGTAGGGCTCATTGATGATAAACAACCAAAACTAGCAACCATTAAATATGAAGATTCGCTGTTGCACTTCCGTTCCATAGCCGCTACCGATTCTGCGGCTTTTGTGTTAAGCATTGCAAATCCTGCCGTTTTATATAAAATAGGGTTTAATGGCACCGAAGCAACCAATATTCAGGAAGTATATACAGAAAGTGGGGAAACCGTTTTTTATGATTCTATGAAATTCTGGAACAATAAGGAAGGAATAGCCATGGGCGATCCGGTAGATGATTGCTTGTCTGTACTTGTTACCCGGGACGGAGGAAATACTTGGCAAAAACTTTCTTGTGATAAGCTTCCTAAAGTAGAAAAAGGGGAGGCTGCTTTTGCGGCAAGTAACAGTAATATTTCCCTATATAAAGATCAAGTATGGATTGTTACAGGCGGAAAACAGGCACGGGTATTTCATTCAAAAAACAAAGGAAAAGACTGGGAGGTTTTTAATACACCCATAGTACAGGGAAAAGCCATGACCGGAATTTACAGTGTTGATTTTTTTGATGCTAAAACTGGGGTGATATTTGGTGGTGATTGGGATAAAAAAGAGTTTAATGAAGGCAACAAAGCCATTACTAAAGATGGTGGAAAAACGTGGAGTTTGTTGAGCAACGGAAAAGGACCTGGCTACCGGTCATCAGTTAAATTTGTGCCTGGTACAAAAGGAAACGATTTGGTAGCGGTTGGTTCCCCAGGGATATCGTATAGTAACGATCAAGGAGAAACTTGGCAGGAACTCTCAAAAGAAGGGTTTTATGCGGTTGAATTTGTAAATGATTCCATTGCTTTTGCAAGTGGTAGCAATAAGATAGCCAAACTTATTTTTAGATAAAAAGTAAAAGGGAACATATTAAATTATATGTTCCCTTTTAACTAAACAAAAACCAACCAATTATTATTTTCTTCTATCTTTTCGTTGTCGATAGCGCTTTAAAAGTTCTTTTGTAAAATCATCTTCTGCTTTTTTCAGTTTAATGATTTTACCGGGTGAAATTATTTTTTTTAGCTGGGCTACCAATTCTTTTCGGTATTGCAATTCTTTTTGTTCTAATTGTAGGTCTTTGTCAATTAGAGTGTTTGCTTCACTGTCATTCATAGAGTCTACTCCATCTTTTAATTTTGAATAGATCTCTTTTTTCTTAGTTTTATGCAAATCGTGCATTTTTTCATCATACACATTATAAACTGGCCAAAATTTTTCTGCTTCGGCAGAAGAAAGTTGTAATGCTTCGGTAATATGAGCAGTTTTTAAGGCATCTATCTTTTTATGCCATTCTTCTTTGTCTCTTTTTTGAGCAAATGTTACCGAAGTAACCAACAACAATAGAACTAGTATATTTTTCATATTATTCATCTAATAAAATGGATTCATCAACAGTTTCTAAAAGGTAACTTTCCATATCTTCTTCGGAAATAGTTTCGGTTTCATAATACAATGAGCTATCATCGTTTTCTGAAAGCATGGTAGAAACATCGTACACATCAAAATCAAGCTCGCCTTCGTTTATATAGTTTTCAATAGCCAAATAATCGATCGAGTTCAAGTCTAAATCAATTGTTTTATTTTGATTGAACAGTAAAACCACTAACACAATAGAGGCTGCAATGGCAATTGCGTACTTTAAATTCTTGTTAGCAAATAAAGAACGTACTTTTGTCTCTTTTCCTGAAATTTCAGGATGTTTCATTAAAGTGTCTTCCAAAGAATCGAAATACCCTTTTGGAGCAGCAAAGCCAGTTTCTTTAGGTAATTCTTCCGAAGCTATTTTTGCGAAGAGATTTTCTTCAAAAGCTTCAAAATACCCTTCTGGTGCTTTAAACCCATGTGTATGTTTTTGCTTGTCCATTTATCTTTTGACTGTAAAAAACCTAAAAGGTTTCATTGTGATCTTTAATTATTTGTGAAACAGGATTATAAGTTATCTTAAAAGGTAGTTTCATGCTCTTTTAAATATTCAGTTATTTTCTTTACCGCAATGTGGTAACTGCTTTTTAAACCCCCAACCGAAGTCTCTAAAATTTCAGAAAGTTCTTCGTAGGTGTGTTCATCAAAATACTTCATATTGAACACCAATTGCTGTTTAGGCGGTAACGTGGCAATCGCTTTTTGCAATTGAAGCTGAATGGCAGTTCCTTCAAAATAAACATCACTTGTTAAGTTTTGAATAGCACTTTCTTTTACTTCTTCTGAAGAAACCTGTTTCCGTTTGGCTCGTTTATTTATAAATGTGATGGACTCGTTTGTTGCTATACGGTACATCCAGGTGTACAATTTACTATCGCCTTTAAAAGAATTAATGTTTTTATAAATTTTAATGAACGTGTTTTGTAATACATCATCTGTATCATCATGGTTCAATACTATTTTACGAATATGCCAATATAACCGTTCTTTGTATTGAGACACAAGTTCCCTAAAGGCTGCATCTTTATGCTTATTATCTTGTAAAGCAGTTACTAAATTGTTCTCTGTTACCAAAAACTTAGAGGTTTATCTATTATTATATAGACCCTTTTTAAAGCAAAAGGTTTAATGATAAAGTTACCTTTTTTAAATTTAAATCATAAATCGCAAAAAAATCGATTAAAAACAAATTTTTGCGATAAAATGCATAAATAATTTTTTTGTAGGAAAATAATTACTAATTTTGGGGAACACTACTTATGTGTGTGTTTTTGTTATAAGCCTCAAGTATAACAGAAACGAGCTAAAAACGGGTCTAAGCGGGGGCTGACCCGTTTTTTTAATTTATTAAATATCAACTTCTCATTAATCTGCTTGTAATTATACTTGTAGGAATTTGTAAGTAATTAAAAATAAAACAATCGATTAAGTGCACTTATTTAAAGATTAAATGCAATTTTTCTTGGTGGAATTAAAAAAAGAATTTATATTTGAATTATATAACTTACTTATGTGAATCACCATGTGCCCCAAATATGGTGATTTAAACAAAAAAAGAGCGGTTCCCCAACCGCTCTCTTTTTTTATACTAACTTTTTTACGCTAAAGACTGCATTTCAACCAAACTGTGATACACACCTTTTTTAGCTAATAATTCTGTATGCTTGCCTTGCTCTACAATTTTCCCTTTTGAAAGAACAACTATCTTATCGGCATTTTGAATGGTTGATAATCTATGCGCAATAACCACAGAAGTGCGGTTTTGCATCATTTTTTCCAGTGCATCTTGTACCAATCTTTCGCTTTCAGTATCTAGGGCAGAAGTGGCTTCATCTAGAATCATTATTGGTGGATTCTTAAGTACAGCCCTAGCGATGCTCAATCGTTGCTTTTGACCACCACTTAATTTATTACCACTATCGCCAATATTGGTGTCTGTTCCTTTTGGTAAGTCTTTAACAAACTCCCAAGCGTTGGCTATTTTTAAAGCGTCTTCAATTTCTTCATTGGTAGCTGTTTCTTTAGCAACTAATAAATTTTCTTTAATAGTATCGTTAAATAAGATAGAGTCCTGTGTAACCAGTCCTAACAATCCGCGTAACGATTTTTGTGAGATACTCTTTATATCTATGCCGTCAATGGTGATAGCTCCTTTATTTACATCGTAAAAACGTGTCAATAAGTTGGCTATTGTACTTTTTCCACTTCCACTTTGCCCTACCAATGCGACAGTATGGCCTTTTGGTACTGTCAACGAAAAGTCATGAAGAACATACTCGTCTTCATATTTAAAGGATATGTTTTGTATATCAATTTTATCGTTAAAACCTTCTTTTTCGGTTGCATTGGGAAGATCTTGAATGGTCGATTCGGTTTCTAAAATTTCCAGAACACGTTCGGCAGCTGCATTTCCTTTTTTAACGCCGTAGCTTGCTTTGCTTATTGCTTTTGCGGGTGTTAAAATTTGATAGGCAAGTCCCATATAAACGATAAATAATTCTGGTTGAAGGCTTTTTTCAACCAAGACCATATGTCCGCCATACCAAAGAATAACAGCGATAACTACGATGCCTAAAAACTCACTAGTAGGTGAAGCTAAGTTTTGCCTATTAACCAATGAGTTTGAATATTTGTAGAACCGAGAAGTAGAAGAATTAAATTTTCTATTGAAAATTCCTTCCGCATTAAAACCTTTTATAATCTTTAACCCACCTAAGGTTTCTTCTAAAATAGATAGAAAATATCCTTGTTCTTTTTGTACGCGATCAGATTTCTTTTTTAAACTTTTCCCAATTCTTGAAATAATCAATCCCGAAATAGGAATAAATATAAAGACGAAAAGAGTAAGCTTAGCACTAATGAGAAGCATCGCTACAATGGCAAACAAAATGGTAAGCGGTTCGCGAACAATCAATTCTAAAATTGATAAAAAAGAATGTTGAATTTCCAATACATCACTAGTAATCCGGGCAATGGTGTCGCCTTTTCTTTTTTCAGAATAAAACGAAACAGGTAAATCAACGGTTTTTTTATATAAATCGTTTCTTAGGTCTTTTAAAACACCATTTCGCAAAAAGGTAATAAAGTACATTGCCAAATACCCGAACAGGTTTTTTAACAAGAACATTCCTATTACTAAAATGACCATAAAAATTAACACATCTTGCGTTCCCTCTTGAGCTTGTTGAGTTACAAAAAAGTTTAAGTATTCTTCAAAATAATCTTTGGCATTAATAAGTCCGTCCCACTTTGGGGCTGTTTCCCTGCGTTTTGTGTTGTCAAAAAGCACTGATAACATAGGAAATAGCGAGACCATTGCCAGTGTTCCAAACAAAGCATAAAAAATATTTGAAATGATGTTCATCCAAGCATACCCTTTGTAAGGTTGTGCATACTTGAGTATTTTTTTAAAATATTTCACTACTTAATTTTTAAGTGAGTACTGATCTTATCGATCTTATTTTGAAGCGCTTCTGAAACATCGTCATCTTTCGAAGTGGTATTCACACTCATATAGAACTTTATTTTAGGTTCTGTACCGCTTGGGCGCATCGCAATTTTGCTACCGTCTTCAGTGTAATAAATCAATACGTTCGATTTTGGAATATCTAACGTTTCTTTTGTTTTTGAAGGAAATGTTACAGCTTCTTGTTTTTGTAAGTCTTCAAAACGAATCACGTTACTTCCGGCTATTTCAGTAAAAGGATCTTCACGAAGTGTTTTCATCATTTCTGAAATTTCTTCGGCTCCCTTTTTTCCTTTTTTAACCAACGATACCAAATGTTCTCTATACGTTCCATATTCTTTATAAATGGATTGTAAATAATCAAACATACTGCTACCGTCGTCTTTTTTCTGAGCAGCAATTTCACAAGCGAGTAGGGTAGCGGTCACCGCATCTTTATCGCGTACAAAATCGCTCACCATAAAGCCGAAACTTTCTTCACCACCACCTATAAACTCAAGTTCTGGGAAGTCTTTTACCATTTTGGCAATCCACTTAAAGCCGGTAAGGCCTTCTTTATAGATAACGTCATAGCTTTCGGCCAATTTCTGCATCATGGGTGTAGAGACCACCGTTGAAGCGATAAATTGGGTTCCGTTTAGCTTTCCTGCTTGTTTGTATTGTTCGAGTAAAAAATGAGTTTTTAAAACCATGGCTTGATTGCCGTTAAGTAACGTCATTTTTCCATTAGAATCTCGGACTGCAATTCCTAAACGGTCACAATCAGGGTCGGTGCCAATAACAATATCTGCCCCTTGTTTTTCAGCAACATCAAGCGCCATTTTCAATGCGGCAGGTTCTTCAGGATTGGGTGATTGTACTGTTGGAAAATCGCCATCTGGTTTGGCCTGCTCTTCTACAACAGTAACATTTTTATATCCAGCTTCTTCTAAAACCCTTGGAATCATAGTAATTGATGTTCCGTGTAGCGAAGTGAAGACAATTTTTAAATTGTCTTTAGCTTTTTCTGAAGTATTAAAACTTCCATTTTTGATAGACGCTTCAGCGAAAGCATCATCAACTTTTGAATCTATTAGTTGAATTTTTTCTGAATTGGCTTCAAAATTAATATCAGAATATTCCAAAGAGTTTATTTCAGCAATAATTTCGCCATCTTGTGGTGGCACCAATTGTCCTCCATCTTCCCAATATACTTTGTAACCGTTATATTCCGGTGGGTTGTGAGATGCCGTTAAAACAATTCCGCATTGACAGTTAAGATGCTTCACTGCAAATGAAAGCTCTGGCGTAGGGCGTAAATCTGAAAAGAGATATACTTCAATATCATTTGCTGAAAAAACATTGGCAACTACCTGTGCCAATTCTTTACTGTTATGACGACAGTCGTAGGCAATTGCAATCTTTATAGTTTGGTTGGGAAATTGCTCTTTTAAATAATTGGAAAGTCCTTGTGTGTTTTTTCCGAGGGTATATTTGTTGATTCGGTTATCGCCAACTCCCATAATACCACGCATTCCGCCAGTACCAAAAGCCAGGTTTTTATAAAAACTGTCTTCCAGCCCTTCTGGGTCGTGGGCAATCATTTCTTTTATAGTGTGTTGTGTTTCATCGTCAAAAAAGGGGGTAAGCCATTTATTGACGCGTTCCAGTATAGTAGGGTCTACGTAAATCATTCGTTACTATTAAAAGTGCAAAAATAAGGAAACCAATTCGTTATTCTTTAACGTTTCGGTGTTCTTTAATAATGTAGTTTTTTGAGTTCTTTTTACTACGTAAGATTAGTTCGCCTAAAAAACCAGCTAAAAAGAGTTGAGTCCCCAATATCATTGCAGTAAGGGCTAAGAAAAACTCTGGGCGTTCGGCTAAAAGTCGAGCTTGTTTGTGGATAAACAACTTATCAATCCCTAAGTATAATGCAAAACAAAACCCAACAAAGAGCATAAAAGCTCCCCAAGCTCCAAAAAGATGCATTGGGCGTTTTCCGAAACGGGATAAAAACGAAATGGTAATTAAATCTAAAAAGCCACGTACAAAGCGTTCGGCTCCAAATTTTGTGGTGCCGTATTTTCTTGCTTGGTGTTGAACTTCTTTTTCACTTATCTTGTTAAACCCTGCGTTTTTTGCCAATACGGGGATATATCTATGCATTTCGCCTGTAACTTCTATAGTCTTTACAACTTCGTTTCGGTATGCTTTTAAACCACAATTAAAGTCATGTAGTTTTACTCCCGAAGTTTTCCTTGCGGCAAAATTAAAAATTTTGGAAGGCATATTTTTTGAAACAACCGAGTCGTACCGTTTCTTTTTCCATCCAGAAACCAGATCGTTACCGTCATTGATTATCATATTGTACAACTCAGGAATTTCTTCTGGATCGTCCTGTAAATCGGCATCCATGGTGATAACTACATCACCAATGGCGAGGGCAAAACCAGCGTGTAAAGCCTGCGATTTCCCGAAGTTTTTTAAAAATCGAATTGCTTTTATTTCTTTATGCTCCCTTGCAAGTTCGTCTATTATGTTCCATGAATTGTCCGTACTGCCATCGTCTATAAAAATGAGCTCGTATAAAAAGCCATTGGATTGCATAACATTTGCAATCCAATGGTATAATTCTTTTATGGATTCCTCCTCATTGAGAAGAGGGATAACGATGGATAAATTCATGTAATCTTTATTCGTGAGTAGGAGGGTTCTGCTTCATAACTAACCCAGCTATTAATGAAATTATAAATCCGAAGAAAAGTGAAGCAATCAGCCCCATTGCAAACATAATCCAAGGGCTCATAAACTTCTCGGTCATTCCCATGGCCATTTCCATTTGCTCCTCAGTCATATTAGGGTTTTGCTCAACCATTTTTTCTCTAGTAATGTCTAGCATTTGAGGAATAAAGTCGGGTTCAATAACAGTAATAAACAAGTATGTGAAAATAGAACCGATTATTCCTGCGATTAACGAAATTAATAATCCTGTTTTAATGGCGTCTCCAAGCGTCATAAAGCCTCCACTGCCACTTTTAAAAGCTTTTAAGCCATAAATAATACAGATGGTCATAAATACAAAGTTCAATGCAGATTGCCACCAAGGCTGTTCTAAGTGCATTCCTATCACATATACAATAACAGAAACACCTATAGTTAATAGGGCCAGGATAAGGCCATAGTTAAGGCCTATTTTTTTAACAGAAGCTTTATTGTTTTCCATTTTTAAAGTTTTTTGGTTTGGTTAGTTAGTAAACAAAAGTAGTAAATTGTTACGGTATATTTTTCTGAAATATACAATCTATGTATTTTTGATAGAAAGTATAATTTTTTCTTTTCAAAAAAAGAGAATTTATTATTGCTTGTTTATTAAAAATATTTAAATTTGCATTCTCAAAATTGAGACCCTATTAAAAAGATAACAAGATGAAAAAAGGTATCCATCCTGAAAATTATAGAGTAGTTGCTTTTAAAGACATGTCAAATGACGATGTGTTTTTAACAAAATCTACTGCAGAGACAAAAGAGACGATTGAGGTTGACGGTGCAGAATACCCATTGGTAAAACTGGAAATATCTAGAACTTCTCATCCTTACTACACAGGTAAAGCTAAATTGCTTGATACTGCAGGACGTATTGATAAGTTTAAAAACAAATACGCAAAATTTAAAAAATCACCTAAAAAAGAGGAAGCTAAAGATAGCGAGTAATCTTTTTTGATACGATATATAAGGAGCCTTCGATTTTTCGAGGGCTTTTTTTATTTGTCTATTCTTAAATCGGTGGTTTCAATACAATTTTTCAAATTTGCTTTCGTAAAACTGAAAAATCACTCAACAACCTTACTTTTGATTTGTATATTTACTGAATACTGAATACTGAATACTGAATACTGAATACTGAACCATGAACTACATTCTTTTTGACGGAACCGTACGCAACCAATTACTTCCTTTTACTTTTACAAGACCCGTGGCCGATATCCGTATCGGGATATTGACCATTCGTAAAAAATGGGAAAAACTGTTGGGTTTCACCACAACTACGGTAACGGAAGATTATCTGTCAGAAAAGTATCCTATGGTTGAAATGGAGCAGAATATTTTTATCAATGCTTCCTTTATTCCTTCGGAAAACTTAGTGAAAATAGTGAAAGGCCTTTCTGAAAACCAAGCTATTTTTTATAATGATGAGCCTATTGCTTTTTTCACTTCAGAAGGACAAGAAGTAGATTTTGAATCGTATGATATTGTTCAGTATAGTACCGATGATGTATTTCGGATAGAGCATACCTGGGATATTTTTTCGAAAAACCATGAAGCTATTAAACGCGATTTTGATCTGATTACGAAAGGCAGAGAGTCGCAGCCTATTCCAGAAATGACTGTTGCTTTTAATAAAGAACAAATTTTTATTGAGGAAGGAGCCAAACTTCCTTTATGTTCTTTAAATGCTACCGAAGGTCCTATTTATATTGGTAAAGACGCTGAAATTATGGAAGGATCTATGATTAGGGGACCGTTTGCCCTTTGCGATCACGCTACTGTAAAAATGAATGCAAAAATCTATACGGGCTGTACCATTGGGCCACATAGTAAAGTAGGGGGGGAACTTAATAATTCGGTAATAATGGGGTATTCTAACAAAGGTCACGATGGCTTTTTAGGGAATGCCGTCATTGGAGAGTGGTGTAATCTAGGTGCTGATACAAACAACAGCAATTTAAAAAATAATTATGCCGAAGTCCGTTTATGGGATTACGAAACTGAAGGTTTTGCTAAAACGGGTCTGCAGTTTTGTGGTTTAATGATGGGCGATCACAGTAAGTGTGGTATTAATACGATGTTCAATACAGGAACAGTAGTTGGCGTGAGTGCCAATATCTTTGGAAGCGGTTTTCCACGTAATTTTGTTCCAAGTTTCAGTTGGGGTGGAAGCGGCGGCATGACTACCTATAAAACCAATAAAGCGTTTGAAGTGGCCAAAGTGGTGATGGCAAGAAGAAAGGTTGAGTTTTCTGAAGCAGATGCCAAAATTTTAGAACATGTTTTTGAAGAAACTACTAAGTGGCGACGTAGCTAAAATTTAATTTACTTTAAATTTAATAGGCTTAGCAGGGGCAATTTCAAAAAAAGAACAAAAAGTAAATTATAACGGCAAGAATAAGCAGCATGACAGCACTAAAAACCAATAATAGTCTGCGTCTGTTTTGTCTGTTGTTTGCTTTTAATTTTTCTTGAAAAGTGATAAATTCTTTGGGGCTCATTTTTTTTATGGTCCTTCAATTTGCCATAAATAGATGTATGTTTATCTACCTCTTTGTCAAATTTTGTGATACGGTTGCGCTTATTATTTTTAAGCGATTGTATCATATCCATTACAAAACCGGCACCAAACATAATTTGTTTTTTTGCTTTTCAAGCCAAAGGTGGCCATAAGTTATTTTCTTTTAGGTTTTCTGGGTTAAAAACTACCCAGATATGCTCACCTGATGGTCGTTTAAGGTTAACCCGATCCCAAACCCTAACGGTATCGTGGTATGTTCTTGAGGGAGTGCTAAATTCATACTCGATTTTCAAGGGATGTTTTTTGTTTATGCTTTGAGAAGTGTCTATGTATACTTTTTGTATGACGCCCCTAGTAGGTATTCCAAGTTGAAGTGCATTTAATTTTTGATTGGACTTTTTATTACTTCTTTTGACCAGAAAAAATCCAATTATAGGAAACATAAGCGTGAACAAGATATACGAAAAGTTAATAGTTCCATTAAAAATTCCAAACATGGAAAGTATGAAAGATGGAATTCCAATAACCAAAAAAATAATCCCTATCATCATTGATGCATTTCCTGTATATTTTACTTTTATTTTATATGCTGTATTGAGATGTCTTGGTCGTTTAGGAGGCTCGGGTTGCCTAGAGCTACCGGGAATACTTGGCAATTGTCCCCCGCAATTTATACAATGGCTTACTTGGTCGCGCCTATTTGATGTCTTGCACCAACCGCATTGCAAAATCCAAGGTTCCAAAACCGCTACAGGTCCGCCACAGTTAACACATCGTGTGGTATTGTTACTGTTTTCGGTTAGGCACCATTCACATTTTGTAATTCCTCGTTTCACGGTTTCTTCTTAACGTTTTTCAGCACCAAAAAATTCTGCGGATTGATGCCCAAACCAGATACTTTTTTACTAACAAATCGTATGGCTACATCATAAAACAGAGGGACTACAGGTGCTTCGGTAACTACTATGGAGTCCATTTTTCTGTAAAGCTGTTTCCTTTTTTCAATATTTGAGATGGTCAGTGATTTTTCATACAGACTATCAAAAGCAACGTTTTTAAAGTGTGTATAATTGGGGCCATTGGGAGTGAAATTTTCACTATAAAATAACGAAAGGTAGTTTTCGGCATCGGGATAATCGGCAATCCAACTAGCTCTGAAAATATCCAATTCGCCACTACTTTTCATTTGGCGCAAGGTAGAAGGAGGCATCACATCGATCTCTACTGCGATTCCTATTTTTTCAAGTTCCCGTTGTATGTATTCGCAAATATCCAAATATTGACTATTGGTGCCAATAGTTATTTCGGGTTGGGTGTCACCAGTGTTAGTTTTGTATTGTTCTATAAGCTCTCGTGCTTTTTCAGGATTGTAATCATAACCTTCAATTGAGGCAAAACCGGGAAGCCCTTTAGGAATAAACCCATGCGTAGCAGGTGTGCCCATCCCGTTTCGAAGGTATGTCACCATTTTTTGACGATCAAAGCCATAATTTACTGCTTGACGTAATGTTTTTGAGTTAATTTCAGGAGTTTCAGTTTCCATAAAAAAACCTAAATATTCTGTGTTAAGGTAAGGAGTTGTAATTAGGTTTACTTCATCTTTATACTTTTCTTGAAGCTTCCCTTGGGTGGTTATTATTTCGTCTTTATACGAATTATCCAACCCTGAAATAAAATCTAACTTTCCTTGAGCAAACTCTAAAAATTCACTTTGCTTATCAGGTAAAAATGTAATGGCAACGGCTTCGAGATAAGGAAGCTGGTTTCCTTGCGCATCGGTTTCAAAATACAGTGGGTTTTTCCGAAGCACCAATTTTACATTTTCTTCCCATAACTTAAATTGAAACGGACCAGTACCAACCGGATGGCTTCTAAATTCATTTCCATATAAATTTATAGCTTCTTCAGGAACCACAGAGCAGTACCGCATTGATAATAATCCTAAAAAAGCTGGAAACGGCTGTTTTAATTGAATAACTAATGTGGTATCATTTTTAGCTTTATAGCTATCAACCGTGCTCATTACCCAACTTCCGGGAGAAGCAACATTTTCATCGGTTAAACGATCAAAACTGTATACAAAGTCATCTGCTGTAACCGTCCTAGTGGAATCGCTGCCAAAACATCTGTTTTTATGAAAATAGACATCGTTTCTCAAATGAAAAGTATAGGTGTTTGTACTGTCATTCACTTCCCAACGTTTCGCAATATCGGGTTTAATATTTAGTGAATCGTCCAACTGAATCAAACCATTAAATAGTTGATTGGTAGGCCAAATATTTTGAGGGTTTCTTGCAAAAGCTGGATCTAACGAACTAATGTTGCTGTGTTCATTATAGCGAAAAACCAAGTGGTCACGGTCATTTTGTGTGGTTTCTGAACAAGAGTATAAAAGCACTAAACAGAGAATGTTTACTACTATGATTTTGCGAAAAGGAGGGAAGTTGGAAGTAGGCAGCACGAAGTTATTTGTTTGAATTAATTGAATTTCTAAAGGCAATCATCATGTTCATTAAATTAAAGCAATCGTCATAGTTGGTTTTAAATTCGGTTTCTGAAATGTAGTTTCTATACTTTGCTTTATAAAGGCAAGTTACCACTTCAGCCAAAGATCTAATTGAATAACTCAAAAACTTTCTATATTCAGGACCCGATTGAAGAATGGAACCTTCTGATATATTCAAGGCAATTGAATCCGCTGCTCTTCGTATTTGAGAAGAAAGGTTGTATAGTTCTTTTTTAGGAAAAGAATCGGTCATTTTATTAACATTTTCGCCCAATTCCATTGCTTTTTGCCAAATTTGCAATTTTTCGAATTTAAAACTCATTTTAGGTTATGATTATTAAAAATTAGATTTTTGAATTCGAAAACGCATAGTCCTTACTTCCCGCTTCAAGCTTCCCACTTCCATCAAAAATAAGTATCTTTGCGCCCACGTTTTCCAAAAATACAAGAATGAACGCTACAAAAAAAGTCGCATTTTACACCTTAGGTTGTAAGCTCAATTTTAGTGAAACTTCTACCATTGCTAGAAACTTTAAAGATGAAGGGTTTAGCCGAGTAGATTTTTCTGAAAAAGCTGATATCTATGTAATTAATACCTGTAGTGTAACCGAAAATGCAGATAAGCGTTTTAAAACAATTGTAAAGAAAGCTCAGAAAGTAAATCCTGATGCTTTTGTGGCGGCAGTAGGTTGTTATGCCCAACTTAAACCCGAAGAATTAGCCGATGTTGACGGAGTTGATTTAGTGTTAGGCGCTACGGAAAAATTCAAGATTACAGACTACATAAATGATCTTTCCAAAAACGATTTTGGAGAAGTACATTCGTGTGAAATAGACGAAGCAGATTTCTATGTAGGTTCGTATTCTATTGGCGATCGTACCCGGGCGTTTTTAAAGGTGCAGGACGGTTGTGATTATAAATGTACCTATTGCACGATTCCGTTGGCAAGAGGAATTTCTAGAAGTGATACCTTGGGGAATGTGCTAAAAAATGCTGCTGAAATTTCAGAAAAAGGAATTAAAGAAATTGTATTGACCGGTGTAAACATTGGCGACTACGGAAAAGGTGAATTTGGTAATAAAAAACACGAACATACTTTTTTTGAGTTATGCGAAGCTTTGGATGAAGTTTCTGGAATTGAACGCTTGCGTATTTCTTCCATAGAACCTAACCTATTGAAAAATGAAACAATAGATTTTGTTGCAGACTCAAATACTTTTGTCCCCCATTTTCACATACCGTTGCAGAGTGGAAGCAATGATTTATTGAAACTAATGCGCCGCCGTTATATGAGCGAATTGTATGTAGATAGGGTAGAGCGCATTAAAGAAACGATGCCACACGCTTGTATTGGTGTAGATGTTATTGTAGGTTTTCCAGGCGAAACAGAGGAGCGCTTTCTAGAAACCTATCATTTTTTAAATGAATTGGATATTTCATACTTACACGTTTTTACCTATTCAGAACGAGACAATACCCCAGCTGCCGAAATGGACGGCGTAGTTCCAAATAAAGTGCGCAAAAAGCGAAGTAAAATGCTAAGGGGCCTTTCAGCAAAGAAAAGAAGGGCTTTTTATGAAAGTCAAATTGGTAGTACGCGAACGGTACTTTTTGAAGGGGAAAATAAAAAAGGATATATACATGGGTTTACTGAAAACTATGTGAAAGTAAAAGCGCCTTGGAACCCGGAGTTGGTTAATACACTTCACATAATACAACTTACCGAAATTGACGAAGATGGTTTGGTGCGGTTTGAGTTTGTAAATGAAAAAGCGATTGCAAGCTAGATGCTAATCCCTACGGGTAATAAATCTCTATACTTTCTTCTGTTTTTACGCATAAAACCTGCTATTTCAGGGCTGGTGGGTACCAAGCTGATACCACGGTCTTTTACTTCATCAAAAACCGCTTTAATGAATATATCACGAAAACCTTGGTCCTCCAGGTCTTCAGGCATATCATATTTAGTTAGGAAAATTTTACGGTCTTGCAGTGCATACTCTATTCGGGCCATATTATCTCCAATTTCCAGTTCGAATTGTCTTAAAAATTCGTTATCGGTAATCTCTACATCTTCAATCATGGGAGTTATTTTTTATAATTAGTTCATTGGTGTTTCAATAAGTAAAACGCGACTGTTTTTATTGGCAGTTATATCAAAACTGTCTGTATCCCATATTCCTATGGCATCACGTTTGTTAAGTGTTTCATTATTAACAAGAATGGTGCCGTCTATTACAAAAACGTACACGCCGTGGGATTTGTTATATAATGAATAGAAAGTTTCAGTTTTTTCTGAAAATGTACCAATACTAAAATAGGCTTGTTGGTGTATCCATAGCTCGTTTTCTTGAGCTTCAGATTTTGGTTTAACTATAGTGCTGAATGAATTATCTTTTAATAAAGGGTCGATTTGTTTTTGGTCATAACGCGGGGAAACATTTTCTTTTTCGGGTAAAATCCAAATTTGAAATAATTTAACAGGTTCAGTAGTGCTAGCATTAATTTCACTATGCTCAACACCAGTACCCGCACTCATCACTTGAATATCACCAGATTGAATAATTCCGTTATTTCCCATAGAATCCTGATGCTTTAAAGCTCCTAACTGTGGAATAGTAACAATTTCCATATTCTTATGGGGATGTTTGCCAAAACCCATAGCGGGGTCAACTTGGTCATCGTTTAAAACACGAAGTTTTCCAAACTGAATACGGTCTGGGTTAAAGTAATTTGCAAAACTGAAAGAATACCTGGCTTGTAGCCAACCAAAATTTGCCGTTCCACGACTTTCAGCAGGATGTAAAATCTTTTTCATACGCTCCAATAGCTATAAGATAATAGTATCTTTGCCTAACAAAGTTACAAAAAAATAGCTTGCTTAAGCGTATATAATTTCGATAATCCTGTATGAACCCTGAAATAACACACGTTTATTTTGTACCGGGAATGGCGGCCGGAAAAGAAATATTTAAGAATATCCGTCTTCCAAAAAGTCGATTTAAAACCCACATTCTTGAATGGTTAATACCTAAAAAAAATGAGTCTATTGAATTGTACGCCAAAAGAATGGCAGAAAGGATAAAAGAACCCAATTCGGTTTTAGTGGGCGTTTCTTTTGGTGGTGTAGTAGTGCAAGAAATGGCACAATACCTTACCTTGAAAAACTTGATTATCATCTCTAGTGTAAAATCTAAAAAAGAATTGCCTACCCGTATGAAATTTGCCCGTAAAACGGGTGCTTATAAATTAATCCCTACTCGATTGGTACTGAGTGCAGGTAATCTCACTAAATTTTCGGTAGGGCCGCGATCAAAAAAAAGGCTTCAGTTGTACCAAGAGTTTCTTCATGTTCGCGATAAGAGATACTTAGATTGGGCAATAAAAAATATGGTAAAATGGCAACGCGAAGAGCCGATGGAAGAAGTCGTGCATATTCACGGAGACAGCGATGTGGTCTTTCCTATTAAGAATATTGACGATTGTGTTAAACTAGAGGGCGGGACCCACATTATGCTCTTAAATAAAGGAAAGCTGGTTTCAGAAAAATTAATTGAAATAATTTCTACCTAAAACCACGTTAATTTCTTTAAAAAGGGTATATTAATAGGTACATTTAAAAAAAATAAGTTATGAGTTTTTTATCTAAAGTAGGGTTGGGTGCTATTTTATTTGTAATTAGTGGTTTGTCTATCAACGCAGTACAAGATCACTCGACTGATGAAGCGGAACAAAGCCCGCAAGTCAATGAAAAAATGCAAGAGAGTTTAGTAAACGACTACAACGTATATGCGCTTCCAATTCCTGAAACTATGGATTTTGCAGGAGAACCTGTTCCTTTAAATGAGCCCGACATACGAGAGCGATTTGACCGGGAGTTGTTAGTAAACACGTATTGGCAATCCAATGGGCTGTTAATAATAAAACGGGCCAATAAATATTTTCCTATTATTGAACCGATGCTTGAAAAATATGGTCTACCCGATGATTTTAAATACCTAGCAGTAGCTGAAAGTGGTTTAATGAACAATAGTTCTCCAGCTGGCGCTGCTGGCTTTTGGCATTTTTTAAGCAGTACAGGGCGTGAATATGGCTTAGAGATCAATGAATATGTGGATGAAAGATATAACCTAGAATTAGCTACTAAAGTTGCGGCAGAGTACCTTAAAAAGTCAAAAGAACGCTTTGGAAGTTGGACTTTGGCAGCTGCGGCATACAATGCAGGGAATTACGGTGTAAGTAAACAAATAGACCGTCAAAAAGCTGAAAATGATTATTACGATGTACTTTTAAATGATGAAACGAGCCGTTATGTGTTTAGAATCTTGGCTTTTAAAGAAATACTTTCCAACCCTAAGAAATACGGTTTCAACTTTAGAGAACAAGATTTATATCATACAGTACCAACTTATAAAGTAAAAGTAGATACAGCGGTAACTGATTTTCCAGATTTTGCTGATAAGTTTGGTATTAGCTACAAAGTATTGAAAATACATAACCCTTGGTTGCGTGAAACTTACCTTAAAAACGCCTCAGGTAAAGAGTATTTTATTGAAATACCTAAAGAAGGATATTATAATAAATCTGCAAAGTAAGGTTGTAGCTACTATTAAAAAGACAAAGACCGGTACTTAATAAGTAACCGGTCTTTTTAACTTTGGTTAGTTTATCCTGTTACGGATTGTCTTTTGCTACAATATCGCTTTGGTTGTTTCCATCAAAACTTTTGATTAATGAAATACCATTGTGAAATGAATCATAATTCATCTCAAATGAAACCTCATAGGCTTCGTTATATGGATGTAACACTCCGCGTCTTACATCAATTATTGTTTTATCTGAATCTATAAAGAAAGACGTAGGAAACCCTAAACTATGCTTCATAGTTTCCACTATATGGTCGTGGGTGTTTTCTGTTTCATCTACGTAAACAATTGTTATTTTATTGCTGTAATCACTAGCTTTCTTTTTCACCTTTTTCTTAGAATCCCAGAAAAGCACAACGAAATCAATTTCTTTGTAGTTTTCATCTACAATTTTGTTTAAAGCTGGAATTTCACCTACTCCAGGCGTACACCAAGAGGCGTAGGTTATTAAAAAAACAGGTTTTTCAAAATCGTAGAAATTTATCTTTTTACCAGAAGTTTTACGAACATCAAAGTTGTCAAGACGGCTGCCGTTAACTACGTTGTTTATCAGTGAGTCGAACAAGAAGTCTGCACGCTCATAGTTTTGGTCCATATAAGCCTGCTTCGATTGGGTTTTATATTTTTTAATATTTTTTCCAATCGCTTGAGAGAATAGGTTTTGGTGCTCAACCTCTTGAGAGAGCCCTGTAAATGAAACCAATAAGAATAGAAGAAGTAGTTTTCTACCCATAAGCGTTTATAATGATTAACGCATCAAAGGTATAAAGGTGTTAAGAGAAAACAGCATTTTTTCGATTAAGCCAGAAGTATAATCGTTAAAACGCAAATATTTGTAAGAGTGTACGTGTATACACGTATGCTAATGTAAGAATTTAACGCCTTCCGCCGTGACGGCCACCACCAAAATGTTGTCTAGGTTGTCCAGCTTTTTTCATTTGCTGTTTCATCATCTTTAGTTGGTCGTCTAGCATATTGTGTTTGTCAAGTGCTTTTGCTTCTTTCATTAGGGTTTGAGCTTCCCGTTTACGGTTTTTTGTCATTGCAATACCGGCAAGGTTTAATTTTGCCATTGCCATATCAGCACTCATGTTTAACCCTAAACTAACAGCTTTTTTAAAATACTTCTCAGCTTCGTTCATATTGGTTTGCGATACCATCAAGCCGTTTAAATAGTAATAATACCCTTGTTGCTTTTGAACTAAAGAAGCTTCAGGGTTTTTAATCTTGTCCAACCATTTTTTTGCTCCTGGAAAATCTTGTTTTCTTAATCGTAAAAAGGCAAGTAGTATAATTTCGTTTTTAAAGTATAGAAAGATGAATATTAATGAAAGGAATATCAACATAATTCCATTTCCAATATTATTTTCGAAAAATTGCCAAACTGCGGCCGCAATAACGAGCACAGCCAATACTATTTTTATATTTTTGTTGAACATGTAAAGTCTATTTTTATAGGGTTGGCAAAGGTAATAAAAACAAATAAATATTTTTTTAATTTTCCATTTGGAAAGCTAAAAAATGATTGTATATTTGCACCCGACTTTTAACAGAGGTCTTATTTAAAATTTTTCAGAAGAAGTATAACCTAAGTTACAATGAAAAGAACATTTCAGCCATCAAAGAGAAAAAGAAGAAATAAACACGGTTTTAGAGAGCGTATGGCTTCAGTAAACGGTAGAAAAGTTTTAGCTGCCCGCAGAGCTAAGGGTAGAAAGAAACTATCTGTGTCTTCTGAAACACGTCACAAAAAATAATGTTTATATCTTATAAATAATAAAGGTGTTGTTTTTATACAACGCCTTTTTTTATACCCTAATGCTTCGTAATTTTACATACCAGATAAAAACTTCCTTTAAACATGCCTAAAAACGAAAACTTAAAATCCATTTTGATTATTGGCTCTGGTCCTATAGTTATAGGTCAGGCGTGCGAATTTGATTATTCAGGTTCACAATCATTACGTTCACTCCGCGAAGACGGTATTGAAACCATACTTATTAACAGCAACCCGGCGACTATTATGACCGATCCTGCCATGGCAGATCACGTATACTTATTGCCGCTTACCACAAAATCTTTAATCAAGATTTTAAAGGAACACCCTCAGATTGATGCTGTTTTACCAACTATGGGTGGACAAACAGCCTTAAACCTTTGTATTGAAGCTGATGAAAAAGGAATTTGGGAAGACTTTGGCGTAAAACTTATTGGTGTTGATATTGATGCCATCAATATTACTGAAGATCGTGAAGAATTTAAACAGTTAATGGGACGTATTGGTGTTCCTGTAGCACCTGCAAAAACAGCAAAATCTGTTCTTCAAGGAAAAGAGATTGCTCAAGAATTTGGATTACCATTGCTTATACGTGCTTCCTTTACTTTGGGTGGAGCGGGAGCAGCTTTTGTCGAAACAGAAGATGAATTTGAAGAAGCGCTTTCACATGGTTTAGAAGTTTCACCTATTCACGAAGTGCTTATCGATAAGGCTTTGCAAGGCTGGAAAGAATATGAATTAGAGTTGTTACGTGACAAAAACAATAATGTTGTTATTATTTGTACCGTTGAAAATATGGATCCAATGGGTATCCATACGGGAGATTCCATTACCGTAGCACCAGCTATGACCTTAAGCGACTCTGCTTTTCAACGTATGCGCGATATGGCTATTAAAATGATGCGAAACATCGGTGATTTCGCAGGTGGTTGTAATGTGCAGTTTGCTGTAAGCCCTGATGAGAAAGAAGATATTATAGCAATTGAAATTAATCCACGTGTATCTCGGTCGTCTGCATTAGCTTCTAAAGCAACGGGATATCCAATTGCTAAAATAGCAGCGAAATTAGCATTAGGTTATACCCTTGATGAATTGGATAACCAAATTACGAAAACCACTTCAGCTTTATTTGAACCAACCTTGGACTACGTAATCGTAAAAATTCCACGTTGGAACTTCGATAAGTTTGAAGGCTCTAACCGTATTCTAGGGCCACAGATGAAATCGGTAGGAGAGGTGATGGGTATTGGTCGTTCGTTCCAAGAAGCACTTCACAAAGCCACGCAATCGCTTGAGATTAAAAGAAATGGTTTAGGTGCCGACGGAAAAAGCTACACCGACTACGACCAAATAATGGACAAGCTTAAACACGCTAGTTGGGATCGGGTATTCGTGATTTATGATGCAATACAATTAGGCATTCCATTAAGTCGTATTCACGAAATCACAAAAATTGATATGTGGTACCTAAAGCAGTACGAAGAATTGTACTTGCTTGAAAAAGAAATTTCAGAACATACATTAGATACCCTTCCAAGGGAATTGCTATTAGAAGCCAAACAGAAAGGCTACGGTGATCGCCAGATTGCCCATATGTTGAAGTGTTTAGAAAGCGAAGTTTATAAAAAGCGTGAGGAGCTTAAGATTCAACGTGTATATAAATTAGTGGATACGTGTGCAGCCGAATTTGAAGCAAAAACACCTTATTATTACTCAACTTTTGAGAACGAAGTAGAAACTGCAGATGGTAACCGCCACGTTGAGAATGACAGTAAAGTTTCAGATAAAAAGAAAATCATTGTTTTAGGTTCTGGTCCAAACCGTATTGGGCAAGGAATTGAATTCGATTACTGTTGTGTGCACGGCGTATTAGCTGCTGCCGAATGTGGTTACGAAACCATTATGATTAACTGTAATCCTGAAACAGTATCAACCGATTTTGATATCGCAGACAAACTGTATTTCGAGCCGGTATTCTGGGAACATATTTACGATATCATCCGTCACGAAAAGCCGGAAGGTGTTATTGTTCAGTTAGGTGGTCAAACCGCTTTAAAATTAGCTGAAAAACTAGAGCGCTACGGAATTAAAATTATGGGAACTAGCTTCGAGGCTTTAGATTTAGCTGAAGACAGAGGAAGTTTCTCAACTATTTTGAAAGAAAATGATATTCCTTATCCAGAATTCGGAACTGCTGAAACCACTCAAGAAGCTTTAGAATTAGCAGATCAATTAGACTTCCCATTATTGATTCGTCCTTCCTACGTATTAGGAGGTCAGGGAATGAAGATTGTAATCAACAAAGAAGAACTAGAAGAGCACGTTGTAGATTTACTTCGGAAAATACCAAACAACAAACTCTTGTTAGACCACTATTTAGATGGTGCTATCGAAGCGGAAGCCGATGCCATTTGCGACGGTGAGGAAGTTTATATTATGGGTATAATGGAACACATTGAACCTTGTGGAATACACAGTGGTGATTCTAATGCCTTGCTACCACCTTTTAACTTAGGAGATTTGGTAATTCAGCAAATAAAAGATCATACCAAGAAAATTGCTTTAGCTCTTAATACAGTTGGATTAATTAATATCCAATTTGCAATAAAAGATGATAAAGTATTTATAATTGAAGCGAATCCTAGAGCATCCCGTACGGTTCCATTTATCGCAAAAGCATATAAAGAGCCGTATGTAAATTATGCAACCAAAGTGATGTTGGGCGAAAAGAAGCTTTCAGATTTTGACTTTAACCCACAACTTGATGGTTATGCCATTAAACAACCGGTGTTCAGCTTTAATAAATTTCCGAATGTAAATAAACAACTAGGGCCAGAGATGAAAAGTACTGGAGAAAGTATCTTGTTTATTGATAGCTTAAAAGACGACGAATTCTACGAATTATATTCTAGAAGAAAAATGTATTTAACTAGGTAACTGAAATTTATTGTTAATAGTTATAGTTTTATACGTATCTTACTGAAATATAAACCTTTAATTTTAGTAGGATGAAAAATTTTAGTCTATTTATTGCTGTGTTTTTAGGTGTGTGGTCCTTGACTGCTCAACAAACTTTTGAAATTATATGGGAGCAAGGTGTTAATGGTGAAGATGCGAGTTTAACCATTGAAACGGGTGACACTGTACGTTGGATTTGGGGTAATGCTAGTCCTCATAGTGTGACAAGTTTAGAAGGTAGCCAAGAAGATTTTGATAGTACCGTAATTACAGGTGAGGGGACGGAATTCGAGTTTACTTTTACCCAAGAAGGAACCAACGATTACCAGTGTGATGTGCACCCAGGTAGTATGTTTGGAACTATTACAGTAATGGACGAACTCTCTGTGGACGATAAATTTGCTGAAAATGTAAAGGTATATCCCAATCCAGTTGAGAATGAAGTGAACTTATTTTCGCTTTATCCTTTAGATTCATACAAAATTGTCACAATTTCAGGTCAAGAAATCAAAAAGGGAGTTGCCACCGGAAATTTTACAGAGATAAAAATGGGTGACTTAAAAGCAGGTATTTATTTTATTACTATAACTTCAAATGATTTGAAAGCCACGGTAAAACTGGTTAAAAATTAAATTATTACGAAGGACTATACGATACAATTACATTTTGATCATCCAACTCTTTTAAGTGTTTCTCTACTTTAAATTCAGAAGCTTTAAAGTCGTTTTGTCTATTCTTTTTAATTTTTAAACGATGTGCACTTTTTAAAAAACGTCTAATTTCCAATTTTGAGTCTAAAATTAAACCAGGAACTTTTACGTTGTTGCCATCGTCATCCTTGGCAACCATTGTAAAGTACGACGAATTACAGTGTTTCTTAACCCCTGTATGGATGTTTTCAGCTTCTACACGAATGCCAATTATCATAGATGTTTTTCCTACGTAATTAACCGAAGCTTTCATGGTGACTAATTCGCCTACTTCAATAGGTTTTAAAAAATTCACCGTATCAACCGAAGCTGTAACACAATAGTTTTTACTGTGTTTAGAAGCACAAGCAAAAGCAATTTGGTCCATAAGCGATAAAATGTAGCCACCGTGTATTTTTCCACTGAAATTGGTATGCGAAGGCAGCATAAGTTCAGAAATGGTTACTTGCGATTCTTCTATATGTTTATGGATTTCAGTCATTTAATTTCTATTAAAATGAGGAGAGTTTTCTTCGGAAACATCAGTTATAAAATACTTGGTATCCCCCCAAAAGAAAAAAGTATCGTAGCGCTCTACGTATGTTAATTTTACATAACGGCCTTGATATTCTTTGAGTTTTTCAATTACGTCTGCTTCTTTATCCATTACTGAAAAAGAAAATATCTGCGCTCCGCTTATGCCTTGACTTATTTCGCCTTCCCAAGTTTTTACAATAACACCTTTGTGGCTAAATTTTATAAGCTCGCCAGCCCGGGTTCCTTCGCTAAAAGTCACAAAATAGACAAAGGCAAAATACATAAGGTATAGTGCCGATAGGCTTCCTAAAATGATAAAGAGTATTTTTTTCATATTTATTTCCTATTAAGGAATGGGCTAATTTACATTTATTTCCTCGTCATCTGCTTCCTCAGAACGCTTTAATAATTTACTGTCAATGGTTTTACTGGCTTTTGCACCTAATTTTTTCAGTTTCTCTACACGACGGATGAGATTTCCTTTTCCAGTCAGTTTTTTCATGGCACTTTCATAGCTGTTCTGTACGGTGCCTATTTGTTTGCCCACCTTAATAAGCTCGTCTGTTAAATTTGTGAACGAATCGTACAAGGCGCCCGCTTGTTTGGCAATGTCCAGGGCATTTTGTTTTTGACGGTCGTTTTGCCATAAATTATCTACCAAGCGTAAAGCAGCCAATAAGGTTGCTGGGGTTACGATAATTACTTGTTTGTCGAAAGCTTGTTCGTATAAATTAGGTTCATGTGCCGAGGCAATGGCAAATGCCGGTTCAATTGGGATAAACATAAACACCGTGTCTGGGCTTTCATCGATCAAATACTGATAATTTTTAGCGCTTAATTGTTCCACATGTCGCTTTATGGAAGCAATATGTTGTTTTAAATGTACTTGTTTTTGTTCTTCATCTTCTTCGGAAACGAAACGTTCAAAGTGCGTTAACGATACTTTACTGTCAATAATCATCTTTTTTCCGTCGGGTAAATGAATCATTACATCGGTTTGCAATCGTTTTCCTTCAGTAGTGGTGTGGCTGTCCTGCACAGTATATTCTCGGTTTTTTTCGAGTCCAGATTTTTCCAGGATTCGAGTTAAAATCAATTCGCCCCAATTACCTTGCATTTTACTATCGCCTTTAAGAGCCTTGGTGAGATTATCGGCATCCTTGCTCATTTGTTGGTTGAGCTCAGAAAGGTTTTTAATTTGCTCTTTTAATTCACTGTGGCGGCCAACGTTTTCTTTATTGGTGTCTTCTACTCGTTTTTCAAAAAACTTAATTTTTTCCTGAAGCGGGTTTAACAAAACCTCTAAGCTTTCTTTATTTTGTTCTTTGAACTTTGTAGACTTTTCTTCTAAAATCTTATTGGCGAGGTTTTCAAATTCTTTGGTAAATTTTTCCTGTAATTTTTCAACTTCAGCTTTTTGTTCCCTGTTTTTTTCTTGTAGACTATCGTATTCGGCACCGGTACGAACCAATTGATTATTTAGTGCTTCTTTTTCACTTCTTATAGTTTCCCGTTCGGCTTCAACCGTGCCAATACGCTCTTGCAATTTTTCTTCTTGATTTAATAATTGATTAATGCGTTCTTCCAGTTTACCGGTTTCAGATTTAAGTTTTAACCGTGCAAAAAGATTGCCCAAAAAGGCACCGATTAAGATACAGACAGCGGCGAGAAGTAAGAAAAGTAAGGTTTCGTTCATTGAAAATTAACCTAAATAGGTGTTTTTGTTGAATTAATAAATATAGATTTTCATCAATATCGTAAAGATACTAAATTGAAAATTACAGCATAAAAATAAAATAGAGACTTATTAAAATCTTACTTTTTAATACTAAACCGTCCTGTTGTTTTATCAAAATCAATGGTGTCCTTCGGAAAAAGAACGTCAAAATGCCCCGCTTCAATTAAATTACAAGGCGTATCAAAGTAATTGGCTTTATCTGTCATGACCATCATTTTGTTACTTAACTGAATGGCTAAATCTATTTCGTGTGTAGAAAAGAGAATTGTTTTTTTGTTTTCTGAAGCGAGTTTCTTCAATAACTTTAAAATATACGCACGATGGTATAAATCGAGATGGGTTGTGGGCTCATCCAATATAATGATGGGTGTATCCTGTGCCAACGCTCTAGCAATTGCTACACGTTGCATTTGTCCGTCGCTTAGCTCAAAACACTTTCTATGAGCTAATTCCTGAGTTTCGGTGGCTTGAAGCGCTTTGTTTACTGCCACTTTATCTTTTTCGCTTAATGTGCCCATCCAACTCGTGTAGGGTTGTCTTCCTAAAGAAATCAATTCTAAAACAGTTAGGTTTTTAGAAGCGGGCGGCTCGGTTAAAACGACGCTTATTTGGTTGGCCAGTTCTAAGGTTGAATAGGCTTGCAAGGGTTTTTCTTTAACTAAAATGTTTCCTGAAAGCTTGCGTTGCATGCCGGCTAACGTTCTTAATAATGTGGATTTACCAATTCCGTTGGCACCAACTAAACCAATAAGCTCCCCTTCAAAAAAACTAAAATTAATGTGTTTTGAAATGGATATCTCCTTTTTCTTACTGAAATAACCTACACTTAAATCCTGTACCTGCAACGTGATATGTTTTGTTTCCGAAGTCATTAAAACAATAATTTACGTTTTCTAACCAATAACCAAATTACTACTGGTGCTCCAACAAGAGAAGTAATAGCATTGATGGGTAAGGTGTATTCACTAAATGGAAGTTGCGCAATGGTATCGCAAAGCAACATCAATACACTGCCACAAACCAATACCGCTGGAATCAATACCAAATGATTGGACGTTTTAAAAAATTGCCTTGTAATATGAGGTACTGCCAAACCCACAAAAGCTATTGGCCCTGCGAAAGCTGTTATGCTCCCTGCTAAAATACTGGTTGCCAGTATAATCAATAGTGTGGTGCGTTTAATGTGCAAGCCCATGCTTTTTGCATAATTTTCGCCTAAAAGAAGCCCATTTAATGATTTACTGCTTACAAAAGCAATTAAAATTCCTAAAATGGTACAACAGCTTAATAGCAATATACCTTCCCAAGACTGATTGCCTAAGCTACCAAAGCTCCAAAAAATGTATTGTTGTAGTTTTTCAGCATTACTGAAATAGGACAGAACAGCCACTACTGCTGCTGTAACACTGCCAAACATCAATCCTATGATTAATATCGCCATGGTGTCTTTTACACGAAACGTTACCATTAGGACGGCTAAAAGCACTAAAAAACTACCGAGTGCCGATGCAATAACCAAACTCCATTCGCTTACCAAGGCAGTTCCTAGAAAACCTCCAAAAGCTCCAGCGCCTAAAATTAAAAGCGCCACCCCTAAACTTGCTCCGCTGCTCAATCCCAATACAAATGGGCCAGCTAAGGGGTTTCTAAATAAGGTTTGCATTAACAATCCTGAAACAGCGAGTCCGCCACCAGCTAAAATTGCAGTAATGGCCTTTGGTAAGCGGTAATCGATAATAATGTAGTTCCAAGTTTCTTTTGAAGCGTTGCCGCCAAAAAACCCTTTAATTACTTCATCAAGAGGGATGGAAACAGAGCCTAAACTTATATTCAATAAAAAAACTGCAAACAAAGAAAAGCAGAGTACTATAAAATAAGCACGGTATGTTTGGACAGTCTGCATCTTTTACTTCAATTTACTAAAAAAGTATAATTCGTGTTCTGGCAGCACTTCTGGATGCAAGATTTTGATGATGTCTTTCAACACAATATCGGGTCGGTTAGGGGCAAGTTCGTAATAGACTACGCCGCCTGTTTCACCAACCAATGTAGTATTGGTGTAGATGTCATTATTTTGATAGGCTAAAAACTCTGTATACACCGAGTGGGCATCTTTCAATTGTTGTTTGCTTGAAAATTGTCCGGGACCAATCCAAAAATCGGCGCTTTTTCCTTTTTCCAGAACGGCTTCTAAATTTAAAGAAAGACTACCCGTGCCTTTGGTATCTTCCCATAAATATGTTCCGTTGGCATCTTTTATAAATTGGGCAGCCCAACTTTCACCATTTGGCAAATACCAGACATCTTTGTACATAGCACCGCTTAAAACAGTTGGTGAGACGGAAACCGCAGCAGCTTTTTTCTTAGCCGAAAGATATTCAGTTTCAATTTCCCTAAAAATACTATCGGCTTTTTGTTCTTTATTGAATAGAACACCAAAAAACTTAATCCACTCTGCTTTTCCTAAAGGTGACTTTTCAGTCCAATCGGAGTTATAAAAAACCGGAATTCCAGTTTTCTGTATGGTTGAAACCGTTTTATTATTTCCTTCTACGGCAAAAGTTACTACCAAATCTGGGTTTAGGTCGATCAGTACTTCGGTATTAATGGATTCGTTTTTCCCCAGTTCTTGAATTTTGCCTTTATCAATTTGAGTTCTTGTTTCTTCAGAAGAAATATATGAGAGGTTTGGAAACCCAACCAACGAATTTGTTTCGCCTAACATCTCTAACGAAGGAATATGTGTTGTTGAGGTTACAACAATGTTTTTTATAGGAACTTCAACAACGGCGTCAAACGTTACATCTTCCGGAAGTGATCCTTGTTCTTCAATCAAAGCATATTTGAACTCAATATCGGTATCAGGCCACGGTTCTTTTAAGGTAATTACTTTATAACCGTCGTACACATTGATTGTAAAGCCTTTTGCATAGTTGACTTCAACTTGCTTTTCATTTTCATTTATAGATGCTTTATCTGTTTCTTTATCGGTAGACTGCTTATTCTCTTTACAAGAAAAAAGAAGAAACAAGACGGAGGTAAGTAAGACGATTTTTTGCATATCCAAAAATAAAGGTTTTTGTTTGGGTGGTGCAACGAAAATAAAATCTTATTTTTGCCCTGAATTTTGGTGAGTATTTTCAACAACGATTGAAAATTCTCTTAAAAAGGGAATTCGGTTATAATCCGAAGCTGTTCCCGCAACTGTACGCCATCTCAAAACTATTGAGATTATGAAAACTTCACCACTGTGCTTTTTAATCGCACGGGAAGGTTCATATAAAAGGTAAGCCAGGAGACCTGCCAACATTCAACCAATTGTCAAACTTTCGGGATAAAGGTTTGGGAAGACTAATTACAACTGCAAAAGCAGCTTTTAATAACTCTTCTTTCTTTTTCCGTTTTAACCTTTTAAAATGAAAAAACATGTACTTGTGGCGTTATGCCTTGGTGCGAGCGTCGTATCGCTGGCCCAAAACAAAAGTCCGGAGAAACTGGATACAGTAAACTTAGACACCAAAACACCAATTGCCAGAAAAAACAGTGGAAAAACAGTTGTTACCATTACTGAAGAAACCCTTGAAAACAATTCAGGACAATCTGTTGCCGATGTGCTGAACACCGTTTCGGGTATCGAAATTAATGGTGCTCGAAGCAATGATGGTCAAAACCTTAATTATTACGTGAGGGGAGGGAGAAACCGTCAAGTGGTCATTATGGTAGATGGCGTACAATTGAACGACCCGTCGCAAATTGCTAATGATTACGATTTGCGATTGATTCCGGCTACTTCCGTTGAGAAAATTGAAATTTTAAAAGGGGCTTCGAGCGTTTTATATGGTTCTGGAGCTGCAACTGCCGTAATTAGCATCACAACAAAAAAAGCTTCGAAAGAACCTATCGCTGCTACAATAAGTTCCACCTTGGGCACAAATAGACCAACTGAAAGTGATAAAAACACAAGTCTTCAGTCTTTTACAAGCCACGCAAGTGTAAATGGAACTTTGAACAAATTTTTCTACAATACGAGTTTTAGCAATCGATATACAGACGGACTATCGGCTATTGCAGCACCAGAAGGTGAGGACTTGTTTGAAAGCGATGTTTTTAACCGTTACGACGGACGCATAAATTTAGGGTACCATATTTCTGAAAACATTACAGTGAGTCAATTTTTGAGTTTTGACAAATTCAAAGCAGGTTTTGATGATTTTGATTTTACAGATGCCGAGTTCCAATCTATTAGCGAACAATTAAAAACCGGTGGCCATTTTGAGTGGAAATATAAAAACGGAACCTATGTTTTTAACGATAGCTATACGTGGATAGAAAGAGAAATAGCGTCCGGGTTTCCTTCAAAATATGACTCAAACTCGTATACTTTTGATAATTATTTAAACCACCGTTTTACCAATCAGTTGCAAGTTGTGGTGGGCTTGAATGGAAATTTCAGTAGCTTTAATTCGTTCTCAATTCCTTTTGGGGAAACTGACTTTAGTCAAGATGTAGATGAAGACACTGCAAAATTTAATATTATAGATCCTTATGTGAATGCTGTATATATTTCAGATTTTGGTCTAACTGTCAATGCGGGCGCCCGGTTAAATATCCACAGTGTTTATGATACTCATTTAGTGTATAATGTAAACCCTTCGTACGCTTTCGATTTCGCAAACAACACTTTAAAAGTATTGGGCTCTTACAGCACTGCCTACATTACTCCATCCTTATTTCAACTGTATGATCCACTTTACGGAAATGAAGAACTCACACCTGAAGAAAATAGAACTATTGAAGGTGGTTTGGAGTTTTCATCGGAAGAAGATTTCCGCGTAAGTGCCTTATATTTCAATAGAGAAGAAGAAAATTATGTGGATTTTGTGACCATCGACCCAGACCTTTTTATTTCACAGTACTTGAATATTGATGAAACATTTACCACAAGTGGTGTTGAAGTTGAAGTTTATAAAAAGTTTGGTGACAAGGTAACTTTTCAAGCAAATTACACCAATACTCAAGCAGATGAACGTTTTGCATTACGTATTCCTGAGCATAAACTAAATGCTTCAATTGGTTATTCTATAAGTAAGGGTGTTTTTGTCGGGGTAGATTATCAATATGTAAGCGAACGTGAGGATAACTTTTTTAACCCAGACACTTTTATGAACGAAATCGTTACGTTAGAGAGTTATGGGATTTTAAACTTTAAAATCAACGGACAAGTAACCAAAAACCTAAAACTTTTTGCAGGTGTGAGCAATATTTTTGATGAAGAATATGAAGAATTATACCGTTACCAAACACGCGGAAGGAATATCCACACAGGGTTTACTTTGAATCTATAATTTTTTTAGTGTTATTAGTGTTAAGCGAAGCGCCGAGTTTTTAAGTTTAAAAAAATCGGCGCTTTATATTTTAATGTTCTGCCAACATAATTTGATACAAAGGCGAGTTAGCTTTGCTTTCAGAAATTTCTTCTGAGTCGCTAAAAAAGTTTCGTGAAGCAGGTTTAGGAAAGCCAGAGACTATTTCGGAAAGGGCAGTTGCCAGAAAAGGTTCATTCACATCGCCTAACGTGCCTAAATAGGCATAGTCTTCATCTATGGCAATATCTGGGGTCAACCCATCTACATAATCCGTATTTCCTGAAGCGTTGGCAGTTTTAAATACCAACGGCAGCATAGCGTATGTATGGCTTGGGTTTGCTTCACTACGTCTAAAGCCTGGTGCTGGAGCATCATACAATAAAAAGGAAGCTTGAAATTTTCCAGTTGTATTTTGTCCAATCTGCACTACATTTATATAAGGGTTTAGCCCATTAATGACCAACTCGCTAGCTGAAGCGGTTCGTCCGGTCGTTAAAACATAAACATTGGTCAATTGTAAGCTATTTATGGCAGATCCATCACTTATACTAGAATCAAACAATCCATTTTCGGAATATTCTTCTTGTCGGTCTGGATTCCATTGTTCAGTATAAAAAAGCTCCCCATTAAACTGCCCAGTTATCATACTTGCTAAATCTACTGAGGTTTCTACAGCGCCACCCCCATTGTAGCGAAGGTCTAACACCAAGTCTGTTACACCATCTGCTTGCAAGGATGCAAACGCAGCGTTTAGTTCATTGTCAAAATCCCTCGTAAAAGAATTGTACATTATATACCCTATTTTTTGCCCCTGTACATCAAGGGTTTTTGCAATGTAAACCGGGTTTTCTGTGTATTGTTGCTTGGCAAGAGAAGCCGTCTCACCTGTTGAGGTTATGCTAGTACCATTAAAAGTAGCTAAACCAATGGTATAAGTATCTTGTGACAATAGCTCATTAAAGTTGTTTTCGGTAAGTTGTTGACCATCAATCGAGTTAAAAATATCACCTCGTTGTAATCCTTCTGTTTCGGCATCGGTATTAGGTAAGACATAACGAACATACCCAAATACATTACCACTACCATCGGGGTATAATACCAGTCCAAATTCCATTCCGTTGCTTTTGGAAACTCCAGACAACTCATTTTCCAATTCTATATAATCATCTACCAGAATACTGAAACGGTCTTGTGGTACCGTTAAAAAATCGAATAGGCTTTCAGGCGAGTCGTAACTGCTTAAAAAGTTGTTCAGTTCTTGATCATCGGCAAAGGCATCGTCGGCAAGTTCAGGTCTATCGGCTTTGTATAGATAGAAAAAATTTAGGCCGCGATAAATGAAGTTTTGAATTTCTAAATCTGAAGCGGTTCGGGGGTTGTCATCGGTATCTTCAAAACAAGATGTTGTTAGTCCTGCGCAAAAAATTAAAAGTAAAAGTATGCTCTTTTTCAAGGTGTTGGGGTTTAAAAGTTTAGTCTCATAACCTTAAAATACTTACAATATTGCATTTTATAAAATGGTTTAGAGCCGAAAAAAGATTAATTTAAAACCCAAATATACTATAAGTTGGTCTTTTTAAGCCTAAATTATCACTTCTGAAAAAAGAATGTAACAAAAGTTAATGTAGCTCGTCGTAATTATAGAGAGCCATAAAACAGCTTTTTACAACCACCAAAAAATGAAACAAAAAGAATTTATAGCAACCGTGCTTCCTTTTAAGGATAAGTTGTACCGTCTTGCAAAACGAATTCTTGTTTCTGGAGATGAAGCTGAAGATGCCGTACAGGAAGTGTATTTGAAATTATGGAAAGGAAGAAATAAAATTTCAACCTATAAAAACCCGGAAGCTTTTGCCGTGACCATGACAAAAAATTATTGTTTGGACCGGTTAAAATCAAAACAGGCTTCTAATTTGAAAATTGTGCACAGCAATTATAAAACTTCAGAAAATGTAGAAAAGAAAATTGAAGCGAATGATGGTGTACAATTGGTTTTTAAAATAATGGAAACCTTGCCAGAACAACAACGCATTATATTACAATTGCGAGATGTAGAACAATTTGAATTTTCAGAAATCGCAAAAATGCTAGACAGTAATGAAACCGCAGTACGCGTAAACTTATCTAGAGCCCGAAAAGCTGTTAGAGAACAATTGATAAAAAAACACAATTATGGAGTTAGCTAAAATAGAAAAATTACTGGATGCCTATTTTGAAGGCAACACCAGTCTTGCTGAAGAAGCTACTTTGCGAGCCTATTTTGCTCAAGATACAGTAGCGCCCCATTTAGCTATGTATCAACCAATGTTTGCTGGTTTAACAGCCGCTAAACAAGAAACATCAGCTAAAGAAGTAAAACTACCAAAACAAAAACAATTGCATAAAAAATGGTGGTATGGTATAGCAGCATCTGTTGTAGTTGCTATTGGCGTTGCAGGATTTGTTTTTTCTGAACCTAAATTAACGCAAGAAGAACAAGAAGCTTTGGTCGCTTTTCAAAAAACAAGGGAAGCGATGCAGCTAATGTCTAAAAACTTTAATGAAGGAGCCGAAGAGCTCACACATATTTCAACTTTTACACTAACCAAAAACAAAATTTTAAAATAATCTATAATTAAACACTTATGAAAAAGTCACTAATTTTAATCGCTTTATTGGTAGCACCCTTTCTTGCATCAGCACAAAATGCTTTCGATGTATTTGAAGATCAAAAAGACGTAACCTCTTTTGTAGCTACTAAAAACATGTTCAAACTCCTTAGTAAAATGGATTTTGACTCAAATGACCCCGAAGTAAAAGAATATTTAGAGCTGGTAAATAACCTAGATAACATCAAAATATTTACAACCGATAATATTTCAGTAGCTTCAAAAATGAACGATGCGGTTTCAAAATACGTTTCCGGATCCTCTTCACTTTCTGAATTAATGCGGGTAAAAGATGATGGTAAAAACATTAAATTTTATTCAAAAGAAGGGAAAGACACAAATCACGTTAGCGAATTGTTGATGCACCTTACTGGAGACCTTGACGGAAAAGAACGTACCGTAATTATGAGCATTACCGGGAATATAGATCTTAAAAAAGTATCAAAACTTACAAAAGACCTTAATGTACCGGGTACCGAAGAACTGAAGAATATTGACAAGAAAAAACAATAACCATGACACTTACACGATATATTTTAGCCGCTACATTAGCAAGTCTTGCCTTGTTTTCCTGTAACAATTCTAAATCTTTACAACAGTATTTGGTAGATAAACAAGATGATGATAAGTTTTTAAAAGTAGACTTGGCAACCAGCTTACTGCAAAGTGAAGACAGTGATTTTACACAGGAAGAAAAAGAAGTTTTAGAGAGTGTAAAAAAGATAAATGTGGTTGCTTTCCCTTTAAAAGGTGAAAATAGAACTGATTATCAAACCGAAAAGGATAAAGTAAAGTCAATCCTTGCTGAAGAAAAGTATAAAACCTTACTTAAAATGGGGTCTAACAACCGAGGCGCTACTTTAAAATACACTGGCGAAGAAGACGCTATTGATGAATTGATTGTTTTTGCCAGTGACGAAGAAAAAGGTTTTGCCGTATTCAGGTTATTAGGTGACAATATGCAACCAGATAAAATGATGAAGTTGATGAACTCTATTGACAAAGGTGATATCAACATCAACCAGTTGAGCGGAATAGGCGATATCCTTAGTATGGGAAGCGATAGTACAGCTGTTAAACAGTAACACTTTATACTATATTTAATAAAAAAAAAGCTTCAGATATTTTCTGAAGCTTTTTTCATGTTAGGTATTTGAAAAATTAAATCCCCGTATAGTTAGACGGCGTAATTACCCGCATTTCTTCTTTAACAGCTTCGGAAACATCTAAGGTTTCAATAAAATCGGCCATCGATTGTTTTGTGATCGCTTCATTTGTTCTAGTTAAGCCTTTCAATGCTTCATATGGGTTTGCATAGCCTTCCCTTCGCAAAATGGTTTGAATGGCTTCGGCTACAACCGCCCAGTTTTTTTCAAGGTCTTCATTAAATTTGGCTTCATTCAGCAATAATTTACCCAAACCTTTTAACGTAGATTGAAAACCAATTAAGGTATGTCCAATCGGCACGCCAATGTTTCGTAACACAGTGCTATCAGTTAAGTCACGTTGCAAACGGCTAATAGGTAATTTAGCTGAAAGATGCTCAAAAATTGCGTTGGCAATACCTAAGTTTCCTTCACTGTTTTCAAAATCGATAGGGTTTACTTTATGTGGCATAGCCGAAGAACCTACTTCACCTTTCTTAATTTTCTGTTTAAAATAATCCATAGAAACGTAACTCCAAATATCACGGTCCAGATCGATTAAAATGTTGTTGATACGTTTTAGGCAATCAAACAAAGCCGCCATATGGTCGTAATGCTCAATTTGCGTGGTAGGGAAGGAGTGGTGCAATCCTAACTTGGATTGTACAAAATTGTGTCCAAAAGCTTTCCAATCTACATCAGGATAAGCAACTTTATGGGCATTGAAATTCCCTGTAGCACCACCAAATTTGGCTGCACTTTTAATATTGTCCAATAAATCGAATTGTTCATCAATACGCGTTACAAACACGTCAATTTCTTTGCCCAAACGGGTAGGGGAAGCCGGCTGACCGTGTGTGCGCGCTAGCATTGGGACGTTTGCCCAGTCTTCAGCCAATTCTTTAAGTTTCTTTTTTACATCCAATAACAAAGGCACATAGACTTCGTTCATGGCTTCTTTTAAAGACAACGGGATAGCTGTATTGTTGATATCTTGAGACGTCAACCCGAAATGGATAAACTCTTTAGATTTTTCCAATCCCAGCGCATCAAACTTTTCTTTTATAAAATACTCAACCGCCTTAACATCGTGGTTGGTCACTTTTTCGGTGTCTTTTATTTTTTGAGCGTCTTCCGTAGAAAAATTAGTGTATAATTTCCGAAGTGCTTCAAACTTTGATGTATCAAAATCGCTTAATTGCGGTAATGGAAGTTCTACCAAAGCGATAAAATACTCCACTTCTACCTGCACTCTGTATTTTATAAGTGCTTCTTCAGAAAAGAAAGGAACGAGATCTTTTGTTTTCGATGCATATCGACCATCTATTGGTGAAATTGCTTGTAATGCGTTGTTAGCCATGGGTTGAAATTTAAAGGTGCAAAGATACTAATTTTTAACACCTAACGGCTCGATTTTCACTTCAGTTTGTAGGTCTTTTTTTCTGAAACGTAACAATCTGCTTAATCGTGTTTTTCCCTCTAGCCTTATACCCAGCGCTGCCTAAGTGAATGTTTTGTTCAATGATTTGTTGTAATTCAGGGTGTATCCATTCAAACTCGGTACCTAAATGAAATAATGCTGTCATCGCACGTGCTTGGCAGGCTATTTTTTTATCGGTTATCAACCAATCGAAACAACACTCGGTCATTGTTTTTTTATGTGTTTCGGTAAACTGTAAGCGTAATTCTTCTTCCTCCTTTTTGTAATATGAAATAGCAATCATTTCACAAATATGTGCCATCGGTCTGAGCGTTTGATCACGGGTTATCGTAGGTAGTTTTTCAAAAAAGAAATCTAAATGAGGTAGTAAAAGCTCTGGTTTCTCTAGATATACAAATTCCAATACCCAAGCGGCTTTGTATGATAGATCATCTTTTGCAGTAAGGCAGTAAGTAAGTAGTTCACCAAATGTTTCAGGATGTGCAATCACCCAATGTGCAGCATCTAACCTGTTTTTTCGGTATGCTTTTGTATAAGATAGTTGTTGTAATAATTCAGAAGAACTCATTAAACAGCCATTTTTTCAATTTCAGTAATCACTTTAGGAACTCCTGTAGATGCTTTTTCAGCAAAAACAGAAACTCGATCTGATGAAGAAATAGATGGATTAGGGTCAACAAAAAAGATAGGTACGTTTTCCAAAGCAAATTGAAGCAACCCGGCGGCAGGATATACTTGCATAGACGTACCAACGATAATTAAAACATCAGCTTCTGTTACATAATGCATTGCTTCATCCATCATCGGGACCATTTCACCAAACCAAACTACGTGCGGACGCAATTGATGGTTTTCACCACAACAATCACCAAGGTTGAGGTCTTTTTTCCACTCTAGAACAGTGGTTTCATTGCCTGTACTACGCACTTTTAGCAATTCGCCGTGCAAGTGAACAACGTTTGTACTTCCTGCCCGTTCGTGTAGGTCATCGACATTTTGGGTGATGATGGTTACGTCATGATTTTGTTCTAATTCAACTAAGGCCTTGTGGGCTGCATTGGGCTGAACCTCCAGTAATTGTTTACGCCGTTTGTTATAAAAGTCTAGTACCAATCCTGGGTCTTTAGCAAAACCTTGAGGCGAAGCCACCTCCATAATATCGTGATTTTCCCAAAGGCCATCGCTATCTCTAAAGGTATTTATTCCACTTTCTGCACTTACTCCGGCACCAGTTAAGACTACAATATTCATTAATCTATTTTTTATATCTTCGTTTTCTAAAAATACTTATTTCTATTGGATTCCCAACTTTTAAAATATTTACAAAACCATATTACCGATAGACGCCGAGAACTTTTTAAAGAAGTTTTGGCCAGACGAACCCGTCATTTTACTGTTGTGACCGAAGATGTCTATCAATTGCATAATACCAGTGCCGTCATGCGTACCTGCGATGTTTTTGGTATTCAAGACCTGCACGTAGTAGAAGAAAAATTGGGCAAACGTGTGGATAGGGAAATTGCAATGGGAGCCCAAAAGTGGGTAAGTTTAAACCGGTATGATTCAATCGAAAACTGTATGGAAAATCTAAAAGATCAAGATTACCAGCTTATCGCTACGACACCACATAATGAATCGACTCTGTTGCACGACTTCGATGTAACCAAAAAAAGCGCCTTTTTCTTCGGAAAAGAACGAGAGGGGTTAAGTGATACCGTCTTGAAAAAAGCAGATGGTTATTTAAAAATACCGATGTATGGATTTACCGAAAGCTTGAATATTTCAGTTTCCGCAGCTATAATTTTGCAAGACGTAGTGACACGACTCAAACAAAGTGATGTAGATTGGCAACTTTCCAAAGAAGAGAAACACGAAATAGAATTGCTGTGGACAAAGAACACGTTAAAGAGTTCAGAAGAAATAATAAAGCGATATCACGAGCAAAAAAAGTTGTAAATTAGAAAATCTTAATATTCATACTTGACAAACTATATTATGAAGCATAATACTTTTGCATGGGTGGAAATACCTGTTAATAATATGGAACGAGCCATTAAGTTTTATGAAAAAGTACTTGATGTTACTATAAAGCCTGTAGATTTTGGTGGGTTAAAAATGGGGTGGTTTCCTTTTATAGAAGATGCTCCAGGGGCTACTGGTACATTAATAGAACAAGAAAGCTATATTCCGAGCCAAGAAGGGCCTTTGGTTTATTTTTATAGTGACGATGTGAAAAATGAATTAGATAGAGTAGAGGATGCTGGTGGGAAAATTTACCAAGAAAAAACCGAGATTTCCCCTGAACATGGATTCATGGCTGCTTTTATAGATTCTGAAGGAAATAGAATAGCTTTACATTCGCAAAAATAAACTCTTTAGTAAAAATAACCGTCAAACTCGAATAATGAAACTAGTCTTTGCCACGCACAATAAAAATAAACTGAAAGAAGTAAAGGCCTTGCTTCCGCATCATTTTGAAATATTAAGCCTGACCGATATTGGTTGCAATGAAGAAATTCCTGAAACGGCCGATACCATTGAGGGCAATGCTATTTTAAAAGCCAACTATGTGCGGGATAACTATGACCTTAGCTGTTTTGCGGATGATACTGGACTGGAAGTTGCCTCTCTAGATGGTGAACCTGGTGTCTACAGTGCTCGCTATGCTGGCGATGATAAAAATTCAGAAGCGAATATTGAAAAACTTTTAAAAAACTTAGATGGGAAAGAAGACCGCTCTGCCAGATTTAAAACGGCAATTGCGTTAACCTTGAATCATTCCGAAGTTCTTTTCTTAGGAATTTGCGAAGGCGAAATCACCACAGAAAAAAAGGGGACAAGTGGGTTTGGATACGATCCAATTTTTAAACCAGATGGTTTTAAAGAGACTTTTGCCGAAATGAAACTGACCCAAAAAAGTGAAATAGGCCATCGAGGTAAAGCCATGCGCCAACTTATTGAATACCTTCGGGAATAAAATTTTAGTGTTATTTTATTAATAAATTTAGAGGAACTCGAACTCCTAAATAATAATGAAACCTGCGTTGCTCATCAACTACATCGATAGCGCCAAAAAGTGCTCCGCCATCTATGGTTAATACATTTTTAATTCGGTAGTTTAACGCCAATTTCACTAGAATATCTATAGAACTATAATCGTTACCCTCTACATCTTTAATATCATTAAAATCTGGTTTATTTAAAAGAAAACCAGCTCCCAACCCTGCGTTTATAAATAAGTTTGAATTGAACATTTCAGCAGCAACACTCGGTATTAAATTAATACTGTTGAATTTATTATCTCCATAATTAGGTGAAGAAGTAGTCACATAAAATAACTCTGCTATGTATGCAAACGTGTTTTCGGTGTAATAAGCTGCGTAACCTCCAAAAGCAATGTTGCTGTCGGTTTCTGTGGTCTTTGTCCCTTCGGATATTCCATAATCTGAGATTATAATTTCATCTTCATTATCAAACTGAAAGGCAGTTCTATGATATTGAAGAGAAGGGCCAAACTCAAAAGTTTGAGATAATGCTGATAAAGACGTAAATAGGCATAGCAACAGTAAAGTAAGTTTATTCATTATAAAAGGTTAAGTTAGTTTAGGCACGTAAATATATAGATATAAATATTAACTCGCTTTTAAATATTAATCAAATTAAATAAACTATCTTTGCCGCTTCAAAAAAATCCTCAGGGTGAGGATTTTGTGTTGAAGAGAAGCCCAAGGTTTAATAGTCGTTTGCTTCCAACCAACACGCAAACATTTTAAACCATTTTATGGCTACATTTAAAGAATTAGGCCTTGAAGACAACTTACTTCAGGCCATTACCGACATGGGTTTTGAAATCCCATCAGACGTACAAGAAAAAACAATCCCAATCTTACTTGAAAGAGAAACCGATATTGTTTCTTTGGCACAAACCGGAACCGGTAAAACAGCTGCATTCGGATTCCCAATGCTTCAAAAAATACAGATAGAAAGCCGCACTACACAAGGGCTTATCCTTTCGCCAACACGCGAGCTTTGTTTGCAGATAACGAAAGAGCTGGAAAGCTACGGAAAACACAAAAAAGGTCTTAACGTAGTTGCTATTTATGGTGGCGCTAGTATTACTGACCAAGCACGCCAAATTAAAAAAGGTGCTCAGATTATCGTTGCTACCCCTGGTAGAATGAAAGATATGATTGGTCGTGGAATGATCGATATTTCAAAAATTGAATATTGTGTATTAGACGAAGCCGATGAAATGTTGAACATGGGCTTTTATGAAGATATTACCGAAATACTATCCCATTCCCCAAAAGATAAAAGTACGTGGCTTTTTAGTGCAACCATGCCAAAAGACGTTGCAAAGATTGCTAAAAAGTTTATGCACAGCCCGGTTGAAATAACCGTTGGAAGCAGAAACGTAGGTACCGAAAATGTTTCACACGAATACTATTTAGTTAATGCGAGAGATCGTTATTTGGCATTAAAACGTTTGGCCGATGCGAATCCTGATATTTTTTCAGTAGTGTTTTGCCGTACCAAACGAGACACTCAAAAAGTAGCTGAAAAACTAATTGAAGATGGTTACAATGCAGCTGCAATACACGGAGATTTAAGTCAGAATCAACGTGATTTAGTGATGAAATCCTTTAGAACACGCCAAATACAAATGTTGGTAGCGACAGATGTTGCTGCACGTGGAATTGATGTAGACGATATTACACACGTAATCAACTATCAATTACCAGACGAGATTGAAACTTACACACATCGTAGTGGCCGTACGGGTCGTGCTGGTAAAAGTGGTGTTTCTATGGTGATTGTCTCAAAAAGTGAACTTAGAAAGATTAAGAGCATTGAAAAAATCATTCAGAGAAGCTTTACTAAAAAAGAAGTTCCAAGCGGGATGGAAATTTGTGAAACACAATTGTTCCATTTGGCTAACAGTATAAAGAACACAGAAGTAAACCACGAGATTGATCCTTATCTTCCAAATATCAACGAAGTGCTGGAAGGTTTCAGTAAAGAAGAATTGATTAAGAAAGTCTTTTCGGTAGAGTTTACCCGTTTCTACAATTATTATAAAAACGAGAAAGACTTAAACTCTGCTGTGGGTGATACTTCGGTAGGGAACAGCGAAGACAGTGTGCGTTATTTCATTAATATTGGGGGGCGCGACGACTTTAACTGGATGAGCCTGAAAGATTTCTTAAAAGATTTACTTAATTTAGGGCAAGATGATGTATTCCGCGTTGATGTAAAAGATTCATTCTCTTTTTTCAATACTGATAAAAAGCATCAAGATTTAGTAATGAACATATTTAACGACTTTAAATTAGATGGTCGTAATATTTCAGTAGAAATAAGTAAGGACGGTCGTAAAAAAGGCGGCGGACGTAGTGGCGGAAGAAGCGGCGGTAAGGGCCGTGGAAAAGGAAACCGAGGCGGAAAAAGTTTTGATGGCGGTGGATCCAAATTTAAAGGAAAAAGCCGTAGAAGAAGTGAACGTCCTTCAGGAAAAGGTACAGGAGGAAAGCGTAGAAGGCGTAATTAATAAATAAATTAGCCTACTTTTGAAACTTTGGCACGGATTTATCGTCTATCTTATATAAATTTACCCCAATTAGTTATGAAAAAGCACATTCTACTTTTATTATTTTGTTTACTAACAGCTTTTGCCTTTTCGCAAGAAAGCGAACCAATTAAAGGAAAGGTGCTTAGTAGTGCAAACGATGAGCCTTTAGAAAATGTGAATATCGTTAACTTAAATGAAGTTATTGGTACCACTACCGATAATGAAGGTGACTTTTCCATTCGTGCTAAGGTGAACGACACATTATACTTTAGTTATTTAGGGTATAAATCCATCAGGGTTCGGGTGACAAATGACTGGTTAAAGTTTGGTGATATTAAAGTAAAAATGACCGAATTAGGTATCGCACTTGAAGAAGTTGTGGTAAAACCGGTACAACTTACAGGTTATGTTGAGGTAGACGCTAAAATTATTCCTATTTACGATAATTATCGATACCGTATATCTGGTTTAAGTTCTGGTTATGAGGGCGGAAGCAAACAGCCAGGCGCTGTTACCAAGGTGTTGAGTGCAATTTTCAATCCGGCAGATTTTCTCTATAATGTCTTCGGAAAACGGCCTAAACAGATGCGAAAGCTCCGTAAAATGAAACAAGACGATGAGATTAGGAATCTATTGGCAAGTAAGTACGACCGGGAGACTTTAATGGCCGTACTACAATTAGAACGGGTTGACATTGATGAAATATTGAACAATTGCAACTATTCTGAAAGTTTTATAAAAACGGCAAACGATCTTCAAATACTTGATGCCATTAGTGAATGCTATGAAGAGTATCGTGTAATAAACCGGGAAAAAGGTTGATTTAGCAAGTTGTTATGAAAATTCTGAAATAAGTTTAATTATCTTGAAGTTTTTCAGAAACACAACATTGCATGAAACAGATAATAGAAGACCAAAAATCTTTCTTCAATACTCACACTACAAAAAACATTGACTTTAGGATAAAACAGCTTGATGCCTTACAAGCTGTTTTAAAAGACAATGAATCACTTTTAAATGAAGCTATCTACACAGACTTCAAAAAATCTGAATTTGACACCTATGTAAGCGAGTTGGCTTTATTATACAATGATATAAAAGAGGCTAAACGAAATATTAAAAAATGGTCTCGCAAAAAACGGGTGTCGACCAACCTATTAAACTTTCCAGCCAGCAGTTACATTATTCCCGAACCTTTAGGGGTTTGCTTAGTCATAGGAGCTTGGAACTATCCGTATCAACTTTCTTTAGCTCCAGTTGTCGCAGCTTTGGCAGCAGGCAATACAGTAGTTTTAAAACCTAGTGAGCTACCTTCAAAAACAAGTGAAGTGATGGCGAAATTGATTAATGAGAATTTTGATCCGAAGGTGTTTAAAGTAATCGAAGGTGGCGTTTCTGAAACAACAGAACTTTTAAAACAAGATTTTGATAAAATTTTCTTTACCGGAAGCACCAAAGTAGGGAAGATTGTTTACAAAGCTGCTGCGGAAAACCTAACCCCCGTAACTTTGGAAATGGGTGGTAAGAGCCCAGCATTTGTTACCGAAGATTGTAATTTGAAAATGACGGTAAAACGCATGATGTGGGCAAAGTTTTTAAATGCAGGCCAAACGTGTATTGCACCAGACTATGTAATGGTTCACGAAAAGGTAAAAGAAAAGTTTTTAGAATTGGTAAAAAATGAAATTGAAGAAGAACATTTTAAGTTTGAAAACCATAATTACGTTCAGATTATTAATGACGATAATTTTGACCGGTTAGCCGCAATGATAAAACCAGAGCAAGTTTATTTTGGTGGAAATACAGATATAAAGGCTCGATACATTCAGCCTACAATTCTTCAAAATGTTTCATTTAGTGATTCTGTGATGCAAGAAGAAATATTCGGCCCCATTTTACCGGTTATAGCATATACTAATTTAGATAAAGCAATTACCGAGGTACGAAAATTTCCGAAGCCGTTATCCTGCTATGTCTTTACCGACGATAAAAAAACAAAACAAAAAATCTTGAATGAAGTATCATTTGGTGGTGGAGCGATAAATGATGCGGTGATGCATATCTCAAACCCTAATTTACCCTTTGGTGGAGTAGGACAAAGCGGAATTGGAAATTACCACGGTAAAGCTGGTTTTGATTGCTTTACGCACTACAAAAGTATTCTTGATAAGCCTACCTGGTTAGAACTACCTATAAAATACTACCCGCATACCAACCAAAAACTAAAATGGATCAAGCGGTTGATGAGTTTTCAGTGATCTTTTTGATTATTAGTATATAGCTCTTAAATAAGGTGTTGATTTAAGTTAGTTTTCAAAAAAAGGTTTCTTACTTTTATGCTTTACTAACTAAAAAAAAAATCAATTATGAGTCAAGATGACAACTCTATTTCCTTACAAACTGCCCAAAGCTATACAAATGAATGGCGCTCTGAAGAATCTACTTACAACAAGTACAATGAGTGTAATGGGTTTTTAATTCCTGCGGACGATCTACAGGCGGTTTTAGATGAAATGGAAGATCAAAAAGGAACAAAAAAAGTTCGTGCCTATTTAGGGGTGGATCCTGCAACCAATCAAGAAAAATTGATATTTGTTGCAACAAAACCTGAAAACCAAAAGGGTGGTTCTGTTATTTATCGTGACATGATAAACGGCTATAATGGCTTGCAAACAGGAGGCAAATTATATGATTTTACAGAACCCTGTCCAGCAGCGTGTGATGGTAATAGCCCTCTTATTTAAAGTTGGATAAGTTATTTGAAATAATAGGTGATATAGCAATATTTTTTGCTTTAGCTTTATCACTCCTATACTTTATAGGCTTTACAAAAAATGGTAAGGCCTATAAAATATTTACAATCTACCTTTTTCTAATTTCAATAATACAGTTAGCTGCTTATTTAATAGGAAGGGGGTGGTTAAACAAACCAAACCTTTTTCTTTCCCATTTTTATTTTATAACCCAATTTGTGCTCCTTTCCTATTTTTATTTCGAATTATTGAAAAAAAAATGGATTAAAATCATTTTAGTTTTGGTTTTAGGGTTATTAGCCTACCAATATGTTGAAAAACCTTCTACTTTCTTTGCTTATAACCCAATAGGAATGTCATTAACACAAATAATTATAGTTTTATATTCTATCTTTTATTTTTATAAGTCACTTAATGGTAAAAGAGGGTTCATTATAGTTAACATTGGTATCTTCTTTTACTTATTGTCTAGTACTTTAATTTTTGCTTCAGGTAATTTAGTTCTCAATTTGAATATATCAAAAGATACGGTTTTCATATTTTATAATATTAATCGGGTATTGTATTTGTCACTTCAAATTTTGATTTTTATTGAGTGGTATAAAAACTTCAGAAAGAAACCTTTACCCAATCAAAATTAATGGAAGACTTGTTTGATTACCTAAGTAGTTTTGCCATTGTGTTTTGTGTTATAAACACGTTGCTTTATATGTTTCGGTTTAGAGGAAACAACAGGGCTTTTAAAATTTTTACAGTTTACTTGGTTGTTATTGCTGTAATTCAGTTAAATGCATCATTTTTAAAATATTTAGTTCCTATAAATAACAACCTCTTCTTATTTCATTTTTATTACATACTTCAATTTATTTTTCTCACATTATTTTATGAAGAGCTACTCAAGAAAAAATGGATGTATGCTGTTTTACTTATAGTTTTGGGGATTATTACATTTCAGTTTATACAGGCGCCCACTATGTTTTTTAGATACAATCCGCTTGGTGTAACTATTACACAAGGATGTATAGTTATATATTCGATAATCTATTTATATAAGTATTTACATAATACAAATGAGTACCTTGTTATTAACATTGGCTTATTCTTTTATCTATTATCAAGTATTTTAATTTTTGCTTCTGGTAACTTGGTTTTCAACATGGAAATTATTACTAGATATGGATATCAATTGTTACTGAACGTAAATAATGTTCTGTATCTTGGACTTCAATTTCTTATCTTCGTGGCATGGTGGAAGAATTACTCCAAGGAGACAATCAAATAATAAATATTATACTCATTGCCATTGCTCTTTTAATAGTAATGGGTTTAGCTATTGTTTTCTTTTTTTATTTTTCTAGAAAACGGATTATTAAAAGCGAATTGGAAAAAGCTAATTTAAAAATAGCTAACCAAAAAAATGTTCTCCAAGCAACTATAATTACACAAGAAGAGGAACGAAAGCGCATAGCCCAAGATTTACACGACGCGATTAGCTCAAAACTGAACATTGTTTCACTTAACGCCAATATGCTATCATTAAAAGATATTTCTTCTGAAGAAACAAACAAAATAGCCAATAGCATTTTAAAAGTAACCGGAAACGTTTTGGAAAGTTCCCGAAAAATTGCACACGATCTGTTACCGCCTACCTTAGATAAGTTTGGACTGGAAGCAGCTCTAGAAGAATTGTGCGAAGAAGTAGCCGATACAAACACCTTTCAAGTAGATTGTAATATAGAATATCCAGAACATTTTCTCACTAAAGATGAAGAGTTGCACGTGTTCCGTATTGTGCAAGAGTTGTTCAATAACTCCATAAAATATTCTGAAGCCACAAAGTTAAACTTACATTCTGAAACCAAGGAAGATAGACTGATTTTTCAATATACTGATAATGGAAAGGGATTTAATGTTTCAACCGCCAAAAAAGCAAAAGGGTTGGGAATGAGTGGTATTGAAAACCGTGTTGCAATTTTAAATGCAACTCACACTATAATATCCTCTCCAGGTAATGGAATTTCTGTAACTTTAACCTTAAACCCCAGTAATAATGAAGATTAACGTAGTAATTGCAGACGATGAAGAACTTTTTAGAGTAGGAATGGTGCATATTCTCTCACGTGATTCGGCTATAGAAATTATATATCAGGCCAGTAACGGTAGTGAATTACTAGAATATCTTGCAAGTTGTGAACAATTACCCGATATAATCATTACCGACATAAAAATGCCCGAACTGAATGGTGTAGAGGCCACAAAGGCGATACATCAGGCTTATGGGGAAATAGGTATAATTGCACTTACCACATATAACACCAAACCTTTCATTAGAAACATGATCGATGTAGGGGCCAGTGCTTACTTAGTGAAGAACTCCCCACCTGAAAAAGTACTGCACACCATAAAACAAGTTTTTTATAATGGATTTTATTATGATAAGCATGTAATGGAAGTAGTTAACAGCAAAAAAAAGGGAAGCAAATACAGTGATAAAACTGTTTTTGACGACGACTTTTTAACCGAAAGGGAAAGGGAGGTTTTGGAGTTAATATGTAAACAGCACAAAACCGCTGAAATTGGTAAAAAACTATTTATAAGTCCTAGGACTGTAGAAGTACACCGCAAAAACCTGCTGGACAAAACTGGAGTTAAAAACGTGGCAGGCCTTGTTATTTTTGCAATAAAAAATGAATTGGTGCCTCCAATAATCATTGAATAGGCGTTTTGCACACTTTTGTAAAAAATTAAAAAGGGGCTGAAATAATTTTCAGCCCCCTAACACTAATCTAAACTCTAATTTATATTAGTGCTTTATAAACTTTATGGTTTTAGCCGTTCCATTTACAGAAACAGCAGCAATATAAGTACCGTTGGCTAAGCTTGAAGTGTTTACAATTGCAGTATTTGATGTATTGGTAACTTCTTTTACTAATTGCCCTGTAAGGGAGTAAATAGTCACATTTTCAATTGTATTGTTTTTTGAAGCAATGGTCAATTCTTTTGTGCTTGGGCTATAAAAATGTGCAATTCCTTCGGGAGTATCTGGAGTGTTCGTATTTAGTATAACGTCTTCAAATCTCAACATAGTTCCTTGTGATCCACAGATTAAACCAGAACCATCCTCAAAAAATTGTATTTCATACATAGTAGCTAGACCATCACCATCGTGCAAAAGTTCCCAGTTGCTACCATTGTCTTCAGAAATATACACATCCTCATCGGTACCGGCTGCAAGCAGTTGATCACCTACGTAAGCAAGCCCATAAAAGTTGTGGTAACCAGTACTGAATTCATCCCAAGTTTCACCACTGTCGTGAGTTGTCAACAATTGCCCATCTTCTCCTGATACAACACCATTGTTCAGGTCTTTAAAAGCAACTTCAACATTAAAAAATTGAGGTGTACCGGTACGAACCACTTCCCAAGTATCACCCCCATCAGTAGATTTACTTATTATTTGGTTGTTACCGATTGAAAATAGAGTGGTTTCATTTGCATAATCAAGTGAAATTGAACCAATATTATCAATACTGCTGGTAGTGTTCCATGTATCTCCACCATCGTTGGTTACATATACTTCAAAACCAGCACCCGAACTTACAAAAGCAGTCGCAATTCCTACATTTTCATTAAAGAATGCAAGCGATGCATATCTGCTTACATCATTGGCAATGGTGATTTCTACCCAAGTTTCTCCAGCATCTTCAGTTTTAAAAGCACTGTAGCCTACGGCAAAACCTTTGTTATCATTGATAAACTCAATTTTCTCAAAACCAGGCGAAGTTCCTGTAACAGGGTAAATTGTTTCCCAAGTTTCTCCAGCATCTTCAGTTTTGATAATCACGCCATCTGAATTTGCTGTAAATTCAGCTCCTGCAGCATATGCAACAGTGTTTTGCCCGGGAGGAATGCTCATGTCGAACAAAATAAAATCAGTACCAGAGTCTTTGTATTCAAAAGTCTGTGCTGTTGCGGTAAACAAAGCCCCTAAAAGAAAGAAACCGCTTAAAGCGATAATACGGGTAGTTTGTGTAAAAATTTTCATTAAGTTAAGTTTTAATATTAATATTACTGCAAAATAACCAATACTGGGAACAGAGGGTGTTAAAAAACACTTCGTTAACCGTTCATTAACCTTAACGTCTTCAGAAGATTAACTAATAAATATGCTTCAAACGATTGTTCATTACTCACTTCATTTTTTAGCAACAGGTTTATTAGCGTGGATTTTTTTCAGAAACAATTGGAAAAAAGCTTGGCTTATTATGACCGCCACGATGATTGTCGATATAGATCACTTATTGGCAGACCCTATTTTTGTTTCCGGAAGGTGTAGTATTGGGTTTCATCCATTGCATTCCTACTATGCTATCGGCGTTTACTTTATACTTTTATTCTTCAAAAAAACTCGGATTATTGCTGTAGGTTTGCTGTTTCATATGCTAACTGATTATATAGATTGTTGGTGGATGAAGTGATGTCGTCAATCCAAAAACCATATAAATAAAAATTGTTATCTTTCCTTTTTATTCAACTCCCTGTTTTAAATTCTGAAAAATATGCTTACAAAAGTATACGGGAGCGCCGTGTTTGGTGTAGAGGCCACAACCATTACCGTTGAAGTAAATACAGATAAAGGGGTAGGGTACCACTTGGTAGGTTTGCCAGATAATGCCATTAAAGAAAGCAATTATCGTATTGCTGCAGCCCTACAAAACAATGGGTTTAAGATCCCCGGAAAAAAAATAACACTTAATATGGCGCCAGCCGATCTTCGAAAAGAGGGTTCTGCGTACGACCTTACCTTGGCGATTGGGATATTGGTATCTACTGGACAGATTAAGGAAAATCATTCACTTTCAGAATATATAATAATGGGGGAGCTATCTCTTGATGGAAGCTTACAACCCATTCGTGGGGCTTTACCTATTGCCATAAAAGCTAAAGAAGAAGGGTTTAAAGGATTTATTTTGCCTAAGCAAAATGCCAAAGAAGCTACCATTGTTAATGGATTAGAAGTTTATGGAGTAGAAACAATTAAAGAAGTAATCGACTTTTTCAATGCTGAAATTCCATTAGAACAAACCATTGTCGATATGGAAGCCGAATTTTATGAACACCTCGAAAACCCCGAATTCGATTTCAGTGATGTAAAAGGACTAATAACTATATAGATAAGTTATTGTTAATCAAGTTTTTGATAATTTAATTTTATTTACCGTACAACAATTGTACAACAAATAGGGGGTAAAAAACTATTGATGTTCAGTTATTTTTAAATCCTTAAGAATTTATTTCTTTAAATGCTTGATGGACTCCACCGTCTAATAGCTCATTAACGAATTTGGAAAATTGTATGTTATCATAGGTTCTATGTCTTCCATCGTAATAGACAGAATAAAAGTTATCTTCAATTTTATTAACTGTAATTATGTCGTTATTAATTATCATAAAAAATTATTTAATTGAATATTAAGATTTAAACCGATTTATTTACTAATACTATTTCCTTTTTTACACACCTTATAAACGTCTTCAGGTGTCTTTATATTGGGTATAGCTTGCAATAGATTATTAAATTCTTTTCGTTCTTCAGGTGTTAGCTTATGTGCTAAAAAGACCTTTATAGCTGTAATTAGCCTACTCTTTACCTCCTTTAGTAACTCATCATAAGTGCCAAACATAGATACATTACCTTTATAGGCATTATATAACTTAATGTACCTATCCATTACAGGCTCGCCTATGTTACTTTGTTTCAAATAGGCTTTATTAATGAAGTTTCTGTACTCCCTGGCCTTTGTTATTCGGTTCACTGGAAAAAGTTCTCATAAATGATGCTAATCACAATAGCGATTAATACAATTATAACTAACACCCTCCCAATTAAGGTGTTAAAAAGCCAATATACGGGGTTGTCATCCATTCTCATAGGGTAAATATAAATAAATATTTGTAAGCTATTGACCGACAAAAGACCCCTTTTTTCTTTACTTTTTATGTTTTTGCAAATACTTATTAATAAACGATATTAAGTATGTACAGCGAAAAATTGACATTAAGACTTAGCAAAGAAGATAAGACCCATTTACAGGAACAGGCGGAAGCTAATGGCATTCCCTTGACTACCTATATTAGGGCTAAACTTAAGGATGCAGACTTCACCAAAGAAGACCAAACAAACGAGTTTGAACCTCAATTAATATTTACCGATACTGCGGAATATAACAGGGCTGTTAACACCGCAAAAAGAAAGGTAAAAGCCTTTAATAAGCTGTTAAATGAAGCATCTGCAATAATAGAACGTCCAACAAAGAAAAAGGATATAGAACGCTTTATGGATACTCCAATGTCCTACGTTACCCAATGGATAGAACAAGTACACCGTAAAAATATAAATGTACCAATATCAACAACTAAATTAATTGAATTACTGGAAATTGACTTAAGACCAGTACAGAAAGCTATTGAAGACTTTAAAGCCCTTAAGGGGCAGTTAGCCGTTAAAGATGGAAAAGTAATACCAAACGTAAATAAAGACAGATACAGCTACTATACAGCTAATGAAAATCAAAATAACAGACTGGATGCTGTTAACGACTTGATAAATGGATATTACAACACCGTAAGAGCTGGACAGGGTAAAACTGACAGAAATGGACACAATCAATTACTAACAGCTTGTAGGGGTGTTATTAAAAATGTGGATGGTGTTTTAATTCCAAATCCTGAATTTGTGCTAAAATAATCGTTTTAAATTTCTTTCATTTTTTGATATGGGGGTTTTTATCGAATTCTACTCCCCCCATTCATTTCGCCCCCTTTATTGGGGTTTTTTAATGTCCAAAAAAAACATTTACTCCTCAAAAAATACGTAAACCACTATAAACAGTAGGATAACAGGTTTTCAAAAATCGATGTCCTTTTAATTTCAACCCCCCTGTAGTACTTTGTCCCAATGATTAATAAAACGGTTTAATAAATTGGAAAAGTAATTTAAAAAAGTGTCAAAAATGGAAGCGTATCAAGTGGTTATTTTGGTTAGTATTATTGGTGGTTTAATAAGTGGTGTTATCTGCTGTATTGTTTGGTTTTTTAAGTTTATATTTTTACTGGTACTTAAAGACCTACCACCAGACAAAGTAAAAGCGTTATGTAAAGGGTTAGGGCTAAATAAAAGAAGCATATTCAATTTTGGTAGAAATAGCATTAACAATACTTCCATTAAAAATAAACAGGATAGTTAATTGAACGCATTTTTTTGTAGGGCTCTTTTAAAATAGGGGGCTAAACCGCACTTAAGCTATGCAATTCACACATTTTTGATACCCTACACCCCCTTATATGTACCTTTTCTCCCTTACACCGCACGTTATCGCTATGAAACCGCAAACCGCTAAAACACACCCTACCCCCATAGGGGAGTCCTGCCAAACACCCTACCTACGGGGGATAAACACCAATTTACCAAAGTGTAACCGCTCTTACACAATGTGTACATATATACGTTAAGCGTAAACAGTCGATGTGGCAAACGAAATTTGTATAAATTTTTTGCTGTATTGTTTTTAGGTTATAGTCTATTTGCTACACACTTTATTTTGAATGTCGGACACATCTACTATCTTATAAGTGTATTAAATATAACCACCCTATATTTGGTACATTTATTTTAATTCTCTATTTTTGAGATAGTTAAATAATTTGAACCAAATAAATATGAAAGCTCGATACAACAGAATTTCAACACCCAATCAAAAGTTAGAAAGACAATTAGCAAAGCAATGTAAAGGAGAACATCTTTATAATGACGTTGTGAGTGGTTCAATTGCATTTAGTGAAAGGGAACAAGGTAGTAAGCTAATTGAAGCAATAAAGGACGGTAAGGTTAATTATATTAGTGTTAGTAGCATTGACCGCCTGGGGAGGAGTACCTTAGATATACTAAGCACTATTGAATTTTTCAATAAAAATAAAGTAACGCTAAAAGTAGATAATCTAGGTATCGAAAGTATGACCAACGGTAAAGTAAATCAAGTCTTTAACCTTATTATTTCCGTAATGTCCAACGTAGCAACAATGGAACGTGAAACGCTGTTAGAGCGTCAAAAAGAGGGCATTGCTATTGCTAAAGCAAATGGCACATATAAAGGTCGTGTTAAAGGCAGTAAGGAAACAGATAAACAAGTATTAGCAAAATATAAAGAAGTTGTGAAGCATCTTAATAGAGGGCAATCGATACGCAATACTGCAACTCTAAGTAAAGTAAGTCCATCAACTGTACAGAAAGTAAAAAAAGTGCTTTTAAATTTAGTTTGATTTAACCTAAATTCTCTATATTACTTTTGGCGGAATTATCTTGAAAAATGTAGCCAAAATTATTAATCAAACTTTTTAAAATAAGAGTCAATATTATTGAAATCAAAAGTAATTTTAAAAATTTTTTCATAATTAATTTTTTAAATTTTAATCTGATATTTCTTTGAAATATTTTTGTGCAGTTTGATTATACACAAAAGGAAAAACCAAAAGGGGTAATAGTGAAGTGAATGTAAACACCCATACATCCAGATATACAATTGGGGTTTCATTAAAAATTTCTCCTGATGCACCTGTTGAGTAAAACAAAAAACCTATCAAAGAAAAAACAGTATAAATATCAATCATCAAGGATTTACCAATTTGCAATTGATATAAAGCTCCAATTACTAAAGCAATATTTAGTATTAGAAGATATATCTGGATATTTGTTTCAAACATATCATTTTTAATTTGAAAATAGAAAACTATAAAGCTATAGATAAGTTGATAGAGTAAAAAATGTTGAGCGATTGTGATTGTTGTCGGCTTAAACTCGTTATTTAAAGACATATCCTGTGTTTATTTAAATTTTATTACTAAATCCTTCCTGTTTCCATTGATATCCCTTAAAGTCCCCGTAATATCACCATTGCATTGTATTTTTAATCTACCAAAAACTTTTATGTTTTTACTTGCGTCAAAATTTCCATTTATAGCTATTAAATTTTCAATAAATATAAAATTACCGTCAATGTAGTAACTACCTCTCAATCTTTTAGAAGAATCAAATCCGCCATTAATTATTACATTGCTTTCACGCCAACTTTCTGTTTGATAATTATATTTTTTTTGAAATTCAACAATACTATTATTCCCGAATTTGAATGGGCTGTTTTCTGTTAAAAATTTAAAAGCTGAGTTTGTAGATAAATTGCAATAATTATTTATTTCTTCTTTATCACTAAAATCCTTTGAAATGGACTTATCTTTTTTTGCTTCAAGTATTGAAGCATTTTTAATCCTACCGTCCATAGACGGCTCTGAATAAAGTATCTTTTTTACAGTATATAGCTTTTTAGTTTTGTCTAAGACAGCTAAATATTTCAGATATAATCCTTCACTATATTCCATTCCAGACTCTATTACATCGTAATTGTATATTACCAAGTATAGTGGATAATTTAAGTTTTTATCTATTTCTGTCAAATCTTTTAATTTACCTCCGTGTTCTAATTCATCTGTAAGAAGATTAATTATTTCGTCAGAATCTAAGTGACTGAAATTAATTGAAGACACCATATCATATTCTATATTTTTGAATCGGACAATGGCAGCTTTTTCATTTGGTAAGAGCTGAAAGCCTGCAATATCCTCTGGTAAGTTAGATTGCTTATTAGATTTACAATTCCAAAAAAAAATTGAAATAATAACTAAAGAAAGTAATAATATATTTTTCACTTGCTGAAATTTACGCTAAATATAGTGAAAATATATTAATGCGCTCGAACGACCGCAATTTAAAGAATAGTAAGTTCTTTTTTTGTTAAATGGTCAAAGATGATATTAATAAGAAAATCTGTAATTATATTGCTATAAATTGGATTGAAAAGTCTAAAAGTAATAGAGCTTTTGCCTTAGACCATTTTATTGAAGAAAGTACTGTCAGAAAGATTTTACAGAAAGACGGGTATAGGATTCCTGTTAATACATTAAAGAAGATTTGTGATGCCCGTAATCTTAAATTATCAGAATTTTTTTTCCTTATTAATTCTTAATGTAATACTATCAAGTTATTTTAAATAACTTAATCAAAATTATACTTACTTTTTTAAAACTACACCATTTAGGACGGGGGGCTGTAAAAATCTCGTTAACCCTTGTTATTAATATAATTACTGTAAATATCACTATATTTTTTTGGTGTGTGATAATTTTACTATCTACAATGTATTTTATTATTTAGAATAATTCTAAATTGATATAAATATTTAACCCATTAAAGGTGTTATTCAGGTAGCGTGCTGACTCTTAATTGTTATATATCAATTGGGTGCGCACGGGGGGTGTAAAACCCTTGTAAACTACTATATATAAAAGAATAGGGTTGTTTACCCTATTTTAAATATGGTGTTGACTAACACCACAAAACAACACCAACACAAACCATATTTAACCGTCTCTATTTTAGGTACATAGTTGAAAAGATAGAAAAAAAGAAGTAGTATCACTTTACTTATTGGTTTTTTACAAATACTTATAAGTATAGGACATTATTAAAATAAAAAATATGGAAATATATAAAATCGAAAATGAAAATAAATGGGGTAGCACCATCCCCCTAAAGGAAATGAAACACGCTAAAAGGAAATATACATTAATTGTACTGGAGTTCCTGAACCGTTACGGAAATAAAGACAAAGCGTTCAAAGAGTTGCGCAAATACTGGGTAAATAACATACATCCATTACCACCAACAGAGCATCCGCAATATGATAGTATAAGGACGTATCGATATTATATGATGCAAGAGTTCCGAAAAGCATACAAACATTGCGTACTGGATGTATAAGGCATAAAAAAAAGGATGTAATACACTATATATCACATCCCAAATTTTTATAACCTATTTAATTCTGCAAGACATTGAAAATAACACGGTTAAACGCCATCTCCTTTATAATAAATATACGCAAAATATCAAAAAAATGCAATACTAAAGGGGTAAAGAAAAAAATGAATATGAAAAATGAATAGAAATGAAAAAATAATAAAATTTGACAGTAAATACCTTAAAGGGGAAGCACTAAAGGAAGTTATCACTTTTTACGGAAGTAAGTACATTTTAAAGGGTAGTACTGGGATAGGTGCTACAACAGCAATATTTAACACAACCAACGGAAATAGGCTTATAATTAGCCCAAATGTTGGTATGATTAAGGGAAAAGAGGATAAGAGAAAAACTTTCAAAAGTGATAGGCAATTCTTTATATATTTTGAAGATAGTCTAAATGACTGGGAACAAGTAATAAGTTACTTTGCTAAAGGTGGCAAAAATGCGATAATAAACACCACACCAGAGCAAATAATAAAACTAGCTGACACCAAAAAAAATCTGTACAATAAATTAATTCAAATCCCCGTATTTATCGATGAGTCGCACGCATATAGCACCGATAATACATACCGTCAGACAATGGGGGCATTTATGGAGTTAATCTATAATGAATGGCAAGCCTTTTTTACCCTTTCAACGGCAACACCAATATATAAGTATATCGACATACCTAAAGCTATTACATTGGACTACATTAAAGTACAAAGGACAAATGAGCCGACAAAGACAATACATTACAGTACCAATGCAAAGGACTTACATAGCTTCATTAATATAGAAAAAAACAAGGGTAATTTAGTTGTCATTTTCACAAATGATAAAAACTACCATAAAATGGATAAAGATGGTAAAGTTAAAAACCTTGTTGGAAAAAATTTAGATATAAAAATTGCACCTTATAACAGAGGTAATAACATTAATGATAAAGACTTATTTGACTGTGAATTATTAATTTGCTCAAGTGCTTATTTTGCTGGGTTTGACATTGAAAAAAAATGTAGTATAGCAATTATTAGCGACCAGTCTAAAGACGCATATAAAGTAAGCGTTAACAATGCAGTACAAGCCTACGGACGTGGCAGAAATGGTATTGAAAATGCTTTATTTATCAACAAAAAACAAAAAAATATAAGCTACCCCATTTCAAGAGCTGAATTAAATGAAAAGTATAAGGAATATCTAAAGAATGTAAGGGATGCGGAAAGCCGTTTACAACAATCTAACTATCACTATGACGACCCTACCATAACCAAACAGAAATACGTTAACAGAGGGTATTTAATCGCACCAGTTATCCAAGCCGTTAACGACTGGCAACTGTATAACGATAGCGTACTTATAGAGTCATTCAGAAACTACGGATTTGAATTGAAAAAGTATGATAATCCAATACTTAACCACAAAGCCGACAAGAGGCCATTTAAGGAACGTTTAACTAACTTAATGGAATTGGATAGTAAGGAATTAATAAAGCGTTATAATTACGTGAAATACAATGCTAAAGGCAATAATCAAGAGGGTTTCAACTACACTTATTTAATAGAATATCTTACAGCATATTTATTAAAAAAAATACCAAATAATCCAATTTCTGAAAAGCTAAATAATAAAAGACTTTATGTAAATGAATTTTACAGCTCACTGGACAAATTCTTTAGGGTAAATACCTCAACTGACCACCTCAACGAACAACTAACTACAAAGCAAATAGAACAATCTGAAAGGCTTTACGGTGGTAAAATGATATATGATAACTTAATTAGTCTTATTGATGACTGGCACTATTTATATTCAATATATAAGGTGAAAAATGGGATGTTTACAGATAAAATAAATAGGCAATTGAAACTATATGAATTGTTTCACAACAGCCAACTTTATAAATCGTTGTTTAACGACAAATCACATAGGGTTAGGAATGCTACAAATAGCATTTTAAAAAGTTGTAAGGAATTCAATATAACCTTAACCGACAAAGAGCTTAAGAAGTTAAAAAAGACCATTAAAAACGCTTACAATGAGTTGGATACAAAGGGTACATTTACCCATAATCAAAACATAAAAAACAATAAAGAGAAAATGATTAATGCAATTGGTTTTATTTTCAGTAAAGAGGGCAAAAATTTCAAAAAGAAAGCTATTAAAAATAGAGAATACACACCCTTAACGGCTTTGCCCTCAACACTAAGAGAAGTACTACCCCTTAAGCTAATTGAAATTGATATTACTTCCTCAAGTCCGCAAGCGATGGATAAAATAATTAATACCGATATAGGACTTAAAGTATATGAAAATTTAATGGATAAAAGGGGTATATCTCGAAGTAAGGCGAAAACGTTATACAATATGGCTTTAAATAACCACCAACTAACCATAAATGAAGCCAAAGCAATTTATATCGATTGCGGTTATACAGCCAATAAAGCCTTAGAGTTGGCACAACTTACAGCGCAAAGCGAAAAAGGAAAAGTATTTGAATTAATGACCGAAAAGGAAGCGGATGCAATATTTGCCTATCAAATGCTAATTAACGAAAATGATATACATACGTACCGTTTACACGATGCTATTTTAGTGGTGGAAAAAGACTTAAAAAACTTTGTTCTACCAATCGATTTAAACAATTACCGTTACCACGTATCGTACTTTAACAACGATTTGCCGTTAAATCAAGAAAGGAAAATAGACAAAATGAAAATGGAGTACGGGGATGGCATACTGGATTTCCTTAACGGTACAATCGATGGTGTTTTACCAGAACCAGAGCCAAAGGAAAAAGATAAAACCTATGATTTAATTGAATATTTGGAAAAAACTGCCTAAAAAAAACAAGGTGTGACACAACTTCGCAAAATTTAACATTTGATGTAAAACTATTTACATTGTCTATTGAAAAACGGGTATATATAAATTTTTCTTATATTTGTAATATAAATTTTAAAATTATTTAATATGCTTAAAGCTAAAAGTAATAACGGTAATACCGTTAACAAAGGATGGACAGTACAAACAGTTAGAAATTCGCCTAATATAGGGGTTACAGTAGGATGGCGTACAATTGGATGTACAATAATTGAACAAATAGTAACTACATCAAACGGAGAAAAACAAAGAATAGAAACCCATATAGGTAATGATGGGGAGTATATCGATGTTATAATGATGTAAGGATATTATCAAATGGGTTTAATTTAAGGGTACTTTATTAGTACCCTTTTTTAATTAAAAGTGTCGTTTAAAGTATCGTTCAAATCCAATAGGCTGTTATTTGGTAGTTGCTGTATATAGGTTTGGGTAGTTGAAATATGGCTATGTCCTAACGACTGACTGACAGCGACCAAATCCGCATTATTATTTAAAAGTAACTGTGTATAGGTGTGCCTTGCAACGTGTGAAGTTAGGTTTATCTTTATCCCGCATTGTTTTGCTATCTTTTTTAAAATGATATTGTAATATGCCCTTGTACCCGTTAGGCGTTTATACTGCAATTCTGTTAGGTTAGCACCATCTTTATAGTTTGTAAAATCATCATCATTTAAAAAGTGAAATACAAAGCTGTTAGGCTTTTCTATACCATCGATTGTATCTGCATACAGCTTATATATTTCTTTTTCAGTTTCCTTTATTTGTGTCTTTGCATAATCAATTGTTAACCCTCCAGCTCGCTCCCAGAAAACCTTTTGAAATTGTTTAAACTCGTCTTTACTATTAACCCCTTTAACCTTGTTCCAAGCATCCTGTACCTTTCTTAATTCAATTTCATTATTTACCTTATTTATGTTTTCCTTTTGGTTGTGTAAAACATCCTTAAGGCGCTCCCTTTTCAATTCTAACCCCAGTAATTTATCTGAAAAAGTTTCATTTAATTTGGATAACCTACGGTTAAGCATTTTTAATGCAACAAGGGTTAGCCGTAACCTCATCTTTTTCTTTGTCTTATATTGCGTGTAGTCCATTATCAACACACCATCTATATTCTTAATATCGTTCCAACGCAACAACTGAACGTCCGAACATCTTAATCCCTGTGTGAATAATTGAAAAAGGAAAATATCCCTAAACTCTTCATAACTGACACCTAAATTACTTTTCATTTTTTTCCTGTCATCTTTAAAACTGGCATCAATTAACTTACTCACTTCTTTATCTGTCAACGTCCTATTTTGGGTAGGGGTATATTTTAGCTTTAACAAGCTAAAAGGGTCGTTAACATAACTAACCAACCCCGATTTAATAGCCTTGTTTATAATGGCTTTAAAACTCTTTATATTGTAATTTGCAGTATTGTTCGCTGACCCCGAAGTACGGATATATGTATGGAATGCGTTAACGTGTTGTGGTGTGAGTTGTGATAGCTTCAAATCGTTATATCCGTTTTCATTCAAATACGCTTCAAATCTATTTCTAATATCAATATATTTTAACTTTGTACCGTTATTTAGCGTTGTTTCAATTATTTCGTCATAAAATGTTAGTATAGTCTTATTTGTCGTCTTTAGGGCTTGGGTAGGGGTGTCGTGTTTGTTCAAATTCCTTAGTACATCCTGTATTTTTTCATTTATTTTATCTGCGTTGGGTTCTGACTTACTTACCCTTTGTTTATCCTCTAACCAGTTTTTTCCACTAACTTTAATTCCCAAAGTTTTAATACTCGTTTTTCTATTTTCAATTACTCGTACCTTTAAATAACCTTTGGTATCATTTTTTTTAACGGGTCTATAAATGATTTTAACGCTCATAACTAAATTTTTAAAATGACAATATCGTACAACAATTGTACAACAAATTATCCAATAAACGATAATCAATATAAAACTATATTATTAATATATTGATATACAGTTAATTAAAGTTGTAGTTTTTATTTTTGGCAGTTGTAAAAGGACAAGAAAGTATTAAACGTTGTATGGAAATTGCAGCAGCTGGAGGTCATAATATTATATTAATAGGTCCGCCCGGTTCTGGAAAAACGATGCTTGCTAAACGCCTGCCTAGTATTTTACCACCATTGACGATAAACGAAGCTCTAGAAACAACAAAAATTCATAGTGTTGCGGGACGAACAAAAGAAAAAGGTGGGATAATGACTTCCCGGCCTTTTAGGAGCCCACATCACACAATTAGCGATGTCGCGTTGGTAGGAGGCGGTCAATACCCACAACCGGGTGAAATTTCATTAGCACATAATGGGGTATTGTTTTTAGATGAATTACCTGAATTTAAAAGAAGCGTACTAGAAGTAATGCGGCAACCTCTGGAAGATCGAGATGTAACTATCTCACGTGCACGATTTACAGTAACCTATCCATCCAGTTTTATGTTGGTGGCAAGCATGAATCCAAGTCCTGGTGGGTATTTTAACGATCCCGATGCACCGGTAACATCTTCGCCAGCTGAAATGCAACGATATTTAAGCAAGATTTCCGGTCCTTTGTTGGATCGAATTGATATCCATATTGAAGTAACCCCAGTTCCATTTGACAAATTGAGCGAAGACCGAAAAGGGGAATCGAGCATCATCATACGTGAACGAGTTACACAAGCAAGGAAATTACAATCTAAACGGTTTGAAACGTTTGAAAACATACACTACAACGCTCAAATGGGAGTAAAACAAATACGAGAGTTTTGTAGGTTGGATGAAGCTTCATTACAACTGCTAAAAACTGCGATGGAACGTTTAAACCTTTCTGCTCGAGCTTATGACCGTATTTTAAAAGTTTCTAGAACGATTGCAGATTTAGATAACTCAGAAAGCATAACAGGAAACCATATTTCCGAAGCTATTCAATATCGAAGCTTGGATCGAGATGGATGGTTTGGTTGATTAATTATTAAGTTTTCATAATTAAGTGATTTTTATTTTTTTTAAATATTGATTCTAGTATTTAGATAAATAGGGCTGTGGTAGTCTATTTTAACAATTTATTAAGATTTCGACCAAACTGCAATTGTATCTTTAACGCTTCATTAAACCAAAAAAATATGTTTTTAAAAAATTCTCTTAAAACCTCATTAGTAGCTTTTTTGCTACTAACTTTTGTTTTTACTTCCTGTAAAAATGAAGAAACAGAAACCAAAGAAGAAAGTGCTTCTCTTTCTGTTGATTTTGAAAAGTACGAACTAGAAAACGGTTTAGATGTCGTATTACACCAAGATAAAAGCGACCCTATTGTTTCGGTTGCCATTCAATATGGTGTAGGCTCTAACCGTGAAAAGACCGGACGTACTGGTTTTGCTCACTTATTTGAGCATATGTTATTTCAAGAATCTGAAAATGTTCCACAAGATCAGTTTTTCAAAAAAATACAAGATGCCGGTGGAACCTTAAATGGTGGTACTTGGAAAGATGGAACTATTTATTACGAAGTAGTGCCTAAAAATGCTATGGAAATGGTAATGTGGTTAGAGAGTGACCGTATGGGTTATTTAATTAACACAGTAACCGAGTCTGCTTTTTACAACCAACAAGAAGTGGTTCAAAACGAAAAAAGACAACGTGTAGATAACAACCCTTACGGGCATACAGGTTGGGTAATCGATAAAAACATTTATCCAGAAGGGCACCCATACAATTGGCAAGTTATTGGAGAATTGAAAGATCTTCAAAATGCTACCGTAGAAGATGTTCGTGAATTTTATGACCGTTTTTATGGCCCTAACAATGCGACATTGGTTTTAGCAGGTGATTTTGAAACAGCCGAAGCTAAAGAAATGATTGAAAAATATTTTGGTGAAATAAAAAAACGCCAAGAAGTTGAAAAAATGGAACCAAAGCCGGTTACCATTGCTGAAACAAAACGCTTGTACCATGAAGATAACTTTGCTAATGCGCCACAATTAAATATGGTGTGGCCAACAGTACAGCATTACACTGAAGATGCTTACGCGTTGGATTTTTTAGCTGAAATATTATCAGATGGAAAAAAAGCACCTTTATATAAAGTGCTGGTAAAAGAAAAAGATCTTACTTCAAGAACTTCAGCCTACAATAATTCACAAGAGTTAGCAGGTGAATTTCATATAATTATTACAGCTAACAACGGTGTGGATTTGGATGATGTAGAAGCTGGAATTAACGAAGCAATGACCCTTTTTGAAACAGAAGGAGTAACAGATCGCGATATTGAACGCATTAAAGCTGGATTGGAAACCGATTTTTATAATGGTATTAGCAGTGTTTTAGGAAAATCGTTCCAATTAGCACGTTACAATACCTTTACTGGTAACCCTGGTTTTATCGAAGATGATATCGAAAACATCAAAAAAGTTACTAAAGAAGATGTGATGCGTGTATATAACGAGTACATAAAGGATAAGCCTTTTGTGCTAACGAGCTTCGTACCAAAAGGACAAATGGACTTGATCGCTGAAAATTCAGAAAAAGCACCAGTTGTAGAAGAAGAAATTAAGGAGAATGTAGAGAAGAAGGTTGAAGATTCAAACGAAGAAATTGCTAAAACACCTTCAAACTTTGATCGTTCTGTTCAACCGGAACAAGGTCCAGCACCAGAGTTGAGTATTCCTGAAACATGGACAGCTGAACTGGAAAACGGATTAGAAGTTTACGGGATTGAGCAAAATGAAATCCCAACGGTTAACTTCAGTTTAGTGATTGAAGGTGGACATTTAATGGATGATAAAGACAAAAATGGTGTTGCAAACCTTATGACAGATATTTTAATGGAAGGAACGCAAAACAAAACCCCAGAAGAGCTTGAAGAAGCAATCGATCTGTTGGGGGCTTCTATTAATATGTACACAACAAATGAATCTATTGTAATACGCGGAAACACCTTAACGCGTAACTTTGATAAAACAATGGATTTAGTTGAAGAAATTTTATTGGAACCACGTTGGGATGAAGAAGAATTAGGTCGTATTAAAACCAAAACAATTAATCAAATAAAGCGTAGTGCAGCTAATCCAAATAGAGTAGCTAGTAACGTTTATGATAAATTATTGTATGGCGAAGATCATATTTTCAGTCTTCCAACTAGCGGAACAGAAGAATCTGTAGAAGCAATACAAATGGCAGATTTAAAATCGTTCTATACCAATAATTTCTCGCCATCAATTAGTAGTTTCCACGTAGTAGGTAAAATAGATAAAGACGAAACTTTAAAGCAATTAAATAGCTTAGAAGAACGTTGGGCAGCCAAGGAAGTCACCATTCCAGAATATCCAATGCCAGAGGAGCGTGATAAAGCTTCCTTGTATTTTGTAGATATACCAAAAGCTAAGCAATCGGTTATCAATATTGGTTATATCGCTTTGCCACGTACCGATGAAGATTTCTATCCTGCTGAGGTGATGAACTATAAGTTAGGTGGTTCTTTCAGCGGAAATGTAAACCTTATTCTTCGTGAAGAAAAAGGATACACCTATGGAGCACGTACAGGTTTTAGCGGAAGCAAAATACCAGGAAAATTTACAGCTTCATCAAGTGTTCGAACTAATACAACGGGAGAGTCTGTACAGATATTCAAAGATCAAATTGCTAAGTACAAAGAAGGAGTCAGCAAAGAAGACTTAGATTTCACTAAAAATGCAATGATAAAATCGAACGCACGTCGTTTTGAAACGCAGTTCTCTTTATTGGGAATGCTTCAAGAAATGAGCAGTTACGATCTTCCTGCAAACTATATTGAAAAAGAAGAGTCGATTGTTAAAAACATGACACTTGAGCAACATAAAGAATTGGCAAACAAATACCTAGATGAGTCTAAAATGGCTTATTTGGTTGTTGGTGATGCTGAAACACAGTTCGCTCAATTTAAAGATATGGATTTTGATGAAGTAAAATTGATCAACAAAGAAGGTGAAGAAGTAAAACTGGAAGACGTTAAAATGTAATTCAGAATTCACTTAAATATAAAAGGGATGCCAATCGGTATCCCTTTTTTTGTTTCTGAAACTTAAATGGAAACTATATTTAATATCTTTAAGATTTTAATAGAAATTGTTTCTGAAATATCCTACTATGAAAAATGTCCTTTCCTTGCTCTTTTTGCTTTCTATACTTGTAAGCTGTAATTCTTCTAAAGAAGAGAAGAAAATTGAAACTAAAGAAAAAACACAAACTGAAATGGCAGTTAAGCAATATCAAGCACCCGTATTTTCGATAGAAGAAGCCAATAAATTAATAGAACTTCCTTTGCATTGTGTAGAGACCGAATATCCTAATAAATTAGGGCAAACGATAGGTAGTGATGAAGATTTAGAATCACCAGAAGCGTTGCACCCAATATTTTATGGGTGTTTTGACTGGCATAGTGCCGTTCATGGCTATTGGTCAATGGTGACATTGGTAAAACAGTTTCCAGATATGGAAAAGGCAGATAAGGTTAAAGAAATACTTCAGAAAAACATCACACTTAAAAATGTTTCAAAAGAATTAGAATATTTTCAAAAAGACATCAATAAAAGCTACGAACGCACTTACGGCTGGGCGTGGTTACTAAAGCTTTCCGAAGCATTATACACTTGGGAAGACCCAATGGGAAAACAATTGGCCGAAAATTTACAGCCATTAGCAGATGATATTGTTTCAAAATATGAAGAGTTTTTACCCAAATTAGTATATCCCATACGGGTGGGAGAACACACCAACACAGCATTTGGTTTAACCTTTGCATGGGACTATGCAAACACGACTAACGATACAGAATTAAAAAACTTAATTGAGCGACGAGCCAAAGAATTTTACTTAAAAGATGAAAACTGCCCGATTACTTGGGAACCTAGCGGATACGATTTTTTATCACCTTGTTTAGAAGAGGTGGATATTATGCGACGCGTACTTCCCAAAAAAGAATTTACAGATTGGCTAGATTCTTTTTTACCAGCTTTAGAAAATAAAAACTACCAACTTGAACCTGGTAAAGTAGGCGATAGGAGTGATGGGAAGTTGGTTCATCTGGATGGGCTTAATTTTAGCCGAGCTTGGGTGTTGTATGGTTTGGCAAATCAATATCCAGAATATGACCATCTAAAAAATGTGGCAAATCAACATATTTCATATTCATATCTCAATTTGGTAGGTGACACCTACGAAGGCGGTCATTGGTTGGCGAGTTTTGCTATTTACGCACTTGAACAAAAATAAAGGTGAAAAATATATTTAAAAATATTGGTCCGGGTGCCTTAATTGCAGCGGCATTTATAGGACCGGGCACGGTTACCGTCTGTGTTTTAACCGGAGTTGAATTTGGTTTTACATTGTTATGGGCGATGGTTTTATCAATCATTGCGACTATTGTGTTGCAAGAAATGGCCATTCGGTTAGGGCTGGTGTACGGAAAAGGTTTAGCGGAAGCAGTAAGAAGCGAAATACCTTCTAAAACAATACGAATCATAGCCATACTACTTATCCTTTCAGCAATATTAATAGGAAATGCTGCCTATGAAGCCGGAAATATTAGCGGAGGAATGTTAGGTCTAGAAACCATTTTTACGAAATCTACTATTTTAATAGGCGACCTACAGCTCAATTACTTAAGTATGATAATAGGAGGAATAGCATTTGCCTTGCTCTATATTGGAAACTACAAAGTAATTGAACGAAGCCTTGTGGCATTAGTAATTTTAATGAGTGTTTCATTTTTAGTTACCGCTATTGTAACCAACCCCAATTGGCTTGAAGTTTTAAAGGGTATGTTTGTGCCCTCAATTCCTGAAGAAGGCATACTGGCTATTATTGCTTTAGTAGGAACGACAGTAGTACCTTATAATCTGTTTTTACATGCTTCATTGGTAAAAGAGAAATGGAACGGAAAAAAAGATTTAAAAGCAGCCAAAACAGATCTATATTTATCAATTATTTTAGGTGGGTTAGTGTCTATTGCAATCATTGTTTGTGCGGCATCGATTAAAAGTTCAGAAATTAGTAATGCAGCCGATTTGGCAAAAAGTATAGAACCACTCTTTGGTAGCTTTGCAAAATATTTTTTAAGTATTGGGTTGTTTGCCGCTGGAATTTCATCAGCAATCACAGCACCATTAGCAGCTGCGTATGTAGCCAGAGGTTGTTTTGATTGGGATTTGAGTTTAAAATCTAATAAATTTAGAGCAGTGTGGATACTTGTATTGTTAACGGGCGTTATATTTTCTTCCGTAGGATTTAAACCCATTGAAGTTATTCAATTTGCACAAGTAGCTAATGGAATTTTGCTGCCCGTAATTGCTGGTTTTTTAGTATGGGTGGTTAATAAAGAATCGGTTTTAGGGGCGTATAAAAACAATAAAGTTCAAAACATCATAGGAATCATCATCGTACTCATTGCACTTATTTTAGGCCTTAGAAGCCTTTCAAAAGTGTTTTTTGATGTTTAAAAGAGATTAAAAAATGAAAAGTGAAGCCAAACATATTGATATTAATGCAGACCTAGGAGAGGGTAGTGGTTTTGACGAAATTATCATGCCGTTGATAGCTTCATGTAGCATTGCCTGTGGCGGACATTATGGGACAGACGAAACAATGCGGACTGCCATTCGATTGGCTAAGAAAAACAAGGTGAAAATTGGCGCACACCCTTCTTTTCCAGATAAAGATAACTTTGGAAGGAAAATCATCACAATGACAAAAAAAGAGCTCACAGCGACTGTTTTTGATCAATTATTACATTTTTTTGCGGTGAGTGAAACCGAAGAAGCAACTGTAAACCACATAAAACTTCACGGCGCTTTGTACAATTACGCCGCCAAAGATGCACCGACAGCCGATGCGGTGGTAGAAGCAATAATTGACACCAAAGTACGTCCTAAATTATATGTACAATATAACTCTGTTTTACACCGTAAAGCTGAAAATTTATTGCCTCTAGAGTTTGAGGCTTTTATAGATAGACGGTATAACGATGATCTTTCTTTAGTTTCCCGAAGTGAAGAAGGAGCGCTTATAAACAATCCTGAAGCTGCTTGGAAACAACTTTTTAAAATGTTTTCAGAAAATGCTATAGAAACTGTTACTGGAACTGTAAAACCAATAAGGGCTTCAACCTATTGTATTCACAGTGATAATAAACATTCGGTAGAAATACTTCAGTATATTCATAGTCAAATGAAGCAGCGTGAACTAACATTAGACAGATGAAACAACCCACAATAAAACCATTTGGCGAACAAGCCGTATTGATTGAGTGGAAACCTGCTATTGATGATAAGATACTTGATAATGTTTTAAAAGCAAACCAACTAATACAACAGTCTTTTAAAGAAGAAGTGATAGAAACTGTTTCTGCATATAGTTCGATAGCGGTGTTTTTTAAAAAAGGAATAAAGCAGAACGATTTTATTGAACAACTAACAAAAAAACTAAAAAAAGCACCAAAAATAGAAACATCTCTATCGCGTATATTGCACATTCCCGTTTGTTATGATTCAAAATTTGCGCTGGATATTGAAACTGTAGCTAAAAAAAATGAGCTATCGGTAAAAGAAGTAATTGCGATGCATACCGAGCAACAATATAAGGTTTATTTTCTCGGGTTTTTGCCTGGCTTTCCATATTTAGGTGGTTTGAATAAACAATTACATACCCCTAGAAAAGATACACCACGAGAGAAAATTGAAGCGGGATCGGTTGCTATTGGGGGGTCTCAAACAGGTGTTTATACAACATATTCCCCTGGTGGATGGAATATTATAGGGAAGAGCCCACTATCTTTTTTTTCAATTAAAAATAACCCGCCTGCATTGATACAACCTGGAGATATAGTACAGTTTAAGCAGGTATCTAAAGATCTATTTCTACAAATAGAAGTAGAAGTAGCTGCAGGCGTTTATAAAATAGAAGAGGAGGTTATTGATGATTGAGATATTGAAGGCAGGACTTTATACAACCTTACAGGATAAAGGGCGAACGGGGTACCGTAGTTTTGGCGTGCCGATAAGTGGTGCCATGGATACGGTTTCTGCAGCAATGGCCAATAAATTGCTGGATAATAATGCTAAAGCGGCTGTATTGGAATTTACAATGATGGGACCAACACTTCAATTTAAGGTACCTACAGTTATTTCAATTTCTGGCGCTGGCTTTCAGCCTAAAGTTAACGGAGAGCCGATTGGTCTAAATAAAGCGGTTTCAGTGATTGAAAAGGATGTTTTGACATTTGGTCACCCCAAGCTTGGAAGCTATGGGTATTTGGCTGTTTTAGGAGGTTTTGAGGCCCAAGAAGTTTTGGGAAGCCGGAGTTTTTATCAAAATATTACCAAAAAAGGAAAACTGGAAAAAGGTTATATTCTGAAATTTCAGAAGGATGCTTCAGAAAAAATACTTCGGAATGCTTCGTTCTCAATTGATTCGACCCATTTTTCTGATGATACCATAGAATTTTTTCCAGGCCCTGAATTTAATCTGCTTCCGAAAAAATTACAGGAAAAAATTGTAGCATCTACCTTAAAAGTAGGCCCACAAAGTAATAGAATGGCATATGTAATGGAGGGTTTGGAATCTTTTTCGGCAAAAGAAATCATTACTGCACCCGTACAACCAGGAACGGTGCAACTTACACCTTCGGGTAAATGCGTGGTGTTAATGCGGGATGCTCAAACCACTGGAGGGTATGCAAGAATACTTCAATTAACGGAACAGGCCATTTGCAAACTTGCCCAAAAGCGTACCGGAGAAGAAGTAAGGATTAAACTAAAAAGTTATAACGACAATTGAGGAGCCTTATTTTCTTCCACTTTTTTTGAATTGATAATGCTTTCAATCTCTTTAAATTGTTCGGTTAGCAACGGGTGTTTAAGTATCGCTTTTACGTAATTAATGCTACTTTTACTTAAATGGCGCGAAAGAGTAGGTTCATAAAATAGCCATGGTTCAAAAAAAGTTTTGTTCGGTTTTTCAGTTAGGGATAGGATGAGGTTGTTCTCTTTGGTAAGAAACGCTTTAAAATTTTCCTCTATTTTTCCTGAAAGGATTGTCCCCTTAAAGTGATTTTCAATATCAGCAAAAGTGATTTTGTGTGGCATCATAATCTTGAAGTACCTAATATCACCATCGCTTGTTTTTTCTAGACTCGTTACGTAATCGCTTAAATACCCTGGAATTTTATCTAAGTTAAGACCTGTTTCCAAATCGGCAACGATATTATCTGTTTCATTTTCATTGATGGCAATATGCTCAATACTATATTGTTTTTTGAACTTTTTAATTAAATGATCTACATATAAGCCTTTACTGTTTATAATTTCTATGTAGGCAATCTGTTTATCGCCCAAAACTTTTTTATCCCGGGCTAAATAATTGTGAACGTCTAAGCAACCCAACAACCCACTGTTGTCAATAGCTCCGGCATCTATAAAATGACCATACCCTGGAATTTTAGCGGCGGGACTAAATACCGGGAACCGATTTGTAGTAGAGACAGCTTGAAAATAAGGAATGGTTTCATTATTTGTGAGGTCGGCTAAGTTTATTGCAAAAGGGAAAATTTCATCAAAATTATTTTGTTTAACAGACCAAAGGATCCCGCGACTACCTTGTGTTCCGGCGGTATTCATAATCAATGAAGGGAAATAGCCTTTTTTAGTAAAAGCTTCTTTCCAATAGTCACGAAAAGAAACTTTAGAGAGTTTATTGCTAGCAGTGTCTTGAATTTCATTTTGATATTTTCGCATAGCGTAATATGGTCGGTCCCGAATGCCAATATGCTGGCTAAAAGGCCAAAATTTTCGATAGGAATCGATCCCGAAGGTAAGCGTAAGGTCGAGCGAAGTATAATTTTGTACGGCAAGATGGTCTATTTTCTTCTGAATTTCATTAAAATCATGTCCGTTTTCTCTATGCAATCCAGTATATAAAGCTAAGCCCAAAGAACCTCCCGAAGCACCTGAAAGCGCAATGGTTTGGTCTAACAGTTTGCCATCTGTATTCTTTTGAAGCATATTGACCACATTGAGCGTCCAGACGTTGGCCTTAAGTCCGCCACCGTGTGAGGCAATAAAAAATAGGGTGTTGTCATCTTTAGCTCGTAAACTGTCGATGAAAGTAGCTTCGGTAATTTCAGTTTTTGAATTCTTTACCCTGTCTAGCTGGTGTGTTTTCACCTCTATAGGTACAAAGAAAGTGATAATAAAAAGGCCAACTAAAACACCTAAAACAATAAATATAGCTTTATAAATTCGTGTTCCGAAGAGGTTAAGCTTCTTGGTCACAAAAAAGTATTTCCCTAAACTCGCTGCAATAAAGTAATAGAAGTAGAAAAAAGCGAGTAAAATTGGTATTCCATTAAGTAAATTCCACCCCTTTATACTCGCAATGGTAGAAGCGACTATAATGATAACTGCGATTAAAAAATTGAAATTATAAAGAAGTAGATAATTTTCAGAGCATTCCATAAAGCGCATCCTACCGATTATAAACTTAAAAAGGTGTAAACTTTTTTTACTATCCATTGCCTTATGGATATGGCTTAGTTTGGTTCGTAATAACCTGAAAAGAACATAATTAAAAATTAATGCATAGCTTGTTATAAGGAGTAGCACAAAACCACCGGGGCTAAAATTTCCTACCGTTAACGTGAGTATCAATAATAACAAGCAAATAAAAGCTAATAAAATGTACCAAACCCCTAGTTTTCTATATAGCTTATTAACTTTAGCTAGACTATCCTGTTTTTCTTCTTCGAAAATAACTTTCTCTTTCTCATCTAGTTTGTTTGTTAGGTTACTGAACTTTTCTCTATAAAAAATGTACAGAACCAATGGAAGAATAAGCAGTGAGTATAGCACTATTTTAATGGTAGCTATTGGGAAATTTTCAAAAATAAGGTTGGGTGTAAAACTGCTGATTATAAAATGAATCCATACACCGTGAATTAAAATACCAATAAAATATCGTAGATAATTGGCCCAATTATCTGGTTTGTAACTAGATTCTGGGTTAGTGGTAAAAATGAAAATGGGAAAATTTTTAAAAGGCCAAAACCGTATAGGGTTGGTTTTGTGCCAATTAGTATAATCTCTTGAGTCGTTTAAATCGGCTGCGTAATAGGTATAAATAGGGTAGTGGGACAATACCAATGCCAATGCATTGATTATAAAAAAGCAAAGAAACAAAGAAAACTTGTTGGATTCCATCATATCTACCAACATGGTAAATGCCTGGTCCATTTGCGTCAGCAGCAATAAGATTATTGCAATAACGATTAAACTTAAAAACGAAGATTTAAAAAAGTTTTTAAACGATCGAATAAAATGATTGATACCGTTTACAAAACGGACAAACATAGATGGCTTTTGTTTTTCTACGTCCATAAAAAAATATTTATTGACTATTTAAAGGTATACAATAATTCCCTTTCAAAAACGATAAGTAAATTTTCACATAAATAAATGTTTTGATTTTGACTTTTGAAGAGGGGAGAAGACCTATTTTTTAGAAGCCATTTTTTCAACTAAAACAATACCAAAATTAAGCACTTCCAGCACCTTTTTTTTAGGGTGACTTTCTGAAATATTTTTGATTAACTTTTGAAATTCAATTTCAAAATTTTCTTGTTTTTCATAGGTAAAAAGAAGTTTCCAAAAAATAATTTTGTATTTTGGTATAGATAGAACCTTAGGTACTTTAATGATATGTATTAAATCGGTTTTAGATGTGTCTAAAAATCTAATAAAAATATATTTAATTAACTTGTTATCAGTACTTTTTATTAATTTATCTAAAGTTTTAGTATCAGTTAATATTTCTTTTAATTTTTGAGTAAATTTATCTGAATTCAGTAAGCATTTTACCTGTTTTTGATCATAAATTGACGAATTTCGAAATATTTCGAAGTCGATTTTATCTTGTAAAAAGCTGAGAAAAAACGTTTCATCTTCTTCTCTTCTTTCTGATAATTCTACAGTACTCTGTAGTTGGTTTTTTGTAATAATATCTGTGTTTAAATCTTCCATTTTTAGCAATTTATTTTACACTAGTTTAAAATAATTATAAGCTAATTCCATTGTGTCGATAGCTATATTATTTCCTTCTGCTTTTTGTTTTTTTAACGTCCATGTTATGGGGTATGCATGTATAATGTTCCATGCTAAAACTGGTTCTTTTTTTCCGTTTTCAAGTTTGATTTTTATATCAGTTGGATAAAATTGATATTGATTAATTGCATTTTTACACCAATTAATTACTTTATAGTTTTCTAAAATCCCTTCTTTTAGGATTAGATTTGGAAACTGTGTTCGTGACGGAAAAGAGTGTTTAAATTCAAGATCCGGGTTTTCAAGTAGTTTTTCGGTGTCTATATTGACTGTAAGACCAGAAACCGATTTAAATTGTGCGCTAATTTTTTCACTTTCATCGCTTCCGAAGAAATCTACTTTGAGGGTAAATTTGTTCACTGCAGTTGTGTCGTCCATCGTTTGTGAGGTTTTTCAAAGTGAGGAGATTCGTTAATAAAAATTTCGGATATGGTACGGATTATATTCCCAAGGGTATCTTTTTCAACTATTAACCTAGTAGGCTCTGCTGCTGGTTGCTTTTTGCTATTGAATATATACTCTACCGTTCCATTTTTAACCAAGGGCAACTGTTTTGGCTCGGTTGAGTGCAGCAAATTATTGTTTAAGGCATTCTTATAATGCCAAATGGTTTTACGGTTGGTAAACTGGATTTTAAAAGTTTTTGGCTCTATTGTTGGCTTATCATCTTTGCTAAGCATGTTTCGATTATTAGCATCGTAATTTGTAACGTTATCTCCCATTATGTCTAAGGAAATTACCCCAAACAGACTCTCTTTTTCTTTTTCTGACAACGTTTTGTTTATGCCCTGCCAAGTAGTTTCAGTTATTTTAAAATTAGAAACTGCGTGTGTAGTCTCTTCTAAATCTATATAACTGAAATTGTTATTTTCTGAAGCAGGCTTTTTATTTGAAAAATAGAAAGGAATGTTGGGAATGGCATTTACCGTCGAGTAGTTTTCAAATAAAAAATCATTAACGTACAGTAAAAAGGTAAGGTTGAAATCCTTCGGAATAGATACTTTTGGTGTATAATCTTGTGATCCTTCTACAATTTCTTCTGCTTGTACTAGTAGCTTAAAACCAGTTTCGGTTGGTTTAAATATTATCTTGTGGTTGTTTAAATACTGGTAGGTTTCTTCAGTAGGGATAAGGTCTATAAATTCCCGTACGTCATATTTTGACAGTTGTTTTTCTTTTAAGCTTTCAGAACTATCAAAAGACATTAACCCATCATTTAAAAAGTATTCGTGATAAATATTAACAGTGCAAAGAGGCTTGTATGTGAGTGAAAAATTCAAAATCTATTTTTTGTATAAAACAAATCTAGCATGTAACAATCTAAAATACAGTAGGTAAACGCCTTAAATAAAACAAGGTTTTCCTTGTAAATAATGAGGTAGATTCCTGATAGAAAACAGGGAAAAACCCTTTTTTAAATAAGTTTTTTTCCTGTTTTAAAAACTGGTTATCCAAATAGCGAAGGAAATTTTATACATTGCCGTACTAACTAACCAAATTTTATAAAGAAATGGCAAAACCAGCTAAATGCATAACTGTTACCGAAGCAAAAAAACTGCAAAAAAGATGGAGCGATACTAGGGCAAAAGACATTGAAAGTGCAGAAGGGTTTAAAGATGCTTGTGAGTTTACTTTTAATATCGATGAATTGCAGGAGTATATTGATTATGTAAAAGAAGAGGCTGAAAAACAGCAAATCAAAAAACCAGGACTACGCTTGTTTTTTGCAGCATATAACGATTCAAAATCTAAAAAAGCTACTATTTTTCTATGCCCAACAGAAAGTGATTCAAAAAATGCAGATAATATATATACCATAGATCCATTTAACAGATCTAATGGGGGCTGGCCGCCAAAAAGTTATTAAACTTACATTGTTTTGAAAGACTTTCTTATTCATATGATTCCGGTTACCGTATTGGTGTTGTTTTCTGCTATTCTTGGCTGGTATTATATACATGCTAATAAAAAAGCAGAACCGGCAACAAAATATTTTGTCTACTTTCTTTTACTTACCGCTTTAGTTGAAATTATAGGAGCTTATGCTCCCATTGCTTACTTCAGTGATTATAAGTACTTTTCTTTTGTTGAAGGAACTGTTTTTGATGAAAATTATTGGTTGTATAATGCATATACTTTAATTAGCTATTTTATATATGTAAGTTACTTTAAATGGCATATAGAAAGTAGGTTTCAAAGAAATCTTTTAACTCTTTTGTTGATACTTTTTATTGTTAGCCAAATAATAGAGTTTTCAATTTCGGGAAATTATTTCGATGGATACTCTTCTTACGGTGATATTGTAGGTACCTTTTTGGTCTTACTGTCAATTAGTTTATATTATTATCAATTGTTAACTAGCGATGAGATATTAAAATTTAATACTTCATTGCCTTTTTATATTTCTATAGGGGCAATTTTATTGCACTTAGTATTGACTCCTGTGTTTATATACAGTGGCTACTTTGACTCTGAAAGTCCTGAATTTGTAGAATTGTATAAAAGAATCATCTTATTTACAAACCTATTGGTATATTTACTTTATAGTATTGGGTTTATAATATGTCTAAGGAAGAAAGACTTCTCATAATTTACTTTATTTTAATTCTAACATTTACCGTTGGGATATTTGTACTGTTTTTTATAGTATTTCAACGTCGTAAAAATAAACTCTTAATAAAACAGGCTGAACAAAAAATTCAATTTGAAAAGGAAATTTCTAATTCAAAGATTGAAATTCAAGAACAAACTTTCAAGAATATTGCCTGGGAACTTCACGATAATATTGGTCAATTACTTTCCGTTACTAATATTCAGTTAAATATGGTGCTTAACCAGCTTCCAGTAGAATTTCACAACCAGCTTTTAGAAACTAAATCTGTTGTGCAAGAAACCGTAAATGAAGTGCGTAACCTTTCAAAAACCTTAAATAATGATGTGGTATATAAAAATGGTTTAATAGGGTCTTTAGAAGTGGAATTAGAGCGTTTTAATCGGCTTGATTTTCTAAATGCAGTTTTAAAAATTAGTGGTGAGGTAAAAAACATAGACCCGACTAAAGAAATTATTATCTTTAGAATACTTCAAGAATTCTCTACGAATGTCTTGAAACATGCCCGTGCTACAGAATTATTTGTACATTTAAATTACACAAACAATATGTTGCAAATTGAGGCAAAAGATAATGGAATAGGTTTTGACACCTCAAAGAAAAAAGGAAATTCTGGAATGGAGACCATGAAAAGCCGTGCAGAACTGTTGAATGCAGATTTTTCTATAGAATCAAAACCGGATAAAGGAACAATTTTACGTTTAAACTACCCCTTGTAATAATGAATAAAACTACCTCGCACAATATAGTCATTGTAGATGACCATTCTCTATTTGCCAGCTCGCTGGAAAAACTGGTAAACTCATTTAATAACTTTAATGTTTTATATCATGCTAAAAACGGAAGGGATCTTCAGCAAAAACTCAAAGATTATTCAGAATTGCCTGAGATTATCCTGCTAGACCTTAATATGCCAGTTATGGACGGATTTGAAACTATGGAGTGGTTACATGAAAACCATAAGGAAATCAAAGTATTAGTGCTTACGATGGAAGATGATGAGAGGAAAATACTTAAAATGCTAAGCAATGGAGCTAAAGGCTATTTGTTAAAAGATATTCATCCAGATAAACTAAACGAGGCATTAGTACAAACACTTGAAAAGGGGTATTACCATTCAGAAAAAGTAGCTGAATCACTTTTGCATTCGTTACATTCAAATGATACTGAAAAGCCCACATTTAAAGAACGGGAGATTGATTTTATGAAATTGGCTTGTAGTGAAATGACGTATAAGGAAATTGCAGATAAAATGAACCTAAGCCCCAAAACAATAGATGGCTATCGTCAAGATTTGTTTAATAAGCTAGATGTGAAAAATAGAGTGGGCTTGGTGATTTATGCCTTAAAAAATGACATCTCAAAAATTTAGCAGCAAGCTTTCCAAAGCTTATCATTAGGTAGGGGAGCAACTATGGTCAGCTTTTCTTTTTGTACAGGATGAACAAATGTAAGCTCTCTAGAGTGCAAATGAATGCTCGCATCTTTATTACTTCGGTCAAAACCGTATTTTAAATCTCCTTTAATTGGGCTTCCAATCGCTGAAAGTTGTGAGCGTATTTGGTGATGACGTCCAGTTTCCAAATTGATATCCAATAAAAAATAGTTGTCTAATTTCTTTATAACTTTATAATGAAGTATTCCTTTTTTGCTATTCGGTACTTCATTTTTATGAGAATAGGATTTATTCTGTTTCGGGTTTCGTTTTAAATAATGAACTAATGTATCTGAAGTTTTCGGCGGTTCATTTTTAACCAAAGCCCAGTAGGTTTTTTCGGTATCCCGTTCAGCAAAAAGTTTATTTAAACGTGATAATGCTTTTGAAGTTCGAGCAAAAACAACCACGCCACTTGTAGGGCGGTCTAATCTATGAACCACGCCCAGATATACTGCGCCTGGTTTGTTGTATTTTTCAGCAATATATTCCTTAACCACTTCAGAAAGTGGTTTGTCGCCAGTTTTATCACCTTGAACAATATCACCTGCCCGTTTGTTTATAATAAGCAGGTGATTGTCTTCAAATAAAACTTTTAAGTTATCTTTTGTAGATATGATTTTTTTTGAACTCAGAGGAATTATTTTTTAAGAGTAAATTGAAATTAATACTGCTCTTTATCACTAGGAAAATCACCACTTTTCACATCATCGATGTATTTTCTGAAAGCTCCGGTCATTTCAGCATATAGGTCTAGATAACGACGTAAAAACCGTGGGTTGAATTCGTGTGTCATCCCCACCATATCGTGTGTCACCAATACTTGTCCATCCACTTCGTTTCCGGCGCCTATTCCTATAATTGGAATGGTTAATTCTTTGGCAACTTCAGCGGCTAATTTGGCAGGTACTTTTTCCAGTACAATAGCAAAACAACCAATTTTCTCTAATAGCTTAGCATCTGCCTTTAATTTTTCAGCTTCTTCGTCTTCTTTTGCGCGTACGGTGTACGTTCCAAATTTGTAGATAGATTGCGGTGTTAACCCTAAATGTCCCATTACAGGAATACCAGCATTTAAAATCCGTTTAACCGATTCTTTTATTTCTTTTCCGCCTTCCAGTTTTACGGCATGACCACCACTTTCTTTCATAATGCGAATAGCAGAACGTAAGGCTTCTTTAGGATCACTTTGGTAACTCCCGAAGGGAATATCAACAACAACCAGACTTCGTTCAATAGCTCGCACTACAGAGCTGGCATGATAAATCATTTGGTCTAAAGTAATAGGTAGCGTGGTTTCGTGACCGGCCATTACATTAGAAGCAGAGTCGCCCACCAAAATTACGTCAATACCAGAACCATCTACAATTTTTGCCATGGTAAAATCGTAGGCAGTAAGCATCGATATTTTTTCACCTTTCTTTTTCATATCCACCAAGGTTTTGGTGGTTATACGCTTATATTCTTTTTTTGCGATTGACATATTTTTTTATTGTAACAAATTAGACCATAAAAGTACTAATTTTGATAACCAATCTCTTAATAATCTTATTATGACACGTATTTTATTACTTTTCGGCTTATTTTGTTCTTCCATCGTTTTTGCACAAGACTCTTTTTCTGAAAAAGATGCACAACAACTAATTGACACTTTTTTTGAAGGGTTTCACGAAGGTGACACCTTAAAAATGAAATCGGTAATGGCTCCAGATATGGTTATGCAAACTGCATTTACTGATAAAAATGGTGCTAATAAGATAACTACAGGAAGTGCATCAGACTTTATAATGGCCATTGCAAAACGTCCTGCAAATCAAAAATGGGATGAAAAGCTTTTAGGTTATAAAACAAACATTGATGGAAACTTAGCACATGTGTGGACTCCCTATGAATTTAGATTTAATGGGCAGTTTAGCCATTGTGGTGCCAATGCATTCACCTTAGCTAAAACAGATAATGGTTGGAAAATCATTCATATTATTGACTCGCGTCGAAAAGACGATTGTAATTAACAATCACTCATATTTACACGAACAGCCAAGCCGCCTTCACTTGTTTCCTTGTATTTATTGCTCATATCTTTAGCTGTTTCCCACATGGTCTCAATTACCTTGTCTAAAGGGACTTTTGCAGAAAAAGGATCGCTGTCAAGTGCCATTTCGCATGCATTAATAGCTTTAATAGCACCCATTGCATTTCGTTCAATACACGGAATTTGTACTAGACCAGCAATAGGGTCGCAGGTTAATCCAAGGTGATGTTCCATAGCTATTTCAGCAGCCATTAAACATTGTTCTGGGGTTCCGCCCATTAGTTCGGTCAAAGCACCGGCGGCCATCGAGGATGATACTCCAATTTCTGCTTGACAACCTCCCATAGCAGCTGAAATAGTAGCTCCTTTTTTAAACAAGCTGCCAATTTCACCGGCAACCAACATGAATTTACGAATATCCTTAAAGTCGGCATCGTGGTTTTCAATAACCATATAGTACATCATTACGGCAGGAATAACCCCAGCACTTCCGTTTGTTGGTGCGGTAACCACTCTTCCTAACGAAGCATTTACTTCGTTAACCGAAAGTGCAAAACAGGATACCCACTTTAGTATCTGCCTAAACTTTACTTCCGTGCTTCTAATGGCTTCAATCCATTCTGTGGCACTGTTATACGGTGTATCGCCTATTAAGTTTTTGTGCATGTCAAAAGCACGACGCTTTACATTGAGGCCGCCAGGTAATTTACCTTCGGTATGGCAACCCACATACATAGAATCTAGCATAACGTCCCAGATTTTTTGTAGACCTTCGTTTATTTCTTCTTCTGAACGAAGCGATTTTTCATTCTCTAGCACCAATTCGCTAATGGTTTTTCCTTCGGCTTTGCAGTTGGAAAGTAACGCTACACCGCTGTGTACTGGATACGGAAATTGCGCAAACTTCTGTTCCTTCATTTTTTTGTTCTTACGTTCTTTCTTAATCACAAAACCACCACCAATAGAGTAGAAGGTAGCTGTTTTTTTAGAACCGTCTTTTAAATACGCATGGAAGGTAATTCCGTTAGGATGGAAGTCTAAAAACTTACGGTTGAATTTAATATGTTCTTTTGGGTTGAAATCGATTTCTCGTTCATCGTTTAACCTAAGTTTGTGGTTTGATGTAATAAAATCGATTGTCTCGTCAATTTTTTCAATAGGAAATGTTACGGGGTCAAAACCACATAAACCAAGCATCGTAGCAACATCGGTAGCATGCCCTTTTCCAGTAAGGGAAAGCGAGCCGTACAAGTTTACTTGCACTTTTTCCACTTGATCAAAATGACCTTTCTCAATAAGCTCGTTAACCCAGCGTTCTGCAGCGCGCCAAGGCCCTAATGTGTGTGAGCTTGAAGGTCCCACACCAATTTTTAACATATCAAAAACACTTATACTTTCCATAGGCTCAAAATCTAAACACAAAGGTAAATTTTCTTTTATAGATTTTTGTTGAAAAGTATATGGAAATATTCCAATTTTAGAACGGAATATTTCCTAATTTTGTTTTTATGGAAATCACAACCTCTGGAAAATTACAGAAAGTAAAAAACCGGCATGCGCCTGAAGTCTCTAAGCAAACGGGCTTTCCTAGTGCGGCTACACATTATTTAGAAGCACCTATCGATTTACACAAAGAATTGATGCACAATCAGGATGCTACTTTTTTTATCCGGGTTGATGGTGATGGGTACAAGGAATTTAATATTCGCCATAACGATGTGCTAATTGTAGATCGTTCCCTTAAAGCGATTTCCAATCGGTTGGCTTTGGTGGTTAATAATGGTGAATTTTTATTGATTCGTATTTCAGAAAAACCTTCAGAAGAAGAGTATACGTTGTGGGGTATTATTACCTATATAATTCATAATGCACTATGATAGCTATGGTCGACTGTAATAGTTTTTATGCGTCGTGCGAACAGGTTTTCAGGCCTGACTTGTGGGGGAAACCGGTAGTAGTATTAAGTAATAATGACGGTTGTATAATTGCAGCAAATAAAGAGGCCAAAGCGATAACAGACATCCCTATGTTTGAACCCGTTTTCAAAATAAAAGATCAATTGATAAAAAACCGAGTAACATTCTTCTCTTCCAATTACACCTTGTATGGCGAGATGTCGCAACGGGTTATGAATATTTTGAAGACCTTTTCACCTAGGGTCGAGGTGTATAGTATCGATGAATCGTTTGTAGAAGTAAGCGGAATGGAATATCTAAACCTTGAAAACTATGGACATGAAATAAAAGATACCATTAAGCGATTAACCGGTTTGCCAGTGGGAGTAGGGATTGCACCAACAAAGGTTTTGGCAAAACTGGCCAATAAGATGGCAAAAAAAGTAGAAGGGTATAACCACGTGTGCGTAATTGATTCCGAAGAAAAACGAATTAAAGCCTTACAATGGGCAAGAACAAAAGACGTTTGGGGATTGGGGAGAAAACACGTAGAGCGATTAAAAAATATAGGTGTATTTACGGCATATGAATTTACCCAAAAACCACTCGCGTGGGTACGAAAAGAAATGACTGTAGTAGGTGAGCGGTTATGGAGGGAGTTACGAGGCGAACCGTGTATTGAGTTTACAGAAGTACCAAAACCTAAAAAAGGTATCGGCACTGCTAAATCATTCGGAAAAAAACTGGAAGATTTGGATCGTATCGAGGAAGCCTGTGCCTATTATATAAGCGAAGTGAGCGAAGTGCTACGCGCTCAAAATTCCTGTGCTACCTATGTGCAAATATTTGTGCATACCAATTACCATAGCAATGTTGATAAGCAATATTCTAATAGTATAACGGCAACGATGCCAATTCCTACCAATAATACGTTTCAGTTGATTTCTGAAGCGCGAAAAGCATTACATGAAATATACAAACCAGGCTATCGCTATAAAAAAGTAGGAGTGAATTTAAGCGGAATCATTCCGCAGGAATATGTGCAAGGTAATTTGTTTCATCAGCCTTCTAAGTTAAACAACCATAAGCTTATTCAGACGTTCGATAAGCTGAACAATAAGTATGGAAAGTCTACCGTAGCTTCTGCGATGACAGGGACGCGTATGAATGAGTGGGAGCTCATTAAAAAAGAACGGAGTCCTCGCTACACTACCCAATGGGATGAATTATTAGAAATAAAGGCTAAATAGCCGTAATACCAATGCCGCCATCAACTGAAATATTTTGCCCAGTAAGGTAGGATGATTTATCCATCGCTAGAAAAGCAATCACATTTGCCATTTCTTCCGCTTGGGCTACGCGACCTAATGGTGTGTGTTTTAAAACGGGTTCGATGCGTTCTTCTATTTTAAGAAGTCCTTCTGTAAGCGGTGTTTGTGTAAACCAAGGCGACATGGCGTTTACACGGATTCCATCTTTTGCCCATTCGGCAGCAAGATTTTTGGTTTGCATGACCAATCCAGCTTTCGACATGCCATAAGGGGATCCTGTGTTGGTATCTAGTGATCCAGAAACAGATGCAATGTTCACAATGGTTGCCTTGCCCGGTTTTTGAAGAAACGGATGTAGTTTTCTACTCAACTCAAAAGGTGCCGTCATATTTATGGCAATAACTTTTGAAATTTCTTCTTCTGAATAATCCAACGCTTTTTTTCGAATATTGATTCCGGCGTTGTTTACGAGAATGTCCAAAGTATCCCAACGTTTTTTCACTTCGGAAACAATTGCTTCAATTCCTTCGCCTTTTGAAACATCACTAACTAATCCGTACGCTTTATGATTTTCTTTTTGTAGCTCGCTTTCAAAAGCTTTTACATCTTTTTCAGTCCGTGCTGTAAAAATCACTTCGGCACCAAGTGAAAGAAACTCTAAAACGGTTGCTTTGCCTATTCCTTTAGTGCCTCCTGTGATGACTGCTTTTTTATCTTTTAAATTCCACATAAATAAGTTTTAAAATTAAAAAACCTTCCGCTAGATTCAAATTGAAAGTAACGGAAGGTGTGTTGTGTCTTTATTTCTTACGGAGTTAAAACAACTCTAAATCTCGCTTTATTATTCATCATTTTATCAAAAGCTTCAGCAACATCATCCAATTTATAAGTTTCAATCATTGGTTTGGTATCGGTCAATGCACTAAAGTTGAGCGTGTCTTCACTTTCAATTGCCGTACCGCTAGGCCATCCTGTAACCGATTTGCGAGCCATCAATAGTTGCATAGGGGAAACTTCTACAGCGTCTGGTGTAGCACCTATACATATTAACTGTCCGTCAATTCCCAATCCATCAATAACAGATGAGATTGCATCAGCGTGTGGTGCAGTAGCAACAATTAATTTTGCGCCGCCTAATTTTTGTAATTCCTCAACAGCATTTTGTTCCTTGATATTAATGTAGTGATGTGCCCCTAAATCTTTTGCTAACTTCTTTTTATCATCACTCGTGGAAAGTGCTACGGTTTTCATTCCCATTTTATTGGCATATTGAACGGCTAAGTGTCCTAAACCGCCAATACCTTGAACAGCCACAACATCTCCAGCTTTTACATTGCTATTTCGCATAGCGTTGTATACGGTAATTCCTGCACATAATAATGGTGCGGCTTCTTCACTGGAAAGTTCTTCTGGAATACTAGCGACCGCTTCTTGAGGTGCAGTCATATATTCGGCATAGCCACCATCATAAGAGATTCCGCAAACTTTGGCGTTTTCACAGTTAATAAACATACCACGACGGCAAGGTTCGCAATTAAAACAGTGACCTCCATGCCAGCCAACACCAACGCGTTGCCCTTTTTCCCAGTTGGAAACGTTGCTGCCAACACTTTCAACAATTCCAACCACTTCGTGACCGGGAACACGTGGATATTCTAAACCGGGGAATCCGCCTGCTTTTACAAAATTGTCACTGTGGCAAATTCCGCAGGCTTCTACTTTAATTAATACTTCGTTTTCTTTTGGAGAAGGGGTGTCAAGTTCTACAACTTTAAATTCGCCTCCTGCTTCTTGTACTTGTACTGCTTTCATAGATCTTTTTTTGAGACTTGAAGGTACAAATAGTTGATGAAGTATTATTTTAAATCTGTGTTAAAGCCTAGACAGAATATTATTAGTTAGAAATCACATATGTAAATAATAGCATAACTCCCATTGCAAGTGCATTGTTGAGAAAATGAAGTAAGATAGGCCAAATAAGTACGCCTGTTTTCAGTTTTAACCATCCAGCAATTCCACCGAGAACAATTCGAGGAACAATCATAACAAATAATGCTGCATTAATGAGAAAAGACTCTACATAGTTATAAATGTGTGCCATCCCAAAGATTACGGAAGTAATAACCAAAACAACCAATGCATACTTGCCTAAAAATTTCTGAATACCTAAAAGCGCTTTTTTAGGCACAAGAAACTGTAACAGATAATAGATGCCAATAAAAATCGAGAACATGATTAATAGCCTAATGTACCAATCTGTTAGTCCTTCCGAAAAACCCATAAAGAGAAAACTAATCCACCCGCTTATAAAAAGTAGTAAATCTTCGTAACTGGGTTTTATAAGGGCACGGAACATGATTTCTTCAAAAATAGGGGCAATAATTACTGCCGAAATAATCAGTTGGATGGGTTGGTTGTTGAGCATTTCTAGTAGACGTTCCTGCTTGTATTCGTTATTTATAAGCTCAGGAAACCATTTTGACAACAAACCCAAAACCATAAAAAACGAAAAATAAAACACCCAAACTAGCAAATAGCTTTTAACTAATAGTTTTGCACCCTCTTTTGCGGTATATGTTTTTGTTGCAATCATATTTTTAAAGGAAGCAGCAAAAGTAAAGGAATAAATTGTCTTAAACAGATATACATTTGTAAGAGAGATTGAGCAGGGCACCATGTACCCACGAAAGCCTGCCTGCAGGCAAAGGCAGGCCCGACCGTACCCTGAGCGAAGCCGAAGGGTAGGGGCTTGCCACAAAATAAATAAATTGAACTGTCACTTTTTATTAGAAAATATGACACCCTGTCATAAAGTTTCTGATGGCATAATCATTGACTTATACATAGCGAATTAAAAATTTGAATTAGTAAAACAATAACTATAACACTATGAGTAAAATAATTGGAATCGACTTAGGTACAACCAACTCCTGCGTTGCTGTAATGGAAGGTAGCGAGCCAACGGTAATACCTAACGCCGAAGGAAAACGAACTACTCCCTCTGTAATCGCCTTTGTGGAAGGTGGCGAAATTAAGGTAGGTGACCCTGCAAAGCGTCAGGCTGTTACAAACCCTAAGAAGACTATATCTTCCATTAAGAGATTTATGGGGAATAAGTTTTCCGAATCAAAAAAAGAAATTGATAACGCTGCATACGATGTAGAAAAAGGCGATAATAACACACCGCGTGTTAAAATCGACGATCGCATGTACACACCACAGGAATTGAGCGCGATGATTCTTCAGAAAATGAAGAAAACCGCTGAAGATTACCTTGGGCAAGATGTAGATCGTGCTGTAATTACAGTTCCGGCTTACTTTAACGATAGTCAGCGTCAAGCAACAAAAGAAGCTGGTGAAATCGCCGGCCTTAAAGTAGAACGTATTATTAACGAGCCTACTGCGGCTGCGTTGGCATACGGACTTGATAAAAAAGATAGCGACCAGAAAATTGTAGTATTTGACTTTGGTGGTGGTACACACGATGTTAGTATCCTTGAATTAGGAGACGGCGTTTTTGAAGTACTTTCTACCGATGGTGATACGCACTTAGGTGGTGACGATGTTGATAGCAAAATCATTAACTGGTTAGCAGATGAGTTTCAAAAGGAAGAAGATTTAGATCTTCGTAAAGACGCGATGGCATTACAACGTTTGAAAGAAGCTGCTGAAAAAGCTAAAATTGAATTATCATCTTCTACACAAACTGAAATTAACTTGCCTTACGTTACTGCAACAAGCAGTGGACCAAAACACTTGGTAAAAACGTTAACACGTTCTAAGTTTGAGCAGTTAATTGACGATTTAGTAAAAAGAACAATCACTCCTTGTGAGAAAGCGCTAAAAGCAGCTGGATTATCTAAGAGTGATATTGATGAAATAATTTTAGTAGGTGGTTCAACACGTATTCCTGCTGTACAAGATGCTGTGAAGAATTTCTTCGGCAAAGCGGCTAGTAAAGGAGTAAATCCTGATGAGGTTGTTGCAGTTGGAGCAGCTATTCAAGGTGGTGTGTTAACTGGTGATGTAAAAGATGTACTATTATTAGATGTTACGCCACTTTCATTAGGTATTGAAACAATGGGTAGCGTTAACACTAAACTTATTGAAGCCAATACAACGATACCGACTAAGAAAAGTCAGGTGTTCTCAACAGCGGCAGACAATCAGCCAAGTGTAGAGATTCATGTATTGCAAGGTGAGCGCCCAATGGCAGCAGATAACAAGACAATAGGACGTTTCCACTTAGATGGAATTCCTCCTGCGCCAAGAGGAACACCTCAAATTGAAGTTACGTTCGATATTGATGCCAACGGTATCATTAAAGTAAGTGCTGAAGATAAAGCGACTGGTAAGAAGCAAGATATTAGAATTGAAGCTTCTTCAGGTTTAACAGAAGAGGAAATCGAAAAGATGAAGCAAGAAGCTGAAGCAAATGCTGATGCTGATCAAAAAGCGAAAGAAAAAGTTGATAAAATCAACGAAGCTGACGCGATGATTTTCCAAACTGAAAAGCAACTTAAAGAATTTGGTGATAAATTATCTGATGATAAGAAGAAGCCAATCGAAGATGCTTTAGAGGAGCTTAAGAAAGCACACGCTACACAAGAAGTTGAAACCATTCAACCAGCGTTGGATAAAATCAACGAAGCATGGAAAACTGCAAGCGAAGAAATGTACAAAGCGCAAGCTGATCAACAAGGTGGAGCTGCCCCAGGTGGTGAAGCTGGAGCTGAGCAAGGTGCTACAGGCGGATCTTCAGAAGAAGAAGGCAGTGATGTAGAAGACGTAGACTTCGAAGAAGTTAAGTAAGACTGAAGTTTATATATAATATGAAAAACCGCAACTATTAAGTTGCGGTTTTTTTATTGTATAAAGACCATAAAGTTGTTTAAGACAAGTATAACACCCCACTATACCATTTATCAGTATATTTGAATTTATGGAATCTGTACTACTTCCCAAACAGCCGCATCCTGTGGTTTCATACCTACGTGTAGGGAGGTTGCTGTATTTTTCACTCATTTTATTTATTATAGAGTCGTGGGTGTATGGTGTGCAACTTATGGAGGCTTGGAATAATGCTTCAATTTACATTGTTTCTTTTTGGGCTATATGTTTTCTATTTTCCTTTATTCATATTTATTTGGTCATTATGGATGGCTGGTCACGGTACCAGAATTACAAACGAGCAAAGGATCAGTTTTTTATACACGGTTTTCGTCCGCGTATTGCAGATATTTACATCGTTTCAAAGTGTCAACGTATGGCAGCTGAAACCGCCGCAGAAGAACTAGGGATAAAAGAAGAAGTACAAGCTTATTATAAAAGCTGTGGGGTAAAATGGTATCACTATATCCCTTATTTTATGGTGAAAGAACCTCTATTTATGTTTAAAAAAGACTTTTGGTCTCGTACCTTTTTAGAAAAGAATTACACGCCAAAATTTGATTTTCAAAATATGCCACAAGCTACGGTATGAGTATTTCGTGCACACAAGTAAGCAAACAATACGGTTCGGTGATTGCGTTACAAAACGTAAGTATCTCTTGTAAAGCCGGTGAAATTTGTGGAATTGTAGGCGCCAACGGAGCTGGTAAAACAACCTTGTTTAAAATATTAATAGGATTGGTAACACCCGATAATGGCTCCGTTACTATTGAAAATACAGGAAAGAAAAAAGCGGGAGGTATTATAGAAAAACCTGCTTTGTACGAATATCTGACGGCTTATGAAAACCTTAAAGTATTTGCCAAAATGCAAGGTGCAAATAGCGATAAAAGTACACTACATCAATTTTTAAAGCGAGTAGGATTACCAATTGAAAGAAAAGATCCGGTGCGCAATTATTCCATGGGTATGAAACAACGACTAGGGATTGCCATTGCACTGCTAAATAATCCTTCTTGTTTAATTTTGGATGAACCGTTTTCAGGCCTCGACCCGATGGGAATTGAATCACTACGAAACCTTATTCTGAAATTATCAAAAGAGAATCTAGCTATTTTAATTTCCTCTCACATTGTTGATGTATTAAGTAAATTATGCTTAAAACTCTATGTTATTAATAACGGAAGCATTGTTAATTCAGGGGATACAGCTGCATTAATTTCTGAAAACACAAATGCATATACCATCTGCGGTTCTGGAATTGCAGATTCAAAAACCCTACAGAAATATGAAATGATAGAACGGGGTAATTGTGTGACGGTTTCTGTTTCTTCCAAAGAAATTCCGAAGGTATTGCAACAATTGGCCGAAGAACAAATTAGCATCACATCCTGTACACCCGAAGTAGATTTACAGAAACTTTTTCACCCAATATCGCAATGAGAGCACTTTTAGCGACTGAATTTTACAAACTCATAAGACAAAGCCGAACCTATTATGCGCTCGCTGCCATTTTTGTAATAGAAGGTGTAGTCTTGTTTAGCGCGTATTATCAAGGCGCTGGGATTATTGATATTGTGTTGAGTAATTTAAAAGATTCCTTTTACTTTGAAGGAAATCTGCTGAATGGAAACTTAGTCACCTACTTTATATTAAACTCGCTGTGGTTTCACGTTCCACTGATTTTGATCATCATTATGTCGGGTTTACTCACTACAGAATATAAAGACAAAACCTTGCAAACCGTGATGATGCAGCCGGTAAAAAAGTGGCAGTATATATTCAGTAAATACATTGTAGCCATTGTTTTTACAGCGTGTGTAGTATTTGTATTGGCGCTGACGTCCTTTTTGCTATCGTATGCTTTGTTCGGGAAAGGGGATTTAATTGTATATGTAAACGGACTTACCTTTTTTGAACATGATGATGCTTTGTTGAGGTTGGTATATGCTTTTATAGTAGGATCGGTGTCGATGGTGTTCTTTTCGGTAGTAAGTGTAACCTTGGCCGTTATCTTTAAAGAAGCAATGAAAACTTGGATTATTGCAGCTTTCTTTTTAATACTTTCAAACATTCTGCTGAAAGTTGATTTTGGAAGTGAATTGCTAAATAAATTACTATACGTAAAACTGAATGATACCTGGCAGTACTTTTTTACATTTGAAATTCCGTGGAGCACCATATACACCAATGTCGCTTTATTAATAGCATACACCTTGATTACTATAGGAGTTGGAGTGTATGTATTTCAGAAAAAAGATATAGGATGATACAACGATTGATATTGATACTACTATTTGTGAGTTCGTTTCCAAGCTTGGCTCAAGAGCAAGATAAAGATCTTTTGCGCATTAAAGAACGGCTGGACACGGTTTCAGCATTTACGGCCGATTTAAAACTGGATGTGGATATTAGCTTTATTAATATGCCACAGAAAAAAGCGACTGTAGAATTTAAAAAAGGAGAGCCAATGGCTTTTTCTTCGGAAGACTTTGCGCTTATCCCAAAGCGTGGTCTAGACTTTTCGTTTCAAGAATTGTTTGAATATCCTTTTATCACTGTTGATCGTGGAATGGAAACGGTTGGAGGAAACAAATTGAAGGTGGTGAATATTATTCCAACAGATAAAAAAGCCGATTTTTCAATTGCAACCTTGTATCTGGATTTAAAAGCCGAGCAAATAGCTATTTCAGAAATAAGTACAAAAAAAGATGGTACATATACCTTACTATTAGATTACCCGACTTCCGAATCAGTTTTACCCTCAAAAGTAGAAGTGCAATTTGAAATGGAACGTATTCGTATTCCGCTTAACTTTATGGGAAAAGACATTGATGTTGACAGAAAAAAGATGCGAAGAGAAGAAATAAAAACCGGTAAAATTTTCTTGACGTTGGATTATAAAACCATTTCGTATTAATTTTCAACCTTGCTTAACGCGTACCCTTCGCTACTGAACATATTTTTATCAACAGCTTTAGAAATATTAATGACACGGATTATTACGTCTGCACGGCCTATTTTACTCTTTAAAAATAGTTCTAATGGTAATCCTTCTACACCAAATTGGTCAAAGAGTTCCAGCTCTTTAATATCTTTTCCAGCGCCAACTGATTGATATGCGAATACGCTGCCCATATTTAGTTCTATAGCTTCGGGTAACCATAAACTAGCTGTGTATTCATCATTTTCTGCTAACACTTCACGGGTTTGGTAGCCTTCAATTTCTTTGGTTTTTCCCGTGTAGTTTTGTTTAGTTCGGGGTCCCGTTCCATAGTCACGAGTTGCTACTTGCATTCCAGGCCAATACTTTTCGTTCATAGGTAAGATATAACCACCTTTTCTTCCGTTTTGCTCAAACAATCCAGTAATGGTAGCATCTTTGGGGTTAAAAACAAGTCTTAAATCAGGCTGATTTCTTTTTGCATGAATGATAAGCGCTGTTTTATCTTTTCCGAAGAAATAGGAAAGAGTATCAGCCCGTTCGTTTCCATTTTCATATTGCTGTGATACAACTAAATCAAAGCTTCCTGTAAACTGTTGTGAGTAAAGTTGTGAAAACGAGAAAATAGACAATATAAGAAGTAACGCGTTTTTTTTCATTTTACATTAAAAGTACTCCAAGATACAATTTTTTGCTTTGAAAAAGCTTTCGTGCACTGTCATAAAACCCTTACATACAGGTGGATGTAGATAAAAAAAAGAACGGCCCTTAGTAGAGAGCCGTTCAAACCAAATAAATCAATTAGCAACTAAACTAATTAATTAATACAATAGTATGGAATTATATTTTTTGAACAAAGTTCTTTAACGGTATTTTTTGATTTTTATCGTATTGTTTTTTTAAAATTATTATGAAAATTCATACAATAAATTAATAATCTTATTCATCGTCACTTGTCTCAATAGCAATAATACTATTTGCTGGAGAAGTTATCGTTGGCTCTTTGGTAAGATCCAGCGTAGCTCCAGAATTTGAAAGTAATATGATTGAAAACATTTCAGGATTAGTAAAATTATTTTCAGCCACCATTAGTTCTTCTAAGTTATTGTTTTGTGCTAAATCTGTTGGTAAAATCCCACTCAATTGATTATCGAAAACATTAAAAACTTCTAAGCTTTTCAGGTTTTTGACAGTTGCCGGGATATTTCCTGTGATTTTATTGCTACTAAGGTGTAGTTGTTTTAACTGGGTAAGGTTACCAATATTAGCCGGAATAGCCCCGGTTAAGTTATTACCATTAAAAGCCAAAACTTCTAAGTTTGTAAGATTCCCGATAGTAGTAGGCAATTCGCCAGATATTTTATTGAACGATAGCTCTAAAGTTTCCAGGTTGCTAAGGTTTCCTATAGATGAAGGGATTGTTCCTTCAACGTTGTTAAAGAGTAATGTAATACCTTTAACTTTATTATTTTCTAATGTTACTCCTTCCCATTCAGATACCGGTTGGTTTAATTCCCAAGTGCTGTTCCAGTTTTCACCATTTGTTGCGTTGTAAAAATCGATAAGAGCTTGTTTTTCTTGAACGCTAACCTGAGCGAAGACTGTAGTGCAAAAAGCTATAAATAAAATACTTAGTACTAGTTTTTTCATAATAAGGGGCTTTGGTTTTCTTACAAAACTTTATAAAGAAACCAATTTTTTTGCTTAAGTGCAAAAAAAATCGATGAACTACACAAAATAGATTAATTACATTGAAGCTATTTGTTGAAGAAATAAAGTGTTTACTTCGTGAACCCCTTCAAAAACAGATACTTTCAATCTATTTTCGAATAAAGAAGTTCCTTTTAGTTGCTCTTCGGTTTTACGGGCTTCTGTAATGTAAGGGTCTTTATTTCCGTAGAGATAGGTAACTGTTGTCTCAGGTTTTAGAAATGAAAAATCTTCTGGTTTTAATTCTACCGGAATACCTCCAGAATGTAACAATAAATAATCGCACTGTATCTTACGGCTAGAAAGCCATCTACTCGCTATAGAAACCCCTTGCGAATAACCCATTACGATAAACCTTGGTAAAACTTCTGGTTTTTCAGCTTCCCAAACGGCATCGACATATTCTAATACATTCCTTGTTTCAGCTACGGTATTTTCCTTGGTAAGCCATGATGCGCCTACATGTTTAAAATCGCTTCCTTGATAGTATTTAGAAGGGGCTTGGGGCACAATTATATAATTTTCTTCGGGGTTTAAGTGCCTAAAATACTTGGCGAAGTAGCGGCTTAAGTAGCCTAAGCCATGAAAAGCAATCCAGATATTTTTAGTTTTAGGTGTTAGTTTATTTAGGGTAGTATAGGTTTTAGTTGAAGTATAGGAAACCTCTTTTTCTTTGGCCATTTCTATTTTGTATTTTTACAAAGTTAAAAGAAACAGATGAAGTATACTAAAGAGGAAGTATTGGCAGGTTGCAAAAAAATGTGTCAAAATACATTAATGGAAACATTGGAAATTGAGTTTATAGATGTCACCGAAGACACCCTAATTGCCAAAATGCCCGTAACGCCAAAAGTACACCAGCCAGACGGTGTGTTGCATGGGGGTGCATCTGTCGCTTTAGCTGAAAGTGTAGGGAGTGCCGCAGCCTTTATTTTCATGGATGCCAAAAAAGTGAGCATTAGGGGAATTGAAATTGCAGCAAATCACGTTAAAAGTGTAAGAGAAGGGTTTGTTTTTGCGCATGCAAAAGTGTTGCACCAAGGGCGTACCACACAACTTTGGCAAATTAAAATTGTCAATGAAGACAATCAATTGGTTTCTTTAGTGAAATTAACTACCTTAACGCTTGAAAACTAACCGCTAATGAATTTAAAACTACTGCTAGAAAGAATAACCGACCAGTATAACCAAAAAAAACCTTTTGTCCTTTATACCCACCCTGAAAGCGATACAGTTGAGGTTTTACTTCAGAAAAATAAAAATATATATACTTCTGAAGCATTTGATAAACGTGGGATTGTTATGGCTCCGTTTAATTTTGAAACGAAGCCTATCTGTATTCCCCTACAAGAATCGGAACATATATCTTGCGAACTTTCAAAAGAAAAAATAGAAACTGAAAGTATTGATCCAAGTTTTAAAACCTTGGAAAAGGAAGAGTACATGCGTTTGGTTTCAAAAGCACTTACAACTATAAATCAAAAAAACACCCACAAGGTTGTTGTTTCTAGAAAAAAAGAGTTTCCAATTTCAAGTATAGATTTTTCAAGCTTTGTCCCCCGACTATTACACTTATACCCAACAGCGTTTCGTTATGTATGGTTTCATCCCGAAACAGGGATATGGAGCGGTGCTACGCCTGAAGTACTCTTAGTGACCAATGGAGAGTCTTTTACTACTATGGCATTAGCAGGGACTAAAAAGATTGAAAGCGAACAGGAACCAGAGTGGACCCCTAAAGAAAAAAATGAACAACAAGTGGTGACCGATGCGATAAGCAATTGTCTTCAAAAAGTTACTTCGGTTTTACGGGTTTCAAAAACGTATACCCACGAAGCGGGATCTTTAGCACATTTACGTACCGATATAACCGGAATGTTAAAAAATAAAAAAACTACGTTAGCAACAATTACCGCTGCATTGCACCCTACACCAGCTGTATGTGGAACACCTCTATCATCTGCATTAAAATTTATAAATGAAAATGAAGGGTACAACAGAGAATATTATACTGGTTTTATTGGTTCTATAGATAATAATGATTCAAGGTCTTGCTTGTATGTAAACCTTCGCTGTATGAAGATTGAAGAGAATAGGGCTCATTTGTATGTAGGTGGTGGGATTACCTTTGACTCAAACCCAGAAGAAGAATGGGAAGAAACTCAAAATAAATTGCAAACTATGTTGCAAGTAGTACAGCCAATACTTTAAAATTGACAGAGCAGTTTGTACCTTTGTACTAATGAATTTTTCCGCTAAACGCCTCTCGCAAACTGTTACACAACTTTGTTTATCTAAGGGTATAGATCACATCGTTATTTCACCGGGTTCCCGCAATGCCCCTCTAACTATTGGTTTTACAGAACACCCTAAATTTACATGCTTTAGTATTGTAGATGAGCGTTGTGCGGCCTTTTTTGCTTTAGGTATGGCGCAGCAAACAAACAAACCAGTTGCTTTGGTTTGTTCTTCAGGTTCGGCTTTGCTAAATTATTTTCCTGCCGTAGCCGAAGCTTTTTATAGCGATATTCCATTGGTTATTCTTTCTGCAGATCGTCCATCAGAATTACTGGAAATAGGGGATGGGCAGACCATTCAGCAAGAAGATGTTTATGGAAAGCATATCTTATACAATGCTAATTGCAAAGAAGAGGATGAGCACCAAACTTTTAATGAAACCGAAATAAACATTGCTTTAAACACAGTAATTGAGCTACAAGGGCCGGTACATATTAACATACCTTTTTCTGAACCTTTATATGGCAAAGTAGATGTGTTAAAAGTAGCTCCACAAAATGTTCCAGCGAGGGTTGCATCTGGTGTAATTTCTGAAAATTTAGATGAATTTGCAGAAGAATGGAACAAAAGCCCTAAAAAATTAATTTTGGTTGGTGTATTGGCACCAAACAGTATTGAAGAGCAATACATTAATGCTCTGGCGAAAGATGAAAGTGTTTTGGTATTGACTGAAACAACTTCAAATTTATATCACGAAAATTTCATTCCGGCAATCGATCAACTTATTACAGCTTTGGACGAAGATGGTTTTAAAGCATTGCAACCAGACATCTTGCTTACGTTTGGTGGTATGGTGGTTTCAAAACGTATCAAAAAGTTTTTAAGGACCTATGCGCCAAAAATGCATTGGCATGTTGATACAAAAAAAGCATATGATACATACTTTTCTTTGAGTAACCATATTAAAACCACTCCCAATATATTTTTAAAAGCTTTTTTACCTAAAACCGAAGAGGTTGTTAGTACCTATCAAAATGAATGGTTAACTGTTAAAAATAAACGTATTGCATTACATAAAGAATACGTTTCCACGGCCCCTTATTCAGATTTCAAAGTATATGCTAACGTTTTTAAAAGCCTGCCAAACAAGATACAAATGCAGGTGGCTAATAGTGCCGCGATTAGGTATGCACAACTATTTAATATTCCGTCGTCTGTTCAGGTGTTTTGTAATCGGGGAACAAGCGGGATTGACGGTAGTGTAAGCACAGCAATAGGAGCGGGATATGCTTCACAATTGCCTACGGTTTTAATTACGGGTGATTTGAGCTTTTTTTATGACAGCAATGCGCTGTGGAATAATTACATTCCTAATAACTTCAAAATTATATTGATTAATAATAGTGGAGGAGGTATTTTCAGGATTTTACCTGGCGCCAAAGACACCAAACATTTTAACCGGTTTTTTGAAACACAACATGAGCTTTCAGCAAAGCAATTGGCCAAAATGTATAAGTTTGATTATACTACAGCTCATAATGATATCATTTTAAAAGAACAGTTGAGTAATTTCTTTTCTTCTTCAGAAAAACCAAAAATTTTGGAAGTTTTTACACCTTCTGAAATAAATGATACTGTTTTATTAGACTATTTTAAGTTTATTAAATAACCTATTTTAAGAGTCCAACAGGTCTTTCCCCCAGTTATAGGCTTCAGTAAGGTTTGAAAATGAAACAAAAGGCTTGTTAAAAAAAGCAGCTTCTACTTCAGTATTTTTTACGCCAATGTTGCTTTTCGCAACAACTGCAATTCCTTTTAAAGTGGGTACTTTTTCTAAATATTTATAATCTTGTGGGATTAATGAGTACGAGTTAACCCTATTGGAAATATACACCCAAGACGAAACTTTTAAATAAGTTAATCCTTTTACCAACACAGGAAAAGCATTTTTATAGGAAAGCGTAACACCTTCCTTAGCTTCTACAATAACAATATTGCCATAAAAATAAATGGTGCCAATTTTACTGTCCATTATATTTTTTAGTACAGCTGTCTCTGGCAAGGTGTGATGGGAAGGGGTTACTTTCATATCACGTGAAGATAGTAAATAATTTTAAACGATTAAAAATGTTTTTTTCATATTTTAATGAATGGCTAATATAGTACCTTTGCAGCTATGATCAATATAGGACAATACCAAACATTTACCATTTTAAGAGAAACCGATCCAGGCTTATACCTTGGTGACGGGGAAGAAAATGAAATTTTATTACCACATAAATACAAACCTGAAACATTTGAAGTAGGGGATGAAATTCAAGTATTTGTCTATCTGGACAATGAAGAGCGCCCTATCGCAACGACGCTTGAACCTTATGTAACATTAAATGAATTTGCTTACCTACAATGCAGTGATGTAAACAAGTATGGAGCCTTTATGGATTGGGGCCTGGAGAAACAGTTGTTTGTCCCATTTAAAGAACAAGCACGCCCAATGACAGCGGGTAGTTGGTACATTGTGTATTTATATTTAGACGATAAGACCAACCGTTTGGTGGGATCAAGTAAAACAAATCGTTTTTTAGATAACAGTAATGTTACCGTTGAAAAATATGAAAAAGTAGATATTCTGGTTACCCATTTAACCGATAAAGGAGCCAATGTTATTGTAAATGAAAAACACCACGGACTCATCTATATTGATGAAATTTTTGAAGACATCCGTTCTGGAGATCGCTTAAAGGCCTACATAAAGAAAGTTCGGGAAGACAATAAGATAGACGTGGTACTGCAAGCACCTGGCTACCGAAGCATAGAACCCAATGCCAATTATATTTTAGATGAATTAAAAGCTGCTGGCGGCTTTTTACCCTTGCACGACAAAAGCGACCCTGATACTATTAAAAACGAATTAGGACTAAGTAAAAAAAGCTTTAAAAAAGCAATAGGAAGTCTTTACAAGGATAAGCAGATTGTTATAAAGAGTGATGGGATAGAATTAATTTGATAGCGTTTAATCAATATCAATATTCCCGTACCTGAATACTTATCGTACTTTTACTGTCTTTATTTTTATAAAGGTTTATACCAGATTGCCGGTAATATGGGTTGTAATAATAAGGATTGCCATAATACGGATTTCCATAATAAGGCATTGTTTGGCTTTTATAAACTGAATTATTTACACGAGAATATTCATCATCACTATAAGCTTTAAACCTATTAGGCCCTTGTAGGCCTGGCTGTACAAATTGACTATTCAGTCGAGCTGCAAACGGATTGTTTCCGGTGGGTCTTGAATCAATAAAATTATTGTCCTTTGTAGATGCTTCAATCATATCTACGGGTTGCCAATAGTCATTAGTTGAAACCGAAACAGGTGCTAGGCTAGGGGTGAAAACGGAAATATTGCCAAAATTTTGCCTGTCGCCAAATACCTTGTATGGTACCAACTCTAAACTTTTAATTTCTGGAGATGGAGTTGCTTCAATAGAAAAATACTGGGTATCAAAATCAGATTGGCCAATAGCCAATACTGGTAAGATAAATAATATGAATACAAGTTTTTTCATCAGTATAAAAATACACAAATTTTAAGCCAAATTTATTTTTTCAGAAAAACAGTTTACAACGCCAATTTTTTAGAAGTCGCCTTTGGCACAGCATCTTTGTGCACCATAACGCTAATAGCTTTTAGTTTCATATAGGCTTCACTAAAATATACATACCCGCCATTTGCATTTCGGCTTTCATCGGTACCCCAACTATTTTTTACTTTGTAATATTTTGTACCATTTTGATCGCGCAGCAAACCAGTAATATGCATAAGGTGGTCGTCGGTAGTGTCATAATTTTCAAATTCAGCCTGACGGTATTCTTGTGTAATATCTTTTTCTGGATAAACACCTTGTAGCGCTTTTATGTTATTTTCTGAATCCTCAGGAATCACCGCAACCCCATCTTTTGAAGAAAACGTGCGTTCACTCACATCACAATCCAATTCAACCGTAAAGCCGTTTTTTAGGGCATTGTCAATAGTCGATATCATTTCATCTAAAGGAACATTATAAAAACTACCATTACTCCAGTTATCTGGTATATTTAAAATAAATTTTGAATAGAATGGGGCATGATTGAAAGATGTGATAGTTATGTAATCTTCAGGGACTATTTTGGTCATCTTCAAAAAAGACTCGGGAGTGTATTGTTTTCCTTCAAACTGAAATGTTTTCGGGTTACTGCCCAAATATACATCTAACACGCTCGAAACAGCTTTTTTCCACTTGGGGCTTAAAGCTTTTGCCGGATTGTCAATATAAGTTTCAAGCATAGACTTTAAAACAGCAACCAATTCGGCGTGGTTATGGTTTTCTTCTTTGGCAAACAAACCACTGTATGCCTCTTGTGTAACCAAACCATAATAACGAACAGAGTTAATTACATCGTGTGCCAATCCACCTTCGCTAAACTGCGCCTTACCTTGTCGCATCACAAAATTTTCAGCTTTTTTTGGGTAGGTGTTTCTTACGGTGTACATTTCAGAAAGATTGATTTCTTTTCCAGTTAACCGAATTATTTCAGATTCTAAAAAAGAAGATGTGGAAAAGCTCCAACAGGTTCCCGTTCGGCCTTGGCTTATAACGGGTGTAGTTTCCAGATCAATTTCCGTAGTGAACTTATAAGCTTCTTGAGCAGTTATAGTTAGTGTTGAAAGGATAATTCCGAAGAAAAATAATAGATTTTTCATTAGTTTTAAGTAAATATGGATTAACATAGAATTATTCCCAGCTTCAAGGGAATTAGTATCTTTACCGTAAAAATATAAAATATGAGCACACCCAACTGGAAAACAGCTAAAGAATATTCAGATATCACCTATAAAAAGTCAAATGGCGTAGCCCGAATCGCATTTAACCGTCCCGATGTTCGCAATGCGTTTCGACCTAAAACCACTTCTGAATTGCTGGATGCTTTTCACGATGCACAAGAAGATACCAGTGTTGGGGTGGTATTATTATCTGCCGAAGGGCCATCTTCTAAAGATGGCGTCTATAGCTTTTGTAGTGGTGGTGATCAAAAAGCGCGCGGACACCAAGGTTATGTAGGTGAGGATGGATACCATCGCTTAAATATCCTGGAAGTTCAACGGTTAATTCGCTTTATGCCTAAGGCTGTAATTTGCGTGGTTCCTGGTTGGGCTGTTGGTGGCGGTCATAGTTTGCACGTGGTTTGCGATATGACGTTAGCCAGTAAAGAACATGCTATTTTTAAGCAAACCGATGCCGATGTAACCAGTTTTGACGGAGGCTACGGAAGTGCTTATTTAGCTAAAATGGTAGGGCAGAAAAAAGCACGTGAAATATTTTTCCTCGGAAGAAATTACAGCGCCCAAGAAGCTTTTGAAATGGGTATGGTAAATGCGGTAATCCCACATGACGAATTAGAACAAACTGCTTACGAATGGGCGCAAGAAGTGTTAGGAAAGTCACCAACTTCTATAAAAATGCTAAAATTTGCAATGAACCTAACCGATGACGGAATGGTCGGGCAACAAGTGTTTGCTGGGGAAGCTACACGTTTAGCATACATGACCGAAGAAGCAAAAGAAGGTCGAGATGCCTTTTTAGAAAAAAGAAAACCTAATTTTGATAAAAAGTGGTTGCCTTAATTAATTTTTAATGAGATTAAAATTTATCAATTTCTGTGGAAAGTGATATAATAAAGGTTGGAAACAAATTTTGGCTAACAAGATTTGGATTGTGGATTGGCCTAATAGGTTTATTATGCTTGTTTTTTTTTCTTGTAGTATTATATACAGTAAAAGGCCTTCCTTCAGAAATGAGTTTTGTTTATTATTTTAAAGTAATGAACAACTATGTTTACACAGGACTCGAATTTTCGGTTCTACTTACTTTAATAGGGTTTTTACTATCAAATTTGCGTAAATGGACTAAAACTAACTTAATTATTGAGGGTGATCGAATTCAGTTTAACGTTGAAGACAAAACGATTGATTTGCCTCGACAAAAAATTTTAAAGTTAGTTCGTCTAAAGTCTTACTTTATATCGAGTAACAAGGTTCGTATAATAACTAACAGGCTAGAAAAACACTTAATTAAAGTGGAAGATAAAACTTATAACAAGTTATTAGAAGTATATTCTGATCGGTTTTATGAGAAATAAAAAATACTAAGCAACCTTCAACTCTTTCTCCTTTTTTTCTTCTTTAATTTCCGCTTCAAGTTTTTCTTTAGCCATTTCTTTGCGAATTTGCTTTACCGTTAAAGTACTACCGTCGTGGCTCCAACCTGGAGGGCCAAACGCATACATGAATTTGTGGTACCAATTGCTAGACTTTTTCATGTCTTGCCAAATGTTCTGGTATTCGTGCATTAAAATTACGTAGAGATTATAAGAGTTTGGTGGGGTAGAAACTCCATATTGAATTTCAATATCATTATCCAGTTCTTTCCAAGTACCAAATATTCTATCAAAAGCGTTTAAAATACCGCCGTGGTTTTTATCCATATACTCAATGTTGCAAGCATGGTGTACTTGGTGCATGGTATGGGTGTTGATGAACTTTTCAATAAAACCTAAATTTTTAATGTATTTAGTGTGCAACTGAAACTGCCACAACGCTTCAATACCTAAGCAAACCACTAACATTTCTGGTGGGAAGCCGATGATGACAATCCAAACATAGAAAAACGGTTTGTACAATATGGTAAACCAACCGTTTCTAACTGCAGTTCCCAGATTAAAATTATCGGATGAGTGATGAACAATGTGTGCTGCCCAAAGAAAACGAACCATATGGTTTTGCCTATGAAACCAATAGTAAGTAAAATCATCTAACAACATACAGATTATCCATACATACCAAGCATACCCGAATGATTCGTAACCCATAATATTGGTGCGGACACCGTCTACAACAGGATTAAAAATATCGTACGCAAAATTAAAAACGAGGATGATGGAAACTGTTTTAATCAACGCTCCCAAAATAGCAGAGCCTATACCAAGGGATAAACTAGAAAAGAAGTCTCTCCATTTATAGAGGCTTTTATCATCAAAAACTTTACTGTAAGAAAGCTCTAATGCAATAAATCCTAAAAAACAAGGTACCCCATATACTAACGGGTTTGTAAAATCCATTCTCTATAAATTATTGAAATTATTAATTTTTGGGACTAAAGTTTGCAAGATAAAGCTTATAAACTCAACTCAATATCATAACAGAACTTTTTCTAATAAATTGCTATATGAATATAGAAAATCACACTAAAAAGAGCAAGTTATATCTCTTTTACTACAAAAAAACCATCATTTCCCTGCGATTGGTATAGTGGCATAAAAATATATGCATTCCAATCACTCGTAACAGGTTTACCATTATGATGCGCTAATAACTCTCCCTTTTTAATTTGCTGAAAATTTTTATAACCTGATTCCATGGAAAAAGTGTCATCGTCTTCAAGTCCGTGGCGGTATTCTATTTCAAATGTTTTTTGATTTTCTTTTTGTTTCTGAAGTTTTGAAACTGATTCAGGAAACTTTGAAAGTTTATTTAAATCTAAATCACAAGCTTCTTGCAGTGCAATCCAAATAGTGCCTTCGTGATTTATTATCGATTCTGGATCATCATGTTGTCCGGCTTCTAATACAAAACCGGTTAAACCTTGTCGACTCATATACCCATCTGTAGTTCCATAGACGATATCTGAAAACCCTCTAATTATGTGAGTAGGGAAGTGGTGTGCCCAACTATCGTTATCGTGTACATCTTGCACCGAAGCATACGGTAAACTATCTGATGACGTAGTGTGGCAATCTAAAAAATAGCGTTTTGTATACTCTGAAGCAGGGTAGTTATTCAGTACTTCAATAATACTAAACATTTCCTCTTTTTCATTGGTGTCTGTAATATGGTTCTCAATATTGTCTTTTGTCCAAGTTCGGTTTAAATCTTCATCAATAAAACGAACCTCTTTATTAAGTGCTTTTTTATTACCGGCAACCCCAACAATAGTCCCTTTTATTTCAGGTTTTGAAACTGAAAGTTCAGCAAAGACTTTTTCTAAAGCGATGATTCCGCTGGGTTCATTACCGTGGATTCCCGCGGTAACAAACAGCAAAGGACCTTTGTTGTTACTACTATATTTTCCTATTATCCTTGAAATTTCTTTCTTCAAAATATATCTTTTTAGCTTCAGAAGCAATTATTTAATTTCATCTACTATCTATCTAGTCCATCGTTGCCAATTGCCGATTGGAAAGACTTTTTTTATAATGTGTTTTGTGTTCTATTTTTCGTTCTATGGCTTTGATTACTGTCTCGGTAAAGTCTGGCAGGCCAATATCGTTGCAGTAATCCAATCCGCCGGGGCTTAGTACATTTATTTCAATCAACTTATCTTTAACGATATCCAGTCCAACAAAAAAGAGCCCGTCCCTAATTAATTTAGGTGCCGTAACATCAACAATTCGTTGCATTTCGTCTGTCAACTTTCCTTTTTCAGCTTTTCCACCGAGAGCGAGGTTACTCCTAAATTCAGAATCATCTTTATTTACCCTCCGTATAACTGCTTGCTCACCATCTTCTTCTAAAATTTTACCATTCATTAAAATGACGCGCACATCACCTTTTGAAACTTCTGGTAGAAACTCTTGTGCGATTACGTATCCCTTTTTGGTAATGGTTTCGATAATTTGATTGAGGTTCTTTTTGTCTTTATCAATTAAATAAACATTTTGACCTCCCGAACCTTCCAAGGGTTTTAATACCATCTTTTTACCATTGTCTTTCCAAAACTTCAATAAATCTTCTTTATTTCGGGTAATTAAACTGTTTGGTTTTATAATGGAAGGCAACTCTTCAAAATATAGTTTGTCAATAAAAGCATGGGACATGGCAAAAGCATCGTTCAATACCAAAATGCCGCTTTGTTGAATCATACGGGCAAAGGCAATTCCGCTATGCTCGGCCCAATGTCTATCATCTGTTTCCTCAGTTGGATTATTCCGAAGAAAAAGTACATCAAGATCTGAACTGCTTATCACTTTATATTTCAGTTCTTCATCCTGTACGCGTTCCCAAAATTTTTCTACTGTTCTGGATTTTGGTGCTTTTGGTACTTTCTTACATCGCAGACTGATGGGTTTGTCATGGTGAAAAATAAAGTCACCTACGCTCATTACGTACAAATCGTGCCCTCTCTCGTGTGCTTTTTTCATTAACACTACCGAAGTTCCTATAGCTTCGGATTCTATATCGCTAATTACAAAACATATCTTCATTTTTATATCATTTTAGAAAGGGCCAGCCCTTGTTTTAGTTTATCAATTTTTTGTTTAAAGTCTTTTTGTTCTATATACCTAGGTTTTAATTTAGGTGGTGTTAAAAGTCCCCTGTCGGTTAAATCCTTGATTACATCAACGTGTTTTAAAGCAAATTTTCCCGCCAAAAGAGGTTCCAGTTCGCCACCATCAACTAAATAATCTCGAAGCTCCACCAATCCTTTTAAGTAAATAATATCTTTTAAAAAGCCACCTCCCTGAAACATTCTGGATGTAATATTAAAAGCTGGTTCTTTTGAAAAACCGTATTCTCTGTGTAGCAAGTTGAAAACTTGTTTAAAGTGAGCTCCATTTAATAAAGCATTACCGGCAATTACCCTTCCGGCTAATATACGAAGCCGATTGCCTGATAAGCCGCCAATTAAATATTCTGAAAGTACTGCAATGCCTTCCTGAAGAGCGTCATAATCTGCAAACCCTGCCGCCATTTGACTTAATGATTGTTGGCTGCCGTTGTAATAGGTAAGAGCATGGGTGCCAATTTCGTGTTGCAATAAGGCATTTGCTCCGTTTTGTGTCATTTTATAATCTGACGGTAAATACAATTCACCTCGCGAAACCATTATAATATTAACATCATCTCGAATATGGACTTTTCCTTGGTAATCGGGTGCCTGCTTCTTAAAATAGTTAAACTCTTCTTTCGCTAATTTTGCAAAAGCATTGGCGTCGATAAGTAGGCGATCTTCTTGTGTATGGTCTTCAGAAATATTTTGAAGAATAAGCTTAGCTTCGGTCAATACATTTTTTTCAAGTCCTTTGTACAAACGAACACTACTATAAAAGAAATTTTTTGAATCGCGTTCTTTTAACATAGTGAGTTGATGGTCTATTTCTTCACGTTTTTCATCAAAGAGATAGGAAAGGGCAGGGTCATCAATTTCATCAATCCTTAAGTTGTATAACTTACGTTTTAGCAAATCTGGATCGACTGGTAGCAAACGATAGTGATAGGTGTTTATTTCTTCAAAATTAGTTTCGAAAAAACGTTCTCTAAGTGCTTGAATATTTACAGGGGCTACTAACAGCAAAAATTGATAACTGGATTCAATTTCGGTAAGTTGTTTGTCAATTTTAAATACTTCGGAATGAATATCACGTTTTCCTAATGCATGAAAATTAGCCAGTTTTGACGTAGTCTGTACCCTTACAAACTCAAAAATGGCTTTTTGAATCGCTTCTACAAAACTGTCCCTAAACTTTCTGAAGTAAACAGGATACACATTATCATGTACATCACGATAAACGGGAGGGACTTCAAGACCTATTAAAGTTCCTCCTTTTGCCTTGATGTCTTCAATACTAAAAAGCGGTGTAACTTCTTCAAGTTGACGTTGTTTAGTTTGCTCAATGCGTGCCGTAAGTTGTACGTTGTATTTTCTACTCGGGATTTTACAGAGCTCGTCTTTTAAAACATCTAACGAGACAGGTAATTTGTGCGAAGGTCCTCGTATTACAAACTCGGTGCTATTGGTGTTTCCACTGAAAATTTCCAATAGTATAAAAGAACCGAATTTGCTAGCCATTTTTTCGGTAAGCTTTGAAATAAACTCTTGAAAAAAATCAAAACTTTCCTCTCCAATAATTAAATAGGAAGCACCGCTTCGAGCTAAGCGTAAAGTAGCTTTATCATCTGGTTTTTTTCTATAAATAAGCAGGGATGGTACATCGTGTTCCAAAAATAGATACCCGTCATGCGGCAATGGACAAACAGTGCGTTCGCCGGGGGTTAAATCGTTTAAAATTTGTTCTGTTTTTTTTGAAGTTTCAGATACCTCCATTGTTCTTCTTATTGCTTGATATATTCTTAATAATTTTATCTAAGCATAAGATAAAAAAACGCCTCGATGAGACCGAGGCGTTTAAAAATTATTTAACGCTAAATTAGCAACCAAAGAGCTATTTGTTAAATTAATAGCTTTAATAATGATTACTTGCTATACGCATCACTATGAACGTTTGCAACAGCCCGTCCACTAGGGTCGTTCATGTTTTTAAAACTTTCATCCCATTCTAACGCTGCAGGACTGCTACAAGCTACCGAAGGAACAGATGGCACACTCAACGCCGCCGTATCACTTGGAAAATGTTCAGTAAAGATAGAACGGTAGTAAAACTCTTCTTTACTGGTAGGGGTTTGAATAGGAAATTTAAAATGGGCGTTTTCCATTTGTTCATCACTTACTTTCTCGTTAACCATTTCTTTTAAGGTGTCAATCCAGCTGTATCCCACACCATCACTAAATTGCTCTTTTTGGCGCCAAGCAACGCTTTCAGGAAGCATATCTTCAAATGCTTTTCGTAGCACCCATTTTTCCATGCGCTCTCCGTTTATCATTTTATCATCTGGGTTTAAGCGCATGGCTACATCCATAAACTCTTTATCTAAAAAAGGAACCCGGCCTTCAATACCCCAAGCAGCCAAACTTTTGTTGGCTCGTAAACAATCGTACTGGTGTAACTTATCCAATTTTCTAACGGTTTCTTTATGCAACTCTTCTCCATTTGGTGCTTTGTGAAAGTATAGATAGCCACCAAATATCTCATCGCTACCTTCTCCACTCAACACCATTTTTATACCTAATGCTTTGATGGCCCGGGCCATTAAAAACATAGGTGTAGAAGCGCGGATAGTAGTAATATCATAGGTTTCTAAATGGTAAATAACATCCCGAATCGCATCAATACCTTCTTGAATGGTAAATTTTATTTCGTGATGAACTGTATCCAAATGATCGGCTACTTTTTGAGCGGCAGCTAGATCTGGGCTTCCTTCCAGACCAATGGCAAAAGAATGTAACCTTGGATACCAAGCATTTTCTTTGTCACCGGTTTCAATACGTTTATCAGCATATTTTTTGGCAACAGCTGAGGTAATGGAAGAATCCAGTCCGCCGGAAAGTAAGACCCCGTATGGTACATCACTCATTAATTGACGATGCACAGCGGCATCTAAAGCTTCACGCAATTCTTCAATACTAGTTTCATTGTCTTTTACAGCGTCATATTCCATCCAATCGCGGGTGTACCATTTTTTTAATTCGCCTTCTTTGCTGTAGAGGTAATGTCCAGGGGGAAAGAGTTCAATTTTTGTACAGATACCTTCCAAAGCTTTTAATTCTGAAGCAACATAAAAAGTTCCGTTTTGGTCCCAGCCCATATACAATGGAATGATTCCTATATGGTCGCGGGCGATTAAATACTCATCATTTTCAACATCATAAATGGCAAAGCCGAAGATTCCGTTTAGTTCATCTAAAAAATCGCCTCCTTTTTCTTTGAAGAGGGGTAAGATTACTTCACAATCAGATTTTGTTTGAAATTCATACTTCCCTTCAAACTGCTTCCGTAGTTCTAAGTGGTTATAAATTTCACCATTGGCAGCCAATACAAACTTCTTGTCTTTACTGAAAAGCGGCTGTTTTCCTGAAGTAGGATCTACAATTGCTAAACGTTCGTGGGCCATAATAGCTTTATCATTATCAAAAATACCACTCCAGTCCGGCCCTCGGTGACGGATACATTTACTCATTGACAATACCTGCAAGCGCAAGGCTTCTGCTGGTTCTTTTAGTTTAAAGGCACATACAATTCCACACATAATTTCTATATTTTATTGGTTAGTAGTTTTAAAACACAAAAAAACCCGTCAAGTTAAAAAAACCTGACGGGCTATATATCGCGACAAGTTTTTGCTACGGCAACGGGTTATTATTATTGTTATTATTTAAGTTGAAAAGTAACATACTACTTGTTTTTGTCTTTTATGATTATTTGTAAATATTCAATAAAAAAAACGAGGATTCCAAATTTTAATCATCAATTATTTTGTTTTTTGCAATTAAAATCGGTTTTAAGTGTTTTAAAATAAAGGCTTAACGGTCAAATAAAATTATTTCGATTGGAAGTGCTTTTTCTGGGATTTCGTTTCCATTTATATCATAAAAAGCATGTTTTACACTTGTGTCTTTCCTAAGATGTACACGATATATTTCTCTTTCAGGAAAATAAACCGTGATAAAATCGGCATACTTTACATCAAAATCTTTGTAATCAAATTGAAGTTTCAACCGGACTGTTTCAGGGATGGTTCCTGCTTCCATATATTCTGAATGAAATATCAATGTACCATCTGTTAGATACGAAGCGGAAGAACCAGGATTCCCGTCTTCTTCAAATTTTGAAATATACCGTACGGCTTTATCATCTGCGGCATCAAACCCCTTTTGAAGCTGCCACTCTGATATAAAACCACCCGGAAAAAGTGTGTCTTGGTTTGTTAGTACCGCTTGTGGAACTTCAGATTCAGCAATGGTTGGCTGAGATAAATTGACATCTTGGGCTTTCGTAAAGAAAGGAAAGAAGAGTAATAATATAATTAGTAAAGTACTGTTTTTCATAGTCGTTATCTTTATAAATTCAATAAAAGATACAAATATAACAGCTAGAAAAACAGTACTTTATGACTATCTTAACTTTGGAAAGTCTTCTGGGTTTGCTTCTTGTATAACTGTATATACATAACTACTCATTAGTTTTTAACCATCTTAATCCGCTATACTTCTCACTGATAAGTAAATTACTTTTGCCTTGAAGCAACAATCTAAAAATGTAAATGATTAATAATACAATTCTATCAAGAAAAATTAAAAAAGAGTATAATAAAAAAGTTCTATTTAACCTATTTTGGGTTTTACCTATTTTAACACCAAAAAACTTCATAGTTAAAGTTCTATTATAATATAATTCTGGCAAGACATAATAAATTGAATATACAGAAGCCCAAAAAATCCAAGGATTTTTTTCTCCTAATTTAAAAGTCAAGTCTAAAATTGAAATAAGACTAATAACTATAATATAATCAATGAACAGGATTATAAGTTTTAACCTAATAGATAGGCCTTTATAATTACTTTGCATCTAAAGAATTAGATTTAACCATTTATTGCTTAGTTTTTGAACGACTATCTTAACTTTGGAAAGTCTTCTGGGTTTGCTTCGTGAATAATGGCATATACCTTTTCAAAAACGTCTTCTACAGATGGTTTGGTGAAATAATCACCATCGGTTCCATACGCTGGACGGTGTGCTTTTGCAGTCAACGTTTGTGGTTTGCTATCTAAATGGCGATATCCATTCTGCTTTTCTACAATGGTATTTAAAATATATGCAGCAGCACCTCCCGGTACATCTTCATCTACCACTAATAGTCTATTAGTTTTGGCGACACTTTTTACCATATCCTCATTAAGATCGAGCGGAAGTAAGGATTGTACATCGATAATTTCAGCATTAATACCAACTTGTTGCAGTTCTTTAGCAGCTTCTTCAACAACGCGAAGTGTACTTCCGTAGGAAACCAAGGTGATATCTTCACCTTCTTTTATGGTTTCAACTACACCAATTGGTGTGCGGAATTCACCCAAATTATTAGGCATTTTCTCTTTTAATCGGTAGCCGTTTAAACATTCGACAATTAAAGCAGGTTCGTCAGTTTCTAACAACGTATTGTAAAAACCGGCAGCTTTTGTCATATTTCTAGGAACTAAAACATACATACCGCGCAAGAGATGAATTAAACCACCCATTTGCGAACCACTGTGCCAAATACCTTCAAGACGGTGTCCTCTTGTACGGACAATTAGCGGTGCTTTTTGCGTGCCGTTCGTTCGGTAACGGAGTGTTACCAAGTCATCACTCATAATTTGCAGACAGTACAGCACATAATCTAAATACTGGATTTCGGCGATAGGGCGGAGGCCCCTCATAGCCATCCCGATACCTTGTCCTAAAATAGTCGCTTCACGAATACCTACGTCGGCAACTCGTAATGCTCCATATTTTTCTTGCATGCCTTCCAAACCTTGGTTTACATCACCAATTTCACCACTATCTTCACCAAAAATTAGCGTGTCTGGATGTTTACTGAAAATAGCATCAAAATTATCACGAAGTACCACACGACCATCAACATCTTTTACGTCATCATTATACTCTGGTTTTACTTCGGAAATTGTTTTAGCGTTCTCTTCTGCTTCAGAATATAAATGAGCGCTGTATTTTGGCTGAATTAACTCGTAGTAGTTTTCAATCCAATCGATTAGTTGTCTTTTTTCTGAAGAATCTTCAGTAGTAACGTATCGAAGTGATTTTCTCGCGGCCCCTAATATTGTTTTACGAAGTGGTTCTGTATCAGAAGCTAAATCGTTCTTTATTTTTTCAATGAAGTTTTTATTCTGGCTGCTTTCGGCTAAGTTACCTAAAAGTGTTACCGCTTCTTTTTGTTCTTTCTTTTGTGGTGCTAAAAAGGCTTTTAACGCTGCTTTTTTACCATCACGAACTTCTTTTTTGATAACTTTTTCTATTTCAGAAAGCTCTTCGTCTGTAGCGATATCATTTTCAATCATCCACTTACGCATCTGTACATTACAGTCGTGCTCGGCTTCCCACTCTAAACGTTCTTTGCTTTTATACCGTTCGTGACTACCACTAGTACTGTGACCTTGTGGTTGAGTCAATTCTTGCACGTGAATTAAAACAGGGACGTGCTCTTCACGAGCTATTTTACTTGCTTTTTGATATGCTTCTATTAATTCTGAATAGCTCCATCCTTTCACACGGATAATTTCGTAACCTTCTTCATTTTCGGTACGTTGAAATCCTTTTAATATTTCAGAAATATTCTCTTTAGTAGTTTGGTGTTTTGCGTGAACCGAAATACCGTATTCATCATCCCAAACATTAACAACCATAGGTACTTGCAATACACCCGCGGCATTGATAGTTTCCCAAAACAGGCCTTCACTCGTACTAGCGTTACCAATGGTACCCCAAGCAACTTCATTTCCGTTGATAGAGAAGTTGGTTTTATCTTCAATGCCTTTAACGTTTCTGAAAATTTTTGAAGCTTGTGCCAATCCCAATAAACGCGGCATTTGCCCTGCAGTTGGCGAAATATCGGCACTACTGTTTTTTTGAGCGGTTAAGTTTTTCCAGCTTCCGTCTTTATTTAAACTATGTGTTGCAAAATGTCCTCCCATTTGGCGTCCAGCGCTCATTGGGTCTGCATCTAGATCTGAATGCCCGTACAAACCTGCAAAAAATTGTTGAACTGTCAACTCACCAATCGCCATCATAAACGTTTGGTCACGGTAGTACCCGCTTCGCCAATCGCCATTTTTAAATGCTTTTGCCCAAGCCAATTGTGGAACTTCTTTACCATCACCAAAGATTCCAAACTTCGCTTTACCAGTTAACACTTCGCGACGACCTAGAAGGCTGCATTCACGGCTTGTTACTGCCAGTTTATAATCAGAAAGTACTTCTGCTTTAAAATCTTCAAAGGAAAGGTCACTATTGGTTTTTGGGTCTGTTTGCATAGTCTAAATTTTGAGTTACAAAAGTAGCGAAAACAGCTGGGTTTTGCAATGAATGATTCTTATTGAACTGTTAATTAATTTCTACAAACAGTATGGATTCTTTAATTTGAAGCCTTGATTTAACAAAGTTGTTATGAAAGCTTAAATTAATATTTCTGAAACAGTAAGTTTATTAATACCATTTTCTGGTAAATAAACCGAGTAATGTTCGAAGATCGAGGGTAACAATAAAACGAATTCGTTGGTCATAATTCTCTAATCCTGGTTCCCATCCTAAATTGGAATATAGTGGGAAGTAAAGCTCAAAATAATCGGCGACTAAACTTAGACGGATTCCTGTGTCAAACACTCCTTGGGTACCTCGATCGGTGTTATGTATTAAACCAACATCACCGTAAGCGTATACCCATTTCCATATATTGGTACTGGCATTTAATGTTGTAATCCAGCTATTGGCAAACTTGGGTTTTAACTGGGACTTAAAACCCCCTTCAGCAACTATTAATTGCTGACTAAAAAGTCCGCTTTGTTCACTTCTTCCGTAGTAATTGTAATCAAAAAGGTAATCTGTTGGTCTATCTAAGGCAAAACTGAAAAAATCTTCATTTTCACGTGTATCATTGAAAAGAAAGGCACCCGCAAAAAAACGAAGGTTTAATTGACGGTTGTTTAAAAAGAGTTTCCGGTATTCAAAAGTGGTAGAAATCTTACTGAATTTTGCTGAAATTTCATAATCGACCACCCCTTTAAAATAATTAATCAAATTAGGGTTAGAATACACGTACTGAAGATTAAAAACACTATAATTAGGCTCTTGATCTGGGTCGTTAGGATTGTCATCCCTAATTACATTTACACTTCTCAGGTTGATAAATTGCTTTTCATTGTTCCGTAAATCCTTATTTCGGAAAGCGAAGGTCATAAACGGTGTATATCGTCTGTAAAATAGATCACGGTCGTACGAAAAATAGCTTCCGGCAAACCCATACCGCATCGAGTATAGAGACTCCTTATCTAAATTTTGAGTATATACTAATGATCCACTTCCTATTATTGTATTGGATTTGAGCCCAATTTGGGGGGTTACTTTATAATGAAACCCTTTTGGCAGTACTGTTTTATTATACACTTTTGGCCCTACTACGAAACCATCATACAAGTTGTACTGAAACTCCGGCATAAAAAACACCTGATTATAGCGTGAATCACCAACATCTTGAAACAACCTAAATTGAAACGGACGATTAAACAATCCTTTTACGGCTTTATAGTTGTTGCGTTGGTTGTATTCTGGGATTGTTTTTTCGTAATTTAAAACTAGTTTTCTAATGTCCTTTTTGGGTACGGTAACCGTTGCTGTGCTGTCAATAGGCAATAACCATTTTTTAAAGAGAATACTGTCGTTATTGATTCCGTAGAGCGAAACAGGCATGCTGTTTTTACGGGTATTCTTAACGGTTACTTTAAGGGAATCACCTTGTTTTTCAACATCTTTTATTCTGAAATCAATAGTGGTACGAGAATCTATATAATCTGTAAAAAACCAATTGATAGGTAAGGTTGTATTTTTTTGAAGTGTTTCTTGAAAAGTTGTCGGTTTAATTGGTTTCAGCTTATTTTCAGAATAAAATTCTTTAATGCTTTTTGAAACGGTTCCTTTCCCTAAATAATCAGAAAGGTACTTTAGTCCCGCACCGCCATAATAATCATTTGCAATGTTTTTATTAAACTTCAGCAACGAATCTCGAGAAGTGGTTAAGGATTGTTGTAAGTTATTTCGAGCTACATTCTGGTATAATAGTGGGTATTGATCGTTAAATTCTAAATCGGCTGCGTGAGCCCAACGGATCACCCAGAAATTACTAAGACTTCCTATAATTTTCATTTTTGGATAATACGTGTCTACATACTCCATCATTAAATGAATTTGCAATGCACCAATTAACCAACTGTCTTTTCGTGGATTAAGGGAAAGAGAAGTTTCAAGGTATTTTCTGGTTATGGATTTAAGCTGCTCCATATCGTATTCAAAACCGGCAGGGAAGGGGCTTATAAAGTCAGGGAGCTGGTTAAGACCGTAAACAGGACTATTTCGATACTCTGCTTCGCTTATCACCATTTTTTCAAACGGATATTCACCAAGTTTGTCTCCTAAAAAGTGCACAACTCTGTCAACTGCAAGGGCACTGATTTGAGGGGAAACTTTTTCGTCTTTTAAATTAGTAACAATAGTAAGTTTATCGGTTTTTATAGTTTCAAAAGAGGTTTCTTTTTCAAGGTATATTGTAGCTTGATTACGTTCTTTTCCTTGAAGTAAAATATTTTTTTGATTTTCAGAAATCGTTTCAGAAATAATATTAAAGTCTGAAGTAAGAGTATATTCCTGAGGTATTTTAAAATCTATTGAAAAAGAGGAAGGTGTTAAAAAAAGATCGTCCGTGTTTTTATTGCTGTAAGTCTGCCAGCCGTCATCAAAAACAGCAGGTGAAATGTACCAATATTTAAGTTTATAATTGTTGTTGCCAGTTACTCCAAAGCGTGTAAACTTTGTGCTTGGCAACTTTACGGTGTACATTAAATTAACCGTAAATTTTTCCCCTGGCATTATGGGCGTTTTCGGGATAATTTTGATAATATCTGCTACTTTATCACGATCCCAGACTATCGGGTTATTGGCGTTGTCTGTTATGCTATGCAAGTCTGTTTTCCCGCGGTCTTCCTTTTTTTCAAAATGAAACGAGCTATTATAATTTTCGGCAAAACGTTTAGCCAAAGGGGTGGTTTTACTTGAAAAACTATTGCCCCAATCGTTTAAATAAACTTCTTGCCATGCTATGTTTGAGCTGTTTTCAAACACTATTTGCTGGCTTATTTGTATGCTTTTGGTTTCAGGTTTTAACTCTGCATCAATAGAAATTTCGTATTGAGCGGACATGGTGACCACGAATAAGCAACAAATACTGGTTATGAAATTTTTTATTTTCAAGAAGTTTTTATGAATTTCAGTGGTTTATGCCCAGTATCGGGTTTTATATAATACATACCGTTTGCTAAATGTGAGACAGGAATTTGAATAATATCTGCTGAACTATTTAGCTTATAGTCTAGAACTTTTTGCCCTAATGTATTATAAATTGTAAGCTTATTTATATCAAGAACTTGATTGTGGACTTTTATCCTTAAAAAGGTTTTAGCCAGCGTGTTTTCAATTGAAATAGTTGTTAAGTTTTCAGTAAAACTTACACTGCTTAAAATAATTTCTTTATCCGTCTCAAGCTCCATAGTTACTGGAAGATGATCGCTCATGCTAAAAAGGTTATCCCTAAGTGCTTGTGAAAAAGTCCCATTACAATCATTGTTACTAATACTTTTGTTAAAGCAATTTCCATTATTGCCAAACGCCTTGTAACTGTTTTCAATATACCGTAACGTAGGGTTTGACAGCATATTTTCTGAAACCAATATAAAATCGAACCTATCGTCCATGCCTCCCCCTGCACCGGCACCAAAAGGCCCAGAATTTAAGCGTGTACTTTGGGTGTGTACCGATGTGAAATTTGCGTTGGCATGCCACAGACCGGGAGTATCAATAGGGTCTACCATTGTGATATTATTTGAGGGGTTCAATAATTCTTGGTAAGCAGGTTCGGTAGAGCTGTATAGGTTTAAGTCTCCAGCAAATATCACAAACGAATTAGCGTCTAATTCTTCCAGCTTATTGGTAAACGCCTGTGCCATCTGTAAGCGTTTCATTTCATTTTCCCCGCCAGTACTTGCTTTTAAGTGTGTAACAAACACCTCAATAAATAAAGGGTCACTATCTCCATCTGTCGTGTTCACTTTAAGAGTATACCTGTTTATGTCTCGAATGTTGGTGGTTATTATTTCGGAAGAAATTAAAATGAACTTTGATGTTTTAAAAAAAATCAATTGTTGCAAATCTGCAAATCCTGATTGATTTTCAAGATAAGGCGCTCTCGAATAGTTTGAACCTCCGTTATTTAGTGAAACGTTAAGTATTTCATCAGCGCCTTCTTCACTTTGTAGCTCACAGACCATAAAAATATCTGGCTCATACTCATTGAGTATATTTTGTAATATAGTAGACCTGTTTCCGGGCAGGGCTTCAGGGAACTCCAATAGGTTATAAAACATGGTTTTAATGGTACTCTGCGAAACTGCAGAAACACCTATTAAAAAACATGTGAAAACTAAGAGCTTTTTAAGCATATTGGGGAGGGAATATTTTAGAAATTAGGACTTAAATTATACTCATTATAAAACTGATTTAATATATCGAGCACTTCATCTTCATGATCTACTATATGAACAAGCTCTAAATCTTCTGGGCTTACATTGTTGTTTGCTTCAAGTAGTGTGCCTTTAACCCAATCCCATAATCCGCTCCAGAATTTTGTACCTACCAATATCAACGGGAACTTATCTATTTTATGGGTTTGTATAAGGGTAAGGGCTTCAAAAAACTCGTCAAGTGTTCCAAAACCACCTGGCATAACCACGAAGCCTTGTGAATATTTAACGAACATTACTTTACGCACAAAAAAGTAGTCAAAATCAATGCTTTTGTCGCTGTCAATATATGGGTTGTCATGTTGCTCAAACGGTAATGTAATATTTAAGCCTACAGAAGTTCCTCCGGCCAAATGTGCCCCTTTATTACCAGCTTCCATAATACCTGGGCCACCACCGGTAATAACACCATAGCCGTTATTGGTTATTTTTTCAGCAATTCTTTCGGCTAATTTATAGTACTCATGATCTGGCTTAGTCCGGGCCGAACCAAAAATAGAAACGCAAGGACCAATTCTACTCATTTTTTCGTACCCATTTACAAATTCGCCCATAATCTTGAAGATCGCCCAAGAATCATTGGTTTTTACTAAGTTCCAGTTTTTATTTTTTTGTTCGTTTCTCATAATTTAAAATCTGTAATCTTTTTTTGAATGTAAATTAGATGCTTAAACTAATCTTCTCACAACTATCTTTTATTCAATTACCAGCTTTTGCTCACGAATGTAGTTCTTTTTTAAGAAAATGAGCAGTATGGCTTTTTTTGTTTTTAATAATTTCCTCGGGGGTACCTTTCGCAATTACTTTTCCTCCTTTTTTTCCACCTTCAGGACCAATATCGATAATGTAATCCACCGTTCTTATAACATCCAGATTGTGTTCTATAATAAGTACGGTGTTTCCCTTTTTAACCAACTTGTTCAATACTAACATTAATACCCTGATGTCTTCAAAATGTAAACCTGTTGTGGGCTCATCCAGTATGTAAAATGTATTTCCGGTTCCTCTTTTTGAAAGCTCTGTTGCCAATTTTACACGTTGTGCTTCCCCGCCTGAGAGTGTGGTAGATTGTTGCCCTAGCGTAATATAGCCAAGCCCTACATCTTGAATGGTTTTAAGTTTTCGGTACACTTTCGGGATGTGTTCAAAAAACTCACACGCCTCATTAATGGTCATGCTCAATACGTCGTAGATTGAATTGCCTTTATAACGAATTTCGAGTGTTTCCCGGTTAAAACGCTTTCCTTGACAGGTCTCGCATTCTACATAAACATCGGGCAGGAAGTTCATTTCAATAACCTTTAAACCTGCCCCTTTACAGGTTTCACAACGCCCGCCTTTTACATTAAAACTGAAACGCCCCGGTTTATAACCCCGTATCATAGATTCAGGGATTTTAGCGAATAAACTCCGTATTTCTGAAAAAACACCAGTGTAAGTCGCCGGATTAGAACGTGGTGTTCGACCAATGGGCGATTGGTTAATGTCAATCACTTTATCAAGATGCTCTAATCCTTCAATCTTTTTATACGGCATCGGCTTTTTAACGCCATTGTAAATTTCGGCATTTAAAATAGGGTAGAGCGTCTCGTTTATTAAAGTAGATTTTCCACTTCCCGAAACTCCAGTAACACCGATCATTTTACCAAGTGGAAACTCTACAGTTACTTTTTTTAGGTTGTTTCCAGTAGCGCCCGAAAGCTTTAAGGTTTTTCCGTTGCCTTCCCGTCTTTTCTTGGGAATTTCAATTTCCTTGTTTCCGTTAAGGTATTCCGCGGTAAGGGTTTTGTGTTTTAATATTTCCGAAGGGGTTCCTTCCGAAACAATTTCACCACCATGTTTTCCTGCCGCTGGACCAATATCTATCACATAATCGGCGCTTTCAATCATGTCTTTGTCGTGTTCCACCACAAGAACCGAATTGCCTATTTCACGAAGGGAAACCAAGGATTCTATCAATTTTTTATTATCGCGTTGATGTAGACCAATACTAGGCTCATCAAGAATGTAAAGCACCCCAACTAATTGCGAACCAATTTGCGTAGCCAATCTGATACGTTGCGCTTCTCCTCCCGATAAGGATTTTGAGCTTCGGTCAAGCGCTAAATAGGTCAATCCTACATCAACCAAAAATTGGATACGTGTTCGTACTTCTTTTATAATTTCCGAACCAATTTTAAGTTGTGTTTCACTTAAGTCTTTTTCAATATTTTTAAACCAGCTTGCCAGTTCGATGATGTCCATATGGGCAAGTTCGGCTATGTTTTTATCATTCACTTTAAAAAATAGTGACTCTTTTCGCAATCGGCTTCCTTCGCATTCTGGACAGATTACTTTATCCATATATTCTTTTGCCCAACGCTGAAGCGACCTAGATTCATTTGCTTCAAAAGTGTTTTGTAAAAAAGTGGCAACTCCTTCAAAATCTATTTTATATTTTCGGGTAATCCCAAGGGTTTTTGAGTCTACTTCAAAAGCTGTATTTCCGCCGTTGAAGATCATTTCTTTTGCTTCTTCAGGAATTTTACTGAATGGATCACTTAATTCAAAATCGAACTTTTGTGCAATCAATTCAAGTTGTTTAAAAACCCAATTTTTCTTTTGAGGGCCGTGTGGTGCCAACGCTCCTTTCTTGATAGACAAGCTTTCATCTGGAACAATTTTATTGAGGTTTACTTCGTATAAAGTCCCTAATCCTTTACAATTTGGGCACATTCCCTTAGGTGAATTGAATGAGAAGTTATTCGGTTCGGGATTCGGGTACGAAATTCCTGTGGTCGGGCACATTAACGAACGACTAAAAAATCGAGCTTTATTGGTCTCGTTATCCAAAACCATTAACACATCGTCGCCGTGATACATGGCGGTATTTATGGTTTCGCTAAGGCGTTTGCTGTTCTCTGTTTCAGTTGAAACTTTTAAGCGGTCAATTACAATCTCGATATCGTGGGTTTTATAGCGGTCTGTACGCATTCCCTTTACAATATCTTTTACTTCGCCGTCAACCCTAACTTTTACAAAACCTTGCTTGGCAATTTGCTCAAAAAGTTCACGATAGTGTCCTTTTCTGGAGCGGATAACTGGAGCCAGAACACTTATTTTTTTACCATTGAATTCTTCAATAATCAGGTTTTTAATCTGCTCATCGCTATAACTCACCATTTTTTCACCAGTATTATAACTATATGCATCGCTGGCTCGTGCATATAACAAACGGAGGAAATCGTAAATTTCGGTAATGGTACCTACTGTAGATCGTGGACTTTTACTAGTAGTTTTTTGTTCAATTGCAATAACAGGGGAGAGGCCTTCAATTTTATCAACATCTGGACGCTCTAAGTTTCCTAAAAATTGGCGGGCGTAGGCAGAGAATGTTTCAATATATCGGCGTTGCCCTTCAGCATAGATAGTATCAAAGGCTAATGAAGATTTTCCGCTACCGGATAAACCAGTAATGACAACTAATTTATCTCTTGGAATTTTAACATCAATGTCCTTTAAATTATGGACACGTGCCCCTAAAACTTCAATAAAATCTTCATTTTTTGCCATAGTTTGCAAAGGTACTCATTTGAACTGAAATTTTAGAATTTGGTTTGGCTTGGGGGTATTGTTTTTCTGAAGAAAAAGAAAACGTATTACTAGTTAACGGAATTATTCAAAAAGCGGAAAAAAGTTGTACTTATAAAGAAAACCACACTAATTACAAATGAATAGCTTACTATCAATGAAAGTATAGTGAGGTTAAAAAGGAAAAATGCTAGGGGAAGCAGTACACCAAAAAATACCAATAACAAAAATAAGAGGTATAAGTAGCGAGAAATAGCAGGTAATTTTTCGGATGATTTTTCCTGAAGTTGATACAGTTTTGGCAACACTTCATTGGTGATATACTCTCCTAGTTTTGATAAAAACACTTCGTTAAACGATGAATCTTCAAAAGCTTTGCTATCTATGGAAATAGCATGCATCATAATTTTTTCTTGATGCCTTTCGTAGATAGCGTCAAGGTCTAACGCCTCTTTATAGGTTCCGTATTTGTATCCGAAGTAGTACCATAACCCAGATCCACATTTGTGCTCTAACCATTTTTGAATAAGCTCTTTTTTGTAAGACTCTGGTTTTGCAATGGTTTCAGGAATGTGTTTTTGCTTAGTGTCTGTTTGTAACAATGATTTTAACTCCAAATACAGGTTTTCAGTATCTGCGTAATTATTTTTTTCTTGTAAAAACTCAATGGCCAATTTTGATTTTCCTTTGTAAAACTCTTTAACCTGAAAAAAGGTAAGTCCGGCAAATTCTTCATCAATGTATTCTTTCAGCCCAGGTAACCACATTTTTGATCGAAGTAAAATCTCTATGATTTCTCTAAAATCATGCATTTTCTGGTTTAAAACCTCTAAGCCACTTACTCCAATTTTTTTGTCTTTTTTTAAATTAACTGCAAATAAAATTAAGTACAATAAAATAAAAGTGGATAGGAAACCACTTATACTGATAAAAATTGAAGAAAGATCGATTAATTGGTTTTCAAACTGAAGTACTAAAGTCGTTTTTTGCCAAAGGATGAAAATTAGTCCTATACAAAGAAACCCACTAAAAACTAGTGGAATAAGGGCGTATAAATCTTTAAAGAAAGATTTTTTCTTCATAGGTGTTTGGCAAAAAAGTAATTTTTAATGCAAAAGCACAGGAAACTCATGACAAGTACTTACAAAGTAAAACTTGTACTAAATTAAATAGATGATAAAATATTTGTGTGATATAATTTAGGCTCCCCAGCTTTTTTATACTTGTTTAACTCACTCAAAATTAACTATTTTTCCTACAAAATGTAGTAAAATACTTACAATTAGATATAAGGTCTAAAAGTATCGATTAAGTGCTGGTATTTTAGGTTTATGTTAAAAACCTTTGGCAGTATCATCACCTCTTTTATCGGCACCGCCTTCTAATTTTCCATTTGGTAATATTAAAATACCATCCACCTTGCCAATAATGGGTGTTTCTTTTTTATTGATAATATAGCCTTTTGTATGTAAGCTATCCATTAGCTTTTCTGAAAAACCCTGAGGTTCAAAAATAATTTCATCGGGTAGCCATTGATGGTGAAAACGCGGGGCATTGACCGCTTCTTGCATATTCATATTAAAAGCTGATACATTTAAAATAGTTTGTAATACTGAAGTAATAATAGTAGAGCCACCAGGTGTACCGACACTCATCCAAAGACTGTCATTTTTTTCAATAATAGTGGGCGTCATAGAGCTTAGCATTCGTTTTTGAGGTTCAATGGCGTTTGCTTCGCCGCCAATTAATCCAAACATATTTGGTTCTCCTGGTTTAGCACTAAAATCGTCCATTTCGTTGTTTAAGAAAAAACCCAAGTCCTTTACATATAATTTTGAACCAAAAGCAGCATTTAGCGTCGTGGTTACGGCAACAGCATTTCCTAATTGATCAACGATGGAATAATGTGTGGTTTCGGTACTTTCATAGCCGTGCACGCTACCGGGATTTATTTCGGTTGAAGGGGTTGCGGTTTCAAAAGAAAAATTTTGCATCCTTTCTTTTGCATAGTTTTTTGACAATAAGGAATCTGTAGGGATGGTTACAAAATCGGGATCGCCTAAATAGTGGCTTCTATCTGCATAGGCTCTGCGTTCGGCTTCGGTAAGTAGTTGAATGTATTTAGCCGAATTATGGACATAAGTTTCAATAGGATATGGTTCAATCATATTTAAAATTTGTCCTAATACAATTCCGCCACTTGATGGTGGCCCCATAGAAATTACCTTTAAATCTTTATACTCAAAAACCACGGGTTCACGCCATTCGGCTTCATAGGTTTTAAGGTCTTCCTTTGTAATAATCCCTCCTTTTTTCTGAATAAAAGCGGTTATTTTTTTTGCTGTTTCTCCTTCATAAAAACCTGCCCGTCCTTTTTTTACAATTCGCTGTAAAGTATTAGCAAGTGCTTTGTTTTTTAGCGTATCACCAGCAAGGTACTTTTTTGTATAGATGGACTCTTCGCCATTAACTTCTTTGAAAATGGGTCCGTATTCGTTGAACCGTTCTACTTGGTCTTCGGTCAAAGCAAAACCGGAATTAGCAAGGTCTATTACTGGTTGTAAAATAACTTCCATAGGTAAGGACCCCAGTTTTTCGTGAACGGCAAAAATTCCTGCAATCGTTCCAGGGACGCCAACCGCCAAGCCTCCTGTTTTGCTTTGTTCTGTATTGTAAACCCCATTTTCGTCTAAATACATATCGCGACCAGCTGCTTTTGGGGCTCTTTCCCGATAATCAATACTTCCTAGTTCGCCGTATTGGGTTCGATAGACTATAAAACCTCCACCGCCCAGATTTCCAGCATAGGGATAGGTTACGGCCAGTGCCATTTCTGTAGCAATCATTGCATCGAAAGCATTACCACCTTTTTTTAAAATTTCAACACCAATTTTTGAAGCTTCTTTGCGAGCCGACACAACCATTGCACTATCGGCAACTACTGGTTTTACAGGTTTTCTTTCAACTTTAAAGGACGTTTCCTTTATTTCAGGAACTTGTTTACAAGAAAGGATTAATAAAAAGAAAAGAAGGTAGGAGAGTGCTTTCATAGCTCTTTTAGTTTTTCTTCTGAAAATATAACCAATTCATCAAAAAAAGAAGTAAACTCTGCTTCAAATTCATCGTAATATTGTTCGAGTTCCAATACGGCAAAATTCATCTTCGACTTTCCTTTAGTACGAACATTCATTTGGTCTAAAATTGTACTGATACCCCTAATGGTAGCATAACTCAACAACCAATTATCCGCAATCATGTACGGCATCATACGCTGAATTCTTGTAGGGAGCATAGCGAAGTTATTCCGTAGCAAATCGTAAAAATTTTCTACATATACATCTAATGGAAGTTCGTGATATTGGTTCCAGTTTTTCGCTAAAAAATGATCGTATAGAATGTCTACAATCACACCGCTGTAATGACTGTAATTTTCATGAAGTCTTGCTGTGCTTTGTTTCACGGTTGGGTGGCTATCCGTAAAAGTGTCTATTTCGCGGTGCAATAAGATGCCTTTCTGAATTTTAAGCGGAAACTTCTTATATTTTTTGCCTTTTATACCATCGGCTATAAAGTTACCTATAGTAATGCCTTCATCTTCACCGGAAAGATAGATATGTGCCAAAAAATTCATCGGGACAATTTACAAAATCATGAGGTAGTAATGCGTCTTAAAAAAAGTATATTTGCTTAAAAATTTGAATTCATGACATTGATAAAATCCATTTCGGGAATACGAGGAACCATTGGTGGTTCACAAGGTGAAAATTTAACCCCAATTGATGCGGTAAAGTATGCAGCAGCCTATGGGAGTTGGGTGAAAAAACAACGTAATAAAGATGAATATCGTGTTGTAGTGGGGCGTGATGCCCGTATTTCTGGTGAAATGGTGCAACAATTAGTCATGAACACACTAGTGGGAATGGGGATCCACGTGATTGACCTTAATTTATCAACAACCCCAACCGTTGAAATGGCAGTGATGATGGAACACGCTGATGGCGGAATTATTTTAACAGCAAGTCATAACCCAAAACAATGGAATGCTTTAAAATTATTAAATAAAGACGGTGAATTTTTAAATGCTGAAGCCGGACAGGAAATCTTGAATATTGCTGAAGCTGAGAACATCAATTTTTCTGAAGTGGATGATTTGGGAAAAATTACCACCAACGATGCTTATATAGATTTACATATTGATGAAATACTGGAATTACCATTGGTAAATGTTTCAGCTATAAAGAAGGCAAACCTTAAAGTGGTTGTGGACGGTGTAAACTCAACTGGAGGAATTGCGGTTCCAATGCTTCTTAAAGCGTTAGGTGTTCAAACTGTAGAGTTGTTTTGTGAGCCCACGGGCGAATTCCCACACAATCCAGAGCCTTTAAAAGAGCATTTGACCGACTTAATGAAAAAAGTGGTGGACGAACACGCCGATTTTGGTATTGTGGTTGATCCCGATGTGGACAGATTGGCTTTTGTGGACGAAAAAGGCGAAATGTTTGGTGAAGAATATACCTTGGTTGCCGTTGCCGATTATGTTTTACAGCACAATCCTGGGAATACCGTTAGCAATATGTCATCTTCCCGTGCATTACGCGATGTGACCGAAAATCATAAGGGAACCTATACAGCAAGCGCCGTTGGCGAAGTGAACGTAGTACAGAAAATGAAAGACACCAAAGCTATCATTGGTGGCGAGGGAAATGGCGGTATCATTTATCCTGAATTACATTACGGAAGAGATAGCTTGGTAGGAATCGCTTTATTCTTAAGTCATTTAGCCGAAGAAAAAATAGCGGTAAGCGAACTTAGAAAACGATATCCGTCGTACTATATGAGCAAGAAAAAGATTGAATTAACGCCACAATTAGACGTTGATAAAATTTTGAAATCAATTGAAAGTAAATATGCTTCAGAAGAAATCAATACAATCGATGGGGTTAAAATAGATTTTGCTGAAAATTGGGTACACCTTCGAAAATCAAACACAGAGCCTATTATTAGAATTTATACAGAAGGTCCTTCTCAAAAAGACGCCGATACATTGGCAGACCGGTTTATTACTGAAATTAAGGCGATAGCAAATAACTAAAACTATTGAAGTCTATGCTTCCAACGTTTATGAGACCATAAGTAATACTTTGGCTCTTCCTGTATTTGTTTTTCAATTTCCGTTAAAAACATACGTGTGATTTCAAAATCAGGAAGTTCTTTTGGGTTTTCGGTAAGTAGTTCAAAAGAAGTTTTGTAATAACCCCTTTTTACTTTTTTTACTTTTAAATACACAGCGGCAAAGTCCAGTCGCTTTGCTATTTCTTCTGTCCCAGTAAAAACTGGAACATCGATGCCCATAAATGTATCACGGTGCTTGTAAGCGTTTCGTTTTGGGGTTTGATCTGATAATATAAGCGTAACGGTTTCCACGTTGCGTTTCGATTCCCTAAATAGTTGGGGTACAATTTTTTTATTGCTTACTATGTTTCCACCAAAACGTTCGCGGGTTCCTTTTACTAAAGCGTCAAAATAAGGGTTGTCCAGTTTTTTGTATACAGCATAGCATTTATAACTTGTTTTTTTGTTCAAAATCCCCATCCATTCCCAGTTGGCATAATGACCGCTCATAAGCAAGGTACTTTTTCCTTTTGCTTTCAATTCTTCTAACAATTCTAAATTTTCAAACTGAAAGCGCTTGCTTATTTCCTTTTCAGAAATGGTAAGGCTTTTGATGGTTTCAAAAATAACATCGCATAAATGTTTGTAAAATCCTTTTGTAATGCGGTTTATTTCTTCCGAAGAACGATGAGGAAATACCAGTTTTAAGTTGTTTTTAACTACTTTTTTTCGGTAGCCAATTATATAATATGTAATTATGTACAGGCAGGTAGATTTAAAATACAACAGCCACATAGGCAGTATAGAAGTAAGCCAAAGTAGTGGGTACAACAAAAAATAAAGTAGCCGTTGCATAGATAAATTTACCGCAAAACTAACTAATTTTATTGCATAATAACTGTATAATTCTACCGAAAAGACATGCCAGAACTTCACATTGCAACTATCATCATCATTGCAGCCAATGTAATTATCTCGTTAAAAGGCTTTAATGATTTTTCTTTTTTTGAAAAGTATAAATTCAACATTGCCGGCATACGCCGTGGCGAACAACTGCGAATGGTAACCTCAGGTTTTTTGCACGTAGATTGGGCACATTTGTTTTTTAATATGTTTACCCTGTTCTTTTTTGCCAATGTTGTAATCAGTTCGGTTGGGGTAATCAAATTTGTACTAATATATTTGGCCAGTTTGATAGTGGGTAATTTACTGTCCTTCTTTTTTCATAAAGATGAATACCATTACAGTGCTGTAGGGGCAAGTGGTGCTGTAACCGGGGTTTTATACTCGGCGATATTGTTTTATCCAGATATGGGCTTGGGCTTAATTTTCATCCCAAGCGCCTCCATACCGGCTTGGATTTTTGGTATCCTGTATTTGCTGTATTCCATCTACGGAATGAAAAGTAGATTAGGAAATATTGGTCACGACGCACACTTTGGCGGGGCTATTGCAGGGTATGTATTAACAATTGCCTTTGCACCTATATTATTGCAAACGCAATTATGGATTGTTGCCGTATTGGCCATTCCTATTATTTTATTATTTGTATTACATAAACTCGGAAAAATTTAAAAAAGAATATTATGAAAAAAACATTTCAAATTTTAGTTATTCTCTTAACAACAACGATGATGACACACGCTCAAAACACACAACAACCTACCGTATCGGTTACTGGAGAAGGTATTGTAAATACAGTTCCTGATGAAGCTAACATAGATATTCGTGTAGAAAACACAGGAAAGGATGCCACCATAATTAAACAAGAAAATGACCGTACCGTTTCAAAAGTACTTTCGTTTATCAAGAAAATGGGTATTGACGATAAAGATGTAAAAACACAATACATCAGGTTAAATAAAAACTACGACTATAACAGTAAAACATATAATTACAGCGCCAACCAAGCAATTTCAATTAAGTTGAAAGATCTTTCAAAATATGAAGATTTAATGAATGGCTTATTGCAGAGTGGTATTAACCGTATTGATGGTGTTAGCTTCTCAGCTTCAAATGAAGATGAATTAAAAGGCCAAGCTAGAAAAAAAGCAGTTGAAAATGCCAAAATGAAAGCTGAAGAATATGCTGGTGTCCTTAATCAAACTATAGGTAAAGCTGTATTGATTAGTGAATTTCAACAAACGGATTATCCACAGCCAAGAATGTACAAATCAGCTATGATGGAAGGTGATGCTTCTGGTGGACAACAACCTATAGCACCTGGAGAAATAAAATTAAAGGCAACTGTGAATGTTAGCTTTTTACTGAATTAACAGAAGTTGTCACTTAAATATTTAAAAAAACCTTGAAGCTAAATTTATAGCTTCAAGGTTTTTGCTTTTAAGAATAGATAGTTGTAAGAAAATTACTCGCTACCTAATAGAGATTCCATTTTCGCGCCTAGAGCAGGACCGCGTAAATCTTTATCGATAATCTTTCCGTTTTCATCTAAAAGGAATGTAGCAGGAATCGCTCTAACATTATATTGTCTTGCAATAGGGTCTTGCCAAAACTGTAAGTTAGATACATGGTGCCAATCCATATTGTCATCGGCGATAGCCTTTATCCACTTATCTTTTTGCTTTTGACGGTCTAATGAAACACTTATAATGTTCAGCCCTTTATCATGGTATTTTTCATATACTTTTACCACGTTTGGGTTTTCAACTCTACAAGGTTTACACCACGATGCCCAGAAATCAATAATGGTATATTTTCCCATTGCTTCTTTTAAAGAAAGGGTTTCGCCATCTGGGGTAGGGGCGCTAAAGTTTGGGGCTATTGAGCCAATATCTGCTTTTCTTGCATTTGCAATCATTGCTTCAACTTGTGTAACAATAGGAGAAGCGGCTACTTTAGGGGAAAGATTGTTTAATACTTCGCCCGCTTCTTCTGCATTCATCTCTTTACGAGTAATCATTTCAGAAAGTAGCATCACTGAAAAAAGTGAATTTTTATTGTTCTTTATAAACTCCTTTTTAAATTCAGTTTCTTCTTTTGTTAAAGCCGTATTTTCTTGCTGAATTTGTTTAATGGCAGCCACATCGCTACTTTGTTGAGCAGCTCTAAACTCTTTCATCTGAGCTTGTTTCTTCTCGTTGATGCTGCGCATATTTTCAGAAAAAGAAGTAAAAGCTTCATTTTGTTTTCCTCCAGAAACAAAAGAAGAACCAATACTGTCTTTGTAAAGTGTGGCCTTCATATCTACATTTTCTGGAAAATAAACAACATTTGCCCGCACACCTTCTACATTAATGTAGTTAACAGAAATGCTGTCACTCTTTGGATATGTGCCTTCAAAAGTGCCATTTTTTATGGTAAGTGTGTCTATTACCTTGGGTTGGTTGCTATCTTTGATACTATAAACATACACTTCGGTGCCATCTTCAAAGTTCTGTGCTGTTCCTTCTAGGGTATATGTGTCGCTATCCCCCGCGCAGGACATCAATAATGTTGTTGTAAGTAATGTAACTAATAATCGTCTCATAATAGGTATATTTGTATGCGCAAAAATAACAGTATTTGTTTCTGAAAAAAAATGCAACTCTCAAATTATTGTTAATTTGTTAAAACGGATAGATTTATAGAAAGAAAATTATAATTTAGAGTAAAATAATTAGCGGTTAATTAATTGAAAATGAAAACACAAAACAGTGAATTTCCTTTAAAGGTGCAAGTAAGCTTCAGTAAGCTTTTTAACAAGTATCGCGCTCACCTAGATGATCCTCAAAGAATGATTAGGGATCGTGCAAAAGCTGTTTTGGAAATTGCAGATAAGTATCCTATTCTAGAAGAAGGTATTACTACCAAGGCTGAATTTGAGAAATATGATGAACAAATCGACATTATTCTAGATGAGCTGTTTTCCTCCTTATTACAGGAAAATGAAATAAAACTGGCCACCATCCCTTTTCAGGAATTTGTTTTCAAATCATCTAAACGGTATAAGGATATCCTTGCTGCAGCTGGTGAAGAATATACACCGCAGCTTACCAATTTTGACGATGATTATACATACATAATGAGCTGTAGCATTATTTTAAATGTATATTATGGCTATAATGTAGATTTTAAAAACCCATTATACTATAAAATACCAGATGCCGAAGGCGTTAACCATACGTACCGTATTTTGTACAATGGGGATTTTGTGGATCTTATACCAACTGATAAAGCAAAAGATATCACTAAAGAAGATGTTGAAGAGCTCTTGGACGGCTTTGATAATATTGCACTTTGGAAAGAAAAATTCCCTCCCGGAAGTTGGATTTTTAAAGGGTTCGTAATCGCGAATATGTTTGATGTTACTTTAGATGCATCTATCTCCGACTTTAAATCTCACTTGTTACGTAATAATCCTGAAACTGAAAATAGCACTAAGACATTTGAATCTATTTTCAAATCTATTTTTCAGCTACAAGATTTAAAAATTGGATTTTCAGAGTTTAATGAAGAGGATCAACTGTTCGAAAAATTTATTTTTAAGGATGTTGAAAGCTTTATTTTAAATGATAAAGATAAGCAACATTGCCAAACAGCACTATGTGATGCTTCATACTATAAGCTGTTTAAGCAAAAGGAATTTTATTGTATATCAAATGTACCAAAGTACCGTAAACTATATCCTGAAAATGTTTTATACAAAAAGCTACAGGACCAAGGTATTAAAAGTGCCATTTTAGCATCCATAGTAAATAAAGAAGATAAAGTATTAGGTATTTTAGAGCTTGTTTCGCCTAATATCAACGATCTTAACTCTATAAATGCCAATAAGCTGCATACTATTATGCCGTTTTTAGTAGATTCGGTAGTTCGTGGAAAAAAACAAATAGAAAATAAACTTGAATTGATCATTCAAGATGAATGTACTTCATTGCACCCTAGTGTACATTGGAAATTTAGAAAAGAAGCCAAACGATATTTAAATTCCATTACCCAAGGAAACCCTACGTATTTTAGAGAAGTTGTTTTTGAGGATGTACACCCGCTATATGGACAAATTGATGTAAAAGGTTCTTCGGAAGCTAGAAATAATGCAACCATTAAGGATTTAATACTTCAATTGAAGCAAATCAAGGAAATTATAAAAAAAATAAACAAACTGGAGCCGCTTCCTATTTATGAGCATTTAGAATTTAGGATCTCAAATTACCTTAAAGAGCTTAAAGAAGGCTTACAGGTGGATAGCGAGCGCCAAGTACTAAAGTTCTTGCGCACTGAAATAATCCCACTTTTTAAGCATTTAAGTAGTAAAAGTGAAAACCTAGAGAATTTAATTAAAGACTACCATGAACAAGTAGATGATAATAGCGGTTTAATTTATAAGTACCGTAAAGATTACGATGACGCTGTAATGACTATCAATAAGCGTATGGCTTCAATAATCGATAAAAAACAAATAGAAGCTCAAAAAATGTACCCGCATTATTTTGAACGCTTTAAAACCGACGGGGTAGAGCATAACTTGTATATAGGCGAAGCAATTACTAAACATAAAAGCTTTAACAAGGTTTATTTATATAACTTGAGGCTATGGCAATTACAGGTGATGTGCGAAATGGAAAACAGTTATTACAAGCTTAAAGAACAGTTGCCTGTTCAGTTAAATGTAGCTTCAATGATTTTGGCATTTAATGGTTCGTTGTCCCTTCGGTTTAGAATGGACGAAAAACGTTTTGATGTTGATGGAACATACAACGCCCGCTACGAAGTTGTAAAAAAACGAGTTGATAAAGCAAATATCAAAGGCACAGAAGAACGCGTAACTCAAGAAGGTAAAATCGTTATTATTTACTCACAAAGAGAAGATGAAAAAGAGTATTTAAAGTATATATCATTCCTTCAACATAAAAAACAACTTGACAAAGATGTTGATATTGTAGAGCTTGAAGATTTACAAGGGGTTACAGGCTTAAAAGCCATACGTGTAAGTGTTCTTTACTCTAAAGACAAGGATAATAAAAAAGAATACTATACTTATAATGATTTAATTACTGAAATCAACAATTAAGACATTCTAGAACCGCCTAAATAGAAAGATATTGCGAAAGCTAATATCGATATAATAGTTCCTGTAACAAATATGGTATAGGTCCATCTTAAAATACGATATTTACGATCTAATACCTTACCTAAAAAGTACAAATCCTTGGTTAATGCTGTATAAACATAATCACGGTCTTTTAATAATTCTTCCATAGCCCATTCATATTCTTGAAGTTCCATACGGTGGAAATTTCCGAAGAAAGCCAGGTTTACACTTTTATTGTCAACGTCTTCTTTAGTAAACTCACCTCTTGTAACATTAGGCCGCGTGGCAATTACTGATAGAATCATCGTCACGGCACTGAAAATAACAAAGATTGCAGTTGGTATAATTAAATAATCGTTAGATGGGTTATCCAGTTTTGAAAGTAAATTAGAAAGCACTAACGAGATAATAATAGCATTTACCGAAAGCAATATATTAGCTTTAGTATCGGCTATGTCACTCAGTTTAATATGGTTACGTAAAGCCGTTCTGTAAAAGGTTTGAATACCGCGATCTACGCTTTTATCTTTGTATTTGGCCTTTAATTTTGCTTTAACTTCTTCTTTCTTTATTTTCTTTTTAATCTTTTTGTTCTTGCCAATTAAGTCGGCCAAGTTTTCTTGCTTTGTATTTTGCCAATTGTTTAAAGCATAAGAAGTATAAAATTTGTGTTTATTTATAAGAAGATCGATGTTTTCATCACGCCATTCTTGTGGAGTATAATTTTTAATATTCTGGGCAATGTATTCTTGTCTTAAAAATTCGCTAGCCTCTTCAAAATAGTCTTTACCAAAATGTGACGAGTCTGCATCGCGCATAATCTCTTCCAAATGATCTTTTGGAGTTGTATTTTTAAACTTGGTTGCCATGATGCATTTTTCAACCCCATCGATAATATCTTTCTCAACATCTTTCTCTTCCAAAAATTCGCGTGCAATTTTCACACTTTCTTCTTCATGGCCTTCCCGTTTTACAATGTAACCTGTGTCGTGTAATATGGCGGCCAATTTAAGGATGGTAGCATCTTTAACAGAAATTTGTGAGTCTTCAATAATTTCGTTTATACTTTTATAGACACGTTTTGTGTGCGAATAGTTATGATAAACAAAGGTGTTGGGTAATTTTTCCTTAAAAAGGTTAAGTACAAAATTATCCGCTGCTTCAATTATATCTTTGTCGCTCATAAAATTTCAGTTTTAAATATCCAAATTACTAAAAATACCACGCTTTAATTTGCTTATGAAAAAAATTAACATCTTTATAACTTTTATCACGGCACTATTGTTTTTCTCTTGTGCAACCTATCAACCCCAATACTCTTCAACCTACCAACCAGATTCTTTTTCTAGTGACGGGAAAGAAATAGAAAGAACATTTTACTTTATAGGCGATGCGGGCTATATATCAATAGGTGAAACAGAAAAAAACTTAACGCTACAAGCCTTTAAAAACTATATAGCTGAAAAAAATACCGAAGATAACAACTTGTTATTTTTGGGCAATAGCTTTTACCCAAAAGGAATGCCGAAAGATGATGGCCCTGTTAAGGCTGAAGCAAAACAAAAAATTAAAAAACAATTAGAAGCTATTGAAGGTTTTCAAGGAACCGTAAATGTATTACCAGGAAACCTAGACTGGAAATCTGGTGTCGATGGTCTTGAACTGGAAGAAGACTTGTTGAAGGAAGCTTTAAATTCAGATTCTGTATTAGAACCAAACAACGGATGTCCGCTGGAAGAAGTGGAAATCAGTGATTCAGTTCATTTAATAATGATTGACACACAATGGTATATTGAAGAATGGGATAAACACCCAAAAATGAACGATAAGTGCCAGATTAAAAACCGAGCTAAGTTTTTAGTTGAACTGGAAGGTGAACTTAAAAAAGCAAAACAAAAAACCATAATCTTAGCAATGCACCACCCATTGTACACCAATGGTAAAATCGGTGGAAAATATCCTGCTCTAAACCATCTATTACCTGTTCCTGGAGTAGCTTCTTTAATTACACAAGTACGAAGCCAAGGAGCCATATCCCCTCAAGATAGATATAATGAAGCTTATAGCGAATTAATGGGGAGAATTGAAGTTTTAGTAAAAGATCATAAAAACCTTGTTTTGGTTTCCGGTCACGACCGTTCATTGCAATACATTGAAGGGGCTAACGCAAAACAAGTTATTTCGGGCTCTGGCGGAGATGCCACAGCTACGGCTTTAGGTGAAAACGGAATGTTTTCATATGGTGGACAAGGTTTCAGTAAAGTGACCATTTATAAGGACGGTTCAACTTCAGTTGCCTTTTTTAAGGCTGAAGAAGATGGAAGCTCAACTAAAGTATTTGAAAAGGAAATTATAGGTCCAGAAAGAGAATATAATATTTCAAAACTACCAAACACCTTTCCTAAAACCGTAAAAGCTGCTGTATATAGCGATAGTCTGGTAAATAGAAGTGGCTTCTTTAAAACAGTTTGGGGCGACCATTATCGCAAAGTGTACGGCAAAGAAGTACTGGCACCAACAGTAGATTTAGATACTTTATATGGCGGTTTAACAGTTGAACGCGCAGGTGGAGGCCATCAAACGGTTTCACTTCGCTTAGTAGATAAAGAAGGTCACGATTATAATATGCGAGCCTTAAAAAAGAGTGCTGTTCAGTTTTTACAAACGGTAATTCTTAAAAACGAAGTGATTGAAAGCGATTTTAAAAATACGCTACCGGAAGATTTAATCCTCGATTTTTATACTGCAGCTCATCCGTATGGAGCTTTTGCCATCCCAAAATTGGCAGATGCAGCGAAAGTATTCCATACCAATCCCAAATTATTTTACGTCCCTAAGCAAAAGGCGCTTGGTAAGTTTAATGAAACCTATGGGGATGAACTGTACATGATCGTTGAACGTCCTGACGAAGAATATGATGAAGCTATTTTTGATTACGCAGAAGATATCATTAGTACAGATGATGTGTTGGAAGAAATAAGGAAAGATGAAGAAAATAAAATAAACCAGAAAGCATACATCCGTGCTCGAATGTTCGATATGTTGATTGGAGATTGGGATCGTCATAATGACCAGTGGCGATTTGCTTTGCAAGAAGATGAAAATGGTGATAAGATTTATACGCCAATACCAAGGGATAGAGATCAGGTTTTTGCAAATTTTGATGGCGGATTGTTAGATGCGGTACGAGCTTTATTTAGTACAGCCCGTCAATTTCAAGTGTATGGCCCAGAATTGGAACATACCAAATGGTTTAACAGCGCCGGAATAAAATTAGACCGCGCCTTAGCTGAAAACTACGGAAGAGAAGAGTGGATGGTACAAGCCGAATACATTAAAGAAAATGTAACCGATGAAGTGATTGAACAAGCGTTTAATGACTTGCCAAAAGAAGTGCAAGATGAAACTGCTGAAGAAATTAAAGAAAACCTAAAAGGGAGACGCAACAATATTGTAAGAATTGCTTCTGAATACTACGATTACTTTTCAAACCTTCAAATCTTAACGGGTACCGATAAGGATGATATTTTTGAAATTACTCGATTGCCAGAAGGAAAAACAAATATTAAGGCGTACAGAATAAAAGATGGTGAAAAAGGCGACCTTATTCTTGACAGAACGTTTACAAAAGATGATACCAAAGAGCTTTGGGTGTATGGTCTTGATGATGATGATGTTTTTGAAGTAAAAGGAAAAGGTAGCCGTCCTATTTTTATTCGAATTATTGGTGGACAAAATAACGACACCTACGATATCGAAAACGGAAGTAGAATAAAGGTTTATGATCAAAAAAGTAAGAAAAACACCATTAAGAATAAAGGTGGGGCTGCTTTTAGAATCACCAATAATTACAATTTTAATACCTATGACTATGTAAAAGAGAATAAAACAATTAACCTTTTACTGCCTACGTTTGGTTACAATGCAGATGATGGGTTTTTACTTGGACTTTCTGATACGTTTACCGTTCACGGTTTCCAAGAAAATCCTTTTAAACAAAAGCACAGTATAAAAGCGGGGTATTATTTTGCTACTGAAAGTTTTGATATAAATTATAGCGGTGAGTTTGCCAACATTTTTGGAGATTGGAACTTTTTAGTCGAAGGGCATTTCCGTAACCCAAATTTTTCTGAAAACTTTTTTGGCTTCGGAAATGAAACTATAAACCTTGATTATGAAGAAGATCTTGGTAGAGATTATAACCGAGTGCGTATAGGAAGTTATGGTGGAGCATTAGGAATTAAAAAAGATGGCCGCTACGGAAGCACTTTTGAATTTAAAGCGAAATTTGAAGGCGTTGAAGTAGAAGATACCGACGATAGATTCATTTCAGATATTGGATACCCAGATGTTGAGGAAAGAAAATATTTCGCATCTGCTGAAGGAACATACACCTATGAAAGTTTTGACAATAAAGCCAATCCTGGTAGAGGAATGCATGCAAGCTTAACGGCAGGAGGAACTCAAAACATTGATGATAGTGATCGTGTTTTTGGATATGTAATTCCGAAGTTAACTTTTTACAACGCTTTGACAAAAGACAAAAAGGTTGTTTTAAAAACCAAAGCAGTTGGACACTTTAATGTAGGAAACAACTTTGAATTCTATCAAGGCGCGCAATTAGGTAGAGACTATGGATTAAGAGGATATAGAAGAGACCGTTTTACCGGTCGTAGTGCATTAGCTGGAGGAGCAGATTTACGATATAGCTTTAATAGTTTTAGAACAGCAGTGACACCTGTACAAATAGGAGTATTTGGCGGGTACGATTTGGGTAGAGTATGGATTCCGAATGATACTTCAGATGTTTGGCATAATAGCTACGGTGGAGGTGTTTGGATTAATGCTGCCGACTTGTTAAGCGGTACCGTAAATGTTTTTACTTCAGATGAAGGTGTTCAGTTTTCTTTCAAAGTAGCTTTTTCAATGTAAAATAAGAATACTATTATTGTGTATGCGTTTCAAAAAGAACTCTCTTTTTTTAATTTTAATTACTATAGTAAGTGCATGTGCTACTTATGAACCGCAGTATAAAAATCCGGAAGAAAAACCTTCTTTCCCAACAGATAAAAAAATAGAACGAACTTTTTATTTAGTAGGTGATGCTGGGATTTCACCGCTAAATAGAATGAGTGATGGTCTTACTATTTTTAATAATTATTTAAAGGAAAATTCAACTAAAGCTAGTGATCATGCTATTTTTTTAGGCGATAATATTTACGATGATGGCATGCCAGCAGAAGGGCATCCCAACAGGGAGATCAGTGAATATTATATGGACAACCAGTTTAAAGCATTAGAAGACTTTAAGGGGCAGACATATATTATTCCGGGAAATCATGAATATTATTCTGGTGGGTTAATTGGTCTTAAGCGGGAACAGGAATACGTTCAAAAACACTTAGACTCTTTGGCTTTTCAACCTACAGGAGGATGTCCGTTAATAAGTTTTTCAGTTTCAGAAAATGTTGAATTATTAATTATAGACTCACAGTGGTATCTTGAAGACTGGAATAGTGATCCAGATTTCAATAAAAATTGTGAAATTAAAACACGGGAAAAACTGTTTATTGAAATAGCCAATGAACTGGAAAAGAATAAAAATAAAACGGTTCTTTTTGCGATGCACCACCCTATGTTCACCAATGGAACTCACGGTGGCTATTTTGCGTTAGAAAAGCATTTATACCCTACACAAAGTAAGTTTCCCTTACCTATATTATCATCTTTAGTGGTACAAATACGTTCACAGGGAGGGGTTTCGGTTCAAGATAGATATAATGAACTTTACAACAAGCTAATGAATCGTTTGGCCTCTTTGGCTAAAAAGCATGGTCGAGTGGTTTTTACCTCAGGTCATGAACATACACTTCAACACGTAGAAAAAGAAGGATTGGTACAAATACTTTCAGGCTCTGGAGGTAAATCATCATACGCAGCTTTAGGGCAGAATGGTGTTTTTAGCTATGGTGGCCAAGGTTTTGCCATTTTTGATGTTTTTGAAGATGGCTCTTCATTTGTAAAATATTATGGTGGAACGAAAGACAATCAACCAAAACTTTTATTTCAGAAAGAAGTGTTTCCTTCAAACAAAACCTATCCTGCTTCTGTATTACCTAATAATTATGAACCTACCAAAGAAGTTGCTATATACGAGCAAGATAGTGTTAGTGAAGCATTGTTTTTTAAAACCGTTTGGGGGGCTAAATACAAAGATGCTTATACTAATAAAGTAACTGCAAAAATCACGTCATTAGATACGCTTTATGGTGGGCTAGAAGTAATACGGGAAACAGAGAATGAAGAGTATAATGCTTTAATTTTAGAAGATACCAGAGGGAATAGGTACCGTATGCGGGCCATGAAAAAGAACGCTTTAGAGTTTTCCCAAAAAATAGTTTTTGAAGAAGATACAGAGACACAAGAAATAGATAAAGAAGATTCTAAAGTTACACCTAAAAATACATTTGGGGTAGATTTTTATACGGCAACTCATCCATATGCACCACTTGCTCTTCCTACACTGGCAAAGGCCGCAAGGATATTCCATAATCAAACAGAACTCTTTTATATACCCAAGCAAGAGCAATTAGGCGTTTATAATGAAAAATTTGGGGATGCTCTTTATTTACTTACAACAGAACCTGCTGAAAGCACGAAAGATGAGCCTCTTTTTGAGTATCCGGACGATATTGAAACAGCAGATGATATCCTTATAAAACTTCGAAGAGGTCGTGAAGTGTCAATAGATGAAGAAAACTTTATACGTTCCAGGCTATTTGATATGCTTGTGGGAGATTGGGATAGAGAACCAGGTCACTGGAGATGGGCAGAATACTTACGTCAAGATAGTGTAAATGTCTTTGTTCCCATACCAAGAAACAGGGATGATGCTTTTTCTAGTTTTGAAGGAAATGTGCTTGATATTGCAAGATCTATATTTGGTAGAACCTATGAAAAACAGGTATATAATGAAAACCTGCGGGATATAAGATGGTTTAATAAAGAAGGAATTATATTGGATCGTGCTCTTCTAAAAAAATCAGGAAGGGAAGATTGGATTAATGCAGCAAAAAACTTACAAAACTCAATTTCAGACTCAATTATTGAAACCGCTTTTTCAATTATCCCCGAAAGTGTTAACGATGAATCCCTACAGGACATAGTAACTGTTTTGAAAGGGCGAAGGGATAACCTTGAAAAAATTGCTGATAGATACTATTCATATTTAGCCAAGCTTCAAACCATTGAAGGCACCAATAAAAAAGACTTCTTTCAGGTAACTAGATTGTCTGATGGGAGAACAAATGTAAGAACGTATAATTTTCCTTCAGAAGATAGGGGAATGTTAGTGGCTGACCGTACTTTTTTAGCTTCAGAAACAAATCAGATTTGGATTTATGGATTAGATGAGCAAGATATTTTTGAAGTGACTGGAACAGGCGATAACCCAATATTCGTAAGGTTAATTGGTGGTCACGGCAACGATGTGTATCGGTTAGTTGAAGGAAAAAAAGTAAAGGTGTATGACCATGAAAGTAAAGAAAATACTGTTGAGGTTAAAAATGGGGGTAATTTGCGACTTACCGATGTATATACTTTAAACACATACGATTACCGGAAAAATATTCAAAATACACACGCGTATGCAGCGGCATTTGGATACAACCCGGATGATGGCTATAGAGCAGGATTACAGTATGTGTACCAAGTAAATGGCTTTCAGCAAAATCCTTTTTCCCGCCGACATAGTTTAAACGTGGGGTATTATTTTGATAGTGATAGTTTTGATATAAGTTACGAAGGAGAAATAGCCAATATTAGAAATACATTAAATTTAAGTTTTGGTGGTCGTTTCACAAGCCCTACTTACGTGGTAAATTATTTTGGTTACGGAAATGAGACCATTAACCCAGAAGACGATTTAGGTTTTGATCATAATAGAGTTCAAATACAAACCCTTATGGCAAAAGCTGGATTGTTACGTAACTCAAATTTTGGTAGCTTTTTTAAATTGCAAGGTAAGTTTGAAGCCATTCGTGTAAATAATGAAATACCAGGCTTAACCAATATTAGCAGAATAGATAAAACTGAAAACTTCGATCCATACGGTACGCTTGAAGGTATCTATAATTACCGAAGTTTTGATAATCCCAGAAACCCAACTATTGGGATGATGTTTGACCTTAATACTGGGGTAACAGCTAATTTTGATAACTTAAAAAGGGTATTCGGGTATTTAAAAACCCGACTCGGTTTCTACAATAGCTTAACTACCAATAAAAAATGGGTGTTAAAAACCAATGTACGAGCAAAGTTTAACTTTGGGAGTCAATTTGAATTTTTTCAGGGCATTAATTTAGGTGCAAATAGTGGTCTTCGCGGGTTTAGGGAAGAACGCTTTACAGGGAAGTCTTCATTAGTAGGAAGTGCAGATGTTCGATATAGCTTTGACGAATTTAAAGTAGGTTTAATCCCTTTACAAGTAGGTCTCTACGGCGGGGCCGACTTAGGTCGTGTATGGACACCTGAATTTGATTCGGAAAAATGGCATAACTCATATGGAGGCGGTCTTTGGATAAACGGTAGCGGTGGCTTAACTGGTTCAGCAAGCTTATTTCACTCTGTAGAAGGAGCTCGCTTGGTTTTCGGCTTAGGATTTGACTTTTAAGAACCCAGATAACATATTGTATGAAATTATCCCCATTTTACTTAGTACTTTCTTTTCTGCTTCTAGCTTCTTGTGCGACCTCAAAACTACAAACACGATTAGATAGAACAATTGATGATACTTTTAATCAAGAAGAGGTTGTAAATACTATCTATGTAACAGGAAATGCGGCTAATAATAGTGAAGCAACGGTATCCGTTTTAAGTAAAATAATTGCAAAGAATGCTTCCAAAGAAAAAAGTGTTCTTTTTATGGGGGACAATATAGATGCTGAAGACGGTGAGGAAGAAAAACTAAAAAAGCAACTTGATCCTCAAATTCGAGTAGCAAAAACTACTGGGGCTACCCCTTATTTTTTACCAGGAAATTACGAATGGGATTTCAATAAAACCAAAGGGCTGGAAACCATTGAAGATTACTTAAAAGAAAATTTTGAAGATGGCGATATCCTAACCCCAAATAACGGTTGCCCTCTAGAGAGCATTGAGCTTTCAGAAAACATACAATTAATAGCGGTAGATAGCCAATGGTTTATTGAAGATTGGGACAAAAACCCAAATATGAATGATAAATGCCAGATTAAAACGCGTGAAAAACTTCTCTTAGAAATTGCAGGTGAAATAAAGAAAAGCGCCAATAAAATAATAATTTTTGCGATGCACCATCCTATGTTCACAAATGGTTTTCATGGAGGACGCTTTTCATTTCGGGACCATATTTTCCCGTTGCAGGGGAATATTCCTTTTCCAGGTGTAGGAACACTCATTACCGAAATTCGTTCACAAGGCGGTGTGTCTAAGCAAAACCGTTTTAACTATCGGTATAGTGAGCTTATGAAGGAGCTTGAAATCTTACTGAATAAACCCGACCATCGCATTCTAATAGTTTCAGGGCACGAGGAAAACCTTCAGTATATCGAAGAAGGAAACTTTAAACAGTTGGTTAGTGGAGCTGCATCTAGTGCTAAACCAGTTTCGTTAAGTGACAATGGTATCTTTTCATACGGAAAGCAAGGTTTCGCTTCAGTTGAAATAACAGATAAAGGTAGTGTTTGGGTCTCTTTTTATGCTTCGGAAGAAAAAAAAGACGCATCAAATCTATTATTCAGAAGAAAAATTTTTCAAACTGTTGGAGAACTAGAAACCGAATCGTTTCCAAAAACATATCCGCGAACGTATACAGCTTCAGTTTATGATATCGATAAAGTAGAAAAATCTGATTTTTTCAAGTCTTTTTGGGGACAACATTATCGCGATGTTTATGGAACAAAAGTAACAGCCGCAACTGCCTTGTTAGATACTTTATATGGAGGTTTAGAAGTGGTAAGGCCAGGAGGCGGACATCAAACACGTTCCTTAAGGTTAGTGACAAAAGATGGTAAAGAATATAATATGCGTGCCCTTAAAAAGAGTGCTGTTCAACTGTTGGAAACAACAACTTTTAATGGAATTGACGCTGAGAAATATTTCAGCAATACAGTGCCTGAGGATTTAATTCTAGATTTTTACACAGCAGCACATCCCTATGGGGCATTTGCAATTCCAAAACTGGCCAAAGCAGCGGGTGTATATTACACCACGCCAGAATTGTATTACGTGCCTAAGCAGCAGCGTTTAGGAAAATATAATGAAGACTACGGTAATCAATTGTATATGATTGTAGAACGTCCTGCGGAAGAGTATGAAAACCGTAAAAGTTTTGGATATCCAGATAATGTAGAGAGCACAGACGACTTATTGGAAAAACTTAGAGAAGACGAGGACCATACCTTAGACGAAGCGACGTATATTCGAGCACGTATTTTTGATATGTTGATCGGTGATTGGGACAGGCACAGCGATCAATGGCGTTGGTCAGAGTTTGAAGATGAGGGTGAGAAGTTACAGTTCATACCAATTCCGCGAGATCGAGATCAGGTATTTGCCAATTTTGACGGTAGCTTTTTAAACTTACTTAGAAAATTAGCTGGTTCAGTAAATCAGTTCGGGATTTATAACGAAGATATAAAGGATGTCGCTTGGTTTAATAAGGCAGGTTCAAAGTTAGACCGTGCCCTTATTAAACGAAGTGATAAATCTGTTTGGATGGAAGAGGCCAAAAAAATGCAACAAGCAATTGACGAAGAAATTTTAGACAACGCTTTTAAGGACCTTCCTATGGAAGTACAAGACACAACTAGTAGCGAGATAAAAAAATCATTTCTAAAAAGAAAAGAAAACCTAGTACATATCGTAGAACGTTATTACCAAGAGTTTATAAAGTTTCAAATGTTGACAGGGACCGATAAAGATGATCATTTTGTTATAAACCGTCAGCCTAACGGAAAAACTCAAATAATTGCCTATAGAATAAAGGATGGGGAAAAAGGCGATGTATTATTTGATAGAGTTTTTAATTCAGAAGAAACGAAAGAGATTTGGTTGTATGGATTGGACGATGATGATGTTTTTGAAGTAAACGGTGTAGCAGAAAAAGCAATTTTAATACGATTAATAGGAGGGCAAGATGATGATATTTATAACATTTCAGAAGGAAAAAAAATTGTAGTGTATGATAATAAAGATGATGAGGTAGAAATAAAAAACAAAGGTGGGGCCCGTTTTAAAACCACTAATATTTATGAAGCCAATAGTTATGATTACACAAAGAAGAAATCTTCTACCAGTACCATTAGCTTGGAAACACTGTATAATAACGATACAGGAGTTTCTTTAAAAGCTTCTTACACGAATGATAAGTTTAACTTTATAAAAAACCCGTACAGCAAAAGAACCAATATTTCACTTGATTATAATTTTCAAACCACAGGATTTGATATTGATTTTTTAAAAGGGTTTGCGGCGGTAGTCAACGATTTTAATTTGGTGATAGATGGCAGGTATACCTCTTTAGATTATACTGAAAACTTTTTTGGCTTCGGAAATGAAACAATTAATCCTGAAGATGATTTAGGGCTAAGTTATAATCGTATTCAAATGGAACGAATTCACGGTGGGCTGGCACTTGAAAAAGAAACAGATTACGGAAGTTTTTTTCAGTTAAAACTGAATCTAAATACACTAAAGCTAATTAATAATGAAAGTAATTTCTTGTTAGATGCAGCACCAGAAGAATATACATTGCGGTCCTATTTTGCTGTTCCTGAAGTTACCTATAGCTATAAAAATTACAATGCAGATTACTTCCCTAGCAAAGGAATGTTTTTTTCTGCCACAGTAGGAGGGATTGATAATTTAAAATCCAATGATATTACTGGCTTTTTAAAGTCTTCCGTTTTGTTTTACAATTCACTATTAAGTAATAACAGGCTTGTTTTGGAGACTGGGGCTTCTACACATTTGCAAGTAGGAGATAGGCCTGAATTTCATCAAACTGCTACCTTAGGCGCGAAAACGGGGTTAAGAGGATATCGTGAGGGTAGATTTAAAGGATTCAATAGCTTTTTAGGTAAAAGTGATTTGTTGTATACGTTTCAACCCATAAAAACAGCTTTATTCCCTGTAACGGTTAGAATTCGTGGAGGGTACAATATAGGTCGTGTTTGGGTAAAAAGAGATACTTCAGAAAAATGGTACGATGCCTATGGTGGTGGATTTGATATTTTGTGGACTAACGCCATAGTGGGAAGTTTTACGGCATTTAAAGGAGAAGAAGGCACTCGCTTATCTTTTGGCTTAAAAATAAGCTATTAGGCTTCTAAAAAACAAAAAGCCCGCATAAGCGGGCTTAATAAAAATTTTGGATACAATTAATTATGCTTCAGGGTGTGTATCACTAGATTTCATAGACCAAGCGTCTAACATCCAACTAATTTTTTCAATATCGGCAATATAACCACCAATTAAATCAATAGTCCCTTCGTCACCAGCTTTATCAGCCTTATCAATCACGTTTCGCATTTGATTTAGTATTTTTCCGTGATCATCTAACAGGATTTTCACCATTTTTGAATCTTCAGTACGAGAAGGTGATTCTTTTAAATTTGACATTTCAAGATAATCGGTATAGTTACTAACTGGTTGGAATCGCAACGTTAAAATTCGTTCTGCAATTTCATCTACTTTTAATTTGGCATCGTCATACATTTCTTCAAATTTTTCATGAAGATCAAAAAAGTTTTTTCCAACAATGTTCCAATGAAAATTACGAAGCTTTTGGTAGTATAAATGATAGTCTGCTAATAGCACGTTTAGTTCTTTTGCAGTAGTGGTTGTTTTTTCTTTATCTAAGTTCAAGTAGCTCATAGTATTTTTCTTTTTAGTTTTATACAAATTTAAGCAGTCAGGCAGTCGAAACCAATACTTACGAGGAGTTTAGCCTTTTTTTAACGTTGAAAACAGTCCAAAATATACTGTACAACAACTTTTATTTAAAAGGAGAAAAGCAATAATCTCTTTAAAGAATTGTTATCTTTGCGCGTTAATAAAACAAGAATCATATTGAATTATAAATTTTTAATGGCAAAAGTAAATTTTAGCATAAAAAAAGTATTGCTGTTTCTTCTATTCACGATTTGTTTTACAACAGGTGATATGGTTGCACAGACTATTCCATCCTCATCAATATTATCTGCAGATGTAGAGAATCTTTCCGACGAACAAATACAATCGTATTGGGAGCGAGCAAAAGCACAAGGGTATACAATGGAGCAATTAAAAGCTATGGCCACGGCAAGGGGCGTTTCTCCTACAAAAATTGCTGAATTGGAACGTAGATTAAATCAAATAGGGTCTTCTACAAAAACGTTAGAAGGTGAGCAGATTGATAGCTCTTTAAACATTGATAATAAAGCTCCAGTTGGATTTACAGGAAATGAGGTTAAAGAAGGGGTAACCAAAGACCCACTTTTTGGGTATGATTTTTTTAATAACCAGAACATCTCTTTTACGCCTAATATGAATTTGGCTACCCCAACTAATTATGAATTAGGTCCTGGTGATGAGATATCCATAAACTTATGGGGAGCTGCAGAGAATAGCTATATTGTTGAGGTTGACAGGGAAGGAGCTGTCCGTATTTCAAATGTGGGTCCTATTTATGTAAGCGGGCTTACTATGGAAGAAGCTTCTGGTAAGATTAAAGGTAAACTCAAACGGATATACTCTGGTATCAACGCTTCAGATAATAGTCCTTATAAGGTTTTTCTAAGTGTCTCATTAATTAATGTTAGGACCGTTCAAGTAAATATTATAGGTGAGGTTAAAGTTCCGGGCACATACTCATTAAGTGCTTTATCAACGGTTTTAAATGCTTTATATGCTTCTGGAGGCCCTACAAAACAAGGTACTTTTAGAGATATAAAATTAGTTCGAAACGGTGATGAAATCACTTACTTTGATGTATATGATTATTTAATAAACGGTTCGCAAGTTGGAAATAAAACACTGCAAGACCAAGATGTTATTATCATCTCTCCTTACATTTCAAGAGTAAAGATAAATGGAAGTGTAAAGCGTACAGGAACATACGAATTAAAACCAGGGGAAACCTTAAATGATCTTTTGGAATTTACAGGTGGATTTACTTCCAACGCTTATAAAGAGCGAGTTGTTTTAGAAAGAATAGAAGGGGATAGAAGAGTTGTAAAAGAAATCCTTGTTGATAACGAGAGTGAAACACCATTACAAGATGGGGATGTGCTTACGGTAAATGAAATTATAGATAAATTTGAAAATAGAATAAGTATTGAAGGAGCGGTTTATCGTCCAGGTAGCTATGAGTTTACAGATGGGTTGACAGTAAATGACTTGATTCAGAAAGCCGCTGGAGTTACTGAAAGGGCTTTTTTAGAAAGAGGATTGCTTTTTAGTACAGAGGACGGCGTTACCGAAACAGTGACTCCTTTTTCGGTTTCAGAAGTATTAAAAGGGAATAAAGCTATCAACTTGAAACCTGATGATAAAGTTCAGGTTTTTAACAAATATAATTTATCGGAAAATTATACCTTATCCATAGATGGAGCGGTAAATTCTCCAGTGACAATACCCTATGTAGAAAATATGACAGTAGAAGATTTAGTTTTATTAGGTGGAGGTTTTACAGATAGTGCCAACGAAAACAAAATAGATATCTATAGGAGAGTAGATGATGATTCTTATGAAACATTAAGTAAAAATTTCAAAGTTTCAGCAAATGGGGAATTAACACTGGAAGATGGATCAAATTTTATACTTCAGCCTAACGATCGTGTTTCTGTAAGATACCTAAAAGGTTTTTCTGAGCAAATTAAAGTATCTGTAACAGGAGAAGCTAATTATCCAGGAAACTATACTATCGAAAGTAAAAATGAGAAAATTTCAGACCTTTTAGAAAGAGCGGGCGGGGTTACTCAATACGCCTTTGTTGAAGGTGCTACATTGGTTAGGTTAAATCCTTTTTATAATGACGGATCACAAAAAGAAACGTTTGAAGGATTGATAGAGAAAGAAGAGGTTACCGGAAAAGAAGACTCTACTAATGTAGAAGAAGAAACACTTAAAAATAGAAAAGAATTTAGGGTAGGGATTAATCTACAAAAAATAATAAAGGATAATGACTCTAAACATAACCTAGTACTAAAAAGTGGAGATAGGTTAATTATTCCATCGACAAGGCAAACTGTAAAAGTTCAAGGTGAGGTGTTGGTGCCTTCTTTGGTTCGTTTTGAAAAAGGTATGACGCTAAAAGATTACATAAGTAAATCTGGAGGCTTTTCATCAGATGCCAAAAAAGGTAAGACCTATGTAGTATATGCTAATGGTGATATTGCTTCAACTAAACACTTTTTATTCTTTAGAAGTTTTCCAAAACTAGAGCCAGGTGCCGCCATATTAGTGCCTGCTAAACCAGAAAACAGAAATAAACTATCCGCACAAGAAGTGGTGGGTATAAGTACTGGTTTAACAACATTAGGACTTTTAATAGATAGATTGCTTCAGTAATATGGAAAACGAGAAAACATCTGAAAAATCAATATTTCAAGTAGATACTTTTGAAATATTAAAAATATTAAACAGCTCTAGAAGAGTTATTATAAGGTTTCTTATAGTCTTTCTAATTTTAGGGGTTTTAGTAGCCTTTTTACTACCAAAAGAGTATTCATCATCTTCGGTATTTGTTTCCCAAATCTCCTCTTCTAAAAAACTAGGGAAAAAAATAAGTGGAATAGCAAACCTAATTGGGGTTAATGTGGGAGATTCGGGAAATGATGTAATATTACCTATGCAGTACCCGCTAATAGTAGAAAGTACCCCCTTTAAAAAACAAATTCTAGAATCTAAAATACCCATCAAGGAAGAAGATAGCTTGGTTTCTGTATCTCATTATCTTACAGAAATTAGAAAACCTGGAGTGTTAAGTTACGTAAAAGGATATACTATTGGTTTACCGGGTAAAATTATTGGCCTGTTCAAAAACTCTGAAGTTGAAGAATCTGTTGAAAGACAAGATTCTACCGAGTATTATTTAAACTTTAATGAAAAACAACAACTTAATTACTTGTATTCAAATTTTTCAGTAAATATAAATGATGTTGATGGGTATATTGAAATTAAAACAACATTTCCAGAAGCAAAAGCATCTGCTAGACTTGCAAACAACATTCAAAATTTGCTTCAAGAGTTTATTATAGAATACAATATTAAAAAAGCAAGACAAGAGCTAGAATATATAAGTGAGCGTTTTGAAGAAGCTGAAAACGATTATTTTAGCAAAAGAGCTACTTTGGCAAATTATAAGGATAGAAATGTAAACGTTATCAGTAACTTGGCTCAAAATAGATTGGAACAATTACAAACAGAATACAGCTTGTCCTCAAATATTTATTCTCAATTAGCAGGAGAACTTGAGACAGCTAAACTAAACGTAAAAAAAGATACCCCTGTATTTACGATTATAAAACCTGCAACTATACCAATAGAACCTTCTTCACCTCAAAAGTTATTGATTCTTATCCAGTTTATTTTAGTTGGTTTTTTATTAGGAGCACTTTATATTCTATTTAGACATTTTTACCCAGCAATAAAAAATAAAATTACGAAATAGCTATTCTGATTATATTCAGTATAGCATTAACTAATATTACAGTGAATTTAATAGATATAGCCATACAAGCTTCATTAGAAGCGGGAGAAGAAATTATGAACGTTTATAATACTTCAAACTTTGAAGTGGAAACAAAAAATGATGACTCTCCTTTAACCATTGCAGATAAACGTGCCAACGACATAATAATTTCTAATCTAAAACAAACCGATATTCCTATTATCAGTGAAGAAAATAAACAAATGAAATTTTCTGAACGAAAAAAATGGAATAAATGCTGGATTGTAGATCCTCTAGATGGAACGAAAGAGTTTATCAAAAAGAATGGTGAGTTTACTGTTAATATAGCACTAGTTGAAGACGGAATTCCAATTTTAGGTGTATTATATGTTCCAGACTTTAAAACACTTTATTTCACTGAGGTAGCAAATAAAAAAGCTTTTAAAGTGGTGCTCAAAAATCATAAAACACCTGTAGCTGATGTATTAAAACATGCTTCTGAAATAAAACCGGTTAAAAATAAAGATAAAGCACGTATAGTAGGAAGCAGGTCTCACTTAAATGAAGAGACACAAAAGTTCATTGATACAATTTCAAAAAATGAAGAGGTGGAAATCGTTTCAAAAGGAAGTTCACTTAAATTTTGTTTGGTGGCAGAAGGAAAAGCCGATTTATACCCTCGTTATGCTCCAACAATGGAGTGGGATACAGCAGCAGGACATGCTATTTGTAAGGCTGTAGGTGTAACCGTAACAGCCCTTCCTGCAGACAAACCTTTGCAGTATAATAAAGAAAATTTATTAAACCCTTGGTTTTTGGTATCTAACCGAAGCTAATAAGTATGGTTAAGTATAAACAAGAATCACATTACAGAAGTATATTAAAAGGGATTTCTTGGCGGTGTATTGCAACGGCCGATACTATTTTAGTTGTTTTGTTAATTACCTGCTTAAATGGTAATTGTAGTATTGATAGTGCTATAAGAATTGGCTTGTTTGAATTTTTTATCAAATTGGCAGTATATTATCTTCACGAACGTATTTGGCAAAAAATATTACTTGGAAAAGAAGTAAACCCACGCCAAACATTATACAAAACCATTTCTTGGCGTATTATCGCAACAACAGGAACCTTTATTATTTCAGGTCTAGTATTAAATTCTTTTGATGAGATAGCACTTTATGTTGCCTTAGCAGAGTTGGTTTCTAAGTTTATATTATATTATCTTCACGAACGTATTTGGTTACGGTTACCATTGGGAAGAATTAGAAATTTTTTTTTAGGAAAAAAAAGTAAATAATTATGCAAGAAAACGTTATTCCACACGATTTTAAAATAACCAAAAAGAAAAGGTCTGAATTAAAAAAGCATAATTCATTTCTTATCTGGTTTACGGGGTTGTCTGGTTCTGGAAAATCCACCATTGCTAATGCGGTAGAGCAAGAGCTATATACCCAAAAAATACATACGTATACATTAGACGGTGATAACGTAAGAAAAGGGCTTAATAATGATTTAACTTTTACACCGGAAGACCGTACCGAAAATATCCGTAGAATTGCTGAAACTGCAAATCTTTTTGTAGAGGCAGGCATAGTTGTATTGGCAGCATTTGTCTCTCCTTATAAAAACGACCGTCAATTGATAAAAGAAACGGTCAAAGATGTTAACTTTGTTGAAATTTTCATTGACACACCGATTGAAGAGTGTGAGAAAAGAGATGTAAAAGGATTGTATGCAAAAGCAAGAAAAGGCTTAATAAAAGATTTTACAGGGATAAATGCACCCTATGAAGCTCCTGACGACGCAACTATAACAATCGATACAACGGAGGTTTCCGTGTCAGAATCTGTTGAAATAATAATGAAAGCAATAAAACCCAAATTAGAATTATAAAGAAACTATGAGCAAGTATTATTTAAATTATCTAGACGAATTAGAGTCTGAAGCAATTTACATACTACGGGAAGTATGGGCACAATTTGAAAATCCGGTCATTCTTTTTTCCGGGGGTAAAGATTCTATTTTGGTAACACATTTAGCTAAAAAAGCATTTTATCCATCAAAAATACCGTTTCCATTAATGCATGTGGATACAGGGCACAATTTCCCTGAAACCATTCAGTTTAGAGACGATTTAATCAAAAAGTTTGATGCACAATTAATTGTAGGTTCTGTTCAAGAATCGATTGACCAAGGTCGTGTGGCTGAAGAAAAAGGGAAGAATGCCACCCGAAATGCATTGCAAATTACTACGCTCTTAGATGCTATAGAAACCAATAAAGTAGATTGTGCCATTGGTGGTGGTCGTCGTGATGAAGAGAAAGCTAGGGCAAAAGAACGGTTTTTTTCGCATAGGGACGATTTTGGACAATGGGACCCTAAAAACCAGCGCCCAGAACTTTGGAATATTCTTAATGGAAAGCATTTTGAAGGCGAACACTTCAGAGCTTTCCCAATAAGCAATTGGACCGAAATGGATGTTTGGAATTATATAAAAAGAGAAAATATAGAAATTCCATCCTTGTATTATGCGCATGAAAGAGAAGTAGTATGGCGTAATGATTCTTGGATACCAGTTTCAGAATATTTAAAACTGGAAGAAGGCGAAGAAATCGTTACCAAGAAAATCCGTTTTAGAACATTGGGTGATATAACTATTACTGGAGGCATGGAGTCTGATGCAGATACGTTAGAAAAAATTGCTATGGAGGTTTCTGCCATGAAACAGACAGAACGAGGTAATCGTACTGATGATAAGCGTAGCGAAACATCGATGGAAGACAGAAAGAGACAAGGATACTTTTAAAAAATAAAGAAGCAGTAGCATAATGGAAATAAAAGAAAATCAATTATTACGATTTACAACGGCAGGAAGTGTAGATGATGGTAAAAGTACCTTAATAGGAAGATTACTTTTTGATAGTAAAGCCATTTTTGAAGATCAATTACAAGCTGTAGAAACAACCAGTAAGCGAAAAGGTCACGAAGGGGTTGATTTAGCTTTGTTTACTGATGGTTTAAAAGATGAAAGAGAACAGGGTATTACTATTGATGTTGCCTACCGCTATTTTACTACCCCAAAGCGAAAGTTTATAATTGCCGATACTCCAGGCCATATACAATATACCCGTAATATGGTTACAGGAGCATCTACGGCCAATGCAGCCTTAATTTTAATCGACGCTCGGCACGGCGTTATTGAACAGACTAAACGTCACGCTTTTATTGCCTCTTTACTTCAAATACCACATATTGTTGTTTGCATCAATAAAATGGATTTGGTAGATTTTTCAGAAGAAGTATATAATAATATCATTACTCAATTTGAAGAGTTTTCTTCAAAGTTGTATGTAAAAGATATCCGTTTTTTACCTATTAGTGCTTTATTGGGTGATAATGTTGTAAACCGTTCAGAAAATATGGATTGGTATCAAGGTGCGCCACTACTGCATACGTTAGAGAACATCCATATAAGTAGTGATATCAATAAAATTGATGCACGTTTCCCAGTACAAACAGTATTGCGCCCACAAAGTGAAGGGTTTATAGATTACCGTGGTTACGCAGGAAGGGTTGCAAGTGGTATCTTTAGGCCAAATGACGAAGTAGCGGTAATGCCATCAGGCTTTACATCAAGAATAAAATCTATTGATACTTTTGATGGCGAGTTAAAAGAAGCTTTTGCCCCAATGTCTATCTCGATTACATTAGAAGACGATATTGATGTGAGCCGTGGTGATATGATTGTTAAAGTAAACAATAAACCTGAAGCAGAACAAGAGTTTAGTGCGATGATTTGCTGGCTAAATAATGAGCCCTCAAAACCTCGGGCGAAATATACTATCATGCACACTTCTAATGAGCAAACAGCTATGATTAAAAGTGTACTATATAAAATAGATATAAACACTTATGACCGTGATGAAGAGGATAAAGATTTGAAAATGAATGATATTGCCCGTGTGACTATTAGAACCACACGTAGGTTAATGGTTGATGAATACCGTGATAATAGAAATACAGGAAGTTTTATATTAGTAGACGATGTTACAAACGAAACTGTTGCAGCAGGAATGATATTATAAGTACTGTTTTACATTCTTTAAAATATGGAAAAAATTCTTATTACGTCTATCGGTAGGACTGGCACAAAGAGTTTAGCGTATTTTTTAGATGACATATCTGGTGTTCAATGTTTTCATCATAAGGAAGGGAATAAAGACTTACCATTTCTCTTTTTATCGCAGCTAAAGGATTATTCTAATATCACCACAGATTACCTTAAAAAGCGGAATAAAGTTGCAGAAAATGTAAAGGCAAACTTTTATATAGAGGTTAATCCTTATTTTCGTTTTGCTAATACGGAAATTTTACAAAAACTAGGCTGGAAGAAAATATTCATCGTTCGTCACCCTAAATCTTATCTTGAAAGTGTATATAAGCGTACCTTATTTACTGATGAAGATTATATAATTAATCAATTCCCAAACGATGATGATCCTTTTTCTGAAAAGTGGAATACGATAACCCGTTTCGAAAAACTGTGTTGGTATTATAAAAAGGTTCACGACTATATTTTAGATACTGAAACATCATTTTATCACTTTGAAGACCTAGTAAAAGACTCTGATACACTTAAAAGTTTAGTTGAAACAATCGGAATTGATACTTCAAAAATTAATTCATTTAAATTAACTAAACGAAATACTTCAAAACAGTATAAATTCCGACACGTAATAAAAGGAGGTCTAAAAGGTAAAGCAACAAAAGTGTCACCTCTTATTTGGAGCTCATTAACAGCCAAAGAAAGGGAAACCTATGAAACACATTGTCTACCTTTGGCAAAACGATTAGGCTATGTTTTATAGTACTTGGTGGTTATATCAAAAAGTGTACTTAGATAGGCTTGTACGCCCTCACAAGTTAAATAAATATCTTGCTCAAGTTAAAGATGGTAGTAAACCGTTATTTATTCATATTAATAAAACAGCAGGCTCTTCTATAGCAAAAAGCCTAGAAATTACCGAGGCACATTTTACATTAAGCGAGTACGAAAATATTTATAAAAATAAATTTGGTGAAAATCTTCCGCAGAATATTGATATTTGGACATCCATTAGAAATCCTTTTGATAGAGTAGCTTCAGAATACCACTACCGTATTAAAACCAACCAAAATAAAATGCAAGTAAACCCAATATCTTTTGATGAGTGGGTAAAAAAAGTGTTTGTTGAAAAAGACCCTAGCTATAGAGATAGAGAAATTATGTTTTTGAATCAAAATGAGTGGGTTAAAGGCACTAAAAATTATAATATCAATTTTATTCGGTTTGAAAATTTACAAGAAGATTTTCAAAAATTAGCAAATGAATATAAAGTAGAGTCATTACCTTGGAAGAAAAAGTCTGATAATTTAAACTATAAAGAAACATTTTCTGATATTTCAAAAGAAACTATTTTTCAAGTTTTTAAAGAAGATTTGAACCGATTTAATTATTCTTTTTAATGATACTTCCTGAATATAAAGCACTGTTCATCCACATACCAAAAGCAGCTGGGCAAAGTATCGAAAATTTTCTTTTAGAAAGCTTAAACAAAGATCGTAAAGTTGATGGCTCAAAATACTTATTAAGGCTCAATGATAACCCCAAAAAAGGGCCTAAAAGGTTAGCTCATCTCACTGCTTCAGAATATTGTAAGCACAAGCATTTAACACAAAAACAATTTAAAGAGTATTTTAAATTCACAATAGTAAGAGACCCTTTATCTAGAGTTTTTTCCTTTTATAGATTTAGAGGTTTTAGTAGCTTACTGGATTTTGATGTGTTTGTAAATCAGTACTTACCAAAATATTTTGAAGAAGAATACTGGTTTTTTCGTCCTCAGACCGATTTTATCTATGATGAAAATGAAAACCTGCTTGTAGATTATATTGGCAAATTGGAAACAATAGATTCTGACTTTTCAATCATTGCTAAAAAATTAGGCATTGACTTTAATGTATTGCCTTGTGATAATACTTCTATTGAAAAGAGTTTTATAAGTAGAAAAAGTCTTCATTTATTTAAGAAACACCCTAGACTACTATTACAAACGCTCTTTAAACCAGCTAAAAAACCTGCTGATAATATTTCAATAAAACCAAAAAACTTACGATTGATTCATAGATTATATGAAAGGGACTTCGATCTTTTACCCTATTAACCAAGCTATTTAAATAACGTATAAACCAATTGAAGTATTTATTTTTTGTAGTATTAATATTTATCTAATCTTTACAAAAGATTCTGAAGAATGATAAAATCTCTTTTTAAATCTTTTGGATATAAAACAGTACAGACGATTGTTCTTACACTGTATTCTGTTTTGTTAATCCCCATACTTTTAAACTATTGGGAACTTAAGGTGTATGGAGCATGGATAGCTCTTTTTACAGTATTTAATTTAATACAAGTAATAGAATTTGGCCATGCAACTTATATCGGAAACCAATTCAACGCCATTGTAAAAGAAAATGCTGAAAAAGCAAAAACAGTCTTAGGATCAGCTTTACGAGCTAATTTTATAACAGGTTTTATTCAGATTACTATTGTTTTTCTTTTATTTAAAAGTGGTTTCTTGAAATTTCTTTTAGATACAGACATAAGTGATAAAACAATAGCTACGGTATTGACGATACTTTTTCTGTATAGAATGCTAGCAGGTTCATTTAGAGGGATTATTGTTAAGACTTTAAATCCTTTTGGTTTAATTTATAAATCATTTCAATTTGCCACGTGGGAAAGGATTATTGACTTTTTTATACTGGTAATTGCTGCTATTACCGATATTACACTTATTCAACTAGCTATTGTATGGTTTGTAGTAAAATCTGTTTATTCAATTGGTTTACTGTTTATTTTGAAACGATTATTGCCCGATTTCTTTCCTTGGTGGAAATACGGTAATTTTAAATTGGGAATTGAAAACTTTAAAAATTCTATTCCTTTTATATTCAGTAACTTTTTAGAAAGGTTACGAAACGACGGAGTTGTCCTAATCATTTCTGCTTTTATAGGAACCACATTTTTACCATTATTTGTAGCAACGAGAGCAGTGGTAAATTTCGGACTTAAAATTTCCGAAATAATTTTAAATCCGTTAAGTCCCGAGATCATCAACTTGTATGTAAAAAACAAACTAAATAAAATTTTAGATATTTTTAATGCATATTGGTTCAGTACTGGTTTACTGTTAATTAGTGGATACAGTATTTCATTGTTCTTTATAAACGATTTGTTTACTTTTTGGACCCATGGGAAGCTGACTTTTAATTTAGGGCTTTACAGTGCATTGGTAGTGATTTTTTTAATTCAGAATTACGGAAAAATTATCTTTGCATTTTTTATTGCCATCAATAAAACCAAACTTGTGTTGACTACTTCTTTTTTAAGGGTTTTAATCTTTTTCAGTGTTGCTTTTGCAAGTATGCAATATGGACTGTATGGAATATTATTGGCAATGTTCTTTTCAGAATTATTGGTAAATGCTTTTTGGTTACCGTATAATTCCTTTACGGTGCTTTCAATTAAAAAAATTGATAAGCTTCTTTACATGTTAAATTTATGTGCTGTTTTATTTGTTACAGTGGTGTTTTACCTAAATTATGTAGGAGCATCTTTTTGGGTTCTTACTTTTTTAAGTGCACTTTTACCACTATTCTTTTATTATCAGTACATAAGTATTTCTAAAACAACAAGGTCATTGCTTTTTAATAGTTTAAAAAGTATACCTGTGTTTCCTTTAAATAAGAAAAAGAATGTCAAATAGAAAAGTCCTTTTTGTATTTAGAAAGCCAAATAGGGGTAACTACAGTATTGAAAGAGTGTACCACACTATATTCAATCAATTAAAAAGCAAAACAGATACTGGTTTTGATTACAAGAAAATGACGTTGAAACATAATTATGACTTCTTTTGTTTTTTGAGCTGTTTTTTAGCTTCATTATTTGCAAAAAAATATGTTGTTCATATCACCGGCGGGTGTAATTATATGGTAATGGCTTTCCCTTTAAAAAAACGGATATTGACCATACACGACTTATACCACTATCGCCGATTTAAAGGAATTAAAGGTGCGATTTATAACCTATTCTATTATAAGTTTCCTATCAGCTTTAGTCATAAAATAGTAGCTGTTTCTGATAACACAAAAAAAGAACTAATTCAGAATTTTAAAAATATTGAAAAAAAAATAGTGGTTATTGAAAACCCGCTTGTAATACCTAAGGAAAAAATTAGTAAGAGGGAAAGATTTTTTTCTGAAGATCAAACAATGCATATATTGCAAATAGGGGATAAGCCTTTAAAAAACTATGAAAGGCTTATTGAAGCTACCAAAGATTTGAATGTTTATTACCACTTTGTTCATTCACAAACAAAAACCATTCAGCTTTTAATAAAGCAACACGGTATTGAAAACAAATCGGTAGTATATTCAAATTTGAGTGACGAACAATTGTACCAACTCTACAACAGGGTAGATGTTCTATTTTTTGTTTCGGAAGCTGAAGGGTTTGGACTTCCGTTAATTGAAGCACAGTCTTTTGGAGTGCCAATTATTACGTCAAACATAGAACCTTTTAAGAGTATTGGCAAAGGGTCATTATTTGTGAATCCACAAAGTGTTTCTGAAATAAAAGATGCTTTTAGAAAACTATACGGTAATGATATTGTAAAAAATAGGATTGCTGAAGGTAAGAAAAATGGTGAAAGATTTACGTTAAAAGAAATAACAGCTAAGTATGACCAATTGTATGCACAATTATGAGTCTGATTTCATCTATATTTAAAATAATTATTATTAATGATTAGTGTTCTCCTACCATATACTAAACCAGGAGTAGAAGCGGGGGGTCCTTTACAGTCTATAGTAAGGATTTGTGAATATTTGGAGAAAGAATATGACTATCAAATTGTAACTAAGTGTAACAATTTTAAAAATACAGCAGTAGAGTATACGGAAGCAAGACATAAAGTCCTTCTTTTGCCAAAATTTACTTTTAGAGAATTATTACCAATCATTAATAAATCTTCTGTTGTTTGGATAAATTCAATTTATAGTGTGCCATTTTCTTTTATGCCACTTGTAACATTGCTTTTCTCAAAACGAACTACCGTGTTAATTAGTGCAAGAGGTCAGTTACTGCAAGGATCTATCAATTTTAAAAAGAAAATTTATCTTCAGATTTATTCCTTTTTGTTAAAGGTATCTAGAAATAGAGTTTATTTACATTATTCCACTGAAGAAGAAAAGGAAAAATCATATCCTATATTTAAAGACTTTGATAGCTTAATGTTTGCCAATCCATTAAATAATAAGTTTACTAATCCTTCAATAAAAACTCACAATAAAAACAGATATGTACTTGGTTATTTAGGTCGTATTTCACCAATTAAGAATATTGAGTTCATTATACAGTTAATGCCCAAACTACCTGCTCATATAGTTTTTCATATATATGGAGTTGTGGCAGATATAGAGTATGAGAAAAAATTAAAAAAAAGAATTTACCAATTAGGTTTACAAGATAGAGTCGTATGTAAAGGTGCTTATGCATATAATGAAATTAATGCTTGTTATAATGAAGTAGATTTGGCTGTGATTCCTTCAAAATCTGAAAATTTTTGCTATTCTTTTTTTGAGGCTATTGAAAATAAAACACCAATTATAGCTAGTAATGGTTTACCTTGGAATATGGCAAATACCTTTCAAGAAGAAACTATTTTACCACTAAAGTCAGATGTTTGGATTGCGAAGATTGTTGAGTTAAGTTTAACCTCAGATAAGATAAACACAAAAAAACAAGGTGGTTTAGAGCAATTTTATAAATTTGTTGCATCTTCGGTTAAAGAAGACACGCTTCAATCATTTAAGACACTTACCTAAGCGTATGGATTTGAAAAATAAAGTTCTGTTAATTACAGGAGGAACTGGCTCTTTCGGGAAAGCAGTTCTAGATCGTTATGTAGAGACGGATTGCTTTAGTGAAATACGTATTTTTTCACGAGATGAAAAAAAGCAGAGTGATATGATGCGCGAGTACTCAAACAATAAAATAAAATTCCATATAGGCAATGTCCGGGACTACAATGCAGTTGAAAGAGCCGTTAAAGGAGTTGATTATATTTTTCATGCAGCTGCGTTAAAACAAGTGCCTTCTTGTGAGTTTTTCCCTATGGAAGCTGTAAAAACGAACGTTATAGGGACTGAAAATGTATTAGATGCTGCTATTAGGCATGCCGTAAAAAAAGTGGTAGTATTAAGTACAGATAAAGCAGTATACCCTATAAATGCTATGGGGATATCTAAAGCTATGATGGAAAAAGTTGTTGTTGCAAAATCTAGTGATGCTGGCAATACCATTATATCCTGTACACGTTACGGCAATGTGTTAGCATCAAGAGGGTCAGTAATTCCTCTTTTTATTGAACAGATTAAAAACAAAAAGGAGCTAACGGTAACTAATCCAGATATGACAAGGTTTATTATGACCTTTGATGAAGCTGTAAATTTAGTTCTTGAAGCCTTTAACCACGCAAAGCCAGGTGATATTTTTGTTCAAAAAGCACCTGCTGTTACTCTTGATACCTTAGCTAAAGCACTGTTAGAAGTTTTTGATAGCACTTCAAAAATTAAAATAATTAATACACGTCACGGTGAAAAAATGCATGAATCGCTCTTAACAGTTGAAGAATGTAATAAAGCTGATGATAGAGGGAATTATTTTTGTATTCCTTCTGATAATAAAGATTTAGATTACGACAAGTTTTTTTATAAAGGCGTAAATAAAAATAAGGTAACAGAACCATATAGCTCTAATACAGCTGAAGTGCTTGACATTGTTAAAATGAAAAAGCTTTTGACAGAAGAATTAAACAGTATTGAAAAAGAGAGCTACTAAACATAAACAGAATATACTTCCTTAATTAATGATTAAAATAGGTATAACAGGACAATCTGGCTTTATAGGTTCACATTTATATAATTACCTATCTATAAAGAAGGAGGCCACTACACTAATCTCTTTTAAAAAGGAATTCTTTCTACAAGAAAAACAATTGGAAGCGTTTGTTAAAAAATGCGATGTCATTGTTCATTTAGCTGCTGTAAATAGAGCTGACAAACCAGATGATATCCTACATACAAATGTACTGTTGGTTAAAAAGTTGATAAAGGCTTGTCAACAAACCAAAACAAATCCCAAGATAATTTTTTCATCCTCTACACAAGAAACTTTAGATAATACATATGGATTATCTAAAATAGAGGGGTTTAATTTGTTAAATAGTTGGGCCAAAGAGAACAATGCTACTGTTGTAAAATTAATTATACCGAATGTTTTTGGACCTTTTGGTAAACCAAACTACAATTCGGTAGTAGCAACTTTTTGCCATCAATTGATAAATAATATTCCTTTAAAAATACTGAATGACAATGAGTTAAGGTTAATTTTCATAAATGACCTTATTGAAAAAATATACAGCCACATTATTTCAAACAAAACAGGAGTACTCTCAGATATTGTTCCTCATACTTCTACAATTAAAGTTTCAGCCCTAAAAGATATATTATCTTCATTTCATGATACATACCATAATGAAAACACCTTTCCTAACATAGCAAATTTCTTTTACCGGAACTTGTTTATTACCTATATGTCATACGTTCCTAAAAGCTCATTTCCAAAAAAACTGGTTCAGCATAAAGATGAGAGAGGGACTTTTTCCGAGGTAACGCGGGCAAGTTCAGAAAGCCAATATTCATATTCATTTACAAAACCTGGAGTAACTAGAGGAAATCACTACCATACCCGAAAAATTGAAAGATTTGCAGTAATTGGTGGTTCAGCTATTATACGGATTCGTAAAATAAATACAGGTGAGGTTTTTGAATATACCTTGGAAGGAGGAACCCCTAGCTTTATTGACATTCCGGTTTGGCACACTCATTCTATAACCAATGTTGGAAAAGAAACTCTAATCACATTGTTTTGGATTAGCGAATGCTATGATCCATTAGACCCAGACACCTTTATAGAAAACATAATATAAATTATTAGCAAGAAAGAATAAATGGTAGTTTTGCATATCATTTTATTTCTATGAAAAAATTAAAGGTTTTAACGGTAGTTGGCACCCGTCCTGAGATAATCAGACTTTCACGAATTATTACTAAGCTCAATTCTAATAGGAGTATTGAGCACATTTTAGTACATACAGGACAAAACTATAATTATGAGTTAAATGAAATTTTCTTCAAAGAATTAAAATTAGATAAACCCGATTATATTATAAAAAGCAAAGATGAAAATGCCATTAGGACTATTGGTATTATTTTATCTGAAATTGATATAATACTCGAAAAAGAAAAACCTGATGCCTTTTTAATTTTAGGAGACACAAATTCAGGACTTACAGCAATAGCGGCAAAAAAGAGAAACATTCCTATATTCCATATGGAAGCAGGTAACCGATGTTTTGATGAGCGCGTTCCAGAAGAAATTAATAGAAAAATAATTGACCATATAGCTGATATAAACCTGCCATATAGTAGCATTGGCAGAGAATATTTGTTAAAGGAAAATATAGCGGCAGATCGAATAATTAAAACGGGAAGCCCACTTTATGAAGTATTGAACCATTATAAAAATGATATTGATAACTCGACCATTCTTGAACGGTTAAACTTAAAAAAAGATGCTTTTTTTTTAGTCTCAGCACACAGAGCCGAAAATATTGAAAATGAAGTAAATTTTAAACAGTTGTTAGATACCTTGGGGGAATTAGCAAAAAAATACAGTCTACCAATTATAGTAAGTACGCACCCACGTACTAGAAAAAGATTAAATGAAAGGAATTATAATTTACACAGTAATATTAATTTTTTAGAACCTTTAGGATTTTTCGATTACAATTCGCTACAAATAAATGCTCTCATGGTACTTTCAGATAGTGGAACAATTTCTGAAGAAGCTTCAATTTTAAATTTTAAAGCACTAAATATAAGAGAAGCTCATGAAAGGCCTGAAGCCATGGAAGAAACTGCTGTTATAATGACAGGTTTGCAGATCGATTCTGTAGTGAGGGCAATAGAGACGATGAAAGATGAGAAGTTGGAGCATATTAATAGAAAAGTAGCCGACTACCAAGTGCCGAACGTTTCAGAAAAAATAGTAAGAATACTTCTTTCATATACAGATTATGTGAATAAAAATGTATGGAAAAAGTAATGTCATGAGTAAGAATATTTTGTTTTTAGCGCTTAATTACCCCGATACTGAATATGATAGCAACATGTACACAGATTTAATGCAAGAGTTTAAAAAGCATGGCCATCAAGTATATGTAGTAGCGTCTTCTTCAGAAATTGGAAAAACCGGGCTTTTTAATGAAGGCGGAATACAAGTGTTACGATGTAAAACCTATAGCTATAAAACACAAAACCTAATCAATAAAGGTATTGCGAACGTTCTTTTGCCACTTCAATATTTGCAAGCAATTAAATCTAAACTTTCATCTATAGAATTTAACCTAGTTCTTTTACCAACACCACCGATTACCCTTCTTTCGGTAGTTAAAAAACTGAAACAAAAAAATGAAATACCCGTGTATTTGATTTTAAGGGATATTTTTCCTCAAAATGCTGTGGATATTAAGTTGATGCGTAAAAACATGCCACTCTATTTTTATTTCAGAAATATTGAAAAAAAACTATATAAAGAGGTTGACAAAATAGGTTGTATGTCCTTGGGGAATATAGACTATATACAATCTAATAATGAAATAGAATCTAGTAAAATAGAATTATTAAGGAACTGGCAAACTACCCAGTTTAACGAAGAATTTGATAAAAAAAAGCTTAAAATAAACCTTGGCTTAGAAGGTAAATTTGTCATTTTTTATGGAGGAAATATTAGTAAACCTCAGAAAATAAATAATGCTGTTAAGCTTATAAAGGAATATAGAAATGAAGATAAATTGATATTTTATTTTATAGGAAGAGGAACCGAAATAAAAGAGTTTCGTAAAGAGATAAAAAGAAACAAATTCAAAAATGTCATTGTTGAAGAAAGCATAGCTAGAAAAAAGTATTTAGAACTTTTAAATATTGCAGATGTTGGTCTTGTTACATTAGATGAGAATTTTACAATACCCAATATGCCTTCAAAAACAATTTCTTACTTATTTGCAGGAGTGCCAATTTTAGCTTTAATTGATAAAAACACTGATTTTGGCTCTTGGATTCAAAATGAAATAGAAGCGGGGTATTGGGTAGAGGCAACAAAAACTAAAGAGTCAAAAGAAAAACTGGACACTTTAATAAAATCTCAAACTCTTCGTTTAAAAATGGGAGAAAAGGGAAAAAAGTATGCTCATAAGTTTTTAACCCCAGACGTAGCTTATAAAACCATAATTAAAGAAAGTACGTAATTAGTAATAGTACGTTCTTTTTGAAAAGAAAAAAAAACAATGCAAAATAAAATATGGCTGTCCTCGCCTCATATGGGAGGAAACGAACAAAAATATATAAATGAAGCTTTTGCCGAAAATTGGATTGCTCCTCTAGGGCCAAACGTAACGGGTTTTGAAAACGATCTTGAAGAATATTTAGGTCAAGATTCCCATGTGGCTTGTGTATCTTCAGGGACAGGTGCCATTCATTTGGCACTCGATATTGCTGGAGTAACAAAAGACGATGAAGTATTATGCCAAACTTTTACGTTTTGCGGGTCTTCACATCCAATAACATATATGGGGGCAACTCCTGTTTTTATTGATAGTGAAGAAGAAACGTGGAATATGTCTCCTGTATATTTAGAAGAAGCAATAAAAGACGGAATAAAGAAAGGGAAAAAACCAAAAGCCGTTATTGCAGTTCACTTGTATGGAATGCCAGCTAAAATTGATGAAATTGAAGCAATCTGTAAAAAATATAATGTGTTTTTAATTGAAGATGCTGCTGAAGCTTTAGGATCATCCTATAAGGGCCAAAAATGTGGTACGTTTGGTGATTTATCTATTTTGTCATTTAATGGAAACAAAATAATTACGACCTCTGGAGGAGGAGCTTTGGTATGTAGAAATAAAGAAACAAAAGAAAAAGCTATTTTCTTAGCTACGCAGGCAAGAGACGAGGCTCCTCATTACCAGCATTCTCAAATTGGTTATAATTACAGAATGAGCAATATAGTGGCTGGAATTGGAAGAGGACAAATGGAAGTATTGGATAAACACGTTGCTTTACGAAGGAAGAACAATGAGTTTTATAAAGAGCTATTTAGCGATATTGATGAAATAAAACTATTTTCTGAACCTGATACAAACTTCTATAGTAACCATTGGTTGTCGGCTATAGTGTGCAAAAAAGCTGATGATCAACAAATTATTGAAAAATTACGATTATTTTTACATAATTTTAACATAGAAAGTAGACCTTTGTGGAAACCTATGCACCTGCAACCTGTGTATAAGAGTTCCAAGTTTTATGGTGATGAAACGGCAAGTAAAATTTTTAGTAAAGGGTTGTGTTTACCCTCAGGGTCAAATTTAACAGACACTGAACGGGATAGAATAGAAAATGCTGTTAGAACGTATTTTAGTTAATAACTCCCCAATATGTTAGCTAATAATGAGGTATGAAAGATAAATTAATTAGAACTCTTAAGATAATTCTTTCTTCAAAAGAAAGTAGGTTGAATATTCGTAATGTAAAATACCTACCAAGGTGGTCTGTATTGGGTATTGATATTTTTTTATTGATATGCTCCATGGTATTGACCGTGGTAATACTTAGGGACCTTCATATTAACCATTTACAATTAATATCTGCAACGCAGCAAATATTATTAGTATTAAGTATTAATGTAGGTTTCATGCTAATTTATAAAACCTATGCAGGGTTAATACGGCATTCTTCATTTATGGATGCTTTAAAACTAATTTTAGCAAGTTTTAGCACTTTTTTGGTATTGTTGATTATTAATATTATTGTATTGGCAATAGTATCTGAAAAAATATTCTTGACCTCTGCATTGGTAGTTTATTCTTTCTTTTCTTTTACCTTTTTGTTTTCATTTAGGTTAGCGGTTAAACAGTTTTATGAATATTTTAAAATATATCAAACAGAGGTTGCATCTGAAAACGCTGTTATTGTTGGTATTGATGAAAACGCCATATCAATCGCCGCTGCATTAGATATAGAACATCCCCAACGTTTTAAAATAAAGGGATTTGCTTCGACAAAATCATCTAATAAAAGACTTTTGATATTAGGCAAACCTGTAATTAAGATTAAAGATAAACTAAGTGAAGAAGTAAAAAAATTAGATGCTACTGCAGTAATTATTTCTAGTAATTTTCTATCTCCAAAAGAAAAATATAACCTTGTAGAAGATTGCCTTGAAAACAATATTAAAGTATATAATTCACCTTTAGTACTTGATTGGGGGGAAAATACTTCTGTAGCAAATCAAGTGAAAAACCTTCAGATTGAAGATTTATTGGAGCGGGAACCTATTGAGCTGCATACTGAAGAAAAATTTAAGCAACTTAAAGGAAAAACCATTTTAGTAACCGGAGGTGCTGGGTCTATAGGCAGTGAAATTGTTAGACAAGTAGCAAAATACAATCCAAAACATGTTTTGGTGTTAGATCAAGCGGAAACACCTTTATACAATTTACAGCTTGAATTATTAAGTAATCATCCAAATATAGATTTTAAGTTTATTATATGTGATGTAGCTAACCGAAATAGGTTGGGAACTTTATTTAGTAATTACGATATTGATGTTGTATATCATGCAGCTGCTTATAAGCATGTGCCACTAATGGAAGAAAATACTCCTGAGGCGATAATTACAAATGTATACGGAACCAAAAACCTGGCCGATCTCGCAGTAATTCATAAAGTTTCAAGGTTTGTAATGGTTTCAACAGATAAAGCTGTAAACCCAAGTAATGTTATGGGGGCTTCAAAGCGTGCTGCTGAAATGTTCGTACAATCACGTAATTTTTATACCAACAGTGAAGGTAAACCATGTAAAACAAAATTTATTACAACACGTTTTGGAAATGTGCTGGGATCTAACGGAAGTGTGGTTCCCTTATTTAAGAAACAGATTGAAAAAGGAGGCCCAATTACCATTACACATCCCGATATTATTAGATATTTTATGACGATTCCCGAGGCGTGTCAATTGGTTTTAGAAGCTGGAGCTATGGGAAAAGGAGGTGAAATTTTTATTTTTGATATGGGAGAACCGGTCAAGATTATGGATCTTGCCGTTAAAATGATAAAGTTGGCAGGCTTTGTGCCTAAAAAAGATATTGAAATAGAAATTACTGGATTGCGGCCTGGTGAAAAATTATATGAAGAATTAATAAGTGATACCAGTAAAGCATTACCAACCCATCATGATAAGATTATGATTGGGAAAGATTTGACCAAAGATTTTAATTTTGTAGATGAAAAAATCATTAAAATTATAGAAGCAGCCTTGCGTTATGATGATACTGACTTGGTTAAAAAACTGAAAAACTTAGTTCCAGAGTTTATCAGTAAAAACTCTGAATATGAAGACTTAGACGAAAATATTGATATAAGGAGTAAAAAAGAGAACTCTAAGGAAATAGAGTTTTATAATCAATAGAAGTTTCCCATATGGTTAGATGTCAAAAATGTATTTTACTTCATTCAATTTTATTACTATCAACACTCGGTTTTGCACAAAATATTGAAATAAACTCCTCGGTATCAGCTTCTGGTTATGTGTCAACTGAAGGTGAAATACCTTTTTGGGTGATTACCAATAAAAATGGAGCTTTGTCCTCAAAAACAGATGGATTGTTTCAACTTGCTACTGAAGGCACCTACTTTTTTTCTAAAGAGAATAATGCTAAACTAACAGCAGGTGCTAGTCTTTTTTTACGAAATGGAGTAGAAGAGAAACTACAAAGAAATGAACTGTACCTGCAATTTGAAAATTCTTGGCTAAAAGTCACTTTAGGTGCCAAAAACCCAAAAGATAGATTTCAAGGGCTTTCTACAGTAAATAGTAACTTTTTACTGTCTGGTAATGCAAGAGCTATTTCGGGAGTGCTAGTAGAAACAACGAAACCAATTGCAATTACTAAAACTATTGGTGTAGGAGGAGGAATAAGCCATTATGAAATGAATGATGATCGAGATACCGAAGGCACTAAACTTCACTATAAAAAACTGTACGCTAATTGGAAATTGAATAACAAAAGTAAACTGAGGTTGGGAATCGAACATTATGCCCAATGGGGGGGTACATCGCCAGAATTTGGAAAGTTTTCAGATTCTTTTTCAGATTTTATTAATGTGTTTTTTGCTCAAAATGCAGGAGAAGGAAATATTCAAGGAGAACAAGTAAATGCTTTAGGAAACCATCTTGGTTTGTATAATCTGGAATACACCTATACACCATCTTTAGGACAATTTAAGTTTTACCACCAACATCCTTTTGAGGATGGATCGGGCTCAGCATTAAAAAACTTTCCAGATGGTATTTGGGGAATATATTTTAAGCCTAACGAAAAAAAATATACTGGGTTTTTCAAAGGCATGCTAATAGAGTATGTGCAAACAGTTAGTCAAAGTGGGCGGTTTGGCAGAAGTGGTCGCGATAATTATTTTAATAATAGAGGCTACCGAACAGGCTGGCGCTATGATAAAAATTTTATTGGTTTTCCGTTTTTTGATAATACCCCAATCGACCAAATAATTGAAAACAATCGCGTATTAGGTGTTCATATGGGATTGTTGGGAGGGTTTAAAGCTTGGACGTGGCTTACAAAAATAAGTATAACAGAAAATTTGGGACGGTATGGAGTACCTATTGTACCTAAAGAAAAAAGAGTGTATACTTATCTAAAAACCACGTATACTTTTAAGAAGGTAGGGCTTTTTTCCTTGGAGGTAGGTTACGATTATAACAATCAGCAGCAAGATAAAGTGGGAGCGGGTCTTACCTATAGGTATAGTTTTTAAAGCAATTGTTGATGCTGTTTTAAGGTAGAAGAAGGTACAATATCCAAAGAATATAAAAAACTTTGAAAGTAGGGCTACATAAATATTGAACTTCTCTAAGTAGCGTTGACCATTTTAGTTAATTAAATTTGAAACGCATTAATTAACAAACGCATCCACTCCTAAACTGAAAAATAACACCCTAATTAATTTTGAACTAGGTGCTAACGCAGTAATCTCTCATTATATTTTAAAAAATCCAAAGCATTAAAATAAAACGATAAAGTGTTTTTTTAAAAACATACGGTTGTTACAACAAAAACTCCCGAGAGTTTTCCCGAAACTTCTTAGTATTTTGAAAGAATATTGTACAAGTTTTTCAACAAAATTGTACAACTTTCTTAGAAATATTGTACAATAATTCAGCATATATAAATATTAAATTATTTTAACTCACAACTCACAACTCACAACTCACAACTCACAACTCACAACTCACAACTCACAACTCACAACTCACAACTCACAACTCACAACTCTTTACCGCTTCCAAAATTGCCAAGATTTGGATTGCTCCTCCTCATGTACCCGTATCCATATCCATAGTTATAACCATACCCTCTCTTTTCTTCTACACCATTCACAACAATTGCCATATTGGTTAATTTTTGCTGCTCGTGCATTTCTTTAATATGCTCAATTAATTTTACATCTGTATAATGGGCGCGGGTTAGGTATAAAGTGACATCTGCTAAGTGTGATATTAACAACGTATCAGTAACTAAAACAGTTGGAGCCGTATCAACCAATAAATAATCATAATCTTGTTTCAGTTGATCGAGTAGTGCTTCAAAATGACCATTCAATAACAGCTCGGCAGGATTAGGAGGAATAGCACCGGAAAGAATGATATCTAAATTTGAAAACCCTAGCACTTCTTTAATAATCAATTGTTCTTTAGTGATGGAAGCATCATATAAATAGGAGGATAAGCCAAAGGTTTCTTTCTTTTTTTCTATGTAATTGTTTAATTCTTAGGTCACTACCTGCTAATATTACTTTCTTATTGGTAGCAGCTAGTGAATTGGCTAAGTTAATAGAGGTATAAGTTTTTCCCTCCCCCTTGGTAGAAGAAGTTATGTAAATAACATCTGCTTTTTTGGCTGCGGGTTGAACTGCAGATTTAAAATAAGATAAATTCGTTCGCAAAATACGAAATGCTTCAGCCGTTACCGATCGGTCTGTGGGTTTTAAAAGACCGGCATCTTTCTTTTCTACTTGAGGTAATTCAGCAATGACAGGAATAGGTGCTACCAATCCCTTTAATTGCTCTTTATTATTAATCTTAGTATTTAATAAAAACGTGAGGTAAAGAATACCGAAAGGAAGTAAAATCCCAGTATTAAGGCTGCTAAAAATATAATCTGTTTTTTAGGAGCCACCGGCATCGGTTTGGTATAAGCAAAATCCACTATTTTTATAGTGGGGGTAATCGTAGCCAATTGCAAGGCCGCTTCTTCTCGTTTTTGAAGTAAAAACAAATTTAACTTTTCTTTGATATCGCGTTGTCGCAATATGGTTCGTATTTCTTTTTCCTTTTTCGGGAGTGCACTGAGTTTTCCGGAAGATGTATTTTCACGCTGTTGTACTGAACGCAACGAAGTTTCTATACTTGAGATGCAGGCCTTAACACTTTTAAGGATGTTGGATCGTATATCAGATATCTTTTCATCAAGAGTGACTACTAACGGGTTTTTTGGGGTAGAAGAAACCAATAGTTTATTGCGTTGTAAAATCAGTTCATTATAGGAGGTAGTTAACGAATTTATAGTTTCACTTTCTATTCCTAAGTTGGCCGGCAACAAAGAAAAGTCCCCGCGCTGACTTAGCAAGGATTGAAATTCTTGCGCTACCGCTTTTTGGGTTTCCAGTTCAAAACGTTTGGCTTCGGCTTCCCCTTCTTTAGCAAATAATTGCGTAACATTTGCTTCAATATCAACTAGATTGTTTTGTTCCTTATAATCAACAGTACCACTCTCTACCGTATCCAACTCTTGAAACAAAACCGCAAGCGTTCTTCTATAAATTCCCCGGTTTGTTTTAAAACCAATTGCTCATCATCAATACCGTCTCGGTTAAATTGATAGGTAAGACTGTTTAAAATAGCTTCATTTTTGGTGGGGTTTTCGCCTTGTAAGCTCACCGTTAAAATTTCGCTTTTGTCTCCAATGGGTTGCACTTGTAAATTGGTAACCAAACTATTGATCGTTTGTTGTTTAGGCTGGAAACATATTACATACTCTTTTTCAATAAAACAGTATCGGAAGTTTGAACTCCTTGCGCGTTGGGTTCAATGGAAAAGGAATACCCATTCAGGTCGAGAGGTTCGTTAAAAGTGCCTTTCGCAGTTAAATTATCCTCTAGGTTAGTTGTGCGAAGGGTAAATGTGGTGGCATCTGAAAAGCTAAGCTGATAGCTGATAGCTTCTTTGGTATTTAAAATAGAATCGGACGTAATCCAGTGTACTGAGAAGGGAACCTCCGTTTTCCAAAGCTCTACGGTTTTAACGTTTCCCTGAACAAAATAGCGCGTTTGCAGCTCGGTCTGGTCTACAACCATTTCGATAAGTTTACGGGAGGTTAAAATCTGCATTTCATTCTCTAGATTTACCTTGTTGAGATCAAATACAGAACCTGCGCCCTCTAAACCGGTCAAATCTAAACCACCTTCACTTTCTTTTAATACTTTTATTTGCGTACTGGTTTGGTATATATTTGAGGAATAGCGGACATATATAAAAGCTATAATAAGAGCGATTATTACGGATAGTACAAACCAGGGCCAATAGCGAAGATAACTTATTAAAACTTCCTTGATAGGCTCCTCTTGCGATGTGGTGGGGGATTGTGGCATTTGTTGTTCCATAAGAAATTATCTAAAAATTACTATCGCTGTACTTAATAAGATGGAAGCTAAACACAATAAAGCACCAACATTGCCTATTAAGCCCGCTGAACGCACTTTACTGTTATTGGGCGTGACGTACACCACATCATTGGGTTTTAAATAATAAAATTTAGAATGCATCCAGTCAGATTGGGTAAGGTCTATGTGTTTGGTTTCCATAGCTTTTTCTCCTTGGCGAATGATAAGGACATTTTCCCGTTTCCCGTTAATAGTTAAATCACCGGCCATTCCCAAAGCCTGTGGAAGGGTGATGATTTCTTCATCAAGTGTATAGGTGCCGGGTGCTTTAACTTCGCTTAAAACCGTAAATTTATTATTCACCAAACGCACATCCACTACATAAATTTTCCCTAATTGGGGGTAGGTAATACTACCGTCTTTAGCGACTAAGTAGCCCTGAAGTTTTAAAAGACTGACTTGCGTATTTTGTGTTTGCAGGCCAAGGGCTTTATCAAATTTAAAGGGTAACGTGCTTTCTTCTTGCAAACCCGTAAGGTCTATCTTTAAAATATCATTTACCTGTATCTTGGGGTGCTCGTACAGGGAATCTGCTAAAGCTAGGTTGGCGTTTTCAATATCTTAAAAATAAACCACTTCCTTCTTGGTCGCACAACTGGATATGAAAAGTAAAAGCAAGATGATAATAGGGTATTTCAGGCCGGCAAAGATAGGTAAGTTTTTTAGGAAGTTAAACGGTAAAAATGGGTTTTTAACTATATTTTAATTGGAATACAGCTGAAGGGGGAAATTATAAATCCCGGTACATACAATACTAAACCCGAGTATCTTTTAAAGAAGAGTCAAGCAACCCGGTAGTATTTGCTGTAAGGGGAGCTAGTTGATCATACTGCTTTTTAGACACCTTGATTTGACCAATCTTTTGTAAATGTTTTGCATGATGCGCATCCGTACCTACAAACTGATACTGTCCCTTTTTTAATAAAGTAAAAGCTTTTTTTTGGACATGGGCTCCATAATGTGAAGTCAAAGACAATAAATTAAGCTGAAACATACAGCCCAAATCAATAAATTTTTTGTAGTCGGTATCTTTTTGTAAAAAAGTATACCGTTCGGGATGGGCTAGGATAGGGGTATACCCTTTATGTTTGATGGTGAAAATATGTTCCTCTATGTTTAAAGGCGGCTGTAGGTAAGACATTTCTACCAATAGGTGTTTTCTAGTGATAGCCAATATGGTATCTTCGCGCAACAACTGTTTAAAGGTAGTATCTAGCATGTATTCTGGAGCTGCTCCTTGTAAAGTTACGTTCAACTGTTCTTTTACAAGTGCAGCTTTCAGGGTTTCGAAAGCATCTTGAATGGTAGTGGGGGTGTTGGGATACGTACTTTCCATCACATGCGGACTTGCGACAACGCCTGTAATCCCCAAGCGATCGTATTCTTTCAACATGTGAATACTATCCGATAGAGTGCTGGCCCCATCATCAATTCCGGGCAACACGTGGTTATGAATATCAATCATCCCGTTTAAAAGCGGTAAAATTTTGTTTGGATTGAAAAAAGATTCCCATTACTTTTAGGTTCAAATATAAGATAAAAATAGGAACGCACCTTGATTGTACAATCTGAATGAAGCTTGTAACTCAGAACGGAGCGCAGCGCAGTGAAGCGTCTCTATCCACCCTGAATAATTTATCTGTTTCATTAAACAAAAGATGCATCAGTCATATCCTCCTTCTGAATGACAGCGTCATGCCTTTTTGAATAACGCCTGTCACTCAGAACGGAGTGCAACACAGTGAAGCGTCTCCCTCCACCCCAGCAAAAACATTCTGTTTCATTGAACAATAGATTCATCAGACGTGCCTCCTTCTGAATGACATTGTCATGCCTTTTTGAATAACGCCTGTCCTCAGAACGGAGCATAACGTAGTGAAGCGTCTCCATCCACCCCAGCAAAAACAAACTGTTTCATTGAACAATATATTCATCAGTCGTGCCTCCTTCTGAATGCCAGCTAGGTGGTTTTTAAATATAACGTCTGTCACTCAGAGCGCAGTGAAACGTAGCGAAGAGTCTCCATCCACCCCAGAACACAAGTCCCTTCGACCCGTCTTATATCGGATAGCAAAGCGGTCTTAGGTCGTATTCGGACACAGCTAATTTTTGACAGAAATAGTCCCCCCAAAAACAGTTTTGAATAAAATGATAACATCCAACCCAAGACTGTAGTGTTCCATATAATACCTATTTAACCGAACTTTCTCGGGCCAGATCACTTCGCGGTTATAGGCTTCGGGGTCTTTTTGATTGGCCAAAATGACTTCTTCATCCCGGAAAGCCAAGGTAGCCAAACCGGTAATACCGGGGCGTATATTCAATAGTACACGATCTTCTCCTACAAGTTTGTCAGCAAACCCTGGTACATCCGGTCTTGGTCCTACCAAACTCATATCACCTTTTAATACATTCCATAACTGTGGGAGTTCATCGAGTTTAGTTTGGCGTAAAAAATGACCAAGCGGTGTAATACGAGGATCATCAATGGTTGTAACGTGAGTAGTGATAGTAGGGGAGCTTTTCATGGTCCGTAACTTCCACATAGTAAAAGGACGCCCACGCTTGCCAATACGCGTACTTTTATAAAATCCGTTTTGTAGTGTAGTAAGGACTATAAGAGTAAAGAGGATAAAGATAATGGGAAAAGTCATTACTATACCTACAAATGAAAAGCTGAAATTAAAAAATCTTTTTAGAATTAGCTGGATTTTGTTCAATGATTATTTTTTAATGAAACTTAATAGGTTTTGCAGGTATACCAACGGCAGTACAGTTAGCTGGTAAACTTTTAGAGACTACAGCTCCTGCACCTACTATAGTATTTTTACCAATAGATAATTGATTAATAATTTTGGCGCCCGTACCCACATACACACATGACTCGATTGTAACCTCCCCTGAAATATTTACAGAAGGCATAAAAGACGAAAATGAATTTATTTTAGTATCATGACCAGTTGTACAATATAAATTAAGTGTAACAAATTTCTCAATTAGTATATCACATGTCAATATATTTCCAGCACAAATTATAACACCTTTTTCAATATTAATATTATCCTCTCCAATTATTACCGAGGGGTGTATAAGAGATGGATAAGAGAAATTATTTGATGATTTTAATTTTCCAACTAATTTTTTTTTAATTTTTGGAACTCCAATACCTAACGCAATCGAGAGATTTTCTTTTCTTTTTAAAAGAGTATTTAAATTTCCTAGTAATGGAACTCCGTTGATTTTGTTAGGAAGATTCTTATCATCATCATAGAAACCTTCTAATAAATACGTTGGTTTTTGTTTGTTTATTTGGTCGATTAAAGCTTTGACTTCCCGACCAAATCCACCTGCACCAAGAATCACTATCTTTTCCATATTTTACGTTTAATTTTCTCCTTCAAACCGACTAGTTGTAGCTTGCCCTTTACTAGATATTCCTTCAGAAATAAATACTTTCTTGACAGTCAAAAATAGGATTTTTAAGTCCAACATAAAACTAATGTGCTCAACATACCAAACATCATAAGTAAACTTTTGTTCCCAACTAATGGCATTTCGTCCGTTTATCTGTGCCCAGCCTGTAATGCCCGGTTTTACATCATGTCTTTTTTTTTGCTCTGTATTATATAATGATAAATATTCGGGTAAAAGAGGGCGAGGCCCAATAAAACTCATATCTCCTTTGAGCACGTTAATAAGCTGTGGCAATTCATCTAAAGAAGTTTTACGTACAAACTGTCCAATACTAGTCAAACGTTCTGCATCAGGTAGTATAGTGCCTTTAGCATCTTTTTTATCGTTCATGGTTTTAAACTTTATGATACTAAAGATACGTCCGTGTTTACCTGGGCGCTTTTGTATAAAAAAAGGTTTGCCGTAATTAGCAATTACTAAACCAATCCAAACCACTATAAATAAAGGACTTATTAGAAGTAAGCCTAGAAGTGCTGCAAAAAAATCGAGAAAGGGTTTGAGGATATTCTTATACATCAATATAAAAGTTATAGATTTCAAATTAATTTACACCTTCAGACAGATTGAGCTCTTAAGCTAAAATTACACAAAATTGAGTGATTGAAATTATTCTGTTTTCTAAGATTGATTAGAAAACGAAATATTTTTTTCTTTCAGTAAATATTGATATTCGTTCAACAATGCTTGCCATATCTCTTCTCGCTGGTAGCGAGAAACAATAAGTTTTCGCGCATTACTTTGTAAGTGGCTATATAGCTTCTTATCTTCTAAAATTTGCTGCATTGTTTTTTGAAGGGCCTCAGCATCCTTAGGAGGAACAATCAACCCATTTGCTCCATCTGTAACAATTTCATTACACCCATTGATATCGCTAACAATTGATGGTAAGCCCATCGCGCCGGCTTGCATCACTACATTTGGAAACCCTTCACGATAACTTGGGAAAGCTAAAGCTTGACTAATGGCTAAGTAAGGCCGTATATCTTGTTGAAAACCGACCGAAATGATAGTTGGATTTTCTTCGATTTCTGTTAAAGTTTTAGGGGACAACGGATCTAGTTCTGTTTCTAGCGGACCGACCAAAAGTAATTTTAAATGTTGAATTTTAAATTTTAAATTTTTAAAGGCTGCAATCAGTTCATTAATTCCTTTATCACCGACTAAGCGACCGACGAATATATATATGAAATCATTGGGGCTAATCCCCAGTTTACTTCTAAGTTTCTGTTTTATATCTTTTTCGTATAATTCTGGATTAAAGTAATTGGTGTCTATGCCGTTGGAACTTCCCTCTCCGATTATTTTTAACTTCTTTGCTGGTGCAAAGTTTTCCTTTTTTATGAAATTATACAATCCTTTGCTATTCGGATATACTTTTGTGGCACAACGATATGTCATTTTTTCTACCGCATTTAACAGTTGGCGTTTTTTACCGGTGGCTTCCATTAAGGGTAAACCCGCCACAGTATGCAAACGGATAGGAACTCTAGCTAATTTTGCTGCCAACATTCCTAAGATACCTGCCTTTGGGGTATGGGTATGAACAATCGTGGGCCTCTCTTTTTTTAAAAATTTATACAATTTAAATAAAGCTTTTGTATCAGTAACTGGTGTTATTTGTCGAGTCATTTTGACTGGAAAAACAATTAAATCATTTTCTTTTCCATATTTTTTTAGCCTATTCGTATCTGCCGAAATTGCCGTAACTTTAAAATAGTCTTGCATAAAAGGTAATTGACCTTCTAAAAGTTTTTCTAAAGAAATGGGAACGGTAGTAATACGGATAAGTTTAGGATTAGGCATTTTGTAAATCATTTAAAATTTGAGTGTAAAATGCTTTACGTTTTTCATCCAATTTATCTTTTTGAAAAGGTTTTACAGTTTCTAGACTTCTAATAGCTTCATTCTCCATTAGCTTTCTGTTTTCGATTAAAAGATTAATTTGTTTAGATAGCTTTCTATAGTCACCCGGGGTATGTAAAAATTCTTTACTTATCACATCCGGAATACCACCCACTGTGGAGCCTAAGACAGGGCATCCCATACTCATAGACTCTAAAAGGGCTCTGGGCATACCCTCGGTAAAAGACGGTTGAATATAAATGCTTAATATTTTCAAGAATTGAAATATCTCATCACCAGATTCTTTAGGCCCCATAAATTTTATATTATTGCTTAATCCTAGCTTTTTTGATTCTTCTAATAACCATTCACTATTACCTTTACCAACAAAATAAAGCTCTATTTGTTTTTTTATTTCATTACTGAGCAATGCTACAGCTTTTAAAACAATATTCTGCCCTTTATACCTTACGTCAAAACCACCAATAACGCCAATTTTTATTTTTTGATTATTAAATCGGTTTAAATTTAGATCAGAAGGGTTACATACCCTCTCTATTAGTACATTAGAAATTGAAGTTTGAAATGCAGGAGACGGATAATCTGTTTGAAGCTTAGATAAAGTTACATACGAAATATAATCTGCTTTTTTTACTATGCGTTTATTGATAGCTTCAAAAAACGGAGCTGCAATTTTACCCAAAAAAGAACCTTGAGTACTCATGGCTTCCTTTGCATTCCCCACTTGCTCCACAATAATTTTTTTATTATTCTTTATTGCTATATCGGCTGCACAAAATCCTAAAACACTTGGCAAACGAACTAATACAATATCAGTATTATCAATTTCCTTTTTTAATTCGGCTGAAATTAATGAGTATTTAAAAAAGGCATCTAAAAAACTATTATAATTTGTAGTTAATTTGAAATTAACAAATTCAGTAGATGATATTTTTTTTTTGTCTTTTAAGTGTTGGCTCTTTCTACCATAAACAGTGACCAAATTAAAAAAAATAAGGTAATTTCTCCATACAAAACTTGGTAGACCTCCTCCACTATATACTATTCCATTTTCACTATAAAATGGATGATCATGTATAAAAAGCAGCTTCATAAATCTTTAATTAATTTTGCTGGAACACCACCATATATTGTATGTGAGGCAACACCTTTGTTTACTACCGCGCCGGCAGCGATAATAGAGCGCCTTCCTATTTCTACGTTTGACAAAATACGACAACCGCAACCTACCCATACATCATTTCTTAAAATCACTTTTCCATATACTACAGGATTATATTTTATAGGTAAAGACAAATCATTCCAACTATGGTTTGTTGTTAAAATAGAAGAGTTATGAGCTATAGAAACATTATTTTCCATAAATAAACCACCGGCTCCGTCAATATAACAATTATCATGAATACTAACATTTGATCCTAGAGTTATTTTATCCCAATTCAATATTGTCACATTTGTACCTATTCTAGTATTGTTCCCACAATTTTTAATTAATGATTTTAAGATTACATATCTCATTCCAATAAAGATAAGTTGTGAAAAGGGTCTAATTAAATCCCAAATAAAAATCCTTATAAACTTTGGTAATAGTTTACATACAATTACCATTGCATTTAAAATTTTTGATGTTTTTTTGAATTTATCTCTACCGGTCATAATCTATAATTTCTCAAAAAACAGTTTAAATAAAAATTCAGGATTGTATTTTTCTATTGCCCATTCTTTTAAGGTCAAACTTTTAGAAAATGTATTGTTTTCTTTTGTTTTAATAATTTTTTTTAGTGCACTTTGAACATCCAATGGGCCTATGAGCTGTTTATGGTGGCTTTTAGGTATAGTCTCTAAGTGTGGTTCAATATTTGAAGCTACAAAAGGCAACCCTGCAATTAAAGCTTCTATCAAGGCATTGGGTTGTCCTTCACTTAAAGAAGGAAAATAAAAAAAGTTCAAGGTATTTAGCACTTTTATTACATCTTTGCGTAACCCCAAAAGTTTTATTTGGTCGTCCAAGCCTTCTTGTTCTACACGTTCTCTTAAAAATACATCCGTACCCTTTCCACAAAACAAAAAATAATTTTTAGAATCTTTTTTGCAAAGTTCAACAGCAACTTCAATTATTGTTTTGTGATTTTTAGCTTCATTAAACCTGCCCACATGCCCCGTCACAAAAGCATCAACAGGTATTTTTAATTCATTTCGTAAGTTTTCATCTTCTGAAAGAAATTGAGAAGCGTTGATTCCGTTATAAATGACTTCATATTTTGAATTATCCTTCCATTTATTTTTAAAAAAGAAATTTAAAGAGGCTTTTGAATTTGCAAGTATGTATGTGGACACATGTGGAATTAAATAATTCATTAGATTGTTATACAATAACCTAAGCCCATCTTCTTTGAAATGATTGGATGAACCCCTATAAAAAACGAGTCTTTTTTTAATACCTGCAAATCTGGCGCTAAAAAGTGGTAAAGTTGCAAAATTTCCGGTAAAATCACATATTGAATCGTAGTTGTTGCGCTTAAGCTCTTTGTAAAATTTGTAATAAGCTATGAAATTAAAAAAAGACAGTTTAAAAGGTACGATTTTAGCTCCAATTGTTTCGTATTTTTCATGAAGTATCCCAGCTTTTCCCGATTTACAATAAACAGTAGCATCAATTTCCCCTTGGTAATGCGTTATAAACCGGAGTAAATAATATTCTATCCCACCTGGATTTAAAGAGGTGACCAAAAATGCCACTTTTAGTTTAGTGCTCATTCGTAAACGCGTTTAGTTAATAACCTGTCTACAATTAAAGCATAGACAATAAATTTTAGTGGCATTAATATATGGGACCTGTTTAAATAAATTGCAGTAATCAATAAAAGTAGGTATATAATAATATAAGTATGTTGTTTAGTAAAGACCGCTTTAATACTGAAAAAAGAAATAAAATAACCAAAGAAAAACATGACAATTAAAGCCCCATATATACCTATATTAATATATAAGTCTCCAATGATTTCCGACCCTTCTCCATATGTATATAAAGACCCTTGACCTATAATGGTAAAAAATAGGGAAGAAGAATAATACATTTTTGGCAAATTGGTAATGTTTATAAAAGTTGACCCACCAAAAGGGATAACTCCAATTAATTCAGTAAACATAGTGAGTCCGTACAAATGCGGGTGTTTATATGGAACAACATCAATAGCACGATATAGAATACGGTTACTTGCTGCCAATTCATTTGTAGGGTTAAAACCCGAGCTTTCTGTAGCTAAATTTTTATAACCTCTTACTAAGATATTGGAATCATCATTAGAGAGTAGTCTGCTCCTTCCTAAACCAATTAAGGTAAAAACAAAGGCGCCTATTGCCATTAAAGTAAATAGTTGAACAAATGTGATAGGCTTTTGATAAAGTGTGTAACCCCCTAAAATCAATATACCCACTTGCATAACAGGACCTCGATCCCCAATCAATAAAAAGAGAATTACGTAACTAGCTGTAACCCCAAACAGTGCTTTGTTGTTTATAGCTACTTTAAGAATATTGCTGAAGCTTAAATTCTTGGTGTTTATAAAAAAATAAATGATGTTTAAGTACAGCACTACTTGTAGCAGCAAAAATACATACGTTGCCCCTGAGCCCCAGTTTTCAGTACCTTTGTAGTTACCTCCTAAAAAGTCTGTACCAACCAAGCCTAAAAACAGTAGAAATAGCAAAACCATTATATTGTTAATACTTTTTGAGGATACGGTATATTTTTTAAATGCTTGTTTTTTTGGTTTTTGATTTCTGCGCATAAACAAGAGATACCCTAATAGCCAAAGGAGCAATGCCATAGTGCTTATCCAACTAGCATAGTTTACCACATTTTTATTGATCCATACAAAAGAAGGGCGTTCAGGTTCTATACCTATACTGGCCAAAAAGGGAATTTGCGTATGCACGATTAAATACCCAATTAAAAAAAGGGTGTCGAACCTAAGCCAAGACTTGTAAGTTTTTTTTACTCCAGACCAAAATATCAAAACATTTACTATTGCTATTAAAGAAAGGTTGAAGTTAAGACCATCATCAAAAAAACTGATACGCTCAGGTATCATTAAGAGCACAATCAAAATCGAAAAGACGACAATAGTAGGGTAAATAATTCCCGGTTTTTTATGTTGCTTTATGTCTTCCAAATGTTACTTTTTGATAAATTTATCCTCTTGCATATTTAACAAATATTTTTTTTTGTCAAACTTGTTCATTTTTTTTGTTTTGGTATTGAAAGGGATTAGTTTTTTTTCAAGGCTTGAAACTGAACCTATTACTTTTGCAGGATTACCAGCAACAATCATCCCGCTAGAAACACTTTTGGTCACTACTGAACCGGCACCGACAATTACATCATTTCCAATAGTAACTCCTGGAAGTATAAAGCTGTTGTTTCCTATGTAAACATTGTTTCCCACTTCAATTTTTCCAAAAGTATCCATAAGAGGGTGTTTATCTCTAAATACCCATCCGCCACCATGTGTAAAGAACTTGACACCCGAGGTGATTTGTACGTGATTGCCTATTTTAATTAAATATGGTTCTGAGCCAAAATAATGTGTGGCAATGCTACAATCTTCACCTATTGAAACGCCTATGTGTCGAGCATATCTTTCTGCAGTCCAAAATTGTTTCTTATAGAAATTTAGAATTCGATTAATCATTTTTTAGTAAACGTTTAATTGTAAATAGCTCTTTAATTATATTGGTGATTTTTAAAAATTTGACTCCTAAAAAATATATGACTAAGATAATAGGGATTAGCGTGAAAGATAAATAGCCCTCTAAACGTATTAAGTTTTGTATAGTATGCGCAAGCAACATAGTCAATACAGCTAAGAAAACAACCTTTGCAATCAATACAACTTCATGCCAAGAAAAACTGTTATAAACCTTCCGTGAGACATAATAATTTATTAGATAGCTTACCACACTTGTAAACAAAAATCCATATAAAAGCAACTCAATATCCATAAATATAACCCCTATTATAATGGTTGCAGCTTGAATACATTTTTTTAAAACTTCTAAGTATAATATTTTTTCTGTTTTATCAAATACTTTGAAGATGACCCTATTAAAGATTTCTTGTAAATAGAAAAAAGAAGAAATGATCAATATTTGTACAAAAAACACTGCTTCAATCCATTCTTTTCCATATAATAGTAAGATAATATTTTCGGCATAATAGTAAACCAGCAAACATATTAGCCCTACTACAATGGTAAAAAGAGTAATGATTCGTTTATACAAGTTGCCAAACTCAGTTATGTCATGTTGTACCTTAGATAAGGAAGCGAATACTACACCGAGTGTAGTAGATTTAATAACCCCAACAGGGATCTCTTGTAACTTTTTACCTTGATAAAACAAGCCTGTTAGATTTACTGAAAAATACTTTCCCAGAATTAGTTGATATATGTTATCAAATGCTGTATTTAAAATAGAAGCCAATGTAGTATTCACTCCAAATTTATAAAGAGCAAGAAAAGATTTTTTTCTAAAGACAAATTGGTTTAAAGATCCCTCAAAAATCCAAAGCAAAGAGGTTAATAGTATGGCAGTTAGTAACTGCATTGTCACTATAGCCCAGACACCAGCACCTTTGATAGCCAAAATAACTGCTATGATGGCAGAAAAAAAGATAGCAGTAAATTCGTAAGCCGCTTTTTTCTTAAACTTTAATTCTTTTACTAATTTAGCATTTTGAGGTATCCTGAAGGCATCAATTAATAACACCATAGAGGAAACAATTAAAATATTTTCTAAAGAAGTATCCTTATAAAAATCCGCCACATACCCTGACATCACTATTATAACGGCAACAAGTACAAAAGATATAATGAGGTTGAAAATAAATACAGTTGAAAAATCTTCTTCAGTAGCATCATTTTTCCTAACTAATGCTCCAGATAACCCAGATTCTGTAAGTACTTTTCCAATCGCTACAAAAAACATAATTATACCAATTTGACCAAACTCGTATGGGCCTAGTATTCTAACAAGTAGGATATTGGTAATAAAGGCAACGCCTAAATAACCTACTTGTCCAAAAACTGACCACAAAAAACCCGTTACGATATTTCGTTTTATAGAAGAACTCAATTGGCTTTTTTTACTCTATACATTCGGAAATGTCATGAAAATATAAACTTTAAAATTGACTATAATTTAGCCTGTGCTTTACCTTCCAAAATACCCTTCACATCATAAACCACTGTGTTTCCGTTCTTCAATCGATTCAAATCCAATTGCAAAAACTCATTATGGGCAACAGTAAGTACAATAGCATCATAGGTTTCACTAGGGCAGTTTTTTAATGTAGCCAATCCATACTCATCCTGTACCTCCGTTGGGTTGGCCCAAGGGTCATAAATAGTCACGTTGGTTTCGTATTCTTTCAATTGTTTAATGACATCGACCACTTTGGTATTGCGAACATCCGGGCAATTTTCCTTAAACGTAATGCCCAATACCAAAATATTGGCATTCTTTATTTTTAGGTCGTTACGAAGCATCAACTTGATTACTTCACTGGCTACATACTGTCCCATACTATCATTCATGCGGCGCCCGGCTAATATGATTTCTGGGTGATAGCCCAGCTCTTGTGCTTTTTGAGCCAGATAATACGGATCAACTCCAATACAATGCCCGCCAACCAGACCGGGTTTAAACGGTAAGAAATTCCATTTAGTTCCAGCAGCTTCTAATACGGCATGGGTATCAATATCCATCATATTAAAGATTTTAGCCAATTCGTTTACAAAGGCAATATTGATATCACGTTGGGAGTTTTCGATGACCTTGGCCGCTTCTGCAACTTTAATGGTAGGAGCAAGGTGCGTACCAGCGGTAATAATCGACGCATATAAATCATCAATTTGTTTTCCAACTTCAGGTGTGGAACCAGAGGTCACTTTTAAAATTTTATCAATTGTATGTTCTTTATCTCCAGGATTAATACGCTCAGGAGAATACCCTGCATAAAATTCTTTGTTGAAAGTAAAACCAGAAGATTTTTCTAAAACAGGAATACACTCTTCTTCAGTTGCACCAGGATATACGGTAGATTCGTAAATTACAACATCTCCTTTTTTAAGTACCTTTCCAACTGTTTCACTAGCCTTAATTAGCGGTGTTAAAACGGGACGATTGTTTTTATCTACGGGAGTAGGAACTGTAATAATAAAATAAGTACAGTCTTTTAATTCTTCAGAATTAGTAGTACAATAAAGCCCTGTTTCTTCTTTATTTTTATGTGTTGGGTTTTTTAAAACAAGTACTTCTTGAAGAATGTCATCCTCAACCTCAAGTGTGCTATCTCGGCCAGTCATTAATTCATCTACACGCGCTTGATTGATATCAAAGCCTACAACAGCGTATTTTGTTGCAAAAAGTCTGGCTAAGGGAAGACCAACGTAGCCTAACCCAATTATTGCTATTTTTTCCATTTGTATTATTGTAAATTATTCCAATACCAATCCACAGCTTCTTGTAAACCTTCTTTAAATATATGGGTGGGTTGATAGTTTAAGTTTTGTTTTGCTTTATCAATGGATGCTAATGAATGCGGGATATCTCCTTTTCTGTTAGGGCCATGTTTTATTTCTATTTCTGCAATTTTAGAATCGTAAGCAGATAAATAGGTACGTAAATCCTCTGCCATAGATTTAATAGTAGTTCTGTCTCCTACAGCAGTATTATATACTTCATTCAAAGCTTTTTGATTATCGGTTGTAATGGTCAATAAATTCATTTGCACGACATTGTCTATGTACGTAAAATCACGTGAAAAAGTTCCGTCACCATTAATAGTCGGACTTTCATGATTCATAAACTGAATAACAAACTTCGGTATAACTGCTGCATAAGCACCATTAGGGTCTTGCCTTCTTCCAAAAACATTAAAATAACGTAACCCGATTGTATCTAAATTGTACGTCCGCTTGAAGTTATCAGCGTATAGTTCATTTACATACTTTGTAATGGCATAGGGCGACATTGGTTTTCCGATAACCTCTTCTACTTTCGGAAGATTTTCAGAATCTCCATAAGTAGAGGAACTAGCCGCGTATACAAAGCGTTTTACGTTATTATCACGAGCCGCGACAAGCATATTTAAAAAACCAGAAACATTAACATCATTACTGGTAATAGGATCTTCTATAGAACGAGGAACAGACCCTAATGCTGCTTGATGCAAAATAAAATCAACATTTTTACATGCTTCTTGACACGTTTTTAAGTCTCTTATGTCACCTTCAATAAAAATGAATTTTTCTGAAGAAAGAAAAGGGGCGATGTTTTTTTTATGTCCAGTAGCAAAATTATCTAAACAAATAACAGTACTTCCAATCTTTAATAATGCTTCACATAGGTTCGAGCCTATGAATCCGGCACCTCCTGTAACTAAAACTTTTTTGTTTTGAAGGGAACTAAACATGTAGGTTGTTATTTATTAATATACTTTGGGGAGAAAGTGTTTTTAATTTTTTTGCAAATATACAATTCATTTGTTGGTAATAACTTTATTTATAAGTTATTCTTATAATTTTGGTCATTTTTTTCTGAATAAAATACCTAGCGGTAACCACAGAAAAATAAAGAGGTACCACCCGGTAATAAGTCCGATTATGGTGATTAGTACTCCGATACTGATTAAAACCAATTGTAGTTTAGTGAGTTTCATATTCAGAAAATAATAAAAAAAGCCCCAACTAAGGGGCTGATTACTATAATTCAATTACCTGTTGGTTGGAAAGTATATCTTCAAATGTTTCCCGTTTTCTAATCAAATGCGCTTTTCCTTTATACCAAAGTACTTCGGCTGGGCGATATCGTGAATTGTAGTTGCTCGCCATAGAAAAACAATAGGCCCCGGCATTGCTAAACGACAAAATATCGCCTTCACGAATTTCAGAAATACGTCGGTTGTTGGCAAATGTATCGGTTTCACATATATACCCTACAACACTATAAAATCGCTGTTTCCCTTTAGGGTTCGATACATTTTCAATTTCATGCTGCGATCCGTATAACATTGGTCGTATTAAATGGTTGAATCCACTATCTACTTGCGCAAAAACAGTGGAAGTAGTTTGTTTAACTACGTTTACCTGCACTAAAAATTTTCCAGCTTCACTTACCAAGAATTTTCCAGGCTCAAAGGCTAAGGTCAATTCCTTTCCGTAGTCTTTACAAAACTCATTAAAACGTTTGCTTAGTTTTTTTCCTAATTCTGAAACATCTGTTTCAATATCATCTTTTTTATAAGGGACTTTAAATCCGCTTCCAAAGTCAATAAACTCTAAATTTTTGAAGTGTTTTGCGGTTTCAAATAAAATTTCAGCAGCATATAAAAACACTTCAATATCCAAAATGTCACTACCCGTGTGCATGTGGATACCGTTAATGGTCATGCCTGTATTTTCAACAATACGTTCCATCAAGGGCAATTGGTGAATCGAAATTCCAAATTTACTATCAATATGTCCTACGGAAATATTAGTGTTTCCACCTGCCATAACGTGAGGGTTAATACGAATACACACCGGGATAGTTGGATGCTTCGTCCCAAATTGCTCTAAAATGGAAAGATTATCAATATTGATTTGCACACCCAATTTTGCGGCAATTTCAATTTCCTCTAATGAAACACCGTTTGGGGTGTAAATAATATCTTTTGGATCCACACCAGCTTCAATACCCAAACGAACTTCTTGAATAGAAACGGTGTCCAAACCACTGCCTAACGAACTAAGCAGTTTTAAGACTGAAATATTTGACAACGCCTTTACAGCATAATGAATCTTAACCTTCTTAACCTGTTTAAAGGAGTTTGTTAACGTTTTGTACTGCTTTTTTATAGTATCAGCATCATATACATAAACGGGGCTTCCAAACTCTTGCGCAACGGCTAAAAGGTCTTGATTTGTCATAATCTTAGTTTTAAAAAATTAAAGGTTAAAAAAGTTGCTAAAATTAATAGGAATAAGCGAGTTAACTACTAATAAAATGGTAAAATTTAAAAGGGAATACATCTCATAGCACCTAAATAGTTTTTTCAGGGAGGGTCATACGGTTAGATTAGGTATAGATGCTCCATAGATAATGTATGGATACTCCGTAGATAGTGTATGGTTTTGTAGGAAGAACAATATTTTTCTTACAATATAATTTTTTTTAAATAGGTTGTTGAAACGGGATTGATTTACCTATTGCAACTTCAAAAGGCAAATCCTACCTTTGTTGGTAACATAAAAAACAAACTATGCCTGGATTTGAAGTATTTGGTGCTGAAGAGCGGAAACAAGTGAATGATGTGTTAGAGAGTGGTGTATTAATGCGCTACGGTTTTGATGGAATGCGAAATGGCCATTGGAAAGCAAAGCAATTTGAAACAACATTTGCTCAACGAATGCAAAGTGCGCATTGCCAATTAGTCTCTAGCGGAACTTCTGCTTTAACTGTGGCATTAGCTTCAGCCGGAGTAGGAGCCGGAGATGAAGTGATTATGCCCACCTTTACATTTGTTGCTAGTTTTGAATCAATAATGATGTTAGGGGCTGTTCCGGTATTGGTAGATATTGATGATACACTAACATTAGATCCAAAAGCTGTAGAAAATGCTATAACTTCAAAAACAAAATGTATCATGCCAGTGCATATGTGCGGTTCTATGGCAGATTTAAAGGTGCTGAAACAAATATGTGATAAACATAACTTACTGCTATTAGAAGATGCCTGCCAAGCTATTGGCGGTACTTTTGAAGGAAAACCTCTTGGCAGCTATGGCGATTTAGGCTGTTTTTCATTCGACTTTGTAAAGACTATTACTTGTGGTGAAGGTGGTGCCGTCATTACAAATTCTGAAAAATATGCTGTGAACGCCGATCAATACCAAGATCACGGTCACGATCACGTTGGCTCTGATCGCGGAGCAGAAACGCATCCACATTTAGGGTATAACTTTCGTATTTCTGAATTAAATGCAGCCGTAGGTATCGCACAATTAGATAAGTTAGATTCTATTCTTGCGACTCAAAAAAGGAATTACACTATTATCCGTGAGGTATTGGAAACAATTGAAGGAGTAACCTTTAGACGTGTTCCGGAAGGTGGGGAAGAAAACTATTCCTTTTTAAACTTCTTTTTACCTTCAGAAGAATTAGCCACAAAAGCACACAAAGCGTTGTCTGAAAGTGGGGTAGAGGCTTGTTTTTACTGGTACACTAATAATTGGCATTATATAAACGGTTGGGAACACCTTCGTAACTTAAAATCTTTGGCACCGCTTTCTTCTGAAATTAAAAATCAAATACAAGATTTAAACAATACCGACTTTTCAAAAAGTGATGCATGGATGAGCCGTACAGTTTCTTCTTTAATAAAAATAGGTTGGACGGAAGCCGAAGTTAAAAAGAGGGCAGAGGCTATGAAGAAAGCTATTTTATCTGTGCTTTAGTAATTAACGTATTCTATAATTTCCAGTCCATACCCAATCATACCAACACGTTTGGTTTGTTCACTGTTCGAAATTAAGCGTAGTTTATGGATTCCTAAATCGTGCAGAATTTGGGCACCAATACCAAAATCTTTGTTATCCATCTTAATGCGTGGCGCTTTTGATACGTCATCACCACTTTGATTGTCTTTTAATTCTTTTAAACGGTTTAACAGATTAAGCGATTGACTTTGCTGATTTATAAAAACGATGGCACCTTTATCTTCATTATTGATGACATTAAACATATCATCCAATTTCTTTTCGGCATTATTAGTTAAAGCCGCCAATATATCACTGTTTACCAAAGTAGCATTTACACGCACGGGAACTGGTTCGTTTTCTTTCCAATGACCTTTTGTAAGTGCTATATGAACTTGTTCATTAGTAGTTTGTTTATAAGCTCTGAGCCTGAATTTCCCAAACTTGGTATTAATATCAAAATCTTCCTTTTTTTCAATCAAGGAGTCGTGTTCCATTCGATAAGCAATAAGATCTTCTATCGAAACGAGTTTCAAATCAAATTTTTGAGCTACTTCTACTAAATGGGGAAGACGAGCCATAGTCCCATCTTCGTTCATGATTTCTACAATAACGCCTGCGGGTTTTAAGCCAGCTAAACGAGCAAAATCAATAGCTGCTTCGGTATGTCCAGTTCTGCGCAATACACCACCATCCTTAGCTTTTAAAGGGAAAATATGTCCCGGGCGGCTTAAATCGTGTGGTTTAGTGTCTTTTGAAATTAACGCATTAATAGTTTTGGCCCGGTCGCTTGCTGAAATACCGGTAGTAACCCCTCTTCCTTTTAAATCTACTGAAATTGTAAAAGCTGTTTCCAGAGGGTCGGTGTTATTACCGACCATCATATCCAATTGCAATTCTTTACAGCGTGACTCAGTGATAGGAGCACAGATAAGACCACGACCGTGCTTTGCCATAAAGTTTATGATTTCCGGAGTAATTTTATCGGCAGCGGCCATAAAATCGCCTTCATTTTCGCGATCCTTATCGTCCACCACGATGATTACTTTCCCATTTTTTATATCAGCAATGGCTTCTTCAATAGTATTTAGTTGAATAGCAGTTTCTTTTTCTGTAGGAATCATAGCGTTTAATTATGGGTACAAAGATAAGCAATTGAAAAATTGTCTGTACGTAACAATTAAAAATGATTTTAAAAGAAATTTAAATCTTATCTAATTAATTTTAAATCAGATTTCATCTTGCTTTTATAGTAAAAGAAAAGAAGTAGATAAAATATAAAACCAACGAATAAAGCAGCATCAGATATATTGTTTTCTCCCGTTAGTTTACAAAAACTTGATACAGTTTTATGTGTTTTTAATAAATAAACATGAAAAAGTATTATCGATAAAACAAAAATTGTTAGAACTATAATAGTTACAAAGGTATTATCATAAACGTTTAAAAAAGAACTTATTATTGGGGTTATTAAAAAAATAATATAGAAAATAAAAGTATATCGAGAGCTCTTTTTAAAACTCAGAATCAATTGTTTTCCTTTCTCATATTTTTTATTATATAGTTCACCAGAAAATTTAAGTTGCTCTTGAGTAATTCCTCTTGAATTTAATTCCTTTAAAACAGCTAACCTGTAATCTTCTGTATATTCATATTGCTTATAGTTTTTCACAATATCTTTTAATTTGTCATTGCTAAAAGACTTAATTTTTTCAAATTGTGCTTTAGAAATTGAAATAGGGCTCAATTTAATATCTATGAATTCTAATTCGCTAGTTTCAACATCCTCTTTCTTTTTAAAAAGCTTTCCAATACGCTGTAGAAACGAATCAATGTCGATAATGCCTTGATCTGTCGTGGCTCTATACGTAAGCCAAATACTCAATGGGAGCATAATGGCAGTACTAAGCCAGGTGGCTATAAATGGGTGCATCGTGCCGTCTTCCGCACTGTTTTTGGCAAAAATACCTATAAAATGATAGGTTAAAAACAGAAGTACAGCTACGACCATGGGTAATCCCATTCCTCCTTTTCTAATGATAGCGCCTAAGGGAGCTCCTACAAAAAAGAGAATGACACAAGCTACACCCAATACATACTTTTCATGAAAGGCAATCTCGAATTTATTTAGCCGTTTAGATTTTACAAAGAAATCCCTTTGTTTGGCCTGAATCGATTGAAGGGTTCCTCGTGTATTGTTTAGCGAAAGATCTAAAACACGTACCTGCTCGTCTGTATTAAAAACATCCAACACATTATTTACGGTATCAGTGTCAATTTCTTTTTTATCAAATGGTTTGTAATGTGCTCCAAATTTTGAAATTCCGCTTCTAAAATACATATTGTCTGAAAACGACTTTACGTCATTTGTGTAACTTCCTGACAAAGAATCCATTTCTACTACCAGTTCACCGGTAGTGTACATGTTTTCATTGCTGTAATTGTTATCTTTATCAAAATCTGCATTGTTGAATTCGGTAAGGTCAATATTTATAGTGTATTCCTTAAATTCACTTTTGGCAAAAGGCTCCCTTCTTTGGTCTTGAACATCGTTTACCTGGACATCTTCATAATAATTACCATCATTTAAAATAAGCGATAGGGTATTGCTGCCTTCTTCACTGGCAAGTTCTCCATTGTCAGCAATGATTACAGTATAGTTTCCGTTGGGTTTGTCATCATTTTTTTTATGAATAACAACATTGTCAAGAAACTGATCTTGATCTCCACTTTTTTCGGCAACTTTAATGTTAAAATTATCGCCAACTTGGCTAAATTGTCCCTCGGTTATAACCATCGAAGGCTTTGTTTGTGCAATGTTTCGGCGTAAGTTTTGCCATTTATATTCTGAATAGGGAATTACGTTATTGGAAAAGAAAAAAGCAGTTACCGATAAAATGGCAATGAAAACCATAAGTACACGCATAGCCCGCTGTAACGATATCCCTGTAGATTTCATGGCGGCAAACTCATACTTTTCAGCAAAATTTCCGAAGACCATTAACGAGGTTACCAAAACCGTTAACGGCAATACTAATGGTATTAATCGTGGGGAAACGTACCATAAAAATTTTAGGACAATCCAAACATCAAGGTCCTTCCCGGCCAATTCTGAAATGTATAACCAAATGGTTTGCAGTACAAAAATGAACATTAAAATAATGAAGACGCTTAAAAACGTCTTCAAATAGGCAGTTAAAATGTATCTGTCCAGTATCTTCATTTGGCTACAAAAGTAACATAATAAACAGGATTGTGATTGTGCTTAATCAAAGAAGGTTAAAATTAATCAAGCTTGTTTATATAGTACCCGTCAGACTCATATTTTGATTCATCAAAACTGAACAATGTTTTTGAAAGCGGTTGATCGGTTTTAAATGAATTAACGGTCAACGTATACTTAGTACCGTTGGCATCAGTCTGTATTAACTTATAGATGTGTTTTGTCTGCACATCAATACCCAATAAAATATCTTTAATTTCAGCATTCGAATCGATAGGCATCAATTTTACAAACTGAATTTTACGACCTTTTACATTTTGTGTAACATCCATTTTGTAACGGTACCCATTTTCATAGAACGTAAGCATTTTTGAAGGGGTAATTTGCTTATCATTTTTAGGATTGTAGTTTGAAATGGTCACTTCTTCATCTTCAGGAACAATAGTGTAAATCTTTTTCCCGTCAAACATACTAGTGGTTCCTAACATGTTCAGAACATATTTTTCACCTGAAATAGTTACATCGCCACGTGTATCTTGGCTTACGTTCTCTTTCGTGTTGTTCAAGTTATACTTAAAATCTATTTTAATATTATCGTAGCTTTTCGCTTTTGCTGAAACTTCATTCAGCAATTTTTTGGCTTCTTGAGCTTGTACAAAGCTTACAGATAAAAAGGCTAAAACTATAAAAGTTGCTGTTTTCAATTTATGCATCGTTGTTTTCATTATCTAAATGTTGTTTAAGTGCTTCTAATGTTGGTACTAATACTTGTCTGGCTTTACTGCCTTCAAACGGTCCTACAATCCCTGCTGCTTCCAGTTGGTCTATTATCCTTCCAGCTCGGTTATAGCCTAATTTTAATTTCCTTTGTAATAATGAAGCTGAACCTTGCTGAGCAATGACCAGTACTTCGGCAGCCTGTGGAAACAGTTTGTCCCGTTCGTCGATTATATCATCAAGAGTTGTGCCACCTTCTTCACTTTCATATTCGGGTAACATATGGGCATCTGGATATGCTTTTTGCGAACCAATATAGTCGGTAATGTCTGCTATTTCAGGTGTGTCAACAAAAGCACACTGTAGTCGTGTCAGGTCGTTTCCTTGTGTGTATAACATATCACCACGACCAATCAGTTGGTCGGCACCAGAATTATCAAGAATTGTTCGGGAATCAATCTTACTTGTTACCCTAAAAGCAATCCGGGCCGGGAAGTTGGCTTTGATAATACCTGTAATTACATTTACCGAAGGACGTTGCGTGGCTACAATTAAATGGATACCAATGGCTCGTGCCAATTGTGCCAAACGGGCGATGGGTGTTTCAACCTCTTTACCGGCAGTCATGATCAAATCTGCAAATTCGTCAATAACTAAAACAATATAAGGCAGAAAGCGGTGGCCATCGTTGGGGTTCAGTTTTCTGTTTTTAAACTTGGTGTTATACTCTTTAATATTTCGGCAAAAAGCATCTTTTAGTAAATCGTAGCGGTCATCCATTTCAATACAAAGTGAGTTAAGGGTGTTGATCACTTTGTTGGTATCGGTAATGATGGCTTCTTCGCTATCGGGTAGTTTTGCCAAATAGTGGCGTTCAATTTTATTAAATAGCGTCAATTCTACTTTTTTGGGATCGACGAGTACAAATTTTACTTCAGCAGGATGTTTTTTGTATAATAAGGAAGTAAGAATAGCATTTAAACCAACCGACTTACCTTGCCCAGTGGCACCTGCCATTAATAAGTGTGGCATTTTCGCTAGATCAACCACAAAGGTTTCGTTACTAATGGTTTTACCCATTGCGAGTGGTAATTCCATTTCGGCTTTTTGAAATTTAGGCGAAGCAATTACCGATCGCATCGATACAATTCGTGCATCTTTGTTAGGTACTTCAATACCAATGGTTCCGCGACCTGGAATAGGGGCGATAATTCTAATACCTAAGGCTGAAAGCGATAACGCAATATCATCTTCCAGATTTTTAATTTTTGAAATACGAATACCGGCATCAGGTACAATTTCATATAAGGTTACAGTCGGGCCAACGGTAGCTTTAATGTTTGATATACCAATCTTGTAGTTGTTAAGTGTTTCTACAATTCGGTTTTTGTTTTCTTCCAGTTCCTCTTGATTGATGGTAATTCCCTTTCCTCCGGTGTAATCTTTTAAAAGTTCAATAGTTGGAAATTTGTAATTACTGAGCTCTAAAGTAGGGTCAAACTCACCAAAATCTGCAACTAATTTGTTACTTAGGTCATCTTCAACTTCTTCTTCCTCAACGGCTTCTTCCACTTCCATGGTAACATCGTTTTCTGAATCGGTTTTAGTAGTGGTCTTAATTTCAGGCTCTGCTTCTTTTTCTTTTGAAATATCTGTTGCAACAGTGGCTGTTTCCTGCGTAGTAACAGTATCGACTACCGATTTTTCATAATCAGTTTGCGAAGGCTTTTCTTCCGAAGTATCTTCAGAAAAATCATCTTTTAGTTCTTTTTTGGTCTTTTTGAATGCTGCCGCAACACGATCTGGTGTAATGTTCAACCGAATTACAAAATAAACAATTGCTAAAAACACCATAATTAAAATAGTGCCCGTAAGGCCTAAATAATCTTGAGAAAGGTCATTAAGCTCATACCCAATAACGCCGCTAAATAAACTATTTGTTTCTGTAAAAAAACCAAAAAATACGGCAACCCATATCATCACTAATATGCCCCAAAACCAAAATCGCTTTAGTTGTGTTTTTGCATAATCGAAAAAATAATAAATTCCCGTTAATGTGATTAAAGAGGCAAGTATAAAAGCAGCAATACCAAAACCTTCATAGACAAAAAAGTGACCTAAGTTAGTACCAAATTTACTGAGCCAGTTTTTAGTTTCCAGTTCACGCTCATTTAAAATACCAACTTCACTTTGGTCTGCTTGCCACGTAAAGAAATATGAGAAAAAAGAGAGGATTAAGGCCAACCCTAAGAAAAATAAAAAACCACCTAAAACGATCTTTTGCTGTTTTGAAAGGGCAAAAGAGATCTTTTTACGCGGCGTCTTGGTTTTTTTGGTTGTTTTTTTCTTTTTTCTCGCCATGGAGGGTTAGGTTGTCTTTTCAGCAAAAATACAATTATAGAACGTTACAAACTACATAAAATTATTGAAAATGCAGTGGTATTTTAGAGAAAGTAAATTATGAAAAATCAACTAAATGGCGAATAGGTAATTAAGATATTTCCTTCTTTACACCAGCGTATCCATCCTTTTCCTGTTTCTGTTCTATCGTCTTTTCGTAAGATGCCATACAGCCATTCACCCTTCACTAAAAGAGGTGTGATTATGTCAAAAACAGCTTGCACTTCACCTGCATGGTCCAAAGGTTTAATATGGATTTTTTGGCTGCTTTTATAAATAGGCTCTACACTGTTCATTGATAATATATACTCTGGCCAAGCAACTAAAGTACCTTTGTCTTTATTTAAGTATGATTTACGGTTGTCTTTTGCATTGGTTTTTACCATAACAAAATCATGCCCTACACCTAAAGCTTTAAAATGAATAATACCGTAATCTAATTTAAGTTGAGCAGGAACCAACCAAGGCGGAGCGTACGTTGTGGTATAGTTTTGGTTTTCATCTAATGTAAACACAATACTGTCTTGTGGCATGTGTTCTGTAAGACCTTTTTCAAGGTTTACCCCTCCATAAAAGTAAAGTGTCCTGTGTTCATGAAAATTAGGAATAAAAAAACCAATGCCCATTTCTTTTCCTTCGGAATTTATAATGTCTATAGTTCTGTTAAGATCTAGCAGGGCTGTAGGCTCTGTTTTTGTTTCGGTAGGCGGCATATCCTTAAAATCACGTTGCTCTTCTTGTTTGTTTAGGCGCTCTAAATACTGGTAATGTGTAATACCGTATGCTGTTACAAGCAACAACAGAAGTACCCAGTTCATGCGAATGATAAGTTTATGTTTTATTTGATAGGCAATGAAAAAAGAAGAAATAAAAGCAATACCACCAAATAAAATACCATATCCCAACACAATGGCACCTCCAGCCAATCCTTGATTTTTACCAGCACCTATCCAACTGGCAAAGTACAGACCGATTATAAAAAAGGTGAGAAGCATTAAAATGTAGAATGCTATTCGGGCGGGTTTAAAGAAGTTTTTCATAGCTTTAATTATGAGACATTAAACTTGATATTTCAGGTTTCAGTGTTTGAATACAATTCAGAAAAAAAAGTACACGCAGGATCTGTCGCTTTTTTTTAGGCAGACAGATTATACGCTAAGAAGAAAAAAAAATAAATGGTTTATTCTTGAAAATAATAATCTATCCATTTTAAAAATTCAATGTTTTGGTAATGGATTCTCCAGTTTTCACTTCAAAAGTAAAACTTTGTGATTCTCGATCCTTGTAATTGCCTAGTGGTGTAACCTTTACACTATATGTGCCAGGGTTAAGTAAAAATTCAGCTCCACGGTTATAAGTGCGACTTCCATCTACATGGTTTCCAGAGTTTTTTTCTTTTATGGTAACCATGGTATCAATTGAGTTTCCATCAGCTTTAGCGTCCAAGAAAAAAGTTCCTGTATCGAAATTATGTGATATTTCAGTAATCTCACCGGCTGTAACAGTTATATTTTCTTTTTTCTGAAAAGTATTGAGTCCTTTCATAGCTAATGCCTGAAATTCTACTGTGTAAGTACCTGGATTTACCTCAAGTTCTTTAACTCTGCCATAGGTGCGACCACTTGCAACCAGTTTATCATTTTCATCTTTAATTTTTATAGTACTGTCCCAGCCTTCACCATTGTTAGTGGTGGTCGATGCGATTTTTCCTCCATCAAAACTAATGGTGCGTTCCGTTTTTTTATCGTCAAAACTTTCTACATTTTTAATAGTAATTCCTTGAACATTACTAGATAAAGGCTTGGCGGTTAAATCGTATTTTCCACTCGGTAAGTACATATAGCGTGTTTCTCCGTAAGTGCGTAATGCATTTACCTCTTCTTTAGTTCCAGTTTTATAGGCTCTAACCCAGGCATCTATTGGTTTGTCATTTTTTATTGCATATACTCCAAAATTACCTTCTTTCTTATCAATGGTTTGTGTTGCCACTTCGCTCATGGCATCTCCCAAGCCACTTGCGTTGGCAGTGTCATAATAATTACCATCACCTGCTTTGGCAGCACATTTTAGTTGTTCGGTTTCACTATTCTTCAATCCGAAGCCTACGATATGTAATTTAAAATCGATGCCTTCTTTTTTGGCTTTTGTTACAACCTCACATATGTTGCCGTCGCAGGATTCGATTCCATCAGTAATTAAAACAATCGTTGCTTTTTCTTTGTTTTTTCGAAGTTGGTCTATTACTGTGGTTGCAGAATAGGCGAGTGGTGTTTTACCTAATGGTTTAATTTTTTTCACAGCGGAAGAAACACTATTTTTTGAAGTATTGCTCATAGGCAATAGTGTTTCCACATCACGACAATCGCCTTTTTCACGATGACCATACGCCACAAGGCCTATTTTTTGGTTTTCTGCAAAATCGTTAATGGATTCTGAAAGTACAGAAGAAGCGATTTCCATTTTGGTTTTCCCTTCCACCTGGCCCCACATAGAACCACTGGCATCATAAATAAAAATAATGGGAGAGGGGCTTTCGGATTGTGCGTTTAACTGAAATACAAACAGAAAAGCACAGACAAGAATTGCTAATTTTTTCATAATTAATTTATTTGGTCGTATTAAAGTTAGCCAAAAAAATTAAATGAAAGTAGTTTTACGCTGTAGTAATTAACTGACTGTTAGTGTTTTGTTTAAAATTTTGGCATATAAATAATACACCCAATTATAATAGCACCAATAGCTGCAAAGAAAACAGCTCCAGCGGCTACGTCTTTTATAAAGCCTATTTTGTTATGAAAGTCGGGGTGAACAAAATCTGCAATTTCTTCGGCGGCGGTGTTTAAGCCTTCAATGCTCATAACTAATGCAATGGCAAATATTTGCAACATCCATTCTGTTGAAGAGATATCAAAATAAAATCCTGCAACTGTCATCACAATAGCGATAAACACCTGCACTTGTATGCTAGGCTCTTTTTTAAGTAACATCCAGGCACCACTTGCAGCATAACCACAACCTTTTAAGCGTTTACCAAGGAACGAATTCCACATATTAGAGCAATGGTTTTAAAGCAGAAAGGTAATCGGGCTCCTCGCCAATTTCGGGTACTTGTTGCGAATGGATAACTGTTCCTTCTTCGTCTAAAACAATAACAGCTCTTGAATGAAGTCCTTCTAAAGCACCGCTAATCATTTCTAATCCATATTCTTTTCCGAAGTTTCCGGTTTTAAAATCTGAAAGATTAGTCACGTTGGTAATATCTTCATCACTTACAAAACGTTTTTGAGCAAAGGGAAGATCGCGTGAAATACACAACACTTCGGTATTTTTTAAACCCGTTGCCTTTTCATTAAACTTTCTTACAGAAGTTGCACAAACATTAGTGTCGATACTGGGAAAGATATTTAAAACAACACGTTTACCTTTATAATTTTCGAGGGTTTTGGTTGACATGTCTTGCGCGGTCAGCTTAAAGTTGGGAACTTTATCTCCTTTTTGGGGTAATTTGCCAGAAGTTTCAATTTTATTTCCGCCTAATGTAATATGTGCCATTTCTTTTTTTTTTGAAATATAAAGTTACACAAACCTTTTATTGAAGCTTCTAAAAGTTATCATAAACATTTATTCATTTCTGAAAATAAAAATCCCCCAACAACTAATTTGAAGGGGGATTTTAAAAAATTATTTCTTACGTGCTACCGGTCTATAGAACCAATTACTTTTTTTGAAAAAGCGTTGGCTGCGTCGCGTTCCGGCATTCCGTCTTCGATCATTTGATGAACTTCAACAGCACCACAAAGATTGGTGATTAATTCACCCACTACATTTAATTCTTCGTCGCTAATACGATTGTACTCGCTAAACGACTCTAAAACTTCAATGCAGTTTTCTATTTGTGCTGTAGAGTTATTTCGTTGTAAATGTCTAATTACTGGCAACTTCATCTACTAACTCTTTTAATGGATCAAACTTGTTGGTTTGAACCTGGTTAACAAATTTTCCGTCTTTGAAGGTTGCAAAAGTTGGAAGGTTATCCACGGTGGCCATTTGGCGGCTTTCCGGGAATTTTTCTGCATCAACTACAACGAATTTAAAATTCTCAACTTCGTTAGAAAGCTTTTTAAATTTCGGTTTCATTAATCTACAGTTCCCACACCAAGATGCAGCATACTGTACCACCACATTTTGCTCTTCTTCAACCAGTTGTTTTAGACTATCTTCTTTAAGCTCTACTAACATGGTTATTTAGTTTTGTAGGTATGTAGCAACACCATCACGAGTGGCGATCATTCCTTCTTTACCTTCTTCCCAGTTTGCAGGGCATACTTCACCTTTTTCTTGAACGTGAGTATATGCATCAACTAATCTTAGGTATTCATTTACGTTACGACCTAATGGCATATCGTTTACACTTTCGTGGAATATTTTACCTTCTTCATCAATTAGGTAAGTAGCACGGTATGTTACGTTAGAACCTTTAAGGGTAACTAAATCCTGCTCTTCGTCATACGATTCTCCTTCAATATCAAGGATGCCTAATGCACTTGAAAGGTTACGGTTTGTATCTGCCAATAATGGGTAAGTAACGCCTTCAATTCCTCCATTGTCTCTTGGTGTGTTTAACCAAGCAAAGTGAACTTCAGGAGTATCACAAGAAGCACCAATAACCATTGTGTTTTTATCTTCAAATTGTTTTAAAGCCTCTTGAAATTTATGAATTTCAGTAGGGCACACATAGGTGAAATCTTTTGGGTACCAGAATAAGATTACTTTTTTATTATTCTTTTTAGCTTCTTCAAGAACGTTAATTTGAAGGGTGTCTCCCATCTCGTTCATAGCATCTACTGTAATATTTGGAAATTGTTTTCCTACTAATGACATATAATAATTTATTTTAAAGTTATTGTTTTATTTCACCGGCAAAAATAGAAGAAAGAACCATTCTATTTTCTAAACAAAAACGTAAAATTTTATTTCAGTATAAATAAAATAAATAGTAGAGTGCTTAAACTATAAACATTATAAAATATCGGACTGAAATACCTGTGATTATACAGCCTTACCTTCTTTTAGCATTTTTATTTTTATACGGAATGCAGCAAAAAACAGTGTCATAAACGGACTTAACCAGTTGAAAATGGCAAAGAAAAGATAATCTATAACAGGTACACCTAATACACCACTGTGGTAGGCCCCACATGTGTTCCAAGGGATTAAAACAGAAGTTACGGTACCACTGTCCTCTAATGTTCTGGATAAGTTTTCTGGCGCTAAGCCTTTGTCTTTATATGCCTGTGCATACATTTTTCCGGGTACAACGATAGCTAAGTATTGATCACTGGCTGTAAAGTTTAAACCTAAGCACGTAAAAACGGTACTAGCAAATAGCCCAAAGGTAGTATGGAATAAATTTAATAATGCTCTACTTATGGCAGCTAAAGCACCAATCGCTTCCATAATACCGCCAAAAACCATCGCGCAAATGATTAACCAGATAGTGCCTAGCATACCATACATACCTCCTGCTGAGAATAGATCATTTAACACTTCACTGTCTGTAGGAATAGCGATGTCCACAGTTATAGCATCCATTACACCTTTATAACCACTCATAAAAGTTAGGCTTTCAGATCCACCTATGGCGGCAACTACACCAGGTTGAAAAATTAAAGCAAACACGCCTCCTAATAATGTACCTATTAACAAGGCAATTAAGGGGGGTGTTTTTTTAATAATCATTCCAATAACTAGAACTGGTACAAGGAAAAGCCACGGACTGACAGTAAAAGACGCTTCAATAGAAGACAATATTGATTCGGTCTCGGCTACACCTTTCGTATCCAATGTAAATCCTATTACTACAAAAACCAATATGGTAATAATGATTGTAGGTACAGTTGTTATGGTCATATATCGTATGTGCGTAAACAAATCAGTTCCCGCCATAGCTGGTGCTAAATTTGTAGTGTCACTCAAAGGGGAAAGTTTATCACCAAAATAGGCGCCCGAAAGTACTGCCCCCGCAGTCATTCCTAATGAAATACCTAACGCTTCGGCAATTCCAATTAAGGCAATACCTACTGTTGCTGAAGTTGTCCAACTGCTTCCAGTTGCTACCGAAATTATAGCACAAATAATAACACAAGCTGCTAAAAAAATGGTAGGGTTTAACACTTGTAACCCATAATAAATCATGGTAGGTATAATACCGCTTAGTAGCCAAGTACCGGCTAAAGAACCAACCATCAATAATATGAGAATAGCTCCGGAAGTTGATTTTATATTTTTAGCAACTTCCTCTATCATCATTTTATAATCTACTTTATTATAATAGCCCACAATGGCAGCTACAGCAGCGCCCATTAATAAAATAAATTGATTACTTCCGCTTAATGCATCGTCTCCATATACATAAACATTATAGGCCAGCATCCCTATTAAAGCAAAAACGGGAATTAACGCTTCCCAAATATTCAGTTCCTTGTTTTCTATAATAGGCTCATCTTTTGGTTCAATGTCTTGGCTGTCCATTTAGGTATAGTTTAATTTTTGAAATGTAATGTTACGATTTTGTAAAATGGTATGCAAATGAAAAAGCGAACGAAGATTTTATTCTACGCTCGCTTTAAATAAACTTAACATTGAATCTAAATTACAAAACGCCTACTTTAACCATACATTCTCGCATCATTTTGTAGGTACGTTCTATATTGTTGTCCAAACCAATTGAAAAACGTATTAATCCATCGGTAAGTCCCATTTCAGCTTGTTCTTCCTCAGGGATTTCTGAAGACGTTGATGTACCCGGAGCACTGAACAGCGTTTTATAAAACCCTAAACTAACAGCCAAATAACCTAAGTTACGTTCTTGCATAAGCTCCATTAATTCATTGGCTTTATCAATATTTCCCACATCGACGGTTAACATACCTCCATACCCATATTCAGCATTCATCATTTTTTTGAATTTTTCATGACTTGGGTGTGATGTTAATCCTGGATAAACCGTTTTAAGACCGTCAGCTTGAAATTTTTCAGCTAAATACATTGCGTTTTTACTGTGTTGCTTAACCCGAATATGTAGTGTGCGCATATTTTTAAGGATAGACGCTGCTCGCATACTGTCCATCGATGCTCCCATAAGCATACTTGCGCCATCGTTTACACTTCTAAGTTCGTTGATAAACTCTTGAGTGCCACACATAACACCACCCATGGTATCACTACTTCCGTTTATGAATTTGGTCAAACTATGCAATACCACATCAGCCCCAAATTTTGCAGGTGAAACCGAAAGTGGCGAGAAGGTATTGTCTACCAATAATTTTATGTGGTGTTTTTTTGCTAGTTTGGAAAGTTCAGCTATGTCCGCTACTTCCAATAATGGGTTGCTTACGGTTTCGCAGAAAATCACTTTTGTGTTTTCAGTAATGGCAGCTTCAACTTTATCAATATCGGTAATATCCACAAAAGAAGTATTGATGTTTAAGCGGGGAGCGAAGTTTTTTAGGTAAGCGTAGGTCCCTCCGTAAATAGTTCGGCTAGAAACTACGTGGTCTCCGGCGCAGCACAATTGCATAATGGTTGGCACAATAGCACCCATTCCTGTTGCTGCCACATTTGCGGTTTCGGTGCCTTCCATAGCGGCAAGCGCTTCTCCTAAATATAAATTAGAAGGAGAAGAGTGACGCGAATATAAGTAACAACCTTCTGCATTGCCCTCAAAGGTGTCAAACATCGTTTTTGCTGAAAGAAATGTGTACGTTGAAGAATCTGAAATAGAAGGGTTTACACCTCCAAATTCTCCAAAATATTGAAGATCTTGTATGCTGTCCGCGGGGCTAAAATCTTTAGAGTTGGCCATTATAATGTATTTTGAGTTTAATGTTTTATTTCAATTCATTCAAAAGTAATTGTTGTTAGACTATTTATCAATGGTTGGGTAAATATTTAGAATATTAAACTATATAAAGTAATTACAGTAGATTTTATCACTGATATTCACATGAAATTCAATATATTTCAGAAAAATTTTCAGAAATGAATTTAGATACAATAGACAGAGCCTTGTTACAATTGCTTCAAGAAGATGCTAAACAGACCAACAAACAACTTTCTTTACATTTAAATTTATCAGTTACAGCAGTTTATGAGCGGATAAAAAAGCTAGAGCGTGAAGGTATAATCACTAAATATGTTTCTTTGTTAGATAAAGAAAAGGTGCATAGAGGATTTACGGTTTTTTGTCATATAAAACTTGTACAGCACGCCCAAGATTACTTAACTATGTTTGAAGAAGAAGTTACGAGTCTTGATGAGGTTTTAGAGTGCTTTCATGTAAGTGGGGATTATGACTATTTGCTGAAAGTTGTAGTGAAGGACATTAAGCAGTTTCGATCGTTTATGGTTAATAAGCTTACCACTATTAAACATATTGGGAGTACACAAAGCTCGTTTAGCATTAGCGAAGTGAAAAACACAACACAACTAAGTTTACAGTAATAAATTAACAATCCTTTACACTTCAAAATTGCCCATTGTTAAATTACATTGTAACTTTGCGGTTTTAAACCAAAAACACACCTTATGAGCACCTATGATGTTGCCGTTATCGGTTCTGGTCCCGGAGGATATGTTGCTGCAATTCGCTGCGCACAACTAGGGATGAAAACCGCAATCATTGAAAAATATAATACCCTTGGGGGCACTTGCCTTAATGTTGGTTGTATTCCTAGTAAAGCTTTATTAGACTCTTCGCATCATTATGAAGAAGCAATCAAGCATTTTGAAGACCACGGAATTGAAATTCCAGGTGATGTAAAAATTAACTTCAAAAAGATGATTGATCGTAAAGCTTCAGTAGTAGAACAAACTACAAAAGGGATTGATTTTTTGATGAACAAAAACAAAATTGATGTACTGACTGGTGTAGGTTCTTTTAAAGATGAAACGCATATTGTTGTTTCTTCTGAAGATGGTGATAAAACCATCGAAGCTAAGAACACCATTATCGCAACCGGAAGTAAACCGGCAACCCTTCCTTTTATTGAAATTGATAAGGAACGCATTATAACTTCAACTGAAGCATTGACTTTAAAGGAAATCCCTAAGCACATGATCGTGATTGGTGGTGGTGTTATTGGGTTAGAATTGGGTCAAGTATATCGTCGTTTAGGAGCTGAGGTTTCTGTAGTAGAATATATGGACCGTATCATTCCAACGATGGATAAAGCGCAAAGTAAAGAGCTTACCAAAGTGATGAAAAAACAAGGTGTGAAGTTTTATGTATCGCATAAAGTTTCCGCCGTGGAAAGAAAGAAAGATGAAGTTACAATTACGGCGACCGACAAAAAAGATAAAGAAGTAACATTTACAGGTGATTACTGTTTGGTTTCAGTTGGAAGAAGACCGTTTACCGATGGTTTAAAAGCAGACAAAGCAGGTGTGAAAGTAAATGAAAAAGGACAGATTGAAGTAAATGAGCACTTACAAACTAACGTGAAAAATATTTACGCAATTGGTGATGTAGTTAGAGGTGCTATGTTAGCGCATAAAGCGGAAGAAGAAGGCATGTTAGTAGCTGAAACATTAGCCGGACAAAAACCGCATATCGATTATAATCTTATTCCGGGCGTGGTATATACGTGGCCAGAAGTTGCTTCGGTAGGAAAAACAGAAGAGCAGCTAAAAGAAGATAAAGTTGAGTATAAAAGCGGTCAATTCCCGATGCGTGCTCTAGGAAGAAGTCGTGCAAGTGGTGACACTGATGGATTTGTAAAAATCCTAGCCGATAAAGAAACCGATGAGGTGTTGGGAGTACATATGGTAGGGGCAAGAGCTGCAGATTTAATTGCTGAAGCCGTTACAGCAATGGAGTTTAGAGCGAGTGCTGAAGATATAGCTCGTATGAGCCACGCACACCCAACCTATGCTGAAGCTGTTAAAGAAGCTGCATTAGCGGCAACTGAAAACAGACCAATACATTCATAATAATTAAGAAATACTATTAATTAAAAAGCCTGCTTGAACGTTCAAGCAGGCTTTTTTAATGATTAATTCTGATTTTTTAAAAATCGATTACTGAAAAGGTGAATTCAATATCAATATCATCTTTTTGGGTAGTACCATTATCACTATCACCAATATTGATCCTAAAACCAGTTGTCTGTCTTTGGTAATATGTAATACCTGGATCATCATAGCTATTAGTTGAACCATTACAATTTCCACCACAGTCGGTAGTAGCTATATTTATAACATAGTTAACTGTGGGTCTAGGTGTGTTAAAAGTAACTTGGTAGTCGCCTTCATTCAATCTAGAGATAGTCGCTCCATAAATTTTTATAGCAGTTCCATTTCCTTGAATTAAACCGGCAGCAATAGTTTGTGGCCCACTATTGTTTAAATCTCCATTGGCATCGCTATATACGGCACCGTTGGATAGTGTCCTAACCCTAGTTGTTCCATTGACATCTAAGGCAGTTGAGGGATCGGGTGTTGTGGTGTTAACTCCTACTTGCGAATACATCACATTGGAAATTAACAAAAATAAAACGGGGAGTTTTGTGAGTGATTTTAACATAAATGTTAGGTTTTTTCTTACAATTTAAAAAGCAGAAAAAATAAATGAAAGATTTTTAAATAATTTTTAACATCATAAGTATCAATATGTTAAAACCAAAAAAAGGCCAGCAAAATTGCTAGCCTTTGTATAGGGGGGCATTTAAAATTAGTCTGTTACTGTAATTTTCCAATCATTAGCAGCAGGATCTACCATTAAAGTAGTAGAAGAGTTTAAAACCCTAATTGTAACTGTATCTGCAGCACTTACATAACAACTCCAAATTAAATTAGGTTCAATGCTAGTATCCGGAGCACAAGAACAAGAATTTCCTGGTGTAGCACCTGTAACAGAAACTGTTTCTTCTATTGTACTTAATGTGTTTATGTTTAAAAAATCAATATTTACGGTAGCTTTATATCCTTTCATAATTACTTGCCTTGAAGTATCTGGTGTGAAATATAAATCAGTACCGTCATATTCCACAGCACCTTTTTCAGGGGTGGTTAATAAGTTGGCATCTTCAGCAGTAAACTTTAAAGGTGCAGAGCCTTCAGAAGCTGTACCTGCACGTATATGTAGGGTAGCGGTTGGGTTTTGCTCTGTTAAACCTACATTACCAGTACTTCTTACAATTATTCGTTCTCTCTGGCTTGTACTTCCGTCAGGGGTTGTGCTAATCACAAATCGTGAAGGGGCACTTCCAACTTTGGCAACTCCATCCATATAGAACCGAAAACCTCCCGGTTCAACAATTTTATCACCATCATGGGTTTTTACTATAAAAGAGCCTATTTCTCGATTAGCTGGCAACGCAGTTGGGGTGTCTAGCGTTCCCCCTGTATTGTACAATATAAAATTTGGCGGGTTTTCATTGGCGCTGGTAATTTGAAAATCATTATCACCAGGACCTCTAAATTCAAAACGCTCCACCGGGTCATCGGTACCAAAACCAATGCGTCCATCGTCGGTTATAACCATATCTGTACCGGTTAACTTTGCACGGGTAGCATAAATTAAATTGTCACCGCTTGGATTGGTTCCGGCTTTCCATTCCTCGGCACCGATATTGATCCATTTTGTTTGATCATTGTCCCAGTAATAGAAACCTTTGTCGTCTGTGCCAATGGCAGTGTTTAAGAATGCTAACATGCCATCTTGATCTGCTCCAGGGTTTGTGGCTGGAAAGGCGTCAAATCGCGGTACTAAGATACCATCGGTATTGTTAGGTGTAGATTGGCTGGAAGCTTTAATATCCAGCAAGCTGTTTGGTGTAGTTGTTCCTATACCAACCTGTGCATGCAGGTAGGGGGATATGCATAGAGCAAAAATTACCAATTTGATACATGTAATTTTGTTCATAAGTAATAGATTTGGGTTATCTGATGGCAATACTAAGAAAAAATCAAATGCAACTCATTGATTTGTAGGTAAATTCGTATACTTTTCGTTGAAATATCATTTATTTTCGACCAAATACATTATTTATGTGTTTTTAAAGATTTTTTTCAATGTGGATTCAAATTTCAATTTAAATACCTTTGAAAAAAATATCTATTTAATCCGGCAGAGTGCTATATTTCTACACTTCATAACACCTTATTATGCGTATTATAAAAAAAGTACCTATAAAGTCTCTAAGCATATTAAAACCCCGCATACTTACTTGGGCGCAACAGTTTGAAGAAGTAGCTTGGTTAGATAGCAATAACTTTAAAGACAGTCATAGTACATTTAAAGCAGTTTTGGCTGTAGATGCTTTTACGGCTATTCGCACCGATTCTTTTAATGCTTTTGAAAAACTTGAAGAATATCAAACCACAACGAAGGATTGGCTTTTTGGTTATTTAACTTACGATTTAAAAAATGATGTTGAAAACCTTTCCTCATCTAATGTTGATGTATTGGACTTTCCCGATCTTCAGTTTTTTCAACCTAAAAAAATCTTCTTTTTTTCTGAAACTGAAGTAGAGATTCATTATCTAAATATGGTTGATGACGAACTGGAAAGCGACTGGGAAACTATTTTAAACACAGACATTTCTGGAACACCTAAAATAAATAATTCAGTAAAAATAAGCTTACGTACACCTAAAGATGCTTACTTTGAAAAAGTAGGTGCTATGCTTAAACATATTGAACGAGGTGACATCTACGAAGCTAATTTTTGTCAAGAGTTTTATTCAAAAAACACAGCTATAGATCCAGTTAGCACATTTCTTCATTTAAATGAGATATCGCTATCACCTTTTGCTACCTTTTTAAAGTTTACTGATCTGTACGCATTATCAGCTTCACCAGAACGATACTTAAAAAAGACAGATGAGGTTGTTATCTCTCAACCTATAAAAGGAACCGCTAAACGACTATCAAATTCTTCTGAAGACATAAAAATGATAGAACAATTACAGAATGACCCTAAAGAACGGAGCGAAAACATTATGATTACCGATTTGGTGCGCAACGATCTATCCCGAATTGCAAAAAAAGGAACGGTAACTGTTGAAGAGCTCTGTAAGATATATACGTTTGAACAAGTTCATCAAATGATTTCTACCATTCGTTGTGAAGTTAATGACTCTGTTTCGGCTGTTGAAATTATAAAGAATAGTTTCCCTATGGGAAGTATGACAGGCGCCCCTAAAGTTTCGGCCATGAAAATTATTGAGCAATTGGAAGATGCTAAACGTGGTTTATATAGTGGGGCAGTAGGCTATTTTACGTCTAACGGAGATTTTGACTTTAACGTGGTTATTCGTAGTATTTTATACAATGAAGCGAAGAAATACGTTAGTTTTTCAGTAGGAGGTGCTATTACAGCAAAATCTATCCCTGAAAACGAATACGAAGAATGCCTGTTAAAGGCGCGAGCGATGCGGACGGTTTTAGAAGCGTAATAACCTCTACTACTCATAAAGTCTGTTTATGTGTTTTAAACAACATATTTATTATTTATGCGTTAATTAGCACATAAACATATTTTATGCTTTTAAATACGCATATTTTTGTATATTTGGTAAAAAGAAATGATAATGATGTATTCAGTTTTATCTGGAGATATAGTTTCATCAACTAGTTTACACAGTAAAGACCGTAGTTTGGTAGAGAATGAACTTGCCAAACTATTAAATAACTTAGAAAATGAGTTTAATGTGTATGGCCGTATTATAAAAGGAGACTATATAGAATGTGTAGTTCCGAAAGCTGAAGATGGTTTGCGGGTCGCTTTGGCAATTAAAAGTTTTGTAAAATCAATCCCGGTTGAACTGAGTAGTTATAAAAAAGACAAAAACCGTGTTCGGCTCTTTAAAACCCACGGATTGCGATTGGCAATAGGGTATGGACCATTGAGCCGGTATAATCCCAAAGAAGGGATTATTGACGGGGAGGCCATTTATTTGTCTGGTCGTGAAATAAGTGGAATGTCAACACACAACAAGGAACGGGTAGTTATTAAAAACACCTTGTTTTTTGTTTCAGAAAATGAGGGGCTTAATAATCGGTTTAAGCCTATTTTTGAATTATTGGATACTTTGCTAAGTAAAGCAACCGCAAGACAGAGCGAAGTATTGTATTTAAAATTGCTAAACCAGCAAGAAGATAAAATAGCAAAAACGTTGGGCATTGGTCAATCTGCTGTAAATCGCCACTCTACAAGTGTGGGCTGGAATGCTATTGAAACGGCTGTTGTTGATTTTTCAAAAACGCTTTCTAATTAACCACTATGGAATTTACAACTTTATTATTGCTTCAACTTTTAGCACATTTGCTGGCCGACTTTTTTTTCCAGTGGTCCGCCATGGCCGAACAAAAAAACCGACTTGGTTTTAAAAGCGGGCTGTTGGTATGGCACGTTCTAATTGTTTTTGCAGTGTCGTGGCTGTTATCATTTCAGTTAAGCTTTATTTATGGCGCTGTGATAATAACCATTTTACATTATGTTATAGACGGCTTTAAACCTTACATAAGCCGTAACAAAGCGATTGGACAATATGCTTTTTTTATAGATCAGGCTCTTCATATCATTGTACTGTGCTTTGTGTGTTGGGGGTTTGCGAATTATCAAGGAATTGAATTTTTATGGCAACCGCCAATTAGTAACAAAAGCCTCTTTTTAATTGTAAGCTACCTTATCTGTATAAAACCAGCAAACTTCTTTATTCGTGAAGTGTTTAGTGCTACCGAAATTGAAGTGACCAGTGATAATGAATTACCCAATGCAGGAAAGGTAATCGGAATTTTAGAGCGCTTATTAACCTTGACTTTTATAGTAATAGACCAATATGAAGCAGTCGGCTTTCTTATTGCCGCAAAATCCATTTTACGCTATCGGGATGAAGAAACGTTAAAAACCGAATATGTACTAATTGGTACCATGCTCAGTTTTGGTATTGCAGTAGTCTTGGGTATTGTAACAAACGCAATGTAATATGCTTCAAAAATTTAAGGAACATATTGACTCTCACTTTTCATTCCGAAATGATAAAAAACTACTAGTAGCTTGCAGTGGAGGAGTGGATAGCGTTGTGCTCTCTTTTTTACTGAAAAAATCAGGGTTTAACATTGGGTTGGCACATTGTAATTTTTCCCTGCGTGGGAAAGAAAGCGATGCCGATGAAACTTTTGTGATAGATTGGGCCGATAAATTGTCCATTCCCGTTTTTACTGAAACATTTGATACGAAGGAATTTGCAAAAAACCATAAACTTTCTACACAGATGGCAGCTCGAGACTTACGCTATCAATGGTTTGCTGAAATTTTAAAAGATTTTAAGTATGATTATGTGGCAACGGGCCATCATGCGGATGATGATCTGGAAACATTTTTTATTAACCTGAGTCGTGGAAGTGGTTTACAGGGATTAACTGGAATACCAGCAATAAACGAAACAACAGTTAGGCTTTTATTACCCTTTTCTCGAGCTGAAATAGTTGCTTTTGCTGAAGAAAATAAGTTACAATGGCGAGAAGACAGCAGCAATGCATCAACCGATTATCTACGGAATAAACTACGCCATGATGTAATTCCTGATTATAAAAACGCAGCAGAAGGTGTATTACAGAACGTTCAGAAAACACAAAAATACTTAAAAGACAGCCAAGACTTAATTGAAGATTATATGGCTTTGGTCTATAATCTCGCCGTTACTGAAAATTTTGACGGATATACACTTCATATTGAAAAACTGCAAGAACTACCTCATACAGAAGCGGTTTTATATCAACTATTGCATCCTTTTGGTTTTACAGATTGGCAAGTTGTTTCAGAATTGTTAAAAGCACAAAGCGGAAAGCAAGTTTTTTCATCTACACACAGACTCTTAAAAGATAGAAGCGTGTTGTTGTTGACAAAAAACACTTCAGAAAAAGAAAAAGATGAGATACTAGTAAAAAAAAGTACAAAAAAAATTGATTTTCCATTACAAATGGAGTTTAATCCTATCGATAAAATAGGGTATATTGACAACAGTGTGATTTACGTGGATAATGATAAGTTACACTATCCCTTAAAACTTAGGAAGTGGCGTAAAGGCGATACATTTCAGCCCTTCGGAATGAAAGGAAAAAAGAAATTAAGCAAGTTTTTTAAAGATGAAAAGCTATCTTTGGTAGCCAAAGAAAAAATTTGGTTGCTCTGTAGTGATTCAGAAATTATTTGGATTATAGGTTACAGGGTTGATGAACGTTTTAAAGTAACTTCAAAAACAACAGATATATTGAAAATTACGGTTAAAAATTAATACTACAATGAAGAAACTCCTCTTACTTTTTATTTCGGTTATTTGTTTGTCCAATACACTTACTGCACAAGTTTTAGACCCTGTCTCTTGGGAAGTAACAGTCGAACAGGAAAAAGGTGATGTATATAATGTGTTAATGACAGCCACAATTGAAAAAGGGTGGCACTTGTACAGTCAAAAACAATTTGGTGAAGAGTTTGAAGGTCCTATTCCTACTGAGTTTGCTTATAATAACTCACCAGAAACCTTTACTTTGGTAGGCGAAACCCAAGAGCCTGATATCGCACCAATACATGATCCAGTTTTTGATCTTGACGTTATCTTTTTTGAAAATAAAGCAACCTTTATTCAGCCTATTAAAGTTATTAATCCTGAAGGGTTAAAGGTTGATATTGAAATTTACTACTCAGTCTGCGACGATGAAAAGTGTTTACCTCCAGACACCAAAACATTTGAAGTTGATTTAGCATCTGGGAAAGGAAAAAAAGATTTAGCAGAAGTAACGGCAGACGACTTAGAAAAAACTGCTGCATTGACGATTGACATTGGCAATAAAGACCAATATAGAACCGAACAAGAAGAAGGCTCTGAGAAAGGGTTTTTAACAATTTTTTTATTGGGGTTTGTAGGAGGTTTAATTGCTTTGCTAACACCTTGTGTGTTCCCAATGATTCCGTTAACGGTTTCATTTTTTACAAAAGGGGCGAAAGATAAGAAAAAAGGAATGGTCAATGCAATTCTATATGGCTTGTTCATCTTTGCTATATACCTGTTGCTTAGTTTACCTTTTCACTTATTAGACTCATTAGACCCAGAAATACTAAATAATATATCAACTAACACTACATTGAATATTATCTTTTTTGTGATATTCATGGTATTTGCCTTTTCATTTTTTGGTTTTTATGAAATTACCTTACCTAGCTCTTGGAGCTCAAAAATGGATAGTAAAGCTTCAAGTATTGGTGGTGTTATAGGTGTTTTCTTTATGGCATTGACACTTGCTATTGTTTCATTTTCTTGTACGGGACCTATTTTAGGTTCTTTACTGGGAGGCTCATTGACGAGTGACGGTGGTGCTATGCAACTTACCTTTGGTATGGGAGGTTTTGGTTTGGCATTGGCCTTACCATTCGCACTTTTTGCGTTATTTCCAAATTGGCTAAACTCATTGCCAAAAAGTGGTGGATGGCTTAATACGGTTAAAGTGGTATTAGGTTTTATTGAGTTAGGGTTAGCATTCAAATTTCTTTCAAATGCAGACTTAGTAGAGCACTGGGGACTTTTAAAGCGTGAAATATTTATTGGTATATGGATTATATGTGCTTTAGGGATGGCATTGTACTTGTTTGGTTTTATTCGTTTTCCACACGATGGTCCTAAAAAGAAAAGACCACCTATGGGCAATATTTTAGTTGGGGTTTTAACCTTTGCATTTATGCTTTATTTAATCCCGGGCTTAACCAATTCTAGTTATGCAAACCTTAAATTATTAAGTGGTTTTCCACCACCATTGTTTTATAGCGTGTATGATAAAGACACCGATGCACCGTTAGGGCTTGAAGCCTATAAAGATCTAGATAAAGGGCTAGCTGTCGCAAAAGCAGCCGGTAAACCAATTATGATAGATTTTACCGGTTGGGCGTGTGTAAATTGTCGAAAAATGGAAGAGCAGGTTTGGAGTCGTCAAGATATTTTTGAAACTCTCAATGAAGATTATGTTTTAATTTCACTTTATGTTGATGACAGAAAAGAACTGTCTGATGAACAAAAATTTAACTTTTTAAAACCAAGTGGGGGGGTTAAAAAGATTAAAACAATAGGGGATAAGTGGGCAACGTTTCAAACTGTAAACTTTAAAAATAACTCACAGCCGTATTATATTTTGATGGACACTGACTTCAATATGTTAAATAAACCTATTGGGTACACACCCAATGCAGATGAATATTTACATTGGCTTGAAGAAGGGCTTAAAAATTTCTCTAAAGAAAACACTTCAAAATAGGGATAAAAGAAAAGCGTCCCGACCTTTCGGCGGGACGCTAATAACAAACCTAACTTAGTAAATTTTAATATAGTAACGATTTTAATTTTTTATCCCCACAAAAAATTATAATGCAGTTACATATTCACTAATACAATTCCAAATATATTACTTGTTTGTAAGTAAAACCATACGAGCATACACGTATTTTTCAAATGCGACCTTTTCTATCTTAAAAGATTTTATTCCTATTGCTCAAGTGGCATTATTCACTTAGTTTTACAGAAATGAGCCAAAACATAAAAAAAATAGGAGTATTGACAAGCGGTGGTGATGCACCCGGTATGAATGCCGCTATACGTGCTGTAGTACGAGCTTGTGCTTTCCATAAATTAGATTGTGTAGGTGTTTTTAGAGGCTATGAAGGCCTAATAGAAGGAGACTTTAAGCCGCTAGGACCACGCTCTGTAAAAAACATAATTAACAAAGGCGGGACTTTTTTAAAGTCTGCTCGTTCTCAAGAATTTAGATCCAAAGAAGGTAGAAAAAAAGCTTTTGAGCACTTAAAAAAAGAAAATATTGATGCTCTAGTTGTTATAGGAGGAGACGGAACCTTCACTGGAGCTTCTGTTTTTATAGAAGAATTTAACTTTCCAATTGTAGGTTTACCGGGAACGATAGATAATGATATTTATGGTACCGATGTGACTATTGGTTACGATACTGCCTTGAATACAGTAGTTGAAGCCATAGATAAGATTAGAGATACTGCAAATTCACATAATCGTCTTTTCTTGGTAGAAGTAATGGGTAGAAATGCTGGAGGTATTGCTTTAAATGCAGGTATAGGAGCAGGAGCTGAAGAAATATTAATACCTGAAGAAAATTTAGGTCGGGATAGATTAATAGATTCTCTTAAACGGAGTAAAAAAGCAGGTAAAACGTCAAGTATCATTGTTGTTTCTGAAGGTGATCAAATAGGAAAAAACATATTTAAACTTGCTGATTATATTGAAGAAAACTTAAATGAATATGAAGTCCGGGTAACGGTATTGGGTCACATTCAACGTGGGGGAGCACCAAGTTGTTACGACCGTGTATTGGCAAGTAGATTAGGAGTTAGTGCTGTGGATACTTTATTAGATGGTAAAAGCAATATCATGATTGGTATTTCGCATAACCAAATTACCACCGTGCCTTTTTCCGAAGCTATTAAAAGCAGTAATGATCTTGATTTAGAATTGGTTCGAGTGGCTGATATTACTTCGGTTTAATTTTAGTACCTTATTTAGTAAGCGAACCTTTTAAAAGATAATAAAGAATATGACAAAAATTGCAATAAATGGTTTTGGACGAATAGGAAGAATTGCTTTTCGTATCGCCTCACAACGTGATGATATAGAGATAGTAGCAGTAAACGACTTGGTAGATATTGACCACTTAGCTTACTTGTTAGAGTTTGATTCCGTTCACGGAAGGTTTCCTGGAACTATTTCCGTAGAAAATGACAACTTGGTTGTTAATGGAAAGAAAATCCGTGTTACTTCTGAAAAAAATCCTGAAAATCTAAAATGGAATGAAGTTGATGCTGAAATAGTAATTGATTGTACTGGTGTCTTTAAAGAAAAAGACAAGGCTGAAGCTCATTTAAAAGCTGGAGCTAAAAAGGTAGTGGTTTCAGCGCCTTCAAAATCAGTCCCTATGTTTGTAATGGGGGTAAATCATACAGATATTAAACCTGAAGATACCATAGTTTCAAATGCTTCATGTACAACAAATTGTTTGGCACCGATGGCAAAATTGATAAATGATAAATTAGGTATTTTGGAAGGTTTAATGACAACAGTTCATTCTGTAACAGCATCTCAAAATACAGTAGATCAACCTTCAAAAAAGAATTATCGAGTAGGCAGAAGTGCCTTACGAAACATTATACCAACAACTACTGGAGCTGCAGTGGCAGTAACCAAAGTGATACCAGATTTAGAAGGGAAGCTAACAGGAATGGCTTTTCGAGTTCCTACAGCAGATGTTTCAGTCGTCGATTTAACGGTACGCACCAAAAAAAGCGCAACGTATGATGAAGTAAAAGCACTCTTTAAAAAAGCTTCAGAAACCGATTATAAAGGTGTAATAGGTTACACTGAAAAAGAAGTGGTGTCACAAGATTTTGTAAGCGATCCAAGAACTTCCATTTTTGATGCTGAAGCTGGGATTGCTCTTAACGATAACTTCTTTAAGCTTGTAGCTTGGTATGATAATGAATATGCGTATTCGGCAAAGTTAATTGAACTTACCGCTCATATTGCAACTCTTTAAGTATGGTTTTAATAGCTGATGGCGGTTCAACAAAATGCGATTGGATTCTTTTAAATAAGGATGGAGACATCATTAAAAAAACACGCACTCCTGGTTTAAACCCTACTGTTGTTCCTCAAAGTGAAATGGCAGAGCGTATTCAAGATAATGAAACCCTACAAGCTATTTTCAACAATGTGGAAACTGTAGACTTTTACGGTGCTGGTTGTGGTACAAAAACACCAAGATTACTATTGCAAGAAGTATTGGAACAACTGTTTTCAACTGCAAAAGTTACGGTTAAGGAAGATTTGGCCGCTGCTGTATTTGCAGCAACCACTGAATCGGGAATTGTAAGTATTCTTGGTACTGGAAGCAATTGCTGTTATTTTGATGGAAAAGAAATCCACACAGCCGCACCAGCATTGGGGTATTCGTTAATGGATGATGCCAGCGGTAATTATTATGGGAAACAACTGTTACGCGATTATTACTATAAGAAGATGCCGTTGCAAGTTGCTTCGGAGTTTAAAGAAAAATATAATTTGGAGCCCGATACCGTAAAAATTAATTTATATAAAAAATCAAATCCCACCGCATATTTAGCCTCTTTTGCCGAATTTATCTTTCTTTGTAAACACAATGAAGATTATTTCAACAAATTGATACAAACAGGAGTTACATTATTTATAAAAAATCAAGTGCTTATTTATAAAGAAGCAAAACAGGTTCCTATTCACTTTGTAGGTTCCATTGCATATTTTACAAAAGAAATAATTAGCGATTGTTTAAAGGAACATGGTTTACAGGCTGGTAACTTCATTAAACGACCCATTGACGGTTTGATAACCTATTATAAAAACGAGAAGCTGTAAAATGAGTTTACCCAAAATAAACCCTACAAAAACAAAAGCTTGGAACGCACTACAAGCACATTTTTCAGAAATGAAAGCTGAAAAAATGCAAGATTTGTTTGCTACAGATACTGCTCGTTCAAAAAAATTCTCAATTGAATGGAATGATTTTTACTTTGATTATTCTAAAAACCGAATTACAGATAACACAAAAGCTTTGTTGATTGACTTAGCGAAAGAAGTTAAATTAGACGAAGCTATTAAAGCACAGTTTACAGGTGCAAAAATCAATGAAACTGAAGATAGAGCAGTTTTACATACTGCATTGCGTGACTTTACTGAAATGAAACCAGAAGTGAACGATGTACTTCAAAAAATGAAAATTTTTTCTGAAGCTATCATTTCAGGAAGTTGGACAGGCTGTACCGATAAACCAATTACCGATTTAGTAAACATTGGTGTAGGCGGAAGTGATTTAGGTCCTAAAATGGTTACAGAAGCACTACACTTTTATAAAAACCATTTAAACGTTCATTTTATTTCTAATGTTGATGGTGATCATGTTATGGAAACTATACAGGGTTTAAACCCTGAAACCACTTTGTTTATCGTAGTTTCAAAAAGTTTTACAACGCTGGAAACATTGACCAATGCAAATACGATTCGTAATTGGTTTTTAGAGAAACATTCAGAAGCAGATATTGAAAATCACTTTGTAGCGGTTTCAACCAACAAAGAAGCGGTTCTTGATTTTGGGATTGCTTCAAAAAACATATTCCCTATGTGGGATTGGGTTGGCGGACGCTTTTCACTGTGGAGTGCCGTTGGTCTTTCCATTTCTTGTGCCGTTGGTTACGATAACTTTGAAGAATTATTGAAAGGCGCCCACAAAATGGACAACCATTTTCAGTCTTCAGCCTTAGACGAAAACATTCCGGTGATTCTCGCTATGCTTTCTATTTGGTATGCCAATTTTTTTGAAGCTGAAAGTGAAGCGGTTATTCCGTATTCGGAATATTTAAGCAAATTGGTAACGTATCTACAACAAGCCGTAATGGAAAGCAACGGAAAAGGTACCGACCGAAATGGTAAAAAAGTAGATTACACTACAGGAACCATTGTTTGGGGCGATACGGGAACCAATGCACAGCACGCGTTTTTTCAGTTAATTCATCAGGGGAAACGATTAATTCCGGTAGATTTTATTGCTTTTTCAGAATCTTTACACGGAAATAAGGAACACCATACAAAATTGATTTCAAATTGCTTCGCACAATCTGAAGCACTATTGCAAGGCACGTACGGAAAAGAAGCTAAAAGCCCATTTAAACAGTTTGAAGGAAATAAACCATCAAACACCATTCTTATAAAAAAGCTGACACCACATACGTTGGGAAGCCTATTGGCTATGTATGAACATAAGTTATTTGTGCAAGGAGTGATTTGGAATATTTTCAGTTACGACCAATGGGGGGTAGAACTGGGGAAAACCGTTGCTAAAAATGTTATGGAAGCGATTAAAACCAATGATTGCTCATTAATAAATAACCAATCGACAAAGGATTTGCTCAATAAAATTTCTAAATAATTTTATCTGTGATGATAAGGTTCATTGCGAAGTATGGTAAAACCTCTATATAATTGTTCAACAAAAAAGACTCGCACCATTTGATGTGAAAAAGTCATTTTTGATAATGATATTTTGCCGTTAGACCGTTCGTAAATTTCATCGCTAAAACCATAAGGTCCGCCAATTACAAACACGAGGTTTTTTAATCCGCTATTCATTTTTTTCTGAAGAAACTGTGAAAACCCAACGGAGCTAAATTGCTTTCCATTTTCATCTAATAAAATTAAATTATCTGAAGGCTGCAAGCGTTTGAGTATCTCTTGTCCTTCGGCTTGCTTTTGTAACTTTTCAGAAAGATTTTTTGAGTTTTTGATATCTGGGATAATTTCAAAAGAAAAAGAGAGATAGTGTTTTAACCGCTTTGAATAAGCTGCTGTTAACGTTTGTAGATTTTTGTCATCGGTTTTTCCTATTGCCAAAAGGGTGATTTTCATGTGTACCTATGCTTTTTTATAAGTTACCAAGCCGATTTCTTCAGCTTTTCCTCGTAATTGCTCATTTCCCATATCTACTTTGGTAACTCCTTTGGGAAGTTTATAAGCTACATTGGCAAATTCTTTCGATGCTAGTATCTTTACATCTAGGTCGTTACAAATTGATTGAATACGGGCTGTAGTATTTAAAACATCACCAGAAAAAGCAATATCCCGTTTAATCTGTCCAATTTCGCCCACCATAACAGGACCAAAATGATAGCCTACTTTAAATTCGGGTACGATACCATATTTTTTTAAGTACTTATAAGACTTTCTTTTAATAATGCGTTGCATAGAAAAATAGCATTGTATAGCATTTCCACTTCTTAGTCCATGCTTCATTTTCCAAGAAACCACCACTTCATCACCAACATATTGATAAACTTCCCCACGTGTTTGTACAATAGCTGGGGCAATGTGCCTAAAAAAATCTTTCAGAAAATTAAAGTATTTCTCTTCTCCTAAAGTTTCAGCAATACCAGTTGCATTTTTAATATCGGCAAACATGAAAATACGCCGCTCGTGTTTGGGGTGAAAGTAACGGCCCATTAAATAATCTGGAAATACACCAGGACCATACTTGTCGTTAACTATTAAAACAATTAAAGTACTTAATACAATGAATAACCAGACAATAAAGTTTTTTAGAAATAACCAAGTGCTAAAAAACAGTTGTGTGGCTACTATTACATCTGGATGATAAAAAGGAAGACCTAATTTTTCACTGTTAAAATACAATGCGCCAATAGTACTAATCAATAGTGCTCCGGCGACATAGGTTCCGATAATGTATAATAAAGCCTTCCAGAAAGCATGCCTTCTAAGCCATTGTTCCATTAAGTTTACGGTAAAAATACCGCCGATAAGCCCCGCACTTATTGCTACAATTAGGTTGGCCGTGAAAGCAGATTCAAAATCAAAGGCCGAGCTTAAAAGTCCTTCACTTTTTAACGTGAAAAATTCATAAAAAAACAATGCATTCGAAATGAGCACCCAAGCAATGAGTATCGAAAAAGCGCGCTTTGTGTAAAACCATAATTGGCGAGAATTATATCGACTTAACTTAAAGTTCATTAGCAGTTTTTATATTTATCATGCAACCCTTTACCCTCGATGATCATTGGTGTTATTTTTTGTAAACGGCTTTCTTTAGTTGCATCTCTTTTGGCTTCTGAGATATGATTGGCATACTCCCGCTGTTTACCTGGTGTTAACTTTTTAAAAGCTGAAGCCAATGTTTTATTTTCTTTAAAAGCTTTTTCTAGAAGTGGGGGGATTGATACCTCTTTCTTCCGTTTTGGTTTTAGTTCTTTACCAGCGATACAGTTTTCAATAGCTTCTTGTATGTATTTTAAAATTAAATCGGTTTCAATAGGATCACCTTCTTCAAATCGCCATTGCCGTAATGCTTTGGTGACTCCTTCTTGCGCATTTACTAATTTATTTTCTTTATTTTTTAAAAAAACACCTTGATGAAACCAAATGGCGTAATGGTTTTTAAAACCTGCTAACCCCGCTACTATCTTTCCATTAAGCGTATAGGCTGGCGCTCCCCATTTAACTTCTTCGGTAAGCTCTGTTTTCTGAAAAATACTTCGGAGTTTTGATAATTCTTTACTCCATTTCTCGTGCTTTTTAATGTATGCAGTTACTTTTTCTGAGGTGTCCATAATTAATTAGTTGTTTCTTTGCAAATCGAATATACCATTTTTCTGAAGCTATTTTTCTAAAGAAACATTAAAAATTATACATGTTACACATGTTACAATTGAGAATGCAGATTATACAGTTCGGTTTCTTTTTTTCTGAAAAGACAAAGATCTTATTCATTTTTGAAGTGTAAAACAAAACCAGCTACAAATGAAACCTCAAAATATAAAAATGTATAATTTAAATTTTGTCCTTCTATTTTTCTGCCTTTCCTTTTCAGCAATAAGTCAAACTGAAATTTCAGGCATAGTTACACAAAAAAATGGAACACCCATTCCTGGTGCCAATGTCTATCTGGAAGGTACGTATGATGGAACCACAACTGATGGTAATGGAAATTTTTCATTTACAACTTCAGAAACTAACCAACAGACATTGGTAGTCTCTTTTGTTTCTTTTGAAACCTTCAGAATTGCTAAAGACGTTTCTGAATTGGAACAATTAACCATACGTCTTCGTGAAGATGTAAGCTCGTTGGATACAGTTGTCATTTCAGCTGGAACTTTCGAAGCAGGTGATAACAGTAAAGTTTCTGTTTTAAAACCTCTAGATGTCGTTACTACGGCAAGTGCTTTGGGTGATTTTGTTGGTGCATTACAAACCTTACCGGGAACCACAACTGTTTCTGAAGACGGCCGGTTGTTCGTTCGTGGGGGTGATGCTGGAGAGACGCAAATTTTTATCGATGGTATCCGTGTTTTCACTCCTTACACACCAAGTACCAATAATATTCCCACACGGGGCCGGTACAGTCCTTTTTTGTTTGATGGAATTACCTTTTCAACTGGTGGATATTCTGCAGAATACGGGCAAGCACTGTCCTCTGTTTTACTTTTAAACACTATAGATTTTCCAGATCAAGAAAAGACCGAAATAGCTGTTATGAGCGTAGGTGGTGGATTAGGTAACACCCAAATTTGGGGCAATAACTCGTTGAGTGTTAATGCTAGCTACATTAATTTAGCACCTTACAATGAATTGTTTCCTGGCAGAAATAATTGGCAAAAACCTTTTGAAACCTTTGCAGGAGAGTCTGTTTATCGCCACGAATTTGAAAATGGGCTTTTGAAAATTTATGGAGCGTATGATGCTACCAACTTTCAATTAACGCAAGAAGACATTAACGAACCGGAAGGGGTCAATTTTAAATTGAACAACCAAAACCTATATACCAATGCTAGTTACTCAGGTAGGTTAAAAAATAAATGGAAACTGGAAACTGGAGCGAGTTTTACGCTTTCAAAAACAGATATTAAAGTAATTGAAGATAATATAGATGATACGGAGAAGTCTGCCCACCTAAAATTTAAACTACGAAAAAACTTCAGTAACCGATTTAAAATGAGTTACGGCGTAGAACAGTTTTTGACCGATTTTAATGAAGATTTCAATAATGAAACATTTAATGCTGAATATGGTTTTAATAATAATATTTCCGCAGCTTTTACCGAAGCCGATATTATTTTTTCAAAAAAGTTTGCAATAAAATTAGGTTTACGAGGTGAATACAGTCAGCTTTTTGATGCGTTTAACTTTTCACCACGAGCCTCTTTGGCTTATAAAGTGAGTAAAAACAGTCAGTTGTCATTGGCGTATGGTGATTTTTACCAACAGCCGCTTAGTGAGTATTTAAAATTTCAGCAAGACTTACAAGCTCAAAAAGCGCAACACTATATACTAAATTACCAGTACACTGCCAATAACCGAATTTTTAGAGCTGAACTCTATCGAAAAGAGTATGATAACTTAGTTACTTATAATTCAGACTTTCCTTCATTTGACACCAATTTTAATACTAATGGGGATGGTTTTGCACAAGGGGTCGATTTTTTTTGGAGAGATAATGAAAGTCTTAAGAACATGGATTACTGGGTGAGTTATTCGTATTTGGATACCGAGCGGAAATATAAAAACTATCCGGTTGCCGCTACGCCCAATTTTGCTAATACTCATAATCTTTCGGTAGTAGGTAAATACTGGATTGAAGACTGGAAAAGCCAAGTGGGCTTTAGTTATCAATATGGAAGCGGTAGAACTTATACCAACCCAAATGAGAACGGATTTCTTCAAAATAAAACCAAAGATTTTAATAGCCTTAGTTTAAACTGGGCTTATTTGTTGTCGCAACAAAAGATATTGTACTTTTCAGTAAACAATGTATTGGGATTCACTAATGTTAATGGTTATCAATACTCGAACACCCCGAATGCAAATGGCGACTTTTCTAGAAGGACATTACGTCCAGCGACCGATCAGTTTTTCTTTGTAGGGTTCTTCTGGACCATTAGTGATGATGGGGAAGACAATCAGTTAGACAATTTGTAGATGTTAGATTAATCTATGTATATCAAGAACACAGTTCAACCTTAAAAAGAAACAATTCAGTACATCAAATTTTATAAAACCCTTTTCTTAAAGGATATTTGACATATAAATTAAAAACTAAAACACGATGCAAACGATAATCACAACCATAACACTTTTGTTCACCACGCTTATTCTGCAAGCTCAAAACACGGTAGAAGTTAAAATGATCAACTTTGACAATGATAAAGGCACTGCTATGGTAGGACTGTATAATTCCGAAGAAAATTTTTTAGAGAGCGGATTTATGTATAAAAAAAGTAAAATTGAAAATGAAATGGCAACAGTAATTTTTACAAATGTACCCGATGGTGACTATGCCGTTTCATGTTTTCACGACGAAGACGATAACGGAAAACTCAACATGTTTATGGGGATGATGCCAACCGAAGATTACGGAACTTCTAATAATGCCCCGGCAAACTTTGGACCACCCAAATGGATAGATGCAAAGTTTGAGATAAAAGATGGTGAAACCAAGACTTTTGAAATTAACCTATAAATTAAAGCCTAGAAAATATGTTAGGGATTTTACTATCAAAACACAGAAAACCAAAGTTCTTAAAAGCATTGATGTTGGTAAGCATATTCTTATTATTAGGCGGGCTTTTATTACTTATTAACTAACTATTAAAATAATATAGATGAAAAAATTACTATTAGCTACAGTACTGCTGATTTCGGGAATCGGTCTTAGTCAAACAAAATATGAAACAGGTATGCAAAAAGCGTTTGAGCTTTGGCAAGCCGATAAACCTTGGGAGGCTGCCAATTTATTTGAACGTATTACCCAAGCCGAACCAGAAAAATGGCTTCCACCTTACTATGTCGCACAAATTAATATAATCAACGGTTTTGGTGAAAAAGACAAAGCCAAGTTAACAGCACAACAGGAAAAAGCATTGGATTTTATAAATCAGGCTAAGACAAACTCTAAAGAAAATGCTGAAATTTTAGTATTAGAAGCACAATGGTATACAGTCTGGATCGCGTTTGATGGCCAACAATACGGTATGAAGTATTCAGCAAAAGTTCAAAAATTATATCAAGAAGCTTTGCAATTGGCACCAAACAACCCCCGTGTTATATTAAGCAAAGCCGAATGGGATATAGGTAGTGCAACCTATTTTAATCAATCTGTAGAACCCTACTGTAAGGACATTCAACGCGCCATAGATCTTTTTGCTACCTTTAAACCTGAACGGGAGTTTTATCCTACCTATGGAGAAGAAAGAGCTAAAAATATTTTTGAAACAAACTGTAAAGAATAATGATCCGATTTTTTAAAGAACTGGGAAAGGCTTTTTTTGTTGGTCTCTTAATATTTATAATATTGGGGCTTATTCAGTATGCAACTGGGGACAGAATAGATTCTACTGAAGAGCTTTTAACACGTTTCTTTTATAATCAACTATATTCGGTAGTACTTTATATGACGAATGCATATTTAACTATGTATTTGGTTTCTAAATATAAACTCACACTTTATAAATGGAAAAACCTTTGGAAAGCAATACTAGGAGGTGTTGTGATAACTGTGGTAACACTTTTCTTACTTCGATTTTCAGTTAGTGTAATATTTAAAGGTGTTTCGATTTCTGATTTTTTTGCATCACAACGCTTAGAATATTATTTGATTTCCTTTATCATTTCGATAGTAGTACTCGTTATTTTTTACAGTTTCTTTTATTATAAATTCAGTCAAGAGAAAAAAGTAAAAGAGCAAAAAATAATTGCTGGGGCGGCTTCAGCCCAGTTCGATGCATTGAAAAATCAGTTAGATCCTCATTTTCTATTCAATAGTCTTAATGTTTTAACCAGCTTAATTGAAGAAAATCCAGAAGCCGCCACGCGTTTCACCACCTCGCTTTCAAAGGTGTATAGGTATGTTTTAGAGCAGAAGAATAAACAATTGGTAACGATTGAGGAAGAGTTGAAATTTGCTCAATTATACATGAGCTTGCTGAAAATGCGATTTGAAGAAAGTATTGTATTTACGTTTCCGTCAACATTGAGCAATCCAGAGGCGAAAGTAGTACCCTTGTCACTACAATTATTACTTGAAAATGCGGTTAAGCACAATCAAGTAACCCCCTCAAAAAAACTACATATTACTATTACCGAAGATAATGGAAACTTACTCATCACAAATAACTATCAACCTAAACAAGTAGTTAGGGAAAGTAGTGGGGTAGGATTGAAAAACATCAGGCAACGCTATGGTTTACTGACCAATCGGCCTGTTTCAATTAAACAGGACAATAAACAGTTTAGTATATCCATTCCTTTATTAACGCAACAGACAATGACTGTGAACACTCAAGAAACTTATATTTCAGAAAAAAAATATGCCCGTGCAAAAGAGCGCGTACAAAAACTAAAGGGTTTTTACGGAAACTTAGGGATGTACCTTGTTTTTATTCCAGTTTTCATTTGGCTCAATTATAAATCTGGTACCAGTTTCCCATGGGCTATTTTCCCTATTGCCGGATGGGGAACGGGCGTTTTGGCACATGCGGCCGATACCTTTAACTACAACCCGTTCTTCGGGAAAGACTGGGAAAAACGAAAAATCAAGGAGTTGATGGAGGAAGATGATTAATAGATGACAATTCAGTCGGTATATGTTACAATCGAGTAACCTTTCTTTTAAAAATAAAACTGATTGAAATACCTTTATTAAGAATAAAATACAACACATTATGAACACCAATAGGGATACAGATAGAGATAACAAGTATTTACGTGCCAAGGAACGTATGGAAAACATTAAGAAGTTCTATACCAGTTTATTCTTCTACATTGTATTCATCCTTTTTCTTGCAGGGCTTAATTATTACACCAACGAATTACGCTATCCTTGGTTTTTATGGGCAGCATTAGGTTGGGGGATAGGCATTGTGTTTCAAGCTGCAAAAGCTTTTAAGTGGAATTCTTTCTTAGGAAAAGACTGGGAAGAACGCAAAATGAAACAGTTTATGGAAGAGGATGAGAAAAATAGCAAAGACCTTTGGAAATAGCCTTTAATATGAAAAACTATACAGAAACACCATATCAACGAGCTCAGAAAAAAGTAGATAGCATTAAAGTATTTTACAATCACGCTATTGTTTATCTACTAATCAACGGAGCATCTATTTCAATATGGCTATTTATAATCAGAGACTTTTATGAAAAAATAGAGAATCAAGGTTTTAAAAATTGGATAGATGCTAATTTCTTGTTTTTTACAGGGGTATGGACTATTGTTTTGATTTTTCACGGATTAAAAGTATTTAAAGGAGATAAGTTTAAAACGTTTAAAATTTCATTTATCAAAAACTGGGAAGAAAAAAAGATTAAACAGTTTATGGAAGCGGAAGAAAACCTTAAACAACATTAATATGGAACCTAAGGAGAAGATAAAATACGAACGTGCTAAAAAAAGGGTAGAGGATATAAAGGGTTTTTATACACACCTAAGTATTTACCTTGTAATCAATGGACTAATGCTCTTAGCAGCGCTTGGTATATTTGAAGGTACTTTTATACCTATTCAGTTTCCAGGGTGGTCTTATTTTACGACACCATTTTTTTGGGGAATTGCTATTTTTATACATTGGATATATGTATTTAAGTCTCAGTTTAATCCTTTTAAAAATTGGGAAGAAAAAAAGATTAAACAATTTATAGAAGAGGAAGAAAACGAAGCAAAAAGGCAGAACCTATAAAGATTAATCGATCAAAATACTCTACAATGAAACATCTCATAGCTTTCTTATTCATTTTAGTAAGTTCAGTTCCATTAGTGGCTCAAAACTTTACAATAAACAACGTCACCTTGTTCGATGGCGAAAAAGTAATTAAAAACACTTCAGTAGTTATTGAAAACGGAATAATATCACAAATAGGTAAAAACATACAGGTAAGAAACCAACAAATAGATGGGCAAGGAAAATTTTTAATGCCTGCGATGACCAACAGTCATGTGCATGCATTTTCAGCAATGAACTTAATGCAAGCTGCACAAGCAGGCGTACTTAATGTTTTAGATATGCACGGTGTTGAAGAGTACCAACCTCAAATAAAAGCTCTTTCAGATTCAAGAAACTATGCACGTTACTTTTATGCAGGGGCAGCTGCAACAGCTCCAGAAGGTCATGGTACACAATACGGCTTTCCAACCCCTACATTAACAATACCAAAAGAAGCAGAATCTTTTATAGATGATAGGGTCAAGGCTGGTGCAGACTATATAAAAATTATCGTTGAACCCTGGAAACCTACTTTATCGCACGATGTTGTTAAATCACTCATTAAAGAGACGCATTTAAAAGATAAAGTTGCAGTCGTACATATTTCAAAGGTTGACGATGCTGTTAAAGTGATTAAAAACAAAGCGGATGGTTTAGCTCATATATGGTGGGACAAACCTATTACTGAACAGCAATTAAACGAAGTGACTTCCGAAGAAACCTTTTTTGTTATCCCTACGTTGTTGACTTCTCATTTGGTTATAGATCAAATAAAGAAAGCAGCCCCCGATCAAACCTTTTTAAGTAATGAAGAACTTAATATTGAAGTAAAAAGACTATACAATGCCGGAGTACCTATTTTAGCAGGGACTGATCCACCAAACGCTAATATTAACTATGGAACCGATCTTTATAAAGAACTTGTTTTACTTTCAAAATCTGGCCTTTCTAACCTAGATGCTTTAAAAAGTGCTACATCATACCCAGCAACGTTTTTTAAACTTGACAAAATTGGGTTTATAAAGAAAGGCTATAAGGCAGATATGCTACTTCTCGACAAAAATCCAATCACCGATATTCAAAATATAAGCACCATAGAAGCTATTTGGAAAGAAGGGCGCACCGTAAAACGAAATGAATAATAGTGAATACTTCTGTAACACTTTAGTAATTTCAGCAACCAATATATAAACTGTTAAATATGAAAGCACACGAAATAGATTACATCATTTACGGCGAAGAAATGCAGTATGTGGAAATTGAGCTCGATCCTAACGAGGGCGTCGTTGCCGAAGCTGGGAGTTTTATGATGATGGATAACGGCATTAAAATGGAAACCATTTTCGGCGATGGATCTAAAAATGACAAAGGGCTTCTAAACAAAGTTTTCGGAGCCGGAAAACGACTATTGACAGGTGAAAGCCTGTTTATGACGGCCTTTTACAATACCGTTCCTGGTAAAAAACGGGTAAGCTTTGCTTCGCCTTATCCCGGGAAGATAATAGCTATTGATCTTGAAAAATTCAACGGAAAATTTATTTGTCAAAAAGATGCTTTTCTCTGTGCGGCAAAAGGTGTTTCTATTGGTATTGAATTTTCAAAGAAGTTAGGTCGTGGTTTTTTTGGAGGTGAAGGCTTTATAATGCAAAAACTAGAAGGCTTTGGAAAAGCTTTTGTCCACGCTGGCGGAACAACAGCCGTAAAAGAATTAGCACCAGGTGAAAAGCTAAAAGTAGATACTGGTTGTATTATTGGTTTTGACCAAACGATAGATTACGATATTGAATTTGTGGGCGGAATAAAAAATACCATATTCGGCGGAGAAGGATTATTCTTTGCGACCTTAACAGGCCCTGGAACCGTCTATATACAATCCTTACCATTTAGCCGTTTAGCAAACCGAGTTTGGGCAGCAGCTCCCAAAGGCGGTGGAAAAGATAAAGGAGAAGGTAGTATCCTCGGTGGTCTAGGCGATTTATTAGATGGGGATAACCGATTTTAACATTCTTTAGTTATCAACAAAAGAAATATTTTTGAAATAATTTTGTTATATTTAAACAAACTAACCAATTAAACCCTTTGCATATAGATACACTTCTACTTAACCTATTTTAAATTTAGTTTAACTATGGCTAGAGCAATGTTTGATTACACCAAAGCTGTGCTTTCAAAGGTGAGTTTTGATGTGAATTTGTTCTGTAAAGAGTTGAAGAAGGCGATGGACAGGCTGCTTCCTTATGAAATTGAGGAGCTTAAAGCTTGGGTAGATGCTCTTATTAAACAGAATCCCGAATTAAATCAATGTCTAATTTTATTAAACCCATAAAGAAAGTCCGGTAGAAATACCGGACTTTTTTACTTTTTTAAAGGATCAATGATTTTCACATCTTGAAAAGCAATTGCACCTCTTACAACACCTGAAATAACATCGTGCAATGCTTCAATTATTTGCAGTTTTAATTCACTTTTACTGTAAATTAAACTTACTTCCCTTGCTGGTGAAGGCTCATTAAAATAACGAAGGTTTTGTTGTTGTTTTTCTGAAACATCTAGGGTATGCAAATAGGGCAGGAGTGTCATTCCCAATCCTTCATTTGAAAGCTTTATCAACGTTTCAAAACTGCCACTCTCTAATTGAAACTTGTCATTACCGCTTAATTTTGAAGATTTGCAAAGATTGATTACTCCATCCCGAAAGCAGTGTCCGTCTTCCAATAACAGAATATCGTCTAGTTCTAAATCGGTACTGTCTATTTTTTCTTTTTTAGATAACCTATGATTAGAAGGGATATAACCTACAAAAGGTTCATAGTATAAAGCACGCTCTTTTATTCTTTCTATATGTAAAGGGGTTGCAGCAATTGCGGCATCTATGTGACCATCTTGAAGTTTTGTAATGATTTCAGGAGTGGTAAGCTCTTCAATTTTAAGCTGAACTTTAGGGTATTTATTGGTAAATGTTTTTAAAAACATGGGCAACAATGTAGGGGTAATGGTTGGGATAATACCCAACTTAAACTCTCCCCCAATAAACCCTTTTTCTTGGTCCACTACATCTTGCATGCGTTCAGACTCGTTAACAATATTTCTAGCTTGGGTAACGATTTTTTGACCAACTGCAGTTAATTCGATTGGTTTTTTGCTACGGTCAAAAATGAGGATGTCCAGTTCTTCTTCAAGCTTTTGTATTTGCATGCTTAAAGTGGGCTGGGTTACAAATGTTTTTTGAGCTGCTTTTGTAAAGTTTTGATGTTCAGCTACAGCAAGAACATATTTTAATTGGGTAATGGTCATGATTTTTCCTTTACAACAAAGATACGATTGTTATTGATAAAATCTATGATGAATATAGTTTTTTATGATTTTTTCTATACACAAAAGCACAATGATTTATTGTTCATTGCGCTTTTTATAGGTTTAAGGTTTGGAGTAATATTACATCCTAATCTCAAGCTCGACCGGTTTGTCGATTACTTCAAATTTAGCATCACTCCATAAAGGTGGCCCCATACTCATTACATTGTTGCTAACTCCGTATGGTTCTGTTGGCATACCGTTGGGTTCAAAATCCATTTGTTTGTTTTCGTTTTTGTCGTGAAATAATAAGATGGCGTAAGCTCCAGGTTTTACATCTTCAAAGGTTACGGTTGCTTTTCCATCTTTGATTTCGCCTTCTAACCCCACAAGTGGTTGTTTCATAAAAGAGGTTTCGTCATAGAGACCAAAAACTACATTTCCTTCTTCACTTTGAACAGGAACGGTTACGGTAACGGATTCAGTTTCTAAAATTGTTTCTACTTCCGTTTGAGCATTTAAAAATAAAGAAGTAAAGGCTAAACTTAATGTTACGATGATTGTTTTCATAATACAGTATTTAGGTGGTTATTGTTTTCTTACAACAAAGATGAGATGTTTTATTGTTTCAGAATAAAGTAATCTACCCAACTGTATAATGTAGTGACTGAATTGTTACAAAAGCCCTTTAGCCTTAATTTCCAAATACTTATTGATGGTGTTTACTGTTAAATCCTCTGGGTCAGTTAGGACGGTTTGTATGCCGCGTTGTTGTAATTCACGAACCATCAACTTCTTGTCATACTGAAATTGTTGTGCTATGGTTTTGTCTACAATTTCGGGGATGGTTTCAGCATCTGTATCGCTCAACGATTTCAGTTCAGTATTTTCAAAAAAGATGACTACCAACACGTGCTTTTTTGCGATGGCTTGCAAATAGGGAAGCTGTCGTTTTAAAGATGAAATGTGCTCAAAATTTGTGTATAGCAACAACAAACTGCGCTGGGTGATCTTTCTCCGTACCAAGGCTTGTAAAATTCCAAAATCGGAATCTTTAAATTTGGTGTCTACATTATAAAGAGTTTCCAACAGGGTGTTCAAATATGTTTTCTTGGCATTTGCAGGTAAAAAAGCCCCTAGTTTATTCGAAAAGTCTGCCATTCCCACTTTGTCGCCTTTTTTTAATGCGATATTGCTGAAAGCTAACGAGCTGTTTATGGCATAATCAAGCAGTTTCAATTCATTAAATGGCATTTTCATTACCCGGCTGGTATCAATAATCGAATAAATAGGCTGCATTTTTTCGTCTTGATACTGATTCACCATTAAGTGACCGTGTTTTGCAGTCGCTTTCCAGTTTACAGTACGCACATCATCACCTATCACGTATTCTTTTATTTGTTCAAACTCCATGGTATGGCCAATACGACGTATTTTCTTTAAACCAATTTGGCGTAAACGGTTGTCAATGGCCAGAAAGTCGTATTTTTTCATTTGAATGAAAGACGGATACACTTTCACCATTTGTTCATTGTTAAAGGTATAGCGTCGTCTTATAAGCCCAATGACCGAAGTTGCATAACAATTTAAATTCCCGAAGCGATATTCACCTCGTTCCACCGGTCGTACTTGGTATTGCAGAGTATTTCTGTTTTTTCCCGGCAGTATAGTTTTTCTGAAAAAATCTCGTTTTTGAAACTGAATAGGCAATTCATCTACCAGAGCGACTTCAATGGTAAACGTGTAATTGTTTTTAAGCTGAACTTGCACATCGTTCACATCACTATTTGAAAATTTATCGGGTAAAATTCGTTCCCCTTTCAACCCTTTTTTGCTGTATAGCATGGATATTTCAAACAGAATGAAGACCAAGAATGCTAATACTAAAATCCAAATAATACCATACACTTCTGTAAACCAATACGATGCTAAAAACAACACCGAAAGGCTAGCCAACACGTAAAAGAAACGTGGCGTGAGGTATAAGGATTTTATAAATTTAATCACGTTATCTAGGTATTTCTATGGATTGGGCAATCATATCAATCACTGTTTCGGGTGTCATGCCTTCCATTTCACGCTCTGGCGACACAATAACTCGATGGCGAAGCACGGGTGCTAAAGCACGTTTTGCATCCTCAGGGGTTACAAAATCACGTCCGTTGATGGCTGCAAATGCTTTAGAAGCATTCATAATGGCCAACGAAGCCCGAGGTGAGCCACCTAAATATAAATGTGGGTGGTTTCGGGTTTTATCGACAATTTGTGCGATGTAGGTGAAAATTCTGTCTTCAATTAAAATATCCTGTACTTGACTTCTAAAAGTTTTTAGAGCTTCAGGTGTCAACACACCTTCAATCTGATCTTGGGGTACTGCCAGTTTTCTATCGTGATGGGTTTTTAAAATAGTCACTTCGTCTTCCAGTGTTGGATAGCCCACTTTTATTTTAAAAAGAAAGCGATCTAATTGTGCCTCGGGTAAAGCATAGGTGCCTTCTTGTTCTACAGGATTTTGGGTGGCGAGTACCATAAAGGGATAATCCATAACGTATCGCGTGCCGTCCATTGTTATTTGACGTTCTTCCATTACTTCAAACAACGCCGCTTGGGTTTTAGCTGGCGCACGGTTTATCTCGTCAATTAACACAATGTTTGAAAAAACGGGCCCTTTTTTGAACTCAAATTCTGACGATTTCATATTTAAAACCGAAGTTCCCAGGACATCGCTCGGCATCAAGTCTGGTGTAAATTGAATACGGCTAAAATCAGTTTTCAACGTTTTGGCGAACAGTTTTGCTGTGATAGTTTTGGCAATTCCGGGCACGCCTTCAATAAGTACGTGGCCATTTGCCAATAGGCTTACGATAAGCAATTCCACAAAATCCTGCTGGCCAATTATAATTTTACCAAGTTGTTTCTTTATATTTTCAACGGCTTCTTGAAGTTCCTGTAACGGAATTCTATTATTAAAATGAAGTTCGTCGTTATTGTTTTCAGGGTTTTCCATTTGCTTTGGTTTTAAATACTTGTATGTCGTTATATAGTTTTTGTAACTCTTCTTTGCTAGTATCGTGCTGGTTGTTCACTTTATCGATAAAAGTAAACAGTTTTTTAGTGTCTTCAATCGTATTACCTGTTTTACCAGCTACAGCTGTAAAAAAGCGGCTGTTTTGTTGTTCGGTAGGTGTTCTTAGCTGGATACGGATGTATTCAAAAAAGAGAGCAATTTGTTTTTTGGCTACGCTGTGGTAATCTTTTTTGTCCAAGTACATGCCCGAAATAGTCCGGGTATATTCGTAGGTTCTGTTTTTGGGTGGTTCTACAATTGGTATATAGCGTTGTTTGCGTTTTCCTTCAAAAAGGACAAACAACAAAACTCCAATGAGCACCGTGTAATAGGCCCATTTTAGGTATTTATTACCCAATAAAATATGCAAGGGTGAAACGTTTATGTGCTTTCCCGTTTTGTACTCTTTATCCCATAACAATTGTTGGTCTTTAGGAAGATAAGACAGTGCATTTTTTGTGTAGGTTGCGTAGTTTTCAGTCAACAGAAAATAATTGGAAAATGCTTCCGGTTGTAAATGCAGGTAAAAAGAACCTTTCCCAACTGGGGCTTTTATAAAATTAGGTAAGGAATCTTGTATCGTATTTTGGTCGTTAAATGCTTCGGAAAAACCTAAAACCGTTTGATTGAGCGTGTCAATTTTACTGAAGGTTTTTATAGCAAAATTCCGTTTAATGTGATACGGTTTTTGAGTAGCTAATTTTTTGTGGGTCAAGTTTAAAAACGGCTCAGATTTGATGTTGCTTGTCAAATAATTGGTCTGGGTTTCTACTTGTAAAGTGTCCAAAAGGGTATTACCTATCGAATTGGCACTAATAAAAACTGTGTTGCCTTTTTCTGTCCATTGGTATAGTTTATCCAGCTCGGCTTCATCAAAACCAATGGAATTATTTATAAATAGGTAGGTGCCTTGTAAGGTAGTGTCCTGCAGAACTTCGTAAGGTGGACGGTCTATTTCGGTTATGTTTTCGTTGAAATTTTGTTCCAATATACCATACAATACAACGGTGCCGAGTGGAATTTCATCTTGGTTGTTATAACTAGGAAACCAACTTACTGGCGGCGGCTTGGTAGCTTCCATATATACCATCCCAGCCAGCAACAGCAGGAAGACACCCAAAAATATTTTTTGAAGCCTAGTCATGGGTGTTGGGTATTTGTTGTTCTAGTTCCTGAAAGGTTCTTTGTGCTTTTTGGTAATCGGTTTCGGTCACGGCGAAATTTCCGTACCAAATATAATCGTACAGATTTGTAGCTTTTTTGAATGGTAAAATAACGGTGTCTGAAGTTATTTCAGCAATATAATCGGTGTTGGTTTTGTCGAATTCATAGTCTATCAGTTCAGCATCGGTCAATTTTTTCAAAATTAATAGATAATAATAGCGAACTGCTAAACGATATTCTTTATTCTGCAGTGCTTTTTCAATAAGCTCCCGAATGTTTTTGGAACGGATGATTTCTTCTTCTTCAGAAAAAAACACGCTAGGTTTTTCTTTGCTTTTAAGGAAATTCGCACCTGGATTCAGTTTGAAAAATAGCCAGACCACAAAGGCTACAATACCACCAATAATTAGATACGGCAGAATTTTAATTAGAAAAGCAAAAAAACCATTGTATTGCAAGTCGCCCAAGAGCCAATTTAAAAAACTCATCCAAAGGTTGTACAACCATTTTTTAAATTGTTGCCACCAGTTTTCTTCATCGTCCTTTTCAGAGTAATCAAAAGCGGGATTGTTTTTATATCCTTTAATGGTTTCTTCATCAACTTGTAAAGGGGAAACGCTGCTATCGGTATCATAGCGGATTATTTCTTGTTTTTCCACAGTTGTGCTGTCCTGCGGAAATCCTTCAGCAAAACAAAACAGAAAGAAGAATATAAAAAGAAATTTATGCATTAAAATCGTCGCGTTTACCAAGGGTTTCAATGGTTTCCATAGCACCAGTGAAATTTTTGCGTTCGTTTAGGTTAAAATAGACCAAAGCAGTACTGATTATAATCAAGGCATACAAAATGTATTGCCCTATCATCCCAAGCACATTTAGGGCAACATATATCCAATCGAACATATCGGCTGGATTGGCAGTTGCTTCTTGGCTCATAGTAAATATGTTTATAAACGAATAGATAATGCCTGGCAAGCTAAAGATAATGGTGATGATGTAATACAGAATGAAAATAACGAGGTAGGTTGCAAACGTTATCCACCATTCGCCTTTGATAAGCTCAAAACTATAGCTAATAGAATCAGTCGTATTTCTATTTTCAAATACGTGAATGGCATAGGTTGTGGCCAATACCGTACCAAAGTAAATACCAGGTATGACACAGAATATAAAGCCAATTCCGCTTATTAACCCTACTAAAAAACTGATACCCAATAAGCTCCAGAAACTTTGGCGAACACCGGCAGTTACTTCTTCCTTGATGGCGTTACCATCATTTTTTATATATGATTTTATGTAATGTAAAACCGTGCCGTACATCAAGGCATAAAAAGCCACTCCAGAAATAATCATTAAAAAAAAGGCAAGAATAATATTTATGCCAAATACTTCGGAAGAGCTTCCAACAGCCATAAGATCAAAACTGCCTATCGTTACTTGCATATAATATATGTAGGCAAGCAGGACAATAAGTAGGGCAGGGCCGGCTATTTTTAAAATCAAACCTAATAAGGTTTTTCCTTCTAGACGGACAAATTTGAAGGTGTCGGTTAAAATACTGCCCAGCTCACGCTGCTTTTTAAAGTTCACGTAGTTGTTGTTCATGTTTGCGTTTTAATTTAATGGGGTAAATAATGTAATAAAATATGATAAGGCTTAACGAGCCGCCAATAATTAATATGGCGAGCCAGTCGGGCATTTCGGTATGCCGGGTTACAAAGCCTTCTAAAAAACCTGCAATAATAAAGAAGGGGATAGTGCTGATTAATATTTTGAGTCCATCTTTGGCGCCCTTTACAAATGATTGCAATCGAGTATAGGTTCCAGGAAACAATATACTGTTACCCATAACTAAACCTGCACAAGCAGCAACTATAATTACAGATATTTCAATTGTTCCGTGAATCCAAATAGTACGGGCAGACTCCCAAAGCAGTCCTTGGTCGTAAAAAAAGTACTGAAACGAGCCCAGCATAACGGCATTTCTCATTATAATATACAAAGTGCCGAGACTTAAAAAAACACCAAGAGAGAAGGCAAATAATGCTACTCGGATGTTATTGATCGTAATGCCCAAAAACATATCTGTGGATTCCATTTTCTTGTAAACAGCCATAGGGTCACCGTTTTCGATGTTTTCCAAAGTCATATTCACGTATCCATTACCAAGAATAAGCCTTACAAAGTCTGAATCGGTTGCTGCTGAAAATGCCCCGACAACCGCAAAAAGCGCAAAAGTTATAAATGCAATTAATAACTGTTTATGGTATTGTGCAAAAAACAGAGGAAACTCTTTTGTATAGAATGTAATAAAGCGTTTGCGCGATTCCCGCTTGGTTTTATAAATTTTTTGATGTGCCAATACCGATAGGTTATTGAGGTACTGGGCCGTATTGCTATTTGGGTAAAATGTCTGGGCGTAGCTAAGGTGATCAGTAACTTCTACGTACAAAGCACTTAACTCGTCGGGATTAATTTGAATATTATTCCGAAGAACGCTTTCAAATTTTAACCATTTGTCTTTATTTTGCTTTGCAAATGCGGCCTCGCGCATGGGGTTGTAGATTTTCTTTCAAAGAAACAGATTTAATGGATAATTTTCAAGTAGAAACAGCGCAAAATGTAAATATTGTGCAGAATGTAGCAGGAGTGGGCGATCGCATATTGGCATTTTTGATCGATTCGGCTATTATGTTTATTTATATCATTCTAGTTTCTATTTTGTTTAGTTCACTTGATTTTTTTTCAGATTCATTTTTGTTAGTGATGACTGTTATGTTGCCCATACTTTTGTACCATTTGTTGTGGGAACAATTCTGGAACGGACAAAGTCCTGGAAAAGCAGTGATGAAAATACGTGTGGTAAAACTTGACGGCTCAAAGCCCGCCTTTTCAAACTATTTGATACGTTGGTTGTTGCGAATAATCGATATTACTATTTTAAGCGGTGCCGTGGCGTTGGTAGTTATTTTGTTTAATGGAAGAGGACAACGCTTGGGGGATTTGGCTGCTGCCACAACGGTGATTTCTGAAAAGAAAACTATTTCGTTTGCACAAACCGTATTGACCGATTTACCTGATAATTACAACCCTGTGTATCCACAAGTAACTATCTTTACCGACGCTGAAATGCAAACGATTAAAAACATGTTTCAGCAAGCTAAATACAATGGGAACCACAATGTTATTTTAAAACTATCAAAACGGGTTTCAAAAGTGATGGAAGTTCAATTTGAAACAACACCATTTACCTTTATTGATACCGTAATAAAAGATTATAACTACTATACCCAGCAACTATGACACTCACATTTGTAATTGATATTTTAGGTACGGTAGCCTTTACCATTTCTGGGGTTTTGACAGCTATGCGCAAAAAGCTAGATCCTTTTGGTATTCTTATTATAGGTTTTGTTACAGCTGTTGGTGGTGGTACGCTTCGTGACGTATTAATCGACGCTAACATTGCTTGGATGCGAAATTTGACCTATTTGTATGTTATAATTGGTTCGGCAGTTGTTGCGGTAATACTTCGGAAGAAATTGAGCTATGTACGTCGTTCGCTCTTTTTGTTTGATACCATTGGGATTGCTCTTTATACCGTTGTAGGTGTTGAAAAGGGTATTTCAGTAGGATTGCCGCCATTAATCTGTGTCGCTTTGGGTACAATGTCTGCTTGTTTTGGTGGAGTGCTTCGTGATATTTTGTGTAATGAAATTCCTATTATCTTCAGAAAAGAAATATATGCAACAGCTTGTATTTTAGGTGGTATAGCGTATTTTTTATTATTAAAAACACCATTACTAGTAGATTGGGTTGTAGTAATATCTGGTGCAATCGTTATTGTAATTCGCTTATTAGCAGTGACTTTTAACTTGTCGTTCCCCACAATTTATAAAGAAGAAGAGAATATTAAATTATAATACCTTAGCTTCAATATAGACATTTTGCAGCGGCCATTCCCCTTCATCAGCTGGAAGATTTGCGATTTTTTCTACTATATCCATTCCTTTTGTAACCCTGCCAAATACGGTGTAACTTCCGTTTAAGTGCCCAGTGGAGGTTTCGGGGCCTAAAAAGATGAAAAATTCAAAAGGTGCCGACTTTTTATCTGGGTTTTCCCGGTATTCTTTGGCGCCACTTACCGAGCCATAAAAATGATTCCTGCCATTAATTTCAGCAGGGATCAAATAATCATCGCCTAACTTAAACCGTTTTTTATTGGTAGATGGCAAATCACTGTTACCGCCTTGAATAATGAAGTTTGGAACAATACGATGAAAAAATGTTTCATTAAAATAGCCTTGCTTTACCAAATAGATAAAATTGGCACGATGTAAGGGTGTGTCCTCATAAAGGTCGATAATAATATCACCCAATCGTGTTGAAATTTCCACTTTTGTTTCTGGGTTTTCCTTTCCGTACTTCGTTAAAAATTCAACAAGGTTTTTTTCTGTTATTTTTGGATATCCAGCACCTATAACTTCTTCTTTTTCTTCAGCTTTAGAAGAATCGACAGTTAAAGTATCCTTTTCGATGGTTGATTTTTCTTCTGAAGCTGTTTTACTTTCTGAAGTAGTTTTTGCTTTTACATCGGAAGCGTTTTTCTTATCTTCACAGCTTGAAAATATTAAAAATGCAGCTATTAAAGTATAATGTAGGTATTTCATAAATGGATTTTTCAGAGTTTGAAAAAAGGATTGTAAAGGTAAAAAAAATGGATCTTCCTGGCGAAGCAATCCAGTTTAAAATGGCACCTGTTGAACGCCTAAAAGAATTAAAAGAACAAGCCAGGTTAAAACAAAACGCTCGAAAAGCAGGGGTAATGGCTTTATTTTACCCTTCAAAAGCCAATGAAACTCATTTAATCTTAATATTACGAAAAACATATAAAGGGGTGCATTCTGCCCAAGTTGGATTTCCTGGAGGAAAGATAGAACCAGAAGACGATTCGCTAGAGGAAGCTGCATTACGTGAAACAGAAGAAGAAGTGGGTGTCTCGCGAAAAGTAATTACCGTATTAAAAGAACTAACCGAAATTTACATTCCGCCCAGCAACTTTTTTGTCCAACCTTTTTTAGGCGTTACTGGAAATACACCAACATTTATTCCGCAGGATGATGAAGTAGAAGCGTTAATTGAAGTTCCGTTATCACTTTTTATGGATGATAGTACGTTAATCACAAAAAAGATAACCACATCGTACGCAACCAATATTGATGTACCCGCTTTTTTATTAAATGATCACGTGGTTTGGGGAGCTACTGCTATGATGTTAAGCGAAGTACGTGAACTGCTAAAACAAGCGTTATAAGCCGTTAAATTTAGTATCTTTGCATTTCGACTCAATTTTTATGGGTCTACTTAAAATTGGAGATTCTTTGTATGGGGCTTTTTAAAAAAAATCCTTTCGGACATATATTATTCTTAAAAAAATGGCTCATCCGTATCTTGGGTGCTGCAACGCATAGGCGATTTAAAGGTTTTAATAAATTACAGATTGAGGGTAGTGAAATTATAAAAAACTTACCTGACACCAACGTACTTTTTGTGTCTAACCACCAGACTTATTTTGCAGATGTTGTTGCTATGTTTCATGTATTCAATGCCAGTTTGAGCGGTCGTGCTGATAATATTAAAAATATAGGCTACCTCTGGAATCCAAAATTGAACATCTATTTTGTTGCTGCAAAAGAAACCATGCAGTCTGGATTACTCCCCAAAATATTAGCGTATGCAGGCTCTGTAAGTATTGAACGTACTTGGCGTGCAAAGGGAGAAGAAGTGAATAGACAGGTTAAAATGAGTGATGTCAGCAATATAACCAAAGCTTTGGATGATGGTTGGGTTATTACTTTCCCGCAAGGAACTACTAAACCTTGGCGGCCCATACGACGAGGAACAGCTCATATTATAAAAAAGAATAAACCTTTGGTTGTTCCAATTGTAATAGACGGTTTTAGACGGTCTTTCGATAAAAAAGGTATCCGTATAAAAAAACGGGGGATTCTACAGTCTATGGAAATTAAAGAGCCATTAGAGATTGATTATGAAAACGATACCATCCCAGAAATTGTTGAAAAACTGGAATATGCGATTGAACAACACTCTTCCTTTTTAAAAGTTATACCTACTGAAGAAATCGAAAAAGAAGAAGAACTGAATAAAAGACGACAGTGGCGTTATTGATTTCTTTAATCAACCAACCGATAGATATGGTTTTTGGTTGTTCTGTCCCTTATGTTATTTCTTAAAAATGGGGATTAGGTATGAAATAGTATAGCCATAACCTACACCAAATTCACTAAAGTCATACGTTCTATTAAAGCCAGGAATGTAAAGGTTAGCAAAATTATCAGGCTCATCTTCGCCTAATTTACGTTTTAATTGAAGGTTTACCGAAAGAAATAAATTATTTAATATTTCAGTTTTAACACCAACTATTAATTCTACCCAGTGGCCAGTTAAACCTGTGTATTCAACAGGGTCTTCCTTAAAAGTTTGCGGAAATGTTTGGTCTGTTGTATATACTTGATAGGATAATAATTCTTGTTTAAAAGTGGAAAAACCATAGCGTAACCCTCCAAAAATAGCATTTTCCATTCCTAACCAGTTGTTATAGGCATTATAATCGAACCCTAGTTTAGCAAAGCTTCCTGTGGTAATGGAATTTAAATTTTCTTCAAAACGCTCTTTCTTTTCATTACCAATTTCAGCAGCTGCAAAAAACTTATCCGTAACCCGAAAATCTCCCATAATTTCAAAACCGGAATAGCCTTTTTCAAAAGCTGTTCGGGCAAATTTGGACAAATCGGTACCTACACGAATACCATATTTGTTATTGGTTGCTGTAGAGTCTACAACGGATTCTGCCACCTCATTTTCTTGTTGCGCCATAGCGGTAAAAGACGCACAAAAAATACTAATGTAAAATAGTAATATGTGTTTCATTTTCATCTTCTACGGTATTGTTTAATGCGTTTACGTCAATTTGAAAAATCCAGTTGCTATCACCCTCATCTTCCACATCGGCTTGTAAATTATTAAAGTTGGTTTTAAAAGAACAAGCTCGGCTTACGTAAATATCTTCTCGTTCGTATATGAATTCCACTATGTCTGTATTTGGAATTTCAGTTTCACTATCACTGTTAATCGTGAAGCGATATTGGGTTATATCTGCCCCAGCATTTAGTGGTATTGCAATAGAGTCAGTTGTTTCGTTGTCTAGGACTATTTCACTGTTTTCCAGTGTGGTTTCAATTGTCAAACCAGGGGCTTGTTTACGTTCGGTTGGGATAACAGCATTATTGAAGGTAACAATAAGCAGGGGAGTGGTTTGGGTAGTCTCTGGGCAAATATCATCACGCGTACAGCTATGAAAGGCAAAGAGAATAAAGAGAGCGAAACAGATTTTTTTTATCATAGTTGTTTTTCGAAATTCTTCCGAAGAAATTAGCGTTTTTCCAAAAGTACAACATTTTCTACGTGATGCGTTTGTGGGAACATATCCACCGGTTGTACTTTAGTTACTTTATAACGTTCATCTAACAACGCTAAATCCCTAGCTTGTGTTGCGCTGTTACAGCTTACATACACAATTTTATTGGGTGACAGCTTTAAAAGTTGCATCACAACGTCTGTATGCATGCCATCTCGTGGCGGATCGGTAATTACAACGTCTGGTTGCCCATGTGTATTTATAAAGGTTTCGTTAAACACCTTTTTCATATCGCCTACATAGAATTCAACGTTTTCTATATTGTTTAATTGTGCGTTTTCTTTGGCGGCTTCAATAGCGTCGGGCACAGCTTCTACGCCAATCACTTTTCCAGCTTTTTTAGCAACAAACTGAGCAATAGTTCCTGTTCCTGTATATAAGTCGTAAACCAATTCATCGCCTTTTAAATTGGCGAAATTTCGGGTTATTTTGTAAAGTTCGTAGGCTTGTTCAGAGTTGGTTTGGTAAAAGGACTTAGCGTTTATTTTAAACTTCAATCCTTCCATTTCTTCTGTAATATGGTCTTTTCCGTGGTAGCAAATTACATCTTGATCATAAATAGTATCATTTCCTTTGGAATTAATTACATATTGAAGCGATGTAATTTCTGGAAACTCAGCAACGATAGCATCCAAAAGCTTTTCACGATTTCCTTTATCTTCAAAATAAAATTGAACCAATACCATAACATCGCCCGTCGTAGCGGTACGAAGCATTAACGTGCGCAAAAAACCTTCTTGTTGCCTTGGGTTGAAAAAAGATAAATTCAGCTCTTGCGCTTTTTCTTTTACGAAATTTCGAATGGCATTACTTGGGTCACGTTGAAGGTGACATTTTTTTATATCAATAATCTTATCCCACATTCCAGGCTTGTGAAATCCTAAAGCATTTCGGTTTTCAATTACTTCTCCGCTGTCAATTTGCTCTTTTGTAAGCCATTTGCTATCGCTAAAAGAGAATTCCATTTTATTTCGGTAAAAATAAATGTCTTCTGAACCTAAAATAGGGGTGACCTCTGGAAGCTCAACCTTTCCTAACCGCTGCAGATTATTGACTACTTCTTTCTGCTTAAAATACAATTGGTGCTCGTAGCCCATATTCTGCCACTTGCACCCGCCACAGGTGTCAAAATGTTGGCAAACAGGCTCTACCCGCTTGTCTGAATAGGTTGAAAAGGCTACTGCGTTGCCTTCGTAATATGACTTTCGCTTTTTATAGGTTTCAATGGTTGCTACATCGCCGGGAATGGCGTTGTTTATAAAAATAACCCGTCCGTCGGGTGCTTTTGCAACTGCCTTACCTTTTGCACCAGCATCAATTACTTCCAGATCTTCAAATATTTTGCGTTTATTGCGTCTTCCCATAGACCGCAAAAGTACTATTTATAACTTTTTTATAACAACTTGAAGCTTCAAAAAACATAGAATATTTAGTAACTTGCGACTTTATGGATGATTTCTCTCCGCAAAGCAGGAATCAATGTAGTTACACGATAAATAATTAAAGAAAATGGCAGTTTTAGAAAAAAAAGCTACGCAAGATGCAATCGATTTAGAAAATAAGTATGGCGCCCACAATTATCATCCACTACCTGTTGTGTTAAGCAAAGGAGAAGGAGTGTATGTTTGGGATGTAGAAGGAAAAAAATACTACGATTTCCTTTCTGCTTACAGTGCTGTAAATCAAGGACATTGCCACCCAAAAATTGTTGGTGCGATGGATGCACAGGCTAAGACCTTAACACTTACATCCCGTGCTTTTTATAATGATATGTTGGGGAAGTATGAAAAATATGCTTCAGAATATTTCAACTTCGATAAGTTGTTGCCTATGAATACTGGAGCCGAAGCGGTAGAGACAGCTTTAAAGATTTGTAGAAAATGGGCTTATGAAAAGAAAGGGATTTCAGAAAATGAAGCTGAAATCATCGTTTGTACCAATAACTTCCACGGAAGAACAACTACCATTATTTCTTTTTCTAACGACGAAGTGGCTAGAAATCATTTTGGGCCTTATACACAAGGTTTTACAAAGATTGAATATGATAATTTAGAAGCTTTAAAAGACGCGTTAGAAAATAATAAAAACGTTGCTGGGTTTTTAGTGGAGCCTATTCAAGGTGAAGCAGGAGTTTATGTTCCTTCTAAAGGCTATTTAAGAGAAGCAAAAGCATTGTGTGAAGCCAATAACGTCTTGTTTATAGCCGATGAAGTACAAACAGGAATTGCCCGTACCGGAAAATTATTAGCGGTAGATCACGAAAATGTAAAACCAGATATTTTAATTTTAGGAAAAGCCTTAAGTGGTGGTGCGTATCCTGTCTCTGCTGTATTGGCAAATGATGAAGTTATGAACGTAATCCGCCCTGGTAACCACGGCTCTACATTTGGTGGTAATCCAGTTGCAGCAGCTGTTGCTATGGCGGCTTTAGATGTAATAAAAGATGAAAACTTAGCTGAAAACGCTGAAAAATTGGGTCAATTATTCCGAAGTGAATTGAACAAGTATATTGAAAACAGTTCCATTGTTAAGTTGGTACGTGGTAAAGGATTGTTGAATGCTATTGTTATCAATGATACTGAAGACAGTGATACTGCTTGGAATATGTGCTTAAAATTGCGTGATAATGGACTGCTAGCAAAGCCAACCCACGGTAATATCATACGTTTTGCCCCACCATTAGTTATGAACGAAGAGCAATTACTAGATTGTGTTTCTATTATTACTAAAACCTTGAAAGAATTTGAAAAATAAAATCATCTATTTTTAACAGTAAATAAAAACCCCGACTTATTTAAGTCGGGGTTTTTTAATAGAATATTAATTATTTTATTACATTCCGTATTCGCGCATCATTTCTTCTTGCATTTCCTGTATGCCGTCCATACCAATAGTTGCATAGAAATAAATATTTATCAATAAGTAAATGGCACTTAAAATTATACCGATAATTGCCAGTATTTTTCCAGTCTTTACATTTTGATATCCTGAATATATTTCTGGGTTCTCTAAATATAAAGTGGTTGCTTTTTTGGCCATTACAATAGCAATGATACCAAATATAAGCCCTAATACTCCATAGCAACAACATGTTACTATCGATAGGATACCAAAAACCAAAATGAGGGTTGAATTAGGTAATTTTTGTTTTTCCATGAGTGTTATTTTAGTTGGTTACTAACTTTAAAAATAACGTAAATAATTGAAAAACGGAGAGTTTGATTAAATACTTTAAAAATAAGGACTCATTTTTAGAAGATAGCTCACTAAAATAATTGCCACATTTAATAACAGCAGGCCTATTTTAATTTTAAAATCGTATTTAAATTTTACGAAGAGATTGAACACTACAAAAAGAATCAAGAAGATAAGTGTATAAATAGCCGGGTACATATGGAAAGCCGCGGCAAATTCACCTTTAAAAAGCAAGGCTGTGGCACGTTGTGTACCACAGCCTGGACATGCTATTCCGAAGAGTTGCTTGCTAGTGCATTGCAACATATAGTCTTCGATTCCATCAATTGCCATTGAGGATTAGTTTTTATTGTAAACAGGTGTTTTGTAACTAATATATATATTATCAGCTGTTTTTAACTTAACTAAGTAAACTCCATCGCTTAAATTTCCGGTAGGGAACGAGAAGTTTTTCTCAATACCAATATTAGACTTTTGATAAACTAACTTACCAGAGGTATCAAAAACAAGTGCTTGTTCAATATCATAGCCTTCTGGATTGCTTACTTCAAGAACACCCAATCTGTTGTTTTGAAAAAAATCAACATCTTCTTCAATTCTATTTTGAGTTTCAGTTGCTTCTGCAAGATGTTTCTTGGTGGCTTTAAACACTACATAAAATCGGTTATCGTATGTACCAGCTGGTAAATTATAGGTTGCTGACTTACCATTTGTGAACTCTTGATAGGTATTTTCCTCACTATCAAAAATGTACGCATTTTTACCGTTCATTTTAACTTCTTCTACAGCTTCTAACCAAAACTTATAAGGTTGATCAAGTTTAAAAGAAATTGGTATCTGCTTGCTAGCATCAAAAGGTACAGTATTAATTACATACGGTTTTCTGTTGTCGTCTTGACCTACAGGAAAATATGCTTCAGAAGTTGCATCCATAGGGCTTTTCCCATCATAACCACGGTCAAAACCATCAGTTGCTTCATTTGAGAACAATAAAACGGTTTGACGTACGTGTGATTGGTCGAAGTACGTGTTAATGCGCAGTTGTGGAAGTCTTGTGTCTTCTTCAACAACTACCACAGCCCCATTACTGTCTTCTTGATCAAACTTGCCTGTATTCTTAGCTGGTCTTGCAAATTCTGAAATTGAACTACTTTCTTTTATATAACGTCTATATTCGTTTTTTATCTTTATAAAGTCATTTGTACTGCCCTCGACCAAAAAGCCTTGGCCAATAGGAGCGAAACGTCTTTCGTAATATGTCCCCTGTACACCTCCGTCTGGATAGGAGTTACCTGCGGCATCCCAGATGGTAAAAGTAGGCAAATTATAAGTACCTAATTCGGTAGTACCATTGTAATCTGAAGCTCCTGGAACCCACACGCCATATCCTCCAGCGTTTTCAGCATAAAAATGGGAGTTTTTAGTTTTGCTCTCTTCCCAAAATAAAATTCTAGATATTAATGGGTCATTATCGGTATCGTAAAAAAGCCTGTTTAAATCCAAGGCAGATGGATACGGGTTTGCCACCAAGGTTATCTCACCAGGAAATACTTCAACTTCTATCTCACCGGTATTAGGGCGTCCTCTAAAGTCATACTTATAACCAGGGCCTGTATTAATACTTGAATCATTTCCTCCATTAGGATTATTGTCTACCCCTTTCATAATAAAGCCCATACCAGGTGCAATACCATTAGTGGTATTGATACGTACATAATCACCTTCACTTTCCGTTCCTCTTGGATGTGTGTATATCCAACGTCGTGAAATAGTCAAAGGTGGTCCAGAAGGAACGCTACGATCCGAAAAACCATCTGGTCCACTTACTGTACTTGATTGTGTGGACTCTGTTACAGACCCTCCATTGACACCATATATACGGCTTACACCAGCATTTTGGTTGCCGTTTGCAGTGGGTAATCCCACAGGAGACCCCCAGAAATTGTACGTCCATCTATCGGAATTTTCAGCATTTTGATATACCGACAATAAACCATCTCCTTTGTTTATTGCAGTTTCACTACCTTGTATTAACTGTCCGTCACCATTGTACAATGGATCATTGCCACCACGGAGGTAGATACTAGCTTCAGTTGGACCAGTTGCATTTTTTTCAAGTTCTACATCATCTTCTACATATAGAACAACATCGTCCACATAAATGTAAGAGTCTGTACCAGTATTTGGATTAGGTCTTACAAACAAGTCTGGCGCTTGAGCCATTGCGGTAACACCGCTTAAAACTAATAATGAGAGTAGTAGGTATTTCATAATCATTTGGTTTTGTAGCTATATAGATTTGGGATTAATATAACCATATTTTGGGTATAAAAATAAAATAATTTTTTTAATATTGAAGCAATTGGCTCAAAAAACGTAAAATTTTCGTTTTGAAGGGCTTACACTTAATATATCTACGAATATTTATTGATTTTGGTTTTATATGAAAAAAGGAGATCGGGTTTCGGTTGTAGATGATGCCATTTCGGGCGTGATAACTGATATAGAGGGCGATAGCGTTACTGTATTGACAACAGATGATTTTGAAATGCAGTTCCTTAAAAACGAACTGGTTGTAATCACCGGGGCAATTTCTGAAACGGATATCATGCAAGAAGATATTTCAAAAATTCTTTCTGAAAAACAAACTAAAAAGCCAAAACCGTCAAAAAAAGTGAAACCAAAGGATCGAAAACGCCCGCCTATGGTAGTCGATCTTCATATCCATCAATTAGTAAAACATCCGAAAAGGATGAGCAATCATGAAATGTTAGTGTTGCAAACCGATACTGCTAAGCATAAGCTTGATTTTGCGATTGATAAAAAAATACAACGTATTGTTTTTGTTCACGGAGTAGGTGAGGGTGTACTCAAAGCGGAGCTAGAATACCTGTTTAGGCGCTATGATAACGTAAAATATTATGAGGCCGATTATAAAGAATATGGTCGCGGCGCTACCGAAGTGTATGTTTACCAGAATAAAACCCCTTAATTTTCATCGGGTTTATCAGGTGCAACAAAATCGGGTGTTGGGGTAGCTTCCCCAGTAAGTACATCTTCAATTTCACCTAAGGATAGGTTTTCCCTAATGATGGTTTCTTCGCCATTTACCAAAACAATATTGCTAAGCCGTATAACCACATCGCTGTTTATGGAATAACTGTGTACACGAAACTCCTTAACTATAAATTCTTCAGCCACTTGGTTATTTAAATAATCTGGGACACCTTGGTTTTCGCCAGTCCCATTAAGGTCGTCTTGTGGATCAAGATTCATGTTTCTGTCTTCATAAATTGTAGGTATATCATCTCCATCATCATCGGGGTCTAAATAATTTGGGATTTCATCGCCGTCAGTATCCAGTGGGTTTGTCAATGGGTCTCCGTCTCCATCCTCATCTTGCGTGTCCAGTTCAGCAGCGGTGGGAACATTGTCGCCATCATCATCGTCGTCATAACGATCAGGGATGCCATCTCCATCAGTATCGCCAGTTTCATCTTCTAAGCCATCGTTGTCGTCACGAAACACAGTTGTATTTAAAGTGGCTATGCCGGAAGATCCTACATAATCTATATTTACTGTAGGCGCAGTAGGAGGTATGGGGTTGCAAAAATAATCACCAGTTACATTGCTACTGAATCTTCGGTAATTAACAACATTTCCGGTGCCGTCTAAGGTGTAGGTTTCGGTTCCGTCTTCTAAGAACAGCGAATCTGTTGTTGTTAATTGAAGCGATAAGCTTTCTGAAACTTCATTGTTTATTTTATAAAAAACATATTCATTGCCATCACCACAAAGTTGTAGGTCGGCTTCTTCAAAATCAAAAGTGGTAACAATAACATCTCCGTCGTCGCAAGATTGAAAGAGCGTAAATAACAGTATATAAAACAAGAGGTTTTTCATGAATCTTCCTTGAATATCACATTTTTTACAAAGTAACATATTTCTTTGCACTTGAAACTTATTTAAGAACAATATTAATATGTATTTTTGAAAACTTAAAAGCAAAAAACAAATTCTGAATTGTAATTAATTTTTCATTTTAAGTAGTCTATCCTGCTAAAAATGATCAATACCAAATAGCGAGATGAAAAAAGTATATTTTGATAGCGCAGCCACAACCGAACTGCGAAGCGATGTAGTACGATGTATCACCGAAGTGTTAAAAACTGAATACGGAAATCCCTCATCAACACACTCTTATGGAAGGTCAGCTAAATCTTTACTTGAAAATGCCCGAAAAGAAGTTGCTGGGTATTTAAACGTAACTGCTTCTGAAATAATATTTACTTCTGGAGGTACTGAAGCCGATAATTTAATATTGAACAGTTGTGTTCGCGACTTAGGTGTTACCCGAATTATTTCAAGTAAGATTGAGCATCATGCGGTTTTATATACACTGGATGAGTTGAAAAAAAATTACAATATTCAGGTAGATTATGTGAAATTGGATGAATGTGGCCATGTAGATTTTGACCATTTAGAGTCTCTGTTAAAAGAAGGCGACAAAAAAACACTGGTAAGCTTAATGCATGTTAATAATGAAATAGGAAATATTCTGGATATTGAGCGTACAGCAAACCTTTGCAAAGAACATGATGCTCTTTTTCATAGCGATACAGTACAGTCTGTAGGGCACTACGAACTGGATTTTTCTGAAATACCTATCGATTTTGCAGCTGTGGCTGCTCATAAATTTCACGGGCCTAAGGGAGCTGGGTTTGCTTTTATTCGTAAAAATACCGGATTAAAACCCTTGATTTTTGGAGGTGAACAGGAGCGTGGTATGCGTGCCGGTACTGAGTCGGTCTTCGCTATTGCTGGAATGGCCGAAGCACTTAAAATTTCATATCAGAACTTAGAAAAGGAACGAAATTATATTGTTGAGCTAAAAAACTACTTTAAAGAAAAGCTAACTACTGAAATACCCGGAATAAAATTCAATGGAGCTTGCGATGATGATAAAAAAAGTACTTACACGCTTTTAAACGTTTGTTTGCCTATTTCTCAAGAAAAAGCAATGATGTTGTTATTTCAATTAGACCTTAACGGAATTGCCTGTTCTAAAGGCAGTGCTTGCCAGAGCGGAAGCGGTAAAGGCTCTCACGTTTTAACTGAAATTCTTTCCGAAGACGATATGAAAAAACCTTCTATTCGGTTCTCTTTTTCAAGTTTCAATAAAAAAGACGAAGTGGATTACGTAGTCGATGTATTAAAAAAGTTTATTGGGGAATAGTTTATTCTTTAATAATTTTAATAATAGATTTTTGGTCTGTTTCAATTTCACCAAAATAAACCCCTGCAGGCGCATCGATGTTTAACTCTAATTTATTTGTTTGATATTCAGTTTTTTTAAGTATATGCTGTCCAAGACTGTTGTAAATAGAAATATTTATATTTTCGTAATATTCTCCAAATGCAATTGTTAGATTACCAGAGGTTGGGTTTGGATAAGTAATTAGATAAGTTTGAAAACTATTTTCATTGATGCCTAATGAAATGGGGCTAAATTTCGCAATTGAAAAATCAATAAGTCCATTTGATGTTAATGGATAGGTGTCCGAGCTAGGGTCAATATCTACTGTTTCACTAAAGCTTGTGGCTAAATAAATATTATCTTCATTATCGACAGTAATTGCTTCACCATAATCAAATGAGCTTGCACCAGTTCCATGTGCATTAATAAAACTTCCAGTAGCATCTAATATTTGTATGAACATATCTTGACTTCCGTTAGAGTTGATAATATGACTGTTACTTCCAGGATCAAAATCTACTGCACCTGTAAAAACACCTGTGGCAATAACATTGTTATTACTATCCAATGTAATATCATTAGTAAAATCTCCTTCACTTCCTCCAATAGATTTTAACCACCTAAAGTCTCCAAGCTCATTAAGCTTTAAAATAAAACTGTCTGTACTACCATTTGAAACAGCTGTGGGATTACCATTTTCAGAACCAAAATATAAGCTATCATCAAAAGCACCAGCTATATAAATATTACCTGTATTGTCTGTAATTATAGATTTTCCTTGGCTAATAGCACTTGAGCTATTCCCTTTTGCCCAAATAAAATTTCCAGCAGGATCTAATTTTTGAATGAATACATCAGTGTTGTTAGAGGATATTATAAATTCTTCAGAACTTGGATCAAAATCTACATTTTGGCTAAAGTAACCTGTAGTGACTATATTTTCAGAAGAATCAATAGTTAAAGCATTAGCATAATCATCAAGTATTCCACCAAAACATTTAGCCCAAATGTAGTTTCCGTCTACGTCTAATTTTAAAATAAAAATATCTGACCTGCCTAAAGAAGTAAATTCTTGAATACCTGCTCCTGGATCAAAATCAACTGTTCCTTCATAGGCTCCAGTTATATAAATATTACCTGCTCCATCTATTTTGACTTCTTCACTAATCTCTGTACCAGAACCTCCTAAAGTCTTAACCCATAGCAAGTCGCCATTACTATTAAGTTTTATTATAAAAACGTCTAATTCTCCTTGAGAGGTAATTATATCACTACCATTTCCAAAGTCAACGGTTTGCTGAAAAGCTCCCGTTACATAGATATTTTCATTAGTATCTGTAGTAACGCCATAATTATACTCAAAACTATCACCACCAAAAGTTACTGCCCAAATAAAATTGCCATTAGAATCTAACTTTTGGACAAAAATATCACTTGACCCATTCGAAGAATGTTGATCAACGCCAGAGTTGGGATCAAAATCTATAGTGTTATTAAATATTCCTGATGAAATAATGTTTCCAGAATTGTCTGTAGTAATTTTAAATGCTCTATCAACACCTACGCTACCTGTAGATTTTGCCCACTCTAATTCTTGAGCTTGAGCATAAAAGTTAAAAAATATAGAAATCAATAATAGAGTGGTAAAATATAATTTCGGCATAATATAGTTTTAAAGTTGGCTAATTGTTCTTTTACTCTATAGTATGTAATTTTCAAAAAAGTTGCGTGGATATTCACCTTTTTTATTGAAAGTTCTTATAATAAAAAGCTTATTAGAGGAATAACTCATTATAATTTAAGCCTATAGATTGATAGTTTAAACGAAATAAGTGCTAAAGCCATTAATCCAAAACCGATTCCTGTTGAAATTCCTTTTAAAACATCTGATACTTCAATGTATTGTGATAATAGTTGTGAAAGAGCAATAGCAAATAAACCAGTTATTAATAGTAGTAAAGCTTTCTTTTTATTTGGTTTCATCACTTTAATTTACTAAAACTTAGCGGTAAGTCGTACGTTAAAAACACGTGGCGTTAGGTAGTTAGGGATAGCATATTGTACTTTCGTGTACACATCACGCACAAATGTATTGGTGATTGAGTTTTGCACATCAAAAATATTAAAGATTTCGGCGCCAACAGTCAATTCTTTAAAAGGACTTAACCAGCCACTGTCGCGTAACTTATTTTCATTTACAATAACATATGAAACTCCCAAATCTGCACGTTTGTAGTCTGGCAGACGTGTTTGGTAATCATACGGATCTGCATAACTTGGCGAACCTCCAGGTAATCCAGTGTTGTAGACTAAATTTAAGTACATTTTTAAATCAGGAATAATTTTCACGTAATCTTGAAATAGAACTGCGAACTTCAATCGTTGATCAGTTGGTCGAAAGATATACCCGCGATCGTCAATGTTTTCTTCGGTTTTAAGATACCCAAAGCTTACCCAGCTTTCTGTCCCTGGAACAAACTCTCCAGCAAGGCGAGCATCCAATCCATAGGCGTAAGCAACCGCATTGTTGTTGGCACGGTAGCGAATACGAACGTTCTCTAAGGTATATGGGTTTACATCGGTTAAGCTTTTGTAATATAGTTCAGAGTTCAACCGGAATGGGCGCCCCCAAAGGTCAAAACTATAATCATTTCCTAATACGATATGTACGGATTGCTGTGCTTTTACACCAGGTCTAACGGTTCCCGTAGAGTCCCGCAACTCTCTGTAAAAAGGTGGTTGATGGTAAAGCCCTCCAGATAAACGGAAAAGCATATCCATATCCCAATCGGGTTTTAAACTTACTTGTCCACGCGGACTAAATACCGTCTGCGTTGTACTTTCAATACCTTCACCACTTACGGTCCAGTTATGTGCTCGTACACCTGCATTCAGCCATATATCGTTTGAGCCTAATGTTGTCCTGCGACTCCACTGCGCATACCCCGAAACACGGTCTATTTGCACATCGTTTGTTGCTCTAATTGTAGTATAAGGGACAATTGGTGACGTAAAAGGTTCGTAGGGTTGGTTGTTTGTAAAATCTACTATGGGTGGTCTAATGGAAAACCCAGCTGAGTCAATGATTTCATATTCCTGAACTCGGTCACGAATGTCTTCGTGGGTATATTTTACACCGTATTCAATGGTATTGTCATCAATTTTAGCGATTCCTTTGTGTTCCGCATTAAAAATAAGGGCGTCTAAGTCATTACGGGCGTGTGTGAGTTGACCGCCGATACCTTCAGTAAATTCAACTTCACCTAAATCTTCATCTCCAATATTCGTGTTTACTTCACCTAATCGATATTCAGCTAAAATATCATAATATTCTTGTTCGGTGGTTTGATAGGCTGAAGCGATAAACTTCGCTGTATAGTTTTCTGAAGCAACATAGGTTCCCTTAAAAGCACCAAAATATGTATTGTAGCGATCTTGTTCTTGCCCTTCGTAAAAAACCAACAATGCTACGGGATCTGAAATGGTTCCAAAATTAGTTTGGCGTGTTAAGGGCTCGTAATCATAACTGTTCATGGAAATATTTCCGAGGAAACCCAATTCAAACTTATTACTGAATTTATACGTTAAATACGTTTGCGCATCGGCAAAGCGAGGCTTGTAGTTAGTTTCTGTTTGTTTGGCATCAACTAACAAACTATTATCTCGATAGCGAAGACCTACAATTCCGGTCAATCTACCATCGTTTGAAATTCCTCCTGCCGAAACACTAGCACCTAACAAACTTAAATCTGCTGTGGCATCGAAACTTGCTGGTCGTCTGTACGTAATATCAAGAACCGAAGACAATTTATCTCCATACTTTGCTTGAAACCCACCCGCTGAAAAGTCTACATTCGAGGTTAAGTCGCTGTTTACAAAGCTCAATCCTTCTTGTTGACCGCTTCGGATAAGGAATGGACGATACACTTCAATTTCGTTTACATACACCAAGTTTTCGTCATAATTACCACCTCGAACGGCGTATTGCGTACTTAATTCGTTGTTACTGCTAACTCCTGGCAGTGATTTTAATAAGTTTTCGACCCCTGCGTTTGCACCCGGAATTTTACGGATGGCTTCTGGGCTAATTGTGGTAATACCTTCAACTCGTTTACGTTCCCTACCTGAAATAACCACTTGTCCTATTTGCTCAATATTGGTGTTCATTACGGGATTTAACTCGTAATCTTCGTTAGGGCCTAAATTTACCGTCAACTGAATATTTTTATGACTTACGTGCGAAAAAGTAAGTGTCACCTCTTCATTTGCAGGAATTTCAATAAGGTAATATCCGTTAAAGTCTGAAAGGGTTCCCTCATTTCCATAGGAAATGGAAGCGCCTACAACCGGCTGGTCTTCTTCATTGAGTAAAACACCTTTAACAACGGCCTGCTGTGAAAATACAGTCGTAGAAATAAAAAATAGGATGAGTAGTAGGGGTAGCGATTTTGTTTTCAAAAGCAGTACTTATTATTGTTTTCTGAAAAAAGTTGCTTCAAATGTAGTACTATTTCCCACATTATCGGTAACAATTACTTTCAAATTGTTTTCGGTTTCTGAAATGACGTTATCATCAAAGTTATAGGTTAAAACGTCTTTTTTATAATCATATTCTGTCAAAATAAACTTTCCGTTAATAGTTGCTCGATAAGAGCTTATTCCGCTTAGGTCGTCATTGATGGAAATTTGTAATGTTTCATTACTACTTATCCATTTGCCATCATCAAAATTAACAGGCTTGATGGTAGGTCCTGTATTATCTGTAGCAATTACATACGTGCCGAACGTTCGGGTTCTAGCAGAAATTTTATCGCCTTTTCTGTAGGTTGTGTTGTAATAGGGGCGCCCATAATAATTTAAACGACCTATATACAGTTTGTCTTTGTCGGTGTCTTTATAGTTTGAAATATCTGCAGTAACTGTTATGTTTTTATGAATGGGAATATTATCTTCATGAAAGTGCAAGGTGTCCCCTTGAATGTTGATGTCTAAATAAGTGTCTTCATATAAGCTGTTCGCAGGGATATAAACACTGTACTTGCCTTTAGTTATTGAAGTTGCTTGATCTGCATAAATATAATCATCTGTTTTATTGACATCTTTTGGAGAAGTAACTTCTTCTTTTTTACCTTCAATAGGTATCGTGATATTTGTTTCATTCCCTTTAAAATCCGTCACTTTAATGGTGTAATTGAAGTTGAACCCTTCATCTACTTGTATGTACCCGTCTGTGTCCTCATTTTTAATAATGCTTAGCGGGTTGTTAGATTGCCTAAAGAGCTTTTGAACGCGGCTCCTGTTGGTCATCCAATAATCATAATCAATAAATCGATTCAGGTAACGTGTTTCGGCAAATGAAAATTTTTCAAAAAGTATATTCATTTTTTCCTGTCCGTTATAGGCTGTTTTTATTTGGTACACGCCATTTTTATTAGAAGCTCCATCCAGTTGGTCATTGGTGGATACTCCAAACCCTATTTTTCCAAACGCTTTTATTTTTTCAGCTTTATAACTTCCGTCCTTTTGAAGGATCAACCGAAGCTTTACGGGGTTTTGATTGTTATTAATTTGGGCATCTTCACTAATGGGATAGGCTATCACACTACTTATTAAAGGCCGTTTAGAGTCTGGTACATCAATGCCAAAAAGCATCGGGTTCATAGGTCGGGAAGCACCATCCCTAATTTCAAAATGTAGGTGAGGGCCTCCGCTTCCACCACTGTTTCCCGAATAGGCGATTAAATCACCTTTGTTTACTTTAAGGGCAGAAGCATTAGGGAATAGTTCAATCTCGTATGTTTCTTTGTTGTATTGTTTCTCTTTAACATAGTTGGCTATATCTCCAGCGTAATTCTGTAAATGCGCATAGACTGTAGAATAGCCATTGGGATGTTTAATATATAGCGCTTTTCCGTATCCATAATGCGATACTTTTATACGGCTTACATACCCATCGGCGGGAGCATATATTGGTATCCCTTCACGCTGTTGGGTCTTAATGTCCAAACCACTATGAAAATGATTAGAACGCAATTCTCCAAAACTTCCAGAAAGAATCATTGGGATATCCATTGGATTACTAAAATAGTTTTCTGGAATCGATTTTTGTCCATAAGCTGTAATGCCTACCAGTAAAAAGCAGAATATAAATTTCTTCATAGGGTAAAAATAATAATATGCTTATTTAAAAAGGGGAGTAGGGTGATTTTATTGTGCAATTATTCAATAATACAAAAAATTACAGAAAACTGTTGTCTTATTGAAACGCGAATGTTAACTTTGTGTAAGAAGTATTGAAATAAATTTTTAATGAGCAACCTTTCAGAAATTGTTGATTCTCTTGAAAATAGGATTAGTAAGTTATTGCATAGGCACGAAAAACTGAAGCAAAAAAACGCTACTTTAGAAGAAGAACTTGACGGTTTACGTTCACAAAAGGATGAATCTGACAAAGAAATTGAGACCCTGCGTGAGAAATGTAGTTCGTTGAAAATGGCAAATTCAATGCTTGGCAGCGACCAATACAAAAGAGATACAAAGCTCAAGATAAATGCTTTAGTTCGGGAAATTGACCAATGTATTACCCAACTTTCTGAATAAAAGAGAAACTAAATGTCAGACCAACTAAAAATAAAACTTTCTATTGCCGATAGGGTATACCCGTTAACAATAAACCCTTCACAAGAAGAGGGGCTGCGGTTAGCCACTAAGAAAATAGAAGAAATGATCAAAAGGTTTGAAAAAAGCTATGCCGTGAGGGACAAGCAAGATGTATTAGCCATGTGCGCTTTACAGTTTGCCGCTCAGGTAGAGCAAAAACAGATAGATAAAACAAATGACAAGCAGGAAATGGAAGATAAGCTGGAAGCTTTAAACCAATTACTGCAAGAGCACCTGTCATAAACGTTCTTTACATAACAAGGTTACTGCCTGCATTAATATCTTTTTGGTAAACTCAACACTAATTCTTATAAGAAGGGTGAGTTAAAGCTGTTAAAACGAGCCGTCTTTGAGCGGATGTTTGACCAGTTTGTTAGCCCTAAACTTTCTTTTAGGAGTTTATTCAAAACACATTAGTGCAGGCTTTTTTTATATATAAAGTTTATAATTATGGACAATATGGTTACCCTTATAATAGTGGGACTAGTCGCCTTAGCAGTTGGTTATCTAATAGCCAAGCTAATAGAGCGTAATAACTCATCCCATTTAATAAAATCAGCAAAGAAAAACGCAGCTTCTATTTTAAAGGAAGCCAAAACCGAAGCTGAATCAATTAAAAAAGACAAAATATTACAAGCCAAGGAAAAGTTTATCGAGCTTAAATCTGAACACGAAAAAGTGATTAATAAGCGTGAAAGTAAAATGGCTGAAGCCGAAAAACGCACCAAGGATAAAGAATCACAAGTTTCTAGTGAGTTGGCAAAAACTAAAAAACTCAATTCACAAATAGAAGGCAAACAGAAAGAATATGATGAGCGATTAGATTTTCTTGAAAAGAAACAAAGCGAGGTAGAGAAGTTTCGTAAAAGCCAAATAGAACAGTTGGAAGTCATCTCAAGTCTTTCGGCAGAAGAAGCAAAATCACAATTGGTAGAGAGCTTAAAAGATGAGGCCAAAACCGATGCAATGAAATTTGTGCAGTCTTCTATTGAGGAAGCAAAAATGACTGCGCAGCAAGAAGCCAAGAAAATAGTGATCAACACAATACAGCGTATCGGTACTGAAGAAGCTATAGATAACTGCGTATCGGTATTCAACTTGGAAAGTGATGATGTGAAAGGTCGAATCATAGGTCGCGAAGGACGAAATATTAGAGCATTAGAGGCTGCCACAGGTGTTGAAATTATTGTAGATGACACCCCGGAAGCTATTATTCTATCTTGCTTTGATTCAGTACGTAGGGAAGTAGCCCGATTATCATTGCATAAATTAGTTACCGATGGCCGTATTCACCCAGCACGTATTGAAGAAGTAGTAAAAAAGACATCAAAACAAATTGAAGACGAAATACTTGAAGTTGGTAAACGAACCGTAATCGACCTTGGAATTCACGGCCTAAGCCCAGAGTTAATTAAAGCGGTAGGTAGAATGCGATACCGTTCGTCTTACGGTCAAAACTTATTGCATCACTCTCGTGAAGTTGCTAGATTATGTGGTGTGATGGCTTCAGAATTAGGATTGAACCCAAAACTAGCTAAAAGAGCCGGTCTATTACACGATATTGGTAAAGTGCCAGAAACCGAAACAGAAGTGCCTCACGCAATTTTAGGAATGCAATGGGCCGAAAAATACGGCGAAAAAGCAGAGGTGTGCAACGCCATCGGTGCTCACCACGATGAAATTGAAATGACAAGCCTTTTATCACCAATCGTTCAAGTATGTGATGCGATTAGCGGTGCCCGTCCAGGTGCTCGCCGACAAGTGCTAGATTCATATATTCAGCGTCTTAAAGACCTTGAGGATATTGCTTTTGGCTTTAATGGTGTAAATAAAGCATATGCTATTCAAGCGGGTCGTGAGCTTAGGGTTATGGTTGAAAGTGAAAAAGTAAGTGATGATAAAGCAGCACAACTTTCTTTTGAAATTTCACAGAAAATTCAAACTGATATGACGTATCCAGGACAAGTAAAAGTAACCGTGATACGGGAAACAAGAGCTGTAAACGTGGCTAAATAAAATTTAAATTAGATTAAATAAAAAAGGCGTGGTAAAAAACCACGCCTTTTTTATTTCTATAAGAAGTATATTAATCGTTATAGATGTTTTCATATCCTTTTTCTGGAGCTTCAAAAAACTTACCGGTAATAAAACGATAGTTTTTGTTCAACCCTTTAATGGTTTTCATATCATCATTGTCCAACTGCACGCTGGCTGCTTGAAAATTATCCTTTATATGCTCTTTGCTGGCAGATTTTGGTATGGTGGCTATTCCACGTTGGTTGTGCCAATTAATTAACACCTGAGCGGTTGAAGCACCATTTTTTCTTGCAATTTCTTTAATCTCATCAATTTCCATCAAATTTGGCTCGTCTTCACCTTTCATAGCGGCACTACGATCACCAGAACCTAATGGGGAATAAGCGGTCATTAAAACATCTTCACTTTTACAGAAATCTACCAAATCAACTTGTTGTAAATACGGGTGCATTTCCACTTGATTCATTTCAGGCTTTATTTCAGCTTTTGAAATTAAATCCTTTAGCTTTTCTTTACTGAAATTTGAGACCCCAATATGTTTGGTGTGTCCTGTTTTTTTTGCGGTTTCCATTTGCTTCCAAGTTTCAATAATTGGTGCTTCTTCTGGTGACAAAAAATCTGATGTTTTTTCTGGAAAACCAACACCCGGTCTAAAAGCTACGGGCCAATGGACTAAGTAAAGGTCTAAATAATCTAATTTTAGCTTTTTAAGGGAATCTTCAATCGCAGGAATTACTTGCCCTTCTTGGTGGGCATCGTTCCAAAGTTTGGATGTAATAAATACATCTTCCCGCATAATGTTTCCTTCTGCAAAGACCTCAGAAAGTGCTTCGCCTATTTCTTCTTCATTTCCATAAACAGCGGCCGTGTCAATATGCCTATAACCGGCATACAAGGCTTCTTTTACTGCTTTTTTTACATCGTTTCCGGTTGCTTTCCAAGTTCCTAATCCTATGGCGTGCATCGTGTCGCCATTGTCAAATTTCAGTGTTTTCATAATCTAATTTCTTTTTTGTTTAAGATACAAAACACTCGTTTTTATAGAAAGGGGATTTAGGCTTTTAGCGTTTTTTTAACCCTATTTTCGGGGGTGGAACTTGTTAATTACTTCAGTAAGGTGTGTAGTGTCTATGTGTGTATATATTTCAGTAGTGGTAATACTTTCGTGTCCTAGCATTTGTTGTATGGATCGTAAATCGGCTCCGTTTTCTAATAAATGTGTGGCAAATGAATGTCTAAATGTATGCGGACTAACTTTTTTTTGAATTCCTGCTTTTTCGGCTAATTGCTTTACAATGGTAAAAATCATGGCTCGGGTGAGTGGATTTCCCCTTCGGTTTAAAAATAAAGTATCTTTTGCTTTTGGTTGAATGGGTATGTGAATACGCACTTCATTTTTATAGATATTAATGTATTTAACCGTATTTCCGCCAATGGGTACAAAACGTTCTTTATCGCCTTTTCCTGAAACTTTTATAAACCCTTCGTCAAAAAAGAGATCTGATATTTTTAAACCTGTCAGTTCAGAAACCCGCAGACCACAAGCGTATAAAGTTTCAAGTATTGCACGGTTACGCTCGCCTTGGGGATGTCCTAAATCAATAGCTTCAATTAGAAAGTCTATTTCTTCCGTAGAAAGGGTGTCGGGCAGTTTACGGGCAATTTTTGGGCTTTCAACAAGTTCCAATGGGTTGGTCTTACGGTATTCTTCAAAAACTAGGTAATTGAAAAAACCTCTTAATCCTGAAATGACCCGACTTTGTGATTGCGGTTGCATTTCCTTTGCAATGGCATAAATAAATTGCTGTATCGTTTCTTCTGAAATAGATATGGGTGATTCATTGATTTCTGTTTCAGAAAGCCATTTCATCAGCTTTTTAAGATCCAATGAATAGTTTTTGATAGAATTGGCTGAAAGTCCACGTTCTATGCGTAAATAGTCTTTGTAATCGTTTAGAGCCTGCTGCCATTTCATACTACGATATTACTAAATATAGCGGTATTAAAAAATAATAAATGTGGAGATACGTTATTTCTTGTATATTTAGGATACTAACATAAAAAGTAAAACTATGAAAAAATTGATTTTTGCCGTTCTGGCACTAATGACTATTACAGCCACACAAGCACAAGGCCTTGACCTTGGGATAAAAGCAGGGGTGAACTTTGCAACCTTGACCGATGCGAGTGGCTTGGACAACCGAACTGGATTTGTTGCCGGTGCCTTTGTAGGCGGAAAACTGGGTGATAGGTTTGGTATACAGGCAGATTTATTATACTCACAACAAGGAGCTGAATTTGATGCTGGAGAATTTAATTTAGATTATGTTAATGTGCCTATTGTTGCTAAAATTTATTTAACTGATAAATTCAATCTGCAAGCAGGGCCTCAATTTGGGGTTTTGGTTAATGATGAAGCACAAACGGTGATAGGGGAAGTAATAAATGATATTGGCACCAATGAATTTGATATTTCTGGCGTTGTGGGTATCGGCTTTGACGTACCATTGGGATTACGTTTGGAAGGTCGATATAACTTTGGTTTAACCGATGTTCCAGAAGAAAGAGGGGCAGATTTTAATAAAAGCAAAAACAGTGTATTCACATTATCACTGGGTTACAGCTTTCTTTAAGAGCCTTTAATAAAAGCTTATAATATTATTAATACTTTTTTTGTAGTCCTCACTTTAGCTTTGCCCAAAAGTTAAAAACAAGAACTATGAAAAAAGTATTTTTTATTGCTGTACTAGCAGTATTTGGAGTAACAGCAACACAAGCACAAGAAGTAAGATTAGGAGCCAAAGGTGGTGTAAACTTTTCATCTTTATCTGGTGATGGTTTTGATGCCTTTGACGATCCTGAGGGTAGAACCAGTTTTCATATTGGTGCCTTTGCAGAAATTCCATTAAGCGAACGCTTTTCTATTCAACCTGAGGTTTTATATTCAGGACAAGGGTTTGATTTAATAAGTAGAGAAGGAGCAGACGATACAGAAGTGCAATTAGATTACATTAACGTGCCTGTAATGGCAAAAGTGTATTTAATTGAAGGACTGTATGCAGAAGCAGGACCACAAATAGGTTTTAACGTAAAAAATGAAATAGATAGTGATCCAGACGACGTAGGTTCAGGTTCAACAGAACTTGATGGTGATTTGTTTAACGACATTGATTTTTCGGTAGGAGTAGGAGCTGGATATCGATTTAATAACGGACTGTTTTTAAATGCCCGTTATAACTTTGGTTTAACCGATATTGTAAACAATGAAGATATTCCTTTTGATGTAGATGCTAAAAACTCAGTTTTTGCAGTATCTGCAGGTTATTCATTCTAGAAAGTGAAACACTTAATTTTTAAGAAAGCAGGGGTAAAACCCTGCTTTTTTATTTTAAATAATAATAGTTTTATAACATTATGAATGTAATTTTTTTGCGAATGTCATAATATTTTTAGTACATTTATTCTATTAACTAATTAAAATAAACTTTTTATTATGAAAAAACTATTACTATTTGCTGCTTTAGCAGTATTCGGAATGGGTACTTCTTTCGCACAAGGACAATTTAAAATTGGAGCAAATGCTGCAATTCCTGTAGGAGATGCAGGCGATGCATATACCTTTGGTGTAGCTGCAGATTTTGCTTATCTATTTGAAGTAGCTGACATGGTCTGGATAGGCCCACAAGCTAGTTATTTTCATTATTTTGGGGATGATGTAGAAATTGATACAGGAATAGGAACTATTTCTGGTGAAGTAGAGGATGCCGCTTTTATACCAATAGCTGCTTCTGGTAGAGTAGGTTTTGGCGAAGCTTTTTATGTAGGAGCCGATTTGGGATATGGAATAGGAATTTCCCCAGATGGTAATGATGGTGGTTTTTATTATCGTCCTAAAGCGGGATACAATTTTGGAACAGTCGGCATAATAGCATCTTATTCAGGTGTAAGTAGTGATGGATTTACGTTTTCTTCCATTAATTTTGGAGTAGAATTCGGACTTTAAATTATATCAAATAAATATTCTAAAGCAGGAGCATCTAGCTCCTGCTTTTTTATTGTAACTGCCATATTATTAAGATATTAGTTTTTTTAGTACATTTAATTTTTTTAACTAATTAACTTGAAATATAAATTATGAAAAAATTAATATTAATTGCTGCTTTCGCACTATTGGGAATCGGCACTTCTTTTGCGCAAGGACAATTTAAAATTGGCTTTAATGGAGCAATACCTGTAGGGGATGCAGGCGATGTGTATAACTTTGGTATAGCAGCGGATGTAGGCTACCTTTTTGAAGTAGCAGATTTAGTATGGATAGGGCCTCAAACAAGTTATTTTCAGTATTTTGTAGATGATGAAATTAATGGGGCAGAGCTTATAGATGATGCTCAATTCCTTCCTATTTCAGCATCAAGTAGGATAGGTTTAGGGGAAGCATTTTTTCTGGGAGCTGATCTAGGTTATGCAGTAGGGTTAAATGAAGGAAATGATGGCGGTTTTTATTACCGGCCTAAAGCAGGCTATACTTTTGGTGCAGTTGGAATTATGGCCTCTTATTCTGGTGTTACCAATGATGGGGTTGTGTTCTCCTCTATTAATTTTGGAGTAGAAGTTGGATTCTAAAAGTAACAAATAAATAAACTAAAGCAGGAGCTTAAAGCTCCTGCTTTTTTATTTTCTATATTTGAGACATGAAAATAATTATTATCAACGGACCTAACTTAAATCTGCTCGGCAAACGTGAAACCGATGTCTATGGCGATCGATCATTTCAAGATTTTTTTACTGAACTTCAGTTTAAATATAAAAATGTGGAGTTAGAGCAATTTCAATCTAATATTGAAGGCGAATTGATAAATAAACTACAAGAAGTGGGTTACGAATACGATGGGATTATCTTAAATGCAGCCGCTTATACGCATACTTCAGTAGGGATTGGTGATGCTGTGAAGGCAATTGAAACACCGGTTGTAGAGGTGCATATTTCCAATACGTTTTCAAGGGAAGACTTTCGGCATAAATCGTACATTTCACCCAATGCGCAAGGCATTATTTTAGGCTTTGGACTACAAAGTTACGAACTGGCTTTACAAAGTTTTTTGACGGACAACTAATGAAACAATCTTATTTAAATTGGAGTTCCGGTAAAGATGCGGCATTGGCATATTATTTTCTGAAAAACAACCCTGATTATAACGTTTCAAAGCTAGTTACTACAGTCAATAACGATTTTAATCGTGTTTCTATGCATGGCTTGAACGAAGATCTGTTAGATGCTCAAGTAAAAAGTATGGGTTTGCCACTTCAAAAAATATACTTGCCTCAAGAGACTTCGATGCAACTTTATAATGCTAAAATGGAGGAAGCCACCCAAAAACTAATTTCGGAAGGGTTCACCCATGCTGCTTTCGGTGATATTTTTCTAGAAGATTTAAAAAAATATAGAGAAAAGCAGTTGCAAAAAGTAGGTCTGCAAACTATTTTCCCGCTGTGGAAAAAGGATACAAGTTCTTTGATGAAACAGTTTTTAGAGTTAGGTTTCAAAGCCATTACCGTTTCTGTGAATGCAAAACTATTAGATAAATCGTTTGTGGGAAGAGAAGTAAATCAAGCTTTTTTTAACGATTTACCCGATACGATAGATCCGTGCGGTGAAAATGGAGAATTCCACACGTTTGTGTACGATGGGCCAATTTTTAATCATCCAATTTCCTTTGAAATAGGTGAGAAGGTACTAAAAGGCTATAGTCCTTCAAAAGACGACGATGACGATTGTTTTACCGATGATACTAAAACCTGGGATACGCAGTTTTGGTACTGCGATTTACTTCCAAATTAAAAATTAGTATTCATCAATCTATTTCGAAAATCAAAAGGAACTACTTTAAATAATTTTATTATTAATGTTAAAATGCAACTCCTAAAGTTACACCTAATATGAGGCCAAATTGAGTTTGATTATTAAAAATAGCTACACCTGGACCAACATATGGATCTAAAGCTACAATATCGCCAATAAGGAATTGATAGCCAAACAATCCGTCAAGTTCAAAGCCAAATGCTGTTTGCTTGCCAGTATACAGTGAAGAATGATTAGACTCTCCATAAATAACAGCAACTCTAGGTCCAATATGGAATCCTCTCGGTGGCTTAGAATTTGTCCAGCTATTCAAATAAAACCTACTTTGAATGTTTAATGCATAAACATTTATTTCATCTTGAGTTCCAAAACCAACCCCTATTTGAAGGGAATTTTTTTCTTGAATATTGAATTCGTAGCCTAGTTGATAAAAGTTAAAACCTGAAACAAGAGTTGAAATTTCAGTTTTTATAACACCAGACTTAGCTTTATCTTCTTTATTTTGAGCAGTAAGAATGCTGCAGCCCATAATAAGTAGGGCTACAGCAGTAAAGTAATATTTCAAAAGTTTCTTTTTAAAAATTATAAATGAATCACTTCATCATAAGCAGCAGCAGTTGCTTCCATCACCGCTTCACTCATTGTTGGGTGTGGGTGTACTGCTTTTAATACTTCGTGTCCTGTAGTTTCTAGTTTTCTACCTAGGACAGCTTCAGCAATCATATCGGTTACACCGGCACCAATCATATGGCAACCTAACCACTCACCGTATTTAGCATCGTAAATTACTTTTACGAAACCATCTTTTGTTCCGGCAGCGCTTGCTTTACCACTAGCTGAAAATGGGAATTTTCCAATTTTAAGCTTGTAACCGGCTTCTTTAGCTTGTTTCTCTGTCATACCGACACTTGCAATTTCTGGCGTTGCATACGTACAACCTGGGATGTTTCCGTAGTCAATAGCTTCTACGTTCATTCCAGCAATTTTTTCAACACAAGTTATTCCTTCAGCAGAAGCAACGTGAGCTAACGCTTGTCCAGGAACAGCATCACCAATAGCGTAATAGCCAGGAATGTTAGTTTGGTAATAATCGTTTACCATAATCTTACCTTTATCGGTAACAATACCAACATCTTCTAAGCCAATGTTTTCAATATTTGCGGCAATACCAACTGCGGAAAGTACAATATCTGCTTCCAGTGTTTCTTCGCCTTTTTTGGTTTTTACAGTCGCTTTTACCGTTTTACCAGAGGTATCCACTTTTTCTACGGAAGAATTTGTCATTACCTTAATCCCAGCTTTTTTGAAGGACTTTTCAAACTGTTTTGAAACGTCTTCGTCTTCTAACGGAACTAAATTTGGTAAAAATTCTACGATCGTAACTTCGGTACCCATAGCGTTATAAAAATGAGCAAACTCAACACCAATGGCACCACTACCTACAACTATTATTTTCTTAGGTTGCTTGTCTAATGACATTGCTTCGCGGTATCCAATTACTTTTTTACCATCTTGTTTTAAATTAGGTAACTCACGAGAACGCGCTCCGGTTGCAATTATAATATGATCGGCTGTATATTCTTTTCCATCAACATCAACCTTTTTACCGGGTTTCAGTTTTCCGAAACCATCAATAACGTCAATTTTGTTTTTCTTCATCAAGAACTGAACACCTTTACTCATTCCGTTGGCAACGCCACGGCTACGTTCAATTACTTTTCCGAAGTCTTTATCAGCACCTTTTACCGTAAGACCGTAGTCTTCAGCGTGGTTTAAATAATCAAAAACCTGCGCACTTTTCAATAGTGCTTTAGTTGGGATACAACCCCAGTTAAGGCAAACGCCTCCCAGGCTTTCTTTTTCAATGACAGCTGTTTTTAAGCCTAATTGTGAAGCCCTGATTGCAGCAACATAGCCTCCGGGACCACTTCCTAAAACGATTACGTCGTATTTACTCATTTCGTTGTTTTATGTCGTTATTTTGAAGCTACGAATTTACAAAATGTTAGGGGTACGTGCTAAAAAAAGAGGCATCAAATTCCAAATAATCAATTTTTGGAACCTGATGCCGTCTCGATTCTTGGAAGGAATCTTATTTTTCTTCAAAATCCACTGAAAGCGAATTCACGCAAAACCGTTGTCCAGTTTCGGTAGGGCCATCATTAAAAACGTGTCCTAAATGACTTCCACAAGTAGCACAAAGAATTTCGGTGCGAATCATTCCTAAAGAAGTATCGCGGACGTATTCTACAGCACCGTCAATAGCTTCGTCAAACGAAGGCCAGCCACAGCTACTTTCAAATTTGCTGTCACTTTTAAAAAGCGGGGTGTTGCACGCGCCACATTTATAGGTGCCATCTTCAAAGTGAATGTTGTACTTACCAGTGTGTGGACGTTCGGTACCTGCTTCACGAAGAATGCGGTAGCGTTCATCACCTAGTTCTTTACGCCATTCGGCTTCTGTTTTTTGTATGGAATATTTACTATTGCTCATCTTTAGCTGGTATAAAGTCTAATGCGGCTCCATTGATACAGTGTCTTTTTCCTGTGGTTTCCTGGGGGCCATCGTTAAAAACGTGACCTAAGTGACCACCACAAGTTGCGCAATGCTCTTCATTACGACTGTACCCTAATTTATTATCGGTTGAAAACTCAACGTTGCCTTCGATAAACCGATCAAAACTAGGCCATCCAGTGCCGCTTTTAAATTTGTTTTCGCTTTTGTATAATGGTGTTCCGCATCCGGCACAAACGTAAGTTCCTTTTTCTTTATTGCTGTTTAGTTCACTAGAAAAGGGGCGCTCAGTGCCTGCTTCACGTAGTACGTGGTATTCTAAATCGGTAAGTTCTGCTTTCCATTCAGCTTCTGTTTTAGAAACTTCATACTCTTTTTGTTCTTTTTTATCTTGTGCTTTTGAGTTGCAGCTTATTAATACTAAGCTACAAATTAAAAATAAGATCTTTTTCATAGTTTATTTTTCAAGGTTAATGACTTCAATTTCTGAATTGCTCATAATGTCATTCATTGTCAAATTTGCAGTTGCAAATTCGGCTGGTACTATGGCAACTCTGAATATTTGGTCGTTGGTAAATTCAGTTCCTAACGTAGATACATCAAAATTTCCATCGATTACAAATTGAATATCAAAAAAAGTATGGTTAAAACTGTATTCTATAAATTCACCAGTGCCATCATTGAAAAACTGACTTCTTGGTAGTTGTACCCAAATATCAGCAGGTGGGTCTACTATTGGGTCTTGACCTACAAATTGATATGCTAGCACAACATCACTTTCAAAAACCTCTATATTACTAGGAAATTCTATAAATGCTGAAGTTAAAGATTGAGATTGTGAGTCAAATTGAAAATCTACTGTAGTTTCAAAAACCTGTGCTAAGAAAGCATCACCCGGAGGTCCTGGAGGTCCTGGGTCACCTTCACATGATGAAAATAAAAAAGTGGTCGAAAGCGCTAAAAATAATAGTATCTGTTTCATAATTTGTTTGTTTTAATAAATATAATAGCAAAAGCTATTCCAGTTTTTATATAAATTTTAATAAAAACCAATTGTATTATCTTTAACTTTAAATTTGAAACCTAAAAAAACAAACAATGAATTATAAAAAAACACTCTCCTTAGTAGCAGTACTTGTGTTTGCTGTAGCCTGTAGCACAAATCCTTTTACAGGAAAAAAGACCTTGGCTTTAGTCCCTAATTCTCAAATATTACCAATGGCATTTCAGCAATATGATCAATTTTTATCTGAAAATAAAGTAATTAAAGGAACCTCAGATGCCCAGATGGTTGAAAGGGTTGGACAAAAAATTTCAAAAGCTGCAGAACGGTACCTCACAGCCAATGGCTATGCAGGGTATTTAAAAAACTATCGTTGGGAATATTCATTAATTGATGATGAAACAAAAAATGCATGGGCGATGCCTGGCGGTAAAATAGCGTTCTATAAAGGAATTATGCCCATTGCTAAAAATGAAGCTGGTGTGGCTTCTATTATGGGGCATGAGGTAGCACATGCATTAGCTAACCACGGGCAACAGCGTATGAGTGCGGCACAACTACAACAATTAGGGGCTGTAGCTGGAAATTTAGCATTGGCCAAAAACCCAGAAAACCAACAGATATTTAATCAATATTACGGAGTTGGAACACAAGTAGGTGTAATGTTACCTTTTAGCAGAAGTAACGAAGTAGAAGCCGACAGAATAGGATTAACCCTTATGGCAATTGCAGGATACGACCCAATAGTGGCAGCAGATTTATGGCAACGAATGCAACAACAGGGTGGAGGAGCACCTCCAGAGTTTTTGAGTACACACCCTTCTAGTGAGACTCGTATACGAAATATACAAAGTTGGGCTGCTGAAGCAAAAGCCGAAGCCCGAAAGTATGGCGTAACTTCTTTTAAGAAATAAGTTTTTAAAAAGAATAATTTCAAGTAATTTAGTCCCGTTTTGATATAAATCAGAACGGGATTTTGTTTTAAAACACTTCTATGGCTAACCTACCAAAAGGCAGTAAAAAGCTGCTAAACGCTTGGGCTTTTTATGACTGGGCAAACTCTGTATATAGTTTAGTAATTGCATCAGCCATTTTTCCAATATTTTATGGTGCCTTGACACTTGTGAAAGATGAAAAAGGCAAAATACTTGACGATACGGTGACTTTTCTAGGGTTCGACTTTAATAATGACACCCTTATTAGTTATGTAACTGCAGCGGCTTTTTTAATGGTTTCAATATTAAGTCCGCTATTAAGTGGTGTTGCCGATTATGTTGGTAACAAGAAAGTATTTATGAAGTTTTTCTGTTACCTCGGTGCAGTTTCTTGTATTGGTCTGTATTGGTTTTCATTAGACTATTTATGGTTTGGGCTCCTGTGTTATTTTTTAGCATTGATTGGCTTTTGGGCGAGCTTGGTGTTTTATAATTCATATTTACCGGATATAGCTTTTCCCGAACAACAAGATAAAATTAGTGCGAAAGGATACTCATTGGGGTATATAGGCAGCGTTATTTTATTGTGCGTCTGTCTTGCTATGATTTTAATGTATGAAACTTTTGGTTTTGAAGAAGAAGGGTTACCAACACGCTTATCGTTTGTGTTAACAGGAGTCTGGTGGATTGGTTTTAGCCAGTATACCTACTACTATCTTCCGAAGGGAAATAAAAAACAAAAGTTTACAAAACACCTTCTTTTCAACGGATTTAAGGAACTAAAGAAAATTTGGAATAAACTAGGCGAAAACAAAAGCCTAAAAAGATATTTAGCTGCTTTTTTTGTGTACAGCATGGCAGTACAAACTATAATGTTAGTGGCCACTTACTTTGGGATAGAAGAATTGGATTGGGGCGAAACAAACGCCACCACAGGTTTGATAGTAAGTATTTTATTAATACAATTAGTAGCAGTTTTAGGCGCCTTTTTAACGTCTCGAGCTTCAGCTAAATTTGGAAACATAAATACTTTAATTGTTTTAAATATAATCTGGATTTGCATTTGCATCTATGCATATTCTATAACAACACCTGTACAGTTTTATGTTACAGCAGGATTTGTAGGTCTGGTAATGGGTGGAATACAATCGCTTTCACGTTCTACATATTCAAAACTAATTCCGGAAGGAGCAATAGATACCGCTTCCTATTTCAGTTTTTATGATGTAGCCGAAAAAATTGGGATTGTAATTGGGATGTTCAGTTACGGTTTTGTTGCACAAGCAACCGGTAGTATTCGGTATGCAATACTGTTCTTTATCCTGTTTTTTGTCGTAGGACTTGTTTTGTTGTTCCGTGTTCCGAGAAGGGTAGAAGTTTCAGAATAAAAAAAATCCTAAAAAGAAAATTCTCTTTAGGATTAATTCTTTACTCTAAAGGTGGCTTAGATTGATTTAATTGATCCGCTCCCTAACACTTTGGTGTCACTTTTTGATGGATTTCCTTTATAAGAAATATCACCAGAGCCATGAACTCGGGCTTTTATACTCTTTTTTGCTGAAACGGTTGCATCTCCAGAACCGGAAACATATACTTCAGTAGCATTGGCATCAAAACTTCTGCCATCAAAATCACCGCTACCGCTTAATTTCAACTCAAAATTATCGGCGCTTCCAGTTAATTTCATATCACCAGAGCCTGTTACTTTAGCATTTAACGAACTTGACTCCACGTTCAAAATAACATCACCAGAGCCAACTATGCTGGTCTCAAAGTTATTGGCTTTAATTTTTTTAGTAGACGTAATATCACCAGAGCCAACCAATTTCACTTCAGAGAGATCTTGAAAAGGAACAGTTACATCAATTCCTTTTTTTGTGCTAATGGAATGCCCTTTTTTTACTGAAATGATCAAAGTGTTACCTTCGCTGCGAATATCAAGGTGTTCGTGTATGTTCTCATCGGTCGTAACGTTAATGGAACCTTCTGTACCGCTAACAAGGGTTACATCCATAGATCCGGTTACGTGTACGTTGTCATAATCGCCTGTTGAAACGGTTTTAGTGGTTACATTTCCATCTCCTTTTACTTTTGATTTTTTCCAGTTTTGAGCAATTGCTTGTTGCGATGTTACTGACAGTAAGAAGACAATAAGTACGCTTTTTGTTAGTGTTTTCATGTGTTTATTTGGTTTTAGTTTTTATTAAAAGTTACTCCGCCATAATCGGAATTTATATTTACAGTATTTCCAGAATTTTGTTTTCCGTGATATCCGCTATACATTCTATTGGTATAATCTTTTGACGACTTTAAAACAGTAACATCTTCTTCGCCTTTTAAGCTAGCAAATGATAAATCTACGATAAAATCGAAATTATAACTGCTATCAAACCCAAGTTTAATACCTGTGTAATCTGCTTTAATAGTAATATTATTAGCTGTACTAGCCATATTGTCTATTCTTATAGAGCCATAACCGGTGTTCAAGTTTATAGAGCCGGTAACGGTCCCTATTTGGTTGTTAACATAGTCACCTTTGCCTATAACCTCTTGTGCTTTGCCTATAATTACTTTTCCATAATCGCAATTATAGTTAATGCTTTGAGCTTCTAAAATTTCAGATTTTGTATAATCAGCAGTTAACTCCAAACGTTCCGTTTTCTCTAAGGTAAATCCTGAATAATCTGCATTAATACGGCCGCTTTTCATATAACCGATGGTAGACTTGTCAGTATAATCAAAAGTGAGGTAATTATTATCTGCCAATAGTTCCCCAATGATTAATTGACCATAATCACAGTTAATTTTGGCATTCCCTTTAAGTTTATTGATATGGATAGCTCCATAATCATTGTTTAAATCTACCGTGTTTGTAATGGGCAGTTTAATGGAATAATTAACCTCTACCGAAACATTATTTTTATTATTACTTCCCCACCAGCTCCAGCCAGATTTTTTTTCATTAAAAATGGTTTTAGCTGTTACTAAAGAGGCATTTCCACTAAAATCAATATTGATTTCTTTAAGACGTTCTTGCACTTTTTCTTCGTTATCGCCATTGGTTTTAATGGTAACTTCAATAACGGTTCGGTTTTCATTCCAGGTAACGATATCTATATTTCCATAGCTGTTCGTTACATTTAGTCCGGCACCAGAGTTTACATTGAATTCCTTTTTTACGGTTTTCTCTTTGGTGTACTTTCCTTTCATCTTTCCATTGGTGGCCATAGCCAGGGCAGGAAATAGAAAAAGAAACAGTAGTGTTTTAGATAGTAGTTTCATTTTTGTTTGCTTTAAGTGTTTTAATCTCTTCGATTGTTTTAATTACGTTTTCCAAAAGATCGATCCTGTTTTGAAAATTGGTGATCATCGCATAAATTACTCGTTTGTCATTTCCGCTTTCTGCGAGATCGGTTTTTAGTGTGTTATATTCTAGTTCAAGTATTTCTATTTGCTGTAGGGCGTCATCAACCAGTTCTTTAGTTTCAGGACTTTCAAAGCTTTTTAAAGTCTGTAACTCCTTATTGATTGCTGTTGTAAAAAAAGACTGTGTTTTTTGCATTTCTGGCGAAACACTGGCTAAATCGCTAGCTTGTGCTTCGGTATTCTGAAATAAAAACCCAATTGCTAAAATTACAGCTATACTAGCAGCAATACTCAACGGTCTCCACCAGTTTACTTTTTCAACATCTTTCTCTTCTGAAACATTTTTATCCGCTTCAGTTTGAACGTTCAATTTTGCTAAAAACCTTTTTTGATGTCCTTGTGGCGTGTCGTGCACGTCAAAATCTGTTCGGTTTTGCTCAAATAAAGTGTCTATATCATCTTTTTCCATGACGCTACTTTTAATTTTTTTCGTAAACTATCTTTTGCTCGTGAAACCAATGTTCTACAGTTTGCATAAGTGATATCCAGTATTTCACAAATTTCTTCGTAATCATATCCTTCAATTAAATGAAGTGTTAATACTTGTTGGTAACTACTGTGCAAACTACCCATACAACTTAGTATGGCTGCGGCCTTTTCATTGGTATAATCCTCTTCGGTAATTCCAGAAGTTACTTCTACCGTTTCAGCTATTGTTTCATCTGGCACATCGACAAAGCGTTGTTGTTTTTTATATTGCGTAATACTATTGTTTACAACAATCCGTTTTAACCAAGCCCCAAAAGTTGCTGTTCCTTTAAAACTGTCCAATTTGCTGAAAGCAGTTATAAACGATTCCTGCATTATATCTTCAGCTTCTGCTGTATCTTTTACAATTCGCACAGCAACATTGTACATAGCCCTTTGGTAGCGATTATACACTTCCAGTTGTGCTAAATGGTTTCCTTTTTTACACAGCACTAATAACGAGTCAATATGTTGGTCGGTCAATGTCAAAAACAAGCTTGTTTACCTTAAAGATAGTTATAGTTGCAAAATGTTACAGTTGAAGGAAAAAAAGTTTAAAAACGATCAATAATTACGAGCTAAGTAATTGGCATAACTATTGAATATTATATTACGAAGGTCAACAGGCATAACGCTAAGAAGTTGATTTTCAGTAAAAATTGTATAAAGAATTATTTAAAAACAGCTATTGTGCGCCTTATTTTGGTGACACAATGTCTTAAAATACTATATGGCCCATTCAAAAGTAAAAACATTAGACAGTTTGTCATTGCAGGAATTAGAGCAAGATGCGGAGTTAATCCCTTTAATGACGGCTGAAGACGAAGATGCAATGAACAGAGAAGAATTACCGGAAATACTTCCTATTCTTCCGCTTCGAAATACGGTATTATTCCCCGGAGTAGTAGTTCCTATTACTGCTGGACGTGATAAATCGATCAAGTTGATTAACGAAACCAATAAAGGAAGCAAAACCATAGGTGTGGTTTCGCAAAAGGACGAAGAGATAGAAGACCCCAGTTTAAACGAAATCAACACAATTGGTACGGTTGCAAAAATACTTCGTGTTTTAAAAATGCCTGACGGAAATACAACCGTAATCATTCAAGGTAAAAAACGCTTTGAAACAACCGAAGTAATCACTACTGAGCCGTATATGACGGCTACCATTCGGGAAGTGACTGAAGCAAAACCTGCTAAAGAAAGTGAAGAGTTTTCTGCTATTATTGATTCTATTAAAGAAATCGCTCTTGAAATTATAAAAGGAAGCCCAAATATTCCTTCGGAAGCTGCTTTTGCTATTAAAAACATTGAGAGCAATTCGTTTTTAATCAACTTTGTTTCATCAAACTTGAACATTTCAGTAAAAGAAAAGCAGAGTTTGCTTGAAATGAATGACCTGAAAGAGCGTGCTATGGAGACGCTTAAATATATGAATGTTGAGTTGCAGAAATTATCATTGCGTAATGACATTCAGTCTAAAGTGCAAAGTGATATCAATCAGCAACAACGTGAGTATTTTCTTCAGCAACAAATGAAGACCATTCAGGAAGAATTGGGAGGGAATTCCAATGAAGCTGAAATACAAGAAATGCGCGAAAAGGCGAAAGCAAAAAAGTGGGGTGATGAAGTGCAAGAGCATTTTGATAAAGAAATCACCAAATTGCAACGCATGAATCCGCAGGTTGCGGAATACAGTATTCAAAGCAATTACTTAGACCTATTACTTGACTTGCCTTGGAATGAATTCAGCACTGATAAATTTGACCTTAAAAGAGCGAGAAAAATTCTAGATCGTGATCATTATGGTCTAGACGATGTTAAAAAACGGATTATTGAATATCTAGCCGTTTTAAAACTTCGGAATGATATGAAATCTCCGATTCTATGTCTGTATGGACCTCCAGGTGTTGGTAAAACATCGCTGGGTAAATCTATTGCTGAAGCTTTGGGTAGAGAATACGTGAGAATGTCACTAGGTGGTTTACGGGATGAAGCCGAAATACGCGGACACCGTAAAACCTATATTGGTGCTATGCCAGGACGTATTGTTAAGAACATAAAAAAAGCAGGAACAAGTAATCCAGTCTTTGTATTAGATGAAATAGATAAACTTTCTATAGGAAGTCAAGGAGATCCTTCTTCGGCAATGTTGGAAGTATTAGACCCCGAGCAAAACAATGCTTTTTATGATAACTTCTTAGAGTTGGGGTACGATTTGTCTAAAGTGATGTTTATAGCCACTTCAAATAGCTTAAGCACCATTCAACCTGCGCTTCGTGACCGTATGGAAATCATTAATGTTACGGGTTATACGGTGGAAGAAAAAGTTGAAATTGCCAAACGCCACTTATTACCAAAGCAATTAGAAGAACACGGTCTTACAAAAGACGACCTTAAAGTTGGTAAAAAGCAATTAGAGAAAATAGTAGAGGGATATACGCGTGAAAGTGGTGTTCGTAGTTTAGAAAAGCAAATTGCCAAAATGGTTCGTTTTGCAGCTATGAAAATAGCAATGGATGAGGAATATGAGAAGAAAGTAACCAATGAAACTGTGGTTGAAGCATTAGGAAGTCCCAAACTAGAACGTAATAAATATGAAAACAACGACGTAGCCGGAGTGGTTACAGGATTGGCTTGGACGCGTGTTGGAGGAGATATCCTTTTTATAGAATCTACACTTTCTAAAGGTAAAGGACAGTTAAATATGACTGGAAACCTTGGTAAGGTGATGAAAGAATCGGCAACCATTGCGTTGGAATACATAAAATCGAATGCAGAAGAATTAGGCATTTCGCCAGATATATTTGAGAAATACAATGTGCACGTACACGTCCCAGAAGGGGCTACGCCTAAAGACGGACCAAGTGCGGGTATAACGATGTTAACGTCTTTAGTTTCTTTGTTTACGCAACGTAAAGTAAAGAAAAGCATTGCGATGACAGGTGAAATCACGTTACGTGGAAAAGTGCTTCCCGTTGGTGGAATCAAAGAAAAAATATTGGCTGCCAAGCGAGCTCACATTAAAGAAATTTTATTGTGTGAAGACAATAAGCGTGACATCGATGAAATTAAACCTGAATACTTAAAAGGATTGACGTTTCATTATGTAAAAGATATGAGCGATGTACTGGATTTAGCACTTACCAAACAGAAGGTAAAGAACGCTAAAAAGTTGTAGGACTTATTTTATAGTGAAAAGCCCAAAACCAGAAGTTTTGGGCTTTTTTAATTTTTAACTACCTTTTTTGTAAATATCCCTTGGTCGGTTTCGAGTACTACAAATAGCAACCCACTTGACAGGTTTTCAAGGTTAACTTGGCTTGTATTGTCATTACTTTGTAAAAGGACTTTGCCCGATGCACCATATACGCTAATTTTTTTTATTATAGCTGTTTTATTTTCAATATAGAGTGTTTTTTGTACTGGATTAGGATAAATAAATGTTTGTGTATTTTCAAAACCTTGGCTTGCTAATAATTTATTACCATGCATTGCAACATTTCCATCTTCATTGATCAATGTTAGAGTTAAGGTGTTATCGCTCTCTGTTATTTCGTAATCAAAAGTTTTATTTGCTTCTTGCCAATGAAAAAAACCACCATAATATAGCGATTCATACTCATTATTTTCGGTTAAATTACAAGGCTCGTCTATTAAAATAAGAAAACTCTCTACAAATATATCCACTGCTGAAATCGTTATATTGTCGCCTGTTAAGCCCTCACATACAATAGTATCAAATCTATCTGAAAATTTATCCGAATAGAAATTCAAAGGGATATACTCCACTTCATCATTAGAGGGCGGTAGATGGCTTTCCCCGTCGATGATCAATTCGTGTAAATACCAATCATTTTCAAAAAGCTGTGGGTCTTGGGCATAATTAAACGAATATGCCATACTTATTAGTAGGGTTATGAGTATTTTTTTCATGATTATTGTTTTAATAGGTTTTTAGAACCTTGGATATCGCCATCGCAGACAATGCAACAGCATAGGTGCGGTCGGGTAACTGGAAATGTCCAGATTGATACTGATCTCTGTAGTGTCAAAAATATAATTGTTGGAAGTATCACCATGAAAAAATACAAAAAAATATCTTAAAACGTTAAATCGTTGTTCTTTTAGCCAAGGCCTCAAGCCTAAAAAGTAAAGTAAACTTAAATCATTTCGTATTCCCTAAAAATAAATTAATATTGCAGTCGTTAAAAGGTATAGAATTAAGGTAACTACTGTACATGAACCAAAAGGTTTACTTCTTATTATTTACAATCTTACTATCAACTACTGCTGTAGCGCAAGTAGGAGGACGTTCAACGTATCAGTTTTTAAACTTAGTAAATTCCCCACGACAAGCTGCCCTAGGCGGTAAGACGGTCACTAATTACGATTACGATCCCACGCAAGCACTTTTTAACCCTGCAGCCATTAATCCGGAGATGGATAATCAATTTTCGCTTAATTATGCAAATTATATTGGAGATGTAAATTATGGAACTGCAGCCTATGCCTATGCTTGGGACCGCCGTACACAAGTAATTAATGCAGGGGTCACTTATATTAACTACGGAAAATTTGATGGTTATGACGAACAAGGAAATGCAACTAATAGTTTTAGTGGTGGAGAAGTAGCCGTTTCTTTTGGTCACGCTCGTAATATCGCGTTTACCGATTTTTATGTAGGCGCCAATGTGAAGTTTATATCATCAAAACTAGAACAATACAGCTCTTTTGGAGTTGCTACCGATATTGGTGTTATGTATGTTTATGAAGATTGGGATTTACATATTACTGGAGTTGCTAGAAACCTAGGTACGCAAATTACACCATATCATGAAACCTACGAAAAACTACCTTTCGAATTAGTTTTCGGGATATCACAAACCCTTAAAAACATTCCTATTCGTTGGCATTTTACTCTAGAAAATATGCAACGATGGAATATAGCCTTTGCAAATCCAAATCGTGATCAAACAGATTTGGAAGGAAATAGCACAGGTGAAAAAATTAACTTTATTGATAATGCATTCCGCCATATGATTGTAGGGATTGAGTTGTTTCCCGAAGGAGGTTTTAACCTTCGTTTGGGTTATAATTTGCGTAGGGCAGAAGAACTAAGAATTTTAGAACAGCGTGCCTTTGCCGGTTTAAGCGGTGGTTTTTCCATAAAACTGAACAAACTTCGATTAAGTTATTCTTATGCTCAGTATAGTTTGGCCGCTTCAACGAGTACTTTCGGACTCAATATAGACCTACAATAATGCATAAAATTACCATTGCCATAGACGGCTACTCATCTACAGGAAAAAGTACAGTCGCCAAGCAATTGGCAGATTGGTTAGAATATGTGTATATCGATACCGGCGCTATGTATCGCGCCGTAACGCTGTATGCTATGGAAAATAGTTTTATTTCTGAAGAAAAATTTGATAGGGAAGGGCTAATCAAAAAACTATCAGAAATTCATTTGGAATTCAAAAAAAGCAGTCCTACGGCAAAAGCTGAAATATTCCTTAACGGAAAAAATGTAGAAAGCGAAATAAGGACATTAGATGTTTCAGAATTTGTAAGCCCAATCGCCACGGTTTCCGAAGTGAGAAAAAAATTGGTAGAACAACAACAGCGAATGGGTTTTGAGAAAGGCGTTGTAATGGACGGTCGCGATATTGGAACCGTTGTCTTACCAGAAGCTGAGTTGAAAATCTTTATGAACGCTTCCGCAGAAGAACGGGCCAAACGCCGCTATGATGAGCTCTCAGAGCGTGGTGACCAAGTTACGTTTAAAGAAGTTTTAAAAAACGTTCAAGAACGTGACCATATAGACACTACCCGTAAAGATTCCCCTTTACGAAAGGCAGCCGATGCCATTGAAATTGACAACAGTGAGATGAACTTGGAAGATCAATTTCACATCATTTTACAACTTGCCAAAGACCGAATAGCCGGGAGGGTATGATCTTCAGAAGAGATTTCTTCAAAACACTTTGATTATCAAAAGAAAAACAGTAATTTTGCACTCCTTTTAGCGACGAGGCAAGAATAAAAGGAACGACAAAACTAAATTTAAATCCTTCTGTGGGATGGTCGCGGTAACTTCTTGTAACAACACAGAATACAAATTGTTGAAATTCAGAATCTTTTAAAATGGATTTCACAAACATTATATTAAATGGCTGATAAAGCAAACAAAGATGCAGCAAAAGAAAAAGCTGCAGAAAAACAAGAAGATGTAGCTGTTGCAGAACAAAAAGCTACTGAGGAAACTCAAAAACCTCAAGAAGAACTTTCTTTAAAGCAAAGAGATCCTAAACAATTTTTAGAAGAATTCAACTGGCACAACTATGAAGAGGGTATTGACCCAATCGATGACGGTAAGCTAGAAGAGTTTGAAAAATTAGTTACAGAAAACTTTGTTGACACATTAGATGATGAGGTAGTAGAAGGAGAAGTAGTTTATATTACAGATCGTGATGCTATTATCGACATCAATGCGAAAAGTGAAGGTGTTATCTCTTTAAACGAGTTTCGTTACAATCCAGACCTTAAAGTTGGTGACAAAGTAGAAGTATTGATCGATGTACGCGAAGACAGTACAGGACAATTAATTCTTTCTCACCGTAAGGCTAGAACTATTAAAGCTTGGGAGCGGGTTAATGATGCTCACGATGATGCTACTATTGTTAACGGTTATGTTAAGTGCCGTACTAAAGGTGGTATGATTGTAGATGTATTCGGTATTGAAGCTTTCTTGCCAGGTTCGCAAATAGATGTGAAGCCTATCCGTGATTACGATGCATATGTAGGAAAAACAATGGAATTCAAAGTTGTGAAAATCAACCACGAATTTAAAAACGTTGTTGTTTCGCATAAAGCACTTATCGAAGCGGATATCGAAGAACAGAAAAAAGAAATTATCGGGCAGCTTGAAAAAGGACAAGTACTGGAAGGTGTTGTTAAAAACATTACTTCATACGGTGTATTTGTTGACCTTGGAGGTGTTGACGGATTGGTACACATTACAGACCTTTCTTGGTCTCGTATCAACCACCCGAACGAGATTGTTGACCTTGACCAGAAATTAAACGTTGTAATCCTTGACTTTGATGAGGATAAAACACGTATTCAATTAGGTCTTAAGCAATTGAAAGCTCACCCATGGGATGCTCTTGGAGATGACCTTAAAGTAGGTGATAAAGTAAAAGGTAAAGTAGTTGTTATTGCAGACTACGGTGCATTTATTGAAGTTGCTGAAGGTGTTGAAGGATTAATCCACGTTAGCGAAATGTCTTGGTCTACGCACTTACGTAGCGCACAAGATTTCGTAAATGTTGGTGATGAGGTTGAAGCTCAAATCCTAACTATGGACAAAGAAGACCGTAAAATGTCTCTTGGTATTAAGCAATTAACACCAGATCCATGGACTGATATTACTACTAAATACCCTGTAGGTTCTAGACACACAGGTATTGTACGTAACTTTACAAACTTTGGTGTATTTGTTGAATTAGAAGAAGGAATTGATGGACTAATTTACATTAGCGATCTTTCTTGGACTAAGAAAATCAAGCACCCAAGTGAATTTACTGAAATTGGAGCTGAATTAGACGTTGTTGTTCTTGAATTAGATGTTGAAGGACGCAAGTTAAGTTTAGGCCACAAACAAACAGAAGACAACCCTTGGGATAAGTACGAAGGTGAGTTTGCTGTAGGAACTAAGCACACTGCTAAGATTGACGAAATAGTAGACAAAGGAGCAACGATCGAGTTTAACGATGACATCACAGCATTTGTACCAAAACGTCACTTAGAAAAAGAAGATGGAACAGATCTTCAAAAAGGTGAAGAAGCAGAATTCCAAATTATTGAATTCAACAAAGAATTCAAGAAAGTGGTTGTTTCACATATGGTAATCCATAAAGAAGAAGAAGCTAAGATTGTAAAAGCTGCTGCTAAAAAGCAAGCTGCACAAGCCGAAGAGTCTAAGACTACTCTAGGTGATGCCAATCAAAAACTTCAAGACTTGAAAGACAAAATGGACGGTAAATAAGCCTTCATTTCGTTACAAGTTATAAAAGTAAAGCCCTTCAATTTTGAAGGGCTTTTTTTATATAGTTTAATTAAGCAAATTCAGGTTCTAAAAGTTGCACGTTGCTTTTCAAACGTTCAATTACAATATTCATCATCCGTTTGTTGAGTGCAGAAGAGTCTTCAATATAGACTTCATATTCGTGCAGTGTAAATTGGCCAATGACCATTCCTTTTAATGAATTTCGAAACTTCATGTCTTTATGTATGGCGTTATCAATATAATCCATCCGTTTTTCAACCGAAAGATCATAAAATACATTTTTGTGTTTTCGAACGTAATTTCTAAAAGCTGCCAGCAATAAATTTTTCTGAAGCTTCACAACGGGACGCAAGGTATTATTCTGAAAATACTCTGCATCACTCATTTGGTCATTAAATGTTGCCGAAGGAATTTCGGGTCTTAATTGCAATAAAACTTCGTCTCTAGTTTCCATAATAATTGGGTTTTACTAAAATTATACATTTTGAAAGCCTCTTTTTTCTGAAATCGATATAGTTATAAACGGCTTTTCAACAGTATTTTGCCGTTAAAATCATCTTAATCCGTCCCTTTGTTTATGGTCTTTTGGGTACTTTTAAAAGAAAAAGATGGCGACTAAAACTTCAATAAACCCATACTCGGGTGCTGAAATAAAATCCTACAAAACACACACCAAACCCGAAATTCAAGATATTTTAACAAAAGCCGATAAGTGTTTTTATTCGTGGCGGCAAACCTCATTTGCAGAACGAAAAAAACTAATGTTGGCAGCCGCTTCTGAATTAAAAAATAATAAAGAAGAATATGCAAAGGATATGAGCTTGGAAATGGGGAAACCCATAAAACAAGCCATTGCCGAAGTTGAAAAATGTGCGTGGGTTTGCGAATTTTACGCCGAAAATGCAGAAGCACAATTAAAAGATGAAATAATTAAAACCGATGCCCATAAAAGTTATGTGAGTTATGAGCCTATGGGAGTAGTTTTAGCTATCATGCCTTGGAATTACCCGTTTTGGCAAGTATTCCGGTTTGCAGCACCAGCTTTAATGGCTGGTAATATTGGGGTGTTGAAACACGCTTCTAATGTCTTTGGAAGTGCGCTAAATATTGAAAAAGTATTTAAACGAGCTGGATTCCCAGACCACTGTTTTACTACTTTAAAAGTGGGAAGTGATGCTATTGAAGAAATTATAGAAAACCCAATTGTAAAAGCCGTAACCTTGACGGGTAGTGGTCCTGCTGGCTCTGAAGTAGCATCAACGGCTGGAAAAAACATAAAGAAATCGGTTTTAGAGCTCGGTGGAAATAATGCCTTGGTTGTTCTAAAAGATTGCGATATAGATAAAACAATCGATACCTGTGTACAGGCTCGTTTTCAAAACACCGGTCAAAGTTGTATCGCGGGTAAACGGTTATTGGTAGATAAATCTATTTCAGAAGAATTTATTGAAAAGCTAATAATCAAAGTAAGAGAACTAAAAAGTGGAGACCCAATGGACGATGAAACGTATATTGGCACGTTAGCACGAGAAGATTTAGCGAAAGACTTAGAAGAACAGGTCGATAAATCTGTTAAAGCTGGTGCAAAGCTAGAGATAGGAGGGAAGCGACAAAACGCTTATTTTGAACCAACTGTTGTAAGCGGGGTTACGCCTAAAATGGCAATGTTCAAAGAAGAAACTTTTGGTCCGGCATTGTCGGTTACAACTTTCAAATCTGTGGATGAAGCCATAGAACTATCGAACAATTCAAAATTTGGATTAGGGGTTTCTATTTTTTCTGAAGACATCGAAGCTGCTGAAAAAACCGCCTATCGTTTTGATGAAGGCGCTGTTTTTATTAACGAACTAGTAAAAAGCGATCCGCGTTTACCCTTTGGAGGAGTTAAAAGCAGTGGTTATGGTCGCGAATTAAGCGAACACGGAATTAAGGAGTTTGTAAACAGGAAAACTGTTTATATTAAAAAATAAAATAAAAAAAGCTCGCAGTGATTTTGCGAGCTTTTTTTAAAAATAATCTATAATTAATCATCAGAAAGAAATTCTTCTTTCGTTTTAATAGTTAGCTTTTCAAGTTCATTTCTTTCTAAAAACTTCAGGAATTTTTTACCTTCTTTGTCTTTAATAGTTGCGTAGCGTTCTTTAGCTTCAGCAAAATCTTCAGAAATTAATTGTAAATTTTGTTTTTGAGACGCTGTTACTCGACTAAAAGAACTTGCAATATTCGAGTATAAATCGGCCATACGCTCTCTTAACTCTGGTTCAGCTGCAGCAACGTAATTATCACCGGTTGTAATAACTAAATCTTTCCGAAGGTTTTCCAATGCATCGTATAGTTTTTGAGCTTCCTTTTTGCCTTTTGGATGCTCTTCAATTATAGAGTTAGCTTTGTCTTGCAGTTCGCCCAATTCATAAACCATATACGCTAAATCTTCAACCATATTGAATAATTGTTTGGTCAATTTTTCTTGTTCTTTACGCTCAGCTAATGTAGTTAAGGACTTTTCATCATACTTTACATCAATTTCAGTTTCATACGTATTTTTACCTTTTGTCAATACTACTTTGTATGTTCCTGCAGGTACTCGAGGAGCCGTAAAACCTCCGTATGATAGTGTTTTACCAGCTGCCATTTTTGGGGTGGCGCTCGTATAGTTCCAGTTTACAATATTAATTCCTTTTGATTTTCCAGGGGATAGCGGGGCTATTTTGTTTCCCTCCATATCTTGAATTTCCATTTCCATTTTTCCGAAGGTATGCCGCTTTTTTAAATAGTATACTATTCTAGCCGACGTTGGTTTATTACCACCTACAAATTGTGTTTCCGTACCAAAACTTCCGCTAAAACCACTTTCTTCTGGCATATTAAAAGCTTCTGTGTCGAAAAAGTGAACATCTTTTTCTAAAATCGATGCGTTAAGTTGACGTAACGGACTTATGTCGTCTATAATGATTACGCCGCGTCCATGTGTGCCCATTACAATATCATTGGTTTGCTTTTGCATATCGATAAAATGAACAGCAACCGGTGGCATGTTATTTGTAAAATGTGACCAGTTTTTTCCGCCATCAATGGTAACATACAATCCCATTTCGGTTCCTAAAAACAATAAATCTTCATTTTCATAATCCTCTTGAATATTTCGGACAAAAGCATTTTCTTGAATGTCTTCTGAAATGATTGACTTCCACGTTTTACCATAATCGGTCGTTTTTAAGGCGTATGGTTTCATATCACCTGTTGTGTGGCCTTCAAAAACTGCGTAAGCCGTCCCTTTTCCATGTACACTGGCTTCAATGTGATACACCCAAGTATTTGCTGGAATACCTGTTAAATTTTCAGTAACGTTGTTCCATTTTTTTCCACCATCGGTTGTTACTTGTACATTTCCGTCATCAGTTCCTGCCCAAATAATGTTTTCATCTAAGGGGGATTCTGCAATTGTAAATATTGTCGTATGGTTTTCAGCTCCGCTATTGTCAACAGAAAGCCCTCCAGATTCTGATTGATCTTGCTTTTTAGGGTCATTCGTAGTCAAGTCGGGAGAAATTATCTGCCACGTTTCGCCCATATCTTCACTTTTATGTACAAACTGACTTCCCATATAAAAACGGTCTGGTGCGTGAGTGCTTACTGCCATTGGGGCATTCCAGTTAAAGCGCAATTCAGCATCTCCTTTTTTAGGCAAAGGTTGTATGGTTCGGGTTCTATTTCTATCTGCATCATATCGCCAAACGTTTTCAGCACCTTGCATTTCAGAATAAATAATATTTTTTGTTGGATGTTTCAACACTCTAAACCCATCCCCATAACCAACGCTATTCCAATCACGGGCATTTACCCCTCCAGGGGAAGAAGAAGGACCATACCAACTTCCATTATCTTGTAAACCGCCATAGACATTGTAAGGCTCAGCATCATCAGTGCTAATGTGATAAAACTGTGAAAGTGGAAGATCTTCAACAATTTCGAAAACCGAACCACCATTCCAAGAGCGGTACAGGCCACCATCCGTAGCTGAATACATAATGTCGCTATCATTTATATGGAATGTGACATCATGAATATCGGCGTGCATATTCCCCAGATTTTTAAAGGTTTTCCCACCATCCCGGCTTATAGAACCAGTAAGACCACCTTTTACAACAATATCAGGGTTTTTGGGATCGATAGTTATGCGTGAAAAATAAAAAGGACGGACGGTCAATCCAAAATCATTATTTAGGTGTTCCCAGCTTTTTCCGGCATCAGTAGATTTCCAAAGTCCATTTTTATCTTTTTCTTCGGTTTCTAATACCGAATACAAAATATTATTGTCACTTGGTGCCACTGCAATGGCAATTCTACCTAAATCACCTTTTGGGAATCCGTTGTGTATTTTATTCCAAGTTTTACCACTATCAGTAGATTTGTACAAAGCACTATTTTCCCCTCCGGAATTAAAACTCCATCCCGTACGTCTAAACTGCCACATAGAGGCATAAAGTACATTTGGATTTTTTGGGTCCATAATTACATCTGCTGCTCCAGTAGAAGGACCAACATATAAAACTTTATTCCAAGTTTTTCCACCATCGGTTGTTTTATACACACCGCGGTCTTCACTATCGCTCCATAATGCGCCTAAAACGCCTACATACACTTCATTTGTATTGTTAGGATTAATTACTACGGAAGCGATTCGTTCACTGTTTTCAAAACCGGGAATTTCTTTCCAATTGTTACCACCATCTGTTGATTTAAACAACCCATCACCAACAGAAACTGAGTTACGTGTCCAAGTTTCACCAGTACCTACCCAAATAGTCTGATCAGGATTTTTTGGATCTAATGTTACCACGCCAATAGACTGTACATGTTCATCAAAAATAGGAGTGAAGGTTGCTCCTCCGTTATTTGATTTCCAAACACCGCCACCAGCAGTACCAATGTAGATAATTCGTGTGTTGGTTGGATGCATTTCAATATCGTTAATACGTCCACTCATTAATGCAGGGCCTATGTGCCGAGCCTTCATATCTCCAAATAGCTCTTTTCCTTTTAAAGCGGTTTCTTGGGCTGAAAATGATATAGGCAAGAGAGCTAATATCAATAGGGTGTAGAATATTTTTTTCATTTGGTGGTTTTTTTAATTAGTTATGGTTAAAAATAAAAAAATCCCTGATGAACAGGGATTTAAATACTTAAACTAAAATTATTTTTTTTCTGGCATCGAAAAGTCTATACCTTCAACACTTGGGTTTATTTCAATATTATCCATTTTGATAGATTGACCAGTTTGCCCATTGTAACTTGTTTCGAGAGCGTAAGGAAAAAAGATATCTCCTGCTTCCTGATAATCACTATATTTAGTTTGAACGTTCATACCTTTCTGTGGTCCTACAGGCATTACCATTTCGCTTACAATAGGAACGAAGTTTTCTTTGTCAAAGTAGTAATAAGAAATATTTTCTTCTTCAACACCGTCTGACATTACTTTGTTTTTGGTAAGCTTTATTTTATAGGTCTCAGTGCCTTCTTTTGTTTCTTCTCCCATTAATTCAACTTGGTATCCTTTTTCTTCATAGTTAAGAAAAGGATCTGGAAAATCGTTAGCTTCATTTTTTTTATAATTTGCCGATGCTTCTGCATCCTGCGCTTCAGGTTGCATGGTTTGAAAGTTTAGGCCCCAAAGTTGTTCTCCGTCAAAAGCCTGAGGAGTTAGTTTTTGTCCTTGAAATTCAATTTCAGTTAACATCTTTCCATCTGTCATTAAATATTGTGTAAACGGAAATGATTGTGGTCCCATAGAGGCATCACCCGTCATTTTCATAGCTTCAATTTTATTCCAGGCATCTTTACCACCGGTATTTTCAAAATAATTGTCAATAATTTCATCTGCTGTTTGTGCTGTAAGTGGTGTTACAGCTATAACTAATAAAGCGATGATTAATGTTTTTACGGTTTTCATACTATTTATGTTAAGGTTTATTGTAAAAGTAAGACACTTTTTCAATGATTTTGTTACATAAATATAGAAATTTTTTCAGAAGAAAAGAGTGACAAAACCTGTATATTTACTTTAAAATAAAGCACACTATGAAATTTGGAAAAGTTGACGACCCCTCAAAAGTGGATTTTTCGTTACCTCCTGATCACCCAGACACTAAAAAAACGCTTTCTAACAATAAACCTGTTTCGGTCCCTAATCTTTATGTAGGTTGTGCCAAATGGAACCGGGCCGACTTGAAAGGGTTTTATCCCAGAGGCACAAAAGATGAATTGGAATATTACTCTAGGCAGTTCAATAGTATTGAATTGAATGCTACTTTTTATAGAATTTTCCCGGCAGATGTTTTTGCAGGATGGTACGAAAAAACACCAACTGATTTTCGCTTTTTTCCGAAGTTTTTTCAAGGAGTTTCGCACTGGAAGCGATTAAATGATTTTGAAGGTTATTTGAACGAGTATTTGCTAAACGCTTCAAACCTAAAAGAAAAGCTGGAAATGGCTTTTGTGCAAACGCATAATAATTTTAAACCTACCAATATGGATAGGCTAGACCCGTTTTTTAAAGCGATACCTAAGGATATGCGCATTGCTGTGGAGTTTCGGCATACCGATTGGTTTAATGACGAAGCTGTTTCAGAGGAATTATATGATATTCTTGAAAAGAATGATGTTACAAATATTATAGTCGATTCTGCTGGACGACGCGACTTATTACATATGCGAATGACCACCGATAGTGCTTTTATTCGATATAACGGCTCGAACCACGAAAGTGATTATACGCGTTTAGATGATTGGCTTGATAGACTGGAAGAATGGGTTAATCAAGGCTTACAGAACATCTACTTTTTTGTACATCAAAATGTTGAAAAGGCGTCGCCTTTACTTTCGGCTTATTTTATAGAAAAGGCGAATGAACGCTTTGGTACTGATGTAAAAATTCCAAAAATGGATAAAACTAAAACCTTATTTTAATGAACTTTCATACCCGTAAATGGATAAAACCTGAAGATTTAAACCCAAATGGCACTTTGTTTGGTGGCCGGTTGTTAGAGTGGATCGATGAAGAATCAGCCTTGTATGCTATCATTCAATTGGAAAACCCGAAAACGGTAACCAAGTTTATGAGTGAAATAAACTTTAGAAGCTCAGCAAAGAAAGGTGATATTGTTGAAATAGGGCTGGAAGCTGTAAAGTTTGGAACTTCTTCACTCACACTTGCTTGTGAAGTGCGTAATAAAATGACCCGTGAAGTGATAATTACCATCGACACTATCATTATGGTAAGTTTAGATGAAAACGGTAAGCCAAAACCCCACGGCAAAAAAGAAATAGAATTTGTAAAAGACCGGTTAGAAGATTAAAAGTAAATAGTTACATATCTAATTCTACTTTTTGAACACCATTAGCTTGTTCTTTAGCACGTTCCAATTGATCTTGAGTGGGTTTTTTAGGTTGTTGTTCTGCAGCGTTTTCAGGTTCAAAACTCAATTTAGTATAGGTAGGAAAATGATCTGAATTGATATAACTTCCCAACGAAACATCAATGGCTCTAAATTCACTTGAAATAAAAATATGATCTAACGGCCAGCGCATTATAAAACTTTTTGCATCAAACGTATTATAAAATCCGCGGCCTTTTCTTACATCTAATAATTCGGCAACATTATAAAACAACGAGGTGGTTGCAGACCAAGCAACATCGTTAAAGTCACCAATAACAAGGACTGGATACTTAGACTGTCTGCTCAAATTTGCTATTTTCATCATTTCTGCATCTCTATCAGAAGATTTTGGGTTGTGTTGAGGCATTGGTGGCGTAGGATGGATGGTATATAGTTGTATGGTGTCTTTTGAGGGTAACAAGACCTTGGTATGGATCGATGGGATGTCTTTATCCACTAAATACTTTACTTGCGGTTTTATTAATTCTAGTTTAGAGTAAAGCAGCATTCCATATGTGTTATCCAGCGGAACTGTTACTTTATAGCTATAGTCAACGGGAATATTTGCTTCAATTTTTTCTTTCCAATTAGTATTGGTTTCAACTAATAAAAGAATATCGGCATTGTGTTTTTCTATATCTTTAATGAGCCTCTTTTTCTCTTTGTTTTTTTGGTGCACATTTGCCGTGTATAATGAGATTGTTTTTTCAGGATTACTATTCTTAGCTTCTAATACTTCAAAATCTGCAAAAGGGGTGTAGGGATATATTTTTGTAAGCTGAAAAATAAAACAACAAAGAATACCTATAGCGAATAGATAATCTTCCATACGTTTAATTTCAAAACGCATAAAATAGGTGATAAGCGCTGTAAAGGTTAAAATAGTAAGTTGAATATGAGGGAAATCGAATATTCTAATCCACCAATAATCGATTGCAATTAAAGGAATTAGAGTTAAAACAATTGCTAACCCACCAAATATTTGGAGTATAGGTTTTAATTTCATGAAAGGGAAAAATAGTTTGTTCCCTTAAAGATAAAGGTTTGTTAGTTACTTGAATTCAATTTTGCAGAAATTTGAGAAACATCTTTTCCTGAAGGTATTTCAAAAAGCTCTAATCCAAAGTAGGGGATTGCCGCAATTAGGTGGTCAAAAATATCGGCTTGAATGTGTTCGTAATTTTCCCAGCGCTTGTCATAGCTAAAGCAGAATATTTCAATAGGAATACCACGGTCTGTAGGTGCTAAGTGGCGAACCATTAAAAAGAGGTCTTTATTTATGGCAGGGTTTTCATGTAGAAATGCATCTGCATATTTCCTGAAAATACCCAGGTTTGTTTGATTGCGTCCATTTAACAAAACAGATTTATCTGCTTCGGTATTGCGGTTGTATTTTTGAACATCCCGTTCCCGGTGTTCAATATATGGCTTGATTAACTGAATATTTTTCAATTCTTCAATTTCTTCCGAAGATAAAAACTTGACCGAAGTTTGCTTTATGAACAAGGAGCGCTTAATTCGTCTTCCTGCAGATTCCTGCATTCCACGCCAGTTTTGAAAGGAATCGGAAATTAAACTATAAGTAGGAATCGTTGTAAACGTGTGGTCAAAATTTTGCACCGTAACGGTAGCTAAGCTTATTTCGGTTACATAACCATCGGCTCCGTATTTACTAAAGGTAATCCAATCGCCAATTCGTACAATATCGTTTACCGAAACCTGAATACTGGCAACAAAACCTAAAATAGTATCCTTAAATATCAATAGCATAACTGCAGAAGCAGCTCCCAAAGTAGCTAAGCTAAAAATGGAATATCCCGTTAAAATATTGATTATAAAGAAAATACCAATTCCCCATCCAAATATCATCAAGACTTGTTGGTAGCTCTCTAAAGGCTTATCGTGAAAACGAGGTTTATGTTCTAAATAACTTCGTGTTGTTTTTAAAATACTTCGGAAAACAAGAACTGATAGTATAACTAAATATACATCGATTATTCGAAGTAGAAATTTCGAAATAATTGGGTATTCAGCAAAAATTATTGGGGTGGTATACCATACAATTACCACTGGGAAAAAATGAGCTACAAAACGGGGAAAGTTACTTTTTATAAGAAAATCATCAAAAGTAGACTTTGTTTTATCGCTAAAAGCTTTAAAAACTTGAACAATAAACTTTCTAACAAAAATATCAATAAGAGTAACTACAAAAGCAAGTACAATACTGTTAATAACTGTATTTAGGAATATTGCCAAATCTTCATTCATGCCAGAATTGACAAAATACTCCTGAAGCCAACAGAGATAATATTTTAAAGTTTCTTGATTCATTATAGATACTTACGTTCTGCGTAAAAAGGTCCGAAAGGAAGCACTGAACAGAGCATGACAATAGCTAGAGTACCCCACGACCATTTTAGCTTTTCTTTCATAAAATAAGCACCGATAATATAAAGAATAAATAAAATACCGTGTGCCATTCCGACGATTTTTACCATTTGAGGCATATCCCAAATGTATTTTAAAGGCATTGCAATACCTAACAAAACTAGAAATGATATAGCTTCGAGGGCACTAATTATTTTAAAAGATTTGGTTGAAATATCCATTATCAAAAATTTTATGCAAAGATACAGTATCAAAGCATAGTTTTAGTATTTTTAATACCCATTTTTAAACACCTTTTTAGGTGAATTACCATTCAATATCACACCAAAAAAACATGTTATGAAGTATTCATCAATCCTTTCCTTCTTTTCCTTCTTTTTTATTGCTTTATTTTTTAGTGCTGTTCAAGCACAAGATAAAGCTGCAACAACCGAGTTTTCCATCGATTATGAAAAATTTACTTTAGATAATGGTCTAGAGGTAATCCTTCATGTTGATAAAAGTGAGCCCATTGTGGCAGTAGCAACTATGATGCACGTAGGTTCCAACCGTGAAAAACCTGGAAAAACAGGTTTCGCACACTTTTTTGAACATATGTCTTTTAATGATTCAGAAAACGTACCAGTAGGTGCCAACCGTAAAATGATACCTGAATGGGGCGGTAGCCGTAATGGCGGAACGTGGAGTGATGGAACCGTGTACTATGAAGTAGTGCCAAAAGATGCTTTTGAAAAAATATTATGGATCGATAGCGACCGGTTTGGTTACATGATTAACACGGTAACAAAAGCCGCTCTAGAACGTGAAAAGCAAGTAGTTAAAAATGAAAAAAGACAGCGTGTTGATAACGCACCGTATGGTTATACAGATGAAATTATCCGTAAAAATTTATATCCAGAAGGACATCCTTATAGTTGGACAGTAATTGGATCACTTCCAGATTTGCAAGCAGCGACATTAGAAGATGTAAAAGAATTCTATAACAAGTATTACGGCGCAGCTAACGCATCGTTAGTAATTGCAGGAGATATTGATATTTCAGAAACAAAAGAATTAGTAAAGAAATGGTTTGGAGAAATACCACGCGGTCCAGAAGTAGAAGCTTTAGAGGCAATGCCCGTAACACTGACTAAAACCAAATCATTATATTTTAAGGACAATTTTGCCAAACTACCTGAATTACGTATGGTTTTCCCAACTATTGAAGCTTACAATAAAGATGAATATGCTTTGGAAGTGTTAGGTCAGTTATTGAGCGAAAGCCGCAAATCACCATTATATAAATCGGTTGTTGAAGAAGGTAAATTAGCACCTAATGTAAGTTCGTATAATAATAGTTCAGAGCTGGCTGGAGAGTTCGTTATCCGTGCCCGTGCTAATGAGGGTGTAGATTTAGATGATGTGAAAAAAGCAATAGACAAAGGGTTACAAGATTTTGAAGCCAACGGATTTGAAGATACAGAACTACAAAGAATTAAAGCTGAACTAGAAACCCAATTATATTCTGGAGTTGCAACAGTGCTTAATAAAGCGTTTCAATTAGTGCAGGATAATGAATTTGGTGGGGATCCAGGATATATAACCAAACGAGCAAAGTTATACCAAAAAATAAATCGTGCCGATGTAATGCGCGTGTATAATGAATACATAAAAGGCAAAAACTATGTAATGACAAGTGTTGTTCCCAAAGACTCACCAGATTTGGCCGTTTCTGGAGCTAAAGAAGCTAGTGTTTGGGAAGAAAAAGTAACCGCAATGGATGCCAGTGAAGAAGTTGCCCAAGGAGAAGAAGCGGAATATGAAAAAACACCTTCAAAATATGATCGTTCTGAACCTGCTTTTGGAGAAGCACCTCTATTTGTGATGCCTGAAGTTTGGAAAGCAAATATGGATAACGGTATGAAAGTATTAGGAATTGAAAATAATGAATTACCATTAGTAAACTTTTCAATTAGTTTTCCTGGAGGCCATAGATTAGATCCAGAAAATAAAGCAGGTTTGGCGATGCTCACTGCCGATTTGATGAACGAAGGTACCAAAACAAAAACGGCTGCAGAGCTTGAAGAAGCAATAGGTTTATTAGGCTCTAGTATTTCCATTCGTGGTGGTTTAGAAGAAATTAATATCTACGGAAATAGCTTAACTCGTAATTTTGAAGAAACTATTAAACTAGTTGAAGAAATGTTATTACAACCTAGATGGGATGAAAAAGAATTTAACCGTCTTGAGCAGGAGTTAGTGACATCTTTAAAAGGTAGGGAAGCAAACCCACAGGCTATTGCATCTATTAATTTTAACAGATTAATTTACGGAGATGGAAATATGTATGCAGTTCCGTCAGAAGGGACATTGGAAACAGCTAATAACATTTCATTGGCTGATGTTAGAGAATTTTATAAAAATCTTTCCCCTAATGGAGCTACATTTAAAGTAGTTGGTAATATTGAAAAACAACGAGTAACAGAAGCGTTATCTTCGCTTTCTGAAAAATGGAAAGGAGAAGAGGTAACAATTCCTTACGAAGAAATTTCAGAAAATAATTCTGAAGGGAATTTATATTTTATCGATGTTCCTAATTCTAAGCAATCTGTAATTTATGCCGGTTTACCAGCTCTTTCAGCTAATAATGATGATTACACGAAGCTTGATTTTGCCAATGAAATTTTAGGAGGTGGTTCAAGCGGAAGGCTTTTTCAAACCTTGAGAATTGAAAAAGGATATACCTATGGAGCTTACTCTTATATTCCGTCAAGAGATGAAACAGCACCTTTTACCATTAGCACGAGTGTTCGAGCGAATGCAACTTTGCCTTCTTTAGAGATTATAGAGAATATGGTAAAAGAATATGGTCCTGGTTTTACTAAAGAGGATGTTGAATTGACTCAGAATAAAGTAATAAAACAAAATACGCGTGCATACGAGTCATTAAACGCTAAATTAGGGCTCTTAACTCAGATAGATAAATATGGGAAACCGGAAGATTATATTAATAAAGAGCAAGAGTTGTTAATGAACATGAACTTAGAAAACTTTAAAAACATCATCAACAAGTATATTAAAGAAAGTGAGATGACTTATGTTGTAGTAGGTGACAAAACTACACAATTTGAAGAAGTGAAAAAGTTAGGTAAAAAAGTAATCGAGGTGGACATTCACGGAAACCCGGTGAAATAAAAAAAATATGTTTTTAACTCAAGAACCATCAGCTGCTGAAACAATATCGAATGCAGTAGAGGATTATTACGATCATTTTTTAACCGTACTGCCGCGTATTGCTTTAGGCATATTTATAGTGGTAGCTGGGATATTAATTGCACAGCTTATCACTAACCTTTTTAAAAGTCGCATTCTACACAAAGCTGAAGATCCTTTAATGGCACGTTTTCTGGCACAGGCTTTAAAAATTGTATTAAGCCTTGTGGCAATTATGATAGCCCTAGACGTGGCAGGTTTAGGAGGAATTGCAACGGGTATTTTAACTGCGGCTGGAGGAGCGGCTATCATTTTAGGATTTGCGTTTCAAGATATTGGAAAAAACTTTTTGGCAGGCATTATTTTAGCGTTTAACAGACCGTTTAATATTAATGATACCATTATGGTCGATACGCATTTTGGCAGGGTAAAAGCACTTAATTTTCGCTATACTCACGTAAAAACAACAGATGGTCGTGATATTTACATTCCAAATAGTGATGTGTTGACCAAGCCGGTTGAAAACTATACAGCCGATGGCTTTTATCGTGTTGATTTTACTGTGGGAATTGGATACGAAGACGATATAGAATCAGCCAAGTCTATTATCCAAGAAATATTGGACACCAATAAAGAAATAGTACACAATGACACACACGATAACTTTGTAATTGAGTCTGAATTAGCAACCAGTACGGTAAACTTAAAAGTACTGTTTTGGGTGCATACCATTGATTATAGAAAAGCTTCCCGGGTTTTGCGAGGACAAATTATTCAACAAGTGAAACAAGCCCTAGAACAGAAAGGATTTAATTTACCTGCAGACATAACCGAACTAAAACTCTACGGAAACGAAGAAGATATTCCCTTACGTGTTCGGAAAGATCCTCGGGATTTACTCGCTGAAGGGAAAAAACCTAATTAGGGCAGGTGAGTGGCTCGTTTAAAACCGGGTATTGCCAATTTTTTTGATACCCGTAATGCCACCATTCGGTTCTAATGGTTTTAAAACCATGTTTGCGCATTCCCTCAATAAGTAATTTACGGTTAGCGAGAATTTCTTTGGAAAAATTATAATTATCAATATGCGCTTCACGGCCAAAATAATCGTAATCGCTGCCCATTTCTACATAACAGCCTTCTAAGGTTACTAATGTGATATCTACAGCGGCACCACGATTGTGCACCGATGCACCATCATATGGATTAGCAACATAAGTTGCTCGCGGCACTTTTGCCCACATTTGTTTCTGAACGTCTAACGGCCTGTAGCAGTCGTAAAGTTTTATTTTGTACCCTTTTTCACAGAAATATTGGTTGGCTTTCACCAAAGCTTCAGCAACTTCCTTTACCAATAGGCATTTGGCACAATCGTATAAAACTTCACCAATAAAATTGTTTTCAGTAGCATAGCGCACTTCATAATCAAACTCGGTAGATAGTTCTGAAATATCAATTAATTTGTTTTGAGCTTTTATTTCCGAAGAAAATATAGAAAGAATTAATAACAAAAATACTTGACGATACATTTAGAAGAATTTACTGAAGATGGTATTCAAATTTAAGGATAAATTAATAACAATTGGTGGCGTGGCTTTGTAACTTTGAAAAAAACAAATTATATGAAAAATTTAAACGATAAAGTTGCACTGATAACCGGTGGAACAAAAGGAATAGGATACGGAATTGCTGTAAGTTTATTGCAACAAGGAATTAACGTTGCCATTACAGGAAGAAATGGTAATACTGCAAAAGAAGCAGCAGACACATTAAATAAAGCTAAAGACAATAATGGTAAAGCCATTGGTATTGAAGCAGATGTTCGTAGCTATGAAAGTCAGGAAAAAGCGGTAAATCAAGTAATAGAACAGCTTGGAAAGATTGATATTGTAATAGCAAATGCTGGATTAGGTCATTTTGGTTCGGTTGAAGACTTAACGGTAGAGCAGTGGCAACAAACCATTGACACTAACTTAACTGGTCCTTTTTATACATTGAAAGCTAGTGTAGATTCCCTAAAAAAGGAAAAAGGATACTTTATAACTATTTCTAGTTTAGCGGGAACTAATTTCTTTGCTGGAGGAGCGGCGTATAATGCTAGTAAATTTGGAATCACAGGATTCACACAAGCTGCTATGCTTGACCTTAGAAAACACGATGTAAAAGTAAGTACCATTATGCCGGGAAGTGTTTCTACATATTTTAACGGAAATGAACCTACTGAAGGTGATGAAGCTTGGAAAATTCAAATTGAAGATATAGGTAAGTTGGTGGTAGATCTATTAACGATGCACCCACGTACTTTACCGAGTAAAATTGAAGTAAGACCAACTGTGCCGCCAAGCGCAAAAAAATAATTGTAAATTTTATTATTAGTATTGAATAAAACAAAAAAGCTGCTATTTAATGATAGCAGCTTTTTTGTTTCTGTAACTAATTATCTAAAAAAGGCTTCCGCCCAATTTTCAGCATCTGTTAACTTTTCAAAAAAAGCGAAACTATTTTCAAAGAGAGATTGTTCATTAATAGCTCTTTCTCTTTCTTCAGGGTTTTCCGAAACGATTGCTAATCCTTTTAAATTATTAATTGAAATACTTTTATTCTTATAAAGGCTTAGGTCTATTTCGTGCTTAAAATTCCGTTCGGTAATTAATACGAAAGGTTTGTTTTGAAAGAACTCTTGAATTTTTTGATTAACAATGGTTGCCTTTTCAAGGTCATAGAAAACATTTTCAAAAACCTTTAAAATTGCATACTTGGCATATATGCTAAGTTCACAAAAACCTGTATCAATTTTTTGTATCATAATAACCTCGATTATAAGGAGAAGAGGTAGTATAAAAATACAAAATATTATGATTTATTTAACATTTATTTATAATAATTTTAACTTTTGTTAATTACTAATTATCAGTTAGTTATGTGGTTAAATAAAAAAAAGCGGCTCTAAAGCCGCTTTTAAAAATATCTATTTTAAGAATATTAATTAGCAGAAAGCAATGCTAAGAATTTGTCAAGGTTAGGAAGAATTACAATTCGCGTTCTTCTGTTCTTAGCAAAAGCTTCTTTGGTTTCTTCTTCGGTAAGTGGATGAAAGCTACTTCTACCTGCTGCAATTAATTTCTCTGGTGCCACACCAAAATCTTCTTGTAGTTTTCTAATAACTGCTGTAGAGCGTTCTACACTTAATTCCCAGTTATCTTTAACATACGATCCTGGCTTCACAGTTTGAGAATCTGTATGACCTTCGATCATTACTTCCATTGCAGGTTCACTATTGATAACCCCAGCTAATCTTTCTAAAAGATTATCAGCTTTTGGGTTAACACGTGCACTACCAGATTTGAATAATAATTTATCTGAAACGGTAATCATTACAACTGTTTCATCAATATCAATCTGAATATCGTCTTCTTCGCCTTCAGCAATCAATGTGTTATCAAGATTTTTCTTTAGGTTATGCGAAACGATAAGATTCATACTGTCTTCTAATGTTTTAGCTTGAGCCAATTCGTTTTGGTCAACATTAGCAAGAGCTGCTCTCATTTTTTCTTTGTCTTTATTAGAAACAACTACGTTGCCTTCTAATTGTAAGCGGCTATCATTCGTATCTTTTAAAGACTGAATTTTAGAGTTGTAGTCTGAAACTCTATCTTCAATCTTAGCATACTTAGCTTCAATTTCTTCTTTTTCAACTTGAGTTTTAGCTAGCTCTGAACGAGTTTCATTGTAATCGTTCTGTAGTTCAACATACTTCTTTTTCGATACACATGATGTGAATACAAATGCACCCGAAAGTAAGGTTAGTGTGATTAACTTTTTCATTATAATTAGTTTTAGGTTTATTGTTGTGACAAATATACGTGTAAACACGTATAACGGGGTAGTTAAGGTTTCCTATTATTTTGTTAAAAAAACTTAAAATCAGGACATTAAAAAAACGGATACTGCTGTACCCGTTTTGTTTTTAAGTATTTGAATAGATATTAATCTTCTTCTTTAGACGCCATTTGAAGTTTATTTTTTCCAAAATCCAACGTACGTATTGGAAAAGGAATATTAACACCAGCTTCGTCAAAGTGTTGTTTAATTAGTTTAATAGCTTTGTGCTGTGCCGCTAATTTTGGTTTAGGCTTTTTACTGTCTATCCAAAAACGGGTAACGAAGTTTATAGAGCTATCTCCAAATTCAGTAAAGAAAAAATCAATGGCCTCACCTTCTTGATGTGGAAAATTGTCCGAAATTATTTTGGTCACTATATCTTCAACTTTCTGCAAGTCGTCTTCGTATCCCACACCACAACTAACATCCACTCGAGAGCGTTCACTTAGAGAATAATTTGTAAATGGATTATCTACAAAAATTGAGTTAGGTATAACTACATATTCATTGTCTGTTTGACGGATAGTAATGTTACGGAGGCTAATTTCAGTAACATAACCTTTGTGATCTCCAGCTTCTACAAAATCTCCTATTCTTATTTTTGGTAAGAAGGAAAGCAGTAGGCCAGAAAAGGTATTGCTTAGCGTTCCTTGTAGTGCTAAACCAATTGCTAAACCTACAACACCGGCACCGGCTAAAACAGACGTCAATACCTTATTGAGTTCCATCACGCCTAATGCAATGAAAAACCCAACCAATAAAACCATAGCAAAAATTATTTTGCTTAGCATTTGCTTTATGGATTCTTCATTTATCTTTTTTAAGAGAACTTTTCTCGAAAATTTTGATAAGATTCTTGCCAGAAAATAAAAGATTACCATAACCAAAATAGCTACGGCGAAATTGGGTAACTTTAAAATGATGGCATCTAACCAGCCTCCTAATTTATCCCATAAGCCTGTAATTGCATCATTAACTGAAAATGTTTTCTCATCCATAGTATAGTATAATTTTATATTTAATTTTTATTAAAGTAATGTGGATAGCATAAAAGTACCCAAAATCCAAAGGATTAAGGATAAAATGCCTCCTATGATTAAAAAATGCCTGAACTTATAAAAGCCCATACCATATATTAAGGTGTTTGTTTGATACCCCATTGGGGTAAAAAAGCTGAAATTAGCTCCAAACAGTACAGCTAATATAAATGGCTTGAAAGGCAATTGTAATCCTACAGCCACCGAAATGGCAATAGGTGTCATGATAATTGCTGTAGCATTGTTACTAATTACACCGCTCATGACCATAGTTATCAAAAAAATAAGACCTATGATTATAACGTTTGATTTTCCACTTAAAACCATAAGTAATTGATCTGATATCCATTGGTCGGCACCTGTATTATGCATGGCAACACCCAAGGGAATCATACCTGCCAATAAAAAGACTACCTGCCAGTTTACACGATGATACACATCGGTCAATTTAATACAATTAGAAAGCAACAATAAAGCTACTCCCAATAAAGAACTTATTAATATTGTTAATAGCCCGCTTGCGGCCAGACCAACTATCAATAACAATATACCAAAAGCAATACTCTTTTTAAAATTATTTTTTTCCCTTGGTATTTCATGTTCCTGTAATATAGCTACGTTTTCCAATAATTCCAATCGGGGAATGTCTTCTTTTGGTATCTCCACTAAAAGCCTATCTCCTGGCTTTAAGGCAATTTGTCCTATGTCTTTTCTAATGAGTCTTTCCCTTGTGTTTCGAATGTTTTTACGTTTTCGTATCGCTATGGGCGTAGCATTTTGAATGGATTGTCTTCTTATTTCTTTTAAAGATTTACCAATTAATGCTGAACCGGGTAGAATTAATAGCTCGGCAAATCCTAAGTTTTCTGGGTTATCATCTTCTTCAACATCTTCTAGTTTGTAAACGGTTTCACTTACACTTAAGCGTTCATGGATGTCTAAGCCTTCAAATTCATTAAGGCGCATTAGGTTATCAAGATTGCAAAGCAATAGAAGTTTGTCACCTTTCTTTAAGGTAATATAACGTCCCGGCGCGTTATTGGTTTGACTGTTTCTTGAAATTTTAAGTAGTGAAATGTCTTCATTATTGAATAAAAAAGTGTCTTCAATTTTCTTTCCTATCAGGGAAGAGTTTTCAGTAACAAAAACCGAGGTTACATAATTTTCAATTTTATACTCATCTTCAATGGTTTCTTTCCTTTCTCCAGGCAACCATCTTGAAGCTATGGTTATTATCACTATTGAAACAACTAAAAATATAATACCGTAATAAGAAAACTCAAAAAAGGAAAACCGTTCGGCACCTAGGTTTAATGCTACTGAATTTACAATTAAGTTGGTAGAGGTACCCATTAACGTACAGCTACCACCTAAAATTCCTGCAAACGAAATAGGAAGCAGAAGTTTAGATTCAGGTAAATTAAACCGCTTAGCAATTTCAGAAATAATCTTGATGAAAACTATTACTACGGCCGTAGTACTTATAAATGCTGAAATCCCTGCTGTAATGAACATAAAAACAGGAAGCAATATAATAAAAGGTAATATGTGAAGAGATTTTAAAAACCTAGCAAGGGTAGAGATAACTCCTGTGTCTTCCATGCCAATAGCTACAATCATTAATGCAAGTACAGTAATGGTTGCCGTATTTGAAAAGCCAGAAATGGCTTCTTCTGGGTTTACCAAACCACATATTGCTAAAGAAACAATAATGAATAGTGCTATTTTATCAACGGGGAAAACCTCGAAGGCAAATAACAGAATGGTAATAAGTAAAATAGAAAAAACGAGTATAATTTCTATTGTCATATATCTTTAGTTGATTTACATAAAGATACATTTAGAAAGTATACTCGCTTCTAAAATATTCTTAAAATATTATCCTAAATACTTTTTCAGGATGTGACTTTTGGATTGTTGACGCAATCTACGAATGGCTTTTTCACGAATTTGACGCACACGCTCTCTACTTAGATCAAACGTATCACCAATTTCTTGCAAGGTCATAACGGGTTGTCCGCCAAGTCCAAAGTTTAGTCTTACAACATCTGCTTCTCGAGGAGATAACGTATCTAAAGCACGATCAATCTCAATTCTAAGTGATTCGTGAATTAAAGACTTATCTGGGTTTGGGCTTTCACCAGAGCTAATAACATCATATAAGTTGTTATCGTTTTCACCCTCTTGAAAAGGAGCATCCATCGATAAACTTTTGTTAGAGTTTTTCAATGAGCTCTTTACTTTACGTACAGAAATATCCAACTCTTTTGCAATTTCTTCTGCGGTAGGTTTACGTTGGTGTACTTGTTCTAAGTGAATAGCGGCTTTATTTATTTTACTAATATCACCAATTTTATTAAGCGGTAAACGCACTACACGAGCTTGCTCTGCAATAGCTTGTAAAATAGACTGTCTAATCCACCATACGGCATACGAAATGAATTTGAAACCACGAGTTTCATCAAAACGTTTTGCAGCTTTTACCAAGCCAACATTTCCTTCATTTATAAGGTCTGAAAGACTTAACCCTTGATTTTGGTACTGTTTTGCTACCGAAATCACGAAACGAAGGTTAGACCGCGTTAGCTTTTCAAGGGCTGCTTGATCACCTTCCCGTATGCGTTGTGCCAATTCTACTTCTTCCTCGGCGGTAATCATGTCAATTTTACTTACATCTTGTAAATAACTGTTTAAAGACTTTGTTTCCCTGTTGGTAACCTGCTTCGTAATCTTAAGTTGTCTCATATATATAGCCTATGTTTAATTTTAATAACAGGGCATGATAAGGTTTAGAATCCATAAATCCAAATTCTTAACATCTTTTGTTAAAAATTATGTCGAAAAGGTAGAAATTAAGTACTTTATACTAAAAGAAACAAATGAAAAATTATTTTTCAAGCTTCATTATAACCAGTATATTTTTAATTTCAAGTGCAGAAGCGCAAATCCCGAAAGAAGTTCCGCATCCAGATAATAATAAACCGTTAGATTTATCAGACCCGGCCGACATAATAATTTACATTGTTATCCCTGCAGTTTTTATAATTTTATTCTTCGTTTGGCGTAGTAGGCAAAAAAAGAACAAATAATTAGTCGTAACATAACAGTTGAAATAACAACTATTTTTCAACTTTAGTATAAAAAATAAACTTTTATGAAAAAAACAGTTCTAGGTGGAACAGTTTTAAATGTTTCCCCCATTATTTTTGGAGGAAATGTTTTTGGTTGGACCCTTAACGAGAAAGAATCTTTTGAAATGCTTGATGCAATATATAAATTAGGCATAAATTGTATTGACACCGCCGATGTGTATTCCCGTTGGGTTGATGGAAATTCAGGAGGCGAATCTGAAAAAATTATTGGCAAATGGATGAAAGAACGCGGAAACCGAAAGGATATCATTCTTTGCACCAAAGTTGGGATGGATATAGGACAGGGAGGAATTGATATTTCTGAAAAACACATAAAAAAGTCTATTGACAATTCGTTAAACCGCTTACAAACCGACTGTATCAACTTATACTATGCGCATAAAGACGATGAAAAAACACCTCCGGAAGAAACATTAGGTGCTTTCAAGGATTTGATTGATGAAAGAAAAGTACATTATATTGGTGCTTCAAATTTTTCAGCAAAACGTTTGCGAGAATCCATGATGGTATCAAAAGAGAATGAACTACCAGCGTATTCGGTTTTTCAACCAGAATACAACTTAATAGAACGAACTAAATTTGAAGGTGATATTGAAAATGTTTGTAAAGAGTTTAACTTAGGGGTAGCAACCTATTTTTCATTGGCAAGTGGATTGCTTACTGGAAAATATACTTCAGAAAAAGATATAGAAAACTCTTCTAGAACCAGTTACGTTAAAAAGCATTGGAACGAAAGGACAAAAAAAATAATTAGCACAGTAAAAGATATAGCAAAAAACCACCGTGTTTCTCCCGCTGCAGTTGCCATATCCTGGGTATTGCATAACCCCTTAATGACCGTCCCCATTGTTAGTGCTACAAAAAAAGAACACCTTGAAGCATTTAAAGAAGCTGCTATTTTAGAGTTAACGATCCTAGAAGTAGAAACTTTAAATAGGGCTAGTGCTTAATTTCTGTTTTTTTTAAGAAAATGCTTTGCACGCTTCTATATCTTTGGCGTGCTTATTGTATTTATTTTTTTAGAAATTATTGCAACTATGAAATATGTTTTGGCATTTATATGTTTTGGTTTTACAACCATCTACTGTGCAGCACAAATAGATAATCAAAATACCAGTGTCCGTTTTGAAGCTATTGAAAACACTCCAGATGATACTCCAACCGGTCTGGAACTTCCAGATCGTGATACACCAGGCCTTACCAATCCTAAAGAACCAAACGATAAAAATCCAGGGCTAGGGGAAGAAGATCCAGAGATTAACTTTAGCACAGATGATGGGTTGTTGGATTATAAAACAGATGAAGCACCAAAATACTTTCAGAAAAAAGACAAACCTGTTTTAGCGGCCTATTTGCAGAATCAAAATTTAGGGGATGTTACAACTAAAGGTGAATATGTAAACGTAATGTGCCGCGATCACGAATATGTAGATGGCGATCGCATTCGGGTATATGTCAATGAAGATGTGGTACGGTCCGATATATCATTAAACTCATCATTTACAACAATTAATTTACCTTTACAAAAAGGAATAAATACCATAGATTTTGAAGCGTTAAACCAAGGGACATCAGGTCCCAATACTGCTGAGTTGCATGTTTATGATGATAAAGGACAGTTAATTTCAGCAAAAGAATGGAACTTGGGTACTGGATATCGCGCTTCTTTTATAGTAATTAAAGAATAATAATTTTCTGAAGTACTTTTACTTCTGAAAAAAATAAAAAATATGCTTACAGATTTTAAAAACTTACCAGACGACTCTCGAATCTGGATATACCAAACCAATCGTAAATTTACTGATGAGGAAACTGCTGAAATTGAAACAAAAACAGCATCTTTTTTAAAAGAATGGACCGCTCACGGATCTGATTTACAAGCTGGTTTCGAAATTAAACACAACCGTTTTATCGTTATTGGCTTAAACCAATCCATTGCCTCGGCATCTGGCTGTAGTATTGATGCTTCAGTACATTTTATTCAATCATTGGAGAAAGAGTACAACGTGGATTTAATGGACAAAATGAACGTTACGTTTTATTCTGGTGATTATATAGCGCACAAACCTCTTTCCGACTTTAGGAAAATGGCAAAAAGCAAATCGGTTTCCAAAAACACGATTGTTTTTAATAATTTAGTGAATACTAAAGAAGAATATCTTGAGAATTGGGAAGTGCCTGCAAAAGAGTCTTGGCACAATCGTTTTTTATCATAGTTTTTGTACTTTCGGTTTATGAAAAAATTGCTATTAACCTCACTGCTTACATTACTTTTCACTTCCGCTTATAGTCAGCAAATCAACCCGTTGATAGTTAAAGAAGATTTTAAAAATCAACAAAAATGGGTGGATAGTATTTATGGCAATATGTCATTGCAAGAAAAAATTGGTCAACTTTTTATGGTCGATGTTTTTTCGAGTGCACCAAAAGCTAAAACCAACAAGGTAAAAGACCTAATCAACAACCAATACATTGGTGGGGTTATATTTTCAAAAGGAGGACCAAAACGCCAGGCAAAATTAAATAACGAGTTTCAAGAGCTTTCAAAAACCCCCTTATTAATAGGGATGGATGCCGAATGGGGCTTGGCCATGCGCTTGGATTCAACATATGCGTTTCCGTGGAACATGACTCTTGGTGCCATTGAAGATAACGATATTGTCCGTCAAGTAGGAAAACGAATAGGAGAGCAGAGTAAGCGGTTAGGTGTGCACATTAATTTTGCGCCCGTGGTCGATATAAACACTAATCCCAATAATCCCATAATCGGAAACCGTTCGTTTGGAGAGGATAAGGATAATGTGACCGAAAAATCCTTGGCTTTTATGAAAGGCTTTCAAGAAGCTGGAATCCTTGCAAATGCAAAGCATTTTCCTGGACACGGTGATACAGAGAGCGATTCACACAAAGTATTGCCAACAATAGACCATACGCGTCAACGTATTGATAGTATTGAGCTATATCCCTACAAAGAATTAATTAAAGAAGGGTTGAGCAGTGTGATGGTAGCTCATTTAAATGTACCATCACTTGAAGATAAATTAAATTTCCCTTCATCACTGTCAAAAACAATCGTTACCGACATTTTAAAAGGACAACTCGGTTTTAACGGATTGATTTTTACCGACGCTTTAAATATGAGAGGTGTTGCTAATTTTGACAAACCCGGCGAAATAGATTTAGCCGCTTTTTTAGCAGGAAATGATGTGTTGCTTATTTCAGAAGATATACCCAAAGCTCATGCCTTATTGGTTAATGCTTACCGTGAAGGAACAATAACCGAGGAACGACTTGCACATTCGGTTAAAAAAATTCTATATGCAAAATATAAAGCGGGTTTAAATACGTATCAACCTGTAGATACTACGTATTTAGTTGATGAATTAAACACAGTAAATGACGATGCTTTATATGAAAAAGCAATGGAAAATGCCTTGACGGTGCTTAAAAACGATCAAGCGATTTTGCCTATTAAAGATTTACAGAAAAAGAAAATTGCTTATGTAAATTTTGGTGATGATTCTGGAAAACCTTTTTTAGAAGAGCTTCGGAAATATGCTGATATAGATTGGGTAAAAGCGAATAGTCTGGATGATTACATACAAAAGCTAAAAAACTATAATTATGTAGTTATTGGCTTCCATAAAAGCAATGAAAACCCTTGGAAAGATTATAAATTTACTGAAAAAGAGTTGGTTTGGATCTACGAAATAGCCCGAACAAACACAGTAATTTTAGATGTGTTCACCAGACCTTACGCACTTTCAGAACTTAAAACTGCCACTAATTTTGAAGGGGTGATTCTATCCTATCAAAATAGTGAAGTATCCCAACAACTTTCGGCACAATTAATATTTGGAGCTCGAGAAGCAAATGGAAAGTTACCAGTAACACTGGGAGAAACATTTCCTCTTAATACACATTTTCAAACAAAATCACTAAAACGCCTACAATATGGAACTCCAGAAAGTGTAGGGGTAAACAGTTATAAGCTTAAAAAAATAGATTCTTTGGCGAAAGTGGGTTTATGGGCTAATATGATGCCTGGTGCCCAGATTTTGGTCGCTCGCAAAGGAAAAGTGATTTACGACAAAACCTTCGGCCACCAAACACAACAAAACAAGAATGCTATTCAGGGTAATAGCATGTACGATGTAGCCTCGTTAACTAAAATTTTGGCCACCTTACCTATGGTAATGAATTTATTTGACCGAGGAGTGCTTAACATGGATACAACGTTGGGCGAAATGCTACCGGAGTATAAATATTCAAACAAAGCAAATGTTACTTTAAAAGAAATGCTTTCGCATTATGCTCGGCTTAAAGCGTGGATTCCGTTTTATACGCATACCTTAGATACCGTTACCCATAAGCCAGCTGCCAAATATTACAGTAAAACACCAACCGAAAAGTTTAATATCCCAGTTGCGGAAGATCTTTATATGCGTCGTGATTACCAAGACAGTATTTTTAAAATAATAAAGGAGAGTGAGTTACGACCGGTTAGAGGTTATAAATACAGTGATTTACCGTATTATATTCTGAAAAAATATTTAGAAGAATTCTATGGCGCACCGTTAGAAACATTAGTGCAACGTAATTATTATGAGTCTTTGGGTGCCAACCATACAACCTATTTACCGTTAAATAAATTTCCAAAAAGTATGATTGTCCCAACTGAAGAAGATAACTCCTTCCGTATGCAGAAAGTGCAAGGTTACGTTCATGACCAAGGTGCCGCTATGTTGGGAGGTGTAAGTGGGCATGCAGGTTTGTTCAGTACTTCAAACGACATTGCCAAGATTATGCAAATGTATTTATGGAAAGGTTTTTACGGCGGAACACGCTATTTTAAGCCAGAAACCTTAGATGCTTTTAATACTTGCTATTATTGTGAGGATGATGTAAGGCGAGGGGTTGGCTTCGACAAACCACAGCTGGGTGATGTAGGTCCTACTTGTGGCTGTGTTTCCATGACTAGTTTTGGGCACAGCGGATTTACAGGAACGTTTGCTTGGGCAGACCCAGAAGCAGAAATTGTGTATATATTTTTATCTAACAGAACCTATCCCGATTCCCGAAATAGAAAATTGATAAGTAGCGATTTACGAACTAAAATTCAGCAAGCTATTTATGATGCCATTGATTATTAAAAAGAAAACCTAGAATGAAAATAGCTATTGTGTGTTACCCAACTTTTGGAGGTAGTGGTGTTGTCGCTACAGAATTGGGCATTGCCTTATCAGAGCGAGGTCATGAAGTTCACTTTGTAACCTATAAACAACCGGTTAGGTTAGAGCTGCTTTCAAAAAAAATATTCTTTCACGAAGTATCGGTGCCAGATTATCCGTTATTTCATTACCAACCATACGAATTAGCACTTTCCAGTAAATTGGTTGACACTGTTAAGTTACACAAGATAGATTTATTGCACGTACATTATGCCATTCCGCATGCATATGCAGGTTATATGGCTAAAAAAATGCTAGAAGAAGAGGGTATTTCACTTCCAATGGTGACGACTCTGCATGGTACAGACATTACCTTAGTGGGAAACCATGAGTTTTATAAGCCTGCAGTGACATTTAGTATTAATAAAAGTGATGTGGTTACTTCGGTTTCGCAGAGTTTAAAAGATGATACCAATCGTCTTTTTACTGTTGAAGATGATATCAAGGTTGTTCCCAACTTTATTGATATGGCAAAGCACAATCCATCTTTTACCGATTGTCAAAGGGAGTTAATGGCAGAACCTCAAGAACGAATTGTTACACACATAAGTAACCTTCGGAAAGTAAAACGAGTAACCGACGTAATTGAAGTGTTTGATCGTATTCAGAAAAAAATACCCGCAAAACTATTAATGGTGGGTGAAGGGCCCGAAAAAGAAGCCTGTGAAGAACTCTGTATTAAAAAAGGGATAAAAAATAAAGTTGTCTTTTTAGGTAACAGTAGTGAGATAGGTAAAATTTTGTGTTTTAGTGATTTATTTTTGTTGCCTTCGGAAAAAGAAAGCTTTGGTTTGGCAGCTTTAGAAGCCATGGCTAGTGGTGTTCCTGTTATTTCAAGTAATGCCGGCGGACTTCCTGAAGTTAATAAAAATGGCGTGAGCGGATACTTAAGTGATGTTGGCAACATTGATGAAATGGCCAAAAATGCTGTCTCAATTCTTTCTTCAGAAGAAACCCTTTCAACATTTAAAAAACAGGCTAGAGAAATAGCCCGTACGTTCGATACCAAAAAAATTGTACCTTTATACGAAGCAGTTTATGAGCAAGCTGTAAAAATGAACGTGTAAAATACATTGCTTATCTGCTTCATAAAAAAATGATACAGATGAAATCACTTTTTATATTTGTTGTAATACTATTTTCTGCTTGTAAAGGAGGACAACCTGTACAGGAAAACACACCTAGTGATGTTCCTTTTCAAGTACTCATTACTGCTTCACAAAGTAATATTGAAGAACCTCAACGGAGAATTATCGATAATCAAAAAGAACTGGAATTTCTTTTTGCTGAAATTAATAAAACCCGGGACCCGGAAATACCTATTCCAGAAATAGATTTTGACAAAGAAATAATAGCCTTTGTTAATCTTGGGCAAACATCTACAGGTGGATACACCATTACTGTTGAGAATATTGAGATGACAAAAAATGAAGTGGTCATCCATACAGGAGGAAAATCACCTAAACCAGGAGATAACGTAACTATGGTTATTACAACTCCTTTTACCATAGTGAAGCTTAACAAACAGATTTTACCAATTGTTTTTGAGCCAAAGTTAAAACAGTAGCTTTAATAATTTCTTTTTATAAACTCCATTGCGTTTTCACGCAAAATTCGCTCTACAATAGCTTCCCCTGTAATTCTATTAAAACTCTTTAGATTATTTCGGTTTTTAGCCATATAAGCATCGGCATGTTTTACCATTTCTTCTGCTAAATCACGAATATTTTCGGCGGTCCAAATGCCTTTTAGTGGATTGATAATTCCATCAAAATCACTGCCAATGCACTGTATGCCCCAACAAAAAAGACCTTCTTTGTTTAAGACTTCAGCGATATGCTCAATTTGTCGCCAAACTAACAATGATTTTTTTCGAAGCTGTTTTCGTTTGTTAGGAAAATAGATTTTAGATTCTTTTATAGCCTTTGGACTTCCTATTCGCCTTTCATCTAGTTGTATACCGAAAATCCCGTTGCTTCTTGCCATTCGTATAAATTCAGAATCGAAAAAATTAATGTCTATATGGTTAAAGTATTCAGCTCGATTAGGATAATCTGTTGTGGTTTTTTCGACTAATGAGCGATAACCGTTTGCTGCTCCGTGGCTGGCGATAACAGGGATATCTTCAGTATTAAATGTAGTGTCCAATAAGCCATAATACGTTTTTCGGGCATCTTCGCTCATATGTTTTACATCTAAGGGAATTCGATTTCCGTTTGTATTATCCAGTAATAACTTGATTGCCTCAAACCCTAAGGGTGTAATCCCTGTGTTAATACCACACTTTTGGTTATCCTCTAAAGCACCAATGCTTATACTTTTAGCATGCCCGCAAAGTTCATTGTAAAAGTGGTGCGCAAAGGTGATAAATAGCGGTCTATGTTCCCATTGTTTTACTTTTTGTATGTTTTCTTTTACTTCAATAGGGTTTGCGGTGTCTTCGTGCATTTTTAAACCGGTATTGAACGCGTGACCACCCTCGATAGAGATAATTATGTTGATTATCCTTTTAGTAGCTGTCTCTAGTTGTTTATTGGCTTCAATTTCAGAAAAACTTCTTACAATTCGGTAGGTGTAGAAGGTGTCTTTTAATTTTACAACTTGATTGTCAAGCTGCAAAAGAAACTCATATTCAGAAATTAAATCGTCAAAGTAGTTGTCGTGGCTTAATACGTAATCAATTCTACTTTGACTAATACTAGCTGCGAGGTTTACTAAAACATCTGTCAACCCTTTCCATCCCCACACTCGACGGCTTAAAAAGTGTTTTTCGAAAGGATAAAGGCTCACGATAACTACTTTAGTTTTGGCTTTTGCCAAAGCTGTCATATCAGTTTGGGTAAATTTTGTTAGTGTAACGATACGGTTAACGAACTTCTCTAAAAAGTTTGGTGGACTGTAATGCCAAATTGAATTTTTACGCCCTGGGTTTAACTCATTTTGTTTTTGTGGAGTGTATTTAAAGCTTTTGCTATAAGGTTTTAGCGAAGGGTGGCAATGGATGTCTACGTAATGGGTTTCCATAGTTGGTTTGTATAGTGTTGTATTTCATAAAGTTACTTAACAAATACCATATAAAAAGGGTGTTTTACCTGAAATATAACCCATAAAAAAACCCTTGCTATTAACAAGGGTTTAGTTTATTGTATTTTAAAATGTTTAAAACTGGTATCGAACACCCAATGCTATATCAAAATCAATATCGTCATTGTAGTCACCAAATCCAATTTCGGGTCTAAAGTCTAAAGACAGTAGTAACGGAATATCAAAATTATATTCAACACCAATATCACCAGCTAAAAACACGTAGGTTTCAGAGTCGTCGAATCTATCGTCGGGAAAAAAATCTTCATCATATTCAACATTTGCAATTCCCGCACCTGGACCGGCGTACCAATTAAAACCTCCATCAATGTTCCAAACCCATTGGTATATACCAGATAATTTAAAAGCAGTAAAGTCGTCGTTGCTTCTAAATCCTAATCCCACTTCCAAACGGTTATTTTCACTCAAAGCTCGTTGGTAGTTTACTTCAGGACCAAAGCCGTCATTACCACCAAGACGTAAACCAATTGCGTTATCTGCAATTTCTTGTGATTTTGCAGAAAATGAAAAGGCTCCAATAGCTAATAAAATCAATACAAATTTTTTCATAATTGTCTATTTTGTTTGTTAACTAAACAAATGTAGGTTGATTAAATGCACGTATGTGTTAACGCGTTCCTAACTTTAAAAGTGCATTTTAGAAAGTTTTGTTAAATAAAAAGGTCTTGTTTTTCTAAATTTACGAAAATCTATGAAAAAAGAACTTGCCAAATTTAAAGCTGTTTTTGAAGGTGATTTTCATTATGATGATCTTCATAAATCAATCTATGCAACAGATGCTTCAGTGTATCGTAAACTTCCATTGGCAGTAGCTTTTCCAAAGACTGAAGAATCTATTAAACAGCTAATTAAATTTGCTCATAAAAACAATACATCGCTTATTCCACGCACAGCGGGAACGTCTTTGGCAGGTCAGTGTGTAGGTGACGGTATTGTGGTGGATGTTTCTAAATATTTTACAAATATTATTTCGGTAGACACCGAAGATAAGACGGTAATAGTTCAGCCAGGAGTAATTCGTGATGAATTGAACAGCTATTTAAAGCAATACGGACTTTTTTTCGGTCCTAATACATCTACCTCAAACAGATGTATGATTGGTGGAATGGTTGGGAACAACAGTAGCGGAACCACCTCCATTCAAAATGGGGTTACGCGTGATAAAGTATTGCAGCTTAAAACTGTTTTGGCAAATGGCGATACGGCTGTTTTTAATTCAATGTCTAAAGAGTCATTCCTTAAGAAAACCGAAGAAGGTAGTTTTGAAGGAAATATCTATAAAACTCTTTATTCTGAATTAACTTCGGAAGAAACTCGGGCTGAAATTAAAAGGCAATTTCCAAAACCTGAAATCCATCGTAGAAATACGGGCTATGCAGTTGATTCGCTGATAGATTCTGAAGTGTTTGATGAAACGTCCTCAGAAAAAATAAACCTATGTAAATTACTCTGCGGAAGCGAGGGAACACTCGCCTTTACCACACAAATTACGCTTCAGTTGGACGATTTACCTCCAGAGTACACTGCGATGGTCGTCTCGCAGTACAAAAGTCTTGAGAATTGCTTGAATGATGTTTCCGTAGCGATGCAACATAATTTACATACCTGCGAAATGATGGATGATGTCATTTTAAATTGCACCAAGCAAAGCAAAAAATACGAACCCTATCGCTTTTTTGTAGAAGGTGAGCCTAAAGCCTTATTGCTACTTGAGCTAAGAGCAGAAACACTTGAAAGTCTTGAACAACAAACTGAAGCATTATTGCAATCCCTTTCCAAATCAGAACTGAGTTATACCAAACCTGTTTTAAAAGGGGAAGAGATTGAGATGGCGTTAGAGCTTCGAAAAGCGGGACTTGGGTTGCTAGGTAATATGGTTGGGGATAAGAAAGCCGTAGCCTGCATTGAGGATACGGCAGTAGCTTTAGAAGATTTACCCAATTACATAACTGAGTTTACTGCTTTGATGCAGAAATACAATCAAAAAGCCGTGTATTACGCACATGCTGGAGCAGGAGAATTGCATCTACGGCCCATTTTAAATTTAAAAAATGGGGAAGGAGTTGCTTATTTTAGAAAGATTACGACCGATATTGCAAAACTTACCAAGAAATATAAAGGGTCCTTCTCAGGGGAACACGGCGACGGAATTGTACGAGCTGAGTTTTTAGAAATGTTGATAGGAGAGCAAAATTTTTCTCTTTTGAAGAACATAAAAAAAGCGTTCGACCCTAATAATATTTTTAACCCTGGCAAGATAACCGATGCTTGGAAGATGGACGAATCGCTTCGGTATGAAATAGAAAGAGAAGAGCCAGAAGTTGAAACGATTTTAGATTTTTCAGATAGTGAAGGCATTCTTCGTTTAGCTGAAAAATGCAACGGAAGTGGGGACTGCCGTAAAACAGCCGAAACCACTGGAGCGATGTGCCCCAGTTACCATGCGACCAAAAACGAAAAAGATACCACCCGAGCCCGAGCTAATATGTTACGGGAAGTTTTAACCAACAATACTACTGCAAACAAGTTTAACAGTAAAGACCTTAAAGAAGTTTTCGACCTGTGTATCAGTTGTAAAGCTTGCGGAAATGAATGTCCCAGTAATGTGGATATGGCTACAACAAAAGCAGAATTTTTATATCAATATAATAAAGCGAACGGTGTTTCACTATCCAATAAATTGTTTGCAAAAAGTAGCCAATTGAACAAAATGGGAGCATGGTTTCCGAAACTAACAAATACTATTTATAAAAACGGATTTACTTCAAATATTATTAAAAAAGTAAGTGGCGTGGCTTCAGAAAGAAACTTACCATTAATTTCAAGTAAAAGTTTTAGTAAAATACTTCAATCAAAAGAAAATCAATTAAATATAGATAGTAAAGAAGTTGTCTTGTTTGTGGATGAATTTAGTAATTACCTAGATGCTGATATTGCTGAAGATGCGTATGATTTGCTAACTGGATTAGGATATAAAGTGAAGATTATTGATCATTTGGACAGTGCAAGAGCCATGATAAGCAAAGGTTTTTTAAAAGAGGCAAAAGTTGAAGTGAATAAAAATATTGGCTATTTAAAGAATATCATTTCAGAAGGACAACCATTGCTGGGAATTGAGCCATCTGCAATTTTGGGTTTTCGGGATGAATATCTTCGTTTGGCTGATGATTTGGATTCGGCAAAAGAAATTTCAAAAAGCTGTTTTTTGATAGAAGAATTTCTAACATCAGAAATAAAACTAGGGAATATAACCGCCGCTCAATTCACTTCCGAAGTCAAGAGCATTAAAATTCATAATCACTGTCATCAAAAGTCATTGAGTAACCAAAAAATCACATTCGATTTACTGAATTTGCCTAAAAACTATAAACCAACAATTATCACGTCGGGTTGTTGCGGCATGGCAGGTAGCTTTGGATATGAAAAAGAACATTATGAAGTAAGTATGCAAATTGGCGAGTTAAAGCTATTTCCTTCAGTTAGGAAAGCTTCAAAAGACACCATTATTGCTGCTAATGGCACAAGCTGTAGACATCAAATAAAAGATGGAACAGGCGTGCAAGCCTTACATCCGGTTTCTATATTAAAGCAAGCGCTTATTCATAAATAAAAGCTGATAGAAACTCAGGGTATGCTTCTGCATCATCGTCGGTAATTTCATCTAAAACCGGCTTTAAAAAAGGGTTCTTTTCACCGTGCGTGTATAACATCCAACGTTCGTTATTATACTCTAAAGCGGTTAAGTTTTCAATCCAATCGCCGCTATTTAGATACGTACAACTCCCTTTACTATTTGTCACTTTTTTTATGACTGGCTGATGAATATGGCCGCAAGCAACAAAGTCGTATCCCTCATCAATAGCAAGATCGGTTGCAGTAGTTTCAAAATCACTTATAAATTTAATGGCACCTTTTACACTGTTTTTTATTTTTTTGGAAAGCGAATATTTGTCTTTACCAAATTTTGCCAAACAATGATTCACAAAGCGGTTAAATAGTATTAGTAAATCATATCCCCAGCCACCTAATTTAGCAATCCATTTGGTGTGTTGAATGGAAGCATCGAATACATCACCGTGAAAAAACCAAGCCTTTTTTCCGTCGATATTTAAAATAAGCTTATCCAATATTTGAATATTCCCCATTTTCGTATCACTAAACCGGCGTAGCTTTTCATCATGATTTCCAGTTAAATAATATACTTTGGTGCCTTTTGCGGCCAAAGCAATTATTTTTTTAATCACTTGTAAGTGTGCTTTTGGAAAATAACGTTTTCGGAACTGCCAAATATCAATAATATCCCCGTTAAGGATTAATTTCTTTGGCTTTACGGAATTTAGGTATTGTAATACTTCTTTGGCATGGCAACCATAGGTACCCAAATGAATGTCTGATAATACAACGATTTCTACTTTTCTTTTCAAGACGTCAATTTGGAATACAAAGATTTTCATATTTGTCTATATTTCCTTTAAGTCAATGTTACCAATAGATAGTCAAATGGTTATGTTATGAACTTTTTATTTCTGAAATATTAAGGGGAATGTTTATTTTTAAGTTTCAGTTGTAAGATTTACATTTGTTGAAAACAGGATATGGCAGGCAATTCCTTCGGAACCATTTTTAAACTTACCACTTTTGGCGAATCGCATGGCGAAGCCATAGGCGGAATTATTGATGGATGCCCAGCAGGGTTGTCAATAGATTTAGATGCTGTTGAAACAGAAATGCAACGCCGAAAACCTGGTCAATCTTCCATTGTAACCCAACGAAAAGAACCTGATACTGTAAGATTTCTAAGCGGTATTTTTGAAGGAAAAACCACGGGAACACCTATTGGTTTTGTTATTGAAAACACCAACCAGAAGTCTAAAGACTATTCGCATATAAAAGATACCTACCGTCCTTCACATGCAGATTACACCTATGATAAAAAGTATGGCAATCGTGATTATAGAGGGGGAGGACGTTCTTCAGCTCGTGAAACCGCTTGCAGAGTTGCTGCTGGCGCCATAGCCAAGCAGTTATTAAAAAACATAAAAATAACGGCCTATGTCTCTGCTGTTGGCGAATTATCACTTCAGAAAAAATATTCAGAAGTAGATTTTTCAGAAATAGAAAACAACCCAGTTCGCTGTGCGGATGCCGATATGGCTTCAAAAATGGAAGCCTATATAAAAGAAATTAGAAAACAAGGCGATACCGTAGGCGGCCAAATAACGTGTGTCATTGAAAATGTCCCGATTGGTCTAGGCGAGCCTGTTTTTGATAAACTGCATGCTCAATTAGGAAAAGCGATGCTGTCCATAAACGCTGTAAAAGGTTTTGAATACGGCAGCGGATTTGAAGGCACTAAAATGCAAGGAAGTTTGCACAACGATTTGTTTAATGAAGATGGAACTACCAAAACCAATTATAGTGGCGGTGTACAAGGTGGTATTAGCAACGGTGAGCCTATTTATTTCAATGTAGCTTTTAAACCAGTTGCCACCATTATGCAGAAACAGCAAACTATTAACTCTGAAGGAAAACAAGTGGATATGCAAGGAAAAGGACGTCATGATCCTTGTGTAGTACCTCGTGCCGTACCTATTGTGGAAGCCATGGCAGCATTGGTATTGGCCGATTTTTGGCTGCTTAACAAACTCGCCAAACTCTAAAAGATTATCTGTATATTACGAAACATCAAAAAATAAAAGATCAATAGCATTATATATGAAAAAACTGGCATTACACTGGCAAATTTTATTAGGAATGGCATTGGGGGTAGTTTTTGCCCTTATTCTTACCAACTTTGGTTGGGGGCCTGGTTTTATTGAAGATTGGGTAAAACCTTTCGGAACCATTTTTATAAATGCCTTAAAGTTAATCGCCGTACCGTTAATCCTTGCTTCTTTGATTAAGGGGGTTTCCGACTTAAAAGATATTTCCAGTCTATCACAAATGGGGTTGCGTACCATTGTAACCTACGTAATTACAACTGTAATTGCCGTATCTATTGGTCTGGGAGTTGTTAACTTAATTAAGCCTGGGAAAACAATCACAGAAGAAACCCGAAGCGAATTAGTGGAAGCTTATGGGGGCGAAGCCGAAATGAAACGTCAAGACGCCCAACGTCAAAAAGATGCGGGTCCTTTAAAGGCTTTGGTTGATTTAGTCCCAGATAACATAATTGGTGCATCTTCCAGTAACCGAAATATGCTTCAAGTAATATTCTTTGCTATTTTCTTCGGAATTGGTCTGATATTGATTCCTGAAAAAACAGCCCAACCTGTAAAAGATTTCTTCGATGGTTTTAATGAAGTCATCCTCAAAATGATTGACCTCATAATGCTTGCCGCACCGTATGGTGTATTTGCATTATTGGCAGCTCTGGTTGTTGAAGCACCAAGCGCCGATCTTTTTGCCGCCCTTGGAATGTATGCACTTTGTGTAGTTGGTGGATTAGCTTTAATGATAGGTGTTTATATTCTATTAGTATGGATATTTACAAGACATACGCCAAAGAGTTTCCTTAATGGTATTGGTCCTGCTCAATTACTTGCTTTTTCAACAAGCTCAAGTGCTGCAACCCTTCCAGTTACAATGGAGCGAGTAGAAGAGCATTTAGGTGTAAAGCGTGAAGTGACAAGTTTTGTATTACCAATTGGCGCGACTATCAATATGGACGGAACTAGTTTGTATCAAGCTGTAGCAGCCGTTTTTATAGCACAGGCTTTTGGTATGGATCTCTCTTTTGGAACACAATTAGGTATTATTGCTACTGCTACGTTGGCTTCCATAGGTTCAGCTGCAGTACCTGGAGCAGGAATGGTAATGTTGGTTATTGTATTGGCTCAAGCAGGTATTCCTGAAGCTGGACTAGCCTTAATTTTTGCCATTGACAGACCTTTGGATATGTGCCGTACCACGGTTAATGTAACTGGTGACGCTGCAGTTTCTATGATGGTTGCAAAATCTCAAGGAAAATTAGGAGTGCCTGAAGTTAAAGATTGGGATGATAACTATAAAAAATGATAGTTCATCGAAATAAAGGGCTTTTAGTTTTAAGATATTAATTATTATTCTATTTTTAAAGCCCAAATCTTGCAAACTTTCTATCCTTAATTTGATATGCTATGATTCATTTTTAAAATCATAGTTATGAAAAAGTATTGCCTAATTACACTTTTTAGTTTTTTATCTTGTTTTGCTTTTGCCCAAGTGGGAATTGGTACAATAAACCCTTCGCCTGCCTCTATGTTGGAGGTGAGCGGTACATCAGATGGAGGTGCAACTTATAAAGGTTTTATGCCCGCCAGAGTTGACACTCAATCTAATAAGAATGCAATAAATGCTACTTCTTCAGATGTAGGGCTTTTGATTTTTGTTATAGAGACTGGTACATTAGAAATATGGAATGGCATAAGTTGGGAAACCATCTATACCTTGACTACTAATACAACCACATTGGCAGCACAAGATTTTGATGGTAACCTTTCGTGGAATTATTCTATAAACCCCATCGCTTATGAAAATGGAAATGATATATGGGATATTGTAAATTCATTAGGGACTGGTAACACTTCAGCGATAGATTTGGTTTCCGGTAACTTTTTAGGGTGTCGTGATTTGGATAATCCAAACGGAGGAGGAGATTTCTCACACGAAATCGTTTTCGAAAATGTAGATGTATCTTCCCTAACTAATCCGAGAATTGCGTTTGATTATGATATTTTTGAATTTGATAATGGTGATGATGTGAATTATGAAGTTTTTTACGATGACGTTGGTCAGGGAACAGCAAACCTTATTAATGGCTCTGGTAATCTCACGGTTCAAGGAACTGAAACGATTACAATTTCACCTTCTGCTACTAATGTTAGGATAACAGTTTCTATTGTACAGGATGGTGATGGTGATTTTGCAGGCTTCGATAATTTTAGGTTGTATGGCCAATAAAAATCAACTTTCATAACCTTTCACTAAAACCCTTTCATTTCTACTCATAATTAGTATATTTAAAATACTAATTAAAACCGACCCTCATGAACGTTTGCTTTATCATGTACCCTTGGGATCAAATAGATCCTGAAAACGACTCTACTTTAGCGTTAATAAAAGAATTTGCTAAGCGTGGACACGGAATAGTCATAACAACACCCGCTAACTTAACAATACGTGATAGTGTTGCCTTTGCATTTTCACGATGTTTAAAGCGAAAAGATAAATTGGCTAAGGGCTTAAAAGGGTTTCATTCAAAAGCAGAATTTTATGATGAAATGCTACCAATGGCGGGCTTTGATGTAATTATACTTCGTAGTAATCCACCTTTGGATATGATTATGCTCAACTTTTTAGATTCGGTAAAAGACGATGTGTTCATCATGAACGACCTCGATGGTATTCGCCGTGCAAACAATAAACTCTACACTGCTGTTTTTGAAGACGAAAACAATGAGATGATTCCACGTACGCATGTTACTAAAAACAAACAGTATTTAAAGAAAATAATTAAAGAAGGTCCCGACCGCATGATATTAAAACCCTTAAATGGTTTTGGTGGTTCTGGCGTGATTTTAATTGAAAAAAGCGCCATGAAAAGTATCAACTCTTTGTTAGATTTCTACATTGATAATAAAGATGGTACTACAAACTACGTGATTTTACAAGATTATATTGAAGGTGCCGACCAAGGAGATGTTCGTATTTTATTGTTAAACGGCCAGCCCATTGGTGCAATGCGACGTGTACCGGGTGATGAGGATCATAGAAGCAATGTAAGTGCTGGAGGTAGTGTGCAAAAACATACCTTAAGTAAACAAGAAAAAGAATTGTGCCGTCGTATTGGTCCAAAACTGGTAAAAGACGGACTTTATTTTGTAGGGATCGATGTCATTGGCGGTAAATTGGTAGAGGTAAATGTGATGTCGCCCGGAGGGATCACCTATATGAACAAAGTATACAAAAGTAAGATTCAAGAAAAAATAATTGACTTTGTGGAAGATAAAGTTGTGGAGCGTGTTAATGCCTTCGAACGTCGCCAAAAATTACGTAAACACGTAAGTGATGCCTAATGGAAAGATTAGCAGTTTCAGAAATTTTAAAAAAAATTAAAGCGGAAGAGTTATTTGAAGCTGTGGCAGATGATTATTCTTTCACCTTAAAAATTGACGAGTATGTACCCTACGTTTGTGGAGCGGTGCACGATGGACATCAATTTAGGAAAGAATTGTGGGAAAACTGTATTCATACTGAATATGAACGCTGGTTTGAAGAAGACCCATGTACTAAGGAGTTTGTAAAAACACACCCAATTGTAATAGCCGGTTGCGATAGTCGGTTTGAATATGACTTAAACCGCGATCCTGACAATGCAATTTTCGATTTAGCTTGGGGAAAACAATTGTGGAAAGAACCATTAAGTTCTTCAGAAAAAAAACAAAGCCTTGAAAAACATACCGCATTTTATACGGTTGTTCATGCCTTGATTTCAAAATTAGAAGAAAAGCATGGAACTATTGTGGTGTATGATATGCACAGCTATAATTGGCATCGCTGGGATCGAGAAGTGCCTGTAATTAATTTGGGGACTTCAAATATTGATAATGATCGTTTTGGCGAAATGGTGGAAAACTGGCGACAATCCCTATCAGAATTAAAACTTCCTCATGATATAAAAGCTACATCAAAAATTAACGATACCTTCTTCGGAAATGGTTATTTTTTGAAATTTATAACCCATAATTTTAAAAATACGTTAGTTTTGGCGACTGAATTCAAGAAAATTTATTGTGACGAATTGCGAGAAGTGATTTACCCTGAAGTAGTTTCAGCCATTGAGCAGCAGCTTCAGCAGAAAGTTAAAGAACACGCTTCGTTGTTTTACAATACGTTCAACAAATAATATGACAGATACGCAGGATATTATCGATACCTATCCTAACTTATTTAGGATTGATTATAATTTAAATAAACTCGTTCAGAAAATAGAGGTTTTAAACTTTGTAAACCCCATTAATATAGAACAAGAAAAAAGGAACTTCTTTGCTTCAAAATATAATGTAAACCCTAATTTTAAGTACCGAAAGCTCGATTTTAATGCCCATAAACTGCAACAAGAACTTTTTTCACAGGATATTGATAGTATTAAAGATGAAGAAACCCGGGCTTTTTATCGAGAAGTGATTTATGATTATTCAGGTTTGGTACAATGTGTAGAAACTGTTGGACAGAAAGAAAAGTTTTATTTTAATTCCTTAAAATCATTTGGGACACCAACCCAGAACAGTGTTGAAAATGCACGGTTTATTCTTCATTTTGAAAATGAGCCCTACGATCAGGAAATGATTCCTGTTTTTAATGCAACTGAAGCTTCTAAGTACTTTGAAACATTTACCAAGAAGTATGATTTTCAATTTACCATAAAACTATCCAATAAAATTTCTGCAGCCGCTATGGTGATGAACAATAAGCAAACACTTGTGCTTAAAAAAAATCATCGCTTTAGTGCAAATCAACTTAAAGTATTGGCCAACCACGAAATAGGAGTACATCTTGTCACTACGTTTAATAGCTTAAATCAACCGCTTAAAATTTTCCATAACGGTTTTCCTAAAAATGTGGAAACTCAAGAAGGGTTGGCTGTTTTTAGTGAATATATGAGTGGATGTTTAACCCTGTACCGTTTAAAAGAATTGAGTTACAGAGTGTTGGCAACTGATAGCTTACGAAAAGGTTTCAATTTTTGTGACACTTTCGATTTGTTGCACAATCAATATAAACTGAATAGGGAAGAGGCGTATAATATTACATTGCGTGCCCATAGAGGAGGTGGTTTTACGAAAGATCATTTATACCTTACTGGATTGAAAAAAGTGTACAACCTGTATCAAGATGGCGCATCTTTAGAGAATCTTTTAGCCGGTAAAGTAACCTTAGAAAAAGAATCTCTTATTAATAACTGGAAAAAGGATGGTTTGGCAAATGATAATCGTTATAAAAACTTTGCCTTTGAAAGTAACGAGAACACTAATTCAAAATTGGATTTTATTCTTCAGAATTTGAAATAGTATTACAATAAAATTAGTCTAGATTTATACGTTTATCCTTAGGGTATTTTACCGTGTATGAAAATTCTTTTTGATCTTTTTTATTTGAGGATAGTGTTAAGTTCCATTTTAAGATGCCCGTCTCTTTATAGTATTTTGCCGTTCCTGTATTAATATCATCCAGTTTTATTTTCTCATTCTGCGAAATGGGAATACGGTCTTCCATAAGTAAATTGACTGTAGTGTTTTTGTTGTTCTTTATTTCAATTTTATACCCTTTGTCAACAATGCGGTTGCTTCCTAAAAAGGATTTGCTTTTGTAGTTTTTCAGTTTTTCGCGGGTAACCACAACATTGGGGTCTGTCCCTAAGGAAAGGTTTAGGCTATCAGTCGCTATTTGAGGGTTTATAATTGATTTCCCGACGTAATTGCTTTCAAAATAAACATTTGCTTCACCAGGTAAAAAGTCATATTGCTCATAATTTTTAATAGTGGCGGTTAAAAACACGTTTTCATTCAACTCTGGGGCAGCGTAGTGTTGATAATTGGCCGGTAGGTCAATGGTTTCAATTTCAATATTGGTCACTTCTTCTGTGCTTGATGGGATAGAGTAAGATTTTTGGATTTTAAACAGAGTATTGGTAATTCCTGTTTCTTTTGTAAAACTAGGAACAGGTTCTTCCATTGCTTGAACTGCTGCATTGAAGTCACTATCGTCTTTCCTTTTTTTACGCCCACCATATCCAGTAACAACAACTTCTTCGAGTGTACTGCCTTGTTGTAACTGTACATTCATAATACTTGCATATACAGGTTGATTAAGACTTTCAAACCCAACATAACTATATGTCAACTCTTCACCATTTTTTATATCCAAAGTATAATTTCCATCAAAATCGGTTTGTGTTCCATTTGAAGTCCCTTTGACAATTACATTAACCCCTGGAAGAGGCAATCCTGTATTATCAAGTACCGTTCCACTTACCCGTTTTACAGTTGGATTATACTTGTGACTGCTTCGGCGTATGGGAGTTTGGCTTTTATACTGTCTACTTACAAAATTCAGGTATTTTGTTGAAATATCAGGTTTAAGATTATTGGTGTTTGGGTCACCAGTGGACAATGTTATGGCTACATTCTCCCAGTCTGTGCCACTTTGCTGATATACATTCGCTTTATACGAGATTTCAATTGGGGTGTTCGTGTTTTTAGCCTTTATATCGTATATCGGGAACCAACCGGCATTATTAATATTGTATTTAATAGCTAAAGAAAGGTTTGTGGTTTGTTTTGCGTTAAGTTTAACTGTTATTTTACCGCGTCTTTTCTTTCTGTCATCTTCTAGTTTATAAAGTTCTTTGGAATGATCCTGAATATTTTTTTCTAACTCGGAAAGAGCCGAGTTTTGATTGTAAATTGTATTTTTTATTTCAGTTACTCTGGTTCTGTAATAAGTTGACATTTCTTTCACTTTAACCAATGAGAGGTCAGTGGCATCACTATTTATGCGTTGGTTTTTTTCCAATAACTCTAATTCCTTTTGATAACCAGAAATATTATTTTGTATTTCATTTTTTTGCTTTTTAAGTTTATCAAGTTTGGTTTGCAAAAGTTTATATTCTTCTGAAAGCATCCCTTTTTCAAGATAGTCAATGGTATAGCCCATGGATAAAACCGTAGTGTTTTTTAATCCTGAAATCTGTATGCTATTTTCGTTTATATCGGGCGATAAATCATTAAAAACAACCGTGTTTTCCCCTGAAAGGATTTTTATAGATGCAGCTCTTTCAATCGAAGCACCATTAAGGTAGACAGTAACTTTTTTTATTGTTGAAGGTTTTGAGTCGGTATCAGAAGCAAAAACTAATAATGGAATTAAAAAAAATAGAAAGAAAATATTTTTCATAAAGTATGATTTATACTCACAAATCTAACATAAAATTTTAAATGAAATATTGAAATAAAAAAGCGGACAGTTTCCTGCCCGCTCAACCTAATTACATAGTAACTAAACTATGAGAAAAATTTATTGTTTAATAATTTTGTAGGTTCCTACTTGCCCATTAACAAACACTTTTAAAATATACGTGCCTGCTGATAAACTTGAAACAGAAAGCTCAGATTTTGAATTTCCTATATTCTCATCAATCACTTTTTGTCCTAACAAGTTATAAACTGTTACACGCTCAATTGTTTCAGTAGCGTTTAAGTTTAAAACATTTGATGTTGGGTTAGGGTAGTAGTTAAATCCTTCGATTGTGTTTTCGTTGGTTCCTAATAAGGTTCCATCAATTTCTATATCAGTTGTTCCACCAGTGTTTACTACAAAAACGTAGTATGCTTGCCCAGCGGTAGTTGTGATAGTAGAAGAGGTTCCTGGAAGACATTGATTAGAACCTTGGTTTACCAATGTAAGATCACTTTCTGTAGCATTTTCATTAGGTGCTTCAAAGAATGTTACTACACTTGTTCCGGCAGGGTCTACAATACTCGCTGTAGCTTCTCCATCACCAATAGATACAAAATTGTACCAAACACCATTTGCGCCGTCAATATTACACCCTGTTGGGTTTCCGGCTTCGGTAGTTGCTGCTGGCATTGGCACTGCAACATCTGTATAAGGGATGCCTACTTCGTCTACATCAATAGAATTTGCAATCATATCGTTTGCTGGTGGTACTGGAACGCAATCAACCGTTAAGTTGAAGTTACCCGTAGCCGTTCCAAAACCGTGCACCAAAATATAATACGTAGTGTTGCCATCTCCTTGAAAAGTAGCTTCAGATTGAAAGCCACAAGAATCATCGTTGTCAGTTTCACAAACTAAAGCACCACATTCTCCTGTGTAAATAGTTACTTTAGTATCATAATCTGAATCACAAAGAGATACAGTATAGTCTGTTACTAAACCACTATCATCTGTAAACGAGTACCAAACTCCTGGAGCTGTAATATCGGTAGCACATACTGGTGCATCTGTATCTATTGTAGCATCTGCCGTTGAGCCAGAAAGCGTTTCACCGCAATCGATTGGTAACGCTCCGCTACAAATATCGTTTTCTGGTAATTCTTCACAAGTAACTTCTAAGTTGAAATTCCCAGCTTCAGATTCAAATCCTTCTACCATAATAAAGTAGGTTGAAGTACCGTCTGATATAAATGAAACTTCAGACTGCTCACCACAAGAATCATCATTCATAGCAATTTCATTCGTTAATGTACAGTCTTCATAAACACGAAGAACTGAGTTGAAATCTGTATTGTTACAAAGTGAAATGGTTACTTCCTCTAAAGTTCCGTTTCCTGTATAACTATAAAATTCATCTGGAGCAGCGTTTCCTCCAGAGTCAGAATCAGAAACTGTTTCGCCATTTACTATATCACCACAAGTAACAGCTACGGCATTTTCACAGTTGTCATTACCTGTGCTAATTGTGGAATAACGAGATACATAAATGTCTCTGTTTCCATTGCTGGTTTGCGTGTCTTCTCCAGCAAAAGGGTCAAAATCAACAGATTGCTGAAAAACACCAATTGCAATTATTTGGTTATTTGGATTAAAAATAACTTGTTGGCTGGCATCTGCGGCAGGACCACCAATAGTCCAGTGGTTTCTATATACTCCGTCCGTACCCATTTCGACTAAAAAGTTGTCGCTGTTTCCGTTGGAGGTTGTCATTGCCTCTCCAGTGCCATTGTCAAAGTCACTAGTACCAATAAAGCTTCCCGAAACAAATAGGTTTCCAGTAGGAGCTTCAGTAATATCATATACAAGCTCTAAGTTTGCATTGCCTTCACCACCAGTTACGTATGAAAAATCATAGTTACCATCGGTATCAAATTTTGAAAAGAATGCATCAAAATCACCATTTGAAGTTACACTGTTTTCTCCAGCTGTAGGGTCTAAATCAACTGTCCCTGAGAACATACCGTTAATATAGATTCCCGATTGTAATACTTTAATTTGTTCTACGATGTCTAAACCAGATCCACCAAATACTTGTCCCCAGATGTAATTACCATCAATATCTGTTTTCGTGATAAAAATATCATCACTGCCATTAGTTGTATAGTTGTCAACATCTGTTCCGGTATCAAGATCTACTTGATTTCTGAACCTACCGGTAAGCAAAATATCTTCATTGGCGTCAAAATCGATGTTTTCAACTTCTACAATACCGCCGGCACCTTCATAGGTTTTTACCCAAACATAGTTTCCATCGGTATCAAGTTTTAATAAAAAACCATCTGGTGATTGTGAATCTGCTGAAAATAAAGTTACTTCATTATTAGGGTCTGGATCAAAATCTGCTAAAAGAAAAGAACCAGCTACATAAACATCTCCATTGCTATCTACTTCAATGGTTTGTGCATCTTCGTTTATAGGACCAAAACCAAAAGGGTTACTCACTTGTTTAGCCCAAACAAATTCTTGATTACTATCTAACTTGATAACAAATATATCTCTACTTAAACCAAAAGCTGGTTGTAATAAGGGAAACACATCTGGTCCTGGGTCAGCATCGAATGGGTTATTAGTGTTGGCTCCTTGAAAATACCCTGTAAGGTAGATATTGTCATCAGCATCAATGGCAACATCTATAACAACATCGTCAAATCCACCACCAAAACCAAGTACACCAGTTGGGTTACCATCGCTGTCATGAATGGCTAAAAAACCATCTGCATTACCACCAGCCCAAGTAACGGTATCAGGGCCTAGAGTAATAGAACCTGAATATAACCCTGGAGTGTAAATGTTACCTTCGCTATCTACTGCGGAATTGAATGAATTTTCTATAGAACTATCCCCAAAGGTAGTTGTTCCAAAATACTCTTGTGCTGTCACTGACAATAAGCCACCAAATAGTAGCATTTGCAATAAAAGCACCCTTTTAGTAATTGTTTTCATAATTAGTGTTTATTTGTGATTAATAATTGATTTTCCATTTATTTAGTGTTAAATTCCAACCCGATGCCTCTTACACTTTCAATGGTAATGGAAGGGTCGTTTTTTAAATATTTTCTAATCCTGCTTATAAATACATCCATGCTTCTTCCAGAAAAGAAATCTGTTTTCCCCCATATGTGGGTTAATATGTCTTCTCTGCGTATTAACTGGTTTCGATTGTTAAATAAATAGTATAGAAGCTTTGCTTCTTTGGCAGTTATTTTATTGACCTCACCATTAATTTTTAATTCTAAGTTTTCAGTGTCAAAAGTGTAATTGCCAATAGTTATAGATTTTTCTTTTGGCTCATCAGTCTGCAGGTTGTTTTGTTGTTCGGTACGCTTAATAATGTTTTTAATTCTGAAGATTAACTCTTCAGCTTCAAAGGGTTTTACCACATAATCATCAGCCCCTAATTTTAACCCTTTTACTTTGTCTTCTTTGGTTTTTCGTGCTGTTAAAAACAGAAATGGAACTTCTGGATTGATATCAATTATCTTTTTTGCCAGTGTAAAGCCATCCATTACAGGCATCATGACATCCAGTATGCATATATCAAATGTTCCTTTTGTAAATGCTTCAAAAGCCTCTTCACCATTCATAGCCCATGTAACCTTAAATTTATTTAGGGTTAGGTACTGTTTTAACATAGTACCAAAATCCTGATCGTCTTCTGCAAGTAGTACGTTTCTCATGATATAATTGGTATTTTAATGGTAAAGATTGAACCCTTATTAGTTTCACTTTCTACTGAAATTCTACCATCATGGCCTTTGATTATCTGACTAGTGTAGTACAGGCCAAGCCCCAGACCTTTATAGTTATGTGTGTTTTTTTCACTAATACGGTAAAATTTGTGAAAAATATATTTTTGATATTTTGGGGAAATACCAATACCATTATCCTGTATGGTAAATTGATGTGTGTTGTCGCCTTTATCAATTGTATAGCCTACTTTCAATTTTGTACCACCATATTTAATGGCATTATTTAGAATATTAATAATTGCGGTACTTAAGTAAAAGGTATCGGCTATTATGGGTATTCCGGTACTTTCAATGTTACGATCAATAGTTACGGATTGGGAAATTGTCAAGCAATAATCATCAAGTACTTCCTTTAAAAAAGTGCAGGCATTAAATGCTTCGGTAGATAGCTGTATTTGTTGATACCCTAAACTACTTTTTAAAACTTGATCGATTAAATTTTGTAACCGTGTGTTTTGTCTATCGATTATCTGTATCGCTTCCGAAGTCATCTCTTCATTTCCCTTTGCGTGTTCACTGGTAAGTGTTTTTGTGGCCAACGATAGTGTAGAAAGGGGAGTTTTAAGTTCGTGGGTAATGTTATTGATGAAATCGGTTTTTATTTCAGCAACCCGTTTTTGTTTTAATAAATTCTGAATGGAATAATATAAAAGACCCACTACAAATAGGAATAACAAACTTGAAAGTATTAAAAGACCAGAAAGTTCTCTAACTATTAAACTGTTCCAGTTTGAAATATTCATGAAAATACTAGATTTGAAGTCTAAATCGAAGACCTCAGAACCTTCATCATAAATAACTTCATGGTCTTTTTGCCAAGTGCTATTATTAATGAGTGTGCCTTCTTCTTGTTGAAAATTCTCCCCAAGAAGAATAATGGTATCAGTACTTTTTTCAGGATATAATATTTCTACATTTCCAAGAGAATCGGTAAGTGTGATAGAAGTTACAATTTTTTTGAATTGAACTTTATAATCATCATCAAACTGATTTAATCCCTTATTGAAAACATCGAGAAAACCTGGGTTAATTTCCGTAGATTTTTCGTCTAATAGCTGAAGCATTTCCTGTTTTGAAATCTTCTTATGTTTATATGCCTCAAGATGGTTTAAAAAATCGGTTCTGTACAACCAAGCAATTGAATCTACCGCAGGGGCAGTATAAATTTTGGCAATTGCATTACGGGCATCGATGGTTATGGTTTTCTGTTTTAACTCGTAACTATTATAAATAAGGTAGCCTTGAATACCTATTAAGGCAATCAGTGTAAAAACTGAAAATAAAATTAACACCTTAGATTTTAGTTGCATATCGTAAATATAGAGGGTTAGACTACTAAATATAGCCATAAAAATGTCCGTTAACTTATCGTTAACCTAAGATATTGTTTCTAAAATAAACTGATTATTATAAAAACTTAGCTTGCAATTCAGGTGTAGGAATCATACAGCTTTCCTTTTTGCCATACCATTTGTAGCGATTTTTTGCAATAAAATTATAAACTGAATCTCTTATAAATTTTGGAAGAATGATAAAAGAGTAGAGTAGTGGCCAACCTCCAGAAAGATGTTTAGCTATATGAAGTGCTGCCGAAGATTTTTCGAAATACTTTTCACCATCTATTAATATTATAGAATCGGTCTTTGAAGTATCTATGTTAAATTTTGAAACAAGTTTTTCACCAACTTCACTCTGCAATGCCGCAAACCGGAACAGGTCATTTTTATCACGTTTTATAGCAAAGATCACAGAGCTGTTACAAAGATTGCAAACCCCGTCAAAGAGGATTATTTTATGTTTTTTTTCTGAATTCAATTAAATCCTTATTTACTATGAAACTTTTTCCAACTCTTCCAAACTTACGTCGGCAGTGAACATGCCATAATTTACAATTGCTTTTTTCTTCTCAATTGTGTCAATGGTTCCAATAGCTCGGCCATCAATCATACGCACGCGATCACCAACTTTTAAAGTTACTTTTGGTTTTGGTGGTGGTGCTTTTTTGGCTTCGGCTTTTTCTTTCTTTTTACGTTTTCGTATAGCTGCTACTTTTTGTTCCAGCTCTTGCTTTACTTCATGTTTTTTTGCCTTTTCTACTTTTTCAGCCTGTTTTTGTGCTTTACTAACTTGTTTCTTTTTAGGTTTTGGTTTTTTACGTTTGCTGTTTTCTTTCAACACCAGTTTAAAAAGTTCATCTAGTAACGGTTTTTTCTTTTTGTTGTTGAAGAATTTTTCAGCTAACGAATCTACTCTTCTTCCTAAGGAAATCATTTTTTGGTTACTATCATATAACTCTTGATAGCTTTCCAGCTTTTCTTGAACGCGATTGTTTATTTCTTCAAGTTGCTTGCTTTCCTCTCTTGCTTTTTGCTCTTCGGTCTTTAAATTGGCTGAAGTTTGTCGCAATTTAGACCGCTCTTGCTGTAGCTTTGCAATTGTTTTGTCAAACCGAACTTTCCCACGTTCAATCTTCTTTTTTGCTTTATTAATTAAGCTGTAGGGGATACCGTTTTTTTGTGCTACCTCAAATGTAAAAGAACTGCCGGCTTCGCCTAAATGTAATTGGTATAAAGGCTCTAAACTCCGGTTATCAAACTGCATATTGGCATTTATTGCGTGCGGTAATTCGCTGGCTAATACTTTTAAATTGGCGTAGTGTGTTGTGATAATCCCGAAAGCTTCTCGTTCGTAAAAAACTTCTAAAAAGGTTTCAGCCAAGGCACCACCTAGTTCTGGGTCACTTCCGGTACCAAATTCATCAATTAAAAAGAGGGTATTTTTGTTACATTTCCGAAGAAATTGATTCATCTTTTTTAATCGATAGCTGTAGGTACTCAGATGGTTTTCGATGGATTGATTGTCACCAATATCAGTTAATACCCGGTCGAAAAAACTAAATTCACTCAACGGATCTACCGGTACCAATAATCCGCTTTGTAACATAACTTGTAGTAAACCAACTGTTTTTAATGTGATACTTTTTCCTCCGGCGTTGGGGCCACTTATCACTATAATTCGTTTTTCTGGCTCTAACGAAATGGTCTGTGGAAAGGTTTTTTCGTTTCGCTTTTTATTGGCCACCCACAATAATGGATGAAAAGCGTCTTTTAAGAGAAGGAATTTGTTTTCGGTTAAGACAGGCAAAACTCCATTAATGGCTCGCGCATATTTTGCTTTCGCATACAAAACATCAATCTTAGAAAGGTAGTTTTGATATTGCTTTAATAATTTTTTATACGGACGAACAAACTCGGTAAGTACTTTTAAAATCCGCTTTATTTCCTCTTGCTCTTCATAAATTAAGTTGCTAAGTTCATTTGTAAACTCAAGCGTTTCCTGAGGTTCAATATAAACTATGCTACCCGTTCTAGAGTTTCCTAATACCGCACCTCGTATTTTTTTTCGGTACATGGCTTTAACTGCCAATACCCGACGGTTTTCAACTACGGTTTCCTTAATATCATCAAGATAATCAGCTTGCGAATAATTATTTAACGCTTTTGTGAAAGAAGAATTTATTTGCCCCTTTACTTGGTTTAAACGTCTTCGAATGGCTGCTAATTCTTCTGAAGCTTCATTTTTAACATCACCAAACCTGTCTATTTTTTTCTCTATTTCTTCTGAAATGAGACTGGTGTAGTTTACTTTGTCTGAAAAACGGTTTAGGTAGATATAAAACTCTTCAAACTTTCTAAAGAATTTTAATAAATCGAAAGTGGTATCAGTAACCGAACGAATTCTTCTGAAACTTGAAATTTCCAATACACTGTTTTCAATATCTAAAAACTGAAGCGCTTTATTAATGGGTTCAAAATCGTGGTTGGGGATTGGGCTGTCACTTTCAAAAGAAGCTGTAAACTCTTTTACTCGATACAGCTCTGGTGTAATTTTATTCGTCTCTTTAAATGGCCTTATCTTTAAAACCCGCTCAGTGCCGGGTTCAGTAATACAATTATCTGCAATTTGTTGCAAAACGGATGGAAACTCCAAATCTTGCAATGTTTTTAAATCAATACGGACCATTCGCCTTTAATACTGTAATTTTATATTTTATAGATTACAAAAATACATATAATGGAAGTAATTATTGAAGAAAGTTGGAAGGACCAATTAGCTGGCGAATTTGAAAAACCGTATTTTAAAAACCTGATTGGTTTTGTAAAAGAAGAGTATGCTAAAAACACCTGTTTCCCTCCTGGAAGACAAATATTTTCAGCGTTTGACCATACTCCATTTAATGAAGTTAAAGTAGTGATATTGGGTCAAGATCCATATCACGGTTTGGGGCAAGCTAATGGTTTATGTTTTTCGGTTGCAGATGGTATAAAGAAACCACCTTCTTTAATCAATATTTTTGAAGAAATAAAAAGCGATATAGGAATACCCGTTCCGCCAAATGGAAATATAGAACGATGGGCAGATCAAGGCGTTTTATTATTGAACGCAACATTAACAGTTAGGGCACATGAAGCTGGAAGCCATCAAAAAAAGGGATGGGAACAATTTACCGATGCGATAATCACAAAACTTTCAGAAAATAGGGAAGGACTTGTATTTTTATTGTGGGGTGGTTATGCCAAGAAAAAGGGTGCAAAGATAGATGCAGATAAACACTTAGTTTTAACAAGTGGCCATCCTTCACCTTTAAGTGCAAATAGAGGATACTGGTTTGGCAATAAACATTTTAGTAAGGCAAATTCGTATTTAGAAAAAAACGGAAAAGAAAAAATTGAGTGGTAACCTATTATGGAGTAGGCTATCCTCAATTTTGAGATTTACTTTAAACTTAAATTTTTAGATCGAGCTTTTTTACTCGTCTTCTGGTGTTTCGGGCTCAGCAGCGTCGTTGCAACTAAATTGTAACAACAAGAAATTTGTTACCAGTAAAGCCCCTAAAATGATTAAAAATGTGGTCATGTGTTCTTACTTTACAATAGTAAGATGGATTAGGTTTAAAAAGGTTGCGTAAAAAATTAATATTTTTTTAAGAAGGCTTCCAAAGGATCTCTTCTGAAGCTATTTTGTTATCAATTAAATTTAATTCTATTAACTTTTCTTGAACGCTTTCTAGTTCTTCTTCAGTAAGATTTTTTTGACTCCACTCGGTTAGTGACAACCATTGCTGAACATCTTCCAGTTTTTGATCGTACCGATTAGAAATCATTTTATCTATAGATGGGATTTCTTTAAACTCCTTTGTAGTCTGGTTAATAGTTTCCAGTATAGAAGAAATAAGCTCACCATCTTTTTCTAAAATTTCATTACGCACTGCGATTACAAAGCAGGGCCATGGGGTAGGGCATTCGCCAACCAAACGAAATGGGCCATTATCTACATATGGTTTTGTAGTAAACTTTTCCCACATAAAATAATCACCATTTCCTTCGGGAAGATTTTTTAAAGCACCTTCTAAGTCTTTAATAACTTTAAAATCTAGGTCGTCTTCATAATTCCAACCTTGATTTTCGGCATTAACATACGCCATTAAGTGTGAACCAGAACCATAGCGGCTAATAGCTGCTTCGGTACCTTTTAATTCTGAAACGTCTTCATAGTCTGAGTTTTCGGCTACGTGAATTCCCCAAAGTAAAGGTGATTTTACAAACACCTGAACAATTTTCGCATCGTTTCCGTTTATAATGTCACGAACAATGCCTTCGGTTAAAATAACGGCCATATCAATAGTACCGTCACGTAGGGCTTTACACATTTCGCCGGTTCCGCCGTAGTAATCTTTCCAACGAAGATTAATATCTTCATCATGGTATTTTTTGTCACGAAGTGTTAAATACCAAGGTAAGTTAAAATGTTCCGGTACACCTCCTATGAGAAGCTTTTTCATCTCGTAATTATTTCTAAAGTCTTTAAAATTAAATTCTCCACAGTTTTTTGTGGTGTTTGGCTAAACTCGCCATTAGCCCTATTGGCTAAAATAGCGTTTAATGATATGGCTTTATGGTTCAATAATCTTGCCATACCGTAGATTCCCGATGTTTCCATCTCAAGGTTAGTAATTCTTTTTTTATTAATTGAGAAAGAAGCAATTTTGTTATTCAAGTTTTCATCCTGCGTAGAAAGTCGTAATACCCTTCCTTGCGGACCATAAAAACCAACATTTGTAGCTGTTATTCCTTTAATAAAATTTTCTTCGGAAAAAAGATTCAAAAGTGACTCGTCTGCATTCACTACATAAGGTGCTGATTTTTTGGTAGACCAATTTGTGTGTTGCATAAATGCTTCGGAAAAAGACTCGTCTAAAAAAGATGTATTTCCATAAAAGTGAAGCAAATTATCAAAACCAATAGCTATTTCAGAAATTAAAAAACTATCCATAGGAATATCGGGCTGAATGGCTCCAGAGGTTCCCACCCGAATAATAGTGAGCTGTGTATGAGTCTCTTTTATGGTTCTTGTTTCAAAATCAATATTGACCAAAGCGTCCAGTTCATTAAAAACAATATCGATATTATCGGTTCCTATTCCAGTTGAAATTACCGAAATCCGTTTACCATTATACGTGCCAGTATGGGTTTTAAATTCTCTTTTGTGAACTTTAACTTCTATGGAATCGAAATGTTTTGAAATGCTTTCTACCCGATCCGGGTCACCAACAGTTATGATAGTTTGGGCGAGGTCTTCGGGTTTTAAGTTAAGATGATAAATACTGCCATTGGGATTTAAAATCAACTCAGATTCTGCTATTTTCATCCCCCAACACGTTTAACGTTGAATCCCTTATCTTCAAGAAATTCCATAATTTCTTTTCGGTAATCCCCTTGAATGATAATCTGTTCGTTTTTGAAACTACCACCCACACCCAACATTTTTTTCAGTTCTTTGGCAAGTTGCTTAAAGTCACTTTGGGCACCATTGTAGTTATCAATAATAGTGATGGGTTTGCCGCGACGTTTTTCATATTTACAATGTAAGGGATCGTCCTGAAGCCAAACATTAGTTTTTTCCTCCTTTGGTTCTTCAGGTGTTTCGTGATCTGGGAATAAATTTTTTAACTGATCTTGTAAATCCATGAACTATTCTTTAATCAATCCTATTTCAACTAAGCGTTGGTGCAAAAAGTCGCCTGCCGTAATATCTGGAAATGCTTTCGGGTGCTCTTCATCTATACATTCTTCTAAGCAATTTAATTTCATGTCACTTCGTGGGTGCATAAAAAATGGAATGCTATAACGTGGGTTGTCCCACTCTTCTTTCGGTGGGTTTACCACTCGGTGAATGGTAGAACGTAGTTTATTATTAGTGTGGCGTTCCAGCATATCACCTACATTAATTACCAACTCGTCTTCTTGTGGAATGGCATCGATCCATTCGCCGTCTTTGCGTAATACTTGTAATCCTCCCGCTGAGGCTCCCATCAATAAGGTAATCAAGTTAATGTCCCCGTGAGCCCCGGCACGTACGGCTCCTTTTGGTTCTTCGGTAATAGGTGGGTAATGTATTGGGCGTAAAATACTGTTTCCGTTGGTGGCCCATTTATCAAAATAAGTTTCTTCAACACCTATGTATAATGCTAGGGCACGAAGCACGTATATACCTGTTTTTTCAAGCATTCGGTAAGCTTCCATTCCGGTAGGGTTAAAATCAGGAAGTTCTTTTACTTCTACATTATCAGGATATTCTTCAGGTAAATTTGCTTCTGCATCAGGTTCTTGACCAAAATGCCAAAACTCTTTTAAATCACCTTCCTTTTTGCCTTTTGCGTGTTCTTTTCCGAAGGAAACATAACCGCGTTGACCACCTAGCCCTTCTATTTCATACTTTTCTTTATCTTCAACAGGTAAAGCAAAGAAAGCTTTAATTTCTTTGTAAAGTTTTTCAACTAAATCATCACTTAAAAAATGATTTTTTAAAGATACAAAGCCTATTTCTTCATAAGCGGCACCAATTTCATCTACAAACTTTTGTTTTCTTTTTGGGTCATCAGACAAGAAGTCTGCAAGATCCACGCTAGGTATATTATTCATAAGGTTTTATTTTCAAATTACAAATATACCAAATATAGAGGTCATTTCCGAAGTTAAAAAAGTGAATTAAACGCTTTGCTGAACAGCTATTTTTTCTACATTTGAAAGTACTAAAAAGAAACTATGAGCACCGAAACTGCATCTACAATTCAATTTAATTACGATCGTAGCAATATTGATGATACCACTTTAATTTCCTTATATAAAAGAATGTTGAAACCTCGATTAATAGAGGAAAAGATGCTCATTTTATTACGACAGGGCAAAATTTCAAAATGGTTTAGTGGTATTGGTCAAGAAGCCATATCGGTTGGGATCACTTCAGTTTTAGACAAAGATGAATATATTTTGCCCATGCACCGAAACCTAGGTGTTTTTACTACGCGCGATATACCTTTATATCGATTATTCTCACAATGGCAAGGTAAAGCCAATGGTTTTACAAAAGGGCGTGACCGTAGTTTTCATTTTGGAACTCAAGAGTTTAAAATAGTGGGGATGATTTCACACTTGGGGCCACAATTTGGCGTTGCCGATGGTATTGCCTTAGGAAACAAATTAAAAAATAATAAGCAGGTCTGTGCTGTTTTTACTGGCGAAGGTGGAACAAGCGAAGGGGACATTCACGAAGCATTGAATGTAGCTTCGGTATGGCAATTACCTGTTCTTTTTTGTATTGAAAATAATGGATACGGACTTTCTACTCCTACTAATGAACAGTATAATTGTGAAAACCTTGCCGACCGGGGTAAAGGCTACGGAATGGAAGCACATATTGTTGAAGGAAATAATATTCTGGAAGTATATACCAAAGTGAAATCACTGGTAAAAGATATGCGGGAAAACCCACGGCCTGTGTTATTAGAGTTTAAAACCTTTAGAATGAGAGGCCATGAAGAGGCGAGTGGTACCAAATACGTTCCGCAAGAACTGATCGATGAGTGGGCAGCCAAAGATCCTCTTGAAAATTTTGCAGCATTTCTTCGGAATAAAAATTTACTTACTGAAGAAGATAACACACGATTTAAAGAGGAAATAATTTCTGAAATAAACGAAAACCTCGATTTGGCTTTTTCTGAAGAAGTGATTGTAGCAGATACAGCAACCGAAACGAATGATTTATATGAAAGCTTTGAATACAAAGAAGTTTCACCCAATAATGAAACCGAAGAAATTCGCTTGGTTGATGCAATCTCTCAAGGATTAAAACAATCTATGCAACGTCACGATAATCTTGTAATCATGGGACAAGATATAGCTGAGTACGGAGGTGTTTTTAAAATAACCGATGGGTTTATAGATGAATTCGGTAAAGACCGTGTGCGGAACACACCTATATGCGAGTCTTCCATAATTTCTGCTACTATGGGGCTTTCTATCAACGGATATAAATCTGTTATGGAAATGCAGTTTGGCGATTTTGCAACTTCAGGTTTCAATCCTATTGTAAACTATTTAGCAAAAAGTCATTATCGTTGGAACCAAAAAGCAGATGTGGTAATTCGAATGCCTTGTGGCGCAGGAGTGGGAGCAGGGCCTTTTCATAGTCAGACGAACGAAGCTTGGTTTACCCATACTCCCGGATTAAAGGTAGTTTACCCAGCGTTTCCTTATGATGCAAAAGGGTTACTGGCCACAGCAGTTGAAGATCCTAACCCAGTGATGTTTTTTGAACACAAAGCTTTGTATAGAAGTGTTCGTCAAGAAGTTCCAATCGATTATTACACATTACCTTTAGGAAAAGCTTCTTTAATAAGAGAAGGAAATGACATTACCATAGTTACCTATGGCGCTGGAGTGCATTGGGCTTTAGAAACCTTAGATGAAATGTCAAGTATTTCAGCAGATTTAATTGATTTGCGAACCCTTTCACCGTTAGATACTGAAACTATTTATGCTTCAGTAAAGAAAACCAACAAAGTGATTATCCTTCAAGAAGATTCCATGTTTGGTGGGTTAGCTTCAGATATTTCAGCGTTAATTTCTGAAAATTGTTTTGAATATTTAGACGCGCCAATTAAGCGTGTAGCAAGTATGGAAACCCCAGTTCCATTCGCTGCAAACCTTGAAAAACAGTACCTTCCTATAGAACGTTTTAAAGAAGAATTGGCTTCATTAGCAGCTTATTAAAATGTTAACATTTGCTGTTAAACTTATTGTAAACATTCCTTTTCAAGAACGATTGTTACGTACCTTAGTGATATACTAATCATTAAAACTTAAAAATTATGGTACGTTGGATTGTTATTTTTCTAGTAATCGCAATTATTGCGGCAATATTTGGATTTGGTGGCATCGCAGAAGGTGCGACTGATATCGCAATGATTATCTTTTGGATATTTTTAGTACTACTTGTACTATCTTTATTATCTAGATTGTTTAGAAGATAAAATATTAATTAAATTATACTAACCCTTAAAATTTAAAATTACCAAGTATGAAAAAACTAATTATATTAGCTGTAGTGGCTATGACCGTATTGTCTTGCGGTGTTTCCAAAACAGTTTCTGAATCACGTAAAATCATCAAAGGATATTGGTCTTTGGATAATATAACATATAGTGAATCTGGGGAATTTAATGTTTCCTTGTTGGGAGATACTTCAAAAGAATGTTTTGAAGGTAGTACCTGGAGATTTATTCCGAATAATAACACAGGAGTATACACTATAAATAATTCAGATTGCCCTACAGGAGATAGAAACTTTATCTTTACTATACAGGAGATAGATCCTACAACAGGTCTTTACGACTTCTTACTAAAACCAACCAATGCTAAAGGAAAATCTGATAATGATGTTGGTTTCCGTTTGCAACTAACGCAGTTGAATGAGTCAACAATGCGCTGGGAACAAACAGTTAACCTAGAAGGATCTCCTTTTACAATAAATATGAACTTTACTAAAATTAATGAATAATGAAAAAGACACTTAAACAAATATCGATTATTGGCTTAGCCTTCCTTTTTTTAACGGCATTTACAAACTGTGAGGCTGTTAAAAATGCAAACAACAAACAAAAGGGTGCTGTAATAGGTGCCACTGGAGGAGCTGTATTAGGAGCCATTTTAGGTAATAATATTGGTAAAGGTGGTAATGGAGAGTTAGGAGCCGTAATTGGTGGTGTTGCAGGAGGAGCTGCTGGAGTTATTATTGGTAATAAAATGGACAAACAAGCCCAGAAAATTGAAACTGAAATACCGGGAGCACAAGTAGAACGTGTAGACGATGGTATTGTAGTTACTTTCGATGAAAACAGTGGTGTTTATTTTGATACTAATAAATACAATATTAACGCAGCATCACAAGCAACATTAGATAAGCTTGCTAACGTACTTCGTGAATATCCAGATACCGATGTATTGGTAGTTGGGCATACAGATAGTACAGGTTCTGAAGCGTATAACATGACGCTTTCTAAGCAACGCGCACAATCTGTTACTAATTACTTTACACAAACAAAAGGGTTGAGTAATGGAAGGTTTACAACTAACTGGTTTGGAGAACAAACGCCAGTGGCAGATAACAGTACAGAAGCTGGTCGTGCTCAAAACCGTCGTGTAAATGTTGCCATCGTACCTAATGAAAAAATGGTAGATGATGCAGAACAGGAAGCACAACAAGGTGGAAATTAAGAACTATTTACACTAATACACAATTAATCCTGCTTTATATATTGAAGCAGGATTTTTTTATGTGGTAAAATCCCGTTTACTTTATGCAATGGCAATTAGTAGAATCTATGATGTTGTAATAATTGGAGGTGGCCTAGCAGGATTAACCTGTGCCTTGCACCTTTCAAGAAAAGGTGTTGATGTACTTTTAATTGAGAAAAACACCTATCCTCATCATAAAGTGTGCGGCGAATATGTTTCAAATGAAGTATTACCTTATTTAAAATCTTTAGATATTCATCCTTTAACCGAAGGCGCTGTACCTATTTCAAGCCTTGAAATTACAAATCCTAACAATAAAAAACTACATACTGAATTGCCCTTGGGAGGCTTTGGATTAAGTCGGTATTACTTTGACAATTTGCTGTTCGAAAAAATGAAAGAAACAAGTGACGTTGTTTTTAAAACTGTTGATACCATTTTATTTCAAAAAGATTTTTTTTCAATTACAACCCAAGATAATACAAACTTTAGGGCAAAATTTGTAGTGGGAGCCCACGGAAAACGGTCAAATATTGACAGAAAATTAAAAAGAAATTTTATAAAGCAAAAATCTTCTTGGCTAGCGGTTAAAGCACATTATAAGTATGATTTTCCAGCAGATACAGTTGCATTACATACTTTTAAAGGCGGATATTGTGGCCTTTCAAAAACTGAAACGGGAGGTGTTAACGCCTGCTATTTAACCACCTACAACTCTTTTAAGAAATTTAAAGGCATCGAAGATTTTCAGAAAAACAATATGAGTGAAAACCCTAATTTAAATCAATTTTTTTCTGAAGCCATTCCAATATTTGATTCACCTTTAACGATTGGGCAGATTTCATTTCAACCTAAAAAACCGATTGAAAATCATATTTTTATGATAGGCGATAGTGCGGGTTTAATCCATCCGCTTTGTGGAAATGGTATGGCAATGGCCATTCATAGTGCTAAACTTTTTTCCGAATTATTTCTGAAACAATACAAAAACAATAAAATAGATAGAAACATTTTAGAGAAAGAGTATGAAAACCAATGGAACTATACTTTTTCAAAACGATTGAAAACCGGCAGATACATACAAAAATTACTTATGAATGATACAACAGCCAATATAGGTTTTTCTTTGCTTAACACATTTCCAAGTCTACTGAATACAATTATAAACAAAACACACGGAACCCCTATAAAAAATGCCTAAGTATACTTCAAAAAAACGGTCTGCTGAAACTGAAATCATGGACGATTTCAACTTACAAGGCAAAGAAATGCAAGCTGTGTTAACCGATTTAAAAACCGTTAGCAGCTTATTGGGTGGCGCAAACATAACATTAAAAGGAATTAGAGAGTTACTAAAAGAAAGCCCTAAAAATAAGTCACTTACTATTGTTGATGTAGGATGTGGTGATGGGGAAATGCTTAGGAAGTGTGCTCGTTTTGGAAAACGAAATGGATATAATTTTAGGCTAATTGGTCTAGATGCAAACCCTAATATAATTTCAGAAGCAAAAGAGCGATCAAAAAGCTATGAAAACCTTACCTTTAATACTGTTGATGTTTTTTCAAAAGAATCAATCCCAAAATCTGATATAACACTATGTAATTTGTTTTTGCACCATTTTAAAAATGATAGTATTCTAACCATTCTTCAAAACTTGGTATATACATCAAAAATAGGAGTAGTAGTAAATGATTTGCAACGTAGTAAAGCAGCTTTTATATTGTTTAAAGGGTTTAGCAGGGTATTTTTAAAAACGAAAATTGCCCGTCACGATGGCTTGGTATCGGTAGCCAGAGGGTTTAAAAGAAAAGAATTAGAGCATTTTTCAGAAAAAATCAACAACCAACAATCCCTAATCTATTGGAAATGGGCTTTTCGTTATCAATGGATTTTAAAAAACAATTTATGAGCGTAAAAATTAAATCGGTAGCCACGCAATTACCACCTTATTCCCAAACTACACAAGAAACGTTGCCACTTGTTAAAATGTGGTTAGAAGGTCAAGAATCTCGTTTTCAGAGAAAGGTGATTAAAATTTTCGAAGGTTCTGGGGTAGAGCGTAGATACTCAATAATGGATCCCGAACAGGTTTTTACGCACACCGATTTTGAATCTAGAAATGAAATATATGTAAGAGAAGTTAAAAAACTAGGCAAACAATCTTTAGAAAAAGCATTACAAAAAGCCAACTGGAAAGCAACAGATATCGATTACATCATAACAGTAAGTTGTACGGGTTTTATGATTCCTTCGGTCGATGCATATTTAATTAATGAATTACAGCTTCGGCAAGATGTGGTTCGCCTTCCTGTTACCGAAATGGGCTGCGCGGCTGGCGTTTCAGGAATGATTTATGCCAAAAACTTTTTAAAAGCCAACCCTGGAAAACGTGCAGCTGTTGTTGCATTAGAAGCGCCAACAGCAACATTTCAGTTAAATGATTATTCAATGGCAAATATCGTGAGTGCTGCAATCTTTGGTGATGGCGCGGCTTGTGTTTTATTATCATCTAACGAAGAAGATTCTGGTCCTACTTTGCTAGATGAAGCCATGTACCATTTTTATGATGCAACCAATTTAATGGGGTTTAAGCTGGTAAATACTGGTTTACAAATGATTTTGGATAAAGAAGTACCACAGACCATAGCCGATCATTTTCCAAATATCGTACATCCATTTTTAGAGAAAAATAATAAAACAATTGAAAATGTGGACTATCTTATATTTCATCCTGGTGGAAAAAAAATAGTGCAAACGGTGGAAGAGCTTTTCGGAAGTTTAGGAAAAAACATAGATGATACCAAAGAAGTTCTTAAATTGTATGGTAATATGAGCAGTGTTACAGTGCTTTTTGTTTTAGAAAGGTTTTTAAATAAAAAGACAAATCCAGGGGATATAGGACTTATGTTAAGTTTTGGCCCTGGTTTTTCAGCGCAACGAATCCTTTTAGAATTTTAAAATGAAAAAAGAGTTTAACAATCAATGGGCATTAATTTTAGGCGGCAGTAGCGGTCTAGGACTTGCGACTGCTCATAAACTAGCCTTATGTGGGATGAATATTTGTATTGTACATCGTACTCGAAAAAACAATATGCCAGAGTTGAGTGAACATTTAGAAAAAATGAAAGGAGCTGGTGTTGAAGTAATGGATTTTAATAAAGATGCTTTAAAAGAAACAACAATCAAAACAGTATTAACTTCTATACCTAAAAATAAATGTAAACTATTGCTACATAGCATTGCCAAGGGAAGTTTAAAAACAATGCAAGCCGCCCAATTGAACATGCTATCTATGACAGACCTTGATATTACTTTACACGGAATGGCCACTAGCTGGTACGAATGGACACAAGCTTTAATTGCCGAAGAAATTTTTACTGAAAATGCAAGGAACATTGCTTTTACCAGTGAGGGAAATACAAAAGTTTGGCCTGGCTATGGAGCGGTTTCGGCAGCTAAAGCTACCTTGGAAGCCTTAATGCGGCAAATGGCTGTAGAACTAGCTCCTATGAAGATTACAACCAATTGCATACAAGCAGGAACAACCTTGACCCCTTCATTTAAATTAATCCCCGGAAGTGAAATCCTTACCGAAAAAGCAAAAAAAAGGAGTCCGTTTAATAGATTAACAACCCCTGAAGATGTTGCAAATTCGGTTTATTTACTTTGTAAAGAGGAAGCAAACTGGATCAATGGCACCGTTTTAACGGTTGATGGAGGAGAAAGTTTACAGTAAATGGAAACAAAATTTGAAACCATATTAAAATCTCTTCCGTATCAAAAACCTTTTCTGTTTGTAGATGCGTTGACTTTTATTTCTGAAGAAAAAGTAGAAGGAAATTATACTTTTAGTCCGGAAGAATATTTTTATAAAGGACATTTTAAAGAGATGGCCGTAACGCCAGGTGTTATCCTTACCGAATGTATGGCGCAAATTGGTGTAGTTTGTCTTGGTTTTTATTTACTTTCTGAAACAACTTCTGAAACAACTTCTGAAAATTCCTTAAAAAATTTACAAGTAGCGTTAAGCAATACGAACATCGATTTTTTGAAACCGGTTTATCCAGGAGAAACTGTTACTGTGGTTTCTGAAAAAGAATACTTTCGGTTTAATAAACTGAAATGTGCTGTAAAAATGCTCAATAGCAAAGATGAGATTATCTGTAAAGGAACCATTAGTGGAATGATTAAAACTTCAGATGATGAAGAATAGGGTAGTGGTTACAGGTCTTGGTGTAGTGGCACCCAATGGAGTAGGAGTAACTGAATTTACAGAAGCTATTCAATCTGGAACTTCAGGTGTTACGTTTCATGAAAAACTAAAAGAACTAAACTTTTCGTGCCAAATTGGAGGAGTCGCAACCATTTCAGAAGAAAAAATAAAAGAATATTTTACCGATCTTCAACTTAAAAACTTCAATAGTGACAACATTTTATATGGCGTTATTGCTGGAATGGATGCGCTAAAAGATGCGGGAGTTCAACCTGTAGGTAAGGACAATGGACCACTATGGGATTTGGGTATTATTTTTGGCTCTGGTAACAGTTCTGTAGAAAAATTTAGGGAATCATTTTATAAAATTGATGATGGCAACGTACGCCGATTGGGAAGTACGAGTGTTGCACAAACAATGGCGAGTAGCGTAGCTGCATATCTGGGAGGAATGATAGGTGCCGGAAATAGAGTTACGGGCAATTCCTCAGCTTGCGCCACCGGAACCGAAGCAATTATAATGGGTTATGAACATATTGCATCAGGCAAAGCGACTCAAATGCTCTGCGGAAGCAGTAACGATGGCGGCCCATATGTTTGGGGTGGTTTCGATGCGATGCGAATATTACCTTATCAATACAATGACAATCCAACAGCAGCGTCGAGACCGTTGGATGCCAACGCTAACGGATTTGTCCCGGGTTGCGGAGCCGGAGCATTATTGTTAGAATCACTAGAGAGTGCCCAAACAAGAGGTGCAACTATCTATGCAGAAGTGTTGGGTGGTTTTGTAAATAGCGGCGGACAAAGAGGTGAGGGTAGTATGACCGCACCCAATAGCCTTGCCGTACAGCGATGTATTACCGAGAGTTTAAATCAAGAGGGAATTGAAGCTTCAGAAATCGATTATATAAATGGCCACCTTACTGCAACCACAAAAGACGCTTTGGAAATACAAAATTGGAGTGAAGCGTTGGGAAGAAAAGGAACTGACTTTCCATATATAAATTCATTGAAAGGAATGACGGGACATTGTTTGGCCGCGAGTGGTAGTATTGAAGTTGTTTCAACTATACTTCAGTTAAAAGAAGGTTTTGTTTTTCCGAATGTAAACTGTGAAACAGTACATCCAGAAATTGAAAAAATGATAGCTTCTGAAAAAATTCCGAAGAAATTATTAAAAACCAATATTCAAACCGCGATAAAAGCTAGTTTCGGTTTTGGTGATGTGAATGCGTGTGTTATCTTTAGAAGAAAAAATTGATATGACCACCGAACAAATTTATGCGAAACTGCTTCCTATTATAAAAACGTATTTACCGGAAGATGTTTCAGAAGAAGATATAGCACCAGATAAGGATCTTACGGGGGAATTAAATATAAACTCAGCCCATTTGGTAGATGTGGTTCTGGACGTAGAAGATGAGTTTGATGTAGAGTTTGCGAATGCCGATATGGAAAACCTTCGTACTATTAATGATGCGATTGAAATCATTAAACAAAAACTAAAAACAAAGTAAGTATAAAAGAAAAAGCTGAAATTTTAAATAATTTCAGCTTTTTACATTTCTGTCAACCTTGTGGCTTTAGTAAGCGTAGCGGTTGGTTTCTTCAAAATAAGGGTCTTCATACGTATGGGTGTTTTCTCTAAAAGGGAAGAAGGAATGCTGTTTTCTTGCAGCACTTATCAGCCTTTTTCTAACGTTTCTTTGAATTTTCATGGTAGTTAATTTTAATTGATTGATGATGACCTCAGCTTATCGGTACCTTCTTTTCTGGTTCCAAGCATAGCTGTTCGAGTTGTGTAATCTTTCTGTAAGTTGGTTGCTGTCTAAAGTTCTCATGGCTTTTGTTTTTATAAGTTAATTAATAATGATTATTGCTTATCGGTATCTTCTTTTTTGATTCCAAGCATAGCTGTTTGAGTTCTGTAATCTTTCCGTGATTTGATTGCTGTCTAATGTTCTCATAATAAATAGTTTTTATCGGGTTATATTAAATAGACGACGTAGTATCATCTTTGTTACAGTACTATGCATTACAAAGTAGTAATTTAACTTATATTTAACATTTATAGCTGTAAGGTCATATTAAATAGTGATAAAAACTTAATACCACAGCTATATAAAATAGTAATACCATAACCTTTGCTTAATAACTTACTTATGGGCGGTTTTTATTTTAGATAAAAATAAAAGCATGAAAAAAGTGAGTTTACTTATTCTTCTATTTGGGGTTATGTCTTTTGAGTATGCGCCTATTAAACAAAAATTTGTAATTAGTGCTCATCGTGGCTATTCAAGTATAGCTCCTGAAAATACAATGAGTGCGTTTAAAAAAGCCATTGAAGCAGGTGCTGATTATTTTGAATGTGATGTCCGCTATACAAAAGACAGAAAAATTGTAGTGTTACATGATAGTACACTAGACAGGACAACAAATAGGTCAGGACTTCTTTCTTCAAAAACATATTCTGAAATTAGTAAGCTAGAGGCGGGTTATACTTTAAAGTTTGATTCAGATTTTAAAAATGAACGCATTCCTACTTTAAGAGAAGTATTACAGTTGGCCAAAGAAAATATAAAAGTAGAAATTGAAATTAAAGATGCTCATATGGCGGACGATGTTGTTTCTTTGATTGAAGAATTAAAAATGGAAGAAGAAGTTTCAGTAATAGCTTTTAATTTCAATGAAATTAGAAGAGTTAAAGAAATAAACGCAACTATTCCTGTTAAATATTTAGTAGGAAGAAAGTGGGGGCAAACTGAAATAGATAAAATTATAAGTATTGGAGGAGAATATATAGGTCCCTCTGGAGTGCCAACCTATACTCAAGTTCAGCTTGCTCATATAAATAACATAAAAATTATTTCATACACCTTAAATTCTTCTCAAGAAATACAATCGGCAATATATAGTGGCATTGACGGTATTGCTACTAACTATCCTTTACGCAGTATTAAAATTCGTGAAAGTAATATTGTTAAACAATAGCTTCAATTATCTAATTAATTAAAATTTTTTAGATTTCTTTCGTAAAATTCTTTTAAACCACTTAAAAGGCCTTATTTTTGCAACCTTATTTTTCAGAAAGGAATTTAAATGACCATGGCGAGCAACAACACTGTTTTAAAAGAAAAGAAAACCGATAAAGACCTTTATAACTACCAAAAGGGAGCTATAAACAAGATTTTTAAAAGTTTTGAGGAAGCTCCAGAAGACTATCACCTATTATATCAATTACCTACTGGTGGTGGTAAAACGGTTATTTTTTCTGAAATAGTTAGAGAGTATCTTAGAACCCGAAACAAAAAAGTACTGGTGTTAACCCACCGGATAGAACTTTGTAAACAAACGTCAAAAATGTTGACCGAGTTTGGTGTGGTTAACAAAGTGATTAATAGTACCGCTAACCTTGACGATCAAAATCAGTATAGTTGTTTTGTTGCAATGGTAGAAACGCTCAATAATAGGTTACGGGACAATATGCTGGATATTTCAGATATTGGCTTGGTTATTATTGATGAAGCGCATTACAACTCGTTTACCAAACTTTTTAAATACTTCGATAAATCATTTTTATTGGGGGTTACAGCAACACCATTAAGTTCGAATATAGAACTTCCTATGAAGGATAATTATGATGAGCTTATTGTAGGGGAAAGCATTCCAGCTTTGATTGAAAATGAATTTTTGGCTCGTGCTTTAAATTATTCTTATAATGTTGGTCTTACTTCACTTGTAGTGGGGTCTAACGGGGATTATACCGTGCAATCTTCAGACGATTTATATACGGGAACAGATATGCTTAGTAGGTTGCTACAAGCTTATGAAGAACGTAGTAAAGGGAAAAAAACATTGATCTTCAATAATGGTATCAATACCTCATTGTATGTTTATGATACATTTAAACGTGCAGGGTACCCAATTATGCACCTAGATAATACTGCTTCAAAAAAAGAACGTAAAATGATATTGAAATGGTTTCGGGAAACACCTGATGCCATATTGACTTCAGTAAGTATTTTAACAACTGGGTTTGATGAGCCTACTGTCGACACGATCATCTTAAACCGTGCAACACGTTCGTTGACTTTATATTACCAAATGATTGGGCGCGGTTCTCGTATCACTAACAATAAAACTACCTTTAATGTAATCGATTTAGGTAATAACTTTTACCGTTTTGGTGCTTGGGGAGAAGATTTAGATTGGCAGCGTATTTTTAAATCTCCAAAGTATTTCTTGGATAACTTAATAGATGACGAGGAGCTTGAAAGCAATTTTAAATATGAAATGCCCGATGAACTACGAGAGCAATTCTCTAATTCTGAAGATGTTTATTTTAATGTAAAAAAGGCGTACACAGAATCGGTAAAAAATGGCGAGTCCACTAAAGTTATCTTAGAACGTTCTATTGAGCAGCATGCCAAAATTTGTATAGAAAACAGTGAAGATGTGTTTGATGCTTTAATACTTGCTAAAGAGCTGGGAGACGATATAGACCATCGCATAGAGCGTTATACTAAGTGTATTAGTAAAAGTACCCACAACTTTGTAAGTTGGTTAAAAAATGATTACCGATTAAAACTGCGCTCATACCTTAGAGAAAATTTCGACAGGGTTTTCGAAGAAATAAACGGTTACCCACCAGAAGAGTAATTCAGCTTTACTGAAACGTCCAAGCAACGATTCTACATTTTTTATTTCCTAGCGACATGTTAATTATTCTATGTGTAGCATTTACCTTTTTAAGGTACTTCTGTATCTTGGGAAGATTATCACTTTTTGAAACCAAAGACGTAAACCACTCAACTTGATTTTTAAAATCAACACTTTGCTTAACCATTCTTTTTATAAAAAGTTTTTCCCCACCATTGCACCATAATTCATTCGCTTGGCCACCAAAGTTTGAAGTATGTACTTCAGAATATCCAAGGTTTCTCATTTTAGCGTTCGCTAACTTCACAGCTTCTTCTTCTGAAGCATGAAAAGGGGGATTGCACATCGAAAATTGATAATGTTCACCTGCATTAATTACCCCTTCAAAAATATTAGCGTTATTTTTCTGATGTCGAATTTGAATCTTCTTTTTTAAATCTGGGGTAGCTTCAATATTTAGTATAGCTGCTTTCACTGAATTTTCATGGATATCGCAACCCACCATATCCCAATTATAGAGTCGAGATCCTAAAATAGGATAGATACAACTAGCTCCAACACCAATATCCAACCCCGTAATAGAAGAATTGGTATTGTTTTCTGAAACCAAATCATGTAAATGGTGAATATAATCTACCCTCCCAGGAATAGGTGGGCAAAGGTAATTTTCAGGTATATGCCAGTCGTTAACACTATACTCTCGTTTTAATATGGCTTTATTTAAATGAAAAACAGCTTCTTTGTCAGAAAAATCTATTGTTTTAATCCCATAACTATTCATAAAAACATGGGATGTCAAATCAGGGTGTGTTTTACTTAAATTAGTAAAATTATAAGAACTGTTATGTTTGTTTTTTGGATGCATTTGTTAGTTGTAGGGTTAAAGATACAGATTCTTAAAAAAAAAGGAATACGTAGTTACGCTTAGTTTTAAAAGTATTTGATGTATTAATTTTGCAGACCTAACTTCCATTTTGGAAACTTTGCCTGTCGATTGGGACAACGAGAAACTTTTTGTTTAACAAAATTTAACCATAACCCTAAGTTTTTTTTATATTATCAAACAGTTTTTAGCATTATATTTGCAACCTTTAAAATTGAAAGCATTATATTACCTATGAAGTAAGATTTATGGAAAAGACAGAACAGAAAAAAGAAAACGGCTTAAAGCGAATGCATAAGTATTATAGCCTCACGGGGTTTTATACCTTTGTGGGCAATAGCCTTAAAAAAAGTATTATTCCTATACTTTTATTTGTAGGAGTATTGTTTTTAGTAGACTGGTTGGTAGTAGATTTCAGCGAATTTTTCACTCACGTTACAGAAACCTATCCACCTATTAGTGTTTTATTGGTCTTTTTTGCTAGTGAAACCCTATTGGGATTGATTCCACCTGAAATTTTTATAGCCTGGTCTAGTAAAATGTCCGACCCTGTTGTTTATTTATCTTTTTTGGCAGGCCTATCATACCTTGGCGGAATAGGAAGCTATTTTATAGGAAAGTGGATACTACAAATTCCATCCGTATATGAGTATGTTGAAGTACGCATGAAGAAACACCTTAAAAACGTTCGTAAATGGGGTGGTTTCTTAATAGTTGTTGGTGCTTTATTACCTATCCCTTTCTCAATAACTAGTATGGCAGCAGGAACCATAAACTATAAATTTAGAAATTACTTATTATTTGGTTTACTAAGGTTTGCACGTTTTGCTATTTACGGAATTGCTATTTTCAGCCTTATGAAGTGATAGGCTTCTAAAAGAATAGTAATTTTGCAAGACAGAAATACCTTTATTTTCTTTTATGCCTAAAAATGATCCTTACGCAGCATTACGCTACCGTGAATTCAATATTTTTTTACTACTTCGATTTGCGATGGTCTTTGCTTGGACCATGCAATTTGTAGTTATAGAATGGGAAGTTTATAGCATTACCAAAGACCCGCTTTCATTAGGTATTATTGGTCTAATGGAAGTAATTCCAGCAGTTTCTATGGCGTTGTTCGCAGGTCACGTAGTCGACCAAAAAGAAAAGAAAAGCTTACTCATCAAGTGCATTATAGGTTTTTCTGTTGTCAGCTTAGGGTTGTTTTTAATCACTTGGCCACGGATAATTAGTGGTTTGACAACAAATACCGTTTTATACTGTGTGTACTTTTTGGTTTTTCTAGGAGGAATTGTACGCGCTTTTATAGGCCCAACCATTTTTTCTCTTTTTTCATTATTAATCCCCAAGAAAGTATATCCCAACGCAGCTACTTGGAGTAGTTCCGTTTGGCAAGTAGGAGCCGTTTTAGGCCCGGCACTTGGCGGATTTGCCATTCACTGGATTGGAGTGCATTGGTCCATGTGTTTCATTTTTGGTCTTTCGTTGTTGGCGTTAATCAGCTTATCTCAAATTCCTAAAAAGCCGGTATTAAACCCAAACATCGGTGAACCGGTGATGAAAAGTTTAAAAGGAGGTTTGAAATTTGTATTTAATAATAAAGTGATTCTTGGGGCCTTAAGCTTAGATATGATAGCCGTATTGTTTGGTGGAGCCGTGGCATTACTTCCCATTTTCGCACAAGATATTTTACACGTAGGCTCTGAAGGCTTCGGAATTCTTCGAGCCGCACCGGCAGTAGGGGCTGCCATTATTATGTTTACATCGGCCTATTTTCCGCTTAATAAAAATGCGGGTATGAAATTATTGGCTGCTATTTTCGGTTTCGGACTTTGTATTATTGTATTCGGACTTTCAACTTGGTTCTGGCTTTCGGTTTTCGCCTTATTTATGAGCGGCGTGACCGATGGAATTTCGATGATCATCCGTCAAACAATACTTCAATTAAAAACCCCTGATGCCATGCGAGGTCGCGTAGCATCGGTAAACTCTATGTTTGTGGGTTCTTCTAATGAACTTGGTGCTTTTGAAAGTGGCGTCACAGCCAAATTAATGGGAACGGTCACCGCTGTAGTTTTTGGTGGTTGTATGACGCTAATTACAGTTGTAGGAACAGGCGCACTACTTCCAAAATTTAGAAAACTTGATCTTGAAGAAGATTTAAAAGAACTTTCAGAATAACCATTTATTGAATATCTGCTTCAGAGATACGAAAAGGATACGCTTGTTGCACTTGTTTGATTTCTTCTTTAGTAAGATTATCAGCGTCTTTCTGCAAAACAGATTCTGTATATTGTTTGCGTAATTCAAGGTATGCTGCCGTTAGCTCATTTTGTACTGTTACAAAAGCCTTGTAAGGTGTTTTTGGGTGTGTTTTGATAGAAATAGAAGCTTTGTTAGGATTATCAGATGCAGCCGCTACCTTATTTCCATTGCAGTAATCACAAGTAGCATCACCATTATTGTCTATAAAATCTTTAATGATTTCTTTTAAATCTTTATAGGGTGTAACCCCTTCATTTACAAGTAGCTCACCTTCTTTATTTATATTAATGCTCAAGAGATTTCGTTCGTTAATTTCAGTATCACATTTTTGTCCGGGTGGGCACGGTTCAGGTATTTTACGAACAATTCCTTTATCATTTGGAATGGTTGTGGAAACCAAAAAGAAAATTAATAATAGGAAAGCAATGTCGGCCATGCTTCCTGCATTTACTTCAGGCACTTTGTTTGAATGTCTCATAACTGATGGATTTAATGTGTTAGTAATGAGAAAACTTCAAAAAAAGTGCCAGACTGTTTATAGAACTCTAAAGGTGCTTATTTCAGAAAGAAAATTATTCATTTTGAACTTGTTGCCTAACCTCTTCTTTGTTCCAACTAAGGATACTTTTAGCAAGAAATATATTGGCTAGTACCATCATCGCTAAAATGAGCAGTTCGGAAATATTAGAAACTTCATAAAATAGCGATGCTACAAAATGGTAGACATTAAATAAACCTACAACTAACGCCCAACAGAAGGAAGTCCATCGAAACCATGATTTTTTAACTTCAAAAGTAAGTAAGAAGAAAAGTAAAGCTAACCCTTCCAATCCTACACGCCATAAGTGATGATTAATTGGTACATCGCCAGTAGCGCCTTCAATCATAACCGTTTCATTATAATAGACGCTAAATAAACCGTAAATATGATGTACTATAAATCCGATAGCTAAGAATAACCATAGCATTGCTGTTTTTGTTCTCATAAATTTTAATTTACTTGTTGTTTTAGTTGATGTGGTAACCGTTTGTTTTAGTTGTTGATTTCGTTCTTGGATTAATTCAGAATGATCAATATTGGTAACGGGTCGTTTTAATTTAAGCACAACCCATAATGAAACGATGCTCATGAGAATCCAGAAAAGATCGACGCAGAAAATTTCATATTGACCTTCAGCAAAGGTTTTCCATATCCAATTTCCGGAAGTAATACCGTTTACTACCGGGATTAAAAAGCCTAATACACTTCCTGACAATAAGGTGTATTTATTTGTTTTATAATTATCTCGCATAAAGCGGAATGCAGCAGCAACAGCTATCCAGCCTAAAAAGTAAACAGCGTATAAAATAGATTCCCGAGAAGCATCCATCGATCTTGGAAGTAACTTCGCAATAATAAAAGAGAAAGCGGTAACAGGATACATACTCAAGCAAATAGCCAAATAGATGTGTCCTACTTTTCGGTTAAATAACTTCTGCTCAATGGGGACATTTTTTTTATGTCGGGCTTCCAACCATATTAATACCCCTGAAATAATTACAAAACAGGTAATTAAAGCCAAAACGAAATAAATAAACTTCAACGGTAATCCGCCAAAATCACCAAAGTGTAGCCTACGAACCGTTAACTCTACATCTTCCAAATAATCATTGTCGTACGGATTTTTTTCTGAAATTAACTCTCCAGAAGCTACATCATAAACAGTACGTCCGTTTCCTAAAAATTTATTGTCCGGATCTAATAAACCGTCCACCTGAAATTTCATGTTAACGGCACCATAATTACGAATATACACTTGAGCAGGCGTGAATTTTTCCCACTTGCTAAGCGTTTTATCCATAAAAACATTCAAGTCTGGAATGTTTGTAAACTTCTCTTTTTCTAGCTCGTAGGTCTTCGCCATGGGGCGCAGTTCTGCAATTGTTTTGTCTTGGTCGTTATTGTATACAAAATTGGCGGGCAGTAATACTAATGCTGAAAGACACAAAAAGCAACTGGTTACAGCAAATACAAATTGAAAGGGAAGACCAATCATACCTAAAACGGTGTGCGCATCGGTCCAAATGGTCTTTAATTTCTTTTTAGGTCTAAAGGTGTAAAAATTCTGAATAATTTTTTTCCAATGCACAATTACACCCGTTACAATAGCAAACAAAAAGAAGAGTGCAATAAACCCGGCAATGTAAATACCAATAACAGGGACTTGACTAAAAAAGTGAAGTCTGTAAATTAATTCGCCAATACTATAAAAGTCATAATATTCTGAATGACTGTAATCTACAGCGTCTAAGAAAAAGTAATACTTCTTGTTATCATCATTAACAATTGTGGTGTCTTGCGATTTGCTTAACAATACGTATAACTGCTGTTTAGCATCTGGGGCAATCATTCTAATATCCCTTCCGTAGAGATTAAAACCTTGCGCTTTAATGCTATCAACAACCCGATTGTAATCAACCTTTTCAGCTTGTTCCATACGAACAGGATCACCCCTTTCCCAAGCTGTTATTTCATCTTTGATTAGCGCAAAAGCCCCGGCAAAGAAAATTATATATAAGGCAACGCTTATAACGATTCCGCTAACCGTATGGGTGTGAAAAAATACGTTGTAATTCCGTTTGCTCATACTGCTTAATTAATAGGGTTATATGCTTTTCCGAAGTAAATCAAAACACTCAAAACAATAATAATAGCTAAATAAAGAGCCCATAATTTCCACCCATTCTTAGCTAAAAAGGACATAATTATAATCGCAACCCACAATATATAAAGTGTGTACACCGAAGTAATTAAAACCATTTCCGGATTGGGTAACCAATATGCCAATGCTATATGTAACAAGGCTGAAATAATATATCCGCCAACAATTCCTGCTGAAATTTTAGCAAAGCGTTGCCAAGAAGAGGTTGTTAAGTATTTTTTATTAGCTGGCATAGGTTAGGTATAGTTCAAAAATGAATGAAAGAATAAAAATGAGAGTCATCTGTTTGTAATTGACAACCTGCAACGGAACAATAATTACGGCAAGACTTGCTACGATAGAGAGAATTATAAACTCTGAAATAATACCAGCACCAATTCCCCAAACTATAGAAAGTACAACAAAAGCTATTATTAAAAGAAGTACCCCTGAAATATTAAAAACTTGCTTATTGTTTACAGCTAATTTTCTTTCAGGAATAGTTTTAAGTATTGCGGCTCTTTTTGACGTTAAAAGCAGCATATAAAAACCTAAAATAGTAAGTAAAATCGTTACAGTTATCATTTGGTTTATTTAAAAGCAATAACCCTGAACCATTGCAGGGTTATTGTCACTTAACAAAAAATCAATCAATTATTCAATGGTTATACTTTTAAAATTTATAGGTGAAATTCGCATATAATGCACGTGGGGTTTGCGGTGTAATGGTAGTCCACCCTTTATAGTATTCTTTATTGAAAACGTTGTTTAGTTTTAACCCGATGCGGTATTTATTGGCCTGATAAAAAACAGATGCATTAGCCACTGTATATTCAGGTAATACAAACTGACCGGCAGGGCCATAGTTAATAGTTACACGTTCACTGGCACCATTAAATCCGGCTCCAAGCCCGAAGCCATCTAAAGCCCCTTCTTGAAACTCATAATTTGCCCATAGGTTGTATAAGGTTTCAGGACCAGCCTCTACAGGACGTGTTCCTAATAAAATGGGGTTGTCATTTTTAACAATTTCACTATCATTATTACTGAAACCAGCTTTGATATTCAACCCCCGAACAGGGTTGGCATTTACTTCAATTTCAAAACCTTTGCTTTCTACTTCACCACCTTGAATTTTATTAAAAGGTGATGCTGGATCGGTAATTACTTTATCGGTTACATTAATATCATAATAGCTAATCGTAGCATTCAATCGGTTTTTGAAGAAATTGGTTTTAACACCAACCTCTAATTGATTTGCCTGTTCAGGGTCAAAAGACTTTAAGTTTTGATCACCATCTTGTGGATCGCCAACCAAAGCTGGGGCTACGTTTGTAAAACCATTTTGGTAATTAGCAAATACTGAAATAACATCTTTAATAGGCTGATACAACAATCCAAACTTTGGTGAGAAGGTGCTTTGATCGTAATCATCATCTGGATTACTTAAATCACCTTCATTATCAAAGACATCAAAACGAACGCCAGCCATAGCAGATAAGGTAGGTGTAATGTTTAAAACATCTGACACATAGGCACTGTATACGTGTGTTTTGGACTTAATGTTGTTCACAGATTGCGATGCTAAAGCCGCATCAACCCCAGATGTCGTTAGTGGGAATGAACCTTCTTCAACTTCTTCAGTAAACGGGTTATCGCTGATGGTTTCACCGTTTGCACGAACATTTCCGTAGAAAGCATAGCCAGTACTATTATCTGTTACAGTTGAATTAAAATAGTCAACACCTGCAACCACGCGGTTTCTAAGGTTTCCTATTTTGAAATCTCCCACAAAATTTTGCTGAATATCAGTTGTGTTGGTGCGTGAATTTTGTTTGCTGATTAAACGGCTAAACGTGGTTCCTTCTAAAATTCCGTAGTCGAACAAATATGAGTAATACCCATCTGTTGACGTGCTACTTTTTGAAAGAATGGTTTGTGATTGCCACGTATCGGACAATTTATAATCCATTTCCACACGATAGTTAGCGGAAGGATTTGTAAGCGTTAAGGCGTTACTTGTAAATGATAATTTATTATTATAGTTAAGTTCGTCTAGGTTTCGAGCTCTTGATGGTGCTGAACGATTTAAAAATAAGAATGTTGGGTTTGTTTGTTCAGCTTGTGTAATTTCAGCGTAGAAAGAGAACGATAAGCGGTTGTTTACTTTATAGGATAGGGAAGGGGCTACAAAAAATGATTTCCTGAAACCTGCGTCTTGAAAACTGTCTTCGGTAGAATATGAAGTGTTTAAACGAAAGTAAACATTATTTTCTTTGTCCAACGGCGTATTTAAGTCGGCAGAAAGCATATTTAAACCATACGTTCCTGATGTAAATGAAACTTCCCCACCAAAACCAATATATGGCTTTTTAGTAACCACATTAATCAATCCGCCATAGGATGTTACGGTACTACCAAATAGCGTGGCAGAAGGCCCTTTTATCACTTCAATACGTTCGATATTGGCTGCATTAATCGTCCCGTTTGTAATTCCGGGCACACCATTTACCAATTGTGGTTGAACCGAAAACCCTCTCAATGAGTAATACCCAGCACCGTCACCACCACGTCCTGTAGAAGTCCACAGTTTTTCAATACCTGTTGCATTTTTAAGGGCATCTTCAAAATTGGTTGTTACTTGTGATTTTAATAAATCGGTTGTGATTGTACTATATACTTGTGAGTTCTCAAGATCTTGCAGAGGCAATTTTGAAACATAAGCTGTTTTTTTACGGGAAAATTTATTTCGGCGTTCCCCATTAACCACTACTTCTTGTAAAATTTCATTTCCTTCGTACATAGTGATTGAAGGAAGTTCTTTGGTTTCATTTTGAGTAAGGGTAACAGTTACTTCTTGATTTTTAAATCCTACATAAGAAAAGTAAACTGTATGAGTTCCTTCAGAAATATTATTAATTTTAAAATGCCCATTCGTATCGGTTTGTGCTCCTTTTTGAGAATTTTTCACAAATACATTTACACCTAAAAGTGGTGTGTCATTTGCGTCTGTAACAGTTCCTTCAATATTTGCTGTTTGTGCCGTAGCACCTGTAATAGCTAGGAAAAATAGAATTAGTTGGGTTAATTTATACATTTATTATTATTTAGACTTGATATAAATAGTTAATTTTGACGCAAAACTAATAACCCTTTTTCTTTCTTCAAAGTTTATTTAGATTAATTTTAAATAGAATGATTTTGTTTAGTCGTAGGTTGCTTTATATTAGGTGTTTATGGTCAAAAAAAAATAGTCTCGATAGGCTTCTAAAAAAGACGATACGTTCTATTACCAGAATATAAAACGTACCTTTGCATTCTAAAAAGTAGGCTATATGGCAACATTTCAACAAGTAGGAATTCAAAAAGAATATATAAAAGCATTAAAAGAGTTGAATATTACAACTCCTACCGAAATTCAAGAAGCTGTCATTCCACTTTTGTTAAAATCGAAGACCGATTTAGTTGGTTTAGCACAGACAGGTACTGGTAAAACCGCAGCGTATGGCTTGCCATTATTGCAAAATATCGATGCGTCCAATGCTGTTGTGCAAGCCTTGATTTTAGCACCAACTCGGGAGTTGGTTCAACAAATCCAGAAACAGCTTTTTAAGTTTACCAAATATGCTCCCGAAATGATTTTTGCTGAAGGGGTGTACGGTGGTGAAAAAATTGATATTCAAATAAAAAGGTTAAAACGTCCAACCCACATCATCGTCGCTACTCCTGGACGGTTAATGGATTTAATGAAACGAGGTGAAATTAATTTACATACCATCAAAACCTTGGTTTTAGATGAAGCTGATGAAATGCTGAGCATGGGTTTTAAACAAGACCTTAATAAAATATTAGAGCAAGCAAACAAGCAACGCAGTACGTGGTTGTTTTCGGCTACTATGCCAGAGGATATAAAGAAGATTGTAAAAACCTACATGGATGCCAATGCAGTGAAAATTGAAGTGAATAAAAATTCGTTGGTAAATGCTAACATTTCACACTACTACATAAAAACAGCCTTAAAAGATAAAGTTGAAACGTTAATCAGGTTAATGGATACTTTGAAAGACGACCGCGGAATTATCTTTTGCCGTACCAAAGCTGGCACTCAAAACCTTACTAAAATTTTAAAAGAAGATGGTTTTTCAGTAGAAGCACTAGAAGGCGACATGCAACAAAAAGAACGTGATAAAGTAATGCGTGCTTTTAAGAAAGAAGCAGTACAGATACTTGTTTCTACTGATGTTTCTGCGAGAGGAATTGATGTAAATAACCTCGGTTTTGTAATTCATTACCAATTGCCTGATCAACAAGAATATTACACCCATCGAAGTGGGCGTACGGCCAGAGCCGGAAAAACGGGATCTTCCATTGCGCTAATTTTACCAAGTGAATTGCAAGACATTCATCAATTGCAGAAAACGCTTGATATTAAATTTAAAGAATCAATTATATAAAATAATATGGCATTATCTAACAACGACATTATGAAAAAACTTCGCGTAGCACATAAGTTACGTGATGACGATATTGTAAAAATTTGTTCTTTAGTAGACTTTAGGGTTTCTAAGAGTGAATTAGGCGCTATTTTCCGGAAGGAAGATCACCCAAAGTATATGGAATGTGGCGATCAATTTCTTCGGAATTTTTTAAACGGATTAGTTGTGCATCTACGTGGACCGATGCCTCCGAAGAAAAAGAAAGAGCCTTCAAAATAAACTAAAGTTTTGGTATGGAATGCGAGACGTTTCAATCATACATAATGAATAGGGGTGGGGTAACCCAATCGCAATTCAATGAGTTGACTCCCTTTTTACGTTCTGAAGCTTTTTCAAAAGGCGAAGTACTGCTGCAACAAGGGGAAACCTGTAAAGCTTCTATGTTTGTTGAAAAAGGGCTGCTTCGTGCTTATACTTTGGATGAAAGCGGCAAAGAACACATTGTACAATTTGCTCCAGAAAATTGGTTTATAGGTGATAGAGGTAGTATTTACTTTAACGACCTTTCCTATTTTATTATTGATTCAATAGAAGACGCCGAAGTAGTTTTTATAACAGATGAATTTATTGAAAAGGCCTCAGAACTAAGTACTTCTTTCAGAAAATTCAATAAAAAGTTACTTCATAATCACATTCAACATCTTCAAAAACGAATTGATTTGTTGTTAGGCGCTTCCGCAGAAAAGCGATATTTAAACTTCATTGAATTATACCCCGATTTACTATTGCGCGTACCACAATGGATGATAGCCTCATACTTAGGCATTACTCCGGAAAGTTTAAGCCGAGTGAGAAAATCGTTGGCTGATAAAAACTTTAAGCCGTATTAATTGGATAGTACTTTTTCTATTCGCTTATCAGGTATTGCCCAAAATATGGCAACCAAAATAAAACAACCTATCGCTATCAATGTATTTACAAAAGATAATGGGATAGCTACCACATAAATAAGTATCGAAATATTCTCTTTGCTACCTTTTTTGGTCAACTTTTTAAGTACAAAATTTTCATCGTGATGCTTAATTAAGGCCGATTCTAATATTCGGTAAGCAATAGCGCTCATTAATAAAACAGCGCCATATAAAGCAATGGGTAATGGTTGTGTGTGGTTTTCACCTAGCCAACTTGTTGCAAAAGGGATAAGTGATAACCAAAAAAGTAGATGCAAATTAGCCCATAAAATACCACCATTAACTTTTTCGGTCACTTGCATTAAATGGTGGTGGTTATTCCAATAAATACCAATGTAAATAAAACTTAAAACATAGCTTACAAAAACGGGAAGTACTTTTAACAGGCCTTCAATACTGGTGTCTTCTGGGGCTTGCATTTCTAATACCATAATGGTAATTACAATAGCCAATACGCCATCGCTAAAAGCTTCTAATCGTCCAGTTTTCATGCTAGAAATTTTTTGGTTATTCGGGTAAAGGTACAAAATCAGTTTCGCCTGGTACTTTCGGAAAACGTTGTGCCTTCCAATCGTCTCTTGCTTTTTGTATTGTTTCTTTTTCCGAGGCTACAAAATTCCAGTGTATATGTCGTTCTTCAGGAAAAGGATCACCACCAAAAATATAAACGGTAGAATTTTCAGCCATTTCAAACTCACATAAGGTACTGTCCTTTGCAACCATGATTTGTTTGGGTTCGTATGTATTTCCTTCACTGTAAACGGCACCTTCAAGAATGTATAAGCCGCTTTCACCAAACAAATCACTTCCTAGTGAAACTTTCTGTCGGGACGTATTTCTTAACTCGATAAAATATAAACTACTGTGTACAGGCACGGGTGATTTTTTTCCCAGTACTTCTCCGGCTATCAGTTTAATAGTTACACCATTTTCGACCCATTCTGGAATATCCTCTTTATTAATATGATGAAATGAAGGGGCCATCGCTTCTAACTGCTTAGGAAGGGCTACCCAAATTTGCAATCCGTGTAATGTTTTTTCAGTATTCCGAAGATAATCGGGTGTTCGTTCAGAATGTACAACTCCTTTTCCAGCTGTCATCCAATTGACAGCTCCGGGTTTAATTTCTACTTCAGTTCCTAAACTATCACGATGCACAATAGCACCTTCAAATAAAAAAGTTAAGGTAGAAAGCCCAATATGCGGATGCGGTGGCACATCAAGGTTTTGTTGTTTGTCCATTGTTACGGGTCCCATATGATCTATAAAAGCAAAAGGGCCCACCATTCGTTTACTTCGAAAAGGAAGCAACCTGCCAACCATAAAATTACCAATGTTGGCAGCGCGTTCCGGAATAATGGTTTGAATGTTTGACATGATTTATACGTTTTCTAAAGAAGGAACTTCTAATTCGTCAATATCCCAGTTTGCCAAACTAGCTCCCGCACGATAAGCAGACTCCATAAAAGCCAGTAAGGTTTCTCTAGGGTTTTCTTTGGTAAGAAGGTCGTTGTATTTTAAAATAGCCATCGGACTTCCGTTGGCATCCATCCAGAAGGCATTATCTGGTTGCAATGGTTTTTTACCCAATCCCGTTGGGGCAGGGTAGGTGTACGAATAAAAAGCTGGCTCTTTCATCTTATCATCTCCCGCCCAAAATCCGAAACTGATACACTCGTGGGTATACGCATCTTTGTCAGATATTCTTGCTTCTTTAGGCATGGGTGGCGCTTTTTTACCTGAAAATCGGGTGACCGCTATATCCATAGAGTGCCAATAAACGTGAACCGGACACGTTTTTCCATAAAAGCGACCACTAAACTCTTTGAAAACACCATCTACCCATTGAAAGGTTTTCCACAACTTGGTGATATAATCTTGGTTGTAATGATGATACGCTGTAATTTCAGAAAAAGATTCTTCGATACCCAAATCGTAAGGTTTTTCTACCATATTTACCGAAATAGTAAAGTCGGAAAGGATTCCTAGCAGCTTCTTATAAAAGTCAGCCACTGTTAACCCTTCTTGAAGATCAAATTGCGCCGATTCTCCCTTACTTGTATCTACTTCTAACTTATGAGAAAGAATGTTTAAAGTAATAGTAAACGTACTTTCTCCGGAATTATAGAAAATAGGACCCGTTGTAAACCCTTTGGTGTCTACATATTCGGTTATGTACCACCAATGATTTTTTCTATGGGATAACGATAATCGTATTTTCCCTATTATTTGAAGAAATAAATGAAGGGTTAGTTTGCTCTTTTCATTTCCAGGATATGGAAGTTGTTGTAAAAGGGTTCCTGTTTTCATATCATTGCTTTTTTAAAGTTACTGAATTCTTTTTACTATTCTAAATACCCAAACTTGCCCATATTAAAATCATTTATTGCCTGCGTCAATTCTTCTCTGGTATTCATTACAAACGGACCTTGGGCAGCGATGGGTTCGTTAATGGGTTCTCCACTTAAAACTAAAACTACTGCATCTTCCGAAGCTTTTACGGTAAAAGCTTCCCCTTCGTTTTCAAACAATACAAAATGATCGGTCGGTACCGTTTCTGTTTCATTTACGGTTACGCTACCTTCAATAACCAATAAACAGGTGTTGTAGTTTTCAGGAAAAGAAAAGTCAGCAGTTCCGCCTTTATTCAATCGTGCATTCATCATATGTACGGGGGTGAAGGTGTTGGCCGTGCCTTTTGTATCTTTATAAGCACCTGCAATTACCTCAACTGTCCCTGCATTATTTGGTAGCTCATAGCTATTGATTTCTTTAGCAGAAAGCGCTTGGTATTTGGGTTGCGACATTTTATCCTTTGCGGGAAGATTTACCCACAATTGCACCATTTGAAAGTCACCACCGGCTTTACTGAATTCTTCTTCATGATATTCTTTATGTAACACACCAGACGCTGCCGTCATCCATTGTACACCGCCTTCTTGAATTACACCGCCCCCACCGCTACTATCGTGATGGGCAACTTTACCTTTATACGCAATTGTTACCGTTTCAAAGCCACGGTGCGGATGTACGCCCACACCTCTTGGGGTATCAGTGGGAGGGAAGTAAAACTTAGAGTTGTAATCCAACATGATAAACGGACTCATACGTTCCATGTCCAATCTAAATCCGCTGGGAATAAAGTTATGTACTCGAAAACCATCACCTACAAAATGCGGGGCTCTGGGTTCTGCTACTAATTCTATATTTTTTGTACTCATAGCTATTCGGTTTTATTGTGAAATATTGAATTTTCTTGGTATTCAGGATGTCTGTCTATGTAACTTTTAATAAAAGGACAATATGGTTTCACTTTCAGTTCGTGTTCAGCAGCATAGTCTAATATGCCTTTAGCAATAAAAGAACCAACGCCTTTTCCTGAAAGTTCTTTTGGAACTTCAGTATGCGTAAAAGCAATTTTGTCTTTATTGAGTTTGTAATCCGCAAAGGCCACTAAGCCTTCTATGTGAACCTCAAAACGGTTCTCTTTTTCGTTCTTAATTAATTGATAGTCCATAGTTTATTTATTTGTATCAAAGATAAAGAAGGTTTTTAATGTGTGCATTGATGTATGATAAGAAGTAATTTTTGTAGATTTTTCAGAAATAAGTTGTGAGATATTTTTATTCATCGTAATATTGCAATGTAACAATTAACATAATGGGAATTACCAAATCTGAAATATTTACAGTACAACAAAATCAACTGGCACAGTTTGCGAAAGCATTTTCACATCCTGCTAGAGTTGCTATTTTACAGTACTTATTTAAAGCGGAAAGTTGTGTGTGTGGAAGCCTTGTAGACGAAATAGGGTTGGCACAAGCAACTATTTCGCAGCATTTAAAGGAATTAAAAAACTTGGGGCTTATACAAGGAACTGTAGAAGGTACGAGCGTTTGTTACTGTATCAATACAACTGTTTGGGACGAGATGAAAGCGGTTTTAACTTCTTTTTTAAACCAAGATACAGATGTAGCTAACGATACTTGTTGCTAAAAAAAATTTACATGAATCAATCGTATTATTACGATAATAAAATTATATACTATGAAACTTTCTGAAATAAAAAACATTTTAACGCAATCTGAAACCATCGCATTTGAGTTGCCTAATGGTTCATTAGTTCCGAATCACTTTCACGTGACCGAAGTAGGAAAAGTAACCAAAAACTTCATCGACTGTGGTGGCACAGTTAGAAATGAAGAAGTAGTTAATTTTCAGTTATGGGAAGCAGATGATTATGACCACCGTTTACATCCTGAAAAACTGGGTCATATTATTGAATTATCACAAAAGACACTTCAAATAGATGATACTCTTGAAATTGAAGTAGAATATCAAGGAGCTACGATTGGAAAGTACGGATTAGATTTCAATGGAAGACATTTCACATTAACCACCAAGCAAACCGATTGTTTGGCAAAAGAAAACTGTGGTATACCTGAAACTAAACAAAAGAAAAAGCTTTCTGAATTAAAAGCAGAACCAGCAGCTTCATGTAGTCCTAATTCGGGTTGTTGTTAATTTTAAAAATTTAAAAATTTAAAAAATGAAAATAGCTTTATTTAGTGACATACACGCCAACTTACCAGCCTTAGAAGCATTTTTTAAAGATGTTGAAAAGCAGGATGTTGATGCTATGTATTGCCTTGGCGATTTAGTTGGCTACAACATTTGGCCAAATGAGGTAATTGAAGAAATTAAAAAAAGAAACATTCCTACCATCGCTGGCAACTATGATTTTGGTATTGGTAGAAGCAGTGACGATTGTGGATGTGCTTATAAAACTGATGAAGAAAAAGCCAATGGGGCAGTTTCTATTTCTTTAACCAACGAATTGGTGAACGACAAAAACAGAAAGTACCTACGCACGTTGCCAGCTCATATTAAATTGGAGTTTCAGTTAAACGACGATCAGCTGAATGTATTATTTGTCCATGGTAGTCCGCGTCGTATTAACGAATATCTATTTGAAGATAGGGCAGAAAAAAGCATGCTTCGTATTATGGAGCAAGCCGATGCAGATGTTATGTGTTTTGGGCATACCCATAAACCATATCACAGAATCTTAGATGCTTCAACAGAAAGTGAAGTTCATTTTAAGCACGCCATTAATATTGGCTCAGTTGGCAAACCAAAAGATAGCGACAACAGAGGAGGTTACATTATATTGAATATTGATGAAGATGCTTCAATTAAAAACAAGGATGCTATTTCAGTAGAATTTGTAAGGTTTGATTACGATATTGAAAAAGCAGTAAAAGCAGTAGAAGAAAGTAGCTTGCCCAATGCGTATGCCGATAATTTACGAAATGGCGAATAAAAAAATAACTATGAAATTACCTGAAAATTTAAAATATTCAAAAGAACATACTTGGATAAAGGTAACCGATTCAATCGGTACTGTTGGTATAACAGATTTTGCACAAAAGGAATTGGGTGAAATCGTCTATGTTGATTTGCCTAATGTAGGGGATGAATTTGATCAAAACGAAGTTTTTGGTTCTGTGGAAGCTCTTAAAACCGTAAGCGATTTGTTTATACCTATTAAAGGAGAAGTTACAGAAATCCATGAAACTTTGAACGATACCCCAAAGGCGGTGAATGACACACCTTATTCTGATGGTTGGATGATAAAAATAAAGATTGATAATACAGAAGAACTAAATACCCTTCTCACGGCTGAAGAATATCAAAATTTTATAGAAAAAAACTAAAACGAATCAGAATAATGAAAAAATTAAGTTTTTTAGACAACTATCTAACCCTATGGATTTTTATTGCGATGGCAATAGGAGTTGGGATTGGGTATTTTTACCCTTCCTTTCCTCAAATAGTTGATTCCTTTAGTTCTGGTAGTACTAATATTCCAATCGCGATTGGGCTTATCGTGATGATGTATCCGCCTTTAGCAAAAGTAAATTTTAGACTGCTGCCTAAAGTATTTAAAAATGTAAAAATACTTTCTATATCCTTGATTCTTAACTGGATTATTGGTCCAGTGTTAATGTTTGTTTTGGCAATCACCTTTTTACATGATTATCCTGAATATATGGTAGGGCTTATTCTTATTGGTCTCGCACGATGTATTGCAATGGTATTGGTATGGAATGATCTTGCTGAAGGAAGTAGCGAATATGGAGCCGGATTAGTCGCCTTAAACAGTATATTTCAAGTATTTGCGTATAGTTTTTACGCGTGGTTGTTTATAACAATACTACCACCATACTTCGGGTTTGAAGGAGCTATCGTCGATATTTCCATCGCTACTATTGCAGAAAGCGTTGCTATTTACTTAGGGATTCCGTTTTTAATGGGAATTTTAAGTCGTCTTATTTTAGTGAAAGCAAAAGGAGAAAAGTGGTACACAGAAACATTTATACCCGCAATATCACCTTTAACCTTAATTGCCTTATTGTTCACAATTGTAGTTATGTTTTCTCTAAAGGGAGAATTAATTGTAGAAATACCAATGGACGTTGTAATCATTGCGGTTCCATTATTAATCTACTTTGCGTTGATGTTTATCATTGGTTTCTTTTTCAGTAAAGCGATGGGAGCAGACTATGATAAAAACGCTGCTATTTCGTTTACAGCTGCCGGAAACAACTTTGAACTCGCCATTGCAGTGGCTATTGCGGTATTCGGTCTTAACTCTGGGCAAGCGTTTGCAGGGGTTATTGGTCCGTTGGTTGAAGTACCGGCTTTAATTTTACTGGTTCGGATTTCATTTTGGCTTCGGAAGAAATATTATCTCAAAACAGCTTAGCGGTTGTTCTTTTTTCTGAAAAATTATTTAAAAAGTTATCATTTCTATAACTAAAAACTATTTCAGAAAACCATATTTTGTGAGTGATTTCTTATACTTAAGCGTTATCTCATTACAATTTGGAAAAGAACACAGAAAAAACAACTATTACACAGCCTAAAAGTAAGGCTCGAAAAAAGAAATACCGCATATTCCGACGCATTGCAAGGGTAATGTTAGGGATATTGGTATTTCTTCTATTACTTGTTTTGTTTATTAGAAGTCCTTGGGGGCAAGGCATTATCGTAGATAAAGTTGTTTCATATGTATCCGATAAAACGAATACCAAGGTTGAAATAGAAAAGCTTTTTATCACCTTTGACGGTGATATTATGCTGAAAGGTTTGTTCCTGGAAGACAAAAAAGGTGATACACTTGTTTATTCAAAATCACTGGAAGCAGATGTACCACTTTGGCCCATCATTCGCGGAAACGGTGTTGGCGTAGAATCGGTTGATTGGGAAGGTCTGCGTGCCAATATTATTCGTAAAGATTCAGTTTCGGGTTATAACCTTCAGTTTTTGATTGATGCTTTTGCTTCGGAAGACACTACCATCGTCGCAACCGACACCACGTCGGCACCTATGAATATTATTATAGGTGATTTAAATTTTGAAGATTTTGATGTTGTTTACAATGATGCCGTTTTAGGCATTGATAGTCGATTTACAGTTGGTGAGTTAGAACTTGAAATGGACAAAACCGACATAGAAAACATGGATTTTAGGGCTTCGGAAGGAACTATTAAAAACAGCCGCATAAAATATATTCAAAACCCTGTGCCTGCCACGCCGCCTGCAGATGTTCCTTTACCATTTTTAGCGATAGACGAACTTACCATTGAAAACGTCTTTGCAACCTATCAAGATAATGTACAAGGCTTGAGCGCCGAAGTAGATTTGATTGATTTTTATGCTGAAGTACCTAAAATTGACTTGACCAATCAAGATTTTGAAATAGGCACACTGGAGCTTAACAAATCCATTGTGGCAATAGATATGAAATCAAATAAAGAGGAAGCTGTTGAAGCAGAAGAAAGCGATGTAGTATCAGAAAACGCCTCTTTATGGCCTAATCTTCTTCTTTCCATAGCTGAAATTGATTTTTCTGAAAATAATATCAGCTACTCAATTGACGATGCAAAACCTGTTAAGGGAACTTTTAATCCCAATGCTGTTTCTATATCTAATCTGGAATTACAAGCATCAGACATTTCATTAAAAGACAAAACGGCCAATCTTAACTTAGAAAACCTCTCGTTTCAAGAAGGGTCCGGAAATTCAGTCCATAAAGCTGCGGTAAACCTTGCCGTTACTGATACAAATATGAACGTGTCCGACCTTTCGGTTGCAGCCAATAACAGTAGCCTTTCTGGAAATGCTACATTACAATACGCCAGTTTAAATACATTGATTAATTCCCCAGAAACTACAAAAGCCAACTTAACTATTCCTTCGTTTAGGGTTGCCTTACAAGATGTTTTTCAATTTCAGCCAGACTTAAAAAACAACGAATATTTAAAAACCGCGAGTAAACACCCTATCTCAGGAACTATTAGAGCTAATGGTGTATTGAGTGCTTTGCAAATTCCATCTGCGAAGGTGAATTGGGGAAAAACGACGTATGTTTCGGCTACAGCAACAGTTTATAATGCAACCGATCCTGAGCAACTTTCTTTCAATGTTCCTTCATTCACGGCCGAAACTATAAAAAGTGATCTCGTTCAATTTGTTTCGGAAGAAGAATTAGGTGTTCAGCTTCCACAGGATATCGCATTGCGTGGTACCGCAAGCGGAACCCCCGATGATATTACAGCAGATGCTAATTTAACTACTTCGCAAGGGGTAGTAACCGTAAAAGGAAACTTCAAAAATACAGATGAGCTGGCTTTTAATGCCGATTTCAACATAGAGGAATACAATGTTGGCGAATTGTTACAAGATGAACAGTTTGGGAAATTATCATTAACAGCTTCCGCAGAAGGAAAAGGGACAACCATAAATACCTTAGATGCAACTGCTGAAGTAGTGGTAGATAGCTTCCAGATGAACGACTATAAAATTCGGGATTTAAAAATCTCTGGAAACGTAAAAAACGGAAAAGGGGATATTGTTTCAAAATACAAGGATAAAAACCTGAATTTAGATTTAAACGCTTCCGTAGTGTTGGATTCTGTTGCGCCTGAAGCAAGTTTGGACCTTCATCTAATAGGTGCTGATTTAGAAGCATTGGGATTAATGGACCGCTATGTGCGTGCTGGAATGCAACTGAATGCCGATTTTGTAAGCAATGGCGACAGTTTTGACGTTATTTCGACCATTGGCGATGGCGTGGTGGTGTATGACGATAAAAGTTATTTATTGGGTAGTCTTTTGGCTACGGCTCACGTTAGTAGCGATACGACATCAATATGGGTCGACAATAAAATGCTGAACCTAACTTTAGAATCGAATACCGACCCACAACGATTTAGTGCGGCTGTTCAAAAACATATTTTCAGTTACTTTTCTAAAAAACCCGTGAATACAGATACTTTACAAAACCCTGTAGATTTAACGGTAAAAGGAACCATCCGGCAATCACCCGTTTTAAACGAAGTGTTTCTAGTCAATGTGAAAGACATGGACACGATAGACTTATCAGTCGATTTTAAGGAAAAAGAACGATTATTAACAGCAAATATCGTAGCACCGCATATTAATTACGGCGGAAACGAATTGGACAGTCTTGAGGTTTCTATGCGAACGAGTCAGGACGACTTTCAGTTTAATGCAGGCTTTAATGCAATTAATGCTGGGCCATTGGCGATTCAAAAAACAGAAATAAAAGGAAATAAGGATGGTGAAAAGCTATTACTGGATTTTCTTTCATATTACGAAGATGAAAAGTTAATTCAAATTCAATCTGAAATAACGGGTACAAGTGACAAGCTTCGGTTCCACGTAAATCCCGATTCGTTGATTATTCAGAAAAACCCTTGGAGGGTTCCGGCTAATAATGAAGTGCTTTTAAGTGAATCGAAAATTGAATTTAATGAATTTCGTTTCAGCAGAAATGACCAATCACTTGAATTTACAGATAAACTACCTAATGAGAAAGACCATGTGGGTGTCCTTTTTGAAAATTTCAAATTAAGTGAATTCCTCAATTATTTAAACCCTGAAGAGAAGTTAGCTACTGGAATATTAAACGGTCAAGTTGTAGTAGAAGATATTTTTGGCAGTACAGGCTTATTGGCCGATATCGATATTCAACAACTTAGTTTGTTAGATGTAAACTTAGGAACACTAAGCGTCGATGCCGGTTCTACTGGTGGAAATGGATACGATTTTAATGCAGCTTTAAAAGAAGGCGCTATCGATATGGATATAACGGGTGATTATGTAGCAACCACTGAAACACCCAACTTGAATTTAGATATAGACATCAACGAATTTAAAATGAAAGCGTTGGAAGGCTTTACACAAGGTGAAGTTACAGAAGCTGATGGTAGTTTCTCTGGTCAGTTTACTGTTAATGGGACGTTAGATGAACCGGTTTATAAAGGAAACTTGCTTTTCTCTAATGCTGATTTTAAGGTAGCAAAACTAAACGCCGCCTTTACGTTGGCCGATGAAGAACTCAACATTGACAACAAAGGGCTTTCAATGTCCGATTTTACAATAGCAGATGAAAACGGCAATACTTTTGCTGCTTCAGGTAGTATTGGCACTGAAAACCTTGTTAACCCTACCTTTGATTTACAGTTAAAAGCCAAAGATTTTCAAGTGCTAAACGCCACCGAAGATGATAATGACTTCCTGTACGGAACCGCAACTTTTGATGCTGATGCTACATTGTCGGGTGACCTTCAAATTCCTGTATTAAAAGGTTCCCTAACAGTCGGTTCTAATACCGATGTTACCTATGTGATGCCTTCAGCAGCCGTGAATATTGAAGAACGTGACGGAATTGTAATTTTTGTAAATCGCGAAAATCCAGATGCTATTTTAACCAGAACCGAAGAACAAACAGCCACGGTTACCGGTTTTGATATTTCAGCAGATTTAAATATTGGGAAAGAAGCACAAGTGAAAATTATTATTGATGAAGAAACCGGTGACAATTTTCAAGTTTCGGGAGAAGGGGAGTTTAATTTCACAATGAACCCGAACGGAAGAATGAATCTTAGTGGTGTGTATGAAGTTGCCGACGGTCATTATGAAATGAATCTATATAACGTAGTGAACCGAAGATTCGAATTAGACCCCAGTAGCCGTATCACTTGGTCTGGTGATCCGTTTGATGCCAAATTGGATGTTCGTGCTATTTATGATGTAGAGGCTTCCGCTTCGCCGTTAATGGCTTCGCAGACTTCAGGTGCAGATCCTTCGGTTAAAAACAAATACAGACAGGTATTGCCTTTTTATGTGTATTTAAATGTTGATGGCGAGTTGATGCAGCCTAAAATTTCATTTAATTTAGATATGCCGGAAGACGAACAAGGTTCGGTTGGCGGACAAGTATATGGTCGTATCCAACAATTGAATCAGCAAGAGAACGAATTGAACAAACAAGTATTTTCATTATTGGTATTGAATCGTTTTTACCCAGAGCCCGGTAGTGATGGGAGTAGAGGAGGAGCGGCAAGCATTGCACGAGACAACTTGAATGATGCGCTGTCTGATCAGTTGAATGTTTTTTCAGATAAATTATTGGGCGATACGGGAGTAGAGCTAGACTTTGGTTTGGATAGTTATACCGATTATCAGGGTGATTCCCCACAAGAGCGTACCCAATTGGATATTGCTGCTAGAAAGAAATTGTTTAACGATCGCCTTATTGTAAGTGTGGGTAGTGAAGTAGATATACAAGGCAGCAGTTCATCTGGAGAGCCAGCACCTTTAATTGGAAATGTAAGTTTAGAGTACATTTTAACTGAAAACGGGCGCTACCGATTAAAAGGCTTCCGAAGAAATGAATTTGAAAATGTAATAGATGGGCAAACCATTGTAAGTGGTATTGCGCTAATTTTTACACAAGAATTTAATGAGTTTAAGGATTTATGGGATGCCATGCTTCGATCACAATCTAAAGAAGAAGAAAACCCTGAAACAGAAACCGAAAAAGAACAAAAAGATAACAAGTAACGACGTGAACGTAACTATAACACATAAACAAGTAGGTTTAATAGCATGCTTTTTCCTTCTACTACAAGCTTGTAGTGTGAAAAAATTCATTCCCGAAGAAGAACGGCTTTATACCGGTGCCGAAATAGAAATTAAGGCAGATTCTACTATTAAAAACCAAGCTCAGTTAAAAACTGCTTTAGAAAATACGCTGCGGCCAGATCCTAATAAAAAGTTTTTAGGGATGTACCCAGGGCTATATTATTACTATAAAGTACAAGATTCTACACCCGGATTTTTAAACAAATGGTTGTATAAACAAATAGGAGAAGAACCTGTTTATCAATCTGATGTGGAACCTTACCAAGTTGAGCAGATATTATTAAACCGATTGGAAAATACTGGTTTTTTCTATAGTACTGCCAGTTCAGAATTTACTGAAAGCGAAAATAAACCCGAAGCTTCTATAAAATACACCGTAAATGTTCCTACGCCTTACAAAATGGAAACCTATCAATTAGATAGTTTGCCCCAGCCTATTTACAGTGATATGCAAAGTAGTGTGGCGACTTCAAAATTGACACCCGGTATGCGATTTGATTTATCGAATATGAAGCTGGAACGCGAACGTATAGATAACGATTTAAAGAAAAAAGGCTACTATAATTTTAATCCTGGCTTCCTAATTTTTGAGACGGATACCAATCAATATGACAACAAACGGTTTGATTTATATTTAAGGTTGAAAAATGAAGTACCTACAAAAGGCATTATTCCATATAAAATTTCAAAAGTAAATATTTATCCAAATAACGATGTGCAAACGGATTCCACAACAATGGATACGGTTCGATTTCAGGATAAAAACTATATACAAAAAGGAACTTTTTTTAAACCGAAACATTTAGACCCGTTTGTAACCTTAGAAGAAGGAGCGTATTACAATCCCGAAACTTCTCGAAATACAGCGAGGCGGTTGTCAACCATTGGCGCGTATAAATTCGTCAATATTCAGTATAGGGTAAAAGATTCTTCAGCAACCGATTCTTTAGGTATACTAGAAGCCGATATTTTTCTATCGCCATTAAATAAACGAGCGATTCGGGCTGAACTGCAAGCCGTCACCAAATCGAACAATTTTGCTGGGCCACATTTGGCTTTAACTTTTAGCAACCGTAATTTATTTAAAGGAGGCGAAACGTTAAATATTACTGCAAATGCTGGATATGAATTCCAAGCCGGCGGTGGCAGTAACAGTACTGGAAGAACCAGTCTAGATCTAGGGTTAAAAACCGAACTTATTTTTCCGCGGGTTATTTCACCATTTAAAATTGATGATGATTTTTTTGAATATTCCATTCCGAAGACTAAAACCAGTATAGGGGTTAATTATTTAAACCGAAGTAAATTATACACCTTGCTTTCGGGTACTGCTTTATTTGGTTATTCGTGGCGAGCAAATCGCTATGTTACACACGATATAAATCCAATATCTATAAATTACACAAGACTTTCTGATACTACCGAAGAGTTTGATGCTATTTTAGAAGAGAACCCTTTTTTACAGCGTAGTTTTGATCAAGAGTTTATATCGGGGCTTACCTATTCTTTTACCTATAACGGAATGGTAGATACGCAAGACACCCACCAATTTTACCTGAATGCTACTCTGGACGTTGCCGGAAATTCCATTAGTTTATTAGGGCAAACTGAAGAAGCAGGTGAGCCTAAAACCTTTTTGGGATTAGAATATGCGCAATACGCCAAAGCCGATATAGATGGCAGGTATCATTTTAACTTCGGAAAAGAGCAAACCATTGCTACTCGGTTATTTGCAGGCTATGGATATGCCTATGGGAACTCAGATGTATTACCGTATGTAAAACAGTATTTTTCTGGGGGTCCGTATAGCGTTCGAGCCTTTCAAATTCGCTCTTTAGGACCTGGAACTTATGATGGGAGTGATACGGGTGATTCGTTCTTTGACCAAACCGGAAACATTCGGTTAGAAGCTAATGTAGAATATCGGTTTCCGTTATTTTCGTACTTAAAAGGCGCTGTATTTACCGATGCTGGAAACATTTGGAATTCGAAAGCCAATGAGGCATTAGACGGACAAGGAAAGTTTAGTTCTAGTTTTATTAGTGAATTAGGAATGGGTGCAGGAGTCGGTTTAAGAGTAGATATTCAGGGTTTTGTACTACGGTTTGATTTAGCAGCGCCTTTTCACGATCCCTCTTTACCTGAAGGCGAGCGTTTCGATTTTCAAGCAGATAACCCCGTATTTAACTTTGCTATTGGCTATCCTTTTTAACTTCTTTTTTATAACTAGTATTGAATCATTATGAAATTAGTATTCACAACCTTCTTTTTATTACTAACAGTTAGTGCTGTAGCACAGAAAAAGGAAGAACAGGATTTTTCAGCATTTAAGGATTATTACCCCATAGCACAGCGGCCTTATTTATCGGGTGGTTTTGGGAATAATGAATACGAACAAATTTTGTTCGACGCAAAACCCGTTGTATATTACGGCGTATATAACGACATTCGAAAATCATTAACGAGAGACAGTATTGTACGAGGCGATGCCTTTTATCTTACCTTACAACCTCAGTTGCGAATGTATCAAGGGAACTCAAAACCAGTAAAAACGCCTTCATACAAAGCTTTATTGGGTTGGCAATCCATATTGAGAACAAATAACAATAATTTCCTCACTATGGCCATTGAAACAGGTCATTATAGTAACGGACAAACGGGAGCTGCTTTTAGTACTGAATTTGAAGATGAATCTGAAGAAGGACAGGCCGTTTACGAAACCATTACCGATGACACCGACCTTTCAGCTATACTGAATCGTAAAAGTGGAAACTTTTCTACAAACCTCTCTAGGCTGTCACTTAACTATCGGGTAAACCGTTTTGATGCAGAGAACAATCCAAAACGGATTCATTCGTATACGTTTACGTATCAGTTGTACCACAATAACTTTATGGGACTTTTTGATTTTGGAGGCTATAACCCAAAAGATATTGCTATTTATGGGCGGCATCAATTTGAATTGGGTTATGAATTTACAGGGTATTGCAAAAGTATGCGTTACACAGTAGGACAGGAGGTATTCCTACATTTAGGGTCGCATCCTTCCACCGATCCATACCGTTCTAAAACCTATGGGGTCTTGTACCCTTGGGATACGGATTTAGGATTTTTCACGGCATTTAGCTTTGGGTTTGATGATTATAACTATCGGTTTGTGGATAGTTTTCCGCGCTTATCGATAGGAGTAACGTGGGACTGGTTCACACCTTTTGTGGTAAAGCCACCAAAGATTGATACGAACAATCCTTAAACGCAATTTAATCCACACAAGGCTTTTTCACTAACGGAAATTTAGTGTCAAAAGTAAGTGATGAAGGATTGGTAAAAACACGTTTACCATCTTTCATCTCTGTAGGGCCGTATCCTTGTAGTAAGGTGTCATTTTTAATACGAAAAGCGACCTCTCGAACACTTTCTACACCTTCTGATTCAAATGTATAATCAACAAGTAGAATACTATCTTTCACATGCCCAATAAAACGGCCTGTATTTTTATCTTTTCTCGCTAAGGCAAATAACAAAGTACCTTTAACTGTATTTTCTTTATTCATTACTTGCAATGAAATTGTTGATCTATTATCATTATACACATAACAGCCTTTTTGAAGCCCTTTAGGTTTCTTTTTCTCTTGTTGAATGCTTTCTTTTTCTTTTACTGAAGAATCATCCTTTTTCTTTGTATTACAACTTACGACTATAAGAAAAGCTATTGATAAGAATAATGCTGTTTTAATGCGGTACATACAGTTTGTTTTTTGCAGTTTTAAAAGTACAGGATTGAACTTGTACAATACTTTAATGAAATCATAAACTTTTACAAACGCTATAATGTAAAAACGATAGCAGTTTTTAGTGGTAACATTTTGTAATTAAGGGGTAGTTAAAGTTTTGTGTACATCTTCAAATATTTCAACTTGATCCGCAAGTACGATTAAATTGTCTTGTGCTTTCAGTATGGTTGAACCATTGGGCGTTATGTAACTACCGTTGCGTTTAATCATCGCAATAATTGCATTTTTTGGAAACCCTAATTCCACTATTTCTTTGTCAACAGCATAACAATTGGGGCTTATGGTAAACTCTCTCATTTCTGCTTTTGGGTTTTCAGATAATAGCAAATCGGTAGCTGATAATTTTTTAGAAGTTTCAGGTAAGCCTACATTCAACCATTTTGCTACTATAGACAAAGTTGTACCCTGAAATAATACCGAAGTAACCGATATAAAAAATACGATATTAAAAATCATATTAGCCTTATCAATACCCGCTAGAAGTGGGTAGGTAGCAAATACAATAGGTACGGCCCCTCGTAAACCTACCCATGAGATATAAAACCGCCTGCGAAGTTTCATTTTAAAAAATATCAAGCTAAGAAAGACCCCTACTGGTCGTGCCACAAAAATTAAAAACAATGAGATAAGCAGTCCAACTCCCATAATAGGAACCACCTGCTTTGGGAACACTAATAACCCTAGGGTTAAGAATAATACAATTTGCATCAACCAAGCTAGCCCATCATACATTTTTAAAATAGTTTTTTTATGTATTAAATCTTGGTTCCCTAAATACACTGCACAAATATAGATAGCCAAAAACCCGTTCCCACCTAAAAAGTCGGTTGCCGAAAAGGTTATAAACATTAGGGCAATCACTAATACCGGATAAAGACCCTCAAAATCCAATTTAATTTTATTGATGATAAACTTGCTTACTTTACCAAATATAAACCCAGCAATAGCCCCCAATACCATTTGTTGCAAAAACATGGGTATAATAGATAGAATACTTTGGTCTTGGTTAATAACTAAGGTTAAAAAAGCAAGTGTTAGCACATACGCCATAGGGTCATTACTACCGCTTTCTAATTCTAGGGTAGGGCGTAAATTAGTTTTTAGTGCCAGGCTTTTAGAACGCAAAATGGAAAAAACAGCAGCAGCATCGGTAGATGAAACTATTGAGCCTAAAAGCATACTTTCATAAATGGTAAAATCAGTCAGTAGCCACACAAAGGTTCCCAATGAAACTGCTGTGAGTAAGACCCCTAAGGTAGATAAAGCAATACCTTCTCGTAAGATAGGTTTTACCGCCTTCCAGTTGGTATCCAACCCTCCAGAGAACAAAATGAAGTTAAGGGAAACAATACCAATAAACTGTGCTAGTTGTGGGTCATCAAAACGAATACCACCAATTCCCTCCGAGCCAGCTAGAATTCCTATTGCCAAAAAGAGTAATAACGTGGGGACTCCAAACTTATAAGACGTTTTACCCACAATAATGCTGATAAAAAGCAATAAGGAACCTACTAATACAATGTTTTCAATGGTTAAATTCATGGGTTAGCGTTTCAAAAGAAATTTTTGTAAAGATATTATTTATTAGGGAGGATGAAGTTGGGAATAGGGCTGAAATATTATCTACTATATAAATGCTGAAATAACTGTTTATAATACATATAACATCTGATTGTATCTATAACTATATTAAATAATGGATATAAAAAACCCGAAGGTATTACACCTTCGGGTTTCAACTTAAAAACTAGTAATAACTAATTTATTCTCTAATCAACTGTTTTGTAACAGCTCCATTTTCACTGCTAATGCGTACTAAATATGTAGCACTTGCAAGATTGGTGATATCAATAGTTTTTTCAGCGCCCATTCCATTCAAGTTGATAGTGCGGATCACACGACCCGTAAGGTCATAGATAACTGCTTCTTTCAAATTGTTTTGTGATGGGTTCCCAATCGTTACTTGATTGTTTGCTGGGTTAGGGTATAACTGAACAGTACCTAAAGTATCTGCTCCTTGCACACCTAATTCCGGATCAACGGTCAACTCAAAGGTACACGTACCAACGTTTCCATTATCATCTTCCGCAGTAAGTGTAACTGTGTACACACCTTCAGATAATAACTCACCTGCTGCAGGGTCTTGTGAAGTGATTGTCACATCACTGGTACAGTTATCAATAGCGGATGCTTCTCCTGTTGCAAAATAATCAGGGATTGTATAGCTTCCGCTTGAGTCTGCTGTTACGGTTTGGTCTGTAGGACACGTAACAACCGGTGCCATTACATCTACTACTGTTACTTCAGCAAAACACGTGCTTAAGTTTCCGTTTACATCGCTAACAAATACTTGAACGGTAACCGGTGTACCAATATCACTACAGTCAAACTCTGTAATATCCACTGCTGTGGTATCGATACCACAAGCATCGTCATTGCTCGCAATTACATCACCTGGCAATAAGGTAGCGGTACCATCTTCTCCTAATTCAAGGGTGAAGTCAGCACAAACTAAATCTGGCGATGTGTTATCTTCTACTGTTACCATAGCCGTACAAGTTGCTGTATTGCCATTGTTATCTGTTACGGTTAATTCTACAGCATTCACTCCAACGTTGGAACAATCAAAGGTATCCATATCTAGGTCGTAACTAGCAATGCCACAGGCATCGGTAGAGCCACCATCTACATCCATCCCTGTAATGCTAACTGAACCAGTAGCATCAAGCTGAACGGTAATATCTTGACAAACCACATCAGGTGCTGTGATATCTTCCACGGTTACGATAGCTGTACAAGTTGATGTATTTCCATTTACATCGGTCACCGTTAAGGTTACATTGTTGTCACCTACGTTAGAACAATCAAAAGTATCTTGATCGATAGCAATGGTATCCACACCACAAGCATCTGTTGAACCACCGTCTACATCAGCAGCAGTAATGGAAGCTGAACCAAATTCATCTAACTGAATGGTGATATTCTCACATACAGCCAACGGTGCTTCGTTGTCTTCTACAGTGATATCAAACGTACATACGCTTGTATTACCACTTGCATCAGTAGCAGTAAACTCAATAGTCGATACACCCACCGGGAACTGACTACCAGAAGGTAATCCGTCAGTCTGTGCTACGGTCACACCAGAACAGTTGTCTGTTGCCAAAGCATCTGGGAAGGTTACTGTTGCATAACAATCTCCCGGATCGGTACTAACTAACGTATCCATTGCACAAATGATAGTTGGGGCGATAGTATCTTCTACTGTAACTGTAGTAGTACACGTAGAAGTATTTCCGTTAACGTCAGTCACAGTTAAGGTAACTGTATTGTCACCAACGTTAGAACAATCAAAGTCAGTCACATCGATAGAGGTGGTAGCGATACCACAAGCATCGGTAGAACCGTTATCAATATCGTTTACTGTAATAGAAGCTTCACCATTAGCATCAAGCTGAACAGTAAAAGGAGCTACACAGTTGGCTACTGGTGCTACATTATCTTCAACCGTTACCGTAGTGGTACATGTACTTGAGTTACCCGAAGTATCAGTTACGGTAAGAGTCACCGTGTTGTCACCAATGTTCGAACAATCAAAATCAGTAATATCAATACTGGTTGTATCAACACTACAGTTATCTGTTGAGCCATCATTGATATCGGCTGCTGTAATAGAAGCTTGTCCGTTGGCATCCAGTTGAACAGTAAAAGGCGCTACACAATTAGCAACTGGTGCAACATTATCCTCCACCGTTACGGTAGTTGTACACGTACTTGAATTACCTGCGTTATCGGTTACGGTTAGAGTGATTGTATTATCACCTAAATCTGCACAAGTAAAGTCTTCTTGATCAATACTTACAGTAACACTTGAGTCATTCATAAACTCAAGGCCTTTGTAGTAATTTGGCGCTGTAGTTCCTACTGAAGTTGAAACACCTGTAGTAGTCATCGTAACAAACTCTTGATCTAAATTTGCTAAAATAAAGGTGTTATTGCCTATATATTGCGCACCAAATATTTCATCTGTAGCAAAACCAGTTACGGTAATAGGGGTGACAGTTAATGATACCGGGTCTATGCTTTCAAAAGCAAAGTTGGTGTCCCTCCCAGACCAGTGGTAAATAAGACCATCTTCTGGATTAAAAGCAATAGATTCTCCATCACTACCGTTTCCTAGCGCTACAACTTGTGTAATTGCGGCTGTAGCAGTATCAATAGTATATAATGTTTCAGAAGTAGAAGAACCATCACCAGTAACACCATATAAGGTACCGCTTGTATCAAATGTAATACTCGCAAAGTTCTCTGGTAAATTACCACTTCCTATTAAGGTAGCCTTACCTGTAGTAGTATCAAGTGTTGCTAATCTTCTTCCACCGCCATTAGGCTTTACAATAATATATAAAAGTCCATCTGTAGGACTTCTATCCATACCATTCACTCCGTTTACTGCAGTTCCGTTTACTGTAATAGATAGTGGTGTTCCTGTTTCGGTATAGGTGGCTGGATCGATAAAACTTAATGTATCATCATAAGGAGATGCCCCTACTAACATTGAATCACCACAATTATCACTTGATCCATCGTCAACATCATCAGCTGTAATAGAAGCTTGTCCGTTGGCATCCAATTGAACAGTAAAAGGCGCTACACAATTAGCTGTTGGTGCTTCTGTATCATTAACAGTTACATCGAATGAGCAAGTTGCTGTGTTTCCACTAGCATCAGTTACTTCAAATGTGTTGGTCGTTGTTCCTAACGGGAACTCACTTCCACTAGCTAATCCTGCAGTTTGGGTTACAGTAAGAGAGTTAGACTGATATTCAAACGCTACTTTACTAATAGAACCACCTTCTTCTCGCCAAAAGCTTCCTTGAGGAGCTTGAGCCGTACTAATAGGGTTTTGTGTGCCAAATCTAGTAATAGAAACAGAAGTACCATTTATAGTAATGTCAGTTGCCGATGCATAAGCATTTACATCAGGAGCCGTGCCTCTTGTTCCTAATATTCCAATAATATCACCTGCTGTTATATCAATATTAACCGGTATAAAGCCTGGTTCTGGATTTAAACTGGTGTAATACAATAATTCATCATAACCACTGGTACCTGACCAAGCCGCAGGAGGATTAGCAAATCGCATAACTTGTATGTTTTGACCTCCAGTGGATTGATCTGCAGGAACTTGTAGTCCAGTTATGGTAAAGCTTTCGGGTGCAACAAAAAAGTATCCTCGCGCATTTCCAGTAAATGAAGAACTAGGTCTACTCATGTCAATAGCTTGTGGAGACGTAGAACAATTATCAGATGTCGTTGGCTGTGCATACGTAACTACAGCACCACAGTTTCCTGGATCATTGGCTACAATAATATCAGCTGTACAGGATATTGTTGGATCAATAGAATCTTCAACAGTAACAGTAGTAGTACAGGTATCTGTATTTCCAGAACTGTCCGTTACAGTAAGGGTAATGGTATTATTCCCTACATCAGCACAACTAAAAGATGATTGATCTATTGCTACACTAGCAATTCCACAGTTATCTGTTGAGCCATTATTAATATCTGCTACGGTGATAGAAGCAGCTCCATTAGCATCTAATTGAACAGTAAAAGGTGCTGCACAGTTGGCAACTGGAGGTGTACTTTCAGTATCGGTGATTGTTACATTAGCTGTATCTGTACACCCATTATCATCGGTAACAGTTACCGTATAATTACCTGCACTTAATCCCGTTGCAGTTGCATTATTGCCGCCAGAAGGTGACCAAGAATAACTGTAAGGAGCAATTCCTCCATTTGTTGTAACAGTTGCAGATCCATCAGAAGCACCAGGACAGCTCGCATTTGTAGAGGAAGCTATTGTTGCATTTACTGCAGTTGGCTCTGTAATGGTTGCATTAGCAGTATCTGTACAACCGTTTGCATCAGTAATTGTTACAGTATACGTTCCTGCGCTTAGTCCTGTTGCAGTAGCATTGTTTCCACCAGAAGGTGCCCAAGAGTAGGAATACCCACTAGTACCTCCAGTTGCTGAAGCAGTAGCAGATCCATCAGACCCTCCATTACAAGACACATTAGAGTTTACACTTGCAGAAGCAACTAACGCTGTAGGCTCTGTTATTGTTGCAGATGCTGTATCGGTACAACCATTATCATCTGTTATGGTTACGGTATAGGTTCCAGCTGCTAAATTTGTTATCGTATTAGTAGTTGAAGTTGTGTTTGTGGTTGTAGCCCCATTACTCCACGAATAATCATAATTTGCAGTACCACTGCTTGCAGTTACAGTTAATGATCCTGTACTTGATCCATTACACGCAACGTTAGTTTGAGCTGTAATGGCAGCACTTAAGTTACAAGGAGGGGCTGCGCCAGTGACATTAACCGTTATATTCCAACTGGTTCCTGTAGAAAAGTCTGTTGAGACTAATACTTGATAGGTACCGGGGCTACTAGGTACTGGTGTAATGTTTCCACCAGGAAAGTTTATGGCACTATTGCCAACCTGAATAAAACCAGTGGCTCCTCCGCCAGTTGCAGAAGCAGAAATACTAGTAATAGACTGGCCACTCGCTAATACTATTTGAAAGCGGTCTTGATTGTCACTTGGTGTGCTAACTGATCCACTAAAACCATTAGCTCCTGTGGTTAAGTTAAAAGAGGGACCTGTTCCCGTATTTGGGAAATCTGATCCCTCGTTTTGTGCCATTAATAGGCTGGATGAACATAGCAAAGCTATAAACATCCATACTTGGGTAATTCTTTTCATAATTGGGTGTTTGAAATTAAGATTTGATTAATGGCGTAAAAGTAGGGCATTTCCTATGTAAGATATATACGTATAACTACGTAATATTTTATAAATTACTGAATAATAGGGGTAGGAAGCCAAGAAGGTACGGGTGGCATCACTGTTTTAAGTAAGTTTATATTGTATATTTGGTACACCTATTCTTACTAAAACCGTAAAAATGAATACGAATAAAGAACGAGCAAAAGACTTTTTAATACTGGCAGCCAAGGGAGATTCCCGCGAAGCATTTAAACGTCATGTTGGCAACCCTTTTAAACATCATAATGCCTATTTTAAAGGGGATGCGAATAGTTTAATGGTTGCTATGGAAGAGGCCGCCAAAGACCAACCCAATAAAGTATTTGAAATTTTAAGGGCTTTAGAAGACGGTAATTTGGTATCCATACATTCCCGTATTAAACCACAGGACAGTCCTGAAATGGCCGTGATACACATCTTTAAGTTTAAAGAAGATAAGATTGTAGAGCTTTGGGATTTTGGACAAGCCGTCCCAGACAACATGGCCAATGAACATGGGATGTTTTAGCTGCCCTTTGCTCATCAAAAGCACGCTCCCCTTGAGGCGCTGTGCTGAGCTTGTCGAAGTAGGACTTTAGGGGTGTCTACAGCGTAATTTTTTTTTGTTTTACAGGCAACACCCCCCGTAGCCCCCCCCTCAAGGGGGGAGTTAATGAATGTCCCCTTGAGGCGCTGTACTGAGCTTGTCGAAGTAGGACTTTAGGGGTGCTCCAGCGTATTGTTTCCATTTTCACTAATAATACCCCTCAAAATAGTTATACCATAAAAAAAGCCCGAAGACATCACACTTCGGGCTTTAACTTAAAAACTAGTATTAACTAGTAACTTATAAACTAGTGTATACCGAGTTTAATCAACAAATTTAACTCGTAGCTAAAGTAAAAGAAGAAACTGTATACTGCAATACGTAGAATTACGTAATCTTTGTAGGAAAGTAAAAAAACACCCCCCGTAGCCCCCCTCGAGGGGGAGTTAAAAACATGTTCCGTGATATGATTTTTAAGCATGTCCCCTTGAGGCGCTGTACTGAGCTTGTCGAAGTAGGACTTTAGGGGTGTTTACAGCGTATTTTTTTTAGTTTCATTGGCAACACCCCCCGTAGCCCCCCTCAAGGGGGGAGTTAATGAATGTCCCCTTGAGGCGTAGTGCTGAGCCTGCCAAAGTAGGGGGCAGCCTAACCCTTCGCTATATACTTTTAAAAAGAAGGGTTCCTGAGCAAACTTATAAGGGCTTTCCTGCAGTTTTGTTCGCCCTTTCTTCGCAAAACGTCCATTTTTGGAAAATAGACCCAAGCCGCTCCCGAAGAAACCCCGAAGGATCCCCGAACAAAACCCCTGTTTTTTGGCAATTGTCCGTCAATTACACGCAAGCGAATGCAAACGAATGCAACCGCCGTCAACTGCCGTCACATAATAGTAAGGGGTAGTAGCTGTATTTAATTAATGGCAAAGGATGTCAATGGCGGTCAATGACGTGCAAGGTATTGGTTTGTAGAAAGTTGGAATCTATATTGCCTGCTCAAACAAATTATTAATTTAAAATTTTGATCTTATGGCAAAATTTGAAAAAGGAATCCTAGGAGGGTTCTCAGGAAAAGTAGGTACCGTAGTAGGTGCCCGTTGGAGAGGCAAGAACATCATGCGCAGTTTACCACAGCGCGGTGATTACACGCCCAGCGAACTGCAATTGCAGCAACGCAAAAAGTTTAAGACCGTTATCCGGTTTTTAACGCCCATACAAAGTATTGTGGCAAAATTCTTTGGAAGTGAACAAGGGGATAAGAGCCCTTTTAATTTGGCGACGGGCTATCACTTGACCGAAGCCGTTACCCCCGATGGTAACGACTACGTAATAGATTACCCCAAGGTACTCATTAGCCGGGGCGACCTACGCGGATTAACAGACGAAACCCTAACCGCCGCTGCTAACCAAGAGCTTACACTTGGGTGGACGGATAATAGCGGACAAGGTAACGCCGCTGCTACCGACGAGTTGATTGTGGTGGTGTATTCGCCTACCGCAAGTCTGTACCAACAGTTTACCCCGGCAGGAGTACGGAGCGATGCCGCTGCCTCGCTTTCGCTACCTGCATATTATAGTGGGTTAGAGGTACAAGTATGGGCAACCTTTGTAACCGATGATGAAAAACTCGCAGCTACCAGTAGTTATCTGGGAGCGGTAACGGTGAGCTAACAGCTTGTTATATGTAATAGGTAAAAACCCACTTGCTATGCAGGTGGGTTTTTTGGTTTGGATACAGAATGTTTTTTGGTAACACCCCCCGTTGCCCCCCTCGAGGGGGGGTGAAAAGCCTGTCCCCTTGAGGGGACCTTAGGGGTGTTTACAGCGTAATGCTTTTTAGTTTCATTGGCAACACCCCCCGTAGCCCCCCTCAAGGGGGGAGTTAGTGAATGTCCCCTTGAGGGGACCTCAGGGGTGTAACTTAGAAAGTTCTTTAACCTTTTCCCGAATAGCCATTTCTACTGAAAAGAGATCTTTTTTTACTTCAAAATCTGTAAAGCGTAAAAAGGTGAGTCCCTTAGACTCTAGTATTCCTTGACGAGAAATATCATATTCATATTTGTACTCATGGCTGTCACCATCAACTTCAATAGCTAGTTGTAGTTCGTGGCAGTAAAAATCAACGATAAATTCTAACAACGGAACTTGCCTATGGAATTGCACACCAAAAGAACGGTTTTTAAGAAGTTTCCATATAATGATTTCAGTGAGCGTGCTATTCTTTCGAAGGTGCCGTGCGTATTCTTTTAGCTTAGGATTGTATGGAATTATTTTGTTTCTCATTGGTATAGAGCAAGATAGTAAAAATATAATTATGTAGACACCCCCCGTTCTCCCCTCAAGGGGGGAGTTAATGAATGTCCCCTTGAGGGGACTTTAGGGGTGTCTACAGCGTGTTGTTATTTAGCTTCACAAGCAACACCCCCCGTTGCCCCCCTCGAGGGGGGAGTTAATGAATGTCCCCTTGAGGGGACTTTAGGGGTGTTAAAGCGTAATGCATATTTAATTCCATAAGCAACACCCCCCGTAGCCCCCCTCAAGGGGGGAGTTAAAAGTATGTCCCCTTGAGGCGCAGTGCTTAGCTTGTCGAAGTAGGGGAGTTGAAAAACCTGTCCCCTTGAGGGGACTATAGGGGTGTTACAGCGTACTATAATAATTTCGTTTTAAGAAGTAATTACAAGGATAAAGAATACTAATAGATTACGGAATAAAGAGAACTAACGGTTCTATATAAAAGGGGAGTAATAAATATGGGGAGGGTAGCGAACCTTAGCGGTTTTCTACAGGGGCCGCTTGCAAGCCTTTGCTGCCTTTGGCCAGTAATAGGGGTACAATAACTTCCTGTACATAATAGCTGTTAACGCCCATCTCAAAATAGGGCAACAGCTTTTGCTTGCGCCAACGGTACACAGTAGACAAGCTCACCTTAAATAGCTTCGCAATGTCGTGGTCCGTTAGCAACGTGACACCTTGGGGCATAGGGGCGTCCCCGTGTTCTTTGTTGGTATTCATGGTATAAAAATTATAGGTTAAGAACGGCAAAATATAAAAAAATACGATATCAACAAAATAAACTCACTTTTTATAAAGAATTGTTGGTTATTTAAAAATAACGTATATATTTGTTAGGTCTATTAACAACTTCCCAGTTTTTTAGTATGTATATGTATTTGCCTGTGCCTTTTTGGTTGGGTAAATCTAATTAGAAATAAAGTAGGTATAAACGCAATTGGGTTTATACGCATGTTACCTGCAATTAAAAACAGAAATATGGGACAAATAAAAATACAAGAAAGCGAAATTGACCTAACACACGGAAGAAAGGGAAAAATGGCAGTTCTAATGTACGCTGGTGAAGACGACCCAGTGGCAAAATTAGACCAAGCAGTATCTACCTATGTTGGCAATAAAGGACATCATCAATTCATTGACATCCATATGGATAATCCTTGGATAAGAGTAATTATGTCTGACATTAACAATATAAACCAGAGAGATTTTGACCCACAAACTGACAGATTGTAAAATGAGTGAGAGTGAAATGGGTGGTGCTATTGAACACTGGTTAGGGTTTCAAGATAAAATTGGAAGAGCATTTATGATGAATGAGGATGCTCTAAAATATCCACTTTCGGATTACTTAGTAAACGGAGGAGGTTTACACATCAATACGATTGAATTAGAATATCCACACCCTAATTTTCCAAATAGATTAGTTGATGCTGTGATTACTGACAACCAAGACATAGGAAGAAAGGATAGTGAAAATTTAGTAAATGCCTACGAATTAAAACTTGCAAAAACTGAAACTCGATACGACCCAGAGAAAAAAAGAATATTTAACGACCTGATAAGAATGAATATGGCAAATCAGCATTCGACAGGTAAATGTTATTTTATCATCACAGGAAAAAGCATTCATTTTGAAAGAGATTTTCGTAATCATAAAGTTAATGGCACAGATTTTTATAGAAAATGGTTCAAGTTCGTGAAAGGAGATGAAGCCACATTTCAAGTAAATACTGAAACAGACAATACATACAAAGACATCTATGATTCATTTATAGAAAAATATAAAGAACGGTTTCAAGGAAGTGGTTCTCTAACTTTACCGAAAGAAATTACGACAACTTGTGAATTTATCACAGCATTTAAATCACAATTAGTCCCATATATAACAGGAATTTGGTCAGTCAAATGAAAATAAAAGCAGGTAACATTGTATAAGCGTAATGCGGGCTGAATGGCTAAAATTGGGCATTTTTGCTCCTAATAAACTTTGTGGTATGCGGACAGTTAATTGCTCCGAAATCCCGCACTACGCTTATACTTGACCGTTGTGCACAATTAGAAACCAAAAAAATAACATATGAGCGAATTAAAAATAAAGTTGAGATATGGAGACTTCAAAATTGAACTTGAAGGAGAAAAAGAAACTGTGCAATCAGAATTTAAGAGCATTAGAGAAAATGGATTAGGAAAAATTTTTGACTCTTTCCCAGAGGTCAAAACTGCAGAAAAAGGACAAAAAACCAAAACACCAAATCCGACTAAATCTGAAAAACCAAAAACTGAAAGCAAAAAGACAGAAAGTAAAATTAGGACGAAAAAAAGGTCAACCAATTCGAAGTCTTACCGTTTGGTTTCGGATTTAAATCTGAGACCTAAAGACGAAAAATCATTGGAGGAATTTTACAATGAATATTCTGTTGGAAACAATTTTGAGAGAAATATTACAATCCTTTATTACTTAAGAAGAGTATTAAAACTTGAGGGAATAGGAATTAATCATATTTATACGTGTTATAAAAAAGTTGGTGCTAAAATTCCTAACATCTATCAAAGTCTTGCAGACACTAAGAACAGAAAAGGTTGGATTGACACAACAAATATGGATGACCTTAAAGTTACTGTTCAAGGTGAGAATTACATTGAACACGAGGCAGAAAAAAAAGAAGCTGAATAATGAGACTTGGAGATTTCTTTCGAAAATGTGATTTTTTTGAACTAAGTGAAATGGAGAAAGTAAAACATCTACATTTCTACCAGTACGCAAAAGAAAAAAATGCTGATTTTACAGTCAAGGAAATTTCAAATATACTCACTCAAGAGGGCTTTAGTGCGCCCAATACATCGAGACTTAAGGAAAAACTAAAAAAATCTCGTGATTTCATAAAAGGAAATCGAGTTGATAGTTTTACCTTAAATAAAAAAATAAAAGAAGATTTCAAGAATAAGTTTCCACAACTACAAGACGAAAATGAAGAAATTATTACAATAGATACAATCTTACCAAATTCCTTATACACGGGAACAAGAGGGTATATTGAAAAATTAGCGAAGCAAATAAATTCATCATATGAAAATAACATTTTTGATGGGTGTGCAGTATTAATGAGAAGATTGCTTGAAGTTTTACTGATTCTTGGTTACGAACATATTGGAAGAAAAGATGAAATTGAAGATGACGGAGAACTAAAAAACTTGAACTTCGTAATCAATTATACGCTGAGTAATAATATTTTTTCCTTATCGAAAGGAACCCGTGAGTGCTTAGACGATTTCCGAAAACTTGGTAATTTTTCTGCTCATAGAATTCAATACAATTGTAGAAAAGCTGATATAAAAAATGTAGCGATGGAATATAGGGTTTGTGTAGAGGAATTACTATATGCAAATGGATTAAAAAAATAACTGTGCACAACAACGTATAACCGCAATTACGGCGGATTCGAGTATATCTACGTTCACTTAAAATTGATAACATACATCTTAATCAGTAAAACCCAAACCAAAAAAAAAAAATAACAATTATTGGTGACATATACGAGTAAGAGTAGAGAACGAAAAAAAAATTTAAAAAACAGATAAAAAAACACTAAATACAGAATGAATAAATTAGATAAAAAAACAGAAGCAATTGCTAAAAAGTTTGGAAAAGAGCCTATATATGATGGTATTGTAAGTAAAGCTGACTACGAAAGCTCAGATATTAAATTACTATGGGTTTTAAAAGAAGCAAATAGTACAGGTGAAGATAGAGCATGGGACATGCGAGACCATATTAAGAATAAACTTAAAAGCAATACTGGAATTTCAAAAGGCTGGAGTGCAACTTTTAAAAAAATTGTCTACGTTACAAATGGGGTTTTAAATAACTTGTTATGGAACGATGACCTTCATCATCCCGGGCATAACCCTGACGTTATAGATGAGCTTAAGAAAATTGCCTACATCAATGTTAAAAAAACAGGCGGTGGGGCAGTGGCCAACGATAGCGAGTTATATGAATATTATAATACTTCTAAAGACTTGCTATTTGAGCAAATTAATGAATATAGTCCCGATATAATAATATTTGGTGGTACCTATAAGTTTTTTAAAGATGATTTAAATTTAGGTGATTTAAAAAGCTATGGAAGTTGTGATGCCATATCAAAAGATGGACGGTTATATATTGATGCCTACCATCCTATGTATACTATTGAAGAAGAAACATACTTTAACGATATTTTAAAAGCAGTAAATCAAAATAAGTAATGGAAGTAAATTTACCCGCAAAAAAAAGCTTAAGAAAAAATACAGAGCTTTTACAAGTCAAACTAAACGATAGTTTGAAATTATTAACAGTTATAAAGACTGATTTAGTCAAATTGCAACAGTATGAAAAGAGCGCTGAGTTTCGGGATATAGAAAAACTAATAGAGGAGAGTAGTAATAAGTTGTCTAAGGCTATTAAGATAGAATAAATTATAAAACCCATAATTATGAGCAAAAAAACAAAGCCAAAAGACAATCAAGCCAACCAACAAAACCCCAATAAAAAAACTAAGGGCACCAATACCCAATATGACAAGGCACAAGGCAATAGGGGTAAACAGCAAAACCCAAACCAAAAAGGGAAATAACAGTTTGTTAGGAAAACACCAACAAGGGCTGAGTATACATAAAAGCAAATATTATTTAAATAGTAAAACACACAGAACAGACAATAATTTATTAAAATTTAAATAATGGGGGCTTTTTTTAATAAAATTTGGGGTGTATTAGGGGTGGTTTTATCTGCCTCATCTATTTTTAGTTTACTTCAACGAGGTTTTGATATTCCTTTAGCATTTAGTTTATTTGAACTAGTGCATTATTATCGGAGTTTAGTAGCTCCTATTTTTGAGTTTTTGTATAATCCTATTTATTGGATTTTCCCTTCGTTAGAAATTCCTAATTGGGTGACCGATGCACAGATAGTATCTATTTTTATGACGAGTATTTACATAAAAGCAAAAAGCACCCTTCGCGTGAACGGAAAGCAAGTACATTTTAAGACGTTCTGGAGTAAAGTACATACTATTATAGCGGTAGGATTTACATTAATAGGTCTATTGTTTTTACCAATCGTTATTTTTGCGATGGTAATGCTACCTATTAGTTACGTTAACCATATTCGATGGAACAGGGGAACCTTAAAATGGTATCATGTTAAAAAAGTATTAGAGCGTATTACGGTGACTAGTGGTACAGATATGGCGTATGTAACTATTGCAGCAATTTATGGATATATTACAATATTTACCGTAGTAGTTTTTTTTATGTTTAATAATATGATAGGGTAAACACAAAATTTTTACGCTAGTAATGGTGTTTTACACCAACGCCCAGCAGGTAGTTTGCAGAATGACTAGTTGGCTGAAAATACCAATATAGGCAAAAAATATAGGGCAAACAGAAAAACCCAAACCAAAAAGGGAAATAACAGTTGTTGGTGGCATATATGAGCAAGAGCAGAGAATGACTGTTTATAAAAATAGAAACGCACTTGTTAAAGATTTATATACTTTTGTGTTCATTAGCAGAGTCAAATAAACCCCAAAATATGCAACGAAAACTACTAGTACCATTACTTCTTATTTCATTTCTATTAATAGCTGCTACGCTACCAACAAAGAAACCGATACGATGGAATTTTAATGATTACACCAAGCTTACCTATGACTACCGTCAATCTATCTCAACAGATATGAGTTTTATGGGTGGCAAGCAACAATCATTGATGACCGCAAAACTGCTTGTTAAAATTAAAGATAAGGAGTTTGCTGATGTTTTATTTACAGATATACAATCTATTGGTATGTCTAAAGATTCTTTAGGCAATTATGTAGCAACAGACACTACGAGCATGCCAAACACTATTCTATTTCAAGATTTAAAGCCAGATGGTACCATTGATGGACATATTCAACAGTCCAGTGTAATGTTGGCACGTACTTTATTTCCCATAACTAATAAAAAAATGAAAGTAGGTGACACTGTTGGTTTAAAGATGTCCATGCCCTTTAATATATTTGGTTCAGCTATTAATGTGAAAGGATTTAACCATGTAACATATGTAGGTAGTGAAAATGGGTTTGAAAAGTTAAATACAGTTATTGATGTTTCAGACTATACGATTCCAGAGGAAATTAATCAAGACTACCTATGTTATTTAAAAGGTAATTCACGGTTTAGCTTTGATGCTGATAAAGGACTATTTAAAGAGGGTACTATTAACTTGAACTTGGGAATGGGCACAACTATAACAGATTCTACCATGGTTAAAAAAACAACAAATATGATGATGGATATGGATACCGAGATTAACTTTAAACTGATGAAAGCAGAGTAACCGTTATTTAATAGTTTAAGGTTACAAAATTAGTACAGCAATAAGTGAAAATGAAATACATTAACAACGTATTACAAAAGGACACCACACAAAGGATACTGTATGGTATTGCTTTACTCTTTATTACCTATATGTTTTGGGATAGGTTGTTATATAGGCCTTATGGAAATAGTATGTATGGGCTAAGTTTTATAATGCTGTATAGTATTTTGTTTGTCTTGCTATTTGTTCAAATCATAAGGAATAATAAAATATTTTGGTTACTAAACTTAGGTTTGTTTGTAGCTCATATTCTTTATTCGGTAGGTTGGGTTTTTTGGGATACTATAAAAAAAGGTGGGATTTCAGTTAGTAAATCGAATGGAAGCATATTGGAAATAGTATTCTTTTCACTTTTGTTAATTGCAATTTCAATAGTCATTTATGTTTTATATAAAATGAAACCAAAGCGATTGCTCTAATAGGTGCTTGGGTCGCTTCATTTAAAGTAATAAGGGGGTAGTTAAAAAATAAAAAGAATGAATAAAAAACGGACTTTACTATTTATAGTTTTTATAATAGCAACAATGGTATCATGCTCATCAGAAGATGACAAAATATCTTGCTCTGAATTAACCATTTTTGACCCAAGTGATAACCCTTGTGAAGTTTATGCTGAAGATTATGATTGCAGCTGTAATTAAGTTAGTTTGAGTTTTATTGATAGTAAAAACAGCTAGTTGATTGAGGACACTAACAAAGGTAGAAAATGACTATAGAAAAATTAAAATTAAATATACGATGGTGGGAATCCAAACGATGGATTTATAATAGTGTTGTAGGACTTTCAGGTACTATTGCAATTTACGAAGGACTCTCTACTATTGATTATTCTTGGGCTTTAGCTGACACCTTAGGAATTATAATATGGGGTATAGGCGCCAATATTTTCTATTCTTTAGGAATTTTATTAGAAATACTCGACTGGTATTATTTAAATAACAAAATGAGGGTTGCCACGTTCAGGTTCTTCTTTTTTGTTATTGGACTTTTGTTTAGTTGCTTTTGGACTTTTCTTTATACTATAATGTATTTTAGTCGGTTTTATTAAAAACAACTACTTGATAGCTAAAGTATCTAAATTTAAATAATTATAAACAGACTAAATGAAGCAAATAGAACATACACCATCACCAGAGAAACAAGAAACTGCTAGAAAAAGACCCATTGCCATTACTGTGATATGTATCATGGGGTTTATAGGGGCTGTTTTTACTATTCCTTTACTATTCTCAAATGCTGCTAAACTTATAGGAAACTGGTATCCGCCATACTTAGGTCTATCGGCAGTTGTAGGTATAATTAGTATGGTTGGCCTATGGAAAATGAAAAAATGGGCTGCATATTTATATGCTGCATTTGTAGTTATAAATCAAATAGTTTTATTGGTAATGGGTGTTTGGAATATATTGGCGTTACTCATGCCAGCAGTTGTTACTGTGATTGCTTTTGCACATATACGTAAAATGGATTAACTTAAAAACCTATAATTCTTCTTATTACTTAATAAATATTAATTACGCCATAAAATTAAAACCAAAAGGAATAAATTTAAAAATGAAAAAATTAGCTTGTATTTTATTTTGGATTGTTTGTAGCCATACAGTCCTCTCACAAACAATAACCCAGATTGATTCTGTTTCGCAGTCCATGTGTTTGTATTTAAATAAAATGGATATCAAAAATGATACGTTGGCTATGAACAACTTATATAATAAAAAAGTTATTCCCTATCTGAATACTTTCGAGGCTTCAAAAACGAATAAAGTAGGGCAACAAGTTTATTATAGGCTTCAAAGAAACTGTGTAGCGTTCCGGGAGTTATTAGACAGAATAGACCCTCCAAAAGAATCCGTTTCAAGGCTGGCTTATAAACCAAAATCGGAAGTTTCGAATGCTGATTTGCAAAAGTTGAAAAACGCTCAGAAATTATACTACTTTGAAGTTTCGGGCGACACAACTCAAGTATTGATAAAAGATGGGAAGTGGTTAGAAACCTTTGCAGACGATACTTATTCAAACTTAGATATGAATTGGATTACCAATACCGAATTTGAATTAGTATTTAATAGTAGCAACAACGAAACTAGATCTAACTTTAGCGTTCAGGGTGATACGTATATTTATCAAGTATTAACAAAAGAGGATGATTATTTTGTTTTAAGTGTAAATATACCTGGACAGCCTATTTATGAAAAATTAAAAATATACCATTACTAAAAATTATGATTAAAAAACTATTGTAAGTTGCTTTTAATGTATAATAGTCTTTCGTCATACTTTTCCTTTTATCTATTTTATATTGCAAACAGTTAGTTATTAAATATAGATGGGTATATTGCTTTCTCTAGTACAATTTTATAGTTAAATAATTAATACAATAAAAAATGAAAAGACTTATTCTAGTTTATACATTGACAGTAATATCACTTTGTGTGGTTTCTTGTAGTAAGGATAGTGATACCGCTCCTGAAGAAACTATAATTATTGAAGAAAATACAATTGTTGGAAAATGGGAGTATTTTAAAGTGGCTTTACAAAAGGATGACTCAGAATTTATACCCTATTATGAACTATTTGGTCATGAAGAATGTGGAAAGGATTTTTCAACGTATAAAGAAGATAACACCAGTCAAGGTGTGTTCTTTAGCAAAAACGAAAATGATGTTTGTTATACAGAAAAGACTGATTATGAATATTCACTTTCTGATGGCATTCTTACACTTACTCTGGGTGAACTTACAAGAAATCAAAAATTTGAGTTTTTAAGTAATCAACAGATTAAAATTACATTTTTAGAAACCACTATTTTTGTAACCACTGAATATGAAACTGTACTAGTATCTTCAGTTATTTTAAAACGAGTATAAATTTATGCCGTGCTGGTAGAGAACAGGGCCTGGAAAAAAGTATGAGTATTTTACAAATTGATACTATAGCCACTAAGGTAAATAAAATCTACATAGCGCTATATATATGGGGGTATAGTAACATAAGATATGAAGCATAAAACCATAGCTAATAAATTAATTGCATTAAAAGAGGCAGACCTAGCCCTTAGGTCGCAGCTTCTTAAAGCGGGTACGCTACAAGATGGTTATGACTCAAAAATGGAGGCGTTGCACATTGCGCATGCAAAGCAACTAGTTACGCTACTCGATAGCATAGGATATCCTACCGAAGCTAAAGTAGGGAAGGAGGCCAGTGAGGCAGCATGGTTGATCATTCAACACGCCATTAGCATGCCCAACTTTATGCGACGCTGTCAAACCCTTTTAGAAAAAGCCGTTGCCAAAGAGAACGCTTCGCCAATCCTGTTAGCGTATTTAACAGACCGTATTGCAGTTTTGGAAGGCAAACTACAGCTATATGGCACCCAGTTTGACTGGGATAAAAACGGCGTGTTACAAGCTAATCCATTTGATGATTTAGATGCTGTGAATAAGAGGCGAAAATCCATTGGATTGAACACCCTTAAAGAACAATTAGCTATTATACGACAGCGTGCAAAGGATGAAAACCAGTTATCTCCAAAAGATGTTTTGAAGAAAGAGAAAGCGTTTCAGGAATGGAGAAAAAGGGTTGGGTGGATAGTATAATTTTATAGATATACCCAATTATGGGTATTGACTTCATGCTTTTAAAGACTACTTTTAAAAAGTATAAAAAATATAGCATGAAACATCTCAATATTCTTATTTGCTTTTTAATTCCACTATTCGCGTTTTCACAAGGGGGTCCCATAAAAACGGAAAGTTTTAAGGGAACCTTTCAATCTGAGGATACTTCTTACTATTACACGTACGATCTAATCTACCAGCTTCAAAGTAGTGGGTACAGCGAAAGACCCACTGCCTTTAAGTTAGGATTATCAAATTTCACCATCCGGGATTTCACTTACAAAGGTAAAGATGCCGAAGATGTTTTGGGGTCTAATGAGTTTGGAAATTGCAGGGTACAGGCCAAAGTATCTGGCGGAGTGATTTTCCATAGGAATCATCATCAGACGACTTTTATAGATTTTATTGAGCCTGCGGTGTCAGATGGTGGGTTGGATATTTATTACTTGACCGATGAAGATATTAGAGTTGTAAAAGCCAATTTAGGCGAAGACAGCACCTTTAATAATGTGGATATTACTATTTCTGGAGCAAAATTATCTGAGCTTGCCATTGGTAAAGTACAAGAACTTAAAGATGCGATAGAACGATCTAATCGCCTCGATTTTCAAAAGAGTCTTGAAAATGAAAGAGCGAAAGAAAAACAACGGGTACAGGATGAGTTAAAGATTCAGGAAAAGATTGCTGAAAACATGGAGAAGGAACGTAAAAAAGAAGAAGCTGAAGAAGAAGAAAAAAAGCGCATTGAAAAAATGCTTGCCGACCCCGACTTTGTTGGGGCTGGTTATTCGTCTTCAACCTCAAGTAGTTCTCAGTATGCTTCTGAGCGTCAAAAACTTATGAACGATTACAATAACTTATTGACGCGGCAGCAATTAGAGCGGGACCGTGCTCAAGCCATGGGTGAGGCCATAGGTGATGTGGTGATGAATATTACGAATGCCATTATTGAAGACTCGAAACGCAGAGAAGCCAAAAGACAAGCAGATGCAGAACGAAGGGCTATTTTACAAAAGCAAACCAACCTTCGGTTAAAAGAAGAGTTAGCATCGCATAACACTTATATGCAAGAACGTATTGAAGTGTTGAGATCTAAAAAACATAGCTTAGGCAATATGTTAGCATCTATTGAAGAGAATGACCTTAAAGATGTGTATGTGGTTTTAGTAAATTATGATGTTGAAACCAAAAAGCCCCGAGAGGCCACTATTAGATTGCCTTACAAACACCTTCAGGTATCGTATTTGGAAAAGCCAGCAAAACTACCCGTAACAGAACTCTTTACTACTAAATTTAAAAAATATATAGATCTGTTCAATCTGTTTTATGTAGAAAATATTGATAAAGGACAACAACTTACGCGGCAATCGTATTACTTTTCTTCGGAAAAGGAAGCAACAAACTTTATTGAGATGATAGAGAGCGTAAAGAGTTCCCGGTCTAATTTTGTTATATGGACTACAGTCACTCCTGAAAACTATAACCCAGTTAATTTTGCTTCTTATGTAGGGAGATTTTATCAAGAAGAAAACCCATACACCGAAGTTGATACAGCATCGCAATATGATTCCTACGATCCTTCTGCCGATACCAACAAGGAGGAGATAACAACCACTAAAAGTGTTATCGATAATTATATGCGTGTTGTTGGTGGGAGAGAAGCGTTAGAAGGTATTAAAACAGCACGGTTTAAGTCTAAATTAACCATGGAAGGGGGTGTTGTAGACCTAGATATCAAGTCTATGAAGCCCAATAATTATTCACAGTCAATCTCTTTTAATGGGGTTGAAGTCATGAAAGAAGTTACCAATGGGGAAGAGGGGTATCAAAATCAGGGTGGCGTACGAAGTTCGTTGCCATATGATAGAGTTACTACTTTAGCTAAGACTGCCGGAACATTGATCCCTGTACCCAACAAAACTTATAAAATGGATAAGAAAGCAAAAAAACGAACTATAGAAGATGGTATTAAAACCTATATGGTACGCATTAATAAGAGTAAAATGTATTTCGATATTGATTCCGGTCTATTGATAAAGGTAATCAATTATATTGATGGACTACAAGAGGACAATAAAGCTACTATAGTTTTTTATTCCGATTATCGTAAAGTGGGTGACTTTATACTTCCGTTTAAAACAACTACTACCTATCAAGGCAATGCCATCACAATGGAACATCAACGTATTCAAATTAATGAAGGGGTACAAAAATCAGACTTTTCTATGTAAAAATAGTATACCCAATTATGTGATTTTATGGTGTTGTTTTAAAGGCTTTATAATTACTATAAACCATTTATGTATATATTTATAGGATGGATACGCAAACCGAAATATAAAGTATCAATCTATGAAGAGAACGCTTATTTTACTTATTGCAGGAATCATCTTCGTAAGTTGCCAAAACAGACAGCCTATAAACGAAAACGTTATAACCACAGATATTACAAACTTTTGGGAAGCGTATGATAACATTACCACCACACAAGATTCTGTTTTACAATACAACTACCTGGATAGCTTATATTTTAAAAAGGGAACAGCTGGTTTAGAAGGTATTCGAGAAGTAAGAAATTATACGGCACAAGATTATATTCATTCCATAAACAACTACCCAAAGTTTTGGAATTCAAATCGAAAAAACACCTTAGAAGCAAACCAAATAGGGGATGAGTTAGAAGGGGGCATAGAAAAACTAAAAACACTGTACCCGGAATTAAAACCCGCTAAAATATATCTAACCGTGGGTGCTTTTCGTACAGGAGGGACTACCATAGATAGTTTGGTTTTAATAGGTTCGGAAATCTCAATGGCCGATAGTACTACAGTAACCAGTGAATTCCCAGAACGGTTGGCGCACTTAAAAACTCACTTTAAAACAAACCCTAAAGATCACCTTGTATTTTTAAATGTACACGAGTACGTGCATACGCAACAAAAACCACAAGTATTCAACATACTTTCATTAACGATATATGAAGGAGTGGCAGAGTTTGTAGCTACAAAAGCCCTCGATACAGCATCGCCCAATCCACAGATAGCGTTTGGGAAAGCACATGCCAATAGAATTAGAGAAGTGTTTGAAAATGAAATGTTCTACAGTAACAATCAATCTAAGTGGTTAAACGGCAATACGGAAAATGAATTCGGGATGCGGGATTTAGGGTATTACGTAGGGTATCAAATTTGTGAAAACTATTACAATCAAGCAGAAAATAAAAAGGAGGCCATTAAAACGATGATTGAGTTAGACTATACCAATGAGGAGGAAGTCGAGGCATTTATTAAAAAAGCCAACTATTTCTCGGCACCTCTCGAAGAAATATATAAAACCTTTGAGCGTAAACGTCCCACAGTGTTGAAGGTTAAACAGTTTGAAAACAATAGCCAAAACGTAAGTCCTAATACCAAGGAAATAACCATAGAATTTTCACGGCCCCTAAACGGATATAATACAGGTGTGGATTATGGCGAATTAGGAGAAGCGGCATTTCCTAAAGGCACTTTAAACGGCAGACATTGGACTGAAGATAATACGCATTGGACAATTCCGGTAACACTGGAGCCGAATACGGAATACCAAATATTCATTACAAACAACTTTAGGACAGCGGATGATATTCCGTTGAAACCTTATTTAATAGCTTTTAAAACAAATAATAGATAGGTTTAAAAATGAAAATGACATAAGATGGTTTTGTTGAAGCGTGGTACTAAACCCAAAAATAAGTAACTTTAAACCATAAACTAGCAGGTATTGAATACTGTTAGTAAGTACAACAACTAACCCTCTTTAAAGCCAAACTATGCAAATAAAGCTTTTTGTATTCGCAGCGCTACTTATTTCTACTGTTGCAATTGCGCAATTTAACCTCAACGAAAAACAACTTGATAAAAAACTACAAGCATTACAAGAAGCCACGCAAACTGTGGGTTTCTCAGTAGCTATTGTTCAAGGGGACAAAACACTGTATTCAAAAGGATTTGGGTACAAGGATTTTGACAAGCAGCTGCCTGTAGATGAAAACACGTTATTTGCCATAGGTTCTACTTCAAAAGCTTTTACCACTGCCTTATTGGGTATTATGGAGGATGAAAAGGGGTTGTCTTTTAATGATAGTCCGAGGAAATACCTTCCGGAGTTGGAGTTCTATAACAACGATTTAAATAACAATCTTACGCTATTGGACATGGTAAGCCATAGAACCGGGCTGCCCAGACACGACTTGTCTTGGTATCTATTCCCTACCGAGAATAAAGACAGCCTCTTGGCTCGTGTAAAATACCATAAACCGTTTACGGGAATTAGAGAGCAGTGGCATTACAACAACTTTATGTATTTGGCGCAAGGTGTGATTATAGAAAAGCTTACGGGAAAAAGTTGGGAAGACAATATTCGGGAACGTTTCTTCAAGCCATTACAGATGACCACATCTAACGTGAGTATTGCAGAGCTGGAACAAGCTACCAATGCATCTAAAGGGTATGTATTAAAAGATTTTACAACGAATACTCTAACCCCTTATTACAACATTGCAGCCATAAGTCCGGCAGGAAGTATAAACAGTAGCGCCAAAGAAATGGCCAATTGGTTGAAAGTTTGGTTAAACGAAGGGAAATTCAATAATACCCAAGTGTTACCTAAGGCTTACGTTAAAAAAGCAATCAACCCGCTTATGTTGATTGGAAATGGAATCGCTGATGAGAAATTTCCAGATCAACATTTAAATAGTTATGGCTACGCCTGGATGACCTCATCATACAAAGGTCATTATCGATTAGAGCACGGTGGAAACATTGATGGCTTTTCGGCAAACGCCGCTTTCTTTCCCACTGATAAGTTGGGTATTGTGGTACTCGCTAACCAAGACGGCTCTGCCTTGCCAACCTTGGTAAGAAACACGATATCTGATTACCTATTGGAGCTTGAAGAAACAGACTGGATAGCTTATTACCAAGAAAAGCTGGACCAACTTAAAAAGCAAAAGGAGGAACAGAAGAAAACCGAAATAGAGAGCAAAGTTGCTAATACCACCCCAACACATAGTTTGATAGAATATACAGGAAAGTATGAGCATAAAGGCTACGGAACAATTAATGTTGAGGTTGAAAATGATTCCCTTTGGGCACAATTCACAAGAGAAAAAGCGTATTTGAAACACACGCATTACGATATTTTTGAACCTTATTTAGTGAAAGGTAGTAAAGTTGATAGTGACGGTTCAGGTTTTAACTTCAATTTTCAAACTGACGATTTAGGGGATATTGCAGGGGTTAATTTAAAATTGGAACCTACTTTAGAACCGCTATACTTTAAGCGAAGCCCGAATGAAGTTATTATTTCAAAAGAAACATTAAACACCTATGCGGGTAGCTATTTTCTTTCTGGCGCAGAATTAAAGGTTTCTATAAAAGATGATACGCTTATGCTATTGGTTCCGGGACAACCTGAATATGCTTTAATTCCTATAAAAGAAAATGAATTTGTAGTAAAAGGCCTATCCGGATATAAGGCAGAATTTAAAGAAGCAAAACTCATTTTGCACCAACCTAACGGAACATTTACAGCTGTAAAAAAATAAAATACTGCTATGAAAATATTTTTCATTTCCCTTGTTCTGCTGCTGGTATCTTATAATGGCCAAACACAGGAAGCTACTGCGAACACCTACGATATTGTTATAGAGAATGCCAGAGTTATTGATCCGGAAACCAATACAGATGAAGTGTTGAATGTAGCTATATCTAAAGATAAGATTGCTGCGATTAGTACAGAAAAACTTAAGGGAACGAAAGTAATTGATGGTACGGGCAAGATATTATCACCCGGATTTATAGATTTACATGCGCACGGGCAAACCAATAAAGAAAACTTGTACCAAGCTTTTGATGGTGTGACCACAGCATTGGAGTTGGAAATTGGTGTTGACACCCTCACCCAGTATTATCAGGCAAGAAAAGGAAGGGCATTACTAAACTTTGGTGCGTCTGCTTGTCATTTAGCTTACAGAAACAAAACGATTGCCAATAGCGATAGGGTTTACAAAACTATATATGAAGAGCTTACTGATTCTGTTGCTGAATTAGCATTACCCAAAAGCAAATATGTAGCAGTACGGAACAAACTTAAAGCCGCGATTGAAAAAGGTGCCATCGGTATTGGGCTGCCGGTTGGGTATTTACCCAATGCTTCAATAGAAGAAATTGCAGACATCTATGCGTTTGCTGGGGAATATAAAGTCCCCATCTTTTCACACGTTAGGGAAGGAGGAACTATAGCGTTTCAACAAGCAATTCACGATGCTATTATAAACGAAGCGCAATTACACCTTTGCCATTTACCTAGTATGGCGCGTAAGGACACGGAATTTTGTTTACAATCCGTTGAAAAAGCACAAGCATTGGGAAATCCTATTACTACTGAGTTATACCCTTATACAGCAGGAAATACCGAACTTGGTTCTGCTATCTTCAATGAAGGATGGCAGGAACGGTTGGGCTGTACTTATAACGACCTGCAATGGGTAGAAACGGGGGAACGTTTAACGCCACAAACATTTAAAAAATATAGAAAACAAGGGGGATCTGTCATTGTACATATGATGAAAGAACAATGGGTAGATCAGGCCATTTCATCAAGTGTAACCATGATTGCCAGTGATGGTGGAGGCTATTCACCGTCAGGGCATCCAAGGTCATCCGGTACATTTAGTAAAACCATAGATACGTATGTGAAAGAAAAGAAGTTATTGAGTATTCAAACGGCACTTCGTAAAATGACCCTGATGCCTGCAAAGGTTTTAGAGACCGTAGTTCCTGAAATGAAACTTAGAGGGCGGATTCAAAAAGGATGTTATGCTGATGTATTGTTATTCGACCTTGACAACGTGAAAGATAACGCCACATATAGTAGTGGTTTTGAAAAATCTTCCGGGATGGACTATGTAATTATCAATGGCACTATATTAATTGAAAACGGCAACCTGCTACCGGAGACATTTCCGGGGAAAGCTATAAAAAGTGAAATAAAATTATGAAGTCGGTAACGGTCATCGGTTGCGGCATTATAGGGCTTACCACAGCCATTAAGTTACAGGAAAAAGGACTTAAGGTTAGGATTGTTGCAAAAGAACGTTTCAATAAAACTTTATCGAGCAAGGTGGGCGCTATTTGGTTCCCCTTTGAGATTTATCCCAAGGAAAAGACCAATAATTGGGCTTCGCTCGCTTATAAAGAATATAAAAAGGAAACGAAAATAGGTAATGGGGTCACGTTTATACCGTTTATAACCGCCTATGACAACGAGAGCAATACCGATTGGGCTTTAAAAATGCCAAAAGGAACCACCAGAAAGGCTACACCATCTGAATTGCCTAAAGGGATAGAAATGGCTTTTATTTCAACTGTTCCATTAGCAGAACCCGGTTTATACCTGCCGCATCTATTTGAGCGATTCATAGAGAACAAAGGAACTTTTATACAACAGGAAGTTACGAGTTTAGAAGAGGCAGCAAAACTGGATGAATTAGTTATAAACTGTACAGGATTGGGAGCAAAAAAATTGTGTAACGATAACGCGTTACAACCCATGCGCGGACAAATTTTACGATGTAAAAAAATGGATATTCCTTCGGGAGCCGACTCTACAAAAAAAGGAGCGTTAAGTTACATAATAAACCGAAGTACCGATTGTGTAATAGGGGGAACAGATTATTTAGATGATTGGAACCTTCAAGTAGAACAAAGTGACACGGACATCATTATAGATAGACTCTTAGCAAATGGATTGTCACAACAAAAACCAGAAATTATAGAAGAAATTGTAGGGTTGAGACCTAAGCGACATGAAGTCCGTTTTGAGTTTGACAACACCTATCCTTCAGTCTTTCATAATTACGGTCATGGTGGAGCTGGGTTTACAGTAGCTTGGGGTTGCGCCATTGAAGTAGCAGCACTTTTGAACAATTAAATATTATAATAATAATCTTTTAATTATGAAACATAGACTATTAATTAGTATTATAATTCTTTTATTCACTTGCAGTTTATCTGCACAAGAAAATAAAAGTAAATTTAGAATAGGATTAACTATGAGTCTGGTAGAAAACCTAAGCGATGATACGATTGAATTTGATCAATACCAAGGCCTTAATGCCGAGTATGATAAAACGAATTATCGATTGGGAGTTACCCTTGAATATGGATTAGGGGAGAAAAGTTCTGTAAATACTGCAATCAACTATTCTAATATGGATTTCACGTCAACTTTTTACTGTGAAGTATGCGACTTTGAAGTGCTGCCGAGTCCGCAAGACGCTGATTTAAGTTTTATTGAAATACCAGTGACATTGAAGTATTATTTTCTTAAAAATACACTGAGACCCTTTGCAGAAGTTGGGGTTACTAACCTTTTTCTATTGGAAGAAGATATCATTACCAATAGCTATGCCCTAAGTGCTACTATAGGCGGTGGTTTGGAATATGCTATAACCGAAAGAATAGCACTTCAGGCTGCAGTAGATTACAACCAAGGTGTAACAAACCTCTTTAAAGAATCGGACTACAAACTAAAGACCTTAGCCTTTGGAATTGGTGTGATGGTGGGAATCTAGGTTTTACGCTAAGCAATGAATTAGTTAAGCAACATGGGGGAGGGTAGAGACCCTAGACCCTTGTGGATATGTGCTTTATGTCATTAGATATTAAAAAAAAATAATTACTATCTTTAACATGTATAAACGTGTATATGTTAAAAAATACGATAGATCCATTTTTACAAAATGACATTGATAACATTGTCCAAATTGAAGCAATACCTTCACTTTTAAATGTCATTTGTAAAACTACCGGTATGCGGTTTTCAGCTGTAGCAAGAGTCACTGATGAAAAGTGGATTACTTGTATGGCACAAGACGAAATAAACTTTGGCCTTAAAACAGGAGATGAGTTAATTTTGGAGACCACACTATGTAATGAAATTCGCCAACATCAAAATCCTGTTATCATAGATGAGGTGGCAACCAACGAAATCTATTGTAATCATCATACCCCTGCCAAGTATGGATTTCAAAGTTATATATCCTTCCCCATATTTAAGAGTGATGGTAGTTTTTTTGGTACCCTCTGCGCCATAGACCCTAAACCTGTAAAACTTGATAAAAAAGAGACACGTGAACTGTTTGAACTTTATGCACAATTAATATCCTTTCACTTAGATGCGATAGAAAAGCTAACCGATTTAAATATAAAGCTGAAAGAAGAGAAGCATATTGGTGAATTACGTGAAACCTTTATAGCCGTTTTGGGTCATGATTTACGAAACCCTATTGGCACTACGAGAATGTGTGCTGATATTCTACTAAAGATGGATCTTCCGGAAATAGCCAATAGACAAGCGAGTACTATAAAATCTACATCATACCGAATGCAAGGTTTGATAGACAACTTATTAGATTTTGCTAAAGGTCATTTGGGTGAGGGCATACGGTTAGAACTTTCAAATAATCATCAACAATTGGAAAAAATATTGCAGCAGGTTACTAAGGAAATCACCACTGTTGATAAGAAACATGAGGTTGAAATTAAAATTAACCTGAAAGAAAAATTCACTTGTGATATTAATAGAATAAGTCAGTTGTACTCAAACCTTTTAGGCAACGCAGTTAAACATGGAGCGACTAATAAACCTATTCACACAGATATACAATCAGGAAACGGAGTATTTGAACTTAGCGTTACAAATTCTGGTGAGAAAATTCCAGATGATAAAATAAAAAACCTATTTAAACCATTCTTTACAACTAATTCTGCCAATAATAAGTCCGGGTTAGGTTTGGGGTTATATATAGCTTCTGAAATTGCTAAAGCACACAAAGGAACATTATCGGTTGACTCTACAGAGGAAAGAACAATATTTCAATTTAGTATGCCTATATAGTTACTTTTAAAACTAGTAAAGTATAAAGTCAAATTATGGAACATATGTCTTACCTTTTTTTAAATATCCGGCATAAAACATCTCTATTATGAAAAACATTGGTTTAGTTTGTTTAGGATTTATAATTGCACTGCTATTTGGTTTTGTTGGTAAACCCATAAACCAAATTACCAAAAACAATAAGGTCAGTTCAATAAACCAAACAGTAGTAACAAATAATAATAAAACTATGAAATTAGGTGCCTTCTCTGTAAGCTTGAGTGTAAAAGACATTAAAGCTTCTAAAACTTTCTATGAAAACCTCGGATTTACCGTACTGGGAGGTGATTTAGAAAAGAACTATCTCATTATGAAAAATGAGAACTCGTTAATAGGGTTATTTCAAGGAATGTTTGAAGACAACATTTTAACCTTTAACCCTGGGTGGGATGAGGATGGTAATAATGTAGATGATTTTACCGATATAAGAAAGATACAAAGCGAGCTAAAGAGTAAGGGTATTGCTATTCAAAATGAAATAGATGAGACTACATCGGGGCCTGCTAGTATAACGGTTACCGACCCAGATGGGAATGTAATTCTCTTGGATCAACATCGTTAACCTAAAGAAAAGTAATCCTTTTTATTTGTGAGTGCTATAACAAACTTTCACGCTTATTATTTAAAAATTAAGACCAATAGATGGTATTGGTTATTTTCTATTTTCTGTAGGGTTACTTTAGCCGCTGGATTTATAGCCGCCGGAATGGTTAAAATACTGGGAGAACGATTTGCCAGTGGGTTATCCATTATCCATCCAATGGGAACATACTTAGAAGCTTTGCACCATACAGGGTATTACTATACTTGGATAGGCTATGCACAAGTGATAGCAGCTGTTTTATTATTAATACCTAGAACGGTTACTTTAGGAGCAATACTATATTTTCCTATTATCGTGAATATTTGTATTCTTTCGTTTGCCGTTCGGTTTGAAGGTTCGTTAATGACTGCGCCGCTTATGGTTCTAGCCAATATATTTTTACTTGTATGGAATTACGATAAGCTACAGTATGTTTTGCCTTTTAAAAGAACTCATAATTACATTGTTTTTGAAAAGCCTAAAAAATATAGTTTAAAATTTCCAATACTTTTTTTTGCAGGAGTAGTAGCTACCATCGTTTTGGTTATAGCTTTCTTTATAAAAGGATATGATATTATGCCTAGAAATTCACTTTCAGATTGTAAACAACAGTTTACTGAAACATCCAATAAAGATGCTGGCTATGAGTTTTGTAAATGTATTCATGAACAAGGAGGTTCTTTAGATAGCTGCTTAGAAGTTTATAATGACGCTATTAGGTAGTTAAAACTTAATCACATCACTCTCTGATGGTAATGCGTGATTAAAAATTTCATCTGTAGTAGGAGTGAAAGGAGTTAACGGTGGTTCATCTAAGTACCCCGGTGGTAATTGCCCTAGCTTTTTAAACTGTGAAAAAGCGTACGGAAGACTTTCAAAATAGAGTCCGTCCTCATACTTCTGTATTTGCTTGCCTTCTGGGTTGGTAAGTACATGCATATGCAAATGTGGTGCAGATGAGTTTCCAGAATTCCCCAAACGCCCTAATTCTTGTCCAGTAGTGACTACATCTCCCTTTTGTACTAAAATGGAATTAGGGATTAAATGACAGTAGGTGCCAATAGAACCATCGGGATGTTCTATGTACACCACATTGCCCGTGACGTTATCGGCTGTAATAGGGTAGTCTAATTCCCCTGGTGTTTGATGGTCAGGAATAGAATTTTCAGTAAAGAGAACTATTCCTCCTTCGGCAGCTAAGACAGGACGATTATAGCAATACCAGTCTTCAAGTTTTAGACCATCGTTTTTATATGGCAGTCCATTTTCAAGTTGAGCATAATCGATAGCATACCGTTGGGGGTTATTTCCGATTAAATAACCTTCTTGTTCAGTATCATAAATAGGTTCAGGGTAAGGGAATATTGCTCTTGTGTGGTAGGAAGTGCTGCTGGGAGCTCCTTCCGCAAGCCAGACACCTTGAGGGACGGGAAAGGCTATGTTTTTCGCGTCGGAATACTGTTCATTAATAGGTAAGGTAACGTTTTCTACCAGATTAGCACCATCATTGTTCGTATAGTAAAATAGATGGGTTAGTTCCTTATTATTCCAGCCTGTTTGTGGATATGGCAACCAAATACTGGCTAAATGTAAATCGTCTTTGGTAATAAAATCGGTATATGTTTGTAGCAACGCATCGTTATAATACACTTCCACTTTATCTATAGCAGCAGCCTTAATGTGTAACTCGTACACCAACCAATTACCCTCGGTATTGGTTACTTTCACGGTGCTTGTTGGTAAAGCAACATACATCGCTTGACGTGTATCGGTAGGGTTTTGTGAATTACACGAACTAGTAAAGATCAACACTACAAAAAAAATCACCTTAAGATACCAAGGATACATACTATTAGTTTAATTTCAAATTATACTTTTAAGACAAAAGTTAAATATAACGAATATTCTATTTTCATTCAGTAAATTTTTTAATTTATAATTCAAAAGGTAAAGCGCTAAAAATAAGCAGGTTAAATATACCCAATTTTGGGTATTTTATTTATGTAGCATAATAATTAAACTTCCCAACAAATGCTAACATGATGAAAACGCTATTGTTATTAGTGGCAATATTCGTAACGCACGTTGCTACCGCCCAATCTTCTGAAAAAAAATCACTGCAAAAAATTAAAGCAGATACTATAACTATGGATCATGGCAGTGGGAATAGCTGGGTTGGCTTACCGGATACGAAAAATCAATGCAATAATGAAGATGCTTTATAAATACAATCGATAATTTAAAATCTGAAAATTATAAAAACCTCACATATTTTAAACCTACAAACTTTATTCAACAACTAAATAATTTATTATGAAAACGAGCATGACAATGAAGAATCTAAAATATCTATTTATAGCCACTATTTTTATTTTTCTATCTTGTAGTAAAGAAGATAGGGAAGAGCAGAATGCTTCTATGGCAGCCCTACACGAATATTTAACACCTGAAGTGGTCGATGCAATGGTTGAAATGGGCTTTAATATAAATACTGGCGAAGACCCACCAAATATTGAAGGGAAGTATCTCGCTTCACCATTACTATTATTGCAATCCAGTCTTGAGAACGATTCACCACCCGGAACAGAATTCCCAGACTTGGAGTACATATTTACCGAACAGGACAACGAGGACCTGTCAGTCTTTGTTGAATCGTACGAGGCCGCTACCGGTACCACCGGCGAAGGTTCTGGCGCTTTGATAATAGGCGAGGGCACCTTCTTTTCGGTATTTGTAAAACAAGAACTTGAAGACGGAAATGGTCATACATATATAGGTGTTGAAGCCATTTCAGGTGATTTGTTCGATACCGGGATAATCGATTTTCAAATGGCCAATATGATGCTGGACGATCGGGGTAACCCCAATGGTAATTTAATACCAAACAATACCGGAAGACTGTTTGAAGATGGCGACACCAAAGCAGATATGGTGGTGAATTAAAATAAAATCTAATAGCATCAAATGGACAATACGTTCAACTTTAGCTGTTTTAGTTTTTATCCTTTTTCAGAAGGATTAGCAATAGTGAAGCTTTGGAAATATAAAATAGCTAAAGTAATTGTTCCCCTAAAATATGATGATGCCGGAAATAGATTTATAAATGGAAAATAAACGTACAACTCGATGGCCAATTAATTGTTGTCCCTAAAGATGTGGAGCATTGTCCAAAACCCACGATTAAATGAAAAACCTACTTAAAATAGCAATACTATGCTTTACTTTACTTTTAGCCACCACCGTTAAAGCACAAGTCTATTACGACGAAAAAACAGATGAAGAATACAAAATAACACCTCAAACAAATAAAAGTCTAGTCAACGCTTTTTTAAAAGAACAAAGTGCCATAGCTATTGAATTTAACCCCAATACTAGTCCAGACTTTCCTTTTCGCTTAAAAAACAAGAAAGGAAATTGGGTATTGTTTCATTCAGGTTATGAAAGCCTGTTTATGGAAAAAGAAAGCAAAAAATATAGCTTTCAGTTTCCTACTTCAGTTATGGAGCAACGCGGATTTACATTAGCCAACCGCAAAGGAAAAACCTATCTTATAAATTTATACAATGAAGAAGTTGAAACCAAAATGGGTTTTGATGAAGTAGAAATCAGCAGTAAAAAAGACACTATTTTCACGTATGACATAGATTATAATGAAGATAAGCGAATTGTTGATAGTATCAATAAAATAGCAGTTAGAGTAGGTGATAAATGGGGGTTAATTGAGCTAAGCGACCATGACTTCTTTTACCTAAGTCATGATTTCTTGTATGACTCTATTAAAGAAGTTCCGCCAGCAACAAGATTTAATGGAGGTCAATTAGAAATGATGGAAAACATTAGAAAAAAATACAATGTAGATTTATTAGAGGCTTTAGATGAAAACGGATATTACTTTAAGGGAAGAAATAAAAAAACCAAATTATTTGGGATTTATGTAGGTGAAGGTCAGGCATCTGAAAGTATTCCCCAAAAATATGATAACATTATACACCATGAAAATACAGGAACTTATGAAGTCTGGAAAAATAACAAGGTGGGGTACTACAATAGTAATTTTATATTAGTCTTTGAACCCAGTTTTGACGATTTTAAGTACGTTCATCTCGATTACACCTACGGTTGCGCCTTAAAAACTAACGGTACATGGCGGCTTTATGATACCTTCGAACCCAAAAAACTTATAGAAGGCAGTGCTGCAACCGTTGATGGGTTGATAGACTTATGGCTGGACAGATAAACATAAAGATTATATACATTTTCAATTCGTACTAACCAACTTTTTTTTCAGGTAGTCATAAAGTTCTAAAATCGTCACACATACTTATATCGTTTAACCGATAGGTTTTTTATGAAACTAAAAAGATGAAAAAAAATAAAGTGATTTAGGTATATTTGATGTTTCCACTTTTGGTGTTTTTTTCATTAAATACAAATAATGACCTACAAAACCTTCGAAACAGAACGATTACTTTTACGTCCTACAATAGAAAAAGACTCCGACTTAATCTTCAAGTTATTAAATACCCCTAAATGGCTTACCTATATTGGTGACCGAAATATTGGTTCTTTAGAAGATGCAAAAAAATATATTAAAGCTAAAATGATTCCACAATTGGAACGACTTGGCTATGGTAATTACACTGTAATTAGAAAAAGTGATGATAGCAAATTAGGTTCTTGTGGAATTTATGATAGAGAAGGAGTAACGGGAGTGGATATTGGTTTTGCTTTTCTACCTGAATATGAAAAAAAAGGTTATGGATTTGAAGCAGCTTCTAAAATAATGACTGTTGCCTTTTCCGAATTCGGAATAGAACGTATTCAAGCGTATACTTCAAAAAATAATATTGCTTCACAAAAACTTTTAGAGAAGTTAGGGCTTAAGCAAACTGGAACAACACATCTTCCAGATGACGAAGAAGAATTGTTTTTGTACAGAATCGATAAATTTAATGCATAAGTATAGTTTATACGAACTATCTATGATTTATACTGGCACAACAATTGAGGGGGTACTAATAAATCAACCCTTCAATCATATGAAATCAACGCTACCCTTTTTTCTTTTTTTCTTTACTTTGATTGTATTTTCTCAAGAAACTCAGTTCGCAGGAGAATATGGATATAGAAGTGAAACCAAAGATAGTACCGTGATAGAATATACACTTTCCTTAAAACCAGATGGTACCTTTACATTTCATTTTTACCGAAATATTGACCCTACACAGCCCAAAGAGAATTCTTATGGAAAAGGAACGTGGAAGGCAGATAAAAAAAGTGTTCTTTTTCTTGTTGATAAAGAAACTGATATAGATGAAAAATATACTTTAGACTTTACAAATACGAAAGCAAGGTTTATAAAGAAAGTGCCAAGAGGTGAATCTGGCACCAAAAAAGAAATACTATTCTTGTTTTACGAGTCTGAAATTTTTTGGATAAAAGGGTTAAAACTTCGAGAAAAATAAAATAGCACACTTAAAATTAAAAGCCTTCTGTTTAAGAAGGCTTTTTTTAATATAATGTGTCGTTTTGGTAATTATAATTTAATACGCAATTCGCCCGTATCAGTTGGTACTTGTCGCCAGAGTTTATTCCAATAGCTACTTGCCCAATTGAATTAATAACAACTCTTTCTTTTTGATCTTTAATTAAGTGCAGTAGGTTACTAAGTATTCTTCAACCGATTGGATTATATAAGATTCTGATTAATTAAAATCTACCCAATTTTGGGTATTGTGGAAAACTCCTACACTTTTTAAGTTTTTCACGAATCAAATTATTGATGATTATGATCAAGAAGTTATACATTTTAGCAGTTATTTTATCTTTTACATGTCAATATACCACCGCCCAAGATAGAGCTGGGTTTTATGCAGGGGGTAACTTAGCAAACCTAAGTGGTGATGCCGATGGCAACTCAAAATTTGGGTTAATGTTCGGAATTTCTTTTGGCGAACTTGAATTAGCAGATAGATTCTATCTTGAACCAGACCTTCAGTATAGTCAGCAGGGCTTATTGGATGGCGGAAACATTGTAAGTGGCGATGTGTTGAACGGAAAAACGAAGCTCGATTACATTAACCTTGCTGGTAACTTTAAATACGATACGTACCTGTTTAAACTCTATGCTGGTCCGCAAGTAGGCTATCTTATTAATGCTATCAGGGAAAATGACGAAGGGGATGAAACCGATTTGATCGATGATGTTTCGAAGTTTGAATATGGAGTAAACCTGGGTGCTGAATTTTGCCCTGCCGGAACGCTGTTTTTAAGGCTTGAATACAATTTAGGCCTCAGTAACATTTATGACGACTCTAAAGAAGGTTTTAATGATGAAGAAATAAATAACTCTGTGTTTTCATTTTGCATCGGGTTGCGGTTTGATTAAAATTTGTTTCACTATAGAAAGTACGAATAACCTTTAATACTATGTTATAAATCATTTTGAAAAATTAGACTAAAAAAATAACTTTTCTCAACTAAATATTTTAAAAATTATGAAACACTCAATTCTTGTAGTAGTAGCAATGCTTTTTGTTTTCAGTTTTACGGTCAATGCCCAAGATGGCAGTGATTTAACATATGTAAAATTAAATGGGAAATGGGGCTATGTCAACAAAAACGGTAAAGAGGTCATACCACTAAAATATGAAGGTACATCCCATTTTCATGAAGGAACAGCCGTAGTAAGTTTAAATGGAAAAGTTGGTTCTATACTAAGCACAGGAAAAGAATTGATACCCTTCAAAGACTGGAAAGTAAATAAATCGTCAAATTTGATGGTGAAAATGGAGGGTGATTATTACGCAGGCTTTTTTGACTTAAAGAAAGGTACACATTTACCCCCTAATCCTAAACATGATGGTGCCGAGGATTTTTCAGAAGGCTTGGCAGCAGTAAAATCAATTTACCAACAAGCAGATGATATATTTGATCCTGGCATGAATGAAACTAAAGCCAAATGGGGCTTCATTGATAGAACTGGTAAAGAAGTTGTGCCTCTAAAATATGAGTTTGCAAGAAGTTTTTCCGAAGGACTGGCAGCAGTAAGCCTAAACGGGAAATTTGGTGTTATCGATAAATCGGGAAATGAATTATCTCCTTTTAAATACGACTATATAAGTGAATACAAAAATGGGTTTGCCATAATAAAGTTAAATGAAAAATATGGTTTCATAGACAGAACAGGTAATGAAATTACAGCTATAAAGTATGATGATGTGCGTTATTTTAATGAAAACAGGGCAAGAGTAAAACTAAATGGAGAATGGGGGTTTATAAGTACAACCGGCAATGAACTTATTCCTTTAAAGTATGACCGTGCAAGCAACTTTTCTGGTGGTGTTGCTGTTGTATGGAAAGATAGAAAGGCGGGTTCTGTTGACAAATACAATAATATGACAATAAGGCCCTTTTATGATTTTATTGATATCCCTTCAAATGGATATGCTATTGCAAATTCTCGTCGTCAATATCGCATATTAAACCTCAAAGAAAAAAAAGAGATTCGCCTCAACAAAGCTTATACCTCGGTTGATGACCTTTCAGAAGGTATAGCGATAGTAGAGTTAAACGGTAAATATGGTTATATAGATACAACCGGAAAAGAAATCACAGACATTAAATACGAAAAAGCCAATAAATTCTACAATGGAATGGCCAGTGTATTTGTAAATGGCAAATGGGGCTATATAAATAAATCTGGAAAAGAAATTATACCTGTAAAATATGATTCTGTATCTGAGCTGTATGGTTATTCAGAATTTGAATAATAAACAATGAATGTGTTCAAGCTTTGACAAAGCAATTAAACACTAAAACTTACAAATTTCAAAAATTATGAAAACAGTACTCATCACTACCTTATTATTAATTGCAACTAGTGCAGCCAACGCACAGCAATGGTGTACTGAACAGTACAACCCTAAATACGGACTTATAGGCGATCCAGCCGATAGCCCAGACTATGGCAAGCAGTATACAATGTATTTTTATGGTACTGCAAAATCTATCTCAGAAGACATTCGTGGTGTTACCAAAATATACAAAGTAACTTTCACCAACTATGATGGAGATAAACTGATGCCGTCCAGGGAAATAGCTCAACCTCTAAAAAAAGACATAGGTGAATGGCTAAAAAATAATTATACCAATGAAAAAAGTTTCCGCGGACATTCTTTTGGAGATGTCTATATTAGTTATTGTCTAAACCTTTCCGACCTGCAAGAAAACTATCAAAAGCTACTGGACGATGCTAAGAAAAAAAATTTGAAAACGGTGGTGTTTAAAAGTTTAAAGCCTAAGCCTGTTACATACACACCAAGTGCAATGGGTGTTGGTGAACAAACGGTAACATTTGATGAAACGGAATAAATACAAGTCTCGATGGTTGTTGAATTTAATCATAAATGTATGAAACCCAAGACAGGCACCGCCAGGATTGGTTAAAAACTCATTAGGGAAGTTAAAAAAACTACTACAAGAATGCCAGAAGTAATTCAACTATTAAAATCGGTCAAAAGAATTGAAAAAACCGACTATACAGCAGTAGCCTGCAACTTTTTAACAAACGGGAGACCTTTTTGTTTCAAAAACAGGTTACTTGATGGATAATACATTGCGTTTACCGAGTGATACAAAACAAGTGCAAGAGTTTAAAACAGCTGACCTTGTAATTATTCAAAATAGTAATGGATTGGAGCCGAACGATAAAAAAAAAGTATAAGACGCCTGCAAACCAACAGCTATTTTTCTTTAACAAGTATTCAAAGCCTTGAGCTTTTGAAATATTCCAAATAGAAAAAAACAAGCCCGGCACCTTCGGCCCTTACTTAAACTATTCGGCAAACAAAAATTATATTGGTATTCCCAAGCGTAATGACCACAAAATAGCAGAAATCAAACCTGATAAGCCTATCAGGTACAGAGTAAATGGTAAACCAGACTTTATGTGATGTGACCGGAAGGCAATAACGTACTTTCGTAGAGTACGACTATCTATTTGAATACTTAGGCAGAGCGGATAAAATAGTGTTTAAGAATTTGAACAAAATTGAAAAAACGACGTCAATACCGATTCACAACTATAAACTTGTTGACGAAAGAAAATTATTAAAATGAAAATCCAGTGAAACAAACAGTTACAATTTTAATCATCACGTTTTTTTTAGTATCGAGCCAAAGCATAATGGGTCAAGCAAATTGGTCCTTCGAACAAAAAGTTGATTTTAATAGATATACAAGTTACGAAGGCACAATAAACAATGGGCATCAAATCATGATGTACTTGAAAGAGTCTTATGAAACTTGTAATAAGAACTCTAATCATCGTACGCTTAGAAAAGTTTACGGGTGGTATCAATATAATAATGCCGAAAAAAAAGTACCATTGGTTGGCTTTGCTTGTTATGATGATGCTTGCAATCATTTTTTAGAACTATTTGTTCCCCAAGACCCCATTAAATACTCGTTTGATAAAAATTGTCGTTTACTAAAAGCAAAGGAAACTTTTAGGCAAGAGAGCAGTTGGCAAGCAGGTACATTTGAGTGGCAAACAAATGATGGGCAAAAGCATTCGATAAATCTAAAACCAGTGCATACGTTCAGTTGGGCTACAAATGCTACTATTCTGTTCAATATTAATGGTGTTGAAATTGAAACGTTCAATTTAAATGCACTAGCTAAAAATGATTACATTGAGAGTATAGAAATAGTAGGTGAAAAACGAGTGGACAACAAATTTCATCTATTACTTAAATATTCACATCAATCAAAACCGGGATCGTATGGCAATGGCATGTGCGGAAATGGAATAGAGGAATTTATAGCACACTTGGTAGTAGACAACGATTTTGAAGTTGAAGCTTTTGAAAGTCAACAATTGCGGAGTTGTATCTATAATATTTACAACGCTGAAGTTTTTTTTGATGTAAACCAGCCTGAACTTGGAATAAGAAAGAAAGCCAAATAACAATAAACAAACTGTAAGTATGGGGTTACAAGCTTTAAAAGTACCATCCGGGTGGACCGTTTCATGGAATATTATGCCCGAATGTGATCTTACGGAAGATACGCTTGGTAATTTTGTGAGTTCAAGCTTAATAATGATATACAATCGTTCTACCAATCGCTTAATTGACGTTTATTGGCATCCTGAAAACGACATTACCGGTGCATTTTATCTCAAAGTTGTTAATCGACTTGAAACCTTCAACAGGAAAACGCACAGTTTTGATGGAAAAGCAGATTGGGACAATCCTGTTATAGAGTACAAAACCCCTTGCAAGAAAGAAGTAATTAAAAAGTTAGAAGAAATATTGCAGACGATAGCTCCTTACAAAGATCCTAGGATTTTAATTAAACGGGGCGTAGTTGATGAAGCATCAGAAGCGTTAAGGTTACAATTAAAAGAAAACAACCTAGACGCCAATCTGTTCAATGCTATCATAAACCAAAAAAGCCCAAAACTTGAAAACCTCTTATTGGACAACCCTAAAATATCCATGAAAATGTTACAATACCTTAAGGATAAAGGCCATAACAAGCGTATTAAAAATAAAGCACAACAAAAATTAAGCAATTAAAATTCATCCGTAGTTGTTAGCCTAAGAGAAAAAACAATATAGAGTTCGAATATTTAATAAAGTTTCCAGTTAAGGCGACTGCAATAAGTATAAGGATTAAGGAAACTGTGATGAAAATAATTAAATTTCCATACAGGTATAGGCAGTTTTAAATGAAAGTTGTCAATTGTTTTACGACTTATTGAATAGCTTATAATGAAGCAACTATGAACACACAAAAAATAGCGTTGGGCGGCGGATGCCATTGGTGTACCGAAGCAGTGTTTCAATCGTTGATAGGTGTGGAACGGGTAGAGCAGGGGTATGTAGCTTCAACAGGGAATAATAATAGTTTTTCTGAAGCAGTCATCGTCCATTTCAATACAGAGAGAATAAGCCTAAAAACTCTTATTGAAATCCATTTACATACACATAAAAGCACTTCAAACCATAGTTTGCGTGAGAGATACCGGTCTGCTGTATATTATTTCACTAAAAAGCAAGAACAACAAGCGATACAACACCTTAAAATATTGCAACAAGATTTTGGCGAATTGATAATTACAAAAGTACTGTCTTTTTCAGCCTTTAAGCCCTCACGTGAATCATTACAGGATTATTACAAAACAAACCCAGAACGGCCTTTCTGCAAACGCTTTATAGACCCGAAAATAAATTTACTTTTAAAAAAATATACCAACACCCTTAAAAAGAATGTGATGGAAAGAACACTTAATACACAGGGTTAAAATACATCGAACACAAAACCGAGTAGCCAATAAAGAATTAGAAAGACCACAATGGTACCAATGCAGCCACATTTACCGCCACCAATCTTTTTGGCGCCCCAAGCTGCAGCTATAATACGCAAAAGCTTTTTCATAAGAGTTGTTTTATATAAAGATATGGATTTTTGATTCTTAAATTAAGAAATAAAAAAATCCCGCGTTGGAGCGGGATTAATTCCTATAAGAAAAACTAATTAGTTTTTAATATCTTCTACTTTTTCTTTCGTCGTATTTTTAAGTTGATCATATTTCTCACTGATAGAGGATTCAACATTGCGGGCGGTGTCTTTAATGCTATCACCAGCTTCACTAACTTTAGATTTTAATTTTTGTCTTTGTTCTGGTGACATTCTTTTATATTGCCACCACGCAAAAGCACCAGCTCCTATACCTACCAATGCTGCTGCGATTCCTTTTTTTTGTCCGTTGTTCATAGTCTTTTGTTTTTTTTTATTGTTTGAATATCTTAAAGATAGAGCAATTATAAGACCTGCAATAACTTGATGATCACTTTAATATTTATTTATGCTTAAGTGTTAAAGAATTCAACCTATTATTAACAATTGTCAATATTTAAAAAGCCTTGAGCAAATTAGAGGTACATTTTAAAATATCGGGATTTAACATACATTCTGCTCAAGCTGATTATTTTTAGTTTATATTCGCAGTACCTAACGGCAACTAGCTATTAATTCTTCTTCATTACTTGCTACACGCAAAAGGACTTTTTATTACAATTAAAAACCAAGTAGGTTTACTTTGAATACTTGTGTTTTTCACTGCCAAATAATTCAGTAGAAATCAAGCTTACTAACGAATTACTTTTTAACTTTCAATGTGGTAGGGTAGTGCTGCATTAATACTAATAACATAGAATACCATGAAATCATTAAAACAATTTATTACAAACATATTTCGGACAAAAAAAGAAGCAGTAAAAAACGTAGAACAAGGAAACGTTAAGTTTTTTAATAACACCAAAGGTTTTGGTTTTATCACTACTGCTAGTACTAAAGAAGATGTATTTGTCCATAAAAGTGGACTGGTAGATAGAATAAGAAAAGAAGACAAAGTTCTGTTTGAAACAGAGAACAGCCAAAAAGGCTTACAAGCGATTAACGTCCGGTTGGCGTAATTAACCACAATTAAATACTTCAAAAAACCACCTATTTGGGTGGTTTTTTTATTTCAGAATATTACTAAAAACATGGATTTGTCTAAGTTAACCACTATCTTTGTAAAAGTATTTAGAGATAAACAGCTAGTTCTGTCAATTGCTCTTTACCAATTTTAAAAAAACACCACTCTTTTTTAACATTCGTTTAGTAGTTCAACTTATTCTTTAAATAAACTACGTAAATAACTTATAAACAAACGAATGGCAAAATCACAACAAACATACGAGAAGAAAGAAAAAGAAAAGAAACGGTTAAAAAAGCGGGAAGAAAAGCGTAAGAAAAAAGAAGCCCGTAAGGCCGAAGCAAAAGAAAAAGGACCAGGTATAGAATTTGCCTATGTAGACCATAATGGTAATTTAACCGATACACCACCAGATCCTTCACAAAAAGTAGAGGTAGAGGCAGATGAAATTGTTGTAGGGGTACCCAAACAAACCGAAGCAGATAAAGAAGCGTTCGATCCAGTACGCAACGGGAAAGTTTCCTTTTTTGATCATAGCAAGGGTTTTGGGTTTATTATTGATTCAGAAAATCAAGAGAAGTACTTTACACACGTAAGCGGATTAATTGATGAGATTGATGAAAATGATAATGTTTCTTTTGAATTAGAGAAAGGACAACGCGGAATGAACGCGGTACGAGTTAAGAAAAAATAAGACTACTTTTCTTAAAATACTTATAGGTTTATTAACTATAATACAGCTAACTTTTGATTTATTTTGTAGTAACGCGTAAAGACCACTATGAAAGAAAAACAAAGCAAAAGTATTCCATATTCCATACTAGAATTAGCAACCATTGGGGTAGATTTTAAGCCCACCGAGGTTTTCAAAAACAGCCTTACCTTAGCGCAAAAAGCCGAAACGTTTGGTTATAAACGATTCTGGCTGGCAGAGCATCATAACATGAAAAGCATAGCCAGCTCGGCTACCTCAGTACTTATTGGGCATATAGCAGGTGGCACTGAAAGCATTCGAGTAGGTTCTGGGGGCATTATGTTGCCCAACCACTCATCTTTATTAATTTCAGAACAATTTGGGACGTTGGGTTCCTTGTACCCAGACCGTATTGATTTAGGGTTGGGAAGAGCTCCAGGAACCGATCAAGTTACCGCTCAAGCTATTCGGCCAGATAGAATGCAAGCGGTCTATAAGTTTCCTGAAGAGCTTCGGAATATCCAGCAATATTTTTCAACTGACAATCAAAATGCAAAAGTAAGAACTCCCATAGCCGAAGGCGTAACGATGCCTATGTATATTTTAGGTTCGAGTACAGATAGCGCTTATTTAGCAGCAAAAGAAGGCTTGCCCTATGTATTCGCTAGTCATTTTGCCCCGACACATTTATTTGAAGCACTAAACATTTATTACAATAATTTTCAGCCATCACAATATCTTGAAAAACCCTATACCATTGCATGTGTTAATGTAATTGCAGCCGATACCGATGCTGAAGCCGAAAAAATTTCAACCTCGTTAATTAGAATGATGATTGGCGTAATGACCGGTAACATAGATTACGTGCAACCACCTACAGAAATGACTTCAGATTTAAAACAAATTCTTCAAAATCCTGCGTTTCAAAAAATGTTGAAGTATGCTTTTATCGGAAGTAAAGAAACAGTAAAACAACAAACTAAAAAGTTTTTAAAAGAAACCGGTGTTGATGAAATTATGGTAGCATCCCATATCTACGATCCGGAAGCGCGTATTAAATCATTTGAAATCTTTTCAGAAGTAATGAAAGAACTATAATTCTTCTTTACCAATAAAACCATACTAAAAAGGGTGCTTTAATCATTAGTAAGGTTCCTTTTTTTCTTTCAATAAAAAAAACTTCAATAAAAGTGTGATTTTTTCACCAACTTGAACTCTAATAGGGTAAAGAAGGTTTTTAATGCACACAGAACAAGCGTTTACAAACATCATTAAAGAGAACGAAGGGATCATTTATAAGGTCACTCGGTTGTATACCAGCAATAAAGATGACCAAAAGGATTTATATCAAGAAGTGGTGTATAATCTTTGGAAAGGCTTTAAAACGTTTCGAGGGGATGCTAAAGTAAGCACTTGGATGTACCGCATTGCACTAAATACAGCCGTATTTTATTCAAAAAAGAAAAAGAAAAGAGGATATAAGGTCCCGCTTGATGGCGTCATATTGGTTCAAGAAACGTATGACCCAGTTTTGGAACAACGCTTAAAGATTTTGTACGCAAGTATCAAGCATTTAAAAGATATAGATAAAGGAATTATTTTCCTGTTTCTCGAAGGACGAAAATATGACGAAATAGCTGGGATTACGGGTTTAACCATCAGTAATGTAGGAACCCGAATGGCGCGAATAAAAGACAAATTAAAAAAAGAAATAATAAAAAAGTAAGACCATGGAATTAGAAGAAATGCAAACCGTCTGGTCCCAAATGAGTGATCAATTAGAACAACAAAAAAAATTAACCGATAAAATAATTTTAGATATGACACAGCAAAAATTTAAAAATAGATTTAGTACGCTTTCAACCTATGAAATCATTGGCGCGATTATTTGCTTTGTTGCGGCAGTAGTTATAGTGTTGAACTTAGATAAAATGAACACTTGGTATTTAATGATGGCTAGTATTTTGTCGATTTTATCATTAGTGCTAATGCCTATTTTGAGCTTACGTTCCTTATTTGGAATGAAAAACCTGAATCTTACCACAGACAGTTATAAAGACACGCTTGTGAAATTTATTAAAAAGAAAAAACAAATGCTTTTGGTTCAGCAATTAGGGGCGGTTTACAGTGTAGTACTTATGTGGCTGGTCGTTCCTGTTTTTATGATGGCATTTAATAATAAGGACTTTTTTCAGCAAGAACAATCCACAGGAATCTTGATATTCTATATAGTTTTAACCATAGCAGTCCTCTTTTTTGCACGTTGGGGCTTCCGTTGCTATAAAAGCATCACTGCCAAAGCCGAAGCAGATTTGCAGGAGTTAGAAAGTACACAAATGTAATTCACATTGTAGAAAGGACAACAATTTATAAAAGATGTATATTTGAGTGTATTGTTTAAAGTAATACAGTAAATCTTAAAATAATCATTATGATAAAATACATCTTCGCCTTTTTAATCTGTGTGAGTTCAATACAAGCACAAACGTTCAATAAAGTTAAGTTGGATAGCCTTTTCAACACAATTGAAAGTAATAATAAAGGCATGGGAAGTTTTTCTGTTTTTTCTGAAGGAAAAGAGATCTATCAAAAATCGTTTGGATTTTCAAATGTAACTACCGCTTCAAAAGCGGATAATTTGACCAAATACCGAATAGGCTCTATCTCAAAAACATTTACCGCGACTATAATTATGCAACTGGTAGAAGAAGGGAAGGTTAATTTAAACAGTCTTTTAAGTGATTACTTTCCTACTGTCCCAAATGCAGACAAAATTACTATTGAACACTTATTACGCCATCGAAGCGGATTGTTCAACATAACAGAATCTGAAGATTTAAAGTCTTGGATAAGCAAACGTCAAACCCGCCAAAAGATGATTGAACGTATCATCGCCAATGGGACCAACTTTGAGCCTAATGAAAAAACACAGTATTCAAATACCAATTATGTTTTGCTGTCTTATATCGCCGAAGAAATAGAAAAGAAAGACTTCGCAACTATCTTAGAAAATAGAATAATTAAACCCTTAGCTTTAAAGAGAACTGAATATGGTAGGCTCATAGAACCCAAAAACAATGAAGCATTGCCTTATTATTTTGAAGGTTCAGCTTGGAAAGAAATTAAACTACAAACCAATATGAGCGTCCCTAAAGGAGCAGGGGCAGTGGTTTCAACTCCAACTGAATTGAATACATTCTTTATCAACTTATTTAATAATAATTTAGTTTCTAATGCTTCTTTGGAAAGCATGAAAAATGCTGAAGAAGGCATGGGGTTAGGTCTCATGAAACTTCCCTTTGAAGAAAAAGAAGTGTATGGACACGGAGGCAGTATTGATGGTTTTCAAGCTTTTGCTGCGTATTTTCCAAAAGAAAATGTGTCTATCGCCTTAACAACCAATAATTTGTACACTCAAGTTGCTGGGGTTTTTATCGGTGCTGTTAATGTCTATTTTGGGATGGATTACACCATTCCAGATTTTTCACCAAAAGAAACAATAGAAGTAACTTCAGAAGAATTAGAGCAGTTTATTGGAACTTATAGCAGCCCTAATTTCCCTATTGATATCTATATAACAAAAAATGGCAACACCCTTATTGCACAAGGGGAGGGGCAGTCTTCTTTTCCACTTGATGCGATTGAGAGCAATACTTTTTATTCCGAAAACGTAATGATTAAACTAACGTTTCAACCCGAACAAAACAAAGTTCTCGTTGAACAAGGTGGCCAAACGTATGAATTAACTAAAGAATAATCTGTATGAGCATTACAAACAACCACATTAACTACATAGAGTTGAAAGGGAAAGACCTGGAAGCAATAAAGAAGTTCTATTCAGCTTGTTTTGGGTGGACTTTTACAGATTATGGACCAACTTACGTCGCATTTTCAGAAAGTGGATTACAAGGTGGTTTTGAAAAATCAGATTCTGAAATTGTAAATGGGGCGCTCGTTGTTTTGTACCATGAAAATTTAGAACAGATAAAAAGTACCATTCTTAAATATAACGGAACCATTTCAAAAGATATTTTTTCCTTTCCCGGCGGGAAACGGTTTCATTTCATTGATCCTTCTGGGAATGAGCTCGCTATTTGGTCAGATCAATAAAGGGTTTAAGTGGATTCAAAGTCCTTTTATATTTGATGCACTAATCACTTTATAACATTTTTTGGAAATCCTAAATATGCGGAACATAAAAATATATAACCTACGTATTGTACCTTCAGCACCTGTTTTTAATGAGGTTGTTCAGTTCAAAGAGTTATTTATTAATCGTTTCGGTAAACATCCTCTTTCTAAATCGAAACCGCATATTACAGTAGCAGTATTTGAAATGGACACAGAGTATCAAGACATTCTTGTTAAGGCTTTTAGCCAACTATCGAATAATAATAAGTTTAAGCTAGCTATTCAAGGCTTTGGGATATTTGAGAATAATGCACATGTTTTATTGCTTAAAATTCCAACCACTGAAGCTATTAAAAACCTGCATACAGATATTAAAGTAGTATGGCAACGGGATCTTCATAGAAAACTCGGAACATTAAAATTATCAGCTCCACCACATATAACCATTTCTAAAACCGATGGAAAAAAGACGTTATATGAAAGCTTAGCTTTTTTTCAGAAAATAGGTTTTGCTTCTAAAGAGATTGAGGTTAACCAGTTAACATTGGTGTCACGGCCTAAAGGAAAAACGTGGGATTGGGAACATCATATTCCTCTTACTTAATAAAATTTTCCGCCATAGCAAGGATATTACACTTTTGTAAACCACTTTAACTTCCCTGTTTTTTTCGAATTTTTTCAGTAACCTGATAACCAGTAAACTAAACTGTAAATGTAACTGTTATGGAAGAAATACCTTTGGTTAATTTTCATTTTCAAGTGGAGTGGGGCGGTACAAAAATAGGTTTTACCGAAGTTACCGGTCTTGATATTGAGTATGATGTTTTGGAATACCGCCACGGAGCGAGCCCGGAATTTTCCACACAAAAATTGCCGGGGCTACGGGAATTCAACAATATTGTACTGAAACGTGGAATGCACAAAAATGACAACGAATTTTTTGAATGGTTTGACGATTTCAGGCAAAGTAAAGAAAGACGCGATATCACCATTAGTCTTTTAGATGAAGAACACGTACCTACGGTTGTTTGGAAAGTGCGAAATACGTGGCCAGTTTCTATACAATATTCTAAACTTCATGCTACAAAAACAAAAGTATTTATAGAACGGATGGAGCTCGCCCACGAAGGCATATATGTTGAAAACGGCAACGATAGCAAATGAAACCGCGGGAAACATATCCGCCGTTAAATTTTCACTTTGTTATTTCTTTTCATAATAAGGAATATAAAGACAGTCAGTTTCAATCTGTACAGGGGTTACAGGCTCGTATTGAAAAAAAAGAAAATAATAAAGTACACACCCAATTTGAAAACATCACCCTAAAGCGGGCTTACGAGCCCGATTCTAAACTGGTTGAGTGGTGCATGAATGCCTTAAACAATAACAAAAAAGAACCCCAAAACCTTACCATTAAACTCTTAAATGCAAAACACAAATTAGTAAGCGCTTGGATTATAGAACAAGCCGTTCCCGTTGGTTGGGGCGTGGAAGAACTGCATGCTCAAGATGCTAAGGTATTGTTAGAGTGTATTGAATTATCGTATGACTACTTTCAAGTAGTAAATAGTAAAGGGGTAATTGTAGCGCCTGTGCCTGATGAAGAAGAGTAGTAATTCCTTTCGTACTTACAAACTTACTTAAACACTGAGGTGGTGGGAATAGTGTAGTTGTTGGAGAGTAGTTAGTAGTGATTTCTTTAATATTTATTTTCACTAGATTTTGAAGTTGGTGTTTGAGGATGAGTGGTAGGTAGAGGGAATTTTTTCATATGACTAGATATTTTTGAGAAATACTAAATATGTTTTTGGCATATTTATTGGATGTTCAGAGTGAACTTAAAAATATACAACATGAAAAAATTACTACTAGTGAGTATTTTGATTTTCTCAACGATTAATGCATTAGCTCAGAATAAAGAAAAGACAAACAATCCAACAGACAAAGGACATTTTATTGTCGATGGCTCTGTATATTTTTCTATTAATAATTCTAAGTCAGAACAAGATGGGTTTGAAACAGAGAATAACACATTTGCTTTTGGAATTAGTCCAAAAGCAGCATATTTTATTATCGATAACCTTGCATTAGGTTTAGAGACTTCTTTCACTTATGCTGATATGGAATTCACAAATACTGAAGGCAGTGAATCTTCAAGTAATAGTTCTGGTATATCCGTAGGACCTTTCTTAAGATATTACTTGTCAAATGGCTTTTTTGGACAAGCATCCTTAGGGTTTGGAACTGCTAAAAGTAATAGTAGTGACTTTGAAACTAAAAATGATGTTTTTAGATATCAATTGGGTATAGGATATGCAATTTTTTTAAATCAACATACATCTTTAGAGCCTCTAATTAGTTACGAATATAACAAAACTACTAGTGATCAATCTACTTCTGAAATAACGAATAACGGGTTTACCTTAGGAGCAGGTTTTACTATTTATTTATAATTTTAAAAGACTTATTTTAAAATTAGTTGAATCAACTATAGTGTCCAAGTAGAAACATAATAAACAGTTGTTTATGCTTTATATTTTCAAAAAACGCCTGTCTTAGTTGATGGGCTTTTTTATTACCCAAGTATTTAAAAGTAAATCCATTAAAAAGAAGTAGTTTTGCGCCAAATTAAAAGCCCTGACAATGAAGCGCATAAAAGAGTACAGTACCTTATTTGGAGTAGAGAAAGAAATTGATCTTAAACTCCTTAAAAAGAGCTACCGAGACTTAGTAAAACAATGGCATCCAGATAAGTTTCAAGATGGAGATGCTATGCAGCAAGAAGCTGAACTGCAAAGCCGTAAAATTATAGATGGCTATCATTTTTTAGTGAGCATGGCTCCCGAAACCAAAGAAAAAAACCTACCCGCTTATACTGAAACGATCACAAATTCCGCTATTGCAGATTATCAGCATAAAGGATTATTATTAGAGGTCACCTTTACTGATGGGAATACGTATGAATATTTTGGGGTCACCAAGCCTGTTTATCTTAAAATGATAAACGCCGGAAATTTAAATCGTTTTGCAAAACGCAGTATTTACCCTAAATACACCTACCGGAAATCTAAACGAACGCTTCAAGAAGCTTAGGCCTGCATTAGGTATATTAATACATTAAAAAAACCAATATGAGTATTACATTTTCAGATTTAGGCGTAGCTGCTTCTTTAGTAAAGGGATTAGAGGAGTTGGATATAAAGAATCCTACTTCCATTCAAGAAAAGGTACTGCCTGTTATTTTAAATCAACATGATGATGTTGTAGCATTGGCAAAAACAGGTACTGGAAAAACGGCAGCTTTTGGATTGCCTCTGTTACAGCTTGTGAATGTGAAGGATACCGATATTCAAGTCGTTATTTTAGCCCCTACGCGAGAATTAGGACATCAAATTTTTAGGAATCTAAGTGATTTTGCAGCGTATACGCCGGATGTTTCCATAGCAGCTATTTGTGGGGGTATTCCTATAAAACCTCAAATTGAACGGCTAAAAGAAGACACTCATATTGTTGTTGCCACGCCCGGTCGTTTGATTGATCTACTACAACGAGGAGCGCTTTCCATAAAAAACACCTCGTATCTAGTACTAGACGAAGCAGATGAAATGGTCACCGCCTTAAAAGACGGACTGGATACCATTGTTGCTGCGCTCCCTAAAAAAAGAAGAACCTTATTGTTTACGGCTACCATGCCAGGCACCATCAAGCAGCTGGTTCAGAATTATATGTCCAAACACGTGGTACATATTGAAGCCGATATGGAAACGGTTGGGCATCAAGGAATCGACCACCAATATGTTGTCGTACAACCCATTGAAAAACTAGAGGTGTTAATGCATTTCTTAAATACCAGACCAGGGGAACGGGGTATCATCTTTTGTAAAACCAAAGCAGCTGTTAACAAATTGGCTAAGAATCTGGCCATTAATAAGTTTTCTTCGGGCGCTTTGCATGGTAGTTTAACACAGGGCATAAGAGACCGGATCATGGGGCAGTTTCGGGAAGGACATATCAACATTTTGGTAGCGACCGATCTCGCCGCGCGTGGGATTGATGTAAAAGAAATAGCCTACGTAGTACAATACCATTTACCCGACACCTATGATGCGTATGTACACCGAAGCGGACGAACCGCAAGGGCAGGGGCGAAGGGGCTTTCCTTGAGTGTTATACAAGAAGAGGAAGTACCCGATATACCAGATCTAGAACAGGAGTTGGGTATTTCTTTTTCTGAAATGGTAAAAGCAGATGCCGTAGCGATTGAAGAAAATAATGCGGTACTGTGGGCTCGGAAAATATTTAAAACAAAACCGAATACCTATTTTTCAGAAGAAGGGAAGACCCGAATTAAAACCATCTTTCATCATTTAACCAAAGATGAGCTGATTGAAAAGATCATCGCCGATCATTTGAATCAAACATCTAGATCGAATATCGTATCGGAAGCTCCCAGAAGGAAAAAGAAAAAAAAGAAGTAATAGCACTATGGCCAACGCATTAAAATCTCAACAGGAAATTCTAGCAAAACTGGGTATTACAGCATTGAACCCTATGCAGGAAGAAGCGTTATCCGCTATTGCTGCTACCCCAAATACCGTTTTACTGTCACCCACAGGAACGGGTAAAACCGTTGCTTTTTTGTTGCCTACTCTCGATGCTCTAGATGTAGCTTGCAATAATGTGCAATTGCTTATTTTAGTGCCTTCTCGTGAGTTAGCCATACAGATAGAACAGGTTATACGCGAAATGGGTTCTGGTTTTAAAGCCAATGCCGTATATGGAGGCAGGCCTTTTTCTAAAGATAAAGTAGAATTATCACATACGCCAGCCATCGTCATTGGTACACCGGGGCGAGTGGCAGATCATTTACGGCGCGAAACGTTTTCGGTTGCAACTATTAAGACAATAGTCTTGGATGAGTTTGATAAATCATTAGAAGTTGGTTTTGAAACCGAAATGCGTGAAATTATAGAACTCCTTCCTGTTATTGAAAAACGTATTTTAACATCGGCTACGCAAGGGATCGACATCCCAAGTTTTGCTGGGGTGCAGAATCCAAAGGTGATCGATTACTTAGGGACGAAAACGACTAACTTAGCTATTAAAAAGGTACTCGCACCACAAAAGGATAAAATACAAACGTTGGTCAATCTATTGCATAATATTGGTAATCAACCAGGTATTATTTTTTGTAATTTTAAAGATACCATACAGTTTGTAAGCGATGCGTTAAAAGACAATAACATTCCGCATGGCTGTTTTCATGGAGATTTGGAACAGTTAGACCGAGAACGTGCCTTGATAAAATTTAGAAATGGAACGCACCAAATTATCATTGCGACAGATCTTGCTGCACGCGGATTGGACATTCCAGAACTTAACTTTATTATACATTACCAATTACCGCTTAAAGCCGAAGAATTTACCCATAGAAATGGCAGAACCGCCCGAATGCATGCACAAGGAACCGCCTATGTATTACAATGGAAGCACGAAACAGCACCCGATTTTATATCCACGTCTGAAATAGTTAAACTAAAGGATAAGCATACGACGATTCAGCCACAATGGGCCACTTTATATATTTCTGGTGGGCGTCGAGATAAAATATCAAAAGGTGATTTAGCAGGCCTGTTTTTTAAGCAAGGGAAACTAGAACGGGATGAACTGGGCGTTATTGAGCTTAAACAAGACTGTGCCTTTGTAGCTGTACCCAAACATAAAGTGGCGAGTGTTATTGAGAAAACGAATAATACGCGGCTGAAGAAGAAAAAGGTTCGGGTTACGGTGTTATGAGCAGGACTCAATAATCAAGACTGAAAGTTTGTAGAGACTTAGTTATAATAGAACATAAAAAACTCTATTTGCCATTTTACTAATAATATTATTTGTTCTATAATTTATATTATGTAAAATAGAATATTTTCATACCCGAAAGATATCTATATACATTGCCCTATTTAGTAGTTTATGTAGCTTGTTTAGTTATTATTTTACCACCACTCAAAAAACATCCCAGAAATTGCTACACCTATCAGTAATATAATTAACGTGACAATTATAAAGCCAGCACCAAATTTTGTTTTAGTGTTGTCTTTTAAAATATAATCTTCGTGATCTTGATTTTTTTGATTGTTTTGTGTTTCTGTACTCATATATAGTATTTAGTGTTTTATAGTATATAAACTTTGTTTGTGTCTTCTTACTTTTTAACAGGCACCATAAAAGCTGGTATTTCAGTCTTTTCTAACACTTTTGTGGCTTCTGTCCCCATAAATAGTTTTTCTAACGTGCTATGGCTATGAGTGCCCATCACAATTAGGTCGGCTTGCCATTCCTTGGCATACTTTAAAATACTGCTGGCGGTTTCCCCTTTAGCTATATGGGTTGTTACCTTTTCATCTAAATGAGCTGCCGCTTGTTTTAAAAAATCTTTGGCTATGTTCTCTATTTCGGTGTTCAAATGATCATTTACCGCAAGTGTATAGCCTTCATAACCTAAAAAGGAAGGATATTCCATGCCGTAATAGCGTGTTTCTGCTACTACATGGAGTAAGCATACCTCTGCCTCTGCTCCCAGCTGTTTTGCAAGCTTATAGCCTGTTTCGGCTACTTTCTCTGAAGTTGGGTGGTAATCAATAGCTATTAAAATCCGTTTCATACCGTTTATAGTTAAAGGATTAGTATATAAAGCTACAAAAGGTCTTGATGCTATTGCCATAAAGGATTCTTAAATTTATATTTAATTAACAACACCTGCTTCTATTCTCAGTATGGGTTTGATTACTTTTGTGCGATGCAAAAAAACCAACCGACCTCTCAATTTGAATTTGTAGCGCTTATGGCTTCATTAATGTCGGTTGTTGCCCTGGCAATCGATGCGCTGTTGCCAGCTTTGGACATTATTGGTCTTGATATTGGTACGACCAATATTGTTGACAATCAATTGTTGGTTACCATGATTTTTTTGGGTCTTGGTATTGGTCCGTTATTGTTTGGGCCTTTATCTGATAGTCTTGGCCGAAAACCTGTCGTTTATATGGGTTTTGTGTTATTTATCATAGCCAGTTTTATCTGTGTTACTTCTACCAGTTTAGAAATTATGGTGTTGGGGAGAGTGTTACAGGGAGTTGGTCTTTCTGCGCCCAGAACCATAAGTATCGCCATAATTCGCGATTTGTTTCGTGGTGATTATATGGCGCGTATTATGTCGTTTGTGACCGTTGTCTTTATTTTGGTTCCTGTGGTAGCCCCTACAATGGGTAAATTTGTATTGGATTATTATAGCTGGGAAGGCATTTTCTATGTACAGATTGTTATTAGCCTTTTAGTTTCGTTTTGGTTTTGGAAACGCCAACCCGAAACATTATCCATAGAAAACAAAAAGAAGTTTACACCTAAAGTGTTTGTTGATGGTTTTAAAGAATTAATCCGTCATAAGCGAACGATTGGGTTTACGGTTATTTCCGGGTTTGTAACGGGATCTTTTATGGTCTATTTAAGTAGTTCGCAACAAATATTTGAAATTCAATATAACTTAAAGGAAGAGTTTCCTTTCATATTTGCGGGATTGGCACTATCCATTGGTACTGCCATTTTCCTAAACGGAACTTTAGTTATCAAATACGGAATGGAAAAATTGATTACCGCTTCCCTTCTATCGTTTTTTATCGTTTCATTGGTATATATAGCCTTGTTTTATAATACTTCAAACCCAAGTATTACCGTATTGTTGACGTTTTTTGCATTACAGTTTTTCTCCATCGGTTTTCTCTTCGGAAATCTTCGTGCTATGGCCATGGACCCTGTGGGACATATTGCGGGAATTGCTTCGGCTATTACCGGATTTATCTCTACGCTAATGGCAGTGCCCATTAGTATTTTTATTGGGAGGTTTATCTCAGGAACCGCTTTGCCCCTATTTATAGGATTTTCTGTCTGTGCGGGATTATCCTTGGTGTTGTTGATTTACTTAAAAATGAGAGGACGAAAAAGAAATATTATAGAAAGTGATTGATAACCAGGTTATTCTGTTTTACTATTTTCAATTTCCTTAATAAGTTGCGTTGCTTCTGTTTTATAGGTTTTTAATTGTGGAAGGTAATTTTCGTAAACAAATATGTGAAGGTATGCTATCAAATTTTTATAGTTAGACCCATCCCCTTCAAAATAGGAACGACAATCGCTGTTGCAAATTTTATGAGTGCTAAAATCTGCAAACCAATCAAAATTGTCCCGCATATACTTAACGTTGCTCAAAATATTATCTGTGATAGTTTGTTTTATTTGTGGTAAAAAAGAATCCATTGTTGTGTAAAACGAGTTGATTTGCTGCACCATTTCTGCTTTCTGTTTAGGTACATTACTGTGCTTTTTTAATAGATTAGAACCTTTTCGCCTTAGTGTTGCCGTTTTTAAATTAGTAAAAATTTTGCGGCACCCTTCACAGTTTTTAAGGCTATCCCGTACCGGGTTTTCAGCAAGGACCCTATCAAAATACTTTTCTCTTTTTTCATATTCGGTTAGAATAATATTGATGTCTCGTTTATCAGCTTTGAGGTCAGCGACTACCACTTCAAAAATTTGGTCTACTTCTTTGCTGTTTGCTCTCTCTTCGGCACAACTGTTTACTTGCAGGGCTATTAGTATTCCCACAACCACCAAAATAATCTCGCCAATGGCATAGAGCACGTATTTCTGAAACCGTTTACCAGGTACTACATTTTTTCTATGGGTATTGAAAGCCTTCACACCTACAAATTACTATATTTTCTGTAATTACTTATTCTTCGCTTTCAGGCAATGCCTCCACTTCCCCATTATATCGCATCATATCGCGTTGTGAGCTATTTACTGTAATTGTACTTTTCTTGTTGTCGTAGAGGATTATAGTCACTTGATAGTCCTCCCCTTTTTCAGAAATATCAAATTTAATGGTACTGGATTGTTTTTTTTGATTGTAAAGCATTTGCAAGTTTTCTGGCTCTCCGTCGAATTCAATTCCGCCGCCATCTAGCACGTATCCACTTTGTCGCTCACCAAAAAAAGGTAAATAAGCTGAAACGGTCGTACCGTCAAAAGTTAAGGAGTTTGGATTTCCTATTAGGTTAATTTGACTACCACCAAATGGAATTGCCCAATCTGATTCAATAGTAAATTCTTTATCGCTAGCCCATTGCTTTACTTGGCTCGCTTGGCTTTCGGTTACTGGTTTATTTGCTGTTCCGCAGCTTATCAATAGCAGTGAAAAAAAGAATAGTATATATTTCATAACATAAAGATTTTAAAGATTACTGATACTATAAATATAACAAGAATTATACCTATTTTGAAGGTAACACTATAAGAATTAAGTGATTAAATTCATCCTTTAATATTGGTTACAAAAGCACGATATTTTAACAAAGCTACGAATACAGCCCCGCCAATGGCATTACCCAAAAGTGCCACTCCTTGAAAGGTCGCATAATCGAGTATGGATAAAGACGATGGCACTAATAAACCGGCAAATACTTCCACGTTTCCTACGATACTGTGGTGAAGGCCTGCAAAGGACAGTACTGCTGTAATCAAGTAAATAATAAAAATACGGCTAATGGTATCTTTTGAAGACGTTACAACCCAAGATAGTAGACCCATTAACCACCCGGCCAATATAGCGCTTACCAAAATGACCCACATACTGTAGTCTGTTACGTGTATTGCAATTTTTGATATTGTTTCAGCATCAAAAATGTGCAATTCGGGACCGATCCAAACCAAAACAGCTGCCATAGCCCAACCCCCCAAGAGGTTTCCTGAAATGACCAGCCCCCATAACTTAAATAAGTTTTTTGATGATTGTTTTTTGTTGAGTACCGGCAGGGTTAACAAGGATGTTTGTTCGGTGAATAAAATTGACTGTCCAACAATGACCATGATAAACCCAAATGGGTAGACGAAGGAAAGCATTTTAAAGGCGGTATCTTCTTCTACCTTACCGTGCAGAAAGAAAAAAAGAGAAGCCAACAACAAGTAACTAAAACCAATTTCAAGTCCGGCGGTAAAGGAACTTACCAAGATGCTTAACGGACTTTTTTTGTATACCTCCTGCCCTTCACAAATTTGTTCTTTTAGAATTTCCCCATGCGACTTGGCTGTATTCTCATCAGAAGTGCTTGAGTTATCTAGTTCGTTATCAATTTGTTGTTGTTCTTGTTCTTCTTTTGTCATATAATTATGTGTAAAAACCCTTCAGTATATATTTACATACTGCTGAAGGGTAATGTTTTACATATATTTAAGTGAACTGTTACTTAAATAATAGATTGTAGGTCACTTTTTGATATGGACTTACCATATAGTTTCTGATCAGGATCCATAATCTGAGTGTCTTTTAACTCTCCTACATATACTGAATCAAAACCAATATCTTCAATAAGCTTTTGGGTTACTTGTTTGCTTTCTTCATCTTGAGCTGCAAAAGGGATTGCTAATTTATCAATTTCCCTAAAAGCCCTTTCTTTTAAATGATTGGCATAAATGGTGTTAAAAGCTTTTGTTGTTTTAGCTGTGTTGAATTTCATAGCGGTATACTCAGAAGCATTTCTATTGCTGTCTCTTACTTCTTGCGCCATTTCCCCATCTCGTTCTGGGTATGGATTTGTAGCGTCTATCAATATTTTACCGCCATACTCCCCAGCATAAACTTCGCTTAATTGATCAATTGCCTGAAAAGGTGTTGCCAATAAATATACATCGGCATTAGCTTCCCAAGCTTCATCTAAACTTACAGCTTTTGAGTTTTCACCAGCTTCGCGTACCAAGTCGTTCAATTGTTCGGGATGTCTTGAGGTAAACAATACTTCATGGCCTGCTTTGGCCCAATGTTTACCAAGATTTCCTCCTATGTTTCCACTTCCTATTACTCCTATTTTCATAATCAATCTTTTTATAGTTACTACTTTATTCTTCTTCTGAACCCAATAAACCATCTACCGATTTACGGATTTCCTTTGTTGTTTTTTTATCGGTTTCGGTAGCTTTTAAGTTTCCGTCTTTATCGACATTCAATTCTTCTTCTGAAGTTCCAAAATTGGAAGATCTTCTGTATTTATCTTGAAAGTCTGCATGTTTTTTCTTTTTTATATCGCTCATAATCTTCTTACATTTAATTTGTTTCTATTTCTGAAAGTTTCCGTTGAAAGCAAATTCAGATTGTTTTTTTCTACTTCGCTCTTTCTTTAATTCCTCTTCTTTTAAATCATCGTCTAATTCATTAGGATTTCCACCGTAATAGCCAAAAGCTGCTGCAGTGGCAACGTGGTAGTTTTCGGGAAAGTTAAACTCTTTCTGTGCTTCCTTAAAGTCGATTCCCGCCATTTGATGTACTGCAATGCCCATACTTTGGGCTTGCATACACACATTGCTCATAAATAAACCTAAGTCGTGCAAGGCATGGAAGTTTTCTTTTGTACCGTTCTTCATATCTTTTTTAAAAGCACATGCCCACAATACTTGTGCGTTTCCGGCCCATCCTTTGTTGAATTTATGCAAACAATTGAAAATTCTATCATAGGTTTCACTTCCTTTTATACCCCAGATAATCCGCCAGGGTTGTTGGTTGCTGCTGCTGGGCGCCCATCTACCGGCTTCAAGGAGTGTTTTAACTTCCTTTTCTGAAATTTCTTTATCAGAAAAAACCCGTGGGCTCCACCGTTCTTTAATTAAAGGGTAAATAGAATGCTCAGTTGGTGTTTCTTTTTCAATGTAGTTGGTTTTACTCATGCTTTTTCTTTTAAAGATAACAGGATTGCCAAAGACTCAAAAGGCTTTAAAAAAGATTTAACGGTAGCTAAATCAAATTTTAAAGCCTTTTAATAATTTAAATAAAATTTAAGCACTTAGGCGATCTTTAAAATCATTGATAATTCCACCTTTTAGCAGAATTCTAATTTGACGCTCGCTCATACTGTGCTTGGTAGGGATTTCTATATCACCTGAATCCTTTTTTACAATAACAGTGATGGTATTTCGATTTTCAACATCTTTGCGAAGGTTTTTAAACTGAACCATATCCGCTTGTTTAATTTTTTCGTAATCGTCATTGTTTTCAAACTCTAAAGGTAGGATTCCAAAGTTGACCAGGTTTTGCCAAGCAATCCGAGCATAACTTTTTGCCAATACCGCTACTTGACCCAAATACTTAGGTGCCAAAGCAGCATGTTCCCTACTACTACCCTGTGCATAATTTGCACCAGCTACAACAATGTGACCTCCATAGTTCTCTTTGCTTTTCATCGCACGGTCATAGAATGTAGGATCGATAACAGTATAGCTATACTTACTAATTTCGGGTAGATTACTTCTAAATGGTAATACTTCTGCACCTGCTTTGAGAATTTCATCGGTCGAAACATTGTCTCCCATTTTTAATTGTACGGGGATTTCATATTTATTTTGAAGCTCATCGATGTGTGGAATGGATGCAATATTAGGCCCTTTTTTAAGCTCTAGGTTGCTTGAATCTTCTGGTGGGGCTATCAACATTTCTGTATTGATAATCTGAAGCTCTGGGGCCTTCCATTGTGGATATTTCATATCGTACAATTTTTCTAAATCACGAGGATCTGTAATTTTACCGGTCAATGCAGAAGCTGCTGCGGTTTCGGGGCTACATAAATGTACTTGATCGTCTTTTGTACCACTTCTATCCGGGAAGTTTCGTGGCATGGTCCGTAAGCTTATTGTACCGCTTGCAGGTGCTTGTCCCATACCAATACAGCCCATACAACCACTTTGATGGAATCTGGCGCCAGCGGTAATTAGGTTGGCAAATGCTTTGGTGTCGATCATATTTTGAATAATCTGTCTACTGGTCGGGTTAATATCAAATGACACATCGGCGTCGGTTGCTTTTCCTTTTACGATGGCTCCAGCAATCCAAAAGTCACGTAGACCTGGATTTGCAGAAGAACCAATAACTACTTGACTAATTGATTTTCCGGCTACTTCGCTTACAGGAACTACATTACCAGGGCTGGTGGGTAATGCAATAAGTGGGACGAGCTCGTCTAAAACTATTTCTTCGTGTAAATCATACTCACAATCATCATCGGCTATAATCTCTCTCCAATCGTCTTCTCGAGTCTGACTTTTTAAGAATCTACGGGTTTCATCATCACTTGGGAAAACTGTTGTAGTAGCTCCCAATTCGGCTCCCATGTTTGCAATTACGTGACGGTCCATGGCACTTAAATGTTTGAGACCATCCCCATAATACTCAATAATTTTACCTACTCCACCTTTTACATCATGACGGCGAAGCATTTCAAGGATCACATCTTTGGCACTTACCCAATCTGGTAGCTTTCCGGTTAGCTTTACCCCCATTATTTCAGGCATTTTCACATAATAGGGTTGCCCTGCTATTGCGGCAGCCACATCTAAACCGCCAGTACCAATGGCAAGCATTCCTAAAGAACCTGCAGCACAGGAGTGACTATCACTACCTACTAAAGTCTTTCCTGGTTTTCCAAAGCGTTCCATATGCACTGGGTGGCTTACTCCATTACCTGGACGACTAAACCAAAGGCCGAACTTTTGAGCGGCACTATGTAGAAAGACATGGTCATCAGCATTTTTAAAATCAGTTTGCAGTAGGTTGTGGTCAACATACTGGACGGCCACTTCCGTTTTAGCGCGGTCTAAGTTCATAGCTTCCAGTTCCAGTTGCACCAATGTACCAGTAGCATCTTGTAAAAGCGCTTGATCTATTTTAAGCCCTATTTCTTTTCCGGGAATCATTTCCCCTTCAATAAGATGTTCTTTTATTAGCTTTTGTGTTACATTTAATCCCATAGTTCAAAGTTTTTCATTAAGTTATTAATAATCTATCTTTCTGAAATCGGATTAACAAAAAATTATATTTTTCATTCAATTAATTCGGCTTTCTTTAGTACAAGAAGCGACAAATTCTCACGATATTTGGCTTGACTTTAGACCAATAATAACTAACAACTAATTTTCTGCATGACCGTTTGGATCATTTTTATTTCCGTCATCATTATATTTTTAGCCCTTGACCTAGGGGTATTTAATCGCAAGGCGCATATTATTAAGACAAAAGAAGCATCTATTTGGACTTCGGTCTGGGTGAGTTTGGCGTTAGCTTTTTCTGGGGTTATTTATTGGCTTTTCAGTAATGGAATGGTAGAAAATCCTACTGGCCTTACCCCTAATAATGCAGTGATAAAATATATAACCGGGTATTTAATAGAATTATCATTGAGCATTGATAACGTATTTGTGATAGCGGTTATATTTTCTTCGTTTAAAATTCCTGAAAAGTATCAACACCGTGTTCTCTTTTGGGGAATTTTAGGAGCTATTGTATTTAGGGCTCTTATGATTTTATTTGGTGTTACTTTAATCAACAAGGTAGACTGGATTGTTTATGTGTTTGGCGTGTTCTTATTATATACTGCCTATAAAATGCTGACTTCAAGTGGAGAAGATTTTAATCCGAAGCAATCACCTATGTATCGATTTCTTCGAAAACTATTTCCTATTACACATAAAATAGAAGGTGATAATTTTTTTATAAGGCGTATGGGTATTCGAGCCGCTACCCCACTCTTTATTGCGTTGATGATTATTGAGTTAACCGATGTGCTTTTTGCCTTAGACAGTATACCCGCTATTCTAGCAATTACCGCAGATCCTTTTATAGTGTTCAGTTCAAATATATTGGCAATACTAGGTTTGCGTTCTATGTATTTTTTAATATCTAGAATGTTGCAAAAATTTCGGTATATTAATTATAGCTTAGTAGTTATTCTGGCTTTTGTAGGGGTTAAAATGATTCTGTCGCATCATGTAGAAATACCCGAATGGTTGTCTCTGGGCATCATCGTATTATCTTTAGCGGCAGGGATTATCGCTTCTATCTTTATTCCTTCAGAAGGAGAAGTTATAGAGCAGCCTTAATTCACAAAGTATTATTAAATTTTTGCCCTCTCTCCTACTGAATTGTATATTTAAACAACTAAAACAAGAAGATTATGAATATTAATTTTGAGTATGATAAAGTATCAGCAAGTGAACGTCTAGAAGCTCTTGCAACGGAGAAAATTAATAAACTGGTTAGCAAGTATGATTTTATAGTACGGGCAGATGTTTACTTTGAGGCAGAAAACACCTCTAATGACCAAACAGGAAGAAAGACAAAAATCCAGCTTAGTGCCCCAGGGCCAAGATTATTTGCTGAAGAAAGTAAAGAAAAATTTGAAATTTCGTTAGCTGAAGTAATAAACCAATTAGACAGACAACTTCAAAAACGAAAAGCAAAAATGAAAACACACTAAACATGAAAGACATGGGAGTACTCGCAAGAGATGATAAACAATTTACATTAATATATAGTAGCCAAACCCGTGTGGGAAAACACACGCTTAGCTACCTACAAGGCATTGAAGAAAAAGTACATACAGTAGATATTTCAAAAGTTAAAGTTCCCGGCACACAGTGGGTGGAACTTGCAGAAGCTACGGGAAAATCGGTTGGTGATTTTGTAGACAAACGAATATTGGAAGATGAAGGTACTGATACTTCTGATTTTGATACTGATGACTGGATTAAGATACTACAAAACAATCATGAAGTATTAACACAACCCATTGCTATAAACGGAAAAAAAACCGAACAAATTGAAAACCCACCGGATGTTATGAACTTTTTTGGAGTAGAATCTGCGGGTATTGAAAAAACCATGCATACCGAGAAGCCCAACATTGAGCCTAAAACCGGTGATGAAAGTTTTAAATAAAGCTCTATATAACTAATAAAAAACGCGGAATTTAATTCCGCGTTTTTGTTTCTATGTATGTATTGAAAAATTATTTATCAACCTTTCCTATAGGTTGTATCTTCGCTTTCATCTTCACATATAAATCGAATTGAGGTTGCGTAAGGATGTTTCTCATTTCAGCAGATTCTTCTTCGCCTAAGCTTTGTATTCTGTTTAATTTGTCCCTCCCTTCATGGTTTTTGCGTATCGCATCGTAACGGGGTAAAAATTCTTCAACTTTCTTTTTAAAAAGTAATTCTTGTTTAGATGATAATGCAAGCTCTGCATTATAAGTCTCGGTTAAAGCATCTGCCCTCATTTCGTAGTTGTCACTATCTTTTTGTAAAAATGGATCTTGTGAAAAGGCTGTAACACCAATAAGCAAAGTAATAAGTACTATAAGTTTCTTCATCTTGTTAATTTTTTATTTAATGTATATAAAAAAAGAGTATCCCTAAAAAAAATAAATGGCTTTAACGCTTTCATTAACAGTGCTTAACATTTTTTAAGTAAAATGTATCAAAATATGGTGCTCCTTTATAAAATCAATATTTTTGAAAGATGAATTCAACAGACCACAAACACTTCTTATTGTACAAGCCATATGGGTACTTAAGCCAGTTTGTCAATAATGGCCCAAAGAAGAATACTAAAAAGCTGTTGGGTGAATTGTATGATTTTCCTGAAGAAACCATGGCGATTGGTCGTTTAGATGAAGACTCTGAAGGGTTATTGTTGCTAACTACAGATGGAAAAGTAAGTTATAAAATTTGTAGCGGAACTATTGAAAAAGAATACTATGTACAAGTAGATGGACTCATTACTGAAGACGCTATTCAAAAACTGCAACAAGGGGTTGAAATAGGCTATAGCGGTAAAAAATACCTAACCAAGCCTTGTCATGCGTTTTCATTAAAAGAAACTCCTAAGCTACCAGAACGAGCGAAAAAAATACGGGATAGTCGGCACGGACCTACCTCTTGGATTTCAATAACGCTCACCGAAGGAAAGTTTAGACAAGTAAAGAAAATGACAGCAGCGGTTGGCTTTCCTACCTTGAGATTGGCACGTGTTCGGATAGGAAATTTACATGTAGATGCTATGCAAGCCGGTGAAGTTATCCCGACGGATAACTTATTGGTATAAAAAAGCCAAATGGAAAACCCATTTGGCTTAAACTGTTTAAGTATGCATTATTATTTATTCAGAAACAATAGGTAATTTAATCATGGAAGGATATTCTCTTGAATGATGAATGGTATTATTTGCTACCACTCCTTCTTTTTCATCATAATTATTTCCACCTGTATTTAAGTTTCTTGCAAATCGCGGGAAGTTACTGCTCGATACTTCAATACGGATGCTGTGTCCTTTTTTGAAGAAGTTACTAGTACTCATAGGTGTTAAATCTACTTTATAGACATTTCCTTCTTCCATAAACACTTCTTTATCATACCCTTCGCGATAGCGAACCCGTTGTATGGTTTCATCTAAATTATAAGCACGACCATCTGGATACACATCGATTAATTTAATGGTAAGATCGGTATCTTTTACATCACTTGAAAGGTATAAAGTAGACTCGATAAAACCAGAAATTTCCATTCCTTCCTTTAAAGGTTCACTTGTATATACTAAAATGTCTTCACGTGTTTCCATCGCTTGTTGATCAAAAGCGCCACCTTCTACAGCATTACCGGTGCAACATACATTACCACCGTGTGACGGTACAGGATCCATAGGATCGTAGGTAAATGAATCTGGGCTATCCTTTTTACCTGGTTTTTTATATTGAAGCGTACCATCTCCGTTTAATGTATTTGCGTTGCCCTTGCTTTCTAAATACATTGTGGTCATTTTTGCATTCTTTGGTGGCCAAACTTCCGAAGCTTGCCATTCATTGCTTCCCATGGTATAGTACTGAACACGAGGTATTTCTTCTTTGAAATCATTTTCCTCACCTTTTAACCACATATCGAACCAACCATAGATTTGTTCTTCATAATTTAATGTGGCATCACCGATAGGACGTTCTCCTACAATTGTATTTTCGGTTGCCCTAAAATAAGCACAGTGCAATGTTGGGGCGATAACTAAATATTGATTATCACGAATTTCTTTGTCCTTTGCATTATTACGAACGTGATTGAACAATGCCAAGTTTGGACTGATTGAAACATCATACCAAGACGTAAACCAAAAGCTAGGCACACCAATTTCCATATCATCATGGTATAACCCACCTTCGTGCCAAGCCGGATTGTTAGGCTTGCGACGTACCATTTTATCAAAAATTTCTTTTTTTCCGTGCATATTTTGCAGCATATCTTGAATAGGTAAATACGCTAATGCTTTGGACATATCAATTTCTGGGTTTTCTGGTGCGAGATCGTAAAATCGTGAAATACGAATTAGATCTTCTTGTGTAGCTCCTTCCGGAATTCTAGGCTTGAATTTATCTTGTTCCACTCCATATAACCAAGCGAAAAACAATAGTTGCTCCGCTCCTCCTCTATACCAGTTTCCTTGTTCATGGTATTCGCCTACCGTTCCAATTCCCGCACCATATCCCATTGGTACCATTGCTGCATGAGATGGATGATCTAAAGCTGCAACGGCCATTTGCCATTCTGCTGTTGATGAACACCCTAATGTTCCTATTTTTCCGTTTGACCAATCTTGGTTTTTCATCCAAGTAAACGCATCATAGCCATCGGTTAACGGTACTCCTAAAATATCCCACTCTCCTTCTGAAAAAAAGCGTCCTCGTTCATTTTGAACTACATATGCATATCCGCGTTTTACAGCTTCAAGGGCTGATTTTGCCGTACGCTCGGTTTTTTCACCGTCCCGCCAGGTATTAAAGTTGTAAGGTGTTCTTGAAAAAATAATGGGTACTTTTTTATCTGTTTTAGGTCGGTAAATATCGGTTGCCAAACGAACTCCATCTCGCATAGGCATCATAATTTTTTGGTCGACAATAGCAAGCTCCTCCAACTGCTTAAATACGTCTTCTTCTGTATCTTCTTGTGCTTTTACTGAAGTAAAACTAATAGCGGCTATAAAAAGGAATAAATAAAGGTTTAAGGACTGTTTTTTCATAAAAAGGGTAGTTTTTTAATAAGTACCTAAAATTATAGGAAAAATAGTTTTAGTACTTGGTAAAACCCAACTTTAACATGATTTCCAATCACATATTCTTCTGAAGAAAATATTATTTACAGAAGGAAACTATAAAATCATGTTATAGTTTGTTTAGAAGGCGTTAAATACAATCTCTTTATTAAGAATTACATGTATTTTAAAGAAAAACAGAAAATTATGGATGCTGAACAGAAAAAAGAAAAGGGAAATAGTAAAGATACAAAGTACAATTCTGATGTTACGAAGCACGATTTAGAAGTGTTAGGACAAGATCACATTCACGGTGATGGTGGTGATGACCAACAATTAAGAGAACGTGCTCAGAAAATTGATTTTAGTGGTAAGAAATTAGACGTACCAGGTAGCACTAAAGCTCAAAAAGGACAGGGTGCTTCTAATTTAAATGATGAAGAAAATAAACTACACAGTCAAGGTAGTGACAGTAATGAAAACTTGGAACGGGATGATGCTTCTAAAGGATAAATTTTAAAGAACCAAAATCAAGACAGGAAAGGTTTTATAATTTATTTGAATGCCATTTAAAACACTCTCTTGTCTTGTTTTTGGACTTATAGAGTCCCGATAAAGCTATCGGGACTTTTTTAATTTCACTATAAATCTTCAGCGTTGGCGATCATTTCAGCTACATCCATTACTGCTACATCATCTTCTTTCTCTTTGCCTTTTACACCGTCTGTCATCATCGTATTACAAAATGGACAAGCTGCCGCTATAACTTTAGGTTGTGTTTCTAACGCTTCCTCAGTACGCTCTATGTTTACGTCCTTTTTACCTTCCTCAGGTTCTTTAAACATTTGTGCCCCGCCAGCACCACAGCATAATCCACGGGATTTACAACGTTTCATTTCAACTAGTTCTACTTCTAATTTCCGTAGTAAATCACGAGGGGCTTCATATTCACCATTGGCACGTCCTAAATAACAAGGATCGTGAAAGGTAATTTTCTTTCCTTTAAATTTTCCACCTTCTACTTTCAGTCTTCCCTCATTTAAAAGGGATTTTAAAAACTGCGTGTGATGCACCACTTCATAATTCCCTCCTAATTCAGGATATTCATTTTTAATGGTGTTGAAGCAGTGTGGACAAGCAGTTACTATCTTTTGAACTTCATAACCGTTCAATACTTCAATATTGGTCATAGCTTGCATTTGAAACAGGAATTCATTTCCTGCCCGTTTAGCTGGGTCGCCTGTACAACTTTCTTCGGTTCCCAATACAGCGAAATCAACTTTTGCATTGTGCAATAGTTTTACAAACGCTTTGGTAATTTTTTTGGCACGATCATCAAAACTTCCGGCACAGCCTACCCAAAATAATACTTCAGGTTTTTTGCCTTCAGCCATATACTCGGCCATTGTTGGTACTTTTATAGGTTCACTCATGGTGTCTTTTTATTTTAATCTTTAAAAACTTGAATGGTTACTTTTTTGTCAATCAAGTCTGTAAATTTTCCTTTATATCGTGTTGCTTTTACCAAGTGATTATCAATCCAGTGATAATTTCCGCCTCTTGGTTTTCCCATTAATAAGGAATGGTATTTAAAGCCGTGTTTCTCTAACCAAGTTTCAGTTACTTCGCGATGATCCTCAGTTCTAGATGTAAAAAAACAGATAATATGCCCTTGGTCATACCAATTGTTCAGCGTTTTTAGGGCATCTGGAAAAGGTTCGCAGGTAGCCATGCGCTCTGGTTCTTCATTTGGTATATCGTCTGTGATTGTCCCATCGATATCAATTAAGTAATTTTTTATATCCTTTGGAAGTATTGGGCTAACGTGTTCCCCTTTTTCTACCTTGTCATGTAATAATTTCTCTACTTCTTCTTTTTCCATATTCTGGGATACTTTTTTACGTTCACAAAGTTACTATTTGTTTTTCAACTTGCTGCCCGTGCTAAAAATGTGTTTATTTCTTTAAAATATTGTTCGGGTTGCTCTAGCCAACCATAATGAGCACACTCATCAATATAAACTAATTTTGAATCCTGAAACAGCGCATGCGTTTTAACAGCAATATCCTTGTTAACAATATCTTGTTTTCCTTGAATAACTAAAACTGGCTTAGTGTATTGTTGAAGTTGTTTTTTACAATCAAACGCTATAGTATGCATGTTTTGCCAAACTAAGCTATTGATTTGACTGTTGCCTTGCGTCAATCGTTCAGCCACCACATCTACAAAATCTTTTTTGTATAAATAGGCAGATGCTAAATATTTTCCTCTTTGAAGTCTTGCAAAGTGGCTGGTATCGCCGTTTGCAATTTTTTGATTCCAATAGCTAAGAGAGTCTTGCTGTTTTTGGGTTAATTGCCCAGTGATATTAATTCTTGAAAGTAAACTTAAATCAACTCCCCCTGAGGAAGATAAAATTAATCCTTTTACATTTTTTGAATGTTTGGTTGTGTAATATGAAGCCAGCATGCCTCCAAAAGAATGCCCTAAAACAATCCAAGAATCTATTTTTAAATGTTTCCGAAGTACTTCAATATCTTCAACCATTAAATCTAAAGTAATGGTGTTTTCATTTACTGTTTTTAAGGTAGATTTTCCTGTACCCCGTTGGTCGTATATAATAGTTTTATTGTTTTCTGAAAGTGTTTTTGCCAAAGGCATAAAACCTTCGCTACTCATTCCCGGTCCTCCATTAATAATTAAAACAGGGAATCCAGTACCAAAAGTGGTGAAACAAATAACATCTCCGTTGTTATTTATGAAGTTTTCTGTTTGTGCAAAACCAGAAACCCCAAAAATGAATAAAAAAAAGAGAGTGCTTATTTGTTTCATTATAAAATAAATAAAAGCTGAATAAAAATTCTTTAGGCTTCGTCCTTCCAGTTTAAACGGTCCATCTGGTTATATGGCCAAGGTGCGCCATTATTTTCAATATTTGTCATGGCTACATTAAGCTCGTTTGGTGCTGCTGATTGCTCCATTACTAAATACTGACGCATATCCATAATGATGGAAAGTGGATCAATACTAACCGGACAAGCTTCTACACAAGCGTTACAAGTTGTACATGCCCACAATTCTTCCCGAAGAATATAATCGTCTAACAATTGTTTTCCATCAGGTTTGAACTCACCATTTTCTGTGATGTTTTTACCTACTTCCTCAATACGATCTCTCGTATCCATCATGATTTTACGTGGTGACAGTTTTTTACCCGTTTGGTTGGCGGGACACTCACTGGTACATCGACCACATTCGGTACAGGTATAGGCGTTTAATAACTGAATTCTGCTTAAATCCATTACGTCGCTTGCTCCAAACTTGTCTGGCTCAGCATCGGCTTCATCTTCAGCAGGTTCGGCAAATGGATCGGCATTAGGATCCATCATCAATTTTACTTCGTTAGTAACAGACTCCAGGTTTTTAAACTTTCCTTTAGGTACTACTTTTCCGAAGTATACATTAGGGAACGCCAATAGTATATGAAGGTGCTTTGAAAAGTATAAGTAGTTTAAGAAAACGAGAATACCAATAATGTGTAACCACCAGGCACCACGTTCAATAAGTATTAGAGTGCTTTCTGATAGTCCATCAAATAAAGGTGATATTAGGCCACTAATGGGAAAAGAACCTGCTTGCGTGTAATGTGCAGCTCCCATTTGTTGCAGTTGTAAATCGGCCGCATTCATGGTTAAGAATAAAACCATTAAAACCATTTCGAAATACAGAATGTAATTGGCATCGTCTTTTGGCCAACCTTTCATTTCTCGTGCCCAAAAACGTTTAATCTTTTGAATGTTTCGGCGTATCCAAAAAACGATTACACCTACTAATACTAAGAGTGCTAATATTTCAAAAGAAGCAATAAGAGCATCATATACAGGACCTAAAAAAGAAAGAACCCTGTGTGTTCCAAAAATACCATCGATGATTATCTCAAGTACTTCAATGTTTATGATAATAAACCCTACGTACACAAAAATGTGCATGATCCCAGAAACAGGCCTTACAACCATTTTAGACTGTCCCAAAGCAATACGGATTACATTGTTCCATCGCTCTTTTTTGTGATCGGAAGCATCAATTTCACGCCCTACTTTTACATTTCGGATTACTTTTCTAATGTTAAACGTAAAATAGCCGATACCAGCAGCTAAAACAAGAAAAAATATAATGTTAGGTAAATATTGCATCATTATTTATTAGGATCTTCAGGTTCGTTATATTCTTTAGCTCTTTTTCCGAATAGTGAGAAATGTACATAACGTTTCGGGTTAAGCTTCATGTCTTGCAATAATTGCTCTAGTTGACGAGAAGCTCCTTCTAAATTATTGTACAGTTTATCATCTTTAAGTAATTTTCCAACACTACCCTCTCCATTTTCCACACGGGTAACGAGTGTATTTAGTTGTGAAGTAACTTGCTCTAAATCTTTTACCATCTGCCCCGTTTCTATTTGTGCCAACGAATCTGAAAGCTTAGCAAAGTTTCCTGCTGTTACATCAAGGTTAGTGAAAGTACGGTTTAATTTTTCTTTGTTCTCCCCTAACAACCCATCTACGTTAGCTGTTATGCCTTCAAAAGATTTTGAAGAATTTTTTAATGAAGCTATTGCTTGTTTAAGATTTTTTTGGGTGTCTTCATCAACAATTGCCGTAAAACTAAGAAGTAATGTATCTAATGTGGCTAAAGTTCCATTTACTTTTTCTTCTAATGGCCCTAATCTTTCTGTAACAGCATCGAGCATACCTTTTTCCACTTCACCATTAAGTGTGTCGCCAGATTTAGCTAAATTATTGCGGTCATATTCAGGAAAAATACCTAGTGACTTCCCTCCTATTAACCCACTGCTGTAGATACGTACTAAGCTATTTTTTGAAAAATCAAAATCGTTTTCTACTGTGAATTCAACTACCAATCTTCCTTCTTGATTTTCAAAACCAATATTTTGAATTTTACCTACTTTTAGACCATTAATAGTAACTGGTGCCGATTTTGAAAGACCTTCTACATTATTATATTTTACATAAAACGTACGGTGCTTCTCAAGTAAATTACTGCCTTTTAAATAGCTGTAACCAAATATAAACAGTAGGATAGCTCCTATGGCAAGAATTCCGGTCTTAACTTCTCTGGATAATCTCAATGGATGTTTTTTAGGGTTCAAACAAATTTAGAAAATAAATATAGAATAACCCTCCTATTTCTTTTGTGTTTTTAAGACATCGGACACACGCAGCTTCTTCCCGTCCTTAAAAGCGACAATATAGCAAGACGAGTATCCTTTTTCTTTGGCAAAGGTTTTCATCAGTTCAATTTTATTATAGTCTGATGTTTCACCGTAGTAGTATTTGAAAAGACCGTCCTCCCTATTTCTAGTAATATCTTTTAACCCTTTAAAGTTTTCAGGTTTAGTATTTAGTTTTTTACTACTTGCTGCCAGCTGTACTTTAAAGGTATAGCCTGGATATATTTTTTCTTCGGTCGTATCAATAGCCTTATCTATCTCCTCTTGGGTAATAATCGGGTTTTTTGCGTGGCTAGTGGCCAAATTCAAGTTTTTCTGATAGGTTAAAACACCTTCAGCAATAGCACCAGCTATTTCTGTTTGCCCTTTTTTAGAATTTAAATAAGCCCCTTCCCTATTATTGGTTAAAAAACCAGTTTCTACCAATACACTGGGCATATAGCTTTGGTGCAAAACAATAAAACCAGCTTGTTTTACACTTCGGTCTTTTCGTTTCAATTTATTGGTAAAATTATTCTGTATCAATCCTGCCAGCATAATACTTTGGTCTAAGTATTCTTCTTGCATTAGCGTTAGTCCAATAAAAGATTCAGGTGAATTAGGATCGTAACCGGCATAGTTTTCTTCATAATTTTCTTCTAGAAAAATTACCTCATTTTCCTTTTTTGCAACTTCTAAATTGCGTTGATTGGCGTGTAACCCCAACACAAAAGTCTCTGTGCCATATGCTTGTGAGCTGTGAGCATTACAATGTACTGAAACAAATAAATCTGCGTCTGCTCTATTAGCAATCGCCCCTCTTTCATGAAGGTCTATAAATTTATCTGTTTTACGAGTGTAAATAACTTTTATGTTTTCTTTCTTTTCAAGAATGCTTCCTACTTCTAAAACTATGTTCAGCGCAATATTTTTTTCCTTATATCCATTGCCTAAATTACCGCTATCGTGCCCTCCATGACCCGCATCGAGCACTACAACAAAAGGTTTTGTGGTATCATTATTGTTGCTGGAAAAAGAAAAACTGACTGCCGTACAAATAAAAAGTACGAAAAAAGGTATGTGTTTCGTTTTCATAATGGTAGAACGGACTATACTCATTGATATTTTAAATATTAAAGTTTTAAAAAACAAAGCCAAAAAATATGCTTAATTTTGAAGTTTCAAAAATTAAGCCAAATCTACAAAAAATAGCATCGTAGCATTGCAAACACATCGGCAAAATTTATTTATTGTACTTGTACTACTTTTGTGTAGCATAACGATGCACTCACAGGATATTCCACCTAAAAATGAAGTGAACATCCCTGTTGAAGCAGAACAAGACACGCTAAACCCAAGCATAATAAATGTTACCAGAGAAGTAAATGAAGCAATAGCTGATACGGTAAAAACAGATTCGGTAAAGCCTAAAAAAGAACAGCTAACCGATGTAGTGGATTATTACGGTGAAGACTATGTTTATATTGACCGAAAAAACAATACGGTCCACATGTACAACAAAGCCTATATTGTGTATGGGGATATGCGTATTGATGCTGGTTACATAATATTAGATTACAATAAAAACGAAGTCTATGCCAAAGGGATTGATAGTGCTGGGGTCTATAGCCAAAAACCGGTCTTTGTACAGGCTCAAAATGAAGTTAAGCCAGATTCCATTCGGTTTAATTTTGATAGTGAAAAAGCATTGGTTTACAATTCCCGTACCGAACAAAACGGTTTTAATGTTATCGCTGAAGTAACAAAAAAAATAAATGACTCTGTCGTTTTTCTTCGGAATGTAAAGTTCACTACTTCAAAAAACATTGACGATCCCGAATATTATTTCTACACCCGAAAGGCCAAATTTGTGCCTAAAAAAAAGATAGTAACCGGATTGACCAACATGTACATTGCTGATGTTCCTACTCCAGTTGGATTACCTTTCGCGTTTTTTCCGTTGACGGAAGATCGAGCTTCAGGGTTTATCATACCAACTGTTGGTGAGCAAAGCCGTCGTGGATTTTTCTTGCAAAACGGAGGGTATTATTTTGCTGTTAATGATTACTTGGACCTCACATTTTTAGGTGATTATTATACCAATGGCAGCTATGGATTGCGGGCAGAATCTTCATATGCGCTGCGATATCGATTTAGAGGAAATGTAAGTGTGCGTTATGAAAACTTGATAAACGGTGAACGGGGGTTTCCAGATTTCAGTCAAAGCTCGGTTTATAATATTCGCTGGAACCATACCCAAGATCAAAAGGCAAGCCCTAGCTCCCGGTTTTCAGCATCGGTTAACTTAGGTAGTAGCCGGTATTTTCAGCAGTCTATTAATCAAACGAACAATGCCAGTGCATTGGTCAATACATTAAGTTCGTCTGTTTCCTATTCCAAAACATTTGAAGGCGAACCGCAGGTTAATTTTTCTGCTGCAGCGACACATTCACAAAACACCAATACACAGACTATTAATATGTCATTGCCCAATATAACGGCAAGTGTCTCCCGTATTTTTCCGTTTGCCCCTAAAACAGGAAGTAAAAAAGGGATTTTAGAGAATATAAATTTTCAGTATGATGTGGCTGCGGAAAATAGGATACAAACCACAGACTCTTTGTTTTTTAAACCTGAAATGTTCGAAAATGCTCAAATTGGGGCGCAACATTCCTTACCGATAAGCACCAACTTTAAAATCCTGAATTATTTAAGTGCTTCAGCAAGCACACGGTTTCAGGAAACCTGGGTATTAAAGACGTTTGATCAACGGTTTGATCCTACTGCTAATGATGGTGATGGTGCTGAAGTTACTGATACTATTTCAGGGTTTGATAGATACGCTACCTATAATTTTTCTACCAGTTTGGGAACAACAGTATACGGTACGTTCAACTTCGGAAAAGATAAAAAAATACAAGCTCTTCGGCACGTTGTTAGACCTTCTGTAAGCTATAGCATAAATCCGGCATTTGATCAATATTACGATCAATATATAATTCCTGCTGAATTTGTTAGCGCTGATCCTGAAGTAAACGATGAAGTGGTTGAATATTCCCGATTTCAGAATACATTATATGGCGCGCCAAGTAATTCCTACTCAAGTGTTGTGGGGCTTTCGCTTAGTAATACCTTAGAAGCAAAAGTACGCAGTAAAGACACCACAGTTACTGAGCCTAAAAAAGTAAAACTATTAAACAACTTGAATTTTTCTACATCTTATAACTTGGCTGCAGATTCATTACCATTAAGTCCTGTAAATTTCAGCGGAAGCATACCAGTGGTTGAAAAACTGGATTTTAATTTTAATGGTAGTTTAGATCCGTATGCATTAAATAACAGTAATCAGCGTATTGAAAAATTTAATATAGATAATGGAGGGAGCTTGTTTAGATTGACAAATGCCAATATCAGTATTAATTATTCTTTTTCTAGTAAGGATTTAGAAGTGGATTCAGAAGATAAAGATAGGTTTGACAATGAGACTTTTAGGAACGGCGGAAGACCAGATGATTTATTTGGAGATGTAAGGGATATAGATGATAACAGGCTATATAAAGATGATAAGGAAGATGAAGATGCAACCGATAAAGCGTGGTATAATTATGACATTCCGTGGGACTTTAGGTTGGCTTATACGATGACGTATTCCAACCAAAGACGGGAAAGTGAAATTTCATCGCAATCGTTGATGTTCAGTTCTAATTTAGAATTATCGCCCCGCTGGACCGTTGGTGTTTCTTCTGGGTACGATTTTAAAAATAAAGGAATAACCCTAACTCAGTTCCGGTTTCAACGAGATTTAGAAAGTTGGCAAATGAGCTTTAATTGGACGCCTATTGGTAGTATTAACACATCTTGGTATTTCTTCATCGGAATAAAATCATCTGTATTGAGCGATATAAAATATGATAAACGAAGAGAACCAGATCAGCAATTATAATAACTATTACTATGAAAAAAATTATACAAACAGATAAAGCACCAGCACCTATCGGACCATATAATCAAGCTGTACTAAAGGGTGGAATGCTATATACTTCTGGGCAAATAGCTATTGATCCTAAAACCGGAAATTTGGTTACAGACGATATTAAAGAAGAAACCAAAATGGTGATGGAAAACATGAGAGCAGTTTTAGCTGAAGCTGGAATGACTTTTGAAAATGTATTGAAATCATCTATTTTTATAAGTGATATGCACAATTTTGCAGCTATTAATGAAGTGTACGCTACTTATTTTAATGAAGCCACTGCTCCAGCCCGAGAAACAGTAGAAGTAGCAAACCTACCCAAGTTTGTAAATGTTGAAATATCAATGATTGCTTCACTTTAGGGTGAAAAATCACTCTTCTTGCTCGGTAGCCTGCGTATTAAAATTTACTGGTACATTTTCTTCTCCAGGCGCTGAAGGGACTTTTTCTTCTTCTTCAGACTCTAATGTCAACTCTTTGTTGAAGAGTTTGTTTACCAATTCACGGAAGGTGTCAAAATCTACGGAATACGATATTCCCGCACCTTGTTCAAATATTTGGTCTTCCCCTATAAACTGAAGGTCAGCTTGCCGGTTAAAGAATTTCATTCTAAGGCTTCCGTCCTCGTTTACCAACCATTGTACCTCAATATCCCCTGCAACGGCAGTTTCATTAACACCTCCAACGGGAACCCCAACCTTACCATTTATTAAAATACGTTCATTAATTTGGGTAGAAAGGGTAATGCCAAAACGATCTGCTGTTTCTTGATCAGGCAATCTACTTCCTTGTGAATAATCCAGACCTACTTTAAACTTACTGTCTTGGTCAGCGAACAATTCGTTTACCAAACCTGAAACACGTTCTACAATTGTTCCAGCAGCAAACGCATTGGCACCTGCATAATTATCATTCACAAAATTACCAGATGCGATAAGAAACAGGGCTTGCTTTTCTTTCTGTTCCTCATTTTGCAGTTTATACTCCAATTCACTTTTAACAACTGAACTTACACGAGGAAATTCAATCCGGAAGTTAATATCCGGTTGAATTAATTCACCAGTAAGGTCAACCAAAACTTCAACAGGTATTTTACGGTTAACTGTAGGGTTGTCCAATAAAACCGATGGGTTTGCGTCAGTTTGATACTTTGCAGTAAGGTCTAGCTGTGCTCGTTCTGGGTCACCATCCCAGTTAATACTTCCACCAGGAACAACTTCAATATTTTTTTGAATAAGGCCTCCGTACCTAAAGTCGAAATCACCATCAATTACTAAGAAATCCCCCCACATATTAAATTTTCCCAAAGTGTTCAATTCAATCAATAATATACCAGCACCACGGCCTTTTAAGGTTGAATTGTTAGCCTTGTCCACCACTACCTCTACTTCAGCTTTTTCATTAATGTCCAGTTCAAAGTTTATTGAAAGTCCTTTTGGGTCTTCTGTTGAAAGTGGTTCGCCACTAATACGAGCTTCTTTTTCTTCAGGGGAAAGAAATTTAATAAATGAATCATCACCAAAGGAAGCCACATCGCTTAACGGGATTTTAAAACTTGTATTATCTTCGGTTGTGGCTACAACATCGATTACCAACTCGTCTACAGGGCCTTCAATAGAAGCGGTTCCATCGATAAATGCCGTTCCGTAGTATAGCGCGTCTTCATCTGGCGGCGTGTCTAAAACCAATAAGTTGTTTGAACTGATATCCATATCAAGCTTCCAATCTCCAAAATTTCTATGTGTTGCACTACCAATAAAAGTACCTTTAGTGTTATACTTGGTATCGGTTATGGTTATGGCGCTAACAGCAATTTTGTTTTTGGTCACCAAAACTTCTGCATTGTTTTCAAGATCAAAATCGACATTTAAATATGGAACTTTTAGGCCACTGTCTTCAAGATTAAAGCTACCATCAATATTGGGCGATTTATAATTTCCACTAACTTTTGCATTTCCTGTTATCAGCCCTCTAATATCTGTAATTACATCCCCGCCAAATGGACTAAAAGCTTGCATGTTGAATTCATTTAAGGCAACATCCATTTGTATAGTAGGGTTTTCGGCTGAAACATCTATCGATCCCACAGCGTTAATGGATTTCACGTCCTTATTGGTCAACGTAGTATTTATGTTGTATCTAGAAAGATCTTCATTCCCTTTAATATCCAATTTTAAGTCCCCAAAGGGAGTTTCATTGATTTCCACACCATCAATACTTACTGAAGAATTGGGGTAATAAGCGCCGTTTTTCTGAAGGAAATCTAATTTTCCATTTACATTTCCTTTTAAACGAAGACTGTCAATTTCAGGAGTAATATTGCCTATATTCACATCCCTAAAACGTAGTTTTAGATCTTTATAGGTCGAATCCCTTAACTCACCAGCTAATTGGATAACTTCATCATTGTGATTTAATACCAACGAATCTATACGAATGTCTTTAAAGTCGTTGTCAAAAACTACTTTGTTTAAACTGTTGTTCTCTTCATTTAAATACCAAACGTTGTCTTTAAAGGTGATGTCAGATTTTTTGACGCCAACAACCGATTTTCCTTGTGGGTTGATTGTATGGTACAAGGAAAGGTTAAAGAGGTCTTCTTTTTCTTCTCCCCCCTTAAATTCTGAACGCACATAGAGCGTATCGTTTATGGTTTTATTAATTACATTTACATCAACTACGTTATATACACCTGTATAAACTGAATCAACCGATATATATGTGTTATACAATGGGTTATCATTATCTACCTGAATGTTTACTTTACCTAAATAATTATCATACAATAAAAGCTCTGGGGAACGAAAATCGAGCTTAAACTTTGATTGATCGGAAGCAACCGACCCTCTTACTTTTGTATTATCACCCAATTTTAACTGTGGAACAAACAAGTCTACTATTTTATTGTAGATCTCAAATTCATAATCGATGTATTGGTTGGTAGTTACCTCGCCCGGAATGTAATTGGCATAAATACTACCAATTCCGTTTCTAAAAAGCGCAGGAATATCTTCTATCAAAAAGCGTCCACGTATATTACCAGTAATAATATCTGGTGAATTAATAGCGATTACACGCTCTTCGCCTTCAAAAGAAGAAGTTATTTCAAAGTCTGCAAAGAAGAAATCTTCATCTGCAGTTTGGTAGAAGGTTTCGTTAAAAGAAATGGTTCCCACGGCGTCATCAATAGAAGTTCCGTCCATATCCATTACTACCCTACCGGCAAAAACAGAAACACTGTCTCTTTTAATAAGGTTAAGGTTGTTTAATTCTGCGTATTCTACATCAGCTTCAAAATCATATTGGTTAAACTTTTTTGAGACATCAACCAATCCTTTAAAATCAAGCTTCAAATTAGGGTCGTCTATTGTTAGGTTGCCGTTAAAAACAGGGTCTTTTAGCGTTCCTGTTACTTCAATGTTTTTATATTCGTAACCTTCAAAATTGAATGAGGATATCGAACCTTCAACAAGTGTACTTACTGTTTCTTGAGTAAAGCCTCTACCTTCCACGGTAAGGTCTGCAGTTACTTTTCCTAAAGAAGTTGTACCCGCCAACTTACCTAGGTTTAAGCCGTTCAATACTACATTTCCATTGTAATAGGCATTGTCAAAATCGGTAATATTCCCCAATTCAATATCGGTCTTAGCACTCCCCACACCTGTATTAATGTCACTATTAGTGATTAATTGAGAAGCTGTAAGCGTTGTGTTTCCTCTAAAGGTAACGGTGCCAATATCCTTTAATTGATCTGGTAAAACATCGCCTAATATTCGTGGCATGAACCTTCTTAAATCGTAATAACTTGTTTTGATGTTATGATTGGGTGATCTAATTGAAAAGGCATCAGCTCCCTTCAATAAATTTGAAAAGCTATAATTTCCTTGAACTGTTGTGTTTGAAGTCGCTAAGCGAGCGTTTGTAATTGTAAATTCGTTTAAAGTACCATCAAAATCAGTATCCAGGACAATGGTTTGGTCGTTCCCAAATTCGTTATAAAAAACATTCAAGTCATTTGTTGAAACTTCAGAATCATTGAAAGTAGCATCAATTTTTACATCGTTTTCAAAATCTGCCATTCCTTTTTCGGCATAATCCAACAGTATTTCACCTTTTATGAGTGAATGCTCGGTTTGAAGTGTCAAATCTTTCATCTCCATCTTTTCCATGGTGTATGAAAAATCTGATTGTAGATTTTTAATTACAAAGCCACGTTCTGCAACAAGGGAAAGCGCTTCAATATCAGCATCGATATCTGGGCCGGTAATCTTAAAATCGTTTGCCAATATGTTAACTTTACTAAAATCAAAAACTTCAGGTGTGTCCAGGTTGTAATTTGTAATTTTAATATGGCTGTTGGTCAATTCAACATCATTACTAAAGAGCGTAAAGGGGTTTTCACTGGGTGGTTGGCCGGTGTTAAACTTTTCAGCAAAGATGGAAAGGTTGTCTGTTTCTTCATCTTTATAAGTAGTGACGTAAAGTTTTGAATCTGTAAGGTGAATGTTACCGAAACCAAGATCACCTTGTATTAAGTTTTGAAAACTTACAATATTGGTTTGCAGCTCTTTTGCATAGATGAGTGTATCTTGGTGATGATCTGCAATGTATACTTCGCGAATATCAACCTCCCCTTTCCAATTAAGGCCTAAACGTTTAATGTTAATATCAGTTCCGTAGGTCTCATTTAAGTTTTTTGTAACTTTTTGGGCAACATATGTTTGTACCGAAGGAATCGATAAAATGATAATTAGTAGCACAAGAAGCAGAAGAATGGCTGCAAAGGTGCGAAGTATTATTTTACGAAGTTTTTTGATACGCTTTTATTGTTTTAATTTTGACTTCAATAAATATGCCTAATTTGACTGATAAAAATTGTTACATCCTTGGTATTGAATCTTCGTGTGACGACACGGCTGCTGCTGTTATTAACAACGGTGTGGTGCTCTCTAATGTTGTTGCTACACAACAAATACATGAAGAATACGGTGGCGTGGTGCCCGAGCTTGCTTCACGTGCACACCAGCAAAATATCGTGCCAGTTGTGCACCAAGCCTTAAGCAAAGCAAATATCGATAAAAAACAACTAAGTGCCATAGCTTTTACAAGGGGTCCTGGCTTAATGGGATCGCTGTTGGTAGGCACCTCATTTTCAAAGTCTTTGGCTATGGGATTGAACATTCCATTGATAGATGTGAACCATATGCAAGCCCATATTTTAGCACACTTTATTAAAGCAGAAGGGCAAAATACACCAAACTTTCCTTTTTTGGCATTAACAATAAGTGGAGGTCATACCCAAATTGTAAAAGTGACCAATTATTTTGAAATGGAAGTTATTGGGCAAACAATTGATGATGCTGTTGGTGAGGCTTTTGATAAATCGGCGAAACTTTTAGGTCTGCCCTATCCCGGGGGGCCTTTGATTGACAAATATGCCCAAAAAGGGAATCCTAACATGTATAAGTTTACAAAACCGAAAGTTCAGCCAATGGACTTCAGTTTTAGTGGATTAAAAACTGCTGTACTTTACTTTATTGAAAAACAAGTAGATAAAAATCCAGATTTTATTTCAGAAAACATAGAAGATGTCTGTGCTAGCCTGCAGTTTACCATTGTAGACTATTTAATGGATAAGCTTAAAAATGCTGTGAAACATACAGGAATTAAAGAAATTGCCATTGGTGGTGGTGTTTCGGCTAACAGTGGAATTAGAAATGCTTTAAAAGAAGCCGAGACAAAATATGGATGGAAAACGCATATTCCAAAGTTTGAATATTGTACCGATAATGCTGCGATGATTGCTATTGTAGGCGAATTAAAATACAAACAACAACTCTTTACCGATAATAATGTATTGGCTCAAGCTCGTATGAAACTGTAACCTATGCAACTTTTTTACCATCCCAATAGCACAAATGCTTCAAAAGAAATCACTTTTGATAAAGAAGAGAGTCGTCATATAGGAAAAGTGCTTCGGAAAAAAGAAGGTGATGTGCTAGATATAACCAATGGGGAAGGCTATTTTTTTAAGGCCGAACTCAAATTAGTAACCCCTAAAAAGTGCCTTGCCCAGATTATTGAAATTACCGAACAAGAACCACTACCCTATCAATTACATATTGCGGCAGCACCAACAAAATCGAACGACCGTTTTGAAACGTTTTTAGAAAAAGCTACTGAAATAGGCATTACTGAAATCACACCCATTATTTGCGATCACAGCGAACGGAAAACTATAAAACCAGAACGTTACGAGAAAATCATCCAAAGTGCGATGAAACAATCGTTAAAACCCTATTTGCCAAAGCTGAATGAGGCTATTTCGTTTAAAGAATTTCTTAATCAATCACATAAAGAAAGTTTAAAGTGCATTGCGCATTGTGAAGAAACCGATAAAAAATCGTTTAAATCGATATTAGATAAGCAACAATCGGTTTTAATTTTAATAGGTCCGGAAGGCGACTTTTCTTCGGAAGAAATTGATGTAGCAAAAAGTAAATATTTTAGTCCTGTAGCATTAGGAGAAAGCAGGTTGCGAACGGAAACGGCTGCAATAGTGGCTGCACATAGTGTAGCTTTTGTTAATGAGTAGAGTGGTTTTAAAAAAATGAATAAGGAAAATATATTATTGATATTGTGGATAATCTTTGGATTTACCTTTGTTGCGGCAATAGATTCTATATTCATTTAGTATATTTTGGATTGTCTGAACTGAGGTTGCCAATTAATGTCCTTACATATTTAATCCCTTTACTAACAGTCATTTCATATACTCTTACAGTGTTGTTTCTTTTATATAAAATTAAGACAGAATCTAATTTTAAAGGCATTTACTTAACAAACTTTCCCAAAAAAGCCTTTGTAATATTAATACTAGCATTACTGCTTAAACCTGCTGCCAGTAAATTATCTGGGTTGTATGCAGAATACTTTGTTTCTGCTTTAGATGTTGCTGCAAACGATTATCTTGAATTTTATGGATGGATGCATGCAAGTTTTGCATTTTCAAGATGGGCTTCAGTAATTATACTAGCTATAATTTATCTGAAGAAGTATCAATCTTTAAAATTCAAATCTTAGTGACACTAACCTAAGTTTTAAACCTTTTCCTTCGTCGCCCCAGTAATTGTCAAATCTTTCTGCTGTAAATAACCTATTAAGCTTAAATCATCTGTGTCGTTTACGATATCTGGAATATCAATTTTTAAGAATCCTGTTTTTTCAGAAGCTGAAACAGCTATTTCTTCAACTACTATATTGGTGTTGAGTAAGGTCTTTCCGCCGTTTTCCCCTCTTCTTACGGGGGTTTCACGACTATCAATAACTAAGGCAACTTTCAGTTCTTTGGCATTAGACTCTCCCATAAGGTTATATTTAAAAGAAATTGTTTTTCCATTCTTAGAAATTTCAGAAAAAACAATGGTATTTTCAGCTGAACCTTTTAGAAACTTAGAAAGGTTTCCCTTCATTTTAGCCTCATTAGAGCCTACAAAATGTAATTTGCCATTAATTACTGCTTGTGGGGTATAGACGCGGCCACCACCAAATTTTTGTCCGTAAGCGTATTGCAAATCTGTATATTCCTTTTTACTGAAAGGGTCTTTCCAGCCCAATCGGTTCCAATAATCAACGTGATAAGAAAGCACGGCAACGTTATCATAATTTTCTTTTACATCATCTAATAAACGATCTGCTGGCGGGCAACTGCTGCAACCCTGAGAAGTAAATAACTGTACCAAAGCGAAAGGGTTTTCGGTAGTAGTCTCGGCATAAGCTAAGTCCTTGTTTTGTATGTTTTTTGAATCTTTTGGCTTACAATAAGTAGTTGCTAAAAACAAAGGAATAGCGATAAACGCGATTAAATATTTCATAGTTTTAAAATTCTTTTTTCAAGCATTAAGTCGAAATAAGCTATAAATCCTTGCAGTTTAATTCGTATTTTTGGAGTTATGCGAATACTTGTAAGTAGTTTATTTTTTCTTTTTTTCATTGGAAGTTTACAAGCTCAGGAAATTGCCGTTTTAAAATATGACGGTGGTGGAGATTGGTATAGCAACCCTACTTCATTGCCCAATTTGGCTACTTTTTGCAATCAGCAAATCAACACAACTATTTCTGAAAAAACTGAAACAGTAACTCCCGGAAGTATTGACCTTTTTGATTATCCTTTTGTGCATATGACGGGGCATGGAAATGTATATTTTACCCCTGAAGAGGCTGAAAACCTGCGTAATTACCTAATTAGCGGCGGATTTCTTCATATTGATGACAATTATGGAATAGATGAATACCTTCGGAAGGAATTGGTGAAAGTATTTCCAAATACAGAATTGAAAGAGCTACCCGCCAACCACCCGATATTTAGTTCGCAATTTAATTTCCCCGAAGGCTTGCCAAAAATTCATGAGCATGACGGAAATCGACCACAAGCGTTTGGCATTGAACATGAAGGCAGATTGGTTTTGCTATATACTCTTGAAAGTGATTTAGGCGACGGCTGGGAAAACCCCGAAATACATAATGATCCGCAGGAAGTTAGGCTAAAGGCATTACAAATGGGAGCTAATATCGTTAAATACGTTTTTGAAAATTAAGTATTATGACCCTAAGTTACTATTGTAGTTCTTGTAAGAAGAAAAACTATTTAAAATATAAAGCTCAAGACAGATTTCAGCTACAAAGGCAAGTTGGTGAAGAAATCAATAAGCATTGTGATAAATGTGGAACATTTGAAAAAAAGCACATCAACCGATTGCACGCAGAACCGAGCCGTTATATTGGTTTTATTGCTTTTGCTATTGCCTGTTTATTAACTATAACCGTTTGGTATTTTGGTTTTATTGCTACATTCACATTTACAGTCCCTATTTGGATATATTTTGACGCTTATAAAAAGTCCAGTAATTTCAATAAAGTTAAAGTGTCAAGAAAAAGATAAATGCCCACCCAACTTACCCATACCGCTACTGATTTCCCAACTAAAAAATTCCCTTTAAAAATTATTTGCGATGGTGTACAGAGCCCAGCCAATATAGGCGCTTTGTTTCGGGTTAGTGAAGCGTTTGGGGTTTCTGAAATCATTTTTTGCAATGCCGAAATTAATTTTACCTCTCCCCGATTGCGAAAAACAGCCCGAAATACTGAAAAATTAGTTCCATATAGGGTCTCAGCGGATATTTCAGAAGAAATAAATACACTTAGAAAAAAAAGTTATCAAGTAATCGCTTTAGAGCTTACCGACGAAAGTGTTCCGTTAGAAAAAATAGAACTTACAACAGATAGAAAAGTCACCTTAATAATTGGAAATGAACAACATGGGGTGTCAAAAAAGGTTTTAAAGCAAGTTTCGCAAAGCACTTATGTGCCTATGTTTGGGAAAAACAGTAGTTTAAATGTAATTCAAGCAACCGGGATTGCGCTTTTTACCTTAACAAAACTTTTAAAATAGTGTTGCGTGATTATGCTATATTTACTGTGTGAAAGAAAAAGCTAAATCCATTTCCTTAGGAATTTTACGAGCCTTAGCGGTTATTGCCGGGATATTAATATTGTTATGGTTTATTTTCCAAATACAAGCATTGCTCTTGTATATAGGTGTTGCTGCAGTTATTGCTTTAATAAGCCGTCCGGTTTTAATTTTTTTTAGGGACCGTCTTAAAATGGGTAATACTTTGGCCTCTATGTTAACTCTTATATTGATACTCTCAATATTAACAGCCATGTTACGGATTTTTGTTCCAATAGTTGTAGAGCAAAGTAAAAGTATTTCAAATATAGATTTTGAACTCGTAAAAAGCGATTTAAACGAACTGAGCATTCAAGCTTCTGATTATCTAGGGGTAAAACAAATAGATATTATTGAAGGGATAAAAAGAACAGATTATGTACAAAACTTCGACATAGAGATTATCCCCAGTTTTATTGATATTTTCTTTGGAAACATAGGGAGTTTTCTCGTTGGCTTGTTTGCCATATTATTTATTTCCTTCTTTTTTTTAAGAGACGAAAACTTGATACCCAATATGGTAACTGCTTTTGCTAAAAAAGGACGTGAAAAACGCATTTTATTAGTATTGAACAAAACTAAGATGCTTCTTTCACGCTACTTTTTAGGGCTTCTGCTGCAAATAATGATATTAACGTTGTTTTATTCTGTGCTATTGTTGTTTTTAGATGTGAACAATGCCATAGCTATCGCTTTAATATGTGCTTTTTTAAATATTGTGCCTTATTTGGGACCAATTATCGCCGGCGCTTTAATGATGCTCGTTGTGTTGTCTAACAATTTAGGGGCTGATTTTTCTTCAGAACTATTACCATTGCTGTTATATACACTTGGCGGGTATTCTTTGGCACAGATTTTTGACAATTTGATTACACAACCAGTTATCTTCGGGAAAAGTGTTCGTTCACACCCGTTGGAAATTTTCATTGTTATTTTAATTGGCGGATACCTTTTCGGTATTCCCGGGATGATACTGGCCGTGCCTACGTACACGGCATTAAAAGTGATCTCAAAAGAATTTCTTTCGGAATATAAAATCGTAAAACGACTTACAAAAAATTTATAGTATTACTTTCAATAAAGAAATATTAAACAGTAAGGTTCAAGAGTTTATAAAAAATTATTCTGAACCTATATCAAAATTGGCTTTTGCAGGAAGCCCTTTTGAAGATATTACGGTTCAAGAGCTTATTCAACAAATTGAAAGCCGAAGAAAAGCTGAAAAAAAATTACCTACTTGGCATAATACGGGAGGTATTTATTATCCCAAAAAACTAAATATAGAACAAACCTCTTCCGAAATTACAGCAAAATATAAAGCTTCATTACTTAAAGGGAAAACCGTAGCAGACTGTACCGGTGGTTTTGGAGTAGATAGTTATTACTTTTCAAAACAAGCAGAACACGTAACTCATTTCGAAATAAACTCAACGCTTTCTTCTATTGCTAATCACAATTTTAAACAATTAGACGCACCTAATGTCACTTGTAAAGCTGTCGATGGCGTTAAGGCAATTCAGAAGGAACTTTACGACAGTATTTACATAGATCCTTCCCGCAGGCATGAAACTAAAGGAAAAGTGTTTTTCTTGAAGGATTGCGAACCCAACATACCACTACATCTTTCTGAAATTTTAAACAGCAGTCAATTGTTGCTGGTTAAAACAGCACCTATGCTTGATATTTCAATTGGCCTTGAAGAGCTGAAGCATGTGTTCGAAATTCATATTGTTGCTGTTAATAATGAAGTAAAAGAGTTATTGTGGCTTTTAAAAGCAGACTACAATGGTTCGGTTAAAATAGTTACAAAGAACTTTAAAAAGAACGAAACTGAAACCTATAGCTTTACTTACAATGAAACAGCAGAAGCTTTTTATGATGAACCTAAACGCTTTTTGTACGAACCCAATGCTGCTATTCTAAAAAGTGGTGCATTCAGTCTACTTTCAAAAGACTTTAAGCTTAAAAAGCTTCATGAGCACACCCATCTATATACAAGCGAAGCACTAAGAAATTTCCCCGGACGCAGATTTATGATTGAAGCCGTACTGCCCTATTCAAAAAAAGAATTAAAAAAGCAGGGCATCGAAAAAGCAAATATCACTACCCGAAATTTTCCAGAATCTGTTTCTACTATTCGTAAAAAACATAAAATAAAAGATGGAGGCGAGATATATCTATTTTTTACTACAATTTACACATCGAAAAAAGTAGTTTTAATCTGTTCAAAAATAAAAGATGCTATTTAATCCATATGTAAATTAGTAGTCTACAATAAATTAAAAACTTATTGTAAAAAAGGTTAGTTTTTGTTTGTAAAAAACGGAATGTTATCCTACATTTGCATCCGCATTTAGAGAATGTTCGTTCTTAACATATTGGAGAGGTGCCAGAGTGGTCGATCGGGGCTCCCTGCTAAGGAGTTGTGCCCTCACGGGTACCGGGGGTTCGAATCCCTTCCTCTCCGCAATATTATCCAGTCTTTTTGATTGTTTTTTGTAAACCGACATTATTTTCTTAGTTTACGAAGTAAGAATTAAAAGAAACAAAAGACTTCGGGGTGTAGCGTAGCCCGGTTATCGCGCCTGCTTTGGGAGCAGGAGGTCGCAGGTTCGAATCCTGCCACCCCGACAAAAACCGGACATGTAGTGTGTTCGGTTTTTTTTGATTTTAATGCTACGGGCTCGTAGCTCAGCTGGATAGAGCACCTCCCTTCTAAGGAGGCGGTCATAGGTTCGAATCCTATCGGGCTCACATTGAATCCTCACTTTTTAGTGAGGATTTTTTGTTTTTATAAGGTTAACACATTGATGAAAATAAAAACTACTCAGGATACTCTACTCTTAAATGGTAGATATTATTTAGCTTTTTCTTAAGAACCTTTTTTATAGTCTGGATTTCTTTGAAGGTGATGTTGGCATTTAAAAACTGACCTTGCGCCATTTGACCGTCTATAATTTTCTCTACAAACGTATCAATTTTTGAAGAAGTAGGCTCTTTAAGGCTCTTGCTTGCAGCTTCAACGCTATCTGCCATCATTAAAATAGCAGTTTCTTTAGAAAAAGGTATAGGTCCTGGATATCGAAAATCTTCTTGATCTACATCATCATCCTGTTCTTTTTCTTTCTTATAAAAATAGTACACCAAGCTTGTCCCGTGGTGCGTTCTAATAAAATCTATTACACGGTCTGGTAAGTTGTTTTTGCGGGCTATTTCAATTCCATTTATAACGTGGTCTATAATAATGCTAGCACTTTCCTTGGGGTCTAATTCTTGATGTGCGTTTACAGAATTTACTTGATTCTCAGTAAAATAGGTTGGATTTTTCATTTTACCAATATCGTGATATAGCGCTCCTACCCGTACCAACATAGAATTAGCTCCAATTTCGTTAGCAGCAGCTTCCCCTAAATTAGCCACATTTAAAGAATGGTGGAATGTTCCTGGGGCTTTATTAGATAGTTCTTTTAATAGTTTTGTATTAGTGTCGCTTAGTTCCAATAATGAAACATCTGATACCAAACCGAACATTTTTTCATATAAGTAAATAAGCGGATGAGCAAAAAGAGTCGCTAAACCACAAAGGATGAAATATCCGAAATTTTCCCAAATAATAAGTTGCACATTTCCTTCTTGAAGGATAAAGAAGGCAAAATAGCCTACTATATAAACCAATGTTATCTGCCCTACTGAAATAAATAGGTTCGCGCGACGATAGAGCTCAGACACCGTTAATATTGTTACTATCCCTGCGATTAATTGTAAGAAAAGGTATTCAAAACTATTGGGTACAACAAAGCCTAATAGCATTAGTGTAAGTACGTGTACAAAGAGTCCTAATCGCGGATCAAAAAAGGCCTTTAATATTAATGGTAAAATACAAAGAGGGACTACATATACATATTTTGCATCGAGATTTACGACTATTGTGGTAAGGAAGACCATTAAGATTACATTGAAAAATATGAATGTAACCTTTGTGTTATTATTGAATATATCGAACCTGTATTTTTTTAAGAATAAAAATAACATGGAAAACACCAACGACACTATTATAATATATCCGACAATCAGCCAGGAGTAATTAGATTTGCTCCATACCTGTGATTGATACTCTGCTTTTAAAGAGTTTAAAATTTGATACGTGTCGCCTTCAACCACTTCACCTTTAGCAATAATCCTCCCACCTTTTTCAACCACGCCCCTATTGGGGTTTATGGCGTTTATCTCAGATTCTACCGAAGCTTCAGTTAATTTTGTGTTTAACGTAACATTGGGTATTACTGCGCGTTCCAATACTTTTTGTAGTAGTATTTTTATATCTTCTGTTGCATTTTCAGAAACTAACTTAGAAACCCTGCCTTTTATGTTTTCTTTTCTGAAAAATTGCGAATAAGCTAATTCTTCAATTTCATTTCCTCTTTTAAGGTAGATTAACTGGTCTTTATCATACGGATATACTTCATCAATTACACCTTTAGCGTACAGTTCGGTAAATACAGATAAACCTTCATTTTGAGCAGTTTCTTTTGGAGTTGCATAGAGACTGTCTACAAAAGCATCATTAAATAGCTGAAGGAAATCTTCTTTGCGGGCTTCCACTGTTTCAGCATCATATTCAAAATAAGGAGTTGCATTTTCTTTAATTGTCTCCCTTTCTTGTTCTAGGGTTTTAGCATCTTTTTTAATAGTGAAACTGAATGGCGCATATAGGTTCTCATATTGCCAAGGTTTTCCTTTTTGAAAGTTATATTTAAACTGGCCGCCTTTTGGCAATAAGTAAATCACCAAAAATGTGGAAAGGATAAATAGAAATCCCTTGTAAATAAGGGATTGGTTTTTAGAAAATAACGCGAAAAAATTATTCATATATTTCTTTGGATACGTAAAGGTATAAATAACCGCTGACTAATCCCAAAAGCGAGCTACTTAAACATTGATATTTTAGTATAAAATCCGTAAATTCGCAGTCCTTGTACTGCTTATATAAATAGCGCAGTATAGTTAATTAAAAAATTGTTATATAATGAGTAAAGAAGTTGTAATAGTAGCTGCGGCACGAACCCCAATAGGAAGTTTCATGGGAAGTCTTTCTTCTATAACGGCTACCCAGTTAGGGGCTACGGCCATTAAAGGAGCGTTAGATAAAATTAAGTTAGATCCATCCAAAGTTCAAGAGGTTTTCATGGGTAATGTAGTGCAGGCTGGTGTAGGTCAAGCACCTGCGCGTCAAGCTGCTTTAAGTGCTGGTATCCCAGATACAGTGCCTTGTACAACGGTTAATAAAGTTTGTGCTTCTGGAATGAAAGCTGTTATGCAAGCAGCTCAGGCTATTGCTTTGGGTGATGCTGATGTTATTGTTGCAGGTGGAATGGAGAGTATGAGCAATATTCCTCATTATGTGCACATGAGAAATGGAAAAAAGTTTGGCCCTGCTACGCTTGTTGATGGTATGCAAAAAGACGGTCTAGTTGATGCTTATGACCAAAATGCGATGGGGGTTTGTGCAGACTTGTGCGCAACGGAACATAATTTTTCAAGAGAAGATCAAGATACCTTTGCAATAGAATCTTATAATCGTTCTGCCAAAGCTTGGGAAGAAGGAAAATTTGATGATGAAGTAGTTCCAGTTGAAGTTCCACAACGACGAGGAGAGCCTGTTATGGTTAAACAAGACGAAGAGTTTAAGAACGTAAAGATGGAAAAAATAACATCACTACGTCCAGCTTTTAGTAAAGATGGAACTGTTACTGCTGCCAATGCATCTACTATAAATGATGGTGCTGGAGCCATGGTTTTAATGAGTGCCGACAAAGCTAAAGAGATGGGGTTAACCCCTCTTGCCACTATTAAAAGTTATGCAGATGCTGCTCAAGAGCCAAAATGGTTTACTACTGCACCTGCCAAAGCATTGCCAAAAGCAATAGAAAAAGCTGGTATTTCTCAAGACGATGTAGATTATTTTGAATTTAACGAAGCGTTTGCAGTAGTAGGATTGGCTAATATGAAAATATTAGGGCTTGATTCTTCAAATGTAAATGTGAATGGTGGAGCCGTTTCCTTAGGTCACCCACTAGGTTGTAGCGGTGTTCGTATTCTGATCACTTTACTAAACGTATTAAAACAAAACGATGCTAAATTAGGTGCTGCAGCTATTTGTAATGGTGGCGGTGGTGCTTCTGCTATGGTAATCGAAAGAAAATAAGTATCCACAACAAGCTTTCGATTTTATAAAAAGTATGAAATACGGCTTATGTAATTTAAGTGTTGTTCCTTTGCGAGCTGAAGCATCTGACCCAAGTGAACTTGTTTCACAAGTTTTGTATGGCGAGCTTTTTAAAGTTTTGGAACAACGGAAAAAATGGAGTCGAATTCGGTTATTGTTTGATGGCTACGAAGGTTGGGTAGATAATAAACAGTTTCGTTTAATTTTTGAAGAAGAATATTTAGAATTAAAAAAAGCTAAATTAGTTTATGCAACAGACTTGGTCGATATTGTTACTACTGAAGAAAACCAACTTCTATCCATATTTCTTGGTTGTCAAGTAAATAATTGTGCTTTTTTGAAGCATTCTTTTGAAGGAAAAACTAATTCTAAAAAGCTTCCGAAGAAACAATTAATCGATACAGCTATTTTATACTTAAACAGCCCTTATTTATGGGGTGGAAAAACTCCTTTTGGGATTGATTGTAGTGGCTTTACGCAAATGGTTTATAAACTGAATGGCTACAAATTATTGCGCGATGCAAGTCAGCAAGCCACCCAAGGGGAAGCACTGAGTTTTATTGAAGAAAGCGAACCTGGAGATTTAGCTTTTTTTGATAATGCAGAAGGAGTGATTACTCATGTAGGGATAATAATGGAAGACAATTATATAATCCACGCTCACGGAAAAGTACGAATAGACCGAATAGATCATACTGGAATTTTTAACAACGAAGCCCGGACACATACCCATAAATTACGGGTTATAAAACGCATTATATAATAAAAAAGGCACTTTTAAAAGTGCCTTTTTTTATGGTATGGTATGGAAAGATTATTTGCCTTCCAATTCTGCCAATTGAGTTTTTAAGTCTTTATACTTGGCATCTTGACCTAGTTGGCTATATATGTTCATTAGGGTTCTAATAACTTCAACACCATCTGGACGTTGTTCTTTAGCCTTTTCTAAATAAGGAAGAACGTCTCTATACATTTCCTGTCTTTTTTCTTTCAACTTCTCATACTTTGCATTATCTGCACTAGAAGTACCTAAATTGTTCATTTCTTCAATAATTCCTTTTTCTCTTGAAAGCTTAATAACAGCAATGTTAATTAAGGCTTCTGTATAGTCAGGTTTTAATTCAATAGCCTTTTCATAATATTTAATTGCTTTTTCTTTTTCTCCAATTTCAGCATTACTAACACCTAAATTGAAAAAAGTTTCAGGGTTGTCTGGAGCCGTTTTGGCAATATTTTCCATTAACTGGCTATATTTTTTCTTATCACCCATTTTGTAAGCCATATTTGCTTCAGCTTGCATTAGAGAAATATCATCAGGGTTTTCTTTTCTAGCTGTTGCCATAACTTCAGCTGCTTTTTCATCCTCACCATTTTCAATATAGATTAAGGTCATATTTCTTAGAATCTCACCTTTTCTAGAATCGGTCATCTTTTCTTCAGGTTTAATAAACTCACCTGATTTAACCATTAAATCACGTTCAGATTTTGAACCAAAAGTTTTAACCTCTCCAGACTCTTTACTGGTGGCGACAAATTCTTTTGAAACACCAGTATAACCAATATCCATTAAAGTTTGGTAATACTCCATTGCTGTTTTATAGTCTTTTGCATTAATAGCATTTCCGGCAGCAAAATATAAATCTGAAGTATCTTTCTTGCTCACCATATAGCTATTATAAAGCTTATCGGCAGCCATTTTAAATTTTTGTGCATTTTGATCTTTAATGGCACTGTTAACTAATGCGGCACGCAGGTTTTTTTGAACAGCTGCCATTCTTTCATCATAGTCATTTCCAGCATTCATCTCAACAGCTTTTTGATAAGCTTCAGATGCCATTTTCATTTTGCTAAGGTCATCACCAGCGCTGCCAGCATATGCTTCAGCTTTTACAAGGTAATATTGAGCTTTAATATCGCTATCTGCGCTAGCTAAGGAAGCTTCTGCTTCTTTTAGCTGGGAAATAGCTTCAACATAATCATTATCGTCTACAGCTCTTTCAGCTTTTCTTACTTCTCTTTTTTGTCCAAATGCTAAAACAGATATTGTTAATGCACCTGCTATTAAAATTTGCTTTTTCATTGTTTTTTAATTTTTATTCGTTGTTTTCGGTTTGTTCATCATTATTAGTATCAAGAGTGGTGCCAGAATCACTTTCAGTAGCTGTTGAATCTTCTAAAACTATATCTTCATCATCCATATCTTCATCTTCATTTTTAACTTTTGCTACTGCAGCAATAGCATCATCTTCACGCACTTTTATTAAACGCACCCCTTGAGTGGCACGGCCCATTACACGTAAATCTTCTACTGCCATTCGGATGGCAATTCCAGATTTATTAATAATCATTAGCCCATCACTGTCAGTTACGTTCTTGATTGCCACTAATTTACCTGTTTTTTCGGTAATATTAATGGTTTTTACGCCTTTTCCTCCTCTATTGGTAATTCTGTAGTCATCTAAATCTGATCGTTTACCATATCCTTTTTCTGATACAACAAGGATATTGGATTCGTCATCGTTTATGGCAACCATTCCTACTACTTCGTCATCGTCGCTACCTAAACGAATACCACGTACACCTGAAGCATTACGACCCATTGGTCTGGTTTTTTCTTCTTCAAAACGAATGGCTTTACCAGACTTCACAGCAAGCATTACGTGGCTGTCGCCCCTAGTTAATTTTGCTTCTATTAGTTCGTCACCTTCTTTAATGGTAATGGCATTAATACCGTTAGATCGTGGCCTTGAATATTGTTCTAAGGACGTCTTTTTAACTTGACCTTTTTTAGTTGCCATAATGACATAACGGCTATTGATGTACTCCTCATTTTTCAAGTCTTCTGTACAAATAAATGCTTTTAGTTTGTCATCTGGTTCAATATTAATCAAGTTTTGAATCGCCCTTCCTTTAGATTGACGGCTTCCTTCCGGAATTTCAAATACCCGCATCCAATAACATTTTCCTTTTTGAGTGAAGAAAAGCATATATTGGTGATTGGTGCCTACAAAAAGATCTTCTAAGAAATCTTCATTACGTGTAGTGGAGGCTTTTGAACCTACTCCTCCTCTATTTTGACGTTTATACTCGGTCAATGAAGTTCGTTTAATATAACCTGCGTGAGAAACAGTAATAACAACTTGTTCATCAGGAATTAAATCGGTTATACTTACATCACCACCAGCATATTCAATTACTGAACGACGTTCATCGCCATATTTATCACGAATTTCTTCCAATTCTTCCTTAATAATTTCCATTCGGCGATCTTCATTATTAAGAATTTCTTTATAGCCTTCTATGGTTTTCATTAATTCGTCATATTCGGTACGAAGTTTATCTTGCTCCAGTCCTGTTAACTGACGTAAGCGCATTTCAACAATGGCTCTGGCTTGAATTTCAGTCAATTCAAACCTGTCAATTAATTTTTGACGTGCTTCTTCTGTGTTTGAAGAGGCTCTAATTAATGCAATCACTTCATCTATATTATCTGATGCAATAATTAATCCTTCTAAAATATGAGCGCGTTCTTCCGCTTTACGAAGTAAATATTCTGTACGTCGAACCACAACTTCATGACGGTGCTCTACAAAATACTGTATTAGTTGTTTTAAGTTTAATAGCTCTGGTCGTCCTTTTACAAGCGCAATGTTATTTACACTAAAACTGGACTGAAGTGCTGTGTATTTATACAGCATATTTAAAACGATGTTAGGAATGGCATCTCGTTTTAATATGTAGACGATACGCATCCCATTTCGATCAGATTCGTCTCGAATATTAGAAATACCCTCAATTTTCTTATCATTTACAAGGTCGGCAGTTTTCTTGATCATGTGTGCCTTGTTAACCTGATAGGGTATTTCAGTAACAACGATACATTCACGACCATTTACTTCTTCAAAGCTTGCTTTTCCACGCATAACTACTCGGCCACGACCCGTATGAAAAGCCTCCTTTACACCTTCGTAACCATAAATAATTCCTCCAGTAGGAAAATCAGGGGCTTTTACATGTTGCATGAGCCCATCAATATCGATATCATTATCTTCGATATAAGCGATGGTTCCATCAACAACTTCTGTTAAATTATGAGGTGGCATATTAGTTGCCATACCTACTGCAATACCAGATGCTCCATTAATTAATAAACCAGGAACACGAGTTGGTAAAACGGTAGGTTCTTCTAAAGTATCATCAAAATTTAATTGATGATCAACAGTCTCTTTATCGATATCGGCTAACATATCTTCAGAAATCTTCCGCATACGCGCTTCTGTATAACGCATTGCCGCTGGACTATCACCATCTATAGAGCCAAAGTTACCTTGGCCATCTACAAGCATATAGCGTAGGCTCCATTCTTGGGCCATACGCACCATAGCATCATATACTGATGTATCACCGTGTGGGTGATATTTACCAAGAACTTCACCAACTATTCTTGCTGATTTTTTATGAGAAGTGTTAGATCTAACACCTAATTCGTGCATACCGAATAAAACCCTTCTGTGCACAGGTTTCATCCCATCACGTACATCGGGAAGCGCACGTGACACAATGACCGACATTGAATAATCAATGTAGGCCGATTTCATTTCATCTTCAATGTTTATGGGAATTAATTTTTCACCTTCAGCCATAAAATATATAGTTTAATTTTACTTTTAATCTTAACGAGCAATATACACTATTTCCAAGCTTTTTAGAAGCATTTTGAAGGCTATTATTCACTATTTTATTAACATATTCTATAGCTAAAATAGTTAATAACTAAACTTACTTACTCTTTGATATTAGTAAGTTTTTTCGTCCTTTTACTACTATACTCTTAAATAAGGTATAATATTTGTCGTACTAAGGGTAATTTAGTATTTTTAGAAGTATAAGGAATTTAGATATATGGATGATAATTTTTCACCGAGAGTAAAAGATGTAATTGCTTACAGTAAAGAAGAAGCATTACGATTGGGTCACGATTTTATAGGCACAGAACATTTAATGTTAGGCCTATTGCGCGATGGCAATGGTAAAGCAGTTTCTATTTTGAGCGCGCTGGATATAGATTTAAACCATTTAAGAAGAAAGGTTGAAATTTTAAGCCCAGCAAACCCTAACACTGAAAGCAATACTAACGATAAAAAAAACCTGCATTTAACCCGTCAAGCAGAACGAGCTTTAAAAACAACTTTTTTAGAAGCAAAACTGTTTCAAAGCTCTTCCATCAATACCGCACATTTGTTGCTGTGCATTCTCCGTAATGAGAATGATCCCACAACCAAATTATTGATAAAGATGAAAGTTGATTATGATGGAGTTAAAGATCAATTTAAACTAATGATGGCAAACGATGAAGATTTTATAGACAGCCCTAGTGCAGAGTCATTTCCTAGCGATGATGACGCATCTGCAGCTGGTGGCAGCAAGGAAAACCTGTTTACAGGTGGTGGTGCTAAAGGAAACAAAAAATCCAAAACCCCAGTTTTAGATAACTTTGGTAGGGATTTAACGGCTATGGCCGAAGATGATAAATTAGACCCAGTAGTAGGTCGTGAAAACGAAATACAACGGGTATCACAAATACTTAGTAGAAGAAAAAAGAACAACCCATTATTGATTGGGGAACCTGGTGTTGGTAAAAGTGCCATTGCCGAAGGGTTGGCACTTCGTATCATTCAACGAAAAGTTTCTCGGATTTTATATGATAAAAGGGTTGTTACTTTAGATTTAGCAAGCTTAGTGGCTGGAACAAAATATAGAGGACAGTTTGAAGAGCGCATGAAAGCCGTTATGAACGAGCTGGAAAAGAACGATGATATCATACTGTTTATTGATGAAATCCACACTATAGTAGGTGCCGGTGGTGCCACAGGTTCGTTGGATGCTTCTAATATGTTTAAACCGGCGTTAGCGCGTGGGGAAATTCAATGTATTGGTGCTACTACTTTAGATGAATATCGCCAACACATCGAAAAAGATGGTGCTTTAGAGCGACGTTTTCAGAAGGTAATTGTTGAGCCGACAAGCATTGACGAAACACTAGAGATTCTTAAAAATATTAAAGATAAGTACGAGTCGCACCACAATGTAAGCTATACAGATGAAGCTTTAGAAGCTTGTGTAAAGTTAACAAACAGGTATATGACAGAACGCTTTTTACCGGACAAGGCTATTGATGCTTTAGATGAGGCAGGTTCACGGGTGCACATAACAAATATAAATGTGCCTAAAAAAATTCTGAAGATAGAAGCAAAACTGGAAGAAGTACGGGAGCTTAAAAACTCAGTAGTTAAAAAGCAAAAATATGAAGAAGCTGCTAAGCTTCGTGATGATGAAAAGAATCTTGAAAAAGAATTAGCTACGGAGCAAGAAATTTGGGAGAAAGAATCGAAACTTCATAAAGAAACAGTTGATGAAGAAAATGTAGCTGAAGTGGTTTCCATGATGACAGGTATTCCTGTAAGTCGTATTGCCCAAACCGAAAGCAACAAACTAGCCGCCCTACCCGACCGAATTAAAGGAAAGGTAATTGGTCAAGATGAAGCGGTAAGCAAAGTGGTAAAAGCTATACAGCGTAATCGTGCCGGCTTAAAAGATCCGAACAAGCCAATTGGTTCCTTTATTTTCTTAGGCCAAACGGGAGTAGGTAAAACCCAATTGGCAAAAGTATTGGCGAGCGAATTATTTGATTCGGAAAATGCATTGGTTCGTATCGATATGAGTGAGTATATGGAAAAATTTTCCGTCTCGCGTCTTATTGGTGCACCTCCAGGATATGTTGGATACGAAGAAGGTGGACAGTTAACTGAAAAAATACGCCGTAAACCCTATGCAGTTGTATTGTTAGATGAAATTGAAAAAGCGCATCCAGATGTATTCAATATGCTTTTACAAGTATTGGATGATGGCTACTTAACAGATAGTTTAGGTCGCAAGATTGATTTCAGAAATACAATAATAATTATGACCTCTAACATTGGTGCCCGTAAGTTGAAAGACTTTGGTCAAGGTGTTGGTTTTGGTACTGCAGCACGAGAAAATCAAGCCGATGCAAATGCAAAAAGCATTATACAAAACGCTTTAAAAAAGGCATTTGCCCCAGAGTTTTTAAACCGTGTTGACGATGTAATGGTGTTTAATGCTCTTGATAAAGAAGATATCCATAAAATAATCGATATTGAACTAGAGAAGCTTTTTGTGCGTATTACAGACATAGGTTATAATCTAACGCTTACGAAAAAAGCAAAAGATTATATAGCAGACAAAGGTTTTGATAAAGAATATGGTGCAAGACCCCTTAAAAGGGCTATACAAAAGTATATTGAAGATGCTTTAGCCGAAGAGATTATCAACTCAAACCTTCAAGAAGGTGACAGTATCACCATGGATTTTGATGATAAAAAGGAAGAGCTTACCATCAAAATCAAGAAACAAAAGAAGACTACAGAGTCTTAATAAATTTCATAATAAATTAAAGAACCGTGTTTGCTTAGTTGTAAGCACGGTTTTTTTTGTATTTTTATATAGCCTCCACTTTAAACCTATTTATGACTACTAAAATTACCTACCCTTTTGGAATAGCAGAAATTCACGAAAATTACATAGTATTTGTAATGAACGAGGGCATCACTGTTAAACCAGAATACAATGATCTTTTATTAAATTTATCAACAAAGTACTTTGCTAACAAGAACTTTGGTTACATAACACATAGAATCAATTCCTATTCGGTAGACCCTAGGGTTTATTTTGAAACCTCAAAAATTAAAAATCTGGTTGCTTTTGCTGTTGTTTCAGAAAAAGACATTAAAGCTGCTACCACCGAAGTTGAAAAAATATTTTTAAAACAACCTTTAAAGCATTTTAAAACTATGGAAGAAGCTACAGACTGGGTAGATTCTATTATTGAAAAATCACCAGTTTAATTTAACTAAACATCAAATCTTCATCAATGGTAAAGCTTTGTATAAAGGCTACCGAGGCATGAATATCATTCGCCAACACCCTATCTTCTTCAACAAAAGGGGCTGTTTTTCTGAAAGATTTCAATAACGACTCTAATAATGGTGATGTTTTCTTAGGCCTTCTAAACTCAATAGCTTGTGAGGCATTGAGTAACTCGATTGCCAGAACAGTTTCAATATTATCAATAACACGCAAGGCTTTGGTCGCTGCATTAGCCCCCATGCTTACGTGGTCTTCTTGTCCGTTTGAAGAAACAATAGAATCAACAGAAGCTGGTGTAGCCAATTGTTTATTTTGGCTTACAATACTCGCCGCTGTGTATTGAGGAATCATAAATCCACTATTTAAACCTGGATTATTGACTAGAAAATCTGGAAGTCCGCGCAATCCAGAAACTAATTGGTAGGTCCTCCGCTCACTAATATTACCCAGTTCGGCAAAGGCAATACTTAGATAGTCTAATGCCAAAGCCAGAGGCTGCCCATGAAAATTACCGCCAGAGATTATTTTATCTTCAGCAATGAAAATATTAGGGTTATCTGTAACCGAATTTATTTCGGTTTTAAAAGTTTTATGAACAAATTTTAAGGTATCCTTCGTTGCCCCATGAACTTGTGGGATGCAACGAAAAGAATACGGATCTTGAACATTTTTCTTTTCATTTGCACCTATTTCACTTCCATCTAAAAACTCTCGTATCCGTTCAGCTGTTTTAATTTGTCCTGCATGAGGGCGAACCAAATGCACTAAGGGATCAAATGGACTCATATTACAGTCAAAAGCATCAACTGACAAAGAGCCAATCATATCAGCCAAGTAAGAAAGTTTGTAACTTTTCAATAAAAGATGAATGCCATACGCACTCATAAACTGGGTTCCGTTTAATAGTGCTAATCCCTCTTTTGCTTCAAGTGTAATAGGCTGAAGATCTAATTTTTCGAGTAATTTTTCTGAAGATACTCTTTCACCTTCATGATATACCTCCCCTTTTCCTATTAATGGTAATGCCAAATGTGCCAAGGGTGCCAAATCACCAGAAGCACCTAAACTACCCTGTGTATAAATAACAGGTAAAATATCGTTGTTGTAAAAATAAATGAGTCGCTCTACAGTTTGCAATTGAACACCACTATAACCATAACTTAGTGATTGTATTTTTAAAAGCAGCATTAATTTTACAATCGCCTCAGGTACATAATCCCCGGTGCCACAGGCATGAGACATAACCAGGTTTTCCTGTAGCTTCGATAAATTTTCTGTAGATATTTCAACATTGCACAAGGAACCAAAGCCAGTATTTATTCCATAAATAGGTGTTTTATTATTCTCAATTTTGGTGGTTAAGTACTGTTTTGATTTTTTAATATTTAACAATGCTTCGTCAGAAAGGTCAAGCTGCTTATTAGTAGTTATTACATCTTGAATAGTTGATAAGTCTAAGAGTTCACTGCTTATATAATGTGTTTCTTGCATAGTTATAGAGGTAGGTTGTAAATCGCAAAAATAGTAATTATTTACTCTTTTTTCCTTTTTCTGATGTATCCTTTTCAGGTTGCTCAAATAAACTCATATAAGCGTTGCCTATATTGTCAATAATATCAGTGGCCATTACGGCTTCGTAACCCATTTTTTGTGAAGCAATAGCACCAGCTGTACCATGTAGATATACCCCAAAAACAGCCGATAACAAAGGATCGTATCCCTGTGAAAGCAGACCGGTAAGCACTCCGCTCAATACATCACCACTGCCTGCGGTTGCCATTCCTGGGTTTCCTGTGGTATTTATATATAGCTTATCCTCAAATATAACAACGGTATGTGCGCCTTTAATCAGTAGAACAATTTCATGTTTTTTAGAAAAAGCTTTGGCTTTTTCTAATTTATCATAATCGTCCGTCCACTCCCCTATTAATCGTTTTAGTTCACCAGGATGCGGAGTTAAAAGAGCATGTTTTGGAAGTACTTTAAGTAAATTTTTGTTTTCTGAAATACAGTTTAGCGCATCTGCATCAATTACCATTGGTGCTTTGGCATTTTTGAAGAGCTTTTCTAAGGCAGAAACTGTTTCTGCTTTTTTTCCAATCCCCATCCCAACTCCGATTGCTGAGGGTTCTATATCGAAATCAATATCAGTGATTAAATCGTCTTCATTGTCGGTAATCGCCATTGCTTCGGGGACAGCCGTTTGTATAATATCATAGCCACATTCGGGAACAAACACCGTAACTAACCCCGCACCGATTTTAAAAGCTGCTTTTGCACTCAATACGGCAGCTCCTATTTTTCCATAGCTTCCTGCAATAATTAACGAGTGACCGTAGGTTCCTTTATGATCGAAGGCTTGGCGTGGTTTGTAAAACTGCTGCGCTTGTTGTTTGCCTATTGATTGTGCCAAAGATTCAGTTTTATGAAGGTATTCCGGATCTAATCCTATGTCGATAATATCAAAAAATGGAACAAACTTGCCTGTCTCGGGTAAAAAGAACGATAATTTAGGTGCTTGAAAGGTTAGCGTATGATTAGCCTTAACAACGGCGTCAGTATCTTCCAAGGCTTGATTGGCATATAATCCACTGGGTATGTCGATTGCCAAGGTAAATGCTTTGCTTGCATTAATGTGCTGTATCAATGGTTTTAGCCAACCTTCAGGGGGACGGTTAAGGCCAATACCAAAAAGGGCATCAATGATGATGTCCTGGTTATTGATTTCAGGAAAATCCTTTTCCGACGTCATTAATTTTGGCCAGTTGTTGGTAACTTCCTTTATACGATCGTAGTTTTTTAAAAAGCACTTAGAACGTTTATCGGTAAAATTGGCGATGTAAATATGTACGTTGTAATCTTTTTCAAGTAACAACCTGCCAACTACTAACCCATCACCACCGTTGTTACCAATACCACAAAAAATATGAATAGGTACTTTGGCATTTTGCAAACGTTGATGCAGCCAGTTAAACACTTGTATTCCGGCGTGCTCCATTAAATCTAATGAAGTAATATTATGTTTTTCGGTAGTTGCTTTATCGGCTTCGCTTAGTTGTTTGGCTGAGAATATTTTCAAGGAATTAATTTTTTAATTTTTCTATACAGTAAAGATACTCATTGTATCAAAAGTGGCAAGAAACCTAAACTCGAATTCAGGTTACATCCCCAATGTTGAAAACAAACAATTAAATAGTTCGTTAGCTTATTTAGATGTAATACATTTGCGAAAAGATTTTTTTATAATGAAAAACACTGCACTGTCACACATCCATGAGCAATTAGGAGCTAAAATGGTTCCATTTGCAGGCTACAATATGCCAGTTTCGTACGAAGGAGTTACCATTGAGCATGAAAACGTCCGCAAGAACTTGGGGATTTTTGATGTTTCGCATATGGGGGAATTTTTAGTACTAGGCCCAAATGCATTAGAATTGATTCAAAAAATAACAAGTAACGATGCTTCAAAAGTAATTGACAATCAAGCTCAATATACTTGTATGCCTAATGAAACAGGCGGTATTGTTGACGATTTAATCATTTACCGTTTTAATGCTGAAAAGTGGCTGTTGGTGGTCAATGCTTCAAACATTCAAAAAGATTGGGATTGGATTACTTCCCACAACACGATGAATGCTGAACTGCGGGATATCTCAGAAGACTATTCCCTACTCGCTATTCAGGGACCAAAAGCTGTGGAAGCCATGCAGTCTATAACTTCGGAAGATTTAAGTGCCATCAAATTTTATAACTTTAAGGTTTCAAATTTTGCAGGTATTGAACATGTAATCATTAGCGCAACTGGTTATACAGGAAGCGGCGGATTTGAAATCTATTGTAAAAACACCGAAGTAGAACAAATTTGGAATAAAGTAATGGAAGCTGGAGCCGATTTTGGTATTAAACCTACTGGTTTGGCTGCTAGAGATACACTTCGGTTAGAAATGGGCTTTTGCCTTTACGGCAACGATATAGACGATACGACCTCTCCTATTGAAGCTGGTTTAGGCTGGATTACCAAGTTTAATAATGATTTTATCAATTCCGAAGCGCTTAAAAAGCAAAAAGAAGAAGGTATAACCCGCAAGTTAATTGGTTTTGAGCTTACTGAGCGTGGTATTCCAAGGCAAGGATATGATATTGTTGATGCCGAAGGAACGAAAATTGGTCACGTAACTAGCGGGACCATGTCACCTTCCTTAAATAAAGGGATAGGTTTAGGCTATGTTGGTAAAGAGTATAGTAAATTAGGAAATGAAATTTATATACAGGTACGAAAAAAAGCCATTCCGGCAACCATCGTAAAACCACCTTTTTACAAGGGATAATATGATAGATTACCAAGCAATTTTAGATACCATCACCAACAGTTTAAAACATTCTGCTGTAAAAGGTGAAGTAGCTTCGTATATACCCGAATTATCTAATGTGAAGGAAGATAATTTTGGCATGTACCTAAACCTTGTAGATGGTAATAAATTTGGTTCGGGCGATTGGGATAAACCTTTCTCAATACAAAGTATTTCCAAGGTACTAACTCTTTCAAGAGCTGTAGCGTTGGTTGGTAATAAAATTTTTGAACGCGTGGATGTGGAACCTTCAGGAAATCCTTTTAATCACATGGCGTTGTTAGAACTTGAAAAAGGAATTCCACGAAATCCATTAATAAATTCCGGGGCGATTGTCATTGCAGATATGCTACTATCACATTTAGAAAATCCAAAGGAAGATTTTCTTCAATACGTTCGTGATTTAACCAATGACCAATCTATAAATTACAATGAAAAAGTAGCCTCCAGCGAAGCTGAAACAGGTTTTAACAACTACGCAGCAGCAAATTTGCTTAAGTCTTTTGATAACCTTGAAAATGAAGTAGACGATGTGCTCGATTTTTATTTTCATCAATGTTCTATAGAGATGACTTGCGAGCAATTGTCCAATGCTTTTTATCTTTTTGCCAACCGCGGAAAATGTATGCGGAACACAGCTCACCTTACCTTAAACCAAGTAAAGCGTATCAATGCCATTATGCTTACCTGTGGTTTTTACGACGAAGCCGGCGAGTTTGCCTTTGAAGTAGGTCTGCCCGGTAAAAGTGGTGTTGGTGGTGGTATTGCAGCTCTATTGCCTAACGAATTTACAATAACATGTTGGGCACCCGGATTGAATGAAAAAGGAAATTCTTACCTTGGCATGCAGGCGTTAGAATTGTTTACCACCCAAACAAAACGCTCTATTTTTTAAATTTACCCCGTTTTGAATATTGAAACTGTACATAACAGAATCCTAATTATAGGTGCCAGTGGTTTTATAGGCAATGCAATTTATAAAGACCTCCTCTCTTATTTTGATGTATTTGGCACGTATTGTACACAGCAAGTGGAATACAAGGACAATCAGGTTTTTTATGAGTTTTCTGTGGAAGAAGACACAATTAGTCCAATTCTTTCTGAAATAAAACCTCGTTATATAATTGTTGCAAATTCAGGGGCGTATTCAGGAAGATTGCAAATGCTTCAAGAAATTTGCAAGTATGCAGAGCGTTTTCCAGAAAGTAGAATATTGTACCTTTCATCTTCTGAAATTTTTGATGGCCAGCGTAATTTTCCAGCTTATGAATATGATATACCCATAGCTGAAAGTAAGTTTGGAAGGTTTACTATTTCAGCTGAAAAAATATTGCAGGAACAACTGCCCTTTCAGTCTACAATTTTACGGCTGCCGTTGGTGCTGGGTGTTAATTCACCTACATTAATCCAATTAAGGCAAAGTATGAAGCATCACGCCGTTTTTGAAGTATTTCCAAAACACATAATTAGTATCACTACGGAAGATAAAATAGCGCAACAAGTTCATTATATTATCAATAAAAATCTTACCGGTATATTTCATCTAGCAAGTAACGATGTGATACATCATGATGACCTTTTTACTGAAATTGCCACCAAAATTGGGCGTAAAATGCCTATCTTTAAGTCAGTTTACAGCAGTAATGAAGATCTTTACAGAGCAATACTGCCAAGGGATAACAAATTACCTGAAACTTTGCAAATAACAGTTTCAGAAGTGATCGATTCCTGTACACTACACGAAGAAATTGTCACATTTAAAAATTGATTAAAATGAAAGCTTACACTGAAAAAGAAATTAATGAAAAACTAGATAAATTCGATGGTTGGGAGTATGAAGACAATGCCATACATACCGCTTTTGAATTTGAAGACTTTAAAGAAGCCTTTTCTGCCATGACGCGCATAGCTTTTGAAGCTGAAAAAATGCAACATCATCCAGATTGGCACAACGTATATAACACACTTAATATCACCTTATCAACACATGATGCTGATGGTGTTACCGATAAGGATTTTGAATTAGCTAAAACTATAGATAAACTTTTAGGATAAAATAGATACTAGACGGTTCAGAAAAAAAAGTTTTTCTATTCGGTCAAATTTCTATTTTTGTAATCCAAATTAGATAACTATGGGAAGAGCATTTGAGTTTAGAAAAGCTAGAAAAATGAAACGTTGGGCAGCAATGTCCAAAGCTTTTACTCGTATTGGTAAAGATATTGTTATGGCCGTTAAAGAAGGTGGTCCCGACCCTGATACCAACTCTAGATTACGTGCGGTAATACAAAATGCCAAGGCAGTTAATATGCCTAAAGACAATATTGAACGCGCTATTAAACGAGCGAGCGATAAGAGTCAAGGTGATTATAAAGAAGTTTTGTTTGAAGGTTACGCTCCACATGGTATTGCCATTTTAATTGAAACCGCAACCGATAACAATACCCGTACCGTAGCGAACATCCGTTCCTATTTTAATAAATGCGATGGTAGTTTAGGTACTTCAGGTTCTGTAGTATTTATGTTCGATCACACTTGTAATTTTAGAATTAACGGTGAAGAAATGGACTTAGAAGAACTAGAGTTAGAATTGATCGACCATGGTGTTGATGAAATTTTTGAAGACGAAGACGGTGTCATGATTTATGCTCCTTTTGAAAGTTTTGGCGCTATCCAATCTTATTTAGAAGAAAATAATATTGAAATTTTATCATCAGGTTTTGAGCGTATCCCGCAAGTAACAAAAGCTCTTTCTGAAGAAGCTGTTACAGATGTTGAGAAACTTCTGGAAAAAATTGAAGAAGATGACGATGTTCAAAACGTCTATCACACTATGGAAGAAACTTCCTCAGAAGATTAACTAAAAACCTATTTCATATCATAAAAAAAGCCGCTAATAACTTAGCGGCTTTTTTACTTTAATTATTTATAGCTTAATCTTCAGAATAATAATATACTGAAGAAGCTCCTGATAGTTCATTATTAATATCTGGTGTTAAATTACCACCTGCAGAAGCATCAACGAAAGCTAACACACGGCCGCCTCCATTTGCTCTTTCAGCAATAAATACAGTATCAGAATCTTCATCATAATCTGCTGAAATAGGATTTCCTAATAAAGTAGCAGAACCAGACACTCTAACCTGATTATTTGCAACGGCAAGGGTTTCACCGTCTGCAACTCCATTAAATTTACTTTGGAAATTAGAAATTACATGAAAACCACCGTCAGAATCTACACCAGCATCACCAATATCAGTTAAAATCATGGTTCCGTCGTCATACCCTATACCATGGGTTCTAACAATACCTTCTATAGTAATTCGTTTTGTTGGTGAAACCGCAGTATTGGTTGTTATACCAGTAAAGTTGCTAAATTGAGCTATATCTGATGTTTTATCCACTACAGCATATAGGTCATTACCAACAAACTCAATACCCCATACTGCAAAAGCTACTTCTACCGTATTTCTAAGGGTATAACCAGATTCGGACTTTGTATATATAAAAAATCGTCCTTCATCTGTATTAGGGTCACCGTCTACATCTGCATTATCTGAAACTACATAAAAATCACCATTTACGGCAATATCGCGGGGACTCTCCAGGTCAGCACTACTTTCAAGCGCCAACTCAAGGTTTACTCCATTTTCAGAAACCGTAATGTCTCCATAGGTATTAAGTTTAAGCATACTTCGTGAAGCCTGTGTCAATTGATCTTCAGATCCATCGTAATAAATCCCTTCAGAATCTGTTGAAAGTGTTAGGAAGGTTTTTGATTCAACGTTACTAGGATCACTTAGGTCATACATTCTTGGGTTACCATCGGTATTGTTAGAGGCATATAATTCTGCTCTAAAATCTGATGGTCCATCGTCGTCATTTACTGAATCATCATCATCACTACAAGAATAAATAAATAGGGATGTGCTGAGGATAATTGCTAAAATTTTAATCGTTTTCATAGGTTTGATTTTATTATTAGTTCTATATAGATACAACTGATAATAAAAACTATGAAGTTTTATTTTATTAGTTAACTAAAATTTAACTTCAATCGTTGATTTTCAGAAACTTATAAACATCTGAAAAAAAGCGATTAACAATTTATTTAAATAAATAAATGTTAATAATAAGGGGTGAAATGACATTTTAATGTTAAGAATATTCGGGCACCTTCCCTACTATGTTTTTATAATGCTTTTGCAACTGTTTAGTATCAACAGCTATGTCGTTAGTTAAATAATGGGGCTCTCCAATTAAAACAGATTTTGTTTTATAATCAAAAGCCACAGGGATAACAGGTACGTTAGCAGTTTTTGCTATATAGTAGAAGCCTGTTTTCCAGTTCTCAACTTTTTTCCGGGTGCCTTCAGGTGATAATGCTAATCTAAATTCATCTTTTTCTGAAAATATTTTAGCAATCGTTTGTACCTTTTTTTGTCCAGGAGCTCGATCTAAAGGTGCGCCACCCATCCATTTAAAATACCAACCAAATGGCGGCTTAAATAGTTCTTTTTTTGCAATAAAATTAATTTGAGTTTTTAAAATTCGTCTCGCAAAAACACCAATGTAAAAGTCGTGCCAACTAGTATGGGGCGCAACAATGACAACTGATTTTTTTATACTGGGATCAAAGCTTCCTTTAATTTGCCAACCCATAAGTTTAAAAAAAATAAAGCGAGTAATACCCATAGGTCCAGTTTATAAAAACTTACATTTTTAAATACAATTCTTTTAGCTTTTCACGGGTCATGATGGTTTGCCAGTTTCCTCCTAATGCATTTTCCCATAAAGGAACAAGGCTTAAGGCAATATCAATCATTTTGTTTAATTGATTTTCTGTAAGGTTCGCACAGACTCCTTTTGGAATTTCAATATTATGGTTTTTTACCATTTCTTTAAACAGTACAACATCTTCAGAGTAAAATTCTTCCAATTGATTAAAAACAATACAGTTACCAATACCGTGTTTAGTCCCTAGTACATATGAAAGTCCATAACTCATCGCATGAGCAACCCCAACTTGAGAATAGGCAATGCTCATACCGCCATGCCAAGAAGCCATCATTAATTTAGCGCGTGCTTCTTCTTCCGAAGTATTTTGTTCTACAAATATCTCTTTACAAAGATCATAAGCTTTTTCACCATAACTTTGACTAAAAGCGTTTAAAAAAGTCCCATTTAACGACTCTACACAATGGATAAAACAATCCATCCCTGTATAGAACCATTGGTTTTTAGGAACTCCTTTAGTTAATTCTGGATCTAAAACAACTTGATCAAAAGGTGTATAATCGCTATTAATACCTAGTTTTCTTATAGGTCCTGAAAGGACGGTAGTTCGAGAAACTTCAGCCCCTGTACCTGAAATGGTAGGAATCCCTACGTGGTAAACAGCCTTGTTTTTTACTAAATCCCAACCTTGATAATCGGCTGCACTGCCTTCATTGGAAAGCATAATGGATACTGCTTTTGCTATATCCATAAGCGTTCCCCCTCCTATTCCAATAATTCCTGAAGGTGTTTTGGTAAATTCTGAAGTGATTTCTTTTACAATTTGATCAACTTGAGAAGTCTTGGGTTCTTCTTCTGCTGAAATAAAAATGAGCTTATCATTAAACCTAAGTTTTATTCTATCAATAAGTGTATTGTCATTTTCGAATACATCATCTACCAAAAAAATAAAAGGAGCGTTTTCTTGACGCTGTGGTGCCAATATTTCGGGCAACTGATTAAAACAGCCACTACCAAATACCACTTTTGGTACCATTGGAAAGTTTCTGAACTTATTATTAATACTGCTTTTATCTTCTTTTTTAAGCAGTTTATTTGCTTCTACTAAGTCTTCAGGTGTGTCTATTTCAACTCCTTGGGTGTTTGTTACAGCCATTTTAATTTTTTTTCCGTATTCTAAATATCGTATGCATTCAATTTTTTCTACTGCCTCTAATGATCGCATAGGTAAGCGATAAAAATCCATTAACGCTTGTTTTCTAAAAGCATAGATGCCTTTGTGTTTATAATAGTTTACTGATGCATTTTTATCACGTGGGTATGGGATAGGCGAACGTGAAAAGTATAATGCAAAGTTATCTTGATCAACAATTACTTTTACGCAGTTAGGGTCGCTTATTTCTTTCCAGTCTTCTATTTCGGTCATTAACGATGCCAAGTCTATTTTATCGGCATCGTCCCCATTAAACACTTCTAATACTTGCTGTAGTCCTTTTTTACTTGTAAAAGGTTCATCCCCCTGTACGTTTACAACAATATCCACGTCCATATTTTCAACCGCTTCGGCAATGCGGTCACTCCCGCTTTCATGAGTTTTTTGACTCATGATAGCTTTACCTCCATTATTTTCAATTTCATTAAAAATAACATCACTATCTGTTACCACATATACTTCATCAAAAAGTTTGGTGTTTTTTGCAGCTTCATAGGTGCGTACAATCACAGGTTTGCCTGCAAGGTCTTGCATTAATTTTCCAGGGAAACGAGAAGCGCCGTATCGCGCAGGAATCATGGCTATTATTTTCAAGGCAATGGTTTTAAAGTGAATTCAAAAATAAGAAGATTAAGTTTTGGACAAGCGCTTTTTCCGAAGCTTTTTGTAAAACCTGAAAATTATAAAAAATAATACAATCACGAAAAGAAATGCGATAACCGGTACAAAGATGGAAAGTATGGACATAAATGTAGAAACCCCGGTTTCTATTGTGGTCAATACAGGGTTTGCAAACCCTGCTGTGGTTGTGCTAGAAGTAAGTCTTGCTGCAGAGGCATTCCCTTTAATAGCTGCAGCGGTGCCCCCACCAGCTATAATTGCCAGGGCCCAAGTTATAACGGGGTCGAGATCGGTAATCGTAGCAACCATAATAGCGGTACCAGCCAATGTGGCCAATGGCAATGCAATTGTGTCGAGTATATTATCAAACCACGGGATATAGTATCCAAAGATTTCAATTAAAGTAGCAACACCCAAAGTTATGATAGCAGTTAAGCTACCTATCCATTGCCAGCCTTCATTTAAAGGGATTACCTCGTAAAATCCAGCTAAGCTCAAAACAAGCAAGGGTAAAAATACTCGGAAGCCTGTGGCAGTAGCAAGGCCTATGCCCAAAAAAATACTTAATATAATTTCGAATGTTTCCAAAAAATTTATTCAATTGTGATAGCAATAACACTACTAATCTACAAAAAAATCATCCTTAAAGCCTATTAAGTACAATTTTTCTGTTGCGCGTGTAATAGCTGTATATAACCACCTTAGATAATCTTTATCTATGCCATTAGGTAAATAAGGTTGCTCAACAAATACAGTATTCCACTGTCCCCCTTGCGATTTATGGCAGGTTATTGCATAAGAAAATTTAACTTGTAGCGCATTGAAATATTTGTTGTTTTTAACTGCTAAGAACTTTTTATACTTTGATTTTTCTGAAGCGTAATCCTTCATAACCTCTTGGTACAACTTATTGGAATCATCATATGAAAGTGATGGGGTTTCTGAAGTAAGCGTATCTAACAACAAAACAGTTTCTAATGGCTTCATTTTAGGGTAATCGACCATTTTTACCAATACTTCAGCAAAACGGAAGCCGTACAAATCTTTAAAACCAAAAATTTCCAATACTTCAACAATATCGCCATTGGCAATAAAACCGGCTTCGCTGTGAGGTTTTACCCAATGATAATTATTTTTAACCACCATTAAATAATCACCTGCAGCCAATTCAGATTCTTGAAAAAGAATTCGGTTTCTAATATTTTGGTTATATAGATTAGCCCGTTTATTAGAACGTACTATAATGACGGTATCCTCATTACCCAGCGTACTGTAACTATCATTAATGGCATCCATTAGTTCTTGTCCGTCTTGCGGACGGATTACTTCAGGATATTGAGTTTCAGAAAATTTAAAGTCTTCAAAAAAACCATCGTCTAATCGTTCACGAAGCCGAGTAGCATTCATTAATATACCACTATCTTTTTGTTGACGAACCACTTCGTCCAGCTCTAGCTCTACAACATCCTTATTATATTGATTTTCTAGTGTATGCTTATGCAAAGCTGGGCTTACCGTAAGTTTTACAGGAGGTAATTGGGCTGTGTCACCTATTAATAATAGTTTACAATTATGACCGCTGTAAACGTACTGCATAAGGTCATCGAGCAAAGAGCCGTTTTCAAAAAGTTTTGAGTCTTGATTAATGTCAGGAATCATAGAGGCTTCATCCACAATAAAAATAACATTTCGGCTTTTGTTAGGCTGCAACCTAAAAGATACTCCCCCGCCTTTTTCAGACTTTGGAAAATATATTTTCTTGTGAATTGTAAAAGCTTCTTTATTTGAATAATTACTGATCACTTTAGCTGCACGACCTGTAGGTGCTAATAAAACAGAGGATTTTTTTAATTTCCATAGGTTTTTGACCAATGTACCCACTATGGTAGTTTTACCAGTACCTGCGTAGCCTTTCAACAAAAAGATTTCGTTGTCGTTTTTTTCTACTGAAAAACGTGCCAATAACTGCAGTGCAATATCTTGGTTTGCAGTGGTCTCATGTGGGAAATCATGCTTTAAAAGTGTATAAAATCTAGATGCATCCATAATATGGTACAAACATAAGAGTTTTGGCGTTAGTGATGATTTTTTTAGATTATAGTTTTACGAACAAAAAAAAATTGTAGATTTGCGAGAGACCTATACATAATTTTAAACGTTAACAAAACTATCATACAATGAGACTTGTAATACAGATAATTCTTTGGATTGTTATTATCTTTTTAGGATACCAGCTTTATAGCTCTATTAGTGGGCCATTTGAGTTTAACAAAGAGAAAGAAGTTCGCTACCAAAAAGTAATAAATAACTTAAAAGATATTCGAGATGCAGAGTTAGCTCATCAAGAAATTACTGGCAGCTTTACCGGAAGTTTTGATAGTTTAGTCCGTTTTATAGACACTGCCCAATTTGCAATAACACAAAGACGTGACTCAGTATATGCAGATGTTGAAAAGAACAAAGCATATGGTATTGATGAAGGTTACTTTATTACAGAGTCTTTAATAGATACCCTTAGCTTTACTCCTGTGAAAGATTCTCTTTACGGTAATACAGACCGCTATAAAAACATGATGAATGTTCCAATTAAGGGTGTAGATGAGCAATTTAAGCTTGAAGCTGGAAGTATTATGAAAAATGGTAGTAAGTATTCTGTTTTTAAAGCTAGTGTACCAAAAGAAGTTGTGCTAAGCGGTATGGATAAAGAATTGGTATACCAAGAAAAACAAGCAAATACTGTTGAAGGTGTAAGAGGAGATGAAGTGAGAGTGGGCTCTATGGACGAAATAGACACCAACGGTAATTGGGGTAAATCTTATGACACTGGAAAGATCGATCAATAACGATACAATAAATACAAATAAAAGCTTGTCCGTTCAAATATCTTTGACCGGACTTTCTTTTTTAGTTACATCTAGTGATAACCGGGAAGTTCTTTTTTTTTCGGAGGAAAAGTTTGATAACACCACTACCCCAGAAGAAATTCTAACCGTTATTGATTCTGTAATAAAAAGCAATGAAGGGTTGCAACATAGTTTTAATCAAGTAACACTACTCTACGCAACTAACCTTTATACACTTGTTCCAGTTTCTCTTTTTGATGAAAAGAAAGCCAGCGAATACTTAAAGTTCAACTCTAAAATTCTGGCAAACGATTTTATATCGCACGATACGCTTAAAAATCAAGATCTCGTTGTTGTATATGTGCCTTACATTAATATAAACAATTACTTTTTTGAAAAATATGGTTCATTTCAATATTACCATACAACCTCTATATTGATAAGAACAATTATGAATGCCGAAAAGTTTTCAAATGAAGCGAAAGTTTATTTACATGTGCAGACAGAAAGTTTTGACTGCTTAATCGTAAAAGAAGGAAAACTAATATTATGCAATACGTTCTCATATAGAACTCCCGAAGATTTCATATACTATCTTCTGTTCTGCATGGAACAACTTAAATTAAACCCAGAGAGCACAGAAGTTGTATTATCTGGAGATATAAAAAAGGAAAGCGAAATTTATACTATAGTCTATAAATACGTGAGGCATGTTTCTTTCACTTCAGAAAAATTTTCTAAACTATCATTTTCTGAAAACACAGAACCACACCAACACTTCGTTTTAAAAAACAGTTTATAATGCGCATTATTTCTGGAACACATAAAGGAAGACGGTTAATCGCCCCGAGAACACTTCCCGTAAGGCCCACAACCGATTTTGCTAAAGAGGCCCTTTTCAACATATTAAGAAATTCACTTTATTTTAATGAAATTAGTGTCTTAGATCTTTTTGCAGGTACCGGAAATATATGCTACGAATTTGCTTCACGAGGTACCGAAAAAATAGTTGCTGTAGATGCCCACCACGGTTGTGTAAAATACATAAAGAAAACCGCTGAAGAACTAGAGTTCCCTATTGAAACAGTAAAGTCTGACGTCATAAAGTATCTATCATCAATTTCATCTAAGTTTGATATTATATTTGCCGACCCCCCATATAGCTTTGAAGTTGAGCAGTTTGAAGAAATAATAGGAAAAATCTTTCAAAACGATTTGAAAAATACTGACGGATTGGTTATTATTGAACATTCTAAGGACACCGATCTTTCAAATCTACCTTATTTTAAAGAGTTTCGTAAATATGGAGGATCAGTGTTCAGTTTTTTTCAGTAATAAAGCTTATGTTGTCCCCAAATCCTGTCTTACTAGAATTAGATTTCTGTACTCTTGAAATACATGAAAATTGTGTTATTTCAACAATTAAAGAGGGCGTTCTTTTCGATAAAAAAGAACGTAAAAAGCTTTATGAAATTTTTGATAAATATTTTGAAGAAAAGCAATTTGTATACATATCAAATCGAAAAAACGATTATACGGTAAATCCTACAAGCTATTTGCAAGAAGATGATTTTTCTAACCAATTATTAGGAATGGCAGTGCTTTGTTATTCTAAGTCTTCTTACAATACCGCTTTATTTGAGAAACAATTTTACAAACGTGCTTTTAATGTATTTTACACAGTTGAAGCATGTAAGCTTTGGGCAAAAGAAATTTTATTGAACCAAAATTAGTCTTAATTTGAAAATACTTTAATTAATTTGCCAAATCATTGAGTTTTTAGTAATTTAGTGCATATTAGTTAATTTTTCTTCCCCATTTAATCATTGAGAGATACGCTAAAATCATTGAAGCATTCTCCCTTATGAAGAAAGACCCTTTTAAGATAATCCACCTCGATTTTATATATCTTGAATTGTATGAAGATTTTGTTATTTCTACAATTCAAGAAGGAGTTGCATTTGATTTTCCGCATTTAGCAAAATTTTTTGAAGTACTTGAAAACAATTATAATGGAAAACCCATTGTTTCAATAGCACGAAGAATTTACGATTACACAGTAAACCCAACTTGTTACATGATAGCTTCAAATAAACTAAATATATTGGGTATTGCCGTTGTCTGTACTTCAAAATCTGCTTATGAAACTGCTCTATTTGAAAAGAAATTTTATAAAAACACTTACGAACCCTTTCATACTTTAGAAGAGGCTATGGAATGGTCTAGCGACCTTATTGAAGAATATAATAAAAATGCAGGCCTATAAGCCGGATTCTGTATTCCGAAGTATTTCGAAATCCTTATCATTTATCTAGACATACTGTTGCCAGTATGCTCTATCTGCCTACCCTCCTGCATTGGGCGGGAACCCTCAAGCACAGGTTTACGTGGCATTTCACCGCATAGAGTTTACCTGGTTTCACTACAGCATTACCTGTACATTCTTTCTGTTGCACTTGTCCGCTCCGTAATAACGGATGACGGCTGTTAGCCGCTATGCTTCCCTATGGTGTCCGGACTTTCCTCCAAAGACCCAGACAAGCTGAGCAATTAGCGATAAGGTGGCCTGCCGTGCAAAAATAAACCAATGTTAATAAATACAGTAAAAATGAAACACCTAATTTTTTAAAATGATACGAGACATGGTTATATTTGTTAGCAACTATGGAACACTTTATCGTATCAGCCCGTAAATACCGCCCCACACAATTTAAAGATGTGGTTGGGCAACAAGCCATTACCAATACGCTAAACAATGCCATAGAAAACGATCATTTGGCTCAAGCCCTACTTTTTACAGGGCCTCGAGGAGTTGGTAAAACCACTTGTGCACGAATTTTAGCTAAAAAAATAAACCAAGATGGTACACAACAAGACGATGAAGATTTTGCCTTTAATATTTTTGAGCTCGATGCCGCTTCCAATAACTCGGTAGACGATATTCGTAACTTGATTGATCAAGTACGCATACCCCCGCAGGTTGGTAGTTATAAAGTCTATATTATTGACGAGGTGCACATGCTCTCTTCAGCTGCCTTCAATGCTTTTTTAAAGACGCTTGAAGAACCGCCAAAACACGCTATTTTTATATTAGCAACGACCGAAAAACATAAAATAATCCCTACAATTCTCTCACGTTGTCAAATTTTTGATTTCAGAAGAATTACGGTAAGTGATATTAAAGGACATCTTGCAGAAGTGGCCAAACAAGAAGGAATCGATGCAGAAGACGATGCATTGCACATTATCGCTCAAAAAGCAGATGGCGCTTTACGGGATGCGCTTTCTATTTTTGACCGTGTTGTTAGTTTTTCAGGAAAAGAATTAACCCGTCAAGCTGTTACCGAAAACCTAAACGTACTCGATTACACCTATTACTTTCAAATAACCGACTTATTATTAGAAAATAACATCCCTAAAGTATTATTATCTTACAACTCCATTCTCGCAAAAGGATTTGACGGTCACCATTTTATTATGGGGCTTGCCTCCCACTTCCGTGATTTATTGGTTTGCAAAAGTCAAGAAACCATTGAGCTATTAGAAGTTGGTGAACAAGTAAAAGCCATGTACTTTGAGCAATCACAAAAAACATCACACTCCTTTTTAATTGATGCCATCGATCTAGCCAACAGTTGTGATTTGAAATACAAAACCAGTCGTAACCAACGCCTTTTAATTGAACTGTGTTTAATGCAGCTAGCTTCGCTAACGGCTAGCGGTGAAAAAAAAAAGCATAGCGACAACGGAGCTATCTCAAAAAAGCGATATGTAATTCCGCCGTCTCACTTTAAAGTAGCTGAAAAGGAAGAAACTATACCTCCCACTACAGAAACAGCAACTCCAGAAACAAATTCTGAAACAACAGTAGAAAAGATCTCTTCAGAAGATACAGTGTATGCTTCAAATGACGATGCAAAACTAGATGAAGAAGAAACAGCACAACCTACAGCCGTTGCCGAGCCTAATGTAAATTCTAAAACACAAGAAACTGAAGGTGAAAAAAGTGTGGATGATTCAGGTGTTAAAATGGCCGATAAGCGCTCTCAGATTATAACCGAGCATACCACCAAAAAAGTTTCTGCTTTATCATTAAAAAGCATCCGTAAAAAACAAGAGCTAAAAAAGGAACAATTAGCTAATCAACCTGATGAAGAAAACCTACCAACCGAATCCTTTACAGAAGATGAAATGCGAACGGCTTGGACACAATATGCCAAAAAGGTTGAAGCAGATGGTAAATACAATTTATTATCGCACCTTACTATGGGAATTCCAAAATTAGATGGGAGCATCATTCATTTAGAGTTTCCAAACGATACCATAAAAGTTGAAGTAGAACGCGAAAAGTATGACTTATTGGGCTTTTTACGTAATACACTTAAAAACTACGATATTGACCTTGATATTCTTGTAAACGAAACCGTCCAAAAAAAATACGCGTACACCACCCGTGAAAAATTTGATAAGCTTACCGAGAAAAACCCTGCGCTTGAAAAGCTGCGACGTGAGTTCGATTTGGATATTTAAACGCGTTCCTAACTTAATGTGTATTTTTGCACTTCAGAATTAATATTTTAAAACTATGCTAGGCTTACAACTTCCCACCGATCCCAGATGGGTGAACATTGTAGAAAAAAATGTAGAAGAAATCTTAACCGATCACGCTTTCTGCGAACAAAAAGCAGCGTCTACCGCCATCTCGTTTATCGTTACCTACCCTGAGTATACAGAGCTGGTACAGGAAATGACAGCGTTGGTTAAAGAAGAAATCAGTCATTTTAAATTAGTACATGACCGTATTATCGAACGTGGTTGGACCTTAGGCCGTGACCGAAAAGATTTATACGTTAATAAATTGATGCAGTTCTTCCCAAAAGGTGGAAGCCGAACCACTAACCTAGTCCATCGACTACTTTACGCGGCTTTAATTGAAGCGAGAAGCTGTGAACGGTTTCGGTTGTTAAGTGAAGAACTGGAAGATAAAGAACTGGCTTCTTTTTATAAGAGCTTAATGGTAAGCGAAGCTAATCATTATACTATGTTTCTTGGTTTTGCCCGTAAATATGGAAACCGCGAAGAAGTAGATAAAAAATGGAAAGCATTATTGGCCCACGAAGCAGAAATAATGAAAAACTTGAGCAAGAGTGAAACCATGCACGGGTAAAATTTCTCATAGCTTTTAACAACTTAGTTTATTAAAAAAGAAACCCATACCGTTCCATTTTTGGAAACCCCTACCCGACTTTCAGATTACGTGGGCGGTGTTTTTAAAACCATTCCTTCGAGAAAAGGAATGAAAAAAGCTATTGACAAGGGGTTGGTTAAGGTTAATGGAACTGTCGCTGGAACAGGAAAGTTTTTGAACGGTGGTGAAATAATTACACTTTTTTCCGAAGAAAATAAAGATAAACCTGTAATACAATTCAAATTAGAAGTTTCTTTTGAAAATGACCACCTAGCCATCATTAATAAACCGCCTGGTATTCTTGTAAGCGGGAATAAAAAGAAGACAATTGTCAATGCATTACCTTACAATTTAACAAAAAGCAATGCTTCTGATGCATTGTTAAGACCCAAACCTGTCCACAGACTGGATTTCCCAACAAGTGGTTTGTTACTAATTGCAAAAACGCATGCTGCTGTAATAGCGCTGAACAAGCTTTTTAAAGAACGAAAAGTAAAAAAAACATATCACGCTGTTACCTATGGCAAAATGCCCATCACTGGCACTATTACAACTGTTATTGATGGAAAAAATGCCTTTACTGAATATAAAGTACTAGAAACAGTACATTCAGAGCGATTTAATTATTTGAATTTAGTTGAACTGTTTCCCAAAACTGGACGAAAACATCAATTGCGAGTACATCTTTCAAGTTTGGGAAATCCAATTTTAGGAGATAAAAATTACAGTAAAGAAGGTTTGTTATTAAAAGGAAAAGGACTGTTTTTGCATGCATCTTCGTTAGAATTTACAGATCCAATTATAGGTACCTTAACTTCAGTAACGACAGCACTTCCTAAGAAGTTTAGAAAAATATTTCCTGAAAATTAATTGTTTACTTCCAGTTGAGCAGCCAATTTTTCGTTGTGAAGACTTTTTATAATTCCGTCTGAAAGTCCAATTTTAGGGACATACACATTTTTAGCCCCACTCCATTTCATGGCGGATAAATAGATTCGGGTTGCTGGAACAACCACATCGGCTCTATCAGGATTCATATTAAGTTCTACAATTCGTTCTTCGTAAGATAGTGATTTTATCATATCATAATATGACCCTAAATAAAAATAACTAAGTGGTTTGCCTATCTTTTTTCCGCTGTTTTTATAAATGTGGTTAATATTTCCACCAGAACCAATTAATGACACTTTTTTGTAGGATTTGGTAACGGTTTTTATCCAAGTTTCTACATCTTCCCAGATGCTTTCTTTTATCATATTGTTGATAATCCGTACCGTACCTAATTTAAATGATTTTGAGTCTACGGTCTTTCCATCGCTAAACAGGGTGAACTCTGTACTACCGCCACCCACATCAACATATAAGAAGGTTTTTTCAGTTTGTATCAGTTCTTTTAAGTCGGTAGTAGCAATAATTGCAGCCTCATCGTTTCCGTCAATAATATTAATATTTATTCCCGTTTCATTCTTTAGTTTCTTAGCAACTTCGCTACCATTTGAAGCTTCACGCATAGCTGATGTCGCACAAGCTCTAAAACGCGTTACCTCATGGTTTTTCATTAATAAATCAAACGCTTTCATAGCATCGAGCATGCGTAACTGGTTTTCCTCGGAAATTTTCCCTTCCAAAAAAACATCGGCCCCCAGCCTAATAGGAACTCGAACCAAAGAACGTTTTTTAAAAATAGGGTCTTTGTCTTCCTGCTCTATAACTAAAGCTATTAATAGTCTAATTGCATTAGAACCAATGTCTATTGCAGCATATTTTTTTATTGTAAGCAAACTAATTGTTTAATTTTTGTTGGTAATACTCGTATAGCTTAAACTGAGAGCGAAACGGCTCTGCATCGTTCTTTTTGTATTTGTTTAAAGCCTTTCCTGAAATAATACGAGCTTTAACATTGTCCTTCCAGGAAATTTCAAATGTATCGATCAATTCTTCTTTTATATCTTCATCATAAATTGGGCATGAAATTTCAACACGGTTATCCAGGTTACGCCCCATAAAATCTGCTGATGAAATATAAATTTTGTTTTCTCCCCCATTTTTAAAAATAAACAACCTAGGGTGCTCTAAAAATTTGTCAACTATACTTATAACTTCAATGTTTTCGCTCATTCCTTTTACACCAGGCATAAGACAGCAGATTCCTCTAATAATCAATTTAATTTTCACTCCTGCTCTACTGGCTTGATATAATTTGTCTATCATTTTAAAATCTGATAAACTATTCATCTTTAACCGAATACCACTAGGTTTCCCTTCCTTATGATTTTTTATTTCTGTATCAATTAATTGATACATTGCATTACGCGTGTAATGAGGCGAAACGATAAGGTGGTTGTATTTTTTAATTTTATAGTTTACTTCAAAAAAATCAAACACTTTATTGATTTCTTTTCCTATTTTTTGGTTTGAAGTAAATAAGGTGTAATCTGTATAGATACGAGCGGTTGATTCATTAAAATTACCCGTGCTTATAAAAGCATATCGCTTAATCTTTTCATTTTCCAATCGTTCAATTACACAGGCTTTACAGTGAACTTTTAAACCGGAAACACCAAAAATAAGTCGTACGCCTTCGCTCTGCATTTGCTCTGCGTATTCAATATTAGCTTCTTCGTCAAAACGCGCTTGTAACTCAATTTGTACGGTTACTTTTTTACCGTTTTTCACAGCATTTATCAACGAACTGGCAATATGTGAAATCTGTGCAAGCCTATAAATAGTGATTTGTATAGACTTAACGTTTGGGTCCAACGCTGCTTCGCGTAAAAATTTAACCACATAAGAAAAACTTTGATAAGGTGCATAAAGTAAATAGTCTTTTTCGGCAATCTTATCGAGCAAGCTTCCTTGCAAACTCAACCCTTTTATAGGTAATGGTTCTATTTTTTTATATAATAAATCATTTCTTCCCAAGCTCGGGAACTTCATATAATCTCGGCGATTGTGATATCTACCACCAGGAATAATACTATCGGTAGTATCAATGCCCATTTTTTGCAGTAAAAATTGAAGGGTTTCGGCATCAATACTTTTATCGTAAACAAAACGAACCGGATCGCCCGTACTTCGGTTCTTTACACTTTTTGAAATTTTCTCTATGAAACTTCGGCTTAAATCACTGTCTATGTCCAATTCGGCATCACGTGTAATTTTAATCATATGAGCCGAAATGCTTTCGTATTTAAAAATACTGAAGATGTTGTTTAAACAATACCGTATTAAATCGTCCAGAATAATAATATACTGCTTATCCCCTTTTTGTGGAAGTACAATAAAGCGATCTATAATTTTAGGAATCTCTATCAAGGCGAAATTACTTCTGGATTGGAAGGTTTCGTCATCTTTCTTCATTACCATCCGTACTGCCAAGTAAGCTGCACTGTCTTTTAATGACGGAAAGTCTTCCAACTCACCTATCATAATAGTAACTAAGGCAGGGCTTACTTTTCTTATAAAGTAATCTAATATATACTCACTTTGTGCTTTAGTTACTTCAGTTTCATTTATAATATAAATGTTTTCCTTATGAAGTTCTTTTCTTATTTTTTTAAGTATTCGCAAGCTTTGTGATTGTTGCTCAATAACAATTTGTGTTATTTCTTCCAGTAAATCTGATGCTGAAATCCCACCTAAAAAGCTTCTTCCCCCTTTTCCTGCTTCAACAATACGCCTAACAGTTGCATAGCGAACCTTAAAAAATTCATCTAAATTATTAGAGAAGATCCCTAAAAAACGAAGCCTTTCTATTAATGGTACCGAAGGGTCTTCTGCTTCCTGCAACACGCGAGCATTGAACTGTAACCAGCTAAGTTCACGGTTACGGTATTCATTTTTGGTATTTAAATTCTCTATTTTTTCGGTCATTATTTTAAATGTCTGGGGAAAACCATTTTTTGGGTAGTGCCTGTTGAAACATCGTTCCAATTGTCCTCATCAAATTCGATCATCACAAAACCGCTCGTAGGTAAGTTTTCAATTTTTTCGCTCCCCATCATATTTACAGTTGAAGTAAACGCGTGGTTATGACCCACAATCATCACTTTATCTAACGAGTTATCTAAGCCTTTAATAACCTGCATTACCTGTTGACCACTAAAATCGTACAAGTCATGTGTCAGCTCGTAATTATCATCACTGATATCTAAGGCATTTTTAAAGTATTCAGCTGTAGTTCGTGCACGATTAGCATCACTGGTCACTATTTTTTGCGGTGGCTCAATTTCGCCTTTAACTTTTTCTGAAACCAATGTAGCATCATTATGCCCACGTTTTTTTAAGGGACGCATATGGTCATCAACTTCATATTTCCAAGAAGACTTTGCGTGTCTTACCAAATAGAGTGTTTTCATTTTTTCTGAAGTTTTTAAACTATTTTAATTACGGTTGTAAACGTTTTATTTTCCAATCAACCCCTTCTAATTTATATTGAATACGATCGTGAAGCCGGTTGGGCCTGCCTTGCCAAAATTCAATTTCAACAGGCTTTATCAAGTACCCACCCCAATCTTTTGGTTTGGGGACTTCATTACCCTTGTACTTATTTTCAAGTTCATCCAGTTTTTTCTCTAAAGCTTTCCTGTTTTCTATTTCACTACTTTGATCGGAGACCAAAGCCCCTAACTGACTGCCTTTAGGTCTGGAATGAAAATAATTTGTTGAATCTTCTTCTGAAGTTTTTTCGGCAATTCCTTTTATAATCACTTGTCGTTCCATATTGGGCCAAAAGAATGAAAGGCAAACTTTGTTGTTGTGAGCTATAGAGTTTCCTTTTTCACTATTATAGTTAGTATAAAAATAGAATCCGTTTTCATCGTACTTTTTTAACAACACTACCCGACCTCTTGGAAAATCATCTTTTCCAACGGTTGAAACGGTCATCGCATTAACTTCATCGACACCACCAGATTCTTTTACTTCAAAAAACCATTTTTGAAACTGCTGAATTGGGTTATCATCTATATTTGCTTTAATTAACTCAGCTTTTTCGTACGATTTTCTATATGTATGCAAATTAGTGCCCATGAGTACTTGTTTACTGCAAGTTACGAGTTTTAACAGTGTATTTAAAATAGAAAGTTTTAAATGTGTATTAAATTTTAATGCTAAAGCATTTAAATATCGAATTGTTTGCCATCTTCGGCTAACTCAACATTAAAGAAAATCTCTTCGGCTTCTTTTTTAAATAAGGAAAGATTGCCATACCGACCAGAATAATGGCCTAAAATCAACGTCCCAACATCAGCTTTTTTGGCAATAACAGCGGCTTCTTTAGCTGTGCTGTGCTTGGTTTTTTCGCATAAATGGTGATGTGACTCTAAGAATGTTGATTCGTGATACAATGCTGTTACATTTTTTATCTGCGAAACTATTTCAGGGTAAAAAGCTGTGTCACTGCAATAGGCATACGATTTTGAAGGTTCTGGTTCTAAGGTGACGGTTTTGTTTTCGATCAACTCCCCTTTTTCGTTTTCTACATCAAATCCCTGTTTCAGTTTCTGAAAATAGGTATGATGAATACTATTTTTTTGAGCGGCTTTAAAATCTAATTTTCTTTCCTTGGTCTTTTCGTGAAACAAGAATCCATTGGTGTAAACCCTGTGATTTAAGGGGATAGTGGTTACGGTTACTTTTTCATCTTCAAAAAGTAGCGTAGGGTCTTTACTGTCCAGTTCGTGAAAGAACAATGAATAATTAGTCCATGATTTTCCCAATTTTAATTGAAGAAGGATGGCTTCTTTAATTCCTTTTGGACCATAAATATGCAAATCTGCTTCCCTTCCCAATAATAAAAAGGTAGAGATTAATCCTATTAAGCCATAAAAATGATCACCGTGCAAATGTGAAATGAAAATGTGCTTAATACGTGAAAACTTTACTTTATAACGACGTAATTGTACTTGGGTACCTTCCCCACAATCTATTAAAAATAAATGTCCTTGAACTTCTAACACCTGTGCAGTAGGATTTGCATTTATATGTGGTGTTGCAGAATGACAGCCAAGGATAGTCAATTTCATAAAGTAAAATTTAGTAGGTAGCTTTTCAGAAGAAAAAATAAATTTAGAAACCTAAATCACGTTCTATTTCTTCCATGTCAACAATATCTGAAGCCTCCTGAACAGTAGGCACTACAATCATTTCCATAGGAATTACATCTGGACTAATAGCGTTGTTTACCAATACAAATGAGTGCTTTGTTTTACGATGTAAATTTGAAACTTTTAAAAACTGAAGCAATTCTTCTAACTGTAACGTATCGTATTTTAAAAGATCTACAATTACATTTTGTCCCTTAAATTTCTTTGGAATTTGATATTCCAAAAAAGACGCAAAGTCTGAAATATCATCTTGCTCGTCTGCTAATATCACATAGTTATCGTGATTTGTAATTTTCATTTGTATAAAATATTTGATAGATAAGAAGATGGAATATCCAGGCACACATCTTCAGTTAGTTTGCTATTTATAAATGGCCATTTCATCTTATTGAATTTTTGAAGCTAATAGGTACAATACTGCCATACGTACAGCGACACCGTTTTGTACTTGATTTAAAATAATAGCCTGTTTGCTATCGGCCACATCACTGGTAATTTCCACACCACGGTTTATGGGACCTGGGTGCATTACCACTATTTCTTTATTTAAGGAATCTAATAGTTTTTTATTTACTCCAAATTGTTGTGTGTATTCGCGGGTAGTGGGAAAATAACTAATATCCATCCGTTCGTTTTGAACCCGTAGCATATTGGCCACATCGCACCATTCTAACGCTTTCTTAAGGTTGGTTTCAACTTCTACATCTAATTGTTCAATATATTTGGGAATAAGTGTTTTAGGGCCGCAAACTTTAACAGTTGCCCCCAACTTTTGAAGCGCAAAAATATTACTTAACGCAACTCTAGAGTGTAGAATGTCACCTACAATTACCACCTTTTTTCCGGCTACATCACCAAGTTTTTCTCGTATGGAGTAACAGTCTAACAAGGCTTGTGTTGGATGTTCGTGTGCACCGTCACCCGCATTTACAATGCTTGCTTTTATATTTTTTGAAAGAAATATACCTGCACCAGGATTTGGGTGCCGCATCACCACCATATCTACTTTCATAGATAGAATGTTGTTTACCGTATCAATTAAGGTTTCTCCCTTTTTAACAGATGAAGAAGCTGCAGAAAAGTTAATTACATCTGCAGAGAGGCGTTTTTCTGCCAATTCAAAAGAAAGGCGGGTTCTTGTACTGTTTTCAAAAAAGAGGTTGGCAATTGTGATGTCGCGAAGTGAGGGAACTTTTTTAATGGGACGGTTAATGACTTCTTTAAAATGATCTGCCGTTTCAAAGATAAGGTTAATGTCATCTTCGGTAATGTATTTTATTCCCAGTAAGTGGTTTACACTTAGTTCGCTCATAATTTTTCTGAAACTTTAATTACTTACTAAATAAACAATGTCCTCGCCTTCATTTTCTTTCCAGCATACTTTTACCTTTTCATTATTGATAGCATCTACTTGACGCCCTCTGTAATCTGGCTGAATAGGTAAATGTCTACTAAAACGTCTGTCGATTAGGGTTAGCAATTCGATTTCTAATGGACGGCCAAACGATTGCATTGCTGTTAAGGCAGAGCGAATGCTTCTACCTGTATATAAAACGTCATCAATAAACACAACCTTTTTATCTTCAACTACAAAATTAATATTGGTTTTATTGGCTTCAAGCGGTTTTCCACTTCGTCTAAAATCATCTCGATAAAAAGTAATATCTAAGTATCCCAGTTGAATATTTTTGATTTTATATTCATCTTCCAACAAGGTTTTTAAGCGTTCTGCCAGAAATACACCACGCGGTTGTATTCCTATTAAAACGGTATCGGTAAAAGTGTCGTGATTTTCAATTAATTGACAAGCCAAGCGATGAAGCGCAATGTTGATTTCGGTTGCGTTTAGTAGCACTTTTTGGCTCATAGAGTAGTCAAGCTAAGATTCAAAATACAAAAGTACTATTTTTTTGATGAAATACTACGGTTACGAATGATTCAGTTTATGGGGTTTTCATCTTTTTTATATTTCAGAAGAGAAAATCTATCATTCAAACTAAAAACTATTTTGTACTTTTAACAGAACCAACCAAAAACTAAAATTTATGACAACCACTACTAAACCCAATACAGCCTTTTGGATAATTGCCATTTTAGCACTATTATGGAATGTGATGGGCGTTATTCAATTTGTTGTTTCCACCTTTATGCTAGAAATGGTAACTGAAGGAGCTTCTTCAGAAGAAATGGAACTATACACAAGCATGCCTGCTTGGTATACTGCAGCTTTTGGAATTGCCACCATTGCAGGGTTACTAGCATGTATAACAATGTTAATGCGAAAAAAGATAACCGTTAGTCTTTTTGGCCTTTCCTTAATCGCTGTTTTAATAGCGCAAGGGTATTGGATTTTTGCTACAGATGTTATGGATATTATAGGACCAACAGCGATTATCATGCCTTTAGTAGTAATCGCTATTTGTATTTTTCAATATTTTTATAGCAAGGGTGCTAAGCAAAGGGGATGGCTTAATTAATCCTTACAACCACTTTTTACGTTTAAAATACCAAAGTAGTCCAAAAAAGACAAGGATCATAGCTGCCCATAGATAGTAATATCCATAGCGTAAATGAAGCTCGGGCATATGTTCGAAATTCATCCCGTAAATACCAGCCATAAATGTTAATGGTATAAAGATAGAAGCCATAATGGTCAATACCTTCATGACCTCGTTCATTTTATTACTTATGGTGGTCATGTACATATCCATCAAGCCCCAGATCATTTCGCGGTAAATATCCACACTTTCTGAAACTTGAATAATATGATCGTATAAATCACGTATGTAATTTTGAGTACGTTCTTCTATTAAAGCGGTATCTGTTTTTTCAAGTCTGTTAATCACCTCTCTAAGTGGCACTACCGCTCTACGAATACGCAGTATTTCTTTTTTTAAAACCTGAATATCTTGAGTAATATCTTCTTCAACTTTATCTTCGAACAATTGATCCTCTATCAGTTCAATTTTTGCGCTTAATGTTTCAATTACGCTAAAATAATTGTCAACTACAGCATCCAATAAGGCGAACATAAGGTAGTCTGCGCCTTTATTTCGAACGCGACCCTTAGCGTTTTCTATTCGGTCTCGAAGTCCGTCAAATACATCGCCATCGGCTTCTTGAAAGGTGGTTACATAGTTATGACCAACCACTAAACTTACATGTTCATTCACAAAATCGCCATCGTCTGTATAATGAAGCATTTTAAAAACAATGAATAAGTAATCTTCATATTCATCCATTTTAGGACGTTGATTGGTCGTTACAATATCCTCTTGAATTAAAGGATGCAAACTGTAATAGTCACCAAGACGTTCTATTTCTTTGGTGTTGTTAAGGCCATTGACATTAATCCATGTAACATGTTCAGACGTTTCAAATTCAAATGCATCCTCAATATTTTCAGTATCTATTCGTTTGTAGTGATCTTTTGAATAGTCAATGATTTCCAACTTAGTAACCGTAGATGCTTTTTTACCCGTATAGGTTACTTGTCCAGGGACTTCATTCCTGTTTTTCTGAGGTTTTACTTTGGGAAGTTTTATACGGCGTTTTTTTCTTGCAGTCATATACTTGTTTAGATTACTTATTTAAAAATAGTAATAAATACTAATTATGCCTATTCTGAAGGACTTTTTCAACATCTGAAAGTGTAAATCCTTTTGCCTGTAATAAGATTAGATAATGAAACAATAAATCGCTGCTTTCATTTAAAAACAGATCATCATTGGTGTCTTTTGCCTCAATTACTACTTCAACAGCCTCTTCTCCTACTTTTTGAGCTATTTTGTTCATTCCCGCTCTAAAAAGAGATGAAACATAGGATTTTTCGTTTTCTGAATTATTCTTTCTGTCTTCAATTACTGCTTCCAATTTTGAAAGAAACCCGAAATTAGAGTTGTTTTTTTCGTTCCAACAGGTATCTGTTCCTTTGTGACAAGTTGGCCCTTCTGGCTGTACTTGAACAAGCAGAGCGTCATTATCACAATCAACTTTTATGGAAACTAAGTTTAAAAAATTGCCACTCTCCTCTCCTTTGGTCCACAGTCTATTTTTACTTCGGCTAAAAAAGGTTACTTTTTTAGTTTGATTAGTTTTTAAAAACGCCTCTTCATTCATGTAGCCTAGCATCAACACATTTTTAGTGATTGCATCTTGTATAATTGCCGGAACCAAACCGTTTTCGTATTTTGTATAGTCTATTTGCATAATCTTATAGTCTAACAGGGATTTCCTGTGTTTTTAATTCTTTTTTTAATTCGGAAATCTCTATTTCCTTAAAGTGAAAAACACTAGCAGCCAAAGCAGCATCAGCTTTTCCTATTTTAAAAGTATCCATAAAATGATTTATAGTACCCGCTCCACCTGAAGCAATTATTGGAATATTGAGTGTTTCTGAAAGTTTTTTCAAAGCTTCATTAGCAAAACCGTCTTTGGTACCGTCATTATCCATTGAAGTGAAGAGAATTTCTCCAGCACCTCTTTTTTCAACCTCCAAAGCCCAATCAAATAAATTTAACGTTGTAGGTTGCTTCCCACCTACTAAATGTACAACCCACTCACCATCAATCTGTTTTGCATCGATAGCAACCACAATACATTGCGAACCAAATTTAGCAGCTAAATCGTTTATTAATTGTGGGCTTTTTACTGCAGAAGAGTTTATAGAAACCTTATCGGCTCCATTTTGTAATAAAATAGCGACATCTTCCACACTCGAAATTCCGCCGCCAACGGTAAACGGAATGTTTATAGCTTCAGCAATTTGTAAAACCATATTTGCGAGGGTTTTACGCCTTTCTTCAGTTGCAGAAATATCTAGGAAAACCAATTCATCGGCTCCCGTTTCAGAATATATTTTAGCTAATTCTACTGGATCTCCCGCATCACGAAGATTTACAAAATTTACCCCTTTTACGGTGCGACCATTTTTTATATCCAAACAAGGGATTATTCGTTTAGTTAACATCTAAAATATATTTTTCAAGTTGTTTTAAAGAAATTCTGTTTTCATAAATAGCTTTTCCTAAAATAGCTCCTTCACATCCTATTTCAGATAGCTTAGGAAGATCATCGAAGGTGGCAACACCTCCAGAAGCAATTAGTTTTAAATTCTCAGTTTCAGCTAAAATTTGTTTGTACAATTCAAACGAAGGGCCTTCTAGCATCCCATCCTTACTAATATCTGTACAAATTACGTACGTGGCTCCTTCAATTTGATATTTTTGAATAAACGGAATGATAAACTCATCACTTTCTTCTAACCAGCCACTTACTGCAACTTTTTCATCTTTTGCATCAGCACCTAAAATAATTTTGTCGCTACCATATTTTTGAAGCCAAGCTTTGAATGTTTGTGGGTTTTTCACTGCAATACTTCCACCCGTTATTTGATTGGCGCCACTATTAAAGGCTATTTCTAGATCTTTATCACTTTTTAAACCACCTCCAAAATCTATTTGTAGATTGGTTTTAGAAACTATTTCTTCTAAAATTTTATGGTTAACAATATGGCTACTTTTTGCCCCATCTAAATCTACTAAATGTAGATATTTAATGCCGTGATCCTCAAACTGTTTAGCAACCTCTAGCGGGTTCTCGTTGTATATCTTTTTTGTGTTGTAGTCACCTTTTGAAAGCCGTACACATTTGCCTTCAATGATATCTATAGCAGGTATTATTCTCATAATTAAATTGTTAAAAAGTTTTTTAATATTTTTTCTCCAGCAGCGCTACTTTTTTCTGGGTGAAATTGAACGCCGTAGAAGTTATCTTTTTGAAATGCAGAAGAATAATCTCCGTCATAGTCAGTCATTGCAATGGTTTCATCGCAAATTGGGACATAGTAGCTGTGCACCAAATACATAAACTCGTTTTCTGAAATACCTTTAAATAAATCAGTCTGTAAGTTTGAAATGGTATTCCAGCCCATTTGCGGAACTTTTAAAGTGCTTGAAAATCGTTTTACGTCAACGTTAAAAACACCTAAACCCTTTGTGTTTCCTTCTTCCGAAGAATTACAAAGCAACTGCATGCCCAAACAAATACCTAAAACGGGTTGTTTTAAGGTAGGTATGAGCTTGTCTAAGCCTGTTTCCTTTAGCATTTTCATCGCACTGTCGGCATGACCGACACCCGGAAAAATCACTTTATCGGCAGTTTTAATCTCTTCTTCATTACTACTCAAAATAGCATTAAACCCTAACCTTTCAATAGCAAATTGAAGGCTCTTAATATTTCCGGCACCATAATCTATAATAACTATATTCATTACAATACGCCTTTTGTAGATGGTAAAATCATCTTATCTGTATCTCGCTTTACTGCAACTTTTATCGCTTTAGCAAAAGCCTTAAAAATCGCCTCTATTTTGTGGTGCTCATTAGTTCCTTCTGCTTTAATGTTAAGGTTAGCCTTAGCTCCGTCTGTAAAACTTTTAAAGAAATGGTAGAACATTTCAGTAGGCATTTTACCAATCATTTCACGTTTAAAATCTGCTTCCCAAACCAGCCAATTTCTACCACCAAAGTCAATCGCTACCTGTGCTAAGCAATCGTCCATTGGTAAACAAAATCCGTAACGCTCTATCCCTAATTTATTACCCAATGCTTTTGAAAAAACTTCCCCTAATGCAATAGCCGTATCTTCTATCGTGTGATGTTCATCTACTTCTAGATCGCCTGTTACTTTTACAGAAAGGTCCATTTGACCATGCCTCGCTATTTGATCTAACATATGATCGAAAAAGGCAATTCCAGTATCAATAGCGCTTTTCCCAGTTCCATCAAGGTTTAACTGTATGGATATATCTGTTTCATTTGTTTTTCTTTTAATTTCAGCCGTTCTGGCGTCTAACTTTAAAAACTCATAAATAGCTTTCCAATCATTTGTTTCTAATGCTATAACCGAGTTTAACTCCTCTTTTTGAACCGTGATTTCATTTGTTCCTAACTGCGTGTCATCATTAATAAAAATAGCTTTTGAGCCTAGATTTTTAGCCAATTCTACATCGGTAAGTCGATCGCCTATTACAAATGAATTTTCCAAATCGTATTCTTCTGAAAAGTATTTTTTTAACAACGCTGTACCTGGTTTTCGGGTAGGTGCGTTTTCGTGCGGAAAAGTTCTGTCTAGAAAAACCTCATTAAAAACGACTCCTTCATTCTCAAAAGCTTTCATAATAAAATTATGAACTGGCCAAAACGTTTCTTCTGGAAATGAGTCCGTGCCTAAACCGTCCTGATTTGTTATCATAACGAGCTCAAAGTCTAGCTCTTTGGCTATTTTAGCCATATATGTAAAAACCTTTGGGTAGAACACCATTTTATCAAAGGCATCAATTTGCTCGTCGACGGTTTCTTTAATTAGGGTTCCGTCCCTATCTATAAACAATACGCTCTTTTCCATTATTGAAGTTTTTTTAGTGTGGTAATTAAAAGCTCATTTTCTTTTGGCGTTCCTACTGTAAAACGCAAAGTATTTTCACAAAGTGGTTGACTGCTACGGTTTCGAACTACAATCCCCTTTTCTACTAATTGATTGTACCGTTTTGTAGCATTATCTACCCGGCATAGAATAAAATTAGCTTCTGAAGGAATAATTTCATTAATAAAGTTTACTTCAAGTAAAACTTTATATAATTTACTCTTTTCGTCTATTAATAAGATTATTTCATCTTTTATAGCTGATTTATTTTTCAATCGATTAATCGCTTTTTCTTGTGTTAAAGAATTAATGTTATAAGGTGGTTTAATTTTATTTAAAACCGTTATTATTTCTTCGGAAGCAAAACAAATACCCAGTCTTATTCCTGCCATTCCGAAAGCTTTTGACAGCGTTTGCGTAACAACCAAATTAGGAAATTGGTTTAATTTTTTTGACCAACTTTCCCCTTCTGAAAAATCAATATAGGCTTCATCAATAACAACCAAACCTTTAAAATTGTTTAATAATTTTTCAACTTGAGTTTCAGAAAAAAGAGTCCCTGTCGGATTATTGGGGGAACAAAGAAAAATCATTTTTGTTTGCTCATCAACTACTTCTAAAATAGCTGGGATATTGGCTTGAAATGCTTCGGTTAGCAGCACCTCCCTATTTTCAATATTATTAATTCCAGCAAGTACTTTGTACATTCCGTACGTTGGCGGAAGTGTGATTATATTGTCTTTTCCAGGCTCACAAAAAGCTCTAAAAAGTAATTCCAACACTTCATCACTTCCATTGCCTAACAGCATATTTTTTTCTGAAATATCTTTAATTAAACCTATTTCTTTCTTTAAAAGCCGTTGTTGTGGATCCGGATAGCGATTTACCCCATTCTCAAAAGGATTTTCATTGGCGTCTAAGAAAACCATAGATTCACTTGCTTCTGTAAATTCATCTCTAGCAGAGCTATAAGGCTGTAAAGCTGCAACGTTAGGACGAACTAGTCTGTCTAGTTTAAATATATTTTTCATAATATTATTGTAAACTTTTTAAACGAATGGATACTGCGTTTTTGTGAGCTTGTAGCCCTTCTGCTTCGGCCATGATTTTAATTGCAGGACCGATATTCTTAATTCCTTTTTCTGAAATTTTTTGAAAGGTCATACTCTTTAAAAAACTATCCAAATTAACACCGCTATACTGTTTTGCATAGCCGTTGGTTGGTAAAGTGTGGTTAGTGCCTGAAGCATAGTCACCAGCACTTTCAGGTGTGTAGTTGCCTATAAATACAGATCCAGCATTTTGAATATTTGATACGAAGTATTCTTCATTTTCTGAAATAACAATAAAGTGTTCCGGGCCGTACTCATTAATCATTTCAAGCGCTTCTTCTTCCGTATCTACTAAAATTAATTTTGAATTTGCAATGGCTTGTGTTGCAATATCTTTTCTGGGTAGTTTTTCCAGCTGTGCTTCCACTTCTTTTTCGGTTTCAACAATAATTTTTTCAGAAGTAGAAACCAAAATTACTTGGCTGTCAGGTCCGTGTTCTGCTTGGCTCAATAAATCTGATGCTACAAAAGAAGCATTTGCAGTATTATCAGCATAAACTAATAATTCTGAAGGACCCGCAGGCATATCGATAGCTACATTATATTTGGTTGCTAACTGTTTTGCAACCGTAACATATTGGTTTCCGGGACCAAAAATCTTATAAACTGAAGGAACGGTTTCGGTACCAAAAGTCATCGCCGCAATGGCTTGAATCCCACCAATTTTATAAATTTTCGTGACGCCGCATAATTTTGCAGTATATAAAATAGCCGGATTGACTTCTCCATTTTTATCGGGCGGTGTACACAAAACAATTTCCTTACAACCTACAATTTTTGCGGGGACAGCCAGCATTAAAATAGTTGAAAACAGCGGTGCAGAGCCACCTGGAATATACAAGCCTACTTTTTGAATGGGGCGTTTTTCTTGCCAGCAGGTAACTCCGTTAGTAGTTTCTACCGTTACACCCTCTGTTTTTTGTGCAGCATGAAAGGTAGTGATGTTCTTTTTTGCTATAGCTATCGCTTCTTTTAATTCAGAAGTTATAGATTTCTCTGCTTGATTAATTTCTTCTTCAGAAACTAACAATTTATCAGGTGTGGTGCCGTCAAAAAGCTCGGTATACTTTAACACTGCCTGATCGCCTTTTGTTTTTACTTCCTTAAAGATGTCATTGACGACAGCTTCAATGTCTGCCACTGTTTTCGTAGGTCTTTTAAGTAGTTCAAACCAAGTATTTTTAGCTGGATTAAGTGCTTTTTTCATTATGCAATCATTTTTTCAATAGGACACACTAAAATACCTTCAGCACCTACAGCTTTTAATTCTTCAATTACTTCCCAAAACTCCTCTTGATTAACTACAGAATGCATACTGCTCCAGCCTTTTTTAGCTAGTGGCAAAATGGTTGGACTTTTCATACCCGGAAGAAGTTTTGAGATTGCCTCAATTTTATCATCCGGGGTATTTAATAAGACATAGCGATTATCTCGACCTTTTAAAACCGAGCGAACTCTAAAAAGTAATTTATTTAGAAGCTCGTTAATTTCGTCACTAATTTTTGGGGAAACAGCCAATACAGCCTCACTTTTTAAAATGACTTCTACTTCTTTCAAATTGTTTTTAAAAAGTGTACTACCGCTACTCACAATATCGCAAATACCATCTGCTAAGCCAATGTTGGGAGCTATTTCAACACTTCCATTTATAATATGTAAATCGGCTTTAATTCCTTTGTCAGCCAGATATTTTTTTGTGGTTTCAGGATAAGAAGTAGCAATTTTTTTCCCATCAAGATCTTTAATAGTATCATATTCAAAAAACTTAGAAACAGCTAATGAAACCCGGCATTTAGAAAATCCTAACTTTTCAATTACTTTAATTCCGTTCCCGTTTTCAACCAAAAGATTCTCCCCTATTATCGCACAATCCACTACTCCATCGTTTAAATATTGGGGAATGTCACCATTACGTAGGTAGTAAATTTCCAATGGAAAATTTTTAGCAGGTGCTTTTAATTGGTCCCTGCCATTATCGATGGCGATGCCACAATCTTTTAAAATTTTTAAAGACTCTTGGTTAAGCCTACCTGACTTTTGTACAGCAATTTTTAATACTTTCATTTTTTTAATTTTAGTGCATGAAAAAACCCGTTTGAAAATGCTCAAACGGGTTTCGATATAGTTTATATAAATTTAATTACAACACACCAGTATCACCTCGCAAGAGCGTAGAATAATAAATGATGGTGATGTAATGCTATCTGTTTCATAAGATTGATACAAAGCTAAACAAAATTGTTTATATAATTATTAATAAACATATTATTATTAAGTAAAATAAATACAATATTTTGTTAGATTTGTTTTTATAGAAATATAAGAAATAACTTACGTTCTATAAATCAATTTTTTACACGCAGTGAAGAGTTTTTTAATAGCTTTTATCATTTTCATTATTTGGGCTTTTTTTGGGCTTTGGCTTTACTCATGGCTTAATACTGAAAGTGAACCTACAGCTGTTTTAACTGAAAAATCGCTCATAACTACTGATACGCTTAAGACTAATACAATTGATAGCACGACCACACCATTAGACAATAAAATACCTGAAACAGACTCTATCTCCACTGGTGGCAATGCTCCAATGACTGTAAAAGATGATCAAAGTGACATACTATTTTTATTTGAAGAAGGGATAATGTCTCACAAAAACAGTGCGGAGATTATTGTTCCAGAACCTAGTATAGATTTTAAATACAAAATCAACACCTATTTAATAGAGCACCCTAATAAAGAAGTTCAAATTATTTCAGTTTACAGCCCAGATGAAAATATGGAAACCCCAAATTTAGGAGTACAACGAGGAAATAAGGTAAAGCAAATTTTAATACAAACTGGGGTGCCTTCAGAAAAGATAGTGGTGAAACCTGTTATTAAAGATATTTTATTTACTGAAAACAAAGAGTTTAATGACGGCTTTTCTTTTTATTTTAAACCATGGGACCAGGACCGTGTAGAAGAATTTGAAGAAAACATTCCTGAATCGACAACCGTATATCCCAAATTTTCTGAAACCGGAATTATCGTGAATAATAATTTACGTAATTTGCTTGAAGAGGTTAAAACAGCTCATCTAAAAAACCCTGAAATGACCATAGCGGTAATTGGCCATACAGACAATGTAGGAAATGCTAACGATAATTACCGTATGGGGTTACAATATGCAAGGCAAGTAAGGTGGTATTTAATTTCAAAAGGAAATATTGACAAATCATCAATTAAAGCAATTTCTAGAGGCGAAACAGACCCTATTGATACTAATAGTTCAAAGCGAGGAAGAAACGCCAATAGAAGGATTGAAATAGTTTATAATTATAATGGATAGTGTTTTTGAATTCATAAATCAGTTTTCCAGTCTGCTAGGCATTTTTCTTTTAATGTTCAGTTCTTTCCTTATTGGTTATTTTTCAGGCTGGTGGTTGCAAAAAAAGAAAAGTAGAAAGTTTATAAAAAAACTGAAAGGTGAAGTAAATGCTGCTAAGTCACAACAAAAAGTAAACGATATTGAAACTATCTTTACTGAAATAAAGCCTAAAATTGTTGAAGTTGTAAAACAGACTCAAAAAGAAATTGTTAATCCGAAAGACGTTTTGGAAAAAGCACGAACCAGTTTTGTGACCTATACAAAAGATAAACCAAAACTAAACTATGAAACTATTGGTTTCGCTCATAGTTTTGAACGGGACAATCTTACGAGAATAGACGGTATTGGTCCTTATATTGAAGAAAAACTTAATGAAATTGATATTTACACCTTTGAGCAAATAAGCAAACTTACTGCTTCTGATATACGAGCCCTTACCGAAATTATAGACTTTTTCCCTGGTAGAATTGAACGTGATGACTGGGTAGGGCAAGCAAAATCCTTAATAGCTTACTAAAAAATACTGTATGCATTTAGCCACACTTGACTGGGTATTAATCCTTTCTTTTTTCGCAGTCTTTATAATAATCGGTCTTGTAGTTGCAAAAAAGTCTGGCAAAAACACACAAGAGTTTTTCCTTTCAGGACGAAATATGCCATGGTGGTTATTGGGTATTTCTATGGTGGCAACTACCTTTTCAGCAGACACACCAAACTTGGTAACTGATATTGTAAGACAAAATGGGATTTCCGGTAACTGGGTGTGGTGGACTTTTTTAATTACTGGAATGCTCACGGTTTTTGTGTATGCAAAACTGTGGAGACGATCACAAGTATTAACAGACCTTGAGTTTTATGAACTTCGATATAGCGGAAAAGAAGCAGCATTTCTTCGTGGTTTTAGAGCTATCTATCTAGGTGTCTTCTTCAATGTTATGATAATGGCTTCAGTTTGCTTGGCAGCTATAAAAATTGGTGGAATTTTATTCGATTTGGCTCCTTGGCAATGTGTATTATATGCTTCAATAATTACTGTCACCTATAGTTCAATTGGTGGTCTTCGAGGTGTTATATTAACCGATTTTTTACAATTTATCATTGCTATGATCGGTTCGATCTGGGCAGCTTATTATATAGTTACTATGCCAGAAATTGGTGGATTGGAAAACCTACTGACACATGAAAACGTTTCAGATAAATTACACTTTTTACCAGACTTTAACGATACTGAATCGTTGCTAACCTTGTTAATAATACCCATTGCCGTACAATGGTGGAGTGTTTGGTACCCAGGAGCAGAACCAGGCGGAGGTGGTTATATAGCGCAACGGATGCTTTCAGCTAAAGATGAAAAAAACGCCATTGGCGCTACCCTACTATTTAATGTAGCACATTATGCTTTAAGACCGTGGCCATGGATTATTATCGCTCTGGCTTCATTAGTTCTGTATCCTGAAGTTGCAGATATTGGTAAAGAGTTTCCCAATGCAGTATTAGGAAACGATTTAGGTTACCCTGCCATGCTTACTAACTTACCGGCTGGATTATTGGGGCTAGTCGTAGCATCATTAATAGCAGCTTTTATGAGTACTATTTCCACACATTTAAACTGGGGTGCGTCTTATATATCATTAGATTTTTATAAACGTTTTGTAAAGCCAGAAGCAACTGAAAAACAATTGGTGACCCTAGGGAGAATGTCAACAGTAATTTTAATGGCTGTTTCAGCTTTACTTGCATTAGTATTAAGTAGTGCGTTAGAAACGTTTCAAATCTTGCTTTCTATTGGTGCCGGAACAGGTTTAATTTTTATCCTTCGTTGGTTTTGGTGGCGAATCAACGCATATAGTGAAATTACTGGAATGGTTGTTTCGTTTATTGTCGCTTTGGTTTTTGAGTTTGGTAACTTTAATTTAGAAGGTCATGAAAAATTAGTTCTTAACGTATTAATCACCACTGTATCCTGGGTAACCGTAACATTATGTACTCGACCCACTAAAACTGAAAAATTAGCTTCATTCTATAATCAAGTTACACCTTACGGAAAAGGCTGGAATACATTTAAAAAAATTGCAGCAAATAAGAATATAGATCTAAAAGTTACACACGATGTCTTTACCATTGATTTGGCTTCTATGCTTTTAGGAATTGTATTTGTGTACACATCATTATTTGCTACAGGATATGTTATCTACGGAAATATGCTGGGTGCATCGATCTTAATAGGCATTGCAACTATTTCAGCTTTCTTTATTTTTAAACTCTGGAGACGGAAATAATTATATAAAAAAAAACCGCTTCAAATAGAAGCGGTTTTTAAATAACAATATATGTTTAAATCCTTATTGATTTCCTAAGATAATCGGCATTCCACTATCCCCAGAACCAATTACAATAACTTTACTATTATTAGATTCTGAAAGCTTTACAGTTGCTTGAATACCTTTTTCCTGCAATATCTTATCAGTTAACGAAGCACTTAAAATACTGTTTGCTGCCGCTTTACCTTCTGCTTCAATGCGCTGACGTTCTTTTTCTTTCTGGGCTTTTTCCAATCGGAATTCGTACTCAAGAGATTCCTGTTCCTGTCTTAATTTACGCTCAATGGCCACTTTAATAGTTTCCGGTAACGAAATATCACGAACCAAAATCCGGTTTACTTGAACAAATTGGTTTTCCAATAAATTTTTGGTCTCTTCTAGCATTTCACTCTGAATAGATTCACGCTTACTCGCGTACAACTGTTCTGGTGTATAACGACCTACTACCGCACGGGTTGCAGAACGCACCGCAGGCTTTATTAATCTTGTAATATAATCCTCACCTTTTTCTTGATGTAACTTTCCTAAGTTACTATCTTCTGGTTGAAACCATACAGAAGCTTCCAATCGAATATCCAAACCATTTGATGAAAGTACTTTCATCGATTCATCCAATGATTGTTGACGTACTTCGTATATAAAAACATCGTTCCAAGGGGCTACAATATGAAATCCTTCGCTAAGCGCTGGCTCATCGGTTACAACTCCACCTCCAAAGCGTTTATAAAGCACTCCAGCTTCCCCTGAAGATATAGTTACAGCAGATTTAGCTATGACGATTATTATTATGATGATACCGATAATTAACGGTATTCCTATTTTGGGTAATCTTTCCATTATATTTTATGTTTTTTTGGTTTATATAAGTCCGTTGTATTTTCTAATAAACCACTCAGCACTAAGACTTAAAACTATAAGTGCGAGTAGGTATTTCCAATCAATCAAAGGTACGGTTTTTAGTTCGCTTTTCTGAATGGATTGGTAAGAATCGTCAGCGATTAAAGAGGCTATCATATGCTCTGTTTCTGAAGAAAAATAGGCTGTTCCTTTTGTTTGTTGCGCGACTCGTTTCAGCTTAGAGACATCAGCGTTTAAAAACTGCTGTTCTACGTTAAAGTCAAGGATAGTAAAGTTTCCACTTCGTGAAATTGACTCGTCACCAACTGAAACAGTATACTTGTATTCCCCCGCTGGCAAGCTATTTAAGTCTACTTCATAAAAGTTATTTCTCAATAACATAGGGAAAACAGTTTGTTTTTCGGTTTCCGTATTGCGCACCGTAATGTTTAATGCTGCACGAGAGTCAAACACATAGTTTTTATCAAAATATTGTGCCGAAACTTTTATCGGGTTATTGTTGTAATAAAAGGTTTCGTTACTCACTTCTAAACGGCTACGGCGTTTTTTAGATGCCAAAAACTGTATTAATTTGCCTATAAAGCCATCAAACTCTTGAAAATTATCGGTCTGTAAATACGATTGTGCCCGCCACTTCCAAAAACCTTCACCATCCCATATGGCAGTACGTTTTCCATTTAGCTCCATTGTGGCCAACATAGGTGTGCCAGTATCAAACCCATTGATTGATTGTCCTAATAAAATTTCGTTAGCAACCGTTATGCTTAAATCCCCAAATGTTGTTTTTAGTGGTGGAAACTCATTAAACCCAATATCCTCTACCGCAAAAGTGCCAAAGTTGTTGTTCAATGTTGCTGAAACATCTTCAGTTTGCAAACTGGTCTCTTTTTTAAATTCCTGCTGAATTGAATTTAAAAAATTCCAATCGGTATTGGTTCCAGTAATAGTCAAGGTATTTTTTTTGAGGTTTTCTATTTCTGAATAAACTTGTGTGAAACCACGGTCTGGTTGATAAAGGACAACTAATTGATAGTCATTTAATGTAGTAATAGCTTCTGAAGGCTTTTTAAAAGTAACCGTCCGTTGCTCATTAGTCGTTATTGATTTTTTTAAGGCCCCTAAATCTGGATGAATAATGTCACTAACCACAAGGACATTGGTTGCTTGATCAATTACTTCAACCGCAAACTGTTTACTATTATTGGTTTTGTTCTTTTCATCTTCCAAGGGTACAATTTGAGCTGTATATTTCTGTAACCCTACACTCGTTGCGGGAAGTGTAAAGTTTAGTGGTTTACTATTGTTATCTTCTGAAAAACTTACATTTTCTTGATAAACATTCGTTCCGTTTTGCGAAATCACAAACTGTGAACTTACGTTATTTGTTCCATTGTACACCAATATAACTTCTACAGGAAACTTATTTTTTAAAAATGCATAACGATTACTGTTTAGACGTTCAATTTTAAGATCGGTATGTTTAGTGGAATCACCTAAAATAAACGGGTAAATAGTGTTTTTATAGGTCGCTGAAGTAAACTCATAATCGCTTCCCAGTGTCTGGTTACCATCGGTCACCAAAATAGTGGGTGCATTTTCATTTTTAAAAAGGTTGTCAGTGGCCTCAAGTGCTTTTGAAAGGTTACTGTTTTTTTCTGAAAAAGAAAGAGAATCCAACTCCTCAAAATCACTTCCGAAGGAAAAGAAAGAAAGATCAAACTTTTCATTCAATTCTTCATTGTTTTTTAGCTTTTCAAGTAGCGCTGAAACTTGATTGGTTTGATTTAATTCGACTATAGAAGCTGAATTATCAACTAATACAGGCAGTTTTGGCTTTTCGACGGAATACGTTTCACTTTTAAACTTCGGGTTAATCAGCAACACTAAAAGTGAAAACAACGTGATAAAGCGTAATACTCCAAAGACCCAACGTAATGATCTGGAATATTTATTTTTATAACCATACATGAACAACGCCAACGCAAGGGAAATTACACCGGCGATGATGATATATAGTATGGTTTCAGTAGTCAATTATTCTAATTCGAGTTTAAAGTTTTAAGACATTGATTATGTCAACATTCCGCCATCTACGTTCAATACTTGTCCAGTTATGTAGCCAGAAAGATCACTTGCTAAAAACACACAGGCATTGGCGATATCTTCTGGTGAACCACCACGCTTCAACGGTATAGCATCTCTCCAACCCTGTACGGTTTCTTCATTTAACTTACCTGTCATTTCGGTTTCAATAAAACCGGGTGCAATGGCATTACAACGAATATCGCGAGATCCCAATTCTAAAGCTACGGATTTTGTAAACCCTAAAATACCAGCTTTAGATGCGGCATAATTGGTCTGTCCAGCATTTCCCTTTACTCCTACTACAGAGCTCATATTGATAATAGATCCTTTACGTTGTTTCAACATAGCGCGTTGTACCGCTTTAGTCATGTTGAAAACAGATTTTAAGTTAACTTCGATTACTTTATCAAAATCTTCTTCTGAAATACGCATTAAAAGATTGTCTTTTGTAATGCCTGCATTGTTTATCAAAATATCGATGCTACCAAATTCTTTTAAAACTTCAGCAGCTAACTCTTGAGAGTCTTCAAAATTGGCGGCGTTACTTTGATACGCTTTAACTTTTACTCCTTCTTTGGAAAGATCGGAAGCGATAGCCTCGGCAGATTCTTTAGATGAGTTATACGTAAAAGCAACGTTGGCACCGTGTTTTACAAACGTCTCTACAATTCCTTTTCCTATTCCGCGGCTTCCACCGGTTATTATTGCTGTTTTGCCTTCTAATAATTTCATAGCTATTTTGTTCTATTAATTTTGATTGGTGTTTTTCAGAATAAAGTAAGATACCAATTATCTTACTTAGATATCAAATATAAAAAAAGCCCTGCTAAAAAAACAGGACTTTAGTACTTATATGATTCGTGATTTACCCTAGAACTTCAGCAACTTTCTTACCTATTTCTGCAGGTGAATCTACAACGTGAATTCCACATTCACTTAATATTTTCTTTTTAGCTTGTGCAGTATCATCGCTTCCGCCCACAATGGCTCCAGCGTGTCCCATAGTTCGTCCAGCAGGTGCTGTTTCACCAGCGATAAAACCAATAATTGGTTTTTTACTTCCGCTTTCCTTGTACCATTTTGCAGCATCGGCTTCTAATTGACCACCAATTTCACCAATCATAACAACTGCTTCTGTTTCTTCATCATTGATCAAAAGCTCTACAGCTTCTTTTGTGGTAGTTCCGATAATTGGATCACCACCAATACCAATAGCTGTTGTGATTCCTAATCCTTGTTTTACAACTTGATCAGCAGCTTCATACGTTAGTGTTCCAGATTTTGAAACAACTCCAATTTTACCTTTTTTGAAAACAAACCCTGGCATGATACCTACTTTAGCTTCGCCAGGTGTAATAACTCCAGGACAGTTAGGACCTACCAAGCGGCAGTCTCTATCTTTAATATAATCGGCTACTTTAATCATATCGCCAACTGGGATTCCTTCAGTAATAGTTATAATTACTTTAATTCCTGCGTTAGCAGCTTCCATAATCGCGTCTGCTGCGAAAGCAGGGGGAACGAATATAATAGTTACATCTGCTCCTGTTTCTTTAACTGCATCTGCTACGGTATTAAAAACCGGTTTGTCTAGGTGCTTTTGACCACCTTTTCCTGGTGTTACACCACCAACTACATTTGTACCGTATTCAATCATTTGACCTGCGTGAAATGTACCTTCACTTCCGGTAAAACCTTGTACGATGATTTTTGAATCTTTATTTACTAAAACGCTCATTCTCTTTCAGAATTTTTTATTGTTTTATATTGATATCTATGTTGCTCTATTTTTAAGCTTTATAGAGCGAGGCAAAGGTACTATTTTGAAATAGGTTTTAAAAGAATTTATACTTTAACCTTATGATAAGATTTTTCTGTATCATCATTATCGGTTACTGGTTGACTTATTTGATGACCACGATATATTTTTCCGTCCTTAACTTCCCAAATAGCCATAAAATGAGCGATTCCTAATTCTTCGTCTGGGTTTTCGATTGTTTTTATGTAGTACTTGTATCGTACAGTTACATAATCACCATCTTCCAGCATATGGCTTACCTCTACCCGAAGGTCATCGTAGGTTCGGCGCATTTCAGTAAAATAATCTACCAAATCTTTGTGATTCATAATGGTTAATCCATTAGTACTGTTCCAAAGCAATTCCAAATCGGGATGGAAATATTTTTCCAAAACCGAATTATCACTTAATACATTTGAGAGGTAAAACCCCCTCACAATTTCCTTTGCACTTTTACTCATTTTATTCTATCTAATTTATCAATTATGTCCGGAATTAAGCGAATAGACGCCAGTTCCTTATATTTTTTTCTGAATTCATCTGCTGGTGTCCCAAAATAAGATTTATGACCCGGCAGTGATTTACTAACACCACTTTGTGCTGAAATTACCGCTTTTTCACCAATGGTAACACCGCTTGTAATTCCAACCTGACCCCAAATAGTTACAAAATCTTCAATAAACACACAACCCGCAATCCCTACTTGCGAAGCTATTAAGCAACGACTGCCTATTACCGTATCGTGGCCTATGTGAACTTGATTGTCCAATTTGGTACCTTTTCCAATAGTTGTAGACGCTGTGACACCACTGTCAATAGTACATTGTGCGCCAATATCTACATTGTCTTTAATTACTACATTTCCACCGCTTAAGAGCTTGTCAAATTTTTCTGGACGGTTTTTATAATAAAACGCATCGGCTCCTAAAACAGTGCCAGAATGGATGGTGACATTATTTCCAATTTTTGTGTTATCGTAAATGGAAACATTTGGGTGAATTACACAATCATCACCTATTTCTACATTATTACCAATAAACACATTGGGCTGAATAATAGTATGGTTTCCAATTGTTGCGGATTCTGCTATGACTGCTGAAGCTGCTACAAAAGGATTAAAATGATTAATTAACTTGTTAAAGTCACGAAAAGGGTCATCACTAATCAATAGCGCTTTTCCAGGTGGGCAATCTACTTCTTTATTAATCAACACAATAGTTGCAAGTGATTGCAAGGCTTTGTCATAATACTTGGGATGGTCTACAAATACGATGTCCCCGGGCTGTACTACGTGAATTTCGTTCAACCCCAATACCGGAAAAGTTGCATCGCCAACATAATCACAGTCAATAATACCTGCAATTGCTTTTAAGGTCTGGGGATTAGAAAATTTCATTTGTACGAATTTGAAATCAAATATAAAAAATCCCATCACAATAGCATCATGACGGGATTTAAAATTTTGATAGTTATCTATCTATTCTTTAATGCGTTCTTGGTATTGTCCTTTTTCAGTATCAACACGTATTTTATCACCTTCATTAATAAATAAAGGGACATTTACTTCAGCTCCGGTTTCAACGATTGCAGGTTTTGTTGCATTTGTCGCTGTATTACCTTTTACTCCAGGCTCGGTTGAAGTCACCTCTAATGTAACGTGTGCAGGCATTTCTACAGAAAGCGGTGCATTATCTTCAGTGTTTATTAAAACAGTTACTACTTCACCTTCTTTCATTAGTTCTGGCGTATCCAATGCTTCTTTTAATAAACGTATTTGAGTATAGTCTTCCGTATTCATAAAATGGTAAAACTCCCCTTCATTATATAAGAATTGAAATTTATGCGTTTCTACACGAACATCCTCAATTTTATGACCAGCAGAAAAAGTGTTGTCAATTACTTTTCCTGTCGTTACACTTTTTAGTTTAGTACGCACAAATGCCGGACCTTTACCCGGCTTCACGTGTAAAAATTCAATGATTTTATAAATATCATGGTTATAATGAATACATAACCCTTTTCTTATATCTGAAGTTGTTGCCATATTACTTTTCCGAACTAACGGATATATTTTTAAGTTAAACTTATTTTATTGTTTTATAATTTCAGCAATATCAATTATTACTGAAATATCCTTTCATAATACCACGTTTCGAGTTTTTGATAAACTGAAGGATTTCATCCCTTTCTGGGGTGGCTTCCATTTCAGCTTCAATAATTTCTGAAGCCTGTGTGGTATTATAATTGTTTTGATACAGTATTCTGTAAATATTTTGAATCTCCCTGATTTTCTCTGTGTCGTATCCTCTTCTTCGCAAACCTATAGAGTTAATCCCTACATATGAAAGTGGCTCGCGAGCTCCTTTTACATAAGGTGGTACGTCTTTACGAACTAAGGACCCGCCTGTAACAAAAGCATGGCTCCCTATCATACAAAACTGGTGTACGGCAGTCATCCCTGCAAGGATTACATAATCGCCTATAGTAATATGCCCAGCCAACGTACTTGCATTAGAAAAAATACAATTATTACCAACTATACAGTCGTGGGCAATGTGGCAATAAGCCATAATTAAGCAATTATCTCCAATAACTGTTTTCCCACGGTCTATTGTACCGCGATTTACAGTTACATACTCCCTAATGGTTGTATTATCTCCAATTTCGGCTGTGGTTTCCTCATCTTTAAATTTTAAATCTTGTGGGACAGCAGAAATTACAGCACCAGGAAATATATTACAGTTTTTTCCTATTCGTGCTCCTTCCATTATCGTTACGTTGGATCCTATCCAAGTTCCTTCACCAATTATTACATTGTTATGAATAGTTGTAAAAGGTTCTATAACAACGTTTTTGGCAATTTTTGCGCCTGGATGGACATATGCTAACGGTTGATTCATTTAGTCTTTTTTAGATTTTACTATCTGTGCCATTAATTCTGCTTCGGTCACTAATTTATCATTTACGTATGCATCACCTTTCATGTGCACAATACCTCTTCTGATAGGTGAAATTAATTCTAAATTAAAAATTAGGGTATCACCTGGGTTTACTTGTCGTTTGAACTTAACGTTATTTATTTTCATAAAGAACGTCAAATAGTTTTCAGGGTCTGGCACGGTACTTAATGCTAAAATACCTCCGGTTTGTGCCATTGCTTCAACTATTAAAACACCTGGCATAACTGGAGCTCCAGGGAAGTGACCTACAAAAAATGGCTCGTTCATCGTCACGTTTTTAAGCCCTACTACACCGGTGTCGGTCAGTTCTAAAATTTTATCAACCAGTAAAAATGGAGGTCGATGTGGTAACATCGCCATGATGGCATTGACATCTTTTACAGGTTCTTTTGAAATATCGAATTGCGGAACCCGGTTCCGTTTTTCAATTTTAATAAGTTTTGATAATTTTTTAGCAAATTGGGTGTTTACAGAGTGTCCTGGTTTATTTGCTATTACTTTTCCACGAATTCGTGTACCCACTAATGCTAAATCACCTATCACGTCTAGTAACTTATGGCGAGCTGCCTCATTGGCATGATGTAATGTTAGGTTATCCAAAATTCCGTTAGGTTTTACTGAAATTTCATCTTTACCGAAAGCTCCACGAAGCTTTTCCATGGTTTCAGGGGATAATTCTTTATCCACATAAACAATTGCATTATTTAAATCTCCTCCTTTAATTAACCCGTGATCCAGAAGAGTTTCTATTTCGTGAAGGAAACTAAAGGTACGAGCATTAGATATTTCATCTTTAAAGTCTGAAATACGCTGTAATGAAGCATTTTGTGTACCCAATACTTTTGTCCCAAAATCAACCATTGTTGTAATCTGGTATGAATCGGAAGGTATCACTGTAATTTCGCTGCCTGTTTCTTCATCGGCAAAAGTTATTACTTCTTTTACAACATACTCTTCCCGTTGCGCTTCTTGTTTAACAATTCCAGCTTCTTCAATAGCTTCTACAAAAAACTTAGAAGAACCGTCCATAATAGGCGGCTCTGAAGCGTTCAACTCTATCATACAATTGTCAACTTCCATCCCAACCAAAGCAGCCAGAACATGCTCAGAAGTTTGAATCTTTACACCCATTTTCTCTAAATTGGTGCCACGTTCTGTATTGGTAACGTAATTTGCATCCGCTTCTATAACAGGACTCCCTTCGAGATCTATACGAATAAATTTGTATCCATAGTCTTCAGGTGCTGGTTTAAAGGTTATGGTTACTTCTTTTCCAGTATGCAATCCAACTCCTTTAAGAGAAGTTTCTTTGCCAATTGTTTGCTGATTTGTGGTGTTACACTCAATCATTGTCAATTTTTTTTTCAAAGGTATTAAATCGCTTGATTATTTCAGGTAGGTTTTTAAAATGAACATAGCTTTTATTGAAACCGCCATAACTTAATGCCGGTGAACCTTGTAATGCCTCGTTATCTTTTACGTTTCGCCCAATACCACTTTGTGCTTGTATTCGCACATTATTGCCAATGGTTATATGGCCAACAATTCCTACTTGACCACCAATAACACAATTTTTACCAATTTTTGTAGAACCAGCCACTCCAGATTGGGCGGCAATTACAGTGTTTTCTCCTATTTCTACGTTATGGGCAATTTGTATTTGGTTGTCCAGTTTTACACCTTTCCTTATTATAGTGGCGCCTAAAGTAGCTCGATCTATAGTTGTACCCGCACCCAAATCTACATTATCTTCAATGATTACATTACCGGTTTGTGGTACTTTTGAATATTCTCCATTTTCATCTGGCGTAAAACCAAATCCATCTGCTCCAACAATTACACCGCTATTAATCACACAGTTATTGCCAATAACGGTCTCAGAATAAACTTTAGCGCCTGCGAAAATAATTACATTATCCCCTATTTCAACATTATTACCAATATAAACATTGGGGTAAATAGTTGCATTCGCACCTATTTTAACATTATCGCCTAAATAAGAAAAAGCGCCTAAATAGAGATTTTCTCCATACGTAGCGCTTTCTGACACAAAAACAGGCTCTTCAATTCCTGTTTTGTTCATTTTTACTTGGTTGTAGTATTCCAATAACTTAGAAAAAGCCTTGTAGGCGTCGTCAACCCGAATAAGCGTTGTATCAATTTTGTTTTCAGCAACAAAATCTTTGTTTACGATTGCTATGGTAGCCTGAGTTGAATATATATATGAAGTGTATTTAGGATTGGCCAAAAAAGTGAGGCTCCCTTCGGTTCCTTCTTCAATTTTAGCAAGTTTTGACACTTCTGCATCAGAATTTCCTTCTATTTCACCTTCTAAAAGTCCTGCTATTTGTGTTGCTGTAAATTTCATTTAGTAGCATTGTGGTTATAGATTATTGCTAAAAAAACAGATAACCCTGTTTTAAAAATTTATATCGATTTGACAATAATCCCTGCAAAAATAGAAAAAAAGGTTTAGTTATTGCTTTTTGGATAGCATAGATAGTATTTTACTACCTTTTCAGAAAGTGCTTTTAAGTTTACTTGGTCACTTGCCTTGGCAACATCTTTAATTCTTCCATTTTTGGTCAACAGATTAATAGTGTCTTTGTCCATGCGGTATGCCTGATTTTGAATACTCCCCGTAAACACAAAATAATTAGCTTCTTCCTCGGTTAAATTATGCTTTTGCATTACCTGTTTTAATTTCTTTTTTATTTTTTCTGAAGAAACAGGTTTCTTTTTCATTTTAATTTTCAGCAAGTCTCTATCTAAAAGCATTTGAGCTAACGTTTTTAGAACAAAATCCTCTGAAGAAACCCAAGATTTCATGGCCGAAACAATATCGTAATCATCCAGTTTTGAAAACGTATCCAAGACATCTTTTGTAAATGTTTCTTTCGTTATGGCATGATTCAGAAAAAAGGATAATGCTGCGCTTGCGGGAAGTTCAACTCCTTGGTCGGTTAATTCTTTAGCCCGTTTTAATATGCGAAGTAATAACTGTTCGGCTACAATACCAGTTTTATGCAAATACACCTGCCAATACATTAAACGACGAGCAATGATAAATTTCTCTACCGAATAAATTCCCTTCTCCTCTACTACCAGTTTATCGTTATGCACATTCAACATGGTAATAAGCCGTTCGGAATTTACCGCTCCTTCTGAAACCCCAGTATAAAAACTGTCCCGCCTTAAATAATCCAATCGATCCATGTCCAACTGACTTGAAATAAGTTGATGCAAGAATTTTCGGTCATATTCATCCTTGAAAATGGTGATGGCAAGCGTTAATCTGTTGTTAAAGTTTCGATTCAATTCTTCCATAAACAGCAGTGAAATCTGCTCATGATTCACACTTTCAACAATGCTATTTTCCATCGCATGTGAGAACGGTCCGTGACCAATATCATGTAATAAAATCGCGATGTAAATAGCCTCTTCTTCTTCTTCCGAAATTTCAATCCCCTTAAAACGAAGCACCTGCACCGCTTTTCGCATTAAAAACATAGCGCCCAAGGCATGATGAAAACGGGTATGATGCGCGCCCGGATAAACGAGATATGACATGCCCATTTGCGAAATTCTGCGCAGCCGTTGAAAATATGGATGCTCTATTAAATCGAAAATGACAGTATTGGGAATGGTAATAAAACCGTAGATAGGGTCGTTAACTATTTTGAGTTTGTTACGTAATTTCAAACTTTTAACTTTTAATTATACTGGCTTTTTTCGTTTTGAAAAATTTCAGGATTAGATTTGTTCAACGAGTGAATTTTCAGAAAAACTGAACCATTCAACACAGAAAAAACAAATATACAATATGAGCGACATAAAAGTACTATGGGTAGATGATGAAATAGATTTGTTAAAACCGCACATCCTTTTCCTTGAGAAAAAAAATTATACGGTAACCACCGCACAAAGTGGTACTGAAGCCTTAGAAGAAATAACAAAAGAAAATTTCGATATTGTTTTTTTAGACGAAAATATGCCTGGCCTTACGGGATTGGAAACCTTAGCCGAAATAAAAGAACACCAAGCTTCCCTGCCGGTAGTTATGATTACCAAAAGTGAAGAAGAATATATTATGGAAGAAGCGATCGGTTCTAAAATTGCCGATTACCTTATAAAACCTGTAAATCCTCACCAAATTTTATTGAGTTTGAAGAAAAATTTGGATCACTCAAGATTGGTTTCAGAAAAAACTACTTCTAGTTATCAGCAGGAATTCCGGAAAATCGCGATGGATATGTCCATGATTAATTCATGGGAAGGTTGGGTTGACTTGTACCAAAAATTAGTGTATTGGGAATTGGAACTGGAAGATATTGAGGATACTGGAATGTTTGAAATCCTAGAGTCTCAAAAAACAGAGGCGAACACACAGTTTTGTAAATTTATAGATAAAGAGTATCCTGAATGGTTTAAAGATCAAGATGAAGCTCCTGTGATGTCACACACCCTATTTAGGGATAAGGTTATGCCGGAGTTGGAAGATAAAAAGCCAACACTTTTGGTAGTTGTAGACAACCTTCGTTATGATCAGTGGAAAGCTTTTGAGCCTTTTATTGCCAATGCCTATAAAAAAACAAGCGAAGATATGTTTTGCAGCATCTTGCCCACTGCAACGCAATATGCGCGAAATGCTATTTTTTCTGGGCTGATGCCTAGTGAAATGGAAAAACTACATCCAGACTTATGGTTAAACGATACCGATGATGGTGGAAAAAACATGAGTGAAGATAAGTTTTTAGAAGCACAGCTAAAACGATTTGGATTGAACTTAAACTGGAGCTATCATAAAATTTCTAGCTTAAAACAAGGCAAGCGATTGGCTGAAAACTTTAAAAGCCATAAAGATGAAGACCTAACTGTATTAGTATATAACTTTGTGGACATACTATCACATTCCAAAACAGAAATGGAAGTGATTAAAGAACTTGCTTCTACAGATAAATCGTATCGATCCCTAACACAAAGCTGGTTTAAAAACTCTCCTTTGATGGATATTATACAGCAAGCGTCTCAATTAGGCTTTAAATTGATCATTACAACCGACCATGGGACAATTAATGTAAAAAACCCTTCAAAAGTTATTGGAGATAAAAACACCAGTTTAAACTTACGTTACAAAACAGGCAAAAGTTTAACATATGAAGATAAAGATGTTCTCGCAGCCACCGATCCTAAAACAATCAATCTTCCTGCTATAAACATGAGTAGTTCCTTTATTTTTGCGAAAGGAGATTTATTCTTTGCTTATCCCAACAATTACAACCATTACGTTAGTTACTATAGAAATACGTACCAACATGGGGGTGTCTCCCTTGAAGAAATGGTTATACCTTTTAGCGTCTTAGAGCCTAAGTAGTTATTTTTTGTAAGAAAAAACCTAAAACATTGTATTTCATCGAAAATATTAGCTATTTATCGGTTAACAATGTTATATTTGGAAGCAATCCAAATTTATGGAAATAACCTACGAGCTACATGACCTTCAAGAGGTCGCAGATAAAGTGTTAACCGTTGCGCAAAATAAACATCTATTGTTTTATGGAGCTATGGGTAGTGGCAAAACAACTCTTATTACTGCCTTAGCAAAAAAACTTGGTGTTACCGATACAATTTCCAGCCCTACATTCTCTTTGGTTAATGAATATGAGATACCAAACGATGTTGTTTATCATTTTGACTTTTATAGGATAAAAGACGAAAGTGAGGCGCTGGATATAGGGATTGAAGAATATATTTATTCAGACAACTGGGTATTTATAGAATGGCCAGAAAAAATACAAACATTGCTGCCAGCGGAGCATACCAGTATAACATTATCAAAGAACAAAAATGGAAGTAGAACTTTAAACATATTGCCAGTGAACTAAATTGCAACCACATATACCAGTAAATAGAACTTTAAAAATTGCCCCAAATCGCAGTGTTTTTTGAGCAGGGAAATTATTGCCCAAAATAACCTATAAAGATACGGCTAACTTAGTTGGAATACATGTTGAATTTTGTGATAGGTTTGTACTATTAACCTCACAAAACAAAACATTATGAAACTAACAAAGTACTATTTAATCGTTGCAATTTTCGGAGCTGGTCTATTTTTCTCATGTACTCCAGAAAGTATTGAAGATGGACAAACAGAACAACAAATCAAAAGAGATCAAATCCGAGTACCACAAAACGGATAAAAAATCATTATACGTTGGGGGTGTAGTTGTTTTTCTAATAGCTATAACCCCTTTTTTATTTTATGCATATGAGAGTTTTCCATCATCTCAAGTTTGGGAAACTTCTTTTTTTACATACCATACTGCTTTTTTTGATTGGTATACTTTTGCATGGCACTTTTTTGGTAAGTTTATCCCACTTTACCTTTTACTATTATGGTTTTTTACCTGCAAACACTGGTGGCACTGGATTATTTTAATACCAATAGCTATGTATGCTTTTCAGTTATGGGGAATTATTAATGAGAGTAACAACTTAGATGAATTAGAATTATACTACATTATTCCTTTAATGATGGTTTTAGTTCCTGCGGTCTATCTTATACGTGCAAAATTATTTAACAAAATTCGAGGTAATGATTTACAAGAGTTTGAAGAAGACCTTATGACTAAAAAGACACTGTGGCAACAAGTAAAAGATCTTTTTCGGTAATCATTTTTATTCTTTTCAATATCCAATTAAATATGTAACTTAGGGCTGCTAACCATTCCTGCTATGACCGAGTCCAAGTCTCCTTTTACCAAAGCTCAATTAATACCCCAAGAAGAAACGTTGGAGGTTACCCGCCAAAAGGGAGCCCTATTTATAGGCATTCCCAAAGAAACGTATTTTCAAGAAAAACGTATTTGTTTAACGCCAGATGCTGTTGCTGCTGTCGTTGCCAATGGCCATAAAGTTTTAATTGAGAGTGGAGCAGGAAAAGAAGCTGGGTTTTCTGATAAAGATTATAGCGAAGCTGGAGCCCAACTTACCAAAGACACCAAAAAAGTATTTGGTTGCCCATTTATTTTAAAAGTAGAACCCCCTACCCTTGAAGAACTAGAACTAATAAACCCAAAGACTGTCCTTATCTCTGCGCTTCAACTTAAAACTAGGCAGAAAAAATATTTTGACACCCTATCCAAGAAAAAAATCACTGCTTTAGCATTTGAGTTTATTAAAGAGCAAGACCATAGTTATCCTGCCGTAAAAGCACTAAGTGAAATTGCAGGTACCGCATCTGTATTAATCGCTTCAGAGATTATGGTAAATGCCAAAAAAGGAAACGGATTACTTTTTGGAAATATAAGCGGTGTTCCACCTGTTGAAGTGGTTGTTATTGGTGCTGGCACCGTTGGACATTTTGCTGTACGTTCTGCATTGGGACTAGGCGCCAACATAAAAGTGTTTGATAGCTCCATTACAAAGCTACGTGCTTTACAATCTGCTATTGGCCAAACGTTTTACACTTCGACCATACAACCCAAAAACCTATTAAAAGCTCTACGCCGATGCGATGTTGCCATTGGTGCAGTTCGTGGGAAAAATAGATCTCCCATTATTGTTACTGAAGCAATGGTAAAAAAAATGAAAAAAGGAGCTGTTATTATTGATGTCAGCATCGATATGGGCGGTTGTTTTGAGACCTCAGATATGACTACCCACGACTCTCCTACTCAAATTAAACACAATGTAGTACATTATGGAGTGCCCAATATTCCTGCCCGGTACCCAAAAACAGCCTCAATATCAATCAGTAATATTTTTACACCTTATTTATTGGAAATTGCCGAGTGTGGTGGCCTAGAACAAGCCATCCGTTTTGATGGTGGATTAAAAAATGGTTTGTATTTTTACCGCGGCATTTTAACCAATAAAGCTGTTGCCGATTGGTTTGATATGTCTTACAGCGATATCAATTTGCTGTTCTTTTAAAAACGTACATTTTTTATGAAATTAATTCACAGAATTGCCTATTACTTAGGAGGTTTTGGCATTGGCCTAATTATCCTTTTCTTCTTTTTAAGCGGAAAAAAAACTTCTTGTGATTATAGTCCTACCGCCCGTACACTAAAAGATATAAGAAACAAAGAGCGGGTTTTTTCTGAAGCGACACTTCAGTTTTTAAAACAAGAGAAATTGGATACTATGGTAATTTCAGAAATGCTAGTTAATGGTGATGTTTTGTTTTCAGAAAGTAATACAGACTTAGATTCCTGCAAGATTTATAAAATTGAAGCTGAAGTTTTAGAAAAAAGTTTAAAAATGACTGTTGAAAACTGTAAAAACAAAGCTACAGTACAGAAAATGGAACAGGTTTTTGAATAACCGGAATAATCCTTTTAAAGAATACTGAAGCATTCAGTTTGATACTGGTTTTATTTAGAATCTACATTTGTTCTTTTTCCAAATTGCCACATTAAAATACCTCCAGTTATAAACATCCATATAGCGTAAGCTCCTATTGGAATACCCATTTCTACATTATTCAATATAGAAGTTGCAATTACGAGTGCTAAGGTTCCATTTTGTATTCCGCTCTCAATTGTGATTGAAATGGTGTTCTTTAAATTTAAATTAAACAGCCTAGCAGTAAAAAAACCTAACCCCATAGTAGCGATGTTAAGTACTAATGTAACTAATCCCGCTGCTTTCATTCCGTCTACTAGTTTGTCAGCATTGGCAGCTAACACTGCGACGAAAACCAGTATGAAAATAACTGTAGAAGCAATACGCATAGGTTTTTCCATTCCTATTGCAAAATTGGTTTTGTATTTACGAATGAGCATTCCTAACGAAATAGGAATCACAGTGATACCCATTATTTGAATTATGGTATCTATAATGGGTAGCTTAATAACTACATCTGTGTTACTGCCAAAATATTCTAACGCATAGGATAGAATAAATGGTATTGTTAAGATACTTACAATACTAGCAATAGCAGTTAATGTGACCGATAATGCAATGTTACCTCTACAAACCTGTGTTATTAAATTACTGGTAGGACCGCCAGGACAACTAGCTAAAACCATTACCCCAACTGCCATTACAGGGTTTAGGTTAAAACCTATAGCCAATAAAAATCCAATAATAGGCAAAAAGATAAGCTGATTGGTAAGACCAATTAAAATTGCTTTGGGGTATTTTATAATTCTAGTAAAATCGGCAGGAACTAAAGTCATTCCCATACCTAACATAATAATAGCAAGAGATAATGGTAAAAATACTTTACCTATAAGTTCGGCTACATCCATAGTTGATTGTTTATATTTTCCTTATCGTATTAAAATCAACGGTTGGTATAACCGTCAGTTGCAACTTTTTAGGTTGTTATTTTATTTCATTTGGTAAGATAGTGAAATTTGAATGACATTTCATTTAGATAAACAACCATAGCCACAATTAAGGTTATATGTTATATGTACTGGCATTATTTTATTCGCTTCAGTTTAATTGTATAATCAAATTGGTAATTTCCACTATCAATCAGCTCGTTTTCGGTCAGTTCAATAACTTTAAATTTATCCTGAATTCCGTTTACATTTTTTAATAAAACAAATACAATATCGTCATTTTCCTCAATTATAAACTCATAATAGTCATTGTCGTTTGAAGCTGATTTTATTGGCGGTTCCTCACAGTAATCAGCGAATTCAAGACGAAAACTATTCCATTTGGAGAAAGTCCAATTAACTATTTTGCAATAATTTATTTTATAATTTCGAGCAATACTAAAAGTTAAAGTGTCTTGAATTTTATAATCATTTTGACTATTGTTATAGAACCAAGAGTTAGTCGCACCTGATACATAATCCCTAGATTTAGTAAGTGTTTCCTTAAGGATATTTTTCAATTCGCTTTTTGAAACCGATTGTCCTAATAGCGATATGCTTGTTAATATTAATGTTATTGTAATCAGTTTTGTTTTCATCGCAATTTTTGTCTTGCTTACACACAACACAAGAGTAAACACAATTAAGCCTATACCCTACTGTATCGTTACAAAACTAAAAATACAAATTTTGAAGGAGCTAGTACACACACTCTTAAAAAATGCCGCGACGCTTGCGTTCGTTTTTGAGTAAAATAAGTTCTCTACTCGTTTGTCCAGCAACTGAAGTATTTTCTTCGGCACGACGTATTAAATAAGGCATAACATCTTTTACAGGGCCAAAAGGCATGTACTTAGACACATTAAACCCTTCGCTGGCTAGATTGTAACTAATATTATCGCTCATTCCATATAATTGACCAAACCAAACTCGCTCATCATTCTTCTCCAGTTCTTTTGTCTTCATGATTTCCATGGCCAAATAACAGCTCACTTCATTATGCGTGCCTATGTATATTGTTATATCATTCAGGTTATCTAGGATATATTTAGTTACCTGATTAAAATTATCATCAGTGGCTTGTTTACTTTCACAAATAGGAGTTGGATACCCATTTTCTTCTGCTCGTTCGTGTTCTTTCTCCATATATGCCCCACGAACTACTTTAAAACCTAATCTAAATTTTTTCTCCTTGGCTTTTGTATGTAGCTTATGAAGATATTCTTCCCTGTCCCACCGATAACATTGTAAAGTGTTAAAAATAACCACTCGCTCTTTGTTATATTTCTCCATCATTTGCTCACAGAGTGTATCGGCAGCATCTTGTATCCAAGACTCTTCTGCGTCTACCAGGAGTGAAACTCCACAGTCGTCTGCTGCTTTACAAACAGTTTCATAACGATTTACAATTCGGTTCCATTCGGCTTCCTCTTCCTTGGTAAGTGTTTCGTTTTCTGTTTGTTTACGCCATAATTCAAACCGGCCAAGACCTGTGGGTTTAAAAACAGCAAAAGGCATGGCTTTTTTATTTTGAGCAAAACTGGTCAGTTCCACTATTTTATCCATAGTTTTATCAAACTGAGCCTCATCCTCTTTCCCTTCTACTGAATAATCCAATACTGAATATACGTTCGCTCTATAAAGAGCATCTACCGTGTTCATACAGTCTTTTTCGCTTACACCCCCGCAAAAATGGTCGAACACCGTGGAACGGATCAACCCTTCTACAGGAAGGTTTATATTCAATGCAAACTTAGTAACCGCCGTGCCTATGCGCACCAAAGGTTCGTTTGCTATCATTTTAAACAAAAAGTACGCTCGCTCTACTTCAGCATCAGATTTGAGCTTGAACGCTATTTCAGTATTATTAAACAGTAAATTCGTTTCCATATAAATGTAATCTGCGCAAATATAGTTAGATTTGACGATGAATAAACAGCAGAAATCAGTTTTTGATAGATGAAACAACTTAATAATAAAGAAGGTTCAGTTTGTGGCGATACGAATGCTTGGGAAGTTTTTGAAAATCAAATAGCTAGCCTCAATCCTACAAAAATTTTTATTTTAACTGATGAGAATACAAAAGAACTTTGCCTTCCTTATGTATTGAAAAAGACAAGTTTTAACCAAGAACCTGAAATACTCTGTATTCCCCCTGGCGAAACCAATAAAACCATTTCAACCTGTGTAAAGCTTTGGAATAAACTATCTGAAAAAGGAGCAGACCGCAATAGCCTTCTTATTAATTTAGGAGGTGGCGTAGTAACAGACCTTGGTGGGTTTGTGGCCTGTACCTTTAAACGAGGCATTTCTTTTATTAACATCCCTACTTCCCTATTGGCGATGGTCGATGCATCGGTAGGTGGAAAAAATGGTGTCGATCTGGGAAGCTTAAAAAACCAGGTTGGTGTTATAAAAAAACCAATACAAGTAATTATTGACATTGCTTTTTTAGATACATTACCGCAGGCCCATGTAACTTCCGGTTTAGCTGAAATGCTAAAACATGGTTTAATACATTCTGAAGCGTATTGGCAAAAAGTACAGTATTTTAATGTTAACGATACACCTAAAGCCAGTGATCTAATCTGGGAGTCCGTTTTAATTAAAAATGAAGTAGTAACTGAAGACCCTCTGGAAAAAGGCCGTAGGAAAACATTAAACTACGGTCATACACTTGGGCACGCCATTGAGTCATATTTTATAGAAGCTTCAAAAGAAGAGTTACTTCATGGTGAAGCTATTGCTATTGGTATGATACTGGCAACATATATTTCATCTGAGCTTTGTTCGTTTCCGAAGAAAAAATTAGATGAAATTACAACTGTTATCTTGAGCAACTTTAAAAAAGTCTCTTTCAATAAAGAAGATATCGAGCAAATAATTAAATTATTGATTTTTGATAAAAAGAATAGTGGCGGGACTGTATACTTTGTATTGCTGCATGATATAGGCAATTATAAAATAAACTGTACAGTTAAAAACGAACTTATCCATGAAGCTTTTAATTATTATGAAAATTTTTAAAAATATATTTTGAAATACCATTATCTCTTTTATTTTTGAAGATATAAATAGACAAACCAACAACAGTAAATACAAATGAAACGAGTTATTGTAGATTTTAAAAAATTGACCCCAGAAATACTATCGCTATTGGTTGAGAAGTATCCAGATGGGTATGACGACGACCACGTGATACGTTTTAAAAATGCAAAAAATGAAACGGTAGATGCTGTTGAAGTGCGTACAGAAGATTCTATCTATTTGGTAAAAGTGAGCTCACGACTTGAAGACACTATGGCCAAATTTGAAGAAGATGATTATGACGTGGAAGATTATTCCGAACCGATAAGTGAAATCCCTGAAAAACCATTACCTGGTGATGAAGAGGAATAAATAAAATTAAAAAGAGGCGGAAAAATCCGCCTCTTTTTAGTTTGTGTCTTAATAATCAATTATTAAGCGTGTTGCAATTCATGCTTACCTTCTTTTATCTCTTCAATTAATTTTGAATTAAATGCCGGTAAGTCATTTGGGTTTCTACTGGTTACAAACCCTTCATCAACAACTACTTCTTCGTCTACCCAATTTGCTCCTGCATTGATCAAGTCATCTTTGATGGAATTAAATGAAGTCATTTTTCTTCCTTTAACTACATCTGCAGAAATCAATACTTGAGGTCCGTGGCAAATTGCAGCAACTGGTTTCTTTTGCTTAAAAAAGTCTCGCACCAAAATCAATGCGTCTTCGTTTCTACGTAGCTTGTCGGGATTGATTACCCCACCAGGTAGTACCAGTGCATGGTATTGATTTGCATTGATGTTATTGATGGTTTTATCTACAGTGTATTCTGTACTCCAGTTTCCATCTGCCCAAGCTTTAATGGTTCCGGTTTCTTCGCTGACGATATCAACGGTAAAACCTTCTTTTTCCATCGCCTCTTTAGGTGATTTTAATTCAGATTCTTCAAATCCATCTGTTGCTATAATTGCTATTCTCTTGTCCATAATATTATTTTTATCTTTCGTTCATAAATCAGTTCAGTTACAATATAGCCCTATTCACTAGTGTTTCCAAAGGTTTGGTATTAAGCTTGGGTTAAAGTGTGTTAAAGATATTAAGACTTAGCAGTTCTTAAGTTTTTCAGCTTTTTTACGATCTTCTTCTATCTTGGCCTTGTAGTTCCTAAGTTCGGCGAGTTCTTTTTCGTAAGATAGCGTAGCGTGTTTGGTAGGTACTATTTTAATCTTCCTGTACAATGCCCAATTTACAGTAAGTTCGGCTCCAAAAAACAGGATAAGGCACGTATAATATACCCAAAGAAGAATAAGCACTACGCTTCCTGCAGCACCATAAACTGATGCGGGATTTGATTGTGAAAAGTAAAAACCGATAATGTATTTTCCTACCAAAAATAATAAGGATGTAAATAAAGCGCCCAATAAAGTGGTTTTCCATTTTATCTTTACATCCGGCAAAATGGTAAAAATAGAAGCAAATAATGCTGTGATGAATATTTCTGAAATGAGGAAATTTAAAATAGTAACTATAACGGAAGAAGCTTCGGAGTAATAATCACTCAACAAATTACTTATCGCTGAAATTGCTGCCGAAATAAATAAGGAGATCAAAAGCAACAATCCAATTGCCAAAACAAGTCCAAAAGAGGTAGCTCTTCTTTTTAAAATATTTACAAACCCCTCTTCTTTAGCCCGAACACTCCAAATATCATTCAAAGCTTTTTGAAGTTGAAAAAACACCCCTGTTGCAGCGAAAACCAGCATCCCAACACCTAATATAATTGTAATTATTGAACTATCTTCAAGAGCAGCATTGGCAATCATCGTTTCAATAGCTTCTGCACTTCCCTGCCCTATTAAACCCCCAATTTCTTCGGTTATCCTTCCTTGTACGGCTTCGCGGCCATAAAACAATCCGGCTATATGAACTGTTATCATTAATAATGATGGTAATGAAAACAAAGCATAATATGCAATCACGGCGCTTTTTGCCCAAGGATCATTTTTGTCCCAACTTATATACGTTTTCTTTAAAAAAGAAAAAACATTCATTACAGGTAGCGGTCTTTAATAATATTGATGTGGTGCAGTTCGTGTCCACAAACTATATGTCCTGCAGCTTGAACGGAAAGTGGTTTTTCATTGGCCACGCCGGTATTGTTCATTGTTTTTTCAGAAAAACTTTTAAAAAGAGAGATAGTTGCGGTGCGAACACTTATATATTCATTAATTAAATCTTCTGCCGTACGCTCATTTGCATTTGAATTTTCCGCAAATAAATTTTCATCAAAACCAGATAATACTGTATTTTCAGAGCGTGCTATTTGCAAGGCTCGAGAACAAAAAATACGCTCTGTATCTATTACGTGCAGTAATATTTCTTTTGGGGTCCATTTTCCTTCAGCATATCGATGAGCCCAATTTTCTTCGGAAAGGGATTCATAAAAATTGGTTGTTGTTAGCATTCCAGAGGCTAATGCTTTATCCAGCGGGTACTCTTCAACTAAACTTATATAGTGTTCAAAATAAGAGTCGTATTGGGATTTTGGAATTTTGGTCGTCATCGTGAAGTAAAATTGTTTAAGTATTAAAGATAAAAAAACCCTTTGCCAATATGCAAAGGGTAAACTAAAATATTGTTTAGATTTTACTTCTTATTGAATATCCATAAAGATAGAGTGCATCAATCGTTTTTTGTCATTAATGCTTTCTTCCAGCGATATCATGGTTTCAGTTCGTGTAACCCCTTCAATATCATCTATTTGATAAATTATATCTTTTGCATGGCTAGTATCTTTTGCCCGTATTTTACAAAAGACATTAAACTTGCCAGTTGTAACGTGTGCAACTGTTACAAAGGGAATTTCATTAATTCGTTCTAATACAAACTGAGTTTGAGAGGTTTTCTGAAGAAACACTCCAACGTACGCTATAAAAGAATACCCTAATTTTTTATAGTCTAACTTAAGAGAAGATCCTGTAATAAACCCTGCATCTTCCATTTTTTTAACACGTACATGCACCGTACCGGCTGAAATACCTAACTTTTTTGCAATATCGGTAAATGCTGTTCGTGTATTTTCGATAAGCATATCGAGTATTTTGTGATCTGTTTCGTCTAATTTAAATTTTGCCATAGCTTTTTCTTTTTTTACGAATGCAAAAATACTAAGTTTTTCATAAAAAAAGGAGCAGTTTATTACAAAATAATTTCCTTACCATTATTTTTACAATGAATTGTTAAAACTTTTTCGTCAATATTAACTTTTTTTTGAGAATTTATTAATAGATCTCTATTATTAATATCTATTTCCTTATGACCGCGATAATTTGACAAATCACCAACTTCTTCTATATATGGCGCAAACTGGATTTTATCATCAATGAGCTTCTCTTTATACTGTATAGCTATCGATACAGAGCGTTTTCCCTTTTCTAAATTGACATTTCGTAAAATAACATCTCTAAAATTCTTTTTATTTTTCGGAATAGTAAAATACTTTTTATAATCATTAATTTTCTCTTCTGAAGAAAGTATACCGAATAGCTCCAACAATGCATAAAAAATAAATTCTCGAGTTTTTTCACGTTGGTAGTCATTTGCATAATGCCCCGCTTCAAATAAAATGGTTGGTACTCCAGCTGCAGTAAAGCTGTCGCCAACACAATTTGCATTGAAAGTATCATCGTACCTCCCTACTTGATTGGGTATAAAAGATTGTAATACGTGATTCATTCCCACAATATATTGCATAGCAATCTTCCTTGCACTTGTAACCGTCCGTTCTATATTAGCAGCAGGTGACAAAAACGAAACTGTGGCTGACTTATTGGTATCTAAGCCATAAATAGTACGCTGATCGTGTAGATTAAGGCATAAAACAGGGTTGATTTCAGTAAATAAAGCATTTAACAGCCTACTTTCTTTTTGTGTAAGCGCTTTGGCGTCCCTGTTGAGATCAACATCATTGGCATTTTCACGAGTATAGGCTTCAGCTCCGTCTGGATTTAAAATAGGGACTATATATAAGGTATATGAGCTTAAAAACGTCTTTATCTCTTTCTGAAATACTTTTTCTTGATCGATACATCCCAAAAAATCAAAAATAGCTTTAGTAGTGGTTGATTCATTTCCGTGCATTTGAGACCACGCCAAAACATTTTTAGAGCCGTTTCCAATTTTTAAAACGGGAATCTCTTTTCCTTTTTCTGAAATACCTTCCTTAACTATTTCAATTTTAGAATTGGTTTCTAACAGCGGACGAATATGTTTTAACGTAATATACCGACCTTGAATGGGTGCTAAAAAAAGGGTTCTGTAGGTTTCTTGTAGATTCATAAATATATTTCTGTTGTCAAAGGTAAACAACACTATGTTTACATTTGTAACCAATAAATTTATAAGATTTTGTGTACAAAAGTAAACACCAATCCTGCTTATCACCATTATTAAACAGTTATTTTTTAACAAAAATATTAATTAAAATGTAAAATACTATATTCTAATTATTTAATACATATTATATGAACTTTTAATTTAATATTTAATAGCTGTTTTACTATTCGTTTTTGCAAATAAAACCTTTATTGATTACATTTGTAACCATCACAAGAGTTAGAATGGTGTTACAATGGTAAACAGTGAAAATTTCACAAAAAGACTGGAAAAAATCATGGATTTCTATGGTTTATCTGCAACTGCTTTTTCTGAAGCGATCGATTTTAACCGCTCCACTATTTCGCATTTACTCTCCGGTAGGAATAAACCCAGTTTGGAATTCGTGATGAAAGTAGTTCAAAAATTTCCAGAGGTAGAATTGTATTGGCTATTAAATGGAAAAGGCTCCTTCCCTGCCCAAAAAGAAAAAAACGAACAGGATGGTGGTGAAAAAAAGAATTTAACAACCAGTTTTACTTCAAATCAAGTTTCACATAAAAAGATTGCTTCTACCAATGAAGGTGAAATTGATAAAATTATAATCTTCTATAAAGATGGAAGTTTTAAAGCGTACAATAATTAGTACTCTCAAATGTATATTGTCCTGCAATAATTCTTTATAAAGCATTCTATAATTGCTTTTAATTATAGAAATTTGCATAGAAATTATTTTTATGCGTTTATTTACCTCAATTATAATATTACTTACCCTAATAAGCTGTTATCAGCCGGAAAGAAACTGTAAAAAATTTAAAAATGGAACTTTTGAGTTTAAAGCCTTGGTTGGCACACAGCTCGAAACAACTACTTTTATGCGCAACGACTCGATAGAAATAGATTACTATCAAGGAAAAGCCGATACCTCAAGCATACGGTGGATTAACGATTGTGAGTATATAGTAAAAAAGATTAACCCTAAAAATCGGGCTGAAGAAAAAGCTATACACATGAAAATCTTAACTACGGATGGAGATGAATACACTTTTGAATATAATATAGTTGGACAGACTAAGAAACAAAAAGGAACTGCAACAAAGGTAAAATAACTGTTCGATACTTTTCTGAAAGACCTAAGGTGTGTCTAAGCAAAGAAATTACTTTCTGAAGTATTTTGCCATTAAGTAAAAAAGCCTTTTTTGATCGATTGGTTTTATAAGATATTCATTCATCCCTACTTTTTTTCCTTTTAATATGGCTTGTCGCGTAACATCTGCAGAAACTCCAAAAATGACAGTATTTTTATTATTGAGCCTAATTTTTTCAACTACCTCATAACCATCAAGATTTGGCATATGCACATCCATAAAAATTAGATCATATTGTTTCTTCTCTAGTTTTGAAAGACATTCCTCTCCGCTTAAAGCAACATCGGCATTTAAATTAGATTTATTTAATACTTTTTCTAAAACAATGGTATTGATTTTATTATCATCGACAATCAAAATCTCTACATCATTCAGTTTTAAATAATCTATCTCTTCTTCAGCTATATCGTCAACGATAGGAAATGATAGCTTTACATCAAATTTAGTTCCTTCATTAGGTTTGCTTTTTACGAAAATTGAGCCTTTTAAAAAATCAACTAACTCTTTTGTTATTGCCAATCCTAAACCACTTCCGCTATGTTTCTTTCGAGTCCCATCATCTATTTGGACAAATCTGTCAAAAACCAAAGGAAGTTGTTCTTCAGACATCCCTATTCCCGTATCTTTCACCGAGTATTGAAAATGTAAATTATCATCGATAATTTCTTCGTGATAATCTACTTGTATACTTCCTTTATATGTAAATTTTACAGCATTATTTAAAAGATTGGTAAATATCTGAATGGTTTTTGAATGGTCCCCTATTACCATGTTTGAAGAGGTTTCAGGGAAATTAGTTAAAAGTTTTAGTCCTTTTTTCTTTATTTCAGGTTCATAAGTGTTGATGACTTTTTGCAGCGTATTTTTAGGCTGAAAATAAGATTCTAACATTTCAGTCTTGCCTAACTCAATTCTATCAATATCTAAAATATCATTAACAAGTGCCAAAAGTGATTTTGAGGAGTTTTTTATTAGCTCAACATAACTTTTATTTTCATTATCCATCTCTTCAACATGGATTACTTCTGCTATACCTAATATCGCATTTAAAGGGGTTCTTATCTCGTGACTCATGTTTGATAAAAACTGTGTTTTAGCTTTAGATGCTTTAGTCGCTTTTTCTTTTTGCTTTCTAATCTGCTTATTTAATTGCGTTAAATTCTTATTCGCAAGTGATAGTTCTTTGGCTTTTTCATTAACATTTAGGTAAAAAAGCACTAGTAATCCTATTAAAAACGATAGGATTATTCCAAATACAAGCGTTACTCTTTGAACAAACTGGCGATCTTTAAAACCTTGGTTTTGGTAGTATAAAAAATTGAAGTCCCAATTGTTTTTATCCAGTGCATCAACCGTAACTATAGACTTAAAAGCTATAGCATTGCTTTGGTTTTCTGGCTTTATAGTATTGTAACTATAAAAAACGGTCCCTTGGCCATCTTGTATTGTTACAGAATGCTCGTCAAGATTAGAGCTAATAGAATTAAATGGGTCTTCAAAATCCATTCCGGCTGTTATTGTTCCGTGGAATTTTCCATTATAATAAATAGGAACATCAACCAAGAAAACATACCCTCCTTGTGTTAGTTTAATCCAATTTGTAATGTTTGTAGTATTATTATTACTGTGTTTTTTCCATTCAGGATAACGATATGAGATTTTTTTAAGATCAATATTAAGCGCTTCTTCATTAGGCTTAAAAGGCACGATTTCTTTAATTATACCATCGCTGTCAATATATTCTATAAACTTTAAGGCTGGGTTCTGGTCAATAATTCGACGGGCGTCATTTTTCCAGTATTTAAAATAATTACCATTACTTTCAACGATTCTTTCTTTTAAATTTTCTAAATAAATAATGTTGTTGAAAACAGTCTCTTTAAAACTTTTGATGGTTAACTCCCCCATGGTTTTAACCTGATCATTGTATTCTTTGTCTAATTCAGATTTAGCACTAAAAAAAATAAATAAGGAAAGGGCGATCAATATCACAGATGTAGATATTGAAATATAGTAAAATTTCTTTGGAGTTTTTTTACTCATTTTTAAAACAAAGGGGAACTTGAATCTTTCAATTTATTAAAAATGACTGTATAAAAATATAAAACCTTATTTTTTTTGTTTAAGATAGTTGTTCTGCTCTTCCATTAGCTTCTCAATATTGGAAAGCAATTCAATATTTTTAGGGGTTTCGACCGCTTTGTTTTTAGGGTCTTCAGATTTTTTCTTGAAACGATTGATAAATTTTATTACCACAAAAATGGTAAAGGCTATAATTAGAAAATCTATCAGCACTTCCATAAGCTCACCATAGCCAATCGCAACTTCATCAACCCCTTCTGCAGCTTGGCGAAGGACGTACTTTTTATCAATGAGGTTTACATCATCTGTCAACAAGGAAAGCGGAGGCATTACCACTTTTTTCACCAAAGTACTAACCACATTATTAAAGGCGGTACCGATAATAATTCCGACCGCCATGTCGATCATATTGCCTTTTATAGCAAAGTTTTTAAACTCTTGAATTAAACCTGCCATTCTCTTTTAATTATATTTAAAATAATTTGGTCTGTCCTTCACCGTCGTCGTTTTCATCATCATTATTTTCTTCTGAAACAGCTTCTTCATCAACCACATCCATATCTTCTGCCGAAACCTCTTTTGGCGGATCGTAAGGTAACGGATCTAAGGTGTTTATTTCAAGCACCTTATCTTTTGTTAGTTGGTTTCCTAAAGCGGTGATGCCCTTTATAGCAATAAATTCTTCCAGATTTACTTCCAAATTATCTTCCCGCTCTTTACCGCGTTGTTTTACAAAAACTACTTCGGCCATAGGACGGTATTCAGTAAATATTTTTTCGAGATACGAATTTGGGTGATCTGAGATAATCACTTCTTCCTTGTCTGGGTTTTCTACCAAAAAGCGTTTTACATAAAACAGCTCTTTTTCTCCGTCCCAATAAATAGCTGAGAGTGGTTTTTTTGGCTCCCACTTTTCAAGAACTATCATATCGTCATCAAAACGCAATGTAAGTTCGGGCACAGCGGTTTTTACCGTTCCGTCCTGGTTTACTATTAAAAGCCGATCTTCACTTCTAAACTGCCCTAACAACTCACCTCTATTGTCCATATTAAGGCGCTTTACAGTTTCATCAAACCATATTTTACGTGGTTTTAAAGTAGACAGTCCTTTTTCTTTTAATTCTACGCGTTTTACTGGGTATTTGGTAACAATATTCCCTTTAGAGTTTCGCCCTTTTACGTTTTGGTCTGCAAAATCGAGATCGAATTTCAGTTTTTTGATATTTCCTTTTTGTCTTAAAAGAACCGTTACCACTTCGGCTTCTCCGTTAGGGTTTGCAGTAAAATACAGAACTTTACTTCCTTTGGTTCCTTGCGTTAAGTCATATTCACGATCACGTGTCATCGAGGTTACCGAGAAACGCTTTACATAAGTAGTTCCATTTTTTCCGTCCCGATAAATCATATTATATATACGGCGCTTGTCTTTCTTTTTAAAGACCGCTACATGGATAATGTTTTTTCCAATGAAAGTTTTAGAGTCAACCTTTGTGACCATCATCTTTCCTTCTTCAGTAAAACAGATAATATCATCAATATCGCTACAGTCTGTAACGTATTCATCACGACGAAGGCTTGTACCAATAAACCCTTCTTCTCTGTTTACATATAGCTTGGTGTTCCTAATTACAACTTTAGTGGCTTCAATATCTTCAAAAACGCGTATTTCAGTTTTGCGTTCTTTCCCTTCGCCATAGTCTTTTTTAAGACGCTTAAAATAATCTATTGCGTATTCAATTAGGTTTTTTAAGTGATGCTTTATTTGAGCAATGTTATCTTCCAGCGCATCAATTTTTTGCTGTGCTTTATCAATATCAAACTTAGAAATACGCTTAATTCTAATTTCAGTCAGTCGAACGATATCCTCTTCGGTTACGGCACGTTTTAAATGCTTAATATGAGGTTTTAATCCTTTATCAATAGCTTTGATTACACCCTCCCAAGTTTCTTCTTCTTCAATATCACGATAGATTCTGTTTTCAATAAAAATTCGCTCTAATGAAGCAAAGTGCCATTGCTCTTCATATTCGTCGAGTTTTATTTCCAACTCGCTTTTTAGTAGCTCTACGGTTCTATCAGTTGAACGGCGAAGCATTTCTGAAACTCCTACAAATAACGGTTTGTTGTCTTCAATAACACATCCTAAAGGCGAAACTGAGTTTTCACAGTTTGTAAATGCATACAGCGCATCGATTGTTTTATCTGGCGAAATACCGCTTGGTATGTGTACCAAAATCTCTACTTCGGCAGCTGTATTATCTTCAATTTTTTTGACTTTTATTTTGCCCTTTTCATTGGCTTTTAAGATGGATTCAATTAAAGATGTTGTTGTGGTTGCATAGGGTATCTCGGTTATAACCAGTATGTTTTTATCATACTGACTAATTTTCGCACGGCTTCGAATTTTACCACCACGAACGCCGTCTTTATAGTCGGTTGCATCCATAATACCACCAGTTGGAAAATCGGGAACTAACTGAAAGCGTTTTCCTTGCAGGTGTTTAATTGAAGCATCAATTAATTCAATAAAATTATGTGGTAATACCTTTGTAGAAAGCCCTACTGCAATCCCCTCTGCACCTTGTGCGAGCAATAACGGAAACATAACCGGCAAATTTATTGGCTCTTTTTTACGACCGTCATACGACGCTTGCCAACCGGTGATTTTTGGATTATACACAACATCGAGTGCAAACTTTGACAATCTTGCTTCAATATATCGAGAAGCTGCTGCCCGGTCACCGGTTAAAATGTTTCCCCAGTTACCTTGGGTATCTATTAATAGGTCTTTTTGACCAATTTGCACCATCGCATCAGCGATACTGGCATCACCGTGTGGGTGATACTGCATGGTGTGCCCTACAATATTCGCAACTTTATTATAACGCCCATCATCTAAATCTTTCATAGAATGCATGATACGGCGTTGCACAGGCTTAAAACCATCTTCTATTGCCGGAACGGCACGTTCTAAAATTACATAACTGGCATAGTCTAAAAACCAGTCACGGTACATACCGGTAACTTTAGTAATTGTTTCACTGTTTTCAGAAGTTTCTTCTTGCGGGTTTAATTCTTCTTCGTTGTTGAGTTCTTCACTCATAAGTTAGATAGCTATTTCCTTTGGTAGTTATTTATATAAATCTGGCTTATACTTTCTTAAATGTTCAAGTTTAAACTGCTGGTTCAATTTCATCCAGTTCAACCTTTAGGTTTTCAATAATGAATTCCTGTCGGTCTGGGGTGTTTTTACCCATGTAAAACTTCAGCAATTCGTCAATGCTCATGGCTTTGTCCAACATAACAGGGTCCAACCGAATATTATCGCCAATAAAATGCTGAAACTCGTCCGGTGAAATTTCACCCAGTCCCTTAAATCGGGTGATTTCAGGTTTTGGCTTTAGTTTTTCCATGGCACTTCTCCGTTCTTCTTCTGAATAACAATAAATGGTCTCTTTTTTATTCCGAACCCTAAACAATGGGGTTTGCAGAATGTACAAATGCCCGTTTTTAATCAATTCAGGGAAAAATTGAAGAAAAAATGTGATTAACAATAAACGAATGTGCATTCCATCGACATCGGCATCCGTCGCAATTACAATGTTGTTATACCGAAGATCTTCCATAGAATCTTCAATATTCAGTGCAGCTTGCAAGAGGTTAAATTCTTCGTTTTCATACACGATTTTCTTGCTCATATTGTAGCTGTTAAGCGGCTTACCACGTAACGAAAATACGGCTTGTGTATTCACATCACGGCTTTTGGTAATACTACCACTCGCTGAGTCCCCCTCTGTTATAAACAAGGTGGTTTCTAGGCGACGTTCTTTTTTCATATCGCCTAAATGTACTCGACAATCACGCAGTTTTTTATTGTGTAGACTCGCTTTTTTGGCACGGTCACGTGCTAATTTTCGAATTCCCTTTAAATCTTTACGTTCACGTTCTGCTTGGATTATTTTTCGCTGAATTGCCTCGGCAACCTCAGGATTTTTATGCAGATAATTATCTAAATATTTTTTTACAAAATCATTGATGTAGGTTCGTACCGTTGGTAACTTCCCTCCCATATCGGTTGAACCTAGTTTTGTTTTGGTTTGGCTCTCAAAAACAGGTTCCATTACTTTAATACTAATAGCCGAAACTATCGATTTACGCACATCACTAGATTCGTAATTTTTACCATAAAAATCACGAATTGTTTTTACAATGGCTTCTCTAAAAGCCGATTGGTGTGTACCACCTTGCGTGGTATTCTGTCCGTTAACAAAGCTGTGATATTCTTCGCTATATTGAGTTTTGCTATGTGTTAAAGCAACCTCAATATCCTCCCCTTTTAGATGAATGATGGGATACAGCATGTCTTCCTTAGACATTTTGTCTTCAAGAAGATCTTTTAATCCATTTTCAGATTTAAATTTTTCTCCATTAAAATCTATCGTAAGTCCTGGATTGAGATATACGTAGTTTTTCAACATTTTTTCTACGTACTCATTTCGGTACTTGAAGTTTTTGAAAATAGCTTCATCTGGGATAAATTCGATTCGGGTTCCTTTTCGTTTACCAGATTCTTCAATATCGGCATCTTTTTTAAGCTCTCCCAAGCTAAATTCTGCCGATTTATGTTGTCCATCTCGTACCGATTCTACTTTAAAAAAAGCAGATAATGCATTTACGGCCTTTGTACCAACACCATTTAACCCTACTGATTTTTTAAAAGCACGGGTATCATACTTACCACCGGTGTTCATTTTTGAAACCACATCCACAACTTTACCCAATGGAATACCGCGACCATAATCGCGAACTTTTACTTCTTTATCTTTAATTCGGACTTCAATTGTTTTACCGGCCCCCATGACAAACTCATCTATACAGTTGTCTATCACTTCTTTAAGCAATATATAAATACCGTCATCTGGTGATGAGCCATCGCCTAACTTTCCAATGTACATACCAGGACGCATACGAATATGCTCTTTCCAGTCTAACGACCTAATATTATCTTCAGTGTATTTTGTATCTGCCATAAAAAATCGTGAATATGCCCTAAATATAGGGTTTAAGCTTTAATTTTTAAACCTGAAAACACGAAAGTAATTAACAATAATTTACAGGGTATTGTTAGTAATTTTTTTTAGAAATTATTTTCTTGCTTTAAGGGTTCTGAATTCTATCACCAATAACAGGATTTTTATATAAAGTCACGAAAACGCCTAGATTTTCATAAGTTTTGACTTCTTCCCAATTATTTCGTAATTCTAAAATGGTTTCATCACTTGTGCTATTTTCAATGTTTGATAAAATCACATATTTATTTGTTTTCAAGTCTACAACAGGGAAAATTTCAGAAACACCCTTATCTTTTGAGAGATAAGCCACTCGCCTACCGTTAAAACGCAGGTGTGTACCAACTTCGGAAGGACGTATGTTTTCTTTTTCTAAAAATTTCAGCATTTTCTCTTCTTTACTAAAATAGCCTAAGTGTGCGAAACTACTGTCCCAGGCCTGAGAAATAGTAGCGGGATAAATCCAAAAATGACCTGAAACCAATGCTACCGTAACAATAATTAAGACACCACGTCTTCTTTTTCTGTTTGCTGAAACAGTAAATAGTAAGTTTGTTAAAAGAATAGCACTTAAAATATAACAAACCATTAAATACCTTGGCCCCATGGGGTTACTAAAAGGGACAAAACCAAAAAAGAAGACTATTGTAAAAACCAACAAAGCAATAAAAACACGCTGTGATGGAACGTCGAGTGAATGCTTTTTTTGCCTAATACCCTTCCACAAAAGTAACACTAAGGGAACCCAAAGGAAAATTCGGCCAAAATCCAATAAGTTCTTAAAATAGACTATCGTGTTTTTTATCATCAACATAAAAGTTGTGGTTTTTCTATGTTCGGAAAAATTTTCGTTTTTAGTTATGAGCACCCAGCCTAATTCAGAATATTGATAGATTAAAAATATTCCGAAGGTAAAAACAGCAATACAATACGCGTAAATCATATTCCGATTGAACGTTAACAGCCTTCTTCTGTTATAGATTATATGTATCAACAATAAAGCAACAAAACAATATATACCCCGTAAATTAGTGAGCAATAATCCTGATAGAGCGATTGCGTAGAGTAACCAACTGTTCTTTTGAAGGGCATTCAAAGAAAATAGAGTGAAGAACAGTAACATCATGTCGTTGTTTAAACTTGTGGTCTGTGCAAGCAAGGTTGGATCTATGCACACCAACAAAAACATAAATATTGGAACTGAAACACTAAAGTTACGTTTGCATAAAAGTAAGATTTGGTAAAAAACACCAAGGTTCACAAATAATAAGAGCAATCTAGAAGAAAAAAGAGTTTGTCCAAACAACTTCCAGAATAAAGCCAAGCTTGTGATCCATAGCGGAGGATGACCAGATGAATATTCAGTTGGAAGAATTAAGTTAGAGAAATTGTTTTCGTAAATCCACGTCGCTCGATTCGCCTTACTTATACCATCCCAAAAAAATGGCAAGTCACTAAATGCAATAAATTCGATTAATAGAAGTAAAGCTACCGCTATAAACAATAAGAGTTCTTTTCTATTCATTGATTTTTATAAGTGCCACGAATATACTGTTAAAAATGAATTCCCTATAAATTCTGTTCGCATTTCAAAAATGTATTATAAAAAGCCTCTAAGGGAATGTTAAAACAAAACTAATTACTTTAAGATAATTATATATTTAATGATTATGAAAAAAACAATCTTAACATTCTTAGTCTTATTAATTTCTATATCAGGTTTTTCACAAACAAAACAATCCCCATATGAATGGGATTGGGTGCGTGATGGAATATGGACCGGAGCCGGAATAGGGACAAGTGGATTAGGACTTTATTTTATTACAGAAAAAGATGATATTACTGAAGCAGAACTAAATAGTATTATAGCCGATCAGGATAATATTAATTTTTTAGACCGTTGGGCAGTTGGTAATCATTCAGAAAACGCAAATTCTATAAGCGATATTCCTTTTGCCGTTTCTTTTGCTTCACCCCTTGTTCTTTTGTTTGATGATGAAGCGAATGAACATACTGGACAAATTGCAGGATTATATATTGAAAGTTTAGCAACAACAGCCTCATTGTATACCATGACTGCTGCTTTTGTTAATAGATCGCGCCCATATGTATATGATGAAAGTGGAGATACTTCACTTGCTAGAAGGATTAGCAACAATGGACAACGCTCTTTTTATTCTGGACACGTAGCAGCAGCAGCAACTGCTACATTTTTCACTGCAAAAGTATATAGTGATTTTAATCCCGATAGTAATGGTAAGTTTTGGGTATGGGCAGGAGCAGCAGCCATTCCAGCTACAGTAGGTTACTTTAGGCTAGAAGCTGGACAACACTTTTTAACAGATGTTCTTTTGGGTTATGGGCTTGGAGCTTTAACTGGTTATTTTGTTCCGGAATTACATAAAACAAAAGATAAAGCTATTGAGGTAGTGCCAAGCGCAGGAATGTCTGCTACTGGGGATTTTTATAAAGGAATAGGATTACAGATGACGTTTTAAAAACATCTTAAACATTAAACCTAAAATGCATCACATCACCATCCTTAACTATGTATTCCTTCCCTTCTACCCCTAATTTACCGGCATCACGTACTTTAGCTTCGCTACCATAATTTACGAAGTCTTCGTATTTGATTACCTCGGCACGGATAAAGCCTTTTTCAAAATCGGTATGTATAACACCTGCAGCTTGTGGTGCAGTAGACCCTATTGGAATTGTCCAAGCACGAACTTCTTTTTCACCAGCGGTAAAATAGGTTTCTAAATTAAGTAGTTTATATGCACTACGAATTAATTTAGCTGAGCCTGGTTCTTCTAAACCTAAATCTTCCAAGAACATTTGGCGTTCTTCAAAAGTTTCTAGTTCAGTAATATCTGCTTCAGTTCCTACTGCCAAAATAATTACTTCAGCATTTTCATCTTTTACAGCTTCTCTTACTTGCTCTACATATTCGTTTCCAGAAACGGCAGCATCTTCATCTACATTACAAACATATAAAACAGGCTTATCGGTTATATATTGAATTTGATTAATAAACTCTTCTCGTTCAGATTCTGTAAGTTCAATCGCTCTTACAGAAATACCAGCTTCCAGCCCTTCCTTCACTTTCAATAGAGCAGCTTCTTCTTTTTGAGCTTCTTTATTACCCGTTCTAGCAGCTCTCTTTACCTTATCTAGTTTCTTTTCAGTAGTTTCAAGATCTTTCAGCTGCAATTCAATATCAATAGTTTCTTTATCACGAACAGGATTGATGTTTCCATCAACATGAACTACATTATCATTATCAAAACAGCGTAATACGTGCAGAATGGCATCGGTTTCACGAATGTTTCCTAAAAATTGATTTCCTAATCCTTCTCCTTTGCTCGCTCCTTTTACCAACCCAGCAATATCAACTATCTCAACCGTTGCAGGTAATACACGTTGCGGGTTTACCAATTCTTCTAATTTAACCAATCTGTTATCTGGTACGTTTACCACACCAATATTGGGTTCAATGGTACAAAACGGAAAGTTGGCACTTTGCGCTTTGGCATTGGATAGACAATTAAAAAGGGTCGATTTACCTACGTTTGGTAATCCTACAATTCCTGCTTTCATGTTACTGTATAATTTGGGCGCAAATATACACTATTAACAGACAATTAGAAGAATTTATCAATCCCTTTTCTAAATAAAATATGGGAAAATTTTGGCTGCCCCTTATCTTTACTTTAACACATTATAACCTAGATTTACAGTGTATTAACCAAACTATTAATAATCATGAAAAAAGTATTGTATTCAATTATAGCTGTTTTGTTTGTAACGTTTACTGTAAACGCACAAGAAAACAAGAATGTTCAAAAAGAGACCGTTACTAAAAAAGTAACCGTTAAAGACACAAAAGTAGACACTAAAGTTGTTCAGGAAGTAAAAGAAGATAATGAAGTTGTAAAAGTAGAAGGAACTGATAAGCAGGACCAAAATTCTCAAGTTGTGACTTCAAAGTCTGATAATACGGAAAAAGTAGTTGCCGACGAGGTTTCTGTTGATGAAGAAAATGCTGAAAAAATTCAGCAAAATATGAACAAAAAAAGTGAAGAGCTGAAAGCTTCTATTGCTGCCCAAAAAGCTAAGGCCGAAAAAGAGCGCCAAATGCTTTTAGAAAAGAAAAGAGAAATGCAGAAAGAACTTGAAAAACGCCGAATGGAACTGGAAAGCAGACCAAAAGGAATGTCGAAACTTAAAAAAGACAACTAATTTTTATATAAATTAAATGATTAAGCCCCGGTTTTTACCGGGGTTTTTTATTGAAGTACTCCTTCTATGGAATCTTTATATTGCTGAAATTCAATAAGATTATTGTGACCGCCTTCTGGAATAGTAATAAAGTTAAGACGATCTTTTGGTAATGTTTCAGATAGTTTTTTACCAGATTCATAGGGTACGACACTGTCATCTGTTCCATGAAAAATAACTACAGGGCAATTCGTTTTATTTATAAATGTATTTGTTGGGAATCTATATTTAAGCAATTGTGCTACTGGTAAAAAAGGAAATCTTTTTTTAGCAACATTTGTCATACTATAAAAGGGGGTTTCTAAGACCAATTTTTTAGGTTGGTTGGTAGATGCCACATACGTAGCAAAGGTAGTCCCTAGCGACCTGCCGTAAACCGTAATTTCATTTTCAGGGTAACGCTTCAAAATATAATCGTAAAATAATTGGGCATCCTTATAAAGTGATTTTTCTGAGAGTTTTCCTGTGCTTTTACCGTACGTACGATAATCCATCACCACAACATCATAATTAAACTGTGTAAAAAAAGAGGTTATTTCACCCCAACGATCCAAGTTACCGGCGTTTCCATGAAAGTATAGGATTACGCCTTTCGGGTTCTCTACTTCAAAATGCAAGGCATTAAGTTTTGATCCATCTTTAGCCTCCAGGAAAAATTCAGTGAAAGGTTGTTCAAAGGTATATGTATGCTCCTGCGGCAGTTGGGTAGGTAAAAAAATCAATTTTTCTTGTAATAGGTACATCCCTAATATAATTATAACATAACCCGAAAGTACAATTAATAATCCCTTTAAAATTGTTCGCATATTACTTTTTTGCTGAATGTTCAACTTTTAGGCTGGTCGTGGAATAATCAATGGTTCTCTTTTTTGGATCAAGAATACGGTGTAGGGTTTGATGATAGGATTTAAAGGCATTCATGTTTTTATGCCCCCCGTCAATAATCGGATAAAGAGTTGTTTGTTTAGGCTTAATTTTGGATAGCTTTACACTCGTTTTAAAAGGAATCAATTTATCATTGGTACCGTGAATAATATGTATAGGGCACTCTACATATTTAAGCCATTTATAAGTTGGCATAGGATATTTCAGAATAACTGAAAGCGGCATAAATGGCATATATCGCCCGGTAACCTTGGTCAAGCTATAGTATGGCGCATCGAGTATTAACATTTTAGGGTTATTCATTGAAGCTAGTTTAGTGGCAAACCCAGAGCCTAATGAACGTCCATAGAGTATGATATGTTTTTCTGAAACAATCTTACTTATCTTATCATAAACGTATTGCAAATCGCGCTTAATAGCTTTTTGAGACCTTTTCCCTATGCTTTTCCCAAAACCGCGGTAATCTACCATAATTACATCGTATTGTTGGCTCGTAAAATCAACCGCATACTTTCCCCACCCTTTTATGCTTTTTGAATTCCCTTTTAAATACAGCACTACTCCTTTAGGATTGTCAACTTTAAAGTGAAGTCCGTTAATAACTGCTCCATCCCTTGTTTTTAAATTGTACTCTTTAACCATCTGGTTTTCATATAAAAATTGAAAATCCTTAGGTAATTTTTCAGGTTGAAACAAAAAATAATCCTGAAGGTAATATAGTAGTACGCTTACAGCTATATAAACCAAAAGAACAATTATAAGTATATGTAACCAAATTGGCATAAATTCAAGTTTACTTATATAAAAATAGCATATTCCTTTTAATTTAAGATAATTTTAATAGTATATGGATTTGCACAAAGAAGTTTGGCAAATTATTATCAATATGTTTCCTATAATTAACAGTTATAGGCTTTATATTTATGGGTAAACAAATAATAATCAGATAATTATAAAATATATAGTTATGAAAAAGATATTGATAGTTTTCGCTCTAGCAGCTTTTACAACTGCTTTTGCTCAAGAAAACAAAAATGAAAAGACCGAAACAACGACTACAAAAACCTATGTAAAAGATAGCAAAGGGGTTGATGTAGATACTAAAGAGGTTACAACAAAAGAAGATCAGGTTATTGCATTAAATAATACAAGTGCCGATAAAACCAATTTTTCTACCAAGATGTTACCTTCTGAAGTAAAAACAGATGTTAACTTTAGAAACAACGAAAGAAAGTTTTCATTTGAAGCACAGGATAAAGGATATAGAATGATGGCAATTAAAGATGATACATCTAATGAATTTGCCACAATTCGCCCATCATCTCAGAAAGGGTACTATATCTATAGTCAAGATGGAGACAACTCTTTTGGATATTTCAACCAAAACGGAAACTTTGTAGTTGAACGTTATGACCCTAACACAGATAGTATTGTAACAACTGTTTACAAACTTGAAGTACAAGAACAAACTATGAAAAAGAAAAATAAGATGAAATAATTCTTATTTATATCCCCAAAAAGAAAACGCCGCAAATTTGCGGCGTTTTTAATTTTTAATATTTAACACTTTCTATTCGTGATGCATAAAACTCTGTTTTCCTAATAGCTCCTCATCAGATTCTACGTTATCTTCATCAGGCACACAACAATCTACAGGACAAACAGCGGCACACTGGGGCTCATCATGAAACCCTTTACATTCGGTACATTTATCAGGTACTATGTAGTAAACTTCATCGCTAACTGGCTCTTGTGTTTCGTTTGCGTCTACCTCTTTTCCATTCGGTAATACTACATTACCCTCCAAGTCGGTACCATCTGCATAGCGCCAATCATCAGCTCCTTCGTAAATTGCCGTGTTAGGACATTCTGGCTCACAAGCACCACAATTGATACATTCGTCTGTTATTATAATTGCCATCGGTTTTCTTTTTCTAACTTTGCGCAAATTTAACGCCTAAAAAGGGCAACTCCAAACAAGTATGCAATTACATCAAAGAATTAACGCTTTTAGCGCTTTAGGAAATTTTTTAGGGCAATTTGCTTCTGAAACACCCGTGAAAAAAGAAGATGTTTTAAATAATGATGCTTTTTTTTCTGAAATGCAACAGAAAATACTCACTGCAAAACACCATAATGGCTGGTTTACGGAAGACAACCTGCATTTTACGTTTAAAAGTTGGGCCGAAGCGTTAACCAACGAAAAAATCAATAAATGGGTGTCTACTTACACTATTCCGGATACAAAGCCGAAAACTATAGCCATTATTATGGCAGGAAATATTCCGTTGGTAGGGTTTCATGATTTTCTTTCTGTATTGTTGACTGGAAATAAGGTTTTGGCAAAACTCTCATCAAACGATAAACAGTTGCTTCCTTTTTTAGCGGAATATTTGATTTCAGTTGAGCCAGAGTTCAAAAATCTAATTGAGTTTACCGAAGGAAGGTTAACAAGTTTTGATGCTGTTATTGCTACCGGAAGCGACAACACGGCCCGGTATTTCGATTATTATTTCAGCAAATACCCAAATATCATTCGTAAAAACAGAAATTCAGTAGCTGTGCTAACTGGAGATGAAACCAAAGAAGAAATGGAGCTGTTAGCCGATGATATTTTTCGATATTTTGGGTTGGGCTGTCGCAATGTTTCAAAAATATATTTTCCTGAAAAGTATGATTTTGACAAATTTTTCAACGGAATGTTTTCCTGGAAACACGTTATCAATAACCATAAATACATCAACAACTACGATTACAACAAGGCGGTGTATTTAATGAGCGACATTAAATTGCTGGACAACGAATATTTATTGCTAAAGCAAGACACGGGCTACTCCTCGCCTATTTCCGTAACTTTTTACGAAACATATGCTAACCTGGAAGATGTAAAGAATAAACTGGAAACAGAAGCTGATAAAATTCAGGCAATTATTTCAAACACTGGAATTGACAATGAAATCTCTTTTGGCAAAGCGCAAAACCCAGAGCTTTGGGATTATGCCGACGGAGTGGACACTGTAGATTTTTTGTTGAAACTATCTTAATAAATTAATAACAAATTAAGCAACAATGCTTTCAGAATTAGCATCTTTGTAGTAAATACTGTGTCATGAAAAAACATAACTTTAGTGCCGGTCCTTGTGTATTACCAAAGTCTGTAATGCAAAAAGCTTCCGAAGCTATTTTAAACTTTAATAATTTAGATTTATCACTAATTGAAATTTCGCACCGAAGCAAAGATTTTGTAGCCGTCATGGAACGTGCTCAAACATTAGCTCTTGAACATTTAGGACTTCAAAATAAAGGCTATAAAGCACTTTTCCTTCAAGGAGGTGCTAGTATGGAGTTTTTACGAGTAGCGTACAATCTCTTGGAGAAAAAAGCTGCATATCTCAATACAGGAACGTGGTCTACCAAGTCTATTAAAGAAGCAAAATTATTTGGAGAAATAGTTGAAGTAGCATCATCTAAAGATCAAAACTTCAATTATATACCTAAAAATTATTCTGTTCCTTCAGGTATTGATTATTTTCATTGCACAAGTAATAACACTATTTTTGGAACACAGATAAAAAGCTTCCCAAAAACCGATGCCCCTATCGTTTGCGATATGAGTAGCGATATCTTTTCAAGGGAATTGGATTTTTCAAATTTTAGTATCATCTATGCGGGAGCTCAAAAAAATATGGGTCCGGCAGGTACTACTTTAATTGTTATAAAAGAAGACGTTTTAGGAAAGGCCTCGCGGGCTATTCCATCATTAATGGATTACAAAGTACACATTGGTAAAGACAGTATGTTCAACACGCCATCTGTATTTGCGGTCTATGTCTCTATGTTAACTTTGGAGTGGCTGAAAGAAAAAGGCGGGATTTCAGCAATTGAACAAATAAATAACAAAAAAGCAGATTTAATTTATTCTGAAATAGATAGAAATCCTTTATTTACTGGTTTTGTAGCCAATAAAGAAGATCGATCTACGATGAATGCAACTTTCAATTTAACCGATGAAAGTTTTGCAGAAAGATTCGACACACTTTGGCAAGAAGCTGGTATTAATGGTTTAAATGGACACAGAAGTGTTGGCGGTTACCGCGCCTCTATGTATAACGCCTTAGAACTTGAAAGTGTTCAAGTACTGGTAGATATAATGAAAGAATTAGAAAGAAAAGGATAATATAATGTGGCTTCGACCTCGCTCAGCCACCAACTTAATAAAATAAAAGTATAAATATGAAAGTTTTAGCAAACGACGGAATTTCAAACAGCGGTGTAAAAGCACTTGAAAATGCAGGTTTTGAAGTAATTACCGTAAAAGTTGCTCAAGAACAACTTGAAAACTACATTAACAAAAATAATATAGATGTGCTTTTGGTACGAAGTGCCACAAAAGTTCGGAAGGAATTAATTGATGCCTGTCCAAGCCTTAAAGTAATTGGTCGTGGTGGCGTTGGTATGGATAATATCGATGTGGAATATGCCCGCAGTAAAGATATTAAAGTGATTAATACGCCGGCAGCCTCTTCTTCTTCTGTAGCCGAGTTGGTTTTTGCGCACCTTTTTGGCGGTGTTCGAAATTTGCACGACGCTAACCGGACTATGCCACTTGAAGGCGACTCTAGATTTAAAGAGTTGAAAAAAACTTATGCGGGCGGAAAAGAATTGCGTGGTAAAACCTTAGGTATAATTGGTTTTGGGCGTATTGGTCGTGAAGTGGCTAAAATAGCTCTAGGTTGTGGTATGAAGGTAATTGCCAGTGACAATCAAGTAGGAGAAGCAGATATTACGTTAGATTTTTATGATGGGCAACAAATAACCCTCAAAATTAAAACCGAGCCTGTTTCAGAATTAATAAAGCATAGTGATTTTATTACGTTACACGTTCCTGCGCAAAAAAACTATGTAATTGGTGAAGCCGAAATAGAACAAATGAAAGACGGTGCTGCCATTGTAAATGCTGCCCGTGGTGGAGTAATTGATGAAAAGGCATTGCTGGAAGCCTTAGAAAAAGGAAAAATATCGTTTGCTGCATTAGATACTTTTGAGGACGAACCTTCCCCTGCCATAAAAGTATTAATGAACGGAAATATTTCACTAAGTCCACATATTGGCGCTGCAACCGAGGAAGCTCAAGATAGAATTGGGGTAGAACTTGCTGAGCAAATTGTATCCATCCTAAAACCAGTAAATTAGAAATTTTAAGTACCTTTAAAAGATAAATTAAAACTTTAAAAAATTATAAAATGGCAGGAATACTCGATTTATTAAACAGTGACATGGGAAAGCAAATTATTGGTGGCATAAGCAACGAAGCCAAGCAACCAGCTGACAAAACAGCTTCGGTTTTATCTATGGGGCTTCCTATTTTAATGGGAGCGATGAAAAAAAACGCAAAATCTGAACAAGGTGCTGCTGGTCTTATGAGTGCTCTAAGTAGTGGTAAGCATGACGGTAGTATTTTAGATAACCTTGGCGGCTTTTTTGGCGGGGGTGTAAACGAAGATAAAAAAATTGATGGCTTGGGTATTCTTGGTCATGCACTTGGAGGCTCACAAGATAATGTGGTTGGAGCACTTTCTAAAAAATCAGGGATGGATTCCAGCTCGGTTATGCAGATATTACAAGTAGCAGCCCCTATATTATTAGGGTATTTAGGAAAAGAAAAAAGACAACAAAATGTAGATTCTCAATCTGGAATAACCAGTTTACTTGGCAATATGATGGCTGGAAATACACAAGAAGAGCAAAATAAAGAACAATCCTTAATTGAATCGTTGCTAGACGGAGATAACGACGGAAGCGTTATCGATGACGTTGCCGGAATGGTTTTAGGTAACAGCAGTAAAGGTGGCTTAGGCGGAATGATAGGTGGCCTTTTTGGTAAATAAATTTCAAATAAATACTAGATTAACCGTGTTTTGGAATCAAAACACGGTTTTTTGTTAAACCCAAGCAAATCAAACGAACACTTCACTACAATTTTAGTATTTTTATAAAAAGCACTTATGATGAAGTATTTATTATTTTTTATAGCAATTTCATTAGCCATTTACAGTTGTGATTCCACCAAATCTACAATGAAAGGTGAAACCAATACTTCAATGACCGAAAATGATACGGTACGCATTGCCAACGATAGCCTCGAGTATGAAATATTGATTATAGAGCCTGGTTTTAATTCTTGGTTAGTTACTCAACAACCTCGTGGTTATTATGGCTTAAATTATTTAGAGAATAAAAATCAGTTTTTTGTATCAGAATACAACCAGAGGGTTTTTAATTCACAACGCTATCCATCAGAGTTATACCCTCAACAAATTAATTATGATTACAATACAGATTATGGATATGAAGTAAATTACCTACTTTATAATTATTTTGTGTATTTTCAGCAGAAGTATAACCAGAGATTACCTAGTGGACGAAGATGAGGAAACTAAAACAACACTGGAATATAACTTCCAATTGGCAACTTACCGTAATTTTTATTGTTTTTGCGATAACCGGAAGCACTTCTGCTAAATTAGCTGCACCATTAACCGAAGCAATAGGTATAACAAGTGATAATGGCTGGTATATTTATTGGCCAATCAGAATTTTAATAATATTTCCCGCCTATCAAGTTTTATTGGTTTTCTTCGGCTGGCTTTTTGGAGAGTTCCATTTTTTTTGGAACTTTGAAAAAAAAATGCTTCGAAGCATGAAACTTGGTTTTTTAATACCTAATGAGTAACTATAAACACTTTTTGAAACTATCGTTATCAGTCCTATTAATAGGACTTTTGTGGTTTCCTTTAGTTGTTCAATTTGCTCATATTTTTGAAGAACATGAGCATAAACCTTGTGAAGACCTAACAACACACCTTCACGAAAAGCAATTAGATTGTTCTTTATTTGATTTTCATTTTTCAAATTATAACTACACAGTAGTTACTTACCCAGAGTTTTATAGTGAAATAAAACCAGCTAAATTAGAAACTCGCTATTTTTCAGTAGAAGTAAATAACGCTACTACACCCTATTATGTAAGAGGACCACCTAGTCTTTCCTAGTTTTAAGTACACATTTTTAAATAAATTAAACTAAGAAAGTATGAAATTATACACATGCTTGCTATTGGTATTTATCATGGGCATTACCACTGCAAGCGCACAAAATATAATACAAGGTTCGGTAACAACAGAAAAAACAAACCAACCTTTGCCCGCAACCATTTATCTCCCACAACTTGAAAAAGGTACAGTCGCTACATTGGACGGAAACTACGAAATCACAAATGTTCCATCAGGAAACTATACCATCGTCTTTTCGTATTTAGGTTATGCGACTGTTTCTAAAAAAATTCAAGTTTCTGAAAATACATCGGTAACCGAAAATATTCAATTAACAGAAAGTGCCGTAGAAATGGAAGAGGTAATTATTTCAACTCCTTTCCACAAGTTACAAGGCGACAATGTTATGAAAGTTGAACGCGTTAGCGTAAACGAATTGCTTTCTAAAGGAAGTACTACCCTCGCTGAAGGTATCACGAATATTCCAGGTGTAGAAAGCATTAGTACTGGTACCGGTATTGGAAAGCCTGTAATACGAGGTTTAAGTTCCAATAGAGTATTAACCTATACACAAGGAGTTCGATTGGAAAATCAACAATTTGGTGAAGAACACGGACTTGGCATTAACAGTGCCGGAGTTGAAAGTGTAGAAGTTATAAAGGGCCCTGCATCTCTACTTTATGGTAGTGATGCTTTAGGAGGTGTATTGTATATAAATCCGGAGCGTTTTGCACAAAGAAATGAACTACATGCTGACATTCAAGGAAATTATTTTTCAAACACATTGGGCTCTTCAACTAATGCGGGTGTTCAGTTATCTGGAGATAAATTAAAATTCCTTGCTCGCGGAGGTTATAGTATCTATAGTGATTATGAAACAGGCAATGGACAACGGGTAACCAATACTCGGTTCAACGAAACTGATTTCAAAACCGGTATTCAGTTTCAAGATAAAAAAGTGAAGTCTACCATACGCTATAATTACAACAGGTCGAATATAGGTATTCCAGAAACTATTGAAGAACAAACCACCAATAAAGAGTTAGAACTTCCTTTTCAAGAAATTGACAACCATATCGTAAGTTGGGAAAGCTCGTTTTTCTTCAATAATTCTAGCTTGGATGTTAAATTAGGATATCAGCATAATGATCGTAGAGAGTTTGAAGATCATCATCATGAAGAAGAGCACGAAGGTGAACACGAAGAAGAGGAAGATCATGAGGGCGAGGAAGAACATGAAGATGAAGAACATGAACATTCTGAAGAAGAACCCGCTTTACACATGAAGTTAAATACTATTAATTATGATGTAAAGTATAATTTGCCTCAATTAGGAAATTTTGAAACTATTGCAGGTGTTCAAGGTTTATATCAAACCAACGAAAATTTTGGCGAAGAGTTGTTAATTCCAGATGCAACAACTTTTGACATTGGTGTATTTGCAACTACACACTACCATCTTGAAAAAATTGATTTACAGGCTGGTTTAAGGTTTGACAGGCGAACTATAGAAAGTGATGCTGCAGGTGTTCCTTCAGAAGAAGGATATTTCGCTGCTTTAGATAGAGATTTCAACAGCTTCAATGCTGCAATAGGTGCTAAGGTAAACCTTACTGAAAACATAGTAGCTAGAGTTAATGTAGCGAGCGGATTTAGAGCACCTAATTTAGCCGAATTGACTTCAAACGGGTCTCACAATGGAGCAAATCGATATGAAGTGGGAAATCCAAATCTAACTAATGAACAGAATTTACAGACCGATGTTTCTTTAGAATTTGCTAATGAACATTTTGAGATTTTTGCCAACGGATTTTACAATTCGGTGAATGACTATATTTTTATTAGTCCAACCGATCAAGTAATTGATGACGACATAGTTTATACCTACGTTCAGTCTGATGCAAAGCTATATGGAGGTGAATTTGGCTTACATATTCACCCACACCCTTTAGATTGGCTTCACATTGAAAGCACTTTTGAAACAGTTACAGGAAAATTGAATTCTGATGAGTATTTACCGTTAATCCCTGCAAATACACTTAGAAATACATTACGTGTTGAGTTTGAAGAATCTAAATTTTTCAATAAACCAAGTGCGTTTATAACGCTTCAAAATACGTTTGATCAAAATAATGTAAGCTCCTTTGAAACTGAAACTGATGGCTACAATCTAGTTAGCTTAGGTGCTTCAAATGTTTTTAAACTTAAAACAGTTGACTTACAGTTACAACTTTCAGTAACTAATCTGTTGAATGAAGAATACACCTCTCACCTATCAAGATTAAAACCAGATGGTATTTTCAATATAGGAAGAAGTATTAATGGAACAGTTAAGGTTAGCCTTTAAAAATAAAAAGCCTCGTAAGTATAAATTTACGAGGCTTTTTTAATTGTCTAATAATTATTATTCATTTACTTCCACTTCGATTGTTTGAGGCACAGGGTCTTTTTTCCCTTGCCAAACAAAAGTGTATAACCACATTAATGTGAATGTGGGAATAAAGTCTGAAATTGGTAAAATCTCTTCTACAAAGACTACTATAGATGCTATTTTTCCTTGTTCCCCTTCATACATGTCACTCATTTTTTTAGCTGCGTATGGAGCCCAAATTATATCTAAAAATGGGCCAATTACGGGTATAAACATGGTGACCATCCCTACTGCATCGTAGATAAGTCCTTTTTTTAGTATGGTATATTTAGAATTTTTCATTGTATTGTTTTTCGGTTACTTACTGATTATAACGCAAAAAACCTGCCAAAAATTATGATAAGTCGTTGCTAATCAGCTTAAGGAATTCATCACGGGTTTCAATTTTCTCAAATTGGCCTCGAAAACCTGAAGTTGTAGTCACACTATTTTGTTTTTGCACGCCTCTCATCATCATACATAAGTGTGCAGCTTCAATCACGACTGCAACCCCTTGTGGCTTAAGTGTATCATTGATACACTCTAGAATATCATGCGTTAAGCGTTCCTGTACTTGTAATCTACGGGCAAACACATCCACTACTCTGGGAATTTTACTAAGACCAACAATATGACCATCGGGAATGTAAGCAATATGGGCTTTTCCGAAAAATGGCAACATATGGTGCTCGCACAATGAGTACAGTTCAATATCTTTAATAATGACCATATCGTGATAATCTTCGGCAAACATGGCAGATTTTAATATCTCAGCAGGGTCTTGACAATTACCTGATGTTAAAAACTGCATGGCTTTTGCGGCACGCTCTGGCGTTTTTACAATTCCTTCGCGATCAACATCTTCCCCCAATCGGGTTAAGATTTCAGAAAAATTGCTTTTTAAATCGTCTGTTACAGATTCGTTGTACTCTTCAAAAAAATTATAGGATGCCATTAAGTAGTTTTAAGTTTATCGGAATAGTATTTATTAATTTTATCAATTTTCGGGTTGATAATGTATTGGCAATACGGTTGTTGCTTATTTTGGTTGTAATAATCGTGATGATCTATTTCAGCTTTGTAAAAAGCGTCTAAAGGTTTCACTTCGGTTACAATCGGGTCTTCAAACACGTTTTTATCAGTCAGCAAGGTAATGAATTCTTCTGTTTTTTGCTTTTGTTCTTCCGTTGTATAAAAAATAGCGCTTCGGTATTGTGTCCCTATGTCATTAGCCTGTCTATTTAACGTAGTGGGATCGTGTGTTGCGAAGAAAATTTCAAGCAATATTTCAAGATTTACTTTTGTGGGGCTAAAGGTTACTTCAACAGCTTCAGCATGACCAGTCCTACCTGAAACAACTTCCCGATAGGCTGGATTTTTTATGGTTCCTCCAGCAAATCCGGGAACTACAGATTCTACACCTTCAATACGCTGAAAAACCGCTTCTGTACACCAAAAGCAACCTCCTGCAAATACTATTTTATTATTTTCGTTTTCCATATTTATTTTTCTTTTATAAAACTACAAAGTGTATTGTTGGCTTATTTCAGTTTAACAAATAATTAGTTTCTTATTTAAACGGAAATAAGCTTTCTTTAAAAGATTATTGTGTTTCTCTGTTCAAAACAGTACTTTCACGTTTTCTATATACGTCATGATTTTAGCTGAAAACTTACATAAATACTACGATGACCTCCACGTGTTAAAGGGGGTTGATCTTCATATAAAAAAAGGGGAAATTGTTTCGATTGTTGGTGCATCTGGTGCCGGAAAGACAACTTTACTGCAAATTTTAGGTACGCTTGATAATTCAGAAAAACATGAAGGAAAACTTCACATCAACGGAATTGATGTAAAAACATTGAAACGAAAAGAATTGGCGAAATTCCGAAATGAAAATTTAGGTTTTATTTTTCAGTTTCATCAATTATTACCTGAGTTTACAGCGTTGGAAAATGTTTGCATCCCCGCTTTCATAAAAAAAACACCAAAGGCAGAAGCCGAAAAAAGAGCGAAAGAATTACTTTCCTTTTTAGGATTGTCACATCGTGAAGACCACAAGCCCAACGAGCTTTCTGGCGGAGAACAACAACGTGTAGCTGTTGCTCGTGCTTTAATAAACAATCCGGCAATTATTCTTGCCGATGAGCCCAGTGGAAACTTGGATACTGAAAGTGCTGAAAACCTACACAATTTATTCTTTAAGCTTCGGGACGAGTTTGGGCAAACCTTTGTGATTGTAACCCATAATGAAGAGTTGGCAGAAATGGCGGACCGCATGCTCGAAATGCAAGACGGTAAAATTTTACGATAAGTTATGCGACGAGCAGAATTAAAACGGTTTCTCGATGAAAAAGCCGCATACTATAACCAACCGCTTTTTATTGAAAGTGACCCCATACAAATACCCCATCAATTTTCAAAAAAAGAAGATATTGAAATAGCTGGTTTTTTAGTGGCAACCATCGCTTGGGGCAACCGAAAAAGCATTATTAAAAACGGGACACGACTCATGCAACTAATGGGAAATTCGCCGCACGATTATGTTTTAAATTTTTCAGAAGAAAAACATAGTGAATCACTTTCAGGCTTTGTTCACCGTACCTTTAATAGTGACGACCTAGTCTATTTTATAAAAGCGCTACAACATATTTACAAAGAGCATAATGGACTGGAAGCGGTTTTTTCAACCTTTTCTGAAGAAAACACGCTTCAACCCGCAATTCATCATTTTAAAAAGGTGTTTTTTAGCCTTCCCCATTTAAAACGAACTGAAAAACACGTAAGCGATCCGTTGAAAAATTCCGCAGCAAAACGAATCAATATGTTTTTAAGGTGGATGGTACGTAAGGACAATACCGGCGTTGATTTTGGTATTTGGAACAGCCTATCCCCTTCCCAGCTTTCTTGCCCGCTAGATGTTCACAGCGGGAGGGTTGCTAGAAGCCTTTCCCTATTAAAACGGAAACAGAACGATGCAAAAGCTTTAAATGAACTAGATAATTCCCTTCGTAAATTAGATCCCGCGGATCCCGTTAAATACGATTTTGCTTTGTTTGGATTAGGTGTTTTTGAAGCATTCTAAAACATTATTGCTTTAATTATATTAGTAGGTTTCTTAACAAAATTTTAGTAGCTTTACATTATAACAAATTAACTTAAACGGTTTTTAAACCATAGGAGAAAATAAATTTGATACAACCAGCCATTCCAGCCAATGAGCAGGAACGACTATCGGCGTTAAGGTCATACCAAATGCTGGATACGCTTCCAGAAAAAGACTTTGACAACATTACCACTTTAACGGCAAGTATTTGCGATACACCGATATCCCTTATTACCTTGATGGGATCGGATCGTAATTTCTTGAAATCCCACCATGGAGTTGATTTACAAGAGTCCCCAAGGGATACTTCATTTTGTGGACATGCCATTGTAGATACATCAGAGGTTTTTTTGGTAAAAGACGCTTTGAAAGACATTCGTTTTAAAGATAACCCTGTTGTAATAGAGCATAACATTCGGTTTTATGCAGGTGTGACATTGTACAACCCAGATGGATATGCCCTGGGAACACTTTGTGTATATGACACAAAACCAAGGGAACTAACCACTAAACAGATTGATGCTTTAAAAGCCTTAGCCGCTCAAGTGGTAAACTTACTGGAAGAGCGTAAGAAAAACTTAATACTAAAAAAACTACAAAAGGAGCTCAAAGAAAATAATGAGCAATTAAAAAACTTTGCTGGTATCATTTCTCATGATATGAAAATGCCTTTGGCCAATATGATTGTTACTTCAGATATTTTAAAAAAGAAGTATGGAGAACGTATGGACGAACAAGGTGTTGAATATTTAGATTACTTAAAACAATCTTCATTTACGTTAAGTGAATACATAACTGGGCTGTTAGAGCATTATGAAAGTGATAAAACGGCACAGAAGTCTTTTGAAGAGTTTGATACACATCATTTGTTTGAAGAGATTGTTGAGTTACTCAATATTAATGTGGATTGTGAAATAAACCTACCCGAAGAAAACCTTGAAGTATCCTGCAACCGTGCTGCATTAGAACAAATTTTAATTAACCTTATTGGTAATTCCTTAAAATATAATGACAAGGATAAAATTGTCATAGATATAGATTGTAAAAAGAAAGAAGGGATGCTGTTTATCAAAATTTCAGATAATGGTGTGGGAATTAAAAGAGAAAAATTAAAAGAAATCTTCAACCTGTTTACTACTCTTAATACATTAGACAGAAATGGGAAAAAAGGAAACGGTATTGGGTTATCTACTGTAAAAAAACTCGTCACAAACTTAGGGGGTGATATAAATGTTTCTTCAGAATTAGGAAAAGGCACAACTTTTGAGTTTTCTATAGAATGCAAATAAAACCCAAGTTGCATTTACTTCGTAAATAGAGTAGCTTATGACGATTCCTCAACCCTCAAAGAATGAAAAAGAGCGTTTAGACGCGCTTAAAGAGTATAAATTATTAAACACACAGACTGCACCAGATTTTAATAACATTACAAATCTTGCAGCCAATGTGTGTAACATGCCTATCGCTTTTGTTTCTTTAATATACAAAACCAACAATCATTTACTTTCCTGCTACGGCATCTCACTGGATAAAACCCCAAGAGATATTTCATTTTGTACCTGGGCCATTCAAAGTCATGAGAAGATTTATATGGTAAACGATATACATAAGAGTGAGATTTTTAAAGACAGCCCAATTGTAAAAGAATATAAAGTTCGATTTTATGCAGGTGTACCACTCATTAACCCTGAAGGCTATGCCCTAGGTACCTTGTGTGTGTATGATCATATTCCTAGGAAACTCACTAACGTACAATGTGATACGCTTGTTTCTTTAGCAGAACAGATTGTAAGTTTATTAGAACTTCGTAAGAAAAACCACCAACTAAAGAATGCCGAAAACGAACTTATAAAACGTAATAAACAGCTTGAAAACTTCGCCCATATAGTTTCGCACGATTTAAAATCGCCGTTGGCAAATATTACGTCTTTAACTAGATTGTTGCGGGATGAAAATGTAGGTAACTTAAATGAAGACTCTTTAACGTACCTAGATTATATTGAAGAGTCCTCTTATACATTAAAAGAATACATAGACGGAACATTAGGCTATTATAAAGCGAATAAGCTACTGGATAAACAAAAAACCGACATATACTTAAAGGATTTTTTTGAAAAAATTAAAGAAATGCTCATTATCCAACAGGCTGTTTTTGAATATCCAACAGAAGGCATTGTAAAAAATATCAACGAAGCTGCACTTACGCAAATCGTACTTAATTTAGTTGACAATGCCTTAAAGTACAATACTTCCGAAAGAACAAAAGTGAGAATCGAGTATAAAAGTTTAAAAAACCACCATCAATTTACCATACAAGATAATGGGATAGGGATTGACAAAGCAATACAAAGTGACATTTTTGAACTTTTTAAAACTACTGGTGTGAAAGACCGGGAAGGAAAACAAGGAACCGGTATTGGTTTGGCAACCGTTAAAAACTTAGTCAATAAAATGGGTGGAAGCATTTCCCTTGAGTCAGATATTGGGCAAGGAAGTACCTTCATCTTTACCGTAAAGAAATAGCAATTGTTTACTCAGCATTTTATATATTTGAGCAATAATCAATAGGATGCAGTTTCAACACCCAGAACTTCTTTACGCCCTCTTTTTACTGCTCATCCCCATATTTATCCATCTTTTTCAATTACGGCGTTTTAAACAAGTAGACTTTACCAATGTTGCTTTTTTAAAGAAAGTAAGCATACAAACACGTAAAAGTTCCCAACTTAAAAAATGGATTACTCTCTTATTACGATTATTAGCATTAGCCTGCATTATAATAGCATTTGCCCAACCGTTTACCGCCACCAAAACAGCGTTGAATTCCGAAAAAGAAACGGTTTTGTACATTGACAATTCCTTTAGTATGCAAGCAAAAGGTACTAATGGCCCATTGTTAAACCGAAGCTTACAAGAACTGTACAACTTACAAATACCTTCAGAAAAAATAAGTTGGTTTACTAATGATTACACAAGAAAAAACGCCTCTTTACAAGACTTTAAAAGTGAAATACTTTCCGTTTCCTATTCACAAGGACAATTATCACTTTCGGAAGTAATTCTGAAAGCCAACCAACTTTTTTCAGATTCTGAAGCATCAGATAAACGATTGATCCTTATTTCAGATTTTCAACAAAACGAAACCTTTCCTGAAGCCCCTGAAAATGTAACCATTAATACTGTTCAGCTACAACCGGTAAACACCAATAACATAGCTGTGGATTCAGTTTATATTTCTTCAAAAAACGGAAACAATATTCAGCTTAAAGTGGATGTTTCAGCAAGTGGTGACGTGCCGGAAAGCGTCCCTGTTTCCCTATTTAATGGAAAAACACTGGTGGCAAAAACCGCAGTTGATTTTTCATCAAACAACACTAACACCACGGTTTTTGATATTGAAAATACTTCAGACTTTAAAGGAAGGTTAGGAATCACAGACCCTAACTTACCCTATGACAATAACTTGTTTTTCAGCATCAATGCGCCTAAAAAAATAAAAGTCCTTTCTATTAACGAAGCCGATTCCGGTTTTTTACAGCGGTTGTTCAACCAAGAAGAGTTTGAGTACACCCAGCAAACCCAAAACAGTCTAAATTATAATGAAATTCCCAATAAAGATTTTATTGTCATAAACGGGCTTACTTCTATTCCCGCATCGTTGGTTACCGCTACACAATCCTTCAGTGCTAATGGTGGTAGTGTGTTGGTAATCCCTTCAGAACAAGCAGAGATAAACGATTATAATAATTTGTTAGCTACGTTAGGAATGGGAAGTTTTTCAGGGAAGATTTCTTCTGAAAAACAGATAACACAGATTGTTTTCGACCATCCGTTGTACCAAAACGTTTTTGAAAAAAGGGTAGTAAACTTTCAATATCCTACTGTAAATTCCTATTACCAAGCCAATACCAATGCTACTTCTGTTCTAAACTATGAAGATGGAAAGCCGTTTATATTTCAGAAAAGCAACACCTACTTTTTAAGTGCCCCTATCAATCTGGAAAATTCAAATTTTCAAAATTCACCTTTAATCGTCCCAACGTTTTACAATATGGCGCAACAAAGTTTGGCGTTACCTAATTTGTATTACACCATCGGGAAGCAAAATAATTTTGATGTCGCAATTCAATTAATGGAAGATGAGATACTTAAAATTAAAGATAGTAGTAATGTGTTCATTCCGTTGCAACAAACTAAAGCCAATAAAGTAGCAGTAACAACTATTGAAGAACCCGCTGCTTCCAGTACTTTTGATATAGTAAAAGAGACTGACTTTATTACGAATATTAGTTATAACTTTAACCGAAACGAAAGCAATTTACAGTATTTAAACACTGAAAACTGGAACAGTGTAAATAATAATGCATCAATTTCAGAGCTTTTTGAAAGTATTACAGAAGCAAACAATATCAACAGTTTTTGGAAATGGTTTGTTATTTTTGCAGTACTGTTCTTACTAATAGAGATGCTGGTTTTAAAATTTTTCAAGTAATGCTTAAGTTGAACCTTATAACACCAAAGTCTGCTAACTAAAAGAAAACCGATGGATATATTTATAAAAGCCGCAACCATACTGGACCCTCAAAGCAAGCACCATACTAAAAAGAGGGATATACTTATTGAAAACGGTACGATTAAAAAAATTGCAGCAACACTTAAAAACCCCAAAAAAGTAAAAGAGGTTTCTTTAGAAAACCTGCACGTTTCGCAAGGATGGTTTGACAGCAGTGTATCATTTGGTGAACCAGGTTTTGAAGAACGTGAAACCATCCAAAACGGTCTGCAAACAGCCGCCGAAAGTGGTTTTGCACACGTAGCCGTTAATGCCAACACCCAACCGGTTACCGATAGTAAATCGAACATCAAGTTTTTAAAATCGCAAGCTCATAACAATGCGGTGTCCCTCTACCCTATTGGCGCGCTTACGGTAAAAAGTGAAAGCAAAGATTTAGCCGAATTATTCGATATGCAAAACGAAGGCGCCATTTCATTTTACGATTATAAAAAACCCATTGCCAATGCCAACCTCTTAAAAATAGCCTTGCAATACACCCAGAATTTTGATGGTTTGGTACAATCGTTTCCGTTAGATTATTCAGTGGCAAAAAACGGAATGATGAACGAAGGCATCAACAGCACCAAATTAGGCCTAAAAGGAATTCCGGCTTTTTCAGAAGAACTACAAATTACCCGTGACCTTTATATTCTTGAATATACGGGCGGGAAACTACACATACCGACAATTTCTACTAAAAAATCGGTTCAACTTATTAAAGAAGCTAAAAAACAAGGATTGGATGTAACGTGTAGCGTTTCCATTTCAAATTTAACCTTGACAGATGACCTGTTAGAAGACTTTGATACGCATTATAAAGTATTGCCACCATTACGTACTAAAGAAGACACAAAAGCTTTGCTTAAAGGCCTAAAAGAGGGTATTATTGATGGAGTAACGAGCGATCACGATCCTATTGATGTTGAGCACAAAAAAACCGAATTTGACCACGCCTATTTTGGAAGCATCGGGCTGGAATCTTGTTTTGGCGCTTTACGAACTATTTTAGACACCGAAAACACTGTCAACGCTTTAAATAACTTAAAGAATAGATTTGGAATTCCTTCTGAAACAATTAAAGAAGGAAACAAAGCCAATCTTACTTTTTTTAACCCAGATGAAACCTGGACCTTTTCGGAAACCGATATTATTTCAACTTCAAAAAATTCAGCATTTTTAAATAAAAAGATGAAAGGAAAAGCATACGGCATCTTTGCGAACAATAAACTGGTACTAAAAAATAATGGATAATCTCTCTGCTAAAACCAAAGCCATCATTGCTTATCTCACCTTTGTAGGAACCTTGATCGCTTTTTTTATCAATAAGGAAAACAAACATGAGTTTGCTACGTGGCACATTAAAAATATGTTTGGGTTGTTGTTATTATTGATAATATCGCAAGTAACACAAGCTTATATCGATTTGTTTTTTGGAGAAATATTATGGTTTATTGCTTTCTTTCTATGGGCATTTTCTTTGGTAATGGCTATTCTAAACAAAAAACAAGCAATCCCCTACTTCAGCGAGAAATTTCAAGAGTGGTTTACTTTTTTAGATTAGATACCCTATCTTTATAAGGTATTAACAACTAATCACTTAAAATTATGGAACAGACCACTACTGATAATGGTAAAAACATTGCAATTATCGCCTATATTACTTTAATAGGCTGGATTATTGCTTTGGTCATGCACAATAATAACAAAACAGCTTTGGGCGCTTATCATATTCGACAAATGCTCGGCATTATGCTTCTTGGGCTGGCATTATCAATTCTCAATATGCTGTTAGATATTTATATTCTTGGCCTTATTATTCAAGTTGGATTGTTAGTGCTATGGATTTTAGGGCTCATAGCTGCTGTACAAGGCGAAAAGAAACCTGTTCCGTTATTGGGCGAACAATTTCAACAATGGTTTGCTGGGATAGGATAAAAACCATATTTCTTTTAAAATTAGCCACTTTTATACGCTCACAACTTTAGTATGAAAGTGGCTTTTTTTATTTTTGTACCCTATGGAAAAACAGCAGTTACAACTTCAGCATAATTTTAAACCCGCTTCAACTTCTTCTGAAAAATCACCTGTAATTATTATGTTACACGGCTTTGGAAGTGATGAAAACGATCTTTTTTCATTTGCAGGCGAACTTCCCGATACCTACACCATCATTTCATTAAAAGCGCCTATCCCAATGCAACCCTACGGAAACGCTTGGTATAACATCTATTTTGACAATACCGATGGTAAATTTAGCGATACCAAACAAGCCATTGCCTCTCGCGATCTTATTGCTAATTGTATTGATGAGATTATTGAAAAATACAACATAGACGAAGACCAAGTAACGCTGCTAGGTTTTAGCCAAGGAACTATTTTAAGCTTTGCCGTAGCACTTAGCTATCCTGAAAAAGTCAAGAATATAATTGGATTGAGTGGGTATATAAATGAAGACATTCTGAAAAAAGACTATACTGAAAATGATTTCAGCAAACTGAATGTGTACACCTCTCACGGAAGCGTTGATCAAGTTATTCCTGTGGACTGGGCACGAAAAACAAAGCCTTTTTTAAAAAACCTGGGCATTGAAGCCGCCTATTCTGAATTTCCCGTTGGTCACGGTGTTGCCCCACAGAACTTTCAAGAATTTAAAGAGTGGCTTAGTAATAGGTAATGGGATATATGGGATATGAGCAAGTATAAAAACACTGGCTACTGAACACCAAAATTTATCTAATTGATAAAATTACCTTATATTCAAAGCTATGAATAAAGATTTCTGGTTACAGTTAAAAGAACAGCTATTAAATTTTTTGATTGAAATAGGCCCTGAGCTCATTTACGCTGTAGTCAGTCTCATTATCGGGATTTTTTTAATTAAGCTTATTATGAGTGTGCTAAAGCGCACCTTAAAAAAATCCCGTGTAGAATTATCGCTAAAGACCTTCGTAGAAAGCCTTAGTATCTTTTTACTGTATGGATTGCTTTTTTTTATCATTGGTTCTATTCTTGGTATCAAGACCACTTCGTTTATTGCTGTTTTTGGAGCGGCCGGTATTGCTATAGGATTGGCGCTTCAAGGAAGTTTGGCAAATTTTGCCGGTGGTGTCCTCATTCTAGTATTTAAGCCTTTTAAAGTAGGCGACTTAATCCATGTGAACAACAACTTAGGGTTTGTACAAAAAATTGACATATTGTACACCCGTATTAAAACATTTGATGGCAGAATGGTTACCATGCCCAATGGCAATGTATCAAACAGCGATGTGGATAACCGCACGATGGAACCCTATCGCCGTATCGATCTCAACCTTAAGTTTTCTTTTGATACCGATATGGATACCATACGACAGATTGTTATAGGAGCTTTAAAAAAGCATCCCGAATTAATAAAAGACTTACCAGTCGAGGTGTATTTAGATGAAATAGGTGAGTATGAAATGAAATTAAAAGCCCGCTGTTGGGTGGCTTCTACCGAATATTGGCCTGCATATTGGGAACAACTGGAAGCTGTAAAAAAAGCGTTAGATACAAACGGTATCGAAATCCCCATCCCTAAGCGGAAAGTATATCAAGGTAATACCGCTAGTAGCGAACAAAAGTAGTGTTTTCAAATTTTAGTTATATTTGAACAGCACCCTCTTTTTATAGATAAAACCATATTAAAGACACAAAAAACCGTGTATAGCCTACCATATAGAACTGCTAACAACGGAAAAGGTGTTGATATAAGTAAGTTGGGTAACAATATAAACTGAAATGCCGTTTAGCGAAAAGATAAAATTTAAAGTAAAAAAATTATCGCATCAGACCTGTTGTGTTTGTAAAAGTATTGGTATTGAAATTCATCACATTACTCCACAATCTGAAAATGGTTCTGATGAATTAAATAATGCAGCACCTTTGTGTCCAAGTTGTCACGAAATTTATGGGCAAAATCCTACTAAACGAAAATTCATAAGGGAATCTCGAGATATATGGTATGAGATTTGCGAAAAAAGATTTCAAATTCCAGCTACAGAATTAGCCGAAATACGCAAAAAAGTTACTCTAATTGAAAGCGGAATACAAGATATTTTAAAGCCTAAAACTGATTCAAACAAAAAAGCGTTGACAATTGGAAGTATTTATGATTTCTACATACAAACACCATTTCCAACTGATGAGAAGTTTTTAAGACATTTAGACGTTACATTCACGTTTGTTTTTGGAACTATGGGTGATCCAGAAAATGAAGAAGATATTGCTTTTAATTCATTTAGAGATTTTTTTCTATCTTACTTTGGTGAGTTATTTTCTCAAAAATTTATTTTGCATAATCTCAATAGTTCAACATTAGATTGGAAAAACGGAGTTACAGAATTAGAACTAGCTGAGTTTTTAAGTCAAATTAAAGCTGCAATGTATCTGACAATGATGAATTTTGATTTAGAAATATTCGATGAAAAAATCGAGGCTCGAATAAATGAAAATAAGGAATTAGAATATATTGTCCAAGAGTAAATACTGTTACTAACATCATATAAAAACAATAGGACAATTAGTGGCTAAATTGAGGATATTTGTGGAGACGCCAAATTTTTAAATTTGGCTATATTTACTATGAAAGATAAACATAAAAAATTAAAAATTCGGCTCGAGTACAACCGAATGGATAGCACACCTTTTCAGCGCTACTTTTCATATACTGGACCTTTGGCAACAAACTGAAAGACGAAATGGCGAAACATTACGCAATTGTAAAAAATAAACTGAATGAAGTTGTCCAAAGTCCTTTGAAAAATTGGGTTAGACAAAATTTAGAACAATTGGCTGGTGACTTCGACCCTGATAATCAAACAACGTCACAAATAAGAAGTAGGCTTATAAAACTTAAATGGAATTTAAGGAACTCTAACAGCGAAGTTTTCTTAATAAGACCTGACGAGAATAACAACATTGAGTTTGCAGAAGAAATAATTGCTGAAAATCGAGATGACGAAAATGAAAATATTGAAGATGAGGATACTAATGATTTGACATTTAGTCTTGAAAAAGATTTACAATCAGCAATAAGGTTAAATATAGAAACAATAGAATTAGGATTAAAAATTGTTGATGGAGGTAATGAAAGAAATACAAAGGCAGGACGAATTGATATAACTGCTCAAGACGAAAATAGACGAAAAGTAATTATTGAATTAAAAGCTATTGAAGCAAGACCAAGTGTAATTGCTCAAACTTTGGCTTATATGGAAGCTGTTTCTGAAGAGGATAAATGTGAAGTTAGAGGAATAATAATTGCGAGCGGGTTTTCCGAAAGGGTTCTTCTTGCCTCAAGACAAATCAAAAATTTAAAATTAATTGAATATAAATTTCAATTTAACTTTAGTGAACGAAATTAAAATTAGTTGCCAACAACTTATATAATTAATGGCTAGCACTCGCCTACTTGCAAAGTTAGCTGCTAAACCAAGCAATTAATTTTTTACAAACAATTGAACACAAACTAAAACTAAAAGCCTATGAAATATTTTCTACGTTACCTAATTATCCTATTTTTTATTTGTTCAGTCACTTCCTGCAATGAAAAAAACATATCGAATGACAATAAAAATCAAGTTGAACACAATGAGGAAATGTTTATTACTACCATGGAAAAACATTTAAGCTCTGTATCAAAGCGTGATTTATCGACGTTGAAGAGTACTATGCACCCTAATGGTAAAATGCAATTAATACTTCCAGGGTCTGAAATTATAAATGGAGTTGATGGTTTTGTTGAATATCATAAAGAATGGTTTAATGACAGCACTTGGACATTTGAAACCAAAATACTTAATACGGATATAGGCAAAACATTTGGGATGGCGATAACGGAAATTGTCTATCGAGAACCCGAAAGAGATGGTAAACCTTATTTTAACAGAATGATTGTAAGTTATGATTTAGAGAAAGTTAATGGAAATTGGTACATAGTAAAGGACCACGCTAGTTCCACAGAAAAATCTACTGATAAAAAATAAGGTTTCATCAAAAAGCCAGCGTACAACAATATATAACCGTTGCATACATACAAAAAATGGGCATTATTATTCAATATCTTGGAGGGTTTATAATCTGGAGCTTCAAACTTTTTAAAGGCGATATGGAAAACTCTCTAAATCATCAATATGCTTATTTTGTTGGTTATGGTTTAATACTTTTAATTACAATTATTCTAGTAAAAATAAATGCCTAAAATTGAACTGAATACTGAGATTAAAGCTGATAAAAAAATAGTTTTCGACCTTTCTCGAAGTGTCGATCTGCACAAAATATCGACTGAACATACTAATGAGGAAGCAATCGCTGGAAAAACGAGTGGATTAATCGGAATGAATGAAAGCGTAACGTGGAGAGCAAAACACTTTGGGATCTATCAAAAACTGACTTCCAAAATAACAGAATATGACCGACCAAATTACTTTGCTGATGAGATGGTAAGCGGAGCGTTTTCGAAATTTAAGCACGAACATCACTTTACAAAATCCAATGGAGGAACTTCGATGACCGACGTTTTTAATTATAAATCACCTTTAGGGATTTTAGGAAAGTTAGCGGACAAGCTCTTTTTGAAAAAATATATGACTGAATTACTAACCGAAAGAAACCGAATTATAAAAGAGTTTGCGGAATCTGAGAAATGGAAAGTTGTGATAAATGAGAAAAATGTGTATGGCAACAATCTATAACCATATTTACGGCAGATTCGACTAAGTCCGAATCCACTCGGAATTGCTAAGCCAGTGTCCAACTGAAAATTACTAACTTTAAATCTGTAACTGACGGTTATACGAGACCGTCAGATGCGATTTTGACAAATGGCATATTTATTGTACATTTATAATATAATATTATTTGTGATGAGTAAAAAGTATCTAAAAGAAATTAACAAGAAATTCTTATCCCAAGATAATTCTAATTCTAAGAAAGTAGAATTAATAACCTTGGAGGATAGAGATGATTTATCTACGTTAGAATGGATAGTTGCGGAAGGTACTAAAAAAGGGTTTGAAAGAGCTAAAAAGGTATCCTCTGAAACTGATATTATTTTACTACAAAACGGGAAACTTATAAGGAAACGTCAAGGCAAACCAAATGAAATTCTTTCTAAAATTGAGGAACGCCAAGTCGAGATAGGTCAAACCACTTCTATATAAGGTATTTTATAAATGCCAAATAAACGACTTCGAATGTTCGCTGGACCAAATGGTTCGGGAAAAAGTACAGTTTTTGATGAGTTAAAATCTGATTATAACTTTGATATAGGTATTTATCTAAATGCTGATGTTATTGAGAATAGACTGAAAAAAAATAAATTAATTTGTCTATCCGATTATAATATTTCTACTGACTCTGGCAACTTTTTTGATAACTTTTTGGCATCCCACACACTATATAATAAAGCTAAAAACGATGGATTTACTATAGATTTGAAATATAATGGTAATGGATGTATTAAAAATCCAAATAAAAAAACACATTCTTATGAAGCTGCAATTCTTACAGATTTCTTTAGGCAGGAATTGATATCAAATGGTATAAAATTATCCTTTGAAACTGTTATGTCTCATCCATCTAAAATTGAAACCCTACTGTTATCAAAAAACAATAATTACAAAAATTATTTATATTTTATTTCTACCGAGGATGTTGAAATTAATAAATCTCGTGTGAAGGAAAGAGTTCTGAATGGTGGTCACCAAGTTCCTGAACATAAAATTGAAGAAAGATATTACAGAAGTCTAGAGTTATTACAACCTGCAATTAAAGAAACATATAGAACTTTCGTATTTGATAATAGTGGGAATAAAGCAAGATTAATATTAGATATATATAAAGGAAATATTGTTACTTATAGAAGCAAAAGCATACCAAAGTGGGTTGATAAATATTGCTTAGGAATAGGAAACAGCATATAAACTGCACATAATAACTTACATAAGCAATACGAGAGTTGTTGCTTCTTCTCACCTACTTCTGAAAATACTCACAGATTTCCACTTCCTTGTTAATAGTGAGGTTACGTTTTTATTTGCTAAATTTAGTGTTTAATCAAGTTATTAATTTTAACCAAAAACGTTCAATACTATTGAATGAAACCAGGCTCTGTTAACATATCAAGAATAGTTAAAGAAACAAGCTTAAAACAAAATAGCACTGATTTTGCTGTCTGTTGGATAAAAAAAGAGGTGGATGGTATAGAAATCGACAGCGTTTTATATAATAATGTTTCTAATTCTATTTTCTTTATAGACCCTAAATATCAATGGAAAATATTCAAAAAAGATAATGCTACTTCTTCGGGTTATATTCTTTACTTGTCAAATGAGGTTTTAAACAACCCTATTTTAAGCAATCTTCATATAAATAAAGTAAGACTTTTCAATTCGGGCGAGATACCGTTATTTAAGCTAAGCCCAGGCATTGAAAAAAGAACACAAGCCATCCTTGAAATGATCGATGAGCTTTTAGGGTCTCATCTTAATCACAAAGACGATGCGATACTTTCCTTATTGAACACATTTTTTATTTATTGTGATGGACAATGCAATATTAAGTCTGTAGTATCAAATACAAATTCAAAAACCAATGTAGTCTATAAGTTTAAAAAACTGGTAGACAAGCACGTTTTTGAATACCACGAAGTGGCTTATTATGCAAAGCTTCTCAATATTTCACCAACATACCTTAATGAATGCGTGCAAGAAGTACTGGCTACAAGTTCAAAAAGTATTATCGTAGAACAATTGCTTATGCGATCACGACATGCCCTAAAGTTTTCAAATAAAACCATAAAGGAAATTAGTTTTGAATTAGGTTTTTCCTCCCCAGATTATTTCAGTTATTTTTTTAAAACGCATACAGGAAGCAATCCCTCAACCCTTAGAAAAGCATAATAGTTATTAAATTCTAAGCTTTTACCGTGTTTTTCACATTGCCATACTGTTATTCCTGCAATACCTCGCGGTTAAAACATACTCATGGACAGAAATAGATTTATAAAAACTTCAAGCTTGGGGTTGGGCCTTACCTTAATTCCCGGAATAATTCAAGGGGAAACTCTTTTTGAAAACAAGAACACCAACTTTACTGATCCCAAAATCATTAAAGATTCAGAAGGGGATATTTTAAATGTAATTGGTGATATTCAAACCCATAAACTGGTGGGTAGTGACACCAACAATCAAATAGTTGAGTGGGTGGACAATGTTGAGCCGGGAGTGGGCATTCCGCCACATATTCACACTAAAGAAGATGAAATATTTAGGGTTATTAAAGGGCAAGTTGAACTAATGGTCGGTGGAAAAACAACTATTTTAAAAGAAGGCGATGTGGCTTTTGCCCCAAAAAATATTCCCCACGCTTGGAAAATTGTTGGGACAGAAAAAGCTAAAATGATAACCTCTGCTTTCCCTGCCGGTATAGAAAATATGTTTCAAGAATTGGCAAAACTTCCTGATGGACCTCCCGATTTTGAAAAGGTAACTAAAATTTGCCTGAAACATGGTATTACGTTTGTTTAACGACTAGCACCAACATTGCAATAGCTATCTTCCATATAACAGTGAACCGATAACATTCAGGTCGATGCTATCGTCTTCGTTAATATAGTATTCCATAACCATTTCACCCCAGTAGGTACCGTCTGTAAAATCAGCCACGATCCAACGGTGGTTTAAAAACTTAACTTTGTTAATTTTCATCCTCCCCTCTATTCCATCGTATGGGACAATTGGGTTTTTACCTTTTTTTCCGTTTAGGTCGTAAATATGCTCTTTAACCCTATTTTCTACTTCGGAAGCTTCATTCCCTACATCTTCAAAATAAGTCATGGCGTTGTCATTTCCTTGAAGCGTAAAATAATTTACGTCCATTAACTGTCTAGCCAGAGAGTCGTTGTCCTTTTCGTACATTGCAATCTTCTTTTTCAGCAAAGCGATGTCATTTTCTTGCGATTCATAAATCTGTTTTTCATTCATATATTGAAATATGATGAACAACAAAGCAAAAAAGAATAGGTACATATATATTTTCTTCCTCATAACTATATTTTAATTTTCAATGTGTCATATGCCATAAAAACGTTTTCTGGCAATTGTTTAGACGCCTCTTCGTGAAAACCCATTAAATGGCTTATATGGGTTAAATAAGCACGTTCTGGGTTTATTTTTTCTATAAAAGCGAGTGCTTCTTCTAAGTTGAAATGCGAATAGTGTTCTTTTTCCCGCAACGCATTTACCACAAGCACTTTTGTGTCTTTTATTTTTTCAACTTCTTCTTCAGAAACTGTTTTAACATCAGTCAAATATGTAAACCCATCAATGTAAAACCCTAAAACGGGGAGCGTATTGTGCATCGCTTCAATAGGGATTACTTTTTTCTCACTAATGATGAAGGGTGTGTTTTTATCAATTTCGATTTCATCTAAAGTTGGAGCGCCTGGGTATTTATTTTCAATTTCAAAAATATAAGCAAAACGGTCGTGAAGTGATTTAAAAACACGCTTATGGGCATAAAAAGGAATATTTCCCTGCTTAAAGTAAAACGGACGAATATCATCAATACCTGCAGTATGGTCACTATGCTCGTGGGTCAATAATATTCCGTTAAGGTGCGTTACTCCTTCCCTGAGCATTTGATACCGAAAATCGGGCCCGCAGTCAATTACATAGTTATAATTGTTCCATTGCAACAATACGGAAACCCGAAGACGCTTATCTTTTGGGTCATTGCTTTTACAAACGGGATGGTCACTTCCAATTACAGGGACTCCTTGTGAAGTTCCGGTGCCTAAAAATGTTACGGTAAGTTCTGAATTCATTCACACAAAAATAACAGTATTTTTTTTGAATAGCTACGGTATTTCTTACCTTTGTTAGTACCACACATAATAAAGGATTGCTATGCCAGAAACTATTTTAGGGGACAAAGAATTTGAAAACATTCCTTCCATTCGAAGTAAGGCTTTTCGAATTAATTTAAATGAAAACATTTACGGAACATTTGCTGAAATAGGCGCTGGACAAGAAACCGTACGGAACTTTTTTAGAGCAGGTGGCGCATCTGGAACGATTGCAAAAACCATGTCGGCTTACGATAAAGATTTTAGTGACGCCATTTATGGAGAAGAAGAAGATGGGCGCTACGTTACCGAGTCCCGACTTAAAAAAATGCTTTCGCACGAAATCGACCTAATTGAACAGCGAATAGCTCGAAAAAAACACCCAAACAAATTGTTTTTCGCATACGCCAATACGGTGGCAACTATAGATTTTGCTAAAAAATATAAAGGTCACGGCTGGGTTGGTATTAAGTATCAAGTAGACCCAAAAGAAGATTATAGCGAAATTATGCTTCACGTTCGCTTTCATGAAAATGAAGCGTTACTTCAGCAAATTACATTGGGAATCCTTGGTGTAAACCTAATTTATGGTGCTTATTACAAATATGATGAGCCCAAAAAATTATTACGCTATTTGTACGATCATATAGATAAGGATAAAATTGAAATTGATACCATAAACTTTTCCGGACCTAAGTTTGAAAAAGTTGATAACCGTTTAATGAGTTTACAACTTATTAAAAATGGAATGACCGAAGCTATTATGTTTGGCCCTGACGGAAACAACATTTTACCAGCTAGAATACTATATAAAAAGAACATTTTAGCGCTTCGCGGAAGCTTTAGACCAGTAACAAAAGTAAATATCGACATGTATGAAAACTCATACGAGATGTTTTTACAGGAAAGAAAGGTTGAAAAAGAGCGCACCGAAGTCATCTTTGAAATCACCCTATCAAATCTTCGTGCAGAAGGTGAAATTGATGAAGAAGACTTTATGGATCGGGCTAAGTTGCTCTGTTCGTTAGGGCATACCGTAATGATATCCAATTTCCAAGAGTATTACAAATTGGTTGAATACTTTTCCCGATACACAAAAATGCGCTTAGGATTGGCCATGGGAGTAAACAATCTGGTCGATATTTTTGATGAAAAGTACTACCGTCATTTAAGTGGTGGTATTCTAGAGGCTTTCGGTAAATTATTCTTTAAAGATCTTAAAGTATACCTCTACCCTATGCGTGATCCTGAAACGGGTGAATATACCACCAGTGAAAACTTGAAAGTACATCCGCGAATGAAAGAGTTGTACAAGTTCTTTAAGTACAACGGTAAAGTAGTGGACATAAAAGATTATAACCCAAATATTTTAAATATTTTCTCTCGCGAAGTACTGGAAATGATAGAAAACGGCGAAGAAAACTGGGAAGAAATGCTTCCGCCTGGTGTTTCTGAAATAATCCATGAAAAAGAACTTTTCAGTTATACAGAAAAAACAAAGCAACTAAATAAGTAACTATAAATTATAAAAAAACGGATAGGCTCTAAAGTAAAAAAGCCTATCCGTTTTTATTTGTATTCGCTTTATAGATTATTCTAATATCTGTGCAGCGTGATCCTTGGTTTTTACCTTGGCAATAACACGTTCTACTTTTCCTTCTTCATCAACAATAAAAGTGGTTCTATGGATCCCGTCATATTCCCGACCCATAAACTTTTTAGGTCCCCAAACGCCAAAGGCATTGATTACCTCTTTATTTTCATCTGCCAATAACGGAAATGGAAAATCGTATTTCTTTTTAAAATTTTTCTGTTTTCGTTCACTATCAGCGCTTACACCTAATAGTTTATAACCTTTGTTTTTAAGTTCTTCATAGTTATCCCGTAAGTTACAGGCTTCTTTTGTACAACCAGGTGTGTTCGCTTTTGGATAGAAAAAAACTACCAGTTTGTGGCCTTTGTAATCGGTAAGTGATACTGGGCTTCCTTCTTGATCGTTAACGGTAAAATTTGGGACTTTGTCCCCTTCTTGTAAAGTTTTCATTTGCTATTTTTGCTTAAAACTACACAAAAATGACGAAACAGGAAAAGGTTGACTTTGTAATAAAAACGTTAAAGGAATTGTACCCGCAAATCCCAATTCCTTTGGATCATAAAGACCCATATACATTATTGATTGCTGTTTTGCTTTCCGCTCAAAGTACCGATGTTCGTGTCAATAAAATCACACCTCTGCTATTTGAAGTTGCGGACAACCCATATGATATGGTAAAACTATCGGTTGAAGAAATCCGTGAGATAATAAAGCCAGTAGGTTTATCCCCAATGAAATCTAAAGGCATCCATGGGCTTTCTGAAATTTTAATCGATAAATACAATGGAAAAGTCCCTGCAGATTTTGAAGCATTGGAATCTCTTCCTGCTGTGGGTCATAAAACAGCTAGCGTTGTTATGTCTCAAGCGTTTAATGTTCCGGCCTTCCCTGTAGACACTCATATTCATAGATTAATGTACCGTTGGGGATTTACTAACGGAAAAAATGTAACACAAACTGAAAAAGACGCTAAACGCCTATTCCCTATGGATCTTTGGAATGAGCTTCACTTGCAGATAATATGGTATGGTAGGCACTACTCACCTGCCCGTGGATGGGATTTAGAAAAAGATATAATTACAAAAACTATTGGTAGAAAAACTGTTTTGAACGAATATCACAAAAAGAAGAAGAAAAAGAAGAAATAAAAAACCCCGAAAATTAATCCGGGGCTCTTAACAAAGTTTAGTTTAGAAGTGCTTCAAACTTCAATTTATTATAATCTATAACACTTAAAGCCTTCGAATAATCCAGAAGAAACTTTACAGTTTCATCTTTTGGAGCCATTTTAGCCACCTGCTCCGAGTGTGAGGTTTTAGAGTACATTTTTTGCATAGAGAGTTATTTTGAGGTTAATGTTATTTATTAACGCCCAAAAAAACAGTTTATTGTATCAATTTGTCAATACAATATTATGCTTGTCTATTACTTTACGTAAATTAATTAGTGCATATCTCATTCTACCTAAAGCCGTATTAATACTTACGTCGGTTTGTAAACTAATTTCCTTAAAGCTCATTTCTTTGTAAATACGCATAATGAGTACTTCTTTCTGGTCATCTGGCAACTCTTCAATCAACCGTCGAACGTCACTCTCCACCTGACCTTTTATGATTTGTTTTTCCGCATTTAATGATCCATCAGAAAGAACAGAAAAAATATTAAAGTCGTCTTTATTCTCAAATTTCGGCATGCGGTTATTTTTTCTAAAATGATCAATAACCAAGTTATGGGCAATACGCATAACCCAAGGAAGAAATTTCCCCTCTTCGTTATACTTTCCTCTTTTAAGTGAGCGTATAACTTTAATAAAAGTATCCTGAAAAATATCTTCAGTGATATCTCTATTATATACTTTAGAGTAAATAAAACTGTAAATTCGTTGCTTGTGGCGGGTAATTAAATGAGAGAGTGCAGATTCATCACCGTTTATGTAAGCACTAACCAATACTGCATCCGTATGGGTGTTTTGTTTCATATCAATACTTTTTAAGTTAACAACTATCCGTGTTTTGGTTGTTTAGCCGTTATGTTTTTAGTGTAAAAAGTAATAATATGCTATAGGCAATAAATTTTATTAATATCGTTATGAGCCGTAAATATAACAACAAAGAAACGTGAAATGCAAATAAAACATAAAATTTTCCTAAAAAAATTATAATATTGGCATACGTGCAATCCCCATTTCTATGTAGTATCTTTGCAAAATCTTACCTGAAAAAGAGACTGATATTTTGAATATTGACACCTTAGATACCAAGAAAAACATACTCATAAAAGGGGCAAAACTTCATAATCTAAAAAATATTGATGTTGCCATTCCCCGGAATAAACTCGTTGTTGTTACTGGGCTTTCCGGTAGTGGAAAATCTAGCCTTGCTTTCGATACGCTATACGCAGAAGGGCAACGGCGGTATGTGGAAAGTTTATCATCTTATGCTCGGCAATTTTTAGGACGGTTGGATAAACCTAAGGTAGATTCCATAAAAGGAATTGCCCCAGCTATCGCCATTGAACAAAAAGTGAATTCTACCAATCCTCGTTCTACTGTTGGTACTTCGACTGAAATCTATGATTACCTAAAACTTTTATATACCCGTATTGGCCATACCTTTTCCCCTATTTCTGGCAATGAAGTTAAAAAGGACACCGTAACAGATGTCATTAACTACATTAAATCTTTTTCCGAAGGTGAAAAAATGCTCCTCCTCGCTCCTATTCATTTAGAAGAAGGACGGACAATGAAAAATAAAATACAGGCTTTAGCACAACAAGGATATGCACGGGTTAAAACCAAGAAAAAAGTAGTTCGTATAGATGAGCTAAAAGAAAATAGTTTTTCGAAAGATATACAATTGGTTGTCGATAGGATCATTACAAAAGACGACGAAGATTTTTATAACCGTCTTGCCGATGCTATTGAAATGGCTTTCTACGAAGGAAAAGGTGAATTATTTATTGAAAAGCTAAGTGATAATTCAACTAGAGAGTTTAACAATCGTTTTGAAGCCGATGGCATGACGTTTTTAGAACCGAATGTGCATTTGTTCAGTTTTAATAATCCATATGGTGCTTGCCCTAATTGTGAAGGCTACGGTGATGTAATTGGCATTGATGAAGACTTGGTTATTCCAAATACAGCCTTGTCAATATATGAAAATGCAATTTTCCCTTGGCGTGGTGATAGCATGAGCTGGTACCGTGACCAACTGGTCAATAATGCTTATAAGTTTGATTTTCCCATTCACAAACCTTGGTTTGAACTCTCGGAAGAACAAAAACAATTGGTGTGGGACGGAAATAAATATTTTGAAGGTTTAAACGATTTCTTCTCTTTTCTAGAATCGAAAAGCTATAAAATTCAAAATCGGGTCATGCTTTCTCGCTACCGTGGTAAAACTAAATGTAATGTTTGCGGTGGAAAACGACTACGTCCAGAAGCAGGTTATGTAAAGGTAGGCGGAAAAGCCATTCAAGAATTAGTAGAATTGCCACTTGAAAAAGTAGCCACCTTTTTTAAAGAATTAAAACTTAATGAATACGACACGAATGTGTCCAAAAGGCTGTTGCTTGAAATAAACAACCGCCTTCAATTTTTAATGGATGTCGGGCTGAGCTATCTAACCCTAAACCGAAAAAGCAATACGCTTTCAGGAGGGGAATCGCAACGAATTAATTTAGCCACTTCGTTGGGTAGTAGCTTGGTCGGCTCCATGTATATTCTCGACGAGCCTAGTATTGGTCTACATCCAAAAGATACCGAACGGTTGATACAAGTTTTAAAATCCTTACGCGATTTAGGTAACACCGTTATTGTGGTGGAGCACGATGAAGATATTATGAAAGCGGCCGACGAAATTATAGACATTGGCCCCGAAGCAGGAACCTTTGGTGGCGAAGTGGTTTCAACCGGAACGTTTAAAGATATCCTGAAGTCTGATTCCCTTACAGCTAAATACTTAAATGGCACCATGGAGATTGAAGTTCCTGAAAAACGCCGCAGTTGGAAAGAAAGTATTCAAGTAATCGGTGCGCGGCAAAATAATTTAAAAAATATAGATGCGGAATTTCCGCTGGGAGTTTTTACAGCTGTTACTGGTGTTTCAGGAAGTGGTAAAAGTACCTTGGTTAAGAAGATTCTATATCCTGCCTTGCTTCGGAAAATTGGTGGTTACGGTGAAAAACCTGGTCAATTTTCAGAGTTAAAAGGAAGTTTCAATAACATAAAAAACATAGAATTTGTTGATCAAAACCCGATTGGCCGTTCTAGCCGAAGTAATCCGGTAACGTACATTAAGGCGTATGACGACATTAGGAATTTATTCGCTTCGCAGAAACTTTCAAAAATACGGAACTATAAAGCCAAGCATTTTAGTTTTAATGTAGATGGCGGGCGCTGTGAAACCTGTAAAGGTGATGGCGAAGTTACCATAGAAATGCAATTTATGGCCGATGTGCATTTGGAATGTGAAACCTGTAATGGAAAACGTTTCAAGAAAGAAATTCTGGAAGTTACATTTAACGATAAAAATATCGATGACGTTTTAACCATGACGGTTGATGATGCCATTTCATTCTTTAAAAAACACGAAGAGAAAAAAATCACCAAAAAATTAAAACCGCTACAAGATGTAGGTTTAGGCTATGTACAGCTAGGGCAAAGCTCGTCTACCCTTTCTGGTGGTGAGGCACAACGTATTAAACTAGCGTCATTTTTAATTAAAGGAACGACAAAAGATAAAGCCCTCTTTATTTTTGATGAACCTACTACGGGACTTCATTTTCATGACATTAAAAAATTATTGGCCTCCTTTTACGCCTTATTGGAAAAAGGACATACCGTTATTGTAGTAGAGCATAATATGGAATTGGTAAAATGTGCGGACCATATTATCGACCTCGGTCTAGAAGGTGGTGAAAAAGGGGGTGAAATAATAGCAGAAGGCACTCCTGAAGAAGTGGCTAAAAGCAAAAAGTCGTTTACAGCTACCTATTTAAAAGAAAAGATTTAAGGCCTTTTAAAAACTATTTTAGCACAAAGATTGAAAGCAATGAAATAAGAAACAGTTAGTTTTTTAATCGATTTGTTTTTAGTTAAAACCTGGCTTCTTATCATAAAAAGAAGCCGGGTTTTTTATTTAAAAAATTTTACTTCGCTAAAAATAAACTTAAAAAAATCAGGTTTACCAATTTAATAATCACTGATAATCAGTTGTTTATGAACTTTGGCACGATGATTGTTTCATAATAAGCGTACCGAGCTGACCAAAAAATAAAAGCAAGTACAACCTAAAATCTCTATTATGAAAAAAGTAACCTTATTCTTATTCAGTATTTTTCTAGTAAGTTTTGCTGCAACAGCAAAAAGTAGCGCACCTGAAGAAATTTCAAATTATAGCTACGACGGAAAATCGTATGTGTTTATTGAAGGAGACGTTGAGTTTTCAGTATTTCCGGATGGTCAGTTTGATTTTGTTTACTTAGGCCCAAACCGAAGTAATGTTAATGTAAACGTAAATACACGTAACGTAAATATATCATTTAATAGTGGGTATAATTATGATGCTTATGTTCAGTATGATGATTATGGAGCTGTAATTCAGGTAGAAGAAATCCCTATTTATTATGATGAATACGGACGTGTTGTTGAAGTGGGTAATACCATAATACGCTACAACGACAGACGTATTGTTCGTGTAGGAGGATTACATGTAATATATAACCATTATGGTCATTTTTCACACGTTACTGGATATATAAACTTATGGACCCCAAGATATGTATACCGTCCATGGCACGTATATTATGCTAGACCATATTATTCTAGCTGTGTAGTTTATGACTACCCTTATAGAAGATATTACAACCCGCACCGTTATAGTTGGGTAAAGCATAGAAGATATTATAACAATAGACACCGTGTAGCCTACAATAATGGTAGAAGAAACTTTTACCGTCCAGGAA
>NTLF01000021.1 GCA_002631855.1 Zunongwangia sp. ESRF-bin46 | reverse complement strand
CGTTCAGAGAGTGAACTCTCTACGATACCATCGTTAAATGCTTCGGGGCAAAACCCTCCATAAGTCGGGTTTGCAACTCTTTATCCCTTTTTTACCCCTCATAACAACACGCCTGAGCCGTACAAAGATCAATCGTTCCGAAATGGACTATTGCATACAACGTGTTTGGCTATGGTTTCGTTGCGTGAAAATCCGCGAGGATTTTCCGCAGGAAAATCAGACGTAACAAAAACGCACTAGACTTTGATTAAGCACCAAATTAAGCATTATTTATACACGTTGTTGCCAAGTCGTTGATTTTTTTCAGAGTTCAAATTATCCAATTAAACTCCGTTTTTCACTTTTTCAGCGTTTGAGTAAATTTGGTCAGTATTTTATTCCGCAATATTTTAAATTCCGTTTGAATAAGCAATTCCGCAACTTGCTATATTCCGCTTTAAATTCAGTTTTCGATTCCGCAAACGAGCTAAAAAAATCGTATGTAATTTTCATTTCGCGATTGAGTAATAATTCCGCGTTTTATTTGTCAAAAGTCAGTTTATAAATTACGGTTTTTTTCCGTTCAGAGTGCGTTCCGCAATGCTTGGCAACGGTCTTGTATATGGCTCGTAGCGTGCAAATTATGAAATTATTTTCGGATTAAGCACAAGCCAGATTTTTAAATTTTGCTATTTATCTTTTTTCTTGGAAATCGTCAAATTTAAAAATTTGGCGACTTTCCAAAAATCCCTTAACTTCGTTTAAGCAACTAATTAGCTATGAGCTATATACGTTGTTCTACACAGTTTTTTCTGCCGGAATGTTCTTTTCAGCACAATATTTTTCAATTTCTGTGTCGGTTTCAAGAAAGTCATCACAAAACTCTACAAATTCTTTTCTTGTTGCCTTGATATATCTTTCTGTGGCAATCAGCAAAGTTTCTGTCTGCGTAATAAATTTCTCAAAGTCTTTGTTTATTTCGCACAACTTGTCCATAGTTTTAAAATCCAATTCTCGGTATCTCGAAGGAAATAACACTTCACTTTCGTATGGATTGGATTGCAGTTCAATAATTCCTATTCCGAAAGATTGATTTAGCCGTTCCATTTCGTCTTTTAGATTACTGCTTATCTCAAAGGCGACTAAATAACCGTAGTTTGCCCAACTCGAATTCGAAACAGCTTGGAAGAAGCATTTTTTCAATTCGTAGTCGGATTTGATTTCACGCTTTATTTCATAAGATGTAATGTCAAAAGCATCTGCTTTATTGATTACTTTCATCAACGCTTGGCTCGATTTATTTTTGAGATTTAAAAAGTTAATCCCAATCATATCGGGATGTATCCACTTTTGATGGTTATCCTTGTTGTACGCAGACTGTTCGTGAAAAATGGTTTTAGAGAACGTATTTTTAGTATTTAGGTAGCTACTTAATAAAATGTGTAAATCTCTTTCTTGATAAGTTTGAGGTCTTGATGACTTTTTCGGTTCCGTAACTTTTTCTGTAACTGCTGACAGATTTAATTCATCTTCATACTTCGCCAGATAATATTCAAATCCTTTTTTTCCTTTAATTCTTTTTACTCGACTATCATTTTTACGAATAAATTCGCCCAGTTGAGCTCCAACAGTATCGGTTGGTGTTTTGGCATTGCTCCAGTCAATTAAGTTTTCCGCGTTTATTAAATCGTGGACTTGTAAATAAGTGTAGCTACTTTTATTTTTTTCTAAAACTTTTACAATTGCTTCCTTTACTGTCATTGTTATCTTGAGTGTGTTTTAAAATTGTGTAGAACGGTCTTGTATATGGCTCGTAGCGTGCAAATTAGAAAATTATTTTCGGATTAAGCACAAGCCAGATTTTTAAATTTTACTATTATCTTTTTTATTGGAAATCGTCAAATTTAAAAATTTGGCGACTTTCCAAATAAGCCTTAACTTCGATTAAGCAACTGACTAGCTATGAGTTATATACGTTGTTGCCCACAGTTATTTTTCCAGATTAAACTTGTCATTATACAATGATTGTCCAACATCTGATTTCCAAAATTTATCTGGGTCTTTCATTATTTCTTTTTCAATTTTATCTTGTTCAGATTGATTTGGGCGAGGAAATTCCGCAATCTTTTCAATCCGATGAGTTAGAAATGAAGTTATTGGTTCATAAACTAATCCTTGAGGAACTTCTAAAATGCCTTTTTTAGGATTTATTTCTACATCATAAAGTTCATCTAGAAATTCTGGACTTTTTACAACGCTCCAAAAAATAAACCTATTGAATTTGGCATAAATGATAATAAACGTATGATTTTGATTATCTACAATGGTTGCATCCATTGCTCTTGTCATATAAAAATCTACTCCAGTTAATTCCGTATTATGTGATTCAATTCTATCTGTAAATAGAAGATTCACATTGTGGTAATTCTTGGGTACTTTATCATTGGTTAAAAATGACTTCCATTCTTTTTCAACTTTTAATAAAGTACTGTAAGTCCAATCAGTTTTTAATTTTGTTTCAGTTCTTAATTGAAGTATTAAAGTCCTCCAAAGAAATGATATAGAGAAATAATATAGGTTTTCATTATATTCAAAACGTCTTTTACCATTTAAGTATGGAACATATACGTTCTCCGCAAACCATTTTTCTCTCGTAGCAAATTCCTGTTCAGCTCTGAAACTTAATAAATATGATTTTGGACCATCTTGTTCTCTTTTGTTTGGCTCGACAACTCTTCTTAAATATTGAGAACCAGTTTTTTTTGTGTTTTTAATAATGAATTTAGGAAAGATGTGACTTTCCATTAATTCAGTTTCGTTATCATATAAAGCACAAATTCCTTTCAATGCGTGATGTTTGTTTTAATTGTGGGCAACGGTTATGGCTATGTGCCGTAGCGTTGATTTGCGACTAAGTTACCAAAAAAGAATGAACGGTAGGAAAATCCGTAGGATTTTCCGAGTAGACTAGTAGAAGCTATGGCTTATAGCCGGTGTTACCCAACGTTTTTTCTTTTTCCAGTGTAATTATAATTCCGTTTTTTCGTATAAATTTTATATCGTCACTTTCTAAATTTTTAACTGTTTGAATTTTTTCTTCTTTAAATAAGTAAGCAGGTACGATTTCCGACTTTATAATTAAAGAGTCAGAAGTCAGTTTTAGAATTTCGTACGGAAATCCTACATCATACTCGAAAGCTATTAATTCAGTTCCGTCAATCCAGAATTTTTGATAGTCGTTACAATTTCGTTCCGTTTTGTGATTTTCATAAACTTTTAAAATTCCATACTCATCAAATTCAAATATTGAGTTCAGTCCTATTTCTTCACAGTAAGAAGGATGCTCAAATGGTAGGAAATTAGATTTAGTTACTTTCCATTTTCCAATCAGTTTTTCATACTGTTCAGTTTTCGGTAGTTTTTTAGGTTTTTTAGAAAAGTTACAACTCGAAAAAGTCAGAATAAAAACTATGAATGGTATGTAGAATGTCGTTTTTTTCAAATGTTGGGTAACGGTCTCGTATAACCGTCAGTTACGGATTTAAAGTTAATAATTTTCGGTTAAGAACTAGCGTTAGCAATTCCGAGTGGATTCGGACGTAGTCGAATCCGCCGTAATTGCGGTTATACATTGTTGTGCAACGTATTATCTCCACAAACTTGGCTGTTTTCTATATTCATCCATTATTTTTTTAACGTCATTTTCCGCTAACCCGAATCGGTTGTATAAGCCATCAGGTAATGGTGGACCATCGTTATCTAAATACAATACAAAGTCAATTAAATATTCGCTAATATACATTGGCCTTCCCACACAACCAGATTGATATTCTATCGGATATTCTATATCTTTAAGCGACTTCATTACCAATTCAGTTTTCTTTTCAAATTCTTCCTTTGTTAATAATCCTTCGTAAGCGATTGTTTTAATTGTTCCATTTGGATATTCAGTCAATTTTAAAAGTTCTGAAACAGTTGCATTCTTCATTATCCAATGTCTCCTGTCGAATTGATTTGGTTTTCTCGCATCAATTCCGACAACTCCACTTGATATTCCACGATATTCTGCAACCTTAATGCTATCACGTATTTGCTCACTAATTCCATTCCAATTATAAGTCCAACTCTTTTCATAAAATGATGACAAAACGAACAAAACACCAATTCCGATTATAGTCAGAATTGGTAAAACAATCGAGAAATAGTTTCTCATTTTGTTATGTCGTTTAGTTTTTCTCATATGTTGCACAACGGTCTCGGCTATGAGTAGTTGCGTGGTTCAGCACTAAACTTTGCAAGTACACACCAAACTGAAAATCCGCGAGGATTTTCAGAAGTAGGCGAGAACAAGCAATTACTTATAGCCATTGTTGTAAAACGTTTTTATTTTTTAAATGTCAATTCTTTTATTAATGAGCCTTCGGTGAAATCATCACTTCTAATAGTCAATTCAGCTTTAATTTCGTCAGCGTCATCTCCCAAAACAAATAAGTGTTTGCAAAAAATATCAGATTCTGAAGAATTCTGTGCTAAGTCGATTGCTGTTTTATTTGCAAGACTATTTCTTGAAATTAATACAAAGTCTTCTTTTTCTTGAAAGTCAACGTGTAAATTCATTATTTGCGGTTGGACAACTTCAAAGTCAATTCCAAATCCGTTGCTTTTCTTTTTCCGCTTTTTCTTTAATTCTTTTATCAGTTCATCTTCTGAAATCAAACCATAATTCTCATCCTTAAAAACTTTCATTTCTACATCAAATTCTATCGATTTATTGGATTGATTTGTTATTTTAATATCTAAATATTTAATGTTCCAATTTAAAATTTCATCATTGTCTGTAGTTCCAAAATAACTCTCAATTTTTAAATCATTTTTTCTGTCTTTTTCAGTAAATCGAGTTTTATAGATACTTTCAAAATCATTTCTGTCGAGTTTTCTCGAAGAAGAACCGACTTTTATAAATCCGTCTCCAATTTTATATTCAGGCTTTTTAGTAATCGGGTTTTGTAAATTTTTCTTAAATAAATATGGTCTGTTTTTGTTGCCAAAAATCCTAAAATATGCGATTTGTTTTCCTTCGAATATTGCCGATTTATATTCAAAATTTATTTTCGGTTCAATATTGTCAAACAAAAATTGCTGATAAGTGGCTTCATCAGTCAAGGTGTCAATTTCGTAAAAATCACTTGCAACTCCATCTTTTTCTTTAACTCCGATTATTATATATTTATCTGAATCAGAATGGTGATTGGCAAAAGCAGAAATGTCTTTTAATATTTCATTTTTTTTCTCGCTTTTTCCCAAAACATATTCCTCTTTCTTATAATCCAAATTAGAACCTTCGGAATTGTATTTTATTATTTGTTCTAATTCTGTGTTCATAGTTTGATTCAAATGTTTTACAACGGTTTGCGTATATGACTTGTGGCGGTTTTCGAAGTACTTTCTTGTCGGCTTGCAACAAACTTACTTAAAAGCTCAAAGCTTGAATTAACCACTTTTCCCGCCATAAGTTATATACGCTGTTAGCACCTGGCTTTTTATTCTTCCTTAAAATATGTCTTTATCTTGTCCGTCAATTTTGTGATTTACTTTCTGTCCCATACTTGAAGTCACGTAACCTACGACCATTTCTTCTTTTCTTTGTCCGGCTGATAAATAATCAATATTAATCGAACAGTCTCCCGTTATTGAAACCCAAACAGTTTCACTTTCGCCAATTTCCAATTTGTCAATGTGTCCGCCACCACATCCAATAATATTAATGTCGGTCAATTCTGTTCCTGTTTTATTTGTGAAAGTAATTCTCATTGTTCCGAGTAATATCATTGCCACCCAACAATAAACTATCATAACGGGAATATTCAAAGTCATCAGTCCGCAAGTTTTCAAAAGTCTATTTCGGTTCTCTCTGTCTTTTCCTGCCCTAATTAAAATTGCTATTAAAATTCCAATATTTATTAGTCCAACTAATGCAATAAATCCATATCCAACGAAAAGAAGTTTAAAGGCAGAAGTCAAATAGTAAAGTCCGAATATGATTGTCCCTGCAAGAAAGGAAATCAGTGCTGTTGTTCGTCCTAATTTTATATGTCTGTCTGTCGTCATTTTAGCTTGGTGCTAACGGTTTTGGCTATGAGTAGTTGCGTGGTTTAGCGATTAACTTTACAAGTACACACCAAACTGAAAATCCGTGAGGATTTTCAGAAGTAGGCGAGAACAGGCAATTACTTATAGCCATTGTTGCCAGTAGTGCTTTATGCTACTTTAAATTCCGATTCGTTCATTTCAACACTAAATCGAACATTTGCTTTTAATGCTCTGAATACTTTTAAAATCGTTTCGATAGTTACGTTTTTAGTATTTCTTTCTAATTTAGAGATTTGCGATTTTTGAACTCCGATTAATTCTCCGAGTTGTTCTTGGGTCAATTTTCTTTCTTTTCGGACAGACTTTATCATATCTCCAAGAACTTCCATTCGCAAGTCAAATTCGTATTTGTCACGTTCTGGTGTTCCTATTTTTCCAATGTCCTTGTCCTTCATTTGGTCAAGTGTCATCATTTTCATTTTTTTATTTTTCATTGCCATAATTTTAGATTTATTCGTCAAAATATTCAGCTCTAATTTTCAATGCTTTCTCAATTTCCGATTTCGGAACTTTACTTACTTTTTTTACCATTCCGTGTGTTGATAACACGAGCGTTTCGGTTTTGTCAGTTTTGTCCCAAAAAGCAAAGAGTCTGTATTGAATTCCCTGATAAAGTGTCCTAAATTCCCAAATGTCATCTGTCAGTTTCTTAAACAGTTTAGGGTCATTTTCGAGTTTCGCTTTATCTAAATTGTAGTAGATTTTCTTTTTTGCTTTATCATCTAATTTGGACATAAAATCAATAGCTTGTTCAAGAAAAACTACCTCAAATTTTGGTTTCATTCATTTCATTTGTCGTTATACTTTAGCAAAGATAATAAAAAAGTTGAATTATATGGAAACTTTTGATGATTTCAACCGCATTACTGGCAACGTTAGGGGTATGAGTCGTAGCATGGACGGTGCGTTGGGATTGAGCGGCTATGACTTATAACTATTGTTGTGTGCTTTATTTTTGTATCCCCCGGAAAGATACAAAATAAAGGGACTGTAGGCC
>NTLF01000020.1 GCA_002631855.1 Zunongwangia sp. ESRF-bin46 | reverse complement strand
CAACGAGTGTATGTAGATTTAATTTAATGTAACAACCGTCAACGGCATCGATACTTTTCTACATCGCTATGCGCTGTAAAAACACTCGAACTGACACCCTTTTTTGTTAGGTCTAATGCTTAAAAATTACACAACGAGTGTATGTAGATTTAATTTAATGTAACAACCGTCAACACCCTCGATACTTTTCTACATCACTATGCGCTGTAAAAAACACTCGAACTGACACCTTTTATTGTTAGGTCTAGTGTTCATAAGGTACACAACAAGTGTAAGTAGGTTTTATTTAATGTCACAACCGTCAACGGCCCAATACTTTTCTAAATTGCTATGACGTACAAAAAAACTCGAATTGACAACTGTCTTCTGTCAGGTCGAGTGCTCGCAAGGCACGCAGCGAATGTATCGAGACCTCTTTCACTCTCGAAACTTCTTTTTGGCTAGATTGGGCAATAACTCATATTCCGCATTGATCAAAGCCTCTTTTTTTGCTCTTGACCATTTTTTTATCTGTTTTTCAGTTGAAATGGCAATAGTTATTTCCGTAAAAGTGCAAAAAAATGCCAGTTTCACGGGAAGTCGGGTAGCTGTATAACTGTTCCGATGCTTTTTATGTTGATGCTCTTCGAGCCGTTTAGTCAAATTAGAGGTTACCCCAGTATAATAGGAACCATCTGAACAGGAAAGTATATAAACATAGTAAGTTTTCATGGTGTGAATTTATGAAAAAATGGGGTTTTGCATTAAAAGACCGTTCTCGATACTTTTCTAAATCGCTATGCGCTGTAAAAAAACTCGAACTGACACCCTTTTTTGTTAAGTATAGTACTCAAAAATTACACAACGAGTGTATGTAGATTTTATTTAATGTCACAACCGCCAACAACCTCGATACTTTTTTACATCGCTATGCGCTGTAAAAACACTCGAACTGACAATGGGAGTTATTTTAAATAAAAGGAAACAAACTCCTTTTGTTGTTTTTCAATATTAAATTCGTCTCTTACACGATCAGTAGCATATTCAGTAATTTCTTTTTTCTCTATTTCAGGCAATTGAATTACATGCTCAATTTGTTCTGCCAATAATTTAGGCTCTAATTTAGGAACCACCCAGCCGGTTTTACCGTGCAGCACATTTTCTGAAAGCCCTTCCGCATTGGATACAATACAAAGCTTTCCCATTGCCTGTGCCTCTAATACCGCATTACAAAACCCTTCTGAAATACTATACTGTAAATAAATATCGGCTTTTTGATATTGTTCTTTAATTGCATCTCTTTCTAATTGACCGGCAAAAAACACTTCTTCTTTTATTCCTAACTGCAAAGCGGCAAAAGCAACTCGTTCATATTCCTTTTTGGTTCCATTGCCAACTATGGTATATGTAAAAGGAATGTTTTTCTCTTTTAATATTGCCAGTGCTTCTAACATTAAAACATATCCCTTTTTCCAATGCAACCGACCTACTGTTAAAAACCGAACGGACTCGATTGATTTTGAAAACCCTGAAGATTCAGGAGTAAAAAAATTGGCATCAATAGCAGGGGTTATTTTTTGCACAGGAACTGTTCTTGGTAATCCTAATTCATATGCTTTTTCAAGAAGATCGTTTGATATTGTATGCACTTTATCCACCTCTTTCCATAGTTGGGTGTAACACCCGGGATGCTTTAGCGGATAAATTGCTATATCAAACCCTCGAAAACTCACGGCCATCTTCGCACCAATCGCTTTGGCTACCAGTTCTCGGTCAATTGCCATGGTAGCAAACCCAAAATGTAGCCAATCCGCCTTCATTTTTAAAAGGGTAGCATTTAGATAGGTCTTTTCTATACACCGCTTTAAAGATGTGCCTTCCTTACGTTCCAAACGTATATAGCGAACCACCCGACCGCAAAATGGAAGAAGTGACAAGCCAACCACTAGAAATTGCAGTACTTGAACCCAGACATTTTTAGCTACTTTTGGATGGTAATAGTGCTTGCACCCTTCAAATGTTTCTGATGTAGCCGCTGTAATTAAAACTACTATGTGACCACTCTCTTGCAATCCTTTAATTTTTGATCTAAAAAAGGTTTCGGAGTATGCCGGGGGCGAAGAAAGAACCAATGCTATTTTCATATTTACTGAACCCTTTTATAATAATCGATTTTAAATATATCTAAATATCTGTTAATAGTGGTGTACTCTTCTTTTGAAAATGGTTTTACCGTATCTTTTCCGGTTACTATCTTACTTTTAGGGTGCGTTTTACTAGAAGGTTGTGTATATAGTTGTTGAAGGTTTTGCAGTGGTTTTATATTATAATCTTTACATATTTTTAAAAACAAATTCATATCAGCTTTGATAGCTTCATATTTGTAGCGTTTAATTGAAGGATTGCCTTTTTGTAAAAAAGGAATTGTGTTTTCAATACACCAACGCAAACACAGCTTTTCTAAGTTTGATACTTCTTTTTTCTGTCGAATATCAATACCGTAGTTTTCTTGTATGATGCTACAAAGCTTATCTTGATTTTGAAACGAGCTTATATCATATAACCATGGAAATTGTACCCGTTGTTGTGAAGCTAAAACATCATAGGGGTTTCGAACAATGAATATCACCGGAATAGTATATGTCTCAGCAAAATAATTGGCTGCTAAATTGCAACGCACAAATTTGATAATAAATTTTTTAGGAATAAACGGCCACAAGTGTCTTTTCCATTTTCGGTTGCTTATCTGGGCAATCCAATCATTATCCACGCGATTGGCAAATACTCTTTTTAAATATCCATTTATTGATTTATTTGAAATAGCTTCAGTAAGGAATCGGTCGCAAATTAATTTTCCTTCTTTCGTATTAAACTCGTGTTCGGGCTCAAAGAGCATGCGGTATCTATGTTGTCTGGCAATTAGTTCGGAAAACCAACTAGTACCGCTTCGGGCAGAACCTACAATTATAAGATGCTTTTTATAGCTTTTCATTTATATAATTTCTTTATATAACTTAGAATATGCATTTACTTCTTTTTTAACATCGAATTGCTGGGCTATTTGAACTGATTCTCTCTGTTTTCTTTTATAATAAGCAGTATCCTTTATGAAAGGCATGAGTTTTTTAATAAAATCCTTATGATCATTTACAGAGAATATATTTTCCTTTGCCGTATCTTTAAAAATAAATCGCGCCCCACCTCCAGAATCTGAAGACAGAGCGGGAATGCCACACGCTAAGGCTTCCAAAATTGAAACTGGTAACCCTTCACGTTTAGAAGCCAAAACAAATACGTCTTGTTCTTGCAATATATGCGGCAGTTCTTCATTTAATACAAAGCCTTTTATATGAACCCTATTTTCTAACCCTTCTTTATGTATTTGTTTTTTCAATTTTTCCAAATATGGTTCATCAGCTTTTCCAAACATATTGAAATGAACGTATTCTGGAAGTGCTTTTAGAGCTTCCAAAATAAATAATTGATTTTTATTTTCATTAATATTACCTACAGAACATAAGGTAAACGTTTCCGTATTATCTCCTTTTTCAAGAGATGGTTTAAATAAAGTTGTGTCTACCCCGTGCGGAATGAAAGTTATCTTGTTTTGTAACAATCTATTTGAAAAAAATCGATCTTTCATTTCGGGATTGTCATACGCGATATGCTTCGCTAACACACTTTTTAAAAACCACCGTTTAGACCATGCGTCATTTTTTTTTGTAAATAAATACGGTACTTGTGCTAGTTTACAGCCCATAGCTTCTATAGATTCGGACTTATAGTCCCACGAATGTACTATAGTAATATGATGTTTTTTTAGTTTTTTAGAAAATGATTTTACATCATTCCACCAATTCCCTGTGCGCAAAAAGGTAATTCGATTTTCTTTAGGCACTAGTTGCGGGATAGTTTCTGGAAATCGTTCTACACCAATAAAAACTTCATATTGTGTTTTATCTAACCTTTCTAACAAAGACCGAACGACATATTGACTTCCGGCTGTTTTAAAATTAGGTATAGTATAAAGAATACGTGTTTTGTTTGACATATTGAAACGTGAATTTCAAAAGTAGTGTTTTTAAGAGGTGGAAACAAGATGCTGACATAAAACAAAACGGGCTCACCGTGATAGAGGAATACAACAAACTGCCCCTTGCGGGGACTTTAGGAGTGTTTTGCAATTTGGTTATTATTATGTCAAATTACACCCCCTCTGCCCCCCTCAAGGGGGGAGTTTTTTTATTTCCCACTTCGACTTGGCTCAACACATTGCCTCAAGGGGGGAGTTTTTATGTTTATACCAAACACTCAGTGTCAACAACATGCTTACCGCGTGCGAATAAAAGACGGCGTCTTTTGTTTTAAATTTATCATATATATCCGTAACTGTCTGCTCCCCTATGAACTCCATAAATTCTTTCTGAAATAAATAGGAAGTCAGTTGCTTGTCATTTTCTTCTCCTAAAAACTGTAATTCCCAATTGCGTTGAATATACTTTTTGCCTAATTTTCCTTGTATCTCACGAATTAGTTTGTTTTTAATTCGATATGGAAGGTTTTGGGGCGACTTGTTTTTACGATAATTAAATAAATTATACGGCTTATTATCTTGCCACATCACACGAGCTACTTTAGGGTTACGTTGCTTTATATATGCTATTTGTAATTTTCGATCTGCTAGATATTCTTCAGGAATAGTGCATATAAACTCACACATTCGATTATCATAGTACGGCAGTTGTATAGGGTGGGCTGCTTCAAAAATCGATAGATTAATACTGGTCCAACGGGGAGCCCAATACAACGATTTAAACGCCCTTATTTTGGCTCCTTTGTGCTCTATATCAATTTGATTGAGTAAAGTTTGAACTATTGTTTTTAAATACGCTTCAAATTCCCCATCTAGATTCCATTGATTCCAGAGTTGGTTGGCAAGTTCCAACCCCCCTTTTTTTATTATTTTCTTTAAAAGAAGTGTTAGTTCTGGTGTATCTTCGTCTTTGACTGATAGCCCCCTATCAAACAATACATCGCCCCAATGCCCTAAAGAAAATTCTCCGTTCATTTTTTTAAATTCATGTAAAACAGCCATTTGCCGAGGGTGTGTGAATTCAGAATAACAGTTATTGATTTTAGCCAAGTCTTCAATATCCTGCCACAAATAGTTAGGGGGAATGATAAATTTTTTAAAGGGGAACCCACAGGCTGTGGCTATTTCTTCACTTATTTTATGTTCCTTAAATCCACCAGCAAAAGAATAAGAATATGATTCCACGTCTGCTTTTATATGATGTAACGCAACAGCTTGACTGCGACTGTCCAGTCCTCCAGAAAGTGGCAAGATAACTTTTTTGTTTCCTGACTGCTCTTTTACGATGCTTTCAAACAAATCTGTAAATTCATCTAAAGCAGTTTGAAACGATATATTACGGGGTGTATAATGCCATTTGAAATACGGCTTTTGATCAATAAGTTGTTTGTCGTTATCCAGCTGATACTCCATTCCAGGTTGTAACACTTGCTTATTTTTATAAAAACTGTCTTCCCCCAGAAAAAAACCAGTAGCAGCATAGATACAGATTGCTTTTTTATCAATAGCATGCGGTTTATTTGCACGGGTAGCAAATTGTTGGTGTATGGGGATTATGGGGGTTTTTATAGTACGCATATAAAAATCGAAGATAGGGAAAATTAGGGAATCTATTTTTAGTTATCAGGAGCAGTTAACAGTATTCAATAATGAATTGCTATGGCAGATGCTGAAACAAGTTCAGCATGACATAGAAATAAAATTTGTCACCCTGAACTCGTTTCAGGGTCTTATCACCCCAGGTCCTCCCCTTCCAAAATCTCCTTCGGTTTGGTAATGTTAATGGTGGCTTCTTCTTTGCGTTTTACTACATTGAAAAAACGAGTTTTTGATAGCTCATTCAGATCCTTCTGTTGAAATAAAATATTGTTTTTAAAATAATTCCGTAAGTAGATCTCATCATAGGAAGGATCATTAACCAGTTTTATCCAAAGGCTTTTTAAAAAGTTAATTTTATTACCACTTAAAAAGGTATCCGGGTGGTCTTTAAAATTGTCATACTTTTTTAAAAAGTCTTCAAAATCGTAGAGGTGGTAGTGCAAAATGTTTCCGGTAACCAGTTTTTTTGGCTTATTTCCATCTAACAACTCATACCGATGTACGTTATATGGGATGATTTCCCGATCTACATTAATAGCGGCTTTTCCCATCGTATGTCCCAACCAGTAGGAAGTGGTGGTGTATTCTTTGGTGTAGGGGTTAAAGACCTTACGGTAAAGTTGGTCGAATTTTGATTTAAATCTTTTTTGTTTTTTAAACAACGTTTCCTCGGCCATCACGTTTGTGTATGCCATTTTCTTGTTGACGACTTCCAAGGTGGGCAACTGTACAATGTCATAACTCTTGGTTATACTCTCGTTGAAAAAGGCTGTCAAGGGTTGCTCCCCTGCATTTTCAGTTATAAACAGTTCGTCAGCATCCAGTGAAATAAGCCAGTCTATACCCCTTTGTTTACATTGTTGAATAGCATCGTAGGTATTAAGACACTGTCTTGCGGTGTGGTGCTCATCGGCATTTTCCCAAAACTTTTTTAGGAATTCCTTGTCTTGGTATTTTCGTGAGGAAATTGAATTTTGAGCCACTACGTTTTTTAAATCTTCAATAGTTTCCTTACCGTCATCGGTTGTCTGGTCAAAATATACAAATACCCTATCTATGCCAATACCCAAATGGTACAATAGGTTTTGCCGTAGCAATCGAGCTTCATTTTTAACGGTCATGACCAAGGCTATTTTCATCAAGAATGCATCGTTTTGTAGTATAGGGCTTCCATATCCCGAATCATTTTTTTTACTGTATGCTGTTGTTCTACCCTTTTTCTAGCCGCAATTGTAATGGTATTTATCTCTTCCAAAGATAGGCTTTTAAAGTTGTCTATGGCATTGGCAAGAGCACTAGAACTTCTTGCAGGTACGACCCACCCTTCCCTACCGTGATCTATCAACTCGGTCATGCCCCCACTATTAGTGCTTATGACCGGCAGGCCCAAGGCCATGGCCTCCACAGCGACGTTTGGAAGGCCTTCTGCCACACTGGTTAACAATAATGCATCGGCAGCTTGCATCTGTTTATAGACTTCTTTTTGAGATCTTTTTCCGATAACTGTAACTGCATCTTGTAACCCAAATTTGTCAATAATAAATAACAGCTCTTCATTACCTGCTGCCCCAATTATGGTGTATTGAAAAGGAATCTCTTTTTCTTTAAGTAAATTACACGCTTTTAAAGCTGTGGGATAATCCTTAATCCAATGCGGACGGCCTACGGACAGCAATTTTAGCGGTTGGTCCCGTTTATGAGGTATAAATTTATAGTCGAGCATGTACAATGGTAAACCTGTATACACCACATTATCAATTTTAGAATGGGGTTGCCCTATTTTTTTACCAACAGCTGAAATAGATTTGGAAACCGAATGCAATCCATCTAACTTAAGGTACCATTTTTGAAGGTAGTTACCATTATCGTCATCTACAAAGGGACGCACATTGGTATGATAGCCTCTTTGGCTTAGTAGTACTTTAAAATGCTTATTGGGCATATAGGGCTCCATCCAAGGCAATAGTGATGGCCATTGCAGATGGACAATATCAGGCTTTAGTTTTTTTAGGGCTAATTTTAGGTTCTGTTGTTGTATTTGTTTTCTGTTCCCTTTTAAAAAGTATTTACAGGTTGTTACTATAATCTTCATTTTTTTTGAGGCAACTGCCAATTGTAAACTCGTTATGAGTAATCGTAGTTTAGAAGAATTGCTACCTAAAGATTGATAGTGAGCTGTCGTTATTGGTTGAGGGTTATTTTCATTAAAGCCAATAATTGTCACCTGATGTCCATTTGCTATTAAGCCTTTTACCAACCTTCTTATAAAAGCAGTGGTTCTAAAAGAGCCGTCAAATATCGTTATTTTCAAAATAGCACTAAATGTTATACTTTAAATACCTGCAATATTAATACAGTCTTTTTTTTAGTTTATTAAAAATGTAAAGCATTATTTTTTTGTTAAAAACAAAATAAGTCAACTTTAAAAATATAAAGATTAATGGATTTTGTAATTTCTTTAATGCTCCTAATATCTCTCTATATAATGGTTTATTCTTATAATTATTTGCCTTTAATATTTCAAATGAAGTTATAAGCTCTTCAATTAATTTATTTTTTAGCTTTTTGTTATTTATATACTTAGTATATATGAGTATTGATTGGATTTTTAAGAGAGAATTGGCCTTTTCAATATTTCTATCAAGATAGTTACGTTGTGACAATTTATCCTCCCCTTGTAAGTCATAAAAACAAGCTTTTTCGTCAATATATTTTATTTTATTGGTTTTTAAAGCTACCTCAATATCAAATGCATAATCTTCCCAGTTCCGTGTCTCTATAAATTTAGTATTTCCTATACTTTTTTTATTCCATAGGCAAGCTGAAGTGGCCCAACTTCTTTTATTAATCAATATATCTGGTAATATATTATTTGGGTGTTCCTCAATGTTTCTTTTTAATCGTCTGAAGTTTTTTCCAACAGCAATTGTGTTTGTGTAAGCAAACGCCAATGAGTTACAGCTATTTAACGCTTTTGTTGTTAACGCTAAAAATTCTTTATCCCAATAATCATCTGAGTCCAAGAAAGCTATATACTCTCCTTTTGCATTATCTAAGCCCACATTTCTAGACAATCCAGGTCCTAAATTTTTTCTGTTTCTTAAAATTCGAACTCTATTATCAACTTCTAATTGGAGAGGGGTTTTGGAATAATCATCAATAATTAGTATTTCAAAATCTTGGTATGTTTGTTGGAAAATTGAATTTAAACATCTTTTCAATTTTACAGGACGATTGTGATATGGAATTATAATAGATGTCATTTATGCCCTTGCGTATAAAAATATTTTATAACCTTTATTAAGGTATGAATGTAATATTAAGGAAACTATAAAAGCTATTACTTTTATTAGACTTTTGTTTGAAATTAAATTCCAAGAAAATATAAAGACTGTATTGAATTTAACGTTCTGGAGTTTGACTTTATAGAAAAGTGTCATTATTTTTCCTTGAAGATGTCTTTTTGTTTCTTTATCGAGGTTAGCATGTATCTCTTTATATGCTTCTAATAACGAATAAAGTTTTCCTTGATAAGCAGATACCTTAGCCCCTTTTAATTGCTGCTGTATTGAAGAGGGGTGTAATCTTCTTAATGATAAACATTCATCTATAGCAACTCCCTTAACGCTATTCTTGTTCAAGAAAACCATGAAAAAATTTGTTTCTTGACCAGATTGAAGAGACTCATTGAAGCAATTACCCAACAAACAACTTTTTCTGACCAAAAAATCCAAAGTCATCCAATACACCCTGTTCAATATAAAATTTTTTCCAGTAAGCTCAAATTGGGTATTCCCTTTATATTTTTCTATTCTATATTTTTTTTTACCAACAAAATTAATGCTTTTACTTACTACAAAATCTGTTTTTTCTTCATTAATAATTTTTAGTTTTCGTTCTAAAAAATTATTTTTCATTAAGTCATCACTATCAAACCAATTAATAAAATTTCCTTTTGCTTTTTCAAGACCATAGTTTCGACAAGAATTTGCACCTTTTATTTTGTTAATAGGTCTTTCAAAATAACGGAATCGATTATCTTTCGCTAAATAACAAGAAACAACTTCTGCTGTTTTGTCAGTGCTACCATCATCCACTACGATACATTCCCAGTTTTGATAGGTCTGTACTAATACTGAGTCAAGCGTTTGCCCTATTAAATCTGCTCGATTATATGTTGGTATTATGATTGAAACTAAATTATTAGCACTCATTTAATATGAAAATTAAGATTTTATATTATGCCCTCTTAAGGATTTCAATTTATTTTTGATAGCCTGTACAATAAACTTTCTGCTGAATAAAAAAACCAAACTCTTACTTAACAATATCAAATCTTTTTTGTTTCCTTTTTGAATGGCGTAAGGCAGATGTTTTTTTAACCTATTGTATATACTCTTCTTATAAGTATATATATCATTTCCTTTGAATGGTTTTTCTTTTTTTATAACCTTAAGTAATTCGTATTCTGATTTTATAATTTGACTTTTTTTAACATTAGAGGTGTTTTTCCTAATTCCGTTTGTATTTGTCCTGTAATGATATAATGTTTTATTAATAAAATCAATTTTGGGTTTTCCAATTAATAATCTACTAAAAAACTCCCATTCTTGGCGAATTTTAATTGATTCATTAAAAAGCTTTTTATTTTCTAAAAAATCTCTTTTAAAGAGCGGACCATTTGTACCAAATATTACTCTGCCCTTGATATGATTAAGCAGTATATTTCCTTCATTCTGAAGTGTCCATCTTTTCTCCGGCGGATTGTTCCCACTACCTATATCTGATCCTTCACAAACTACAAAATCGGAATCATTGCTTTCCAATATGTTCAATTGAATTTCAATTTTTTCCGGCAACATCAAGTCATCGCTATCAAACCAATGTATGTATTCGCCTTTACTTATTTCAAACCCATAATTACGGGCCGCGTTGCCACCAGGAAACCTGTTTTTCGGTCTATGGTGATATTTAAAACGAGAATCTTTAGCAACATATTCAGCCATCACCTCATCCGTATTATCTCTACTTCCGTCATCCACAATAATACATTCCCAGTTCTGGTAGGTCTGGGCTATGATACTGTCTAACGTTTCGCCAATAAGATGGGCCCTATTGTATGTGGGGATGATGATGCTGACCAGCGGTTGCATAACGGGTTTTGAGTTTGGGGGCTAAGATAGGGAATTTTGGAGAGTAGTGAGTAGTGAGTAGTGAGTAGTGAGTAGTGAGTAGGATAAATTATTTTTGATTGTAGAAAAAATATTAAGATGCTTTTTTGTGTGCATTGACTTCGTTGAGCACGTCCTCGTACTCTAAGCCCATGTACTCAGAGAATTCGCGGATGGACACGGGTATTTGTTTGTCCTTACCGACGGCTTTTTTTATTTTTCTAATGACTTTACGGGCATGACCAGGGCTAACCGCCATTAATCCCTGTACATCTTCTGGATAAATTACTAATCGTCTCATGGACTTTTCTTTTGTCTCTGCGGTGCCTTACCATCTGATGGTGGACACCTGAATTCTTCACTTGTTTCATGTTACTTGGTTTTAAGCATTTAATTACTAATTAATTTACAATGTTAAAATTAACATTTTACTTCTTTATTCTGCTTAAAAACTATTAACATTTTAGTAAAGTTTTTAACATTTAACTAAGTTTAGTGCGCTTCTACTATTTACTTTAAAAAACACAACTCCTTCTTTAATTTTACTACTACAAACATAAAACAAGGGTTTGGGAATGGTTGTGACATTTTTTTTGCCTCATTTTGCATTGATTTGCGGGTGATTCGATGCCGACGGTTATAAATGTGAGAAAAATATATTTTAGAAGATGACAATACCTAACGATAGGTAACGATATGTGACATTATATGATCAAAAGTGAGCGGAAGTAATGATTTTATATTTTTTCATAGAAACTATCCCAAATATTTAACATATTCATTTTTTCTATTGATGAAAAAACCTTCAACTCATTTCAGAGCGGGTTGAGTTCAGGTGATAGGGCCGGGATGCTGAAACGAGTTCAGCATGACAAAGGCAAGGTGTTGAAAAACCTGTTGTCCCTTTTTATCCTTTTACCAATTACCATACACTATCCATACACCATCTATACTTAAACCATACTGTATCTACATAAAAAACAGGCGATACAAATAGCTTTAAACGTACTTAAACGGAACTCAATGTATTAAAACGGATTTTATAGGTGTTATTGGTATCCTTTCTTCATTTTTAAACTATAATCAATTGAATTAAACACCAGCGGACCCTACTCCTTGCGAGAGGTTATAAAGGGTGGTAGGTTTGTTGCAACCGTTCTTTAAAAAGTGATTGAATAAAAATATTGTAAGTAGGAGCTCATGCTTACGCGCGCTGATTTTGATTGCTTTTAAAGACGGTTATTCAATTATTATATAACGATGCCCGATGGCATTATAAATTTTAAAACTATGGCTAGAATTAAAAGCCTTATAAAAATAGAAGGCACTCTGGATGAGTTGACTTTCTATAAAAGCCAAGACGGCTATATGGTACGCACTAAAGGCGGCGTAAGTAAAAACCGTATGGCAAGCGATCCTGCTTTTGCCAGAACACGTGAAAACGGAACTGAGTTTGGCGAGGTTGCCCGTAGTGGCAAACATTTGCGACACGCAATTACCAGCTTGCTGGCCAATGCCAAAGACAACCGGGTCACTTCACGACTGACCCAAGTATTGAGCAAGGTGAAAAATGAAGACCTGACCTCGATACGTGGACAGCGCAATGTGGCCACCGGTATGGCAACAGCCAACGGAAGAGCTTGGTTAAAAGGGTTTAATTTTAATAACCGATCTAATATGGACAGTGTGTTATTGAGCAACTATACGCTTGATACTGTTACCGGAGAGGTGGTTATTACAGATTTAACCCCCAGCCAACAAATTGCTGTGCCCGGCGGGGCCACACATGTAAGTTTTAGCAGTGGATTTTTAAATCTGGATTTTAGTGATCCCGATGGCTACGACTTGCAGTTGAGCCCAGAGGTTATGGTGCCCATTACCGGGACTGCCAATACCGTTACCCTCACCCCTGCCGCTGCAGCGGCCGGAACAGGCGAAAGTTACTATTTTTTGAAAGTAGCATTTTTCCAAGAGGTTAACGGGATGCAATATGCCCTGAATAATGGGGCACACAATGCGTTGCAGTTGATTGAGATTTTATAACCCACAGGGTGTTAATGAAGAAAACGAGTCCTTCGGGACTCGTTTTTTATACAAAACTCAAGTTTGATACAGGTTTATAGACAGGATGTGCAAATTTCAATTGCTAAAAACCTTACTCTTGAAAATTTTAACTAAAAACTTATGCAAACAAATTTGGAAGAGATATATTCACGCCACTATTTTTTTTTCTTTTTAAGTTTTTTAAAACTGTTTTAAACTCATTCTTAAATTCTTTTGAATTTGGGTCAAGATAAAATGCTTCTCCAGAATCAATAAATTCTTGAAACGAGTGTTTACCGTTTTTGTGTAACAGTATCGTTTTCTTATTCATTAACGTGGCTTCAATTGTAGTACCCGAAAAATTTGTGACATGCAGTATTGCTTTAGAGAGCAATTGAGGTAAAGGGTCATTACTGGCATCTATAATATTGATTTTATCATCCAAATTCTTTTTTTTCAGAAACGAACTAATTTTTTTTAAATTCTTTAACTGCCTTGGGTGTAACCTTATAAACCAAGTCAAGTTACCTGATCTTATCATCGACACTAATTGTTTTGGAAAAAGCATCTCAAACGTCAAAGGTTTTGGCTGTAAGGAATAAAGAATGAAACCATTATAATTATATTCTTGTGCTTTATTTTTCCAATAATTTACCCATGGGTTTCCTATTGTAATCACAGAATATAATTTAGATTTTGACGCCCATTTATGTATTGTATTTTTGCTCGAATTATCCCAACACCAATAGTGCCTAGGTAGCATTCCAAAACCGCTTTCACTTATTTTGGACCAGTTTCCATAACACATATGCACATCTGTTTGAGGCCCATGTTGCATCTCTATAGTTTTTATATTGAGCTTGTTGGCAGCATAGGTCAGTGCCATATTGTTTTCCGAATAGTAACATAAAATCATTATTTGTTTAGGCGAAATGCGTTTTAAGGCCTTTATAAAAAACAATATTTTGTTTCTAAACTTCAAATTATACCAATTTTCGAGTTTTTCAACCGAATATAAAGGTGCGAATCCACTTGAGAATTCATAGGATTTTAAAAAAGAAAGGTATTCTTCATACCCTTTACATTCTAATTTAAAATTAGCTTTTTTAAAAAGTTTTCTAAATTTCAAAAAGCCTTCTAAGGGTATACTAAAGTCTGTTACAATTTCTGAGTTATACAAATTATCAATTCCTTTTCTTGGCTCAAAATAAAATGAATCAGCTTTTATATTATAATCCTGAATTAATACATCAAAAAAACGATTAAATTTTTTCCCTTTATAATTTACTCGATAATGATTATGCCCAATAAAAAGGTATTTTTTGGTAGGAAGCTGCCTTAGCCACTTTATACTTCTATACATCAAAGCAGTTATACCTAACTTTCTTCTTACCTCAAGAAAGAGTGATTTATTTTTTTTCACACTAATATTTTGTGAAAATTTCTTGTCTGTAACTTCGTATTCGGTTTTTTTCATTAAGTAAAAGAAAAGACGAAATCTTATCATTGGCCAAACGTACAATCCATCTATTTCCCATTCATCAACTGGAAATCTATGCTCAATATCGAGTATGAAATCACGTATACCTTCTCTTGAATTAATCATTTTTTAGTTTCATTAAATCAAGCGGTTTCCCTATATCGATCCAGTCATCATTCATACGGCAAACTTTAACTCCATTGATAGTATCCTTGGCTTTTAGGAAAAGCTGTGGCATATCATAGAAGCTATCCTGGGGGATTAATTCTACAACATCTGTACTCAATAAATAAATACCCAAATTTATAAAGAACGTTTTTGTGGGTTTTTCTTTTAGACTTTCCAAATTATTATCCTTATCAAATTCCACTTCGGCATATGGATTTGTTTCATTCACTTCCTTTACGCACATTACAGCAGTTGCATCATTATTCTTAAAGAAATCTAATATCAAATCATAATCAACAGTGCTTATAACATCACCATTTACGACAAAAAATGGGGTTTTGAGCAAAGATGGGTCAATTAAGGACAAAGCCCCGGCGGTCCCCATTCTTTTTTTCTCTTGTACATAGGTTATTGAAACACCTAAGTTCTCTCCATTTTTAAAATAGCTCTCGATTATCTCTTTTTTATAATTAACACACAAAATAAAATTTGTGAATCCCTGATTTTTAAAAGAATTAATGATGTATTCAAGAATAGGCTTACCTTTTACCAAAAGCATAGGTTTAGGGGTTTTTTCTGTAATTTTTCCTAGACGGGACCCGAGACCGCCTACCATTATAACTACTTTATTCGGCCTTTCTTCTTTAAGAAAATCATTTAACAAAAAGACATCTGTCAATACATTATTACCATCAACCAAAGGAACTTGTAATCTTCTTTTGTTTTTTAAAAATTCTATAATTTCTAATTTTGGAGTTCTATAATCAAGCGTGTAGGGGTTAAAATTAATTATATCCTCTACCTTTTTCTTTCCTAAAAGAAGTGCTTTTCTTATATCGCCATCAGTAACAATACCCAATAGTTTTTTCTTTCGGTCAACGACAGCAATAAAACCAATCCCAAAGGAATCAATAGCTTTGACTATATCTTGAAAGGAATTTAATTTGTCTATATAAACTTTACTCCTAACCATTGGACATTGTTTTTAATAGAAACTCAGCATATTTAAAATCCATATCATCATCAATATCCACAGATGATTTTCTTGACATAACGTATGCAAAAGATTTTTCTGAAAAATATTTTTTCTTTTTTAATAATTCTGTTTTAAATATATAAATTGCGCCATTGGGGTAATATGTTGGTCTTTTTTCTTGTCTATTTTCTATTTTATCTTCAAAAATAGATGAAATGGTTAAGTCTTGATTTATATATTTATGCCAAGAAACAGGGTGTGTCTCTTTTGTATATGAGATAACCGAATCTGCCTTTTTATTTTCAAATAAGGAAATAGCCTCATCTATGTCTTTAGCAGTTCTAAGGGGCGATGTAGGTTGTAACACAATAAAATCTTTAACATTAAGTCCTTTGCTTTTCCAATAATCAATCATATAAAGATAGGTATCGATTGCTAAAGAATTATCTGTTGATAAAAAATCTGGTCTTAACTCTTCAGCTATAACTCCAGCCTCTTTTGCAATTTTTAAAATTTCGTCATCATCTGTTGAAACATAGATTTTTGTTATTTTTCTTGAATTTTGTGCAGCTTCAATAGTATATAAAACTAAGGGTTTATCAATGAGTATTTTTTTATTCTTTAAAGGTAATCCTTTAGAACCCTTTCTGGCAAGTATGAGAGCTATCATTATTTTTAAATTTAAAGATTAAGTGAAGTTTTTTCTTTCAATAATAGAATCTTCTTGCACATCAACAGCCAAAGTCCTGCCGATTATAGAAATATATTCATTAGGTGGAATTCCTGTACCCGGACGTTTGTATTTCAAATCCGACTCTGTAATCTTTGAACCTTTTTTTAATGTATTTGCAGCCACAATACTTCTTCTGAACTTTAACTTCTTTTCTTCTTCAGCTTGGGACACGGTTCGATTAAAGTTCCCCATTGCTGCCTGTATTTTTTTTGAACCCTCACAAATTACTTTCATTTCTTGTGGATTTGCAGATATTTCGTGATCCCAACCTGGCAAATCCTTATCTAAGGTAAAATGCTTTTCTATAATGCAAGCGCCCAAGGCCACTGAGGCCAACGGAATGGCATAACCAAATGAATGGTCAGAAAAACCTATGGGCGCTTGAAAAGACTGCTGTAACATTTGGATATTACGTAAATGGACATCTTTATCTTTTGGTGGATAAATAGAAATGCAATGCAACAAAACAATTTGTTCATTACCCATATCCTTAATTGTTTGAATTGCTGTTTCTATTTCACCAAGCGTGGCCATGCCTGTAGAAAGCACAATGGGCTTTTGTGTATCTGCTGCATATTTAAGCAATGGAATATTATTTATATCCATTGAAGCAATTTTTAAAAAAGGCACGTTTAAAGAAACCAATAAATCTATTTCCTTATTTGAAAAAGGAGAAGAGCAAAAGTCAATTTTTTTAGTTTTACAGTATTCATTTAATTCTTTATGTTGTTCTGGCCTTAAATAGTATGTCTTTACCATTTCCTCTAACGAACCAAAATGTTTTTTGGGTGAATCGTCATAACTTTGGTTTTTATTGTATTCCTCTTTTGATATTAAAGATTTTGGAGTCCAAGACTGAAATTTTACCGCATCGCATCCACAAGCAGCGGCACTATCTATCATTTTTTTTGCCAGTTCCATGTCTCCGTTATGGTTGGCTCCTATCTCTGCAATTATATACGGGTTACCATAATTGCTTATCGTTCTTGATGGGGTTAGTTGTATATTCATAATATAAATTCTTCCCACCAAAATGGAGTGGGGGTTTGGGTTATGTAATTATTTAAATATGTTATATCGCTGAAATTATTATTTTTTATGAAGCTATCATAACGAGAAGCTTTTTTTGATACTTCGGGTATTTCTTTAGCTAACATTGTGTAATGTTTAGATTTGACAGCGCATATACTTTTAATTTTTGGTAAAGTTATTTCTTTTCTCCCAATTAAATTTTCATGATGTTGCCTGTAAAATATATGGGTTTTTGAGGTAAAAAAAACTTTAAGGTTGTTTTTATAGAGCAGAACTGAAAATAGAAACCAATCTACTACTTTAAGTGTAGCATCAAAATTGGGCATATTTTTCAATACCTCTGTCCTGATGGCTGTATTGCCTAGTCCAATAAAATTATAATCCTTAATTGAGTTATAAGCAATAGGGCACTTTAAAATCTTCCTGTTCTTCCAATATGATTCAGTTAGGATTTTACCCTTAGTGTCTGTTATCCAAAGATCATTGATTACAATATCATTATTTTGCAACAATAATTTGTTTATAGCGATGCGGTTGGCAGGAAAAAAATCATCAGTATCGCCAAAAACAACAAACTCAAATTCAGAACTTAAAAGCTCTTGTAGCATGTGGTAGCGTATTTCAGCAATGCTACCAATTATTTCAAATATTTTATATGATAACTTGTATTCATCCATATACAAATCTATATTATTAACACCGTCGTTAAATAGAAGAAGAGTAAAATTGGTATCAGTTTGTGATTGCAATGATCTTAAGAAATCCGGGAAATAGATACTATTTCCCGGATGTATTACACTACAAAAACAAGTAGAAATCATTATTTTATCTTTTTTGCAGGATTGCCAACGTAGGTTCCCGACTCATCGATGTTTTTAACAACAACAGACCCCATACCTATAATACTATTTTTTACAATATTTATATCTTCTCTAACTAAAGCTCCAGTACCTAAATAAACATTCTGACCTATACAACAACTACCACTTATATTGACGGCAGGTGCCGTAGTGACATAATTTTTAATAATATTATCATGACCTATTGTGGTATTTAAATTTAATTGGACGTGCATACCTATTTTTACATTACAGGTAATGATTACACCAGATGTAATAATGGAACCTTCACCAATTATATTTGCAAGGCCAATATCTGCATTAGGATGAATCAAGGTGGCGTATTTAGTATTTTTTGGTAGTTTTTCTACAATTTTTTTTCTTAACGAAGGATTGCCTATCGCTATTGCTACTTCAAATTTATCAGGATCAAAATCCGATTCCTTTAATTGTTGGACACCTAGTATTTTTTTGTCGTTGTATTCTTCATCTTTCACCAAAAAAATTATTTGATCTCGATAATCAATATTAATTTCTTCATATAATAACTTTGATAGTACCAAAACCTCACGAGCAAACCCCCCTGTCCCAACAATACATAGTTTTCTATTAAAATTCATTTTAGAATAGTTGCTTTTTAATTTAACTTAGATATTATAAATTTCCGCTTTATATTTTTTCAAATTTTCTTTATTTGAAAACCAATCTATTGTATTTTCAAGCCCTTCGTTAAAAGTATATTTAGGCGACCATTGCGTTGTGTTTATTAATTTTTCATTCGATCCAAATAATCTAAATACCTCACTCTTCTTAGGACGTAATCTATTTTCGTCTAAAATAATTTTAGCAGAAGGGTTTATTTTTTCAATTAATTTATTAGCTACCTCTTCAATACTAATTTCGCTATTAGTGGCAATATTAACCTCTTGTCCGATCAACGCGTCCGTTCTTGCAATCATTTCAAATGCCCGTACCGTATCCTTAACGAATAATAAATCCCGAGTGGGACTGAGATCGCCCATTTTTAATTCATTAAAACCGTTTAATAACTGAGAAATGATTGTAGGAATGAAAGCCCGTGCCGATTGTCTGGGACCAAAAGTATTAAATGGCCGTACTATTGTAACAGGGAGGTCAAAGCTTCTGTAAAATGAATCTGCTATAGCATCAGCACCAATTTTGGAAGCAGAATAAGGAGATTGCGGTTGTTTAGGGTGCTTCTCATTTATAGGCACATATTGTGCTGTACCATAGACTTCAGATGTAGAAGTAACGAGTACTCGTGTAACATTAAAATCCCGTGCAGCTTGTAAAATATTTAAAGTTCCTTTTACATTAGTATCAATATAAGAATCTGGAGAATGATAGCTAAAAGGAATTGCAATCAATGCTGCCAAATGGTACACCACTTCCACATCTTTCATTGCAATGCGAACGCCATTTGGGTCTCTAATGTCCCCAGTAAAAATTTCAATTTTATCTAACGTATCTTTGGGAAGTGTATCCAACCAACCCCAACTATTAAAAGAATTATAAAAGCAGAAAGCCTTTACAGCGTAGCCCTTTGATATTAAATACTCTACAAGGTGAGAACCAATGAAACCATCAGCACCTGTAATAAGGATATTTTTGTTTTTTAAATCCATCACATATTCTCCGTAAATTTTATTTTAGCGTCTCCAATTTCCAAACTGCTTGAAAATAGCCACCGCTTTGTGATAATCTTCGATGTGCTTGAAACGCATCATTTTTATCCAATAACTTATAATTTTGCAACATAGAATCATAATCTTCAAATTTTATTGGAGTAACTACACCTTCTTCAGATGTACTCTCTTTTCCTTTTCTCGCTTGTAATAAATATATAATATTGCAAGATTGCAATATATAGCTGAGATAGTTTCTAACGATATCAGGCTCCATTTCTCCAAAACTCGCTGCATTCCAAAAAATATCAAATTTATAATCTTTTAACAAGGGAAATTTCCAATTCCCAAGCATATGTACTTTGCCTTTTTCAATTTTGTCAAGTGATTCCCATTTTATTGTTTTATTAGATTTCACAATTGTATTATTACCTAAAGCATTGCAAAGGTAATTTTCACCTAATAGTAGAATATAAGGTAAATCAAAACACAATATGGTCAAATCTGGATATATTTTTTTTAATATTTCTATTTGAAACCCAGACCCAGAACCTAATTCTACAATTACCTCATCTCCCTTTAATTTTGTAACTCCATTAAAATAGCAAAGTCTTATATAATAACTAAAAAATTGCATTGTATAGTTTTTACCTTCCAATTGAAATAAATCAATAGGGCTACCATAATCACTAGTTTCTATTTTTGCAATTGATTTCGTATTTGTTAATTTCCCTTGGTTGACACAATTCATATATGCCATCTCCCTAATATCTTTAAGCTTCAACGAGTAGGGTAAATCTGGGTGAGTCACTATATGCCTTGAAGGTTTTATTTTTTTTAACAACTTTAAATATAACGGCATTTTTACTTTAGGACTATATATGTATTCACTAAAACCAAAAGTGGCAAAAACTGAATAAACACCACTTCTTAATTTATTTAAATCTGCTTTTTTTATTTCCTCTATAATTTTATCTTCATATTTCTTCCAATATCTACTTGCTTGAAAGGTACTTGGAGATTTATAATAATCATTCAATAATTCTTTTAAAAACTTCATTATAATAAATGTGTTTTAAATTTAATTTTTAGATAAAAAAATAGTGGCTTCTTGAATAAACCCTTTTGGTCTATTTAATACACCAGAATTCCAATAGTCTCCTCTAATTACATTTATTGAAAAGGCATCTTGCAAGAAATCTATAATTAGGTGAGGCGATTTTAGTGACTGTTTTTCACTAACCATGTAAGTCATAGTATATTTTCCTTCTCGGAATTGTAATTTAGGGATCTCTATATTAAACATTCCTCGTTTTGGCATATCAATTGCCCTAAATGAAACCCCTATTTCATCAGTAGCAATTGTAGTAAGTAATTCATCATTTTCATTTTTAAATTGAGTTACTAAAACTAGGTGTTTTGGGTTAACTTTTTCCGTCATCATAAATTCCATCTTAATGTTATAGGCCTCTCCACTGGTTAGCTCAGCTACTTTAACTCCTTCAAATGTTTCCACATATATGTCATTGATAAACAATTTACCGTTTCCTTTTCTATCATGCCTCTCCATCAATGGTGTAGTAGAGAGTTGATATGAGCTATTTAAATAGTAACTTACACTTTCCTCAGCTGTTCCTTCAAAAATAGAAGTCCCGTTCTCTAGTACAATGGCCCGAGTACATAAACTTTTTACCGACGCCATATTATGGCTCACAAACAACACAGTCCTACCCTCTCCTTTACTAATGTCCTGCATTTTACCAATGGCTTTTTTCTGGAACTCGACATCGCCTACAGCCAGCACCTCATCGACCACCAAAATATCGGGCTCTAAAAATGCGGCCACTGCAAAGCCCAACCGTACCCGCATCCCACTGCTATAGCGTTTTACAGGCGTATCGATATACATAGCACAGCCAGAAAAATTGATAATCTCATCTTCTTTGGCAGCGATTTCAGCTTTGGTCATCCCCAGGATGGCGCCGTTTAGATAGATGTTTTCACGCCCCGTAAGTTCAGGGTGAAACCCCGTACCTACTTCCAGTAACGAAGCAATACGGCCTTTGGTTTTTATACTCCCGGTGGTGGGGCCTGTTACTCTTGACAATATTTTTAAGAGTGTAGATTTACCAGCTCCGTTTTTACCGATAATACCAAGAACCTCTCCTTGTTCTACTTCAAAATTAATGTCACGCAAGGCCCAAACATACTCCTCTTTGGCTTTGGTGCTACGGTCGTTTACGGCCCCTACCTTGCTGTATGGGTCTTCCTTGCCCCGTATCTGGTGCCAAAAGCGATTAAGGTCATGCTTTATGGTGCCTGTACCTACTAACCCTAAACGGTATTGTTTGCTTATGTTTTCGGCTTTGAGTATTACTCCCATAACTATTTATACTGTATCAATAAAATTCTTTTCCGTTCGATTAAAAATAATTAGGCCTATTAAAAATATACCTATTGAAAAAAACAAAGCATATAGAAAACCTCCCCATGTAAAGGTACCATAATCTAGGGTTATGTATCGAAACCCTTCAATAATTTGAGTAATAGGATTATAAATAAAAGCCCAACTATATTCTGGTAATTTTTCTACTGCCTTACTTAAAGGAAAAGGCACGGCCGAGATATACATTAATAAGGAGGTGGCGAACCCAACCAGTACAGTTAAATCACGATATTTTGTAGTAACGGCGGAAATGGTCATTCCCAGTCCCAAGCCCATAAGCGCCATCATAATAATATAAACCGGCATTAATAAAATATAAGTATTGGGCGCCACTTGCTTTCCCATGAATAAAAAGTAACCGTAGAACCCTATAAAAATCAATAATTGAATACCAAACTTAAACAAATTAGAAATGGTAATGGATAAAGGCATGATAGCTCTGGGAAAATATACTTTTCCAAAAATACCGGCATTTCCCCTAAAAATATTTGAAGTTCCCGTAAAACAGGCCTTAAAATAGTTCCAAGCCGTGATTCCCGCCAAGTTAAACAAAAACGAAGGCACAGCACCAGTGCTTACCCCAGCTACATTGTTAAATACTAAGGTAAATATTACCGAAGTAAATAACGGTTGTATAAAATACCATAGTGGCCCTAGAATTGTTTGTTTGTAAACAGTGACTATATCCCGTTTTACGAACAAAATCAATAAATCACGATACCTCCAGATTTCCTTTAAATTAAGGGTTATGAGCTTTTTATGAGGGGTAATCTCGTATAACCAGTCGTTATTAGTATTTGACTTCAATGGAGTTCTATCTTTTATTTAAGGTGGCTAATATACTAATTCTCTTTTTTTGGACGGTTAGATTATTAGATTGTTCGCCTTTTAGATGGCTAGAAAAAAGGTTTTTCGTTGCGCTATTTTATGTTCAGAATGATAGTAAAATTTAACTTATCTACGAAATCGTTTTTTAATACGTTGCCATAAGGTTGGTTTCTTTGCATTTTCATGATAGCCATTTCCATATTTACCATACCCATACCCCCCATAGCCGTAACCATAGCCATAGCCGTACCCATATTTTGCCTTTTCTTGAAAAAAGTTTAATACAATACTAATGTTGGTAATTTCACCCGTACGGTATTTTTCATTAACCATATCAAACATTCCCTTTTTAGTGTAGTTTTGGCGTGCCATATAGATAGTGGCATCGGCATATTTTACCAGTTCAAGTGAATCGGCCACCAAACCAAGAGGAGGAGTATCTAGAATAATATAATCGTATTGCTCTTTTAATTCTTCTATAAGTGTTTTCATATTATCCCCCATTAACAATTCAGATGGGTTGGGTGGAATGGGCCCCGATGTAATTACATCTAAGTAATTCACTTTTGTTTTTTGGATAATCTGTTCTATCGAGGCATCTTCAATTAAGTAATTTACAATCCCAACTTTGTTGTTTATCTCAAAATCATCAAATATTTTGGGCCTTCGTAAATCTAAGCCTAACAAAATGGTTTTCTTTTCGCTTAATGCAAAAACCGATGCAATATTAATGGAGGTAAAGGTTTTCCCTTCCCCACTTACTGAGGAAGTGACCAATACTGTTTTGGCACCCGTTACCCCTTGTTTTTTATACATAAACTGAAGGCTGGACCGTAATGCCCGGAACCCTTCAGCAACTGCCGATTTAGGAGTGGACAAGACAGCCAAGTTATTCTCCAACCGACTTTTACCAATTACCCCCAAAACAGGAATCGTGGTATTCTGTTCAATATCTTTTAACGTTGCTACTTTCGTGCTAAAAAACAGGCGTATAAAAATAAAAACTAACGGAATAAGCAATCCTAATAATAACGCAATAATATAATTCATTTGGGTATTAGGCCCTATTTGTCCTCCCCCTGTGTCCTTAGCCTTATCAATTACCAATACATCACTTACATTGGCTGCTTTTACCAAGCCAGCTTCACTTCGTTTTGATAAAAACAAATTATAAGTCCCTTCGCTTAAGCTATATCGACGCTCTATTTTTAACAACTCTTGTTGTTCTTTGGGCAGCCGTTGTATTTCTGACTCGTATTGTCTTATATTATTATTAATTATGCTTAATTCTTGATTTTTAAGTTCTTTAGACGAACGAATATTCTCCAACAACACCCTTTTTACCGCATCAATCCTACGATCAATATCAGCAAATACTGGAGCACCCTCTTTATATGAATACTGAAGCTTATTGCGCTCTTCTGCCAAGGTAACAATCCTTCCAACGCCACTAACAATACTACTTTCTTGAATACCGGCTACCGATGGGGCTGGGACATTGCGGTAATCGGTACGGTTTACCAAATAATCTTCAAGGGTGTTGTAATAACTTATTTCTCGTTCTACTCCCTCTTTTCTAAGGTCCAGGGCATTTAATTTTGTATTTATCTCTTGACCTTCGGACTCTAAATTAAATATTTGATTTTTACTCCTAAAGGCATTGAGCTCATCTTCCACATCGCCCAATTCTTTTGACTTTTCAGCTAAGCTGCTATCTATAAACCGGATGGTCTTGGTGGCAAACAAATTTTTACGATCCAGCATATCCTCACTCAGTACCTCAACTGAAGCATTTAAGTAATCTACCAACTCTGCCTTGTTCCCTCCCGTAAGTGACAAGTTTAATACTGATGAACCGCGGGATTGTGCATCTACATTTATATTTGAATACCGGTTTACCTTGCTATCAAAATTTGAAAAGCTAATATAGTAAGGAACATTGGGCACTACCTTTACTTTCTTAAAAGGAATCAAGGTCGCTCTTAAAAACGGAAGTTTTATTTTCTCCCCTAATTTATATTCTTTTTTAAAATCTTGTTGTTCTATATACTGGGTTTCCTTCTCTTTAGTATGGTAATTTTGTAATGTATAGTTTTTAGCTTGAAAAGAAGCTCTAATGGTATAGGTAAGGGAATCGGTAAAAACGACTGTAAACTGCTTGCCCAACATTTGTGCGGCTGTTGTATCAACTTCCACCAAAAAAGGAGCTTTTTTATAAGCATTTACCTGCTGATACTCCCCATCTTTAAAATAATTTACATAATACTGAAGCCTTTCCACCACTTTCTCATTGTGAGAGCGCGACCGTAAGTTAATAATGGAGGTATTTACCTTATCTGTTGTTCCACCCCAATTAAAGGTAAGACTGGTATTACTGGTAAAAAAAGGGTTTTGATCGTCTTTAATAGAGACCAATGTATCCATTTTATACACCGGTAACTTTCTAACGTTTATGTAATATGCTATACCAAACCCAATAGCGAGCGATATTAAAAACAAGGGCCAATATGCCACTATTTTTACCAACAAGCTCTTAACATCAAAAGAGGAGCTTATTTCTTTTATGTTAAATTCTTCACTCATTATAGGCGGGTTGCTAGTAAAAGGACAGTTGAAAATGCTGTAATAACTGACAAAACTGTAGTGAAAGTCTGTAAGCCAGTGGTTCCCGTACCCAATGATTTTTGTGGTAATGGGTTAATTAAAATAAGGTCATTGGGCTGCACATAGTAGTAAGGCGAATTCATAGCATCTATACTGGTCAAATCGATATGATGTACTTTTTGTCCTAATGGATACTGCCTTATGATTACTACATTTTCTCTATCTCCTGTAACTGTAATATCCCCACTATTGGCAATGGCCTCCATAATGCTTACCTCATCCCGATAAATAATATTAGAGCCCGGACTCCCTATTTCCCCGTTAATGGTATAGCGAATCCCAGCCAGTTTTACCGTAACGAAGATATTGGCTTCGGCTTTAAAGAAATCTTCCAATAACCGCTTCTCTATTTTTTCACGTACTTCTTCTACAGTTAACCCTAAAACATCTACCTCACCTAAGTTTGGTACTCGAATACTCCCATGTCTATCCACTACAAATCCGTCATAATACAACCGTTCTTCTCCGGTTGCATTGGGATTGGCATCATTAATTGGGTTAAAAATACCAACGGTTTCTTGATCAATTGCCTTTACACGAATACTCAATAGGTCATTAACATGTAAGCGATACGGTTCTTGTTCCTTTTGAATAGGGATTAAACTATCTTCTACTACGCCATCTTCTTGTAAATAGGTAAGTTGTTTGGTAGAAACACAGGAAGAGACACATACAGTAAGGATCAACAGAAAGATCAGGTACGTAGATTTCATAGTTTGCAGGCTTGTTGCACGACAAATATAACGCAACGATTGTAATAATAAAATATATTTCATTGTAAGTGGTTAAAATGTCAATACCGCACTCATTAAAATATGTAGTTTATTTCCCATATCTATCTGTAAAATTTCTTTCTTTTTTGCATCGCCCAAAAAGAAACAACTAGCAAAAACACCCCTAAAGTCCCCTCAAGGGGACAATAAAAAATGTTACATTATTCCCAATTGCAAAACAGTTTGAAATAAAGCATACAGCTTACTGCCCAATGCCTACTATTTATCACTCACTACTACCTACTGTTACACCTCAGGGCGAGTGCTCGCAAGGAACACAGTGATTGTATTGAGACCCTTTACATTCTTTTAAATACTCACTACTAACTTCTATGTACAAAATAAAAATCATAAAGCTTGGAGCTTCTCTTACTAAAATCCCTTTATTTTGCAAAAAGTTGTCACGTGAATTACCTTTCAGTAGAAAACATATCGAAATCATACGGAGAACGCATTCTCTTTACAGATATTTCCTTCGGGATCAATCAAGGACAAAAAATTGGTTTTGTCGCAAAAAATGGAACAGGGAAAACCTCTTTATTAAATATCCTATCTGGAGCTGATGTTCCCGATACCGGAGAAGTGGTGTATCGTAAAAACTTGAAAGTGTCGTTTCTTTCCCAAGAGCCTAATTTAGACTCTAAGCTTACTATTGAAGAAACCATATTAGCATCAGACAACCCTATTCTTCATACCATATCTAAATATGAACGCGCATTGGAAAACCCAGAAGACACCGAAGCATATCAAGCAGCTTTCGATGCAATGGATGCCCAAAATGCTTGGGACTTTGAAACTAAATACAAACAAATATTGTCCAAACTAAAATTGGATGACCTGAACCAAAAGGTCGCTTCGCTAAGTGGTGGACAAAAAAAGCGGTTAGCATTAGCCATTGCACTATTGACTAGCCCTGATTTATTGGTAATGGATGAACCTACCAACCATTTAGACCTTGAAATGATCGAGTGGCTGGAAGAGCTGTTTGCCAAAGAAAATTTCACCTTGTTCATGGTTACGCACGACCGTTATTTTTTAGAACGGGTGTGTAATGAAATTATCGAATTAGACGAAGGCAATCTTTATAGTTATAAAGGTAATTACAGTTATTACTTAGAAAAACGCGATGCCCGAATAGAAAACCAAGCCACCGAAACCGAGAAAGCCAAGCAACTCTACAAAAAAGAATTGGACTGGATGCGTCGCCAGCCGAAAGCCCGTACCACAAAAAGTAAATCGCGTATTGAAGATTTTCACGAAATAAAATCACGCGCCAGCAAACGCCGAAATGATCACGAAGTACAATTAGAACTCAACATGGAGCGCTTGGGCACTAAGGTGGTGGAATTGCATAATATTTCGAAAGCCTATGATGATAAACAGTTGTTTACCAATTTTGAATACAACTTTCTTCGCGGAGAACGCGTCGGGATAATTGGTAAAAACGGAACAGGAAAATCTACTTTTTTAAATATCCTTACCGGCAAACAAGAACCGGATACTGGGAAGGTGGTCATCGGAGAAACAGTCAAGTTTGGTTATTATACCCAAAAAGGGATCAATATAAAAGAAGGTCAAAAAGTGATTGATGTGGTACGCGAATTTGGCGATTACATTCCACTTAAAAAAGGAAGACAAATTTCAGCCCAACAATTATTAGAGCGTTTCCTGTTTGACCGAAAAAAGCAATACGACTTTGTAGATAAACTAAGTGGTGGGGAACGAAAACGACTCTACCTGTGTACGGTACTTATTAGAAACCCCAACTTTTTAATACTCGATGAGCCTACTAACGACCTTGATATTGTAACACTAAATGTGCTGGAAAGTTTTTTACTGGATTTTCCAGGCTGTTTAATCGTAGTGTCACACGACCGGTATTTTATGGATAAAATTGTGGACCATTTATTTGTTTTTAGAGGAAATGGCGAGGTAAGTGATTTCCCTGGAAATTATAGTGATTACCGAACTTACGAAGACAGCAAACCCAAAAATGAGCCTAAAGCAGAAACCGTAGATACTACAAAAACTGATTGGAAGAAAGACACCACCAAAGCCAAATTAAGTTATCACGAACAAAAAGAACATAGAAACCTAGAAAAAGAAATTGCCAAACTCGAAAAGGAGAAAGAAGCCTTGCAAAATAAATTCGCTACCGAAAATTGGGACGGCGAGGAAATTGATAAACAATCGTTAAAATTGCAAGAACTCATCGATGCCATTGAAGAAAAAGAGATGCGATGGTTTGAGTTATCCGAGAAGATAGAGTAACGTTTATTATTTTACTTATCTGGGATTTTACACCCCTAAGGTCCCCTCAAGGGGACATGTAAATGAATCCCCCCTTGAGGGGGGCTACGGGGGTGTCTCAGCCAAAACAACAAATAAAATGTCAAAAAATTCATAAACCCTTATCAATAAAAATATTAAATTAAAAACTAATGGTGGTTGAGTGAATTTGTAAGCACGGCAGTAATTGCAAATTTGTATGGAAACAAAAAATTGTACACCTCTAAAGTCCCATCAAGGGGACATGTAAAAGAATCCCCACTTTAGGGGAAAGGGGGTATTCTCAACAAAATACAACATGCAAAAACACCCCTAAGGTCCTACTTCGGTAAGCTCAGCACCTAAAAGGGACATTAAAAAATGAAACATCAAATACTGTCATACCTTTCTTTTTTACTTCGTGCTACCAACCAGCATGGGGTGCACTCGCCTTTTATGTACCAATTACTTACCCAATGTTTTTATGATAAAAAAAAGTACGATGCTTATAAAACTTTAAAAAATCACCGAGCTGCTTTGCATTCCGATTCAGAAAAAATAGAAGTGACTGATTTTGGTGCTGGCTCACGGGTGTTTAAAACCAATAACAGAAAAGTGGCTGACATTGCAAGGCACGCCGGGATTACCAAAAAAAGGCAGCGGTTATTGTTCAGGTTGGTTCAGTACTTTCAACCTAATTCTATAGTAGAACTTGGCACATCTTTAGGGATGGCAACTACTGCAATGTCATTGGGAAACCCAAACGCAACTGTAAAAACGGTGGAAGGCTGCCCCAATACCTTAGCAAAAGCAACTCATTATTTTTCAAAGTACCCCCTTCAAGACATTCAAACATATAATCAATCGTTCGATAGTTTTTTCAATGAAAACACTTCAGAAATATACGACTTTGTCTTTATTGACGGAAATCATAATAAAGAAAAGACAATAGCATATTTTGAACGGCTACTGAACCATATTCATAATGATTCCGTTTTAGTGTTTGACGACATTTATTGGAATACCGCCATGACGGAAGCTTGGCAAGAAATAATAAAGCACCCAAAGGTTACCGTTAGTATTGATACATTTCAATGGGGGTTGGTTTTCTTCAGAAAAGAACAACGAAAACAACATTTTTCCATCCGTTTGTAACATCTGTGTTACCTTTGCGTCTTATGAAAGCAGACCAAGCTAACTAAAAAGCCAACTATGGGTTCACTTATTAAAATACGGGATATTAGACGTGATTTTCCTTTGGGACAAGAAATTGTAAAGGTTCTAAAAGGAATCGATTTGGATATTAACAAAGGGGAATATGTTGCCTTAATGGGGCCGTCGGGTTCCGGGAAATCAACTTTAATGAACCTTTTAGGCTGTTTGGACACCCCAACCTCTGGGAGCTATGAGTTGAACGGAACTGATGTTAGTAATCTTACCGATGACGAACTGGCCGAGATACGAAACAAAGAAATTGGCTTTGTATTTCAAACCTTTAATTTACTACCACGAACCACTGCTTTAGATAATGTTGCTTTGCCCATGGTTTATGCCGGTGCTTCTAAAACCGTTCGTGCCGAAAGAGCAGCAGAAGTGTTAACCGATGTGGGGCTAGCAGACCGAATGGACCATAAACCCAACCAACTTTCGGGAGGGCAGCGACAGCGAGTAGCCGTAGGGCGTGCTTTGGTCAATAAACCGTCTATTATTTTAGCCGATGAGCCTACCGGAAACTTGGATTCTAAAACTTCGGTAGAGATTATGAATTTGTTCGATGCTATTCATAAGGCTGGTAACACAGTAATTCTCGTTACGCACGAAGAAGATATCGCCGAACATGCGAACCGTATTATTAGACTACGTGACGGAATGGTGGAAAGTGACACAAAGAAAGAAGTAGTGAGTAGTGAGTAGTGAGTAGTGAGTAGTGAGTAGTGAGTAGTGAGTAGTGAAAAAAGTGATTACTTTTTAAGCAACAAAAATAAGCCTGTTGTCAAGTCGAGTGCTCCCAAGGCAAGAGGGAGTGTATCTAGACCCCCTGCAAACTGTTACTATTTACTACTAACTAAAAAACACCCAACAAGCAAAACGCTAAAACATCCCTAAAGTCCCCTTAAGGGGACAATAAAATCTCCCTACAAAACCAATAGATCTATTAAACCCATACGCTTTATTCGTTTCACCTTCAAAGTCCATCCTTTTGTAATTTGTCATTTGTAATTTGGATTTTGCTTGCTCCCTCTGTATCTTCACACATTATGGAAACATCCTTTTTTTCGAACCCTATTATATTGGTAGTAGGCGGTATTTTATTACTGCTCCTCCTCTACTTTTGGAACAAACGAAACACCAATGCATTGCGTAAACGGCGGCGTAGAAATTTTAGGAACGAGTATTTTGAAAAGAAAAAACGCAAAGAAAAGCAGGAATAAAATAACGCCATTCTGCTTCAAAAATTAATTATTATGAAAATATACACTAAAACAGGTGATAAAGGCACTACGGCTCTTTTTGGCGGCACGCGTGTTCCTAAATATCATATTCGTATAGATAGTTACGGCACTGTAGACGAATTAAATTCACATATTGGGCTAATCCGCGATCAAGAAATAGGTGCCCGTTCTAAAGAAATTTTAGTTCACGTTCAGGATCGTCTTTTTACGTTAGGTGCTATTCTAGCCACCGATCCTGAAAAAGCAACCCTCAAAAGTGGAAAAGACCGGTTAAATATCCCAAAAATTGAAGAAAAGGATATTGAACGATTGGAGACCGAAATGGACACCATGAATGACAGCCTCCCCCCTATGACACATTTTGTACTCCCTGGCGGCCACTCTACCGTGTCATATTGTCACATAGCGCGCTGTGTCTGCCGTCGCGCTGAGCGTTTAGCAACATTATTACACAACGAAGAACCTATAGACGAACGCGTTTTAAAATACTTAAACCGCCTATCTGACTATCTATTTGTACTGGCACGGAAATTGACTCATGACCTGCAAGCTGAGGAAGTTAAATGGATTCCGGAGAAATTATAAGGTTTTCTCATAAAATTTAATATATTATAAATCAGCGATTTAAAAACGTTCTTTAAAATATAGCATAAATAATTGCGATTTTTCTTGACTTTTTAATCGAAAAAATTATTTTTGCAGAAATTATAAAACACAAAGTGCTATGTATTGGACTTTAGAACTTGCATCCTATTTAAGCGATGCGCCCTGGCCGGCAACCAAAGACGAATTGATTGATTACGCCATTAGAACAGGAGCTCCATTAGAAGTAGTGGAAAACCTACAGGCTATTGAAGATGAAGGCGACTCATACGATTCTATTGAAGAAATTTGGCCGGACTATCCCACAGATGAAGATTACCTGTGGAACGAAGATGAATATTAATAACAGCATATTAATGCTACGTTACAACAATAACTGAAATACTAATTAAAAAGTCTCTATACCCATAGAGGCTTTTTTTTTGCTCAAAACAAAATCATTATGGCAACAAATAAAACAAACCATCCTCTTGGTTACCTTATTTTTTTGCAGTTTTTTTGTATGTGCCAATTACGGCTTCTTGCCTGCACCATTTTTGAGTATAAAACACACCAATAACCCATGGGAATATTAGATAATATTTTAAAAGTCTTTGTTGGAGATAAATCCAAAAAAGACATTAGTGAAATTCAACCGTATGTTGATAAAATAAAAGAACACGAATCTGCTATGTCCAATTTATCGTTGGACGAATTGCGGGCGAAGTCTGATACATTTCGTGCTAAGATTAAAGAAGATCAAAAAGAAATACAGCAGCAGATTGATCAACTAAGGATTGATGCCGAAGCTGAAGAAGATATTGACAAGAAAGAGGAAATCTACAACCAAATAGATGCGTTGAAAGACGATCGCTATGAAGTTGAAAAAGCAACCCTCGAAGAAATACTCCCAGAAGCTTTTGCCGTAGTAAAAGAGACTGCCAAACGCTTTAAAGATAATGAGACCCTAACTGTAACTGCCTCTGCTTTTGATAGGGAAATTTCTGCCACCAAAGATTACGTTACGTTAGATGGCGATAAAGCCACTTGGCAAAACTCTTGGGATGCTGCCGGAAAGGAAGTAACCTGGGATATGGTTCATTACGACGTACAACTTATAGGTGGTGTTGCTATGCACCAAGGAAAAGTAGCCGAGATGCAAACGGGGGAAGGTAAAACCCTTGTTGCAACCCTCCCTATGTACTTAAATGCTTTGGCCGGAAACGGGGTACACCTTGTAACCGTAAACGACTACTTGGCAAAACGAGATAGTGCGTGGATGGCCCCTATTTTTGAGTTTCACGGTTTGAGTGTTGACTGTATTGATTACCACCGCCCCAATAGTGAAGAACGAAGAAAAGCCTACAACGCAGACATTACCTACGGAACCAATAACGAATTTGGTTTTGATTATCTGCGTGATAATATGGCGCACGATCCCAAGGATCTAGTACAACGCCCACACCACTACGCCATTGTCGATGAGGTGGATTCAGTATTGATTGATGATGCCCGTACGCCTTTAATTATCTCTGGACCTGTTCCAGAAGGTGATCGTCACGAGTTTAACGAATTAAAGCCGAAAGTTCAGGATATCGTTAATGTACAGCGAAAATATTTAACCGGTGTCTTAGCCGAAGCTAAAAAATTGATTAAAGAAGGAGATACAAAAGAAGGTGGGTTCCAATTGCTTCGTGTGTTCCGTGGATTGCCTAAAAACAAAGCACTGATTAAGTTTTTATCTGAAGACGGCATCCGTCAATTGCTTCAGAAAACTGAAAATCATTACATGCAAGATAACAACCGCGAAATGCCGAAGGTAGATGAAGCGCTGTATTTTGTAATTGATGAAAAGAACAATCAGATAGAATTAAGTGATAAAGGAGTAGAATACCTTTCGGGTGAAGACAATCCAGATTTCTTCGTTATGCCTGAAATGGGAACTGAAATCGCTAAAATTGAAGCAAAAGAACTTCCTACAGAAGAAGAAGCTGAACTAAAAGAAGAGCTGTTTCGTGACTTCGGAATAAAAAGTGAACGTATCCACACCCTTAACCAATTACTGAAAGCATACGCCCTGTTTGAAAAAGATACAGAGTATGTGGTGATGGAAAACAAAGTAATGATCGTGGACGAGCAGACCGGACGTATTATGGACGGTCGTCGTTACAGTGATGGATTACACCAAGCGATTGAAGCGAAAGAAGATGTAAAAATTGAAGCGGCTACGCAAACCTTTGCAACCATTACGCTTCAAAACTACTTCCGTATGTACCGTAAGCTATCTGGTATGACGGGTACAGCAGTAACAGAAGCAGGTGAGCTTTGGGAAATTTATGAATTGGATGTGGTTGAAATACCAACCAACCGACCTATCGCTCGTCACGACCGAGAAGATAAAATCTACAAAACCAAACGTGAAAAATACAATGCCGTAATTGAGGAGGTAACCAACCTTTCAAAAGCGGGCCGTCCGGTATTGATTGGTACTACTTCGGTAGAAATTTCAGAATTATTGAGCCGAATGTTGAGCATTCGTAACATTGCGCATAATGTACTGAATGCGAAAATGCACAAAAAAGAGGCCGATATCGTTGCTGAAGCTGGTAAAAGCGGAATGGTAACCATTGCCACCAATATGGCGGGTCGTGGTACCGATATTAAACTAAGCAAAGAAGTAAAAGAAGCCGGTGGTCTTGCCATTGTAGGTACCGAACGCCACGATAGCCGTCGTGTTGACAGACAGTTGCGTGGACGTAGTGGACGACAAGGAGATCCAGGTAGTTCTCAGTTTTACGTATCGCTGGAAGATAATTTAATGCGTTTATTTGGTAGTGAGCGTATCGCCAAAATGATGGACCGTATGGGACTGGAAGAAGGCGAAGTGATTCAGCATTCCATGATCTCTAAGTCTATTGAGCGCGCACAGAAAAAAGTAGAGGAAAACAACTTCGGAATTAGAAAGCGTTTGCTGGAATATGATGATGTGATGAATGCGCAACGTGAAGTAATCTACAAACGACGTTACCACGCACTATTTGGAGAGCGTCTTCGCGTGGATGTTGCCAATATGATTTTTGAAACTTCGGAAGCTATTTCAGAAACTAACAAATTGGCTCAGGATTATAAAAACTTCGAGTTTGAATTGATCCGCTATTTCTCTATGAGTTCACCTATTTCTGAAAAGGAATTTGAAAAAATGAGCATTTTAGATATTTCTGGAAAAGTATATAAAGCGGCTTACAAGCATTACCAAGAAAAAATGTTGCGCAATGCAGAAATGGCCTATCCGGTAATTAAAAATGTATATGAAAATCATAAGGATCAATACAAGCGTATTTTGGTTCCGTTTACCGATGGCGTAAAAACAATCAATGTCGCTACCGATCTTGAAAAAGCATATGAAACTGAAGGAAAGCAATTGGTACAGGATTTTGAGAAAAACATAACCCTTGCCATTATTGACGATTCTTGGAAAACACATTTACGTAAAATGGATGAACTGAAACAATCAGTTCAACTAGCGGTTCACGAGCAAAAAGACCCACTATTAATCTATAAGTTTGAAGCTTTCGAACTGTTTAAAGTAATGATTGATAAGGTGAACAGAGAAGTGATTTCCTTCTTATTTAAAGGAGAGCTTCCCCAAGAAAACCAAGAGCAGATTCGTGAAGCTAGACAAACCCGTAAAAAGGAAAAACTAAGCGAAGAGAAAGAGGAAATTCAGAATTTAGATGAACGCTCTGCACAATCACGAGCTGCCGGGAACACACAAAACCAGCAACAGCAAGTGACTGAGACTATTGTTCGTGATAAACCAAAAATTGGTCGTAACGACAAAGTAACCATCAAAAATGTGATGAGTGGTGAAAACAAAACCTTAAAGTACAAACAAGCTATTCCTCTACTAGAAAAAGGCGAATGGGTACTTACAGAAGAGTAAGCTTCACCAAATAATTTATATATAGAAACCTTGAAGGCTATGCTTTTCAGGGTTTCTTTTTTTGGTATCTTTAGCTTTGAAAAACTGCTACTATGAATATTAAAATAGAGTTTAAATGGGCTATTGTTTTTACCATAACCATGCTTTCATGGATGTTACTTGAAAAAACATTGGGTTGGCATGAAGAACAGATTTCAAATCATTGGTGGCTTACCTTACTATTTGCCCCTTTTGCCATTTTTATCTATTTACTGGCGCTTCGGGAAAAAAGAAGAAGGGTTTTTAATGGAAGTATGACATGGTTTCAAGGGTTTATATCAGGAGTCATTTTAAGTGTTTTTGTAGCTTTATTGTCCCCTGTAGGACAATACATTACCCACAACTATATAACCCCTGAATATTTTAACAACGTAATAGAATATTCCGTCACTAATGATTTGATGACCCGCACCAAAGCGAACGACTATTTTAATATCACCAATTACATGTGGCAATCGGCGTTTGGCGCATTAGGGTTTGGCATTGTCACGGCAGCTATTGTCGCTGTTTTTGTGAGGAAACGAATAAAATAGCCGCTTTTCTATTTACATAAAAATCACTTTAAATTTCTTCTTAAGAAAGCTCATATTACCGTAAAACTTTCCCCGTTAACCGTTCATTAACCGAACAGAGCAGTATCTTTTTCTACATTAGCCGTAAAATCAAATCTTTATAATGATGAAAAAAATACTCGTATTACTAATGCTTTGCATAGCAAGTATTGGTTCAATTTATTCACAAGACTGTACCGTAGCGGCACCCCTGCCCTACTTAGAAGATTTCAGTAACGGCGATCCTGCTTGCTGGGAATATGAAAACACCGATGCTGCGGCTCCAGAGTGGGCTTATAATGATGGCATAGACCTAACAGGTGATGGTACAAACGATCCTTTTGTAGGGCTTATTCCAGCTAATGTTTCCAATAGAGACAAAGACGATTGGGCCTTTACCCAAAAACTTCAATTAGAAGCAGGGACAGCATATCAAATCTCGGTTGACTACAATTCTTTAGGCTTAGGAAATGCAATCGCTAACGAAAACTTTGAACTTGTTATAACTGATGCACCAAACTCCACTGCAACTTTTAGTGAAGTAATTGGAACTTATAACGATATTTTACAACAAGGGTCCTTCCCTGGTAGTGCCGGGGATAATGTTATAGAAAATGCATACACCGCACAAGAAAACTTCACCCCGACCACTTCGGGTGAATATTATGTGGCCATTCACGCACTTGGCGCCTCTGGAAATGACTCTGGAGTATTCATGGTATTCAGTACCAGCGTAGAAGAAGCACCTCTGGTTTGCGATGCAGTAACAGTACCTTATTCCGAAGATTTCGAAAACGGTGACCCAGCATGTTGGGCATATGAAAACACAGATGGTTTTGGCCCTGAGTGGATGTACAACGATGCTGTAGATATAGATGGCGACGGAAACAATGATCCCTTATTGTCAATAACACCTCCTTCCGTTCAGGATTTTCCAAAAGATGATTGGGCATTTACCGAAAAAATACAGATGGAAGCTGGTACAGAATACTTTGTGTCTGCCCATTACAACACATTGAATTTAGGAACAGCAATTGCAGAAGAAAACTTTGAGTTGGTTGTATTGGATGCTCCAAATTCAAGTGCAACGTTTCAAACCGTATTAGAAACCTATATTGGCGTTACTCAACAAGGTACCTTTCCTGGTAACAACGATGGGCAAGATGTAGAATCGCAGGCTTATTTTACTGAAAAAGGTTTTACTCCTGCAACAAGTGGTGAATATTACGTGGCCATACACGCCACTGGCTCAAATAATCAACAGGGTGCTCCTTTAATTTTATTTGATATTGCTGTGAACGACACTCCTATTGGTCCAGATTGTACTGAAGCTGCAACAATTCCATATTCTGAAGATTTCAGTAATGGTGATCCAGATTGTTGGGAGTATGAAGATACAGATGCCACTATACCTGAGTGGACTTTTAGCGACAGTGTAGATATTAGTGGAGATGGATCGAACGACCCTATCCTTGCATTAATACCGAATAATGTTTCTCAAACTGCGAAAGATGATTGGGCATTTTCTAAAAAGTTACAATTAGCAGCCGATGCGGAGTATCAAGTTTCGGTACATTATAACGCTATAAACTTGGGAAATACAAGTGCTTCCGAAAATTTTGAGTTGGTTATTACAGACGCTCAGGATAGTGGTTCTATCGTAGAAGTATTGGGAACGTATAACGACATCTTACAACAAGGTGATTTTCCTGGGAACAATGATGGAAATGATATTGAATCACAAGCATATTTAGCCGAAGAAATTTTCACACCTACAACAAGTGGTGAGTATTACATAGCCATCCACGCAACCGGCACCAACGGAACTGAAGCTGGTGGTTTTTTACTGTTCGATGTAGCCATAGAGAATTTCATTGAGCCTGGAGACGGGGAACTGTTTATCTATCCAGGCACAACCATGAGTGGTGTAGATGCAAACGGCGACAGTGCCGCGGGTCACAATACTGCACAGGTTTTATCTTGGACCGAAGATGGAGGGATTACGCAAATAGGAGGTCTTGGCCCAGGAACCGGAGTAGGCGGCGACGTTAAAATATCTGATGATGGAAATACGATAGTTGGACCGTACGTGAATCCAGACAATGGATTAAAAGAAATGAGTATGTACGATGTGCCTACCGAAACCTGGACTCCCCTTGGAGGTATTGGTGGACAAAGTGGAGACCAAGTAAGCTCTGCTTGGGGAATTTCTGGTGATGGGAATACTGTTGTTGGCTTGGGCTGGTTACCAAGTAGTGGTGCACATGCCATTACATGGAACGAAGCAACTGGAGTAGTAGATTTAGGCTCTACTGTAACAGACAGAAGCACCAGAGCCAACGGCGCAAGTGAAGACGGTTCTATAGTTGTAGGTTGGCAAGACTCAGAATCTGGGTTTAGGCAAGCTGCTATATGGGAAAATGGTGCACAACAACTTATCTCCTTCCCTAATGGAGATCCAGCTCAAGAAGCCGGATCTATCTCTAACGATGGCGTTTGGGTTGGCGGTTTTGGAAATTTTGCAAACAACTTTCAAGCCTACCGATGGAGCGAAGCCACAGGAGTTGAAACCTTAGGTCCTCCTTTACAACCAGGATGGCGTGGTGGTACAACTGCTCTATCTGGAGACGGAAGTATTGTAATTGGTTTTTACCGTCCACAAGGCCCTGCTTTATTTGGTAGTGGTTTTATTTGGACAGAAGCATTAGGAGTTACTGATTTAAACAGTTATGCCGAATCATTAGGTATCGATACACAAGGTATTATAATGTCCCTTCCACTGGATATTTCAGCAGATGGAAGCACTATTGTAGGTGCAGGACGAGACAGTAATAACCAACGAGTTGGATTTGTATTAAAGCTGGCACCTACCATTTTAGGAACAGAGACAGTAACTTCCACTATGGACGTAACCTACTACCCTAACCCTGTTAGTGATATACTAAATATAGATTCAGCTACTAATATTGAACAGGTTGCTATTTATTCTGTAACCGGACAACAATTGTTAAGCAAAGCTCTTAATGGGGCAATTACAGTAGATGTATCATCTCTTTCCAGTGGTGTTTACTTTGTTAAAGCATATGGAGAGAACAGCTCGAAAACCTTTAAAATTATTAAAAATTAATGAATTTAGTTAATAGTTTTTAATTGATGATGACCCCGGTACCTTTGGTTTCGGGGTTTTTTATACCGGTTTATCCAGTATTTGTTTTAAGAAAGGAATTTCTACCAAAAACAAAGCGATAAAAGCAATAGCATACACCATTATATTTGAAAGCTCTATCTGCGGAAATGTATACTTAAAAGAAAAAATAGCTTTAAATGAATCTATTTTTATTTCTGAAAAACCGCCCGATGGAAATAAAAATATGCATACAGCACTAATGGCAATACAACTGCCAACCACCCACCATCCTCTTTTTGAAATAAGCGGTTGATACACAACTTGAGGTTTCGATTTGAGTTCAATCGTCTTCATTACCTGCGAAGTAAAATCTTGTGAAGGCTGTTGGGTCCCGACTTTCTTAAAAAGATTTTTTATAAATTCTTCTTCGTTATTAAACTGCTTTTCCATTGGTATTTGCTATTTCCGGTTGAATATACTCTTTTAATAAGGTAAAGAGTTGTTTTCTACTTCGGTATAATTTAATTTTAATATTGTCTTCGGTCAACTTTGTGATCACTGCTATTTCTTTTACAGACAATTCATCAAAATAATAAAGTGTTATTATTGCCGCATTGTCTTCTGGTAATTGCATAATGCAGTTTTCAATAAAGTCCTTTCGTTCTTTATCTTCTAAATACGTCAGTGCGTTTTCTGTTTCACGAAAGTCTATTTTAGCATACTCTTCAATACATTCAGTTGTTTTAAACCTCTTGTTTTTCCGAATGGTATCCAAAGCTTTTCGGTATGCTATGCTATACAACCAACTTGAAAATTTTGATTCCCCTCTAAAGGTTGATAACGCTTCAAAGGCTTTAACAAAGGTATCTTGCGCTACCTCTTCTGCCTCTTCCCTGTTTTTAAGCATTCGAATTAAAATAGTGAACACATAGTTTTGATATTTTGTCACCAAATTTGCATAAGCTTGGGTATTCCCCTGCAAAATTTGGGTAATATAATACTGGTCGTTGGTTGTGTTCATTTACATATAAGACGCCTACTAAGATAGATTGGTTACAGAAAATTTCAGAAAAAAAAGAAGTATAAAAGTGTAACCTATCTTTTTAACGGAACGTCTTATTAGAAAGCGAACAAATATTCATCAATTTAAAACAACACATTATGGGATCTGAAGTTATTATCATACCAATTATTTTCGGGGTTATTTTCGGCATTTATTACCTCTATATTTCAGCTAGGAACAGAGAGCGATTAGCTCTTATAGAAAAAGGGGCCGAAGCGTCTATATTTTACAGTAAAAACAAGTGGGTTACACCCATCTGGAAAGTAATTGTAATCAATTTGGCCTTACTTTTAATGGGAATTGGTTTGGGGATCTTTATAGCTGCTATGTTACACTATAACTTAGGGGTGGATGAAGATGTAGCCTATCCAGGAACTATATTTTTATTGGCAGGAATAGGGCTTTTTTGTGGCTTTTATTTTACAAAAAAACTAAACAAGGACGCATAGCCCTTTTAGTTTGTATTTAGTTAAAAACCATTTGTGATTTTATTTTCACAGATGGTTTTTTTATTGAATTTTTACGTTACTGTAATTGGCATTAACGGTAACGTTTTTATTTCCGTTACTGTTTTTATTAAAGCCTCTTACCAATACACGATTGTAGTTTTTAGTTCGGTTTAACTCTAATGATTTAGGATATTGTAACGTTGATTTTTTTCCGTTGAAATAAAAAGAAAAAGCAGTATCTGGCATATGCAACACCGCATCGGTATTTTCTAACAATATATCAATGTTTTTAAATCCGTTAGAAACATGTGTTACTTTTAAGTTTCCGAAAGAACCAGCTAAAATGGCTTCTTCTTCTACATTGCCTATTAAAACGTCACTTGAGTTAGCTTGCAAATTAATAGTATTTACATCGGCTATGTTACAGTTTTCAACAAACTTGAGATATAACGTACCATTGTTCCAATTGTTTACCACGACTGGCGCATAAGAAGCATTGATGAGGGTCTCTCCCCCATCAATACTATTTGCTGTAAATGGTGAATGGTTAAGAGTCGCCTTAACATTCACGGCATCGGCCATTTCAATTTCGCCGTGCCGAACATCTATATCGGTTTTGGCTCCTTTTGGCATTTTTATTTTAATGGTTTTTACGCCTTTACTTTTAGTTTTCCCAGGTTTTGAGGATCCGCTTCCTTGAATTATAATGGTTTTATTACCATGGGGCCCTTGAATTACTTGTTTTGAATAGTTACCATCTTCACCGTATTTCTCTTCCATTTCTTTTTCAAAACGTTCACCCCATTGCTCCATACGTTTGCCAAAGGATTCTCCCCAACGCTCCATCTTGGACTCCCAAATAGCAGCGATACTATCTGATCTTTCTTCGTTGTATTGTTCAGCAAACTCATTGCCCCACTTTTCCATTTTTACTTCGAAGTCTTTCCCAAATTTTTTATCCATTTTCTTTTCAAACTTCTCCATATAGGCTTCTTTGTCTTTCATAAATTCTTCATAATCAAAATCTATGTCGCCTATATCCTTTAAAAGGTCATCGGGTAAATTAGGGATTCGCATATTACTAATCATAGGCACGATCATTTCTTCCATCATAGGGCCTAAAAAGTCGAGTCCTTCCATACCATCTAAATGATGCATAGACGCCATTCCATTCCAGCTATTCCCTCCTTTTGAGGTGATGACGACTTTATTGCTATTGCCTAGCACACTAAAGTCCCAATCGTCAAACAATTCTTGCTTTTCGGCTTTAGATAATTTTTCGCCATCTATATAGGCTTCTACCTCTACTTTATCCTTGTTCCAAGTTTCAAAAATGATATTGGTGTGGCTTGTGTTTACTGAAACAGTAACATCTTCTTTTACATTAAAGGTTTCTTTATAGTCTTCTTGTGCATTACCAAAAGTGGTACATACAAGAGCTATAATAACTGTGACGTACGTTTTAAATAATATTTGTGGTTTCATCGTTTTGATTTTTTAGTTCTTTTAATTTGTTTTTAAGTTTGAACAGCAATTCCAAACGTAATTGCAAATTATCGATCAATGCGGTAATGGTCGCTTCGGTAGGACCAGCTTCATTAAGGTCTAGTGTAAGACGTTGGTATTCTTTATCTAGTTCACTTAATTGCTGCATATACCCATCGATCAGCTCTTTATTTTCATCTTTAATTTTAAGCGAGGCTAATTGTACATTAATTCCTGTTAAGTAATAGTTTTCAACCTTTTTAAGATCTGGTGAAAGATCGCCCAATGTTATTTTTGCTACATTGTTATTGGCTTCGGTATTTTGCTTAGGAACCTCAACTACCTCAACAGGGTTTTCTTTAGAGAGTTGTTGGTATCCAAAGGCTCCCACTGATAGTAAAACGATAGCAATAGCAGCTACTTTAAGCCACATAAACCTAGTGGTTCTTGGGTTTTCTATTACTTCCAAATTCCCGAACGCATCATTTAATTTCGCTTCAAAACGAGTTTGATGTCCTTGAGGGGCTTTAGTATCCTCCTCTGGGTTATTTTCAAACATTTTTCTAATATCCTGTGCCATACTGCAAATGTTTTAAGTGTTTCTGTAATTCTTTTTTTCCTCGGTGCAAATTGGTTCGGGATGCACTTTCTGTAATGTTTAATATTTCAGAAATTTCTTGATGATCATACCCTTCCATTAAATATAATTGCACCACAATTCTATGGTTTTCGTTAAGCGATTCTATTGCCTCTTTTACTTCCTCTATTGTTGTTTGGTCCGGCACGTTCCAGTCTTCATCTTCCTCAACAATATGCAAGGTCTCTTCGTGTAAGGATTGTACTTCCAATTTTCTTGCTTTTATGGTATCTAAACAAGTATTGATGACAATCCGTTTTAACCAAGCACCAAAGGTGACGTCCCCTTTAAATTGCTCTAGTTTTTGAAACGCTTTTATAAACGCTTCTTGCATAGCGTCTTCTGCCGCTGCTGCATCTCGCATATACCGTTGGGCTATGATAAACATCCCATCGCAATATTTTTTATAAAGCGCTAATTGTGCTTTGCGATTATGCTGTTTACATTGTTCAACAAGTAATGAATTGGACAAGTTTGATGGTTTTTTTGGTTGCTGTTCAGTTTAAAGACGACACATTTATCTTAGTGTTGCAAATCTTAACATATTTTAGCTTAATTTATACATAAATTTACCTGTAAAATTGATGCTTTTATAGTAAATTTGGTATAAATCACTGTATATGAAGAAGAAATACGCTGACTTTAATAAATTAAATCGATTATTGGTTGCAAGTTTTGAAGCTGAAAAGCTGTATTACAATGCAGCGCAAGACGCTAATGCTACCCATTTAAAACGATTTTTGAACTATATGGCCACCGAACGAAACCGGATGAGCCATGATATTTCTAATGAACTACACTCACGAGGTATTGAACCCCTTAAGGAAGATTCAGAAAAAGGCAATATTGATCGTACTTGGCAAGAAATAAAAGAAGCTTTAGAAAAGTTTAATATGACTGTTATACTTAATCAATGTATTGCAAGGGATTTAAACAATATTAAGCGATATGATTTATTATTAGAGCGAAAAGAGTTGCCAGAAGGCATCTTGGCGCTGTTGGAAAAACAGAAAAAACAATTGCAATGGTATATCAAGCAAGCCGAGCAACATAAAGAAACTCATTTTTCTGAAGAGCCTAAAAAAGCTGAAGCAAGCCCAAAGTTAGAAGAAGATTCAAAAAAAAACGATAATAAAAAAGACGATGACGACAAAGGAAGAGTCATCCCCTTGAAAGCCATATAGATATAATTTTATAAAAAAAATCCCTTTTCGATTGAAAAGGGATTTTTTTATTGTTGGGTTTTATTTTATTCGTCTAACATTAAGTTAAGGTTTACAGTAATGTTATCTCGCGTAGCTCTTGAAAAAGGACAGATTTCATGTGCTTTATTAACCAAGTCTTCACCTGTTTTTACATCCACTCCTGGAATATAACAGTCTAAAGTGGCATCTAATTGAAGGTTTCCTTTTTCGGTAGTCCCTATACCTATAGTTGCAGTAACAGAAATTTCTTCTGTATTTACATCTATTTTCTTTTTTTCAGCGATTGCTTCAATGGCACTTCCAAAACACGCTGCGTAAGCGCAACCAAATAATTGTTCTGGATTGGTACCGTCACCTCCGTCACCGCCCATAGATTTAGGCACCGAAAGGTTCAAATCGATAGGTCCATCTTCGGTTTTTACGTGTCCTTTTCTTGCTCCTTTAGCTATTGAAGTAGCTTTGTATAATGTTTTCATTTTTATTTTTTTTATTTAATAATAATCAATATACTATGGTTTCGTGGCTTTTTAAAACCGATATTCATAAAATTGTCATAAATTTCAGCAATGGCAAAAAAGCAAAAAAACAGTAAAGCACTTTCAGAAAAAGAAGGGGTAGATCAGCCTACCCGATTAAACCCACTTGCCTCTGAACGCTTAAAAAAGAATAAAACCCCTTCTACCGAAGTAATTATCGAAGGGCTTTTATCTGGCAATAAAACCCATTTAAGCCGAGCGCTAACTCGAATAGAAAGTACCGCAGAAAAACATCAAAAGCAAGGTCGTCAAATTATAGAGGCTTGCTTGCCACACGCTAACAAATCGATTCGAATTGGGGTTACCGGCGTACCTGGTGTTGGAAAGAGTACCTTCATTGAAAGTTTTGGTAAACTACTGACTTCAAAAAAGAATAAAGTAGCTGTACTCACGGTAGACCCCAGTAGCTCATTGAGCAAAGGCAGCATTTTAGGCGACAAAACTAGAATGGAAGAGCTAGTGAAAGACCCTAATGCATTTATTAGGCCTTCTGCTAGTGGGGATTCCTTAGGTGGTGTGGCTCAAAAAACTCGAGAAGCTATTATTTTATGCGAAGCGGCTGGCTATAATAATATTATTATAGAAACCGTGGGCGTGGGACAAAGTGAAACCGCCGTACATTCGATGACCGATTTCTTTTTATTGCTGAAATTAGCCGGCGCTGGAGATGAATTACAGGGTATAAAACGTGGAATTATGGAAATGGCAGATGCCATAGTAATAAACAAAGCCGATGGCGAAAATATAAAAGCTGCCAAATTAGCCAAAACGGAATTCAATAGAGCTTTACATCTTTACCCACCCAAAGAAAGTGGCTGGAAACCCAAAACATTAATGTGTTCAGCTATTAAAAATAAAGGCATTGATAAAGTGTGGCAACTGATTGAAGATTATCTAGAAGCTACAAAAAAGAACGATTATTTTCAACATAAACGAACCGAACAAAATAAATTCTGGTTGTTGCAAACCATAGAAAATACATTGAAAAGAGATTTTTATAACAATCCGAAAGTTAAAGGGGAACTAGAAAAGCAATTAGCTCTCATTGAAGCCAATAAAACCTCACCATTTGAAGCTGCGGCTAATTTGTTAAGTTTGAAAGGGTAGTTTATTTTTTAATAAAACTTTCTCTAAACCATTCTATTTGTGCTTTTAATCCTTCTTCTAAAGTCTTTGTAGGATTATAATCCAATAGTTTTCTAGCTTTATCAATATTGGCTTTTGTTCTTGATTGATCGCCGGCACGCGGTGGCTTAGCTGAAATTTCAATTTTTGTATCCAATAAATCTTCAACCGTAGCAATTCCTGTGGCGGTGGTACTTTCTTCTTCAGTTCCTAAATTGAATATTTCGCCGTTTACTGTACTTTCTTTCCCAATAACACTTACAATACCATCTACAATATCCTGTACATACGTAAAGCTGCGTAAGTGCTTCTCACTGCCGTTATAAAGTGGAAACGGTTTATTGTTCAATCCACAATCAATCAAGCGGGTATAAAGCTTATCGGGACGTTCACGGGGACCATACACTGAATACAAACGTAACGAGGTAGATTGCAACTTCCCTTCCCGTGATTTTGCCAACACCAATTGCTCGGCAGCCAGTTTGGTTACCCCATACCAAGAAGCAGGTTTTGGAGCGACATTTTCTGGAAAAGTGGCTTCCAAACCATAAATGGAAGAAGTACCAATATTTACAATAAAAGGTGTTTTTTTACACTGAAGTGCAAAATCAAGCAAGTTTTTGGTAGCAAGAATGTTGTTTGAAAAGTAATCTTCAAAAGTTGAAGTATTCGAAATACCCGGATGTGCGGAAAAATGAAAGATATAGTCTAAATCTTCAGGAAGTGCTTCAGTTAAATTATCGGTTCTAAGATCAATTCGTAATATATTAATCCCTTTTTCTGAAAGTGTTTTAGCATTCAGTTCTTTCAATTCAATATTATAATACGAAGAGAAATTATCAATCCCAATTACTTCGTATCCCATTTCGGCTAATCTTTCCGAAGTGTGTGAACCTATAAACCCTGCTGCGCCTGTAACGAGTATCTTCATGTGTTAATTTTCCGATTACAAAGTAACAGCTTTTTTTATGTTTCTGAATTATTCATTAAAAAAGAAATACTTTTGCACAGATAAACTAATAAATTTCTATGTACGAATTCACCATAATTGTCCCAGTGTACAATGAAGAAGATAATCTGGAACGGGTTGAAAAAGAACTGCTTGCCTACACCAAAATAGCAACAAAAAAGACGGCTATTCTATTGGTCAACGATGGGTCTTCTGATAAAAGTCAAGAATTAATCGAGGCCATATGCAAACGAAATGAAGCTTTCAACTATATATTATTTGAGGAAAACCGTGGTTTGAGCGCTGCAATTAAAGCTGGGTTTGATTATGTAGAAACACCTTTGTTAGGATATATTGACTCTGACTTACAAACTGCCCCTGAAGATTTTAACTTATTACTACAACATATTGGCGAATATGATTTGGTAACTGGTGTTCGAGCCGATAGAAAAGATACGTTTGTAAAAAACATGTCTTCAAAAATAGCCAACGGTATTCGGCGTACTTTTACCAAGGATGGTATGGATGATACAGGTTGCCCCCTTAAAGTTATCAAAAGTGATTATGCAAAACGTATCCCTATGTTTAAAGGGTTGCATCGTTTTTTACCAGCTATGATTTTATTGCAAAACGGAAAAATTATACAAATACAAGTACAGCATTTTCCAAGAATGGCGGGAACTGCTAAATTTGGGGTTTGGAATCGTTTAATTGGCCCATTAATGGATTGTTTTGCCTATTTATGGATGAAAAAAAAGTACATTAATTACCAAGTAAAAAGCAAAGGATGAGCAATTGGCTTATTTACGGCATTGGTTTTTTGGCACAAGCACTTTTTTCGGGTCGTTTATTGGTGCAATGGATTCTTTCAGAAAAAAGTAAACGTGTTATCACCCCTTCCCTATTCTGGAAACTGAGTTTACTAGCTTCTTTTTTATTATTTGTATATGGTTATTTGCGTGACGATTTTGCCATTATGCTAGGGCAATCGCTTACCTATTTCATTTACATACGAAACTTACATTTACAAGGTGAATGGCAAAAATCGCCCAAATGGTTTCAACTGTTCTTATTAGCTTTTCCTGTTTTTATAGTGGTTTATGCCTATAATAATGGTGAGTATGATATTGACCAATTGTTTAATAATGACAATATTCCACTTTGGCTATTGCTTTTGGGCATATTCTCTCAATTGATTTTTACGTTACGGTTCATTTATCAATGGCTGTATTCCGAAAAAACTAAAACCTCACAGTTACCTGTCGGGTTTTGGCGTATGAGCGTGGTCGGGGCTTCACTAATTTTAACCTATGCAATTTTTAGAGAAGATCCCGTATTGTTTATTGGTCATATTGCTGGTTTAGTTATTTACATTCGAAATATTTTTATTTGGAAAAAGCAACGTCGATTTGAAGGTTAAAAAAATACATATCACGATACTGATACTCATTTGCATTGCTATATTCTTTGTAAACCTTGATGCTATTTTCGTGAACATTATGGAAGCCCGAAATTTCACTACTGCCCGTGAAATGCTTCACGATGGCAATTGGCTTCTCACTACTTTAAATGGTGAACCACGCTACCAAAAACCACCCTTGCCTACTTGGCTAACGGCCATCTCAGCAGCGGTTTTTGGATTGAAAAGCTTAATCGCTCTTCGTCTTCCTGCTGCCTTGATTACGGTTGTTTTAATAGTGTTTTCGTATAAATTAGCTCTAAAATTTACCCGTAGTAGAACATATTCATTTATTTCGTCTCTAATTATGGCGACTTCATTTTATATCATCTTTGCTGGGCGGAATGGGCAATGGGATATTTTTACCCACGGGTTTATGATGGTCTGTATTTATTACTTGTACCTCTTCTTTACTTCGGAAAAACAAAAATATATGCATGCAGTAATCGCTGCTTTATTTTTTGGGTTTTCGTTTATGAGTAAAGGGCCTGTGTCGTTGTATGCATTGTTTTTACCTTTTTTAATTTCCTTCGGAATTGTTTACAAATACCAGAACTTCAAGTCTAGAATACTACCTCTGCTTGTCTTTTTAGTAGTTGCATTACTCGTTTCAGGTTGGTGGCATTGGTACACCTATACTTTCGATACACAGGATGTCGCCGCCATTACTAAAAAAGAAACCTCAAATTGGACCAGCTATAATGTTCGTCCGTTTTATTATTATTGGAGCTTTTTTACACAAAGCGGTGTTTGGACCATTCCCGCATTTGTTGGGTTGCTATATCCATATTTAAAAAACCGCGTGTTCAATAAAAAGGCGTATTTATTTACTTTTTTATGGACAATGGTTTCGGTTGTATTGCTTTCTATCATTCCTGAAAAAAAATCACGCTATTTACTTCCAGTTTTGATTCCGTTAGCACTAAATACGGGGTTTTATATGGAGTATTTATTCCGAAGATTTTCTGAAATTACAGATAAACGAGAAACGGTTCCTGTATATTTTAACTTCGGGTTGATCGCTACTATCGGTCTAGTTTTCCCAATAGGTGGTTATTTGTTTTTAGGTGCTGAAGCGCTTTCTGGCAATTGGGGATGGTACATCGTACTTTCCATTGTTTTATTTGGAATCGGATTTTTTATAATTAAGAAATTAATTCAGAAGAAAATAAAACCGGTTTTCTATTTAACCATTGCTTTTATCGCGTCCATTATCTGTTTTGGAATGCCGCTCGCAAAAACATTGACGATTAATCCTGAATATAAAAGTTTGGCCAAACTGAACGATTGGCAAGAAAAAACCGATTTAAAGGTCTACGAACTCACGTACTTTACCCCAGAAATGATTTGGGAATACGGCAAACCGATTGAAGTGCTTAAAAAAGACGAAAGCTTCAAGGCACCTTCTGAAACTACTTTTGGCGTACTTGTGGCAGAACCAGATAAGGATTTTTTCAGAAAAAAATTTAAGGATTATTCTATTGAAAAAGTCACACGTTACGATATGAATCCTAATGCTCCAGGCAGTCGTACGCACCGTGATAGATTGTATAGAGATTTATATTTGGTGAAGAAGTAGCACTTCGACACTTCGATACAAATAGTCAAGAATTGCATTCTTGATTATTCACTCAGTGGTCTACGTTTCAGCCTTTGTTTTCCATTTTAGACTATTTACTTAGTGACCTTCGTTATGAATCTACTTTTAAAGTCTATTCTTTCACAAACTTGCGTTGTCCCCAAAGTTGTACTTTGTAGAACAAAAATCCTATTAAAGCCCCAAAAAACATTCCGGTAACAATGTCCAAAGGATAGTGTACGCCTAAGTAAATTCTGCTGTATGCAACTACGGCCGCCCAAAACAATAATAAAAAGGGTAAATAATGATACCACTTTTTCAATAATAAGCTTAAAAAAACTGCCGCAGCCATCGAACTGGCAGCGTGCGCAGAAAAATATCCATACCGACCACAACGTACAGCTACATAACGCATGGTTTCTTGCAAGGTATCTACTTGACAAGGGCGTGGACGTTTTATTCCGTATTTGAATAAATTAGCTAATTGATCGGTTGCAGTAATCATCAAGGCTACACTTACCAAAACAACCAAAGTACCTTTTAACCCATAATGTTTATAAACTAGGTATAATAGAAACGCGTATATAGGAATAGATGACCACTTTTCGGTAACGATTTGCCAAAAGCCATCCCAAGAGGTGTTTCCCAGTTTGTTTAGGAACAGGAAAAGCTCGGTATCATATTTCAGTAATTCCTCAATCATTTTCGTAACGGGCTACTTCGCGGTCGTAAAATTCGGTTGCTTCTTTTATATAGTTTTCAGTTTCAGACTCCAATTCTTTTTGATCGTGGTTGTCAAATTCTTCTAACCATTCCACCTCATCGTCTTCCAAGTTGATTATGAAACGAGGGAACTCCGTATGGATAACAAAAATAGCAGTAGGATAATCTGTGTTATCGCCTAAAATATATTTGGGTAACGTCATAGTAGTATTTTTATAAAACTAGGCAAGTTCTGCTTCAGCTTTACTTGCTATTAATTTTTTTGAAAGGTAATTAAATCTGATGAATAACAAGATGCCCGAAACGGTAAGACCTGCCAAGAGTCCAAACCAAATTCCTGAGCTACCATATTCAGTATACGTACTTAGATAGTACATAATGGGAAACCCAACCAACCAATACGCAATAAACGTAATTAGCGTAGGTATTTTTACGTCTTGCATACCGCGTAATGCTCCCAAAGCCACCACTTGTACCGTATCGGATATCTGGAAAACAGCTGCAATCAGTAATAATTTTGCGGCAATTGAAACCACTTCATAATTATCGGCAAATTCGGCTACATTATCATAGTCCAGATATAATTTTGGCAAGGCTGTGTTGAATATCATAAAGAAAGCAGCAAATACAACTGCCAATAAAGTTGACAGTAGAAAAATAGAAAATGTAATTCGCCTTAATTCTAAAAACCGTTTTAATCCTTTTTGGTTTCCTACTCGAATCATAGCTGCCACACTAAACCCTGTTGCCACCATAAACGTCATAGAAGATAGGTTTAAGGCAATTTGATTAGCCGCTTGGGGGTTTTTTCCTAAAATTCCTGAAAGCCATATGGCAGATGTAAAAATGGCTACTTCAAAAAACATTTGCATGGAAGAAAGACTTCCTAAGTTAAATACTTTTTTCAGCATCGTTTTTGAAAGCGTAAACAGCTTTATGTTCAATACAAAATCCCTCGATTTATGATGTTGTGATAGCATATACCATAAATATATAACCATTATAACACGAGAAGCTAACGTACCAATTGCAGCGCCCACTACGCCCAATTCTGGCATTCCCAGTTTTCCGAAGATGAAAATGTAGTTTAAAATAACATTTACTACGTTCGCTACTACGGTGGCATACATTGGATACCGCGTCATCGACAGCCCATCGCTAAACTGTTTAAAGGCCTGAAAAATTATTAATGGAATAATGGATATCGCAACTAAATTAAGGTACGGCATTGCAAGCTCGACCACCTCTTCAGGTTGGTTCATTATATACATCAAGGGTTTGCCCAATAGCAATACCAAAAACATCGCGAGGGCTAAAACCGAACACAGAAAAAGACCATGTTTAAAAGAAGATTTACCTGCTTCAAAATTATTCTCGCCATCAGCTTCAGCAACCAAAGGTGTGATCGCGGTTGAAAACCCAATACCAATGGACATGGCAATAAACATAAAACTATTACCCAAGGATACGGCGGCCAGTTCTGCAGTTCCCAATTGCCCAACCATGATGTTATCGACCAAAGCCACTACCGTATGCCCTAACATCCCTAATATTACAGGTGTAGCAAGACGAATGTTGTATTTAAACTCTTTGGTATATTGTTGCAGCAAAGCTGAGAAAATTTTTGGCAAAGGTAGCAAACCCAATCGGACTAAATTTGGTAACTTTCCGTAAAATTTAAAAACCATGCAATCGCAAGCCAAAACACCCGAGCAATACATCGCCGAACTTCCAGAAGACCGAAAGGAAGTTATTTCGAAATTTAGAAACATCATTTTAGAAAACCTTCCTAAAGGGTTTGATGAACAAATAACCTACGGAATGTTAGGATATGTCGTTCCTCATTCCCGCTATCCTGATGGCTATCATTGCGACCCTAAACAGCCGTTGCCATTTATAAATTTGGCTTCTCAAAAAAACCATATCGCGCTTTATCATTCTGGAATTTACAGTGATCCAGAATTACTAAATTGGTTTACGAATGAATGGCCCAAGCATGCTTCTAATAAACTGGATATGGGAAAAAGCTGTATTCGCTTTAAAAACCCGAAGAAAATCCCTTTTGATTTAATGGCTGAGTTAATTGGAAAAATGACCGTTGATGAGTGGATTGAAAAATATGAAAGTGCCGTAAAGGGACAATAGAAATTAAATAGTAGAAATACGTTATTGCAATAAACGATACATTAGATTATTTTATAAAAGCGCCAGACCTTAAAGCTGTTTCTGGCACTTTTCCTTTTTCATTTTTTTCTTTAAATAAAGAAGGAATTAATACTTCTTTATTTCACTTTCCTTCGCAATTGATGTTGGGAAAACAAGCTGAGACGTGTTTTGAATTTTTGCTGAAACAATCCAAACGCTATCAATTTCTCGCTGCCAATATTCAAATACAAGGCGAAACACAAACTCTGGGTGAGTTGGATTATCTGATTTTTGATACTGAAGCTAATAAAACACTTCATATTGAATTAGCCTGCAAATTTTATTTGTTTGATGATAATTTAGGTCCTAATTCTGAAGCCAAATGGATTGGCCCCAACCGAAAAGATACTTTACAGCAAAAACTAGACAAAATAACCGAAAAGCAGTTTCCCTTGTTATTTGCACCTGAAACTGCTGACTTTTTGAAAGACTTACATCTTGACATTGCTACTATTGAACAGCAGGTATGTATTAAATCATTTTTATTCCTTCCGAAGGATTTCAATAAAGAAAAGTTTTCAAAGCATTATCAAGAATGTATTGTGGGGACCTATATTCCTTTTTCAGAATTTGAAACTGAAGAAAATAGCGGTGCTTTGTTTGCAATTCCTGATAAAAAAGAATGGTTAATCCCTCCTGAAAATTTGACTGAATGGTTTTCTTTTTCTGAAACAAAAGAAAAAATAGCAAGTTTAGTGACCAATAAAAAATCTCCGTTAGTGTATAAAAAACAAAAGGATACCCTTGAAAAATTCTTTGTGGTTTGGTGGTAACTACTTGATGATATTTTTTCCCTCGATACTAATAGGTGAGCCTTCAGCAAGCATAACTGAAGTTGGTGTTGCCGTGTTTAAAAACTCAAAATCAGCCCCGTAATTCGCAGCAAAATCTACTTGAACTTCATAATTTTTCACATTGTAAACATCCCATTTAGGATGTCTAACTTCATATTCGGTAGTTTTTAAATCCGTTTTCTTACCATAGCCCCAATAATGTTCTGTGATAAATTCATCTTTAGAGTTTGGTTGAATAAAGTGTGGATTTAATTCAGTTTCTAATTTAAAAAACTGCTCTTCCCCTTTTTGTAACCAATGGTATTCCGTAATGAGACTATCATTACTGCTTTTCCAGATATGACTCATTTTTTGTGTTTCATACCGTTCATTGTAAAAAACATTTGCTATAAAAGTTACAGCTTGTTTTGGCACAATTTCTTTTACGAACACAACGCCACGTTTCCAGCCGGTTTCAGATTTATAACGAACGTAAAAACGTAAGTTTACCTCTTCAAAGTTTACGTGATAAGGTACTTTTACACCTAGAAGCTTTACATTTTTAAACATAAAGCCAACCAAACTTGCGTAATATGTACCGTTAAACGTGTCTAATTCGGTATGAGCAGGAAGGTACTTTTGTAGTGATTTAGGATTTACTTCATAATTAGCAAAGGCTAATCGTCTCCATTCTGCTGTTAAAAAACTCATTGTTTAGTTTTTAACGGTGCTCATTTCGGTTTTGGTTCCATATTTATCGATAAGGTATACCAAGCTTGCCATAGTGGCACCGCCAAGTTCCAATTCGCGTTTGTTAATGGCATCGAACGTATCATTAGCGGCGTGGTGATGATCAAAATAGCGCTGTGAATCGGGACGTAACCCTGCCAAGACAATATTTTCATCTTTTAACGGACCAATATCTGCTCCACTTCCGCCTTTAGTAAACGAATGGATTAAATACGGTTCAAATAATGGTTTCCAACTTTCAATTTGTGCAAAGTTTGCGGCATCGGTATCAAATGAAAAACCTCTTGGGGTAAAACCACCGGCATCGCTTTCTAATGCAAAAATGTGTTGTTCATTTTTCAGTCTTGCTTGTTCGGCATATTTCTTTCCGCCGCGAAGACCGTTTTCTTCATTCATAAATAATACAACACGAATACTGTGTTTTGGCTTGTAGTTTATTTCTTTAAACAACCGTAATACTTCCATAGACTGTACGCAACCTGCACCATCGTCGTGAGAACCGTCACCCAAATCCCAAGAATCTAAATGACCACCTACAACAATATATTTATCGGGGTACGTGGTACCGGTGATTTCGCCTATCACATTATGTGACTGTACATCATCATACGTTTTGCAGTTTTGTTTGAAGTAAAATTTAAGATCTGGCTTAATACCCAATGCCCTACTTAAATAATCGGCTCCGTTTGTACTAATGGCACAAGCAGGAATTCTTTGATTGGCAGGCGTATCGCCATAACTCATGGTGCCTGTATGTGGTAAATCGTCTTTACGTAAATTCATGGAACGCACTACAATACCAACAGCTCCGTATTTGGCAGCTTCCATAGCGCCGGCATAGCGTTGATCTACACAACCGCCATAGGCTTCAAAAGTGTTAATCAAATTGGCTTGCATAGGACGGTTGTAGAAAACAATCTTACCTTCTATTTGCTCCCTACCGTATTTTTCAAGGTCGTCCAGGCCTTGTACTTCAATTACTTCTGCTTTTAATCCTAAGGCAGGTGTTGGCACAGAGCCACCCAATGCACAAATATCGGTTGTTGTTGAGAGCCCTGGCGCGGTCTCGATATAAGCATATTCTTTAGAGCCACGAGTCCACTTTGGCACCATAACAGGTTGTAACCAAACTTTATCCAGTCCAAGTTTGGTTAGTTCGGCTTCAGTATATTTCACAGCTTTTTCTGCTTCTAATGATCCTGAGAGTCTGCCCCCAATTTCGTTGGAAAGGTGATCTAGCCAGTCGTAACTTTTACCATTGAGCAAAGCCATATCATAAATATTTCGGATGGTAAGGGAATCTTCAATATGGGTTTTTTGGGCGTTAGCTTGAGAGAAAAATAAAGTAATAAGCAGTAAGGTAAGTAGTTTTTTCATAAAGGAGATTTTTCAATTTGAATAACGACATAAATTAATATTCATTGTAATCTAAGCTATTCGTTTTCCAATTGATTTTTATATTCTGAAATCTTAGCTTTTATTTCAGGTTCTAATTCGGGTTCTTTTATGTCTTTAAAGCTTGTCATAACTTCATATAAAATTTTTGACACCAAATATCGGGCAGTGGGTTTACTATCTGAAGGTATCACATACCAAGGTGCGTAATCGGTAGATGTATTATTTAGAAGGGCTTCGTAACATTTCATATATTCATCCCAGAGTTTACGCTCTTTTAAATCCCCGGGTGAGAATTTCCAGTTTTTATTCTTTTTATTTAGCCGTCTTAGCAGTCGGTGTTTTTGCTCATCTTTACTAATATTCAAAAAGAATTTAAATACAATTGTACCGTTTTCTGAAAGTGTTTTTTCGAAAGAATTAATTTGCTCAAATCGTTTCTGCCAAAAGGATTCATCAATATCTGAAACTTTAGTGACATCAGGCAAATTTTCATTTAAAATATATTCGGGGTGTACTCGAGTTACCAATACATTTTCATAGTGTGTCCGGTTAAAAACACCAAACTTCCCACGTTGTGGCAACGCTATGTAATGACGCCAAAGATAATCGTGTTTCAATTCGTTTTTAGAAGGCGTTTTAAAACTGTGCACTACAACCCCACGGCTGTTAAACTCTTCAAAAACTTCACGAATCAAGCTATCTTTCCCTGCCGTATCCATTCCTTGTAAACAAATTAATGCAGCATACTTTCCGTGTGCATACATAGTGTCTTGAAACTTCGCCAAATCTTTCCGGGTTGTTTTCAAAGCATCCTTTATTTCGTCTTTAGTAGCATTTAAATCTATAGCTGTTTTTAAGGCTGAAATTTCTACCTCTTTTTCAACTTTAAAATCGGAAATATCTATTTTTTTCATATTGATAAAGATAAAAGTTTTTTTGAAGGCATTTGTTTTAACAGGGAAATCCTATTGATTTTAATAAAATTTTAAACTTTTTTTCTGTTGAATTCTGTAAATTATTTTAAAACAAACTGTAAATGAGACTATTACATTTTACATTCATATTTATCCCTCTACTGCTTTTAAGCTGTAATGAGCCAAAAGGTGAAAAAGATACGGAGGACAATTCTGAAACAATAGAAAAAGAATTACCCAAAGATTCTACAGAAATGACACCCTACCGTAATAACACATGGCATTTTGCGATTGATTTTCCACCAACATTTACCGTGCTAGAAAGTAAACTACCTGGAAATACTCCTGTTATAAATTTATATGAAAAGAAACCCAATCAAGATCCTCCTTTTGCATTTCATGAAGCACCTGAGGCATTTTACATAAGCTTTATGCCCAAAGGCTTCGGAACTGAAATGCCTAACGGTAAGCAACTCTCTTTTAATGATTGGGGAAAATCGTTGCCTGTCAATTTTAAACTAAATAAAGAAAAGTCAAAAGTTTTTCTATTGGAAAACGATCAACCTTGGGCATTTATGCTGAAAGTTGATGAACATCCAAAGGATTGGGATGAATATGGAACCATCTTTATTCACTTGCCAATAGATAATTTTAATGCAACTTGTTTTAGTGTTGCTGGAGAATCTAAACCAATGGAATCTTGCGATCCTATGGGTGAAGATTCAGTAAAATTTTTCGGAAAAATTGCTGACTCGGATATTGAAAGATTGTATAAAATGATAGAATCTTTAACTTTCTTTGACGCAGACCAAGAAAAAAAGCAAATAGCAGAATTGATACAGATTGAGAAACCGCTTCCTAATAAAGATATCTCTTCACCGTTAACAATCAAAGGAAAAGCCCGCGGTTATTGGTTTTTTGAAGGTAGCTTTCCTTTCAAACTAGAAGACGCGAATGGTAATGAACTGGTTTCAGGAATTATTGAAGCAAAAGACAATTGGATGACCGAAAATTTTGTCGCATTTGAAAAAGAGATAGTTTTTAATGCCCCCGATGATGAACGTGGCTATTTGGTATTTAACCGTTCCAATGCTTCAGGAAAACCTGAACATGACCGTGTTTATAGACTACCAATATTGTTTCCTCCTAAATAAAAAGTCACGTGCTAATTACAGCACATAAATTATTATTTACTAGCAAATAGTTTTACATCCTTTTCACTTACTTCGGCCCCGCCTAATATTATTAAACGTTCTACAACATTACGAAGCTCTCGAATATTACCTGTCCAGTCGTATTCTTTTAATTTTTTTAAGGCTTTGTCAGAAAATTTCTTGTGGGCTGTCCCGTGTTCATCAGCTATCTTTTTACTAAAATATTCTACCAATAGCGGAATATCGTCTCGACGTTCGTTTAACGGTGGAACTTTAATTAAAATTACTGCTAATCGATGGTATAAATCTTCCCTGAAATTGCCTTCTTCAATTTCTTTTTTTAAGTCCTTATTGGTAGCAGCAACAACGCGTACATTTACTTTTATATCTTTATCACTACCTACACGCTGTACTTTATTTTCTTGAAGTGCCCGTAATACTTTTGCTTGTGCGGAAAGACTCATATCGCCTACTTCGTCTAGAAAAATTGTTCCTTTATTGGCAGCTTCAAATTTACCTGCACGATCTTTATTGGCATTGGTAAAAGCTCCCTTTACATGACCAAACAGCTCACTTTCAATTAACTCACTTGGTATGGCGGCACAATTAACCTCAATCATTGGTCCTTTATTACGATCGCTTTTTTGATGCAACCAGTGAGCTACCAATTCTTTACCAGTTCCGTTAGGACCAGTAATTAGAACCCTTGCTTCGGTTGGAGCTACTTTTTCGATCATATCCTTAATGTGGACAACTTCTTCAGACTCCCCAATCATTTGGTAATTCTTACTTACCTTTTTCTTTAAACGAGTGTTTTCAACCACTAATTCTTTCCTGTCTAAGGCTATCCGGACCGTGTTAAGTAAGCGATTTAAGTCTGGTGGTTTTGAAATATAATCGAACGCACCCATTCGCATGGTATTTACTGCGGTATCAATATCGCCATGGCCAGAGATCATGACAATAGGTGTTTCTGGTTTTATTTTTTTTATGGATTCCAGTACTTCTACCCCATCCATTTTTGGCATTTTAATATCGCACAAGACGAGATCGAAATCTTTATCTTTAATAAGTTCGGTGCCTTCTAGACCATCTTCGGCTTCCGTAACTTCGTAGGTGTCGTTTTCTTCAGTTAGAATTTTTACCAGCACACGCCGAATAGCGGCTTCGTCTTCAATTATTAAAATCTTAGGCATTGGTTGTTAGTATTTAAATTTAAACCCAGCTCGAAAATAAGGGGTGTTTGTAGAATTAATTTCATAGATTTTTTCACCATCATTGTTTTCCATCCTAAAGTTGTTATAAACTGAATGTGCGGCATAGCCATAAAACAATAAATGGTCTGTAAAAAAGTGTTCATAGCCTAATCCTAAAAGTCCAACCGTATGTTCAATATTTTCTACCTGCTTATTATTAGGATTTTGACTTGACATTGGAACAAAATTAGTTTGAAGGTTCGCAAAAATATTATCTAACGTAGCAAAAGCTTGTATAGCGTCTTTATGGCTATCATTTAAATAATGGCGAACATTGGTTTTTGGTACTCCGAGAGTGAATGTCCAGTTTGGACGGAACTCTCTAAAGTAATTAATTAGTGGCAATGGGTAATTTCGGCCGGGTGTACTAGAATATGTAAGTCCTAATATTAGTCGATAGGGTTTGGCAATAGTAGTATCCTTCTTTTTATCTAAAATAGCGTAAATACCTCCTTCGTAAATAAGGTCGTCATTTACAATTTCACCTTCTAAAGTAGAGTTTATTCGAGCCCCTACCCTAACACCAAAACGCCAATCTTTATTATATTTCCAGGTATACCCTAAATTAAGTCTCATGTCTTGAGACGAGTCAACTAGATTGTCTCCAAAAGCAGAAATATCTTCAGTATCTTTTAATGAAAAATCTATGTAACGGTATTCCAAACTTACAACAAAAATACTATTCTTTTCTTCATCTAAAGGGATTGGTGCTTGAACTAGCGCTCTATATCTACTAATTGAATTATCTGATTTTGAAAAAGGAATATTTAAATATTCTACTCTAGCAAGATCGGTAGTTTGAGCAAAAGTTGCAGTGCAAATTAAAATAAGAAATGTTGTAAATACTTTTTTAATTTGTTGATTGTGTTTGTTTATCAAAGTCGTTCTTTATTTTTTAGTTTGAAATAAGTGTACATCGCGTTGCGGGAACGGGATAGTAATTTGGTTTTCTCTAAACAGTTGGTCTATACGAAAACGCATTTCACTTTTAATTCGGGGATCTACAAAACTATCACCGATATAAAAGTAGATACTAAATATAAGCGCTGAATCTCCAAAATCCTCAAATAATACGAAAGGTTTAGGACTTTTTAACACACCTTTTTGTTTTTCGGCACTTTGTAAGAGCAATTCTTTAACCAAAGTTGTATCACTTCCATAAGCAACACCAACTCTTACAAACTCTCTAGTAGTTCGATGGTTCTGGGTGTAATTGTATATAGTATCGGTAATAAACTTATGATTAGGGATAATGATAATCTTATCATCACGAGTAATGGCACGTGTAGTACGTAGCTTAATATCGATCACCCTGCCAACTTTGCTGTTTAGTTCTATAATGTCCCCTACTAACAATGATTTATCAAGAATAATGAAAATACCACCAATTATATCTTTAAAAAGGTCTTGAAGTGCCAACCCCAAACCAACCAACAATGCCGCTGATGCCGCTAAAAAAGGAGTAATGTTAAATCCGGCAACACTTAAAACAATAAAAACTACAAGAATATACGTAACATACTTTATAAACTTAAAAACACTGATAAACTTACGCTTATCTGTTTCTTGCATTTTTCGTGTGTAGAGTTTTCGTATCCATTTTAATATAAAACTTGCTATAAGGAAGGAGATAATTACCAGCAATAGCAACCCAATGGTTATATTAACCTGTTTGTCACCTTCGCCAAAATGGAAGCCTAGTTGAAGAAATTCTTTAATATTTCCCCAAATATCGTTTTTTACTACATGTTCTATTTTTTCAGAAACCTTTTCCTGCTGAATCATCTTTAGTATTTAAGCCACTTGATAATCTCTTTATAGCTCGCCTTTTTTCCATACATTAAAATACCAACTCGGTAAATTTTTGAAGCGAACCAAACTGTACCCATAAATGTACCAAATAAAATAACTACTGATACAATTTGTTGCCAAATAGGCACACCAAATGGAATACGCATTAACATGACTACAGGTGAAGTAAAAGGTATAAAAGAAAATATTTGTGATACCGTACCATGAGGGTTATCAATTACGGTAAAGAAACCTACATAAACCGCCAATATTAAAGGCATTAATATAGGCATCATAAATTGTTGTGTATCCGTTTCACTATCAACAGCAGCACCAATGGCCGCATATAAAGATGCATATAACAAGTACCCTCCAATAAAGAATAGGACAAACATGATAATTAAATTAGCAATAGGTAACGAGTTTATTTCGTGAATCACTTCTAATGCTATTTGCTCTGCGCCGCTACCATTGGCTTCAAGCATTTGCTGTTGCGGGGTTTGTACAGATGAAGGATCTATCCCTAAAATTGAAGTCACTACAATGCTAAACACACCTATTAATATAATCCAAGCTAAAAACTGAGTGATTCCCGCTAAGGTTGTACCGAAAATTTTACCCAATAAAAGCTTCATCGGTTTTACTGAAGAGATGATCACCTCAATAATCCTACTAGTCTTTTCTTCAATTACACTACGCATAATCATATTTCCGTAGATAATGATGAACATAAACAGTAAATATCCAGCTGCACCACCAAAAATTAATTTAAGACCTGAGCCCAATTTTGAGGTTTCTTGCCCAGCATAGGTTTCTAAGTTTGTATCAATTTTTATGCGAAGTTCATCAATCTTATTTGGGTCTATTCCGGCTTCCTGAAGTTTTTCTTTGTTTACTTTTTCTTCAATGGCATCCTGAATATCGTCCATAATGGTTAAAGACGGTGAATCTTCAGAATAAAAAGTAATCTTGTTGGCAAGCTCATCAATTGTTTGTGTCTTGGGGATGTACAAAAAACCGTAATATTCTGATTCTTCAGATAGTTTTTTTGCTTCAGAAAGTGAAATATCACTCAATGGCTTATAGTCTATTGAACCGGTATCTTCAAACTCATCGACAAACAGGTTGCTTTCGTCCAAAATCGTAATGGTTCGTATGCTATCGCTATTAACATCAGACAAATAGGCAACCAACGTAAAAATACCAACCAATATCAACGGACTTAAGAACGTCATGATGATAAAGGACTTGTTTCTTACTTTATTTAAGTACTCTCTTTTTAATATTAGGGAAAGATGATTCATATCCTATTGATTAGTTGTTACGTACAGTTTCTATAAAAATATCGTTTGCTGAAGGGATTACCTCTACAAAATGGGTAAGCTCTCCTTTTCCAGTTAAATACGTGATTAAATCGTTGGCGGTATGCGTTTCTGGAATCTGAATTTTATACTGTAATTCGTTATTAATGCTTTTAAAAGTTGCTGGAAATAATTTGAATTTCTCTTTTAAATCGGCCGTGACCACATCGGGGTATTCTGCCTGAATACCAACCTCATAGGTGTTCGATTTATATTCTCGTTTAATATCGACCAATTTACCGTCCAATATTTTGTTTCCTTTATTGATAAGCGCAATATGGTCGCACATTTCTTCAACTGACTCCATACGATGTGTTGAAAAAATTATCGTTGCCCCATCATCGCGCAATTTTAATATTTCGTCTTTTATTAAGTTAGCATTTATAGGGTCGAAACCACTAAAAGGTTCATCAAAAATCAACAGTTTTGGGTTGTGCATTACGGTAACCACAAATTGAATTTTTTGTGCCATCCCTTTGGATAGTTCTTGTATTTTTTTGTTCCACCAATCGCCAATTTCCAATCGGTCAAACCAATATTTTAGCCGTTCTTTAGCTTCGGTTTTACTCAGCCCTTTTAATTGAGCTAAATACAAAGCCTGTTCTCCTACTTTCATGGACTTGTACAGACCCCGTTCTTCAGGTAAATATCCAATATATTGTATGTGGTGCGGTTGTAGTTTTTCACCATCCAAAATCACCTCCCCAGTATCGGGCATGGTGATTTGATTGATTACACGAATAAAAGTTGTTTTTCCTGCTCCGTTAGGACCTAACAAACCAAAAACGCTTCCTTTTGGCACCTCAACTGAAATGTTATTTATCGCTTTGTGCTTGCCAAATGTTTTGGAAACATTGTTTGCTACTAAAAGTTTTTCCATAATTTTTACTATCGATTTCGTAAAGATATTGAAATGCCCCTGAAGGCAAATAGTATTCTAAGTAATTTAATTTGTTAGTGCAAAAAAACTATAGATTGTTACAGTTTTCAAGGCTTTATTATGAAGAATAATTAAGGCTAAGGGCCTTAATTCCTTAAAAAAACAAAACCCACCCTCTATAAATAAAGGGTGGGAAAAAAATTGCTATGAAAAAGAAAAATTATCACTATTAAGTATAGCGATGAATCAAATATAGGTAAAAATTATTTAATTAACGTTTATTTAAGAAAACATGTCTTTTACCTTTTCAAAAAATGATTTGTCTTCTTTTTCAGGCTTAGGTTGAAAGTGTTCATCATCAGTCATTTTCTCAAAAAAAGCACGTTGTTCTTTACTTAATGTTTTTGGTGTCCATACATTTACATGCACTAGTAAATCTCCAGACCCATATCCATTAATACTTGGTATTCCTTTATTACGAAGCCTTAGTATCTTTCCACTTTGTACCCCAGGCTCAACTTTTATACGCACTTTTCCACTTACGGTATCAATTTCTTTTGAAGCCCCCAAAGTAGCTTCTGGAAAGCTTATATAAAGATCATAATGCAAGTTATCTCCCTCTCTTTTTAAGGTAGGATGGTCTTTTTCTTCAATCGCAACTAATAGGTCACCTGCAATACCATTGCCTGGTGCATCGTTTCCTTTTCCAGAAACTTTAAGTTGCATCCCATCTACTACCCCTGCTGGGATTTTTATAGAAACTGTTTCTTCGGTAGCTAACATACCATGTGCATCTGCATTGGTGGGTTTTTGATCTACAATTTGACCTGCTCCACTACAAGTACTACACGTAGTTGCGGTTTGCATACGACCTAAAATAGTATTCTGTATACGGGTCATTTGCCCAGTACCATTGCAAGTTGTACAGGTTTTATAAGTAGTACCCTGTGCAACTTTTTTGCGTTTTACTTTTATCTTCTTTTCTACACCGTTTGCAATTTCTTCAAGGGTAAGCTGTACGCGAATACGGAGATTGCTTCCTTTTACGGTTCTACGACCTCTACCGCCACCGAAACCACCAAAGCCTCCGCCGCCGCCAAAAGCACCACCGAAAATATCGCCAAATTGACTGAAGATATCATCCATATTCATACCTCCGCCACCAAAACCACCAGAGCCATCAAAGGCTTGGTGACCAAATTGGTCATAACGGGCTTTTTTATCGGGGTTACTTAAAACCTCATATGCTTCAGCAGATTTTTTAAACATATCTTCAGCTTTATCATCACCAGGGTTTTTATCCGGGTGATATTTAATAGCCATCTTTCGATATGCTTTTTTAATTTCTGCCGCCGTAGCGTTTTTACTTAAACCGAGTATTTCGTAATAATCTTCCTTCATAAATTATTGGCCTATCACAACTTTTGGAAACCGGATGATCTTTTCACCCAAGGTATATCCTTTTTCAATTACATCAATTATTTTTCCTTTTAAATCGTCTGAGGGGGCGGGTATTTGAGTAACCGCTTCATGAATTTCAGCATCAAACGTCTCGCCTTGCTTGGTTTCTATTGGCTCCAATCCTTTGGCTCGAAGCGTTTCCCTCAGTTTATTCTGGATTAATTCTACTCCTTTTAAAAGGCTATCATCTTCCGTTTTTTCAATTTCTTTCAACGCACGGTCAAAATCATCCATTACGGGTAGCAATGATGTTATTACATCTTGCCCTGCTGTTTTAAATAGTTCAACCCGTTCGCGACCCGTTCTTCTTTTATAATTTTCAAACTCAGCAAACAAACGTAAATTACGTTCTTTTTCTTTTTCTAGTTCTTGCTGTAGTTTTGTAAGCTCGTCCTCTTCAGGCTTTTCAGTTTCAGCAGTATCTACAACCTCTTGTTGCTCCTGCTCTTTAGTTGCCACATCATTTTCGGCAACTTCCTCTTTTTTGGTTTTATTTTTCTTGCTCATAAATGAGTTCATTTTTGTTTTTTCTGAAAGGTGCAAAAGTACTGCCATTTAATATGAAATGACAAAATGTCAAGTAATTATTTTAATAGTATTTTAAGAAGAAAAGAATCTTTAGGATGTATTTTTGCAAAAACAACAAAATATAAAACAACTTATGAAAAAAACCATCATCAATAGTACACTAGCAGTTTTTATTGCAATAGGAGCTGTTTCCTGTAACGACGGAAAAAAAGAAGCAAAAACATCAAAAGCGAAAGAAGTTGCTGAGACTACTCAAGAAGCTGTGAACTACACTGTTGATACAGCTGCATCGACCATTAAATGGCAAGGTGAAAAACCAACAGGAAGCCATCATGGAACAGTAGATTTAGCCGACGGTTCATTATCAGTAAAAGATAACATGATTGAAGCCGGTAACTTTACTATCGACATGAAAACCATAACCGATGAAGATTTAGAGGGTGAGAAAAAAGCCAACCTTGAAGCACACCTTATGGGTACTGTGGAAGGAAAAGAAGGAGACTTTTTTAACGTAAACGAATACCCTACTGCAACTTTTGAATTAACAGGAGTTGAAGCAATGGGCGACCATACTATGATTAAAGGTAATCTTACTATGAAAGATAAGACAAATCATATTGAATTTCCTGCAACTGTAAATATGGATGTTGATAAGGTAATGATTGAAAGCAAACCTTTTACAATTGATCGTACCAAATGGGGCGTTAATTATGGTTCTAAATCGGTATTTGATAATTTAGGAGACAAGTTTATCAATGATGAGATTGAATTGACAATTTCATTGGTTGCCAAAAAATAATCAATAAGAAATATTCAAGAAAAGGGCGGTCAGCAAGACCGTCCTTTTTTTATAGTAAGTTTTTAATGGCAGGTGCTACATTTACGTATTTAAACTCATAGCCACTTTCCTCCAGCTTTTTTGAGCTGACCAATTGCCCTTTGGTTACTAAAACAGCCATTTTACCAAGAACCAACCTTAATACAAAACCTGGCACATTAGGCAGCCAAAGGTCTTTATTTAAGTACGCAGCAATTTTACGTGTCATTTTTTCATTTGTTACAGGGTTGGGAGCTGTTGCATTATAAACACCTCGGAGCCCATTTTTCAATATATGGATGTAAACACAAACTATATCATCTATATGTATCCAAGACATCCATTGCTTTCCACTTCCCAATGCCGCCCCAAAGCCTTTTTCAATAGGCTTAACTAGCTTAGGAAATGCTCCTTCATCTTCTGCCAAGACAACACCGGTACGTACTTTTGCGACCCGTATATCTAAATTTTTAAATTGATCGGCGGCAGATTCCCATTTCTGGACAACATCAGCTAAAAAAGTAGTATTAACAGCTGTGTTTTTTTCAGTATATAAACGGGATTCACTATTAGGATAAATACTAACACCACTTGCAGAAATAAAGTGCTTTACATTTGTTTTGGTGTTTTTTAGTGTATCATATATAAGATTAGTGGTTGTAGTCCGACTTTTTAAAATGGTTTCCCTGTAGCTTTTTGTCCATCGTTTTGATATGGAAGCCCCTACTAAGTTAATAATAGTCGTTACATCGGTAAAAGCATTTTTGTCTATTTCACCCTCATAGGGATTCCAATAAAATCCTTTATAATTAGGTGTATCTTCAATTTTATCCTTACTTGTCGTTAAATAGTTTACACTAATACCTGCTTTGTGGCATTCTTTAGTTAACTGTGTGCCTATTAATCCTGTCGCGCCCGATATCAATACTTTCATAAATCAATACAATTCTTCTTTAGTAGCTTTTTATCTAAAGTTACAGGATATATAAGGCAATCCCAAAGCACTTAACGCAAAATTAAGACTGGAATATGTAAAAAGGTTACTATATAAATTTTATTAAGTGAACTTGACTAACTCTGAAGGTTTTAAGAGAAAATTCGAATGTCAAGAATTCTTCGAAGCTCGCAACATTTCTCTTTTTCCGGGTGGGCCTGGTAAGCGTTCTACCGTAAACCCAACCGCTTCCATGTTTCTGCGAACGCTTCCTTTTGCCGAATATGTCACTAACACACCCTTGGCTTTTAGTGCATCGTACATTTTTTTGAAGATTTCCAACGTCCACAATTCGGGTTGAACCCGTGCCCCAAAAGCATCAAAATAAATAAGGTGAAATTCTTCTTTATCTTTTATTTCAGAAAAAAATTGTTTTCGTTTTAATAACAGAAAATTTGGAACTATCGAGGTTTTTGTTTCCCACTCTGCGGAATGAAGCTTTTGAAATTCATCTTCTGAAACATTTAATAGCTTGGCATAGTTTAACTCTCCCAATTCTTTAACATCGATTGGGTAAGCTTCTACACCTGTATAGTTAATTTGAAGGTTTTTTTCTTTAGCTTCCTGAAGGGTTAAAAAAGCATTTAACCCAGTGCCAAAACCAATTTCGAGAATAGAGAGTGGATTGGTCGTGTATTGGTCACAAAAATAATGAAGTCCTGTTTTTATAAAAACGTGCTGGGCTTCAGCTATAGCCCCATGTTTTGAGTGATATTGCTCATCCCAATCTGGCAAATGGATCGTTATAGATCCATCGCCAGTTTTAAGGAATGTACGTTTCATTGTTATTGCTTTTCAGCAGTTTCTGGCAATAATGCTCCGTGCGATAAAAACGCATACGTAAGTTCTGGCTCAGTAATAGCAGCAATCTCTTCTTCGCTTTTACCAGCATCTTTAGCAAAGTGTTTTAAATCTTCCACGCTAGTTTTTTCTACATAGGCTTTTCCAGCTACAATTACCTCATCGCTAGCGATGTCTTTTGGCATAAAGAAACCGTAGTCTTTAAATTTTACAAAAGCCTCGTCTTCATCTCCAATATCTAAACGCATCCAGCATCCTTTTTTCTGGCAAACCGAGTTTACTTTAGACCGGAACTTTACTTCTGCTGTATCACCAACTTTCATGGCTTCAAATTTTTCTTTCATTCCGGCAGCAGATAAAACACCTTGGTCATTAATTTTTTCACCAAATGATTGATAAGCCATTTCTTTTGACTCATCAGCAACTTCTTCTACAGTTGTTGTCTGGCTTTCAACCTCTTCATTTTTTTTATTCTCATTACATCCTACGGCTATAAATAGAATGGTAAAGGCAAATAGTAAGTTTTTCATGATATTTTTTTCAGAAATTAATTGTATCTTATAGTACTACAATTTTAAGTAATTTTTACATTTTTTTTAGTGTAATTTTTAAGTAATTTTGACAACTAAACAACCTATTCCATGAGTCTTACCAAAAATGAGCATATTTCAATCGAAAAAATCAATAAATCAAAAATAGATCAAGTAGATTTTGACAATCTGACCTTTGGCAAGAATTTTACAGATTATATGTTCGAGTGCGACTATAAAGATGGTAAATGGCAAAATCCTACCATTAAACCTTATGGTAATTTAACTTTATCACCTGCTACTAAGGTTTTTCATTATGGCCAGGCTGTTTTTGAAGGAATGAAAGCTTATAAAGATGATAATGGCGAAGTGTTTTTGTTTCGTCCAGAAGAGAACTTTAAGCGCATAAATACTTCCTCTAAACGGATGGCAATTCCTGAATTTCCTAGAGAATACTTTTTTGAAGCTTTACACACTCTTTTACAACTTGATAAAGATTGGGTACAACCCGGTGAAGGCAACTCGTTATACATTCGCCCATTTGCCATGGCAACTGAAGTTGGGGTTTCGGCAGCACCATCTGATGAGTATAAGTTTATGATTCTAATGGCGCCTGCTCAAGCCTATTACACAGGCGATGTGCGCGTTGTAATTGCTGAAAAGTTTAGCCGTTCTGCCGATGGTGGTGTTGGTTTTGCCAAAGCTGCTGGAAACTACGGAGCTCAGTTTTACCCTACTAATTTAGCTCGCGAAAAAGGTTTTCAACAAGTAATATGGACCGACTCTAATGAGCACAAGTATTTAGAAGAGGCCGGAACAATGAATGTTTTCTTCAGAATTAATGATACGTTAATCACTGCTCCAACCAGCGATAGAATTTTGGATGGTGTTACTAGAAAAAGTGTATTAAAACTAGCCGAACGTGCCGGAATAAAGACCGAAGTTAGGCGTATGGAAGTTTCAGAATTGATAGAAGCTGCAAAAAACAATGAGTTAAAAGAAATTTTTGGCGCAGGAACTGCTGCGGTAATTAGCCCAGTAAGTGCTTTTAGCTATCAAGAAAAGGTTTATGACATCCCAAAAACCTATGATGGTTATGCTGTTCGGTTTAAAAAAGAATTAATGGATATTCAGCAAAACAAAGCTGAAGATCCTTTTGGGTGGAGATATCCTTTAGCCTAAAAAATCTAAGACCGAAAGTATTTCTCTTTCGGCTTTTTTTATTTTTCTAAAATGGATTGAATATTTGGCTTAAAATAATTGGGCCCTTTTAAAACTTTACCATCTTCTCTGTAAATAGGGTTTCCATCTGCTCCCAGTTTACTCATATTGCTTCTTTGTATTTCGTTAAATACTTCTTCAATTTTGTGTTGCATGCCGTGTTCGATAATGGTTCCGCACAGAATATAGAGCATGTCACCTAATGCATCTGCTACTTCTATTAAATCATTATCATTGGCAGCTTCCAGGTATTCTTCATTCTCCTCTCGCATCAATTTATAACGCAATAGATTTTTTTCCCTTCCTAAGTTAGCGGTAGGTATTTCTTTTCTTCCTAAGCCAAAAGCCTTATGAAATTCAGCAACAGCAGCAATTTTATTCTTCATATTATATAGTTTAATTGTATTTTTGTATTCGTAAAATTACACATTTATGTTTACTACAGGCCAATGGATTTTTGCTGCAATTTTTGCAGTTATTTTTATAATTGTTATGCTTTTTAGTTATCGAAAAGATAAAAAGCTACATAAAAAATACTATAAAGGTAGCCTTTGGATTCTTATTGGTTTTATAATTTTCATTATACTTCTACTTGCTGTTAAAACGTATATAAAAGGCTAATATTCAGCACAAAAAAAAGCTAAACACCTATATTTTTCTTACAAAAAATACCCAATAACGGGTATTTTTTTGTGTTTAATCGATACGTAGTTTTACCGAAACTTATAAACCAAATTTATTGATTATGAAAAACTTAAAGTATTTATTGCCCCTGTTTTTGCTTTTTACGTTTGTATTTATCTCTTGTGAAGAAGAAGAGGATTCAGCTCCTGAAGAAGAAATTATAGTTAATAGCAGCTCTATAATTCCTTCTAGTACAAATGGACGTCCCAATACTGTATTAGGCTGTATTGAAATTAATAGTAGAATTACATCCATAGAAGTATGGGATCATGGCCAGATTGATGGAGATATTGTTTCGATTATAGCCAACAACCAAACTATTATAGACCAGGTAGAATTGGACGGACCTGATAACCCAATTGTAGTTGACTACGACTTTAGCAACAATGGATTTAACTTTGTGACCTTATATGCTCATAATTTAGGGGATATACCTCCGAACACTTGTACTATTGCTATAAATGGAACAGAGTTTATTCTAGATGCGAACCTAAATGCCAATGGAGCTGTGAATGTTGTAGTTACCGGATATGACGTATTCTGTAGTGATGCAGATGGTGACTCTGGCGGCGGTAATGGAGACGACGGTAACGGAGATGATGACGATGATGGATCAGGGACTGGAGATTTTATTTTTTGGACCAATCAAGATTATGGCTGTGGTAACATTAGTGTTAGTGTTGATGGAATAGGATCTTCAACCATAGATGGTTATTTTGGATCTGCACCAGATTGCTCAAATACAAGTGCTGGGGGTAACTTTAATAATATCCCAATAGGCAGTTATAATTTCACAGCAAGTTGTAGCGACTATAATTGGTCTGGATCATTTACTGTTACTGAAGACACTTGCAATAGGTTACAGCTAACCCTATAATAAAAAGAAAACTAACCAAGTTTTGTTTCATATTTATATGTAAAAAAACCTCCTTGCTTGATTGCAAGGAGGTTTTTGATTATAGATTATTTTGTAATATTAATTTTCTACAGGTAAGTTTCCGTAGTTTTTAGAATACATCAACATTTGCTCTTCAAAAGAAGCTGGTTGCTCAACAGTAAAACTTTCAATTTCACCTTCATCGTTCATCTTCGGAACAATTAGAGGGTTTACAAAACCACTATAAGGAGGTGATTTAAATTGACTGTTTCTATCTAGCACCTCTCTATGAAGCTCTTGGTCTACTTTTACACCGTAATCTTCAACAAGTGCTTTAGCAGCTTCATAATCACCTTCTGAAGTGATTCGCTGTGTTTCACGCAACAATTCACCAAAAATTTCACGTAATTTACTGTAGTCTTTGATATCGTAATATGTTTTACCATCACGAGATACTTTTTCAATAACGCCTTCTTCCTGCCCTCTTTCAAAAGCCCAAGCACTCACCCATTGGCGATTTCGCATATGCGCTTCTTCCACATCATCTCCTAACTCTAAACGAACTAATTGCCCTACTAAACCATTACGAATATAACCATCGTAAGCTGCTTTTCCAGTTTTTTCCCAGTCTTCAACAAGGCCTAGTTCTTCTAGTTTTGGATCCATTAAGTAGTACAATCCAAATAAATCGGCACGTCCTTCTTCAATAGTAGATTTATAACTTTTTAAAGTTTCTTTTGGCGTACCTACTCCTGGATTAATTTGACCTGAAGCGTGCCCCACTACTTCGTGAAGAGCTGTATGCAATTTATCTGCATTTTTACCATATTTCTCTTCCAATTCAATTTCTTCTTCATCGTGAGCAAACTCTTGTAAGCGTCCGCTACCACCTGCATTGTTATATGCATTTATGATGTTTCCTAAAGAAACTGATTTACTTCCGTGAGCTTGTCTAATCCAGTTGTTGTTTGGTAAGTTAACTCCAATTGGCGTGCTTGGGGAAGCATCTCCAGCTTCTCCAGCTACAATTACTGTTTTATAAGAAACTCCTTTTACACTGTCCTTTTTATGTTCTTTCATTAAAGGTGAGTTGTCTTCAAACCACTGTGCTTCTTTTGAAAGTACAGCCATCTTTTTTGACATATCAAAATCTTTAATTTGTACAATGTTTTCATATGAGCCTTTATAGCCTTTTGGATCGTTATATACTTCAATAAAACCATTAATCCAGTCAATATCACCTTCGGTAGAGTTTACCCAAGCAACGGCATAGTCATCCCAAGTATCTAGGTTTCCTGTTTTGTAATATTCAATTAATAAACCTAAAGCTTTTGCTTGATTTTCGTCTTCAGCAACACCTTTTGCTTTTTCTAACCACTCTATAATTTTGTCGATAGCAGCACCATACATTCCGCCACTTTTCCAAGTTTTTTCTACTAGTTTACCGTTTTCCTTTACAAGTTTCGTATTTAAACCAACTTCAATAGGTTCATTTTCATCTACATTAATTGCTCCGTAGTATTTTTCTACATCAGCAGTAGTAACATCTGGCCCATAAAAGTTAATAGCACTTTCTTTTACTATATCTGCATCCTTACTAAGATTTACTTTTTTAGCGTCCTTGTCATTAAACAAAACTTCTAAAGCTTCACCTGTAAGTTCGGTATTAGTATTATCCAACAATGTTTGAAAATACTCTTTACTAAAGTCAGGCTTCATCTTAGCAGTACTGTAGTGGTGATGAATTCCGTTAGAGAACCACACCCTTTTTAAGTACGTTTCAAAGTTTTTCCAGTCATCGGTAGTTTTATCCCCTTCGTATGAAGTATAAATGTTTTCTAGGGCCTTTCTAATTTTAAGGTTGTGACGGTAGTTTTGGTCCCACATAATGTCACGCCCTTCCATGCCAGCTTGAGTAAGGTAGTACACTAATTTTTGTTCCTTTAAAGAAAGGTCTTCCCACCCAGGGATTTGGTAACGCAGCACTTTAATATCACCAAAGGTATCCACTTGATAGTTAAAGTCATCGGTTTTCACCTCGGCAACTTCTTGTTCAGGCTTGTCCTTTTTTTCTTCCGCGCAAGAAAAGAACAAAAACCCGCTCATAGCAGCAGCTATAATAAAAGTATTCTTCATTTTGTTGATTTTTAGATTTCAACAAATGTAGCAAATTCATTTTACTCAAAGAAGGTTTATAAACTATGCTATTATGTTAAAATGATTATCTTTATGGATTATAACTAACAAATTTCTTTACATGAAAATTTTAAAATACCTCTTTTTCTTACTATTAATCGTCATAATTGGTGGAGCTATTTATTTTGCTACCAAAGATGGCAGTTTTGATGTTGCTGAAACAAAAGTTATAAATGCACCTACCGAAGTTGTTTACAATAACGTAAAAGACTTTAAAAGTTGGGCAGAATGGGGGCCGTGGATGGAAGAGGATGAAAACATGAAAATTGACTATGCCGAAAAAACAGAAGGTGAAGGCGCTTCCTATTCTTGGACAAGTGAAGAAGTAGGCAATGGCTCCATGAAAACCATAAAAGTAATTCCGAATAAAGAAATAGATCAAGAAATTGTTTTTAACACACCAATTGGTGACAGTAAGAGCGATGTATATTGGTATTTTGAAGAAACTGAAAATCCTGGACAGACTAAAGTAACTTGGGGTATGAAAGGGGAACAATCGTTTATGGAAAAAGTATTTATGTCTTTTCAAGAGGACGATATGGAAACCGGTTTGTCAAAAATGTTTGCCAGCGGGTTGAACAATCTTGAAGAAGTTGTTGAAGAAAGTATGAAGCAATACACCATTAATGTTGATGGTATTACCCGTTACAGTGGCGGTTACTATATGTACAATACTACAGCAGCAAAACAAAGTGAAATAGGTGAAAAAATGGGGCCTATGCTGGGTCAGGTTATGGGATATATGCAACAAAACAACATACAATCTTCTGGAATGCCTTTTACAATTTATAACAATATAGATGAGGCCAATGGATCTGTAATCTTTTCAGCAGCTATTCCTATAAAAGACCGAGTTATCACACCAGATGGCAGCCCTGTTTTAACCGGATTTATGGAATCTACTACCGCTGTTAAAACCACCCTTAAAGGAAATTATGACAATCTGCCAGAAGCTTATGAAAAAGCAAAAAAATATGTAGCAGAAAACAATTTGGAAATAGATACGAATGCGAATATGTTTGAAGTATATGCTACAGACCCAGGTGAAGTTCCCAACCCTTCAAATTGGATAACTGAAATTTATATCCCTGTAGTTCAAAAAGCAAAACCAGAAAGCCTTTAAATGAAACAACTATTATTGGTATTTATTGGTGGTGGCGTAGGTAGTTCATTACGTTACTGGATTAGTAAATACTTAAATAGCGCAGAAACCGGTATTCCTTACGGTACTTTTGCCGCTAACATTATAGGCAGTTTTATTATCGGGATTGTATTGGGCTTAGCCTTAAAGAATAATTCTGTTTCTCAAAACACGGTATTATTAGTCGCTACAGGTTTTTGTGGTGGTTTCACTACCTTTTCTACCTTTGCTTATGAAAATCACATCTTTTTAAAATCTGGTGACTTTTTAAGTTTTGCACTTTACACGTTAGGAAGTTTTGTAATCGGTTTTGCCGCAGTATTTTTAGGAATGTATTTGGTTAAATTTATTTAGTGCTTCCCAAAAGTTTTGACACCAGCTTCTACCCTAACCAATAAATCATTTTCTTTTGGCGGAATGGGGCATGAATAGCGAGAGTTATAAGCACAATATGGGTTATAGGCCTTATTAAAATCTAGCACAATAGTTTCTCCGTCAGGAATTCTGGCGTCTAAAAAGCGTCCCCCACCGTAAGAGCCGTCACCACTCGTTAAGTCTGTAAACGGTAAAAATAGATAGTCTTCATACCCTGGCTCATCGTATGGTTCAGTACTTTTATATAAATTTAGCTTTAAGTCTTTTCCTTCTATTTTAAAATGAGCTTCCCCATATTTTACATACTCAGGCAAACGGTCTGTTGTAGTTGGCATTAAAAAAGGTTCTTCGTTGGGTGTTCTTATAAATTTTGCTTCAACTCTATATTTTAAGTTTATAGGGTAAAACTCTAATGCTTCAAAGTTTTTAAAATCCTTTACGGTTAAAATGGTGGTTTCAGCAGTGCTAAATTTTTCATTTTCTGAAGTTTGATAACCTTTAATTTTCTGTATAATTTCTTCATCAGTTTGAGCAAAAGAGAAGAAACACATTAATAACAAAGCTGAAGTAAATAGGTATTTCATATTAAAAGTTTGTTTAAATATACAATCTTTTAAATCTATAAGTAATGTATTATATTTCAGAAATATAACTTAATTTTAAATTGAATTAAATTTTTTACTATTTTTGAATATTCAATTAAATAAGAAATGAGAAAGTGCACATATAATACTGTTAAACAATCTGTGGTGATTAGCCATAGAAACGGGATATGTATGTGTTGAGTTATGTAAACATAAATTAAATCAATATAAAAACGTCCCGGAACTTTCCGGGACGTTTTATTTTTATACTAATCAAAATGAAAAAATTATACACCAATTACATCAATAACTTTCGGGGATTATCCCCCGAAATCTGGTTGCTTTCACTGGTTACGTTTATTAACCGAGCTGGAGCGATGGTAATTCCTTTTCTTTCATTGTACTTAGTTAATGCCAAAGGGTTTACGTTGCCACAAGTAGGATGGATTATGACTTCCTTTGGGGTAGGTTCTTTGGTTGGAACATGGATTGGTGGTAGGTTGACCGATTCTATAGGCTTTTACAAAGTAATTGTTTCTAGCTTGTTTTTAGGAGGGGTAGGCTTTGTTTTTCTACAGTTTGTCGATTCCTTTTACGGGTTCTGTCTTGGAATATTTACACTCATATTAGTTGCAGACGCCTATCGCCCTGCCATTTTTGTAGCTTGCGAAGTATATAGCAAACCCGGAAATGTAACTCGAAGTATTACCCTAATACGACTGGCTATTAATCTAGGTTTTTCAATCGGTCCTTTAATTGGCGGTATTATAATTGCCACCATCAACTACACTTCCTTATTTTGGATTGATGGCCTTACCTGTATACTAGCCTCTATTGGTCTATTTATCCTCTTAAAGCCTAAAAAATCTAAAGAAAATGAAACTGAAAAGACAGTAAAAAAAGAAGGAGTTCCTCCATACTTAAATGGGCTTTTCATTTTATTTTTTATAATTATGGTAGCAAATAGCATCTGTTTTGTTCAGTATTTTTCTGTGATGCCTCTGTACTATGAGAAAGCTCACTTTTTAAGTGAAGATCTCATTGGATGGTTATTTTTTATAAACGGAGCATTAATTGTAATTTTTGAAATGCCCTTGATAACATGGCTAGAGCGGAAAAAAATGTCCAAGACTATGGCTACATTTTGGGGTGTATTCTTTCTAGCAATAAGTTTTATTGTCTTGAATATAAGTTCATGGAGTGGTGTGCTACTAATAGGAATGGTATTAATGACTCTTGGAGAAATGATAGGCTCACCTTTTTCAAATGCTTTGGCATTAGAAATGGCCCCAAAAGGAAGAAAAGGAAGTTATATGGGATTATACAGCATGAGTTTTTCTATCTCTCATATTGTTGGTCATAACGCCGGAATGAACCTTGTTGACGGAGTAGGGTTTAACAGTACTTGGTACCTCATGTTTGCTTTTTTAGCTATAATCTGTTTAGCTACATGGTGGCTACATAAGCTTATGAGAAAGTCAAGATTTAGTATACCTAATAAGGTAGTTAGTATAGAAAAGGAAATTATTCAGTAATAACTAGTAGTAATTATTGGTTATTGCTGAATTTTCTTGAACCGTGGTTACTTTTAACTTTTTCAGTTTCTACTTGCTTTTTAAGCTTTCTGTTTCTTCTTGAAATAATAACAGCATCTAAGCAAGAAATAAACAATCCAATTCCTGAAAGTAAGCAGGCAAACCTGACGACAGAATCTCCAATGAATTCAAATCCTGAAAATCCTAAAATAGCAGTTAAAACGGTTAAAATTAATAAGTGAAGTGTATATTTTTTCATAATCTTAGTAGTTAATTCTAGTATCCAATTTACGGGACAGCACTTCAATTTTATACTAACAATACCTTAATTGATATAACTTTAACTGAATAGATATGAAATGTTAAGCTTTCTTAATTTCATTGTTTTTTACCACGTGCGATAATATAATCTGTGTTTTTGTTTCGCCATACACAATTAGTTGATCGATGAAAGCCTCCAAATGTTTCTGGTTTCGTAAGGCTACTTCCATTACAATATTTTCGTTTCCAGTTATTCGGTAACAATTTAAAACCTCATCATATGTTTTTACTTTTTCGAGGAAAGGTTTCAATTTACCCATAAAAGCCCTTAGTGTTATAATTGCTTTTAATTGATATCCTGCTTCAAACGGTGAAACCACTGTATGATATCCGTGGATAATGCCAGCATCTTCCATTTTTTTTATCCGTTCGGAAACAGCGGGAGAACTCATACCAATTTGTCTTCCTATTTCGGCACTGGAAAGCCTAGCATTTTTTTGTAAATGCTTTAAAATCTTCCAATTTAAATCATCAATCATTTTTAAAGTTTAATTGTAAAATACATTAAATATTAATTCAAATATAACAAACCACATTAAATTTAACTGACAACTAACCGTTTTTCTTAGTAAATTTGGGTTTCAGTATTTAGGTATTAATTACAGCTATAATGGCAACACATCTTCCAAATAAATTTCCGCAGACAGCCCTTTATAAAAAGGCTGAGGAAATTTTTGCTTTATCACGAAGAGTTTCAGAATATCTGGTACACGATTTAGCTAGTTTGAAAGAAGATGGAACAGAAGATCCTCACGTTTATTTTACGGGGGATATTGTCCAACAATCTACAAATTTAGCTCCTGAAATATTAAAAGCAGAAAGTCAACTTTTTTCTGAAGCAAAACACAAACACGCTGCTTCGGTAGCTCGATTAACCAATTTGCTTTACAAGAATTGTGAACGACTAGAAAACTCCAACAGCAATGGGAAAGAGTTTTTAAACCTGTTAAGGCACGAGCTTAAAAAGTTTAGAAAACTACAACGCACTTGGATGTTAACTTTATAAAATTAATAAGCCCGATATTTTCATATCGGGCTTATATTATTTATCAGGTATTGTTTACATATTCCTACGATACTGTCCTCCTACTTCAAACAACGCTTCGGTAATTTGCCCTAAAGAACAAACTTTGGTTGCTTCCATTAATTCTTCAAACATATTTTTGTTTTCAATAGCAGCATCTTGCACCCTACTTAAGGTTTCTTCTGCACTATCTTCGTATGTTTTATGAAGTTTCTCTAACGTTGTAATCTGAGCTTGCTTTTCTTCTTCCGTAGCTCTAATCACTTCTTTAGGCTGAATCGTTGGTGAACCTTTACTGCTTAAGAAAGTATTTACACCAATAATTGGAAATTCTCCCGTATGCTTCAACGTTTCATAATACAGACTCTCTTCCTGAATTTTTCCACGCTGGTACATAGTTTCCATCGCACCTAATACTCCGCCACGTTCCGTAAGGCTGTCGAACTCTTTCAATACAGCTTCTTCAACCAAGTCGGTTAATTCTTCAATAATAAACGAACCTTGAATCGGGTTTTCGTTTTTCGCCAACCCTAGTTCTTTATTAATAATTAACTGAATTGCCATCGCACGGCGTACGCTTTCTTCTGTAGGCGTTGTAATCGCTTCATCGTAGGCGTTTGTATGTAATGAATTACAGTTATCGTAAATAGCATATAATGCTTGTAACGTAGTTCTAATATCGTTAAAATCAATCTCCTGAGCGTGCAAGGAACGACCAGACGTCTGAATGTGATATTTTAACATCTGCGCTCGTGGATTCGCTCCGTACTTTTCCTTTAAAGCTTTAGACCAAATTTTACGGGCCACGCGACCAATTACTGAATACTCAGGATCAATACCATTACTGAAGAAGAACGATAAATTAGGCCCGAATTTGTTAATATCCATCCCGCGGCTTAAATAGTACTCTACATAGGTAAAGCCATTTGCCAATGTGAATGCCAACTGGGTAATAGGATTTGCTCCAGCTTCGGCAATATGATACCCGCTAATAGAAACCGAATAGAAATTTCTAACTTGTTTTTCAATAAAATATTCCTGTACATCGCCCATTAAACGAAGTGCAAACTCCGTAGAGAAAATACACGTATTTTGAGCCTGGTCTTCTTTTAAAATATCGGCTTGAACGGTTCCGCGAACTTGCTTTAATGTATCAAATTTAATTTTTTGATATACATCTTGTGGCAATACTTGATCACCAGTAACACCCAAAAGCATCAATCCTAAACCATCATTTCCTTCAGGTAGTTCACCATTATATTTTGGGCGATCCATCCCGCTTTCTTTGTAAATCTTGGCGATTTTCTTTTCTACCTCATCTTCAAGATCATTTTCCTTGATGTATTTTTCGCAATTTTGATCGATAGCCGCATTCATAAAAAACCCAAGCAACATAGGTGCGGGACCATTGATAGTCATACTCACCGATGTCATTTTATGGGTTAAATCGAATCCAGAATATAGTTTTTTAGCATCATCCAAACAGCAAATAGATACACCTGCATTTCCAATTTTCCCATAGATATCGGGACGGTGATTGGGATCGTTACCGTATAATGTTACACTATCAAAAGCTGTTGACAAGCGCTTAGCAGGTAACCCCATACTTACATAGTGAAAACGACGGTTGGTTCGCTCTGGGCCACCTTCTCCGGCAAACATTCGAGCAGGATCTTCTCCTGTACGTTTAAATGGATATAAGCCTGAGGTATATGGAAACTCCCCTGGCACATTTTCTTGTAACACCCATTTTAATATATCGCCCCAAGCTTGGTATTTAGGCAATGAGACTTTTGGAATTTGAGTATGGGACAATGACTCGGTATGTGTATCGATACTAATTTCTTTGTCACGAACTTTAAATTTATAAACCGGTTCTTGATAGCGGTTTACTTTTTCGTCCCAACCGGTAATAACTTCCCAATTGTACGGATCTAAATTCAATTTTTCTTTATCAAACTCTGCTACCAATAGTTTAACTAAATCTTCATTTTCTTCGGAAACATTAAGTGCTTCAGAATCAATTCCAGATTTATCTAATGTAGGTGTAGCACCAGAAATGGTTTCTATAGTTTTGAAAAAACCATACAGTTTTTGAGCTACCTCGGCCTGTTCGGAAGCTTTTTTGTCGTAAGCTCTGTTATTTTCTGATATTTCAGAAAGATAACGCGTTCTTGCCGGTGGAATTACGAAAATCTTTTCAGACATTTCATCTGAAATTTCATAGTTACTATTTAAATCGGCTTTCGTTTTAGAAGCAATCTCATCCATAATGGATTTGTAAAGCTTGTTCATTCCTGGATCGTTAAACTGAGAAGCGATTGTCCCGAAAACAGGAAGTTCATCTTGAGGCGTATCCCATAGTTGATGGTTACGCATATATTGTTTTTTTACATCGCGAAGCGCATCTTTGGCACCTCGTTTGTCAAATTTATTAATGGAAACCAAGTCGGCGAAATCTAGCATATCGATTTTCTCCAATTGCGTTGCGGCACCAAATTCTGGCGTCATAACGTATAGGGAAACATCACTGTGATCTAAAATCTCGGTATCACTTTGACCAATCCCCGAAGTTTCTAAAATAATAAGATCGTACTCGGCAGCTTTTAAAACTTGAACCGCTTCAGCAACGTGCTTAGAAAGTGCCAAATTACTTTGACGTGTAGCCAAACTACGCATATATACTCGTGGTGAGTTTATAGCATTCATACGGATACGATCGCCCAATAAAGCTCCGCCTGTTTTACGTTTTGAAGGATCTACGGAAATAATCCCGATTGTTTTTTCAGGAAAGTCAATTAAAAACCGGCGAACCAATTCGTCAACCAACGATGATTTACCAGAGCCTCCTGTACCTGTGATTCCTAAAACGGGGATTGTACTTTTTTCATTCTTTTTATGGATCGAGTCCAACGTGCTTTTTGCTACTTCTGGGAAGTTTTCAGCTGCTGAAATAACACGAGCAATAGCGTTATCATTTTTTTCTGAAAGCTTTGCTTCTTCTCCATTTAGGTTTTCACCAATAGGGAAGTCTGATGTTTCAACCAAATCGTTAATCATTCCTTGCAAACCAAGCTCCCTACCATCATCTGGTGCATAAATACGGGTAATGCCGTAGTTTTGTAATTCTTCTATTTCTTCTGGAAGAATCACTCCTCCACCACCACCAAAGATTTTTATATGTCCTGCACCTTTCTCTTTCAAAAGGTCGTACATATATTTAAAATATTCGTTGTGCCCTCCTTGATAAGAAGTCATGGCAATGGCATTAGCGTCTTCTTGTATGGCTGTATTAACAACTTCTTCTACACTACGGTCATGACCAAGATGGATGACCTCTACCCCAGTTGATTGAATAATACGACGCATAATGTTTATTGCTGCATCATGACCATCAAAAAGGGAAGCTGCGGTAACGATTCTTACTTTATTTTTGGGAGTGTAAGGTTTTGCTTGTTGCATTGATTTGTTTTCTTGTTTTTTAAAGTACAAATTTACGAAAAAGGCAACAATAAAAAGGCTTTAGCTATTCAATGATAATTTAAACAAATATTAACCTAAATTATTACAATTTATCATTATGTTGTATATTGCATAATAATTAACAATTTAAAAACAGCTATTATGAAAAAAATTTACTTATTAGCATTTGCGATTTGCACATTTGTTTTTTCTGGAACAGCACAAATCCAGCAAAGTGATGATTTTGAATCATATTCCTTAGGAGGTATCTCAGCTCAATCAACACAATGGAGAACTTGGTCTGGTGATGAAGGAACTTCCGAGTCAGGTCAAGTAGATGCAGCTCAAGCAAACTCAGGAACTCAATCAATGCTTATTGGTCCTGGAATGGCTGGTGGAGGTCCACAAGATCAATTGTTTTTGGTATTAAGCCAGCCAAGTAGTGGCATTTATACGTTAGCATGGCAAATGTATGTTCCTAGTGGACAAGAAGGTTTTTTTAACATTCAAGGGACAATTGATGAACCGCAAACTGGGAATTTCTTAACAACAGATCATTATTTTAATTTAAACAATGAGGCACCTGGACAAGGACAAACAGCAGATGCTTCCTTTACTTGGGCTTTCCCTCATGATACTTGGTTTTCTGTTAAGCTTGTTTTTGATATGGATGCCCAAACATATGAAATGACAGTAGATGGAACTGAAGCTATCCCAGCCGGAACACCTTTCAATGATGATACTGCTCCTTATTTAGGTGGTATTGACTTTTTTGCGCCTAGTCAGTTTTCATTATATTATGTTGATGACGTAGTAGCTGCTTCTGGTGTTTTAGGAGTAGATGACTTCTCAGCAGATGTATTTAGCGTATATCCTAACCCAGTTAAAGACAAATTAAATATCGAGTCTGCTGCTGCTGTTAATTCAGTAACAGTTTATGACATACTTGGTAAAGAAGTACTTGCGGCTCAGCCGGATGCTATTTCACCTAGTGTTGATATGAGTGGTCTTTCTTCTGGTGCTTATCTAGTACGAGTTACTATTGGAAATGCATCCAAAACTGTAAAAGTAATTAAGTAATTAAAGTACTTATTATTTAAGCCCTTCACATGAAGGGCTTTTTTTATATCTTTATTTTAAAATTACATGAATATGTTTTATAAAAAAATCGCCTTAGTTTGTTCAATATTTATAATGGTCTCTTGTGCCGAACTACAAAATGTAGTTAATACGCTCCCTACTGGACAAATAGGGACAGACCCAACTATGATAGCCAACGGACTAAGACAAGCACTAGATTTTGGGATTGACAAACAAGTTACCAAACTAACCCAAAAAGATGGTTTTTATAAAAACAAATTAGTTAAAATACTGCTCCCTCAAGAATTACAAAAAGTTGACCAAACATTACGCGACATAGGCTTAAGTAGCCTAGCAGACGAAGGGCTTAAAGTATTAAATAGAGCTGCAGAAGATGCTGTGAAAGAAGCTACTCCAATTTTTGTTGACGCCGTAAAGGACATCACTTTTAATGATGCCAAAAATATATTACTAGGTCCTGACAATGCAGCTACTAATTATTTAGAAAATAAAACAGATACTGCCCTATACTCAAAATTTAATCCAGTAATTCAAAACTCCTTTTCAAAAGTTGGTGCCGATAGAATCTGGACAAACATCATTACAAAATATAATTCGGTCCCTTTTGTAAACAAAGTAAACCCAGATCTTACTGACTATGTTACAAACGAAGCTTTAAAAGGAGTCTATACCATGATTGGCGTAGAGGAAAAGAAAATTAGAAACTCTGTTTCATCCAGAACCACAACCTTATTAAGACAGGTATTTGCCCTTCAAGACTAACATCTGTTAACGTTTTAACGCAACAAGCTAATTATCATTAAACAATTGGGATAGAATTAACCTAACCCTAACAGCACTTTTTTATTCTGAACCATAGCTTTGTAAAGTATGAAAAGAAGGCTGTTATGATTAATTTGTTTAAAAAAGAAACAAAACTTGAAAAACTTAAAAGACGTTATAAAAATTTAATGCGAAGGTCTTACGAAGTTGCTTTAAAGGATAAAGAAAAAAGTGATTATATTCATGATAAAGCCGAGCAGGTTTTTGAGCAAATTAAATCACTTCGTTACCAATATGCAGATAACTAGTTCTTTTGTTTGTGCAACCCTTTAAAATATTCAAAAGCCCCCAATAGTCTAGAGCCATACCAACTAAAGTACTCTCCATCCACTATTCTCACTTTTTTAGACAACCTCTCACTCATTTTTATTGCATGTTTTTCTTTAAACGGAAACGGTTCTGTAGATAACAAAATTTCATCTGCTTGTTTTAAAAAGTCCTCATCAACTTCTGGATATCTTGATGATTTTTCCTCACAAATATTTTCAAAATTATTGAGCTCTAATAAATGGTTGATAAAAGTATCTCTGCCAGCAATCATTAATGGTTTTTTCCAAATTACGTAAGCAACTTTTTTTATAGGCTTTCCGTCCATGAAGCTTTTAAAACTCTCTTTTTCTGAAATAATTTTTGAAATTAGCTCTGTGGCTTGTTTTTTACAACTACAGATTTCCCCCAACCCCCTAATCATTTCAAAACTGTCTTCTATAGAGAAAATATCACTTACCCAAACAGGTGCTATTTTTTGAAGTTCAACAACCATTTCTTTGGTGTTTTCTTCTTTATTGCAAATTATTAGGTCTGGATTAAGTGCTTTAACCCTATCGTAATGTAAGCTTTTGGTTCCGCCAACTACTTTAATTTCTTTCCGAAGTTCTTTAGGGTGTACGCAGAATTTTGTAATACCAACCAAATTCTTTTTTATGACTAAATCTATTAGTAATTCGGTTTGAGAAGGAACTAAAGAAACAATCCGCTCAGAGGGCTTATTAAGTGTAATGGTATTTCCTATCTGGTCTTTAAACTGCATTCATTATTGTTTGCATTTGTTGTTGTAGCTTTTTTGCTTCGGCTTGGGCCGCTTCGGCAAAATCGGTTTTGTTAGAGGCGTAAATTATTCCTCTAGAAGAGTTTATTAGCAATCCTATATTTTTGTTCATGCCGTGTTTACATACTTCAGCTAAGTTACCGCCTTGCGCCCCAACACCTGGAACCAATAAGAAACTATCGGGAACTATTTTCCTGATTTCTGAAAAATATTCTGCTTTTGTTGCGCCAATCACATACATAAGGTTTTCTGAATTTTTCCAGTTTTTTGATGTCTTTAGAACAGTTTTGTAAACTTCTTCAGAATCAATTTTCTTAGTTTGAAAATCAAAAGCACCTTTATTTGATGTTAACGCCAATAAAATAGTTTGTTTATCATCAAAAGCTAAAAAGGGTTCTACAGAATCTTTCCCCATATATGGAGCAACTGTAACTGAATCGAATCCTAGATCGTTAAAAAAAGCATGGGCATACATGGAAGAGGTGTTCCCTATATCACCTCGTTTTGCATCTGCAATGGTAAAAATTTCAGGATAGTTTTCATTTAAATATTCTATCGTTTTTTGAAGCGATTTCCAGCCATTAATCCCGTAGGCTTCATAAAAAGCAGTATTGGGCTTATAAGCGACAGCCAAATGGTGTGTCGCATCTATAATCGCTTTATTGAAAGAAAAAATAGGGTCTTCTTCGTCTAAAAGGTCTTTTGGAATTTTATTTAAATCGACATCTAACCCAATGCAAAGGAATGATTTCTTTTTTTGTATTTCTGAAATTAATTGGTCTGTTGTCATGGCTTCAAAAATATTAGAACGTTTCCCCTGCTTCTTTTAACTTTTCGGTATTGCTTACCATTTGAAGCTCGTCTATTATTTTTTGAACATCACCGTCTATTATATTACTTAAATCGTATAAAGTAAGGTTAATGCGGTGATCTGTTACACGACCCTGCGGATAGTTATATGTTCTAATTTTTGCACTACGGTCACCACTGGTTACCATTGATCCCCTTTTCTCTGCATCTTCGGCCTGTTTTTTGGCCAATTCCATATCGTACAATCTGGAACGAAGCACTTTAAATGCTTTTTCTTTGTTTTTATGCTGTGATTTCTGGTCTTGACACTGTGCAACAAGCCCCGTAGGTTCGTGTGTTAACCGTACAGCAGAGTAGGTTGTGTTTACTGATTGCCCACCAGGTCCTGAGGAACAGAAATAATCAATACGAACATCCTTGGGGTCAATTTCTACATCAAACTCTTCAGCTTCTGGAAATACCATTACCGTTGCCGCGCTTGTATGGACACGCCCTTGAGTTTCGGTTTGAGGTACACGCTGTACCCGGTGAACACCTGCTTCAAATTTCAGGATACCATATACGTCATCACCTTCAATTTCCATCTGGATTTCTTTAAAACCGCCACTGGTTCCTTCACTGTAATCCACAGTATTTACTTTCCAACCTTTGCTTTCGCAATATTTAGTATACATACGATACAGGTCTCCTGCAAAAATACTTGCTTCATCCCCCCCAGTTCCGGCTCTAATTTCCATTACGGCATTTTTAGAGTCTTCAGGATCTTTGGGGATTAATAGAAATTTAATTTCTTCTTCTAACTTTGGCAGTTCTTCTTGGGCTTCTTCCAATTGCATTTTGCCCATCTCTATCATTTCATCGTCGCCACTTTCTTTTATAATCTCTTCAGCTTCTTCAATACGGTTGGTAAGGGTTAAGTATCGCTCCCTTTTATCCATTAATAACCTAAGGTCTTTATATTCTTTGTTTAATTGAATATACCTTTTTTGATCACTAATTATATCGGGCTGGATAATAAGGTCGCTTACCTCATCGAAGCGCTGTTTTACTATTTGAAGTTTCTCTAACATACGTGTTTTTATAACTTTCTACCATTGGGGTAGGCAAGTGCAAATTTACGATAATTTTGAAGAATATTTCTTTTGAATAGAAGTGAAAGAAGTAGGGTTTTAATGCTTAACTCTACTCGTTCAATATACTTTTTATCTATTTTCAGAAAAAGTTATAGTATATATTCCTTTTCAGCAAGTGATTTGCCTTCTTCTTTTTGCTTTTTTGTATTCAGGGCAAAATTAACAAGAAACACAATGCCCAGCAGATAAAAAATACGTTCCGGGAAATAAGCAACTTGTGCTTCGTAAAAGTAAGCCGCCAAACCAAAGCAATCGGATAGTACAAAACACAAAACCATATAAAGGTAGATTAGCGGTGTTTTTCCCTGAAAGCGTTCGTTATACATAAAAGCTGCAAAACCTAACAATATCAATATCCCGCCTTGAACAAAAAACAAAATAAACTGTAGTTGTGTATCTAATCCAGCTTTAATAATATCAGATAAATAATATACATTGAAAACATTTAAGGCTATCAATACAATTACAAGAAGAATTATTAAAGGGGTAGATTTTGAAATTTTCAGTTTCTTGATTGTTAACATTAAAATTGCTAAATATCCTGCAATGGTTAGAACAAAAGAAATTGTTTTCAGCAAACTACTTTCATAGTTTAAAATCATTGTATCCCTAACTGTAAACAGGAGTAACGCAATGAGGATAAGTCTTTCTGACTGTGTTCTATAATAAAGGAAAAAGACAAGTAAGGATATTACTGAAATCACCCTTAATATTCTACTTTTATCTATTTCAAGATAATGTATAACAAGTGTATTGACGACTAGCAGGATAACCGCTAAAAAAGTCAGCTTTAAGTACTTGCCTGGCAAGTAGTTGGTAATCATAAGTTAGTTTTTGGTAGTTGAAACTTACCAAACATACGAAAAATCCTTCATAATGGTTTTAGAACACCTTTATTAACTTATAGTTCTAGTATAACCCCTATTCCTAATTGTTGTTTCCATTGTGCAACAGGTCCTTCCTCAATTAGTTCGCCTTCTTCATTCTCAAAGGTCATTTTTATATCATTATCATATTTAAAATGTGAACCAATATTAGCGACTACAAAGTTATTTACTTGAAAATTGAACTCAACTTCCCAGTTTATATCAATATTGCCAAAATCATCTAAGTAATCTGTATATAACATCAATTTATTTGAAAGGCTAATATTCTCAAATATTTCAGCTTTATATTCATTAGTAATTAGAATCCCCATCTGACTCAATAGGTTTTCTCCTTCTTCAATGATTTCGCCTTGTTCATTCAAAACTGCAGGTTTTACACCAAATGCACCAGTGTTGGCTAATTCTTGATCCAAAACCAAAGTTGATTTTAAGGTTAACGGTGACCCATATATAGAAAGGTTCTCATCATTGGCTCCATATTCTGCACCTACCCCTAAAAAAAGATATGCTGGGGAAAATATAGTAGAAATTTTGTTTGAAGTATCTGGATATTCATATCCATTTGAAAATTGAGTAGCAAAATTAATTTTTGCTGTATAATATAGTTTTTTTGATGAATCTGTTCGGTAACCAAAGGAGCTTTTTAGTTCAATGATATCCTCGGTTTTTTGCAAACCCAATTCTTTTTGATGATTAATTCCATACCTAGCAAGCAATTCATTTTTCCAACGGGTATTTTTTGTTTTATAGGTTCTTTTTAAATCAACATTAACTAAACCCGAAACAGAACTCACCCCACCAGCATTCCAGTTTACAAAAGCTACTTCATTTACATTAATCCCTATTCTATTATATGAGCCCCACAATGTAGGTTTAACATAGCCATATACGCTTCTTTTTTTAATTGTTTGTTTTAATGGTATTTTAAAAAAAACAGGGGGTTGCCATTGTAAACTACTTACAGCATAAACAGAATCTCTCTTCGGCTTTGTTGGCAAGAGAGAAGTTTTAAAAAAGGCAATGTTTTCCTGTTGCAAACTGTTTACAGGAAAAATAGAGTCTCGCTTAGTTTTCTCTTGGGCAAATGCTGTTAAAGGAACAAATAATAATAAAATAAGGGCTCTCACCATCAAAAACAAAACTTTAAAAAGAGTATTATTTAAATTATGAGTATATAAAACTACCTTGAGTGCTGTTTATTGTCAGCTTTTTTTCTTCTGAAGCTTCTACTTTCCCAATAATCTGAGCGTCAATATTAAAGGATTTTGAAACTTCAATAATTTCTGAAGCTATCCCTTTTGGAACATATAGCTCCATACGGTGTCCCATATTGAACACTTGATACATCTCTTTCCAGTCTGTTTTACTTTCTTGCTGTATTAACTTAAATAATGGTTGAACTTCAAAAAGATTATCTTTTATAATATGAAGTTTATCAACAAAGTGAAGGATTTTTGTTTGCGCACCACCACTGCAATGTACCATTCCATGAATTTCCTTATTAGTATATTTTGAAAGAATCTTTTTTATAACAGGAGCATATGTTCGAGTTGGCGAAAGTACTAGCTTACCAGCGTCAAGAGGGCTTTCGGCTACAGAATCTGTTACTTTTTTTGATCCGGAATACACCAAATCCTCTGGCACGGAATGATCGTAGCTCTCAGGATACTTTTTAGCTAAATAATTATCAAAAACATCATGCCTTGCCGAGGTTAAACCATTGCTGCCCATACCACCATTATATTCGGTTTCGTAAGAAGCTTGCCCAAACGACGATAACCCAACAATAACATCGCCGGCTTTTATATTGGCATTATCAATAACATCACTACGCTTCATTCTTGCCGTTACTGTAGAATCTACAATAATGGTTCTAACCAAGTCACCCACGTCAGCAGTTTCGCCACCTGTAGAATGAATTGAAACTCCATGCTTTGAAAGATCTGAAATAAGTTCTTCCGTGCCATTAATTATTGCTGAGATTACTTCACCTGGGATACGATTTTTATTTCTACCTATAGTTGAGGAAAGCATGATATTATCAGTCGCTCCTACACAAAGTAAATCGTCAATATTCATGATTAATGCATCTTGAGCAATTCCTTTCCATACAGACAAGTCACCAGTTTCTTTCCAGTAAATGTAAGCTAGGGAAGATTTTGTTCCGGCGCCATCTGCATGCATAACTAAACAGTAATCGTCATCACCTGTAAGATGATCAGGTACAATTTTACAAAAAGCATTAGGAAACAACCCCTTATCTACATTTTTTATAGCTTTATGCACATCCTCTTTTGAAGCAGAAACACCGCGCTTCGCATAACGTTTAGAAATTTCTTGACTCATAGCAATTGGTTTTTCATTTGCAAAAATAGACAATAAAAAACGTCCCGAAAATTCGGGACGTTTTTTTATTTATTTGGTTAGTTAATACTTTATTCCCAATCTGGCATAAAAGCATTTTCATAAAGTAATGTTCGTTCGGCCCCACCTTGACCTGGGTCTACTTCTACAGTGTAGATATCTTTCTGCGATATTCCATCGTTTGAAGTATTTGTAAAAATAACCTCAGCCTCATTTGGTGAAAATATTGGTTCTAAATCGTTAGTTCCATCTGGTTTTTGATCAGAAATATCGGTCGTGGTGTCTGCTACCATATCATATACAAACATTCTTGAATCTAACCTTCTATAATTACTGCTTTCAAAACCAGAAACATCATATGAGTACAACACCAATTGGTTGGTAACTGAAATGTTAAGTCCAGTTGTAGCACCATCTACACCAGTAAGTATTGTATCTAGTACATTACCATCAAAATCTATGGTAAAAATAGATACATCATATCCATCTATATTGTTTGTTTTTAGTGCAATAATATCAGCATTTTCACTTACATCTACTTCAGAAATAAACGAGCCATCTGTTGTGGTATAAACCACTTCAAGTCCTTGTCCGTTTGAGTTTATCCTGTACAGGTTATCAAACCTTGGAAAATAAATCATATCGCTCTTAGGAGGCCAAGAGATATTTATTTCGCCTAAATCAAATCCTTTTGGCTTTATGGTATTTGTCACCCTTTGTTTATCTGTACCATCTCTTGCCATGGTATATATATCGACATCTTCTCCATTAGTTTGTAAGTATGCAATTCTATTTGCCGCTACATTTCTTCTTGGCCTGTAACTATTCAGGTTTTTAGATGTAAGTTGAAACTCATTTCCATCTTCATCTGCAGAGAATATTACGTTATTGCCTTCAACTTTTCTAACAAAAAGGAACCTATTGTCTACTGGTGCATTTATTACCTCAAAAGAGCGTACAGCACTTTTTACAGGGTCATTGATTTCGTCTGTTACTGTTACTTGCCAGAAATATTTAGTTCCCAATGTAAGGTTTGAATATACAAAAGTTGTATCTGTAATGTTTTCGAACATCAAGACCTCTTCATTAGCATCGTTACGTAATTCAATTGAATACGTTAAATCATCATCGTCAGGATCTGTCGAATCCCAAGCAAAATCCGCTTCTATGCTTTGTAGCACTTCATTATCTGCTGGTGATAGTAAAACCGGTGTTGAAGGTGGTAAGTTATCAGCTGTGGATAATTCAAGCTCAAAAATTACATTTACGGCGGTGCTAGAGGTTACATTTGCAGGTTCAAAACCACCTAAGTATCCATCCTTACGGGCTTCTACAGAATATTCACCCAATGGTACGTTTTCAATCTCAAACTCTCCGTTTTCATCTGTAAAAACCGTGCTCGTTAACGGTTGTGATGATATTCTTGCATTTTCAAGTGGCTCATTTGTTTCTACTTCTACCACTTTTCCAGTAATTGAACCTGTTTGGTTTACACCTATTTTATCTTCACTACAAGAAAAAATGAGTAAAAATAAAACTCCTAGTATTGTTATATTTATATAATTAGCTTTCATAGCGGATTAGTTATCGTTGTTTGACTCTGTTCTTTTGTTTCCAAATCCGAAATTGTAATTAATTCCAAATCCGAAATTATAATAATAGTCATCTCTTTTTCCTTGAAGTTCATTGTCTATCTTATCTGAAAATACTTTGTTGAAATCTCCATGTAATTCCAATGAAAGTCTTTCAGATAATTGATATTGCAGCCCTAAGCCTCCTTTTACTTTAAAGAAACCATCTAATCTCTGAAGAAATTTTGATGGTGAATTGTCTACAAAGTTCATAAACCCAGGACCTCCATATAATATTGGTGAAAATTTATCGTGTGGTAACACCCTTAGCTTTAAATCCAGGTTTTGGGACAACCACCAATATCGTATTTGAGGCGTAGAGTATAGCCTAAACAGCTGTATATCGTATCCTGCTGAAAACATAGGGGTAAAATTATAAGTGTACCCCGCTTCTACTTTAAAATCTTGTTCGGCTGAAGAATAATCGCCGTCCATATAGGTTGAACCTACGGCAAAGTTAATTGTATGTTTATTATTTCTTTTTTGGAAGGCACGCTCATACAACCCAGTAGACTCATCTAATTCTTTATCATAAAGATAGCCATCAACCAGTTCTTTATTCTTTTCAGCCCCTTCTTTTGTTGACCATAATTTATCTTGAACCCCTTCAATAACAAGCATTTCAACAGCTTTTTCAATTGCAGCCTGCACAGCTAATTGTGTAGGTTCGTTTTTAGTAAAGCCAGTTTCCGCTTCAAGTAATCTTTTAAAGTTAACATACCTAAATATGCCAACATCTACAGCTTGTGACAAAATAGTTTTTGAAACATATACTGTTTTAAGAACCTCACCGGATTTAGTAGATATGGCCCTTAAATAAACCGTAATTCTATCTTGACGATATTGTGTAGACCCACCAACACCAAAGTACCTTGCCCCTGCTCCTCCGGTAAGTATATTAGTGTCATAAGAAACAACACCACCTTCTAAAAGTATTCCTGCAAATAAAAGAGGGCTTAAACGTTGGGCATTTTTATCATTGGGGTTCGTGTATTGTGCCCTAGTGGTTTCTATAATATTTCTTTCATTAAGTAAATTGCTTAAGTTTTCTCTTTCTATTGGTCTAAACCATTTTGAGTCTTCTAAAGCTTTAACAAGAATCGTGGTTGCACCTTGTGTAATTGCCGTACTAAAAGTACTACCAGCTTCTATAGATTTATATTGCCCAGTTTGATCCTTAAAATTATAGACTCCAACTATAATAGGTTCTGCCGGTTCTGGAAGCGACTCCAGTCTCTTTGTTTGAGAACTTATCTCACCAATTCGAGCCTTTTGTGGACCTACTGGCTGGTTAAAATAAGCCCCACACCCCATTAAAGTGAATGCAAAGGCTATTAAAAGAATTTTAGTAATATTTATCATAAGCTTTAATTTGGCACTACAATTTGGGTTTGATCTCCATTACCTGTATCTAAAATATTAATTACCAATCCTTCTGAAGATTCATATACTTCTAATTCTAGGGTTCCAAAATTTGAGGTTCCTGGAGTTAAAATATCATCTCCAAATTGCTCGATAAGAAGTTGACTTGAAATCTGATCTAACAACTGTCTATTAAGACTCTCTTTGAAAGCATCAAGTTCGGATTGGTCATCTTCCCGTAAAGAAGGGTCCTGAAAAGTATTCTGGGCATCTGCAGAACTCAACAACATCTGATAGTTAAAGGGATCTCCACCAAAATTAGGGTTTACAGGCTTATAAACAAGCTGTTGCCCATATGAGGCAGTTACAATTAAAAAAACAATGAGGGATATAAAAGTTTTCATTATTGGAATATTAATATCGTTTAACTATTTCTTTATCATTACGTAAGTTAATAAAATATCTATTAACTACGTTTATTGCTTGGTCGGCCATTGCTTTAAGATAATCCGTTCGTGGGCTTAAAAAGAACTCTAAAACCACTTTATCACCTACCTTAATTTCAATTTTAGTGTTAATGCCTAACGCTAATACCTCACTAACAGTGACTACTTTTTCTCCATTTATTTTATAGAAATTATATTTTGACGAAAACATTTGAAAAAAATCACGACCCGGTTTGGTTTTGGTTTCTTCAACGACAATACCTTTTAGTTTAATCCCATAACTTGGCCTGTAAACATCCCCATCAGAGCTCTCTGTGGAGGTTTCTTCGGTATTTACACCATCAGCTTCTTCTTCCAACACTATTTTCTGGTCCGGCTTTTTATCATTGAAAACAATCCTATCTTTTCCTATAAGTTTATTATCTATATTACTGTAAATTAGAAGTAAAATAATAACCTCATCCTTAGAATTTGCGTTAATTGTTGTTTTTGATAGATTTTTTTTCTCACCTGCCTTTAAAACAAACCTTCCCGCTTGTTTATTATTAGATTTATTGGTTGAACTGTTTCTGAAAACAGAAAGTTCATAACGAAGGCTTTGATCTAAGTTTGTTTTGTTTAATGCAGTACCCGTAATTTCAATAAACTCTGTATTGGTTACCACATCAATTTTAGCCTCTACATCTTTATTGTAAAACTGCGAAAAAGTGTTTACGGAAACCAACAACATAAGCATTACTATGCCATATGTGCGTATTTTATAAAACATGTTTAATTAAAATTACGAATAGTTATGGTTTGCCCATTTCCTTTCATAGAAACCTTTAATTTTTCAGAAAGGGAATTAGACCCATACCATCTTAAATTTTGACCGTTTCCGGTTTGTATAATTTGCCCTTCGTGTACATTTGAACGCATAGGACTAAAATCTATAAAACTATGGTTATCGCCATCTTGAATTACAGATTCCTTTATGTTCTCTGAATTTATTGTCAAGAAAATATCATTATTGTCTCCGTTTTGAAGAAGACTGATATCACTATTGGTTGATTTTGTATTTGAAACTATTCTATTATAGTTCCCCACTTGTTGAATAAAAACATTATTTGTAGTAGCTACTGAACTCCTTGTAGCATTAATTTGTGGTTGTTGGGAAGAAAGATAATTAAGCTGAACAGCTTTATTTTGTAGATTATCAAAAATAGCACTCTTAGTTTCCTTAGAGTAAGTTTGGGAGAAAGCAGTAATACTAAACAATGAAAATATCGTTACTAGAAATATGTTAGTTATAATTTTCATCTCAATTACTTTTAATTAGTTAATAAAAAGTTTATCCATATAAAGATAACCCTTTTTATTTATTGTTTTTATTTAATTAAGTATAAGGGCATTTTAAAAATGCCCCTATACTTTTAAATTTATTTCAAAGATACTTTATAGTTATATCTATTAGTTACTCTGAACATCAATATTCACGTTACCAATACCTACTTGGTTAACAACGTTGTTGTGTCCAAGTCCTGTTTGGATAACCAAGTTTTGGTTTAACGCACCAGTTTGGTTTACAAGAGATGTATTAAATGCACCTATTTGGAAAACTGCACTGTTGTTTGCAAGACCTAATTGGTTAACTGCAGAAGCGTTTCCAAGACCTAATTGACCAACATAAGAGTTGTTTGCAATACCAGCTTGGTTAACTAATGAGCTGTTTCCAAGTCCTAATTGGTCAACATCTGAAGTATTTCCAATTCCAAATTGGTTAACTGTAGAGCTGTTAAAAGCACCTGTTTGATCAACATCAGATTCGTTTCCAAGTCCTATTTGAAGAACACTTGAAGCGTTTGCAAGACCAGTTTGATCTACATCAGAATCGTTTCCAGCACCTATTTGTGCAACTGTAGAAGAGTTTCCTAATCCAGTTTGTGTAACATCAGATTCGTTTCCAAAACCTAACTGTCCAACAGTTGAAGAGTTGAAAGCTCCAGTTTGATCTACATCAGAATCGTTCCCGATACCTATTTGATCAACATCTGAACTGTTTCCAATACCTAATTGGTCTACATCTGAACTGTTTGCAATACCTAATTGGTCTACATCTGAACTGTTTCCAAATCCAAGTTGAGTAACAGAAGATCCGTTCAATATACCTGTTTGGTCAACATCTGAACTGTTGAATGCTCCTATCTGTAATACAGAAGAACCATTAAGAACTCCAGCTTGAGTCACATCCGACTCGTTAGCTAACCCAATTTGGTCAGTATCAGAAACGTTAAATGCTCCGTCTTGGTCTACATCAGAATCGTTAGCGATACCGAATTGGTCTACAGTATTAAAGTTTAATAATCCATTTTGATTTTCAACGGATAAATTAAACAAACCTGTTTGATTTACAAAGTTCTGGTTAAACTGAGCGAAAGCTGCAGTTCCTAACATTAGCGCCACTGCGCAAAAAAACACTTTTTTCATAATTTAAAAATTTAGTTACTAATTGATTTATATTGGTTTTAAAAATCCACACATTAATTTATAATGTGATACTTTTATACATAATCAAATTTAAAACTTGACTACTTTAATCAATATCTGTTCTACTAAACAGACATTTATGTACAATAACAATGTTGAGCGATTAAGGGACTTAAGTGAGGAGTTATATTTCAGTTTTCTATCCCACTGAAATACAATCCAAATTTGCGAAAAAAAACACAAACAATAATAAGTGTTAACACGTAGAAGTATATTTTTTTTAAAATTTGTAGGTTTTTTCTTATTAATTAAATTAACAAGAAAGGACGTACATATAAAAAAGTCGTTCAACTACCGTTAAACGACTTTTAAATGCAAATGTTAAAATTATGTTAAAATTATTTAGTAAATAATAACTCTCTGTATTTGGTTAAAGGCCATATCTCATCATCGACTAAAAGCTCTAATTTATCACTATGATACCGTATTTCATCAAAGTATGGTTTTACGTTATTACAGTATGCCTTAGCCCGTTTTTCAGCATTATCTATCTTGTTTGCTTTTTTACGCTCTTCAATCATTTCTGTAATTCCCTTATTAATACTTTCAATATGATGTGAAATTTTTTCGATAAGGTTTAATTGTTCCCCAGCAAATTTTTTGAAGTTGTCTTCATAAATTTCCTTTAAGCCCCTAACGTTTCTTATCAATATATTTTGATACTGAATCGCTGTAGGGATCACGTGGTTCCTTGCAATATCGCCAAGCACCCTTCCTTCTATTTGAATGCGCATAGCGTATTCTTCCATTTCAATTTCATAACGAGCCTCAATTTCTACTTTGCTCATTATGTTAAGCTCTTCAAAAAGCGCGATTGATTCTTTAGAAACTCTTGCTTTTAAAGCATCTGGAGTTGTTTTATTATTACTTAAACCGCGTTTTTTAGCCTCTTTTTCCCAAGCCTCTCCATATCCATCTCCTTCAAAGCGAATACGTTTAGAGTCTTTGATATATTCTCTCAGCACATTAAAGATGGCATCGTCTTTCTTCATCTTCTTACCTTTAATAAGCTTGTCAACTTTTTCTTTAAAGTCAATCAACTGTTTTGCAACAATCGCATTGAGCACAGTCATCGGGTTGGCGCAGTTTGCAGTAGAGCCTACAGCACGAAACTCAAACTTATTACCAGTAAAGGCAAAAGCCGAAGTACGGTTTCTGTCAGTATTATCCATCAAAATTTCAGGAATTTTACCTACCACGTTTAATTTAAGGTCTGTTTTTTCCTGAGGAGATAGTTTTCCATCTGTTACTTTTTCCAATTCATCTAATACATCGGTTAACTGTGAACCAATAAAAGCAGAAATAATAGCCGGTGGCGCTTCGTTAGCTCCCAAACGGTGATCGTTGCTTGCTCCTGCAATTGATGCTCTTAATAATTCTTCGTGATCGTTTACCGCTTTTAACGTATTAATGAAAAAGGTTAAAAACTGAAGGTTCTTCATCGGTGTACTTCCTGGACCCAATAAGTTAACTCCTGTATTAGTAGCCAGTGACCAGTTATTATGTTTACCGCTTCCGTTTACGCCTGCAAATGGTTTTTCATGGAACAATACTTTAAAGTTATGTCGGTCAGCTATTTTGTCCATTAAATCCATTAATAAGGAGTTATGATCAACGGCAAGGTTGGTTTCTTCAAAAATTGGCGCCAATTCAAATTGATTTGGAGCTACTTCATTGTGTCTTGTTTTTACGGGAATACCCAATAACATACATTCAGTTTCCAAATCACGCATATAATTAAGGACACGTGACGGAATGGAACCAAAGTAATGATCGTCCAACTGCTGTCCTTTTGGTGAAGAATGACCTAATAAGGTTCGGCCGGATAGCATAATGTCTGGGCGAGATAATGCTAGTGCTTTATCAATAAGGAAATATTCTTGCTCCCATCCAAGTGTTGGATTTACTTTTGTAACACTTTTATCAAAATATTTTGCAACAGCGGTTGCTGCTTGATCTACTGTTTGCAATGCACGCAATAATGGTGTTTTATAGTCTAACGCCTCACCTGTATATGAAACAAAAACAGTTGGAATACATAGTGTGGTTCCATATAAAAAAGCAGGTGAGGTAGGATCCCAAGCTGTATAACCACGAGCTTCGAAAGTATTTCTTATTCCACCGTGAGGAAAACTGGAAGCATCTGGCTCTTGTTGTACCAACTGTCCACCGCCAAATTTTTCTATACTTTGACCGTTATCGATCGTTTCAAAAAAAGCATCGTGCTTTTCAGCAGTTGCGCCTGTTAATGGTTGAAACCAGTGTGTGTAATGGGTTGCTCCTTTTGAAATGGCCCATTCTTTCATTCCTGTTGAAATGTGATCTGCTACACTACGTTCTATCTTTTTTCCGTTTTCAATAGCATCCATTACACTATTGTAAGACGTTTTTGTCAAGTATTGGCGCATGGCCGACTCGTTAAATACGTTTTTTCCGAAGATAGCAGAACGACGTTCAGGTTCTTGCACCTCAACAGGTTTTCTGTTAAAGGTTTCTTTGATTGCGTGAAATCGTAAAGTTGACATACAGTTTTCCTTTTATTTAGAATTAGAATGGGGCAAAAATAAGTTTATTTTTTTTACACCCCCTAATTTTTAATGTTAACTTATTAATAAATAGATGTAAAATGTTGATAACCCCTAAAATTTTAGGGGTCAAGTCAAGAAAAGTTATTTTTAAAAGTAGTTCCTACTTTTAAACGGAAACAATTATTCCATTAAGGCCATACTTATAAAACCTACATAGGCTGCAAGAATCAATAATCCTTTAAGCCTACCAATTTCAAATTTCTTTGGAAGAAATGCTAACGGAATTAAAATTGCGGCAAACCCTAACATCCAGAAGATATCATTTGTTAATACCTCTTGGCTTTGTATTGCTATTGGCTTTATAACTGCAGTAATTCCTAATACAGAAGCAATATTGAAGATATTTGAGCCGATTAAATTACCCAATGAAATTGCTTTTTCTTTTTTTAACGCCGCAATTACCGAAGCAGCTAACTCAGGGACGCTTGTCCCAATTGCAATCATGGTTACTGCAATAACACGTTCAGTCACTCCTAGCGCAGTGGCCATATCTACTGCTCCTGTAACCAGCAACTCGCTTCCACCCCATAAACCTAAACCGCCCAGTAAAAGCCAAATTATGATTTTAAAGCTAGACGTTTTAGAAAGTCCGTCGTCAATACCGTCATCAACAGGTTTAGATTCTTTTTGATTACGAGCTCTTTTTATAAGAAGAAATAAATAAACCACAAGTAAGATAACAAACACAGCACCCTCTAGCCTACTCAATCCACTTCCACTTTTCAGCAAAAAATAAAGTGCAATGGAAAGCAGCATCATTACTGGCCAATTAAACTTGTAGAAATCATGATCTATTGTAAGGGGTGCAATAAAAGCCGTTATACCAAGCACCAATCCTATGTTTGCAATATTTGAACCGATTACATTACCTAAGGAAATATCGCTAAACCCTTCAAGTGCTGCTTGAACACTTACAAGCAACTCAGGTGCTGAAGTGGCAAAAGAAACCACCGTTAAACCGATCACCATTTTTGACAAGCGTAACCTAAACGATAAAGCAACCGAAGAACGCACCAAAAATTCCCCTCCTATAACCAATAATAATAAACCCAGAAAAACAAAAAGTATAGAAACTCCCATAAAATTATTTTAAGCTGCGAAGATACTAAAGGAAGTACGATTTTCGAAGTACGAAATATGAAATACGAAGTGCAATTTGATATCTGGGTGTTTGAGTGAATCTGTAAGACTATGAAGGCTTACAAATTTGTATCGAAAATACAATAATAAACTAAAGTTTCAGTTATACAACTATAAAATTAGTTTTGTAACTAAATAAATAGTTTTATATTTACACCTATGGAACGACTTACAAACAAAGAAGAAGAAATAATGCAAGCGCTATGGCAATTGGAAAAAGCCTTTGTAAAAGAGATTGTAGCGCTACTGCCCGGGAAAAACCATTACAACACGGTATCTACTATTGTGAGGAACTTGGAAGAAAAAGGGTTTGTATCATACACTGCGTATGGTAAAACCCATCAATACTTCCCTATTGTTAGTAAAGTTGAATATACAGAACGCTTTATGAGCCTTGCGACAAAAAAATACTTTAACAACAGTTATAAAAGTATGGTTTCCTTTTTTGCAAAAGAGGAAAAAATAAGCGCTACAGAGCTTCGGGAAATATTGGAAATAATTGAAAATAAGTAAATATGGATATACTTATATATATAGGTAAGGCCACTTTAGTACTTTCTTTGTTTTACATTGTATATGTAACATTATTGAAAAGCGACACTCATTTTACAGCGAATAGACTGTTTTTAGTGAGCGGACTCCTGCTATCTTTTATTTTTCCTTTAATTCAATTTACCAAAACGGTTACTGTTTCTATTACCGGAAAAAGCATTGCAGAATATTCTGAAGAAGTTCCAGCATATTTAACTACTGCCTCTCAGCAAATCGATTGGTGGCTCATAGCTGGTATTTTATACTTCTTGGTTGCTGGAGTGTTTTTTATTCGTTTTTTAAAACAACTTTTTTCACTATTACAGCTTTTAAAAAAGCATCCCGCTACTATCGAAAATGGTTTTAACTATATCGCTACAAATGAAACCATTCTCCCGTTTTCATTCTTCAACTATATAGTTTACAATCCTTCTTTACATAGTGAAGAAGAACTTGCCATGATATTAAATCATGAAAAAGTACATGCTTATCAAAAACACTCCATAGACATTTTAGTAGCCCATGTGATCACCATATTTCAGTGGGCTAACCCTATTGCTTGGCTATATAAAAAAAGTGTAGAGGAAAACTTAGAATACATTGCCGATTACGAAACCGCTGCTATGGTTTCATCAAAAAAAGAATATCAAATAGCGCTGGTAAAAGCCTCATCTACCTATCCCGTACCTGCGCTAGCTACTAATTTTTATCAATCATTTATCAAAAAACGAATTATCATGTTAAACAAAAACAGTTCAAAAAAAGTAAATGCATTAAAATTTATCGTTATACTGCCTTTATTGGCATTATTCCTATGGAGCTTTAATGTTAATGAAAAGATACTCTACACAGAAGCGGAACCCGCATCAGTTGTTAATACCAGTCTTCAAAGCAACAAGAATACTTCAGAAACACAACTTGCATCCAATACTATAAGCAAAACAGGCAATAACGCTGAAGTTTCAGAAAAGACACTCCAAAAGGTAAAGGTTACTTCAAAACAAAGAAATAATACTATTTCGCAAGATTCCGTAAAAGGGTTTCAAGTTCGTATCACTAAAAATACAACGGTTGAAGAACTGGAAGCATATAAACAAAAGCTTAAAAAAGAACACAACGCTACTTTTAAGTATAGCAACCTAAACTTTAATAGTAAAGGTGAAATTACTAGTATTTCTATTACATATAGTGACAAACGTGGTAATAACAATAATTATAGTGTAAGCAGCGATCAGCCTATAAGTGATTTTGTACTTGCTGTTTCAGAAAATGGCAGTATAAGTTCACGAACTGTTTTGACTGAAGAACAAGAAATGCAGCGACAAAAAATGATGGCAGAGCGCGATAAAATGATTTCGGAACGAAAAAAACAGATTGAAGAAAGAAAAGAAGTCATTAAGGAGCAAATGCAGGAAAGAAAAGAAGTAATGAAAGAACGGGTGGAAAAGCAAAAAGAACGAGTAAAGGTGATAAGAGCTCAGATGAAAGATTCTTTGATGATAATAAGAAGCAATACTCCCTCTAATGAAAGGGTAAAAGTTATTACTACAAGTAAAAACAATCAAGATGACCCTATATATTATGTAGATGGAAAAGAAACAAAAGAAGCTGAAGTAAAAGAAATCAAGCCGGAATCCATTGAAAAAGTAAACGTTCTCAAAGGCAAAAAAGCAATTAAAAAATATGGTGGAAAAGCTGTAAACGGTGTAATTGAAATAACTACCAAGCAGTAAATGAAACTCTTATAAATTTCTTAAACCTTCCTCATTTTAGGAAGGTTTTTTTATTTTTATAAGTATGAAAAAGCAATTTTTTAAAGCATTGGCAAGATTGAACAAAAAGCTACTTCCCAGCTTTACAAAAAAAGATGTGGACTTATCAAAAGCATCAAAGTTTCAGCTGGCAATATTTGGTTATAAACTTTGGGTGACGAAAAATGCGGTTAATCAATAGCAAAGTAACGATCGTACTTCATACGATTTTAGTTTACTTGCCCCTTTTAAAAATTCCAATTCGATTAAAAAATTACATTGCACAATCTTACCGCCCAGCTTTTCAATTAACTGGCAGGCTGCTCTTGCTGTTCCCCCTGTTGCCAAAATATCGTCATGCAACAATACAGTATCCCCTTTTTTAATAGCATCTTCATGAATTTCAAGGGCGTCCATGCCATATTCTAATGCATATGGTTGTTTTAATGTATCATGTGGCAATTTACCAGCTTTACGCACTGGGACAAAACCAGCATTTAATTCTTTTGCCAACAGAGTGCCAAATAAAAACCCACGGGATTCAATGCCTACAACCTTATCTATTTTTTGGCGCTCACTAAGTAAAACCAACTGCTCTAAACAAAAAGAAGTGGCTTCGGGGTTTGCCAATAAAGGAGTTATATCTTTAAAGTTTACTCCCGTTTTTGGAAAGTCTGGTATTTCACGAATGTATTTTTCTATATCCATTGTAATTTTTTACGAAAGTGCTTTGTCTATAAAGGTAAAAAGAAATATATTTGCACCCCGAAACAAATGGAATTTTATTTTCCTAGCTTGTTTCAAGCAAAAAGGCCTTGTGGCGCAACTGAATAGCGCACCTGATTACGGCTCAGGAGGTTCCAGGTTTGAATCCTGGCAAGGTCACAACATTAAATAAACCACGCTCATAAAGGCGTGGTTTTGTTTTTTTAAAAGAAAATTGAGCTTGCTCAAAAAATGCTTCAATTTTCTATTCCTTCCTTGCTATTTCAAAAATCACTATCTTTGTAATTAGTATGAAACAAGTATTTCACAAATTTGGTGCAGTTTCCATGGCATTTTTAGTGCTCTTCACTACAATGTCATTCACTGTAAATATGCACTATTGTGGAGAAATGTTAGTTGATTACAGTTTTACCCAGCACGTTAAGACTTGTGGGATGGATGTTCAAACTTCTCCAACAAGTTGTGACTCCAATATCACTAAAGACTCTTGCTGTAAAGACAAGCAATTAATTGTAGAGGGAGAAGATAACATAAAGCTTTCTTTCGAAAACCTCTCTCTTGAACAGCAAACTTTTCTAGCTACTTTTGTTTATTCGTACATTGATTTTTTTGAGATAGTTGAAGAAAATAACGATTCTTTTAAAGATTACTCTCCCCCCTATCTCATAGAAGATATTTCAGTACTACACCAGACTTTCCTCATTTGATATTTTAAACAGTATCCTTTTTATCCTTTGTACATACATAAAGGACAAATTATTTTGTTTGTGACTTTAGTTCACAACCGTGTTTAACTGTTTAATTATCAAATATTATGCTGAATAAAAGCATTAAATTTTTAATAGAAAACAAATTAGTAGCTGTTTTGTTACTGATCCTGTTTGTAAGTTGGGGTATTGTTACCGCTCCTTTTAATTGGGATACTGGTATCTTACCAACAGACCCAGTGGCTGTTGATGCAATTCCAGATATTGGTGAAAATCAACAGATTGTCTTTACCAAATGGCAAGGGCGATCGCCACAGGACATTGAAGATCAAATAACGTATCCATTAACCACTTCGTTACTTGGTATTCCTGGGGTAAAAACCATCCGTAGCTCGTCTATGTTTGGCATTTCGAGTATCTATATCATTTTTGAAGAAGATGTAGAATTTTACTGGAGCCGAAGCCGTATTCTTGAAAAACTGAATTCACTTCCTTCCGGGTTACTTCCTGAAGGAGTTAACCCTTCATTAGGTCCCGATGCAACCGGATTAGGACAAATTTTCTGGTACACTTTAGAAGGTCGCGATAAAGATGGCAATGTTACTGGCGGTTGGGATTTACACGAACTACGAAGCATTCAAGATTACTATGTAAAATATGCACTTTCCTCTGCCAGCGGTGTTTCTGAAGTAGCTTCCATCGGCGGGTACGTTCAAGAATATCAAATTGATGTAAACCCTGAATTAATGCGCCAATACAACATTAGTTTAGACCAAGTTGTATCAGCTGTAAAACAAACCAACCAAGATATTGGGGCACAAACATTAGAAATTAATAAAGCCGAATACCTGGTGCGAGGCTTGGGCTATATTCAATCGATTGATGATATTGAAAATGCGGTCATTACTTCCAAAGATTTTACTTCTATTCGCATCAATGAGATTGCAAAAGTTAGTTTAGGTCCCGAAACCCGTCGAGGGATTTTGGACAAAGAAGGTGCCGAGGTTGTTGGCGGAGTGGTTGTTGCTCGTTATGGCGCCAACCCAATGGAAGTGATTAACAATGTGAAAGACAAAATAAACGAACTCAGTGCCGGGCTTCCTTCCAAAACATTGTCCGATGGTCGTACATCACAACTTACTATTGTCCCTTTCTATGATCGAACCGAATTAATTCAAGAAACCCTTGGCACCTTAAACGAAGCTTTGACCTTAGAAATCCTAATAACCATTTTGGTTATCGTAATTATGGTTTTTAATCTTCGAGCGTCCATTCTTATTTCAGGATTATTACCCGTTGCTGTATTGATGGTTTTTATCGCCATGAAAATATTCAATGTAGATGCAAACATTGTTGCACTTTCGGGTATTGCCATTGCTATTGGTACGATGGTCGATGTTGGGGTGATTCTTTCAGAAAACATTATTAGGCACCTAGAAGAAAACAAAAACAAACTTCCTATAAACAATGTAGTGTACAATGCAACTTCTGAAGTTTCCGGAGCCATTCTTACCGCTGTATTAACAACTATTATCAGTTTTATACCTGTATTTACAATGGTCGGTGCCGAAGGGAAGCTGTTCCGTCCATTGGCTTTTACGAAGACCATGGCGCTTACGGCTTCTATTATTGTGGCCCTGTTCTTAATTCCACCATTTGCTGCGTTTCTTTTCAGAAAGAAAAACATACGGTCTGTTTTCGGCCATATTTTGCATTCCATATTATTACTTATCGGAATCGTAGCCATTGCTTATGGGTATTGGTTAGGACTTATCCTCATTGCTTTTGGAGCAACTGGTTTCTTAAAAAACCCAAAAGTTGCAGCTCGTTTTTCTGAAAAATTAGTACTGCGAGAACAGCGAATCAATACGATTAACATTATTATTTCAGCTATAGCGATCGTCTTTCTATTAGCTGAATATTGGCGCCCCTTAGGTTTTGACCGAAGTTTGATTATGAATTTATTATTTGTAAGCTTTATTTGCTTCGGACTATTGGCTGTATTCTGGATTTTTATGCGTTACTACACCCGAATTTTAAATTGGTGCCTACAAAACAAATTACTATTCTTATCCGTCCCTGCCGTTATCGTTATTCTAGGGTTTTTAATTATGAAAAACACCGGAAAAGAGTTTATGCCATCGCTAAATGAAGGTTCCTTCCTATTGATGCCCACTTCCCTACCCCATGCTGGCGTAGAAGAAAACAAACGGGTGTTACAACAATTAGATATGGCCGTTGCCAGTATTCCTGAAATTAAAACGGTAGTCGGCAAAGCTGGCCGCACCGAGTCAGCCCTCGACCCTGCGCCACTTTCCATGTATGAAAATATCATTCAATATAAATCGGAATATATGCTGAATGAAGCTGGAAACCCCCAACGTTTTAAAGTAAATGACGACGGGTTGTTTATGCTGAAAGATGGTAGTTTGGTTGAAAATGTCAATATAAATGTCAGTTCGAGCGCAGTCGAGAACACTGAAGCAAATAAATACAACACCTCGACTGGGATTGATGTAACAAGAGAACAATTAATCCCAGATGAAGACGGCGAATACTTCCGAAATTGGCGTCCTGAAATTCAATCGCCAGACGATATTTGGAATGAAATTGTAAAAGTCACCAAATTACCGGGCGTTACCTCAGCCCCAAAATTACAACCTATTGAAACTCGTTTAGTCATGCTACAAACTGGTATGCGAGCACCTATGGGCATTAAGGTTAAAGGCCAAGATTTAAAACAAATAGAGGCCTTTGGCATGCAACTTGAAACTATTTTAAAGCAAGTAGAAGGCGTAAAAGAGCAAGCTGTTTTTGCCGACCGCATTGTAGGAAAACCCTATTTACTACTAGATATAGACAGAAATCGTTTAGCCAGGTACGGCATTTCCATTGAAACGGTACAACAAACCTTACAAGTAGCCATTGGCGGTATGCCGCTAACGCAAACTGTAGAAGGCAGGGAACGCTATTCGGTTCGTGTTCGGTATCCAAGGGAGTTACGGGAAAATCCAACCGATTTAAAAAACATCTATGTTCCGGTTGAAGGTGGAAGTCCTGTTCCGTTAGGGGAATTGGTTGATATTCGCTACGAGCAAGGACCGCAAGTTATAAAAAGTGAAGACACCTTTTTAGTGGGCTATGTGCTTTTCGATAAGCTGGATGGTTTTGCTGAAGTGAATGTGGTGGAAAAAGCACAACAAGCGATTCAAGACAAAATAGATTCAGGCGAATTAACCGTCCCAAAAGGGATTAATTATCAATTTACGGGAACGTATGAAAATCAAGTTCGAGCTGAGAAAACACTTTCTGTAGTTGTTCCATTAGCGTTATTGATTATATTTTTAATCCTGTATTTTCAATTTAAATCGGCAGCAACTTCTTTTATGGTGTTTAGCGGAATAGCTGTTGCTTTCGCCGGTGGGTTTATAATGATTTGGCTGTACGGACAAGAATGGTTTTTAAATTTTGGGTTTTTCGGAGAAAATCTGCGAGATCTTTTTCAAATGCACCCAATAAATTTAAGCGTAGCTGTATGGGTTGGTTTTATTGCATTGTTCGGTATTGCAACCGATGATGGTGTAGTGATGGCCACCTACCTTACCCAAACATTTAAAAGAAATGTTCCTACCACTAAACAACAAATACGAAACGCTGTAATTGAATCTGGACAGAAACGAATTCGTCCTTGTTTAATGACGACGGCTACAACAATTCTCGCCTTGTTACCTATTTTAACAGCAACAGGTCGCGGAAGCGATATTATGATCCCGATGGCGATTCCTAGTTTTGGTGGGATGCTTATTGCATTAATCACCCTATTTGTAGTTCCAGTATTGTATAGTTGGCGTGCGGAAACAGTTCTTTCTAAGAAGCAAAGGATTGAGAATAATGAATCAAGACCTAAAAACGAATTAAAATGAAAACAATAAAAATTAATATGACAAATAGGTTTGTCCTGATTCTCTTTGCTTGTTTTCTGAGTCAAGTAAGCAGTGGGCAAGACTTGGAAAGCTATATTCAAGAAGCACAGCAAAACAATCCTGATATTCAGGCAGTGGAATTGCGGTATAACATTTCAGAAGAAAAAGTAAATGAAAGCAACACACTTCCGAATACTGAAGTGAGTGCCGGATATTTTATTAGTGAGCCCGAAACCCGTACCGGAGCACAAAAGGCACGGTTTTCGGTTAAGCAGATGATTCCGTGGTTTGGTACATTTTCAGCACGAGAGGAATATGCTACTTCGATGGCCGAAGCTGATTATGTAAAACTTGCTATTTCAAAACGTAAGTTGGCTTTATCGGTTTCTGAAACGTATTATCAGTTATACGCCTTACAAGCAAAGCAAAACATTTTAGATGAAAACATTGAGCTTTTAAAAACCTATAAAGAATTGGCGCTAACTTCGGTTGAAGTTGCCAATGCTTCAGCGGTAGATGTTTTAAAATTACAAATAAGACAAAACGAATTGCTTCAGAAAAAAGAAGTGTTGCGACAAGATTTTATAGCAAAACAAAGTGCGTTCAATACGCTTTTAAACAAAAATAAAGAGGCTTCGGTTACTGTGGTAGATTCGTTGTTTCTTCCTTCAAAAAAAATAACTTCGGAAGTGGAAAACCTAAACCTTCATCCTGAATTATTACAATATGATAAATTATATGAGTCTGTCGCTTTTTCTGAAGAACTGAATCAAAAAGAGTTACAGCCTAATCTAGGAGTAGGTTTAGATTATATCCCGGTTGCCGAGCGGCCCGATATGAATTTTACCGATAACGGAAAAGACATTGTCATGCCTATGGTTTCGGTATCTATCCCCATATTTAATTCAAAGTATAAATCCATTTCAAAACAAAACAAGCTGAAACAACAGGAAATCACAGCACAGAAAGAAGAGCAAAAAAACAAACTCGAAAATGCCTTGAAAGCCACGCAAAGTAGGTTGGAAACAGCACGAATAACCTATAACACACAACTAAAAAACCTACAGCAAGCAAAAGATGCAGAAGAAATTCTCTTGAAAAACTATGAAACCGGCACCATTGATTTTAACGATGTGCTGGACATTCAAGAGTTACAATTAACGTTTCAGATGGAACAAGTTGAAGCCGTTAAAACCTATTTCACGCAGCTTGCTACATTTAATTACTTAACAACAAACGAATGACACATACCTATCACATACACGGAATGTCTTGCAACGGATGTCGCTCACACGTTGAACAAACCTTATCTAAAGTCTCTGGCGTGACTAATGTTCAAGTAAATTTAGAAAAGGAAGAGGCTATTATCACGATGGATGAGCATATTCCTATAACAGCTTTTCAAAAAGCATTAGAGGATGATGGGGGATTGTATAGTATACATCCAGAGGGAGAAAAGCCAAAAGAAACTGAAAGCAAAGATAGTAAGAAGGAGATTCCTGCCTCCGCAGGAACTAAGTATTACTGCCCTATGCATTGCGAAGGTGACAAAACCTACGACAAGCCTGGTGACTGCCCTGTTTGTGGAATGGATTTGGTTCCTGAAGCAAGTACAAGTTCTACTTTTTCAGAAGAATGGACGTGCCCCATGCACCCAGAAGTAATTAAAAATGAACCTGGCCCCTGCCCTATTTGCGGTATGGATTTGGTTCCAAAAGAACCAGATCTTTCAGCTGAAGAAAAAACGTATAACAAACTCATTAAAAAATTCTGGTTGGCTTTAGGCTTTACGCTGCCTATTTTTTTAATTGCAATGTCTGAAATGATTCCGAACAATCCATTATACAAAGTACTGGACCAACAGTATTGGAATTGGATTCAGTTTGGACTATCAATTCCCGTGGTTTTTTATGCTACTTGGATGTTTTTTGAACGCGCCTACCGTAGTATTAAAACCTGGAACCTCAATATGTTTACCTTAATTGGTATTGGAGCCGGAGTGGCGTGGGTCTTTAGTGTTTTTGGAATGGTAGTCCCCGATTTTTTCCCACCTCAGTTTAAAACCGAAGCAGGGACGGTACATGTTTATTTTGAAGCAGCAACTGTCATTTTAACTTTAGTCTTAATGGGACAGGTATTGGAAGCCCGTGCGCATAGCAAAACCAACAGCGCTGTAAAGGAATTGCTAAAACTCGCCCCCAACAAGGCCGTTCGTGTGGTGGATGGACAAGAAGAAGTAATTTCTATCGATGCCATTGAAAAGGGTGATATTTTACGTGTTAAACCCGGAGATAAAATTCCAGTGGACGGAAATATTACAGAAGGAAACACGTCTGTTGATGAATCGATGATTACTGGTGAACCAATCCCTGTCGATAAAAAACAAGGAGATAAAGTAAACAGCGGAACCATCAATGGTAACCAGTCTTTTTTAATGAAGGCTGAAAAAGTGGGTGCCGATACGTTGTTGTCGCAAATTATTAAAATGGTAAACGATGCGAGTCGAAGCCGGGCACCCATTCAAAAGTTGGCCGATACCATTTCAGGTTATTTTGTACCTATTGTGGTATTGGTATCTATTATTACGTTTATTGTTTGGGCTATTTGGGGTCCCAACCCTGCCTATGTATATGCACTAATAAATGCCATCGCCGTATTAATTATTGCCTGTCCCTGTGCCTTGGGATTGGCAACGCCTATGTCCGTTATGGTAGGTGTGGGCAAAGGAGCTCAAAATGGTGTATTGATTAAAAATGCAGAAGCCTTAGAAAGGATGAATAAGGTTGATACGCTCATTATTGATAAAACGGGTACTATAACCGAAGGAAAGCCCACTGTTTCAGAAGTTGGAAAGGCTGAGACAGGTTCTTTTTCAGAAGAGGAAGTGTTGCAATACATTGTTTCTTTAAATAACTTAAGTGAACATCCACTGGCCGAAGCAACTGTTGCCTACGGAAAAGGAAGGAATGTTGACTTTCTGAAAGCTGAAAACTTCAATTCTGTTACTGGAAAAGGTGTGGAGGGTATCGTAAACGGAAAAAAGACCGCTTTAGGAAATGAAAAGATGATGGAAGTGGCCAATGCTACCCTTTCCGAAGAATTAAAAAAAACAGCGCAATCCTTTCAGAAAAAAGGAAAAACCGTTTCCTATTTGGCTGTTGATGGTGAAGCTGTTGGTTATGTGGCTATTGGTGACAAAATAAAAGAGACTAGTCAAAAGGCGATTCAGGCACTTCAAGAAAAAGGAATTAACGTGATTATGCTTACCGGTGATAATCACGACACTGCTCAAGCCGTAGCAGACGAATTGCAATTATCCAACTTTAAAGCCGAGATGCTCCCAAAAGATAAATTAGATGAAGTAGAGCGCTTGCAAAAGCAAGGTAAAAAAGTAGCCATGGCAGGCGATGGAATTAACGATGCTCCTGCCCTAGCTAAAAGTGATGTGGGCATTGCTATGGGAACCGGCACCGATGTCGCTATTGAAAGTGCTGAAATCACTTTAGTGAAAGGCGACCTGCATGGTATTGTAAAAGCAAGAAACCTAAGTGATGCTGTGATGAAAAACATAAAACAGAACCTGTTTTTCGCATTAATATATAACACATTAGGTATTCCAATCGCTGCTGGTGTATTGTTCCCGGTTTTTGGATTATTGTTATCACCTATGATTGCAGCTTTGGCAATGAGTTTTAGTTCGGTTTCGGTTATTGCCAACTCGTTGCGTTTACGAAACAAATCAATTGATTAATAATTAAAACAATAAAATTATGAATGCTTCAAAAGAAAAAAACACAAGCAGTTACGTTCGCTTTTTTTTAATGTTAGGTTTTTCATTTATTGCCATGTACATAACGATGTACCTAAACACCTATGAATTTGATCATGTATACTTTAGTCTTACGCGGTTTTATATGACGTGCTTGGGTATCGCCGCCATGGCAGTTATTATGTTGTCCCTTATGCTTCATATGTATAGCAATAAGAAAAAAAACCTTGCCATCTATGCCGGTAGCACCCTGCTATTTATAAGTGCATTGTATTTGGTACGCGCTCAAAAACCTATCGAGGATGTAGCTTGGATGAAAGCGATGATTCCACATCATTCCATAGCAATTCTCACCAGTAATAAAGCTAAAATAAGTGACCCTGAGGTAAAGAAATTAGCCGAAGATATTATCAAGGCACAGAAAAGAGAAATTAAAGAAATGAAAGCGATGATAAAGCGCTTAGAGGCAAATAAATAGTCTATTAATTCTATTACATTATGAAAAAATATATCATATATATCGCATTGTTAATTGTTGGATTGTTATTGGGTTTTGTTTTCTTCGGAAATACTAATGACAACAGTAACTCAGTCACAACAGAAAAGCACAATCATTCAGAAGAAACCCAACAATGGACCTGCTCGATGCACCCACAAATTTTACAACCCGAACCTGGGGACTGCCCTATTTGTGGGATGGATTTGATCCCTGCCGAAACCACTACCAATGGTTTATCTGCCAGTGAATTTACCATGTCTAAACATGCAATGGCGTTGGCCAATATTCAGACCACAGTTATTGGTAATGTGAGTAATGCTGAAAATGGGGTGCTGACACTTTCAGGAAAAATTATGGAAAATGAAGAGGCAACCGCCATTCAGCCAGCACATTTTAATGGAAGAATAGAACGGTTGTATGTTAATACAGTAGGTGAAACCGTAAAAAAAGGACAAGCTGTCGCAACAATCTATTCTCCAGAATTGGTTAGTGCGCAACAAGAATTCATCACGGCATATAGATTGAAAGAATCACAGCCTAAATTATATGAGGCCGTCCGTAAAAAACTTCAGAATTGGAAAATACCTGGGTCACAATTAGATAAGATACAACGTACGGGAGAAGTACAAACTTCTTTCACTATTTACTCACACGTTAGTGGTGTAGTTACCGAGTTACTGGCAAAAGAAGGCGCTCATATTATGGATGGCAAACCTATATTCAAGGTGAGCAACCTCAACACAGTTTGGGCTTCTTTTGATGTGTATGAAAATCAGATTTCTCAAATTGATAAAGACCAACTTATTACCGTTACTACCAATGCCTATCCAGACAAGGAGTTTACTGCAAAACTTTCTTTTGTAGACCCTATTTTAAACACCCAAACACGAACGGTATCGGTTCGGGCTACGTTGAATAATCGAGAAGGTATTTTTAAACCTGGAATGTTTGTAACAGGTAAAATTAAAGGAATTAATACTTCAGGAGCCGCTGAAATTACTATTCCTGCAACTGCAGTTCTTTGGACAGGTGAACGGTCATTGGTCTATATAAAAACCAAGGACAATCCGCCTGTTTTTGAAATGCGCGAAGTCACCTTAGGCACAAAGTCTGGAGATAGCTATTCCATAACCGACGGATTGGCTTCTGGAGATGAAATTGTTACTAACGGAACCTTTACCGTAGATGCAGCAGCGCAATTACAAGGCAAAAAATCGATGATGAATCAGCAGATGATGCAGGACGAATCAGCTATGGTGGGCGATATGGAAATGAGTTTCAGTAGTGCCTTCAGTTCTGCTTTTAACGATGCATTACCATCGTATCTCAAAATGAAAGATGCTTTTGTAGCAAGTGATGCCAGTCAGGTTTCCGATTTCGCGAAAGCGACCTCAGAAAAATTAAAAACAATATCGACAGAAGATTTAGGCAAGATGGAAGAACAACACCTAACCAAAAGTATTGAGATGCTGAATGCCATCGTAAACAATGATATTTTGGAAAATCAGCGCGCTCATTTTGTAATTCTAAATGAGAATATCGTGCCTATCGCAATGAATATAGAAAGCTCAACCAATTACTATGTCCAAAAATGCCCGATGGCAAATAGCAACAAAGGGGCTTCTTGGCTAAGTAGTGAGCCAGAGATTCGAAATCCCTATTATGGAGAAGCAATGATGACGTGTGGTAGTGTAATCGATTCTATTCAATGATTCCGCAAGGCAAGCAAGGTTTATAAATTATCTAAGTTATTTTATAAACTTTTGTAAAGGAAGTGCTACATTTAAAATTTTCTATTGATTTTTGCATCTTTACTAACCAAAGCTCTATTTTAAAACACACCCTATGGCTTCAGGATTTTTTGCACTGCTTGATGATATTGCCGCCCTTATGGACGATGTTTCCGTAATGAGCAAAGTAGCCGCTAAAAAAACAGCGGGTATTTTGGGAGATGATCTAGCGGTCAATGCCGAAAAAGCCTCAGGTTTTATGTCATCGCGAGAACTGCCCGTATTATGGGCAATCACAAAAGGGTCGTTTTTAAACAAACTCATCATCCTTCCCATTGCCTTTGTATTGAGTGCCTTTTTACCCGTAGCCGTTACTGTTATTCTTTTAATAGGCGGACTCTATTTGGCGTATGAAGGCGCCGAGAAAATATATGAGTTTTTGGTGCCACATGCTCACGACCACAAAGAGGAAGCTTTGCAAGACCTTTCAAAAGAAGAGTTGATGAGCTTGGAAAAAGAACGTATTAAATCGGCTATCTTGACTGATTTTATTCTCTCTATTGAAATTGTAATTATCGCATTAGGTACTGTCGCTCAAGAAACATTAACTATGCAAATTATTGTGGTTTCTATCATCGCATTAATTGCCACAGTTGGTGTATATGGAATTGTTGCCCTGTTGGTACGCATGGATGAATTTGGCCTTAAGCTCATCGACTTAAATGATAAGGAGGACAGCTTTTCAGATAAAATCGGGAAGTTTTTAATCTCTGCCTTACCAAAAGTGATCAAAAGTTTAAGCGTAATTGGGACTATAGCATTACTTTTGGTATCGGGTGGACTTTTTGTCCACAATATCGAGTTTATACATCATCTTGTTGAAAGTTTCCCTTCCATTTTAGGCGAGTTTGTAGTAGGACTCGTGATAGGCTTTTTGGTTTTAGTTGTGGTTATGGCATTAAAAAAAGCATTGAAAGCAATCAAAAAAGAGTAATCACTTTCCATACTTACCCATTCAAATTTACTATTCTAGGCTTATAGCGCTTCTGTATATTTTTTAAAGTTATCCAAAATAGCTTGCCAACCATCGCGTTGCATGGCAATCGGGTTTTCATTTTCTGCTTCAAAGGTTTCGGTTATAGCAATCGTATCGCCTTGTCCCTTAAAATCAATCGTTACTCTTCTATCATCATCTAACGTATATGCGATGTGTTGTTTCGGAACAATTTTGGTATAGATACCGCCAAAATCAAACCCCATACTTCCATCTTTAGCTTCCATACGGGAAGTAAATCTACCGCCTTTAGTAAAATTATTCTCTGCTTTGGTAGTGTGCCAGTCCTTTGAAGCTGTGTTCCATTTTTTTATGTGTTCTGGTTCGGTCCAAGTATTCCAAACGATTTCTATGTTAGAATGCACAATGGTTTTTACCGTAATTTGTTCTTTCTTTTTCATAGGCTTTTATTCATCTATTTGAATAATTGAAAGAATATTGCCTGCTGGGTCCTTAAACCAAGCAATCAAAGGCCCCTCATTATTTGAAATACCTTTTTCATCAGTATTGAGTTCTGGGTATTGTTCAAATACAATTCCTTTTTCTTTTAGCTTCTTAACGGTGTTTTCAATATTTGATACTGGAAAGTTGAGAATAGTAAACGTGGCTGGTCTATGGTTTGGTTTTGGATATACCAAAATAGGAGTTCCCTCTTCAATATGCAGCTCGATTAACCCCATGGGACCATCTTTAACCGTCAACCCTAAGATATCTTGATAAAACGTTTTTGCTTTTTTGAGATCGTCCACGGAAAATCCGCTAAAAGCTTTTGACTTCTGTAACATATCTATTTCTTTTTTAAAATTCTTTATTATAATTCACCATCCAGCACACACCGAATTTATCAACAAAACTTCCAAAATAATCGCCCCAGAATTGATCTTCCATAGGCATTTCTATTTCGCCGCCTTTTGATAATCCATTGAACAACCGGTCGGCTTCCTCCCTACTGTCCGGATGCAAGGAAATGTATGCATTATTCTCTTTTTTGAAAGGTGCTCCCATGCCTTCAATAGTGTCCGATGCCATTAAAACGGTATCCTTCCCTATCGGCAGGGAAATGTGCATAGTTCTGTTCTGTATTTCTTTAGGTAGCTTTTCACTATTCGGCGCCTCGCTCATTTTCATATTGGCAATAAATTCGCCTCCGAAAACCGATTTGTAAAAAGTGAATGCTTCTTCGGCCTGGCCGTCAAAGTTTAAATAAGGATTTACTTTCATAGTGTTGAAATTTTAATTATTAAACGTTTTTTTCTGATAACTCTTTTACTTTTTGAAGTGCCTGTGGAAATGCTTTTTCAAAACTATCTAGGTAGGCTTCAGCTATATCTACATGTACAGTAAGTTTAGTTTTTCCACCCTTATTTTCTAAGGTATAATTTTCCATGGATCCAGCCCATTCTTTTACTTCTTCGCTGCTGGTTTCTTCTTTTCCATCAACAATAATTCCTATGTGTTCAATCGACATATAGGCAGGTTCATTATTGGTTTTTATGCGGCTAATCATCCCATTACCACTAGGTCCTAAAAACAAAACCTTACTGCTTTCTTTCCAGTCGGTTTCAGCGTAAGAGCCTTCTGCAAAGGGTGCAGTCCATATTCGGTAGGTTTTATCACCCCATAGCATCTCCCATACTTTTTCACGGGATGCAGCTATGGTTACTGTATATTCCTTACGTTTCATAACTTGATTGTTTTATACTATTTATTTCTATGTATTCGAATTAAAAAAAAGGTTGAATTTATGTCCATCTGGATCAGCAAATGCACAAACGTGGTATCCATTTTCATCATAAAATAGTTTCCTATCATTATTTGAATCAAAGAAAATCGTTCCCCCTGCTTTTTTAACTTCTGCTACCCAAGTGTCGTATTCATTTTTACTGTTTGCTGATAATGTAAACATGATTTCATTGCCTTGACTTAAATCTGATAGTTTACCTTCAAGACTTGTTTTCAATTTTTCTTTTTCAAAAAAGTGAATCACAAAATCATCGTCGCTAAACAAAAAGCTCACCAACTCTTTGTTAGGTTTACCATTTAGCTTGAAACCCAAGGCTAGGTAAAACGCTTGCGTCCTTTCAATGTTTTCTACCCCTAAGTTAGCCCAAATCTTTTTTGGCTTCATAACATGACAGTATAAAGTGTTGTTTTTAAAAGTGTTAACCCAAAGATAAAAAGGTTTTCTCAAATGTAAAGGGTGCATTTCCGTCAATCTAACGGGTTGATTGCGACACTGACTTTCCCTATCTTTGATTAGATTAAATTCTGAAATGTCCTTAACTTAAAATTTAACCAGTATGAAACACATATCCATATTAATACCTAAAGGACACACAAGCGTAGTAAATATTGGGGGTGCCCATCAGATGTTTGAATGGGTCAATGAGTTTTTTCAACAAACCGGAAGAGACCCATTGTTCAACATTCAATTGGTAGGCCTTGAAAAAGAAACCACGCAAAGCCATGGACTCTTTACGGTGAACCCTGAAGTGCTCATTGACCAAGTAACAAAAACCGACCTCATCATTATTCCCGCCATTCACGGTGATTTTCAGCAAAACTTAAAAAAGAATTCAGAATTCATTCCTTGGATTGTTGAACACTACAAACAAGGCGCAGAAGTGGTAAGCCTGTGCATTGCTTCTTTCTTTCTGGCCTCGACCGGTTTACTTGATGGTAAAAACTGTTCTACCCATTGGCAATTCGCAAATGAATTTAGAAAACAGTTTCCCAAAGCAAACCTAATGGACGATAGAATTTTAACCGAAGCAGATGGTATTTATACCAGTGGTGGTGCATACTCGTTTACCAACCTTATTTTATATTTAATTGAAAAATATGCTGGACGCGATACTGCGGTCATGGCGGCCAAAGGTTTTATGATCGATATTGACCGAAGCAGTCAATCCCCGTTTATGATTTTCTCCGGACAGAAATCACATGATGATGCTATCATATTAAAAGCTCAGGAACAGATAGAGCAGAACTATCAAGATAAAATGACGGTTGACCAACTCTGTGATCATTTGGCTGTAAGCCGACGTACCTTCGAAAGGCGCTTTAAAAAAGCAACAGCTAACACTGTTGTAGAATATATGCAACGCGTAAAAGTGGAAGCCGCAAAAAAGGAACTGGAAATGGGACGAAAAACTGTAAACGAAGTGATGTATGGGGTAGGCTACTCAGACCCTAAAGCGTTTCGCGATGTCTTTAGAAAAGTAACAAATATGACCCCTATTGATTACCTGCACAAATATCGCAAACAAATTGCCTAAAACTCCCCCCTTGAGGGGGGCTACGGGGGTGTAAATTTTCTATTTTCCTTTCTCTATCCTCTCCACTCTCTTTCCTTTATTCTATACGCTCTTCTACCCAAATAATAATAGCCCACCCAATGGGCAGGCTATTACGTGACTAAGTCAAATATAGTTAGTTAGTATAACTCTTGTAGAGCAATGATATCGTTACTATTAAATTCCCCGTCTGCACTCGCACTAAAGCAAGCCAACATAATAGAAGTAGGATCATACCCCGTTGGTGTACCATCAACATGGTTAGCACCTACACCACCGTCTCCTTCATTGGAGTTCTGTCCACAACTTTGACGGCTAAACCAGTCTGTGTGACGAAAACCAACAGAGTGACCTATTTCGTGGGTAATTACATGCTCGTTTACATTCGTACTGTAACCAGATAATCCGTAAATCTGTACAAACTTATACGGCAATCCATTACTTGGGAAACCAGCACTACCTCCAGCACCACTCGGGTTGTTAACAGTGTTGTTGTACACTACCATATCTTTGCTTTGGTAGTTAGTACCAAACGTTAAGCTAAAGCTAATAGAAACACCACTTAAACGGTTGTAGTTATTTACGGCCCATTGTAAAGCGGTTTGCTCCTTACTAGAAAGTGCTTGACTACCACCGGTGTAGCCAATAATGGAGATATTTCTCCCTTGACTTACCAAATTATCGGTACTATACTGTCGGCCATCGTTTTCTTCGGCGGCTTCAGCCATAGCAAATAATTGGTCTTCCGTTAATATGATATCCTTTTCAATAAAGAGACGCTCTTCAGTCGTTCCGTCGGGGAAATGGAACGTGTCATACTTAATGTAATCACTATTTAGATTCAGCGCCTTTACAGCTTCTCTAACTTCTTTGGGGATTTTCTTTTGTGAAGTTTCAACTGTTAAATCGGCTTGATCTGTTGTTGGGGCTTCGTTTTCATCCTTTGAACAGGACACGAATACCAGACTCAGGGCAAAAAAGCCCATAAGTCCCATTTTAAATTTTCTCATAGTTAATGGTTTGTATTAATGAATAAATATGTTAGGTTAACCTGAGATAAAATTATGTAATAATTAACATTATGACAAAGATTTGTCGTTAAAATTATCATTCTAACAGGTAAAAATGCCTTTTATCGTCATTATTACAACAAATAAAACAAACTATTAAACCCCATCTAATCCCTTGAAAAAGAAATAGGTACACTAGTATTTTTGAAAGTAATATCCTACTAATTTAATAGGTTATTCTTTTAAGAAAAAAAAATACAGAGTGAACTGAAATATTAACACTCACGACGAAACGAAAATAAATTCGAGGGAATATGCTGAACTCATTGAAGTAGAAAGTAAAGAGGATATTTATTCTAAAGCATTAAAAACCCTACTACTGGATCTCAGCACTCAATCCAGCTTCTAAAAGCTTTGTACAACGAGGTTCCAAATCGTCGTAAGAACCCGATTTAACGGTACACTTTCCTTTGTAGTGTACAATAATGGAGCATTGCTCGGCCTGTTCTGGAGTATGGTCACAAGCATAAATAAGCATATTGATAACGTGATCAAAGGTATTTACCTCATCATTAAACAACACGATCTGGTTTTCTTTGTCTTCTTGTTCGGCAACGAGAAGGTCTTCCTGTATTTTCTCCTTGGTACTCATAACAGCAACTAATTTACAAATTTTGCGGCAATCCAGTTAGCTTGTTCTTTTTTATCAACGAAGGTGAGCCCCAACTTATTGCAACATTCTTGTAGTTGCGGTAGGTCCTCTTTGTAAAATCCGCTTAAGTAAAGTTCACCTTTTGGTTTTAGGCAACGGTGGTAGGTAGCCATATCAGCCAATAAAATATTCCTATTAATATTAGCAATAATGGTATCATAGGTTGGTTTACTAGGTAACACAGTGGCATCGCCCAAAGCAACCGAGATATGGTCACACCCATTACGTGCTACATTCTCTTGCGAGTTTTCCACGCACCAGGTATCAATATCAATGGCGTCTAGCTTAGTGGCGCCTCTTTTTTCGGCTAAAATAGCCAATACAGCGGTACCGCAACCCATATCGAGTACAGTTTTGTTTCCCCAATCGTTTTCCAGAATATGCTGTAGCATCATAAATGTGGTCTCGTGGTGCCCCGTCCCAAACGACATTTTAGGCTCGATAATAATCTCATACGGCACATCCCGTGCCTCGTGAAAAGGAGCCCGTACTAGGCAGGTACCATCCACCTCTATGGGTTTAAAGTTCTGTTCCCACTCTGCATTCCAATTGGTCTGTGCAATCTCTTGAGTGGTATACTCAATGGTAAACCCTTCCGAAGAAAGAATCTGCACGGTATCTAAAATATTTTCCTGCCACTCCCCTTTCTGTATATAGGCAAGCACCCCTGTTTCGGTCTCAACAAAACTCTCAAACCCGGCATAGCCCAGCTCGGCTATTAAAATATCCGTACCAGGTTGCACCGGCTTGACTGTAAAGGTGTATTCTAAGTATGTTTCTGGCATAATTTAGTTTAGTGAGTTACTAAGGTATTGGTTATTGAGTGTTTAAACATCGTGGTTTTTGCCCCTTCCCATTGCATACAGCTTAGAGCCTACTGCCTAATGCTACTTAAAAGATTTCGCTATTTCCATAAAGCTCAATACATCCAGCGAAGCTCCACCTATCAATCCCCCATCCACATCATTCTGACTAAATATTTCAGCGGCATTGTTTGCTTTTACGCTCCCACCATACAGAATGGAAACATTTTTAGCAATACTATTTGAATAGGCGTCAGCAATGGCCTTTCTGATAAAAGCGTGCATTTCCTGCGCTTGGTCAGGTGTTGCCGTTTCCCCGGTACCAATGGCCCAAACCGGCTCATAGGCGATGATAATGTTCTTCCAATTCCCTTCTGAAAGGTGAAACAATCCTTCTTCCAATTGTTCATTGATTACTTTAAAATGGTCATCGGTCTCCCTATGGCTTAGTTCCTCCCCAACACAAAAAATCACACTCATATTGTTAACCAGGGCGGTATTTACTTTTTCCGCCAATAGTGCATTATCTTCTTTAAAAATAGAACGGCGTTCACTATGTCCTAAAATGACAGTCTGAATCCCCACACTTTTAAGCATCGCTGCGGAAACTTCCCCTGTAAAAGCACCTTTTTCACTTTGATGCATATTCTGGGCCACCACTGTTACGGGGTGGTCTTTAACCGATTGATACGTATGGTTTAAGTTGGTAAACGATGGGGCAATCATTAGCGAAACCCCTTCCGGAATTACCTGCTTCTTTAATTGAACCAGAAACATCTCGGTCTCGGCCATATCGTTATTCATCTTCCAGTTTCCTGCTACTATTTTTCGTCTCATGAAGTTGGTTTTTTCGTTAGTTGTTAGTTGTTAGTTGTTAGTTGTTAGTTGTTAGTTGTTAGTTGTTAGTTAAAAAATACTATTCTTAAGGCACTTTTCAAAAGGTTGTTTACTGCAAACTGCCACTGCTTACTGCATACTTATCTTCGGATCCAGCCACCCATAGATGATATCCACTAAAATATTGATAACTATAAACACAATCGCAATAACCAGTACCGCCCCCATAATTACTGGAAGGTCTAATGTGTTTAAAGCATCCACAATTTCTTTTCCCAATCCGTTCCAGCCAAAAATGTACTCTACAAACACCGCTCCTGCCAACATAGATGCAAACCATCCTGAAATAGCAGTCACCACTGGGTTTAAAGAGTTCTTTAAAGCGTGCTTTCTAATAATTGTTGCAAAGGATAACCCTTTTGCCTTGGCAGTACGAATATAATCTTGGTTAAGTACTTCCAGTAGCGAGTTCCGCATTAATTGCGAGACCACCGCCAACGGACGAATACCCAATACTATGGCTGGTAATATCAAATTCTTCCATTGTATGTGTTTGCCTTCACCAAAGTCATCTACTGCATATAGACTTCCTGTCATATTCAGGTTGGTATATTCATGCAATACAAAGCCAAACAACCAAGCAAACAGAATGGCACTAAAGAATGACGGTACACTCATACCCAATGTGCTTACCAACTGTATCAATTTATCGATCCAACCATCTTTAAACAACACCGAAACAATCCCTAAGAACACTCCTAAGAACATCGCAATAATAATAGCTGACACAGCTAAAACTACCGTATTAGGCAATGTCTCTGAAATTACCTTGCTTACTTTCTTCCCATTTTTTTGAAATGATTCCCGAAGATACGGAGTTTTTAGTACAACCGTTGTATTTCCTATGGTGAATAGCTGAGCTGAGTTATATTTTCCTTTAGAAAGAAATGTGTAGTCCTCTTTGTTAGTGCTATGAAAGGATACTGGAGATAAATCGTTTAAATAGTACAGATACTGAAGCCCCACCGGTTTATCAAAACCATACTTTTTTTTCACTACGGCAATCTGTTCGGCACTCTCGTTTTGACCTAACATCATCCTCGCGGGATCGCCGGGCAAAATAGTAAACAAGAAAAAGATAACCGTTACTACACCAAAAAGCGTTAGTAAAGCATATCCTAATTTTTGTAATACATATCCTGTCACCAGCTTATTGTTTTACGTCTTCGATTGTTTTTACTTCGTACTCAAAATCTTCACCAAACAATAGCTTTGCATATTCTTCAATGGTTTGATCAAAACCGGCTTCTGTACGGCGTTGGTTTACTGTCTCTGGGTTTTCGATGGGCCAGATAAAACTGCCGCGTTCATCGTTATAGGTTCTTCCCTGTGTTCCGTATACCTGAGGTTTTTCTTGGTTCATTAAATAACGGTCTTCCATCATCGCTACCAAACGGAACGGTATTTCACCTTGCTCCCCTGCTTCTTTTATTAGAGGCAAGTATTTTTCTATTTTATCTGGGTTGTGTTGTAATACATACCAAGCGGCGGTATTGGTAGGTTCGCCCACTACAGATTTCCCCGGATACCCCATATTGTTGAACACTTTTTCAACAAATAGCATATTACTACTGTCAATAACTGTTTGCATAGCCCAAAGGTCTCCGTTATATTCTTCTGGCGTTAATCCCATTTCCTCCCCTAATTGCGCTCGTTCTTCCGGTGTTTTGGCTTGCATTAATTTCCGGTAACGTTGATCTAATACCGCAATGCTATCAAGTCGCTGTTTTAGATTGAAATCTAAATTAGGTTTGGCATTTTCCAATTCTGGTAATTGTAAATCCTCCACATCGTTCCAATGAACTTTCTGTTTTATGGTTCCATTTTGAAGGTGTAACACACCTGGATTGCTTCGCACAATGGTTTTCAACGTGGTTTCATCACAGAAATAAAAATCAAAGTTCAACTTATAACGTTCAGTCAAGGTTTTAGTGCGTTCCGCAGAAGATGCTGACATCCCAATTACCCTATACCCTTTTTTCAAGGCTTCGTTGGTAATATCTTGGACTGGGAAGAATCCATCCTTTTCAGATTTATTTAAATTATAGGCTACCACTATAATCAAATTATCTTCTTCTAAAAATTCATCTAAATAATCCTTGCCATCCCGTTCAATAGTGAAATCGTGTATAGGCGGCTCATAACCTGCTTGAATCTCGGTAGTCTCGACTCCTAAAAACTCCCCTTCTTGTTTTGGGTAATCACCCTTTGTGGTGACTATTTTTTCTTTTCCGTCTACCTTAAACTTCCAGTTATAATCATAAATAGGTTTTGGTGCTCCTTCAGGAATGGTCATTCCCTCTTCTATATTTGCACCTATTTTATAAGCTCTAAAGTCAAGGATGGGTAAATGCATTAGCACGTGATAAGTAACTCCCAGACAACCAATAAAACAAACAAATATTACCAGACTACGGATGTTTCGGGTAAAGAATGGTTTAATATATTTACTTCCGAAGAATAAAATAAGTATAAGAATCAGTAATATAATGTCTTTGGTAAACGACTCCCAAGGCGTTAATGGAATGGCGTCGCCAAAGCAACCGCAATCGGTCACTTTGTTGTAGTAGGCTGAGTAAAATGTTAGGAACGTAAAGAAGATAATCATTAACAAGAGACTCCAAACGGTGAACTTACGCAAATATCCTATTAACAACATGACACCTAGTAGGACTTCAAAAATAACAACGAAAATAGCGATGAGCAGTGAATAGGGAATTAGAAACTCCAAGTTTAATACTTCTGGCGCAAAATAATCCTGTAGCTTAAATGAAAACCCAATAGGGTCGTTTAATTTTATAAGACCACTGAATATAAAAAGTATCCCTACCAATACTCTTGAAATTCCTACTAATATTTTCATGCTGTATCGTTTAGTTGTTAGTTTGTGCTTCTAGATGAATCATGGCAAACACAGAATAATTGATCATATCTTGATAATTAGCATCAATCCCTTCAGAAACCAATGTTTTCCCTTTATTATTTTCAATTTGTTTTACCCGTAATAACTTCTGAAGGATTAAATCGGTCAATGAAGATACCCGCATATCGCGCCATGCCTCGCCGTAATCGTGGTTTTTGTTTATCATAAGTTGGCGGGTAATGGCCACTTGCTCGTCATATAGTTTTATAGCTTCTTCCTGCGAAAGGTCTGGCTGTTCTACTACGCCTTTTTGCAGTTGTATCAATGCCATAATGGAGTAATTGATGATACCAATAAACTCACTGGCTTCATCTTCATCTACTTTTTGTTCCGCATTTTGCTGCAAGCCACGTATGCGTTGGGCTTTTATAAAAATTTGATCGGTCAAGGAAGTTAACCGCAAAATGCGCCAAGCACTCCCGTAATCTTTCATTTTATTGATAAACAACTCTTTACAAGTAGCAATTACCGCATCGTATTGTTTTAGGGTTTCAGCCATTGGGTTTTTAAGATTTTCCGTAAATTTCGCTTAAATAATTCAAAATAGAAAATTGAAAACAATCAATTGTAACGGTTCGCTTATAGACTTGTCCAAACCCAAGGTAATGGGCATTATAAACGTAACGCCAGACTCGTTTTACGACGGTGGCAAAACCACAAAACAAAACAGTATCTTACACCAAGCAGAAAAAATGCTTAGTGAAGGTGCTACTTTTTTAGATGTGGGCGGGTACAGTTCTAGGCCAAATGCCACAGATATTTCAACAAAGGAAGAAATAAGCCGCGTTGTACCTGCCATAGAATCTATTTTAAAACAATTTCCAGAAGCTTTAATTTCCGTAGATACCTTTAGAAGCAACGTTGCCAATGAAGCTGTAAAAGCTGGTGCCTGTATGGTAAATGATATTAGTGGCGGTTCTCTAGACCCTGCGATGTTTTCTACTGTTGCCAAGCTAAAGGCACCTTATATTTTAATGCATATGCGAGGTACACCCCAAACAATGGTACAGCAAGCGAATTATGATGATGTTATTAAAGAAGTAATCTATTTCTTTTCTGAAAGGGTAGCCCAGGCGAGGCAAACAGGCATTAACGATATAATTATAGATCCAGGCTTCGGATTTGCAAAAACAAAAGAACAAAGCTTTGAATTATTACAGAAATCAGCTTTGCTAAAACAATTAGACCTTCCTATTTTAACAGGGGTTTCACGAAAGTCCATGATTTATAAAACCTTAGACGTTTCAGCAAAAGAAGCCTTGAATGGAACTACTGTTTTAAACACCCTTGCTTTACAAAAAGGAACATCGATTTTACGGGTACACGACGTAAAAGAAGCTGTAGAATGTATTAAGTTAACCGAAATGCTTAATCCCTACTTATAAATTTTATACTTTTAACCAATAGACATAAAAAAGCGAACACCCTTTGGAATTTTTAGACCTGCGCATAATAGATATTATTGATATTTTACTGGTAGCCTTTTTGCTGTACTACCTGTACAGGTTGATAAAAGGAACGGTCGCTATCAATATTTTTATTGGGATTGTAATCATCATTGCTATTTCTGAAGTTACCAAACTTCTACAAATGGAGCTTTTAAGCAAAATATTAGGTGGTTTTCTAGGAGTTGGGATGTTTGCGCTTATTGTTGTTTTTCAACAGGAAATCAGGAAGTTTTTATTGATGTTGGGTTCTACCAATCTCAACGCCCGTAAACGTTTTTTCAGGCAATTCCGGTTGCTTTCAAAAGAAGCTGGAATCACTACCAATATCCAGGCTATTATGAATGCTTGCCAATCCATGAGCCGCAAGAATATGGGGGCGCTTATTGTGATACAACGCAATAATAGCCTCGATTTTGTAAAAAATACAGGGGACGAGATGAATATTGAAATTAACAAACCCATTATAGAAAGTATTTTTTATAAAAACAGCCCGTTGCACGATGGAGCCATGATTATTGAAAATAACACAATTACTGCCACAAGGGTTATTTTACCGGTATCGAACGACCGAAATATTCCGCTACGTTTTGGATTACGACATCGTGCTGCTGTAGGCATTTCAGAAAAAACAGATGCTGTTTGTATTGTGGTTTCAGAAGAAAACGGGCAGATTTCCTATCTAAAAGATGGTGAATTTGTGCTATTCAACGAAATAGACGACCTTGCCAAACAATTGGAAAATGATTTAAGCTAGTAAAAATGAACTGTAAAAATTGTGAAGAAACACTTGCCTTAGGCACTAAGTATTGTCCAGAATGTGGTGCCAAGGTACTTACAAACCGATTGACCCTTCGCTACCTTTTATCTGAAATTTACCACGCTTTTTTTAGCATCGACTCTAATAAACCCGTACGAACATTTATAGATCTTTTAAAGAAACCCGAACAAGTTATTGGTGGTTATATTGATGGGGTTCGTAAAAAATACATTCACGCTTTCGGTTATTTCACCATTGCGGTGACTTTTTCCAGTATATTTTATTTCATTTTCTTAAAGTTTTTTCCCGAAACATTGGATGGCATGTTAATGTTTCAAAACAACAACGTAGCCCAAATGGAACTGGGCCGTAGCATTTTTCGTAGTGTTTTTGAATACCAAACTTTGATGTTCTTTGCATTTGTACCTATGCTAGCTTTGTTGTCATGGATTATTTTTTTTTTAACAAAAAGAAATACAATTATGCAGAACACTTAATAATAAACCTCTATTGCTATTCGCAAGCTTCCATTATAACTATTGGTTTGCTATTCCTGACGTTTTGGAATCAGACTCTTTTCGGGATTTTCTCTATGGCTTCCCTGGTAATTCAAATTGGTTATTTCGCTTATGTTTTAAAGCGCCTTTTTAAGGTTTCCAGAATACAACTAGTAGTAAAAACCTTATATTTCTTCGGGCTTCTGATTCCACTGTATATTATTTTAATTATGATAATGTTTATGGTTATGCTTGTTACAGGAAACCTTGACAGTTTTATAGAAGTTGAAAATGCAAAGAAAGAAATAAGCTACACCGCTTCATCTGCCATAAACTGGACTTCGTATAAATTACGATAATATCCATCCTCTTTTTTAAGCAGTTCTTTATGGGTTCCTGTCTCCACAATTTTACCTGCGTCCATAACCAAGATTTTATCGGCTTTTTTAATGGTTGCCAAACGGTGAGCAATCACGATAGAAGTTCTTCCTTTTGTTATTTTTTCGGTCGCATTTTGAATTAGTTCTTCAGAATACGTGTCTACAGAAGAAGTAGCTTCGTCCAGAATTAAAACTCCTGGTTTGCTTACATATGCCCGTAAAAAAGCAATGAGTTGCCGTTGCCCAGAAGAGAGCATCGAACCACGCTCTTTTACATTATAATGATAGCTGTTGGGAAGTGTTTTTATAAATTTATGCACCCCAATTTCTTTTGCAGCTGCAACCACCTCTTCTTCTGTAATTGAAGGGTCGTTTAGCGTAATATTATTTAAAATGGTATCGGCAAATAAGAATACATCTTGTAATACTACTGCTATTTGCTTCCGAAGGGATTCTAATGTATATTCTTTTGCATTTACACTGTCAATTAAAATCTCCCCTTCCTGAATCTCATAAAACCGATTCAATAAGTTGATGATGGTCGATTTTCCAGCGCCCGTGGCCCCTACAATCGCGACCGTTTCGCCCGGCTGTACAGTAAAGGATATTCCTCTTATAACTTTTTCATCTTCTGTGTAACCAAAGTGTACATTTTTAAATTCTATGTGACCAATAGCACGTGGCATGTCAACCGTACCCGAATCATCTATATGTGATTTTGTATCTAAAATACCAAACACCCGGTTGGCAGCAACCATCCCCATTTGTAGTGTATTGAACTTATCTGCAATCTGCCGAAGTGGGCGGAACAACATTTGCGACAACTGAATAAAAGCTGTGATGATACCCAAGGTTATAACTCCGCCACCAGCGGCGTTAAGACCTCCATACCAAACAATGAGCCCAATAGCAATAGAAGATGCCATTTCAGCAATAGGGAAAAAGATAGAGTTGTACCAAACAGTCCTAATCCATGCTTTTTTATGTTTTTCGTTTATTTCTTTAAAACGCTTATACTCTGTGTCTTCTCTTGTAAATATTTGTACGATTTTCATTCCCGTAATCCGCTCTTGTACAAAGGAGTTTAAATCGGCCACTTGGTTACGAACGTCTTCAAAAGCTACTTTCATAGCTCGTTGAAATACTCGTGTAGCATATAAAATCAATGGTAAAATTGCAAAAACAATCAAAGCAAGCTGCCAACTTTTATACAACATAAACCCAGCAATGACAAACATCTTAAGCAAATCGCTTAAAATCATAAACAACCCTTGGCTAAAAATACTCGAAATGGTTTCGATATCGTTTACCGCACGGGTAGTTAACCGTCCTACGGCACTTTTATCAAAATATTTCATCCGGAAACTCATCATCAAGTTGAAAAGTTTTACACGCATGTCGCGAACCACACTTTGTCCTAACCAGTTGGCGTAAAATATAAAAGCGAACTGAAACAGCACTTCTAACACTAAAACCACAACCATCATGATAATATAGTACTGTAAACCACTACTATCTTTAGGCACAATGGAATTGTCTATCGCCAATTGTATTAACTCTGGCCGGAGTATCGCTAAGCCAGCCATAATTATGGCCGCAAGTGCTACAAAGTAAAATACCAAGCGATATGCATTGGTAAATTTCAATAAGCGTTTAAAAAGCTTAAAATCGAATGCTTTTCCTGAGTTTGCCATTAATTTAGTATTGTTTTTGGGTATTGTACTTTAGTTAAATACAGCCCATGTGCAGGAGCCGAAGCACCCGCCTTACTCCTATCTTTACTTTTTAGTATTTCGTGAAATGCCTCTAAGGTAGTTTTATTATACCCAACGTCTAAAAGAGTTCCTACAATAGCACGAACCATATTCCGTAAAAAGCGATCTGCCGAAATAGTAAAGACCAACCCTTCGTTTACCTCTTCCCAAAAGGCTTTTTTTATATTACAATGATACGTTTTTACATCGGTTTTGCTTCTTGAAAAGCATTGAAAATCCTTATAGTCTAATAATACCTTTGCGGCTTTATTCATTAGCCCTATATCGGGCTTATTATGTATTTGATACGCTAATCCTTCGGAAAAAGGATCCTTTTTTAAAGAAATTACATATTCATATTCCCTTTGTATTGCATCAAAACGGGCGTGAGCATCATTTTCAACCTTTATTATATTTACTACAGCTATATCCTTAGGAAGAAATGAATTTAACCTGAACAACAGTTCTGAAATATTTGTTATTTCATCACAGTCAAAATGAGCGAACAATTGTTTTGCGTGCACTCCTGCATCGGTGCGTCCAGCTCCAGTAACTTTTATTTCGGTTTTGAACAAAGTGGAAAGCTTATCCTCCAAAACCCCTTGAACGGTTATGGCGTCCGGTTGTATTTGCCATCCATAATAATTTGTACCGTTGTAAGCTATTTCGATAAAATATCGCAAAGAATCATTTATTTTTGAAAAATACAAAAGTACAAAATACTACCTCAGAAAGGTAACGGCTTCCGGATAGTTTAACAATCATAAAATAAATTGGTTTGAAAAAAATCTTGCTTCTTAGTGATACACACAGTCATATTGATAATGATATCTTGAAATATGCCAAACAAGCCGATGAAGTATGGCACGCCGGTGATATAGGAAACTTAACGGTAACCGATACACTCCAAAAACTAAAACCGCTACGGGCAGTATATGGAAATATAGATAATGATGAAGCTCGGAGGGAATTTCCTTTGCATAACCGTTTTACATGTGAAGGTGTGGATGTATGGATTACACATATTGGCGGTTATCCCGGTAGATATGATAAACGCGTAAGAGACAACATTTATCAAAATCCCCCTAAGCTATTTATTTGTGGACATTCACATATATTAAAAGTTATGCCCGATAAAAAAACAGGCTTATTACATATGAATCCCGGAGCAATAGGAAAACATGGTTTTCATACCGTACGCACTATGCTTAGATTTGAAATTGACAAGGGGAACATTCAAAACTTGGAAGTTATTGAATTTAAACGGTGAATTAAAAACTTCTGCCTCTCTCAACACTCACAACTTATAATAAAAAACCCCCAAAGGTGGCATCCTTTGGGGGTTCGCACTAAAATATACTAAGATGTAATGGTTTATCGTAAACGATCCACAGATTTTACAAGGTCTTCATCCCTTTTAATGGCCTTATTGGCCAACACTAAAAAAACGATAGAAATGATGGGAAGCACGACCCCAATACCCTTCTCTGAAATCAATATTTCTCCGGATATGGTTAGCGACCTGTAAACGAAAACTCCCAGTAATACAAAGTTTAATATGATATTTAAACGGTTAAGAACAAACTGTCGTTGCCGTTTTTTAAAACTTAAAATTGAAATAATAGTTAATGCAATTGAACCGAAAATTAAACCGAAAACCAAAGGTTCGCCACGGTCAATTACTATAACGCCAGCTTCATTTTGCACAACAGGAAACCATATGTACAAGGCTCCCATGATAAGTGCTGAAATAATTAAATAGATTGTCTGTATGCGCTGTAACATATACTTTTTCCTGTTATTGGCAAAAATAGGGTTTCTTTTTAAAAAAATTACAAGCAAAATTTAAAATATTATTGTATCATTGCAGTATCTATTCGTAACCACTTCAATAACGGTTACTTAGTCTTCAAAAAAAATATTCGATAATAGCACCTTCTCAAAGGTCCCTAATTATTATAATTAAACACACAAAATTTTTAAATGTTTGAAATTTCAGAATTAAAAGCAAAAAAGCTACCTGAACTTCAGGAATTAGCAAAAAAACTGAATGTTCCTAAATACCGTAGCTTCAAAAAGTTAGACTTGGTATATCAAATACTCGACTACCAAGCGGCAAATCCTAGTGCGGTTAAAGAGATTGCTAAAGAAAAGCCTGCTGACAAGAACCCTTCTTCTAAAAAAGAAGACTCTAAAAGCGATAGTGGTAAATCTTCACAACAACAAAACAAACCACATCAGCGTTCAAAACGTAATGATAATAACGATAGTCGTAACCAGAAAAAAAACCAGAATCAAAAAAACGATTCTAAAAATTCTTCTGATTCTGATAAACGGAACAAAAACACGAATGACAATAAGAAGAATAACAGCAATTCTTCAGATAACAGGAAAAAGCATTCAAAGCCTAAAAACAATGGCAACAAAAGCCACCAAAAAGATAACAGAAACAACGGTAACAAAGACAACCGAAACCGATACAAAGAACCAGATTATGAGTTTGACGGTATTATAGAAAGTGAAGGTGTTCTGGACATTATGCAGGACGGATATGGATTTTTACGCTCTAGTGACTATAATTACCTATCATCTCCAGATGATATTTATGTATCACAATCACAAATACGTTTATTTGGATTAAAGACAGGAGATACTGTTTTTGGTGAAGTACGCCCCCCAAAAGAAGGAGAAAAATACTTCCCACTAATTAAAATATCAAAAATAAACGGGTTAAACCCTCACGTGGTTCGTGACCGTGTAGCTTTTGAACACTTAACACCTTTATTTCCACAAGAAAAATTTAATATCGCTGAGCGACAAAGTACTATTTCAACTCGTATTATCGATATGTTTGCCCCTATTGGAAAGGGACAGCGTGGTATGATTGTATCGCAGCCTAAAACTGGTAAAACAATGCTTTTAAAAGACATTGCCAACGCCATTGCTGCAAATCATCCGGAAGTATATCAAATTATCCTTCTTATAGATGAACGTCCCGAAGAGGTTACCGATATGCAACGTAACGTACAAGGTGAAGTAGTTGCTTCAACTTTTGATAAAGAAGCTACAGAACACGTGCGTGTCGCTAATATTGTAATTGATAAAGCAAAGCGATTGGTAGAATGTGGCCATGATGTAGTTATCCTATTAGATTCTATCACTAGATTGGCACGCGCTTATAATACCGTACAACCTGCCAGTGGTAAAATATTAAGTGGTGGTGTAGATGCCAATGCACTACATAAACCAAAGCGTTTCTTTGGTGCTGCCCGTAATATTGAAAATGGTGGTTCACTAAGTATTATTGCAACAGCGCTTACGGAAACCGGATCTAAAATGGACGAGGTTATTTTTGAAGAATTTAAAGGTACCGGTAATATGGAACTTCAATTGGATAGAAAAATATCCAACCGAAGAATCTTCCCAGCAATCGATCTTACTTCCTCAAGTACACGTAGAGATGATTTACTGCTTGATGAGAATGTAATACAACGTATGTGGGTATTACGTAAATATCTAGCAGATATGAACCCTATAGAAGCTATGGAGTTTATAAATGATAAAGTAAAGCAAACCCGAAACAACGAAGAGTTTTTAGTATCGATGAACGGGTAAGGATAAAAAGAATAGTAACAAACTTAAAACCGGGTGTATGATACACCCGGTTTTTTTATTCTATCTAATTGAAAACACGACACCTTATTATTGTTTATTATCGAAAGCAATATTCTATACTTTGTACTTACCCTAAGGTGTAAATTAGTTTTGCTCGAGAGTGGGCCTCAGGGTTATCATAGATTATAGCAAAAGTGTTTTAGACACAATATATTCAACAAAATAAATGAATTGTGTAGCACAAAAAAAGCCTCGCTAAAAGCGAGGCTTGTAATTTAATTGATTAAGAAATAATTAGTTCTTAACAACTTTTTCAGTTAACGTACCTGCGCTAGTGTCTAATGAAAGAATGTAAACACCTTTAGCAAGATTAGCAATATTTATCTGACCATTAACTAAAGATACATTTGATCTTTTCCCTAATACATCATAAACAGCAACACTATTTACACTTACACCAGCTGGAGTTTTAACATTTAAAACATCAGATGCAGGATTAGGGTAAACAGAAACTTGAGAAAGGATTTGATTATCTACTCCCAATACCGGATCACCTTCTACAATAAAAGCTAAAGCACCAACGGTTACTCCTAATGCAGAAAAAGGTGTATATGTAGTAAAGCCACCTCCAAAAGTATCATTGATATCAATAAGGTGAGGTTCAGCACCATTTACATCTCCTGATGAATCCCAGTTGTAACGTTCTCCTGTAGCTGTATTATCAGTAATATCAGTAATATCCATAATAGGACCCATAGATACCCAGTATGTTCCTGCATCTAAGTCCACATTTGCTCCAGCAAGCGCTGTGATATCAAACTCAACATCAACTGCTGTAGCTCCATCGTCGGTTACTGTTATTCCTGCTCCACTTACATTTTCTAGAGCTAAAGGTGCGCCTGCTGTATTAGCAGGGTTTTCACCTGGGGCTCCCGCATTATCAGAAAAAATGTATAGATCCCATCCCGTTATGTTCGAGGCCAATCCATTATTTACTGTACCACGAATAGTAATAGATGTAATTGTAGTAGCTTCTGAGATTGTAAAATCATCAGCACATAAAATAATTGCATTTTCACTTGGATTTGAAGCCGAAACGATAGTATTCACACCGTCTTCTGTCTGTTCTTGAATTACAGCTTGTCTTTCAGAACTTAATGCTGTTTCCCCAGATGGAGTACCTGTAAACTGAGAAAAAGCAAATGTAGTAACAAAACAAGATGCAATTAATAATGTAGTTTTTTTCATAATTTAAAGTTTAAAGTTTAATATTCTACAAACAAATATAGTAAAGTGATTTAAAAAACAATGATTTTTTACAAAAATAATATGTTAAATAAACACAATAAAATATTATCATGATATCCTATCTTTGTTGAAAACACTAAATATAATGAGACAAATATTATATACATGTTTAATTATCATAACATTAGCCTCTTGCTCACCTAATAAGCATAAAGACAGCAAACCGCTTACAACAACATTTGAAAACACTAAAGGCACAGAGACAGCTACTTATAAAAAAGTAATTGATTTTTATGAAACTTTAGCAAAGAATTACACCTCAATTGCTTTATACAAAATGCAACAAACAGACATTGGGGAACCCCTACGTTTAATAACATTCAACCCCAACCGTAGTTTTGAATCTGAGTTTTCAAACCGGGAAGATAAACTAGTCCTACTTATCAATAACGGCATCCATCCTGGAGAAAGTGATGGTATAGACGCCACCATGCTATTGATGCGTGATTTGGCCGAAGGAAAAATCAAGACTCCTAAACATGTAATTGTTGCAGCAATCCCTGTTTACAATATAGGAGGTGCTTTAAACAGAAATAGTACAAGCCGTACCAATCAAAATGGACCAAAAGAGTATGGGTTTCGAGGGAACGCACGTAATTATGACCTTAACCGCGACTTTATAAAAGCAGATACAAAAAACGCAAGAGCATTTGCAAATTTGTTTCGCACGGTAAAACCTGATGTCTTTATCGATAACCATGTAAGTAATGGCGCTGATTATCAATATACCCTTACACACCTTTTTACACAACACAACAAGCTAGGTGGAGAATTGGGAAAATATGTTCAGAGCTCATTAATGCCACAACTAGAAGATTCCCTTCAACAAAAAAAATGGGATATTACTCCGTATGTAAACGTCTTTAATAGAACTCCTGAAAGTGGCTTTTCTCAATTTAAAGACTCTCCCCGCTACTCTACTGGCTACACCACGTTGTTCAACACCTTAGGAATGATGGTAGAGACACATATGCTGAAACCATACAAAGATCGAGTTGAAGGCACCTACGAACTTATGAAGAGCATGATTAATATTGCCGATAAAGACGCAGAACTTATACACCAACTCCGAAACTCTAACCGTTTAACTTATAAAGCAGGCGTCACCTACCCTGTACAATGGCAAATTGATAGTAGTCAGTCATCTACCATACAATTTAAAGGTTATGAAGGCGAAATGATTGACAGTAAAATTACCGGTGCCAAACGACTAAAATATAATCGAGACAAACCCTTCACTAAAGAAATAACCTATTACGATTATTTTAAACCCAAAAAATCAGTTACCATTCCAGAATCTTATATTATCCCTAAGGGGTATTGGAACGTAATCAATTTATTAAAACAAAATAAAATTAAACTTGAAAAAGTACAGAAAGATACGGTTATGACTGCGGAAGTATATAAGATTGAAAACTTTGAAACCGTAAAAAGCCCTTACGAAGGCCATTATTTACATTATAACACCGAAGTTTCAACTAAAACAGAGAATGTTAAGGTTAAGAAAGGTGATTATATAGCAAAAACCGACCAAGAAGGTGTTCGATATTTGGTTGAAACATTAGAGCCCACAGCAACAGATTCTTTTTTCAATTGGAACTTTTTCGATACTATCCTTCAACAAAAGGAAGGTTTTTCACCCTATGTGTGGGAAGACAAAGCTGAAGCTTTTTTAAACAACAATCCGGAAATAAAGAAAGCGTTTGAAGAGAAAAAGGAAAATGACCCTGACTTTGCTAAAAACTGGTACGCGCAGTTAGACTGGATACACAAACAATCTCCCAATTATGAAAAGTCACACCTTCGCTACCCGATCATTAGGGTGGGTGGTTAAGTATTCCTTCGGAAAAAGAAGCTTAATGTTTTCATAACTTTTGGTAAGTGCTTTTTGGGATTTTTCAAAGTTTTTCCACTTCACTTTTTTAATTCCTTCCTTTTTTTCAGGAGTTAAAGGCCCTTCATAATTGCTGTGCATTTTATACCAATAAGTGACTTTTAATTTAAATTTTCCATTCCTTTTAAAAACGTGGTAGGTTTTCGTTAAAAACTCACGGATTTCAAGTTCCTTTATACCTGTTTCTTCTTGAACTTCACGTATGGCAGCTTCTTCATGGGTCTCCTTTTTCTCAATTTTACCTTTTGGCAGGTCCCACTTTTTATTTCGGTAGATAAAGAGAATTTCTTTTTTATCGTTAAAAACCATTCCGCCAGCAGCTTCGACTACTGGTAGTTTTTTCCGAAGAAATTTTTCTAATTTCTCTGGGTTTTTATGGTATAGGTTCACATACAGCAGCTCACCTTTATTTATTTTTTTAATCAGTTTTTTAAACCGGGCCAGTTTAAGGGGAATGGCTTTATATTGTTTACCTATATTTTCTTCGGTTGAGAGAATTATAGGAATATCTTTAACAAAAACTTTATACATTTGCAGTATGATTTTAAACAAAGAAACCGCGCAAAAAACGGCCGAATTATTATTGCAAATTAATGCAATAAAATTACAACCACAAAAACCTTTTACGTGGGCATCTGGCTGGAATTCTCCAATATATTGTGATAACAGGATTACTTTATCGTATCCCGCCATAAGAAATTACCTTCGGGAAAATTTAGCCAAACAAGTAGAAATCCTCTACGGAAAGCCAGACGTTATCGCTGGAGTAGCCACTGGTGCTATTGGCATTGGCGCTTTAGTGGCCGATATTTTAGGCCTCCCGTTTTGTTATGTTAGGCCTGAAGCTAAGAAACACGGCAGACAAAATAAAATAGAAGGATTTGTAGAAGCCAATCAAAATGTGGTTATCATTGAAGACCTTATCAGCACCGGCAACAGTAGCTTATTGGCTGCAAAAGCATTGGAAGAGGCAAACTTAAACGTAAAAGGAATGTTGGCTATATTCACGTATGGTTTTAATATTTCTGAAGAAAATTTCAAAAAAGCAAGTATCGAACTGCATACCTTGAGCGATTACGATCATTTGTTGCAACAAGCTGAAAAATCCAGTTATATTTCTGCTGAAGAAAAAGAATTATTATCAAATTGGCGTACCGACCCTGCCAATTGGGACCCACAATTAAAAAAAACAGGTAAATAGAACCTACTAAAATATATAGATGAACCTAACAAGTAAAAAAGTAACCGTAAATAAATCAGGCGAAGAGCTTTGTCTTTTTTTAAGTGATGTTAAAAATTTTGAGCAGTTAATGCCTGAAAACATCAGCAAGTTTGAAGTAATAAGAGAGAACGCCTTTGTATTTGCCCTTAAAGGCATGCCAGAAATAGCTTTGGAAGTAAAAGAAGTAAACCCGCCAAACAAAGTAGTTTTAGGTGCTATAAGTGATAAGCTTCCCTTTACACTCACTGCAAATGTTGAACCTGTTGACGATTCGACTTCGCAAGCCGAACTATTATTTGAAGGTGAGTTTAACAGCATGATGGCGATGATGATAAAGAGCCCTATTTCAAAATTTCTGGAAACGCTTACCACAAATATGGAAACGCTTTAATACAGTAATTTAATTTCTTTTAACTGAAACTGCTCTACTTCTTCCTGTTCATTTTCAATTAGTAGAGCACCCGTATCCATAACACCTTTTATCACACCATTAAATCGTATTCCCGAAGGACGTTCAAAAACTGAAACCGCATCTTTTCTGAAAAGTGAAGCTTCGTACTCTTTTTTTACTTTTGGAAAATCGGTTGATTGAATATTTTTAAATCTAATAAGCAAAGCGTCGACCACCAGATTAAATACTTCATCCATATTAAGCTTTTTACCACTTGCTAATCGCATTGAAGTTGCTTGTGGCAGTGCATTAAGCTCAGTTTCATTCACATTAAGCCCCACACCTGCTATACAAGAGGTTATCATTGTTTTCTGCAAGGTATTTTCGATTAAAACACCGCAAAGTTTCTTAGAACGTGACAAGATGTCGTTAGGCCACTTTATGGCAATATTTGGAATTTGCAATTCCTTTAATGCATCTTTTAAGGCCAAAGAGGTTAGCATCACTAATAAAAATTGATGTTCTGCAGGCAACTTATCAATACGCTTAAACATACTAAATGTAAGGCTTTCCCCTGCTTTTGACAACCATATTGCTTCTCGTTGTCCCCTTCCGGAAAGCTGTTCTTTTGCCAACACGACCACTTCATCTTCCAATATAACTTCTTTACTTAAGTTCTTAAGGTAAGTATTCGTGGAGTCAATGGCATTAAGTTTGATTATCTTCACATGTAATAATTTACTACTATATCCTTTTTTTAGGGTATCAAGAAACAAAAAAGTAATAACTTTGCGAAAATTAAATTAGGTTAATGTCGAAGAAAGAACAAGAAACAGATCAACTTATTACGCATATTTTAAAAGGGATTGAAGATGTTAAAGGTCAAGATATTGAAATATTGGACCTTAGGGATATAGAAAACACCGTTTGCGATTATTTTATCATCTGCAACGGTACCTCAAACACACAAGTTAACGCTATTGTTAACTCCATTCAAAAAACCGTTAGTAAATCTTTAAAAGAAAAGCCTTGGCATATTGAAGGTAGCAACAATGCCGAGTGGATACTAATGGATTTTGTGCACGTAGTGGTTCATGTATTCCAAAAACATATTCGTGAATTTTACGATATTGAAGGATTGTGGGGAGATGCCAAATCTGTAAAAATTGAAACAACTTACTAAAGAAATTAAGCCATATGGCAAAAGAAGATAAAAATAATAAGTCTGAAAAGAAAAAGCCAAAATTCAATAATTATTGGATTTATGCTGCCATATTCCTATTGTTTATGGGCATCCAATTTTTTGGTGGTAATTGGTCACAACCAGAAAAAACAACTAAATCACAATTTGAACAATTTTTAAGGGACGGTGATGTCGCAAAGGTTAAAATTGTAAATCATAAAGTTGCAAAAGTTTTCCTTACACAAGAGGCAAAAAACAAACAAGTACATTCAAAAACTACTGGCACAGGCATATTGGCACCAACTGCTGACGACCCAAATTATCAGTTTGAGTTTGGTGACGAACAAAATTTTGAAAATGACATTAACGAGATAAAAAAAGAGAACAATCTTGATACTCAATTAGTGTGGGATACCGAAGAAAATATGTGGGGCGACCTATTAATAACACTTCTTCCCTTCGTAATCATAATTGGTATCTGGATTTTCATTATGAGACGAATGTCATCTGGTGCTGGCGGTGGTGCTGGAGGTCAAATTTTTAATATTGGTAAATCAAAAGCTAAACTCTTTGACGAGAAAACCGATGTTAAAACCAGCTTTAAAGATGTTGCCGGACTTGAAGGAGCTAAAGAAGAAGTACAGGAAGTTGTTGATTTTCTAAAAAACCCTGAAAAATATACCGCATTAGGTGGTAAAATACCAAAAGGCGCTTTATTGGTAGGACCTCCAGGTACTGGTAAAACACTATTGGCAAAAGCCGTTGCTGGAGAGGCGAAAGTTCCTTTTTTCTCGCTATCCGGTTCAGATTTTGTCGAAATGTTTGTAGGGGTTGGTGCATCACGTGTTCGCGATCTTTTTAAACAAGCAAAAGAAAAATCACCATCCATCATTTTTATTGATGAGATTGATGCCATAGGTCGTGCCCGAGGCAAAAGCAATTTTGGAGGCTCAAACGATGAACGTGAAAATACCCTTAACCAATTGCTGACCGAAATGGATGGTTTTGGCACTAACACAAACGTAATTGTTGTTGCGGCCACTAACCGAGCCGATGTATTGGATAAAGCCTTAATGCGTGCCGGACGTTTCGATAGACAGATATATGTTGACCTTCCCGATGTACGGGAACGTAAAGAGATATTTGAAGTTCACCTTCGCCCATTAAAAATAGACGATTCATTAAACACAGATTTTCTTGCTAAACAAACCCCAGGATTTTCGGGTGCCGATATAGCAAATGTTTGTAATGAAGCTGCTTTAATTGCCGCTCGAAAAGAAAATAAGTCTGTTGGAAAACAAGATTTCTTAGATGCGGTAGACCGTATTGTTGGTGGACTGGAAAAGAAAAATAAAATCATTACTCCAGACGAGAAAAAAGCAATTGCCTTTCACGAAGCTGGTCACGCAACAATAAGTTGGATGTTGGAACACGCAGCGCCACTTGTTAAAGTCACGATAGTACCTAGAGGACAGTCGTTAGGTGCGGCTTGGTATTTACCTGAAGAACGCTTAATTGTTCGTCCTGAACAAATGCTGGACGAAATGTGCGCAGCTTTAGGCGGTAGAGCCGCAGAAAAGGTTATATTCGATAAGATTAGTACAGGTGCTTTAAGTGATTTGGAAAAAATAACAAAGCAAGCCAGAGCCATGGTCACTATTTATGGCCTTAATGAAAAGGTAGGAAACCTTACCTATTACGATTCTAGTGGTCAAAACGAGTATAACTTCAATAAACCCTATAGCGAAAAAACGGCTGAATTGATTGATAAGGAAATTTCAAACCTTATTGAAGCACAATACCAAAGAGCCTTAGATCTTTTAGAGAAGAATAAAGACAAACTAACTGAACTTGCTGAAGAGCTACTTGAAAAAGAAGTAATCTTTAAGGAAAGTTTAGAGCGTATTTTCGGCGAACGTCCATTTAAAAAGGACATAGAAAACAAAGAGGCTGAAAATAAAGATGATAACGACGACGAAAATCAAGAAAGTGAAGAAGAAAAGGTGGCTACTAACTAAGCCACCTATCTTTTTTATTATAAAGTTTGGTTTTAAGTATCTATTCTTCCCCTTAGATTTTATATATTTGAAGTTAAACGTATTACGAACTCCTCAATAAACAATGAATGAGTCTGTTTAAAAGACTTTTAAACCCTAAGAAACACAAGTCAGATGAAAAAGCTAAACAATCTGACACGAGCAAATATTACCCAGAAGAAAAACTTCCTGTAGATGAAAAGTTTACGTATAACTTCAATAAAAACGGTGGTAAATTTCTGTACTGTGAATCTATGGACGAAGTCTTAGAAACGTTTGACAATATTTTGATTGAAAACGATTGGTACGAACAAGATGTTTTCTGTGTTGATGAAAACCTCTCTTCCCGTTTTGATGGATTTAATTTAAACTTTACTAAAAAAGGAGACACTACATTCTTTTTAACCACCTGCGAATCTTTAGTCGCAAAAAACGGTTCTATCCTACTTTCTTCAAACCAAATTAAAGAAAAGAAACTTAGTGAACTACCCTTTAATTTTGTTGTTTTTGCAACTACAAGCCAGTTGGTCGACACTATAAGTGAAGGGCTTCGCATCATCAAAACGCGAAATCCAAACCAAATTCCTACCAATATCACTACTATTCAGGACTTTGAAACTGACAAAGAAAAGGACTTTATGAGTTACGGAAGTAGCACAAAAAACCTATATTTGTTGCTACTGGAAGACCTATAATATGAAGGAACTCATTGTGCGAACCCTATCGGGTGTGCTTTACATTTCGATAGTTATTATTTCTATGTTTACCTCGCGCGAATGGTTTATGGGTCTTTTCTTTATACTTTCCGTTATTACATTAAGTGAATTTTTAAAACTGGTACATTTAAAAAGTTATCTTGCTTATGCCTTATTGGCTGGAGCCCTATACTTTTTCAGTTATTCAATTTTCGACAATAATGCTGTCACTTTATTACTTATACTTTGTTGCTTTGTAAACCTTTTTCTTTTGAAAGATGTACTCTGGGTAAGCAAAATACCTATGTTCGAAAAGAAAAAATACGTTGCTATTATATTATATTTAATCAGCGGGTTTGTCTTTTTAACACTTATCCCAGTTTATGCAGGAGACTTCACCCCTGAAATAATTGGTGGTGTATTCTTCTTAATTTGGTTCAACGATTCATTCGCTTATCTAGTAGGTAAAAACTTCGGAAAAAGAAAACTCTTGGAGCGTATTTCACCTAAAAAAACAGTTGAAGGATTTATAGGTGGTTTGGCAGGCGCTATTTTAGCAAGTTTTCTTATATTTAAGTGTTTAGAGGCTTACAAGCCAGAATTAACGATTCAGTTTAATCTTATAGTTTGGATCATAATGGCAATTATAGCTTCCGTTTTTGGAACTATCGGCGATTTAATTCAATCGAAATTTAAGAGACAAGCCGGCGTAAAAGACAGTGGTATATTAATGCCCGGTCACGGCGGATTGTACGACAGACTTGACAGTATTATTTTTGCCAGTCCATTTATTTACGCATTTTTACAAATAGTTTATTATGTTTCATAAAGAAGGACATAAAATCATTTTAGTAGCACTTGCAGTTTGCATTGTGTTGAGCCTTGTAGCTGATTATTTTGTTGAAAATTCCTTTATAAAAGGAGGAATTGTTATTTCACTAATAATTTTATTGGTGTTGATACTACAATTTTTCAGAAATCCAAAACGAGCTTTTAAAACAGATGACAACCACGTTTTATCACCAGTAGATGGTAAAGTAGTTGTTATAGAAGAAGTTTTTGATAAAGAATACTACAACGAAAAAAGAATACAGGTTTCGGTGTTTATGTCACCAGTAAATGTACATGTTACACGATATCCTGTTGGCGGGGAAGTAGTTTACAGCAAGTATCATCCCGGTAAATTTTTAGTGGCGTGGCACCCCAAATCTTCCGAAGAAAACGAACGCACTACAGTTGTTGTGAAATCTAAAGAATTTGGAGATGTATTGCACCGCCAAATAGCCGGTGCCATGGCAAAACGCATTGTTAATTATGCCAAAGAAGGACAAACGGTAAACCAAACAGACGACAGTGGCTTTATAAAATTTGGCTCCAGAGTAGATGTTTTTTTACCTTTAGATGCAAAAATTAACGTATCCTTGAATCAAAAAGTTAAAGGAGGAATTACCCTATTGGCATCAAAATGAACGATAAAGAATTAGATACCGCCTTTCAAAAAGCGGTCGATAGCATCAACGAACATACGGAACCCTTTCCTGCCGATGTTCTGCTACGGCTTTATGCCTACTATAAAAGAGCCACTAGTGATGCCGATTCTGCACGAAGCAGTAAACCGCTCATTTCAGCATTTAAAACAAATGCGCTCTTCCAAACAAAGGGAATGACCACTCGTGAAGCCAAATTAAAATATATAGAAGCGGTAAACACCTATTTTCTCTACCGAAAATAGAAAAAGCCCCAATTATTTACTAATTGAGGCTTTCGAATATAAATTTATAGTCTTTATTCTTGCTGCGCTTTATTGAACTTAATTTCATACTCATCAATAGCTTCTGCAATCTTATCAACATTAGCCGAAGCCTTTTCGTGCGCAGTTTCCATTGCTTTTTCCAAATCTTTGTCAGGATTCTGAAAAAGATCGGTTATTACGTGGTTAATTTTATCAATAATGCTTTCTTGGCTGTTTTTAATGTCTTCTAACTTATTCAACATACCTTGCATTTGGTCATACTTAGCTTGATCCATAATTTAAATTTTTACTCAAATTACAGTCAAACGATTGATTTTAAAAGGAAATTAACGCCTTATTTATAGGAAATTAAGAAAATTTAACGGCTTTAAGCTATTTTAAACTAGCCAAACTAGTTTTTAAAGTTTCTATTTTAGCCAGCGCATCTGCTTCTTTTTGCTTTTCCATAGCCACCACTTTTTCAGGTGCATTATTTACAAAACGTTCGTTTTTTAGTTTGCCCTGTACACTTTTTAGAAAACCCTCGGTGTATTTTAATTCTTCACTTAGCTTAGCTATTTCATCTTCAACATCGATTGCCCCTTCAATAGGCACAAAGTATTCGTTACTTTTAATTCTGAAGGTTAAAGCACCATCAATTTTCTCTGAAATATAATTTAACTCAGAAAGGTTCCCTAACTTCTTTATTACTGAATCGAACGTAGCGTCTACCTTTTCATTATTGATTACAAACACCGAAATGGTATCTTTAAATGAAATGTTCTTTTCTTTTCTAATCGTTCGAATTCCTGAAATTACTTCCGAAGCAAACTCAAATTCTTTAATTATTTTTTTGTCAAACTCAGTATCGGTTGGCCATTCAGCAACAATCAAAGCTTCGTCTTTAGAACGTTTTGTAATGTTTTGCCAAATTTCTTCAGAAATAAAAGGCACAAACGGATGCAGTATTTTTAGATTGTCTTCTAATACCTCAATTACTTTTTTATAGGTTGTAGCCGAAATAGGCTCCCCAAATCCTGGTTTCACCATCTCTAACAACCACGAACAGAAATCGTCCCAAACTAACTTATAAGTAGCCATTAGCGCGTCGCTAATTCGGTATTTGCTGTAATGATCTTCAATTTCGGTAATGGTCTTAGCAAACTTATTTTTATACCAGTTTATAGCAATAGCATCGGTTTGTGTTTCAGATTTTTCTTCTGAAATCTCCCAACCATCAATTAATCGGTATGCATTCCATATTTTATTTACAAAACCACTACCCTGCTTACAAAGGTCTTCCTCGAACATTAAATCGTTTCCGGCAGGTGAACTCAACAGCATCCCAACACGAACCCCATCGGCTCCGTATTTATTCATCAACTCGATAGGGTCTGGTGAGTTTCCTAACGATTTACTCATCTTGCGACGTTGTTTATCGCGTACAATTCCTGTTAAATAAACACTGCTAAATGGTTTCTCATCACGGTATTCGTATCCTGCGATAATCATACGCGCCACCCAGAAGAATAATATTTCGGGTGCGGTCACTAAGTCTTTTGTAGGGTAATAATAGTTTATCTCATCATTATCCGGCTCTAGAATTCCGTTAAAAACACTAATTGGCCACAACCAAGATGAAAACCAAGTATCCAGCGCATCAGCATCTTGAATTAAATCGGTTGCTTTCAAATCTGCATTGCCCGATTTTTCTTTCGCTATCTGCAAAGCTTCTTCAGCAGTTTCGGCGACAACAAAGTCTTCTTTCCCGTTTCCGTAGTAATACGCAGGAATTTGATGTCCCCACCACAACTGACGTGAAATATTCCAATCGCGAACATTTTCCATCCAATGGCGGTACGTATTGATGAATTTTTCTGGAACTAACTTAATGTCTTTTTCAAGTACAGAATCTAAAGCAGGTTGTGCTAATTCTTTCATTTTTAAGAACCATTGATCACTAAGCCTCGGCTCGATAACAGCTCCAGTACGCTCGCTCGTTCCAATTTTATTAGTATGTTGCTCAATTTTATCAAGAACACCTAATTCTTTTAATTCGGCTACAATCTCTTTTCTAACCACAAAACGATCCTTTCCTTGAAAGTGCAAGCCGTATTCGTTTAACGTAGCATCGTCATTTAAAATATCGATAACTTCCAAGTTGTGCTTATCACCCAATATTTTATCGTTCTCATCGTGGGCTGGCGTTACTTTTAAGCAACCCGTACCAAACTCAAGATCAACATATTCGTCTTCAATAATAGGAATAACTCGATTACAGATAGGTACAATTGCTTTCTTTCCTTTTAGGTGTATAAAGCGCTCATCATTTGGGTTTATACAGATTGCGGTATCACCTAATATAGTTTCAGGACGTGTAGTTGCAATGGTTAACGATTCATCACTTCCTTCAATTTTATAGTTTAGGTAGTATAAATTACCTTGTTTTTCAATGTGAACCACCTCTTCGTCAGACAATGTAGTTTTGGCCTGGGGATCCCAGTTTACCATTCGGTACCCGCGATATACGTGCCCTTTTTTATATAAATCAACAAAAACCTTGATTACAGACGCTGACATATCGTCATCCATCGTAAATTTTGTACGCTCCCAGTCGCAGGAAGCTCCAAGTTTCTTCAATTGATCTAGAATAATCCCTCCATGCTTGTGCGTCCATTCCCAAGCATGTTCTAAGAAATCTTCACGTGTCAGGCTGTTTTTATCAATCCCTTCGCTTTTTAATTTAGCAACCACCTTGGCTTCGGTTGCAATAGAAGCATGGTCTGTACCCGGCACCCAGCAAGCATTGTAGCCTTTTAAACGAGCTCTACGTATTAATACATCTTGGATGGTATTATTAAGCATATGCCCCATATGTAATACTCCCGTTACGTTTGGCGGGGGTATTACAATAGCATAAGGTTCTTTTTCATTTACTTCAGAATGAAAATATCCATTTTCCATCCAATGGCTATACCATTTGTTTTCAACGTCTTGAGCACTATATTTTGCTGCTACTGCCATAATTTGGTCTAATTTTTGAACTATAGCCTACAAAAGTAGCTATATCTGCAAGATTATAAAAGTGAATAACTTATTTTGCAGATTGTACCAAAGATATGTACATTAGCATACTCTAAAATTTTAGAAATCATGAAAAAATTAGCATTAATTGCATTTGTAGCACTTTTTGGATTTGCCGCAAACGCCCAAGCAAAATTTGAATTTAAATCTGAAACAATAGATTACGGCGAAATCGCAAAAGGTAGTGATGGTGTGCGTGTTTTTGAATTTACCAACGTTGGAGACGAACCATTAGTAGTTACTGATGTTAAATCCAGTTGCGGTTGTACCGTCCCTAAAAAACCAGAAGGTGCCGTTGCTCCAGGAGCATCTAGTACTATTCAGGTTAAATATGATACAAATCGCCTAGGCCCCATTAGAAAAACCGTTACGGTTTACTCGAATGCAGACGAACCTGTTAAAGCCCTAAAAATAAAAGGTACTGTCTTATCTGACGACAAAAGTGTTCTGGAAAAGACTAAATAAATAACAGTATATATATTTTTAAAACCCTGCGAATATCGTAGGGTTTTTTAATTTTAAAAGTGGTATAAAAAGACCGAATTTCAACATTAAAAATAGTGATAAGCAATTTTTTATAGCATGTAACGAATGTGTATCTTTGCAACCATTATTTAGTTCTCATTTACACACAAATGGATTTAGAAAAACAGCTAAAAGATATTGAAGCAATGGGTGATGACCACGTAGGGAGTTCTACAGATACCCCATTACGCCCAGATGCTTTCGAACTTAGTGATATTGAAAAAATTGAGCGAATTAAAAAAGATGTCCATAGTATTATGGAAACACTTGGGCTCGATTTAACAGACGATAGCCTAAAAGGAACACCTAATCGGGTCGCCAAAATGTTTGTTCAAGAAATCTTTGGAGGATTACATCCCGACAGGAAACCAAAGGCCTCAACCTTTGATAATAAGTATAAGTATGGAGAAATGTTGGTTGAAAAAAACATCACCCTCTACTCTACTTGTGAGCACCATTTACTCCCTATTGTTGGAAAAGCGCATATCGCTTACATTTCAAACGGAACCGTTGTAGGACTTTCAAAAATGAACCGTATTGTCGATTATTTTGCTAAACGACCACAAGTTCAGGAACGTCTTACCATGCAGGTAGTCAAAGAATTACAAAAAGTACTGAATACAGAGGATGTAGCTTGTGTAATCGATGCGAAGCATTTATGTGTAAACTCTAGAGGAATACGCGACATAGACAGCAGTACTGTTACTAGTGAATTTGGCGGAAAGTTTAAAAATGCTGAAACACGAAGAGACTTTTTAGATTACATCAATCTGGATACTGAATTTTAATATTTAAGTTGAAACTTTACTCAATTAGATGAAACGTTACGAAGAACAAGAACTTACCATTTACAATTCCATTTCTAAACAGAAAGAGATATTTACACCTATAAACGAAGGCGCTATCGGTATGTACGTATGTGGCCCAACTGTTTATAGTAATGTACATTTAGGGAATTGCCGTACGTTTTTATCGTTCGATCTTGTTTTTCGTTATTTAAAACATCTTGGATATAAAGTTCGCTATGTCCGTAACATCACCGATGCAGGACATCTTGAAAATGACGGTGAAAGTGGGGACGATCCTATTTTGAAGAAAGCCCGTATCGAGCAAATAGAACCGATGGAAGTGGTTCAGAAATATACGGTCGATTTCCATACTATTATGGAAACCTTCAATGCACACCCACCAAGTATTGAACCTACGGCAACAGGGCATATTATTGAGCAAATACAAATTGTAGAAAACATCATTAAACAAGGCTATGCCTATGAAAAAAACGGCTCTGTTTATTTTGATGTGATGAAATACAACGAAGATCATCATTACGGTATTCTAAGTGGTCGGAATTTAGAGGATATGATCGCTAACACTCGTGAATTGACAGCCCAAAGTGATAAGAAAAATCCACAGGATTTTGCACTATGGAAAAAAGCCGAACCACAGCATATTATGCGCTGGCCATCACCTTGGAGTGACGGTTTCCCGGGTTGGCATTTAGAATGTACAGTAATGAGCACTAAATATTTAGGCAATCAATTTGATATTCATGGTGGTGGAATGGATTTAAAATTCCCTCATCACGAATGTGAAATTGCTCAAGCCGAAGCTGCTAATGATCAAAATCCAGTAAATTACTGGATGCACGCCAATATGCTTACGCTAAACGGAAAAAAAATGTCTAAATCTACCGGAAACTTTATTCTTCCAAGAGATATGTTTACGGGTAACAATGATATTTTCAACAAGCCGTTTGCGCCAACTGTGGTTAAGTTTTTCATGTACCAAGCGCAGTATCGTAGCATTTTAGACTTTTCAAAAGAAGCGTTAGAAGCTTCCGAAAAAGGGTTTAACCGCTTAATGGATGCTTACCGCTCAATTGGTGGCGTAAAAACATCTGAAAGTAGTAGTATAGACGTAACCCGATGGCGTCAATCTTGTTATGATGCCATGAATGACGACTTTAACAGTCCTATTCTTATCGCACAATTGTTTGAAGCAGCTAAGTTTATCAATGCGTTATTAGACAACAACGAAACTATTACTGAAAAAGACTTGCAAATAGTACAACAGACTATGCAAGATTTTATTTTCGATGTATTAGGATTGGTCGATATAGCAGAAAGCGATTCCCAAGATGGTAACAAATTAAATGAAGCCATTCAATTGCTTATCGAACTTAGAGATCAAGCTCGTGCCAATAAGGATTTTGCAACGAGCGACCGAATTCGGGACGAATTGCAAAAAGCAGGGATACAACTTAAAGACGGAAAAGAAGGCACTACCTTTTCACTTAATTAAACACATTTTTTTACTGATTTTGTGTAAGCAAGGTTTCTCAATGTAGAAAGCCAGTTTACTATTTTAAAAAACTTCTTTTTAAAATTAACCTTCCCTGTATTTTATACTAGCAGGAACACTATTTTTAAAAAAGCAATCTATATTTTTGATGCTCTAATTGGTTTTTTAAACCACTATCAGTTTCGCAATATTTAAAAACAGAATGAAACAAGTACTTAATAGACTTATAAATCATGAACACTTAACCAAAGAAGAAGCCCGGAACATTTTGGTTTCTATTAGTGAAGGAAATTTTAATCAAAGCCAAATAGCCGCTTTTTTAACCGTATTTATGATGCGAAGCGTCACACTCGAGGAATTGGAAGGTTTTCGTGATGCACTGCTAGATTTGTGTCTTGCAGTGAACTTAAAAGGTTATAACACCATCGATCTTTGTGGAACTGGAGGCGACAGCAAAGACACTTTTAATATTTCTACGCTCTCATCTTTTGTTACTGCTGGAGCTGGTGTTTTGGTTACCAAGCACGGTAATTATGGAGTTTCTTCTATTAGCGGAAGTAGTAATGTAATGGAAGAATTGGGAATAAAATTCAGTAACGAAACTGACTTTTTAAAACGAAGCTTAGACGAAGCAGGAATTTGTATTTTACATGCGCCACTTTTCCACCCAGCTATGAAAAATGTAGCACCCATAAGAAGGGATTTAGCGGTAAAAACCTTCTTTAACATGTTGGGACCTATGGTAAATCCTGCTTTTCCAAAAAATCAATTAGTGGGCGTTTTTAACCTGGAATTGGCTCGTTTATATGGTTATTTATACCAAAATAGCCAAAAAGAATATGCTATTTTGCATGCGATGGACGGCTATGATGAAATTTCATTGACTGGACCAGTAAAAATAATTTCGAATGCTTCGGAAAAAATTATGCAACCTGAAGATTTTGGCTTTAAGACCATCAAACAATCCGATATTCATGGTGGTGATACGGTAGCGTCTTCTGCTAAAATTTTCAAGAATATTATTTCAGGTAACGGCACCGAGGAGCAAAATAATGTAGTTTGCGCCAATGCTGGGATGGCTATTTCTGTAGCGAATCAATGTAGTATTGAAACGGGAATTGAAAAAGCAAAAGAGTCATTACAGTCTGGAAAAGCCCTACAAGTATTGCAGAAACTTCAAAAACTGAGCGCTTAAATGACTATTTTAGACAAAATTATTCAGAATAAAATAAAGGAAGTTAACGCTAAAAAAGCGCTCTTTCCTATAACCCTTTTAGAGAAATCGGAAGCATTTAACCGCACCCCTATTTCGTTAGCTACCTCGCTACGCAATTCAACCACTGGGATTATCGCTGAACACAAAAGGCGTTCGCCCAGTAAATCGGTTATCAATGATCAAGTAAATTTACCTGAAGTTGTCACAGGTTACCGCAATGCAGGCGTTTGCGGCATTTCGGTTTTAACGGACACCAAATATTTTGGCGGATCCTTAGATGATTTGGTATTGGCTAGAAACTGTGTGGATATTCCGCTGTTACGTAAAGAATTCATCATTGATCCGTATCAAATTTATGAAGCGAAAGCGTATGGTGCCGATGCCATTCTACTAATTGCTGCTTCCTTGAGTGATAATCAATTAAAGGAATTTTCAAAAACGGCAAAAAATTTAGGATTGGATGTTTTATTGGAAGCACATAATGAAGCAGAACTTCAACGGTCCTTGTTGCCAACTGTCGATATGTTAGGTGTAAACAATAGAAATTTAAAAACATTTGAGGTTTCTATTGACATTAGTAAAGAACTTTCAGAAAAAATACCGAATGACTTTGTGAAGGTTTCGGAAAGTGGCATTAGCAACCCAGAAACCATTAAAACCTTGAGCAACTACGGTTATAAAGGATTTCTAATAGGTGAAACATTTATGAAAACTGACAATCCGGGAGAAAGCGCCAAACAATTTATAGATCAGCTACAATGAAAAACATTCAATTAAAAGTCTGTGGGATAAAACACAACCTATTGAAGGTAGCTGCTCTGCAACCGGATTATGTAGGTTTTATTTTTTACGAGGATTCGCCTCGTAACTTTGAAGGTGACATCCCTTCGCTTCCTTCTGAAGTAAAAAAAGTAGGTGTTTTTGTTAATGCCACTATTTCTGAAGTTTTAAACAAAGCAAAGCAATTTCAGTTAGACGTTATTCAATTACATGGAGATGAAACCCCTTCCTTTTGTGAAGAATTGGCTAATTCAGAAGAGATAAGTTGTGAAATATGGAAAGTTTTTGGCATAAAAGACACTTTCAATTTTTCAATATTAAAAGAGTATGAGCCCTATGTTTCTGCTTTTCTTTTTGACACGAAAGGAAAAGAAAAAGGCGGAAATGGCTACGCTTTTAACTGGAATATTTTAAAAAATTATCCTTCATCAACACCTTTTGTACTTAGTGGCGGAATTGGTTTGGATGAAGTAGAGCAACTTTCAGAAATACTAAAAACCAACCTCCCAATCTTTGCTATTGATGTAAACAGTAAATTTGAAGACAGGTCCGGCTTAAAAAACACAAAACAACTACAACAGTTTATGGATAAACTGAAGACAATACAATCAAACTTATGAGTTATCACGTAAATGAAAATGGCTATTATGGCGAGTTTGGCGGGGCGTATATACCCGAAATGCTATACCCCAACGTAGAAGAGTTGCGTCAACAATACCTTGATGTGATGCAGGAAACTAGCTTTCAAGAGGAATTTAAACAACTTCTTAAAGAATATGTTGGTCGCCCTACCCCATTATATTATGCCAAACGGTTTTCTTCAACATATAACACCAATATTTATCTAAAAAGGGAAGACCTTTGCCATACCGGAGCACATAAAGTAAACAACACCATTGGGCAGATATTAATGGCAAAGAGATTAGGCAAAAATCGTATTATTGCCGAAACTGGAGCTGGACAACACGGTGTAGCAACAGCAACGGTCTGTGCACTTATGGGCATAGAATGTGTTGTGTATATGGGAGCAATTGATATGGATCGACAAGCTCCTAATGTAGCTCGTATGAAAATGCTTGGCGCTACTGTAATTCCTGCAACGAGCGGCAGTAAAACACTAAAAGATGCTACCAACGAAGCGATTCGGGATTGGATTAACAATCCTACCGACACCCATTATATTATTGGTAGCGTGGTAGGTCCGCATCCGTACCCTGATATGGTGGCACGCTTCCAAAGTTTGATTTCAGAGGAAATAAAAACCCAACTATTAGAAAAAGAAGGAAAAGAGAATCCAGACTATGTTGTCGCATGTGTAGGCGGAGGAAGTAATGCCGCCGGAGCTTATTATCATTATCTCGACAATCCAGATGTGGGTATTATTGCTGTGGAAGCTGCCGGAAAAGGCATAAAAAGCGGAGAAAGTGCTGCTACTTCGGTTTTAGGAAAACCGGGGATTATCCACGGAAGTAAAACTCTATTAATGCAAACAACCGATGGACAGATAACAGAGCCTTATTCTATTTCGGCAGGATTAGATTATCCAGGTGTAGGCCCAATGCACGCTCATCTATTTGCTAGTGGACGCGGAGAATTTATTTCGATTACCGATACCGAAGCTATGGAGGCTGGATTGGAATTAAGCAAACTGGAGGGTATTATTCCGGCGATCGAAACCAGTCATGCGCTTGCTATTTTTAAAAATAGACAATTTAAAAAAGACGATGTTATCGTTATTAACCTAAGCGGTCGCGGTGACAAAGATTTAAATACATACATCGATTATTTCAACTTATAATGAAACGAATACAAAAAGCATTACAACAAGATAAAAAGCTATTATCCATTTATTTTACAGCTGGGTTCCCAAATTTGGATGATACCATTCCGGTTTTGAAATCATTGGAAGAAAACGGCGTTGATATAGTTGAAATAGGTTTACCGTTTAGCGATCCTTTAGCTGATGGACCAACTATACAGGCAAGTTCTACGGAAGCATTGAAAAACGGAATGACCACTGAAATCTTATTTAAACAATTGGAAGGTATCCGTGACCATATTTCCATTCCATTAATTATTATGGGGTATTTTAATCCAGTTTTACAATACGGCGTAGAGGCATTTTGTAAGAAATGTGCTGAAATTGGTATTGATGGACTTATTTTACCTGATTTACCCTTAGCTGAATATAATTTACATTATCGACAACTTTTTGAAAAACATAACCTCGCCAATATATTTTTGATCACCCCGCAAACTTCAGAAGAAAGAATTAGAGAAATTGATGAAGCTTCAAATGGGTTTATTTATATGGTAAGTAGCGCCAGTACTACGGGTAAAACTTCTGGATTTGCTGAAGAGCAAATTTCATATTTTAATAGAATCGATGAATTACAACTGAATAATCCACAAATAGTCGGTTTTGGTATTAATAATGCTGAAACCTTTTCACAAGCTACACTAAAAGCCAAGGGAGCCATTATAGGCAGTGCTTTTATTAAGACATTAACAAATGATGGATTATCAGGTATTACGTCCTTTATTAAGCAGTTACGTTAATTTTAACCATACTTTAGTAGGTTATTAATACAAATTATGATTGATTATTTTTAGCTTTCTCTTGAATTTAAAATTATAACATTATGGCTAAGAAGTTTGAACGTAAAGAAAAACAAAAGAACCCTACCAATCCTACCGGTAAACCAAATCAAGAAACAAATGAGGTAGATATTGATGAGAAAACCATTAAAGATCAACAAAACAAAAAATAATGGGTAAAGGAGATAAGAAAACCAAAAGAGGTAAAATTGCTATTGGGAGTTATGGTAAACTTCGCCCAAAACGTGGGAAGTTTAAAATAAAACCTAAAACCGTAAAAGGAACTAAAAACAAATAGCAACTTACCATCTTTTTAATATTATATAAAATGAAAACCCCTTCACAAATTTGTGAAGGGGTTTTGCTTTGGTTGGTTATTATGATAGGATTACTCCTTGATCAATCGTTTTGAAACGCTTGACTTATCGCTTGTAATCTGTACCACGTACACTCCAGACGCCAATGCCGAAACATCGATCACCCGTTCTCCTTGCATATTGCTAAGGTCGTATTGGCTGATCAGTTTACCATTGATGTCATAAACCACTGCATTTTGCAATGCGATGTTTGATTTATTGGTAATGGTAACCTGGCTATCAGCTGGGTTAGGGTACATAGCTATAGAAGAACTCAAAGAGTTGTCATCTACACCTAATACACTTTCAACAGTCAACTGGAAGCTACAAGTACCTACATTTCCGTACTCATCTTCAGCAGTCAATGTAACCGTGTACTCACCATCAGGAATTAATTCTCCTGGTGCTGGGTCTTGTGTTGTTATTGACACAGGGTCTGTACAGTTGTCCAGTGCAGAACCTTCTCCGGTTGCAAAATAATCAGGTACTTCATAGAACAGGTTTCCTTCCCCTGGATCTACAGATTGATCTTCAGGGCAGGTCACTTCTGGTGCCACTGTATCAACCACGTTGATTTCAGCAGTACAAGAGGCAATGTTCCCGCTTGCATCGCTTGCAAAAATCGTAATGGTCATTGGCGTACCGATATCGGCACAGCTCACTTCAGTGATATCAGAAGCTACTGTGGAAATCCCACAAGCTTCGTCAACGTTTTGGATCAAGCTGTTAGGATCGATAGTAGCAGTTCCGTCAGGTCCAAGTTCTATATCAACAGGTGTGATTTCGGTAACTTCATAGTTTAACTGGAAGTTATCTACACCTGCACCCCAAGCCCAAGAGCCTTCATCATCATAAGTAAATCTAACCTGGAAGGCTTCATTTAAATATGGTAACATATCAATCATTCCTGAGTTTACAAGACCTGTACTTGCATCAGCAAAAAGTACTTCTTGCCAAGCAGAACCGTCATAAACTTCTACGATGAATATCCCAGCGCCTAGGAAATCTTCCATAGTGTAATCAAATGAGATAGAAGCTGTACTAGAACCTGTTATGTCATATACAGGAGAATATAAAGTAGCAAAGTTAACTTCACCACTTCCTGCTGCATCGTCATCAAAAATAGCTGCGTTAGTTGAGAAACTTGGGCCAGAAGGCATTTCACCTGAACCAAAAGTCCAATCTTGAACACCAGCATCTATAACAGTACTCCATCCATCTGGAATAGTACTTCCTTCAAATTCTTCAAGAATACTTACAGGACCTGGATTACCAGCACAGGTAATAACAGGTGCAGTGATATCAATCACATTTACAGTTGCAGTACAAGAACTAAAGTTTCCACTATCATCGGTAACAAACACCTCTATTTGGTTTTCACCCAACATAGAACAGTCAAAACTAACGTTATTGTCTACTGGAGGTCCTACATCATAAATAATATTTCCATTGAAAACACGAGGGTCAAATGTTGAACCTCCAAAAGGATATGATTTTCCAGCTCCTTCTAAAAATTCGATATTATCATCAGAAGCAAATACAGCTCCAGTTGTTGTACCATCCGTATAGTTCATACCACCTGCAGTAGTCGTTACATAAAATGCACCTGTTTCACCTTCAGCGATTGTTTGTCCTAAACTTAGGTTCAATGGTGTAGGAAGACCATCACCTGCCGAAGTTACATTGGCCGTACCAAGTAAAGTCCAAGCAGCAGCGTCTTCTTCAAAACCTACCCACGTTCCAGATTTGTAATATACTTCTACATCATCAGTTATACCTGTATCCAAGTTAACGTCAAAAGAGTTAATAGTAACTTCGTTAATGGCTACAATATCAAACATAGCACCATCAAGACCATTTCCACCTGCAAAAGTAGTTTCTAATGTTTCAGTAGTTGAACCACCGCCTGTAGCAGGGCCTCCTACGGTTACAGTATAACCACAAGATTCAGTAACGGTCTGGATTAGATCGTCAGCAGGGATTGTAGCATTTCCGCTAGCATCCAGTGCAACTTCTAATGGTGGAGAGGTAGATAATTCATAGTTTAAGGCGAAGTTATCTACACCAGCTCCCCAAGCAAAGCCGCCATTGTCATCATACGTAAAACGCACTTGGAAATCTGGATTTGCAAAGGGCATCATATCTGTTGTGCCTAAGCTTGTTGGAGGTGTGTCTTCTGTTACAAAAAGGATTTCCTGCCAAGCAGAACCGTCCCATACTTCTACAAAGAAATCTCCATCACCTGCAAAATCCTGTAAAGAGTAATCAAAGTTTAGATCGGCTGATGCAGCTGCTGAAATATCGTACACAGGTGAAAGTAACCTTACTAGGTTTACCTGTCCACTTCCTGCTGCATCGTCATCAAAAATAGCTGCGTTGGTTGGGAAATCATCTGTTGACCCAGGCATATCTCCTGAACCAAAAGCCCAATCGTCCACTCCGGATTCAACAACTGTTGTCCATCCTGCTGGGATAGTAGCCGCTTCAAATTCTTCTAGGATATTAAAAATCCCTGGTTCACCTACACAAGTGATCTCAGGGGCTGTAGTATCTTCAATAGTAACCGTAGCTGTACATGTGGTAGAATTTCCTTCTTCGTCAGTTACAGTTAAAGTAACAGTATTGTCACCTGTATTGGCACACGTAAACGTGTCCATGTCTAAAGAGTAGTCTACAATTCCACAGTTATCTGAAGAACCATTGTCAATATCAGCTGGGGTAATAGATACCGACGATCCACCCATTAAATCTAATGTTAGGTTTTGACACAAAGCCTCTGGTGCTTCCATATCGGTTACCGTAACGGTAAATTGACAGGTTGACTCGTTTCCGTCGCTATCCGTTGCAGTAAATTCTACAATGGTATCACCTGTAGGGAATTGTGTTCCGCTAGCAGGACCCATAGTCTGTACTGCTGTAATTGGTCCGTCTTCGGTATCAAGTGCAATTGCATCTGCAAAGTTAACAATGGCACCACATTCTGTTGGGTCAGTGTCTACCATTTGATCGGAAGGACACGCTATAACTGGCGGGTCTCCAATTATTTGAGTAACTGTAATAGAGAATGAATTAAACACTCCATCGTCACTCCCAGGAAAAGCATCATCAATTCTCAATATCCAATCACCATTAGCATCTTCTCCATCAAAAGTTGAAGCAAAAGTTCCTCCTTCTGGTTCAAAAACGCCTGTAAAAGGTGCTGAAGCACCATTTATATCGTCGCCGCCATCTTCAAATTGAGTATTTGTGTAATCATCTCCAGAACCACCATTGGCAAGTGATAAAGCTAAAGTTGTCCCCATAGGTGACTCAAGATAAATATCTAAATCACTGTCCCAGGAATGGGTAATATCTATGGTGACATTATCCAATATTATTTCAGCTCCTACATTACCCATTAGGGGCACATTAGCAGCAGAAAGGACATCAGCAGAACCATCTATGACGGCCCCCGTATTATCCCCGTTGTACGTTTGAGCATTCATTTGCCACATAAACGTGGTCGCAATAAATGCCATTAATAAAGTAATTTTTCTCATAAGAATTTAAAATTTGATTTTAATAGTTAATACGGCGTTAATATAACCAAAATTTGTGTTAATAGAAAAGATATTTCGCTATAGTATTCCAAGGCTCACCTTTGCATTAAAAGACATAAAATTATAAAAAACTGATTTTTAAACAAGTAAAGACACTTCAGCCAAAAAAATAATTTTAAACTTTTAACTTATTTCCAGCAAAAAAATAAAGCTGGTTCTTAAAGTTTAAAAAAGGATGAAATTCAATTATTGATTGATAGTAACAAAAAACTACCCTTTAAAGTGAGGGGTGTACTGCCAAACCCTAAAATCTAACGTATTAAAGTCAGGGTTTTCAGTTTTCATTTTTTTATATTCTTGAAGACTTCCAACAGCTCGGTTTGCAGCACCGGAAGGAGCCGTAAGGGATACGGTTTTTATCTTTCTGTTTGATTTGGGAAGTACGAATTCATGGATTCGAGGCACTGTATTTTTAACAATTTTTAATTTCAAATTGTAATCCTTCATTTTTTTTCTGAAAAAATATTCTGGACCATTTTTACTGTTTCCACCAGTAAACAATAAGGTATCGACCGTAGAATGCTCTTGAAGTATTTTTATTAAATCGCGCAATATCACTTTTTGCATCCCTATATCTGAAGCATCTATTTTTTCACGATACGCCACTGAAACCATATCACAGATCCCTATTCCCGCTTTTTGCAAAAAATCTTTACGTTGCTTAATGGCTTTTTCTGTAGTTTCAAAAGAAAGGTTGAGATTAAATATTTCATTCAGAATAGGCCAAAGCTGACCATCCCTACTGCCATAACAGAAATTTACATCACCCGGTTTAAATTCTCCAGTTGTAAATCGCGGAGGTGGTAATGTGCCAACTATTAATTTGGTGGCATATTTAGGTATAAAGGGAGGGTATGGGTGTGTATGTTTAAACATTACCGTATAAAAACCGGTTCGTTTTCGTTATCGGTATATTTTTCACTGTAAGCATACCCATCATAATCAAACCCTTTTATGCCTTTTAAGGTTTTTACATCCTTATCAATAATATACCGCACCATACTTCCTCTAGCTTTTTTTGCGAAGAAAGCAATCACTTTCAGTTTTCCGTTTTTAAAATCTTTAAAGATTGGAGAAATCACCGGAACTTTCAATTCTTTTGTATTAATCGCTTTAAAATATTCATTGCTGGCAAGATTTACAAAAAGCTCATCGTCTTTCATCTCCTTATTAAGCGATTCAGTAAGTGAATTTCCCCAGAATTCGTATAAATTTTTATGTTGCTGAATTTTCAAACTGGTGCCCATTTCCAAACGGTACGGTTGCATTAAATCTAATGGTTTTAATATGCCATACATTCCTGAAAGAATTCGTAACGTATCTTGTAGCTTGTCTAATTTATTTTCTGGAACTGTATATGCATCAAGGCCATTATAAACATCACCCGCAAAGGCATATACTGCGGGACGGGCATTTTTTTTATTAAACGGGGTGGAGAAATCTTTGTATCGCTGGTAGTTTAAATCGGCCAACTTATCACTAATGCTCATTAGTTTGCCAATTTCCTTTTTTGTTTTTCGGGATAGTTTTTTATTTAGAGTTTCAGCCTCTTCAAGAAACTCAGGCTGTGTAGCTCTTTTTGTAGGTAAGTTAGTTTCGTAATCTAATGTTTTAGCTGGCGATACTACAATCTTCATAATTATTCAATTTTACCCAAAAATAAATTAAATATATCTCTAATCATATTTCAACACTTTTATATTTTTTATAAACTCATTATTATTTCTTATTGAGAAACACCTTTAACAAATTATCATATAATTAAGGGTTTATTAACTTTTAAAAGAAATTCTTATGAATACTTTTAGAGAATAACTTTAAACTTAAAATAATGAAAAAACATGTACTCCTTAGTTGTTTAGCTATTTTTTTAGGCATTAATTGCTTGACTGCCCAAACTGAAATAGGAAAAAAAGCTAAATTATCTGAAAATGGAACAATCGAAGTTGAAAACGTACAACTTCCAATAAATGAAAGTGCAACAAAAAATAAACAACAAGCAGATGTATTGTTTAAATTTGGTAGGCCCACTAACCCACAGGTTAAAAACAGCAGAGGTGTTACCTTAGCTGATGTCGATAATGACGGTGTAGACGAAATACTCTATGGAATTGACACAACGCTTTACGCACTAGAAGGCGATGGCACCGTTCTTTGGGAAAAAACAGTCTTAGGACCTATACTGTTACCACCAACTGCTGTAGACATTGATCAAGATGGCGATATTGAAATTATCATAAACACTGGTTATCCAACTACAGTGGGCCGTATTTACTTAAAAGATAATAATGGTGAAGATCTTCCAGGATGGCCTTTAAATTTTGATGATCACTGGATGATTAACGCACCAGCCATAGCCGATGTAGATAATAACGGAACCTATGATATTGTAACATGTGAACGTGCCGGCAGCTCTGAAGGATATGTACACGCAATAAACATTGATGGCACGCCTATAAACAGCAATTGGCCAGTACAAGTAGATGCAACCCCTGCTTTTACCCCTTCTATTGGAGACGTGGACAATGATGGAAACAACGATGTTGTTATTGCTACATCTTCATCCGGAATGCGCATTTACGATAACCAAGGGCAAATTTTCCCTAATTTTCCTTTAGCAGACCCAGATGTATCATACTCCTACCAATCACCTATTTTAGCAGATTTAGATGGTGATGATGACTTAGAAATAATAGGAAGCAACCATGGTAACGCTCCTGGGTTTTATGTATTAAACCACGATGCCACTTACTACCCCGGTTGGCCTATAGCACTGGGCGGTTGGACCTATTCACCCGCAACAGTTCTTGATGTAGATGAAGATGAAACGTTCGAGATATTTATGTCCGACAGAAATACCAGTGGTGATGGAACCCCTCTTGATGTGGTTTATGGGCTTACGCCTGATGGTGAAAATCTTGACAACTTTCCTATTTCAAAATATGGAGGTACCGAAGGGGTATTAAGTATTGCCGATATTAATGATGACGGTGTTTTGGAAGTTATTTTCCCAAGTACCCTTACCGATGCGGAAGGCGATGGATATATTCATGCCTATTCCATAGATGGAAGTGGCGAAATTGATGGTTTCCCTTTACGGCCGCGTGGTTTTACATTTTTAAACGGAGCTGTAATTGGGGATGTAGATGATGATGGCATGATGGACCTAACCGCAAACACCTATACACAAACTTTTGGGCAAGGTATTGATTCATCGTACGTAACCACTTATAATTTAAACGTACCATATGATGAAAGTAAAATTAAGCGTAACGGTTATAAAGGAAACAATAGCAGAAATGGCCTAATAGGCGGGGATATTATTGCTGGAGTTGATGAGTTTTCCAATGCTTCCATCAACCTCAACCCTAACCCATCAAATGGTGCTTTAAACTTAAGTGTACCAGTATCACTTGAAAATGCAAGCATTACACTTTACACTATAGATGGAAAACAGGTTTTTTCTGAAGAAAGATCTATTTTCCAAAATGAACCTATCAAGTATAACTTTAAAGATTTAAGTAGTGGATTGTACTTAGTAAATATTTCCAGCGGAAATAAAACGTTCACCGCTAAATGGGTGAAGAAGTAATAAACGCTCATTTATAACTAATAAAAAAATCCGAAGCAAGTTGCTTCGGATTTTTTTTATTCTATTTAACCAATTAAATAGCGTGCTTCGAATAGTTTCGCCATTTCTCTAAACACGCTTCCATATCATCTGGTATTTGAGATTCAAAACGTTTCATTTCTCCCGTGGTGGGATGCACAAAACCTAATGTTCTGGCATGTAGCGCTTGTCTTGGTAATGCTTTAAAACAATTGTCTACAAACTGTTTGTATTTTGTAAAAGTAGTTCCTTTTAAAATTTTATCGCCACCATATCGTTCGTCATTAAACAAGGTATGACCAATGTGTTTTAAATGAACACGTATTTGGTGTGTTCTACCGGTTTCTAACCTACACGAAAGCAATGTTACATAACCCAGTCGTTCCAAAACTTTAAAGTGAGTAACAGCAGGTTTTCCTCTTTCTTCGTCTTCTGCATCATCGAAAACTGTATTCTGTAACCTATTTTTTGGATGACGGCCAATATTCCCTTCAACAGTACCAGATTCTTCATCTACATTCCCCCAAACCAGAGCGACGTATTCACGCTCGGTCGTTTTATTGAAAAACTGTTTGGATAAATGCGTCATGGCCTCTTCTGTTTTAGCAACTACAAGAAGTCCGCTCGTATCTTTGTCAATTCGGTGTACTAAACCTGGGCGGTTACTACTATTGTTCGGAAGGTTGTCAAAATGAAAGGTAAGCGCGTTGATTAATGTCCCTCTGTAATTGCCGTGCCCTGGATGAACCACCATTCCTGGCTCTTTATTAACCACTAAAACATCATCATCTTCATATACAATATCAATCGGGATATCTTCCGGAACCAATAAATTTTCATACGGTGGATGCTCAAAAAGAACGGTCACCACATCGTCTGGTTTTACTTTATAGTTTTGTTTTACCGCAACATCGTTCACATAAATGTTTCCGTCCTTAGCAGCTTTCTGAATTTTATTCCGCGTAGCATTTTCAATTCTATTCATCAGGTATTTATCTACCCTAAGCGGTTGCTGGCCTTTATCGGCTACATAACGATAATGTTCATATAAATCGTCATTTCCGGAATCTTCTGTGTTTTCTTCAGTAGTATTATTGGTCATTATTTTCAGTTTCGGTAGGTTGTGTTTCTTCTTCGGCTTCATCATTTTCATCGTTCTCTTCTTGAACACGGTTTAGGGATTCGTCACCAACAATTAAGTCGATCACGGCTGTTTTTTGAATTTCAGTCCCTGGTTCCAATTTTTCACCTTTATAGCGAAGTTCTTTTACTTGATCACTTATATCGGGGCGGTAGCTTATCTTCCCTATTTCAAAACCCATAGCCAACAACGTAGGTTCTGCTTGACGGCGGGTTCTTCCTATTACATTGGGTACTTGTATTTTTCGATAGCCTGAAGGATTTAAGTACAAGTAGATTTTTCGGTCTTCTTTTACAAATTTTCCAGCCTTCGGAATTTGTTCAATTACCGAATATTTAGGAAAATCTGGATTGTAATTGGCAGAATCCAATATTTCGTACCGCAAATCCATTTCATCCAGTTTGTCTTCAACAAGGTCTAAAGACAGCTTGCTCAAACTAGGAACTTCAATTTTTTGACCGTGGTTGGTAGTGCCCTTAAGCCACCACATCACAAGGAAACTCAATACAACTAAAGCCAAAACGGCCAATAACAATTGTTTTAAAAAAGCTTTGGTGAAGAGGAATCTGAAAAATGTCATACATTATATATTGATAGGCAAAAATAACAAACCTAAAGTTAGTATCTTTCTATGGATTAGTCATATTTTTGTTAAACGTTATTTTTAAAATTTTGGTATGGCAAAAAAACATATCGCCGTCGCTATGGGCGGTTATTCAAGCGAATTTGAAATTTCACTTAAAAGTGGAGCCATGGTTTGCGACTTTTTGGATAAAGAAAAATATCACGCATATCCTATTCATATTCTAAAAGAAGGCTGGTTTTACGTTTCAGAAGATGGAACAAAGCATCCTGTACACAAAGAAGATTTCAGTTTTGATAAAGACGGAACTACCATTAAACCAGACGCCGTTTTTAACTGTATTCACGGTACGCCCGGAGAAGACGGCCAGCTTCAAGCATATTTGCGTTTAGTAGGCGTTCCTCAAACCAGTGCTGGATATTACCAAGCCGCGTTAAGCTTTAACAAACGAGATTGTTTATCCGTTTTAAAAGGCTTCGGAATTAATTGCGCCAACTCATATTACGTAAATAAAGGTAGCAACATAGATAAAGAGGAAATTATAAAAAAAGTAGGCCTTCCTTGCTTTGTAAAACCAAATAGAGCTGGCTCTAGCTTTGGGGTTAGTAAAGTAAAAGAAATGGACGAATTGCTTCCTGCTATTGAAAAAGCCTATGAAGAAGACCACGAGGTGTTAATTGAAACCGCTTTAATGGGCACCGAAGTACAAGTAGGTGTATATAAAAACAATGGAAAAATTGTTGCTTTACCAACTACTGAAATTGTTTCGCAAAATGAATTTTTTGACTACGAAGCTAAATATTTAGGTGCTTCGGAAGAAATAACTCCGGCACGTATTTCTGAAGAAGAAACACAGAAAATACAGGCTGAAGCTAAGAAAATATATGAAGTATTGAATATGAACGGCATTAGCCGAAGTGACTTTATCATACAAAAAGGCACCCCATACTTTATTGAAACCAACACCAATCCTGGTTTATCACCAGAAAGCATCGTACCGCAACAAGTACGCGAATCTGGAATGACACTTACAGAATTTTTTAGTATTTTGGTAGATGACGTTTTAGTCGTTTCCGACTAAGATGTGAGACCGCTTCGCTGTTAGAAGTAGAATAAAAAAGATAAAATAGCTTTATAATGACAAAACGCGCGCTTTTCCCTGGTTCTTTCGATCCTATTACCATAGGTCACGTTGATATTATAAAACGTGCGTTGCCGTTGTTTGACGAAATTATCATCGCCATAGGCGTGAATGCCGAAAAAAAATATATGTTCCCGCTTGAAGATAGAAAGCAGTTTATTGAAGATGCTTTTAAAGAGTTTGATGCTGTAAACGTAAAAACATATAAAGGGCTCACAGCCGATTTCTGTAAAGCTAAAAACGCCCAATACATTCTTCGAGGTGTTCGCAACACAGCCGACTTTACTTACGAGCAAACCATCGCCCAAGCCAATGCCGAAGTGATGGATGTTGAAAGTGTGTTTTTAGTAGCTTCTCCGGCCGTATCGCATGTTTCTTCTTCTATTGTACGCGATATCGCCCGACATGATGGGGATTATAGTAGTTTGGTGCCTTTTGAGGTTTAAGAATAACGATTCTCGCGCAGTTGCAGGTTGATTAAAAAACTAAGATAGATAAACAATCTCTCGGCTTTATTGCCTAGTTATGTGCACAAAAACATAATTAAAGCTATACGTTATTGTATGGCATCTTAATTATTTAATTTTTAAAAGGTGGTGGTGGGCAAGTTTTAAAATAGGTATTTTTCTGGAATTGCGCTCAATTTTTCACTTTCATAAAAGCTAAAAATTTTTACCCACCAATCTTTTAGAGATTTTTCTTCTGTGAATAAAAATGAATTATTGAATTTAACACCACCCCCTATTTCTTTATAGGAAACTATTGCGACGAAATAATAAAATTCGTTTTTAATATCATATGCAAATAAATTATATGAGTATAAGTTAGAGCTTTCTATAGAGCTAGGCATAATTATAATGCCATACAATATATCTTTTGAGCCTAAACTCTGTTTGTATTTTTCTAATTTTGAGAAAACCCAAGTGTCCTTTGGGGGATTTGCTTTTCTCAAAGATTCAATTTTACCAATCTTGAGTGACGTAGTAAATGACTTTTCTTTTTCATAAATTTCATTCAAAACCTGAGGGTTTACCTCTTGAGAAAATAGAGGCGTACAGCTTAAGATTATAATCAATTTAGAAATTAACTTCATTCTTTTTCTTTAAGTTAATGCTAATTCTCTGTTTATTGTTGAAATTTTATTTGAATACTCAAATGCACCACAACATAAGTATAAAATATAAACAAAAAAAGCCCTTTCAGTTTCCTGAAAGGGCTTTACAAATTTTCTTAGAAAGCGTTGCTTATAGCGCTGCGATGTGTCTTGAAATCTGAGACTTTAAATTAGCTGCTTTGTTATCGTGGATAACGTTGTTTTTCGCTAATTTATCAATCATAGACGTTACTTCAGGAAAAAGCTTTTCAGCCTCTTTCTTGTTAGTAGCATCTTTCAGCTTCTTAATTGCGTTACGCGTAGTTTTAAACTGGTAACGGTTACGTAAACGCTTTGTTTCGCTGTTTCTAATTCTCTTTAAAGCTGACTTGTGATTCGCCATAATTCTCTTTCTTTAATTTGTAGCCCGTAGGGGAATCGAACCCCTGTTACCAGGATGAAAACCTGGCGTCCTAACCCCTAGACGAACGGGCCAATTGTTTTTCAATTGCGGATGCAAAAATACAACACATTTTCAATTCTGCAAATAGATTTGAAACTTTTTTAAAAAAAATTAATACGCCTTTGCAAACAACACGCGTTGGCTTGATGGTTTTCCAGTAACCATGCAACTTCCCGCTTCTTTTTTCCCATCCAAGGGAATACATCTAATTGTTGCTTTTGTATCGTTTTTAATTTGATCTTCCGTTTCTGTGGTTCCATCCCAATGCGCAGAGATAAATCCGCCTTTAGATTTTAGCACTTTTTTAAATTCTTCGTAGCTATCTACTTCAGTAGTATGTTCTGTTCTGTAACCAACCGCCTTTTTAAATAGATTCTCTTGAATTTCAGTCATTAAGCCAGATATTTTATCAACCACCTCATCTTGATTAACAAATTCCTTTGTCAACGTATCCCTCCTTGCTAACTCTACCGTTCCTTTCTCAACATCTTTTGGTCCAATGGCAATACGCACTGGAACCCCTTTTAATTCATACTCATTAAACTTCCAACCTGGTTTGTGCGTGTCTCTATTGTCAAATTTTACACGAATACCAGCAGCTCTTAATTTAGCTTGTAAATCTTTTGCCACTTCACTAACCGCATCAAACTGTTCATCATTTCTGTAAATAGGAACAATCACAACTTGGTCTGGTGCTAATTTTGGCGGCAATACCAACCCATTATCATCACTGTGCGTCATAATCAATGCGCCCACTAATCGGGTAGACACGCCCCAAGAGGTTGCCCAAACATATTCTTGCTTCCCTTCTTTTGAAGCAAACTTAACATCAAAGGCTTTGGCAAAATTTTGCCCCAAAAAGTGCGAAGTTCCTGCTTGCAATGCCTTCCCGTCCTGCATTAACGCCTCAATACAATAGGTTTCCAAAGCACCAGCAAATCGTTCGCTTTCGGTTTTGAGCCCTTTAACCACAGGAACGGCCATATAGTTTTCTGCAAAATCTGCATAGATGTTCATCATTTGTTCTGCTTCAGCTATGGCTTCTTTTTCGGTTGCATGCGCTGTATGTCCTTCTTGCCAAAGAAATTCTGCTGTACGTAAAAATAAACGAGTTCGCATTTCCCAACGTACTACATTGGCCCATTGGTTAATCAACAATGGTAAATCACGATACGATTGCACCCATTTTCTATACGTATCCCAAATAATGGTTTCGGAAGTAGGCCGAACAATCAATTCTTCTTCCAATTTTGCATCAGGATCAACTACGATACCTTTCCCATCTTCATCATTTTTTAAACGATAATGTGTTACCACGGCACATTCTTTAGCAAAACCATCTACATGGCTTGCTTCTTTACTAAAATAGGATTTCGGGATAAAAAGCGGAAAGTACGCGTTTTGATGCCCTGTTTCTTTAAACATTCTATCTAATTCGGCCTGCATTTTTTCCCAAATGCCATAACCGTATGGTTTAATAACCATAGATCCTCTAACACCTGAGTTTTCAGCAAGGTCAGCCTTGATAACCAACTCATTGTACCATTTTGAATAATCTTCGCTTCTTGTAGTTAAGTTCTTTGCCATATACCGCAGTTTGGCACAAAACTTGTGCCTATAGTGTTAAATGATTACTAGTTCTCGTTTATCTCGACAAAACTAGTTATTTTTAAGAAGTCCAACAATTAAAATAAAAGCAGTTATGCAATCACGATACAACATACAAAAAAGAACCATTCCCTTTTTAATTATGGGGATTACAGCGTTGGTACTCACTTCCTGCGGAACTTATAATTCTGGTTATTCAGATACCGATGGTATATATAGCTCGGGCGAGGAAGTAGCAGTTGAAGAAAATGCTCCCGATAGAGGCAATTATTACAAACAGTATTTTAACTCTAAAGCTAACGAGCTTGAGGAAATTCCTGAAGACGAAGACTTGGTTTTTACAGATATTGAAGCCTACACCACTTCAGAATACATGGATGATGAAGGCTATATAGTTATAGAAGAAAGAGATGATTACGAAGAAGGCTACGGTCCTTGGGGAAGTAATGCTGAAGATGTTACCGTAAATGTTTATAACAACAGTGGTTTTAACTTTGGTTATTGGAACAGCCCGTACTGGGGCTACAATAGCTATTGGGGTTACCCATACAGCTTTTATAGACCCTACTGGAACTGGGGTTGGGGTGGCTACGGTTATGTTGGCATTCCATATTACCCATATTACGGCTATAGCTATTATGGTCTTTATGGCCCTGGTTATCCTTATGTATATAATAATTACTACAATCAAGGTGGTCATTACGGAAACAACTACCACAACGGTATTTCTTACAATCGAGGAAGAAGAAATACAGATTACAACAGATCAGATTCTCGCGGAAGATCATCTAATGCAACCAATAGTAGGCGTTCGTACTCAAGGTCTGAGTTGATAAGAAGATCTAATGCTAGAAAAAGAAGCAATAATTCTGTAAGAAGGAGCACTAATTCCGTAAGAAGAAGCTCAAATATAAGAAGGAGTTCTAACACACGAAGTAACAACGTGCGAAGCAACAACTCTTCTAGAAGGACAAAATCATACACCCCTTCAACAAGAAGTTCAAGAAGTTCTGGTAGTATGCGAAGTTCTGGTGGTTCATCTCGATCTTCAGGTTCTAGTAGAAGTAGCGGAGGAAGCAGCAGAAGAGGCGGCGGACGCGGATAATCTCAAAAAAAATTAAAAAAGTAATTGATATGAAAAGGAGTATTTTCTTCATCATAACGGTCATCTCTATGGCTACCATACACGCTCAAGGTCTTGTGGACGGTTTACGTTACAGCCAAGAAAACACTACGGGTACAGCAAGGTTTAATGCGATGAGCGGAGCTTTTGGAGCTTTGGGAGGCGATTTATCAGCAATCGGAATCAATCCAGCTGGAAGTGCTGTTTTTTTAAGAAGTGAAGCTAGTATTTCAGCAAGTGTAACGGATAAAGATAATGAAGCGCTTTACTTCAATACATTTACTAAAAGTTTAGATTCTGATGTAAGCTTAAATCAGGTTGGTGGTGTTTTTGTTTTTGAAAATAACAATGAAAATTCACCTTGGAAAAAATTCACGCTAGGTGTAAACTATAACAACACCCAAAATTTTGATGACGAGCTTTTTATAGCAGGTAATGGAAATACATCTATCTCTAACTTTTTTTTAGAACAAGCTCAAGGAGTGCCATTAAGTTTACTCCAACTGCAAGGCACTGAAACCATTGCTGACTTATATACTTTTTTAGGCGAAAATCAAGGTGTTGCAGCACAAAATGCCTTTTTGGGCTATCAAGGCTTTATTTTTGATCCCGTAGATCCCAATAACTCAAATAACACACAATATACTTCAAATGTAGCGCCTGGCAGTTTCAACCAAGAATACACATTAATTAGTGATGGATATAGTGGAAAATACACCTTAAACCTAGCTACTCAATATACGGACGATTTTTATTTTGGAATAAATCTAAATTCACACTTAATAGATTACCAACAAAGTACTTTCCTTTTTGAAAGGAATAACAATCAAGGTAGTACAGTCAATGAAATTGGGTTTGAAAATAATCTTTCTGTCTTAGGTTCTGGATTTTCAGCACAAGTAGGTGCTATAGCCAAAGTAGCAGAAAACCTTCGATTTGGACTAACTTATGATACCCCAACTTGGTTTATAATCTCTGAAGAAACAACGCAATACCTTGAGACCGAAAGAACTGTTAATGGCCAAACAAGCACTGCGGTGGTAGATCCACGAGTATTAAACATTTATGTAGATTATGAATTGAAAACCCCTGGGAAATTGGCAGCCAGTGCAGCTTATATTTTTGGTAAAAGCGGTTTAATTAGCTTTAACTATTCGTATAAAGACTTTTCTGAAATTACTTTTAAACCCACATCAGACCCTGTTTTCGCTTCAGAAAACGCAAATATTGACAATATGCTAAAAGGTGCATCTACCTATAGATTGGGTGGTGAATATCGTTTTAACGATGTAAGTTTTCGGGCCGGATACCGCTTTGAAGAAAGCCCTTATAACAACAAACAAATCATGGACGACTTGAATGGCTTTTCTTTAGGTTTAGGGTACAACTTTGGAAATTATTATATGGATTTCTCTTATGCTAGATCAGAACAGGAAAGGCAACAACAGCTTTATAGTATTGGGTTAACAGATAGCGCTTTGGTAAACACCATAAACGATTCCTTTGTGTTTACTTTTGGATTAAAGCTATAACACTTTTTCGAGCCTAAAAGAAACCTTAAAAACCCTCTCATTTCGTTTTACTTCTAGATTTATCCTTTTCCCTTCTTCTGAAGAAAATAAGGCATTTAGGTCATATAATTTATATTTATGCGATGGCCTTCCATTGATTTTAAGTATTTCATCTCCTTTAATTATACCGGATTGTTGTGCCACAGAATTTTCCCGCACCTCTGCAACTATATAACGAGGCACTAAGAATATTTCAGTTTTTGAGTAAATATCATAGACATTATAACCTGATGCTCTTTCATTCCCCAATCCATCAATTTTAGACTCTTTACGTGTACTCCTTTCCGTGTAAACATCCACACCATCATGTTCTACTGTTAACCCACTCATATTATAGTGAAACGGATCAGAAAAATTACGGTTCCGTTTAAACATAACTCTCTTATTTGGATAATCCATTGTCATGGTAAAACGTCTTAAAAAGTCACCTCCTAAGCTTCCATTACGTTCAATATATAATTCTAAATTTTCTGTGGCTTCTTTATTGGGGAAAGCAACATTTACATTTTCCATTGAAAAATCCCCTAACTGGGCTTTATCCAATCTAGATCTTTTACCATAAATATGGCCGCTTAAACCAAGGCCAAGAAAGTCTTTAAAATAATTTTTGGGATTTTCAGACAAATACCCTTCTGTCTCAAACAACCACAATGCATCACTTGAACCGCTATCTAGCAACAAAGTAACATCTTCCTCTTTTTTACCTAATTGCACTGTAAGATTTATATAGGGCTTGTCTTTAAAAAAATCAAGGTTAAAAACCTGACATCTTCGGCATTCTCGATAAGAATAAGTTTCAGGCTTATAAAACTTTAACCTTTTTGAAATATAATTTGTTTTTACTATAAAGCTTTTAAAAAAATCTAAGCCAATAATACCATTGATAGGCACTCCCATTCTAGGGGACAGGTTTAATGAGTTTTCAAATATTACGTAAATAGTATGGTTTTTGCTTACTGCATCACCTATTTTAATTTCATTGTCTTCACTTTTTAGGCCTTTTAAAAACCCCCCATCTCCTAACCCTCTTATATTAATTGGCTTGGTTTTATTTAGCGCAACAGAATCTTGTGTATTTAAACTAAAAATAATAGTAGATTTTACTCCAGTGTCCAGTAAAAAAGAAAGCGGAGTCCCATTAACTTCTACCGGAATAACCACAATATTGTTTATTAAATCAAAAGAAATTTTATCCCTTTTTTCCCCTTCGGGGAGCTTAAAAGTCCCTTGAGAAAAAACAGTAGTGTAAGCAAAAAGAAGAACACCTATAAAGGTTACTTTTTTAAATATATTTTTTAATGTTTTCAAGCTATATCAAGATAAAAAAAAATACTGAAAGATTAGCATATAGGGTGGGTAATTATAAATTAATTTTAGACCTTTGCTAGCTAAAACTCACGCTATGCCTAAAGTATCTGTAAAAGGGCAGAATATGCCAGAATCCCCAATTAGAAAACTGGTTCCGTTTGCCGAAAAAGCCTATAAAGCCAACAAAAAAGTATATCACTTAAATATTGGCCAACCTGATATTAAAACCCCTCAAATAGCAATGGATGCCGTTTCTTTGCACCATTTGGACATTTTGGCCTATACCCGGTCAGAAGGTTCTGAGGGCTATCGAAAAAAAATCGCAGCTTATTATAATAAGCAAAACATACCTATAGAACACGATGAAATAATTGTTACCACAGGTGGTAGCGAAGCATTGTTGTTTGCAATGGGAAGTATTGCAGATACAGGTGATGAAATAATCATCCCAGAACCATTTTATGCCAATTACAATGGGTTTGCAACAGCCTCAGGGATAAATATTGTACCTGTCATTTCAAAAATTGAAAATAATTTCGCGCTCCCCCCTATTTCAGAATTTGAAAAACTGATTACTTCAAAAACTAAGGCAATATTAATTTGCAACCCTGGAAACCCAACTGGTTATTTATATTCAAAAGAAGAAATTAAAAAACTTGCTGAGATAGCTAAAAAGCACGATCTATTTTTAGTTGCCGATGAAGTGTATCGCGAGTTTGTATACGGCGATGAAAAGCACTACTCAATTTTACAAGAAGAGAGTATGGCCGAAAACGGAATCATTATAGACTCCGTTTCAAAACGATACAGCATGTGCGGAGCACGCATTGGTTGCTTGGTCACAAAAAACAAACAAGTGCTCAGTACTGCATTAAAATTTGCACAAGCACGCTTAAGTCCGCCAACATTTGCACAAATTGCCAGTGAAGCTGCTTTAAAAACACCACAAAGCTATTTTGATGACGTAACGAAGGAATATAAAGAACGTCGTGATTTGCTTATTGAAAAATTAAAAGAGATTCCTGGTGTGAAAGTAGGTGAACCCAAAGGAGCCTTTTACTGCATAGCCGAACTCCCAATTAAAGATAGCGATGTATTTGCACAGTGGCTGTTAGAAGATTTTGACCTAAATGGCGAAACAGTTATGGTTGCCCCAGCTGCAGGGTTTTACTCTACACCTGGTGTAGGCAAGAACCAAGTGCGTATCGCTTACGTCCTTAAAAAAGAGAGCCTTTTAAAAGCTGTTGATATTTTGAAAACCGCTTTAGAACAATACCCAGACAATTAATGCAAATTGAAGAGAACAAATCGCTTAAAGAATACAACACCTTTGGGATAGAATGTTCCGCTAAATATTTTGTTGCGGTTACTTCGGTTATTGAGTTGCAACAAATTCTTTCAGAAAAGAAATTTGAAAATCGGTTTATTATCGGCGGAGGCAGCAATATGTTGCTTACCAAAGATATTGATGCACTGGTTATCCACCTTAACCTGAAAGGGAAAAAAATTATTTCTGAAACTGATAGCGTCGTTACTTTACAAGCTATGGCTGGCGAAAATTGGCATGAGTTTGTACAATATTGTATTAACAATAATTTTGGTGGATTGGAGAACTTATCTCTAATACCAGGAAATGTGGGCACGGCACCCATACAGAATATCGGTGCCTATGGGGTTGAATTAAAAGATACATTTATAAGTTGTGAAGCTCTTGAAATAGCAACCGGGAAGAAAAGAACGTTCACAAAGGAAGAATGTAATTTTGGATATCGGAATTCAATTTTTAAAAATGAAGAAAAAGGTAATTACATTATCACTTCTGTAACCTTTCAACTAACAAAAAAAGCACATAAATTAAATACTGGCTACGGAGCAATTAAAGAAAAGCTGGCCGAAAAAAACATACAAAAACCTACAATTGCGGCTATTTCTGAAGCAGTGATCGAAATTAGGCAATCTAAACTTCCTGACCCTAAAAAATTAGGCAATAGTGGGAGCTTTTTTAAAAACCCGGTTATCAGTTCAGAAAAATTTCAGCAATTTAAAATAGCGAACCCAAAGGCTCCTTATTATGAAATTTCTGCTACTGAATATAAAATCCCAGCTGGTTGGTTAATTGAGCAGGCAGGTTTCAAAGGAAAACGATTTAATGACGCTGGAGTACATAAAAACCAAGCACTTGTTTTGGTTAATTTTGGAAATGCTACCGGAGATGAAATTTGGCAACTGGCTCTAAAAATACAACAAGCTGTTAAAGACCAGTTTGATATTTATATCGAACCGGAAGTAAACATTTTTTAGTCTAGGGAAAGTACTTTGTCTATAACGTGAACCACACCGTTAGACCCTTCGATGTCGCTTTTACCCAATACAGCTTTGGCTCCACTACCATCGGTAATAACAATATCACTTCCTTGTTTTGTAATAGTAAGTGATGCCCCACCAAGCGTTTTTAAGGTATTTGCACTCCCCTTGGTTTTTTGAAGTAGCTCAGAAGAGTTTACCTCGCCTTCCACTATATGATTTTTTATCACCTTACTTAACTTCTCCTTGTTTTTAGGGTTTAAAATTTCTTTCCTTTTTTCAATATTCAAACTATCAAAGGCAATGGTGGTAGGAGCAAATATGGTATAAGGCCCTTTGTTTTTAGACAACATATCGGTAAGGCCAGTACTCACCAAGGCACTTGCAAACGTTTTTGTTTCGCCAGTTATCATTAGCTTGGACATAACACTGTTCAACTGCTCTTTTTCTTCAACAGTAAGTTCTTTTTTCACTTTCTTCACTTTTTCTGGCGCTGTTTTAACGACCGTTTCATCTGCCTCTACAGGCTCTTTTTTATCGTTTTTACAAGCTGTAAACGCTAAAGTTATTACAAAAAGAACTGCAAAGGGTTTTAAAAATTTCATATACCGGTTTTAAGTGAATTTTACGCTAAAATTAACTAAAATCACATTACATCACCAAGAAAGATTGTATTTTTGCACCATAAAAGTTAGTTATGGGAATTTTACTTATTACAGTTTTACTATTATTATTGGCTTTTGCAGGGATTTCGATTAAGATTTGGGGTAAAAAAGACGGTGAATTTGCCGGTACTTGTGCAAGTCAAAATCCATTTTTAAACAAAAGTGGTGAGGCCTGCGGGTTTTGTGGAAAAACACCAGACCAATTTGAAAATTGTAGCGAACCTGCTCACGAACAACCTTCAAAATAAATTTTGCCAAAAGCTTTTCAGAAATCATCAAACCAATAGCTTATGGTGCTACTTTACGTACTCACTGCAGTGGTGCTTATTAACTGTGGTTATTATATTCTTTTTTCAAAATTTTCATTCTTTTCTTCTTCTGAAATAAAAACCAAAGATAACTATCCAGTATCTCTCATTGTTTGTGCTAAAAATGAAGCAGAAAACCTTAAGAAACACATACCTCTTTGGTTAGAACAAAATCATCCAGATTTTGAATTGATTTTAATCGATGACGCTTCTATAGATGAAACATTAGAAGTGATGGAGTCATTTCAAGTTGACAACCCAAAAATCCAAATTGTAAAAGTAAAAAACAATGAAGCCTTTTGGGGAAATAAGAAATACGCCCTTACCCTAGGTCTTAAACGCGCCAAAAACCAGCGTTTGCTTTTTACTGATGCCGATTGTAAACCAGCATCAAAAAATTGGCTAACGACAATGACCAATCAATTTTCAGAAGAAAAACAATTGGTTTTGGGTTATGGTGCCTATCAAAAAACTGGTGGCTTACTCAATCGGTTAATAAGGTTTGAAACTTTAATGACTGCCCTTCAATATTTTTCATACGCTAAAGCAAACATCCCATATATGGGTGTGGGTCGAAATCTTGCGTATACAGCAAATCTTTACTATGAAAACAAAGGGTTTATGTCACACATAAAATTGCCCTCTGGCGATGATGATCTTTTTGTAAATGAGGCGGCTACGCCCATAAATACTGCTATATGTGTTTCAGAAGAAGCCTTTACATATTCTATTCCTAAAAAAACATGGAAAGCGTGGTGGCTTCAGAAAAAAAGACACATTACTACTGCAAAGCGCTACAAAACTTTACATAAATTTTTATTGGGGCTTTTTTATACCTCAAACCTTTTCTTTTGGGGTTTAAGCTTCTTTGCACTTATTTTTTCAAGTTGGAAAATTGCCCTTGCCATAATTTTGTTCCGATTTTTATTCCAGTATATAATAATTGGAAAAGCTGCAAAAAAACTAAATGAAGGCGACCTTACCCCTTTTATTCCTTTTTTTGAACTGTTTTTAGTATGCTATCAAATGAGTATCTTTATTTCGAATAGCAGGACAAAACAAAGTAGGTGGAAGTAGCAAAAGAAGAAATTATTGCTCAAATACAAAAAGCTAAAAGTGGCAAACAGAGTGCTTTTAAGTTTTTGTTGGATACTTATTGGAACACGGTTTACGGTTTTCAAATAAAGCGGGTTAATGATGAATATGAAGCCGAGGACATCTCGATAGAAACCTTTGCAAAAGCATTTGACAAAATTGACACGTTCGACCCTAGTTATGAATTCGGAACTTGGTTGATTACTATTTCAAAAAACATTCAGATAGATAAGAGCAGAAAGAAAAACGCTTCACTTTATCAAAATACCACATACACTTCTGAAGAACACGTACACAAAATAGCCGACCATGCACCTACTGCTGAAGATAAGCTAATCACTGAACAAAACTTAGCAGAACTACTTCAATACATAAAAAAATTAAAGCCTCATTATCAAGAAGTAATAAACTTACGGTTCTTTCAAGAAATGAGCTACAATGAAATTGCCCAAAGCATACAAGAGCCACTTAATAATGTAAAAGTTCGTCTACTAAGAGCTCGTAAACTACTAGCTGAAATTATCACCGAAAATTCGTAAAAAACACATCTGTATTTTAACCTTATTATCCTTAAAAACAGGTTTAATTATTTATATCTTTGTTCAGCTATGAGTACACAAACATTGGAACGCACCAAACCAGCCCCAAAGCCTAAATGGCTAAGAGTAAAATTACCAACGGGTAAAAAATATACTGAGCTACGAGGGTTGGTTGATAAATACGATTTACACACCATTTGCACTTCGGGTAGTTGTCCAAATATGGGTGAATGTTGGACTGAAGGAACCGCAACGTTCATGATTTTAGGGAACACTTGCACCCGTTCTTGTGGTTTTTGTGGTGTAAAAACTGGAAGACCAGATACCATCGATTGGGACGAACCTGAAAAAGTAGGCCGATCTATTAAGTTGATGGATATTAAGCACGCTGTAATTACTTCAGTAGACCGGGACGATTTAAAAGATATGGGTTCTATAATTTGGGCCGAAACGGTAAAGGCAATTCGCCGTATGAATCCGAATACCACCTTAGAAACACTTATTCCAGATTTTCAAGGGGTAACCCGAAACATAGACCGTATCATTGCCGTAAAGCCAGAAGTGGTTTCACATAATATGGAAACCGTTAAGCGATTGACACGCGAAGTTCGCATCCAAGCAAAATATGAACGTAGTCTGGAAGTGCTGAATTATTTAAAGCAACAAGGCATCACCCGTACTAAAAGCGGTATTATGCTAGGCCTTGGCGAACAAGAAGATGAGGTAATTGAAACCTTGCGAGATTTACGATCGGTAGGGCTGGATATTGTTACCATTGGTCAATACCTACAACCATCTAAAAAGCATTTACCGGTAAAAGAGTTTATCACACCGGAACAATTTAAGAAATATGAAGAAATAGGCTTAGAAATGGGCTTCCGTCACGTGGAAAGTGGAGCATTGGTTCGATCTTCTTACAAAGCCCAAAAGCACTTAACATAAACACATAAACATGTCAAGTTCCATTAAAGTTGGTATTAACGGTTTTGGACGCATAGGTCGAAATCTTTTTAGGCTTTTGCTCGATCATCCAAACATTGACATAGTTGCCATTAATGATTTAGCCGATGCGAGAACCCTCTCGCATTTACTTAAGTACGATAGTATTCATGGGGTATTGCACAAAGATGTTTCTTATACTGAAAAGAGCATTACTGTAAATACTAGCTCGTTTCGGTTTTCTTCGGAAAAAAACATTGAAGATATAAATTGGGAAGGCGTTGATGTAGTTATTGAAAGCACTGGAAAATTCAAGCTTCGTGAACAACTGGAAAACCACATAAAAGCAGATGTTAAAAAAGTAATTCTCTCAGTTCCACCACTAGAGGATGATATAAAAACAGTTGTTTTAGGCATCAACGATGAAATTTTAGATAGTGATGATGTGATAATTTCAAACGCATCTTGTACCACAAACAATGCTGCACCCATGCTAAAAATCGTGCACGACCTTTGTGAAATTGAACAAGCTTATATAACAACAGTACATTCTTATACAACAGACCAAAGTTTGCATGACCAGCCCCATAGAGATTTACGGCGTGCAAGAGGAGCGGCTCAATCTATTGTTCCCACTACCACGGGAGCTGCAAAAGCTTTGACCAAGATTTTTCCAGATTTGGCTTCAGTAATTGGTGGATGTGGTATTCGCGTACCCGTTCCTAATGGCTCTTTAACAGATATAACCATTAATGTAAAAAACAAAACCTCAATAGAAGCTATAAATAATGCCTTTAAAGTAGCTTCAGAAACAAGTTTAAAAAATATTCTTCAATACACAGAAGACCCTATTGTATCGATTGATATAGTGGGAAATTCGCACTCTTGTGTTTTTGATGCAGGGATGACATCAGTAATTGGTGGGAAAATGGTAAAAATAATTGGCTGGTATGATAATGAGAGAGGCTATTCTTCAAGAATAGTTGATTTAATCCTACGAATTTCGAGGAAATAACTATATTTATCGCCAAAGTACACGATATAAATGCAAAAAGCATTACTCACACATAAGCATATAGCACTACTATTAATGCTCTTTTTAATGTTCGCTTCTGTTATTGGGCAAGAACAAAAAAAAGATACTATCGCATTAATTAAAGAAAATCGTGAGCAAGCAGAGAACGCAATGTTTAAGCAAGATTTCGAAACTGCTATTTTAAGCTTAAACGAAGCAAATAAATTGGCTTTAAACTCGAACGACGCCCTTTTAAAGTCTGATATTCGCTACCGTATTGCTGAACTGCATTACTACCTTCAAAATTTTCAGAAAGCTTCAGAAGAAATTGATAAATCAATAACGCTTATTGAAGCATTGGAAGATGATACAAATAAAGAAATAGAAATTGCAAAAGCATATACCCTTAAAGGGCTTATTTTAATAAAAACAAGAGATTACGTAAACTCCGAAACGTATTTAAAAGATGCTTATAAAAAGTTTATACAATTAAATGACGAAGCTGGACAGAGCCATGTGATCCTTGGCTTAGGGTTATTGGAACTTCAGAAAAAAAACTACAAATCGGCAATAAATTATTTTGATGCTACCATCCCTCTATTACAAGCCAACAAATTTACGTACGAAGAAGCCGAAGCACATTTAAGAAAAGCCGAGGCCTTCTTAAACCTTAACAGCGGCAACCAATCCACTAATTTAAATAAGGCAAAAGCGTCTTTAAACAAGGCACTTACAATAATAGACACTAACTCGTTTTCAAAATTAAAAGCGGACAGTTACAAAGTCACATCATACATCGCACTTAAAGAGAACAACTATCAAAAATCTGAAGAAAACTTAGATCTTTACGAGGCTAAAAGTGAAGAACTTTATAAAATATATATGGATGCTGTTTCAAAAGGTGTTGATGCAGAATCGAGCATTGGTGACCTTAATGAAATAATCGCCACGCAAAAGGATGACCTTGACAAAAAACAAAAGTCTATCAAGTTTACACAAATGACTACTGGGTTGAGTATTGCCCTAATTGTAATACTCTCACTGTTAACGTTATCGCTATACAAAAACAATAACCTAAGAGCCAAAGCAAATGACCTTCTAAAAGATAAAAACACCGAGTTACAGTTGGCGAAAGAAAAAGCTGAAAAAGCGTCTTTGGCCAAAGCACAGTTTTTGTCAACAATTACCCACGAGTTGAGAACACCGCTCTATGCTGTAACAGGCTTAACCCATTTATTGCTAGAAGAAAACCCTAAAGAACACCAAAAAGAACATTTAAATTCTTTAAAGTTTTCTGGGGAATACCTTTTATCATTAATCAATAATATATTAGATCTTAATAAACTTGAAGCCAATAAAGTTGAACTGGAGCAAACTACATTCAGTCTTCAAAAACGAATAAATGATGTATTGGTTGCACTCAAGAAATCTGCCGATGATAAAAAGAATAAACTTCAATTGGAGTTTGACGAAACCATTCCTGATAAATTGGTTGGCGACCCCTTAAAATTATCTCAAGTTTTAATAAACCTAATTGGTAATTCATTAAAATTTACACAAAATGGAGAGGTGACTGTTCGAGTTCAAAGTATGGAACAGAAGAAAAACAAAGTCCAATTACATTTTGAAATTGAAGATAATGGAGTGGGTATTTCAAGGAAAAAGCAAAAAAGTATTTTTGAAACATTCTCACAAGGTTCCCTACAAATTAACCGAAAGTTTGGTGGTACTGGCCTTGGTCTTTCCATTGTTAAAAACCTACTTGAATTGATGAACAGTAAAATAAACCTAGAAAGTCAATTAGGTAAAGGGTCTAAGTTTTGGTTTAACTTAACCTTATCTGTTTCCGAAGAGTATCAAGAGAATGACAACCCAAGAAATATTATTTACGATGTAGATTACGTAGCTCTAGAAAACAAATCGGTTTTAGTTGTTGAAGACAACAAAATCAACCAAATGATTACCAAGAAAATTCTTGAGAAAAACCATATGAAGTGTATGGTTGCCGATAATGGTATGGATGCTATTAAAATATTTCAAGAGAATAAATTTGACGTAATATTAATGGATATCCACATGCCAGGTATAAGCGGTATCGAAGCCACTCAAAAAATACGTGACTTTGACAAGCAAATTCCTATTATTGCCTTAACGGCGGTTACTGTTGATGAAAATTTAGATGATTTTTACCGTGCTGGATTTAATGATATTATTCCAAAACCATTTAAAACCGAAGAGTTTTTCGAAAAAATTTATCGATCTATCGAAAACAAAAAACTACCCGTAGATAGTTAGTTTCTTAACTTTGCTTCTACCCTTTCATGAATCGCCTCTTTAAAAAAAGCTTCTTGGTCATTCTTTATTTTTGTTGTTATCGGCAAGTAATACAAAGCAAACTTATTTAGTTTGTTCTGCAAACGCATATAATCCTTTTCAGTAGTAAGAATAAGCTCCTTTTTGCTTAGTTTTTTAATTTCTTCAGCAGAAAAATTATGATGGTCTGCATAGTTATCGTGCTCAAATTGAAACCCTTCTTCATTTAAAAACTCTACTAAAGGTGAAGGATTTGCAATGCCTGTAACCAAAGTAAACTTTTTGTCTTTTAAATAATTTAGTGGAAGGTTTTCTGTCTTGCCATAAATGGTATCATCGTACCCAATAGAAGAGAAATAGATTTTTTGAAGGTTCTGCAGCGGGATTACAAATTCAATTCTTTGCAATTTTGAGTACGGGACTTTCTTAGGGCACTTAGTAACAACTATAATATCCGCCCGACCTGCACCTTTTCTAGGTTCACGTAAATTACCTGTAGGCAACATATAATCGTTTATGTACAAATCATGAAAAGGCGTTAATAGGATGTTTGTATCGGCTTTTACTTTTCGGTGCTGAAAAGCGTCATCCAGTAATATTACTTCGGCTTTTTTCTGAAGTTGTTCAATACCCGTTCTTCTATCAGCACAAACAGCAACGATGCTATTGGGAAATTTCTTTTTAAACTGAAGGGGCTCGTCCCCGGTTTCTTCAGCTGTATGCGAAGGCAACACTTCTAAATAACCAGACGTTTTACGTTTATAGCCACGACTTAAAACTGCAACTTTATAGTCGTCTTGGAAGGTTTCAATCAAAAATTCAATCATAGGTGATTTACCAGTCCCACCTACTGAAAGGTTCCCTACGCAAATGATAGGCAGGTTATACTTTTTACTTTCTAAAATGTTTTTATTGTACAGATAATTTCTGAAACCGGTTACCCAACCGTACAACACAGCAAAAGGAAATAAAAGTTTGCGTACCATTTTCATACAACGAAAGTACTAATTACTATGAATATGGTATACTTCATTCTTAAATTTAAACCTAAAATACCAAAGAAGTTTCCTCAAATATGGTAAAACACTTGAAACTACTATCTTTACGGTAAAATATTTAACAACCTATGAAAGTAAAAGAAGTAATACAGATATTAGACGATTTTGCACCGCTCTCTTATGCCGAAGGGTTTGACAATACTGGCTTATTAGTAGGCGACACAAATGCTTCGGTTTCTGGAATTCTCGTAACCTTAGACACCCTTGAAGAAGTGGTTGACGAAGCTATTGAAAACAACTGTAACCTTATTGTAAGCTTTCATCCTATAGTTTTTTCAGGATTAAAAAAGATAACTGGAAAAACCTATGTAGAACGGGTTGTGCAAAAAGCGATTAAAAATGACATTAATATTTTTGCAATCCACACTGCCTTAGATAATGCTTGGAATGGTGTTAATGCCATGATTTGCGAGAAATTGAATCTCATAAATAGAAAAATTTTAATCCCTAAGGAAGAATCCATCAAAAAGCTGCTCACTTTTGTTCCTTTAAAAGATGCATCAAAAGTACGTGAAGCACTATTTGCAGCTGGTGGTGGTAATATAGGTAATTACAGCAACTGTAGTTTTAACGTTACAGGAAAAGGAAGTTTTAACGGAAATGAAGATAGCAACCCTACTGTAGGCAAAAAAGGGGAAACACATTTTGAAGAAGAAACCCAAATTGGCATTACGTTTCAGAAGCATAAAGAAGCTCAAATACTAAATGCACTTTTTGATTCACATCCTTATGAGGAAGTTGCCTATGAAGTCACCACTTTGGAAAACGAGAATCAGAATTTAGGCATGGGGATGATAGGCGAATTCTCATCTGAAATTTCAGAAGAAGCGTTTTTAAAATTTATTAAAGAAACTATGAAGACTGGTTGCGTTCGGCATTCAAAACTTCAAAATAAAAAAATAAAAAAAGTTGCGGTTTTAGGAGGTAGCGGAAGCTTTGCAATAAAAGCTGCAAAAGCAGCAGGGGCTGATGCTTACGTAACAGCCGATTTAAAATACCATGACTTTTTTACTGCCGAAAACAACATCTTGTTATGTGATATTGGCCATTATGAAAGTGAACAGTACACAAAAGACCTTTTAGTTTCTTTCCTTACAAAAAAAATTAGTAATTTTGCAATCGTTTTATCACAAATAAACACCAATCCTATTAGCTATTTTTAATTTATGGCAAAGAAAAAAGAAACCACTGTAGAAGAAAAGTTAAGAGCACTGTACGATCTACAATTGATTGATTCCAGAATTGATGAAATCCGCAATGTGCGCGGGGAACTGCCTTTAGAGGTAGAAGATCTGGAAGATGAAGTAGCCGGAATGAATACCCGCCTTGACAAATTGAATACAGATCTAGAGGTTATTGAAACCAGTATCAAAGAAAAGAAAAATGGTATTGAAGAGTCAAAAGCCCTTATCAAAAAATATTCGTCACAGCAAGACAATGTACGTAACAACCGTGAATACAACTCTTTAAGCAAAGAAATTGAATTTCAAGAGTTGGAAATGCAATTGGCCGAAAAGCACATTAAAGAATTCAAAGCTCAAATTGAGCAGAAAAAAGAAGTGATCGAAGAAACCAAGGCTCGAATTAAGGAGCGCGAAGATCACCTAAAGCAGAAACAAGGCGAGTTGGATGAAATTCTTTCAGAGACCGAAAAAGAAGAGAAAGCACTTATCAAGGAGTCTGAAAAGTATGAAAAGAAAATTGAGGAGCGTTTAGTAAAAGCTTACAAGCGTATTCGCTCTAATGTGAAAAACGGTCTGGCTGTAGTACAAGTAGAGCGTGGTGCTTCTGGCGGTTCTTTCTTTACTATCCCACCACAAGTTCAGATGGAGATTGCTTCAAGAAAAAAGATCATTACCGATGAGCATAGTGGTCGTATTCTAGTAGATCCTGCCCTTGCTGAGGAGGAAAAAGAAAAAATGGATAAGCTTTTTACTAAAGTTTCATAAGCAAATCCAAATAATATAGATTAAAGCCTTCACAAACGTGAGGGCTTTTTTATTGCTTTTCCTGAAAGGATTTTTTAACAAGCCCGACTTACCCAAAAAAGAAACCATTATGAATAAGATTTTTTTAGTTTTAAGTACCGCACTATTGTTTTCTGCTCAGGTTTCCTGTCAGTCAAATAAAAAGAAAAAAGAAGCCGAAGCTATGGCTCAACAAAACCAACAGCCAGTTGAAGTTCCTGCTAAAAATGGAATGGAACGTGCTTATTTTGCCAGTGGTTGCTTTTGGTGTGTAGAAGCTATTTACGAAAGTGTGAAAGGCGTTAAGGAATCTATTTCAGGCTACAGCGGCGGGCATACTAAAAACCCAACCTACGAATCAAGTAACACAGGAACTACTGGTCATGCTGAAGCTGTCGAGATAATTTACAACCCAGATGTAGTTTCTTTTAAAACCTTAGTAGATGTGTATTTTGGTTCTCAAAACATAACGCAAGTAAACGGTCAAGGTCCAGACAGAGGTTCACAGTACCGAAGTATTATTTTTTATCAAAATGATGAGCAAAAACAAATAATAGAAACTAAAATTGCTGAACTGGAAAAAGAAATAGGTGAAGGCAAGGTTGCTGCAGAAGTACTTCCTTTTCAAAAATTTTGGGTTGCAGAAGGTTATCACCAAAATTATGAGAAAAACAACCCACAGAATCCTTACATTCAAAATGTTTCTATACCTCGTTTAAAGAAATTTCAGAAAAAATTCCCTGAGCTTTTAAAAGAGGATGCTAGTCATTAAGATAATTGAAAATGAAAAACTAAAAAGGAGCTTAGTAAGCTCCTTTTTTTATAGCCTTTACTTCGAAAATTAGTGGATACAACTTTGAAGGCATTTCGTAGAAATCAGCTTTTGTCTTTATCAGGTTAGGAAAAATATCATATGGTGATTCGTCATGTTCTCTTAAATATTCTATTTCTAAACCTGCCTGGGCAAGTGAAGTTATTACTTCCCCCAAACCGTGGTTCCAACCATATTCTTTGCTTACTATTTCAGAATTTTCATTGACGTATGTTCCTTTATATTCTTCATAAATAGATTCTTGCTGTTGATAACCATATTTTAATTTTGGTGGATTTTCGAGATAGTCGAACATCCAAGCAATGGGGTGAAATTCTACCATATAAAAAACACCTCCCGGCTTTAATCGTTCGCTTATCATTTTGGCCCAAGGTTTTAAATTGGGTAGCCAGCCTATAACACCATAACTAGTAAAGATGATATCAAATTTTTCTGAAACATGCTGTGAAGCGTCTAACACATTGCAACAAATAAACTGGGCATTCTGCTTTAGTTCATTGTTTAGATCACGGGCGAGCTTAATAGCTTCTTCTGAAATATCAACTCCGGTACACTTAGCCCCCATCCTACTCCAACTCAATGTGTCTTGACCAAAGTGACACTGTAAATGCAACAACGATTTTCCTGAAACATCACCCAAAGCTTCTAACTCAAAGCTATTTAATGAAGATTCTCCTTTTTTAAAAGCCTCTACATCATAAAACTTGCTTGCTGCGTGGACAGCAACCTTTTTGTCCCACGTTTCTTTATTGGTGTTAAATTCTTTTTGAAAATTCATTTTTATAAAATTTCAGCTAAGATAAAAAAGCAATATTAAGAAGTTCTCATTTATTTAAGTTTTTACATAATACTTGTTTAATGATTAGTAATTATATTTTCATATATCTTAACACTACGCGTTAAACCATGGTTAAATAGATTATCACATAGCCATTTTTGTTGTAGCTTTATTCTAGCATTAACAAAAAAACAACCATTATGAGAGATTTAATTTGGCTTATCGTCGTGATATTAATAATCGGATGGCTCGTGGGCTATTTCGGTTTTGGTGATGCTGTTGGTAGCTTAATACACATTCTATTGGTACTGGCTATCATTGGTATTTTATATCGACTTGCCACTGGTAGAAGACCTTAAAAATCTATTTAAAAACTAACCCTTAAAAACCGTAATTATGAGAAAATTATTTTTATTATTCTTTGTAGCAGGATTACTTAGCACTGGCTTTGTTAGCTGCCGTGAAAATAAAACAGTAGGAGATGAAGTTGAAGATGTTGCAGATGATGTAGAAGATGCAGTAGATTAATTTTCACTACTCTTATTGGTAAAACCCCTTTTTAAACAATTTAAAAAGGGGTTTTATATTTCTATTTCAATTCCATAAGCATTACGCCAATAAACTATTGAAAGTTTTAAAACTTATATGTTGACTATAAGTTTGCGTACTTTTACAAAAAACAAACCCTATCATGAAAAAATTACTGCTTTGTATCCTTATTTCAACTTCTTTAATAGCTTGTAAAAACAATACAAAATCAACCGATACTGAAATGGACTCTGAAACCATTTCAGAAGAAAAAATGCCTGAAAACCCAACAACAGCAGAATCGATTGCTTACGCTAATGGTTTTGAGAATTGGAACAATGTTTCTGAAATATCCTTCACCTTCAATGTAGACCGTGGTGACCAACATTTTCAACGTTCTTGGACGTGGATGCCCAAAAAAGACAAGGTGAAAATGGTCTCAGAAAAAGATACAGTAAACTATTTGCGAACTAAAATGGATAGTACGCTTCAAAAAACCGATGCTGGTTTTATAAACGACAGATACTGGCTATTGGCTCCTTTCAATTTAATGTGGGACGAAGGCACTACGTTTTCAGAAAAAAAGAATGTCATTGCCCCAATTTCAAAAGACACTCTTAACCAATTAACTGTTGTTTATAGCAATGAAGGTGGATACACTCCTGGTGATGCGTATGATTTTTACTTCGGAAATGATTACAAAATTAAAGAATGGGTCTACCGAAAAGGAAATGATTCTGTCGCAACGATGGCAACCACTTGGGAAGATTATAAAAGCTACAAAGGACTTGAAATAGCCACTATGCATAAAGACAGCACGGGCGGATTCAAGTTGTACTTTACAGATATTTCAGTTAAAAAGTAAATTAATTTTTTAACAAACGAGTTGTAAATAAGTTTTGCTCTTCGGTATTCTGAAGTGTAATAAAATACATTCCCTGTTGCAATGCTGAAACATTAAGTACAACCTTATTGTTTTCCTTGAAATCTGATAATTGAGAAAGCACTTGCCTACCTTGTAAGTCAAAAATAGAAATCTGTAATGGGGTTTCACTTTCATAAAGAATTGTGACAAACTCCGAAGTTGGGTTTGGATAGACAGTGCCTTTTTCAGCTACCCCTTTTGTGAAATATGCTTCAGCAAACTCAAAAGCATGTTTCCCTAGTTTCTCACCTATTTCACGTCCGGGAATATCGTCAATTGGCGGGTGTATTCCTCCCCAAATTCTTGATAAACTACATTGATCTGACGCATCTCGATAGGTTGCCCATTGTAATTCCATATCCATACTCGGGCCTTGTTCAAACACTAAAAATTCATTCTTTTTTACTTCAAATGTCCCCATTCCACCTGGAAAATAAGGGTCTCCTGTTAACGTTGTCAAAATTTCAGCCGCAGCTCTTGAAAAAGTAGAATGTCCAGACACATATCCCGCAAATGGTGGTGTAACAAACGATGGACGTTGATACGGAAACCATTCTTCGGCTAAAATCCAACCTACTCCAGCTTCATCTACATTAGGGTCGGCAATCTCTCCCGGGCCACGCCAAGCATATAATTTAATCTTATGTAAATTTTCATTAAAAGCTCCTGCAAGCGGATCACCCTCTTCAACCAATTCGATATAGTCTTCAATAAGAGGCAAACCGTGCGGGCTATAACGTGGTAAGGCTGGATCGCTCGATTGTCCTTGATCGCTCATATACCTAATAGCACTCACCGGTCTTACATAATCGTAATACCCTTTTATGCCCCAAGCTGAAATGGCTACGTCGTGCATCGCGCCGCCCAGAATAAAGTAAGATTTTACGTCCCATTCCAAATCTGAAAGGACCTCACCTGTACCTTTAAATTTTTTGATTAATTCTGGCTGATCGTTCACATAATTTAAAATAGTAAACCAATGACCAGGAGGGGTTTCACTATCAGGTCCATCTGCCCAAAATTCGGCTAATACACGAGCGTAATCGCCGCGAGGCACCAATTGTTCTTGGTATGGTTTTCCCGTTGCAGGATTTAGGTCACGTCCATTGCTTGAATCACCTCCATTTTTATAGTTATAAAAGGATTTATATTCTTCAAAAGTAGAAGGGAAGTCAGCACTATCAAAATTGCCAATACTTGCCGGCGAAATATCAATCATTACGTTATCAGTAGGAGCCAAGTGAGAACTCCAAACAGAAACCATGGCAAAACTCCATTTATATGGATCGTCAATTCCTAAATAGTCTTGAATATACCATGGGTTGCCAGGGTCATAATAACAATTATAATCAAATTCTGGTGTTGAATATGTTTTTAAGTCCTTTTCATTTAAGGAAAAAGGGACGACTGCACCCCATTCTGGTCCTAAAAAAGGTGGTTGCCCACCAGGAATGGTGTTTCCACTTTGGTCTACCCAATTTTCCACTTTTAATGGTTGCCAATGATTTGGGTGCTCTAATGTTGAATTTCCTGCAAAATCAAGGTTCAACGCTTCATTTAAAGGCTCATAGAACCTATTTTCATAATCATTGGCTTCATTAGATCCGTCTTGTAGTCCAAAAGCTATTAATTGTTCAGCAACGTAGTTTCCTAAAGCAGCTGGATTTCCGTTTTTGTAATTAGATGAAATGTAATTTTTATCGTATCCTAATTCATCCATTAAACTGTCTATTGATTCAAAAATCTCTTCTTTTCCAGGCGAGTTTTGAAAACGGTGTTTTATTAATCGGTACACCGCATAACTAATTCCTTTTTTTTGTGCTTCGGAGGTTATTTCTGATGTTTCAAAACCTTCAAATTCACTTGTATAATCGCCAATCGTATTTCCTAAAAAATAGGGGGCAGCTTGCTTATCAAACACAGCCCAAACATCATACATCGCAACCGAAGTATGAAATAAGTTACGTGCATGTACCACTGGCCGAGCAAAATCGTTTCGAATGCCATGCAGTACTTCTTCATTCCATTTTCTGACAATGGACTGTGAAAAAGCTGTTGCTGAAACAACAAGTATTAAAAAAAGAAGTACTACTTTCTTCATATTGAAGCCAAATGTACGAAACATCACACAATCAATTCATTAAAATTTATCCATAAAGCATTAATCCAATATATTAGGAAACCATATTAAATTGCTATTTTTGTTAGAAGCCGAAACTACTAATATGAACTACCAAAACTCACTGGAATTTGCAGAAAAATTAGACACTGAAGATAGCTTATCGCATTTCAGAAAAAAATTCCACATCCCTACCGATGCAAACAATAATGAACTAATTTATCTCTGCGGAAACAGTCTTGGATTACAACCCAAAACTACTTCAGAATACATTCAAAAAGAGCTGCAAGATTGGGCAAAACTAGGGGTTGAAGGTCATACCGAAGCAGAACACCCTTGGTTGCCTTACCATGAGTTTTTGAACAAGAGCATGGCAAAAATAGTAGGTGCCAAACCCAGTGAAGTGGTGATGATGAATACCTTGACCACCAACCTACATTTAATGATGGTTTCGTTTTACCAACCTACCGATAAAAAATATAAAATCGTCATTGAATCCGATGCTTTTCCTAGCGACAAATATGCGATGGAAAGTCAGCTAAAGTTTCACGGCCATGATGAAAAAGAAGGACTCATCCTTTGGAAACCCAGAGAGGGCGAAGAATTATGCCGTTTTGAAGATTTAGAAGCTATTATGAAAGAGCAAGGTGACGAAATCGCTTTGTTGATGATTGGGAGCACCAATTATTACAGCGGACAATCCTATCCTTTGAAAAAAATAACCGACTTAAGCCACAAATACAATTGTAAAGTAGGCTTCGACTTAGCACACGGAGCAGGTAACATTCAACCGAACTTACATGAAATGGGAGCCGATTTTGCCGTTTGGTGCAGTTATAAGTATTTAAATAGCGGGCCCGGAAGTTTAGGCGGTTGTTTTGTGCACGAGCGCCACGCCAACAACAAAGACCTAAAAAGGTTTGCCGGTTGGTGGGGTCATAATAAAGAAACCCGTTTTAATATGCGCAAGGACTTTGATGCCTTACCGGGTGCTGAAGGCTGGCAGTTAAGCAATCCACCAATTTTATCAATGGCAGCAATTAGAGCATCGTTAGATGTTTTTGAAGAAGCTGGTTTTGAAAACCTTCGGAAGAAATCGGTTAAACTAACCGGCTTTTTAGAATTTCTTTTAGATGAAATGAAAAATGAAAGTATTTCGGTCATTACCCCAAGAAACCCAAAAGAACGTGGCTGTCAATTATCCATTCAAGTAAAGGATGCCGATAAAAATTTACATACAAAATTAACCGAAGCTGGTGTAATTAGTGATTGGCGTGAACCCGATGTAATCCGTATTGCCCCTGCCCCACTTTACAATAGTTTTAGTGATGTGTTTCAATTTGTCCAAAAACTAAAACAAGTAGTAAACAATTAATATCGAGCAGCAAACTTCACCTTTATGAATAAAAAAGAAAACATATTAGTAATCGGTGCCGGACTCTGCGGAAGTTTACTCACCTTACGGTTAGCACAACGAGGGTACCAAGTAACGTTAGTAGAAAAAAGACCGGACCTTAGAAAAATAACCCAAGACGCTGGACGTTCCATAAACCTGGCTTTAAGCGACCGAGGGTTAAGAGGGTTGCGACTTGCCGGCGTAGAAGCAGATGCCAAAAAGCTCTGTATCCCTATGAACGGCCGTATGATTCATGACCGGGAAAGTAATACGTTTTTAAGCAAATATAGCGGACGGCAAAATGAATATATTAATTCGGTTTCAAGACCTGGGTTAAATAAATTACTGTTAGATGCTGCGGAAGCAATGCCGAACGTAACCATTATATTTAATCACGGTTGTAAAACAGTCGATTTACCTAATGCTTCGGCAACTTTTAAAAATTACGAAACTAATGAAGAGGTTACATTAAGCGGAGACATTCTATTAGGAACGGACGGTGCCGGTTCAGCCGTTAGAAAAAACATGTTTTTACATAAAAAGTTTTTGTTCAGCTTTTCGCAAGATTGGTTAACCCATGGTTATAAAGAACTGGAAATTCCTGCTACAAAAGATGGAAGCTATCGCACTTATACCAATGCGTTGCACATTTGGCCACGCGGAGAAGATATGCTTATTGCCCTGCCCAATTTAGATGGAAGTTTCACAGTAACCCTATTTCTTCCGTATAAAAACAGCGATTACTGTTTCGAAAATTTAAATACACCAGAACGTGTTACGGAATATTTCAAAAAAGAATTTCCAGATGCTTTACAATTAATGCCCAATTTAGCTGAAGAATTTTTCAATAACCCAACTGGGCCTTTAGGCACGATAAAATGTTCACCTTGGAGTACTTATGGAAAAACGCTTTTATTAGGAGATGCGGCCCACGCGATTGTTCCTTTTTACGGACAAGGGATGAATGCTTCTTTTGAAGATGTGGTGGTTTTTGATGAAATACTAGATAAGTTTGAGGCTAAAGAATATATAAAGACCGATTGGAAAATCATATTTTCAGAATATGAAGCCAAACGAAAAAAAGACACCGATGCCATTGCTGATTTAGCAGTCGATAACTTTCACGAAATGAAAGAGCATACCGCAAGTCCGTTATTCCAGCGAAAAAGAAAGTTGGAAACTGCTTTTGAAGCTGAATTTCCACAGGAATATTACAGTAAATATTCTTTGGTTACCTTTAACGAACACATTACCTATGATGAAGCGTTGCGAAAAGGCCGTGCTCAAGACAAGGCCATTTTAAACTTGCTGGATGATGGAAAATTACCCGATTCGCTATCGCTTCAGGAAAAATTAAAGTTGGTAAAAAGAGAAACCAAAGAGATTATGCATGATGATGCAGTGGTAAAAAACTTAAAATAAAAAACATGAGCAACAAAAGTAAATTGGTAGAAGGAAAAGCAACACCTCGTGGAGCGTATCCACATGTAAAACGAGTGGGCGACTTTATTTTTATTAGCGGGACCAGCTCAAGATTGCCCGATAATACTATTGCCGGCGCCAATCAAGTGGACGAAATGGGCAGTATGCAGTTTGATATTAAAGAACAGACCCGAGCCGTCCTCGAAAATATAAAAGACTATCTCGCTACCGAAAACGCAACTTTAGAAGACGTGGTAGATGTGACTACGTTTTTAGTAAATATGAATGATTTTGCTGGTTATAACGAAGTGTATGCCCAGTTTTTCAAAAAAGAAACAGGACCAGCGCGAACAACGGTTGCGGTACATCAATTACCACATCCACATTTAATGGTAGAAATTAAGGCAATGGCGTATAAGCCTGTTAGTGAGTAGTGAGTAGTAAAAATTTAGTTAAATATGAAATCAATACACCAAATTGCACTTTTCTTTTTAGTTGTTTCAATGAGCTATGCACAAACAAAGCCTATTGAAGTTTCAAAAAAACCATTTTCAATTGGAGAAACACTTACGTTTCATTCTGAAATATTAGATGAAGAACGATCTCTAAACGTGTATTTGCCACATAACTTTTCCGAGAAGAAAGAATATCCCGTTATTTATTTGTTGGATGGTTCGGCCGATGAAGATTTTATTCATATTGCTGGCTTGGTTCAGTTTGGGTCGTTTTCTTGGATTAATATGATTCCAGAAACCATTGTGATTGGGATTGCCAATGTGAGCAGAAATCGAGATTTTACGTATCCATCTACTGATAAGGAATATGTAAAAAAATATCCTGAAACGGGTCATTCAGAAAAATTCATTGCGTTTCTAGAAAAAGAACTACAACCTTTTGTGGAAAAGCAATATCCCGTAACTTCAGAAAAAACATTGATTGGGCAATCATTGGGTGGCTTATTGGCGACAGAAATATTATTTAAAAAACCTGATCTGTTTAAAAACTACATTATCGTTAGTCCGAGTTTGTGGTACGATTACGAATCCTTACTTAAAAGGGAACCACAACCATACAGCACGGAAAAATCAATCTACGTCGCTGTTGGAGAAGAAGGAAATGTGATGAAGCGGGTTGCAAAACAACTTCATAAAAAACTGGAAAAGAACAAAAAAGATAATACTGCTTTATACTATCATTTTTTAAAAGAACAAGATCACGGCGATGCTTTACATTTGGCTGTTTATGATGCTTTTGAAAAATTATTTGCTTCGCAAGAGAAAAAATAACCTACTGCTATGGAAAAGATCCTAAACTATATTGATGGAATATATATCGAACCACAATCCAATAAGTGGCTAGACAACTACAATCCATCGAACGGTGAGGTATATTCACAAATAGCAAATTCAAACGCAGATGATGTAGCGAAGGCATACGAGGCTGCTGAAGAAGCTTTCCCAGAATGGAGCAATACTACCATTGAAAAGCGTAGCCGTATCCTCTTAAAAATAGCCGATTTAATTGAAGAAAAATTAATCAAATTAGCTGAAGCTGAAGCCAAAGACAATGGTAAACCCTTAAGTTTAGCGTTAGCCATAGATATTCCTAGAGCTTCTGCCAATTTCCGATTTTTTGCAAATGCCATTACACAATTTGCCAGTGAAGCACACGAAAGTGTCGGGCTCAAGAGTATGAATTTTACATTGCGACAGCCGTTAGGTGTTGTAGGTTGTATTTCCCCTTGGAACCTTCCGTTGTATCTATTTACTTGGAAGATTGCCCCTGCAATTGCAGCGGGAAATACAGTCGTAGCAAAACCCAGCGAAGTAACACCGATGACCGCTTATTTGTTAGGTGACATTCTAACGGAAGCTGGTTTACCAAAAGGCGTGTTGAATATCGTTCATGGCACGGGACCATCTGCTGGGCAAGCCATTGTTGAGCACCCAAATATTAAAGCTATTTCGTTTACCGGCGGTACTAAAACCGGTGAGCATATCGCTCGTACGGCTGCCCCAATGTTTAAAAAGCTGTCGTTGGAATTAGGCGGAAAAAACCCAAACCTCATCTTTGCCGATTGTGATTATGAGAATATGCTAGAAACGACAGTAAAGTCTTCGTTTGCCAATCAAGGACAGATTTGTCTTTGCGGAAGTCGGATTTTTGTAGAAGAATCCATCTACGAACAATTCAAAAAGGATTTTATTGAAAAAGTATCACAATTAAAAGTTGGCGATCCGTTTAATGCTGAAACTAACATGGGTGCTTTGGTTTCGAAACCCCATTTAGAAAAAGTACAATCCTATATTAAAATTGCTGAAGAAGAAGGCGGGAAAATCCTTTTTGGTGGCAAGACTGTTACGGTTGAAAATTTAGAAAACGGTTATTATTTACAACCTACCATTATTGAAGTATATGACGATCAATGTCGTGTAAACCAAGAAGAAATATTCGGTCCAGTAGTTACTATTATGCCATTTAAAACCGAAGCTGAAGCCCTACAAATGGCGAATGGCGTGAAGTACGGGTTATCAGCCACACTTTGGACCAATAATTTAGACCGAACCATGCGACTATCTAAACAATTGCAATCTGGAATTGTATGGGTGAATACGTGGCTTAACCGCGATTTACGCACCCCTTTTGGGGGTATGAAAAACAGCGGTGTGGGTCGCGAAGGTGGTTTTGAAGCGCTTCGGTTCTTTACAGAGCCTAAAAATGTTTGTATTAAGTACAGTTCAAATTCATAAGGTTATTTTTCCTCATCCGCACCATATACTAAATTGATAAACTCATCTCTGGGAATAGCACCGAAATAGGCTTCTATATCCACATTTTTTAGAATTTCTTCAATATCATTTTTTTCATAACGAGCACCAATGAATAATTCTTCCAACTTTTCAACAGGTTCTCTTCCGAAGAAATCACCAAACACTTTAAAATTTTGAATGTGTCCTTTTTCAACAAAAATGCGAAGATCAAGTGTTCCAGCAGCAAATCTGTGTTCACGTTGTATATTGAATTTTGGTGAACTACCGTAATTCCATTCCCAAGTGTCGTATTTTTCTTCTTTTAGTTTGTGAACACCTTCCCATTCTTCATCTGTAAGGCGATAGGTTTCAAAATCATCCCGTTCTTCGTATAAACCTTCTAAAATTTTGGAGCGAAACGTTTCAATATCCATCTTCTCCTCCATAAATTCTGAAATATTAGCCACCCGACTCCGTACCGATTTGTGCCCTTTACTTTCAATCTTGCTCATTTTAACCTGCAGTGCATTAGCAACCTCACTTAAATCACTATCTAACAATAAAGTTCCGTGACTTACCATTCGTTTTCCAGTTGAAAACTGTGCATTACCAGATATCTTTTTATCGTTTGCAACGACATCGTTTCTTCCTTTCATTTCAGCTGGGACACCCATACTGTTCAACACTTTTACAACAGGTGCCGTTACTTTTTTAAAATTGTTCAAGCTTTTAATATCGTGATCGGTTATAAAACTGAAGTTTAAGTTTCCGAAGTCATGATACACCGCTCCCCCGCCTGAGACACGACGGACTATTTTAATACCGTGTTCTTCCACATATTCGTGGTTGATTTCCTCTAAGGTATTTTGGTTTCTACCAATAATTATAGAAGGTTCATTTATGTAAAACAATAGGTAATCATTGTCAAAACTAAAGTTTCGGACAATATATTCTTCTAAAGCCAAATTAAGATGTGGATTGGTAATCCCTTCATTTTCAATAAAAATCATAGCAGTGTTTTTAGTAAAATTGAATTTTCAAGATACTCAAAAATTGTGGAAAGACATCGTATTTCAGAAATAGGGTGTAACATAAAAGTGTCCCATAAAATCATAGTATATTTACAGAACAAAGTATATAAATCGCTCAATTAAGAACTCATGAATTTGAATTTGAATTTTAAATCGGCGCTTGTTTGCGGAAGTAGTGCCGGAATAGGAAAAGCATCAGCAATGGAATTGGCTTCATTAGGAACCAGCGTTACCTTAGTTGCCAGAAATGAAGAGAAACTAAAAGATGTTCTGTCGCAATTACCCACCGGTGACGGACAACGACATGATTACATTGTAGCTGATTTTTCAAATCCTGAAACCCTCAAAGAAAAAATTGAAGTGGCGACAAAAGATAAAGTTTTTCATATTTTGTTAAACAATACTGGGGGACCTAAAGGCGGACCTCTTTTTTCTGCAAATACGGAAGAATTTACCAAAGCCTTTTCTCAACACTTGGTTTGTAACCAAATATTAGTGCAAGCGGTTGTTCCTGGAATGAAAAAAGTAGGCTACGGACGTATTATTAATATTATTTCCACTTCGGTAAAACAACCCATTGAAGGCTTGGGGGTAAGCAATACTATTCGTGGTGCCGTTGCCAATTGGAGTAAAACGTTGGCTAGCGAACTGGGTGGTTTTGGTATTACGGTAAACAATGTACTTCCAGGTTTTACAGCAACCGATCGTTTGGATAATATTGTAGGTAATGCTGCTAAAAAGTTTGATAAAACCGAAGAAGAAGCAGCTGAATTCATGAAAAGTTTAGTTCCTGCAGCTCGTTTTGCACAACCTGAAGAAACTGCTTATGCGGTTGCCTTTTTAGCTAGTGAAGCCGCGAGTTATATAAACGGTATTAATTTACCGGTTGATGGGGGCCGCACAAAAAGCTTATAAGCAAAAATTGCTTTCAATACTTTTTATTGTAACTTTAACTAAACACACCAACGAATAAAAAACCTGAATAAGACAATCTTATATGAAACGAAAACTTCGCATTAACGGTCATTCGCATCTACTTCCCTATCCAGAAGAAATTCCCCAGTTTATGAAAGACAAGGAAATTTTTTGGGTAGATGATGACCGGAAGTTTATGCTTCAGAAAGATTGGAGCCGTCCAGTTACCGATTCCAGTTTTTTTCTAGATGAAAAATTAGCTTGGATGGAACGCTATAAAATTGATCACGCCGTAGTTTTAAACCTTTCGCAACTCTACGGAAACGGACTTCGTGTGGAAGAAATGAAACAAGCGCTACGTTTTCAGAATGATTTTAACGCAAAAGTACAGCATGAAAATCCGTCGAAATTTACCTGCGGATTTGTAGTACACCCTGGATTTGTTCGAGGTGCGTTATGGGAAATTGAACGTTGTGTAGAAGAATTAGGGTTGCAGCTTTTATGTCTGCCAACCCATTATATGGATACTATTGGAACCTGGCGTTGCATTTTTGATGAAGAAAACGAACCCATTTTTGAATTGGCAAGTAAGTATAATTTAGCGGTTGAAATTCACCCGTATGATGGGGAAAAGTTTATCAAATTAGAAAATACTACTTGGCGTTTCCATCTCATCTGGATGTTGGCACAATGTGCCGATGCGTATCACTTTTTAAGTTTAAATGGTTATGCAGATAAATATCCTAACATGCGTACGTGTTTTGCACACGGTGGTCAGTTGGCTCAAATAAATTTAGGACGACGCATACAAGGCTTTGATGGTCGACCTGATTTATTTGAAGGCAAAACACACCCTAGAAAAGCCGTTGGACATAAAAATATTTTCTTTGACACCTTGGTACATGACACTGGTTCGTTAAAGTTATTGGTAGAAAATCAAAACCCGAAGCAGGTTTTAATGGGACTAGATGATCCTTATCCATTAGGAGAAATGGAGAGTGCTGTACAATCTTCATATCCTGGTAAAATTTTAGATCTTGCCCAAGAACGAAATATCTTGACACAAGAAGAATGCGATGCCATTTGGGAAGACAATGTAATTCAGTGGCTGTGCGGTGATGACGAAGCGGCTAAAAAGAAGCTGGTTAATAGAATCCTTAGCTAATGGACTTTCTTCCTGAAGAAATAAACACCTACGTAGAAAATCATTCACAACCCGAACCCGAGCTTTTACAAAAGTTAAATAGGGAAACCTGGCAAAAAGTATTGGCCCCGCGAATGTTAAGCGGTCATTTACAAGGACGGGTACTGAGCATGCTTTCCAAGTTAATAAATCCTAAATACATTTTAGAGATTGGAACTTATACAGGATATTCTGCTTTGTGTTTAGCCGAAGGGATGCAGAAAGAAGGAGAATTGCATACCATTGACATCAATGAAGAATTACATGATTTTCAGCGTAAATATTTTGATGCTTCCGGTTTTGGAGAGCAGATAATACAACATACTGGAAATGCTTTAGACATTATCCCGAAACTACCTCAAACGTTTGATTTGGTTTTTATAGATGCCGATAAAAGCAATTACCCAAAATACCTTGATATCATCCTTCCGAAGTTAAAAAGTGGATCGGTTATTTTAAGCGATAATGTGTTGTGGAGTGGAAAAGTCATTCAGCCTTTAAAGAAAGATGATAAAGACACGGAAGCGTTACTGGAGTATAACAAACTGCTCAATGAACATCCTAAACTGGAAACCGTTTTATTGCCTATTCGAGATGGGTTAACGGTTAGTAGAGTGATATAGTTTATAACAAAAAAGGTTCAGGAATTTTTCCTGAACCTTTTATTTTTACTTTATTTAAAATTTACTGAACTGCTTGTAAAGCATCAATATTTCCGTAGCCTTTTGTACCGTCTTTATTAGGATAAAACTCTGAGCTCTGTCGCATTTTATTCAACACTTGACTTCCACTCCACGTTGGATGGCGCTCCCAAACTAAAGCAGCAATTCCGGCGGTGGTGGCTGTGGCTACTGAAGAACCGCCTACATAGTTAGTATCACCATTATAAAAACCTAATACCGCACTTGTTCGGCCATTGTCATTTGCACGTTGCATAACTATGGTAAATTCTATTTCACTACCATCGTGGCAAGTAGCACATTGTTCGTACGTTCCATCATCGGTAATTCCAGTTACGGCAACTGTTTCACTCATACTAGCAGGAAAAATGACCGGGTACCAATTGGTAAAGTCCAATGAGGTTCCGCCGGCTGCAAAAATCAATTTCCCTCTACTATGGGCATATCGAACGGCATCTTCAATGTTTCCAATAGACCATGGATACCCAATAGACATAGAGATTATTTTAACCTCGCTTCGGTCTGCTAATTGTCGTAAGGCATCTTTTACTCCTTTACGTTCGTGATAATCATTAAGCAATACATCTTCTGTAGCACGATACGCTATTAAGTTAGAGTTATAAGCAACCCCAACCGGTAGATTGTCATTGTTTCTTGGGGAAGCGATAGTAGCTCCCATACTGGTTCCGTGACCGCATTTATCATGAGGGCCATCATAATTGTTGCTCCACCACCAAGACGAATCGATAAACGTTCCATATTTTTGAATGGTACGACCATTGCTATACCCATCGTTAAAGTTACTGCCTAATAGTGGCTGACTTTGTGAAACACCAGTATCAATTAAACCAACGGTGACACCAGCTCCAGTGCTATAACTCCATGCTTGCTCAATATTGTGTTCGTCAAATGTCCAGCTTACTAATGAACCTGGCGCAACGGTGCGGTAGTCATTGCTGTTTAATGTTTGTCCATCCATACCACAACCGCTGGACGATCGCGTTTGTGGATATTGTTCACTGTAAAAGAAAGAGTACGCATTGGGTTCCATATACCTAATGTCGTTTCTTTTACGTAATTCTGAAATGGTTTCTATTGATTTTACTTGAACGTCAATAACATTTAAAACGTCATCGTCTTCAAAAAGGGTTTCTTTTCGGGTTCCTTTTTCTATTGAAATGATTTCAGAAACAATAGCGTTCTTAGAATCAGTAAGCCTGGTATTTTTTTCTGTTCTGAAGCTTTCCCCTTTATCGCCATAACCAATTGTGAGGATTCCGCTTCCGTGGACTGTGGCACTCCACAATACTTGATCGGAAGTTTTCGCCCAGCTAAAGTCACCTGTGCGACGTAATTGTTCATCAATAATTCTGTTGATTTGGGGGATGGTTAATAATTCTTGTGACGTTTCAGAAGTAAGGTCAATTTCTTGTGTTTCTTCTGTTAGGGGATTGTCTTTGGTACAGCCTATCACAATAATTGCGAATGCGGCCAATACTACGAGTTGTAGTTTTTTCATAGGTTTGATGATTTGGTTAATAAAACATCAAGATACAAAAAATACAAAGTAGTAAGAGAGTGTTACTCTAAATCACTGACTCTTAACCTGTCATGCTGTAATGCTTTTTTACACAACTTGTAAAAAATAATTGCGAAAATAGTCCCCACTAATGCACCTACAAGTATATCGCTGGGATAGTGTACCCCTACATAAATTCTACTCGTTACAAAAATAAGGGGCCAAATGTAGGCCATAAATATCCATTTAGTTTTCTGCCTTAAAATCAAAGCCATAAAGGTTGTTACCGAAAAACTTGAGGAAGCATGACCTGAAAAGAAGCTAAAGTTTGTTGGTTTTTGAAGAATGCGTATCACTTCAGATAATGCTTCTACATTATTAGGTCGAAGTCTAGCGAAATAATCTTTAACAAATCCTGTAAAAAAAATAGTGATTCCGAAGGTCAACAACAAGAAAAAAAGGATAGCTCCTCCCCGTTTCCATTTAAAGTAGTAGAATATTAAAACAAAGAAAAGTAGAAAAAGAGGGGTCCAGGTTTCGATTTGTGTAGCGGTAATCCAAAAATTGTCAAACTTTTCAATTCCTAATGAATTAAGGAATACAAATAACTCCCTGTCCCATTCTTTTAGAATGTCAAACATTAAAATTTGCGTTTAATGGGGCCGGTGATTTCTTCTACGTCATCTTTTACTTTATCGATTTCCTCACGAACATCTTTAGTTATATCAACATCAATGCCTTGTTTTTCGGCACTTTTGGTGATTTCAGACTTAATATCATTAGTAGCGTCTTTAAGTTGACGCATACCTTTCCCCAAGCCTTTAGCTATTTCGGGCACTTTATCGGCACCAAAAACTAGCAATACTATAAAAAGTATAAATACGATTTCAGTACCACTTATAAATAAAAAGATTGCCTCTGCATACATACTGCAAATATAAACAAGAATATAATCTAAAAAGAAAAAGCCCCGTTAAAACAACGAGGCTTTCTTTATATAAGTTTCAGAAAAGATTAATCTTCCACTTTGTTTTTAAATTTATCAAATTCACCTAACTTTTTACGCTTAGGCCAGCTATTGTTTTCTGTATCAATATCAGCTGTTTCTTCATCTGGATCAACCATTATCTTTGTAATCTCTTTCTCTGAAGCGATTACTTTCCCTACTTGTTTGTCATTCTTTCTCCAAATTTGAGCCGGATATTTTACGCGCTCTGTGCTTCCGTCGCTATAGGTATATTCTGCAATGATTGGCATTGGGATACCTCCTGGTTTTTCAAAAACTATTTCGTAGAAATAATTTGGCTTTTTCAGGTTTGCTCTTTCTTCAGCAGAAAGATTATCCATAATATATTCTTGCAATGTTTTAACTTCATCTAAAGAAGCATTTTTCATACTTTCTTCGTAATCTTCACTTCCTTCTTCAACCATATATACTAATGGTGGCAAGTCGCTTTCTTTCATTCCTCTTGCTTCCATCATCTCTCGCACTTCTTGGTTCATTTTTGAAGTTACATAAAAGCGCTTTACTTCTTTAACACCTATATCTGTGTATTCAGTGCTATAAAACCACGCTCTCCAATACCAATCAAGATCGACAGCCGAAGCATCTTCCATTGTTCTGAAAAAATCCTCTGGGGTTGGGTGTTTAAACATCCAACGATTTGCGTAGATTTTAAAAGCATAATCAAACAATTCGCGACCCATTACGGTTTCTCTTAAAATGTTCAATGCAGTTGCTGGCTTTCCGTAGGCATTAGCTCCAAAATTATAAGTGTTTAACCCTTTGGTCATTATTGGGGCGATGTAATCTTGATCGCCTGCCATATAATTTACTATGTTTTTAGCTGGCCCTCTACGAGATGGGTACTTTTTATTTGGTGCAATCGCATCTGGGTACCACTCACCAAAATCTTGTTCAGCTACATATTGTACAAAAGTGTTAAGGCCTTCGTCCATCCACGTCCATTGACGCTCATCACTGTTAACAATCATCGGGAAATAGTTATGCCCAACTTCGTGAATAATTACTGAAATCATTCCGTATTTAGTTCGCTCACTGTATTTTCCGTCTTCATCTGGACGACCGTAATTCCAGCAAATCATAGGGTATTCCATCCCTTGGTTTTTTGCGTGTACCGAAATTGCTTTAGGGTATGGGTAATCGAATGTCATGCGAGAATACGATTTTAATGTACTGGCTACAGCTTTCGTTGAAAACTCTTCCCATAACGGGTTTCCTTCTGGTGGGTACATAGAAATAGCCATTACATCTTTACCGTTATTTTGTTTAACGGCCATCATATCCCAAATGTAACGTCTTGAAGTTGCAAACGCATAATCACGTACATTCTCTGCTTTAAACTCCCAAGTTTTTTTACTCTTTACAAACCCTTTTGAAGCTTTTTCTACTTCGTCTTGTGTTACTATTATTACGGGCTTATCGTAAGACTTCTTTGCTCTTTCATAACGGTTCATCATCTCTTTGGTAAACACATCTTTTCTATTTTGAAGCGACCCGGTTGCATCTAATATATGATCTGCAGGAACGGTTATGTTTACTTCAAAATCACCGAAAGGCAAAGCAAATTCATCTCTCCCCCAAAATTGGCTGTTTTGCCATCCTTCTACATCATTGTAAACCGCCATACGAGGGTAAAACTGTGCAATTACATAGCCACGGTTACCATCTTTAAATTCTTCATAACCACTACGGGCTCTATCAACAGTGTGTTCTGGAATATTGTACCACCACTTAATTGAAAATGTAAAATCGTCTCCTGGCTCAAGGTCTTCAGGCATTTCAACACGCATCATAGTACGGTTTATAGTATGCGGAAGGCTTCTACCATTTTTATCTTTAACTTCTTGAATCTTAAAACCACCGTCAAAAGCAACTCCCATATGTTTTTGAACAAAAGAGCCTGCCATATCTGCTGGGGCAGCCCCGCTTGGCTCAATTAATGGAGATTTTGAATCTTTGGCACGAACATTTTGGTCTAACTGCACCCATAAATACTCCAATACATCTGGAGAGTTATTGGTATAAGTAATGGTTTCGTTACCATATAATTTTGCGTTGGTATCGTCAAGTTCGATATCCATTTTATAATCGGCCCTTTGTTGGTAATATTTAGGACCAGGAGCACCACTGGCACTTCTATATTGATTAGGAGTTGAAAACTCTTCATACAATTGTTTAAAACGGTTGTTATTCGTGTGTCCCGGTTTACGTTCCTCACTACTGTTTTCTTCTTGCGCGTAGACCATCCCTGCTGAGAGGAACAAGACTACCAAGGAAAGGCATTTAAGTAATTTCATAATTTGGATTTCTGTTATTTAAAAAGTTTTTAAAAATAGGTTTTCTAATATGGATTGGAAATTGATTTAATTGAAGTTTAACATATCTTTAGGATTATTCTTCTCTAAAATAAAACTCCTTCTCATTTCTGGTGTTTTAATATGTATGATGTTTTGTTGTTCTTCAAAAAGATCCATTAATACTTCATTTTTAACTTCAATGGAACGCAACTCTGTGACTCCAGTAATTTCAATATAAACATTTGCCACATCAATGTCATATTCCCTGCCTATATAATCTAACTTAACAGGTTTTCCATTGACATTAACTTTCAATTTTTGAAGAATATATTTTTTTAAATACTCTATATCTCTTTCCGTTTCTTTTGTAGTTGCAATTGAAATTGACGAATCATAGCGTTCTTGAAGTACATCTTCTACATCATCAATAAATATTTTCGTGATAATTTGCAAAGACTCTTTTTTTGCTACATACTCGATATTTGTTGTACTCACATAAAACTTGTGAGGCGTTGTCGAGGCAGTCATTAAAGGGAATACTATAGCAAGCAGTGCTACTTTTAAAAACTTCATAAAGTAAATTGTGTTTTTGTTGGACGCAAAGTATCGTGAATTGTTACAAGAATTATTCCTTTTTTTTTAATTCAATCTCATTAAGCCGATTGGTGTATTCATATCCTTTTTCTTCAAAAACTGCCAGAACAGCTATATAGTTTTCCTTTTTGAAGTTAGTTTGAATATCACTGGTCTCTATGCAGAAGAGTAAAAAATCGTACAGTCGGTCTTTAGGTATCTTGTGTGCCTTTTCAAAGAATTCTGGTGTATAAAAATTTATAATAGTAACAACCGTATTGTTTTCGGCTTCCCATTTACGTTTTATTTTAAGTTTTTTGTAGTAGCCGGACATGTATTTATACAACCCCTCCAAGTTTACCGAAAGCGGTGTAATAACCTGCCCTACAAGGTTGGGTATTTTTTCTTCGGGCTCACCCCTAAAGCCGGGTATGCCTACATCGTAAAAATCAAGCTGTTTTTCAGTTTTAATGTTTTTTAGGTCGGTTTCAAGGTTTCCGGTTAAGCTAGGGCCTAACACTACTTCGTCCAATTGATTTACTAATTCATCAAGAGTTTCAATTAAAATACCTTTTCCAATTATTTCAGCAGAAATCGCTACTTTTTTAGGCACGTAATTTACCGACGAAAACAATAGTGTATCCTGTTCTTTTACGGCTATTGAAAAATTACCGTGAATACCAGTGACCGTATTATACCGCGAAGTAAGGTTCATAACATGAATTCCTTCCACATCGCTTTTATTTGTAATTTTTCCTTGTATCTGTTCGCGCTGGGCAACCATTTTTACAGATGCAAAAATGAAAAACAACAAAAAAAGCAACTTCATTCTATTCACGGTTGTTTTTATACAGTTCACTTTGCTTATACATATAATCCAGCAACTTCATTTCGTTTTCAGCTTTAAGCATCGTTCCAGTCAAGCCGCCTTCTTCAGCAAAATACAAGAAGTCATTTGCTTTTTCTTCAGGTATTCCAAAGGTTTCAAAAATGTAAGCATTACTGAAACGTTGCCGGAGTGTTCTCGAAATTTGTATCCTATCTTCAATACTTTTATTTTTTACAAGATCAATAGTTATGTCTTTAGGGAGCAGTAACCCTATAATCCCCAAAAGACTGGCGCCGTTTTTTAAACTGTTATTGTGCAACGCTTCTTCTGCAGCATTACCATCTACTTTAGTAAGTGCATCGGGTGTAAATTCATATTCAAAATTTAAGGCTTCATACGAAAGGTCCATCTTAGGTACAAAGGTGTATGTTTTTACCCTATTTACATCTGCTACAATATTACCGGAAAGATCATAAGGCCTTACAATTACTTCTTCCAATTGGTTTACTGCCGGGTTTAAGTAAATTTTCATGGTTTCACTATCAATTACACCTTTGTCGACAATTACCGTAAAACTTTGAAACTGAAGCGCAGTAACCAGTACCCTATCATTAACACCAACTTCAAGTTTAAACTCACCGTTCACGTCTGAAACGGTACCTTTTTGGGTAGATTTATTATAAATGTTCACCCCTTCTACGTCCTCACCGGCAGGAGCCGTTATAAAACCGTCAATTAGGGTCCTGTCCACCTCCTGAGCTAATAGTAGAAATGGAAGAAAAAGAAGCAATATGGTTATTTTAATACGCATGGTTAGTTAAATTACAATTTAAAGACGCTATTTTTTATATTACGTTTGTTAAATTTATCATATAATTTTTAATCTCAACCATGAAAAACCTGATTGCTGCAAGTACCTCAACCATATATAATGGAACATATTTAGATTATTTAACCGAAGCATTGACCGAGCTTTTTTCTGAAACAGATGAAATTCTTTTTATTCCATATGCTCGTCCTGGCGGCATCACGCACGATGAATACACTAGAAAAGCTTCAGAAGCATTTAAAAAAATTAACAAGAAAGTAATGGGGCTCCATACTTTTTCTGATCCTGTTAAAGCGATTAACGAAGCTAAAGGAATTTTTACCGGAGGAGGCAACACTTTTGTTTTGGTTAGCTCATTATATAAAAACCAAGTAATGGAACCGTTACGAGAGGTTATCTTTAATGGAACACCTTATTTAGGCACCAGTGCTGGCAGTAATATTTGTGGTGTAAGTATGAAAACCACCAATGATATGCCTATTGTTTACCCTCCATCATTTAAAACACTGGGTGTAATTCCTTTTAATGTGAATCCACATTATTTAGATCCAAATCCATCGAGCGAACATATGGGCGAAACACGTGAAACCCGTATCAAAGAATTTCATACCCAAAATAATATTCCGGTTGTAGGATTGCGTGAAGGAAGTTGGTTGCGTGTAAAAGACAGCTCAATTGTATTAAAAGGCGAGCACAGTGCCCGTATCTTTAAAAAAGGGAAAAAGCCTGTAGAAATTGAAACGTCAACTTCTCTTAGCCAACTTACACTTTAAAGTTCTTTTACAAAATGATACCCTTTGGCAACAAACCCTTGATTGTAATAAAATTTATGGGACGGAAAATTATGCACATAAGTGTTTAATTCTACCCAGCTACACTGTTTTTCCTTGGCGTAATCGGTTACAAAATCCATTAATTGTTTACCAATACCCTTACTTTGGTAATCATTGTCAATAAAGACATGGTCCAGCTCCATATTCTTTCCAGCATAGTGCCGAGTCTGAAACCATAGACCACAAATTCCCATTAGCTTTTCTGAATCATAAATACCTACACATTCGTAATTTTCTTGAGCCATTGCCAAAACCCTTTCTTTTAAAATAGGTTCAGGCACTGGTTTTTCTTCCATTTTTTGCAATAATGGAATGATCTTTAAAATTTCAGCAGGGGGAATTATACCAAAAGTGAGCTTCATAAGTTTTATAATTATAGTACTTTTAAAATAAACCTCTAAGATACCAAATGAAGCGAAAACAATTTATAAAAACCTCGATACTTTCAGCAACTGCTTTGGCTGTCTTACCACATTTGTCTTTTACCTCTAATCAACAACAATTTACAATTGACCAATTAATAGGAAAAGGCAACCCCGATATTGTGGGTGATAGTTATACATCAAAAATGCATAAAGAAGCTAAAAAAGCATTTTTAAAAATGAAGAAGGCGGCTGCAGAAAAAAACATCCAGGTAGAAGTCGTTTCTGCTTACCGAAGTTTTGAACGTCAAAAACAAATTTTTGAAGGAAAATATAACAGGTTTACTAAGCAAGGACTATCCCCTATTCAAGCTATTGAAAAAATAATCGAATATTCAACCATCCCCGGAACATCTCGTCATCATTGGGGTACCGATATTGATATTATTGACGCCAATGCACCGCGACCAGAAAGTGTATTGCAACCAGAGCATTTTCACGGCACAGGCCCTTTTTGTAAACTAAAAAGCTGGCTAAATGAGCATGCCAACTCGTTTGGGTTTTATGAAGTCTATACCGACAATGCCAACCGAAAGGGTTTTAAGTACGAACCTTGGCATTTTAGTTATGCTCCCGTTTCAAAGCCGATGCTTCAAGAATATAAAAAACTGAATGTACAAGCAATTTTTAAAAAAGAAAAAATTAAAGGAAGTGAGCATTTTTCTGAAGTATTTATTGAAAAATACCGTACCGAAAACATTCTTGACATCAATCCCAAATTACTTTCGTAACTTAGTGTACTAAAAAATACTATTATGGCTTCAAGTCGCAGTTGGAAAATTAGGATTTTTATCGGTCTTGCTATCGTTGCTTTCGCCTTTTTCAAAAAATGTGCAAATACTGAAGAAAATCCATACACTGGAAAAGAACAGACCATCTCTATGACTACTGAAAAGGAAATTGCCATTGGTCTTCAGAGCGCCCCACAAATGATCGATCAATACGGAGGGCTTTACCAAGACCAAGGCATGCAAAACTATGTAGATATGGTAGGTGCAAAATTAGTCAATAACAGCATGGCTAAAGACACCCCGTATCAATATGAATTTCATTTATTATCAGACTCTGAAACCATAAATGCTTTTGCGCTTCCAGGCGGACAAATATTTATTACACAAGCGTTATTCTCACAGCTTAGTAATGAAGATCAATTAGCAGGAGTTTTAGGTCATGAAATTGGCCATGTGTTAGGCCGTCATTCCGCAGAGCGAATTGCAGAAACCGAATTTTGGCAAACTATTTCCCAAGGAGCTTCAGTAGGTGCCGATGCCGGTGGTTTAGTTGCTGGTATTGGGCAAAATGTATTACTTGGCAACGGTCGTGGTGACGAGCTAGAAAGTGATGATCTAGGTGTCAAGTTCATGATTGATGCAGGCTATAACCCTCAGGATATGATTGAGGTAATGAGAATATTAAAAGCTGCTGCCGGTCCAAATCGTTTACCCGAATTTAAAAGTACGCATCCCGATCCAGAAAATAGAATTGAAAAAATTGAGGAAGCCATTGAAAAGTATGGTGGGTAAACGCTATTCTTATACTGCTTGTAACTTACACTAATGGAAAACCTACAAATTCAAACAAATCCTAAAGTTGAAGCCGTTTTCAACAACTATCCCGATGCTGTTCAGAAAAAAATATTGAACCTCAGAAAACTGATTGTTGAAACCGCAGAAGACACAGAAGAAATTACAAAGCTAGAAGAAACCCTAAAATGGGGAGAGCCGAGCTACCTCGTTAAAAAAGGGAGCACAATACGGATTGATTGGAAAGAAAAAGCCCCAAATCAATATGCTATGTATTTTAAATGTACCAGCAAGTTGGTGCCAACGTTCAAACTAGTTTATAAAGATACCTTTAATTTTGAAGGAAACAGAGCCATCGTTTTTCAAATGAACGATGCCATTCCGGAGATTGAATTAAAAAATTGCATCAAAGCTGCATTAAGGTATCATAGTGTAAAAAACACCCCTAATTTAGGGTTATAATTAATCAGAACAAAGTAAGCAGTTGATTTTCAGTAACATTTTCTTTTCACGTCTTTATTCTATTTTCCATCTTTCCATAATCGTTATCTTTGCACTTTATATTTTGCTATGAACAAAAAAGTCCTTTTACTCATCTTAGATGGATGGGGTATTACCAAAGAACCAGCCGTTTCGGCTATTGATCAAGCTGAAACCCCTTTTATAGATTCGCTTTACAAAAAATACCCTAACAACCAATTGCTTACCCACGGAATAAATGCAGGCCTGCCCGATGGACAAATGGGAAACAGTGAAGTAGGCCATATGAATCTGGGCGCTGGACGTATTGTATATCAGGATTTGGCAAAAATAAACTTAGCCATAGAAAATAACACCTTGAAAGACGAGCCTGTATTAAACGAAGCTTTCAACTATGCCAAAGAACACAACAAAAAAGTTCATTTTATTGGTTTGGTTTCTAACGGTGGTGTACATTCACATATAAACCACTTAAAAGGATTACTTACGGCAGCAGAAAATGAAGGATTAAAAAACGTATTTGTTCACGCTTTTACCGATGGCCGTGATGTTGACCCTAAATCTGGAGCTGGACATATTCAAGATTTGCAAGAACATCTTAAAACTACCAATGGAAAATTAGCTTCCGTAATTGGTAGATATTTTGCAATGGATCGTGATAAACGATGGGAACGTGTTAAAAAAGCATATGATTTATTGGTCTTCGGAAAAGGAAAAACCTCAACCAATGCCGTCCAAAGCATTAAAGATAGTTATGCTGAAAACATCACAGATGAATTTATTGAACCCATCGTACTGACGGAAAATGAAAAACCCGTTGCTACGATTGAAAAAGATGATGTGGCGATTTTCTTTAATTTCAGAACAGATAGAGGAAGGCAACTTACCGAAGTTTTAACCCAGCAAGATTTTCCAGAATACAACATGGAAAAGCTTCCATTAAAGTTTATCACCTTGACCAACTATGACGAATCGTTTAAAAACATAGCGGTTGTTTATAACAAGGCAAACATTAAAGAAACGTTGGGCGAAGTTCTTGAACAAAACAACAAAATTCAAATTCGTATTGCTGAAACTGAAAAGTACCCTCACGTTACTTTTTTCTTTTCTGGCGGTCGTGAAAAACCTTTTAAAGGTGAAAAGAGAGTTTTATGTCCTTCACCAAAAGTAGCTACTTACGACCTTCAACCCGAAATGAGTGCCTATGAAATTAGGGACAAAATTATCCCTGAAATCAATTCAAAATCAGCAGATTTTATTTGCTTAAATTTTGCAAATCCCGATATGGTAGGTCATACCGGTGTTTTTGAAGCAGCTATAAAAGCCTGCGAAACGGTTGACAGTTGTTCAAAAAGCATTGTTGAAGCAGCATTGAACAATGGTTATTCAACCATCGTATTGGCAGATCATGGAAACAGTGAAACCATGCGAAACCTAGACGGATCACCCAACACCGCGCATACTACAAATCCAGTCCCTATTATTATTGTAGATAATGATATTAAAAACGTCAAAAAAGGTATTTTAGGCGATATTGCACCCACTATTTTAAAACTAATGGGCATTACTAAACCCGAATCCATGACACAGGATTCCTTAATTTAAAAAACATGAAAAAAATAATTTTTGCAGTTATAGCTCTAACCTTTATAGCTTGTGGATCACCAAAGCAAAACAAAGAAGAGAAATCGCCAGAAAAAACAATGGCAGAAAAAGATGAAACCACTACTATCAACAGAGAGGTTCCTGATGAAGAAGATGGCGGCAACATGCTTTTAGGGGAAGTAAATAAAGAGGCTTTCAGTAAGGAGCCTTATTCAGAGTGGTTTCAGGCGAATGCAGAGTTTCATACATTGGACACAGCCACAGTTAAAAAAATAAAGCCACTTTTAAAAGATGTAAAAATAACTACCTTTATGGGTTCTTGGTGTTCCGATAGTCAACGCGAAATTCCTGCATTCTATAAGATTATGGAATATGTGGACTATGACTTTGACAACCTCACGATGTATGCCATGGACCATCAAAAATTAACAGAAGAAGGTTACGAAAACACGTTGGATATAAATTATGTGCCAACTTTAATTTTTTACCGCGACGGAGAGGAAATTGGCCGTTTTGTAGAACACGCGCGAGAAAGTCTTGAAAAAGACATCTACGCAATTGTAAGCGAAGCTGATTACAAACACTCTTACGAAGAATAAGTGCTACATTATTTGTATTTTTGCCGTTCAAAATAAGCTATGATTACTGAAACATTAACCATTGCGGTAGATTTTGACGGTACCATTGTTGAAGACCAATACCCAAACATTGGCAAACCCAAATTGTTTGCTTTTGACACATTACGGAAACTTCAAGAAAATGGGCACAGGCTTATTTTGTGGACCTACCGAAATGGAAAGACATTGACCGATGCTGTTCAGTTTTGTAAGGATAATGGCATTGTATTTTATTCAGTAAATAAAAGTTTTCCTGAAGAAAAATTCGACCCAAAGTATAGCCGTAAAATAAACGCTGATATTTTTATTGATGACAGAAACATTGGTGGTTTATTAGAGTGGGGACAAATATATCAACAACTTATTGGCGAAGAAAAACCGGTTGTAAAAACCAAAAAAAGAAAAAGAGGATGGCTTCCCTTTTAAAGAAGAAAAAAATGATCATACCAAAGAACAACGAAGAGATTGAATTAATGCGGGAGGCGGCTTTAATCGTTTCCAAAACATTGGGAATGCTAGCAAAAGAAGTGAAACCAGGGGTTACATCGCTTCATCTTGATAAACTAGCAGAAACGTTTATTAGAGACCACGGTGCCGAACCCGGTTTTTTAGGAATGTACGATTTTCCTAACAGTTTATGTATGAGCCCCAATGCTCAAGTAGTACACGGTATCCCGAACGACGTTCCTTTTAAAGAAGGTGATATTATTTCCATTGATTGTGGGGCTGTAAAAAATGGTTTTTATGGGGATCACGCTTATACTTTTGAAGTAGGTGAAGTTGCACCCGAAGTAAAAAAGCTATTAAAAATTACTAAGGAATCACTTTATGTCGGAATACGTGAATTTAAAAAAGGAAATCGTGTAGGTGATGTTGGGTATGCTATTCAAAACTACTGTGAAGATCACGGTTATGGTGTGGTTCGTGAATTAGTAGGACACGGTTTAGGCCGTAAAATGCACGAAGATCCCGAAATGCCTAACTACGGTCGTAGAGGTCGCGGCAAGAAATTTGTTGAAGGGATGACTGTTGCCATTGAGCCGATGATTAATTTGGGCACACGCCGTATTGAACAATTAAAAGACGGTTGGACCATTTTAACAGCAGACCGTAAACCTAGCGCCCATTTTGAACATGATGTTGCTTTGGTAAACGGTAAGCCAGAACTGCTTTCTACGTTTGCTTATATTTATGATGCCTTAGAGATTGAAAGTGACGAAGAGCATGAATTCCGTCAAAAGGAATTAGTGCTGTAATCTTTTCAGCCATGCAAAAGCTATCCACTTTTTTTCTGAATATAATTCCCCGTCCGCTATTAATTAGGTTAAGCTATTTGGTAAAACCATTCGTCGCATTTTTTTTAAGAGGCGACAAATACACAGACCCCATTGATGGTCAATCCTATCGGAAATTTTTACCGTATGGATACGAAAAAGTACGCGAAAATGTATTAGCGCCTGGCACATTATCCTTAGAACGCCATCGATTGTGTTGGTTGTATTTAAAAAACGAAACATCGTTCTTTTCTTCAAAATTAAAAGTACTTCATTTTGCACCAGAACAAGCTTTTTATAAGCGTTTCAGAAAGATGAAAAATTTAGAGTACATCACTACCGACCTTAACTCTCCTATTGCCGATGTAAAAGCAGATATCTGTAGCTTACCTTTTGCAGACAATGAGTTTGACTTTATAATCTGTAATCACGTTTTAGAGCATATTCCAGACGATATTAAAGCAATGGAAGAATTATACCGTATTTTGGCTCCCAACGGGACAGCCATTTTACAAATACCTTTAGAGAACGATAGAAAAATTACTTTTGAAGACGATTCGATAACCGACCCAAAAGAGCGCGCTAAAATATTTGGTCAATATGACCACGTTCGTATTTATGGGATGGATTATTTTGACAAACTCGCTTCGGTAGGGTTTTCAGTTGAAGCAGTTGATTACACCAAAACTTTTTCCGAAGTAGAAATCAACACCTACCGATTGGCAAAAGGCGAGTTACTTCCTGTTTGTAAAAAGAACTAATTAGCAGCAGTTTTCAGTTTCATTCCAGCTGTTAAAAACTCTTTTTGTTGATTTAAAGAATCTGTATAGGTTAAATATGCTTCCACGTTTGGCAATTCTTTTAATAATTTTTTAGACTTTTCAAGCCCCAATGCCATAAAAGAAGTAGCATAGGCATCTGCTTCTGCGCAAGTAGGAGCAATTACAGTTGCACTAGTCACATCACTTTGTTCTGCTTTTCCTGTGAGTGGGTTTATGGTGTGCACATATTTTTTTCCTGTAATAGAATCCACTCTAAATTTTCTATAATTTCCTGAAGAAGCCATCGCTTGATTTTTTAACGAAACGATTTCAGCAAAACTTCGATTATCAATATATGAACTGACTGCTTCAATCCCTACAGTCCATGGTTTTTGTTTGGTTAAATTAGTTCCATTCGATAAAATTTCTCCTCCTAATTCAATTAAGTAATCGTTAACTCCGTTATTCTCAAGGTATTTTCCTATTAAGTCTATTCCGTAGCCTTTTGCTATGGCATTAAAGTCAAAATATATTTGAGGATGTTTTTTTTGAATCGTGTTTTCTGAAGTAAGTGCTACCTTATCAAAGCCTACAAATTGCATCAACGAATCTAAAGTAGTACTGTCTATTTTCTGAAGTGGTTTTACATCGCCAAAACCATATGCATTGCGAAGCACGCCAATGGTAGGGTCGAAATATCCATTGGTTTGTTTATATATTTTTTCAGAAAGAAGAAAAACATCTTTAAAGGTTTCATCTATAATTATTTTAGAGTCCCCTTCGTTAATTTTTGAAATATCGCTAATAGGAATATACGTGCTTACAGACTGATTAACAGCCTGAACAATAGAGTCGATTACTTTTTCAGCATCGAAATCTTGCTTAGAGTAGTATTGAATATGGTAAGTTGTACCAAAGGCTTTCCCTTCAACATAATTGGCTTCTTGTGTATTTTCAGCGCAAGAAACCAATAAAAAAAAGATGGTTATTGACAGTAAATATTTCATATTATTTCTTGTAAACCGTTATAGACCATGGTATAATCTTCATTTTTTAAAACCGGTTGGGCATAATCACTCCCGTGGCCCAACCCTACTCCTGCATAATACGTTTTGGCATCAAATTTATCGGCGTGAGCTTTTATAGTTTGCATAAAAACGGGATCGTACGTATTGGCATCTTCTGGGTAAGTAATTGCCCTTACAATTATAAAGTGCAAGTCTTTATTCTTTAAGGCTACAAATTGTGGATCTTTTTTTAGCTTAGAATTTACTCCTAAAAATTCAAAACCATTTTCCTCAAGGTCTTTTCCTACTATGTTCATAGCTAGGTTATGTAATTCTTGTTGTGTAAGTGGTAAGCTCATCATGCAAAAATAGGAAGTATTTGGCTAAAAAAAGAGCCGTTTCAGAAAAACTGAAACGGCTTATAATCTTTATTAAATGAAGGTTTTATTATCCTCCAAAGTCATCAAATCGAATATGTTCATCTGGGATACCAAAATCTTCCCCCATTTTTTGAACTGCTTGGTTCATCAATGGTGGTCCACAGAAGTATAATTCTATTTCTTCTGGCTCTTCATGCTTACTTAAGTAATTATCGATTACTACTTGGTGAATAAAGCCAACAAAGCCGTCGCCTTCTTCATCATGAATATCCTTCTTTACTTTCCAGTTATCTTCTTCCATTGGTTCAGAAAGGGCTAAATAGAACTTAAAGTTAGAGAACTCTCTTTCCAATTCACGGAAATGTTCTAGGTAAAATAATTCTCTTTTAGAACGCCCACCATACCAATAGGTTACTTTACGACCAGTCTTTAAGGTTTTGAATAAGTGATATAAATGCGAACGCATAGGTGCCATTCCAGCTCCACCACCAACATATAGCATTTCTGCTTCTGATTCGTTTATAAAGAACTCTCCAAAAGGTCCAGAAATAGTTACTTTATCACCCTTTTTTGCGTTGAATATATAAGAAGAAGCAATACCTGGGTTTACATTCATCCATTGGTTTTTATCTCTATCCCACGGTGGTGTAGCAACACGAACGTTAAGCATGATCTCACGCCCTTCGGCTGGGTATGAAGCCATAGAATAAGCTCTTTCAACCATTTCGTCATTCTTCATAACTAATGGCCAAAGTCCAAACTTATCCCATTCTTCTTTAAATTTATCTGGTGTATCGTGTTCTTCTGGGTGTGCCGTGATGTCCATATCTTCAAACTTCACTTCACAAGGTGGGATTTCAATTTGAATATATCCACCCGCTTTGTAGTTCATATCCTCTGGTATTTCAACTACAAACTCTTTAATAAAAGATGCTACGTTATAGTTACGAACTACGGTTGCTTCCCATTTTTTAATTCCGAAGACTTCTTCAGGAATATGAATGTTCATATCCTGCTTTACTTTTACCTGGCAGGAAAGACGCGCGCCTTCTTTAATTTCTTTACGGGTAAAGTGAGGTGTTTCGGTAGGAAGTGCTTCTCCGCCACCTTCTAATACGTGACATTCACATTGAATACACGTTCCACCACCACCACAAGCGGAAGGAAGGAATATCTTTTTCCCACTTAGGGTGGAAAGTAATGTTCCGCCGGATTCTACCTCCAGTTTCTTTTCATCGTTAATAGTAATGGTTACAGGACCGGAAGGTGAGAGCTTTTGTTTGGTAAAAAGCAAAAGTGCAACCAATAGCAAGGTAAGTACCAAAAAGGCCAAGACCGTTGCAATAATAACTCCTAATGTGCTTGCTGCTAAAAACATATTAATTTTTTGTTAGTAGGGTTGAAACTTCAGGTGTTTCAGTTGATTCTATTTTTTCTTCCACTTGAGTTCCTAAACTCTCTGGATCACTATCTAAAGATGGTTTTTCTTCACTTCCACCGGTTAACATTCCACCAAAACTCATAAAACCAATTGCCATTAAACCTGTAATGATAAAAGTAATTCCTAAACCACGTAATGGTGCAGGTACATTTGAATAACGGATTTTTTCGCGAATAGCTGCAATAGCAAGAATTGCTAAAAACCAACCAATACCTGAACTAAACCCGTAATTAAGTGCTAATCCGAAGGTTTCAATTTCTCTTGATTGCATAAATAATGAACCACCTAAAATAGCACAGTTTACTGCAATTAACGGAAGGAAAATACCTAATGAATTATATAATGAAGGAGAAAACTTCTCCACCACTATTTCTACTAATTGTACCATTGTTGCAATGGTAGCAATAAATAGAATAAAGGAAAGGAAACTTAAGTCGTAATCTGCATATTCTGCACCCAACCAAGTTAAGGCTCCTTCTTGCAGTATATATTGATCTAATAACCAGTTAAGAGGAACTGTTACTGTTAATACAAATATTACAGCAGCTCCTAAACCAACAGCTGTGCTCACTTTTTTAGATACAGCCAAGTATGAACACATACCTAAAAAGTATGCGAACACCATGTTATCTACAAAAATCGATTTAAAAAATAATTCGAGATGTTCCATATTATATAATTTAAAGAGGAAGCGTCCCCTTAACCCCCTACGAAGGGGGAATTAATATCTTAATTTTCTTCTATTAACTCTTTATTCTTACTACGTTGCACCCAAATAATGATACCAACAACAATCAATGCCATAGGGGGTAATACCATAAAACCATTATTCTCATACCCTATTGCATAAAGTCCAGTTTTAGTTACTGGGTTTCCTAAGACTTGAAAACCAAATAAAGTTCCAGATCCTAATAGCTCACGAAAGAAACCAACAATTATAAGTATCACTCCATATCCGGCGGCATTTCCTATTCCATCTAGAAAAGAACGCCAAGGTTTGTTACCTAATGCAAAGGCTTCAAAACGTCCCATAATAATACAGTTGGTAATAATCAATCCAATAAATACTGAAAGTTCCTTACTAAGTGAATAAGCAAAAGCTTTTAATACTTGATCTACAATAATTACCAAGGTTGCTACAACGATGAGCTGTACAATGATTCGTATTTTTGAAGGAATTATATTTCGCATCAATGAAATTACTACGTTTCCAACGCCCATTACAAACAGTACAGATACAGCCATTACAATAGATGGCTTTAATTGTGCTGTAATTGCCAATGCTGAACAAATTCCTAATACCTGAATAGTAATAGGGTTATTGTCCGCTAATGGGTCCATTATAAGTTTGCTATCTTTTTTTGATAAAAGTCCCATAGTTTTAGTTTAAAGATTTAAAATAAGGCACATACAATCTAACATCCTTTCTAAGCATTGCAGCAACACCGTCACCGGTAATTGTAGCTCCTGCTAACGCATCAACTTCATTATCGTCTGTATCTTTATTTGTAGGATCATTATTGCTTTTAGAAACCTCTATACCTTCAAAAGCGCCTCCGTTTAAAAAGCTTTCGCCAGTAAAGTCGTCCATAAAATAACGTTGTTTTATTTCGGCACCAAGACCTGGTGTTTCCCCTTTATGGTCATAATAAACACCTTGAATGGTCATGGATTTGTCAACTGCAACAAAACCCCATATTGCATCCCAAAGCCCTTTTCCTCGAACCGGGATAACGTATACTTCTTTACCATCTTTTTCACCTACAAAAAGAGGAAGCCTTCTGGTATAGTCAGCATTTTTTGCTTTAGTTTCTTCTTTTTTTATGTCAATAAGGTAGGCTTCATCATTTTCAGTAACTTCATCTCCTTGAATTACCAATTGCTTGGTTATATACTTATTGAATTCTGCTTCTACTTTATCGGTAGAGACAAAAGTTGCATCATTGGGTCCTTCATTTTCATTAACACCCATAGCATACAAAATGTTTTGTTGCTTTTCAAACCGTTCGTTTTCCTTGATTTTTGGTTTTAACCCACTGGCAAAACCTGCCAAGATAGAACCTACCACAATTACCATAACTACGGAAAAAATGATAGTATAACTGTTTTTATCTGTATTGATCGCCATTGCTTATGCGGTTTTAACTTTTATACGTTTCATTCGTTTTTTAACGTTTCCTTGTACAACGTAATGGTCAATAGTTGGTGCAAATACGTTCATTAACAAGATGGCCAACATCACACCTTCTGGGTACGCCGGGTTAAACACACGAATTAATATAGATATGAACCCGATTAAAAATCCATAAATCCATTTTCCTTTATTTGTCTGGGAAGCTGTAACAGGGTCTGTTGCCATGTACACAGCACCAAAAGCAAATCCACCAATGATTAGGTGATGCCAAAATTCGGTATTCATTAATCCGAAGAACTTACTAGAACTATCAATCCATCCTGCAGAAACAACTCCGTTAAATATCAAGCCCATTGCTAATGCACCAAGTACCGTTGACAACATTATACGCCAACTTCCTATTTTTGTGTAAATCAAGAATAAAGCTCCTAATAAAATAAGCAGCGTAGAAGTTTCACCTACTGAGCCTGGTATAAACCCAAGGAACATATCAATTACACTATAACCTATTTCGTTATTTTGTGCCAAACTACCTAAAATTGTTTCACCTGAAATTGCATCTGGCTTACCAGCAGTTTCTACTGCACCGTGCACCCAAACTTTATCACCACTCATCCATGTTGGATAAGCAAAGAACAGGAAGGCACGAATTGTCAATGCAGGGTTTAGGATATTCATTCCTGTACCTCCAAACACTTCTTTCCCGATAACCACTCCAAAAATAACGGCTACTACTAACATCCATAAAGGAATATCAATCGGTACAATTAATGGCACTAGCATACCTGTTACCAAATATCCTTCTTCTACTTCGTGACCTTTTATTACAGCAAATAAAAATTCAACCGCAAGACCAACTCCGTAGGAAACGATAACAAGTGGAAGTACTTTCCAAAACCCAATCACAAAATTGGACCAGTTCCAGAACTCACCACTAAAAAGACTCATTGCCTGGGTAATTTCAGGGTCGGTTTGTAAATTGGTTTGGTAACCTGCATTGAACATCCCAAAAATTAAGCAGGGAATCAATGCCATGATTACTGTGTTCATGGTACGCTTTAGATCGTCTGCTGCTCTAACGTGAGAACCGGAATGGGTAGTCTCATTAGGAAGGTATAAAAAGGTGTGCAATGCATTAAATGCAGGCGCCATCTTTTTGCCTCTATATTTTTCTTTTAGCGTATGTAATTTTTGTTTCAATCCCATAGCGTTATCCTATTTCTTTAATCATTTGATCCAAACCATTACGAATAATCTGCTGGTGTGGTTGTTTTGAGACACAAATAAATTCAGTTAATGCGAAATCTTCTGGAGCCACTTCATACATTCCCAAGGCTTCCATTTCGTCCAAGTCTTGTACCATACAAGCTTTTAATATCTGTAACGGATAAATATCCAAAGGAAAAACATTCTCGTAGTTTCCTGTTAGCACAAAAGCTCTATGTTCCCCATTGGTATTAGTATCCAGTTCGTATTTTTTCTTCGGAAATAACCAAGAAAACGTCAATGCCCTAGACGGTGAAATTTTATCGAAAACTGGTTTGTTCCATCCAAAAAATTCATAATCATCACCTTCAGGAATCACGGTAACCATATTATCATAATAGCCCAAATGTCCTTTTGGTGAAATTTTTTCACCGGTAAGCACATTTCCGCTAATAACACGAACGTTATCTTCATCTAATCCAGAATCATACACAAAAGTTGAAACCTCAGCTCCTATTTTTGTTCTGTAATATTTTGGATTTTTAACAGAAGAACCTGCCAATGCGATAATACGCTCAGCATTAAATTTTCCAGTCAACAGCAATTCACCTATTATAACAAGGTCTTGTGCAGAAACAGTCCAAACAGTCTCGCCCTTATTAACAGGGTTAATTTTGCCTATCTGGGTACCCACATTTCCAGAAGGGTGTGGGCCAGACACTTTATGAAGTGTTATATCTTTAAGGTTATCAAAAGAAGAAGTTCCACTGCTACCTATACTAACATGAACGTCACCATCAGTTAATTTACTAAGTGCAGTAACGGCGGCTTGTAGTTCAGCCTCTTTCCCTTTTAAAGTAAAGTCATAATCTGCTGCCAAAGGCGCACTGGCATAACCTGAAACAAAAATTGCTTTTGGCTTAGTTTCAGCATCAGCTATAACATCGTAAGGACGTTGTTTTATAAAAGGCCAACAACCTGCTTCAAGAAACCTGCTTTTAATGGCCTCAGCATCAGCTGTACTCAAATCGATTTTTCCAAACTCCTTAAAGGCGTCTTGCTGGTCAGCTTCGATCACAATACGCTCAATAACGCGTTTTGCCCCTCTTTCAATAGCTGTTAATGTACCGCTTACAGGCGAAACAAATTTTAGGTCTTTATTTTCCCTTGAGTAAAAAACAGGGTCTCCAGCTTGTAATTTTTCACCTTCTTTTAATACCACTTTTGGTGTAATAAGGTGAAAATCTGAAGGTCTAATAGCAAAGGTCCGTGAACGCGGCGCATTAGAGAGTGTTTTGTCCGCTTCTCCTTTTAAACGAATATCAAGACCTTTTTTAATCTTAATGTCTTTGGACATAGGATAGTGTGTGTTACATTTATCTTTTTTCCCGAGCCACATATAAGGCTAAAAATTCGGGTGTGCAAATTTATAAATTTATAACCGCTTTGCACAACAAATAATTATAATTTTATTTAGAAATAAATCCACGCTTTCATACAGCATTAGTTAGGTACAAAATTTGATTATCTTTAACCAAAATAAATTTTATATGTTTCAAAAGATATTATTAGGGCTTTTATTAATAGGTACACCATCCCTTCTTTTTTCGCAATTAACTGAAATTACTGCTCCAGATTACATTAAAACCATCCAGTTTAAAGGTGCAACTGCACAAAGCGAACTACCTATGATACGACTGGGAGAAAGATTACAGCTCTCTTTTGATGCTTTAAATGGTGAAGAAGAAGACTTCTATTACACCATAACCCACCATAATTTTGATTGGACCGAAAGTGATTTGGCAAAAAGTGAATACTTAGATGGTTTTGACGATGTACGGATTGAAACGTATGAAAATTCGTTAAACACGCTACAGATTTTTTCACACTATACTTTATCAATACCTAACCGGGAAACCCGAAGAATTACCAAAAGTGGAAATTACCTTATCACTATTTTTGACAGCGACAATAACCCCATCTTTTCAAGAAAGTTTATGGTTATCGAAGAAATAGCTGGCGTTACCTTAGATATTAGACGATCGCGTGACCTTAAATATATAGACGAAAAACAGACTGTACAATTTACTATTAACTCACCATCTCTTTTACTTATTAACCCGAAACAAACGGTGAACACCTTGGTCATGCAAAACAGCAACCTAAAAACAGCCATTACAGATTTGAAACCACAATACACAATTGGAAACGAATTGATATATAAATATGACAAAGAATCTTCTTTTTGGGGTGGAAACGAGTTCTTGGCGTTTGACAATAAAGATGTTCGTGCTGCCGGCAACAGCATTAGCCGCATAAGCCTTAGTGATGTATATGAAAACTTCTTGTTTACAGATATTGGAAGGTACAATCGTCCTTACACCTACAACCCAGATATTAATGGAAATTTTGTTGTAAGGAACATAGGCGCCAATAACCAAAACATAGAAGCAGAATACGTTAGGTTGCACTTCAACCTTCAGTATTTTGAAGACATTGGTGATAAGGAAATACATCTCTACGGAAACTTCAATAATTGGACTATTGACGGGTCTACTTATATGAAATATGATCCACAGAGCGACACATATCGAAATTCTCGCCTATTTAAACAAGGGTTTTACAACTATAAATATGTATTGGTAGATCGCGATGGCACTATAGAGCCCGGAGCCATAAGTGGAAATTTTTGGCAAACGGAAAACGATTACACTGTGTTGGTTTACTTTAGAGATTTAGGAGCCCGCTATGACCGTATTATAGGCATGGGAAGAGGGAATTCTACTAATATCACCAATAATTAACTTTTTATCTTTTCGGTATGAGCAAACACAAACCGGTACCATCCAATAGCCGTAAAGCTCGTAAATATCGGGGGACTGAGTGCCTAAACTGTGGACAGCCCCTAGATTTAAGTGATATTTATTGTCCGTATTGCTCACAACTAAACAGCACCAAACAACTTTCTTTTAAAGATTTCTTTGCTGAGTTTGCTGGTAGTATAGTCACCTATGACTCCAGATTGCGCTACACCTTAAAAGATTTGCTTTTCAGTCCAGGAACCATTACTAAAAGATATGCAAAAGGCGAACGATTAAAATACGCCAACCCATTCCGATTTTTTTTAAGCGTATCGATTATTTATTTCATATTACAGAGCCTCATTACTACATTTACGGGAGAAAGTGCATTTTTAAACTTCAATGAAAAACCCAATGAGAAAGAAGTTTCATCAGGAAAAACTGGGAACAATTTTAAACTATATTCAAATAAAGCAGATAGCCTTAAGGTAGATTCTGTTTTACAGAAGAATGAAATGCCCAACCAAAGGCAAGTTGATTCTATTTTAAAAGAAAAAATTTCTGGCGTAAAAAAAGACACGCTGGAAACCTATGAATATATTTCAGAAAAAAGCTTAGACACTCTTTCGAGGGGCGAACGATTATTGAAACGGTTTTCTCTCTATAATGACTTTTACGAAATCACAAAAATAAAAAGCCCCACAGTAGCTTTAGACAGCCTAAAACATTCAAATACAGGATTTAACCGATGGGCTTACGAAAAAAATAACTCCTTGGAACGTATAAAGGAAAACCCAACTGCCTTTGTCTTATACCTTGCCCAAAAAACACCCTTTTTTCTGTTTTTCTTTACACCCATTTACGCTTTCTTTTTTTGGTTTCTGTATTCAAGTAAGAAATACTCGTACATGGAACACACGGTATTTATTTTCCATATTTTCAGTTTTGTTTTTTTAGGGATGATCATAAGCTTACTTCCAGATTTATTATTAGGTTTCCAGCTATTTTCCAGCCTCTTATTTATATTAGTTGGCCCTTTTTACTTTTATAAAGCGCTTCGTAACTTTTATAGACAAAACCGTTTTATAACTATCGTTAAATTTGTATTTTTAAGCAATGTTTTTCTGCTTGGGGCTGGATTGGCAGCATTTTTCTTTTTCTTGGCCACCGCAGCATTTTACTAAAACAATGGTACAACAAATAACAAAAGGGATTAAGATTTCGGTCATTTCCAGATTTGAAGGAACTTTGATCAATAAGCAAAAAGAGTGCTATACCTTTTCGTACACCATTACTATTGAAAACCAAAGCAAAAACACCGTTCAGCTTTTAACTCGTTATTGGAAAATAAAAGACGCTTTAAAGCATACCGAAATAGTTAAGGGAGAAGGTGTGATTGGGGTTAAACCCGTTCTTTCACCAGGAGAAAAACATACATATAGCAGTGGCTGCCTGCTTACATCTCCTATAGGTTCTATGGAAGGGTATTACACATTTATAAATCTTGATGCTAAAACGAGGTTTAGAGTACGTATCCCCTCTTTTAAGTTACACGCAGCTTTTGCTTTAAATTAGTTTTTAGAAAATTTCTGATACAACTTTTTCTTCCTGAAGATCTTCGTACCGCATTTCTATCTTTTCATTTTTCACAATTTGAGTAATACTCTTTGTTTTTACAAAGCCACGGTCCATAATCACATCTACATCAAGATCTCCTTCTCCGGCTGTTTTATGAAACTGAAGTAAATCTACAGCATTAGGCTTTAAGTTATCAAACAAGAAGGTTGAAAACCATTTCTCGCGCTTCTCTTTCATCTCTTTGGTGTACAATAAAGAAGAAGACCAAATTTGTGGAGCCAAGGGTTTTTCAGTAAAATGAACTTGGGTTTCATCCCAAACCAATTCATAAATTCGCAAATGGTTTGCCCAATCTACCATTATAAGTGTAAAAGGCTCAATGCCATCAAAATTATACTTTTCAATTTCTGAAACAGCATCATCTTTTGTTAAAAGGTCTGTAACAATAATACCACGACTCATTCGATAAGCATCTTTACGCTCGTGGGCCGTAAAACCACCATTAAGCAAACAAATAAGACGCTTTTTTTCACTTAGCCCTATCCATGTGCCACCAGCCAATTCATCTTTCGGGTATAACAACCTAGTACTATTTTCAACGTATGTATTAGGAACCAAGGTATTTCTTCCTGGCGCTTCATCACGATTAGAGGTTAAAACAAACCCATTATTAGATGTCGGAATAAAAGTTAGCGTACACATAGCAATTCAGTCTATAATTCTTTCTGAAAATTACAAAAAACACAGCTATCTACGAGAAAAGTTTCATTATAAAACATAAGTCTTCTCAGCTTCTATAAACGAATAACTTAACAACCCAATAACATAAATTCTCCAACCTAAATTTGTACCTTTGCACCCTTATAAGTATGAACATATTAAAAATTAAATAAACCTATGGGAAAAGGATTTTTTGAAGTACCGGTAGCCGAAAACGAGCCAATCTTGAGCTACGCTCCCGGAACTCCTGAACGAGAAGAAGTTTTAAAAGCCTACAAAGAGATGTACAACAGCACCATAGATGTGCCGCTTTACATTAACGGAAAAGATATTGAGACTGGAGATACCGCTACTATGGCACCTCCGCACGATCATAAACATGCATTGGGCGTTTATCATAAAGCTGAAAAAAAACATATTGAAGACGCCATAGAAGGTGCTTTAGAAGCTAGAAAAAAATGGGCTAAAATGCCTTGGGAAAACCGAGCTGCTATTTTTCTTCGCGCTGCTGAATTGATTGCTGGACCCTACCGAGCCAAGATTAATGCAGCTACCATGTTGGGGCAATCTAAAAATATTTTTCAAGCTGAAATAGATTCGGCTTGTGAGTTAATTGACTTTTTACGCTTCAACGTTCAGTCAATGATTGAAATCTACAAGGAGCAACCAGAATCTACATCGGCTGCTTGGAATAGATTGGAATACCGCCCATTAGAAGGTTTCGTATATGCAATCACTCCTTTTAACTTTACCGCAATTGCTGGAAACCTTCCTTCAAGTGCTGCGTTAATGGGGAACGTTGCTATCTGGAAACCTAGTGATAGCCAAGTATATTCAGCAAAAGTAGTGTTGGATGTATTTAAAGAAGCTGGTGTACCAGATGGTGTAATTAATATGGTAATGGGTGACCCAGAAATGATCACAGATACCATTTTGGCAAGTCCAGACTTTAGCGGATTGCACTTTACAGGTTCTACAACGGTGTTTAAAAACATCTGGAAACAGATAGGAAATAACATCCATAACTACAAAACATACCCTCGTATTGTTGGTGAAACAGGTGGAAAAGACTTCATTATTGCACATAAAACTTCAAACCCCAAGCAAGTAGCAACTGCTATTTCAAGGGGTGCTTTTGAATTTCAAGGTCAAAAATGTAGTGCGGCCAGTCGTTGCTATATCCCAAAAAGTATTTGGGGTGATGTGAAAAAATATGTTCAGGAAGATTTAAAGTCCTTTAAAATGGGAACGCCTGAAAATATGGACAATTTCATCAATGCAGTAATCCATGAAGGCTCTTTTGATAAATTGGCCAGTTATATTGACCAAGCCAAAAAAGATGACAATGCTGAAATTGTTGCAGGTGGTGAATATGATAAAAGTGAAGGATATTTCATTCAACCTACGGTTATTAAAACTGAAGACCCTAAATACACTACTATGTGTACTGAACTTTTCGGTCCAGTAGTAACCATTTATGTGTATGAGGATGACAAATGGGAAGAAACACTTCATTTAGTTGATGGAACAAGCGAGTATGCTTTAACAGGTGCCGTATTTAGTGAAGATAGATACGCACTGCAACAAGGTGTGGACATTCTTGAAAATGCAGCCGGGAACTTCTACTTAAACGATAAACCAACTGGTGCTGTTGTAGGACAACAACCATTTGGTGGTGCACGAGCAAGCGGAACAAATGATAAAGCGGGAAGCAAATTAAACCTATACCGCTGGATTTCGCCACGTATGGTTAAAGAAACGTTTGTTTCACCAACTGATTACAGATATCCGTTTTTAGGTGAAGATTAATCATCTAAATTATGTATTTAAAAAGCCCCTTAATTGGGGCTTTTTTTATGTTTAATGGTGCTTTAAATTCTCTCTTTTGTTGTATCTTTTTACTATGAAATATACCATCAAAAACGAACAAGTAGTTTTTAACGACCATTATAAAATTTTAAAGGCTCAGGCAACATATGATACTTTTAATGGAGACACCATTAAAACTAAAAGATTAGCTTTTCATAGAGGAGATTCTGTTGCTGTTGTACTTTACGAAAAAGATACGGACAGCATTTTATTAACAAAACAATTTAGATACCCCACCACACAACATAACGAAGGCTGGATATTAGAAATACCCGCAGGTTCTCTTGAAAAAGACGAAAACCCGTCAAGCTGTATGGAACGCGAAGTTATGGAAGAATTAGGCTATAAAATCAACACCCCTCAACTTGTCTCCCAATTCTATACATCTCCTGGAGGTTCAACCGAGAAGCTTTCTCTTTTTTACGCTGAAGTATCTTCAGAAGATAGAACCGAAAAAGGAGGCGGTGTTAAAAGTGAGGATGAAGATATTCAATTAATAAAAGTTCCGGTTGAGGAATTGGGCATATATCTTTTAGAAAAAATAATAGACGCTAAGACCATTATTGGGTTACAATGGTTTTTGTTTCAGAAAATAAACGATGTTAAACGCTGATTTTTATTATAGAATGAAGAAAATCATCCTTTATACTTTAAGGGCAGGTGTACCACACATTTTGTTTCAAAAAAATCTTCTTCAAAATAATTGGTCAAATTATAAACGGTCGCTTTCGGGAAGTTAGCAAGTTCTTCGGTAAGATCACCTCCTTTTAAATAAAGAACTCCATTTTTAAGTTCGTGTGTGCTTTTTTTGGCAACCCTTCCCTTTATCCAGCGTACAAAAGTCTCCATCTGTGCCACAGCACGGCTTACTATAAAATCATATTGTCCAGATATATTTTCAGCTCGATCATTGGTAATAGTTACATTTTTTAAGCCTAACCCTTCTGAAACTTCTTCAACTACTTTAATTTTTTTTCCAATGCTATCCACTAAATGAAAGTGTACTTCAGGAAATAAAATTGCTAACGGTATACCTGGAAAACCACCTCCTGTTCCAATATCTAAAACCTTGGTACCCTTTTTAAATGACTGAACTTTAGCAATCCCTACTGAATGAAGAACGTGACGTAAATACAATTCGTCAATATCTTTACGGGAAACAACATTTATTTTCAGGTTCCAGTCGTGGTAAAGGGCTTCTAGTTTAGCAAATTGTTTTTGCTGATTTTCAGAAAGATGTGGGAAATACTTTAAAATTAAATCCATAAAAGAAATCTATATCACAAAAGTATGCTTTATAGATAAATTTTCTATGGTTGCGGCAAGGTATTTGCTTAAAGATATGTATTTTTATCCATTAATTTTTTCAGAAGGATTTCTGTACAAATACAAACTAAGTGAACACTCCTCATATTAAATTTTCGCGCGTAGATTCAGCTAAATTTTTTAGAACATTAAACAAACGCGTAAACTCTTATTTCAAGGAAAACAAGATACAACGTACTGGTAATTGGAAATTACACGTAAAGACAGTTGTTATGTTTTCGCTCTACCTCACCCCTTATTTTTTATTGTTAACTCTAGATTTTCCTACTTGGGCACAAATACTTTTTACAATCGTTATGGGTGTAGGAATGGCAGGAGTGGGGATGAATGTAATGCATGATGCAAATCACGGCTCATATTCTTCAAAAAAATGGATTAATAAAGTAATGGGTAGCAGTATGTACATTCTTGCCGGAAATGTCTATAATTGGCAAGTACAACATAATGTGTTACACCATACCTATACAAATATACACGGTCACGATGAAGATATGGAAGCCGGAAGGATTATTCGGTTTTCAAAGCATGCTAAATGGCGACGTTTTCATAAATTTCAACAATATTACAGTGTTTTCTTATACGGGTTGTTAACCTTTAATTGGGCACTAACAACTGATTTTAAACAGACCAAACGCTATTTATCAAAAAAATTATCTTACGGAAAACTACCTAAGCCCATTACGCAATGGAGTTTGTTAATAATTACTAAGCTAATCTATATGGGAGTTTGGATCGTAATCCCTATTTTATTTTTTAACATCGCTTGGTGGAAAATATTAATAGGCTTTTTCATTATGCACTATGTTGCTGGCCTCATTTTAAGTATTGTGTTTCAGCTGGCACACATCGTAGAAGATACCGATATGCCGTTACCAGATAAAACTGGGAATATGAAAAACACCTGGGCAATCCATCAACTGTTCACTACCGTTAATTTTTCTACAAAAAATAAAATAGTAAACTGGTTCACTGGCGGGTTGAATCATCAAGTGGAACACCATATTTTTCCAAATATCAGTCACGTACATTACTCTAAAATTTCAGAAATTGTACGCGAAACTGCATTAGAGTTTAACCTTCCATACAACGAGTACAAGACAACAAGAAGTGCCATTATAGCACACTTTAAATATTTAAAACAAATGGGGCTAAAGCCCTCAATACCTGCATAATTTACCTATATGAAGCAACAACTTTCTGACCGCGTTAACAAAATGGCCACATCTGCTACGCTTGCCATGGCAGCCAAAGCAAGGGAACTTCGAGAAGAAGGAAGAGACATCATCGGGCTTAGTTTAGGCGAACCAGATTTTACGGTTCCAGAGTTTGTAAAGGAAGCCGCTATAAGTGCCATTACTGAAGATTATCACGCATACACCCCTGTTGATGGTTACGGAGAGTTAAAACAAGCCATTATTAAAAAATTTAAACGAGACAACAATCTTGAATACAAACCTTCACAAATTGTTGTTTCTACAGGTGCCAAACAATCATTGGCCAACTTAGCACAGGTTTTACTCAACGAAGGAGATGAAGTTTTGTTGCCAGCACCATATTGGGTAAGTTATAGTGATATAGCCAAAGTGGCCGAGGGTGTTCCGGTAGAAATAAAAACTAGTATTGAAACCGACTTTAAAGTTACCCCAGAAGCACTGGAAGCAGCTATTACCCCCAAGACAAAAATGATTATGTATAGTTCGCCCTGCAACCCTAGTGGTTCAGTTTATAGCCGGGATGAGCTTCGTGCCTTAGCAGATGTTTTAGTAAAGCATCCAGACATTATCGTAGTCAGTGATGAAATATACGAGCATATTAATTTTACTGGCGAACATGCTTCAATGGCTCGATTTGACGATATGTACAACCGTACCGTTACCGTAAATGGAGTTTCAAAAGCATTCGCCATGACAGGCTGGAGAATAGGTTTTATTGGTGGTCCCGAATGGATTGCAAAAGCCTGTACAAAAATGCAAGGCCAAGTAACCAGCGGTGCTAATTGTATTGCACAACGTGCCACTATAACCGCCTTAGAAGCATCCCCTTCTAAAATCAAATACATGGTGGAAGCGTTCAAAGGGCGTAGAAAACTTATTTTAGACTTACTTTCTGAAATTCCCGGGATAAAAACCAACGAACCAGAAGGCGCTTTTTATGTGTTCCCAGATGTTTCAAGTTTCTTCGGAAAAACTATAAACGGCACCAAAATAAATAACGCTACTGACTTCTCATTGTTCTTGTTGGAAGACGCCTTAGTGGCAACCGTAACGGGCGAAGCTTTTGGCGATCCAAATTGCATCCGTCTTTCTTATGCAGCTTCCGAAGCAGATATTGTAGAAGCTATGAAACGGATTAAAAAAGTACTTTCAGAATAAATATTCAAAAAATATAATTGATGGCAACCATACTTTTACTTGGCAGTGGCGAACTGGGAAAAGAATTTACTATAGCCGCGCAACGTATAGGCCAAACCATCATTGCTGTAGATAGCTATGAGAAAGCCCCAGCTATGCAAGTAGCAGATAGTTTTGAAGTCATCAATATGCTGGATGGTGATGCTTTAGACGCTATTGTTGAAAAACACAAACCAGATTATATTGTCCCAGAGATTGAAGCTATCCGCACAGAACGCTTCTACAAATATGAAAAACAAGGTTACACAGTGGTTCCTTCAGCAAAAGCTGCCAATTATACCATGAACCGGAAGGCTATTCGTGATCTGGCCGCGAAAGAATTAGGCATTAAAACCGCCGATTACCGTTATGCAACTTCTGCAGAAAGCTTACAAAAAGCCGTTTCTGAAATTGGCATGCCGTGTGTTGTAAAGCCGCTAATGTCTTCAAGCGGAAAAGGACAAAGCACTATAAAAACCGAAGCAGATATTAAAAAAGCGTGGCAATACTCACAAGACGGTTCTCGTGGTGATGTGGCTGAAGTAATTGTAGAGGCTTTCGTTAATTTTAACTACGAAATCACCTTACTCACTGTGACGCAAAGAAACGGTGAAACTCTTTTTTGCCCGCCTATTGGCCATAAACAAGAACGCGGTGACTATATGGAAAGTTGGCAACCTGCGTCTATGGAAGACACTCATTTAAAAACCGCCCAAGAAATAGCAGCCAAAGTAACAAAAGCACTTACTGGCTCAGGTATTTGGGGGGTTGAATTTTTTGTAGCGGATGACGGCGTATACTTTTCAGAACTTTCACCTAGACCTCACGATACAGGGATGGTCACATTGGCCAACACCCAAAATTTTAATGAATTCGAGCTCCACTTACGAGCTATATTAGGACTTCCTATTCCTGAAGTTACACAAGAAAAAATTGGCGCAAGCGCAGTGATTTTAGCACCAGGTGATTCAAAACACCCTACTTTTGAAGGTTTGGAAATTGTTGCGGCAACGTCAAAATGTGATTTTAGATTATTCGGAAAACCCACCGCTAGACCTTATAGACGGATGGGGGTTGTTGTAACTTATGATTCTATAGATAGTTCTGTTTCCGAAGTAACAAAGAAAGCAAGAAAATTAGCAGATAAAATTGAAGTAAAACTTTAACTTATCGGTTCCTCCAGAAGAAAGGCGTTAATAATATCAACACTGTAAAAAGCTCTAAACGCCCTATTAACATTAAAAACGACGCCCACCATTTAGCGGCTGCAGGCAAAGCTCCATAATTATTTACAGGCCCTAAATCTCCTAATGCTGGACCAACATTCCCTAATGTAGAAGCAGCTCCGCCTAAGGCAGTTTTAAAGTCTAGCCCCAACCAAGAAAAGACCAAAACTCCCATTATAAACGAAAGCATATAGAGGATAAAAAAACCTAAAATATTATAAACAATAGGTTGACTTACAGCTTTATTTTTATAACGGACTGGTAAAATTGCATTAGGATGCAAGGTTCGTTTAAATTCTAAAATACCGTTTTTTATCATTATTAAATGGCGAACAATTTTAATACCACCTGCCGTAGAACCAGCAGATCCGCCTAAAAACATTAAACCAAAAAAGAAAACTGTCAAAAAGGTAGTCCAAGCAGTATAATCGGCAGTTACAAAACCAGTAGTTGTTACAATTGCTAATACTTGAAATACACCATGCCGAAAAGCACTTTCTAACCTACCCCAAACCATTGGATGATCTACTGTAGACAATGAAAAGTCTGCCTTAAAGTATACTAGCAATGCGGCAATTACACTAAATGAAAGTATACAGTAGCAATACCATTTAAACTCATCGTCTTGTAATACTTTTGAAAAATTTGTTTTAAAAGCAAAGTAGCTTAGTACAAAATTTGTGCCTGCCAAAAACATGAAAAAGGCAATAATATATTGAATAATAGGCTGGTCATTCCAATAAGCAATACTCGCATTTTTTGTTGAAAATCCACCGGTACTTAATGTACTTAACGAATGGTTTATTGCATCGAAAAAACTCATTCCTGCCAACTTTAAAAGCAATGTTTCAACAAGCGTATATGCCACATAAATAACCCATAAACGTTTTGCTGTATCGGCTATTCTAGGATGTAATTTATCACCTCCAGGCCCAGGTGCTTCGGCAGAAAATAACTGCATCCCTCCTATTCCTAATAATGGAAGAATAGCAATTGCTAAAACGATAATACCCATACCTCCAATCCAATGTGTGATGCTACGCCAAAAAAGGACCCCCTCAGGTAAACTTTCAATATCGCTTAAAATAGAGGCTCCTGTAGTGGTGTAACCACTCATGGTTTCAAAAAAAGCATTGGTAAAGCCAGGTATAGCACCTGTAATAAAATAAGGTAAGGTTCCTATTAATGACATAGAGATCCATCCTAAGGTAACAATAAGATAGCCCTCCCTTTTTTGAATTTCTTTTCGATGGTTTCTCGTCACTAAAAATGCAGTTCCTCCAATTACCAGGGTAATGAAGCCTGCATAAAACATATCTATGACTACTCCATCTTTATAAAAATAACTAACTAATGCAGATAAAAACATAAAACCTGCATTTACCACCAACAACAAACCTAGAAGGTGGAATATTATTTTTAAATTAAGCCTGGATAAGGATCTCATTATACAAAGAGTTTTTCAACCTTAGTAATGGATTGTGGTAAACAACATATTACAATATGGTCACCATTTTTAATTTTGAAGTCACCCAATGCAATTAAACCTTCGTCGTCTCTAATTACTCCGCCTATTACGGCAGATCTGGGCAAGTCTATATCTTTAATTTTTTTGTCGCATACTTTTGAAGATGAAGTAACTTTAAACTCAAGCAACTCTGCGTTCATATTATTTAACTTGGTCATGGCCACGACTTCACCTTTACGCACATACCTAAAAATATTGTTCGCCGCCAGTAACTTTTTATTAATCAAAGTATCAATACCAATAGACTGCGACAACTGAAAGTAGTCCATATTCTCGACCAAAGCAATGGTCTTTTTAACCCCTTTAGATTTTGCCACTAAACAAGACATGATATTGGTTTCGCTATTTCCGGTAACAGATATAAAAGCGTCCATTTCGTTGATAGATTCTTCTTGAAGTAAATCTACATTACGTCCATCTCCATTAATAACAAGGCAATTTGGGATATCATCGGCAATTTCAAAAGCTTTGTCCTTACTACTTTCAATTAACTTTACCCTAAAGCTACTTTTACAAAGATCACGTGCGGTTTTGTAACCAATTTTACTTCCGCCAAGGATCATTACATTTTTAATATCTTCTCTTACTTTTCCAGTAAGTTGAAAAATTTCATCAACCCCTTTTTCGGTAGTTGTAAAATATACTTGATCTCCTTCTTTAAATTGTGTGTCACCACGTGGTATAAGTGTATATTGGGTTCCAAAGCGTTGTATAGCCAATGGTACGTATTCCAAATCAGGGAACTTCTCTCCCACTTCTTTAACTGTTTTCCCTACAAATGCTGCTGTACGAGAAAGATTTAATCCAATCATGGTTAGCGCGCCATCTTCAAACTCATAGGTGTCGTTAAATGCACTTTGGTTTAACAGTAATGCAATTTCACTAGCAGCAAGTGATTCTGGCGAAATAAGTTCGTCAATACCAAACCGCGTGAAACCGACTTCTTCCTTTTTTTCTATAAATTCCGTATTGGAAATTCGGGCTACTGTCCGTTTTGCCCCAAGCTGTTTAGCCAATACACATACTGTAATATTTGTTGTTTCGCTAGAAGTAACAGCTATAACTAAATCTGTAGAGTCAATTTTTGAATCCTTTAAAACTGAAATAGACGTAGCATCCCCCTTAACAACACGAATATCCAAATGGGTGTCTGCGTAAGTTAATGATTCTTTATTGGTATCTATAAGCGTTATATCCTGAGATTCGAAGGATAGAAGTTTTGCTAAATGAAATCCCACTTCACCGGCACCGGCAATAATAATCTTCATAAATATCTTCTAAAATAAGTGCTGCAAAGTTATATAATTTAAAATTAGTTATAGACACCTATTTGTTAATCTCTTTTACTGAAAGAGTTACTTGCAAATACCAAAAAAAACGTAGTTTTGCTCCCGCTATGACTTCAGAAAAAAAAGTAACGCCTTATAAAGATTCTGCTGAAAACAAAAAGCAGCAGGTAGAAAAAATGTTTGATACCATTTCAGGTGAATATGACGGCTTAAACCGCGTTATCTCATTAGGAACTGATATTAAATGGAGAAAGAAGGTTATTAAAATGGTTGCCGAAACCAAACCGGATTCTATTCTGGATATCGCAACCGGTACAGGAGACCTTGCTTTACAATTTGCCCAAAACACACAAGCTTCTAAAATTATTGGGCTAGACCTTTCAGAAGGGATGCTTTCTGTTGCACGTGAAAAGGCAAAAGAAATTGAAAATACAGTTGAATTTGTAAAAGGTGATTCTGAAGCGTTGCCTTTTGAAGATAACTCGTTCGATGCAATTACTGTTTCTTTCGGAATTCGAAATTTTGAAAATTTAGAAAAAGGACTGTCTGAAATTTTACGGGTTTTGAAAAACGGTGGCATTTTCGTTATTTTGGAAACTTCAGTACCTACTAAGTTCCCTTTTAAACAAGGATATTCCATATACGCCAAAGGAATTTTACCAGTTATTGGGAGTATATTTTCAAAAGATAAAGTGGCGTACAAATATTTAAGTGAAAGTGCTTCAGTTTTCCCCCATGGAGAAGCCCTCAACAATATTTTACGGAAAATTGGGTTTATAGAAGTGAAAAACAAACCGCAAACATTTGGCGTAGCCACCATATATATAGCTACTAAATAAATATGAAGAAATTATTTTTTGTACTTGCCATATTACTATTCGCAGAAAGCGCTCAAGCACAGCTTTTTAATAAAGAACGACTGGCAAACCGAGAAACATTTGACCAGCGTTTTCTTACTTGGGGATATTTTTTAGGGTTTAACAGTTATGATTTTAAATTCGAATATGAAAACGAAAACCCCAACGACAGAACAGACATTCTTGTAGAAGGCGATGTTGGCTTTAATGTAGGGTTAGTTGGTGACTTGCGTGTAAATAATTATGTGAATTTACGGCTAGAACCTGGTCTATATTACGCACAACGTAATCTACGTTTTCCTGGTTTTGAAGAAGAAAAAGATATTCTTCGTGAAGTAAAATCTACCTATATTCATGTTCCCTTGCTTTTAAAAATATCCACTAAGAGGCTAAACAACTTTAAACCTTTTATTGTAGGTGGTATTTCTACTTCTTTAAACCTATCAAGTAATCAAGACAATCCGCAGGACAATTCCGCTGGGGAGTTTAGAATGACAAAAAGCACCAGCTATTACGAAATAGGTTTCGGTATCGATTTTTACCTGTACTATTTTAAGTTCACACCATCTATTCGAGGGGTGTTCGCTACCAGCGATGAGTTGGTGCCGGATGTAGACCCAAACAGTCCTTGGACCGGAAACATAAGCCAGATGTCCACACGAGGTATTTTTATCAATTTTACATTTCAGTAGAACGCCGAGCTTCGCTTAACAAAATTGCGGTTGCCGTTGCTACGTTTAAGCTTTCAGTTGTTTGATTACCAAACTGTGGGATGGTTATTTTCTTTGTAATTAACTTCTCAATAGTTTCTGAAACACCATTCGCCTCATTTCCCATTACGACAATTGCATCTTGTGAAAGTTTCTTCTTGTACACATTTTCTCCATCCATAAAAGCACCGTAAATGGGCAATGAAGTTTCTTTCAGATAGTTTTCTATGTCTATATATCTAATGGCAACGCGAGCGAGTGATCCCATCGTCGCCTGTACAACTTTTGGGTTGTAGCAATCTGTAGTATCAGTTGAGCAAATCAATTGTTTTACACCAAACCAATCGCACAACCTTATAATTGTACCCAAATTTCCTGGGTCACGTATTGCATCGAGTGCAATGGTCAAGCCATTTGTTTCGATAGGTTTTGGTTCAGGAATTTCAAAAATAGCTAATGATGTATTTGCCGTTTTTAAAAAGCTTATTTTCTGAAGCTCTGCTTGCGTAACGTGAAAATCATGTTCAGAAGTAATTTCATGTTCATTTACAGAGAAAAAAGAATGAATCTTTAGGTTTTCTTGTTTTAATTCTGAAATAACTTTAGGACCTTCGCCCACAAAAAGTCCGTGTTTTTCTCGGTACTTTTTTTGCTGTAAACTCGTTATTAACTTTATTTGACCTTTACTTACCAAATTATAGTATTTTTGAAATTAAGTAAACCTGAACACTTGACCCAAACCCTCACAAAAATAGCATTATTTTTAGGAGTTACCGCACTGTTTCTATCCTGTAACGCAGTAAAACGTGTACCGGACGATAAGTTTCTGTTAACTGAAAATAAAATTATAGTCGATAGCTTAGAAATTAAGGATAACAGGGTTTATAGCCAATTAAAGCAAAAACCCAACCCTAAAATCCCGGTTTTAGGTATTCCACTCGGGCTTCATATTTATAATTTGGCTGATCCATACCCAGATTCTACTTATCAAAAATGGTTACACAAAAAACCAAATCGAGAAAAGCGGTTAATCAAGTTTATTTCAGAAAAACAGGTAAAGGAAATTGGCAATAGTTATGTAGGGCTGAATAAATGGCTGCAAAAATCTGGAGATGAGCCCGTTATTATCGATAAAGAAAAAAGTGAAAGCTCTAAAGAACGTTTAGAGCGCTATTATGCTAGTTATGGATACTTTAATACCGAGGCAGATTACACAGTAACACCCCTTGAAAACAAGAAAAAACGGGCTACTATTACGTATAATGTTAAGAGGCATCAAGCCTATTTTGTAGATTCAATTACAAAAGAAATTGCTTCACCTGTGGTCGATTCCCTTTTTCAAGAATCTATTGCTAATACATTTATAAAATCTGGCAAGCAATACGATGCAAGTGATTTTGTGGATGAACGAGACAGGCTAACCATTCAGTTTAGAAATTCTGGTTTATTTCATTTTGATCAGGACTATGTAGGTTTTGAAGCAGATACTGTAAATACAGGACATAAAGCCAATATAAAATATCAAATTCCAAACAGGGAAGTGACTGAAGGTGACAGCACCTACACAGAGCCCTTTAAAGTGCATACCGTAAATGAAATACGGATCGTTACTGATTTTAGCTACGAAAATAGAAATGAAACACCAACAGACTCGGTTGAATACGAAGGTTATAAGCTGTACAGTTTTGATAAATTAAAATTCAACCCTAAAGCCATCACCGATGCTATATCCATAACACCAAATTCAATTTTTAAAGATATAGACCGCACGCTTACATACAACCAAATAAACGACCTAAAGGTTTTTAAATACCCCAACATTAGCTATCAAGAAGATCCTAGGGACAGCACGGGGAAAAAACTAATAACCACAATCCTACTCACACCAAGGAAGAAATATAATTTAGGAGTCGATTTTGATGCTTACACCTCAACCATTCAACAATTCGGGATTGGTTTTAGTTCTACGTTTCAGATTAGAAATGTTTTTAGAGGTGCTGAAATATTAGAAATTTCAGGCCGTGGTAGCGTAGGTTCTTCAGCAGATAAAGGTGGAAGTTTTTTTAACACTTCAGATGTGGGTGGAGATGTAAAGCTATCGTTTCCTAGAATTTTGTTCCCTATAAATACGGACAAGATAATTCCAAAATATATGTCACCTACCACTGAAATAAGTGTTGGTTTCAGTGCACAAAACAACATAGGGCTTGATAGGCAAAATATAAATGCCATTTTCAATTACCGTTGGAAACCTTCAAAAATAAGAACCAATCAATTTAACTTAGCGAACGTACAGTATGTTCGTAACCTTAGAACAGACAACTATTTTAACGTATACCAAAACACTTATAGCCGATTAAATGAAATTGCTGAAGAGATAGGTTATGACTTTATGGGTGATCCTACCGGAGACCCAAAACTTGGTATTCCAGATGAGGCCAATCAATTTATTGACGATATATTGGACAGAAGTCTTCCCAACTCAGTTTCTTCTGAAATTTACGACGAAGTTTTGGGTATAGCAGAACGTAAATTTAGACTTACGGAAGACAACCTTATTTTCGCCTCAAATTTTACCTGGACACGTGACACCCGCGAAAATATTTACGACAATAACTTTTCACGGTTACGATGGAAACTGGAAAGTGCTGGTAATTTTTTATCACTCGCCTCTCGAGCAACCGGACAAGAAAAAAATGCAAACGGTAATTACGAAACCTTGGGGGTTGCCTATTCACAATACATAAAAGGGGAAACCGAATACATAAAACATTGGGCACTAAACGATGACAATATTCTTGCCGCCAGGGCTTTTGGGGGTATTGCGATACCATACGGAAACAGTAACAGCATACCCTTTACAAGAAGTTATTTTGCTGGTGGCGCTAATGACAATAGAGGTTGGCGTGCTTATGACTTAGGCCCTGGAAGTAGTGGTGGTATTTTAGATTTTAATGAAGCAAACTTTAAATTAGCTTTCAACTTAGAATACCGTTATACCATTTTAGGAGCGTTTAAAGGAGCCTTCTTTATCGACGCCGGTAATATTTGGAACGTTCTTGACAATGAAGATAGAGAGGCATTTAAGTTTGAAGGTATTCAAGACTTAAAAGAACTGGGAGTTGCATCTGGTTTTGGACTACGGTACGACTTTGGTTTTTTTGTGCTCAGGTTTGACATAGGCTTTAAAACACACGATCCTGCCAGACCAGTTGGCGAACGATGGTTTAAAGATTATAATTTTCAAAATGCAGTCTATAATATAGGTATAAACTATCCCTTCTAAACCACTAAAAATTCTTACTTTTGTGGTAAAATAACTTAAACTATGAATCATTCCATCCAGCCCGGAGTAGCAACCGGACGCGAAGTTCAAAAAATACACCAATACGCTAAAGAAAAAGGCTTTGCTATGCCTGCAGTAAATGTTGTTGGATCCAATACCATCAATACCGTTATGGAAACGGCTGCTGCACTAAACTCGCCCGTAATTATACAGTTTTCTAACGGAGGTGCTTATTTTAATGCGGGTAAAGGACTGAGCAACGAAAACGAAAAAGCCGCTATTTTAGGTGGTGTTGCCGGTGCAAAACACATTCATGATTTAGCAGAAGCGTACGGAGCGACGGTTATTTTACATACTGATCACGCTGCAAAAAAATTATTACCTTGGATTGATGGTTTACTGGATGCTGGAGAGCAATTTTATAAAGAAAAAGGAAAGCCACTTTTCAGCTCGCATATGATTGATCTTTCAGAAGAACCTCTTGAGGAAAACATTGAGATTTCAAAAAAATATTTAGAGCGCATGAGCAAAATGGGAATGACGCTCGAAATTGAATTAGGTATTACAGGTGGTGAAGAAGATGGTGTTGACAATACAGATGTAGATTCTTCAAAACTGTACACCCAGCCTGAAGAAGTAGCCTATGCGTATGAAGAGCTTATGAAAGTAAGCGATCAGTTCACAATTGCTGCTGCCTTCGGGAATGTTCACGGCGTTTACAAGCCAGGAAATGTGAAATTAACTCCGATCATTCTTAAAAACTCGCAAGAGTATGTTCAGAAAAAATTTAACACTGACCACAACCCTATTGATTTTGTTTTTCACGGTGGAAGCGGTTCTACAGTTGAAGAAATAAGAGAAGCAATTGGCTACGGAGTTATTAAAATGAACATAGACACCGATTTACAATATGCCTTTAACGAAGGGGTTCGCGATTACGTAACCAAGAACATTGACTATTTAAAAACACAAATAGGAAATCCTGAAGGCGAAGAAGTGCCCAATAAAAAATATTACGACCCAAGAAAGTGGTTGCGCGAAGGCGAATTAACTTTCAAAAAACGATTGGAAAAGGCTTTTGAAGACCTTAACAACGTAAACACATTATAACCTTAAAACTCCTCAACTATGTCTTGGTTTAAAAGAACTAAAAAAGGAATTCAAACCCCTACCGAAGAGAAAAAAGACGTCCCAAAAGGATTATGGTATAAGTCTCCAACAGGAAAAATTGTTGATTCTGAAGAGCTTGAAAAAAACTTTTACGTAAGCCCTGAAGATGGCTACCACGTTAGGATAGGAAGCAATGAATATTTTGAATTGCTTTTTGACAACAATAAGTACAAAGAGCTGGATAAAAACTTAACTTCTAAAGATCCTTTAAAGTTTGAGGACAAGAAAAAATATCCAGATCGTTTAAAAGATGCCCAAAAGAAAACCGGTCTTAAGGATGCAGCACGTACGGCTGTAGGAAAATCTATGGGTAAAGATTTAGTGGTTGCCTGTATGGATTTTAGCTTTATTGGCGGTTCCATGGGAAGCGTAGTGGGCGAAAAAATTGCCCGAGCGGCAGATTATTCGCTGAAAAAGAAAATCCCACTAATGATTATTTCAAAAAGTGGTGGTGCCCGTATGATGGAAGCCGTCCTTTCTTTAATGCAATTGGCAAAGACCAGTGCTAAATTAGCACAATTGTCAGATGCCGGCATTCCATACATTTCTTTATGTACTGATCCTACTACAGGAGGGACAACCGCTTCCTTTGCTATGTTGGGAGATATAAATATTAGCGAACCAGGTGCTTTAATTGGTTTTGCCGGGCCACGAGTAGTAAGAGATACTACAGGCCAAGAACTACCAGACGGGTTTCAAACCGCAGAGTTTTTAAAAGAACATGGCTTTTTAGATTTTATTACGCACCGTAAAGATTTAAAAACTCGTGTAAATCAATATTTAGATTTAGTTCTAAATAGGCCTATGCGAGAAAAGACAGCATAAAAAAAAGCAGCCAAATTTGGCTGCTTTTTTTATTATCATAATATGTGTTATTAAGCTCCAATAGGAAACTCTTGACCATTTATTGTTATTGTGGCTTGTGCATCGCACTCACCCTCTCCAAAATCGATAGTTGCGGTAATATTTTGTTGTTCTATGGCAAGAACTCCGCTTACCAACCACAAACAAGACATTTTTTTAACCAATTGTTCGGTAACTTCTCCAGAACGTTCAAAACCATTACTTAATGTAGTGTTCCAGTTTCCAGTAATGTGGTATACATTATCGTCCCAATTTCCACTTCCTACACCTTCAACCCACTCTACTACCCTAGTGCCAATTCGAGTAGCCGACACATCTGTTTCTGAAAAGCTAACCGTTATAGATTCGTTTACTGTCGACTCTGGATTACCATTTTCATTTTCTAGTTTACGAACTATTTCACCTTCACCTTCTACTCCGTTTCCATTATAAAAGTAATTTTCAAAAGTATAAGTAATAGTTCGCGAACCGTTTTCAAAAGGGCCGTATTCCATTATAATTTTACCAGAAACAATCGCCCCATTAAATAGTTGGCATTCATCCCCAAAATCTAGGGTTATCGTACCACCATTACCACTAGGCTCTAACGTAATAATTGTACAATCTGGAAATAAAGATTCTACAGTATTCCCTCTATTTTCGCCATTTACTTCTACATAGCCGTTTTCCATTACGCTTAAACTTCCTTCTACTATGTTATCAGTTTTGGTTGCCAATGCTGTATTCTCAACGGAGTAGTTCGCTTCGGTTTCCTCTATTGTATTATTGTCTTCAGAGCAAGCTACAAAGAGAAGGCTAACTACTAGAAGCGCAAAAAGGTTGATTTTAAATACGTTTGTTTTCATATTATTTCTTTTAGGTTTGTTAGTTCTATAACGTCAAAAGTCTTTATTTAATATATTCTGGATTAAAATGTTTAACTTTATAATACATCGTACTTCTGCCGTTTGGCACCAAAAAGGTAAGCGTAAATCGCTTCTTGATTATCTTATGAAAAAGGATATTTTTAGACACCTTACTATTGTTAAAGAATTAATCTTAGGTAAGTAAATATGTAAAGGGGCTTTTTTCAGCCCCTTTTTTATTTCTTATATCCAATCTATTGACCATTTTCACTTTCTCCTGTGTGATCATCTTTTATAGCTTCATCTCTATATTTACAACAAGGGTGAACACTATTATAAGCTTCGTCCGTAGCTTTTAATTCTTCTACATCGTGCCCTACTGCTAAGATATTCTCTTTAATAGCATCTAAATTGGTTTTCTTTTCGTTGTAAATCAATTTAAGTTCATGAGTCTGAACATCCCAAATTGCACTTTTTACGCCTTTGGTTTTAATGCTTGCTTTCTCTATCCTTTCTTTACACATGCCACAAATGCCGTCAACCTCTAAAGAAGTTCTTGCGTTTTTATTCTGTGCAAAAGTTACTGTTGTGATTAATAAAATTAATATGCTTATAGCTGTTTTCATATTTTATAAATTTTAAGGTTTATTACTTAATTCTATATCTTAACCCTGCATAATAAAGGCTTCCAAAAATTGGACCATATACAAATGTACTGTCAAAGTTTGGGCCAAATGGGTTGTCTGCCCCTAAAATAGGGTTGTTCTGTCTTACATTGGTTATATTTTCACCTCCTATATATATTTCAAATTTTGGTGAAAATACTTTTGTTACTTGCGCATTTACCGTATTAACATTAGGTGAAAAATTCGGCAATTGAAATTCTATCGGGTTGTTTTGTGTAGAAGGAAACCGTTGTTTACCTAACCAATTGTAAGTAACATCAAATTTCCATTTACTATTGTTTTTAACAGGTGTTTCGTACGATGCATTTGCAAAAAAACGATGTTGTGCCGTTAAAGGTTTAATTTTTTCACCCGTTTGATACTTCGTTTTTATATCGTAATATTTATAAGCTAAGCGCGTATTAAAACCTGTAAATGGGTTATAATTAAATTCGGTTTGAAAGCTATTGGCAAAACTTTCATCTTCTAAGTTGTAAAAATTAATTTCTTGAGAATTTTCCCAATCTACCACTACTTGATTTTGAAAATCAGTTCTATAAAAATCAAACGTTATATCTGCTTTCTTTCCAAATAGATTAAACCCTTGAAGGTAGGACACGCCATAGTTCCAAGCAATTTCTGGCTCCAAACCATATATATTTCCTTCAGCAGAAGGATTATTAATAATATTTCTGGAAGTAGCGAAAAGGTTTTGGTTTTCTGCAAATATGTTTGCTGAGCGTTTCCCCCTTCCTATAGAGGCTCTAAAGGCAGATTTTTCCCAAGGTGTGTATTTTGCATGTATTCTTGGTGTTATAAAAACCCCTAACCTATTATGGTTATCAACACGCAAGCCTGCAGTAACATTAATATCTTCTAAATCATCAAAGTTATACTCAAAAAAAGCGCCTATTGAATTATCTATGCGATTAAAAGAAGTGGTTTCTACCAACTCATCATACTTATCGTAAGTAAAGCTAATTCCAGTTTTAATTTTATGTCGAGAATCACTAATAATTGAATTATAGGTGAAATTTGAATAGATGCTGCTGTGTTCAATATTATAGGTTCGTAAACCAAAATAAGAGTTTTGTTGATGGTTACTTATTGCAAATTGCAAACCGGCACTTCGCCATGGTAGTTCTGGATTTACATACCCAAATTTCCCCGAAAAGTCGTACCGTTCGGTTTCAATTTCGCTTCCCCAAGCATTGGAGGTCAGTTTATCGGTATCTGGGTCAAAATCCAACTCTCCAGTTTGCTTTTCGTCATTAAGATATCTCACATTTAAGAAACCTACAAAACCATTTTCGGTATCGGTATATTGCCAGCGGTTCATTACATTAACCTGATTGTAAAGTGGCATATCTAAAAAGTTATCATGATTTACATCATGTTTTTCTTGATGTGTGTTCCCATGCAAATAAATACCTGTACTCCACCTATCACTTACTTTGGTGTTATAATGTGTATTCAACTCGAATCGCTGACTGCTAGCTCCATATAGATTAACAAAGAGCTTATCGTCTTTAGTAGGCTTTTGTAGTTCTGCGTTAATTTGTCCTGCAATACTTTCATAACCATTTACAACACTTCCAGCTCCTTTGGTTATTTGAATACTTTCCACCCAAGTGCCTGGTGTAAATGTCAACCCATAAGCTTGAGCTGCTCCTCGCACTGTAGGAATATTTTCCATAGCGATAAGAATATATGGACTTGTTAAGCCCAACATTTTTATCTGTCTGGTTCCAGAAATAGCATCGGCAAAATTTACGTCAATAGAAGGATTGGTTTCAAAACTTTCAGATAAATTACAACAAGCAGCTTTTAACAATTCGTCACTACTTACGTTAATTACATTTTGAGCTTCTATATAAGACCTTGAAGTTGCTTTTTTTCTGGCAACTAGTTTTACTTCGTCTAAACTACTCTTGGGACTTAAAGTTGCTTTCAATTTTTTTGTGGGATTTGTCACCTTTAAAGTATCTGAAGTAAACCCTACATAACTCACAACAAGCTTTTTGTACGATTTTTTATATGGGATTGAAAACTCTCCGTCAAAATCAGTTACCACCCCTACTTCTGTATCGAGCCAATATACATTAGCCCCTAAAAGTGGTTTGTTTGTTTCCCCCTCATAAACTACACCTTCTACTTTTTGAGAAAATGTAAGTATAGGAAGGAAAAATATAACTAAAATTATTATTATATTTTTCATTATTTAATTTATAAATTTTATGGATAGGCTTCTAGAAGATAGCTTCTCAAATCTTCAAAGAAGAAAAGAGAACTATCTTGATTTCATAAAATTTAAAAATCAAATTAAAAAGTGTTGATGGAAAACTTGAAAGTCACGCACCAAAATAGGTGGAATGTAATGTCTATGAGGAACAACCTGTCTTGACGAGCTTTCAAAAATGTAGGAATACGATTCTGTAAAGGCTAATAAAAATAATTGCTGATGATAATCTAAATCATCAATTTTTTTATGAATAACAACTTCTTGTCCCTCTACTATGTCTATTACATCATCACAACAATCGGGTTGTGTAACGATGGTTTCTTTAGAAGAATCAGAACAAGGTTCATTAGAGCATTTTTCTACTTGGGTAAAAACAGCCGAATCAATAAGGAATCCACTACAAAAATGTTTTTTTATAGTAAAAGAACTAGTTGACAATAAAATTAATATTGCCAATAGAAAAGAAAAAAAACTATGTAGAAATTTTAGTTTCACGACGCAAATTTACTAAATTTCAGCTATTAAAAAACAATAGCATTAAAGGCTTATTTATTATTTTTTAGCTTATCTTTGCCGCTTGATTACCAAAATGGTATTCAGTACATAAAAATCATTTTAATAATATTGGCATGTATTTAACTGCAGAAGAGAAACAAAAATTATTCAAAAAACACGGGAAGTCTGAAAAAGACACCGGTTCTACCGAAGGGCAAATCGCTTTGTTTACACAGCGTATTGAGCATCTTTCAAAACACCTTAAAACTAACCAGAAAGATTTCAACACAGAAAGATCTTTGGTAAAGTTAGTAGGTAAGCGTAGATCGCTTCTTGATTATCTAATGAAAAAAGATATTTTAAGATACCGTGCAATTGTTAAAGAATTAGGATTACGTAAGTAATTATTTTTAAGGGGCTTTTTTAGCCCCTTTTTTGATTTTTTCTATTAAAATAGAAAAACATAGAAAAGCTACCCTTAGGTTTTTCATTGGTCACCACAACAACACAACTTTTGTCCGACAACCGGACATCGACCAATTTTAACTGTGCATACTCTTCCGATACATTTCGGAGTGCACAACAATGAAAAACAATATGATACCTAAAGTATTTAAAGAGGTTATAGACCTTGGTGATGGTAGAGAAATCTCTATCGAAACCGGAAAACTGGCAAAACAGGCCCACGGCTCTGTTGTTGTACAATCTGGAAAATGTATGTTGCTTTGTACTGTAGTTTCTAACTACGAACAAAAAGACCTTCCTTTTCTTCCTTTAACGGTAGATTACCGTGAAAAATTTGCTGCATCTGGACGTTACCCAGGTGGTTTCTTTAAAAGAGAGGCAAGACCTAGTGATGGTGAAGTTTTAACCATGCGTTTAGTAGACCGTGTTTTGCGTCCATTATTTCCAAAAGATTATCACGCTGAAACACAAGTGATGATTCAGTTAATGTCACACGATGATGACGTTATGCCAGATGCCATGGCTGGATTAGCTGCATCTGCAGCGATTCAACTTTCTGACTTCCCTTTTGAATGTGCTATTTCTGAAGCACGTGTAGGACGTGTAAATGGTGAGTTCATCATTAACCCAAGTCGTGCACAGTTAGCGGAGTCTGATATCGATATGATGATTGGAGCTTCAGCAGAATCTGTAATGATGGTTGAAGGTGAAATGAAAGAAATTAGCGAAGAAGAAATGGTAGAAGCCATTAAATTCGCTCACGAACACATTAAAAATCAGATAGACGCACAAATGCGTTTAGCTGATGCCTTTGGTAGAAAAGAAGTACGTGAATACGAAACAGAAGGAAATGAAGATGCTGATCTAGAAAAGAAAGTTCATGATATGGCATACGACAAAGTGTACGCCGTAGCTAAAGCAGGCTCTTCAAAGCACGAAAGAGGCGCAGCATTTTCTGAAATAAAAGAAGAAATCAAAGCCACTTTTTCTGAAGAAGAATTAGAAGAATTTGGTGATTTAGTTTCAGATTATTACCGCAAAACTGAAAAAGCTGCCATTCGCGACCTAACCTTAAACGAAGGAATGCGTTTAGATGGTAGAAAAACAGACGAAATTAGACCAATCTGGTGTGAAGTAGACTACTTACCATCAACACACGGTTCTTCTATTTTTACACGTGGAGAAACACAAGCGTTGGCAACGGTTACTTTGGGTACTTCGAGAGAAGCTAACCAGATTGACATGCCGTCGTATGAAGGCGAAGAAACATTCTACCTTCACTATAACTTCCCACCATTCTGTACTGGAGAAGCAAGACCAATCCGCGGGACATCTCGTAGAGAAATCGGTCACGGTAACTTAGCACAACGTGCATTAAAAGGTATGATCCCTGAAGATTGCCCTTATACTGTTCGTGTAGTTTCAGAAGTATTAGAATCTAACGGTTCTTCTTCTATGGCTACTGTATGTAGTGGTACTATGGCGTTGATGGATGCTGGTGTTCAATTAAAGAAACCTGTTTCTGGTATTGCAATGGGATTAATTTCTGATGCAGATTCTGGAAAATACGCAGTACTTTCTGATATTTTAGGAGATGAAGATCACTTAGGTGATATGGACTTTAAAGTAACTGGAACAGCAGACGGAATTACCGCTTGCCAGATGGACATTAAAGTAAAAGGTCTTTCATACGAAATTCTTGTAAAAGCTTTAAAACAAGCTGCAGATGGAAGGTTACATATTCTTGAGAAGTTAACTGACACTATTTCTGCACCAAATGCAGATGTAAAATCACACGCACCAAAAATGGTTACAGTTAAAATTCCAAATGAATATATTGGAGCTTTAATTGGCCCAGGCGGAAAAGTAATTCAAGAGCTTCAAAAAGAAACCGATACAACTATTGTTATTAATGAAGATCCTGAAACAGAAGAAGGAATTGTTGAAATTCTTGGAACTGGACAAGAAGGAATCGATGCTGTATTAGCTAAAATTGACTCGATTACTTTTAAACCTGAAGTAGGAAGCGTTTACGAAGTTAAAGTAATCAAGATACTTGATTTTGGAGCTGTAGTAGAATATGTTGAAGCACCTGGCAATGAAGTATTGTTGCACATTTCTGAGCTAGCTTGGGATCGAACCGATAACGTAACCGATGTTGTAAACATGGGCGATGTGATCGACGTGAAATATTTTGGTATTGATAAGAGAACTAGAAAAGAGAAAGTTTCTAAAAAAGCACTTGAGCCAAAACCAGAAGGCTATCAAGAGCGTAAAAGCAGTGGTGGAAGCCGTGACAACAATAGAGGTCGCGATAACCGAAACCGCGATAATAAGAGAAAAGACTAAATTTTCTTCATCATAAACTTTAAAACGCCTTCTTAAAAGAAGGCGTTTTTTTATCTGCCAATATAGCAGAATACCCATTATGGCAGACAAATACTGCCATTTCTGCACTAACCTGTTTTTAGTTAAAAAATTAACAATTAATTAATGAAAGCAGCTTAACTACTGTATTTGTTGAGTTTATTGGAATAAATAATCAAATAATTCCGAATATTTCAAATACTCAGGTTTCTCGTATGGTCCTTGCACCCTATAGACCAAACAATTAAATAAAATTATGAAAGTATTAGTTATTGGTGCAGGAAATATGGGATTAACCTACGCCGAAGGTATGGCAAAATCGCCTTACTTGAACAGAAGAAATTTAATGATATTTGATGTTTCACCAGAAAAAACGGAAGCATTGAGTGCCATTCCGCATTTTGATGCGTATGAAAACTTAGAAGACTGTCTGCCAAAAGCAGATGTAGTTTTTGTTGCGGTAAAACCATACCATAGTGAAGACCTTTTTGAAACCATGAAAGATCAAGTCAATCAAGATCAGGTTTTTGTTTCTTTAATGGCTGGAATTACAATAGAGAGTATTCAAAAAGGACTAGGTATTAAAAAGGTAATCCGTACAATGCCCAATTTACCAGCAAAGGTAGGTAAAGGGGTTACTTCGTTTACTGAATCTAAAGAAGTAAGCCGCATAGAACTAATTATGGTTCGCAACTTATTAGATACTACCGGCGAAGCCATTCACGTAGAAAATGAGAACTTTATAAATGCCTCTACTGGTATTTCAGGAAGTGGCCCTGCATATGTTTTCTATTTTATGCAATCAATGCTAGAAGCAGCCTTAAAAATGGGCTTTTCAGAAAACGATTCAAAAGTACTGGTTTCCCAAACTTTTGAAGGCGCTGTTGCACTCTTCAACGATTCAGATCTATCGCCAAATAGTTGGATGGATAGAGTTGCTTCAAAAGGAGGAACAACACGTGCCGCTTTAGATTCTATGGAAGACAATAATATTAAAGAGTTAATTAAAGAAGCTGCTTATGCAGCATTTAACCGAGCTACAGAGCTTGGACAATAAACCAAACATTAAAACAAACAACATGAGTAAAAAACGAGTGGTTATAAAAGTAGGAACCAACGTTATGACGAATAAGGACAACCGCATTGTAGGACCTATTTTAAATGAGTTGGTTCGACAAATTGCCGAATTGTACGAAAATGATATTGAGCCCATTTTGGTCTCTTCAGGATCTGCAATTGCCGGAAAGGAAGTGTTAGGAGATTGCTCTTCTGACGATCCTTCTACCCGTAGGCAAATATTCTCTGCAGTTGGACAACCGCGTATGATGCGCCATTACTACAGCCTATTCCACGATCACGGAATGCGCTGTGCACAAGTATTGGCCACTAAACGTGATTTTGCACCAGGCAAACACCGTGAAAATATGATTAATTGTTATGAAGGGTTAATGAAAGAAGGTGTTGTACCTATTGCAAATGAGGATGACGCTGTTTCCTTAAAAATGTCGATGTTCAGTGATAATGATGAGTTGGCAAGTTTAGTAGCCGAATTAACCCAGGCTGATGCATTAATCTTGTTAACAGATACTGATGGCCTATATACTGGTCACCCAGATGATGATGATTCAGAAAAACTGGCACAAGTTCGCCACAATCAAAACGTGGAGAAATATGTTCAGAAAAATGAAAAAGGTGAAGGTGAAGGCCGTGGAGGCATGAAATCTAAACTGAAAATAGCAAAAGAAACAGCTCGTAAAGACATTCCAACCTTTATAGCCAATGGAAAGCGTAAAAATGTAATTGTTGAGCTATTAGAAGGTAAAGACGTAGGAACCCGTTTTTACGCGTAACACAAACTAATTATAAATTTAGAAAGAAAGAAATATGCAATTGATAGACACAAAAACAAAAAACAACGTACTGGAAAGTATGATCTCTATTCTCGATAAGAGAAGAGCAGACATCTTAGAGGCCAATAGAAAAGATCTAGAAGCTTTTTCAAGGGACGATCAAGCTCTGTATGATCGCTTGGTAGTAAACGATGCGAAGGTAGATGGCATGATAAAAGCCATTTCAGAAGTTAAAAATCAGGAAGACCCAGTAAATAAAGAAATTTCAAGTCTTACATTAGACAGTGGACTTGAGATTAATAACAGAACAGCACCATTTGGGACGATTATGATTATTTATGAATCAAGACCAGATGTAACTATTGAAGCTGCTGTACTTGCATTTAAAGCCAATAATAAAATATTGCTGAAAGGTGGTAAAGAAGCCTATCACAGTAATGTGATATTGGTCGATTGCTGGCATCAAGCCTTAAAAGAAAACAATCTTACAAAAGATTGGATCAAGATGCTGCAAATGAACCGTGAACAAACGCAAGAATTCTTGCGAAATCCTGATGAGCAATTAGATTTAATTGTACCACGGGGTGGTGAGCGATTAATTCAGTTTGTGAAAGAACACGCCAAATGCGCGGTTTTAATTAGCGGTAGAGGAAACAATTTCCTATATGTACACAAAGATGCTGACTGGAAAAAAACAATTGAAGTTATTATCAATGCGAAAACTGATAAAATTTCAGGATGTAATGCACTTGATAAGGTGTTAGTTGATAAAAACTTACCAAATTACGAAGAGAAGCTTCAAGAATTGAAAAAAGTACTTACGGCTTCAGATGTAGAAGTAATTGTAGATGACGAAGTGAAAAAAGTACTGACAGACTCTGAAGTCATTCTAGATAAAAAAGTTTGGTTTGAAGAGTTTTTAGCACTTAAAATTGCTATTGGTGCCGTTGACAGTTTAGATGATGCGATTGAAAAGATTAACCATTACAGTGGTGGTCACTCAAGCGCTATTCTAACCGAAGACAAAGAAGCTGCTAAAAAGTTTATGGAACACATAGACAGTGCAGCAGTATACCACAACGCCTCTACCCGATTTACCGATGGTGGACAAATGGGCGTAGGTGCAGAGTTAGCAATTAGCACAGACAAATTACACCATCGCGGGCCTTTAGGTCTAAAGCAATTGGTGACAAACAAATATTACGTATTTGGTGATGGTCACGTAAGAGTGTAAAAAGCCAATACACCGAAAGTCAAACAGCCTCTTTAAAAGGGGCTGTTTTTTTATGTTCAATATTTTTTTAAAGTTTCACGCAACTTTTTCATAAAAGCTACACTATTAAGAAAGAACCATTAAACAATTAAATATGAAAACCACATTTCAACTACTATTCTTGGCTTTAACCTTATTTACTTTTTCTTGTGATAGCGACTCTATTGAAAAAGTTCCAGTTAATACAGATGTTGTTGATACAGAACTGTACGATTTAATAAAAAGGATTCCAACCGAAGATGAAGAAACCTCAATTAATTGTATCGAATTCAATTATTGGTTCAATTTATTTGTTTTTGACGAGAACATGAATTTAATCAATACAATACCTATTATAAATAATGAGCAATTTAGTGAAGTATTAGGGAGCTTAAACGATGATTATTCCATAAGCCTAAGCTACCCCATAACTGGCAAATTAAGTACTGGCGAAATCATTGAAATAACCAATAACGAAGAGCTTAAAGAAAGCATAGACTCTTGCCAAAAAGACGAAATATTAAACGAGTGCAATGGTGCTTTAACTACAGAAAATTGTATTTGGGATGTTACAGAGCCCGGTAATCCAAATGGTATATACTCTGACTCTTATTTCCAAATAGCACAAGGTGGTAACGCCACTTTTCATCATAACAGTAAAGCTTACTTTGGTAATTGGACCACTTATTTTATTGAAGACCAACTTCATCTTAATATCTTTTTAAATGACACTGGAGCAATTGGAGCTGACTGGAATTTTGATTGGGAATTAGATTATACAAGCGACACTTCAATGATTATCAGTAATGACACAAATTTGTTTAACATTGCTATAAACTGCAATTTACCATGTAAAGAAACTACTTATACAAGCTGTGAATTTGAAGACAATCCTGGTTTTGCCGAGTTTAATTTAAAGGACTATTTAGCATGCTTGGAAATTTCCCCATTTAGCAATGACGTAAAAACGCTACAATTTTCATTTTATGAAACAGAAGAAGATGCTGAAAATGGGACAAATGAAATTTCAGGAGGAAATTATACAAACACAACAAATCCACAGCAAATATTTATTCGTGCTGAAGATGAAAAATCTGGAAGCTTAATCAACATATTTCAGTTTACAATAGAAGCTATTTCATGTCCATAATAAATTAAAAAATCATTTTCTTTTTACTACTTTAAGCCAAAGTAAAAAATGAGTATTTGAATATAGAAGATTTAATAAAACGATGTAAAAAAAAGGATCGAGCAGCTCAAAATGAACTGTTCGAAAAGTACAAAAACACCCTTTATTTTTTATCATTGAAATATTGTAGAAATGAAGCAGATGCCGAAGACAATACCCACGACGCCTTTATCACCATTTTTGAAAAGATAAAAAGTTTTAAAAGGAAAGGTTCTTTTGAAGGATGGATGAAACGAATTACCATCTATAAAGCAATTGCTAAATACAAAACGAGAAAACCTATAGCCGTTGATTATAAAAACGATCTTTTAGAAGACACAACTATAGAAAAAGATACCATGAATTTACCGCTTGAAACATTGCTGCATATGGTTCAAAAACTGCCCGATCAATATAGGTTGGTTTTCAATTTGTATCAACTGGATGGGTTTTCCCATAAAGAAGTAGCAAAACTACTATCTATATCTGAAAGCACTTCAAAATCTAATTACCATCGAGCGAAGCAAATTTTAAAAGACGCTATTTTAAAACAGAAAAACAACTCAAAAAAATTGTATGATGGAGCATAAAAAAGACATAGGAACTTTATTTAAAGAAAAGCTCCAAAATAATGAAACAAAGACTAAAAGCGGCCTTTGGGAAAAGGTAGATGCTTCATTAACACAAAGAGCAAAAAAACGTAGGAAAGCTTATTGGTCATGGGGGATAGCTACAGGGATTATAGTAACCACTGGAATAGTTTTAACAATTGTTTTTTCTGAAAACAATAATAAGCCAACACAGCAATCAAACCCACTAACTATAGAGGTTGAAAACAATTTGAATAATTACAAAAATTCTACTGTTTCAAAATTAGACTCAAGTGAAAATGATTCTAAAACCGATAAAAAAGCTACATCAATAGAGATAGATTCAACACACAAAAAATTACCTGAAACAGCTATTGATAATATTTCAGAAAATTCTGAAGAAAACATCTCTACTATTGAAGAAAAAAAGGCTAGAAAATTAAAAGCAAAACATATTGAAAAGAGTTTTGATTCTTTCAGAAAAAAAACAGTCTATCGCTATTATAACAGCCATGACAGCACAATGATAGAAACAACCAATAAGACTTTAATTGACAGTTTGACCAGACTTGAAAAAACCGAAAAAATACATGATTCAGTAAAATAATTTAACTTTTTTGTAACATTTACACACCTCTTTACGTATAATTAAATAGAAGGGTAAAATAAGCACCCACAAACCTATTTAACACTACATGAGACAGTTAAAAATAACAAAACAGGTAACCAATAGAGAAACCGCCTCTTTGGACAAATACCTTCAGGAAATTGGAAAGGTTGACCTGATTACTGCGGAACAAGAAGTTGAACTTGCACAGCGCATAAAAGCGGGTGACCATCTAGCATTAGAGAAACTTACTAAAGCTAATTTACGTTTTGTTGTTTCGGTAGCAAAACAATACCAAAATCAAGGCTTGACCCTACCGGACCTTATAAATGAAGGAAACCTGGGCCTTATTAAAGCTGCAAAACGTTTTGATGAAACCCGTGGTTTTAAATTTATCTCCTATGCGGTTTGGTGGATTCGACAGTCAATTCTTCAAGCATTAGCTGAACAATCTCGAATAGTTAGGCTACCTTTGAATAAAATTGGTAGTATTAATAAAATTAATAAGACCTTTGCTTTTTTAGAGCAAGCAAATGAACGTCCACCTTCTGCTGAAGAAATAGCAAAAGAATTGGATATGACCATTACCGATGTAAAGGAGTCGCTAAAAAATAGCGGTCGCCATGTATCGATGGATGCTCCACTTATTGATGGAGAAGACTCTAATCTATATGATGTATTGCGAAGTGGTGAATCACCAAATCCAGATCGTTCATTATTGCACGAATCCTTGAAGACCGAAATTGAGCGTTCTTTAGAAACATTAACCCCTAGGGAAGCCGATGTAATTAGGTTGTATTTTGGTTTATGTGACCAACAACCAATGACGCTCGAAGAAATAGGTGAAACATTTGACCTTACCCGAGAACGTGTAAGACAAATTAAAGAGAAAGCAATTAGAAGGTTAAAGCATACTTCAAGAAGTAAAATATTGAAAACCTATTTAGGGTAACCCTAAGAAGAGTACGACAGTATGAGGTTTTCGTTTAGACGGAAATTAAAGACTGTTCGTTTTTTGATTGATGAATGACCTCCGGCTGATTACCGGAGGTTTTTTTATCGTATTTTTGATATATTCAAAATTTTCTGAAAATGGTATATACTATCTGTTATGTAAGCAGTGAATCTAGTGACCTAAAAGAGCCCCAATTAGAGGAAGTCTTTTCTACAACTAAAATCAATAATGGTAGTGAAGACATTACAGGTATGTTATTATATTACTACGGAAATTTTTTACAAGTTTTAGAAGGTGAAAAAGAAACGCTTCTCAACCTTTTTGAAGACATAAAAAAAGACAAGCGACACAAAAACATTATCACCATCTTTAACAAACAAAACGAACATCGTATCTTTGAAGGATATAAATCAGGCTTTAGTATTATTAAAACAAAGTCAGATTTAAAAAACTTAAAAGAATATTTAAATAAGACGAAAGACACAACCCCTTTTTCAAAAAGTGTTTTAGGTCTTTTAGAACCTTTTTTAATTTAAACCATGAGCCAAACCATTTTAGCACCTTCCATCCTAGCAGCAGATTTTGCCAACCTCAAAAAAGACATCGATATGGTAAATAACAGTGAAGCAGACTGGTTTCACTTAGATGTTATGGACGGCGTTTTTGTTCCGAATATTTCTTTTGGCATGCCAGTTATAGAAGCCATTTCAAGACACGCAAAAAAACCATTGGATGTTCACTTAATGATTGTTCAGCCAGAACGATATGTAAAAGATTTCGCTCTGTTAGGCACCAACATCTTGACTGTTCATTATGAAGCTTCTACGCATTTACACAGAACTTTGCAAGCCATCAAAGCTGAAGGGATGCAGGCTGGTGTAGCTCTAAATCCACATACTAATATTTCAGTTTTAAAAGATACAATCGAAGATATTGATTTGGTATGCTTGATGAGCGTAAACCCTGGTTTTGGCGGGCAATCTTTTATTGAAAATACCTATGAGAAAGTGAGAGAGTTGAAAAAGCTTATTTCAGAAAAAGGCGCTTCTACAAAAATTGAAATCGATGGCGGGGTGACCAATAAAAATGCAAAGCAATTGGTTGAAGCCGGTGCAGATGTATTGGTAGCGGGCAGTTATGTTTTCGGTTCAGAAAATCCAACTGAAACTATCAAAGATTTAGTTAAGACAACACAGTAATTAAATAGTATATTCTAAACAAAACACCAAGTTATTTGTTTTCATTATTTTTTTATAACTTTATGATTAACAGAACTATAAAAACATCTCTCGCTTAATAAAATGATTTATTAGGTAGGGTATTTTTAGATACGCCTGTTTTATTATAAAGGGATAAATCATGAAAACAAAACTACTAATCAGCTTATTTTTAATAGGTTTAACTTTTCAACTTCAAGCTCAGACAGATCCAAACTGGACATACATCCGTTCAGATAACACAGGGATTGGCGGTCAATTACACTACACCATTAAAGGAGATGGTTTTAATAACATATGGACGGGAGGCTATACATCTTCTTCTGAAGAAGGCAGCTTGGTTCGCATTGCCACTAGCGATACCGTTTATACCAACTGGGGAACTTATGCAGAAAATTATTTGCCAAATGGACTCATATTCGATATTGAGTTTGACCATACAGGTATTATTTGGGTTGGTACTGAAAAAGGCATAGCCACTTCGAGTAATGGGCTGGACTGGCAACATTACGACATTACAAATTCACCTCTTTTAGCAGACCAAACAGAAGGAATGGCCATTGGCTTAAATGACGACCTTTGGGCCGTAACCACTAATGCTGACAATTCTATAAACGGAGTGGGTTTTTACAACGGAACCACCTGGGAATACTACACAAGTTCTAATTCTGACCTGCCTGCAGGAAGCAAATTTAATGATATCGCAATTGATGCAAACGATATTAAATGGATTGCTTCAGAAAATGGACTGATTAAGTATGATGGTATAGAGTGGACACAATTTACCACTGCCAATAGCGGATTGTCTGCAAATAACATTCATGAAGTTGTAATAGACGACCAAAATAGAATCATGGCCTTAGTGGGAAGTGCCGTAGATATTTTTGATGGAACTAACTGGACACACATAACCAGTGACGATTTGCCCGTTACAAACTTGAATGCTTCTTCAATAGCCATTCAGGATGATAAAATTATTTTAACTGAAGGTAGCAATCGTAGAGCTTTGATTTTTGACGGAACCGATTGGACAGTGGAAACCACAAATTATTCCATATTCGATTGTCATATAGATTCCAATGGAAATTACTGGGTATCCGGCTCAGGAGTAGTAGGAAAGTTTGATGGTACCGAATGGACAAGATACACCCGTAACAATACCGGATTGCCCGATAACTTTAACGATGATATTTTTATTGACAGCCAAGGCCGTAGATGGTTTGCCAATGGACAAGGCGGTATACAAGTATTTGATTGCCCCAATTGGGAAGTATATGGACCCAACAATGAAGGCCTCTTTCCAAACCCCCAACCACAATATCAAACAACCATAGGCACTTCAATCACTGAGGATAGTGACGGGGATATTTGGTTTACTTACGATGGAACATCTGGATATGCCATTCAAATACCCGACGGAAACTATAGCGATTATGCATCCTGGATTATTTGGGATAATATTACTGCTCATCCTAATCTTCAGCTTGTCCAAGAAGTAGAATCTACAGATAATGGTTTAGTCTTTCTAAGAACCTATTATGGAAATACATTTATGTATGACAAAGCCGCTGATTCTTGGACTCAATGGGATCTCTCAAATGGGTTAACTAGCAATCCAGATTGTCTTACAGGGCGTACTGGAGGAAAAATGTATTTGGGGCATTATCAAGGTATCGACATATACGATAATGGCACTTGGAGCAGAATGGATTTATCATCTACAGGAATTGAACATGTTAATGACATTCAGTTTGACAATAACGATACAATGTGGCTTGCAACTACAGGAGGACTTTGGAAATATGATGGCGCAGATTGGACAAACTGGAATACGACCAATAGTAACATCGCCGCTGATAATGTAAGAGCAATTGATATTGACACCAACAACAACATTTACATTAGCGCTCACAATACACAAATAGCACCTTATTACGGTGGTATTTCTTATTTTGATGGAACCGGAAGTACCTTTACAACTTTTTTAGACGCTGATTCACCACTAGCACATAAGCAAGTTGAAGATATTGCAGTAGATGAATTTGGTAATATTTGGGCTTTGACACAAAGTGAAGGTTTCAGTATTTACAACCCCAATGGTATATCTGGATTTGAATGTATCAACAGATCCTTGGACCGAACACTTGGAACACCTGAAGTAAGTTTTGATGCTTTAGAAAAAGGAATTAACTACCCCAACCCTTTCTCTGAAACAACGACCATCGCATTTAATTCTGATAATGCAAAACCGGTCTCAATTTTAATTTTTGATGTATTGGGTAGAAAAATAGAAACCCATTCTTTAGAAAATATTGTAACAGGGAAAAACAGCTATACTTTAGATCTAACCCGTCAGCCTAGCGGAATTTACTTTTGCAAGGTTATCTCAAACAAAAAAAGGAAAACAATAAAATTAATTAAGCAATAGCATTTTATTGAAAAAAGCCTGCTGTGGAAAACCAAGCAGGCTTTTCTTATCTTTGCAACAAAAGAACACATTGACTACCGAAAAAGATGTCCTCATTATAGGTGCCGGTCCTATTGGAATTGCTTGCGCCCTTGAATGCAAAAAACACAATTTAGATTATATAGTGATTGAGAAAGGGACACTAACAAACTCTCTCTATAATTACCCGTTAAATATGACCTTTTTTTCCACTTCAGAAAAACTGGAAATCGATGGTATTCCTTTCATTAGCAACAACCCGAAACCCACACGCAACGAAGCGCTGGAATACTACAGAAGAGTAGCTACTTCAAACAAGCTCAATATTAATCTATATGAAACCATAACTGGTGTTGGTAAGGAAACAGACGGAAGTTTTAGTGTTACTTCAGAAAAAAATAATTACCGTGTAAAAAGCGTAGTCGTAAGCACTGGTTTTTATGATATTCCCAAACTATTGAATATCCCTGGAGAAGACTTACCAAAGGTTTCGCATTATTACAAGGAAGCACATCCGTACGTGATGCAAAAAAGCATTGTTGTTGGAGCGAGCAATTCATCTGTAGATGCTGCATTGGAAATTTGGCGTAAAGGTGGTGATGTCACTATGGTGGTTCGAGGTGCCACAATTGGTGAACGTGTAAAATACTGGGTAAAGCCCGATATTGAAAATAGAATTGAAGAAGGAAGCATTAAAGCTTTTTTTAATTCAGAAATTAAAGAGATTAAGGAAACCGAAGTAATAATTGATACACCTGAGGGAGTAATAACTGTTCCCAACGATTTTGTTATTGCATTGACTGGGTATCGCCCAGATTTTGCTTTTCTGGAAACATTAGGCATCGAGTTGTCTAAAGAAGGAAAATATTTTCCCAAGTACAATCCCGAAACAATGGAGACCAATGTTGCTAACTTATATTTAGCTGGCGTTATTTGTGGCGGCATGGAAACCCATAAGTGGTTTATTGAAAATTCACGGATTCACGCCAAAGTAATAGCCGCAACTATTTCAAAAAAAATCAATACCCAGCAAAAGTGAAATTGAGCAATTGTTTAGTGTGTTTATACAGTTCTGGGAAATGTTCTTTAAAATCGTTTGGTGATTCAATGAAATACTCAGCTAAAACTGCCATAAACTCATATTGATTGGTAAAAGCATAATTTCTGAAATAACGTGTTTTATTCAGTTTATCCCTCACATCTTGCTTCGTCAGGCTTTTTAATATATTTTGAAATTGTTTTTGAAAGCGAACTGAATCAATATCTCGACTCTGCAAGGCTTCTAACTGCATAGCATGCATAAACTCGTGGATACCTAAGTTTAAATTATCATCGGTAATTTTATACCCTTTTTCAAAATGCTTCCAAGACAAAACAAGTGCCCTTTCTCTTGGGTTAAACTCTCCTTTATGTCTTGCTTGGTTTGCAGTGCTATAAAATTCATCTGGATACACTAAAATATAATCAATTAAGTCATATTTATAATTTTTCCTTCCAAAACTCAACATACAAGCAGTGGCAGCTATTAACAACTTCATTGTACTATTTACTTCTAATCCTTGTCGGCCAACAAATTTTTTTCTGGAAATAAACGTGACGATTCGGTGTTGAAATTGCCGTTGTTCCTTTTTTGAGAGCACATTATAGAAGGAAAAATCCTTTTTGAGCACTTCTATTTCCTGCTTATTTAGTTTTTTATAAATTAAAACGTATCTATATAACGGTTTATTCATCACACCGGCATACCAGTTTTCAAAAATTCGAAATAGAAAAAATGCAAATCCCACTAGTACTATGAGATAAGCGTAAGGTGCCACCCAATCGATGTTTTCTGGTTGAAACATACACTATTACATTAATAATAAGCAGTTAAAATAACTTAATTTACTAACGCTTTACAACTTAAATATATTAACATTCAAACATTTGATTATTAACAGTATAAAAAAATGTTAAAATCTTGGTAAAAAATTTAACGTTTAATAACTGCAAAAAGAAAGGAATTTGAATAGTTTTGTAACAAGCTTAACAAAAAATACATATATGAGACAAAAATTTAAAATTCTGTTAACGTTACTGTCTTTCGTAATGGTGCAAACAATGTTTGCCCAAGAAAAAGAAATTACGGGATCAGTACAAGATGCGTCCGGAGTTCCTTTACTGGGAGTAAACATTTTAGTAAAAGGGACATCGACCGGAACACAAACCGATTTTGATGGAAATTACACTATTGAAGCATCGGCTGGTGAAACCTTAGTATTTAGTTACGTAGGGTATACACCTAATGAAGTGGTTGTAGGCGAAAGCAGTACAATCGATGTTGTTCTTGAGCAAGGAGAAGCTCTTGAAACAGTAGTAGTAACCGCTCTTGGTATTTCTAGAGAAAAGAAATCTCTTGGATATTCCACGCAGCAGGTTGACAGTGAAGAGTTGAACGTAACCAGACCTAGTAATGCTATTAATTCATTATCAGGTAAGGTAGCGGGTGTTCAAATCAACAACCCATCTGGTAACCTAGGAGGTTCTTCTAGAATTGTCCTAAGGGGTATTGGCTCTGTAACTGGAGAAAACAAACCATTACTAGTAGTAGATGGTGTTCCTTTAGACAACTCTAACTATAACGACACAACTACTCAAGTTGGTAGTGGTGGTCGTGATTATGGAGATGCTGGTTTTGACATTAACCCAGATGACGTTGAGAGCATCAACGTACTTAAAGGGGGTGCAGCTGCGGCCTTATATGGTTCTCGTGCCAACAACGGTGTGATTTTAATTACCACAAAGTCTGGTAAAGAAGGAAAAGGACAGGTTACTGTTAATTCAGGTGTTACTTTCGAAAGTGTAAACATTCTACCAGAAGTTCAAAAACTGTATGGTGGTGGTGCTGGTGATCCAAACACAATTGAGCAAAGTACGTTCGATACCGCTGTAATTAATGGTACTACATATAACGTTGTAGATTATGCAACTGATGAATCTTGGGGGCCTCGTTATAATGGGCAACAAGTATTACATTGGGACGCGTTTGACCCAGAATTTCCAGAAGATTTCTTAAATCCAAGAGAATGGAAATATCCTGAAAACGATAGAGATGATTTCTTTAATACTGGTGTATCGTTCAACAATAGTATTTCTTTTACACAAGGTAATGAGAAAACAAAATTTCGCCTTTCTGTAAACAACACAAGAACACAAGGTATCGTTCCTAATACTGAATTGGATAAAAACACAGTTAACTTTAATGCTGACTCTCAAATAACTGAGCGACTCAAGGTAGATGCTGGTGTTAACCTAACCGTTACAGATGGTTTTAACAGGCCGGAATCTGGTTATGGGGACAATAGTGTTATATTACAGTTATACCAATTTGGTCAAACTTCATTGGATTTTGAGCGTTTGAAGAAATTCCAATTGCCTGACGGGACTCAAAGAACTTGGAACCGTATAGCTTTTGATAATCCACAAGCTAGATTTACTGACAACCCATATTGGATATTGAATAAAAACATTGCAACAGATAAAAGAAGCCGTGTTTTTGGTAACCTTGGATTACAGTATGACTTTAGCGACAAAGTATATGCAGTTGGTAAAATTTATGCCGATGCTTATAACCTTAGAATCAATGAAAATATTGCAGTAAGTGACATTTCCACACAAGTGGCTAAACATGATGAGGCGGATAGAAATTTCCAAGAAATCAACTATGAAGCACGTTTGCACTATGATGACAAGTATTTTGATGATAAATTAAGTCTTAATGCTTTTGTTGGTACAAACCGAAGAGATAACGAGTTCCACAGAATAAGTGGTTTTACAAATGGTGGTCTTGTTGTACCAGGCATTTATAACTTGAGCAACTCAGTTGCCGATCCTATTGTTACTGAATTTGATTCAAGAAGTAGAGTAAACAGTGTGTTTGGTTCTGCCTCATTTGGTTATGATAACTTTGCATACATTTCTGTTACTGGTAGAAATGACTGGTCATCTACCTTACCAGCAAGTGATAACTCATACTTTTACCCATCTATAAATGGTAGTGTGGTGTTCTCTCAATTAATTGATGCTTCTTGGTTATCATTTGGTAAAGTAAGAGGTGGTTATGCTGAGGTTGGTAGTGATACCGATGCATACAGGCTTCGTAACACATTTGATGCGGGTACTACTTCATTCAATGGCCTTACGCAATTTTTCACGCCAAACACTAACTTAAATGCCTTTTTGAAGCCAGAACTTAAAGAAACCTGGGAAGTAGGATTGGAGATGGCGTTCTTTGATAATCGATTTAGCTTTGACGTAACGTATTACAACGAGTTAACCAATGACTTGATTACGGAAGTAGAAACTCCCCCATCAACAGGTTTTACCGGTACTTTTGTTAATGCAGGACAGTTGGAAAACAAAGGTATTGAGGCCTTGGTTAATCTTACACCAATTAAGACTGAAGATTTTACTTGGGACATTACTTGGAACTTTTCAAAAAACGAAAACGAACTTTTAAGTCTTGCTGGAGATGCTGAGTCTTTAACACTTGCTAACTATACATTTAATGGTGTGACCTTAAATGCCGTTGTAGGTGAACCTTATGGTGTAATTAGAGGTACCAACTATGTTTTTGATGATGAAGGTAACCGAGTGATCAACGCAAACGGTAGCTACGCAGAAACCCAAAATGTGGAGAACTTAGGAAGTATCTTACCAGATTATAACATGGGTATTAGAAACAGCTTTACCTATAAAGGTATAAACTTTGGTTTCCTTATTGATGTTCAAAAAGGCGGTAAGTACAGATCGCTTACAAATATTTGGGGTCATTACTCTGGTATTTTGCAATCTACTGTTGATAATAACATTCGTGAAGAAGGTCTTGTATTGGATGGTGTAACAGGTACAGTTACATATGACGACGAAGGAAATTACACAGTAACCGAAACAGCGCCAAACACCACACGTATCTCGGCTCAGCAATGGGGCCAAGGTTTCTTTACAGGAAATGATGCACAAAACGTATTTGATGCAGATTACGTGAAATTACGTGAAATTTCAATAGGCTACACACTACCTTCAAAATGGTTTGAATATGTAGACTCTATTAGAGTAAGTGCATTTGGTAGAAACCTTGCAGTATGGGGCTTAGACAATGATAACTTTGACCCTGAAGTTGCCAGTACTGGTAGTGGAAACATTCAAGGAGCGGAAGGTGGTTCGTTGCCATCAACGAAATCGATAGGATTTAATGTAGAATTAAAATTTTAAAAATATGAAAAAGATATTAATTGTAACAATGTTGTTTGCAGTATCCTCCGCATTTATTTCGTGCAGTGAAGATATTGAAGACATAAACAGTAACCCAAACGCACCGGAAGTTGTACCAACTAATACGGTATTCAATGCTGCTACTAAGCAGTATGTTGATAGAATGCGAAGCGCATTCAACAGTGGTAGGTTAACCTTAAACTGGGTAGAGTACTGGGGACAAAATGCTTATGCAGATGAAGACAGATATTTATTTAGGGAAACATCAGCAGAGTCTTTGTATAATGCATACTTAACCGCTAATGAGTTTAAGACCATTATAGACCTGAACACAGACCCAGACAGTGCTGCCGATGTAGCTGCTGTAGGGGCAAATGAAAACCAGATTGCAGCGAGTAGAATTATGTTAGCCTATCTATTCCATAAGATGACAGATACTTTTGGAGATATACCTTACTACTCATATGGTAGTGATGACCCAGAATTTCAGGCGCTTAATGTAGCGGAAACTCAAACACCGGTATTCGCCACCCAGGAAAAAATATATGCTGATATCTTAAAAGAATTAAGAGAATCAGCAGATATGATAATTTTATCAGAGCCTGTATTTACAAGTGGTGACAACATCTTCAATGGAGATGCTTCAAAATGGAAAAAGTTTGCCAATTCATTAATTTTACGAGTTGCAACCCGTTTAAAAGGTGTTAATGCAAGTGCGGCCAACAGTGCCATTAGTGCTGCTATCAATGATGGAGTAATGACCTCAAATGCTGACAATGCTGCACAAGCTTATGGTGAAATAGATGCTGAAGCTTCACCTTGGTGGGGTGCTTTTATTACTCGTACCGACTTTGCTGTAGCGCATCCATTTGTAAACCTATTGAAAGGTGATGTAGGTAATTTTTCACCAGACCCAAGGTTATTTAAAATGGCTGCACCAAAAAGTGTTAGTATAAATGATATTAAAGCTGATGATTACGAAGAAAGCACAGATTTTGCCGACTATGAAGGTATTCCTTATGCTTTTGAATTACTGAATCAACTTGGTAACTCTTCGTATTCTTTTCCTAGCAGTATTGTTTTAAGACCTGATTACAGCGAAGTACTTATGGAGTATGCAGAAGTTGCTTTTCTTTTATCAGAAAACAACAACTGGAGTCAAGCCGAATATGAAAACGGTGTACGTGCCTCTATGGAAAAATGGGGTGTATCAAGTTCTGATATAGATGCATTTGTTTCTAGTTTACCTCCTGCTAATCAAGAAAACGTTTTAAACCAAAAATACGTTGCACTTTACATGCAAAGTCATGAAGCGTATGCAGAATACAGAAGAACAGGTTTTCCTAACACAATGTTTTTACCAGGAGACTCTTATACATTACCCGCAGAACAAGCAGATGATGCTGGTGTAGCATCTTATACTTTTCAACCTGCAGTTAATGCAACAGATCTTCCATTTAGGGTTACATATCCTGTAGTGATTCAAAACCTTAATGGAGCTAATCGCCAAGCAGCAGTTGCTGGTTTGAACAATGGTGACACCATTTTAAGTAAATTATTCTGGGATGTTAACTAATTAAATAAGTATTATTATTATTTAATTTTGGTAAACACCAATTATTATAAGAAGCCGCTTTTTAAGCGGCTTCTTTGTTTCTAATAAATTCGATTAATTTATAAATGCTTTTTCAGCAATACAAATCTAGCTAGATGTGCACTTGAAATATCAGACCAAAAATTACACCTACAATCATAAAAAAGCTCCATACATATCAATTGATATGTATGGAGCTTTTTTATTTAGTGACCGCGGAAGGATTCGAACCCTCAACCCTCAGAGCCGAAATCTGATATTCTATCCAGTTGAACTACGCGGCCTCAATTCCCTTGAAGGAAATTTTCTAATATTAACTAAGTCTTGCTTTAACTATTCCTGAAATGGTTTTCCCATCAGCTTGTCCAGCTAATTTCTTATTTGCCATTCCCATTACTTTGCCCATATCTTTCATAGACTCTGCTCCGGTTTGGGCAATAATTTCATCTACAACTGTAGCCACCTCTTCTTCACTTAGTTGATCTGGTAAAAAGTTTTCAATGATGGCGGCTTGCTTTAATTCAGGTTCAGCTAGGTCTTCCCTACCCTGCTCTTTATAAATTGCAGCGCTATCCTTACGTTGTTTTACTTGTTTTTGAAGTAATTTTACTTCCTCTTCTTCCGTAAGCTCTTTCTTAGCACCGCTTTCAGTTTGTGCTAATAATAATGCTGATTTTACTGACCGTAATGCTTCTAGGGCATTAGCGTCTTTCTCTTTCATTGCTACTTTCATAGCGTTCATTATCTGCTTCTGTAAGCTCATTTTGTATGTTTTTATAACAGTATGCGAAGATAGCTATTATGTTTTTATTACTAAAGAAAAAAACCCACAAGGCGAGCCTTGTGGGTTTAGAAATAAAATAGTTTGTTTTAATCTACATTATCGTGCAAAAAAGAGTTGTTACTCCTTAATTCTATATCATCATCGTCATCGCTGTTTACTGAAGTTCGAGAAAGAGATCCATCAGCATCCATTTTGTCATCTAAATCGATTCCCATTCTTTTATAGGCGGGTTGGTTTTCAATATCCTCTATGCGTGACCCGCTGTTTCTGAATTTATAATTAAAGTCTTTCATTTTCTTTTTACGCTCTTCTGTACGATCTTTTAGCAACTTTGAAATCGGGGCGTTCAATGGGTCTACTGTATCATTAGGCTCATCTTCTTTCTCTTCTTCAACAGGTGCAACTGTTTTCTTTTCAAAAACTAACTCTTCTTCTGCCGCTTTATCTGTTTTGGCATTAGGTTTCGCATTTAAAAGTTCTTCTTCTTTCTCTTGATAGTCGTCTAAGCTGTATCGCTTTACGCCTTCGTTTGAAAATTCAGTAACTGGTATTACCTCTACATGATCGTTCACTTTTATATCTTCAACATCTGATGTCAACGTTTCTTGATCCTCATCTTCTTTTCTATACCTTTTGCTTGAATCTGAAACAGGGTTTACCGGAAGATCGAACATAAGCATCTGATCCTCATTATCTGAAACTGATTTTTGTTTTTGTTCAGTGTTTTCAGAAATAGGTGTTTCTTCTTTTTTCTGAATATTCTTATTAGGTTCTACAATTACAAAGTCATTTACATCCATTTCATTAATCACCAATTGCTCAAACTCTGCAATATGATGAATATCAATCTCTTCGTAAGAAACATCTATGTTTTTCAACAATTCTGATGTCTCTATATATCCTTCAAAAGGAAGTGATGCTTCAGTTTTTGGTTTTTTTACTTCAGAAACCGGAGGCATTTTATCCTCAACCTCCTCTTCTTCAAATAAAGTATGCTTAATGATTGGTTTTTCCTCTTTTACAGGTTTATCTTTTTTAGGCAATTCAACACGGGTTGCACCTTGCTTTACAGATAAATCTTGTTCTGCTTTTTGCTCTTCTTCAAGTGTATGGATAATTTTTTTACTTTCAGTATTTACAATATCGTCTTGTTGTTCCGCATTAAATCCGGTAGCAATAACGGTAATACCAATAGCTCCTTCGAGCTCTGTATCTTCCCCTACACCCATAATAATATTGGCGCTATGACCCGCTTCGTCTTGAATATGGTCACTTATTTCACCTATTTCATCAATGGTTATTTCTTCGCTACCTGAAACGATAAGCAACAATACGTTTTTGGCACCTTTTATTTTATTGTCATTTAATAATGGGGAATCTAAAGCTTTACCTATAGCCTCACTTGCTCGTTTTGCCCCAGTTGCACTTGCACTACCCATTATAGCAGTACCGCTATTGGCAAGTACTGTTTTGGCATCACGCAAGTCAATGTTTTGTGTATAATGGTGTGTTATAACTTCAGCAATACCACGTGCAGCTGTGGCAAGTACTTCGTCTGCTTTTGAAAAACCGGCCTTAAAACCAAGATTTCCGTATACCTCTCGCAGTTTATTGTTGTTTATTACAATTAGAGAATCACAGTTTTGACGTAATTTCTCCACACCAATTTGAGCTTGTTCGTTACGTGTTTTTCCTTCAAACTGAAACGGGATAGTAACAATTCCAACGGTTAGAATATCCAACTCTTTCGCCATTTTAGCTATAATTGGCGCTGCCCCTGTACCTGTACCACCACCCATTCCGGCCGTGATGAAAATCATTTTGGTATTTGTAGTGAGCATACCTTTAATCTCCTCCATACTTTCCATAGCGGACTGCTCCCCTATTTGCGGATTTGCTCCTGCCCCCAACCCTTCGGTCAAGGAAACACCTAATTGTATTTTAATAGGCACAGAACTGTTTTCAAGTGCTTGTGCATCAGTATTGCAAATCACAAAATCAACCCCTTTAATTCCTTGGTTAAACATGTGATTGATTGCATTGCTACCACCACCACCAACGCCAATTACCTTAATGACATTTGATTGGTTTTTGGGCAGATCGAACGAAATGTTATCAAAATCTGTGTTGCTGCTCATATTATTTATTTTTGTGAGGTTCCTTTTTCTTTCTTTTTAATTTTTTATTCTGCGTTATCTAAAAATTCTTTGAACTTTTCAGCCCATTTATCTAGAAAACGTTTGCGCTCTTTTGGTTGTTCTTTTTCTTCTTTAGTAGTTGATGGATCAACATCATCTGTTTCGACTGTTTCAGAAGCTTCAACTTGTTTTTCTTGCTGCTTTTGCTGCTTTTTTTCTTGATCATTAATACTGCTAAGCACTAATCCTACAGCCGTAGCATAAGTTGGGCTTGTGGTTTCATCATCGCTACCACCTGCTAAATGCTCATTTGGATATCCAATACGCGTATCCATTCCAGTTATATATTCTACGAGTTGCTTTAAATGCTGTAATTGTGCACCGCCACCAGTTAATACAATCCCTGCGATTAATTTTTTCTTTTGTTCTTCGTGACCGTAATTTTTTATCTCTAAGTACACTTGTTCAATAATTTCAACAACTCGTGCATGAATTATTTTTGAAAGGTTTTTAAGTGTAATTTCTTTAGGCTCTCTTCCTCGCAAACCTGGTATAGAAACTATTTCGTTTTCTTTATTCTCACCTGGCCAGGCAGATCCAAATTTGATTTTCAGTAATTCGGCTTGTTTTTCGATAATGGAACAGCCTTCTTTTATATCTTCTGTTATTACACCACCACCAAAAGGGATAACTGCTGTGTGACGAATAATCCCATCTTTAAAAATGGCTAAATCTGTTGTACCGCCACCTATATCTATTAGCGCTACACCAGCTTCTTTTTCTTCCCTGCTCAAAACTGCATTTGCCGAAGCCAACGGCTCTAAAGTAATCGCCGAAAGATTTAAACCAGCACTTTTAATACACCTTCCTACATTTCTAATTGAGGAAACCTGACCTACCACTACGTGGAAGTTAGCCTCTAAACGCCCCCCATACATGCCGATTGGCTCCTTTATTTCAGCTTGTCCGTCTACTTTAAAATCTTGTGGAAGTACGTGAATTATTTCTTCACCAGGCAACATAACTAGCTTATGCACTTGGTTACAAAGACGTTCAATATCTGCTTCGTCAATTACTTCGTCACTATCACTACGGGTTATATAATCACTATGTTGTAAACTTCGTATATGTTGACCAGCAATACCTACCATTACATTGTCAATCTTCATTCCTGAGGACGTTTCAGCATCTTGCACAGCTTGTTGTATGGACTGTATAGTTTGGGTAATATTGTTTACTACACCTCTATGTACACCTAAACTTTTAGACCTTCCTACTCCTAAAATCTCCATTTTACCGTATTCATTTTTACGGCCTATCATGGCAACAATTTTTGTGGTTCCAATGTCTAATCCTACAGCTATGTTCTCGTTTTCCATCGCTTAAATTTTTGTTGCTACTACTTGGTCCCCAAATTGTAAATTGACCAACTTATAGCTTGAAAGCTTATTATCTTGTTTTGTTTTCTTGTAAAATGCCTTAAAGTTCTGAAACTTATTGGCTATGGCTTTTGGTTTTCCAAAGAGCACTTTAAAATCATGTTTTCGCAACCGTAATACAATTTCCCCATTTTGTTGAAGCTCTAGCCCTACTATACTACTTTTCATAAACGGGTCTTGGTTTATTGCAATTAGTAACGGGGTTAATTCATTGAAATTGGATTTTGCAACTCCAGTTATCAATGGCACTCTTGCTGTATAAACCGAAGACAAAGGCATTTTTTTTCCCTCATCATCAATGTAATAATCTGGTGAAGCAGCCACTCTACCTAACGGTTTTCTTTGTGTTATTTTAGCTCCAAGTGTTCCATTTAAGCTTATAAACACGTCTGCATTGCGTATCATTTCATTCTCAAGCAAACGAGACTCCACCTCTTTCAAAACTACCTTTTCTTTTCGGATGCTCGTAACACTGTCGTAATTTTGTATCAACAATTTATTAACTGTATTACGAGTAATAAAAGGGATGCCTTCATCTAAAAATTCTATGTTGGTTTTTGTTAGATTTCTGCTACTATTTCGTTGTTTGGTAAAGCTGAATAAAAACACAACTAAGCCAAATAGCAATACAAATTTTATGTACTCCCAACTACGCTTCATTTTCTAAATATTTTTTCACCTTATCCACTTCAACACCAATATCACCCGCACCTGCCATTACTTTTATCTTACAGTTTGAGTCTTTTATCCTCTGTGCTAAATCCACTTTTGACACCAATCTTTTTTTATCTGAATCAATCTTTTCTAACAACCATTTTGAGGTAATTCCTTCCATAGGTTCTTCTCGTGCTGGATAGATATCTAACAGGATTATCTCATCAAATTTTGACAAGCTTTCAGCAAATCCATCAGCAAAATCTCTTGTTCGGCTAAAAAGATGTGGCTGAAAAACAATCAATTTCTCCTCTTCAGGGTACATTTCGGTTACAGCTTGGTATAATGCGCTTAATTCGGTAGGGTGATGCGCATAATCATCAATCAACACCAAATCATCGGTTTTAATTTTATAAGAAAATCGACGCTGCACTCCTTTAAAACTTTGTAACGCTTCGGGTAGACGACGGGTTGGGGAACCTGCTAAAATCGCCATACCCAGAGCTGTTACAGCATTATGTAGGTTATGTTTTCCGGGAAGGAAAAATTTTAAATCTTTTAATACTCTTGTTGGTGTTTTTAAATTGAAAACATAGCCGCCATTTTCAATTCGAACATTTTGTGCATCATAATCTGCCTCTTCTTCAATCCCAACAGTATTTCCTTTTAAAGGCAACCCCTTTTTAAGTAATAAATGCTCTTTTTCAGAAACCAAAGCAGCAAAATCCTTAAATGTTTTTTCAAATTCTGAAACATCGCCGTAAACATCTAAATGGTCGGGATCCATAGAAGTAATACAAGCAATATCAGGCCGTAATTGCATAAAAGAACGATCAAACTCGTCGGCTTCAACTACCGTTATTAACGTACCGTTTGAGATAAAGTTTGAGTTGTAGTTTTCAGAAATACCACCTAGAAATGCCGTAACTGCCATCCCTGTTTCAGCTAATAAATGACCTAAAATCGCTGAAGTTGTAGTCTTCCCGTGGGTTCCAGCAACAGCCAAGCAAAAGGTATCTTTGGTAACCTCACCTAACAAAGCTGCTCGTTTTATTATTTTATAATCTTGCCCCTTAAACCAAGAAAGAATGTTGTTTTGCTTTACAGCCGGGGTATACACCACTAGAGTTTTTTCTTTGTCAAAGCTTTCCTTTGAAATCGCTTCTACAGAATCGATAAATGACACCGAAATATCTTCCTCCTCTAATGTTTCAGTAATAGCACTCTCTAGTCTATCGTACCCTAAAACATGATAGCCTTTTAATTTGCAATAACGAGCTAACGCACTCATCCCGATACCGCCAATACCGATAAAATAAAGTGTTTCTATGTTATATAAATTCTTCATTTAATAACTCGTTTTTTGTTTAGAAATTAGCTTTTCAATTTCTCTAACAATATCTTTCGTGGCATTTGGTTTTGCCATTTTCTTTATATTTTCTGAAAGTTCTTTTTGCTTTTCTTCGGAAGAAAGCAAAGCTGAAAAATTCCTTTCAAAATGTTCGTCCAATTGATTTTCTTTTAACAAAATAGCCGCATTATTTTCTGAAACAGCTTGCGCATTTTTAGTTTGGTGATCTTCTGCCACATTAGGCGATGGAATAAAAATCACCGGTTTCCCTACCAAACATAATTCGGAAACCGATAAAGCGCCTGCTCTTGAAATAATAATATCTGCCGCTGCATACGCCAAATCCATCCTATTTAAATAGGCATGAACTTGAATCGTTTCAGTAGATTTGTTTTTATAAGTTTCTTCGTAAAACTTCCCGCACTGCCAAACAACCTGAACGTTTTTTTCTTCAAAAAATGAAAGCGAAGTATTGATAAGCTCATTGATCTTTTTGGCACCTAAACTTCCGCCTAACACCAACAATGTTTTTTTACTCCCATCTAGATTGAAAAACTGTTGTGCTTCACTTCTTTTTTCTGAAATATCAATTAAATCTTGTCGTACCGGATTTCCTGTAAACACTATTTTTTCAGAAGGGAAAAACTTCTCCATCTTGTTATAGGCTACACAAATAGCACTCGCTTTGCTACTCAACCATTTGTTTGTAATTCCCGCATGGCTATTCTGCTCTTGAATTAAACAAGGAATTCCCTTCTGTGAAGCACTTCGTAATAACGGTGCACTTGCATACCCTCCTGTTCCAATAGCAACAGTAGGTTTAAACTTTTTTAATATTTTTCTAGACTTCAATAAACTTGAAATCAATTTAAAAGGAAACATCAAGTTTTTTAAACTGAGTTTTCGCTGCAATCCTGAAATCCATAATCCTTCAATCTTGTAACCAGCCTGGGGTACTTTCTCCATTTCCATTCTATCCTCCGCCCCAACAAACAAGAATTCCGCTTCAGGATACCGTTGCTGAAGTTCGTCTGCAATTGCAATCGCCGGATAGATATGCCCTCCGGTTCCGCCGCCTGATATGATGAATTTATATGGTTTCACTTAAAATATCTAATGGGTTTTCTTCCCGTTCTTCTTTCTCTTTCTTTATTTGCCGGTTGGCACTTACGCTTAATACCATTCCTATTGCTAAGCACGTCATCCAAATAGAACTTCCACCACTACTTACCAAAGGTAATGTCTGCCCCGTTACCGGAAATAATTCGACTGCTACAGCCATATTAATCAATGCCTGAAACACAATAGGTAATCCTACGCCTATCACTAATAATTTTCCGAAAATAGAGTTTGATTTGTGCGCCACTATTACCAATCTGAATAACAAAAACAGGTATAATGACATTAAAAACAAGGCTCCAACTAAGCCAAATTCTTCAACTATAATTGCGTAAATAAAATCGGAAGAGGATTGCGGTAAAAAGTTTTTCTGAACACTTTTACCAGGACCTAATCCCGTAATTCCTCCAGAAGCGATAGCTATTTTTGCTTTTTCAATCTGATAATCTGCCTCGGTATCTTCTCCGTCGGTAAAGTTTTCTACTCGACTTATCCACGTATCTACCCTATTTGGAAACACCCCTGGAAAGGCTTTTGCAGTCAAGACAAACAAGGTTAAACATAATAAACCTGCACCTAGAATGATTCCTAAATATTTAATTGGATATCCTCCTACAAACACTAATACAACTACCATTGCAAATATGATGGCCGTGGTTGAAAAGTTAGCTGGAAGTATTAATGCTAATACTACAAATACTGGCAACCATAATGGAAGCAACGTTTCTTTAAAAGTTACAGTTTCCCCTTTAATTTTAGATAAATACCGGGCTACATAGGTTAATAAAACAACCGCCGCCAATGTGGAAGTCTGAAAGGTAACACCTACAAAAGGCACACGAATCCAGCGACTAGCATTTGCTCCATCAATAGTAGTTCCTTGTCCTAACGTTAATAATAACAATACCACAACCAATGGCAACGCAATAATGGACAGACCTCTAAAATAATGAAACGGGATTTTATGCACGCCATATAAAATGGCAAACCCTAACAACAAATGTGCAAAATGTTTGAGTAAATACGGCAAGGTGCTTCCATCTCCATATAAATAGGCCAAATTACTACTGGCGCTATATACAGGCAAAAAGGAAAACACAGCCAATAGTGCCACAGTGGCCCAAATCACTCGATCCCCTTTAATATGTTGAAATATTTCCCGCATTGGTATTCTTCTTATTTTTTATAAAAGCCTTACTGACTCTTTAAACTGTCTTCCTCTATCTTCATAGTTTGTAAACAAATCGAAACTTGCACACGCTGGTGACAACAGCACATTATCGCCTCGCTCTGCCAATCGGTATGCTATTTGTACTGCTTCTTGCATGGATTGTGTTTCTACCATCATATCGACAATGTTCCCAAACTGCTTGGTTAATTTTTCATTGTCAATTCCTAAACAAACAATGGCTTTTACTTTTTCATTTACCAGCGGAAGTAAATCCGAGTAATCGTTTCCTTTATCTACACCTCCAACAATCCAAACGGTTGGGCTTTCCATACTATCTAAAGCATAAAATGTAGCATTCACATTCGTAGCTTTAGAGTCGTTGATGTACATCACGTTATTAATCTTTAATACTTTTTCAAGACGGTGTTCAACACCTTGAAAGCTTTCCATCGATTCGCGGATGGTCGCTTTTCTAATCTTTAAAAGTTTAGCGACAGTCGAAGCTGCCATAGCATTTTTTGTATTGTGTTCTCCTTGTAAACCTAACGTTGAGATTGGCATAGTAAATTGGTTATTATCTATTGTTATTATTATTTCGTTGTTTTTTATATATGCACCTTGTTTCAGCTCTTTTTTTGCTGAAAAAGGCAGTAACTGAGATTGTATTGGGTGCTCTGAAAGCCATTTTGTAATCACTTTATCATCTGCGTCATAAATAAAATAATCGTCAGCTGTTTGATTCATTGCTATTCTAAATTTTGCAGCAATGTATTTACTGAAATCGTGATCATACCTATCTAAATGATCCGGCGTAATATTGGTTAAAACAGCTATATGTGGTTTAAATGTTTCAATTCCGTCCAATTGAAAGCTACTTAACTCCAACACATAGCTTGTAAACTTTTCTTCAGAAACCTGCTCTGCAAAACTTTTTCCTATGTTTCCACCCAAAGCGACATTCAAGCCGCCGTTTTTAAGTACTTCATAAGTTAGCGTTGCGGTTGTGGTTTTTCCATTGCTTCCGGTAATCCCTACGATGGTTGCTTCGGTATATGTTGAAGCAAATTCAATTTCAGAAATCACTTTAACCCCCTTTTCTTTGAGTTTTTTAACAATTTTAGCCGTATCGGGAATTCCTGGGCTTTTCATTACAATATCTGCCGAAAGCACTTTTTCTTCTGTATGGCCTTCTTCTTCCCACTCAATCTCATTATGTATAAGAACTTGTTTATACGTTTCCTTTATTTTTCCGAAGTCTGAAACAAAGACTTCAAATCCTTTTTTCTTTCCTAACAAAGCCGTTCCTACTCCACTTTCACCGGCCCCTAAAATCACTAACCGTCCTGCCATTGCTATCTAATTTTAAGCGTAACAATCGTCAGAATTGCTAGAAAAATTCCTATAATCCAAAACCGGGTAACTATTTTACTTTCGTGAAATCCTTTTACCTGATAATGATGGTGTAGCGGTGACATTCTGAAAATACGCCTCCCTTCACCAAATTTTTTCTTTGTGTATTTAAACCAACCGACTTGTAATACCACCGAAAGATTTTCCATTAAGAAAATTCCGCAGAGAATGGGTATCAACCATTCTTTGCGAATAGCAATTGCCATAACGGCTATAATTCCTCCAATGGTCAAACTTCCTGTGTCGCCCATAAATACTTGAGCTGGATACGCATTGTACCACAAAAACCCAATGAGTGACCCTACAAAGGCTGTAATAAATATGGTTAATTCGCCCGTATTGGGGATGTACATAATATTCAGATAATCTGAAAAAATCACGTTACCAGATACCCACGCAAAAATGGCGAGGGTAATCCCAATAATAGCAGAAGAACCTGCCGCTAAGCCATCAATTCCATCCGTAAGATTAGCTCCGTTTGAAACGGCTGTGATTATAAATATGACGATCGGGATAAAGATGATCCATACATATTTTGTGTATCCTTCTCCTGCCCAGCTAATCAGTTTTTCATAATTAAACTCATTTTGTTTAATAAAAGGAATCGTTGTTAATAAGGTTTTTTCTTCTGGGTTAAACTCTTCCTGCGGTGTATTTTGAGCTACTACTTCTGTATTGTTTGTAGGCTTAATTATTTTTCGTTTTACCGTAACATCTGGATGCATATACATTGTCACCCCTACGAAAATTCCTAAACCAATTTGACCTATAATTTTGAATTTCCCCGGTAACCCAGCTTTATCATTCTTAAACTTTTTAAGGTAGTCGTCAATAAAACCAATGATCCCCATCCAAAGTGTGGTGACAATCAACATAATCACGTAGATATTCTCCAACTTGGCGAATAATAAAACAGGAACCAAAGTTGCCAAAATGATAATAACACCACCCATGGTTGGGGTACCAGCTTTTTCGTTTTGTCCTTCCAACCCTAAATCACGGATTTGCTCTCCCATTTGCTTGCGTTGCAAATACTTGATTATTTTTTTTCCGTAAACCGTTGCAATGAAAAGTGATAAAATAACCGCCAAAGCTGCCCGGAATGTGATAAACTCAAAAAGGCTAGCCCCTGGGAACTGGTATTCTTTTTCTAAATATTCGAACAAGTAATACAGCATGGTTATTTATTTAGGGCGGTTAAAAATTCGTTTACTATTTTAAAGTCGTCAAAATCTATTCGTTCTCCATTTATTTCTTGATAGGTTTCATGTCCTTTTCCAGCAATTAATATAATGTCGTTTTCATTCGCCATTTGACAAGCGTTTTTAATCGCTTGTTTTCTATTTGTTATCGAAACCGTTTTTTTGAAATGCTCAGCAGGAACACCCGCTTCTACTTCTTCTACAATTTTGTCAGGGTCTTCCGTGCGCGGATTATCACTGGTAAATACAACTTTTGTGCTCAAAGTCGCAGCAATTTTGCCCATTATAGGGCGCTTTGTTGCATCACGATCACCGCCGCAACCTACTACGGTAATCAATTCTTCATTTCCAGTACGAATGCTGTTAATGGTCTCCAACACATTTTTTAAAGCATCTGGCGAATGTGCATAATCAACAATAGCAGTTATCTTTTTTTTTGAAATTAGATACTGAAACCGTCCATCCACACTTTCCAACGTGCTCATAAGTTGAAGCAATTCTAGTGTTTCCATTCCTAAAATATCTGCAGCTCCGAAAATGGCCAACATATTGTAGGCATTAAATGCCCCAATTAGTTTTACCCAAATCTCATTGTTATTAATTTTCAGCAACAAACCGGTAAAATTATTTTCCAATATTTGCGCTTTATAATCTGCGTAGCTTTTTAAGGCGTAGGTATATTTTTTTGCATTTGTGTTCTGAAGCATAACAGCTCCATTTTTATCATCTGCATTCGTCAAGGCAAAAGCTGATTTTGGCAACTGATCAAAGAATTTCTTTTTAACATCTCGGTATTCTTTAAAATCTTTGTGGTAATCTAAATGCTCGTGCGTGAGGTTGGTAAAAATCCCACCTGCAAAGTGAAGGCCTTCGGTACGTTTTTGATGAATACCATGCGAGCTCACTTCCATAAAGCAATATTCAACACCGGCTTCAACCATTTCTTGTAAATAACGGTTTATGGTAAGCGAATCTGGTGTGGTTCGTTTTGCTTCGTAACGGGTGTCATTCACCATTACCTTAACTGTAGAAATAAGCCCTGTTTTATAGCCTGCAGCTGTAAACAAATCGTACAATAAGGTTGAAATGGTGGTTTTACCGTTCGTTCCTGTAATGCCGACCAGTTTTATGTTTTCAGAAGGATTTTCAAAATAATTGGCAGCCAAAATTGCCAATGCTTTATGTGAATCGGCTACCTGAACGTAGGTTATACCATTGATAATCGTTTCAGGAAGGGTTTCGCAAATAATAACCAGCGCTCCTTGTTCCGAAGCTTTCAGAATATAGTCATGACCATCTGATACCGTTCCTTTTATGGCAACAAAAACATCGTTAAGGCCTACATTTCGTGAATCGAATTCTATATTCCGAACAGCCACAGCTGTGCTTCCTATCGTTTTTTCGATTGGAATTTTATAGAGTATGTCTTTTAATACTATCACGATAATTTTAAGGTTATTTGTTGGCCGCGTTTTAAAGCTTCACCAGAGGCTATAGATTGATCGGCTACAGTGCCGTTTCCTACTGTTTGTACTTTTAAGCCTAAATTTTCTAATAATGAAACCGCATCCATTCCTGCCATTCCCTTCACATTAGGAACTTTAGTATAGTGTGCTTGTGCTTTTGGATAATAGGTTTCGTAATCTTTTTCTAAAATTGGGTCTTCTTCATCTACATTGGCTATTTCAGCAATTAATGGCGATTCAGTAAATATTTTTTGAGCGATACGCTTAAATACTGGCCCTGTAACATCTGCTCCATAATACCCTTTTTTAGTACTAGGTTTGTGAATCACTACAATGCAAGAATATTTTGGGTTTTCTGCTGGAAAATATCCTGAAAAAGATGAAATATACCGACGGTCTTTTTCCCAATCATCCATCCAGTATTCCGTACGAGCTGTTCCAGTTTTTCCAGCCATGGAGAAATATTTAGAATACAAAGGTTTTCCTGTTCCTCGCCTTACAATGTTTTTAAGAATGTCTCGAATTTCATGTAAGGTTTCTGCAGAACAAATTTGATCGTTTACGACTTCAGTTTCAAATATTTCCACTTCTTGGTTCCAGGCTCTTATTTCTTTAATAAACCTTGGTTTAACCATAATACCATCGTTGGCGATTGCATTATAGAAAGCCAAGGTTTGAAGAGGAGTCAATCTTAAGTTATAACCATAAGCTATAGAAGGAAGGGCGTTTTTACTCCATAATTCATGCCCTGGCCCTGGAATTACAGGCTTACCTTCACCTTTGATTTTTATGCCTATGCGCTTATCTAAATTCCATTCTTTTAAATGATTTATAAACTGTTCTGGATTTTCAGAATAGGCTTCATCAATTATAGTCGCCAGACCTATATTAGAAGAAACTTCTAATGCTTTAGCCGCAGATATTTTACCATACCCACCATGTTTTGAATCGTGAATGTTACGTCCATAAAAACGTTTTCTACCCTCTTTGGTATCCACTATAGTTGTAGTGTCTATTTTTTCATCTTCTAAAGCAGCCATCATTGCCATTACCTTAAACGTAGAACCCGGTTCGTGGCTTTCTCCTACCGCATAATTCAATTTTTCGTAATAATTTCCGTTGGAAGTTCTGCCGAGATTGGCAACTGCTTTTATTTCACCCGTTTTTACTTCCATCACAATTACAGAACCGTGCTCGGCTTCGTAATGCTCCATTTGCTTCAACAATGCGTGGTGGGCAATATCTTGAATGTTTGCATTTATCGTTGAAATAACATCGTACCCATCTTGAGGCTCTACTTCATTCTCATCAAAAACTGGTTTCCATTGTCCTCGTGCAATTTTTTGTTTGAGGCGTTTTCCTTCCTTTCCGCGTAAATATTCATCAAAAGCACCTTCCAAACCTACCTCATACACTCCAGGACTATTATTTTTTTGGTCGCCTACCAAACGCTCAGCAACTTTCCCCAATGGATGTTCACGAACGGTACGCTGTTCTACTATAATTCCACCTTTGTATGGGCCTAATTTAAAAAGGGGGAAACTTTTCAGTTTTATATAATCTGAATAGCCTAAGTTTCGGGCAATTAGTAAGTATCTATTTTTGTTTGCACGCGCTTTTCTGAATACATTTTGGTAATACGAAGCCGGACGGTTAAACATTTTGCCCATTTCTTTAGAAAGCGGAACAATGTTGTTTTTAAAGTTTTCAGAAGAAACGGTTACGGCATCAAATCGGATATCGTATTTGGGAACTGAAGTCGCTAGCAAGCTACCGTCCTCAGCATACACGTTGCCTCTATTAGCAGGAATCGTAAAATTTCGAGTGGTGTTTCTATGGGCTAACTCACGGTATTCATCACCTTCGACAAATTGAATGTTCACCAATTTAACAGCAACAGCAATCGCGAAGATGAACATACATCCAGCGATAATATAAAGGCGGTTTAATATGTTCTTTTCTTCTACAGCCACCGAACTATTCTTTGTTTATAATTTTTATTTTTTGAGGGGGCGTAACCGAAGGTTTCAATCCCCTTTTCGCCATCGCCACTTCAATTTTGCTTTCCATTCGGGTTTGCATTAATCGCTTCCGAATATCCAGATATTCACTTTTTAATTCTTTTACTTCATTATTAAGCTTTGCTATTTTATACACTTTTTTATCGGCACTATGCGAACTCGCAATCATAATCAAAGCCAATAGTGAAAGGAAAAAGATGAAACGCCAGTTTTTAAGCGCATCGTCGTTCACCAAAAACTTTCCTTTTATTATGTTGTAAAAGTTTTTCTTCATTATAGTTTTTCTGCTACCCGCAATTTTGCACTACGAGCACGATTATTCTCTTTTATCTCCCCTTCCGAAGGGATTACAAATTTCCCCACTGGTTTAAAAGGCACTTCTACCCTTCCAAATACATCTTTTTCAGGTTGACCCTGAAACTGTCCGTCCCGCATATAGCGCTTTACCAAACGGTCTTCCAACGAATGGTAGCTTATTAAACTCAACCTGCCTCCAGGCTTTATGACCTCTTGCGTTTGCAATAAAAATTCTTTTAAAACCTCAAGCTCTTGATTTACCTCTATACGAATAGCTTGATAAATTTGAGCCAGTATTTTGTTTTCCCTGTGTTTTGGCAAAAACCGTCCTAATGCTTTTTTTAGCTGTTCGCTGGTTTTTATTTCACCATTGTGCCTTGCTCCAACAATCACACGTGCCATTCCGGCTGCTGCTCTTAACTCACCGTACTGAGACAGTACACTTCGTAGCTGTTTTTCGTCATAATTATTAACCACATTAAAAGCTGAAAATTCACTCTTTTGGTTCATCCTCATATCTAAATCTGCCTCAAAACGAGTTGAAAAACCACGTTCCGCAACATCAAACTGATGCGATGAAACTCCAAAATCGCCTAAAATACCGTCAACTTCTTTGTGACCGTAAAAGCGTAAGAAGCGCTTGAGAAATCTGAAATTTTCATTAACCAACAAAAACCTCGGGTCGTCGATAGCATTCTCAAGCGCATCTTTGTCTTGGTCAAAGGCTATCAATTTTCCATGTTCACCAAGACGCTTTAATATTTCTCGCGAATGCCCACCACCGCCAAAGGTTACATCCACATACACCCCATTAGGATCTACGTTTAACCCATCAACCGTTTCGGTTAACAATACCGGATTATGATATTCCATGGTCATCATCGTTGACATCGCCCATTACTTCCTCAGCCAGATCTGCAAAATCACTGGCAGCATCGTTAATGGCTTGTTCATATTTTTCTTTATCCCAAATTTCCACAATGTTAATTGCAGAAGAGAGCACTATTTCTTTACTCAAGCCAGCAAAAGACATCAAGTCTTTTGGTATTAACAACCTACCCGTAGCATCTAACTCCACCGTTTTAACTCCCGCGGTAAAACGACGAATAAAATCATTGTTTTTACGGTTAAAACGATTTAGCTTACCCATTTTCGCCATTAGCTCATTCCACTCATCCATTGGGTACAACTCAAGGCATGGTTGAAAAACTGCTCGCTTCACCACAAAACCATTAGGCGCTACCGGGGCGACTTGTTTTTTTAGCGCAGACGGCATCATGACCCGACCTTTCGAATCTGCTTTGCATTCATATGTACCTATTAAATTGAGCACTAAGGGGTTGCTTTTTGACTATTAATAGTTTCAAATATAAAGAAGTTTTACCACTTTTTACCACTTTTTACCACTTTGTTGATAAGTTTTACCACTTACTGATTTCCCAACATCAAGGGCATATTTATTGTTAATAACCTTTTTAAATTTAGGATCTTAGCAATTTCCATACTAGAGAAAAGAACTATGCTCATTTTAAAATTTCCAGTAATGAACAAGATTTCAACAGAGCAATTAATATTGCACTGTCTTTTAGGAAGAAAGGTATTGTTCTATAATTTTGATTACTTTTGCTTCTTATAATTTCAGTATTGAATGGCGAACCAAATACACGAAGAAGGAAAATTTAAGTATATAGAACTGGGCGAAGGAACGCCAGTTGTTGTTTTACACGGACTCATGGGTGGATTGAGCAACTTTGACGGAGTGACTGACTTTTTCCCCGAAAAAGGCTACAAAATCCTCATTCCCGAATTGCCAATCTACAGCATGTCCTTACTGAAAACGAACGTGAAAAATTTCGCAAAATACGTTTCAGAATTTATTGACCACAAAGGCTTTGAAGAGGTTATCCTCTTGGGGAACTCGTTGGGTGGTCACATAGGGCTGCTTTGCACAAAATTATACCCTGAAAAAGTAAAAGCACTTGTAATTACTGGAAGTTCTGGTCTTTACGAAAGTGCTATGGGCGAAAGTTACCCAAAACGGGGCGATTATGAGTATATTCAGAAAAAAGCTGAAAATGTTTTCTACGACCCAGCTGTTGCTACCAAAGAGATTGTGGATGAAGTATATGCATCAGTCAACGACCGAAATAAATTAATACGGACTTTAGCTATTGCAAAAAGTGCTATCAGGCACAACATGGCAAAAGATCTTCCAAAAATGGAAACTCCAACCTGCATTATTTGGGGAAAGAATGACAACGTAACCCCTCCTGAAGTTGCTACCGAATTTGACGAATTGTTACCAGATTCAGATTTATATTGGATTGACAAATGTGGCCACGCCGCTATGATGGAACACCCAGATGAGTTTAACAAGCTTCTCTACGCTTGGTTACAAAAACGAAACCTGTAAGCTATATGAAAATTAAAGCGGCAGAATTTGTAATGAGCAACAGCGATGTTGCCAAGTGCCCTTTATCACGACTACCCGAATATGCTTTTATTGGCCGGTCTAATGTTGGTAAGTCATCCCTTATCAATATGTTAATGCAACGAAAGAGCCTTGCAAAAACATCGGGTCGCCCTGGTAAAACACAGCTTATCAATCATTTTTTAGTTAATAAAAACTGGCATTTAGTAGATCTGCCTGGTTATGGTTACGCCAAGGTTTCTAAAAAAAGTAAAAAGACATTTCAAAAATTTATTACTGAGTACTTTACCAAAAGAGAGCAGCTCATTATGGGCTTTGTTTTAATAGATTGTCGTCACGAACCACAACCCGTCGATCTTGAGTTTATGGAATGGCTGGGTGAAAACCAAATACCTTTTGCAATAATTTTTACCAAAGCTGATAAATTAAAACCAAAGGCATTAGAGCGAAACCTAAAAGCCTATCAAGAAAAAATGCTTGAAACTTGGGTAGAGATGCCACAGTATTTTGTCACTTCATCAACCAATGCAACTGGGCGTGACGAAGTTTTACAGTATATTGGTCAAATTAATACGACGATAGACCTTTCTTAACTGTTTCAATAAGAGCCTCAAGAGTTTCTATCTTATTTAATTTTTCCGAAGAAAGAAAAATTTCTAATTCACCACCATTTTCTGAAAGAACAATAGGAAATGTATATTTAGGCAACCACTTAGACCTGAATTTTTTCACAAATTCATCTTTATGATAAAAATCCATTTCTATATCTTCCTGTTTTCGAAATAGCGTCCACTTTTTCTTTTCTGAAAAAACACCATAAGTCAATTCGCAAAGGCTGCAAGTATACGTTGAAGGACTTATAATCTTATGTAAACTATCTAAATATGCTTTTCGTTTACCCGAATCTGCATTATACACAAAAATGAGCCGCATCACTCTTTGGTAAGCTCTAATTTTTCAGCGAAATAATCACAAAAATCACGCATGGTAGCACTCATTTTTTCATCGTTTGTAGCACGCTCAAAAGTATCGGCCATAGCACTTAGCGTTTGGTGGAAGAAAATTTTCATATCATCCAACGGCATATCTTTAGTCCAAAGATCAATGCGGAGGGACTCTCTTTTATCGTGATCCCAAACGTTTAGAAAAATTGCTTTTGCCTCTTCATTTTCCACACCTCCATCTGGAGCAGACCATTGTAATTTTTCAGGGACTTTATTTTCGTCAAGATCGATGTTTATATTAATTTCTGAAGTGTTTTTTCCCATTACTTTTTTGGTTTATATTTTGAATTATTAAATATCGTTTCCGGTTTTTCCTGAAGCATCTTTTTGAGGTTCACCGAGTTGTTTTCCATATATGCTCGTACAATTTGCCAGCCCAAATAACGCCCTACCATTCCGGGGGATTCGTTATCAATTTCTAAGTAGAATTTAGAAAATGGAGCTTTGTTTATAAAACGAGCTGGTAATTTAGGGTTTGTACTGTACAACAGTTCTTTTTCTACAAAATAACGCCACATATACTCTTCATTTTCTTGTGCCCATTGTAATTCGGCTTCCGTGTAGCCTATTTTTTCGTTATCAGGTGTATTTGGCAGCCAAAGGTCTTTTAAATAAAGCTCTTTTCCGAAGAAAATCATCTGGGCCAACAAGTCGCGTTTTTGTGGTTTTGAAATAAGCTGTCGAGCATAAACCGAAGCTACATCTGGCGCAAGTTGAACCGGTTTTAAATCTTTGGAAATATATTTTTGGATACCTTCGTAAAAACGGTGGTCGCTTCCTAAATACGTGTCAAGGGCAACGACCAACATCGTATCTGTAGCAATTACCTTATTATTATAATCTACATCTGATGTTACCGTGAAAATCGTTGGTGGTGTAAATTCAGGGAAGTAATACTGTATATGCTGAAACAAAGGAGTAAGTTGATCTTCAATTTCAGAATTATCAGGAAATTGTTTAGTAACCTCAGCGTCTAATTGTTGTTGCAAGGTATCTTGAATTCTAGACACCCAAACACTGTCTGCAAATTGCTTCGGAAAAAATTGTGGATACTCTTTTTTAAGTTTCGGGATATCCTGAACAGATGCCGCTGCAAACTCCTTATCAAAACGAACCACATCTACATCCATAGGAATGGCTTCAATCTCCTTTTCTTTTTTACTTTTTGAATCACAAGCCGTAAAAAAGGCTACTACAAATACTAATAACAACACGTAAAACTTCATATAAGACACAATTTGACAACTGTTTAACGTTATCTCCTTTTTTAAATTTTAACTTTAGTTTATTTTTGTGTGCAAAGGTAGGCTTTATAGTTCAAAATATTGGAATATTAAGTACTCACACTTTAAAAGTTCACCATAAATAAAAAGCACTATGCAAACCGAAAAAGTAGTAAATCACATTGTAAATTGGTTAAAAGAATATGCAACCAATGCCAATATGGATGGTTTTGTAGTAGGCATAAGTGGAGGTATTGACTCTGCCGTAACATCTGCCTTATGTGCTAAAACTGGCCTTAGAACATTGTGCCTAGAAATGCCTATTCATCAGGCTCAAAGTCAAGTTACTCGCGGCCAAAAGCATATTGCTGCTTTAAAAACCCATTATGCAAATGTGAGCGATGTTAAGGTAGACCTCACTTCTGTTTTTGAACAATTTAAAACCGAAGTACCACAAACCAACGATATTACTTTTTTAGACTTGGCCCTGGCTAACACCCGTGCACGATTACGCATGAGCACCTTATATTATTTTGCAGGATTGCATCGATATTTAGTAGCCGGTACCGGAAATAAAGTTGAGGATTTTGGTGTAGGTTTTTATACCAAATATGGAGATGGCGGAGTAGATTTAAGCCCAATAGCCGATTTGCTTAAAAGTGAAGTGTATGAATTAGGACGTTTTCTTGAAGTGCCTACCTCTATTTTAGAAGCTGCCCCAACAGATGGTCTTTTTGGTGATAGCCGTACCGATGAGGATCAAATTGGAGCTAGTTATGACGAATTGGAATGGGCTATGAAAATGAAAGAAAATGGTAAAAAACCAACCGATTTTGAAGGAAGAAAACAAGAGGTTTTTAACATTTACTTACGCCTAAATACCGCTAACCAGCACAAAATGAACCCAATTCCTGTATGCAATATTCCTAATTCCTACAAGGTTTTATAGTATTCAACGAGTTTTCTGTACGTTGAACGAATAATCTCTCATACTGACAATCTTTTTTTTAGTTTTGATTTGTAGTATAAATATTACAAACCTCACACTTTTTGCTCCCTTAAAAATTATTAAGGAATACTAACAAAGAGACTAATGAAAAAAATTGTCATTGCAGATCATCATCCGGTAACCCGTAAAGGGATTTCCTGTATGCTGAAAAAGAAAAAAGATGAATTCTCAATACTTGCAAAAGTTAATAACGGAGAAGAGCTTTACAAAAGTTTACAGGACCATAGCCCTGATATTCTCATCATGGAAATAGACATGCCGCAAATTAACGGCATTAACGCGCTAAGAAGCATTAAAGAATCTTTTCCACAAACTAGGGTTTTGATATTTTCAACACACCCAGAAGAAATCTATGCGCTTCGTTCAATAAAATCAGGTGCTGCAGGGTATGTGCCAAAAACAGCTTCCACTAAAGTGTTTTTAGACGCACTTGGTAAAATTGCTAAAGGTGGAATTTTCCTAAACGAAGAACTTACTTCTACATTTACAAGCCGTAATGTAGGTGAAAGCAGTGCGATAAGCCGTTATAAAAAGCTTTCATCCCGCGAAATTGAAGTATTAAACTTACTTTCTAGAGGAAAAAGAAACAAGGACATTGCTAATGCACTTAACATTAACGAAAAAACAGTAAGTACTTATAAAACAAGGTTACTTAAAAAGTTGAAAGTAGATAACCTGGCAGATTTGATACACCAGTCCCGTATGTTTCAATTTGGGTAATTATAACACCCTACGTAGTTTTTCCGAAATTACTTTTTTAAGTGTAATGTAATCCACAACATCTTGCAGGTCTACTTGTGAGCCCTCTGGGTTTTGTTCTTTAATAGCATCTGAAAGCTCTTTAATCTTTTGGTTCACTAATTCGCGACGTAAATTTAAAATAGTTTCACTCACAACTTGTGAAACAGAGTGTTCTTTTTCTTTTACATATATTTCATTGCGTTCCCAATCGTGCAAGCTGTATTTTTCTTCTTCCATTAAAATATCGGTCACGGCCGATGCTTTTTCAGGTTGCAAACTATTTACAAAGGCATCTACTTTTAAATCCTCTTCGCGTGTTAACCGGTTTATAATGTCATAATATAAATCTTTAAATGCTTCGTTGGTAAATTCAATTTCATCTTCTTGAAGATCTAAAAATATTTTCTGAAACACCGTTGTCGTTTGCATTTCGGGTTTAAAAGTAACATCGCCCTTTTCATCGGTATCAAGTATTAATTCTTCAAAATCTTCTTCCTTAGTTCCATACAGCAATAGCAACTCGATGATTTTACGTTCCAACTCGAACTGGACATCAATCTTTTCTGCTTTTTCTTTTTCTGAAGGAACCACCTCCATTGATTTTTTTTCAGGCTGTTTTTTTCGGGAAGCATCTCGTTTATCTTTCTGAAGCAACTGAGCAAGGGTATTGAACAGCACTTCTTCTGAAATATCCATAATACGAGCACATTCCTTAATATAAATCTCCTGCTTAATTACATCAGGGATTTTTGAAATGCTCACCACCATATCACGAATGGTATCGGCTTTTTTTATAGGATCGTTTTTTGCTTCTTTAGCTAACAAGGATGCTTTAAAAGAAATAAAATCTCGAGAATTTTCTTCTAAATAAAGCGTCAGCGTTTCCAACGAGTTTTTCCGTGAAAAGCTATCGGGATCTTCTCCTTCTGGGAACGTACAGATTTTCACGTTCATTCCCTGTTCCAAAATTAAATCGACACCACGAAGTGAGGCGCGCAACCCAGCAGCATCACCATCAAAAAGAACGGTGATGTTTTGAGTAAGTCTATTTACCAACCGAATTTGTTCTGGCGTCAATGCTGTACCAGAAGACGATACAACATTTTCAATCCCAGCTTGATGAAACTGTATTACATCGGTATACCCTTCAACCAGGTAGCAGTTATCTTCTTTGGCAATGCTTTGTTTGGCATGATAAATACCATACAGCACTTTACTTTTGTGGTAAATATCACTCTCCGGCGAGTTGAGATATTTGGCTGCCTTTTTATCGTTTGTTAAAATACGACCACCAAAACCCAAAGTACGGCCGCTCATACTACGGATAGGAAACATGACCCGACCTTTAAAACGGTCGAACTGTTTCTCTCCCTTTACTATCGTTAAGCCCGTTTTTTCAAGATAGTCGAGTTTATACCCTTTTTTTATGGCGTGATTGGTAAACGCATCCCAACTATCGGGTGAGAAACCTAAATCAAACTTTTTAATGGTTTCTTCAGTAAAGCCCCGTTCTTTAAAATAACTAAGACCAATTGCCTTTCCTTCTTCGGTTTTAAACAACACGTGCTTAAAATAATCTTTCGCAAACTCGCTAACTAGGTATAAACTTTCACGTTCATCAGCTTGTTGTTTTTGTTCGTCGGTCTGTTGGGTTTCTTCAACCTCAATTCCATACTTTTTGGCGAGGTATTTTATAGCTTCTGGATAGGTAAAATGTTCGTGTTCCATTAAAAAAGCGACCACATTTCCGCCTTTTCCACTACTGAAATCTTTCCAAATCTGTTTTACGGGCGACACCATAAAACTAGGGGTGCGCTCATCACTAAACGGACTAAGCCCTTTGAAGTTACTACCTGATTTTTTCAGTTGTACAAAATCACCAATCACCTCTTCTACGCGAGCGGTTTCAAACACATTGTCTATGGTGGTTTTTGCTATCAAATTTCAGGAAGTTTATTAAAACAAATATAATAAAATGGAAGTCGCTTTTAAGAATTACTTACAGAAAACAAAAAAGCCTCTTTTCAGAAAAAAGAAGCTTTTAAAAAAATGGCAATTCAAGATATTAATCAACATCAAAACGAAGTCCTAAAGAAACATTTCTTTGATCGATTGGGTTATCTTTAAAAATAGTGTTTAAGTCATATTTTAAATAAACAGCTGTTCCCTTCCAGCCTATGTAACCGCTTACACCATAGATAAAATTATTGGTGTTGTAATTTGCTTTCAGTTTTTCTTTCACATCTTCTCCGTCTTCGGAATATTTAAGCTTTTGACGTGAGCTAAGGTTAAAACCTGCATACCCACCTAGCCCTACTTTAATTTTATTATAGGTGTTGTATCTAAAATATTCATCTTTTTCAATTTTTTCTGAAGGGCCAAACTCAAAATGAAGCGGAAATACTAAATTATCCATTCGAAACTTAGATTTATCCAAATCTAAACGGAATTCCTGTAATTCAGTTTGATCGCCGGTATCTACGTAGTATCTGTTATCAGTAGGTTTCAGACCATTAAACTGAAAAGAAAAACCATATTTTACCCGAAGCCAATTAGTATTTTTAAACACACGTGTTCGCCACGCCCAACCTATTTCGGCAAAACGGCTCCCCCCTATTTTAAAGTCTGAATCATCTAAGGATTGCCCATCCGTAATTACATTGTTTAAACCAAATGCTAATACAAAAGCGCTGGTTGTTCTACGGTCGTATTTTTTAGCTTTATTTTTTTTTCCTAAAAATATATAAGAGTCGTCTTCATCATTATTGGAACCAATACGAATCACAACTCGTTCAGAGTCGTCGGCTAAATTTTCATTGCCACCATTTCGCTCTAACAAAGCTATTTTATTATCGATTATCGCCAAACGGTTTTCAATGTTCAGCGCTCGTTTTTCGGCAGCTTGTTCTTTTAACTGTTCTGCTTCAGGTAATGTGATTTCATTACTGTCCAATCGTTGATTGATGTCTTCCACTTCGTTTTTAAGCGCTTCCTTTTCTTCGGTCACAACTTGCTCTTGTGCGGCTTTTAAAATAGCAATATCGTTTGCTAAGTCGTTTTCCTGTGCTTGTGCTGAGACAATAGTCAGCAACCATACCGTCAAAACGGTACAATACGTAAATATCTTCATGATTTGTGTGATTTAATACCTTTTGGCTCCCCTCCCAGTTCTGGAAGGGATTGCCTCTGGGCGTGATTGATGAATGAATTATTGTATATTAATTATTACGTTCGCTCACGGCAGTCCGTATTTTATTGAACCCTTCGCCTAAGGCGTCGAACACTTTTTCTCTAAAGCTTTGTTCTAGCTCAAGTTCTACATCTAAAAGCAAAGCTGCAGCATCTACTTTTTGAGTTTCAGGATTGAGTATTTGTCTGGTTTTAATATCCCGCTGTGCATTGGCTAAAAGCGCATCAACTTCTTCGGCGGTTACCGTATTGTTTTTATCTTGGATCTCTTTTACCTGTGCTACTACCTCATCAACTTTGTTCTCAATAAAGTTGATATTGTCTATTGGTTTATTATTCGGAATAGACTTGTCGTTAAAATTGGTTTCGGTTTTAGCAATTGCTTTATCGTTTACTTTTTCTTCGGAAATTTTTATTGGCTGTTTAGGCTGAAGAGTATGTTTTGATAATTGCTTTTTTGGAACTTGTTGTTCCGATTCTTCTTTCAAAACACTATTCTCTTGAATAGCAATTTCTTCTATATTTGTTTTCTGTGGAACATTTTCCGTTTGTTTTTCAGAATCTAACACCTCTTTATTGATTGGTGTTTCAACTATGTCTTCAGAATTAGAAACCTTACCTGTTTTACTGAACAACAATGACCCGATTACTAAAATACTTACCAAACTGGCTGCAACTGCATACCAAATAAAGTAGTTTTTCTTTTGTTTTGGCTTTCCTAAGCGGGCATTCAACTTTTCCCAAGACTCGCTAGAAGGTTGTATTTCCCTTTCTTGTAATTTCTCGCGAATGGTATCTTCAAATTTATTGGGCTCCATAATTCACGTCATTTTGATTGTTAATATTGTTTTGAAGCATTTTGCGGGCTTTTGACAGTTGTGATTTTGATGTGCCTTCGCTTATTTGCAATAACTCAGCAATTTCGCTGTGTTTGTATCCTTCTACAGCATATAACACAAACACGGTTTTATAGCCATCTGGCAAACTGTCTATTACTTTTTGTATTTCAGCTACTTCAAAACCTGTATCAATGGTCGTTGCGTACTCAAGTGAGTTTTCAATAACCGACTCATCTTTAAAATAAAGCTTCTTCTGTCTTCGCAATTCGCTAATGGACTCATTTACCATTATACGGCGTATCCAACCTTCAAAGCTGCCTTGGTCGCTAAAAGAATCTAACTTTGTAAATACTTTGTAAAACCCGTTGAGCATGACCTCTTCGGCCAAGTCATTATTCTTTAAATATTGTCTACAAACACTTAGCATTTTCGGAGCAAAAAGTTGGTACAGCTCGTGCTGTGCTCGACGATTGCCTTTTTTTGCTTTTTTTATAAGCGCCTGATAGTTTTTATGTAATGAAATTAGTTTCACAATATGCTTCGCATGGCTTTCTATTTATAAAGACGCAACTTTAATGCAAAAGGTTGCCTGAGGCGTAAAAAAAAATTGGCAATATTCCCTCTTAAGCTGAAAAAGCCTCGGAAGACAAGCAATATTTAGTTAGTTTTTTCCAGCTTCACTAGTCAGTAAAAATTATTTTTTCCTATCGATCACGTAATTAACCATCAACTCTAATGAGTCTTTATAAGGAGAGCTTGGGTATGTTTGAAGAATTTGTAATGCCCGTTCTTGGTATGATTTCATTTTAGCAATAGCATAGTCAAGACCACCAGTATCTTTTACAAAAGCAATAACCTGTTTTACTCGTTTTTTTTCTTTATTGTGGTTTTTTACTGAATTAATGAGCCATCTTTTGTCTTTGGGGGAGACCGTATTCAAACTATAAATTAAAGGTAGGGTCATTTTTCGCTCCTTAATGTCTATGCCGGTAGGTTTACCTATCTTTTCTTCTCCATAATCAAAAAGGTCATCTTTTATTTGAAATGCAATACCTATCAACTCACCAAATTCTCGCATCGCCTCAACCTCTTCTTTGGGAGCATTAACCGATTGAGCACCCATTGCACAACAAGCTGCAATAAGTGTCGCTGTTTTTTGACGGATTATGTCGAAATATACTTCTTCGGTAATGTCGAGCCTTCTGGCTTTTTCAATTTGAAGCAATTCGCCTTCACTCATCTCACGAACAGCTACGGAAATGATTTTTAATAAGTCGAAATCATCATTATCGATAGAAAGCAATAGTCCTTTAGATAATAAATAATCACCAACAAGAACAGCAATTTTGTTTTTCCAAAGGGCATTTATTGAAAAGAAGCCTCTGCGGCGATTACTATCGTCCACTACATCGTCGTGTACTAATGTTGCGGTATGGATAAGCTCGATTACCGAAGCACCACGGTAGGTACGTTCTTCTACAATTCCATTACCGGTCATCTTTGCTATGAGAAAGACAAACATAGGCCGCATTTGTTTTCCTTTACGGTTTACTACATAATGGGTAATACGATTTAGCAACGCTACTTTTGAAGACATAGCCCCAGAGAACTTTTTTTCAAAAAGTTCCATTTCGGCCTCAATAGGTTGTTTTATTTGCGAAACAATTTTCATTAGAGTTTCAAAAATAGGGAAATTAAAAAAAGGAACGTTTACTTCATAAAAAAAGACGCAAAGTAATCATCTTACTTTGCGTCTTTAAAATTCATTATAATCTAATTAATTTACAGTTTTTTCAACCCTATTTCGGTAGAGCGATTTATCAACACATTTAGCCATTTCTTCTTTGTCCAGTTTTTTACCTACAAATTTTTCTATATTTTCAACTGATGCATTTGGGTTTTCCAATACATCTTTATAATTAATGTAAATAAGTTCTACCCCTGGCTCATTTTTTTTCCAGTTTTCTACAGCTTCTAATTGCCTTTTGTATGTGTTGTAAAGGTTAACAGGAATTACGCTTTCATCTTTTCCTGTCATTTTGCGCTGTGATTTCACTACTTCATCTAAGTCTCTTTTCATGAAAATTATTTTGTAACGGTACTCTCGATTTAGATATGTTAGAAGTGGTGCAACAATCTTTATGGCTTTGCCTTTTGATTCTTTTAGCCATGAATTATCCTTGTGTAATGACATAACAGGCTCATATTCATAATACCCTTTTGGATTAGATTCATCAGCTTTTCTTTTTTCATCAATCATCATATTCAAGCCTCCTTTGTCTAACATTTGCATCATTACAGACGTTCCGGATCTTGGTAAACCTGAAACTACTACTATTTGATCTTCTCTATATTTATAATTAATATTTTCTGAGTTAGAGGAAGGTGTTTTTAATTTTTCTTCGACATTTTCTTTTGCCAGAATTGCTTTATGGTATTTTTTAGGTTTCAGTTTTGATGCTGTTTCAAAAGCTATTTTAGCATTTTTAAGATCACCCAACTGTTCTAGAGCCTTTCCTAAAACATAATGTGCATCTGGGTAGTATTTTACTAATTCTATACTTGTAAGAGCATATTCCACAGCTTCTTCATATTCTTCTAAACTTAACATAGTTTCTGCCAAAGCTCTATTATATTTAGCTTTATCTGGCTCTTTATCAATTGCATTTTCAAAAGCTTCTTTTGCTAGGTCAAATTCGTCAAGTTTATGTCTTAACGCACCTATTCTATACCAAATTTCTGCACTTCTTCCTTTTGGCGGAAAGTTCTCAAATAATTTTAATGCCTCATAAGGTTTACCTAAACCATCAAGCATTTCTGCTTCAGCAAAAAATAAATTATACTTAACTTCAGTTTTTGAACTTTTAAGCTTTTCTAGGTATTTTTGAGCGGATTCATAATCCTTTTTAGCTAAACTTATAGTTATTAAATCAAGATAAAATGGCGCTAGATCAATTGGATCTTTTTCTTGTATTAACTCTAATAAAATTTCATTTGCTTTTGCAAAGTTCTTTTTTCCTAAATGAACACGTGCTAAGTTATGTTTTAAGTCACATTTAGTTTTTAAGATTGCAGTTTCTTTATCTTCATCTGGTCTTTCAATGTAGCCTAGTTCTATTAATTGCTCCATTGCTTCTTGGTCTGAAAAAGCATCTGCCATCTCTTCTTTATCTAATTCCCCAAAATCTCCTTTAACATTTTCCCAACTATCAATATATTTAGGGGTTTTGGCTTTTTCAAAAATATCCATTGCAACTTTCCCGTCCATATCTTTTCCTATTGGCAAATCAAAATGGTGTAATATAGTAGGGGCAACGTCAATTAAACCTAAACCAAAAACCTTTTGATTTTTCTTAATATTCGGCCCCATTGCAACAAATATTCCAAATTGCCTATGCTCCAATGCTGGTGCAGCTTGTACTTTAGGCATTTCAAGAATTCGTTTTCTTCCAGACTCAAAACCGTGATCTGACATTACAATAACTGTAGTGTCATCATCTACTAATTGAAGCTTTCGTTCCAACATCATATCTTGAAAGCGATATGACCCGATGACTGCCTCCTTAAAAAGCTCATATTTATCTTGTGGCACTTCCTTCATTTTTGGTGGGTAAAACCTCATATAGGAATGCGAAAAATGATCAATTAAATCATAATAAACTGCTGTAAAGTCCCATTCAGTAGTTCGCAACAACTTTGTAGCTGCATTATGCAAAGAAACATTATGAGCCATAATCTTTGCAAAATTTTGAAGGCCATTTTGTTTATTATCTTGATCGATTCTAGCTGCATTAGGAATGAATGGAAGAATGTGCTCTTTGGTAATTTCCCAAGGAAACATTCTTAATTCTTTGTATTCATCTTTTATACTTTCTGGATGCATCGTCCCTTTTTCTATGGGACTTTGTTTGCTTGGGTCTGGGTTTACTTTTTGAAATTTATCTGAGATTACAACACCATTAATCGGTTCTGCTGGAAAACTAGGCCACCATCCTACTAAATTACTTTTATATCCTTGATTATGAAAAATATTCCATAAAGCTCTACTTTTTCTAGAGTTTGTGGTAACAGGCCTCACTCCTTTTAAATCTGGCATTAACTCTATAAAGCCCAAAACTCCATGCTTGTCTGGAGTTTTACCCGTAGCTACTGAACTCCATAACATTGGAGAGTATGGTGGGTTCATGGTACTCATATTACCATACACACCATTGTCAATCATTTTTTTTAAAGCAGGCATTTGCCCTTTAGCTAATAATGGACCTATTATTTTCCAATCTGCAGCATCCCAGCCTATCAATAATACTTTATTCTTTTTCATTCCTCTTCTTTTTTGTCTTCTTCTCTTAAAGATTTGTTGTTTTCTTTTTTTATTCCTCTCCAAGCTGAAAATGCAATATCGCCAATAGCTAAATGACCTAACGAACTTTCTATAGGGATTTGTGACAAGCTATGACTGCTTGAGTTTTTTAACGCTTTTTTTTTCATTATAATTTAGTTTTTTGCTTAGCTTTTGTTTTTTTCATAAAAAAAAACTATTTTTACTATTGTTGTTGCGAAAACAAATGTATTAAAAACAACATTAATCTTAATAATTTTAAATCATGAAAAAAATTACCTCTAAAAAATTACTTAATTATGGCGCAATGTCAGCTGCTATTCTTGGAGCTGCAGATGTAACTGGACAGATTGTTTATACCGATTTAGACCCAGATCAATCATTGGCTACTGGAGATGCATTCCCTATAGACATTAATGATGATGGTACTGATGACTTTAGTATCGATATTTTTGATGCTGCAGGTGGTCCTGGGGCAGTTGTATTTCCTGGTATCAATGGTTCAACTAATTCCAATGGATTTGTTGGTTTTAATTCTGGTAACTATAATTACCCTTCTTTATTACAACAAGATGCTGTGATAGATGGTACTACTCCTAGTTTTACTTCAGCTAGAGGGGATCTTAATTTCTATGGCTGTGCATATACTAATAGTCAATGGTGTGATACAGTTACAGACGGGTTCTTAGGCTTAGTTTTTCAACTTGCTGGGAATACTCATTATGGATGGGTTCGTATGGACGTAAGTGCAGACGCATCTTCAATTGTAGTTAAAGATTATGCGTTTAACTCAACTCCAGACGAACAAATATTAGCTGGTCAAACTGTGATTTTAGGTGTTGAAAGCCAAGCATTCAATGGCTTTACATATTTTGTTGACAACACTAACACATTAAACTTAAAGGCTAATTCAGCTATGGAGTCTGTTGCTATACATAACATCTTAGGACAGGAAGTTATTTCACAGAAGTTAGGAAGCACCAATGAGATAGTAAACCTATCTGCATTGAAATCTGGTGTTTATCTTGCTACCATTTCTATTGATGGAGCAAAAAAGACTGTTAAAGTAGCTAAGAAGTAATTCTTACTAGATTTTATAGAAAAAAGAGCGGTTTAATTAAACCGCTCTTTTTTATTTGATTTTTTTTTAAATTTCCTAAAATTTAAAATTAGCTTTTATTGGCCAGCTGTCCACATGCTGCATCTATATCTTTTCCACGACTTCTTCGTACTGTAACCGGAATTCTATTTTTTTCCAGTTTTTCAATATATAAATCTAGAGCTAAGTTATTCGCTTGTTGAAAATAACCATCATCAATAGGGTTATATTCTATTAAGTTAATTTTGCATGGAACCGATTTACAAAATTGTACTAAGGCATCTACATCTTTTTCGGTATCGTTAATGTCTTTCCACACAATATATTCATATGTAACACGACGCTTTGTTTTAGCATACCAATACTCTATTGATTCGTGCAAATCCTCTAATGTAAAACTTTTAGCAAACGGCATAATCTGCTCCCGCGTTTCTTGAATGGCAGAATGTAAGGAAACAGCAAGATTAAATTTCACTTCGTCATCAGCTAGTTTTTTTATCATTTTTGGAACACCAGATGTAGAAAGTGTAATTCGTTTTGGTGACATTCCCAACCCTTCTTCCGAAGTTATCATTTTTACGGACTCTAAAACGTTCTTATAATTCATCAAAGGTTCGCCCATCCCCATATAAACAATATTGGATAAGGGTTTATCATGATATAGCAAGCTTTCTTTATGAATTGCAACTACTTGATCAAAAATTTCATCGGGATTTAAATTGCGCATTCTTTTTAAACGGGATGTTGCACAAAATTTACAATCTAGACTACAGCCTACTTGAGATGAGACACAAGCAGTTGTACGCGATTTTGTAGGAATTAAAACAGATTCTACCACAAAGCCATCATGCAGCTTTACTGCGTTTTTAATAGTGCCATCATTGCTTTTTTGAAGACTATCTACCTCAATGTGGTTTATCACAAAGTTTTGTTCCAAATGTGCTCGGGTTTCTTTTGAAATATTGGTCATATCTTCAAAATTATGTATTCCTTTATTCCACAGCCATTCATACACTTGATTACCACGAAACGCCTTATCGCCTATACTTACAAAAAATTCACGTAGTTCTTCTTTTGATAGTGCTCGTATGTCTTTTTTTTCTGAAACCATAAGGTTACAAAATTACGGTTTAGTTATTTGTTTATAGAAAGATTAAGAAGTATTTATGGAATAGCGACACCAAGTAATTATCGATTAACTATAATTTTTTTGGTAATGTTTGAATCACTATCTAAGTCGGTAAGCCGTAAAAAATAAACCCCTTCTGCGAAACGAGCTAACGAAATTGTGTTCATAGTGCTGGATACTGAACCTTCTCCTATTTGCTCTCCTGTTACATTATAAAATTGATAGGATAAATTAGGGTAACGGCTATTGAGTATAGTAATGTTTTCTGAAGCCGGATTAGGATAAATTTTTAATTCGCCAGTTATTTCAAAACTGGGGGTGTTCAAAAGGTTTTCTATAGTCCCGAGTTCTGTTTGGCCTGTATTCAATGGGTCGAGCCATTCTTTAAGTCGTTTGTCAGGGTCTTCCCCCGCATCCCAAGATACTGCAAGCCTTCCGTAAATATCATAGTCCTGATTGCTTTCTAGTCCTTCACAAAATGCATTACCTGCATACAACTGTCCTATTATACTTCCGTTTTGATTAAATAATGGTGAACCAGACGAACCACTTTCGGTAGTGCCTATTTCCCACCCATTGCCTTCTCCTACAGAAACTCCACCAATTAACCAGACTTCAACACCATTTGCAGTTTCGTGGACAGCACCTGAATTATCACGGCAAATTTTCATTATATCCCCATTGGGGTGGTGAATCCCTATTTCAAATTGTGGTAGTTCATCAGTGATATCCCATCCTGCAAAAGCAACGTCCCAAGAGCTAGGAACTTCATTATATAATTCTACCAATGCAAAATCACTAAGACCATTGTTAGCTTTAAGCTCTGCACCACTCATCGTAAAATTTGTTTGTATATCAGGGCTTGACTCACTTTCACCACAAACTGGGCTTGGGCTCATCCAATTGAAGCGTATGGACCAAAAAGCAGGATCACTATTGTTCAAGCAATGGTTCCCCGTTAAGAGGTATGGTGTTTTATCATTATTGGTGTTGTTGATAAGTACTGCGGAACATAAGTATCCATTGCCTAAATTAAGCAACGCGACCGCTTTTTTCAAAATATCTTTTTGAGAATCGAAATCCTCCCCTATTGAACAGTTTACATCATAATTACAATCACCAGAATCGTTTAAACCGCGATTTCCTTCGGCATATTGTTCAACTTGAGTCATTCTATAACCATGAATAATGCTGCCAATATTTAAAAGCACTTCTTCATTTACTGAAGCAGGTTCGTAGTATTCAATCCAAATAATATCCCCATTAACAAACCAAGAACCTAATTGTTGATTATCCCTATTTTGTTCGGTTGACAAAGGTAATAGTATATCACTTCCATCATCATTGTACAAAAATAATTTGGAACCATTGGGTATGTAAAAGTCTTCAAAATTTATACTCAAATTAACAGCATTGGGAGATTTTATGGCAACCCGCCAAAGTTTATCACCATTATCCAACTCTGTCATATGACCCTGTTTATGGATATCGATTTTTAAATCGCGTTTAACCCCGTATCGCCAAGGAAGGCTTTTGTCTTGATCATTGATACTATCTTCACACTGTAAAGCTATTAGATCAAGAGGGGGAAGCTCAATTGGGTGGACTTTTTCAATATTTTCTATACGCCAACTAATAGGGGTGTTTACAATACTTTCTTGAGAAAATATTGTAACGACACAAAACAAAAAAAAGAAGAAAAAAGTAATTTTTTTCATACGCTCTTGATGCTGATACTATTACAACAATACAAGATACTTTTTTATTTTGAAATTAGAAAACCATTTACCCACTAAAACAAAAAAAATCCTGATGCAAAATCAGGATTTTTTTAACGTATGTGAGTCTTAACTTAGATGATAAGCATAGCATCACCATATGTATAGAACCTATATTTTTCCTTAACAGCTTCCTCATAGGCCTCTTTAATAAAATCGTGTCCGGCAAAGGCAGAAACCATCATTAATAGTGTAGATTTCGGTGTATGAAAATTGGTCACCATACAGTTTGCTATACTAAAATCGTATGGAGGGAAAATAAATTTATTAGTCCAACCTGAATAGTTGTTGAGCATACTGTTTGACGAAACCGAGCTTTCCAAAGCACGCATTACTGTTGTTCCTACTGCACAAACACGTTTTTTTCTATTTATCCCTGTGTTGATGATATCCACAGAGCTTTGTGGAAGTACAATTTCTTCAGAGTCCATTTTGTGTTTTGAAAGATCTTCCACCTCAACTGGACTAAAAGTTCCTAAACCTACGTGAAGGGTTACTTCAGCAAAGTTAACACCTTTTATTTCAAGACGCTTTAATAAGTGCTTTGAGAAATGTAATCCAGCGGTTGGTGCGGCAACAGCTCCTTCTTCTTTTGCAAAGATTGTTTGGTAGCGCTCCGCATCTTCCGGTTCCACATCTCTTTTAATATATTTTGGCAATGGTGTTTCGCCTAATTCTGTTAATTTATTTCTGAATTCTTCATACGAACCATCAAACAAGAAACGAAGTGTACGTCCTCTTGAGGTTGTATTGTCAATTACCTCAGCTACCAACGATTCGTCTTCGCCAAAATATAATTTGTTTCCTATTCTAATTTTACGGGCAGGATCTACCAAAACATCCCAAAGACGGGTTTCCGGATTTAGCTCGCGCAACAAGAAAACCTCAATACGGGCTCCAGTTTTTTCTTTATTACCAAATAATCGCGCCGGAAACACTTTGGTATTGTTTAAAACCAACACATCATCTTCATTAAAGTAATCGATAAGATCCTTGAACATTTTGTGCTCAATGGTCTTTTCTTTTCGGTTTAAAACCATTAATCTGGCTTCATCTCGGTTAGATGCTGGATATTCGGCTAATAATTCTTCTGGTAAATCGAAGTTGAAATTAGAAAGTTTCATTCCCATAGAAAGTCGTGTTTTATCATGAAAAGCTGCAAATATACAACCTCAACATAGGGGTTGTCAAGTAAATAAGCAATTATTATTTAAAATCTACGATAATGCCCGCTTTTTGGATATCTTCCCAATAGGTGGGAAACGATTTTGAAACCACCCCGGCATCGTTAATTTCGATCGTTTTTTTTAATGCCAAAGGTGCAAAAGCCATTGCCATACGGTGATCGTTATAAGTTTGTATGGTTACGTTTTCATTAATTTCTTCAGAAGGAACCAACTCTAATGTTTCATTTGTCACCGTTACTTTGGCTCCCAGTTTTTCCAATTCGGTTTTTAAGGCAAGCAACCTATCGGTTTCTTTAATTTTTAAGGTATGCAAGCCCGTTAATTTACATCCAAGGCCTAAAGCAAAACAAGTTACGGCGATTGTTTGCGCAATATCTGGGGCATCTACAAGGTCCAATAATATGTGATCGGCAATTGTTTTATTGTTTTTTGATAGAGTGATAGAAGCATCTTCCTCATTATAATAAGTTGTAACACCCAAAGACTCATAAATGGTCGCCAAGATTGAATCGCCTTGCAAACTATCTTTAAAATAACCCATTAAGGTTATTTTAAAGTTTTCAGAAAGTGCGATCATGCTGTAAAAATATGATGCTGAGCTCCAATCAGATTCTATTAATATTGCAACATCATCAATTTCTGAAACAGGTTTGACTTCAATTTTATTTTCTGAAAAAACACAAGAAACCCCTATTTTCTGAAGCAGGGAAACCGTCATTTGAAGATACGGAGCCGATGTGATCTTCCCCTCGATGTTTATAGTTAACCCGTTCTGTAAAGATGGTGCAATTAAAAGTAAAGCTGAAATATATTGACTACTTACATTGCCAATAATAGAAATAGTTTTTTTTGTGATTTTTTTTCCTGAAATCGCAATAGGTGGATATCCTTCATTTTTAAGATAGCTTATTTCTACGCCTAGGTCTCGCAATGCATCTACCAATATCTTTATAGGGCGTTGTTGCATACGCTCACTCCCAGTCAATACAACCGACGCTTCTGGCTGGGCTGCAAAATAGGCAGTTAAAAAACGCATGGCGGTACCGGCGTGATGAATGTCCACTTCACCTTGATATGATAACAGTGCTTTTTGTAGCACCATCGTATCGTCACTTTCTGAAAGGTTTTCTGTTTTTAGGTTTGTAAACTGAGATTGTAATATTAACAATCGATTAGACTCACTTTTAGAGCCTGAAATCTGAATGGTAGCTGAAACCCCTTTAGATTTTTTACAACTGAGCACAGCCTTCATAGACAGATATTTATTTTTTCAATTTGTTTTTAAACTTTCCATAGGTAACAAAAAAACCATACACCAAACCCGCCAATAAACTGCCACCTAAAAACAAGTAAGGGTTTCTTTCGTCAAAAAATGAAGTTGTAAATCCTTCAAAAGCCCATTTTATAAGAATAAATACAAATACAAACGAAATACCCAAAAGAATTACAGACCTCCAAAAGCCTTTATGGTTTACAATCTCTTTAAACATTACTTTAGCTTTTCGTTATTGTGATGGCGGTCATGGTCACGTTTAGTTTTTATATCAAGCTTTTTATGAAAAGCTTCTTCTAAGTTTACCCCGGTCTGGTTAGCCAAACAAAGCACTACAAAAAGCACATCTGCTAGTTCCTCACCCAAGTCCTTATCTTTATCGCTTTGTTTTTCACTCTGCTCCCCATAGCGACGAGCAATGATACGAGCCACCTCACCTACTTCTTCGGTAAGCTGGGCCATGTTGGTTAACTCGTTAAAATAACGAACTCCGTGCTCTTCTATCCAAGCATCTACGGCTTGTTGTGCGTTTTCAATATTCATTTGCTATGCTTTAGTAAGCACCACTTTTTCCTGTTCCTTATCAATCATTAACTTAAAGAATTTTTTAATCATATCATAATTCTGTGCAGGCATAATAGCGGTATTTATGGCAAATTCTACAGATACTTGTAATCTTCCTCCAACGTTGTTGATTAAATATTTAAAAGCACCTAAGTTTTCACCCAATACAAAGTTAGTACTTTCTGGAACAGATTCCACTTTATATCCTTCAGGAATATTAACCGTTACAATATATCTGTCCTTCATGGGGTATTCGAAATCGATTGGGTAATTCCGTTCGTTCAATTTAAATGGGTTTTCGTCCATTGCTAAAAACAATAAAGGTGACAGGTATAACTTTCCCCCTATTTCTTCAACTGCATCAAAGTTTTCAAAATCATATTTTAAAGAAACCGGAGTGTACAATTTTTCTAGATTTTCAAAATTTATATTAGATATTTCGGTCTCTCCACTGCTTTTTTCCAGTCTTTTGCGCACCTGTTCTTCTTTAATATTTTTATAGGTTTTCCGTTGCTGCAGTGCATAATGACCCGTAAAACGGTTTTGAGCCGAGCCTGAAATAGAATAATCGTCTTTGTTTATGTTCAGGTTCATCATCGTACTTTGCGAGGCATGACTTGAAGGGTATAGAGAAACCCATGAAGATGTTCTGTCTTCGCGGATTATTCTTCCTTGCCAATTTAACAGTTCTGACTCTAAGATGTTAGGTTCTCCCTCTTTATTGGTTGCATCCATTAAAACCACAGAATTACCATTTTCAACCGAAGCTATCACATAATTGAAACCATTTCTGGTAGGAAAAAAAGGGATACCGTTAGATTTTGTACTCACCAAAACCGGATTTGCATTAAAACCGGCATATCGCAACATGGAAACTAACATTAAATTTATATCACTTACATTTCCTGAGCCTTTTTTATAAGCGTTTTTTGTTCCTTCCATGGCATATAACCCAAAAAACGAATTCCAGTTCATCTTTCTTTTTACATACTCAAAAATTGCAATCATTTTTTTATTAGGGTCATTTATTCCATTCAATAATTTATCTATATCGTCATCAAAATAATTATCCCGGTTTAATTGATCACCAAATGCATTAGAATCGTAAATTGACTTTGAAACATCTTCCCAGGTTGTGGTAATCATCTCTAGAGGTGAACTTGGATAATTTATATATGAAAGTTCAAATTTTAAGGCTGAAGAGTAATTGTCTATATTTCCAGAAAAAGCTTCTTCTTTTAATGCGGGTACATCCTTTAAGTTAACTGTATAGCTATTCTCCTGAAACTCTATATTAGTAGATTTTCTTTCTGGCACTATATTTCCTCCACCAAAACCACCACTTACCGGTTCTGTATACCTTAAAGTCATGCTCTGAGTAGTTCCATTTTCTTCTATACGAAATGGTATCCAACCTTTTTGATGTTGTTTATAATTAAAATATTCTGGCACTGAAAATTGCATTTGCACCTTGTTTACAGGTATTTTCTCTTGAAATCTATACTCGTCTATATTAGTAATAAATGGTGACTTAACTGTATACTTGTATTCAATAACACAACCTTCGGTAACGGCTGGCATGGTAAATTTCGTTACTTCCAAATATTCATTGACCTCTTCATCAAAAATACCGTCATTACGTAATCTTTCATCTTTAACCTTATTCCCATCCATAAAGTATGTGTAGCCCCTTAACCCAGAAATTTCTTCATCGGCACCACCACTGCCTTGGTAAAGCTTCACCCTTTTGTTTGCCCAATCAAAACCATCTTTATTATAAATTTTGATACGTTCATAAAATTCGGTTAAAATATAGAAGTCTTCAGACTCTGAATATTGAAAACGGGTATTCATTTCACGATATAAGATGGCTGCATCGGCAGTAGAGTCTGTAGGGTGCTGCTTCTCTAAAACCTCCTCTTTTGAAACCTTACCAAATCTAAAATCTTGGGAAAAAGATGTTTGAAAACAACATAATGTAATAAGTAGTATAACTAGGTATTTCATAATAAAAATGTAAAAATTAAGTATTCTGCTTTAACAATATTTTTGATTGGTCAAGTTTTGAGACCTTTCGTAAAAAAGTTCGATATTTTCTATAATCTGAAGCGGGAAACGTTCCTTTTTTCAAAATAAAGGTGCGTCTGTATTCAATTGTATTTTCTGAATTTTTTTCAACTGAAAAAGAATAACTCCCAAATTTGTTCTCTATGCTTACAGGTTCTGGAAGACTGTCAATGCTCAAAACATCGGCGATATTTATTTTTACAGTATCGGTTTCTGTAAATCCTTCGGCAATTTGAAGTTTTTGTTTTCTGTCTGGAAAACGTGGTGGCACAGTTACCGATTGTGTAAATATGTTAAGTCCAAAAAGTAAGTCGTTACCAATAAAAGAACAGTAATTAGGAACATTTATATTTAGGTTTTCAGTAAATGAAATATCCTCTTTATTATTCTTGAGTTTTATGTTTTCAATACTAAAGCCATTTATATGTCCCCATCGCTTTTTAAATCTTTTTTCAAGATCATCAGCATCTAGATTGTCAAATCGATATTTATCATCATATTGTAATCCTTGAGAGATTCCTTTAAAATCTGCCTGTAACGCACCTGAAGGATTGACATTAACAGTAGCTACATTCTCTTGAGTGTTTTCTTTATAGGTATATGTTTTAGTATGGACGATTTTACCTCCTTCTGGGGTAACGATCAAAACATCACGGTCATCACTAAAGTTTCCACCATAGCCAAAAGGAGTGTCTTGACTTGTACACTCTAACCAAATTATGTCATCCCCATCTGGAACCCCCAATATTACATGATTACCCTCTATAGTAGCGAAATCAGGATTAAAGTCAACTTCATCTTCCCCTGCATATAGAACAGTGTAATAGGACGGGACCCCTACAATATCCAATAAGGCTTTTGTGTAATTTGTTAACGCTTTACAGTCACCGTAGCTCAATTTATCCACATCTTCAGCTAACATGGGTTTCCAGCCACCGATACCAATTTGAACACTTATGTAACGCACTTTATTCTGAAGGTACTCGTAAATCTTTTTTGCCTTACCAATGTTTGTAGTCTCATTATCGGCAAGTTGCTTAGCCTTTAAAATAGTTGCAGGCGGAAGATCACTTACCCCAGTAAGCAATTGTCTATCCATCCAGGCACCAAACTCTTTCCAGTCTTTCCCATAACCCGGGACCCCTTTTAAGTAAAATTTATTAAGGGCAAATTTTACTTTTGGTAATATGTTTCGTCGAGATGGACTAAAATCCTCATATCGTATAGCCTCCATGTTTTCAGCAGTACAAATAAAAGCTTCTGGTGTTTCAGAAATTGAAATATCATATCCTTCCAAGTTCATTTTTAAAACTCTTGGTTTATTGGTTGGATTGAATTTTACAATAAATTCGCTCTTTTTAGTAGATGTATAATACTCACCTATTGGAAGCCATCTTGGAATAAAAGCTGTTGAATTACTTTCGGTTTTTGATTCAAAGACTAACGTGTAAGGATATGCCGTTGGAGTGTAATCTAAATACAAAACCCTATCATCATTGTATATTGAAATCCCGTCTGAAGCACTTATATCCCTAAAGTCACGTTCTTTAAAATGTTCAATCTCATTACCCATGGCATCATATACCCAAGCTTCAATATCTTTTACTTTCGCATCATCATCATAGTGTGCATATGCGTCTAAATCCCTGTTCCCTTTCTTATTGAGCACCATTATAGCTCTATGGTTTTCATAGATCATACGGTCATCTTTCGTAATGTCTATTTCTATCTTTTCATCCAATAAAACACTATTGGCATTATTTGTCAAGTTACTTGGTAATGCAGCTATAGAGTACTGTGCTTCTTGGGCAAATATGCTTATTGATATAATAAGTAGGCTTAGGGTAAATAGTAATCGCATGTGGCGCAATATACATAATTGTTAAAAAAATGTGAAATTATTCTTTATTTTTTGAATCAATCGTAATTGTAACCGGCCCATCGTTAATTAACAAAACATCCATCATAGCACCAAAAACACCACTTTGTACACTTTTGCCAAGTTCTTTTTCTAATGTTTTAAGAAAATTTTCATATAACGGAATTGCCACATCTGGCCTTGCAGCTTTTATAAAAGAGGGTCTGTTTCCTTTTTTGGTACTGGCGTGTAAAGTAAATTGACTTACCACTATAACTTCACCATCTATGTCTTGAATGGAATAGTTCATATTTTCATTTTCATCTGAAAAAACGCGTAATCTTGCTACTTTTCTACACAACCAATCTATATCTTCCTGTGTGTCTTCAGCTTCAATACCCAATAAAATGAGGAAACCCTGTCCTATTTTTGAAACAACTTTACCCTCTACTGTTACAGAAGCTTCTTTAACACGTTGCAGTACAATTCGCATAAAAGTTAATCTTTTTTGTAAATATCTTTTCGGTAGCCTTCGTCTTCGCCCTCTAATATTTGTAAGTAGCTTTTATAACGGGACCATGCAATTTCTGAATCTTCCAAAGCATCTTTTATAGCACATTGCGGTTCGTTGATATGAAGACAATTATTAAATTTACACTCTTGCTTCCGCTCAAAGAATTCAGGAAAATAATTACCCAATTCCTCTTTGTCAATTTCAACGACCCCAAAACCGCGAATGCCGGGTGTATCAATTATTTGTGCGCCAAAGGATAAGTCGTACATTTCAGCAAAAGTAGTAGTGTGCTGCCCTTGTTGATGTTGTTCGGATATTTCAGCAGTTTTTAAATCAAGGTTAGGTTCTATTGCATTTACCAAAGTAGATTTACCTGTTCCGCTATGTCCCGAAAATAAAGTCACTTTATCTTCCATCAATGCTTTTACTTTATCGACATTTTTTCCAGTTTTTGCCGAAATGCCGATACAATCATAGCCAATATTACGGTATAAAGCAGCCAAGTATTTTATTTCTAGTAACTCGTCTTCGTTATATAAATCTATTTTGTTGAACAAAAGCACAGCCTTTACTTGATAGGCTTCTGCGGTAACTAGAAATCGGTCTATAAAGGTGGTAAATGTTGGCGGACTATTCAACGTTACCATTAAAAAGGCAACATCAATATTCGCAGCAATTATGTGAGTTTGTTTTGAAAGATTAACCGATTTTCTGATGATGTAATTATCCCGCGGTTCGATTGTATGAATAACCCCAACTGTTTCATCACCCTTAGTTTCTACTTTAAAAACAACCTCATCACCAACTGCTACAGGGTTGGTGCTCTTTATGCCACCTATTCTAAATTTTCCTTTTATACGACATTGATAAAAATCACCTTGTTGTGATTTTACGGTGTACCAGCTTCCGGTTGATTTGTATACAGTGCCTTTCATTGACACAAAAGTCCTAAAATTAATTGAAAGTTATTGCTCATTAAAAATTTTCTTTTGATGGCCAATAGACTCTTGGTGAATAGCCTTGTATAAGCGCAATATAAATTCTTCACTAAGTTTATTGTGTTCTCCAGCTAAGATCATCCTTCCTAATATTTCATTCCAGCGTTTTACTTGTAGAATGGCAACGTTGTGTTCTTTTTTAAGCTCACCAATATTGTCGGCAATTTTCATACGTTTGCCCATCATTTGTACAATCTTGTCATCAATTACATCAATCTGTGCTCTCAACCTGCTTAACTCATTATTAAATTCAACCTTATCGTCACCTTTTTTCCTTATACGAAGATCGACCGTCATTTGATCTAATGTTTTAGGAGTAATTTGTTGTTTGGCATCACTCCATGCATTATCTGGATCATAATGAGTTTCGACCATTAAACCATCGTAGTTTAAATCTAAAGCGGTTTGGCACAGTTCAAAAATTATATCTCTGTTGCCCGCAATATGTGAGGGATCTAAAATTAACGGCAAATCTGGAAACTGGTTTTGAAGGTCAATAGGTATTTGCCATTCTGGATTGTTTCTATATTTAGTTTTTTCGTAGGTGGAAAACCCACGATGTATTACACCTAAGTTTTGAATATCTGCACTGTAAAAACGCTCTACAGCACCTAACCACAACGCTAAATCTGGATTTACCGGATTTTTAATTAAAACCGTCTTATCGGTTCCCTTCAAGGCATCAGCAATTTCCTGCACCACAAAAGGTGAAACGGTTGTGCGAGCGCCAATCCATAGAATATCAACATCATGTTTTAAGGCTAAGTCTACGTGGTTGGCATTGGCAACTTCGGTTGTGGTTAACATTCCTGTTTCATTTTTAGCTTCTTGTAACCACTTTAAACCCAAAGCACCTACCCCTTCAAAATTTCCAGGACGGGTTCTAGGTTTCCATATTCCGGCACGAAGTACAGTAGCATCGGTTTCTTTTAACTGATGTGCTATTTTTAAAACTTGTTCTTGAGTTTCGGCACTACAAGGGCCTGCTATCACCAAAGGATGGTCCAGCCCAAAAGCATCTAACCAATTACGTAATTTTTTACTGTTTTGCATATTTTTTTAAAAATAAAAAAAGTCCCATAACGGGACTTTCATATATAATAATGTAAGTACAATAATCCCGATAGGTTATAGTTTATAAGGATGCCACCAATAAAGTGAAAGATTGTACATAGTTGTTTTTTTTAACAGTGGCTAAAATAGCCAATAAATAATCATTTTAAAAACCTTTTATCTAAATTTTAAAACTTCTACAGCAATAAATTTGTTTAGCTTTGTTTTTTAGAATATGTCAATAACAGTTTCAAATATTACCAAGAATTATGAAGTGCAAAAAGCACTAAATAATATTTCTTTTAACATAGAGAAAGGAGAGATTGTTGGTTTTCTTGGCCCAAATGGCGCCGGAAAGTCCACAATGATGAAAATTTTAACCACCTATCTTCCATCTTCTGAAGGTAGCGCTAGGGTTAATGGTTTTAAAGTTTCAGAAGAAGATCACAGCATTCAAAAAAGTGTTGGCTATTTACCAGAGCATAATCCTCTTTATTTAGATATGTATGTACGGGAGTTTCTCACATTTCAAGCTGAAATATACAAAACACCCAAAATTGAAGTTGAAAAAATTATTGAACGTACCGGCCTGTTACCGGAAGCCAATAAAAAAATACAGCAACTTTCTAAAGGGTATAGACAACGGGTTGGCATAGCAAGCGCCTTATTACATAACCCCGAAGTACTTATTCTTGACGAGCCCACTACTGGTTTAGATCCTAATCAGCTTATTGAAATACGGGAGCTTATAAAAAGTATTGGTAAAGAAAAAACCGTGCTTTTGTCTACTCATATTATGCAAGAGGTAGAGGCCATTTGCGATCGCGTTATTATTATTAACAAAGGCGAAATAGTACTTGACAAAAAGCTTAGTGAATTACAAGCTGGCCAACAACAGATTGTTGAAGTTGAATTTGACTATCGTGTAGAAACGATTGCTTTACAACAATTGCCAAATGTAACTAAGGTTGAAAACCCGGGAGGATATTTTATTTACAACATTTACTTTTCTTCAGAAAAAGATATGCGAAGCAGTGTTTTTGATTTTGCACATGACAATGGTTTGAAAATACTCCAACTGCATCAAAAAAATATGACTTTGGAAAAACTTTTTGTAGAACTTACTGCTCCTCAAAAATAAGCCGCCCCCTGTATAGTTCTTCCACCTCAACAATCGGGGGTCTATTTTTAGCAATTACATTTCCCAGACTCACAATCTTACCACGAATGGCTTCTTGAGGATTAACAATCATATCTTGAGTGCCCCGATGAAAGAGCATCAATTTCCCTATTAATAAGTTTTCAGCTTCAATACGTGCATCCCCAGCATATATGCCAAAATCGGCTCTCTCTGCAGTACCAGATAAAAAGAAATTTGATAAGCCATTGGCCACTACTTGTAAGTTTTCAACTTTAAGGTCCAGCTTAAAGTCCCCGTCTATATGAAAAGCATCTTCACTTTCTTGATCTTCGCTTATCAATGCTAGATCAGGAAAAGAAAGCGTGCCAATACTCTCTACAGGTAAACCTGAACTGTTTCGAATTCTAGTAACATTGGGTGTGGTTACGTAAACTTTTGTCAACCCGTAATCACGCACTAAATTACATCCATTGTTGTTTCGTAAATTCAGTACCCCGTCTTTTATTTGAACCTCTATATCATTCAATAGGTTTTCACCTGTTTCTACCACTACTTTTTGGGTGTCCCCCTGCTTTATAAAAAGCTGTGTACGTTCCCAAACCGTGATTTTATCAAAAGGTTCTACTGTAAATTCTTCCTGAATGATATCTCCAGCTGCTTGAAAACAGTTTAATCCTTTATCGGAATCACATCCAAAAAAAGTAATCAATGTTAATAAAACTAGTATTCTTTTCATTTTCTGAATCATTTCAGCAATCATTACAAACGAATCCCTACACCAAACTCTACCCCTTCAGCTTTAGCCCAATGTGCTTTTACCGTTACAGAAGCAAATACCTTATCATTAAAGAAATAGCGCTTTAAGCCTAAGCGATTGTATATTCTATTTTCAAAATCGAATGGATAATATATGTAATATCCTAACTGGGACACGAAAGCTACCTTATTAAAGCGAAGTTCGTGGCCTATAAAAAGCCCAACCCTTTTATGGTCTTCATCTCCAGATAAATTATACTCAGGAAAGGCTATAGATTGATAGTAAATTAATTCTTTTAAAAATTCAGCAAAAAACACATCTACCCCTGCTTGAAAGGTACTCTTATAATTAATGCGCTTATCAACAAATGCCGACGCTACATAAAAAGGAAACTGCCCTTGCCCCACCACGTCACTTTCATTCCAGCCAAAGCGGAACGCAAAATTATACTTTAACTTCTCAGCGTGAGAAGAACTTGGTGGATCGTCCTTTACAATATATTCTGGGAAGTTATCATGGTCAAACAAATAGCTTAGCCCGACATTAAAAGCCCACGTATTGGTACTATTGTTTGGCGCTCGTAAATTTGCATTTGAGTAATGAATTATAGAAACCCCTGCGTGAAAGCCTAATCCTTTATATAAATTCTCTTTTACATAATTAGCTTTTAAAAAGGTAGTGCTTAAAAACTTTGTACCATATGCATTGTTTATATAATTAGTTTCCCGATCATAAGGATTGCTACTATATGCTATACCCTGCCCTAACCTAATTACTAGGTTTCTATTTAAAAAATACCAGTTATAATGACCGTATAATCCATAGTTTTCACCTAAAAAGGTGTTTTTCATATTCTGGTAAGTAAAAGTGAAGCCCCAATCTGGATAGTGGTAACGACGTTCCCATTCATTAAATCCATACGTTTTTCTATTGTATGAAAGAATTAAGCCTGTTGGGTGATCCGTAATTAAGTGTGCTATATCTGGGTTATGCTCTAATATGCTTCCGTAAAAGTAATCTGCTTCAAGCGAAAATGGTCTTTGTTCTTCTTCTTGTGAAAAAGACACACATGTGAACAAAAAAGCTACGAATGCAAAAAGTTGGTACCTCATATTTTTTTAAGCGTGGCATAAATATACATTAATCTATAAAGATTAAACGACCTGTAAATAATTCTTCAACATCAACAACGGGAGGTCGGTTTACCGAAATAACATCACCTGTTCCTTGAATAACTCCAGATATCTCATCTATTGGGTTGACAATCATTTTATTAGCACTTCGTTGTCGTATTTTTAATGTATCGATTAAAAAGTTTTCGCCTTCAAACCTTGGGAACTCATCACTAAAAACCAAAGTAGCATTCTCTGTTGTTCCTGAAATATAAAAAATACTTTGTCCATTGGCTGAAATATTGAAGTCTTCACATTTAAGATTAAGATAAAAGTCACCACTTTTACGAGCATCCTCAACTCCTCCAGTACTATTACTTGTCAATGTCAATAAAGGAAAATTCAATGTGCCAACCCCGGTAACATTTCGGGATGATGCATTTCTAATTTCAGTTATATTAGGTGTTGTTACAATAGCTTCTACATTATCATAATCCCGAACTAAGTTACAATTGTTATTATTTTTTATAACTAAAGTTTCTCCAACTATAGTTACGGAAATATCCGGCAATAGGTTTTCGCCAGTTTTAATCAAAACCTTTTGTTCCGCTCCTTGCTTTAATTGTAAGGCGACATCATTTTCTATTCTTATTTTGTTAAAATCATCCACAACAAACTCCTCGGTAACTACATTGCCAATGGTTTGAAAACAATCTGGAGCATTTTCCGAATTGCATGAAACCAGCAATAAAAACAGACTGAGTATGTAAATTGTTTTCTTCATTCTTTATATTCTAAACCCAACTCCAAATTCAACACCTTCCACTTTTGCACCATGCGATTTTAAGGTTGTCACTCCAAAAATTTGATCTGTTAGATAATATTTTAAACCAGCTCTAATGTAAGTCCTTCCTTCAAAATCGTATGGGTAATAGGCGTAATAGCCAAATTGTGATACAACCGACAGTTTATTTAGAGTAAGTTCGTGCCCCACGAAAACACCTACGCGCTTATAATCTTCATTACCGGTAAGCGATCTATCAAGTTGAGAGGCCACTAAATAATCTATTTGTTTTTTTAAAAATTCTGAAAAGAAGACATCGGCACCTATTTGAAATTTACTTTTATAGCTTACCCGTTTATCCAAAAAAGTAGAAACTACTAAAAAGGGATGTTGCCCTAAGCCTACATAATCACTTTCATTGATTCCGCTTCGCAATGCTAAATTGAATTTAATAGGTTCTGATATATTTTCGTCGGTTACATTCTTTATATATTCAGAATTCTCTGTTTCAAATTCATATTGCAACCCAACATTGAAAGTAAATGAATTGGTACTGGAATTAGGCGCCCTAAAATTTCCGTTGGAATAATGAACCAGGGCCAAACCTGCTTGTAGCCCAATATTTTTGAATAAATTCTCTTTGTTATAGTTAAGCAACAAATAGGTAGAGCTTAAAAAATCACTTCCGTAAGCATTATTTTTAAAATTGGTTTCCAAATCAAATGGATTGGTGTTATATGCAATGCCTTGACCAATTCTAAAAACGACATTTCGATTTAAAAAGTAGAAGTTGAAATGACCGTATAATCCATAATTTTCACCTAGAATTTCATTTCCGGGATTCTGATGTACCACCGAAACGCCCCAATCGGGGTAGTTGTATTCTCTATGCCAGCGTTTTGACCCAAATGTTTTTTTATTATATCCTAAGATAAACCCTTGAGGATGGTCTGTTACCAAATGCGCAATATCTTTATTATGCCGAACAATGGTACCATAAAAATAGTTTGCATCCATAAAAAACCCAGAACGTGTTTCCTCTTGTGAAAAAAGAAATAGTGGACCAAAAAGAAGTAGTATAAGTAGGCTTTTTTTCATTGACGGCAAAGTAACGCAAATTTTCAGTCTTAAAAAGGCAAGTTTTTTAAATCTACATTTCCGCCAGAAATAATAATCCCTATTTTTTTATTACTAAAAAATGTTTGCTTTTTAAGCACTGCAGCCAATGGTACAGCTGATGAAGGTTCTACTATAATTTTCATACGTTCCCAAATAAGACCCATGGCAGTAATAATTTCAGTTTCTTCCACACGTACTATTTCAGGAACTAATTTATTGATTATAGGAAAGTTTTGATCGCCCAAGTTGGTTCGTAACCCATCGGCAACCGTATTTGCCGTTTCGTTGGCTTCAATTTTTCCAGTTTGTAAGGAACGCCACGCATCATCGGCTTTAAAAGGTTCTCCCCCAAGCACTTTACAAGTCGGGCTTAAGTAATGAGCTGCTAATGCCGTACCAGCAATTAATCCGCCCCCTCCTACTGGGGTTAGAATATAATCTAAATCAGAATGCTTTTTCATTAATTCAATTGCTGCTGTTCCTTGCCCTAAAATCACATCTGTATTATTGGAAGGGTGAATAAAAGTCGCCCCTGTTTCCTTCTGAATTTGGTTTGCTTCTCTTTCACGGTCATCGAGGGTGGGTTGAGATTCCGTAATAATTCCTCCATATTCTTTTACTGCTTCTTTTTTAACTTTTGGTGCGTTTGAAGGCATTACGATATAGGCTTTCACCCCTAAGTTTTTAGCTGCTAAGGATAATGCCTGAGCAAAATTTCCCGAAGAATGTGTTACTACACCTGTCTGCTTTTGAGTTTCTGACAATTGCTGTATGGCATTAATGGCACCCCGCATTTTGAAAGCACCCATTTTCTGAAAATTTTCGCACTTAAAATATAATTTTGCTTCAGCTAAATTATTTAACAAAGTTGAAGTAAGCACAGGTGTTTGATGCACAAAAGGCCTCACACGTTTGTAGGCAGCAAGGACTTCTTCTTTAGATGGAATCATACGGTATCATTTCTGAAAAGGTAAAATACTATATTTTTTCAGAAATATACAGACTTGAAGTTATCCTTTTAAGTGAATACCACATTCTCTGTTTTCGAGCGCTTTTACAGGATCGTAATAGTCAAGTTCAATAGGAAGATTATGGTCTTTCATGTAATCTAACATTTCAGCATCTGTAAAATGATAAAATGGACAAACTTTTAAAATACCGTCTTTTGTAAAGCTTAAAATGTCAATCGATTTACGATAATCAGTTTGATGTTTTCTAAGGTTAGTAAACCATAGATCAGGTTTATATTTTTGTAATGCTTCTTGAAATGGCTCTAACTTTACTTTTTCAGAAAAAAACTCATGCTTTGGATTCTCTATAGTTGGTTCTCCTACAATATTATCGATAAAAGCAGTGGTATAATTAGGTGTAAAAATATCAATGTTTAACTGTAGTTTTTCAATTAAGTGATGGGCGTGGGTATAGGTTGCTTTGGTATTATAGCCCGTATCGCACCAAACAATTTGCAATTCTTTTTGTTGAAATGTAGTCGCATACAACAATGCTGCTGAATAGGGACCGAAACTAGTGGTAAGCCAAGGGTTTTCGGCAAATTGTAAGACAAATTTTATAATTTCTGAAGGCTGCTCGTGCCGTAAATTTTGATTAAAAAGATGTATATTTTTTGATGAAATAAACTTCATAGTCTTATTATCCTATAGAATTAGTAGACTTTACAAATATAACACATTCCATAATTACTATAAAGTATCTGTCTATTCTTTAATTATAATATCTTCGAGTGTAGTATTTTCAAAGATTTTAAGGGTATTATCCCTAACCTGAATCATTAACTTGTGAACAGAACAAATAGATTCATCTGGACAATCATCACATTTTTCATAGAAATTTAAACTCACGCACGGTACCATAGCAATAGGGCCTTCCAATATTCTGTATACTTCAGCAACCTTTATTTCATTTGAATTTTTCAACAAATAATAACCGCCTCCTTTTCCTTTTTTAGAACCCAGAAAACCAGCTTTTCGCATACTAAGAAGAATACTTTCCAAAAACTTCTGTGAAATATTTTCGGACTCTGCAATTATAGAAATTGGCACAGGCTCTTCCTCCTCTCGCTTGGCTAGAAATGTGAGCGCTTTTAGTCCATATTTGGTTTTTCGTGATAGCATTCTTTATATAATGTAATAAAAACTATAAAATTATGATAATTTATATTCTATGCATACTCTTTTAAAAAAGATTTGAAGCGATTTGTCTAATATTATCACTTTTTCCCATTGAGTAATAATGTAAAAAAGCAATGTCATTACTTTTAATAAGCTCCTTACTTTGTGCTATGCACCACTCTATTCCTACTTGACGCACCGCTTTATTATCTTTACATTTTGTAACTTCATTAGTAAGTGCTTCTGGCAAATCTACGTGGAATCGGTACGGTAATATAGATAGTTGTTTTTTAGTTGAAATGGGCTTTAATCCTGGAATAATAGGAACCGTGATTCCGCTTTTTCGGCAGGCTGTTACAAATTCAAAAAACTTTGCATTATCAAAGAATAACTGGGTTACAATGTATGAAGCGCCTTTCTCTATTTTTTTCTTTAAATACGAAATGTCACTTTGTAGACTTGGGGCTTCCATATGCTTCTCTGGGTAGCCTGCTACACCAACACAAAAATTTGTTTTTGACTGATTCACCGTTTCATCATCCAAATACTTCCCTTTATTCATCTGTATAATTTGTTCGACGAGGCCGTCTGCATAACAATGTCCGTCTTTTTCGGGTTTAAAATATACTTCAGATTTCACCGCATCGCCCCTTAATGCCATGACGTTGTCTATTCCTAAAAAATCCAAATCGATTAAAAAGTTTTCTGTATCCTCTTTGGTAAACCCGCCACACAATACATGCGGGATGGCATCTACTTTATATTTATTTTGAATCGCAGCACATATACCAACCGTACCAGGACGTTTTCGGACTATCTTTTTTTGCAGTAGTCCGTTTTCCATTTCTTTATAAACATATTCCTCCCGATGATAGGTTACATCTATAAATGGTGGTTTGAATTCCATTAACGGGTCAATACTATTAAAAACCGACTGTATATTTCTACCTTTTAATGGCGGTAATATTTCAAATGAAAACTGCGTGTTTCCATTTTTGTTTTCTATGTGTTCTGTTACTTTCATGAGTCTGCTCTATTCGATTTTAACCAGTTTTCAGCTTTTTTAACTGGAATATTTTTCCGCTTTGCAAAATCGTTTACTTGATCGTTTTTGATTTTCCCCACTCCAAAATACCGTGCTTCAGGATTGGCAAAATAATAACCGGATACCGATGCTGCCGGCCACATCGCCAAACTTTCAGTAAGTTGAACGCCTATCGTTTCTTCTACTTTTAAAAGCTGCCAGATGGTTTCTTTTTCTAAATGATCGGGACATGCTGGATAACCAGGGGCAGGACGAATACCTTTATAAGTTTCTTTAATCAACTCTTCATTGGTTAAGGTTTCATTTTTTGAATATCCCCAATGCTCTTTCCGAACCTTCTCGTGTAAATATTCAGCGAACGCTTCGGCAAGACGATCGGCCAATGCCTTTATCATAATGGCATTGTAATCGTCTAATGCTACTCTATATTTCTCGGCTTCTTCGTGTGCACCAAAACCAGCTGAAACACAGAAACAGCCTACGTAATCTTGTCTTTTAATTTCTTTAGGGGCTATAAAATCTGCCAACGCAATGTTTGGTCTCCCTTTAGCTTTTTTACTTTGTTGACGCAACGTTCTAAAGTACGTAGTTTCTTTTTTTCCTTCGGAAGAATAACTAACTTGAATATCATCGTCATTGATCGTATTAGCTTCAAAAAGACCGAAAACAGCTTTGCCTTCCAATATCTTTTCAAAAAAGATTTTCTGAAGCATTTCTTGTGCATCATTATACAATTCAGTGGCTTGAACACCGACCACCTCATCTTTTAAGATTGCCGGAAATTTGCCGTGTAAATCCCAACTTCGGAAAAAAGGCGTCCAATCTATATACATTTCAAGCTTGGAAAGGTCAAAATTTTCTAGTGTCTGTACGCCCAATTTTTTAGGTTTTACAATTTCAGAAGTATCCCAATCTATTTTAAATTTATTCTTCCTTATTTCATTTAAAGGAAGATAGGTTTTGGTTTTTTGACGTTTCAGAAATGATTCTCGAAAAGAAGCATATTCAGTTTTTAAATTGTTTTTATAATCTATAGCTGTTTCCTTTTGCAACAAATCGCCCACCACGGTTACCGCCCTAGACGCATCATTTACATGAATCACCGCATTTTCATATTGGGTATCAATCTTTACAGCGGTGTGTATCCTGCTCGTGGTGGCTCCGCCAATAAGTAATGGAACGGTAAAGTTCTGTCGCTGCATTTCTGAAGCTAGAAAAGCCATTTCGTCCAATGAAGGCGTGATGAGTCCGCTTAAACCAATAGCATCTACGTTGTGTTTTTTAGCTTCGCTTATAATTTTATCGGGCGGTACCATAACACCTAAATCTATTATTTCATAATTGTTGCAGGCCAAGACTACGCCAACGATATTTTTACCAATGTCGTGAACATCGCCTTTAACCGTAGCTAATAAAATTTTACCCTTTGCATAGTCATTTGCTCCATCTTTTTCGTCTTCAATAAACGGTAACAAGTACGCAACGGCTTTTTTCATTACCCGCGCCGACTTTACCACTTGTGGCAGAAACATTTTTCCGCTGCCAAAAAGATCGCCTACCACATTCATTCCCGTCATTAAATGGCCTTCAATTACTTTAATTGGTTTGGACACACTTTTTCGGGCTTCTTCTACATCACTAACAATATAGATGTCAATCCCTTTTACCAAGGCGTGGGTAATTTTTTCCTGAAGTGATTGCTCACGCCATGAAAGATCCACCTCTTGTTTTTTGGATGTTCCTTTAACTGTTTCAGCAAAACTTAATAACCGTTCAGTGGCATCATCACGCCTGTCGAGAATGACATCTTCTACACGCTGCAACAAATCTTTTGGAATATTATCGTACACTTCCAACAAGGCGGGGTTTACAATACCAATGTTCATTCCGGCATCGATGGCGTGATATAGAAACACAGAGTGCATGGCTTCTCTTACAGGATTATTTCCTCTAAAACTAAATGAAACATTGCTCACGCCTCCACTAATGTTACAATGTGGTAAGTTTTGTTTTACCCAGCGTGTTGCTTCAATAAAATGAATCGCATTTTTTCGGTGTTCGTTCATCCCCGTGGCGACGGGAAAAATGTTTAAATCAAAGATGATGTCTTCTGCCGGAAATTGAACGATATTCACCAGCAGTTCATACGAACGTTTTGCAATTTCAATGCGCCGTTCGTAAGTGTCTGCTTGCCCTTTTTCATCAAAAGCCATAATAATTACTGCAGCGCCGTAGCGTTTTATTAACGTTGCTTGTTCAATAAAGGTTTTTTCGCCCTCTTTTAAGCTAATGGAATTCACGATACATTTGCCTTGCACCACTTGTAATCCAGCTTCAATAATCTCCCATTTTGAGCTATCTATCATAATGGGAACCCTCGCAATATCGGGTTCAGCCATAACCAGATTGAGAAATCTGACCATTGCCTTCACCCCATCTATAAGGCCATCGTCCATATTCACATCAATAATTTGTGCGCCGCCTTCTACTTGATGCCTGGCAATCGTTAACGCTTCATCATATTTATCTTCATTGATCAATCGTAAAAATTTACGCGATCCAGCCACATTGGTTCGTTCTCCTACATTGATGAAATTACTTTCTGGTGTGATTACCAAAGGCTCTAACCCAGAAAGTTTCAACTGTTTTGTAATAGGCTCTGTAGCAATTCCCTCCATAATTAAGCCGTTTGTAGATTATTGAAAAGTCTTGGTTGATATGTTGAAGCTACGGCTGCAATTGTTTTAATATGTTCGGGTGTGGTACCACAGCACCCGCCAACAATATTGACCAATTTTTTTTCTAAATACTCTTTGATGTAGGAAGCCATTTCTTCGGGACTTTGGTCGTATTCCCCGAAAGCATTCGGTAGTCCTGCATTAGGGTGAGCGGAAGTTGCTGCATGGGTTTGTTTTGAAATCACTTCCAGATGAGGCAATAATTGTTCAGCACCTAACGCACAATTAAAACCAACGCTCAACAAAGGGATATGTGAAATGGATATTAAAAATGCTTCGGCAGTTTGTCCAGACAAGGTTCGCCCAGAAGCATCGGTTATCGTTCCACTTACCATAATGGGAACATTGCTATTTCGTTCGGTTTTTACTTCTTCAATAGCAAATAAAGCTGCTTTGGCGTTTAGCGTATCAAATACCGTTTCGACCAAGAGAATATCTGCTCCCCCATCTAATAAGCCCTCGGTTTGCTGTTTGTAGGCAATTCGAAGTTCGTCAAAAGAAATCGCCCTAAAACCAGGGTCGTTTACATCGGGTGACATGCTTGCCGTTTTATTAGTTGGCCCAATAGAACCAGCTACAAATCTGGGTTTATCAGGATTCGCCTTTGTAATTTCATCGGCTACGGTTTTGGCAATTTTAGCAGACTCATAATTTAATTCATATACCAAATCTTCCATTTCATAATCGGCCATGGCAATGGTGGTTGATGAAAATGTATTGGTTTCCACGATATCGGCTCCGGCTTCGAAATACTTTCTATGTATTTCGGCAATTGCTTGAGGCTGGGTCAATGACAGTAAATCGTTATTTCCTTTTACTGAAACATGAAAATCTTTAAACCGCTCGCCACGGAAATCTTCTTCAGAAAAATTATACTGCTGCAACATTGTACCCATGGCACCATCCAATATTAAAATACGGTCTTTTAATGCTTTTACCAACGTGCTCATAACTTGATTTTTTGAAGTGCTTGTTCTATATCTGAAATAATATCTGTTATATGTTCCAACCCTACTGAAATACGAACTAGACCATCGGTTATACCGGTTTCTTGTCTGTCTTCTTCAGAAAGTTTACTATGTGTTGTTGAAGCAGGATGTGTCGCTATGGTTCGGGTATCGCCCAAGTTGGCCGAGAGCGAACACATTTTCAAATTATTTAAAAACTGTCTGCCAGCGTCAATGCCCCCTTTTAATTCGATGCTTACGATGGTTCCGCCTTTCTTCATTTGCTTTTTTGCAATTTCATATTGTGGATGCGACGGAAGAAAAGGATACCAAACGGATTGTACAGCAGAATGATTTTCTAAAAAAGCAGCCAGTTGAAATGCATTCTCGCAATGTTTATCGACCCGCACGGCAAGGGTTTCCAAACTTTTTGAAAGCACCCAGGCATTAAAGGGTGATAATGCCGGACCTGAATTTCTCGAAAACAAATAAATTTCCCTAATCAAATCGGCCCGACCTACGGTAACACCGCCCAATACACGACCTTGCCCATCAATTAATTTTGTAGCGGAATGAATCACTAAATCGGCTCCGAATTCAATAGGTTGCTGTAAGTATGGCGTTGCAAAGCAATTGTCAATAATTAAAATCAGGTTGTGCTTTTTGGCAATGGCCCCTAATTTTTCTAAATCTAAAATAGCAACTGCCGGATTGGTTGGTGTTTCAGCATATAATATTTTAGTGTTTTCTTGAATACAGTTTTCTATCGAATCTACTTCATCTGTTTTAAAAAAAGTAGTTTCAATATTCCATTTGGGTAAAAACTTGGTGAATAAACTGTGTGTTGAACCAAAAACACTTCGACACGAAACAATATGGTCACCACTATTCAATAAAGCGGCAAACGTTGAAAAAACAGCAGACATACCTGTCGCAAAGGCATAGCCTGCTTTAGCTTTTTCCATTTTACAGATTTTCTCTACAAATTCTGAGGTATTGGGATTTGTAAACCGGCTATAGATATTCCGCTGTTTTTCTTCAGCAAACGAGGCACGCATATCTTCAGCATCGTCAAATACAAAGCTTGACGTTACATACAATGGATTAGAGTGCTCTTTAAACTGAGAGCGCTCCAATTGTGTTCTAATAGCATCGGTTTCAAAATGTGTCATAGTTTTTTTCCGTTCAAGATTATATCGTACGTTATGGCTACATTTCCTTCTAATGTTAAGGAAACAGAACAGTATTTTTCAAAGCTTAAAGCCGCGGCACGTTTGGCTTTTTTTTCATCAATGGTCCCTTCTAAATAAATAGTGGTGTGAATGGCTTCAAAAGGTTTCGCGCTTTTTAGGTCCTTACGCTTCCCTTCTACTTCCATGTTATAAGACGTTATTTCTTGTCTTTGTTTTTTCAAGATTAAGACAACATCAATCGCACTACATCCGCCAACGCCCATCAACAATAACTCCATCGGGCTAGAACCATGCACTTCATCACCAGTTTTATTGTCAATATGTACTGGAAGTCCCGATGCGCCTTTTCCTTCAAAATGATAATTGTCGTTTACTCTGTTCAATGTTACTTTCATAATTTTTCGTTTTAGTTTAATTTATCGCTTAAACGAAGAATATCACCAAATACACCTCTGGCCGTGACGGCCGCTCCAGCTCCAGCCCCTTGGATTACAATTGGGTTTTTACCGTAACTTTCAGTGTAGATTTCAAAAATGGAATCGCTTCCTTTTAATTGCCCCAATGCACTGTTTTTAGGAACAGGCACCAGGTTAACGTTTAGAATAGCTCCATCTTCTTTTGACAAATCTCCGTGTAAGTCACCAATGTACCGCAAAACATGGTTTTTCGCCAAGTTTTTTCGCTTTATATGAAAGGGAACATCCAACTCTTGCAATTGATTAAAAAAGGCTGACTTTGAAATACTTCTTAAGGGTTTGGGTATCAAGTTTTGAATAGAAATATCTTCCAGTTCGTTGTGCAAATCGAGTTCTCGGGCTAGAATAAGAAGTTTTCGCCCTACGTCATTTCCACATAAATCTTCTCTTGGATCTGGTTCGGTAAAACCATTGTTTATAGCTTCTTTCAACACCTCGCTAAAGGTTTTTTCTCCTTCTGAAAATTCATTAAAAATGTAACTTAAGGAACCTGAAAACACACCTTTAATACGAGTGATGTTCTCTCCGGAAAGGTGTAACAGTTTTATAGTATCAATCAACGGAAGTCCCGCGCCTACGTTGGTTTCGTATAAATATTCTTTCTTTTTTTCTGAAAGGGTTTTCCGCAGATTTTTATAAAAATCCAAATCGATTGTATTTCCTATTTTATTGGAAGAAACCAAACTGAAACCACCTTCCACTAATGCTTCGTAATTAAAAACAAAGTTTGAATCTGCTGTATTATCAATCGCAATGAGATTTTCCAGATTATGTTCTTCTGAAAATTTTAATACATCAGTAACGGTATAAGGTGTTCCTTTCTCTTTTTTTTCTTCCAGCCAATTTGCTTTAACACCTTTTTTATCAAATAATACCGTTTTAGAATTTGCCACCGCAAAAATGGTCAAGTCTAAATCGCGCCTTCTTGAAATTTCCTTTTGCGACTTAATAATTTGATCGACCAAGCGTGCGCCCACGTTGCCGTGACCGAAGATCACCACATTCACTTTTTTCTTTTTAATGTTTTCCAAATCAATTAACTGAAGTGGCTTCTCTTTTATTCTTTTGTCTATCGTTATGGTACTCATAATTTGTGTTCTTTTTCTGAAAAATGGGTTGTAAAATGGTTTGTAACTGCTCAAATTCGATTAAAAAAGCGTCGTGCCCGTGTATCGAATTTATTTCGTGATAATAAACATTGCTTTTTATGGTTTTATAGATTTGATACGTGTCTTTAATTTCTTTGTTTGTGAAGAAGAGATCCGTATCAACGCCTATTAAATGGACATTCCCTTTTATGTTTTTTACTGCAGAAAGGAAATTTCCCGTTTCTTTTGCAATGTTAACGGTGGTTAACAAATGGTTCATCGTTTTATAAGCCTCCAACTGAAATCGGTTTTTCAGCTTTTCACCATGATGCAATAGCCAATTTTCTACATTAAATACGTTCAACTTTTCGTTCAGACTACGATTAAATTTTTGCTTAAGCGATTCTGGCGTTCTATACAACGTCATAGCATGAATTCTTGCATCGTGAACAGGATTTTCAGAATGTTCTAAAATCTGTTTTTGAACTCTGCAATTTGCCAATAACCAGTCGGTCGCTTTCCAATCGGTCGCTATCGGGATGATATTTTCAAATAGATTAGGTCGCAACACCGCCATTTGCCAAGCAATACTTCCGCCAAGCGAACCGCCAATAACAGCATGTATCTTTTCAATTTGCAAATGATTGATTGCATGTAAAAAAAGCTTTGCAACATCATATACTGAAAATGTTTCAGGGTTTTCAAGTAGAAATCCGTCGTAACCATTTCCGGGAATATTAAAAGCAAGAACTGTATAATGCTTTGTATCGATACACTTTTCATCGCCAATAATCTGATTCCACCAGCCATTTTCCTCGGTAACTGAACTATTTCCAGTTAATGCATGGTTTACCAAAACAATAGGTGCTTCGCCCAAAGGAAGTCCAAAAACCTCAAAACTTATAGGTATTGTGCCCGAAAAAGTTTCGTTTTGAGTTGTATAGTTTATATGTAAAGTTTGTAATTTCATAAGATTATTTTAAAACGGCAGTGGAATGGCATATCTCACTGCCGTTTTCTACAACTAAAATTAAACTAAGACTGTTTTGGTAATCGCTTTAAAAGCTTGTTCTAAATCATCAGTAAGATCATCAAAAGCTTCCAAGCCTACTGAAAGTCGTATTAAATCTTTGGTAACACCAGTAGTTTCTTGCTGATCATCGCTCAACTGTTGGTGTGTAGTACTTGCTGGATGAATAATTAAAGATTTGGTATCGCCAATATTAGCTAACAAAGAGAACAGTTCAGTGGCATCTACAAACTTTTTAGCAGCATCAAAGCCGCCTGTTAAACCAAAGGTAACTACCCCACTTTGACCGTCCGGTAAATACTTTTGAGCAAGGCTAAAGTAGTTACTTTCCGAAAGCCCAGGATAATTTACCCAAGCCACTTCCTCTCTGTTTTGAAGCCACTTAGCAAGCTCTAAGGCATTTTCACTATGCTTTTTAATTCGGATCTCCAACGTTTCCAGACCTTGTAAAATTTGAAACGCATTATATGGACTCAATGCCGCACCGAAATCTCGTAATCCTTCAATTCTCACCTTCGCAATAAATGCAGCCTCTTCCAGTGCTTCGGAATAAACTAACCCGTGATAGCCAGGTGATGGCTCAGTGAATTCAGGGAATTTTTCGTTGGTCCAATCAAACGTTCCCGCATCGATGATTGCTCCGCCTAAAGCGGTTCCATTACCGTTAATGTATTTGGTAAGCGAATGAATTACAATATTGGCTCCGTACTTAATTGGGTTTAGCAAAGCCGGGGTAGCGACTGTGTTATCAACTAGTAGCGGGATTTTATTCGCTTTTGAAATTTCAGAAATAGCTTCAATATCCAATACATCCAATTTTGGGTTTCCTAACGATTCAACAAATACTGCACGAGTATTTTGTTGAACTGCTTTATTGAAGTTTTCAGTATCATTTGCATCTACGAATGTAGTTGTAATACCCAATCTTGGCAGTGTAACATTCAGTAAATTATACGTTCCGCCATACAAACTACTAGAAGCTACAATATGGTCTCCAGCCCGCAATAACGTGAGCAATGTTGTAGCAATTGCCGAAGTTCCCGAAGCGGTTGTTACAGCTGCAATTCCTCCTTCCAATGCCGCCAAACGCTGTTCCAGAATGTCGTTTGTGGGATTGTTGATACGGGTGTAAATAAATCCAGGTTCCGAAAGGTTGAACAAATTGGCAGCGTGGTCGCTGTCTTTAAAAACGTAACTGGTAGATTGGTAAATAGGCACCGCTCGGGTTCCTCCATTCGCTGTTACGTCGTGTCCCGCGTGCAACGATTGTGTTGCTAATTTTTGTGTACTCATTTTTCTTTTTTTTGAGTTAATAATAAATTAAACCAAAAGTCAAAATGCGCCTATTGGCGTACTTTATAAGAAAAATGTTATTAAGAAGTGAGTAAACAATTTTAAAAAATTGTCTTGTCGTTATCTATCAAAAAATTTCCAATATTTGGACATTTTTGTAGAATGTAGCACCTTCTTTCAAGTGAAAGGGTTGCTAAGGCTTCATAGGGTCTATTCCCTCAGCCTTTCTTGATAACATTTCAATAAAGATTTGAACTTTGTGAGTACAAAGATTGCTAAACATTTTTTGATATTCCAAATTAATTTAACTTTATTTTGAAATTGCTTCTTTTTAAAAATCTATTTTTAATACTATCTTTGTCCGCTGAAAGAGGAAAGATTTGACTGATTGCAACCTCTTCTGAATATTTTTTTGAATACTATTTTCAGTTAAAAAATTTCAGATTAAAAAATGCTAAAGGCAGTGTAAACTTCCTTCGACGCGTTCGTCAAATCTTCAGTATATAAAAATTTAAAAAGACCTTTATGGCGTACTTATTTACTTCAGAAAGTGTTTCTGAAGGACACCCAGATAAAGTTGCAGATCAAATTAGCGACGCATTATTAGATCATTTTTTAGCCTTCGACCCCGAATCGAAAGTAGCCTGTGAAACCTTAGTAACAACAGGACAAGTAGTACTTGCCGGAGAGGTAAAAAGCGACACCTACCTAGATGTACAACATATTGCAAGGGATATAATTAATAAAATTGGTTACACAAAGGGAGCCTATCAATTTAGTGGTGATTCTTGTGGCGTAATTTCATTGATTCACGAGCAATCACAAGATATTAATCAAGGAGTTGACCGCGAGGACAAAGAAGAGCAAGGTGCCGGTGACCAAGGAATGATGTTTGGTTATGCTACCAACGAAACGGAACATTATATGCCGTTAGCACTTGAAATTTCGCATACGATTCTTATTGAATTAGCAAAATTGCGCCGTGATGGAACCGAAATTCCATATTTGCGTCCTGATTCAAAAAGTCAAGTAACTATTGAATATAGCGACGACAATGTTCCGCAAAAAATAGTTTCTATTGTTTTATCAACGCAACACGATGATTTTGATGAAGATGAAAAGATGTTGAACAAAATTAAAAAGGATATTATTGAAGTTTTAATTCCGAAGGTAAAAGCGAAGTTACCTGAGTATGTTCAAAAACTGTTCAATGATGATATTGTTTACCACATAAACCCGACTGGAAAGTTTGTAATTGGTGGTCCTCACGGAGACACTGGTTTAACGGGTAGAAAAATAATTGTTGATACGTACGGCGGTAAAGGTGCACACGGTGGTGGTGCTTTTAGCGGTAAAGACCCGAGTAAAGTTGACCGAAGTGCTGCCTACGCGGCAAGACATATTGCTAAAAACTTAGTAGCTGCTGGTGTAGCTGAAGAAGTATTAATTCAAGTAAGTTATGCTATTGGTGTGGTAAAACCTACCTCAATATTAGTCAATACACACGGTACTTCTAAAATTGATTTAACCGATGGTGAAATTGCTAAAAAAGTAGCTGAAATATTCGATATGCGCCCTGCCGCAATTGAAAAGCGTTTAAAATTACGTAATCCTATTTATGTGGAAACCGCTGCTTATGGGCATATGGGAAGGATTCCTGAAACAGTAACTAAAATTTTTGAAAGTCCTTACAAAGGAACTATTAAAAAAGAGGTAGAACTTTTCACTTGGGAAAAATTAGATTATATAGATCAAGTTAAAAAAGCTTTTAATCTATAAAATTCAATTTACTGTATATATTCGAAGCCATCCTTTTTTACAGGATGGCTTTTTTTATCTTTATAAAAACGATTGACTATGAAAACATCAACTATATTACTTATTTCTTTCTTTTTATTTTTTAGCTTCAATTTCACTGAAAGCCAAGCTCAAGAAGATAAAAAACCGCTTTGGGATGCTTATGACGAAACTGCTGAAATTGAAAATCAGCAAAACCATACGAATCCAAGGATGCGTTATAAGTTAATTCAATCGAAGTTTTTAGACAAAAATAAGGTCTTTCAAGAATTAGCTTCATCTGTTTCAGCTTTTTCCCAAACAAGATACGATCAGTTAAAGCCATATATACTTGAAAAAAACATCCCCAGTATTCAACAAGCTATTTCCGAAGGCACGTTTAGTTATGAAGAATTGACGCTTTTCTATTTAAAACGAATTTTCAACTACGAGTTAGACACAGAAAAAAGCCTTCATACCATTATTGCCTTAAACCCTAATATTCTTCAAGAAGCCAAAGAGCGTGATAAAAATAAAACTAGCAGCCATTATTCTGTATATGGGATGCCAATCCTACTAAAAGACAACATCAATACACAAAGTATGAATACAACGGCAGGAGCGAAAGTTCTAGAAGAAAATAGCCCTACAAAAGATGCGTTTATTGTTTCTCAGCTGAAAAGCAACGGTGCACTTATTTTAGGAAAAGTAAATCTAAGCGAATGGGCGTATTATTTCTGTCAAGGTTGCCCATTGGGCTATAGCGCTATTGGTGGCCAAACACTTAATCCGTATGGTAGAAAACAATTTGAAACCGGCGGAAGCAGTGCCGGAAGCGGTACTGCAACAGCTACAAATTATGCCGTTGCCGCAGTAGGAACCGAAACGGCCGGATCAATTATTTCACCATCTGCGCAAAATTCCATTGTTGGCCTAAAGCCTACGGTTGGTGTATTAAGCAGAAGTGGTATTGTCCCTATTTCGCATACACTAGACACACCTGGACCGATGACCAAAAATATAGTTGACAACGCTATTTTGATGAATGCCATGACTGGTAAAGACGAAGAAGATGCTAGTAGTGTTTCGGTTTCTGAAGAATATATTGATGCTGTTAAAAAGACTTCAATAAAAGGAAAGCGACTTGGTGTTATAAAAAGTTTGGTTTCAGATTCTATTTATTCTGCTACTGTTGAAAAATTAAAAAACGCAGGGGCCGAAATTATAGAAATCACACCACCTGAAACTTCATTAGATGGTTTTTTGACACTTCTAAATCTTGAAATGAAAGAAGACCTTCCAAAGTATTTAGATGAATATGCTTCAGGAAACATACAAGTTAACAATCTTGAAGAAGTGATGACTTTCAATAAAAAAGATAGCTTGAGCTACATGCCCTATAACCAAGGTATTTTTGACGGTATTATGGCTGATACAACCTCAGCAAAATCATTTCAGAAAATAAAAGCCAATTTAAAAGAGCAAGGCACTGTTTTTTTCCAAAAACCTATAACAGAACATAACTTGGATGCGATTTTATCCATTAACAATTACCATAGTGCCCAAGCGGCTGTTGGCCTACACCCCTGTTTAACGATTCCAATGGGGTATAAAAATAATGGTGAACCAATAGGTTTAACCCTTATTGCTTCACCATTCTCTGAAGTTACTTTATATTCAATTGGTTCTGCTGTAGGAAAAATATTAAATAGCAGAAAAATGCCCGATCAATACGCTCATTAATTTGCAGCGTCTATGGCCAAATTGTTTAAAGCGCTTTTAATTTGTTGTAGTGTATCTTCGTTTCCTGTAATCCCGTGTCTTTCACTTAGAAAATCAGGATTATTATAAGAAATATTTACGGTACCATCTTCTTTTTCCCAAATTAATATTTTCTGTGGTAAATCAATAGCAGTAGTTTGTGAATTTTTCATTAAAGGTGTCCCTAATTCTGGGTTTCCGAAGATTATAACCCTAGTAGGGTTTAATGTCATTCCCACTGTTTCTGCATTGGCTTGGTGATCCAGTTCTGCGAAAAGAGAAAGTGCGGAATTGTCAACAACTGCATTTCGTAAATTATTGTAAGTGGTATTAAAATCGTTATTACTCGCCACGGTAATAATACCGTCCTTATTGGTGATTCCTGTGCTAGAATTTTCTGCAACCGAACCATTGGTAGCATTTTCAGTAAAACTGGCAAGTGCTCCTTTAATTTGTTGTAACGTCGAAGCTCCTCCAACTCCTGAATGTCTTGCGGCTAAATATTCTGTCCCATTGTAAGTGACAAAGGTATTCTTGTCTGAATCTTCATAAACCAACATTTTTTGAGGTAAATCTAACCCAGCCAATTGATTTTCTTGCATTAGAGGGGTTCCTAAAGCGGGGTTTCCGAACATTATAACTCTTGTATCCCTTAAAGTTTCATCAGTACTTTGGGCATTTGCCGTATGATTTACTTCGGCTACTATCGAAATATTTGAATTTGTCTGTAATTCACTTCGCAATGAATTGTAGGTTGTCGTAAAATCTGTATCGCTTACTGCATAAGCCAAACCTGGGGTTTGAGGGTTATTAATTACCTGTGCATTATCATCATCACTACTGCAAGCAAAAATTACGGTAGATAGTGCAAGTATTAAAAGCTTTTTCATATTCAAGGTTTAATTTGTTATTTGGGTTAAAATACAAAATTGTAAAATCTTATATGCTATTTACCTAGCCTTAACAAGACTTTATCATTATACCCTTAACGTGAAAACCTGAATTTTTATTTGAAAGTTAAATAATATTATGCCGTTTGGCTTTTTGTACAGCTTCTATTTTGCTGTGTACTTGTAATTTTTTGTAACTATTTTCAATATGCTTACGAACCGTGCTTGGTGAAAGAAAAAGATTATCTGCAATGGCAGTATAACTAAGGCCTTTACTTAATTGCTCTAAAACTTCTACTTCCCGTTTTGACAATGAAATTTCTTCCTTGTCCTTTAAATTATCAATATCAATAGGATTCCGTAACAGTTTTAAGGTCTTTAATGCTATGGAAGGATTCATAGCAGCTCCGCCAGATAAAGTTTCTTTTATTCCTTTATAGAGCTCTTCTGGGTTTATTTCTTTTAAAAGATAGCCATCGGCACCGGCTTTTATCGCGTTAAAAATATGTTCGTCATTATCGAAAGCCGTAAGCATGATAATTTTAATTTGTGGATATTTTTGTTTCACCATTTGCGTGGTTTCAATGCCGTTTAACACGGGCATTTCAATATCCATTAAAATAATGTCAAGATTATGGTTTTCTTCTAACTTAGTAAGTAATTCACTTCCGTTAAGAGCAGTATGCTTTATTTCAATTTCATCAAAAAAAGAGAGTTTTTCTTTAATGGCATGAATTAAAAACGAATTATCATCAACAATAGAAACTTTAATGTTCATAGGTAGTTAGTTGTACTAAAGATACTTAAAAGTATGTAATTATGACCTTAAAAAATATAGGGCAGTTGCCTTACTTTTTTACAGAACGATATTTCGGAACCGTAAGTTCGATGTTTGTTCCTTTATTTACGTTAGATTGAAACTCAATATTTCCTTCTAAATCTTGAGCTCTTTTTTTCATATTGTTAAGGCCGTTTCCTTGTTGTATTTCAGTTACGTTAAAACCCTTTCCGTTGTCTGAAATAGTTATAAGAAACATATTCTGTTCTTCGGAAATAGTGACTGAAATGTTATTTGCATCTGCATATTTCAAAGCATTGTTAACCGATTCTTGTATAATACGATAGATATTCATCCCAGCTACCGAAGTAAAAGTATGTTCGGTTGAAATAGTTTCTGAAACCTGGAAAGTAAAATCAACCCCTTTTGATGCAGCGCTCGCTTGGTTTATAAAATTGGTAATGCGGGCTTGTAGGTCTTCAAAAGTGATGGACTCTTTGTTCATTGCCCAAATAGTATCACGTAATTCGTATATGGTCTGTGACGTGAACGAACTTATATTGGTTAGCTTTTCTTTTGTGTTTTGAGTAGCATTTTTCAACCCGAACTTCAAATTGTCTATCGACGAAATAATGAAAGTAAGCTGTGCGCCAATGTTATCGTGTAAATCACGAGAAATTCTAAGGCGTTGTTCTTGCAGTCGGTTTTGTGTTTCAATTTTGGCGAGTGCAGTTTTTAACTCGCCTTCTTTTTTAAGTTGACGATTTTTCAGTTTTTGTTGGTTGTAGAATAGGTAGCCCAACAATCCTAACAGAAAAGCGAGACCTAAACTTCCGTAAATAAGTGTGTTTTTCTGTTCTATTTCTAGTTCCCGCTCTGCTAATTCTTTTTCTTTTTTTTCAGTTTCATATTCAATAGAAAGTTCTGCTATTTTCTTTTGAACCTCTGTGTTGTGAATACTATCCTTTATAGCGAGATATTTTTCAAAATAAAATAGCGCAGAGTCTGCTTTATTCTGACTTTTAAATATATCGGAAAGGGTTTTATAGTTGTATTGGGTAAGGTTTCTATATTCTTTTTTCAGTGAAATGGGCAGTGATTTTTTAATATTTAAAATGGCTTCGTCATATTTTTCTTCCGCCATAAAAACTTCGCCAATTTGCGTATGATTTTCTGCTATCCCGATAGAATCTTCCATTTTTAAACGGGCTTGAAGTGATTGGTTAAAATACTCTTTGGCTTTACCAAACTTTTTTTGCAAACCATAAACTCCAGCTATATTACTTATGCTGTATGGAATCCCGATGGAATCATTTTGTTCTTTTTTAATTTTTAATCCCTTGTTATAAAAATAAAGGGCGCTATCCAGTTGGTTCTGAATTTCTTTTAAAACCCCATAATTGTTGTAAATGTCCTTTAAAACTGAGTCATAGTTATTTTCTTCAGCGACTGATTTCCCCCTTTGCATATAGGCTTGAGCCTTTTCCATATCATTATATTTCATGCTATAGCCCAATTCAGCATACCGGTATGCTACTTGGTCATTTAGACCTAGTTTTTCATATAATTTAACCCCCTCAAGCCCATATTGTGCACTTTTATCGTAAACCCCTTGATAGGAATAAGCTAATGAAAGTTTTGAGTAGGCATCGGCTGTACCTTTTTCATAGGAAATTTTTCGTGCGTTCTCAGCGTTGACTTTATATAATTTTATAAGAGAGTCTTTAGGAATATTTAATCCTTGAACATATAAATTATTAATAGAGTCTATAGTTTGCTTGTTTTGTGAAAGTGCTACTGAAGAAACCAAAAAAATGAGACTCAATACTTTTTTCATGTTCAAATTTTTTCTCAACTAAAGATATTAATTTTAAGTAAATGAAATAGTTATAATTGTATTTTACAGATGAAGAGCTTTAATTAAACTTATAATTCAATACTTTCCTGAATAAACAATGCTTCACTCAAATTGTATTTCAAAAAATTATAGGCAGCCAAGTTTCTCTTCCTAGTATTGATTTGATTTTGGTTTTCTTCAATCCTAATTTTTAATTGAATTACATATTCTTCTTGTATACTTTTAAGCTGTTTATTTTTTAAATAAAACAAAAGCAATACCCCTGTCACTAAAAAGATAAAAGCTGATATAATTGTGACTGAAAGCATGTGAAACTCAATTTTTATAAAATTACAGAGAAACTGATTTTAAAACCATACGGCAATTGCCCTATTTAACTAAAAAACAAAACCCCAATCTAAAAAAAGACGGGGTTTCATAATTGGCTTTACCTGCTCCTCAATCAGGTTTGGCCTGAAACTAACTTGGTTGGCTAATTTGATTTACTTGGTCAGATCGTATGCAAAAATGCTATTGTTATCGGCTTTGTAATATAATATTCCGGCAATTTCATCTACTTGGTATTCTGGCTTCTTGTCCTTTAAGACAATTTCTTTTTCCTTGGCGCCCGAGTCTTTATTTAATTTTACCAAGCCGACACCATCATCAAGTTTTGTCAATACAAATTGATTATTTTTTGTAGCGGCTGTTGCTTTAAAACGCTTCAACATTTCAGCCACTGAAGCACCACTTGCCATGGCCATTCCGCCACCTAAATCGGCATACCGTTCGCCTCTATCCGTATAAGCACCTAATTTATTACGGTTTTGATTGGCTGCATTATACGCCGCCGCTGCGGTTGCTGCCGTTGCCACCGCAGTTACACCTGCAATGATTGCCCCAAAAGCACTTTTACCTGGTGCACGGTAATACTCGTGCCAGCTTTTACCACCTTGCCAGTCTAACAACATCATATTTTGGTCACTGGTCAATAAAATACCGTCATCTCGAACCTCAACGTGAGTAGGATCCTCTTTACCATCAAACTTAGATTCAGCTAAAGTGGATACTTCGCCTGAGTTTGCATCGACGGCAAAAAGTTCATCATCGGCACTAATTAAATATCGTGAGTTTTTTGCATCATAGGTTGAGCTAACAGCATCGGCTCTTTTGTATTTTAATGGTTTTTTCCAAACTTGTTCTCCATTTTGAAGGTTAACGATATTTGCATCTTCCGAAGTAATATAGATCAACCCTTGTGGCGTGTCGGCCATTGTTAAAATATTTTCTCCTGTCTTCAACGGTTTTTTGAAAAGTGTTTTTCCATCAAATGAAATTTTATTAATTCCACCTTCATAAATTCCAAAGAGAATACCATCTTCCATAATGTAAAAATGCTGAACGTAGCCATTTGTTTTTGGTGCTTTCTCCCAAAGGTCTTCGCCATTAGTAGCGCTTAAAAAAGCGATTTTGGATTCTGAACGACCTCCAGCTAACTTCATTAATCCTTTTTTACCACTATTATCAACATTGCTAACCACAGCTAGTCCATTGGGTAATATTTCAAAATTAGCAATACTACCTTTTACCTTTTGTTCGTCGTTCCAGAGTTGCGCACCATTACTCCCTACTTTATGAATTTTGGTATTGCTACCATTGTTTACACTCTCAAAAGCATAGATTTCTTTTTCAGATTCATCGGCTACCATCCAGTTAATACGTTTCATTTTATTCTCCCAAAGTGTTTCGCCCGTTTTAGCTTTTTTTGCAACCAAACCTTGCGCTGTAGGAATAATTAAATGGTCTTTTAACAACAATGGGCGTCCTGTTACGCTGAAGTCTTTAGCGATTCCAACTCGGTTAGGATCAGTTAAATTAAATCTATAATCTTCTTTACCAGTATTTAAATCGTATACCGCTACTTGTAAGGCGTATTTTTCTTTTGAAGTACGCTGGCCGCTCACCACTAATTTATTTTGTGGCATCATCACGTCGCAGGTCATTACTTGCTTCCAGCCGTTGTCTTCGGTGCTAAACAGTTTTTTACCTGATATATAATCGATTACTGCTTTTTTTGTAGAAAGACTGGCAAAACCTGTCTGCCCTACAATTACGTAAGGTGCTTGTGGTACAAAGAAAAGTTCTTCGGGTTTTACGCGGCCGTAATCGGTAAAGTTAAAAAGCAAATCACTGCTTCCCGGTTTTATACCTACCAAACCATCGTTTGTAGCAACGACCATTGTACCACCTTCTGTAAGGGTCATTTCATTGATTTTAGCACCGATATCGTATCTAAAATTTGGTTCTTCCGCACGTTGTGCAGTGGCTATCATTATTCCTATTGAAAGGAAAAAAGCCCAATTGATTAACATTTTTGAAGTTTTCATAATCGTGGTTTTAGTTAATTATATGTTTCAAAGATGCTACGTAACCACTTTGTTATCAATAGGGCAATTGTCGTATTTAACATTTCCGTGTAGGTAGAAATCTTGAACTTCTTATTGTTTTTATATCTTCTGAAATAGAATGAATTCCAAAAAAGGTTGCCGCTTGTGCGAAAATAAAAAACCGGAAGATGAACAAATTGTCCCGCTCCCGGCTCCACGTAAAAACCTCAACATTTGAGATTTTCTTAATATAGCTTTATTGAAATTTTAAGTTGAAGGATCCCTCGGTCACATTTACCATAGAATCATCATTCCCGTTTTTAGCTTCAAAAGTAAATGTGCCCTTTACACCATTATCAGTATCTTCAGAAATACTAATAGTTCCGGCTACAGTATCATCAAAAGGTGCCTGCCACGCTTGAGAATTTGTTGGGTCACTAACATTTGCCTCTGTATAAACAGCATTTACAAATATGTTAGCACCACCACCAATATCATAGCTTCCGGTTCCTTCATATCCAATAATGGTTAATACAACACCCTTACCATCGCTATCTGAACCTTGTGCGCGTAAAGTAGTCATACCGTTTGCTTGTGTTTTTACAGCAGTAGAAGCTGCTTCCATAGATTTAAAGTTATTTCCATTCACTTTTGCAGTAACTAATCCTTCTCCGGCGTTACCACCATCACCACCATCATCATCACTTTTACAGGCTATTAATGATATGCTTACAAATAGAATTAAAGAAATAGTTTTTAACGTTTTCATAATTGTTGGGTTTTTGGTTATTGTATGCTACAAAGATGTGGCAGAACCCAACTTTAATCAATACGGCAATTGCCCTATTCTTATGTTTTACTGTGGTTTAGACATTTCAAAAGAATGCTTTTGGTCTAGAATTTTATGAAGGGAAGTTCTTTTTGAAGTGTTTCTATTTTCTTCTGAAGATTAATCTGAAACTTTTGGTGCGCCTCACCCGAAGGATTGAAAGACCTATGTTTTAATCCACTTTGAATGGTTTCAATTTCTTTTTGAAGGTCTTCGGTTTCTGAAGCAATCCAAACATCTTTAAACCGTTCCCAAATAATGGAAATTGCGAGATTATTTGGGTGAAGCATATCTTCTTCGTAAAAACGATAATCGCGCAGTTCGTCCATCATAATTTCAAAAGAAGGAAAATAAAAAGCCCGTTTTTGTCCAGAAATAGCTTCGTGTAAACCAGAAAGCAAATGTGCTTTGCTCTGCATATTTTCTACAAAGCCGTCTTTGATGTGCCGAACTGGCGAAACGGTAGAAATAATCACAGCCTTAGGGTTTACAGTTTTAATAAGTGTAAGAGTATTTTCTATTGCGGCAGAAACTTCTTCAACAGAAAGTAATTCTTTTAAAAACCTTTTCTGCGGAATTTTATGGCAATTGGCTACAATCGCATCGGTTTCAATAAAACGATAGACCCAAGCTGTTCCGAAGGTTAAAATAATATGGGAAGCTTGCTCAAGGTAGGTTTTTAAATTTTTTAAGCTATCATTCAAATTTGAAATAAAAGCATCTTTATTATTCGTTGATAGCTTTGAATGTACCTCAAAACAATGCCACTGCTCATTATGCTGAAACACATCTGCTTCGGTAAAAAAGTCCTCATTAATGGCTCGTGTCACTAATCTTTCAATCGCAACTGGATGAAATACAATCCCAAACGGATTTTGAAGGTTCTGAAATTTATAATATTCAAGTTTTCCTCCAATATTCTCCGTAAAACAAGACCCCATCAACAGGACTTTAGATGTATAATCTATCTGATTCTGTTGTGGGGTTAGTGCTATTTGCGTTTGTAGTTTCATTTTTTAAGTAATCAGTTTTCAGTAACAGTTGGCAGTACTGCTTACTGCAACTGCCTACTGCTTACTTAGTCAAAGTCTTTGCGAGCCTATTTTATGTACTGCTTAGCAGCAGATAAAGCTTCATCAATCCCATCTGGATTTTTACCTCCAGCTGTTGCGAAAAACGGCTGTCCGCCACCGCCACCTTGAATGTGTTTTCCAAGTTCGCGTACTATTTGTCCTGCATTTAAACTTTTATCAGCAGCTAATTCTTTTGAAATATAACACGTAAGCAACGCTTTTCCGTTTTGTTTTGATCCAAATAAAATGAAAAGGTTATCTACTTCTCCACCCATTTCAAAAGCTAAATCTTTCATTCCTGAAGCATCTAAATCTACTTCCTTTGCTAAAAAGTTAATGCCGTTTACAGTTTCAAGCTCATTTTCTAAATCGCCTTTTAAGTTTTTAGCTTTATCTTTTAATAATTCCTGAACTTGTTTTTGAAGTGCTGCATTTTCTTCTTGTAAACTATTTACTGCCTTAACAGGGTTTTGAGCGTTCAACGTTTTCTTTATATCCGCATATTCGTTACTTCTACCTATGAAATAATTTTTTGCAAATTCGCCGGTAATGGCTTCTATTCTTCTAATTCCACTAGCGACAGAACTTTCTGAAGTAATAATAAAATGCCAAATATTCCCTGTGTTAGGTACGTGCGTTCCTCCACAAAGTTCCATTGAGTTTCCAAAACGGATGGTACGAACGGCATCACCGTACTTTTCACCAAACAAGGCCACAGCTCCTTCATCTATTGCCTGCTGATATGGTATTCCTCGTTGTTCTTCCAAAGCAAGGTTTTCATGGATGCGAGCATTTACAAAATCTTCCACTTGCTTAAGTTCTTCATCACTTACTTTACTGAAATGTGAAAAATCGAACCGCAAATATTTATTGTGCACCAAAGAACCTTTTTGTGCTACGTGATCACCTAAAACATTCCGTAGGCCTTGGTGTAACAAATGCGTTGCAGTATGGTTAGAAGCTGTGTTAGATCTATGCTGCGGGTTTACCACCGCTTTAAAACTTGACTCGGGGTTTCGAGGCAGATTTTTAGCAAAATGGATAATCAAATTGTTTTCCTTCTTGGTGTCAACAATATAAATAACTTCTCCATCAGATGCTTCCAAATAGCCTTTATCACCTATTTGACCACCGCCTTCAGCATAGAAAGGCGTTAAGTTAAACACCAATTGGTACAATTCACCTTCTTTTTTGCTTTCAACCTTACGGTATCGTGTTATTTTTACTTGGGTTTCTAAGGTGTCGTAGCCTACAAACTCTTCTACATCGTCTTCATGTAAAACAACCCAATCGCCTGTTTCTACTTTTGTGGCAGCTCTAGAACGCTCTTTTTGTTTTTGCAGTTCGGTTTCAAATTCCTTTTCATTTAATTCATATCCGCGCTCTCTTAAAATTAAGGCGGTTAAATCGATTGGAAAACCGTAAGTATCATATAATTCGAACGCTTTTTTACCTGAAATGGTTTTACTGGAAGCGTTTGAAATCACATTTTCCAGCAATACTAGTCCTTGATCTAATGTTCGTAAAAACGAATGTTCTTCTTCTTTAATAACATTGGTGATCAAGTTTTTTTCTGAAACAAGCTCTGGGAATGTTTCGCTCAATTGCTTCACCAATGTATCTGTTAATTTGTATATAAACGGTTCTTTTTTATCTAAGAATGTAAATCCATACCGTATCGCACGGCGTAAAATACGACGTATCACATATCCCGCTCCTGTATTGGAAGGCAATTGTCCATCTGCAATGGAAAAGGCAACCGCACGAACGTGATCTGAAATCACACGAATAGCAATGTCTTTTTCTTCATCATTGCCATATTTGGTGTTTGTAATCGCTTCTATTTCGCGTATTAACGGTGTAAATACATCGGTATCGTAATTACTCTTCTTGTCTTGAAGCACCATACACAAACGCTCAAAACCCATTCCGGTATCTACGTGCTGTGCGGGTAATTTTTCAAGACTGCCGTTGGCCTTTCGGTTAAATTGCATAAAAACCAAATTCCAGATTTCCACTACTTGTGGATGATCTGCATTCACTAGCTCGGCTCCAGACACTTTCGCTTTCTCTTCATCAGAACGAAGATCTACGTGAATTTCGCTACACGGCCCACAAGGCCCCTGCTCGCCCATTTCCCAAAAATTATCTTTTTTATCACCGTTTAAGATCCGGTCTTCGGCAATATGTTGTTTCCAGAAATTATAAGCTTCCGTATCCCTATCTAACCCTTCAGATTTATCCCCTTCAAAAATAGTTACGTAGAGTTTGTCTTTATCTATTTTAAACACTTCGGTTAAAAGTTCCCACGACCAAGCAATGGCTTCTTCTTTAAAATAATCGCCAAAACTCCAATTGCCTAACATTTCGAACATCGTATGGTGGTACGTATCCATCCCTACTTCTTCCAGGTCGTTGTGTTTACCACTAACGCGAAGACATTTTTGAGTATCGGTTACCCGAGTATTTTTAGGATCGCTGTTTCCGAGGAAAAACTCTTTAAATTGATTCATCCCCGCATTGGTAAACATTAAAGTTGGGTCGTCCTTAATTACCATAGGGGCTGAGGGAACAACGGTGTGTTGTTTCGATTTAAAAAATTCAAAAAAAGTAGATCTTATTTCCTTAGATTTCATGCGTTATATTTTATTCAAAATTAGTGATTAAGGCAAAACGCAAAACAATTTCTATATTTGTAAATCGTTATCCAATGGTTAGCGCTGCCCATCAACCGCAAAAATAGGATTTTTTAACGTATGTCTAAGGTTAAATATTACTACGATAGTGAAACACTTTCGTATCGTAAAATTGAAAAGAAAAAAGGCCGTAAGCTTGGTATCATACTATTGAGCCTTCTCGGTACTTTATTAGCGGGTTTTTTAGTGTTTTTAGTATACATAAATCTTCCTTATGTAGAGACGCCTAAGGAAAAATCGCTTAAACGGGAACTGGCCAATATGGAACTTCAATATGAACTTCTGAACAAAAAAATGGCTGAAGCAGAAAATGTACTTTCTGAAGTTGCCGAACGTGACAATAACTTATATCGGGTATATTTTGAAGCCAACCCAATCCCTGAAGAACAACGAAAAGCTGGATTTGGTGGAATAAACCGCTATAAAAATTTAGAAGGGTTTGACAATTCAAAACTAATAATCAACACCAGCGAACGGCTAGATATATTGACCAAGCAGATTGTGGTACAATCGCGTTCGTTAGATGAAGTTTCGCAACTCGCAGAAGAGAAAGAACAGTTACTGGCAGCAATTCCTGCAATTCAACCTGTAAAAAATGAAGACCTTACTCGTATGGCTTCCGGCTACGGATATCGTACCGATCCTTTTACAAAAGCACGTAAATTTCACTACGGAATGGATTTCACCTCGCCTAGAGGCACACCTGTCTATGCATCTGGTGATGGAGTGGTAAGTCGTGCCGACAATGCCGCTACGGGTTATGGTAATCACATACGTATAGATCATGGTTATGGCTATGTAAGCCTTTATGCACATCTCTACAAATACAATGTTAGAAAAGGGCAACGAGTAAAAAGAGGTGATTTAATAGGTTTTGTAGGGAGTACTGGGCGTTCTGAAGCACCACACCTTCATTACGAAGTTTTCAAGGATGACGAACGTATTAACCCTATTAACTTTTACTACGGAAACTTGACCCCTGAAGAGTTTGCAGAAATGCAAAAACAAGCGCAGCAAGAAAACCAATCATTAGATTAAGAAGCAGTAAATTTATACCTTTAATATCTCAAACGTTTTTAATTTATAACCTAAGGTTACGATGCACATAGATTTACCCGAAAAAAGATATTACAGTATAGGTGAAGTGGCCGAAGCTTTTGATGTAAACACTTCGCTTATCCGTTTTTGGGAAAAAGAATTTGATGCTTTAAAGCCTAAGAAAAACGCTAAAGGAAACCGTAAATTTACCCAAGAGGATATTAAAAACTTGGAATTTATTTATCACTTGGTTAAAGAGCGTGGCTTTACTCTCGAAGGTGCCAAAACCCATCTAAAAGAAAACAAACAAAAAACATTAAGCCGTTTCGAGATTATCCGTAAATTAGAAACAGTAAAAGCAGAATTGCTTAAAATAAAAGACCAACTTTAAAATATAAATTATGAAAAAATGGCTCATCCCCGTAATAATAATCGTTGCCCTCGTGGCAATTGGTGGATTTTGGTTTGTAAACGTTAACAATAGGCTTGTCCCTATGGATGAAAACGTTACAGCACAATGGGCAAATGTAGAAAGCTCATATCAACGCCGAGCAGATCTAATACCAAACATTGTAAAAACCGCAAAAGGCTATGCAGAGTTTGAACAACAAACATTAACGCAGGTAATTGAAGCTAGAAGCAAAGCAACTTCGGTTACTATCGACCCTTCCAATATAACGCCAGAACAATTGGCACAGTTTCAACAAGCCCAATCGGGGTTAACTTCCGCCCTTTCAAGATTATTGGCTACGTTTGAACGATACCCAGACTTAAAAGCAAATGAAAACTTTAAAGAACTCATCAACGAGCTGGAGCGTACTGAAAATCGAATAAACGTAGAACGGAATCGTTTTAATGATCAGGCTCGTATTTTTAATTCCGAAGTGCGACAATTCCCCACAACTATTGCAGCAAGCATCTTAGGTTTTGAGCGCAAAATATATTTTGAAGCAGATGCTGGGAGTGAAGATGCACCCGAAGTAGAATTTGATTTTAATAGCTAACAAGCCCTTTTTTATATGTCTAAAGTAGAAGATTTCCTTTCCGCCGAAGCCGAAGGCGATATTATTGAAGCCATTCGCACAGCCGAAAAAAACACCTCGGGTGAAGTTCGTATCCACTTAGAAGCACACAGCGAGATTGACCCTTTTGAACGTGCTGCCGAAGTTTTTGATATGTTGCATATGAACAACACCAAACAAAGCAATGGTGTACTCATTTACGTTGCTGTAGAAGACCGCACGCTTGTAATTTTAGGCGACAGTGGTATAAACGATGTTGTGGCGCCCGATTTCTGGGAAAGTACCAAAGATACCATTATCAGTCAATTTAAGGAAGGTAATATGGAACAAGGTCTTATAGATGGTATTCTCATGGCAGGTGAACAGCTTAAAAAACACTTTCCGTACCAAAAAGACGACAAAAACGAATTGCCTGATGATATTTCAGTAGGGTAAACTAATAAAATTTAATCAGGTGTATGCCCAAAATATTTCAGAAATATAACGTTCTTTTACTTTTAATAGGATTCCTGTTTTTTTCTGAAATAAGTGTTGCGCAGTTTGATATTCCACCAAAACCTACCAAACAAAAAGAGCAGACTTCGGTATATGATTATATTGATCTGTTAAATCCTACCCAGAAGAAAAATCTTGAAAACAAATTACTTCGGTATGCCGATTCTACCTCAACACAAATTGTAGTAGCCGTTATAAGCACAACAAAAGGAGAGGATATTTCATTTTTAGGAGCCAAATGGGGACAAAAATGGGGTATTGGGCAAAAAGATGAAGATAATGGAATTCTAATCTTGCTCGCCAAAGACGACCGTAAAATAGACATCAATACTGGCTACGGTATCGAATACCGCATCACCGATTTAATGGCCGAACGCATCATTAATCGCATTATGATTCCCGAGTTTAAAAAAGGGAACTTCTATTCCGGTTTAGACCAAGGAGCCGATGCTATTTTTGCAGCCCTAAACGGCGAGTTTAAAGAAGATAGAGATTTCAACAAAAAATCTAGTGGCGGCGGTGGAAATTTTGTTTTTATCGTTATTATTTTCATCATTATCATCATTGCACTAAGCTCTAAAAAAGGTGGCCGTGGCGGAGGTAGCGGTGGTCGAAGAAGTGGCGGACTTCTCGATATGATCATCTTAAGCAGCATGGGACGCACCGGTGGTTTCGGCGGTGGTAGTTCGGGTGGTGGCTTTAGCGGCGGCGGTGGATTTGGTGGCGGCTTCGGTGGCGGTGGATTCGGCGGTGGCGGTGCTTCTGGGGGATGGTAACATGTAGGCTGTAGGCTGTAGGCTGTAGGCTGTAGGCTGTAGGCTGTAGGCTGTAGGCTGTTAAAATTGTTCTTTTTTACTTCAAAACCGAAGATTTATCTATGATTTTTAACTCCTAACATATGAAAATAGCATATAGCTTCTTCTTATTTTTTTTGTTGACGTCCTGCAATGCACAAAACAAAGAATACTTCCCAGAAAATAATTATGAAGTTCCTGTAATTGATGACTCAAATCTTTTTTCTATTTCAGAAAAAAATGAGCTCAGCTACAAACTTATTGATTACGCAGATAAAACTACTCGCCAAATGGTTGTAGTTGCTATAGATTCAATTAAACCCTATAATGATATTCAAAAATATGCAAGCGATCTTGGTAATCATTGGGGTGTTGGGCAAAAGGAAACAGCCAATGGGTTATTAATTGTAATTGTGAAGCCTTTAAAGAAAGTCGCTATTTCAACAGGTTATGGAACTCAAAAAGTTATAACTGATTCTATTTGTCAAAATTTAATTAATGAAGTTATAGTTCCGAAATTTAAAAAACAAGAATACTATCAAGGTGTTTCCAATACAATAGATTCAATTATTAAAAAGTGGAAATAAGTCTCTTTTTATAGCATCTAGCATCTAGCATCTAGCATCTAGCATCTAGCATCTAGCATCTAGCATCTAGCATCTAGCATCTAGCATCTAGCATCTAGCATCTAGCATCTAAAAATTAATCAAACCAAAAATTGCCACCTCTTGTTTCCCCTTTTTTACCTAACGTATTGAATTTATAACTAAAGCCAACCATAAAATAGCGTTGTAATACGGTGCTTTGAATATCCTGAATGTAATCTTGAGTAGAAGTTCGGCGAGCGTTGGTATTTTGATTTAATAAATCGTAGGCTTTTAAAGTTATCAATCCTTTATCTTTCATAACAGAATAGGAAAGCGATGCATTCCAGAATAAAGCATCCTTTTGAAAACCAGGTGCAATGTTCGAATTATAACTATACGTTATGTCATTATTCCATTCAAGCTTTTCAGGAAATGTTGTGGTGGTCTCTAACTGTAAATCGTGTACTACATACGTTCTGTCTTCAAACAAGTCTAAATTAAATGTGTTTTTACTGAAAGACACTTCGTAAGAGGGTTCTATCTCAAATAAATCATCCCATATAAAGCCAACACTTACATTTGGTGAGTACGTAAACGTTCTACTCGCATATTGTACTTCGTTATTAAAGTTTACATTTCGGTTTCCATTTACATAACCACCAACTCTATACTTAACACTTTTTACGCTATCAATTTTCACGGACTTATTATAACCAACACTTGCATTTATACTGTAATATCCATCTACGTTTGCATAGGTTGTATTCCGAACAAAATTTTCATCAATAGTTGTTTTTGAAACTACTCTATCGTTTGTGAAGTTTCCGTTGAAATTACTATAAAACCCAGATTTTGTTTGAAAATCATAATTATTGAAACCCATATAAATGCTGTGATTATTTGATGGACTTAAGTTTGGATTTCCTTGAACAATATTTAATGGGTCTGAAACATCAACATACGGTGATAATAGTGAAACATTCGGTGCATCATTACGCAAATAATAGCCAGAATACATTCTAAACTTTTGGCTAAACTTATAACTTAAATTTGCTGAAAGTTCTACCGCATTAAAATCGTTTTCAAAATTAATGTCGCGCAACACATCTTCACTTTCCAGCGTTCTCATTACATAACCCACATTAATCCCGGTTCGTAATTTATCATCATTGTAACGCAGCCCTACTTCTGGACGTGACCTACTATCTGTATTTGTAAAATCGGTACTTTGATCAAGGTTGAATAGTGAAAAATCTTGAGAAGTTTCATCAAAATCGAACACACTCTGGCGGTCTTTTCGTTTATCATTTCGGTAAGAATACTCTAAATCTAAATAAAGTTTTTTAGCCAATATAGGAAGTCTAAATTCTGGGGTAATTTCATATTGATTCGAGCTTTGCTCGCCATCGGTAAATTGATTTCTAATTATAGTTTCCGGTTCATCACCAAAAATTTCAGTGTTCGAATTTGCTTTATTTTCAATTTCTGAATCTTCAATTTCATTCGTAATTGTTAGCTTAAAAAAACCACCCTTATCACCATACTTTTTAGTTAAGTTAAATCGATTTTCAAACGATTTCTGAATATTTTCTGAACTTCGTTCTGTAGTAGACTGGTTAGTCAACTCGCCATTTAAACGTGTGGTCTCTTCATTGTTATTGGAATACGATTCCCCCGTATTATATCGAAATTGCGGACGAATATTGATAAGAAAGGTTGAATCTATTTGGGTTTTAAAACGCAAATTAGCTGCGTGGCTATCGGAATTAGTTTTTGAACTTGAAGTGGTATTTGAAAAGTAACGATCGTCTGGTAAAATGTTCTCACGATTGCGTATTTCATCATTAAATGAGTTGGCTGCGGAATAAAAGTAATCTGCTGTTAAATCGGTTTCTTTTCCAAGATCATCTGCGTAATTGGCACCTGCCGTTCTGGAATTTGTAATTCCATCTCCGCCACCAAACATTCTACCATCAATATTAAAAGTACCATTACTGTTAACACTCATATAACGGGCGTTACCAAACATTTTTTGAATTTCACCAAAACTAAACCCAGGTGAGTTAATATTGTTACCTCCAGCTAGGGCACTTATTCGTAGGTCGTTATCGAAATAATTAAGCAGCCCTGCGTATTCAAAACGCTCATCGGTACCCGCGCCACCTGCTACCCGACCAAAAATTCCTTTGTTTTTCTCTTCATCGATGGTGATATTAATTGTTTTATTCTCTTCATCTCCTTTTTCACCAGTGAAAGCTTCAGAATCTGTTTTCGTATCGGTAACTTGTATCTTATCCACTATTTCTTTGGTAAGATTTCGAGTCGCAATGGTAGGGTCATCGCCAAAAAAGGGTTTTCCGTTCACTAAAATCTTATTTACCGGTTTGCCATTTACTTTGATATTTCCTTCGGAATCTACTTCCACACCTGGAAGTTCTTTCAGTAAATCTTCAACATTGGCATCTTTTTTAGTTTTGAAAGAAGCTACATTAAATTCTAACGTATCTGTTTTAACCGTAACCGGTGCTTGCGATTTGATGAGCACTTCATCTAATACATTATCGTCTTCAGCGAGTGGAATTTCCCCTAAATTAATTTCTTCTTTATCTATAAAAATAGATTTAAAATAGGTTTTAAAGCCAACATATGAAATGTATAAGTTTAACTTCTCATCTGCGGTTCTACCTTTTAAAAAGAAATCCCCTTGTTTATCTGAAATGGTATACGTAACCAACGAGCTGTCTTTAACTCGCTGAAGGTATATGGTAGCCGACTCTAATGGTTCTTTTTTTTCTTCGGAAATAAGCTGTCCGGAAATTTCAAAGTCTTTGGTTTGTGAGAAAGATGCAAAAGAAAGCAAAAGCAAGGTTCCTAGTAATAGGTGCTTCATAAGAATTTTGATTTGATTGATGTTAGTTATAATCGAAACGAAGATAACACCCTTTTCGTATAACTTTAAAAACAATCAAGAAAAAATTCAGCTTATTTCTTCCGAAGGTAAATTTTAACCGGTACTCCTGTAAAGTCGAAATTTTCACGAAGCTTATTTTCCAAAAACCGTTTGTATGGGTCTTTTACATATTGTGGTAAGTTGGCAAAAAACGCAAAAGTAGGGTAAGGCATTGGTAATTGCGTTATAAACTTAATTTTCACGTATTTCCCTTTGTATTGTGGCGGTGGCGTAGCTTGAATAATGGGTAACAATACATCGTTCAATTTACTTGTTTTAATCCGTTTGCTTCGGTTTTTATAAACCTCAACCGCTGTTTCAATTGCCTTGAAAATACGTTGTTTGTTCAATACGGAAATAAATACGATTGGGACATCGGTAAACGGTTCACACTCTTGACGAATGTGTTTTTCAAAGTCTTTTACGGTGTTGGTTTCTTTTTCAACCAAATCCCATTTATTTACCAGAATCACAACCCCTTTGTTATTGCGCTGTGCCAACCAGAAAATATTCTGTACTTGTCCGTCAAAACCACGAGTGGCGTCAAGTATCAAGATCATCACATCGCAATGCTCAATAGCACGGACACTTCGCATCACGGAATAAAACTCTAGATCTTCCTTTACTTTTGCTTTTCGTCTAATTCCAGCGGTGTCAACTAGATTAAATTCAAATCCAAAACGATTGTAGCGAGTGTCAATACTATCACGTGTAGTTCCGGCGATATCGGTTACAATGTACCGTTCCTCACCTATTAGCGTGTTGATAAAGGATGATTTCCCTGCGTTTGGTCTTCCTACCACAGCAAAACGTGGTAATTCACTTTCTTCCTCTTCTTCTTTTTCTGGTAAGGCTTTTACTAAATCATCCAGCAACTCCCCTGTTCCACTTCCATTAATACTGGATAGGGTGTAATATTTTTCAACTCCCAAAGAATAGAATTCCACCGCATCATTTTCACGCGTGGCACTATCTACTTTATTTACAGCTAAAAAAAATGGTTTTTTAGACTTTCTAAGCAAGGTAGCAACCTCTTCATCCATTCCGGTTAAGCCGCTTTCTACATCGACCATAAAAACGATAGCATCGGCCTCTTCAATGGCCAATTCAACTTGTTTATCGATTTCGGCTTCAAAAATATCATCGCTTCCTTTAACATACCCACCAGTATCAATCAATGAAAACTCTTTGCCGTTCCAGTCACTTTTTCCGTAATGACGATCACGGGTAACACCGCTTACTGCATCGGTAATAGCTTCCCGTCGTTGGATTAATCTATTAAAAAAAGTAGATTTCCCTACATTTGGTCTTCCTACGATAGCAACTATGCTCATGACTTTCTGTTTATTTTAAAAATGCAAAAGTACTGCATTTTAATGGTAGTTAATATGTTTTTCTGAAATACCCTAATATACAAATTTCAAGTATTTCTTATAAAATATAAGTAGTGAACTAATTATTTCTGATTATATCCGAAGCGTCTTAATTGTCTATCATCACTACGCCAGTTTTTATTAACTTTCACATACGTTTCTAAGTGTATCTGTTTTCCGAAGAATTTCTCTAAATCCTTACGCGCTTCTACTCCTACCCGTTTAAGTGCCGAACCTTTATGGCCGATGATGATTCCTTTTTGGGTTTCGCGTTCTACCATAATCACACTTCGGATACGGATAATATCATCATCTTCAAAAAACTCTTCGGTATCAATTTCTACAGAATAGGGAATCTCTTTTTTGTAGTGCATCAGGATTTTTTCCCGAATGGTTTCGTTTACAAAAAAACGTTCTGGTTTGTCGGTTAATTGGTCTTTTGGATAAAAAGCAGGTGATTCTGGCAATAATTCGATGATTCGTTTAAATACTTCTGGCACCCCAAAATTTTCCAAAGCTGAAATAGCAAAAATTTCCGCATTAGGAACTTTTTCTTGCCACATCTGTAGGGCTTCGGTTAATTTTTCTTCGTTTCCTTTATCTATTTTATTGATAAGAAGTAACACGGGAATATTAGCATTTTTTATTTTTTCAAAAAACGCCTCGTCTTTAAGGTCCTTCTCACCTAATTCAACCAAGTACAGTAAAATATCGGCATCTTCAAAAGCAGATTTCACAAAACCCATCATACTTTCTTGTAATTGGTACGCTGGTTTTATAATACCAGGTGTATCGCTTAAAATCACCTGAAAATCTTCACCATTTACAATTCCTAAAATACGATGACGCGTAGTCTGTGCTTTACTAGTAATAATAGAAAGCCGTTCGCCTACAAAAGCATTCATAAGCGTGCTTTTCCCAACATTTGGGTTACCAATAATATTTACAAATCCTGCTTTATGTGCCATGTATAAGTTTTTGGCAAAGGTACGTGTTTTTGGTGTTATCAAGCTTATAATACGCTACTGATACTGTATATCTAAAATTTTGAGAACACGTATCTCATTTCCCAGTTTAAAATCTACCTCTTCTCCTTTATTAGCTCCCGTTACTGCTCTAGCAATTGGGGCAACAAAAGCAATTTTACTTTTCGTCACATCGGCTTCATCTACACCCACAATAGTAAATTGCTGCTTGGTATTGTTGCTTTTATTTTGAAGACTTACCGTGGCACCAAAACGCACCTCATCTTTCGCCTGATCTTTTGGGTCAAGAACTCGCGCAGAATGAATGCGTTCATTGAGCAATTTAAGTTTTCCTTCAATAACGGCTAACGTTCGTCTTCGTTCTCGCTCATCGGTAATGGTTAATTCTTTAATTTCAGTTTGTAATGTTTCCCGTTCTTGCACTAACTGATCCATGCCATTTGGTGTAACATAATTTGTCACTCCTTCCGGCAACGCTGCCCGTGGCGGAATCATAGGTGGTTCTTCTTGATCACCTTCTCTTACAAATCCTCTACTCATATCAATGCCCGTATTTCGAAGCCGCTCAATATAAACTGCGGCGGGTATTTTTAAAATTATACTTGCTTTCTTTTTGAATATTCTAAACTTTCGGTTTGGTACGCCCTCGATCGTACAAAATAATACTGCCAGCCACAGCGACATTTAAACTTTTTTCTGAAGGAAATTGAATTAAAAAATGTGACTTATCAATAGCTTGGTTGGACAATCCGTGATCTTCGGCTCCCAACAAATAAACACAACGTTTTGGGTGTTCAAAGTTTTCTAATTGAACGGCTTTCTCTGTTTTTTCAACCCCAACAATACGGCAGCCTTTTGGTAAATGTTTATAAAAATCTTCAAAGGTTTCATAATGAAAATACGGAAGCGATTTTACGGCATTATGCGTATCACTAGATTGATTTGCGTAACGATTACCGATAGTAAAAATAAAACTAGCCCCCATATTTTGGGCGGTTCGCCAAAGCACACCGAGATTTTCAGGTGTTTTCCCGTTTTGGATTCCTATTCCGAAGAATTCTGTAGTGAAATTATTGGGTTGCATAGCTGCAAAAGTACAGAACTTCTAACAATGGCAATACTATACAATCCCCTTTAAAAGAACGGCAACCATATCTCTTTTTAAAACGTTTACATCAAGTTTTCCTCTTTTTTCATACCATAAGTACAACGTTCGTAAGGTAGAAAGCATCGAAAACAAAATAACTTCAGGATGCCTAGCTTCTATTTCACCGGCTTTTATTCCTTCATTAATAATAATCCGGACGTTATTTTCATAATCGTCCCGCATTTTTACAAATTGCTTTAAGTCGTCATCTAGTAGGTGCATCCAATCATTGTTCAGTGCTGCTAACGCTTCGGAATAGGTAACGGTTATATCAATATGAAACTCAATAATCTTTTCAATCTTTTGTACTGAATTCAGCTTTTTTGAAAGCACTTGCTCCATTCCGCTAGTAAACTCGCGAGCCACCGTCAATATTAAGGTTGAAAGAATCTCTTGCTTCCCCGAAATATGATTGTACAAGCTAGAAGCCTTTATCCCCATAGCTTGTGCAATGTCGCGCATAGAAACAGCATTGTATCCTTTTTCTTTAAAAAGACGGGACGCTGTGGTTATTATTTCGGTTTTTCGGGAAGCCGGTTTCATAGTATTCTGCAAGATACAGTTTTTACAAACTCATTCATAAATCTGTTATAAGGTATTATTAATTACGACTTAAGTATTTCTAATTTCGTTATTTTTGACCACTATGGAAGAACGCATTGAGACCAACGAACTACTGGAAAGGTTACCACCGCATTTAAAGCAGTACATAAAACCTCAGGATTACGATCAATATACACCAATAAACCAAGCAGTTTGGCGGTATGTAATGCGCAAAAACGTAGATTATTTAAGCCAAGTGGCACACGAAAGTTATTTGGACGGCCTTAGAAAAACAGGTATCTCAATCGATACTATTCCTTCTATGTACGGAATGAACCGTATTTTAAAAGAAATTGGCTGGGCAGCCGTTGCCGTTGATGGGTTTATTCCGCCTAATGCATTTATGGAATTTCAGGCGTATAAAGTTTTGGTGATTGCCAGCGATATTCGTCAGCTTGAAAATATTGAATACACTCCTGCCCCAGATATTATTCACGAAGGTGCCGGACACGCACCCATTATTGCTAGTCCCGATTATGCCGAATACCTACGCCGTTTTGGCGAGATTGGCGCGAAAGCGATTTCTAGTGCGCATGATATGGAAATGTATGAAGCCGTACGAGAACTTTCTATTTTAAAAGAAGCGGATGGTATTTCAGAAACCATCATAAAAGCAGCTGAAGAACGAGTAGAAGAACTTCAGCATAAAAAAGTAGAACCTTCTGAAATTGCACTTATACGAAATTTACATTGGTGGACTGTTGAGTACGGACTGGTAGGCACTGTTGAAAAAACTAAAATTTATGGTGCTGGCTTGCTTTCTTCTATTGGGGAAAGTACGTGGTGTATGAAAGATGAAGTAAAGAAAATACCGTATTCCATCGATGCAGCTTACCAAGAGTTTGATATCACCAAACCACAACCACAATTATATGTAACCCCAGATTTTGCATACTTACAAGAAGTTTTGGAAGAATTTGCAAATACAATGGCCATAAGAAAAGGTGGTTGGCGCGGATTAAAAAAATTAATAAATTCTAAACAAATTGGTACGATTGAATTGAGTACCGGTCTTCAAGTAAGCGGTCATTTTTCTCGAATGATTCAAAATGAAGACAATGAGGTTGTTTATTTTGAAACCGAAGGTAGAACTGCGCTCGCATACCGCGAAAAAGAAGTAATTGGCCACGGAATTAGCCGTCATACTAACGGTTTTAGATCACCACTGGGAAAACTTAAAAAAATAAATCTCGCTATCGAAAATATGGGACCTCGCGACTTACAGGCTTATAATTTTTACGATGGTAAACCTATTGCTTTCGAGTTTGAAAGTGGCATCACCGTCGAAGGTTTAAACGTTACCGGAATGCGAAATTTACGAGGTGAGTTGATGCTTATTCAGTTTACAAATTGTACGGTTACGTATAAGGACGAAGTGTTATTTACACCTGAAATGGGTGATTTTGACATGGCCGTTGGTAAAGAAATTGTATCTGCTTTTACAGGCGCCGCCGATTATCTATCTTTCCCTATTTCGCTTCATAAATTAAGTGATACAAAAACCAATCGTTCTAACCTTTCTGAAAAAGAAATTAAGTTGAATAATTTTTATAAACAGATACGTTTACTTCGGAATAAAGAAGAACATAAATCCTTTGAAGAAAAACTTCCTGAGTTAAAAAACATATTTGAAACTCTAGAGAATGATTATCCAAAAGACTGGTTGCTTCCTTTAGAAATATTTGAACTCGTTGCTTCAGAAAACAGTACTTTTTCTGAAAAGGTTTTAAAACATCTATTAGCGCTTAAAAAGGAACGCCCGAACGTTGCTCATTTAATTGATGACGGGTTACTACTAATTGAAAAGAACACCAAACAAGCAACTAACTAACTATGGGATTATTAGATTTTTTATTCGGAAGTAACACTAAGGAAATCCAAGATTTTAAAAATCGGGATGCCGTAATTTTAGACGTTCGCACACAGAAAGAGTACGATGCTGGGGCTATTTCGGGGTCTAAACATATTCCCGTCAATGAAATTGACGCTAAAATTTCAGAAATTAAACAATGGAACAAACCTGTAATTACCTATTGTGCCAGTGGTGTTCGCAGTGGCAATGCTGCTAAAACATTAAACAAAAATAATATTGAAGCGATTAATGGTGGTGGCTGGAAGTCTCTTGAAAAGAAGTTATAATTTAATCTTCTCCAAATCCGCTTCGTCTTCAATTGTTTCACTTTGATATTGAAGCGTCCACCCCATAGAGCTAGTAAGAATATAAATTTTCTGAAGTTCAGAAATTAATCTGTTTTCTGCATTAGTAACCAATTCTGAAGCTTCTATTTTTTTCCGAAGAGAAGACTCAACTTGCTTTTTTATTTTATTATAATCTTCCGCTTTAAATTGGTTTAGATAATCCTGTTTTACATCGTAATACTCAATATTTGGGTTGATGTTTAATTCTGGTTCTGGAATATGGGTTATTGTAACCGTTTTAGTTTCTTGATTTACTTCCGTTTTAATTTTACTAAGGTCATATGCAATAGTTGCTTTTGCATTTACTACAACCAGTGCTTTTTTACGGGCTGAAAAAACATCTAAGTAGAATTTTTTCCAATCTTCGTAGGTAAAAACTTGAGCGTAACTACCTTCAGTGACAATCAGTTTTCCTACATTTTTCAGCTCTTTTTGTATGAGTGCCGTATTGGCTTCCAATTGTTCCTTTTGGTCTTTATTGTGCTCACAGTAACGTAGTCCAAATACGATAATAACGGCTATAACCGCGCCTAGAAGTATCTTTCGCATATCTCAATTTTTCATTAAAGATACGGAATTATATAGTTGTTTTTTGGACTACGTACAAATACGTAAATTTATGTAAGAATTATGCTACAAGGAGGTTTTTGTGTATATTTCGAACAAATTAACTAATCAATGGGATTTTTTTCAACTAACCAACAGGATAAATCCACTAACACAGTAAAGCAATTGGCACAAAACGCCAATGAAACTAGCAATGAGATAGACGCTATTTTATCTCGGTTTTTAAAAAATCAAGAAAAATTTGATGCGCTTAGTGATGAATTACTTGTGTTAGCAAAAAAAATCAAGGAAAAACTTTCTGAAAGCGAGAATGAAGAACTCTTTTCTCTTGCTGAAACAGTTTACGATCTACAGGAAGAATATATGAGTACCTTCCGTGTTATTGCTTGTATACAAGAAAAGCAAAAAATAAGGACTGAGAAAATAGATGAAAAATATCTGAAGATAGCCAAAAAAGCCAGTCAAAAATATACTCAGGCTCGAAGCCTTTAAAACAAAGCCCATAATATATAGCACGCTTTTTGTATCTTGAACTTCCTATGAAAGCCGTGTACCTCTTTTTTTTATTATTTACACCAGTTTTACTGGCGCAACAGGTTGAATCTATTTCAAAAACACCTTTGAAAGCAGACGAGTTTATAGGCATTGATGCCTTTGAAAATATTTATTTCACCACTAATATGGAGTTGCACAAAGCAGGCTTAGATGGTGATTTTGTTTTCAACGATCTTCAGTTAGGGCCAATAACATCAGTAGATATAATCAACCCGTTAAATGTTGTTCTCTTTTATGAAGATACAAACACCGTTGTTTTACTCGATAATAAATTAAACGAAATAGAACGTATTAATTTTAACAACCTTCCCCAGTTTTTGAACATTAACACAGCAACCAATGCCGGTAATAATAGACTTTGGATTTTTAACATAGATACACAACAATTAGAGCTGTTCAATTACAGATCATTGACCAACACTGTAGTTTCACAACCTTTTTCGGGCACGTTGGTATCGCAGACCAGTAATTTTAACTACTGCTACCTACTAACCGAAAACAAAGCACGAGTTTTTAATGTCTATGGAAGTTTACTTTCTGAAATAACCGTGGAAGGCTATACTAAAGTAATTCAGCAAGATGAAAAGGTAATGGGCGTAAAAGAAAATTCACTTTATTATTTAGCCGATATAAGTGAAGGAAAAACCAAAATCTACCCTGAAGCAATAAAAATATCATTGCCCGAAATAACCATAAAAGACTTGCACCTTACACAGGAATTCCTGTATATTTATGACGGAAAAAACATCCACATCCTTAAACTAACCGCACCTAAGAAGTAAACACTATGCACGTAGCAATTGCAGGAAACATTGGCTCCGGAAAAACGACTTTAACCCGCTTACTGGCAAAACACTACAAATGGAAACCCCAGTTTGAAGACGTTGAAGACAACCCCTATTTAGATGACTTTTACAACCAAATGGCACGGTGGTCTTTTAACTTGCAAATTTACTTTTTGAACAGCCGGTTTCGCCAAATTCTCGAAATTCGCGAAAAAGGGAAGGATGTTATTCAAGATCGTACTATTTATGAAGACGCTTACATCTTTGCACCCAATCTACACGCCATGGGGTTGATGACCAACCGTGATTTTGAAAATTACCGCTCTCTGTTTGATTTGATGGAAAGTGTAACCGAAGGTCCCGATTTATTAATTTACTTACGCAGTTCTATTCCTAATTTGGTAAACCAAATACATAAACGCGGCCGTGAGTATGAAAATTCTATAAGTATTGACTACTTAAGCCGGTTAAATGAGCGTTACGAGGCCTGGATACACGATTACGACAAAGGAAACCTCATCATTTTAGATGTAGACAATCTTGATTTTGTAGATGACCCTGAACATTTAGGACAAGTAATTAGTAAAATTGATGCTGAGCTGCACGGGTTGTTTTAACAAGAAAACAACATTACAATCTTTTATTGCTATAAAAGTTAACATTTCGCTCACACAAAAGATGTAGCAATATGGTTATTTTGCCAGTCTAACTACTATGGCAAAACTATACAACACAAAATATTATCACCGCGATCTTTCGTGGCTTCGGTTTAATCACAGGGTTTTACAAGAAGCAGCAGATAGGGAAAACCCTCTATACGAACGCATCAAGTTTTTAGCAATTTTCTCTTCCAATTTGGATGAGTTTTTTAGAGTTCGCGTGTCCGATATTCGACAAATTAAAGAGATTGAAAAACCTTTCAGAAAAAAACTGATTACCAAGCCCAATAAGGTTTTAAAAGAAATAAAAAAGCAGGTTGAATTGCAACAGGAAGAGTTTGGCGATATTTTCAAAAAACAGATTATTCCAGATTTAAAAGAAGAAAACATTCATTTAATTGATTACAAAGAGTTTTCTGCTACTCAAAAAGAAATCGCTAAATCGTATTTTGAAGATTCGCTAAAAGATAAGTTAGAGATAAGTTGCAATCCATGTTCAAATAGCGATACTGTTTTTATTGAAAATGAAGCATTGTATCTCGCTGCTCAGTTAGAAAACGATACGTTTAAGTTGGTTAAAATCCCTGATGATAAACCTCGGTTTTTTACATTTCCGAAGCATAACGGGAAATATTTTATAACCTTTATTGATGATGTTTTGAAGTATAGTTTAAAACAAACTCCTCAAAAGGAAGAAAATATCATCTTTTATTCCATCAAAAAATCTAGAGATGCTGAATTGTATATAGAGGATGAGTTTTCTGGCAACGTAATGGAACGGATAAAAAAATCGCTTCCTAAGCGTAATACAGGGCAGGCAACCCGTTTATTGATTGATAATAAAATGCCTAAGCAATTTGAAGAAGTTTTAAAGAACGCTTTAGAGGTTTATAACACTGACATTGTTAAGGGTGGAACATATCATAACTTCAAAGACTTTTTTGGGTTTCCTAACCCAACTTCAAAAAACTTATCTACTGAAGAATTACCTCCGTTACCACATCCCGTTTTGGCAGATTGTGATTCCGTTTTTAAAGCTATTGATGAAAAGGATCAACTTATACATTACCCTTACCAAAATTTCGAACCGGTAATAAAACTATTAGAAGAAGCTGCAGACGACCCAAAAGTCACCACTATTAAAATGACCATTTATCGGGCTGCCAGTGAGTCAAGGTTAAACGATGCCATTGCAAAAGCGGCAAAAAACGGAAAAGAAGTTGTTGTTTTTATAGAAGTAAAAGCTCGTTTTGATGAGCACAACAATTTAAAGTGGGGTAAATTATTTGAAGATAATGGTGCACACGTAATTTATAGTTTTCCAGCTATAAAAATCCACTCAAAGATACTATGTATTGAGCGTGAAACAAACGAATCATCAAAACGGTATGGATACATTGCAACGGGTAATTTTAATGAGAATACGGCTAAATTATATACTGATTTCGGCATCATGACTGCCAACAAAACCATTACAGAAGACCTTAACAAACTGTTTTTAGTTCTTCAAGGAAAAATGATTATCCCAAAACCTGATAAGCTTTTAGTTTCACCCTTTACACTACGAGATACTTTTGAAGATTTAATAGAAAATGAAATGGAACTGGCTAAAGCAGGTAAAGACGCTTACATTATTGCCAAAATGAATAGCCTACAAGATAAAAGCATGATAAAAATGCTTTATAAAGCTAGCAATGCAGGTGTAAAAATTAGATTATTAGTACGCGGTATCTGCTCAATCGTGCCTGGCATTAAAGATCAAAGTGAAAACATTCAAGTTACTAGTATCCTCGATCGGTTTTTAGAGCACGGCCGTATTTATATTTTCGGGAATGATGGCAATGAAAAAATGTACATTGGTAGCGCAGATTGGATGAAACGAAACCTGAGCCACCGTATAGAAGTAGTTACTCCTGTTTTAGATCAAGACCACCACAATACAATTAGGGAATTAATAGAAATACAATTAAACGATAATGTAAAAGCACGAATAATTGATCCCGACCAAAAAAATGAATACGTAAAACACGGCAACCCAGCCGTACGGGCACAATATGATACGTATGACTATTTTAAAGACCTGTCCTAATTCACTTTATAAATCCTTGTGATTTTGCGTGTTTAATTGCCTCTTTACTATCTTCTACCAATAAAGCAGGTGTTGTATCATAATTTGAGAACAAGCTTTTAATACGCTTCATTTTCTTTTTGTGTCTCACACTCCGTAAGTAGATTGCCTTAATTTGTTTTGGATACTTTTCGGCTATTTCTATATAAATATCAGCATCGTGCTCGCCACTGTCGCCAATTAAAATAAAGCCTTTATTTGGGTAAGTTTTTAGAATGTTGAGAATTTCTTTCTGTTTTTGTGGTTTCTCTTCTTCTTTTTTTCTTCTGAAAGGTCTAGGAAGGCTTCTCAATAAAATAGGTCCTTTGGGGAAGGTATTTGCTTTTAAAAACAATTCCAGATATCGATATAAGTTCCAAGGGCTGTGACTAACATAAAATAATGGATTTACTTCCTCTCCAGTCTTTCCTTGATGCAATAACTGATAAAAATCTGAAGCACCTTCCAAAGGTGATCTACTTTCCGCATTTCTGAAAAAAGTATTAAAAACTAATTTTAATTTTAAAAATGAAGCAACACCTGTATGGATTATGGTATCGTCAATATCGCTAATCACACCAAATTCACTTTTTCTTGAAGGAATAAGCATCTCACCAGGAAACCGGTTTTGATTATTTATAATTCTATTGGGGAATGATTCTTCAAAAGAAATTTCATATTGCAACCAACCCTCTTCATTTGTGAGTTTATCTAAGCCCGGAATGGTTTCCTTAAATTTAAAATAACCTCTTTTATCGGTTTCAGTATAATAAACTGAATCATCCGGTAATGTTATTTTAAGTTTTGAAAATGGGATTTCGTCGGTTTCAAAACGTTTATAGGTATTTTTTATCAAGCTGAAAATTCCGTTTTTGGAAAGGTCGATGTTTTCATCTTCTAACGCTCTTCCACGTAAATACAAATGAGAATCCGTTCCATAACTGTGAAAAGTAATTATTTGTAATGGATCTTTTTTGAATAGCCCCATATTACAACACCCAAGTTTCTGGCCACAACCACATTAATAATAAACCTGCTGCAATGGATATACCAAATGAGATTGCAATCCATTTAGTTAACTCTTTGGTTCCCAAAACAGCCGCCATAATACCTTTAAAAAGTAAGTTTGAAAGGGATGCCAAGAGGATTAAACGCCATCCTGTTTCAGTATTCAACCCTCCTCCTTTCATAGTTTGTGATAAAGAAAGTGTGATAGCATCTACATCTGTTAAACCACTTATAATTGCGACAATATATAAAGCCTCGTTGCCAAATTCTTCTTTTGTAAATGCTACAGCTAATAAAATAAGTCCATATAAAAGTCCAAATACTAGTGCACTTTTAAATTGAGCTGGGTTTTTAGGCTCTGGCATTTCGTCATCTTTTTCGTCATTATTAAACAAATAAAACAAGCCTACACACAACACTATCATAATTATAAGCTCAACTATAATCGGTAGCATTATTTGAGGAAGTTTTTCAGGGATGACCACCCCTACTTCTATCAATACCCTTACCAATGCTATGGCAGAGGCAGCGGTTATAACAAAAGCAGCCATTTTTCCAATGTTCTTGGCATCTTTAGTTTTTCGTGCATAGCTTACTGTGGTAGCGGTACTACTAATTAAGCCTCCTAAAACCCCATTTGAAATAACACCTACTTTTTTACCTACAAATTTGTAAATAAAGTAACCTATTACACTTATCCCTACAATAAGTGTAACCATTAACCATATATTTTTAGGGTTTATAACATCTAAAGGGCCATAGGTTTTATTTGGTAGTATTGGTAAAATAACCAATGAAATCCCGGCAAATGTCATGATTGCTGCTAAGTCTTTGTCTTTTAAGTTTTCAATAAAATCGTGAAGATGCTCCTTTACGTATAATAGTACAGCCATAACACCACCGACCACAACACCTATTACTTGATCACCAAGTACTAAATAGCCCCCAATAGCAAACATAAGCAAGGCAGCAACCTCAGTGGTTTGACCTATATCAGCTTCATTTAGCTTTTTAAGCTTTATTATATTGGCGGTGATTAGTAATCCTGTGACAGCCAACCCCATAACCGGAAGTATAAATGGATTGTCAAAATCCCTACTTAAAAAACCTGACACAACACCAAGAATGGAAATAAGCGTGAACGTTCTAACGCCAGCCATTTTATTATCGGTCCGTTGACGCTGTAAGCCAACCAACATTCCTAAGCCAAAAGCTATCCCCAATGTTATTAAATCGTCGTAGTTCATTATCTGAAAGATACTATAAAAACATAAAAAAACCCTGACTGTTAATCAGGGTTTACATTAATTTTAACAAAGAAGCACTATTCTTGAGATTGATCTCTTAGCGCTTCAATTTGAGCATTTACCTCTTCTTCTGTTCCTTTAAAGGTTTTACTTTCGGTAGTTGTTTCTCCATCTTTTGTTGTTTTGATGGTCACATCTGCAGTTGTTAAGGTATCATTTGATGATAAGCTTACCATAATTTCTTTTGAAACTTCTTTCACCTGTTCCGCTTGGTTATCGGTTAACAACGTTTGGTTTCCATCTTCATCGATCATATACATTTCTTCTGAAACATTTTCGCCTTTTATTTCTTCATCCATTCCGTGACCACCTAAAATTGGGGCGATCACTAGACCCACTAAACACGTTAATTTAATTAAAATGTTCATCGATGGTCCTGAAGTATCTTTAAACGGATCTCCAACCGTATCACCTGTAACAGCAGCTTTATGGGCATCGCTTCCTTTATAAGTCATTTCGCCGTTGATCATAACACCAGCTTCAAATGATTTTTTCGCGTTGTCCCAAGCTCCTCCAGCATTATTCTGAAATATCGCCCACATTACACCGCTTACGCAAACACCAGCCATATACCCCCCTAAAGGTTCTGCACCGAATATTAGTCCGATAACAACAGGGGTTACAATGGTTAATAAACCTGGAAGAATCATTTCCCGTAATGCAGCTTTAGTTGAAATATCTACACACTTTCCATATTCTGGCGTGGCAGTCCCTTCCATAATACCAGGTATTTCTTTAAACTGACGGCGAACTTCTTGCACCATTTTCATCGCTGCTTTTCCTACCGATTTCATCGCTAATGCTGAAAATACTACTGGAATCATTCCACCTACAAACAACATTGCCAACACATCCGCACGGAAAATATTAATACCATCAATTCCTGTGAACGTAACGTAAGCCGCAAATAAAGCCAATGCAGTTAAAGCCGCTGAGGCAATCGCAAATCCTTTACCTACTGCTGCTGTTGTGTTTCCTACAGAATCTAAAATATCAGTACGTTCACGAACGTGGGGTTCTAGTTCGCTCATTTCGGCAACACCACCAGCATTATCGGCAATAGGCCCAAAAGCATCGATTGCTAATTGCATTGCAGTAGTTGCCATCATCGCAGATGCAGCTAACGCTACCCCGTAGAATCCAGCTAACTCATATGATCCATAAATGGCAGCGGCAAAAAGTAGCACACTCCAAAAAGTAGATTTCATTCCAACAGCCAACCCTGCAATAATATTGGTTGCAGCACCTGTAGATGAATTTTGAACAATATCCATAACTGGTTTTTTACCCAAACTAGTATAATGTGCTGTTACAAACGAAATAAGTGCTCCTACCGCTAATCCAATACAAGCGGCCCAAAATACGTTGATGCTAGGTATTTCTTTAACACCCTCGCCAAAGAATGCCATGCTCATAGTTTCTGGCAACATCCAGTCTATTAAAAACCAACTAGCAATTAAGGTAAGAATAATCGACGTCCAGTTACCCATATCTAAAGCTCTTTGTACTTGTGGTTCTTTGGCATCATTACTTTTAATTCCGACTAAAAAGGTTCCGATTATAGAGGCTAAAATTCCAACACCAGCGATTAGTATAGGTAACAAAATCGGCCCCATATTTCCGAAGGCATCTGTAAACTGTCCATCTACACTCATATCGCGAATTAGGTAATTACCCAATACCATGGCGGCTAGAACGGTTGCAACATAACTTCCGAAGAGATCGGCACCCATCCCTGCAACATCACCTACATTGTCCCCAACGTTATCCGCAATTGTAGCTGGGTTACGCGGATCATCCTCCGGGATTCCAGCTTCTACTTTACCAACCAAATCGGCACCTACATCGGCTGCTTTGGTGTAAATTCCACCACCCACACGAGCAAAAAGTGCGATACTTTCAGCACCAAGTGAGAATCCTGCTAAGGCTTCCAAAACAATAGTCATATCCCCATAAAAATCACCGCCTTCAGTAATAAACTGACTGGCGAAAAACATAAAGAACAAACTAAGGCCTAAAACCGCAAGTCCGGCTACACCAAGTCCCATTACTGTACCACCTCCAAAAGAAACTTTCAGTGCTTGTGGCAAACTAGTTTTAGCAGCTTCAGCAGTACGTGCGTTTGCTTCGGTAGCAACGCGCATTCCTATATTTCCAGCCAATGCCGAAAAGATAGCACCGATAAAAAAGGCAGGAACAATCATCCAACTAGTAGATGGCACCAATGTAGAAATAATAAAAAGCAACACTCCTGCTATGACTGCAAATATGGCCAACAGCCTATATTCTGCACTTAAAAATGCGAGTGCGCCTTCTTTAATACTTTTTGAAATAGATTGCATACGCTCGCTTCCTGCTGGTTGTTTTTTTACCCAACTCATTTTAACGAGCATAAAAAGAAGACCTAAAATAGCCAATACTATAGGCACATAAATAATGTTTTGTTCCATAATTTTATAAAGATTTTGTTAAAGCGATGCTAAAGTAACAAAATAGGACAAAACAAAAAAGCAATAACCAAGTTGGTTATTGCTTTCTAATTTTTGGTAATAGTATCTTAAAGGAAAAAAATATTAACGAATACTTACTTCTTGAAAAGGTATATCACTTTCTCTAAAACGATCTACACACTTAGCAACAATTTCTTTTGCTTCATTAACATCACCCCAACCGCCAACGTCAACTTTCTTTTCTTCTAAGTCTTTATATACTTGAAAAAAGTGTTCAATTTCTTTAATTAAATGTGGGTTTAACTCATTAAGGTCTTTCACATTATTTGCAATTGGATCACTTACGGGCACACAGATTACTTTCTCATCTGGTCCTTTTTCATCTGCCATATGGAATACTCCAATAGGTTTTACTTCAATTACACAACCTGGGAAGGTTGGCTCGGTTACTAAAACCAATACATCTAATGGATCACCATCTAAAGCTAATGTTTCTGGCATAAAGCCATAATCTGCTGGGTACATCATAGATGAGAAGATCATACGGTCGTAGCGTATTTTCTTCAAATCAAAATCGTACTCATACTTGTTTCGGCTTCCTTTCGGGATCTCGATCAATACATCGAAAGTCTGTACTTTGTCTGCAGTCATTTTATTCAGTTTATTATTATCTTCTTTTTTAACTGTAAAACCAGTTTACTTTGGGGGTGCAAAAATAACTCTTTTAGACGGTTAATACAGCAAAAACAACTTTAATTTTACATTAAAAAAAGGAGCGTTTTCAAAACTCAACTTAGCACGGGATAGAAGAAGCATGAAATTAATTACATTTGCTAGCTATACCTTTAACCTGTATGAAGAAATACATAGGCATATTTCTATTAGTTTGCTTACTGCTACCTTCAGCAGGCACCTACATATGGTTAACTTTTCATAAAAAAAACCTTAAAAAAGAGGTTAAGTGGAAACTTATCGCTGGTATTGACAAAGAAGAGCTTGTTTTACTGAAATTTTCAAAAGCTGAAGTAGATAAAAAACTAAGGTGGGAACACGCTAAAGAGTTTGAGTATAATGGACAAATGTACGACATTGTTGAAACCAAAATCACTAAAGACAGTGTTGCGTATTGGTGCTGGTGGGATTATGAAGAAACCAAATTGAATAAAAAGCTAAATAAAATATTTATAGGAGTTTTAGGTGAAGACAATCAAACCAAAGAAAAACAAAAGCGACTCAATACTTTTTACCTTACTTTATTTATTCAAAAGAAACATACTTGGCACCCTAATGCTTTAAAAACAAATAATCTTAAAGAAGAAATTAGTTACTCTGCAATACATTATAGGTCTATTTCTTTTCCACCACCAGACACACCTCCCCGGGTAAGTTAAGAACACATTCAACTATATATTTTTCACCTTACACTAGGTGAATTAGTCAGTTATACCTACAACTGTACTACATTATTTTATTTTAAAACTTAATTACCCAACAATGAAAAAAATTATTTTATTGATGGTATTATTAGGCTTTGCCTATACAGCAAGCGCCCAAGTAATTACCATAAAAGATCAGGAAACAGAACAACCTCTGGAACTGGTCACCCTCATCAGTAAAAGTACGAATGCCTATGCCACGACTAATTCTAAAGGAAAGGCAAATATTTCGGCTTTAAAAGATGCTGAAAAAATTGAAATACGAACCCTCGGTTATAAAACTGAAGTTAAAAGTTATGCGGAATTGCAAGCTGCAGACTTTCTTTTATTAATGGAGGCTTCAAACATAAGTATGGATGAGGTGATTGTTTCGGCAACACGATGGAACCAATCTTCATCTGATGTCCCTTCAAAAGTTACGTCTATTTCCTCGGAAGAAATTAAATTGCAAAACCCACAAACTGCTGCCGATTTGTTAGGGATTTCGGGGGAAGTATTCATCCAAAAAAGTCAGCAAGGTGGTGGAAGCCCAATGATTCGTGGTTTCGCTACCAATCGTTTGGTTTACACCATCGATGGTGTACGGATGAACACAGCGATTTTTAGAGGTGGAAATCTGCAAAATGTAATTTCACTAGATCCTTTTGCCACTGAAAACGTTGAAGTACTTTTTGGTCCGGGCTCAGTTATATACGGAAGTGATGCCATTGGTGGAGTTATGAGCTTTAAAACTCTTACACCACAGTTTTCATTAGATGATAAACCTTTTATTACAGGTAAAGCGGTGACGCGATATGCTTCGGCTAACAATGAAAAAACTGCGCATTTAGATGTTAATGTGGGTTGGGAAAAATGGGCTTTCACCACCAGTATAACTTCGTACGATTATGAAGATTTAAAACAAGGTAGCGAAGGTCCCGATGAATTTTTACGCCCTTACTTTGTAAAACGCCAAGACAGTATGGATGTAGTGGTTAATAATGAAGATCCTCGTGTACAAACACCCTCGGCTTATTCTCAAATTAACTTGATGCAAAAAGTACGTTTTCAACCTAACGAAAACTGGGACTTCCAGTATGGTTTACATTATTCTGAAACCTCTGAATACGGAAGGTATGACCGTCATTTACGAACTCGCGATGGTACACCTCGTTATGGTGAGTGGAAATATGGTCCACAAAAATGGATGATGAATAATTTAAATATTACTCATAGCAAACAAAGTACTATTTATGATCAGTTATCAGTACGTTTAGCGATTCAAAATTTTGAAGAAAGCCGTATAAGCCGAAACTTTAATGATCCTAATCGTGAAACACGTGTTGAAAAAGTAGATGCGTATTCTGCCAATGTAGATTTTGTAAAGGCTTTAGGCGAGAAACATGAATTATATTACGGCCTCGAAGCTGTTACTAACGAGGTGAACTCAACAGGAATTGACCTTAATATTGAAACTGGCCTTAGCCAACCGGGGCCAAGCCGCTATCCAGAAGCAACTTGGTCATCATATGCAGCTTATGTTTCAGATCAATTTACTATTAACGATCAAATATTATTACAAGGTGGTCTTCGGTATAATTTTATCAAGCTAGATGCCGAGTTTGACACGCAGTTTTATCCATTTCCTTTTGAAAAAGCAGATTTGGAAAACGGCAACCTTACCGGAAGCTTAGGTGTGGTTTACCGTCCAAGTGACGATTGGGTAATTAGTTCTAATGCTTCTACAGCTTTTAGAGCACCCAATGTGGATGATGTTGGGAAGGTGTTTGATTCTGAACCAGGTTCGGTAGTAGTTCCAAACCCTGATTTAGATGCTGAATATGCCTATAATATCGATTTAGGGATTGCAAAGGTGTTTGACGATGTTGTAAAAGTAGATGTTACTGGTTATTATACGCATTTAAAAAATGCATTGGTTCGTCGTGATTTTAAACTAAACGGTCAAGACAGTATTGTTTATGATGGTCAATTAAGTCAAGTGCAAGCCATCCAAAACGCTGCTGAAGCAAATGTATATGGTGTGCAGGCGGGTGTAGAAGTAAAACTGCCTAGTGGTTTTGGCTTCTCTTCAGATTTTAATTACCAATATGGTGAAGAAGAGTTGGATGACGGCACTACAAGCCGTTCCCGGCACGCCGCTCCTTGGTTTGGGGTTTCAAGACTAACATATAGAGCCCAAAACTTGAATATGCAATTGTATATGAATTACAGCGGCAAACGTGACTTCGAAGATTTACCAGAGTCTGAACAAGGTAAAACGGAAATCTATGCAATTGATGAAAATGGCAACCCATACGCTGCAGGTTGGTATACACTTAACTACAAAGCAAGTTACCAACTAAACGATACGTTTACCGTTACTGGCGGACTTGAAAATATTACAGACCGAAGGTACCGTCCATATAGTTCTGGTATTTCAGGTACAGGAAGGAATTTCATCCTATCATTAAGAGCAGATTTTTAATTTCTTTTTAAGATAAGTTTTAAAAGGTTGCTTAATATTAAGCAACCTTTTTTATTACACTTCGACCAGTTTCCACTTCCCTTTTTTAAACCAAATTATGGCTATGATGGCTATAAGCACTTCTGCTATTGTTATAGCCCAAAAAACTCCCGTGGGGCCCCAATCAAGCCAAATGGCTGCAATATATGCGAAAGGTAATTGAAGCACCCAAAAACAAAAGAAATTAATAACAGTAGGCGTTTTAGTATCTCCGGCACCATTAAAAGCATTCGTAATCGTCATTCCATAGGCATAAAAAACGTACCCAGCCGTAATAATTTGCAGGCTTAGAGCCCCGTATTTAATCACTTCCGGTTGTGGGCTAAACCAGCCGACTATAGCTTCAGCAAAAGCAAAATAAAAAACGGAAACAATTAACATAAACCAAGCATTGTACTTTCCGGTTTTCCAAACCGAAGTTTCTGCTCTATCTGGTTTTTTAGCTCCAAGATTTTGACCAACTAAAGTTGCCGCAGCATTACTCATTCCCCAAGCGGGCATCATGGTAAACATCATAATACGTATTGAGATTGTATAACCTGCTAGTACTTCACTGCCAAACTCACTCATAATTCGCATTAAAAATATCCAGCTAGACGTACCAATGATAAATTGGCCTATTCCACCCAACGAAACCTTTATGAGGTTCCACATTACTGAAATATTAATCACTATATCTTTAAAAGCTAATTTTATTCGCGTAGCTCCATAAAAAAGAATAAACAACTGAAACAACACAGCCACACCCCTACCAATTGTAGTAGCAATTGCAGCTCCGGCGACTCCGTATTCGGGTATAGGCCCCAAACCAAAAATAAATATCGGGTCGAGCATAATATTTAATCCATTGGAAAGAATTAACACCCACATCGCCATAGAAGCATTCCCAGCTCCTCGAAAAATAGCATTGATAAGAAATAATAATACGATGGTAATATTTCCACCGAAAAGAATTTGAGTATACCGATAGCCTTCTTCAATTAAATCGCGTTCGCCACCCATAAGACCCAATATTTCTTTTGGATATAAAATCCCGAATACCGATACGACAATAGCTACCAAAACACCCAAAATAATTACTTGCACTGCGGCTCTATTGGCGCCAGAAGTATCCTTTTCTCCAATACGTCTTGCCACAACAGCAGTTGCCGCCATACTTAGACCCACAGCCACAGCATATACAAGGGTTATTACCGATTCGGTGAGACCAATAGTTGCAACTGCGTTGGTACTTATTTGTGAAACAAAAGCGATATCAACCAAAGCAAAAATTGATTCCATACACATTTCAAGAATCATGGGTACAGAAAGCAAGAAAATAGCTTTGCGAATACTTCCTTTGGTATAGTCTATTTCTTTTCCTGAAATAGCTTGTTTAAAAAGTTTTATAAAATTTACTAGGGTATTGTTTAATGAAGTCATTTGTTGAAGATGTTGGTTAGTACATACAATAAAACCTCTCTAAAAAGAGAGGGAACATTCCTAATAAAAAAGAGTTTGATTAACTACGCTTTTTAATAGAATGTGTCGTTATGCAATATCCATTGACTTCATAATGAAACAAATATAGAATATTTATTTAGTATGTTTTTATTTCTGAAAAGTTTTTTTTAAAAAGAAAAGCCAAAAATACCAGTAACTCCAAACTCACGAGCATCGGGATTGCCTAAATAATTTCCTCGGAAGTTAAAATCAAGACGGAAAATTCTGAAAATATTTCCAACACCCACGCTCCATTCCCAGTAAATGTCTTCGGGTGCACGATACACAATATTTGAAGCATTTAACGCTCTGTTTTCATCGGATATTTCACCATAAACAGCTCTAAACCCAATAATTTCACGAAGGTCTAAATCGCGAAGTCCAGGAATACGACCAAAAATTCGGCCTCCAAAATTGTGCTGTAAGTGTAATGATGTATAAGTATCGGTTACAAACTCATAATAATCTAAGTTTGTAAACGCATTATATAAGCTAAAGTAGGTTTGATTACCAGGCACCGGACTTAATAACCCTAACGGAACTGGATCGAAAATTTTTCCTACCTCAATGGTTGAATATAGTCGGCCAAAACCTCCAATATTCCACGGCTGGGTGTAAAAAGCTTGTAGTTTTTTATATTCAAAATCACCATCCAGTATATTTTTTAAACCATAGGTATAGCCCAAATAAAAGCTAGGGAAATCACCATCGTTTATAATGGTCCTTTCTACTCCGTACCCAGAGGTTTTTCTACTAGGCGTGTAAAAGAGGCCTAGTTCAATTTCAGGTTGCGAAATGGTGCTCTTTATACTTCCATCTTCAGTAAAATAATCGAGACTGAAAGTATCAGTAGCAGATATTAATTTTCGGTGGGATCCAGTTACCCGAATTGTAAAGTTTTTTGCTGGTTCAACCGAAAATCCAGCAGTGGCTAATTTTATTCGTGTAAGCCGATCGTTGGCTCCCACTGAAATTAAAGATGAAGAAGCTAAACTTCGCCCTAAAACATCATTACTCGTAGTTAAAGTCGCTCCCGTTTGTTCTACATCTTTTCGATACCCACTAAAAATGGTTAATCGTGATTTTCTATCTAACAACAGTTTTCCTGAGACCCCGAATTTGAATCGTTTATCTTTAAAGCCATAGGCCCCAAAGGTTTCAATTCGCCAAGGATCGTTCTGACTAAAATACGTTCGTCCTCCTAAACGAATACGCAATCCTTCGGCTTCATTAAATCCGAATATGGAAAACACGGGACCAACGTCAAAATTGTCAACTTCGTAATAGCCACTTGCCAAGGTTGCCCCAATATTGTATAATGCCTTAAAACGGGGGATGGTTTTTAAGGTATCGAGCATAGTGTAAATACCTTTTTCATCTTTGCTCAATCCCTCCATTCGGTTTTGATCCCAGAAGCTATCTGGGCGATTGTATATTTCTTCGTTGTAGGGATCTGTCTGCTCGCCGTAGAAACTTTTGTCTTTTTTTATGTCAAACTCGTAATTGTCATAAAGCGTTGTCCTTTTACCGTAAATTCCTTGGGCTTCTTCTTTTTTCTGAAGACTAAAATCACTTAAAAAATGATCACGGGTTATTAAAAAAGTACTATCGTTTAAAACATCAAACTCTTGCTCTATATACACTTCACGCACCCAGTTTATATTAGCACTTTTTGAAGCCTGCAAGTTAATTTCCTTAATGGCCCATGTAGTATCATTAACCCAAAAATCACCTTTAAAAGTAAGCTCGTTTTTTCTACGTGGATAATAAACAATATTATAACACCACTTATTATCACGATAAGCACTATCTAACAACTTGTAATTGTAAACATCAATTCCCGTTCTGGACAATGGACTAGTAAAGGCTTTATCAAAAAATTTCAGGTAATTATCATAGACATTATATTCTTTGTACAAGTCTTTTACAAAAGCAATTAAGGTTTGGTTGTTTTCAAAACCAGAATTTTTATTTCCTTTTAAAACCTCTTTTTCTTCATTTAAAACATTATCCCCGTACACTTTAGAATACGCCTCGTTGATAAAAATAGGCAAGTATGAATTCCCGGTAACGTTTGAAGTATCAATCTGGCCCCAGATAAACTCCATCCCTTTAAAAATTCGGCTTTTAATGAGGGTACTGTCAATAGTATTTAAGTCAAATTCTAGCTTTTCATATTTATCGTAGCTGTATTGCTTAAATTTTTTAACCCCATTTTCGCGTCGGTTTTCCCAAATTTTACGAAGAATATCAATCGCTGGATTGTTTTCTTTAGGCTGTTTACCACTTATAAGGACTACCTCATCTAAGGCGGCAGCTTCTTCTTCTAAAACCACCTCCATTTTATAGGTGTTCTTAGCCCCTAAAGTAACCTCCTTGGTTTTATAACCTATAAATGAAAACACTACTGCATCGTAACTTGAATCACTTTCAATATAAAACCGACCTTCTTCGTTAGAAATAGTTCCTTCGTTTGAATCTTTAAAAATTACGTTAACGAAAGGCAGTGGTTCACCAGAAGCATCCTTGACAAGCCCGCTAACTTTGGTTTGAGCTACCAAAATTGAAGTGGATAAGAATAAAAACAAAAAAAGAAAATGCTTCATATAGGTTTAAATCTGCTACGTTTAGTAGATAAAAAAACCTTACATTACAAAAGTAAGGAAGGTTTTATAAATAAGTGTGCATCAAAGCCGATGCCACTTTATACGTTTTTATTTGTACATCACTTTTTTCACTGCTTTTACCACATCGGCTGGTCCTGGCAACCATTCTTTTAATAATTCTGGTGAATATGGCGCCGGAGTATCACCTGTGTTTATTTTAACGATAGGTGCATCCAGATAATCAAAAGCTTGGCTTTGTACTTGATACGTAATTTCGGTTGCGATATTGCCAAAAGGCCATGCTTCTTCTAAAATTACTAATCTATTTGTTTTTTTAACCGACTCTAAAATCGTCTCGTGATCCATAGGGCGCACGGTACGAAGGTCAATAATTTCACACTCTATTCCTTCCTCTGCAAGATCTTCGGCAGCTTTGTATGCGGCTTTGATAATTTTTCCGAAGGAAACAATTGTCACATCAGCTCCTTTACGTTTTACTTCAGCAACGCCCAATGGGATTAAATATTCCCCTTCAGGCACTTCACCTTTGTCACCATACATCTGCTCACTTTCCATAAAAATTACTGGATCGTCATCACGGATGGCACTTTTCAACAGTCCCTTAGCGTCTTTAGGATTACTAGGCACCACAACTTTCAATCCTGGGCAGTTTGCGTACCAGCTTTCAAAAGCTTGCGAGTGTGTTGCCGCCAATTGCCCTGCAGAAGCGGTTGGCCCTCTAAATACAATAGGAATATTAAATTGCCCGCCACTCATTTGGCGCATTTTTGCAGCATTGTTTATTATTTGGTCAATTCCTACTAACGAGAAATTAAACGTCATAAATTCAATAATAGGACGGTTACCATTCATGGCAGAACCGACACCAACTCCCGAAAAACCAAGTTCAGAAATTGGGGTATCGATAATTCGTTTTGCCCCAAACTCATCGAGCATTCCTTTACTGGCCTTATAAGCGCCGTTGTATTCGGCCACTTCTTCACCCATTAAATATATAGTATCGTCGCGACGCATTTCTTCGCTCATGGCTTCCTGTATCGCTTCACGGAATTGTAGTGTTTTCATCTGTAGTACTTCTTTTCTATTCTGAAAAATTTGTCAAGGTGACAAAAATAGTATATTCTGAATGTGTGAACGCACTTTTTATTAACATTTAACGGAATTTTATTATGCGTGCATAGCATTTTTTGGAAATATATCCCTATCTTCGTGCCTGAGTAATTCAAAGCAAATTTAGCATTGAATTACCCAAAAAAAATATTACTCAAAAAGATACAAATTATATGAAAATTTTAGTGTGTATAAGTCACGTACCGGACACTACTTCAAAAATTAATTTTACCGATAACGATACCAAATTTGATACAAACGGGGTACAGTTTGTAATCAATCCTAATGATGAATTTGGTCTTACCCGCGCTATGTGGTTTAAAGAAAAGCAAGGTGCTAGCGTACATGTTGTTAATGTGGGCGGTGCCGAAACTGAACCTACGCTAAGAAAAGCTCTTGCCATAGGTGCAGACGAAGCGATTCGAGTAGACGCTGAAGCTACCGATGGTTTTTCAGTTGCTAAGCAATTGGCCAATGTAGTAAAAGAAGGTGGTTACGACCTTGTACTTGGAGGTCGTGAATCTATTGATTACAATGGCGGAATGGTCCCTGGAATGATTGCGCAATTAACTGGTGCTAATTTTGTAAACACCTGCATAAGCCTTGAAATTGAAGGTGATACAGCAACCGCCATCCGTGAAATTGATGGAGGTAAAGAAACTGTAAAGGCTAAATTGCCTTTAGTAGTAGGGGGACAAAAAGGTATTGTAGAAGAAAGTGATCTTCGTATCCCGAATATGCGTGGTATTATGCAAGCCCGTAAAAAACCATTAACAGTAAAAGATGCTGTAGACGCAAATGCTGAAACACAAACGGCACAATTTGAAAAACCAGCTCCAAAAGGTGACATCAAATTGGTTGAAACCGTTGACGAATTAGTTGATTTACTTCATAACGAAGCTAAAGTAATCTAAAGACATTGTGTTTCCGAAGAATATTTCGGGAGTATTTGAAATCTAAAGCAAACTAAAATTACAATCTGATTTTTTTCAGAATTCAAAAAAAATTAAAATATGTCAGTAGTAGTATATACAGAATCCGAAGAAGGAAAGTTTAAAAAAATAGCTCAAGAAGCTGTTTCCTACGCTAAAGGAATTGCAGACAAAATGGGCACTCCAGTAACAGCCGTTACTATTAATGGTGGCGACACAAGTGAATTAGGAAAATACGGTGCCGATAAGGTGCTGAATGTTTCTAATGACAAATTAGATAAGTTTAATGCTGAAGCATATGCAGATGCAGTAGCACAAGCAGCAAAAAAGGAAGACGCCAAAGTAGTTGTGGTTTCTAGTAGTGCCAACAGTAAATATATGGCACCGCTATTAGCTGTAAATTTAGATGCAGGCTACGTGCCAAACGTAAGCGAACTTCCAGAAAGCACAGAGCCTTTCAAAGTAAAACACAGTGTTTTCACTAACAAAGCGTTTTCTATTACCGAATTTAAAACCGATGTAAAAGTAATAGGGTTAGCAAAAAACGCCTACGGTGTTAAAGAAAACGAAGCAGCTGGAACTGCTGAAGATTTTGCACCAGAACTTTCTTCTGAAGACTTTTCAGTAGATGTGGTTTCTGTGGACAAAGCAACCGATAAGGTAACTATAGCCGATGCCGAAATTGTAGTTTCGGGAGGTCGTGGACTTAAAGGACCTGAAAACTGGGAAATGATTGAAGAAATGGCGGATATTCTAGGTGCTGCAACCGCTTGTTCTAAGCCCGTTAGTGATATGGGATGGAGACCTCACAGTGAACACGTAGGACAAACTGGTAAGCCAGTAGCTGCAAATCTTTACATTGCAATTGGTATTTCTGGAGCGATACAGCACTTGGCTGGTATTAATGCTTCAAAAACAAAAGTTGTAATCAATAACGACCCAGAAGCACCGTTCTTTAAAAATGCAGATTACGGTATTGTAGGCGATGCATTTGAAGTAGTGCCGAAGCTGAATGAAAAATTAAAAGAATTCAAAGCACAGAACGCATAATTTTTGTTACTTTGTGCCTAATATAAAAGGCTGTTTAATTAAGGAAACTTCCTTTTTTAAACAGCTTTATTTTTTATAAGGGTTTTCACATTAATACGTTATACCCTTTAACATTGAAATTATACTTCTTTAATGAGTCTTGTAAGACTAAACATAAAAGGAATATCCTATAGCCAAACGCAAAATGGTGCATACGCTTTAATATTGAGCGAAATGGATGGAGAACGGAAACTGCCAATTGTTATTGGAGCTTTTGAAGCACAATCCATTGCCATTGCTTTGGAAAAGGAAATTAAACCCCCTCGCCCTCTCACCCACGATCTTTTTAAAAATTTTGCAGATCGATTTGAAATCGTCATCAAACAAGTGATTATTCATAAATTAGTGGATGGTGTTTTTTACTCAAGCATTATATGTGAACGTGATGGGTTGGAAGAAATAGTAGACGCACGAACAAGTGATGCTATTGCGTTAGCACTTCGGTTTAACGCACCTATTTTTACTTATAAAAATATTTTAGACAAGGCTGGTATCTTTTTAAAAACTACACCTAAAAAGAAAAAAGATAAGATCTCAAAAGATGAAGAGTCTGTGTTAGAAGAATTAATTGGCGGAGAAGACAAAGAGTCTATTGCACCTTCAAAACAGAATTTCAGTAAATTTTCCTTAAAAGAATTAAATGAAATGCTGGACGAATCTGTTGCTAACGAAGACTATGAAAGAGCGGCCAGCATCAGGGATGAAATTTCTAAACGAGAATAAGCTTTTAATAAGACTTTCAGTAAACATATTATTATGTATCCTAACCTTTTTCAGAAGTAATTAATAATCTATAAACTCTATGCGGAATTTTTTATTGATTGCTTTTTTATGTTTTTTCTGTTCTACCGTTTTTTCACAAACTATTGAAAAAAACTGGTTGTTTCAAAAAGTTGAAAATCAAAAAAGTACTTCCTTAGTTAACCTAGACCCTAATCAAGATTATTTAAACATAGAAAATGGGAGGTTTGAATATGGTTTACAGACCAAGGACTCTATAAAAGCCTCTGGTGATTATATTTACCAAAACAACCTTTTGGTGTTTTTTTATGATACCCCAAAAAACATCATACGCCGCTACCGAGTAGAAACCTTAACAGACTCGTCACTCGTTTTTTCTAAAAATCAAGTGATTTATAATTTTAAAAGTAAGCGAAACGACGAAATAATTACAGCTACAACAACTGAAACACCAACAATCACTAAAGACACAGACGAGATAGTGCCTGCACAAGGTTTTTCTTTTAATAGCCTTTGGCGAGGTGTGGTAGGTATGATTTCATTAATATTCATAGCCTTTTTATTTAGCTCTAACCGCAGGGCAATTAACTGGAAAACAGTAGGAATTGGTTTAGCATTTCAGCTTGTAATTGCAATTGGAGTATTAAAAGTTTCTTTTATACAAAGTATTTTTGAAGCCATCGGGAATGTTTTCATTAGTATATTAGAATATACCCAAGCAGGAAGTAAATTTTTGTTCGAAGGGTTAGTGGTGGATATGGATACCTTTGGATTTATATTTGCTTTCCAAGTGCTTCCTACCATTATATTCTTTTCAGCTTTAACCTCAGTGTTATTCTATCTAGGTATTATTCAAAAAGTAGTTCGGGCGTTAGCTTGGTTATTATCCAAATTATTAAAAATTTCTGGCGCGGAAAGTTTAAGTGTTGCCGGAAACATCTTTTTAGGACAAACTGAAGCCCCACTTTTAATAAAAGCCTATTTAGAAAAAATGAACAAGTCGGAAATACTACTTGTTATGATAGGCGGTATGGCAACCGTAGCAGGGGCTGTTCTCGCTGCATATATTGGCTTTTTGGGAGGTGACGATCCTCTTTTAAGGCTTACCTTTGCAAAACACTTGTTAGCAGCATCGGTAATGGCAGCACCTGGAGCTATTGTAATTTCAAAAATATTATATCCTCAAACCGAAATAGTTAATACGGACGCAAAAGTTTCTTCTGAAAAAATAGGCTCTAACCTGTTAGATTCCATCGCAAACGGAACTACAGAAGGATTGCGTTTAGCCGTAAATGTTGGAGCGATGTTGCTGGTTTTTGTTGCAATGATTGCTTTAGTAAACGGGGTTTTAGGCGGAATAGCTGGTTTTGATGGCTTTGCTATTAAATCTTTAAAAATAGATTGGCATTTTACTTCTTTAAATGAAGTAATTGCTATGTACACCCCTTACGATAAGCTTTCTTTAGAATTTATCTTAGGATATCTATTTGCACCACTTATGTGGCTTATTGGAGTTTCCAGTGAAGATATGATGTTAATGGGACAATTGCTGGGAATAAAACTCGCCGCTAGTGAATTTGTAGGTTACATTCAGCTAGCTGATTTAAAAGATGTAACGAACGACCTTCATTTAAAATACGAAAAGTCAATCATTATGGCCACCTATATGCTATGTGGGTTTGCCAATTTTGCCTCTATCGGGATACAAATTGGAGGAATTGGCTCTTTAGCACCGGGACAACGTAAACAGTTATCAAGATTTGGAATGAAAGCTTTAATTGGAGGAACCATAGCTTCTTTAATTTCTGCTACTATTGCAGGAATGATAATTGGATAATTTTTTCTGAATAGTTAATAACTATTAATAAGTGAAACGACTGCCAGTTTTAAAATACAGCTTCGTTTTTTTACATTTAACGACTTAAATTTTTGACGATGAAGCAATACCATGACCTTATAAAACACGTTTTAGAAAACGGAACAGAAAAACACGATCGTACCGGCACTGGCACAAAAAGTGTTTTTGGCTACCAAATGCGATTTGACCTTAGCGAAGGATTCCCAATGGTCACCACAAAAAAACTACACTTAAAATCAATTATTTATGAATTGCTTTGGTTTTTAAATGGTGATACCAACATAAAATATCTACAAGAAAACGGCGTTAGAATCTGGAACGAATGGGCTGATGAGAAAGGTGATCTTGGACCTGTTTACGGACATCAATGGCGAAACTGGAACAGTGAAGAGATTGATCAAATTTCAGAAATTATTGAAACCCTAAAAACTAATCCAGATAGTCGTAGAATGTTGGTCAGCGCTTGGAATCCTAGTGTGATGCCAAACACGAGCAAACCTTTTTCAGAAAATGTAGCAAACGGAAAAGCTGCGCTTCCACCGTGTCATGCTTTCTTTCAGTTTTATGTAGCGGATGGAAAATTATCGTGTCAATTATACCAACGCAGTGCTGATATTTTCTTGGGTGTTCCATTTAATATTGCTTCATATGCTTTATTAACTATGATGGTGGCTCAAGTTTGCGGTTACCAAGCAGGAGATTTTGTGCATACCTTTGGCGATGCCCATATTTACAGCAACCATATGGAACAGGTTGAATTACAATTATCCAGAGAGCCACGACCATTACCAAAAATGAAACTAAATCCGAAGGTAAAAGATATCTTTGGCTTTAAATTTGATGACTTTACCCTAGAAGATTATAATCCGCACCCACATATTAAAGGGGCGGTAGCTATTTAAAACCTATTAATATGAAAAATGCCCTACTAGTACTTTGTATTTTATTTTCAACTGCACTTTTTGCCCAAGAAGAATGGGGAGATGTACAGAAAAATGTAGTAACCCTAAAAGAAATTCCACCGGTTTGGCCAGGCTGTGAAAAAGGAAACGTTGCAAAACGTGATGCCTGTTTCAATAATATGCTGGCGCAACACATTGCCAAAAACTTTAAATATCCGCCACAAGCCTACAAAAAAAATGATCAAGGTCGGGTTGTTGTAAAGTTTATAATCAATGAAAAAGGATTGGTTGAAATTAAAAATGTAAGTGGTGGAACCGCCGCTCTGCAAGAAGAAGCCAAACGTAATATTATGGCTATGCCTAAAATGACAAAACCAGGTATGATGGGCGGCAAGCCACGTGCTATTAAGTTTACGGTTCCTATAACGTTTAAAACTGGGAAGTAGGAAATCATTTCCTTTAACAAACCCTAAACATCTTTCACAAAAAAGAATTGGTATCTTTAAAGTGTCGGCAAAACCCGACACTTTATTGTTATGATTAAAACCAAAAACCTCGTTTCCTTTTTTCTGGAAACCCGCGAACATACAGAAACTATATGCAAACCTCTAGAAATTGAGGATTATGTGGTTCAGCCCATAGTCGATGTTTCTCCCCCAAAATGGCATTTAGGCCATACTACATGGTTTTTTGAAGAATTCATCTTAAAACCACATAAACCCAATTATCAGTTGTTTCATGAAGATTTTGCCTTTGTTTTCAACAGCTATTACGAAACTGTTGGTAAACGTGTTGTAAGAAATAATCGTGGTAACCTAACAAGACCAGGCGTTGCAAAAGTGTATGATTATCGCCATTATGTTACCAATGAATTGAAAGAATTTTTGGAATCTAATGCTGTCACTTCAGAAATAGAAGAAGTATTACACATTGGTATCCATCACGAAAAGCAGCATCAAGAACTTTTGTTAACCGATATAAAATATATCCTCGGAAACAACCCATTACTACCAAAGTACAATGATTCTTTTTCTGAAAACCCGATTCAGAAATTTGAACAGAAATGGATTCCCATTTCAGAAGATGTTTATGAAATTGGCCACGATAATCCTGATGCATTTTGCTACGACAATGAACTGGGAAGGCACAAAGTGTATTTGCACGATTTTGAAATTTCGAATAAGTTAATCATCAATGCTGAATATGTAGCATTTATTGAGGACGGCGGATATAAAGACCATAACCTTTGGCATGCCGAAGCTTGGGATTGGGTTAATGAAAACTGTATTTCACAACCACAATATTGGCATGTTATTGATGGGGAATGGCATCAATATACCATGCAAGGACTGGAAAAATTAAATATGGATGCACCTGTATCACATATTTCATACTACGAAGCATTTGCATATGCCCAATGGAAAGACTGCCGCTTACCTACTGAATTTGAATGGGAAGTGGCACAAAATCAATTTAATTGGGGGAGCCGCTGGGAATGGACAGAAAGCGCCTACCTTCCCTATCCCGGTTATACAAAAGCACCGGGAGCTATTGGTGAATACAACGGGAAGTTTATGGTTAACCAAAAAGTATTACGCGGTGGCTCGGTAGCCACATCACCTAAACATACCCGCTCAACTTATCGCAATTTTTTTCAAACTAATCTACGTTGGCAGTTTACCGGGTTAAGGTTAGCCAGATAATTCCGACTTCTTATATATGACAACAAAAACTCAAACTAAACTAGACACTTCTTTCAAAAAAGAGGTGTATGAAGGACTAACTGCGTTTCCTAAATATCTTTCTTCAAAATACTTTTATGATAAAGCTGGAGATAAACTATTTCAAGATATTATGGCGATGCCAGAATATTATTTAACTGATTGTGAATTTGAAATTTTAGAAACTCACACAAAACCCATTGCAGAATATTTCCGTGGAAAAGAAAATGGGTTTGACCTTATTGAATTAGGTGCTGGTGACGGTAAGAAAACGAAGATACTACTGAAATACCTTTCAAAAAACGACTTCAACTTTGTGTACAAACCTATCGATATTAGCCAAAATGCCATCGATAGCCTTTCAGAAAAACTACAAGAAGAATTACCTAACGTTGCTGTTGACCCTGAAAAAGGCGAATATTTTGAAGTCTTAGAACGCCTTAAACAATATAACACCCGAAAAAAAGTGATTGTCGTTTTGGGTTCTAATATTGGCAATTTATTACATCCGCGCGCTATTGATTTTCTTTCAAAACTAAAAGACACGATGCAGGAAGATGATATGCTTTTTATGGGCTTTGATCAAAAAAAAGAACCAGAAACCATACTCAATGCCTATAATGATGAAACCGGGATTACTGCCGCATTTAACAAAAATATTTTAAAACGAATCAATCACGAATTAGACGCCGATTTTAATATTGATAACTTTAAACATTGGGAAACCTATAATCCTGAAACAGGAACTGCAAAAAGTTTTTTGGTCGCAAAAAAAGAAATGAAGGTCAATGTCAAAGGTTTAGACCTTACCATTCAGTTTAACCCTTGGGAAACAATACACACTGAAATTTCACAAAAATATACAGATAAAGTGGTAGATTGGTTAGCCGATGAATCTGGACTCGAAATTGAAACTTCGTTTACCGATAGCAAAGGGTATTATAAAAACTATGTGTTTAAGCGAAAAAATGCGTAATTTTCAGCAAAACCAAACTAATGAAGTACCTAGGCCTTTTCCTTCTCTTATTATCACTGTCTGCTTGCGAAGACCCAATGAAAAAGCAGTTGGCAGAAGTTGATCTCACCCATGATTGGGAAAACAGAAAAATAAAAATCAGTACACCAGATAGTCTTTTAACCAAAGGAAGCACATACTTGCCTGTTTATTCTGAAATCTACCAACAAAACAAGAGTTTTACCTTCAGCTTAACTACAACTGTCAGTATTAGAAATATAAGTTTAAAAGATACTATCTACATCTACAAAGCCGATTATTATGACACCTACGGAAAGAGAATAAGGCAATATTTAGATCACCCTGTTTATGTACAGCCTATGGAAACTATAGAAATAGTAGTAGATGAAGAAGATGAAGGTGGTGGTACCGGTGCCAACTTTGTGTTTGATTGGGCAACTAAAAAAAATAAACTCGAACCGTTATTTGAAGCTGTAATGATATCGACCGCTGGGCAACAGGGACTGTCATTTACCACGCGGGGAGTTCGAAAAAAATAAGAACACACTATGAAAGCCATTTGGAACGACACAATAGTAGCCGAAAGTGATGATACGATTGTTATTGAAAACAATCATTACTTTCCGCCAAATACTATAAACGAAGAATATTTCACAAAAAGTGAATCACATAGCCATTGTCCGTGGAAAGGGCAAGCTTCTTATTACACAATTGAAGTAGATGGCGAAAAAAATCCAGATGCCGCTTGGTTTTACCCAGAAGCTTCTCACGCTGCCAAGTCGATAGAAGGATATGTCGCTTTTTGGAAAGGCGTTGAAGTAGTTGAGTAATTATTTTTTTAAAACTTCTAAAAGTTTTTCCAAATCTTCTTCTGAATTGTAAAAATGGAATCCCACCCGGATACCGCCACCCCGCTGGGAACAAATAATGTTATTCTTTTTTAATTTCTGAAATAGAGCATCATCCCCTTGTATATTGTATATAGCTGAATGGTTTTCTCTATTCACAATTGTTTCAGATAACAACCCCAATTCCACAAAAGCTGACTTTGCTTTTTTTGATAACATTTCAATTTTATTTTGAATGGTATCAACCCCTAATTCTTCCATAAACTGAAGCGATTGCTGTAAACTACCATAATTTAAGACAGCTAAATGTCCCGGTTCAAAATGTTTTACGAACGATGTTTCTTCAGGGTTACTATTAAAATTGGCAGCAGAGTTGAAACCAATGGTTTTTGGAAATATTTTTTCCTTCATAGATTCCTTAAACAAAAAGAAGCCATTCCCATAACCCGAAAGCAACCACTTATAGGTACTTGTTCCTACAACATCGAAAGGGCTATCTTCAAAATTAAATTTCTCAGTACCTAAATATTGTGTCCCATCCGCTATCAATAAAAGGTCTGGGTGATACGCTTTTAATTCTTTTAAAAAATCAAAATCTATTTTTACCCCGCTAAGCCATTGCACAATACTGAAAATAAAAACCGTTGGTCGATATTTAGTTACTGCAGCTTCTATATTTTCTTCAACATTTCCAGTTGTTTCAGTAAAACAAATATCGAAATCACGCATTTGTACTGGCCAATTAATTGATGGGTAATCATCTTTTAGCAGTAGGATTTTCTGTTTTTGTGGCAATCCTTCCAGCAACGTATTTAACCCAAATGAAAAATTAGGAACCAAAGCAATATTTTCTTCCGAAGCCCTAAAAAAATCAGTTACTTTTTTTCGGATAGCTACAAGCGTTTCAAGAGTAGCGCCGTAATCATTGCCATTTTCTAAAAAATTCTTTTCCTGTTCTTTGCGCCAGTTATATACAGGTTTTGAAAGAAGCCCAGAAGCAGGTGTATTTAAATACGTGCGCCCTTGTAAAGCCGGAAAGTGTTTTTTAAAATCTTGCATCAAGTTGGATTAAACAATTAAAAATAGGTATTTTTACTTTAGACATAAAAGTAACTAACTATGTTTTCAAAATCCAAAAAAACCGAAAGAATCGACTCGGAACAACGCGAACAATACGAATACGCGCGTAGACGTATTAAAGAGAAAAAGAATTTAATGCGGCATTTTATTTTCTTTTTAATAGGCTCTGTTTTTCTTTTAGTAATTGATTTAGTGCTTAAAAAAGGAGCCGATATTCTTTTCCCAAATTGGTCCGTTTGGGTGGTACTTATTTGGGCATTTATACTGTTAATCCACGTATTTAATGTATTTGTAATGAGCAAGTTTATGGGGAAAGAATGGGAGAACCGTCAACTTGAAAAGCTAAAAGCCAAACAAGCAGACCGTATTAAAGAGCTCGAAAAAAAGGTGAATAAAGATGTTCAACTTCCCAAAAAAGAGGAAGTAAAAAAAAAGGAGGACAACAACCCCTTACCCCCAGACGTACAATGATTACTTTAATTGCAGCAGCTGGTGAAAACAATGAGTTAGGGAAGGACAACGACCTTGTTTGGCACTTGCCGGATGATTTTAAACGGTTTAAAAAGCTCACCACCGGCCATCATATTATCATGGGTCGTAAAACTTTTGAGTCGTTCCCAAAACCACTTCCCAATAGAACGCATTTGGTCATTACCAGAAACAAAGAGTACCAAAAAGAAGGTGCTATTGTTGTGCATAGCTTAGATGAAGCATTATTAAAGGCCCAAAATGATCCACAACCTTTTGTTATTGGTGGTGGCGAAATTTATAATTTAGCCATAGACACTGCCGACAAAATTGAACTAACCCGAGTTCACGGAACTTTTGAAGCCGACACCTATTTTCCTGAAATTGATATGGACAAATGGCAATTAATTTCTGAAGTGAAACACGAAAAAGACGAAAAGCATAATTATTCGTTTTCATATTTAACCTACGAACGGAAATAAATTTTGAATATTCTTACCAAAATAGCCGAAGAAAACAACTTGAATTTACTTGAATCTACACCTCTTTCTGGTGGTGATATTAACGATGTATTTTTACTGGAATGTGTTTCAAAAAAACTTGTTGTTAAAACAAATATTGCTTCAAAATTCCCCGGAATGTTTGAAGCCGAAGCCAAAGGTTTAGACTTCCTGAGAAGTTCAAACAGTTTTAAAATCCCTTCAGTAATTAATTATGGAGTTATTGAAAATACCTCATATTTATTGTTAGAATATATACCCGAAGGTTCAACATCCAGTAGTTTTTGGAAGCATTTTGCTGAAAATTTAGCCACACTACACAAAACCACTCAGTCAACTTTTGGCTTAGATCATAGCAATTATATAGGTAGTCTTCCCCAATATAATGGAACAGAAACCTCAGCAGCCGATTTTTATATCAATCAGCGGTTAGCGCCACAGTTTAAAATGGCAAAAGAACAAGGTTTCGATTTTTCAAATTTGGACGTATTTTATAAAAATGTTTCTTCAGAAATACCAGACGAACCACCAGCCTTAATCCACGGCGATTTATGGGGCGGAAATTATATGGTTTCAAAAAATGAAATACCTACTTTAATCGATCCCGCTGTTTCGTTTGCACCTCGTGAGATGGATTTGGCCATGATGCAACTATTTGGTGGGTTTTCAGAAGAAGTTTTTACTCAGTATCATTCCATTTTTCCACTAGAAAACAATTGGAAGCAACGTGTTTCCTTATGGCAATTGTATTATTTATTGGTTCATCTCAATATTTTTGGATCAGGATATCTATCTCGTGTACAAAGTATTGTGAAAAAATATCAATAGCATATTAACAAACTATTGGACATACTTTAATAAAAAATTGACGCTTTAAGGCGGTTAAAACTTGTAACTTGAAAAGAAAAAGATATGAGTACCGAAAATGTAAGCAACGACGAAGCAAAAAAGAAATTCAAAGACATGGTAGCCGATATTAAAGTTGCCATGTTCGCCACCCGATTAAACAAACAGCCTTTAAGCGTGGTGCCAATGCACACCAAGGAAGTAGACAAAGAAGGAAACATTTGGTTTTTAAGCCGAAATGATAGTGACCATAACAGTGACTTACTGAAACAATCTGAAACTCAACTATTATACAGTGACCCAGGTTCCATGAAATTTGTAAGCGTATATGGTGACGCAGAAATCATTACCGATCAAGCTGTTTTAGACGATTTATATAACAAAAAAGACAACGCTTGGTTTGATGGCAAAGAAGACCCAAACTTAACCGCCATTAAATTTCATCCCAAAGAAGCCGCTTACTGGAACAATGACAGCAACCAATTAGTTACTTTTTTAAAGCTACAAGCAGCGGCCGTAACTGGTGATGATAAAGACATTGGCACTTCTGGTAAAATGGATTTATAATTAACTTTATACTATCCCCTTTCAATTTATGAAAAGGGGATTTTTATTTTTACTTTTACAGCATAAAACAACCAACTATGAAAGCATACGTATTTCCCGGTCAGGGAGCTCAATTCCCGGGAATGGGTAAAGATTTATATGAAACTTCAGATAAAGCAAAAGAATTATTTGATCGCGCCAACGAGTTATTAGGCTTCGATATTACCAAAACCATGTTCGAAGGTACAGCTGAAGAACTGAAAGAAACTAAAGTAACACAGCCTGCTATTTTTTTACATTCAACCATTTTAGCAACTGTAATGGGTGACAACTTTAAACCTGATATGGTTGCAGGACATTCTTTGGGTGAATTTTCTGCGTTAGTAGCCAATGGAGCTTTAGCTTTTGAAGATGCTTTGATTTTAGTTTCTAGAAGAGCGCAGGCGATGCAAAACGCTTGCGAATTAAAACCATCGACAATGGCTGCCGTATTAGGTCTAGAAGACCATGTAGTAGAAGCCATTTGTGCCGATATAGATGGCGTCGTGGTTGCCGCAAACTATAACTGTCCCGGGCAATTGGTTATTTCAGGTGAGATAAAAGCCGTAGAAGCCGCTTGTGAAGCTTTAAAAGAAGCTGGAGCACGTCGTGCACTAATGCTTCCTGTTGGTGGTGCTTTTCACAGCCCTCTAATGGAACCCGCTCGAGAAGAATTAGCCGCAGCTATTGAAAACACTCATTTTTCAAAACCTACCTGCCCTGTGTACCAAAACGTAAGTACGTTTGCCGTAACCGATCCTGAAGAAATTAAGAAAAACCTTATTTTTCAATTAACAGCCCCTGTAAAATGGACGCAGAGTGTTCAGAATATGATTAAAGATGGTGCTGATCACTTTATAGAAGTAGGCCCCGGAAATGTATTACAAGGTTTGGTTAAGAAAATTGATCGTAGTCAAACGACTGAGAAAGCTGAAATTTAAAAACCTATTTGAAGTATTTATAAAGTGCCACAAATTAAGTTTGTGGCACTTTATGTTTTGTAGCTTTGGCAACCACTAATATACCTAAATTGCAGTATGAAAGAAGTTGATTACATTATCGTAGGACTAGGAATCGCCGGAATCGCTTTTTGTAAGACATTGCGCAAAAACAAAAAGAATTTCGTGGTGTATGATACTGGTATCAATCATTCTACGGTAGTTTCTGGCGGGGTTTTTAATCCAGTGGTTTTAAAACGATTTACTGCCGTTTGGAAAGGAAGCGAGTTTTTAGAAAAAGCTATTCCTTTTTACGAAGAAATTTCAAAACAACTGAAGGTTGATTTGTTGGAAAACACGCCTATTTACCGAGTTTTAAACAGCATTGAAGAACAAAACGACTGGATGGTTGCCAGTGATAAAAAAGCCCTTTCCCCTTTTCTTTCTACGGAAATAATAAAGAACGATAACACTGCTATAAAAGCGCCTTACGGTTTCGGAAAAGTGCTGGAATGTGGTAAAATAAATCCAACCAAATTAATTTCAGCATATCGCGATTATCTTCAGAAAAACAATCAATTGATTACTGAAACTTTTGACTACAAACAACTTCAATTAGAAACTGATTCTGTTATTTACAAAGGTGTTTCGTCAACAAAAATTGTATTTGCTGAAGGGGCTTCAGTAGTACAAAACCCATTTTTTCCAACGGATAATTTTGTGGGAAACAAAGGAGAATATATTATTATAAAAGCACCCAAACTTCAGAGTGAAGCTATTTTAAAAGGCCCGTTGTTTATAATCCCACAAGGTGATGATATTTATAAAGTAGGCGCTACATACAGCCGAGATGATTTCAGCAAAGATGCTACCGACGAAGCTCGAAAAACGATTGTTTCAAAATTAGAAAAGATGATTTCTTGCGACTATGAAATTATCGATCAAATAGCTGGCGTGCGTCCTACGGTAAAAGACCGTAAACCACTTTTGGGAAATTTAGAACACGAAAACCTTCTGTTTTTTAACGGTCTTGGAACTAGAGGTATTTTAATGGCTCCTCTCCTATCTGAATGGCTGTATGATTTTTCAGAAAAAAATGAAAATTTACTTTCCGAAGTTAACATTGCCCGATTCAAAAATTAATTTGCTTTTTCCTTATTATACTTGAAGAAAAAATTAATCCAAATATTTCTCGATAACCGTAATATTATTGGGAAAAAAACGAACAATGTTCCAGTAATAACAAAAAAGGTGTTTAACCGTCCTAAGCCTATAAAGAAGTAGGCAATAATAAAGGCAGCTACCGCAAACCCCACACCTACTGCATAACTCACATACATTGCTCCGTAGAAAAAAGAAGGTTCAATTTTAAACTTGGTGTTACAGTGCGGACAGTTATCGTGCATGTTTAATGTTTCAGAAAAAATATATGGGTTTTTGGTTTTATACATTTTCCCAGTTTGACACACAGGACACGTTCCTGTAAATATGCTGTACAATTTAGAGCCTTTCATAGTTATTTTTTTACCATTACAAATTTAAGCATCTTTGCAAAAATTTACCGTCACAATTGTTACATACATGCTGAACATTCACAATCTTTCTGTTTCTTTTCAAGGTGAGTACCTTTTTGAAAAAATAACCTTTCAACTTACGCCTGGGGACCGCGTTGGCCTTGTGGGTAAAAACGGTGCTGGTAAATCTACGTTGCTTCGTATCATTTCTAAAGAGCAAGAGTATGATGAAGGCCAAATTGCTACCGATAAGGAGGTTACCATTGGTTTTTTAAAGCAGGATATCGATTTTACAAAAGGGAAAACCGTTCTTGAAGAGTCTTATGAAGCTTTTACCGAAATTAAAAAGCTTGAAAAGAAGCTAGAACACATCAATACGCAATTGGCAGAGCGCACTGATTATGAAAGCGACAGCTACAATCAGCTAATGATAGACCTAAACGATGTACAACATCAATATGAAATTCACGGCGGGTATAATTATCAAGGTGAAACCGAGCGCATTTTACAGGGACTAGGTTTTAAGCGAGAAGATTTCGGCAAGCTTACTGAAACTTTCTCTGGAGGATGGCGTATGCGAATTGAATTGGCCAAATTGCTACTTCAAAACAATGATATTTTGCTTCTGGATGAGCCTACCAACCACTTGGATATTGAGTCCATTCTTTGGTTGGAGGAGTTTTTAAACGGCTATGCTGGAGCAGTTGTGGTAGTTTCGCACGATAAAATGTTTTTAGATCACGTAACCAATAGAACCATTGAAATTTCCCTCGGAAAAATTTACGATTACAATTATCCATACTCGAAATACTTAGTTCAACGCGCCGAATTGAGAGAGCAGCAACTTGCAGCACAGAAAAATCAGCAAAAACAAATAGAAACCACTGAAAAACTTATTGAAAAATTTAGGGCCAAAGCCAGTAAGGCAACCATGGCACAATCGCTAATTAAAAAGCTTGACAAAATAGACCGCATTGAAGTAGATGAAGACGATAACAGCGTGATGAGTTTATCGTTCCCTATTTCAGTAACACCAGGGAAAGTAGTTATAGAAGCTGAAAATATTTCGAAAACGTATGGCGACAACCACGTATTAAGTAATATTGATCTAAAAGTAGATCGCGATAGTAAACTTGCCTTTGTTGGGCAAAATGGTCAAGGTAAATCCACGTTGGCCAAAATTATTGTAGGCGAAATTGAGCACCAAGGAAAGCTCAACTTGGGCCACAATGTTCAGATAGGTTATTTTGCGCAAAACCAAGCTGAATACTTGGACGGTTCAAAAACAGTTGAAGAAACAATGATCGATGCTGCCGATATGAAAAGCCGTCCTCGAGTTCGAGATATATTGGGTGCCTTTCTATTTAGAGGTGAAGAAGTTGATAAATACGTCCGTGTACTTTCAGGTGGGGAGCGCAACCGGTTGGCTTTGGCAAAATTACTATTAGAACCTTTTAATGTGTTGGTAATGGATGAACCTACCAACCACTTGGACATTAAGTCGAAAAATGTCTTAAAAGATGCATTAAAGAGATTTGAAGGCACATTGCTATTAGTATCACACGACCGGGATTTTCTTCAGGGTATGACCGATAAAATCTACGAGTTTAAAGACCAAAAAATAAAAGAATATTTAGGGGATATTGATTATTTCTTAGAACAACGTAATCTTGAAAACCTGCGCGAAGCCGAAAAGCGGACCGTTACAGAAAAAAAGTCTACCGCTAAGGCAGGCAAAGAGGAGCAAAAAGCTACTTCTGGAAAAGAAGATTATGAAATGCAAAAGAAGCTGAAATCGCTTCAGAATAAACTTAGCAATACTGAAAGCAAAATTAGCAAGCTGGAAAAAGAAATCAAGGAAATTGATGTGGAACTGGCTGTAAATTATGACGAAACCATTGCCAAACCCAACTTTTTTGATAGCTACCAAGCAAAAAAGAAAAAGTTGAACAGTTTAATGGAAGATTGGGAGTCAGTAACTTTAAAATTAGAAGAACTAAAATAACTTAACCGATGGAAGAGCATTTTTTTCAATGCCCCTATTGTTGGGAACAGATTTCCATGCTGTTGGACCCTTCGGTATCTACTACTTATGTTGAAGATTGTGAAATTTGCTGTAACCCAATAGAAGTTTCAGCAACGTTTCAAAATGGTGAATTGGTAGCCTTTTCAGTAGAAAGTATTGAACAATAATATTTTCAGTACCTTTAATAGGTCTAACTTATTGCTTATTATATGCTATCAGATTTTAGTTTTTCAGATACCACAGTTGGATTTCTAATTGAAGGAAACTTTAACTCGGAGACTGTGGATACTTTTATCGAAAAAATTAAAGCTAAGTTAGAGCAATTCGATAAAATCAACCTATACATTGAAGATACAGGCATAGAAACCTTTTCCTTGCCGGCAGTGGTTAAAGAAGTGATGTTTAAAATAAAACATGCAGACCATTTTAATAAAGTTGCTGTAGTAAGTGATAGAAAATGGATTCATTCTTGTGGCGAAATTGTGTCTCTTTTTACAAATTCTAACACTAAGAATTTTACTTCAGAAGAACGTATGAAAGCCATAGCTTGGATTGCCGAGCACTAATTAATTTTTCCCACCCGTTAAACTACTTTTAAGTCCTTTTTCCGCATTAAGCCACAAATAGTTAAAGAAAGATTTAGTTTTATCTCTCTTAACTTCTCCAGAGCCTTCCCTAAAATCACCCTCACTTTTATCGCTGTCTTTTGAAATAAAAATGTTAGCAATTGCCGATAAAAAGCCGTTCTTTTTATCCCCTTTTTTATTCAATACGTTTATTTTAAACTTATCGTAATTTATCTTTAAATCAACTTGTGACGCTGTATTATTTCCATCAATAGTAAAGTAGGTTTTATTGGCTTCACCCTCTAATTGCACCTTAAGATTTGGCACGGTAAAGCTATTAATATCTTCCGCGGGCAAACTTCCTACATCGGCTTTAAAAAGAAATGTATCGTTTGTGTTATTCACGTCAAAGCTCCAATCGGTTGTAAAAGGTGTACTGTCCATAAAAATGGCATCTACCCTTATGTGTGTCTTTTTTGAATCCTTGTACGTATTACTAACGTTGCTAATATTAGCATTTAGGTTTTTAAAATTAATTGTTCCGCCTTTGTTTTCCTTTTTTACTTTTTCGGTATAAACGATTGCTGCGTTATTGATGTTTACTGAATCTAAAGTCAAATCAAACCGGATGTCTCTTAGCATTTTGCTATAGAGCGGTTTGATGGTTTTATCATCTGCAACCAACTTATTTCTGTAAATATCCAATGAAGGGTTGTTTAATTTTACAGAGTTGCCAGAAATAAACAACTTTCTGTTTTGGAAACCAAAATCAACTTTTTTAACTAAAAATGAATCTATTTTCAAATTATAATGGTCTTTTTCCACTGGAATAATGCGTGCGTGTTCTGTTCTGGAATATTTGGTGTATAGGTGAATATCGGCAATGGCTATATTTTTATTTTCTAACCGTAGATTTTTCACCGTTACATTTTCATAATCGCTCACTTTTACAAAAACAGAATCTGTTTGGGCTCTATAGTCTCCAAAAGCAACTGGCAACCGTTGTTTAATGATTTTTTTATTAGTGGTAATAGAGTCAACTTCAAGAGAAAAATGATTTGTAAAAAGCATTAATGAATCTTTTTTGCCATCAAAAATGCTTACTCTAGCTTCTTCAATTTTTAAACGATCCAGAAAAACAGGCCTATTCATCGTTATAACACCAGACTGTGCACTATCCTGGCTTTTCTTTAGCTTGTTTTTATAATACACAATGTCTGGCTTATTAATCAATATTTCATCGATATGAATTTTGTTATTAAGCAAGTAATCCCAATAACTAATATCATCAATAACCAATTTCTTTACTGAAATGCTTGTGTGCGTTTTACGGTCTTCTTTATTCTGAATTTGTACAGAGGGGTTGATGAGTGTCAATGTACCTTCATATATATCGAGTCTAAGATCATCATACGACTGAATAATATTTTCTGGTAATCGCGTTGCCAAAAAATTTTCTACTTTATTTTTCAGAAAATAATTGATTGCAATAATTCCACCAATAAAGAGTATTGATACCGAAACTAAGACGATTATAAAGACCCGTATTTTTTTTGTCATCACTTAAAAATACGAAACAGTATCTTGAAGACGAAAACTTTATGAAAAGCTGTTAAATTTTGTTGTTTAATTACTTGTTAGATTAAAAATCCTTTGTATCTTTGCCGTCCACATCGCGGGATAGAGCAGTAGGTAGCTCGTCGGGCTCATAACCCGAAGGTCACTGGTTCGAGTCCAGTTCCCGCTACTAAGAATGACAAGGCTTCACAGAAATGTGAAGCCTTTCTTTTTTGCAATGGGTACAGAATAGGTACAGAATATTTAGAATTTCGCGGAGGTTCATTTTATTTATATTTAATTGTTTCCTTTTTACATCTCTGACAGTTAGTTATGTCTTTTTCAGGTCTTTTGTTTATTTAAATCTTAGTATCTTTCGTCGCTTTAAGGTATTTATGAGAAAAAACAATCTTATTCAAATTGATAAGCGATGGGTTGATGAAGAACTTATTTCACACCTCACAGAAAAAATTGGCGATAAGGTTCAAATGCGAGTATATACGGTAATGCCATCTTCTACACAGATGGATTATGTCTCACTTAGTAGTTTTTTGACCAAAATTATACCGCATTACGTTTTCAGTATTAAAGAGATTGAGAAAGATATTGAAAGACAACAAAAGCGTAATGAAGTTGCAATTAGAAGAGCTAATCCATTGCTATCAGAACCTGAAATTTTAAGTTTAATTAGTAATGAAAGTGAGCGTGTTGAGAGGGATACGTGGTCAGAAATTTTTAATCAGAGCCGTATTTTTTTTCGTAAAAAAGGAGAAAGTTATATAGGTGGAAAATATGGTGAATTGCTTCTTTTTGCTCTTGTTGAAAGCGTGTTGGATTGTAAAATGATGGCTCACAAAATAAAACACCTTACTAATGTGAATGATGAAGTTAAAGGTAGTGATGGTGTTTTCTTAGGTGATTATAATGGAGAAAAGGCAATATTATTTGGGGAGTCTAAGATTATGCAAAGTATGTCTGATTCTGTCGTGGATGCCTTAAAGTCTATAAACAGATACCATAATGATGCTGAAAATGCGCACAATCGAAGTCACGAGCTTTTAATTGCAAGAGAGGATATTCATAAATATGACGTAGATGGTGTTGATATCGATACTATTTATGACCGCTTAGACCCAACTACAGAAACTTACAAATCACAACTTTTGGTACATCCAATTATTTTGATGTACGAGCGTGCCTACATTACACGAATACAAAGGAAGGCAAGAACAAATGATGAATTCAAAGAACTGGTAGCTAAGGAACTTTTAAAACGTTTAAAACGAAAGCAAGAAGTTTTTGATCTTATAACCAATCATCTCAAAAAACAAAATCTTGAGCACAGCTTTTTAGATTTTTTTCTATTTCCTGTAGATAATGTTTCTAAGTTTAGGACGGCTATGGATGATAAAATACTTTAGTGATGGAAGAAAATCAAAGTCTATCACATCAAGCTTATACTCACGTAACCTTATTTGAAGTTGTTTCTATATTTAATTTAAATTTTCTTCATAGTCCTCATTTTGCCTACACAGAAAATAAGCAGATTGAAATTGACTTTCAAGTATTGAAAAAAGCAGTTTGGCTATGCTCTATACTTGCAGATAGTGATATGGAGGCGCATCGGATTAGAGCACAACGATTTGCTTCATTACTTTACCTGACCAATGCGGATAAGAATGATAATGATTACATAATTGGAGTATGTTATATCTTATTCTCTAGATTAGGCAATCTTACTGCAACACATTTCTTTAAAAAACTCCAATTTAACAACGAAATCGATAGTCCTTTTCCAGTTTTTGGATATGATGGTGTTCTTTCACTAGAGTTAAGCTTGCAAAGGCAAAAAAATACTATTATAACTAATACGGGTTCAGTATTGCTCACAACATTTCAAAAAGGTCTTTGGAATGGATTAAACGAAATTCCAAATTTAGCGGTATCAGCTCCCACTTCTTCTGGAAAGTCATTTATAATTAAACAATTTCTTGTTGAAACCTTTTTCGTTCAAGAAAGCTATCACGCACTGTACGTTGTTCCCAGCCGAGCATTAATAAATCAAGTGAGTGAGGAATTTAGGATTGTGCTTAAAAATTCTAATACTTTAATACGCACTGCATATATTGAAAATGACGATGAGATCAATGAGGATAGAGAAGTTCTACAAAAAGAAGTGCATCGTGAACCTAAAATATTATATGTTCTAACTCCAGAGCGTTGTATCAAATTGTTGTCTGCCGACTTAGAGACAAAAATTGTATTAGATTTTATTTTCATTGATGAAATACAAGGTGTCGAGAATGAACAAGGTCGTGGCGCAACTTTTGAAAACGTATTTGAAGATCTTTCCATTCAATTTCCTAGGGCGCAACTTATAACTGCCGGACCACACATTTTGAACCCGCAGAAAACCTATGGAGAACTTTTTAGTAGAGAAGCCCAAGCATTTGTGACACAGCTTTCACCTGTAATTCAGTTTAAAAAAATTGTACGATTCAACGAAGCTCAAAATGTAGAAATAGAAGTAAGAGATGGAATAAACAAGCCCATCCTAATTGAAGCCAAAACAGACTTTAATGCGGAGACATTACTGAAAAATGGAACAAACGGTAGCATACTACAAAATATTGTAAACCTGGTCGCTCCTGATAAATCAAATATTATTTACAGCAACAGGGGTGATTATGCTGAAAAATGGGCTCAGGAATACCAAGAATCTATAAGTTATGTTGTAAATTCTGAAAGGGTAAGGGAGCTTATAGATTTTCTAAAAGATGAATTCAATAAAGATTATTACTTAATTGACTGTTTGGAAAAAGGAGTTGCATTTCACCACGGTAAGTTGCCAGATATTATAAGAAAAGAAGTTGAGGAATTATTTCAAGATAGAGAAATAAACAATCTTTTTTGTACATCTACCCTCATCGAAGGAGTAAATTTACCAGCTAATAATTTATTTATTGTTACCCCTCGAAAGAATCTGAAAGACCTTACTGATTTTGAGTTTGGTAATTTGATTGGTAGGGCAGGAAGATTAAGTGAATCTCTATATGGAACTATTTATTTTATTGAAAAACCAGATTTTAAAGGAAAGCATCCCAACGAGTATTTTGATGCAGATTACGATAAAGAGATAATAACTTATTCAACTAAGAATATTCCGGAATATGATTTTAAATATTTAGAAGTAAACATTAATGACATAGAGATATTAAGGGAAGATGGGAAAAGGGATAGAGATGCCATATTACGGCAAAAGCAGCTAACGTTATTTATTAGAAACCGATATATAAAGAATCCAAATAGCGTAGGTCAGTACCTAATTGGTAAAGGAGTTCCAGAAGTCTATGTTGGAGAGCATATAGATGTCCTTAAAAAAACATTGGCCAATATTGAAATCCCAAGAGCAATAGTTGTTGAAAACCAGTCCATTGACCCATTATTGCAAAATGAGCTTTATATAGCGGTAAAGAATGGCGATATTTCAAATTGGGTTATCAGTCCTAACCCAATTTTAGAAAAAAGGAAGCGCAAAGAGGATGTCGAAGACAAACCGAATTACGACCGACCTTTTTTTTGGCAGCTACTCACTATATTTCAAGGTTTGGAAAACATCTTTAATCTCAGCCAAGAGGCTTTTGAAAGATATAGTATAAAAAGAATGAACCCGACTGTTTTAGCAATTCACGCGACCACGTGGCTACAAGGGTTAAGCTACAAACAACTTATTGATAATGATATTCGATTTTATTCAACAGATGAAAGGGTGTCAGAAGATGAACGATTAGATCCTAATAATAAGCACCAAGTTAATAAGTTAATTAACAAGATTATAAAAATTAACTCTTCGGTCGTAACATACTTACTTGTTAAGTACACGAAACTGTTAGTGGATATCCTCGACGATATACTTAGTCCAGAAGAAAAGGAAAAATACAAAATAACATTGGGGATTCCTACAGCTTTAGAATTAGGAACAAGGGATAAAGATGTAAAAAACTTGATATCAAGTGGTATATCAAGATCTGTTGCCATTAGTGTTTCCAAAAGGTATAAGCAGCTTACCACTGCAGAATACAGAGAGATGTATACCATCATCGATTGGCTTAATACAAAAGATACGATTAAAGGGCTAAAACCTATCTACAACAGGTATCTTAAAAGGTTGAAGTTATTTAGAGAGGAGTAAAAATATTAATAGGTTATTATCATACAATATACACGCAAGGTAAACTCGTAAAATACTTCCATCAAAAGACTACGGCATAAAACCAGCACTTCTTCCCTTACTCATTTATTCCGTTTCCTTTTGAGCCAAGATTTTATCTTCCGTTTGGTTTCTGCTCAAATATTGTTTAATCAAAAATTTGAGTATTATGACAACAAAAGCGAGTACCACAAAGAAGCGCAGCGGAACAAAAGTAGCTGTCAAAAAAGAAGTGAACGGAAAGAAAACATCTGTACTTCAAATTCACAATTTACCACTGGGCAAAATTAAGCCTGATCCAGAACAGCCAAGAAAGACTTTTAACAAAGATGCATTGAAGCAACTTTCTGAAAGTATTGAAAAACACGGTGTGTTGCAGCCAATCACGGTAAGGCAACTAAATGGCCATTTCGTCATTGTGATGGGCGAACGCCGATATCGTGCAAGTAAATTGGCAGGAAAGAAGACTGTACCCTGTATCGTGAGAACTTATGAGAACAATGATGTGCTTGAAGTTCAGATAATCGAAAATCTACAAAGACAGGACGTTGAGCCTACAGAAGAGGCTGAAGCAATTGCTTATTTAAGTGAAAAGTATTCGCCATCAGAAATTGCAAAGCGATTGGGCAGAACGGATAACTTTATCAGACAGCGTCTAAAATTGGCTGGATTGATTGACGGTTTCAAGCAATTTGTACGTAATGGCGAAATGACAATTTCCTTGGGTGTTGGTGTAGCACTATTCGAGCCGGAAGAACAGCAAATGATGTTGGAAACAATGGGCGAGGATTTTAATGCGCACCAGATAAACAGGATGATAAAAGACCAGACTTATGACTTGGACAAAGCATCTTTTGATGTAGCCGATAAAAAATTGGTTCCAAAAGCTGGGTCTTGTGTAGAATGTCCATTTAATGCAGCAAATCAAGGAAATCTTTTTGGCAATGGTAAAATGGTCTGTACTAAAGCAGCTTGTTTTGAAACGAAGAAAAACAAATCGCTCTTGAACCTGATTGAAAAATCCAAGAAAGAGAACATCCTTTTAATCCCTGAAATTCGAAAGTATTGGGCAGATGACGAAAGTAATCTGCTCATTATATCGCAATTGGAAAAGAATGGATTGACGGTATATCTGCTAGACGATGTTGAAATTATAAAGAATCCGATTGAGCCAACAATCGAAGCTATTCAGAAAGAGTATCAGCATTACGATTATTCTGAAGATGAATTAAAGGCAGAATTGGATGAAGCAATGCAGAATTATAAAGAAGCATTGGAAAAATTCAATTCAGCAAAAGAAGATGGATTTAAAAACGGCATCGTGTTCCATCCAGATTCATTCCAGCACAAGGAAATCTTTGTAAAGATTGTTGAAAAATCAAAGAATGATTCTACGGAATATTCAGCACCATTGGCCAACAGAAAAATGGCAGATTGTACGCCTGAAGAACAAATCGTAAAAATCAACGAAAGGGAAGTCCGGAAGAAGCAAATTGAGAACAACAAGCAGTTTGAAGAAGTTGTAGAAATGATTCGTGGGACGAAATACATTGATACGAAGAAGACACTTTCAACAGGTGAAATGGTGGCGTTCTCGATATCGCTATTTGAGAACAATGTGGACTATATGAGCCAGCAAAAGTATTTCTCAAAGTTCTTGGGCGACACTTCTAAGATGACCAAAGTTGAATTGGTCGAGAATTTCAAGAAGAAGTTCAAAAAGGAAATCTTTCACAAGTTGATACGCTTTATGCTCACAAAGCAAGTGCATTTTGGCGAAAGCAATCACGTCAATAATGTAACGAACATTTCATTCTACAATGCAATGCAAGGATATTACAAATCCAAGATTGCCGGCATTGAAAAGGAATATGCTGAAAAACGAGACAAGCGTGAGGTACGTTTGAAAGAGCGCATCACAGTTCTTGAAAAACAAATTCAGGAACTCAACGAGTAGCTTTTGTTATTTGAAGAAAGGTCGGCAATTGCCGACCCTTCTTCTATTATAACTTTAAATCTTTAAAAATGGGGTTAGGAATCGAGTAATTTAATAATCTATGTTAACATTCTCTATACTTATATTTACGTAGTTACTGAGATAACCCCAAATAATTTATTTCAACGAATCAATCACACTTCCGCAAGTCAACATTGAATCGCCGTAATATGGATTCTTTATTTCTTTTTCCCTACTTAACCATACCGCGCCTTTGTTATTATTTGCCATCGGACATTTTTGGACATAGTAATTGGATGAGCTTTTTATATTCATTGCGATAGGCACGATATTCGTATTTAGAATTATAAAATGAGCTCGCTGGTTTTCCAGGTTGTCGTTAGTTGTAATAGCATCCAGCATCTCAATACTTTTGGTTAGGTGTTGCTTTTCCATCGTGTCTAAATCCTCGGTCGATATTGTTTTTAATTTTTTCGCTGTTGCTCTTGCGAACGTGGAAACCTGCGTAACATCGCTCGCCACAAATGCATCTTTCAATTTGAGATACGATGGTAGTGCTTCATTGAAGTTAGAACTAAAAGTATTACTAAAATTCATTTCCATTTCGCCCATCAAAACTTTTTCATCTTGCATCATCTGCTGATTCATCATTGATTTTTTACCCTGGAGTTGTGCTGCTGCATCTACCGTAAAGGTTCCATTGGTTACTATTTCATCGCCATTATTTAATCCAGCCGATACTTGATAATATTCTCCAGAGCGATTGCCCAAGGTCACTTCACGCATTTCAAACACAGGCTCATTAGGATTAGTTTTAACATATACCAAAGAGCGCTCGCCCGTCCATAGCACAGCACTTGTAGGCACGTTAAGTGTATTTTCCATAGTTTGTGTTACGCCTTTGACCTTACCTGTCACAAACATTCCTGGCTTAAATAAGTCGTCTCGATTTTGCAGGGTTGCACGAACCGTCACTGTTCGTGTGGTATTATTCAAAACAGGATCGATGAAGGAGATAGTTCCTTCAAAATCATTGTTAGGATAGGCATTGGTCGTGATGTTAATTTTTTGCCCAACGCTAAATTGTGCAATCTGATTTTCATAAGCATCAAATTCTACCCAAACGGAATTTAGGTTGCTCAACTTCACAATAGGTTGTCCTTGATTTACATAATCGCCCTGAGCTGCCATCACTTCTGAAACTGTACCTGAAACAGTCGCATAAATTGGGAAATTCTCACGCGCCGCTCCACTTTCTTCAATAGCATTGATTTGAGTATCTGAAAGTTTCCAGTTTTTGAGTTTATTGCGCACGGCTTTGTATAAAGCGGGTTGCGATTCTTTTAATGATGCTGCGGTAATCAATTCTTGCTGTGCCGCTACAAGGTCTGGTGCGTAAATGGTTGCCAATAGCTGACCACTGTTTACTTGCTGACCTTCATAGTTAACGTTGAGTCGTTCTATCCTTCCCTTAAAATAACTGGCTTGCACAGTATTATTTTCTTCGTTTGCGGCAATTTTTCCCGAAAGGGATATAATCCCATCATCACTGCCTTGTGCATTTCCCACGACAGTGGTTTGGATATTTGCCAATGCCATTGCATTTTTGGTCATTTTTATTTCGTTTGCTGCGAGGCCATCTGCACCAGCTTCCGCAGGGATTAAGTCCATCCCACATATCGGGCAATCTCCAGGTTCTGGTTGCATAATCTGTGGATGCATCGAGCAGGTCCACATTTGATCAGTGCTTTCCTCAGAATGATTGTGTTGATCAGACATATCCGATAAGTCATTTACTGGACTTCCATCATTCGTTGAGCCTCCAAATATGAGCCACCCTCCTAATAAGCCTACTATAAGAGCAAGACCTATGAATATTACATTCTTTTTCATATCATCTAATTTATTATTTGTTCTTAAGACTGCTTAAATCTTAAATAATTAAGTCTTAAGTATTGTTGCGGACAAGCTTTACTTTTAAAAGAATAAGTACAATTACTATTCCTCTTTTTGGTTTTCTAATCTATATATTATCTTTTTCATTTGAGCAATCTCACGCAACTGTGCCTCTATAATTTCCTCAGCAAGTTTTTTGGCTTCCGGATCTTTTATATCGGCTCTTTTACTCGTTAAGATAGCGATAGAGTGGTGTGGAATCATTGCTTTCATCCAGAGAACGTCACCTACTGTTGATTTTTGTTCGCGTACCAAACCCAATGCACTCACAAAGAGTATTAAACTTCCCAAATAAATGGCTATGTTCTTTTTTTTGTTCTTGTACATATTTAGCATTAATGACAACATAATTACTGCCATTGCAGCTATTCCGAGGCAAACCATATAAAATCTTGTAAGGCTAAACCAGACATGATCCCATTCATAGGTGTTAAGATACATTGTGATGTACATTGCTATAAATGAAAGCCCAAGCATAGCCATAAACTTACCGTAAGTATTTTTCTTCATTCCGTCTTGTGTGTTTTCTTTTGAATCCATTGTTTTTGGTTTTTAAGTTATTATCTATTTAATCTTCTTCTTTAATTTTCTAATTGATGGGGAACTGATGTACCATAATACAAAGCCACTTAAGACTGTTATCAATCCTAAAAGTGAAAATGCCCTTAATAGCAACGTGTTGAAATTATCCCTTCCCTGATAATCCATTGTATGGGTCATCCAAAGAAAATCAAACCAGCGCCAATTCCTGTGTCTCACCGTTTGAAATGCGCCATTCTCAACCGCCACATAGGCTTTTAAATTTTGTGGTGTCTCATACGAGATTTCATAAGCTGGAAGTGGGCGACCGCGATATTCGTGATGTGGCCCAACAGAATCGACTAATTGAATTTTTGCTATTTCTAAATCGTTCAACATATACCTACTTGCAATTTGTTGTGCCTCTTTTTTAGAAATTCCATTTTTCCTTTGTCCCGTTCTTGCATTATAAAGCTGTGCTTCATTAATCCAATAATAAGGTTCATTTGCTATTTCCAGTAGTTCCAAAGATTGTACGGATTCTTTTGTAGCCAGTTGGGTTGTGCCGAGCAAATCATTAAAAGAGGTCTGCACAGGTGCCGATTTCTTAAAATGGTCACCGTGTATCTCGTCAATGTCCGTCCAGCTGAAATACATCCCGCTAATCGTCCACATCAAAAACTGAATACCTAAAAAAATACCCAAATAGCGGTGCGCTTTTCTAATCCATTTCGCTGTTTTTCTGTTCACCATATTATTTTATTTCAAAAGGAAATTCAATCGTTACTTTTTCCCAACTCATTGATATTGTTCCGGAAGTCTCAGTTGTTTTATCTACTTTATACTCTAAATGTTCTTTAATTTCTTCGGAAATTTTAGGTGTCACTTTAAATCTTAATACATCATCTTTTTCAGTATAGTCGTCCTTACCGTGTTGGTTCCAATTCCTGTTGAAAATGACTGTCCATTCTTCCTGATTTGGAATTACAAAAAACCCGTATTTCCCAGCTTTCAATTCTTTACCGTCAATTTCTAAATCCTTATTTGTTTCCAACCAAGTAGCCATATGGGCACCAGCCTGCCAGACTTGGTCGTAAGCCAACAGTCCACCGAAAATAATTCTATCTCTTACGCCTGGCGACGAATAATCTATATGGATATGTGCATCGCCTATCATCGCCATTGCCGATGTATGTGGGCTAAGGGATTTTTTGTTCTCGGATTTAGGTTCACTTTGGGTATGATTGTGTTCTGTCCCTATTTCGGAATTGTTCTTTCCTTCGTTTTTACATCCGCTGACAGCAACTACCAATAGGATTATCAAAATTTTATATTTCATAAGTATTCAATTAGTTAGATTATATGTTTTTACTTTTTAGACGTAATGAGTTGGCAATTACCGAAACCGAACTAAAGCTCATTGCCAAGGCCGCAATCATTGGCGATAAGAGTATTCCGAAAAACGGATACAGTAGTCCTGCTGCAATAGGGATACCCAGCGTGTTATAAATCATTGCAAAAAAGAGGTTTTGTTTGATATTGCGCATTACTGCATCACTTAGGTTTTTTGCCTTTACGATACCGTGTAAATCGCCTTTCACCAAGGTAATGGCTGCACTTTCAATGGCGACATCTGTTCCTGTTCCCATTGCGATGCCTACATCACTTTTAGCGAGTGCAGGTGCATCGTTGATGCCGTCGCCTGCCATTGCAACCACCTTGCCTTGCTCTTGTAATTTCTCGACTTCTTGTAATTTGTTCTCTGGCAGCATACTTGCTTGAAAATCCGCAAGGTTAAGTTCATCCGCGACAGCTTGGGCGGTGTCGTGATTATCACCAGTAAGCATAATGACTGCAATTCCCTTATCCTGCAAATCCTTGATAGCTTTTGCGCTCGTTTCCTTTATTTTATCACCTATGACCACGTAGCCAGAAACCTTACCATTTACTGCGAGATAGGAAACCGTTTTCCCTTGTTTTTGGTAGGATTGTGCCTCGTTTTTCATAGCTTCGGTAAGCGTGGCATTTGCCTGTTCCATCATTTTGGCGTTGCCTAAAGCCACTTCCTTATTGTTCACTTTACCTTCAACCCCTTTTCCGGTAACTGCATTGAATCCATCTGCGTTTAAAAACTCTGCGTTTTGTTCTTTTCCATATTTTACGGTGGCTTCTGCGAGCGGATGTTCACTTTGGCTGTTAAGGGAAACAATAAACTGTAGCACTTCGCTTTCCGTAAAACCGTTGTCGAAAGATCCCATTTTCTCAACTGTAGGTTTTCCTTCAGTTATCGTTCCGGTCTTATCGACAATGAGGGTATCTACCTTATCCATTTTTTCAAGAGCTTCGGCATTCTTTATGAGCACACCATTTTGTGCACCTTTACCGACACCGACCATAACGGACATTGGTGTCGCAAGCCCCAAAGCACAGGGACAAGCGATAATTAATACGGCAATGGCATTGACCAAGGCATATACATAGGCCGGTTCCGGACCCCAAATTGCCCAAATGCCGAAGGTCAAAGCAGCGATTATAACAACGATTGGTACGAAATATCCCGAAACGGTATCGGCCAATTTCTGGATGGGTGCACGGCTACGACTGGCATCGTTGACCATCTGTATAATCTGTGATAACAAGGTATCGGAACCTACCTTTTCAGCTTTCATTAAAAAGGATTGATTGCCATTAATAGTGCCGCTGCTTACTTTATCATCGGTAGATTTGTTTACTGGAATGGGTTCGCCTGTAATCATCGATTCATCGATGGAAGTTTCGCCTTCGGTAATAACCCCATCCACGGGAATCTTATCGCCCGGCTTCACACGTAGGATATCGCCCAATTTAATTTTATCGATGGCCACTTCCTGTTCTTCGCCATCTACCACTTTAACCGCCTTATTCGGTGCTAATTTTAAAAGTTCCTTGACTGCTGAATTGGTCTTGCTATGCGCACGAGCTTCGAGGACTTGACCAAGCAATACCAAGGTTAAAATGACCGTAGCCGCCTCAAAATAGACGTGAACCGTACCCGCTTCGGTCTTGAATTGGTCAGGGAAAAAATCTGGCACGAGCATTCCGAACACACTAAAGAGCCAAGCAACGCCTGCACCGATACCGATAAGCGTGAACATATTGAGGTTCCACGTTTTGATACTGCGGTAGGCACGTTCAAAAAACATCCAAGTGGCATAGAAAACCACAGGAATGGAAAGTACAAATTGAATCCAGTTCCAGTATTTTAATTCCAAAATATCGTAAAGTGGATTATTGGTCAGCATTTCGGACATTGCAATAATGAAAATGGGCAATGTGAAAGCGACCGCTATCCAGAACTTTTTCAGTAATTTTTTATAGGTCTTTTCCTCTGCGGAAAGGTCGGGTTCCATAGGAACTAAATCCATCCCACAGATTGGACAGCTTCCCGGTTCGTCTTTTACGATTTCGGGATGCATCGGGCAGGTATATTGGGTGTCGGAAGTAGCCGTTATGTTAACTTCTTCAACCAAATCCATGCCGCAAACAGGACAGTCGCCTGGTTGGTCATAGGTTTTATCGCCTTCGCAATGCATCGGACAATAGAATGTTCCCGTCCCTTTACCCTTAGGTTTCTCAACCTTCTGTTTATCGTGGGTATGCTGATGTTCGCCATTCTGATGGATGCTGTATTGCCCACCATCGGCTTTAAGCGCCTCTTGAAATTTCTCTATTGGAATATGGGATTCCATTTCAATGGTCGTTTCAGCTTTTTCTAAATCTACAGTTGCATTGGTAACACCTTCTACTTTAGAAAGCGTTTCTTCAACGTGTTTTCTACAACCATTGCAGGTCATACCGTGTATGTGATATTTGTGTTTCATAGTTATTGTATAAAGAATTTTACAATCAATCCACCTGCTAACCACACATAGCAAATGAAGGCCGCATATTTTAATATTGTTTCCAGTAATGGACTTTTTGGTGCCATTTCACTCATTGAGTGTTCCACATCTTTTTTCTTGAAAAATCCGAGATAAATGAGATACGCCGAAATAGCAAGGAAAGCGATATTTAAATAGAAGGTGTAATCAATTTTGAAATGCTCTTTGTCTTGAATTTTAACCTGTGAAGGGTCTGGCAAAATGCTCAACAAATCAAAAGAGTAATGTAAGACCAACGAGGTCCCTATCAAGGCTGTAAATAAAAGGAACAAGATAAAAAGGGACATTTTCCATCCGTAATATTTGGCGTTAATTCGTAGTACGGGGAAAACCAACAAATCGCTAAAAATAAATGCCATAACCCCTGCAAAACTTACACCTTTGCCAAAAAGCAGGGCTGCTAAGGGTATGTTGCCCATAGAACCGATAAAAGTTAAAAATGCGGCAACTGGTCCCACAACAATATGTTCCAGAACTTCGAGAAACGTAAAATCCGTTTTGCCTTGACCACTATTGATAAACAGGGTTTGGAAAAATGAATCAGGGACAAATGCCGCTACGATTCCTGCAATGGTAAAGCCTACTGTTACGTCCTTCCAGACCATCTGCCATTCCATTTTATACTTCTTCGCGACCCGTACCCAGCTATCTTCCTGTTGTATCTGCTTTTTCCAGTCTTTGGAATCATCTATTTCATCATCATCCTTCCCTTCAAGGTTATTTTTCGCTTTTTTAATGAGTTTTTTGGGATTTATAATCCGAATGAGAACCCAACAAATGAGTATGAGCAATAGACCACCTACATATTCCCCAACAACAAATTGCCATCCCAAGAAAATAGAAATGATAATCCCCAATTCGATAACCAAATTGGTCGATGCCAAGAGAAATGCAATTGAAGAGACAAAGCTTGCCCCCTTTTTGAAAAGAGACTTAGCACTCGCCAGCGCAGCAAAGCTGCACGAACTACTTATAAATCCGAAAAACATACCTAAAAGCACACTTTTGGATTCATCTTTTCCCATTGTTTTCTGCATCCGTTTTTCGGTCACGAAAATCTGTATCATACTACTGATGATGTAGCCCAAGATGAATGCCCAAAGTGCCATCCAGAAAAATCCGGTGGTCGTATAGGCAGCTTCGCCCCATTGTTTTAAGAATTCACTCACAGCTTAAATTTTACTTTACATTCCTTGATGACGAATGTGTTTTTACTATCTGCCATTTATCATCTATCTTCTTAAGGATAGAAGTTGCCACCCCTTTTTTCTTTATCGTTCTACTTTTGCCTTTATCATCTGGGTTGAGAACGATTGTATAGATGTAGGTTTCGGTAGTAAAGGCGTAGGGCAAGTCTACTTCTGCATCAATCTCATAATCTGAAAATTCAAACTTCTTGAAATGTCCTAATTCTGGCCCCAAATGGTGTTCTATATAGTGTGCATAAGAACCCTCAACACTCCCGGATTCAAACACTTCAGAGTCTTTAGTAAATAACTCGAAAGTATCTTTGGTCGTTAAGTTTTGCAGCGCATCTTTATAGGTTTTCATTACTTTCAGTACGGCTTGCATTTCTGTATTTACGTCTTGACCGAACATTTGACTTGTCGTCATTAAGATTAGCGTTAAGATTGCAGTTAGTTTTAGTTTTTTCATCATATCGGCTTTTATTGGTTATTTATTTACTCGAATTCTATTCACATTTGCTATACCAAAAACAAGTACAAAAAATCGAAGAGCCACCTCAAGTGCCACCAAGGTTTTAGCTGTAACCGTTATTGGAACTATATCACCGTAGCCTACAGATGAGAATGTAATTAAACTGAAATAGGACATATCGAAAAATGCCAACAGCCCTTTATTTTCCAAACTATTATTTATTTTAAAATGAGCAGAATCAAAACAAAGTAATGCTATATAATCTATGGCAAATGAAAGTACAATCAGAACAATTAAAAATCCGAATAACACCAAAACGTGGCTCAGCAAATGGCTCTTTGCGATAATTTTCATCAATTGATTAAAAGATAAGGCTATGATAAATCCTATCTTTATTAGCGTAAGGGCTAATAGTATAATCAAAGCATAGGTAGCATTAATATTAGGCAAGACATACAGCCCGATAGCAGTAGCAATAAGTACTACCAATAGTACGTACTTTGAACTATTGAAAAGTTGCCCATAAAAGGCAGCCGTGGTTTCTATGTCCTTTTCGTCACTCATTCCTTTGAGGGTTTTATAAAAATTTCTTCATATGTCTTGGTTTCGGTTTCGTTTATTCGTCTAAAAATGTATTTTTTATGTATACCTTTTCTGTTTTCAAGTCCCATTGAACCCAGCAACTCTTTAAAAGCTTCTATCGTATTTTTATGGTAATTAGCCACCTTGGTCTTCTTGTCTTCTACGACCAATGATTCTACCCTTGACGGCACCATAGTGGTAATGCCCGTGGGACAAGTATCAAGATTACATTTTAACGATTGTACACAGCCTAGAGCAAACATCATTCCTCTGGCACTATAGCAGGCATCTGCTCCAAGTGCAAGCATTCGATAGATGTCAAAAGCCGAAATGATTTTCCCTGCTGCTATCAAAGTTATTTCATCACGCAGCTTGTATTTTGTTAATGTGGAATGAACAAAATGAACAGCCTCCACTATGGGAAGCCCTGCCCAATGTAGGGATTCCATATGGGCAGCACCAGAGCCACCTTCTGCTCCGTCAATGGAAATGAAATCGGGGTAATTTTGCTTTTCAGCGAAACCTCGAATCATTTTTTCAACTTCATCCTTCTGTCCTATACATAGTTTTATTCCTATGGGCTTGCCATTGGAAAGTTTTCTCAATTTTTCAACGAAAGAAATCATCTGTTCATCGTTTCCAAAGGCCGAATGATACGGTGGCGATAGAATTTCTGTACCCTTTTCAACATGCCTGAATTTTGCGATTTCTTCTGTATTTTTCTTTGCAGGTAGTATGGCACCAAACCCTGGTTTGGCTCCTTGGGAAATTTTGATCTCAATCATTTTTACCACCTCGTTTACTGCGATATTATTGAATTTTTCTGGGTCAAAATTACCTTCTTCAGTACGGCATCCGAAATAGCCGGTTCCGATTTGAAATATGATGTCAGCTCCATATTCCTGATGATAGGGTGTAAAACCACCTTCACCCGTATTTTGGGCAAAACCAGCTATTTTAGCACCACCATTAAGAGCCAAGGTCGCATTTTTGCTTATTGAGCCATAGCTCATTCCCGCAAGATTCAGAATGCTTGCAGAATAGGGTTTATCACAATTGGAACTTCCAACTGTTACCCTAAAATCATCATTAACTTCTTTTGCTGGATACGTTGAATGAACAAACCATTCCCGACCGACTTCACCGTATGGTATTTGTGTGCCAAAGGGTTGGCTTTTATTGACATTTGCGGCACGCTTATAAACTATTTCTTTCTGTATCCAGTTAAAGGGCTTTCCTTCTGTTCTGTTAAGCAAAAGGGATTCTTGGACAACGTGGCGCTCTTTTTCCAAAAAGGTAGTTACTCTTCCAAAAAGTGGATAATTACGCCTTATATTGTCTGATTCTTGAAAATAATCAAATAGGCCTAAAATCAAAAAAGGAAGTAATACCAATGAGAGCCACCATAAAAATGGGTACAAAATGATTATGGCCGCCAATGCCAAAACCAAAATGATGCTTGTTATGATAAATTCTTTTCTCATTGCTCTTGTTTAATGGGAATGCCCATCACTTTCTTCGTGACCTTCTTCGCTTTCGGTTTCAATATAATTTCCTTGTGGGCCAACTCCCTCTATGTATACCAACTGTGAACCATAATGCCCTGCTTCGGAAACTGAATATGCCGAAAAGGCCATAACTAAAAAAACGACTATTTCAAAACCACGCTTTAGTTTGACCCAAAACAGGCTTACTATTTTCAGAACTGCTGCAAGGGCACTTGACCATAGTGTCCAATCGGCATATTTATCGTGTTGTTCCAGTACGCTTTTTGCCATTTCGGTAAGTCCTTCTGTGTGCGGGTGCACAAATGTTCCGGCAACATACGCCCCAATAAACCCAGAACCAACCATTAAGAGGATGACCCAATCCATTGTCCGGTTCAAGGTAAACAACTGTATCAATTGTAAAACCACCGCTAACAGCAATAGTACAATGGGAAAATGTACGACCATAGGGTGTAGGTTGGGAAACGCATCAAAATCTGCTTTCACGGAATCTGATTGTACAGCTGATGCTATGCTGACCGATAATTCAGTTGCATCAAGGCTATTTCGTTCTTCATTTAAGGCAAATGTTTTGGTCAAACTACCTAAGAAGGCAATGACCAAAATGATTGAAAAAAAATGTTTTGTATTCATCTTTTATGGTTTTTAATTAGTCCCTATCAGCTGTAGTGCCATAGCCCCAAGAACTACGACGGCTATAACAGTATATATTATATAATTGAACCACTTTTTTAACGGGTTCTTATTCTGCGCTGTGCTATTACCTGTATTGCAACAATCTTTCATTACCTATTTATATTTCTGCTTTCTTTAATGAAGCTGAAACCCTAAATTTATACTTGATAATGAGAGGCGAACTGGTATTAACCAATCAACCATTTCAAATGTTCACCTCCCAAAATCAAGTACTCTTCACTAAACTTCTCTTTTTCAAAAGTTTTAAATTGCCTGACAAAAGAAGAGAGATGTTATTATTTTAGGGGGTTAATCCCTCTCCCTTGTGCAGGCTGCTACTAACCAAATCAACTTTTCTATTTTACAAAATCTGTTGTGCCTAATTAAGAGAAAGGGTTTCATTAACCAACCAAAAAGTATGCACCCTCTCTCTTATTAGGACTTAAATTTTTGCCTTACCTGGGAAGGAACTAACACTAACCATCATCTATTTTTCCTTCCCACGACAGGACTTAATGACTACTCAAGATATTCCGGACATCTTATGTATTCTGTTAACTAATAAAGTAGAACAACAAAAAATGCTTAGGGAAGGGATTACCTACTGAATAGTCTTTTGTACTTTGCCGCATTTAAGCATTCTACTGCCGTAATATGGATTTCTTATCTCGTTGTTTGTACTTAACCAAGCACTACCCTTATCGTACATAGGGCAAAATTGTTGGTACAGTGTGTTCTTTGTTCCTGTAATCGCCACCATATCCGTTATATCTTTGCTCAATGTTTTAAAATGTTCCCTTTGATGGTCAATAGCACTTTCAGCAATAT
>NTLF01000012.1 GCA_002631855.1 Zunongwangia sp. ESRF-bin46 | reverse complement strand
TGTGATAATGACGGTGTTACCAATGGTGAAGAAATCATTATCGGAACAGACCCATTAGACGAAGATACAGATGGAGATGGTGTACTTGATGGTGACGAAGTTTCAGATGGAACTGATCCAAATGATCCTTGTGATTTCAATGTTAATAATCAAGATCTATCAATAGTTAGCGATGCTTGGTTGGCATTAGATTGTGATGGAGATACAATAGTTAATGGTGATGAACTTGGTGATGAAAATAATAATGGCGTTCCAGATTATCTTGAGCCTTTTGTTAATGATATAAAAGTATATGATATAATGACCCCTAACGGAGATGGTGTTAATGATGTGTTTAGTATTGAAGGTATAGAGAACTTCCCAAATAATACAGTAGAGATTTATAATAGATGGGGGGTAAAAGTATATGATACGAAAGGCTATGGTACAGCAGGGAACTTCTTTAGAGGAATTTCTAATGGAAGAGTAACAGTTCAAAAAGAAGAAGAACTGCCAGTTGGAACTTATTATTACATAATAATTTATGTAGATGATAATGGTGAAACCCAAAAATTAGCAGGGCCATTATACATAAACAGAAAATAAAAAGCATAAAAATAAATACCTATCAGGTCCCATGCCTGATAGGTTAAACAAACTTACTTATGAAAAATTTTAACTTTAAACTGTTAGCCATATTGATATTAGGGTTAGTTGTGCAAACATCTTATTCACAACAAGACGCTCAATATACTCAGTATATGTACAACACTTTAAGTATAAACCCTGCCTATGCAGGTTCAAGAGATGTGTTTAGTTTTGTTGGGTTATATAGAAGCCAGTGGGTAGGACTGGATGGTGCCCCCACAACTTATACTGCATCAATGCATACACCTACCGGAAAACGAGTAGGGTTGGGTTTAAATATTGTGAGAGATGAAATATTTATTTCAGAAGAAACATATATAGATGTCGATTTTAGTTACACGCTAGATATTTCAGAAAAAGGAAAGTTAGCATTAGGATTAAAAGGAGGGGCACATTTGTTAGATGTAAACAGTAATAGGGCTAACACAGGTGCTGAAAATGGATCTGATTCTGAAGCTGAAATATTTATTGATAATAAGTTTTCTCCTCAAGTGGGAATAGGGGCTTACTATTATACCAATAAATTTTATCTTGGTTTAAGCGCTCCAAATATTCTTGAAACAGAACATTTTGATGAATCTAACAATAGTAACAACTCTAGTTCTACAGCAAAAGAGAAAATAAACTTCTATTTAATGACAGGTTATGCATTTGATTTAAATGAAGATTTAAAGTTTAAACCAGCTTTATTAACAAAACTGGTAGAAGGTGCTCCTTTACAAGTAGATGTTTCGGCAAATTTTTTAATTAAGGAAAAGGTCACATTGGGTGCTGCTTATCGATGGAGTGCAGCGTTTAGTGGTTTAGTAGGGTTTCAAATAAGTGACCAGCTTATGTTAGGATTTGCTTATGATAGAGAAACCACCGAATTGCAACAGTATAATGACGGTTCTTACGAAGTATTTTTAAGGTTCGAGCTGTTTAACAGAAACGATCAAATGGTATCTCCTAGATTCTTCTAATTATATAAAAAAGACTTACTATGAAACGATATATAACAATACTATTTACTTTATTTTTTTTCATTGCCATAGGTGTTAAAGCGCAGGATAAGGCAATAAAAAAAGGGGATAAAAATTATAAAAATCTTTCTTATGTTAATGCAACTGAGGACTATTTGAAGGTTGCTAAAGATGAAAAAGACCTTTCTGCGGAATCGCTTAAAAAGCTAGGTGATTCTTATTACTTCACTGCCGATTACGAAAATGCAGCCAAGTGGTATGCAAAACTATTTGAGAAGTACGAAATTTCAGAAGCTGGTTATTTGTATAGATACGCTCAGTCTTTAAAAAGTACAGGACAATATGATTTGTCTAACAAAATCATGAAAACGTTAGAAGATTTAAATAATTCTGATATTAGAGCAAACCTGTTTATCGATAACCAAAACTATGTTGAAGAAATTGAAAAAAATTCAGGAAGATTTCAAATAGAAGTAGCATCTTTTAATTCAAAAGGGTCAGATTTTGCTCCATATATGTATGGGGACACGTTGGTGTTTGCTTCAAACCGTTCAACAAGAGGTCCTGTAAAACGTATCAACGAATGGAATAATTCACCTTTCTTCAATTTATATTCTGTATCGTCTTCTTCAGAAAAACAAAAGAAATTTGATTCTGAAATAAATACGAAATACCACGAATCTACCGCTGTTTTTAGCCAAGATGGCAAAACAATGTATTTTACTAGAAGTAATTATACTAACAAAGAGTTTAGGAAAGATGCAACTGGGGTAAATCATTTAAAACTATATAAGGCCCATAAAAAGAATGGAAAATGGAATGTAGAAGAATTACCTTTTAATAGTGATGATTATTCTGTGGCACATCCGGCTTTAAGCCCTGATGGTAAAACACTTTATTTTTCGTCAGATATGCCTGGCGGAAAAGGGATGTCAGACCTTTACAAAGTAGCTATAAAAGCAGACGGTTTTGGGAATCCAGAGTCATTAAAAGGAGCTATTAATACTGAAGGAAGAGAAACGTTTCCTTTTGTAGCGAAAAACGGTAACTTATATTTTGCGTCTGATGGGCATGTAGGCTTAGGAGGTCTTGATGTATTTGTGGCTTTTCCGAACGGTGAAAATGTGTTTACTGAAGTTCAAAATATTGGAGAGCCAATAAATAGTAATAAAGATGATTTTACTTTTATAATTGATGAAGAAAAGAAAACAGGCTACTTTGCTTCTAATAGAGGAGAAGATAACAATGATGATATTTATAAGGTTACCCAGATTGAACCATTATTAACACCTTGCTTTCAGTCTATCAATGGAATTGTGTATAATGAAAACACAAATACTATTTTACCGAATGTAAAGGTAGTTTTGTACAATGCTACTAATGAAAAAGTAGAAGAACAAACTTCAGATAGTAAAGGAGCTTTTAATTTTATGAATGTAGAATGTTCAGCTACTTATACGTTGCGCTCTGAGAAAGATGAGTATGTTTCTTTAGAAAATAAAGTAATAACCACAGAAGAAAATAACAAGCAAATTACAGCCAAAGTGGAATTGCTTCCTAAAAACTTAAATAAGGATAAAGTAGGGGAAGACCTTTTTAAGTTGTTAGATTTAAAACCAATAAATTTTGATCTAAACAAAAGTGACATCCGTACCGATGCTTCTATTGAATTGAATAAAATTATTACATACTTGAAAAAGTACCCAAATGTAAAAATTGATGTAAGGTCGCATACCGATAGTAGAGGAAGTGATGTTTACAATGAAAAACTTTCTGATAGAAGAGCAAAATCGACAATAAATTATTTAATTGAAGAAGGTGGCATAGATGCAGCTCGAATAACAGGAAAAGGTTACGGGGAAACTCAATTACTCAATAAATGTAAAAATGGTGTTTCGTGCACAAAAGAAGAACACGAGCGCAATCGTAGGTCTGAGTTTATAATAGTCGAAAAGTAAAAAAAACTCATTAAAAAAGCCCTCTTTAAAGAGGGCTTTTTAATTATTGAAAAAAAACGAACAAATTACATGTCGTCGTTTCCTTCCATTTCATCTTCAACTTCTTGTGCGGCATTGTCCATTGCGTCACCAGTTTCTTCGGCTGCATTTTCCATTGCGTCACCAGTATCTTCAGCAGCTTTCTCCATGGAGTCAGCGGCATCATCCATAGATTCTTCCATGTCGTCTGCCATTTCTTCCATCTTGTCTTCTGCTTTTTCTTCATTTGTTTCTCTACAAGAATAAACCGATGCAACTAGTGCTAACGCAGCAAAGGATAAAAATACTTTTTTCATAATGTGTGTGATTAGTGATTAATAATACCCAAAAATACTTAATTTTTATTTCTATCATCATTTTGAAAAACTTTTGTTGATTAAATAGTACGCTTGTGGTTTTAATCCACTTTTTTATGGAAATATTCCAAAAAATTCTATATCTTCGGAATATGGATAAAAAAATACCTACCGAAGCAAAACGCTTTAAACAAGTCCGTGAAGAGCAAAATTACACGCAACACTCTTTTGCCGAATTATTGCAAATAGGAACTACAACAGCCGATATTGAAAGAGGAAAAACAAAAATATCGGGTAAAGCCGTAATGGAATTATTGCATCAATTTAATATTAACCCGTTGTGGTTATTTGGTAAAAGCTTTAACCAATATCTTGATGTTAACAATGGTAATGTAAGCCCAAAGGTGTTGACAATCGATAAACAAGAAAAGGAAACCATACTTTTAGTAAACCAAAAAGCTGTAGCAGGATACCCACATAATGTTCAGGACGTTGATTGGTATGATACACTACCGGCATTCAATATTCCATTGCCAGAATACCGTAATGCAACATATAGGGGGTTTCAAGTAGAAGGTGACAGCATGTTGCCTAATATACGGCCAAACGAATGGGTGTTGGGAAAGGCAGTTTCAAACATATCTGAAGCAAGTGATAGTCGTATCTATATAGTTGTGTTACACGATTCGGTTCTAGTTAAAAAACTTCAAAAAATTGCGAACGCACCCAACAAGGTTCGTTTAATATCGCTTAATCCTGAATACTTGCCAATAAATGTAGAAGTGAAGAACATACAAGAATTATGGCAAGTGAATAGCAAACTTAGCTTCGGTGTTGATGAGCCTTCTGAAACAACCCTTTTTAAGCAATTACAGCAATCTATGGAAGAATTAAAAGGGCAGATTAATAACCTAAAACAATAGGAGTTTGTTATTTAGCGTAGTTATCTTTGCTTAAACTCTTTTAATTATTATGAGCAGAAAACTTCTCTATCCTTTATTAGTCATTTTAGTTACTGTTGGTCTCTTTTATGCTGAAAAGTATATAGATAAACAAAATGAAGACTATCCAGATATGTCTGCTGAAACATCTGAAACTTATTCTGAATTTAGTGAAGACTATTTGCCAAAATCCACTTACAATGCAGTTGTAACCCATAAGTATTTTACCTTGTCATATGCTGAACCCCACGAGCAATCTGAATGGGTAGCGTATGAGCTTAGGAAAGACCAAATTGTTAATAACGACTTTAAGCGCCCGTACTTTGTTGAAGATCGCAAAGTGAAATCTGGATCGGCAGATTGGCGAAACTATAAGAATTCAGGATATGATAGAGGTCATCTCGTTGCAGCTGCCGATAGAGAATTTTCTGAGAATGCGTATCATGAAACTTTTTTAACGAGTAATATAAGTCCGCAAAACCATGATTTTAACGCTGGTATTTGGAACCGGTTAGAACAGAAAACTCGCTATTGGGCAAAAAGATATAATGGTGTTTATGTAGTAACTGGCGGTGTTTTAAAAGATGGATTAAAAACTATTGGTACTGAAAAGGTCTCTGTCCCTGATGCTTTCTATAAGATTTTAGTTGATGTTTCAGAAGGGGAACATAAAGCCATTGCTTTTTTAATCCCTACTAAAGCAACTAGTGCTTCTTTTTATGACTATGTAGTCTCAATCGATGAAGTAGAAGAACAAACAGGAATTGATTTCTTTCCAAAATTGCCCGATTCAATAGAGAATAGATTAGAAGCTTCGTTTAGCCTGAAAGATTGGGGTAAAAATTAAATTCCGTAGTACGAATTTGCTCCATCAAGTCTGATAAAAATAAACAAAAGAATAGTAAAGCCCCATAGTCCCGAACCGCCGTAGCTAAAAAACGGCAAGGGGATACCAACGGTAGGGAATAATCCAGTAACCATTCCAACATTTACAAAAAAGTGGAAAAAGAGAATAGCTGCAACACTATAGCCATAGACTCGACTAAATGGGTTTTTTTGACGTTCGGCTAAAAACAAAACCCGGACAATCAATCCAACAAATAACAAAATAACCACCATACTACCTAAAAAGCCCCACTCTTCACCAACAGTACTAAAAATATAGTCTGTGTGTTGTTCTGGCACAAACTTTCCTTTGGTCTGCGTACCTTCGGTCCAGCCTTTACCAAGCCATCTACCACTACCTATGGCAATTTCACTTTGGTTGGTATTGTAGCCTATTCCTTTAGAGTCTGTTTCTTTACCTAATACAATATTAAAGCGGTCCCTATGGCGTTGTTCAAAAAGATTGTTGAAAATATAACTTACCGAAAATGAAAAACCAATACAGGCGATAACAATTACAATGTACTTAAAGAGACTGGGTCGTTTTTTTCGTTTTCTGAAAAACAAAAACCCTGCAATTAATACAACTGCCAAAATCACCCAAAATGTCCCAAAGGCCAAGGTTGAAATAAACAGGGCTGCAGCAAAAAAGCCTAATAAAAGATATACAAAATGCAAGCCTTCCCTGTATAAAGGAAAAACAAAGGCTGCGTATATCAATGCGCTTCCAGGATCCGGTTGTGGAATAATAAAAATAGCTGGTAACGCGATGATTAAAAATGCTTTAAGCTGGTCTTTAAACTGATGCATGTCCGTTTGTATATCGGTCAAATACTTAGATAAAGCCAGCGCTGTAGCAGCTTTTGCAAATTCACTGGGTTGAAGGCCTACTCCCCCAAATGAATACCAAGAAGTAGCACCAGAAATTGTTTTACCAAATACAAACAGCCCCAGTAAGGAAAGCAATGAAACCAAATAAATGATACTGGAAAAACGTTCATAAAATTTTGCTTCTATGGCTAAAATAAAAATGATTAAAACAACACTTAAAAAGATCCAAATTAGTTGTTTAGTGTAGATTTGGTTGAAGTCCCAAAAAGAGGTTGCACTATCATCTAATGAAGCCGAATAAATGTTCACCCAGCCAATAGCAACCAATGCAAAATATAAAAATATAGTAAGCCAGTCTAACTTTACCAGTCCTTTGCCTGCCGCCATTATCGATTAATTTTAAAAGGTTCGCCACTGTATGGCTTAGCATATTCTTCTTCTAAACTGCCATTTAACACGTAATTTTCCATGTCTTTTCTAGTAATTTCACCTTTTATGTATTTTTCTATCATTAATCCAGCAATTCTACCTGCCCAACGCGAACCCCAATATCCGTTTTCCACAAAAACTGCAATGGCAATTTTTGGGTCGTCTTTAGGGGCAAAAGCAACAAATATTGAGTGGTCGGTCAACTGCATTCGTTTCCCATCTATCCGTATGTAATTTTCAGCAGTACCTGTTTTTCCACATATCTCAATATCTGGAATTCCTATATAAGAAGCCGTACCGCGGGTGTAAACTTCATGCATACCTTCAACAACGGGTTCAAAAAACTGTGGATCAATGGTAGTTATATGCTTTTTGGTGTATTCTTTCGGTATAGTATCAGTCTCTTCTATACCTTTTATAATGTGTGGGGTATAATACCAGCCCCTATTGGCTATAGTTGCTGTAAAATTAGCCATTTGTATGGGGGTCATCAATACTTCACCTTGACCAATCGCATTTGAAATAGTTGCAGTGGCATACCAATTATTTTCTGGGTACATACGGTTATAAGTATCCGCATCAGGTATTTTCCCGGGGCGTCCACTAGGTAAATCATAACCAAGATAATGCCCTAAGCCAAAGCTTTCTAGGTGGTTTTCCCAAGCATTCATCCCTTTTTGAGGTGTTGGGTATTTTTCGATGGTACGTCTATAAACAGTACAAAAATAGGCATTGCATGAGTTGGCTATACCGCCTATCATTGATAAAGGACTAGGGTGGTGGTGACATCCTAATTTTTTCCCTCTACCGTAACGATAGCCTCCGTGGCAAGAAATTCTTTCCTTAGTGTCAATTACATTTTCTTGCATTCCTATTAAGGCTGTCAGGGCTTTAAAAGGTGATCCTGGTGGGTACTCACCTTGTAGTCCACGATCAAAAAGGGGCTTTGCAATGGTGTCATACCATAATCTTGTAAAGTTTTCAGAACGTTCTCTTCCTACTAATAACCCAGGATCGTAATTAGGTGCCGTGACCAAACTCAAAATTTCTCCAGTCTTCGGTTCAATAGCGACAATACCACCACGTTTGTTCACCATCAATTCTTCACCATATTTTTGAAGTTCAGAATCTATGGTGAGCATAAGGTCTTTCCCTTTTTGAGGGAGTGTATCAAAAATTCCATTATTGAAAGGGCCAATATCTCTATTAAACCTATCTTTCTGAATATATTTTACACCTTTTACACCACGTAATACATCTTCATATTGCAGTTCCACACCTTGTTTACCTATGAGCTCTCCCATTTGGTAATAGGGATTTTCTTTTATGATGCGTTTATTAACTTCAGCAATGTACCCTAACACGTTCGCAGAATGTTTTACTTGGTAATCCCGTAACGATCTTTTTTGAATATAAAACCCTTCATATTTATACATTTTTTCTGAAAGGAAAGCATACTCAGCTTTTGTTAACTGCGGAATAACTACTGAAGGTAATCTTGGGGAATATACACGTGCTTTGTTTAAAATGGTATCAAACCTGCCTTCGGTAATTTTTAATAATTTGCAAAACTCGGTTGTATCTAATGGTTTTACTTCTCTAGGGATGACCATGACATCGTAGGAGGGTTGGTTAGAGACCAATAACTCTCCATCGCGGTCAAATATATAACCACGTTGGGGGTAATCATACAATACCTTCACGGCATTGTTTTGTGATAATTGTTGAAATGATGTGTCGTAAACTTGTAAATAAAACAAGCGTCCAGCAAAAACTACTCCGGTAATCAATACAATGACAAGTAATAATATTTTACGCATGTAGGGATAAGCTTATTTTAAATTATAATTTAAAAAATACAGATATAATGGTTTGTTAGCTTTTTCGACTAAATAAGATTAAAATACTCATTAATAGTATTATACTAAATATTCCTGAAAATAACGTGGATTTTAGGATTAAAAGTATGTGCGAAAGGTTAAAAATTTCAAGACTGAATAGGATAATATGGTGTAAAAAAACCATTGCTACAATATAGGTAAATTGTTGTGCTAACGATGTTTTATACAGTTTTATATTATTATGCTCATAGCTAATACCAAAAGAAAATTTCAATATCCAAGGGCGTATATATGCAATAAAGACAGAAGCAGCTGCATGTACTCCCCCCGAGTCCCCAAAGATGTCTATGGAAAACCCTAACAAAAAACTTAAAAAGATTAGCCACCCTTTGTTTCCGTTAAGCGGGAACAATAAAATAAAGAGAATGTAAACATACGGATTTATATACCCTAAAAAGTTTATATGATTGAGAAGAAGTACTTGTAGAAAAACAAGCAGTATAAACCGTAAAGCATTTATTAAAATAGCGTTATTCTGCATTTTCTACTTCATTTTCCAGTTGCAATATCTCTTCCTTGTTTGTATTTTCAATTATATACACGTGCTTCAAGCTTGTCATGTCATTAAACAATTTAATTTGAAGATTGTAATAATTTGCTGCTTGATCAAGGCTGAATTTTTCTATGGTCCCTATTAAAATCCCTTCAGGGAAAATGGTTGATTTTCCACCGGTAATAATGGTGTCGCCAACCGTAACAGGGGCTAACCTTGGAATGTCAATTAACTGAACCCTATTTGGATCTTTTGTATCCCACTTTAAAGTTCCGAAATGATTCGATTCTTTTAACCGGGCATTTATTTGGCTATTGGTGTTTAAAATAGACTGTACAGTAGAGAAATTTTCTGAAGTAGCATTAACAATCCCTATAATCCCTTTGGAAGAAATAACTCCCATGTCAATCTTAATGCTGTCTTTCTTTCCTTTTTTGAGCGTTAGGTAGTTTTTAGATTTTGAATACGTATTGTTAATAATACGGGCACTTCTAAAATTATACCCTGAAGGGAGAAGGGTACTGTCTAGGATTGATTGATTAGCAGTGCTTTTTATGTTCTCTAGCTGCTTTCTAAGGTGAATGTTTTCTTCTATTAAACGTTTATTTTCATCTTCAAGCCCAAAATAGCCGGTAACATTACTTTTTGCACTAAAAACATTTCCACTAAAAAAATTAGCAGAGCTTACATACTTTCCGTTGTGGTAGGAATGGGTCTGTACCGTGAGATAGATTGAAAACAGGAACAAAAGACCAAACAACAGGAAATTTTTATTCCGTATAAAGAAAAAGATAATCTGTTGCATGACGGGTTAACTCCTATTTTATCAATACACTTTTATATTTATTTAGGTTTTTTAAGCAAATACCTGTACCTCTAACTACAGCTCTTAACGGGTCTTCAGCAATATAAACAGGAAGATCTGTTTTTTGAGACAACCGCTTGTCAAGGCCTCGAAGCATAGAGCCACCACCAGCTAAATAAATACCAGTATTGTAAATATCGGCAGCTAATTCTGGAGGGGTCTGCGATAACGTCTCCATTACAGCATCTTCAATACGAAGAATAGATTTATCCAGTGCTTTTGCTATTTCTCTAAAAGAGGTTTGAACTTGTTTTGGTTTCCCAGTAAGAAGGTCACGTCCTTGAACCGACATTTCTTCTGGTGGCAATTCAAGATCTTCGGTAGCAGCACCTATTTGGATTTTAATTTTTTCAGCAGTGCGTTCTCCCACATACAAGTTATGTTGGGTTCGCATGTAATAGATGATGTCGTTAGTAAACACATCACCTGCAATCTTTATGGATTTATCACAAACAATTCCACCTAAAGCAATTACGGCAATCTCGGTAGTACCACCTCCTATATCGACCACCATATTTCCTTTTGGTTGCATAATATCCACGCCAATACCAATCGCTGCTGCCATAGGCTCGTGAATAAGATATACCTCTTTTCCATTTACCCGTTCGGCACTTTCTTTCACCGCTCGCATTTCCACTTCTGTAATTCCACTAGGAATACAAATTACCATTCGCAGTGAAGGCGTAAGCCATTTCTTTTTTAATGCCGGAATGTCTTTAATGAACATATTGATCATTTTTTCACTGGCATCAAAATCGGCAATTACACCATCTTTAAGTGGACGTATTGTTTTAATGTTTTCGTGCGTTTTACCTTGCATCATGCTGGCTTCACGCCCAACGGCAATAATTTTCCCGGTAGAACGGTCGCGTGCAACAATGGAAGGCGCATCTACAACAACCTTGTCGTTGTGAATGATCAGGGTGTTTGCGGTCCCTAAATCGATGGCTATTTCTTCCGTTAAGAAATCAAAAAATCCCATATTTTATTTTGGTGGTATTGAAATTATACGTGATAAGCTACTGCTATTCACAAATGTAACATTTTTAGTGTTTAAAATGACGTGTGCCGGTAAATACCATGGACATTTCATTTTCATTGCAATAATCAATGCTAAGCTCGTCTTTTATAGAGCCTCCCGGTTGAATTACGCTTGTTATTCCGGCATTGTCTGCTATTTCTACACAATCTGGAAACGGGAAAAAAGCATCACTGGCCATAACAGCTCCATCTAAATTAAATTTAAAGTTGTTGGCTTTTTCAATAGCTTGGCGTAACGCATCTACACGAGACGTTTGTCCTGTTCCGCTAGCACACAACTGTTTATTTTTGGCTAAAACAATCGTGTTACTCTTGGTGTGTTTGCATATTTTTGAAGCAAACATCAAGTCTTCTAACTCACTATTGGATGGTTTATTGTTGGTCTTGTAGGTTAATTCTTCTTTAGAATCTGTTTTGTTGTCCTTATCTTGAACTAAATAACCATTAAGACTAGTTCTCACCTGTGTTGAAGGAAGTTTTGTTTCTTTCTGAACTAATAAAATTCGATTCTTTTTTCCTTTCAGGATTTCTAACGCTTTTTCTGAAAAAGAAGGCGCGATAACTACTTCACAAAATAGTTTATGAACTTCTTCGGCAGTCGCTTCGTCAATTTCCGTATTACTGATTAAAATTCCTCCAAAAGCTGAAACTGGGTCACCGGCCAAGGCATCCAGATATGCTTTTTTCACAGTGTCTCGTTGCGCAATTCCGCAGGCGTTGTTGTGTTTTAATACAGCAAAGGCTGGGGCCTCGTTTGTAAATTCAGCCATTAAATTAACAGCAGCATCTACATCTAGTAGATTATTGTAACTTAATTCTTTTCCGTGCAATTTGTCAAAAATGGCATCAAAATCACCAAAGAAAAAGCCTTTTTGGTGTGGGTTTTCACCGTAGCGAAGCTCTTTACCTTTTGCTTCACTTATTTTTAAAGTTGGTGTTTTAGTTTCAGCATTAAAATAATTGAAGATTGCTGAATCGTAGTGCGATGAAATATTAAATGATTTGGCAGCGAACTTCTTTCGGTCCTGTAAAGAAACGGAACCTTCATTTTCTGAAATAATTTGCAATACTTCTTCGTAATCTTCCATAGAAGAAACACATAAGGTATCCTTGAAATTTTTAGCAGCTGCGCGAATTAAGGAAATGCCACCGATATCGATTTTTTCAACGATATCTTGTTCCGAAGCACCAGAAGCGACAGTTTTTTCAAAAGGGTATAAATCTACAATTACCAAATCCAACTGTGGAATGTTGTATTCTTCCATTTCGGCTACATCACTATCATTGTCTTGTCGGTTTAAAATACCGCCGAAAACTTTTGGGTGCAAAGTTTTAACACGACCTCCTAATATTGAAGGGTAGTCGGTCACTTCCTCAACAGGAATAACATTGATTCCTAAATCGTTAATAAATTTTTGTGTTCCTCCGGTAGAATAGATGGTAACCCCTAGTTTGTTAAGTTCTTTAACTATAGGTGCCAGCCCATCTTTATGAAATACCGAAATTAATGCAGAAGTGATTTTTTTTGTGTCGCCCATGGATTGAAATTTAAGGGGCAAAAGTACATAATTACATATAAAATTGTAACAATATGACATAGAAACCGTCCTATGTTATTGAATATTTTTTTGAATTATTTTGATACCTTGTATTTTTTAAAGTATTGGGGTTGTTCCTAATACTAAACAGGGGTATTTATTTGTCTTTTACTAATTAATTTCTGAAAAAGAATGCTGGTTTACTTACGTGTTTTAAAAGAAAGTTTTGCTTTTGCCGTCAATGCATTAAAAAATAATAAACTACGGACTTTTTTGTCATTAGTTGGTGTGACTATTGGAATATTCTCAATTATTGCCGTTTTAGCTGCAGTAGATTCTCTTAAAAAAGAAATTGAGGGAAATATCAGCTCGTTAGATAAAAGCACAATTATTCTTTCTCACTTTTCTTTTGGCCCAACAGATGTTCCACGTTGGAAACGAGATCAATTTCCTATGGTAACATTTGAAGAATATCAATATTTAGAAAGTAATGTGCCTAATCTTGATTATGCAACTTACACTCTAAACGTACCTAACGAAACGATAAAATATGGTGATAACCAAATTAGCGATGTGCCAATTGGCGCCGTTACAGAAAGTTATTACTACATTGAATCATTGCAATTAGATACTGGACGGTTTTTCAATGGATCAGAATCTAATAGTGGCTCTCCAGTTTTGGTTATAGGTTACGAAATTGCCCAAAAATTATTTAACGGGAGTGAACGCGCCATTGGGAAACAAGTAAGGGTTTATGGTCGAAAATTTACGGTAATTGGGGTTTTGGAAAAAGAAGGGGCTGGATTGTTTGGAGGCTCAAAGGATACATCCATTTGGATGCCCGTGAATATTGTGAGGCGAATTTATGGTGACAACAATAAAAATACGTTTCCACAAATTGTAATTAAGCCCCAAAAAGATATTGATAACGAGGAGTTTATTGCTTTGTTAGAACAAAAACTGCGATTAAAAAGAGGGTTAAAGCCCGATAGTGTAAGTACGTTTTTTGTAAATCAATTACAAGGGTTTGCCGATATGATTGATAATATAACTGGACAAATGAACGTAATCGGTTTAGTAATTAGTGGGTTTTCCCTATTAGTAGGTGGTTTTGGTATTGCCAATATTATGTTTGTAAGCGTAAAGGAACGGACCAATTTAATTGGAATTCAAAAATCATTGGGTGCGAAAAACCGGTTTATTTTGCTTCAATTTTTGTTCGAGGCGGTTATTTTAGCGGTGATAGGAGGGTTAATAGGGCTTTTCTTAGTCTTTATAGTTTCAATCTTAGCTTCACAATTTACAGGTGATTTTGAGTTTGTATTGTCACCTTGGAATATGTTTATTGGCACAGCCATTTCTGCTATAATTGGGCTTATTTCAGGAATACTTCCTGCTATTTCAGCTTCAAAATTAGACCCTGTTGAGGCAATTAGAACAGGGATGTAGTGATGTTTTAAAACTAATTCTTTTTAATTTCCACTCTTCGGTTTAATGCTTTTCCAGTTTCGGTTTTATTACTTGCTATAGGAGCTTTCTCACCTTTTCCTAAAGCTTTAAGTCTTTTTGAGTCAATTCCTTCAGAAATTAATAGTCTAACAATAGATTTAGATCTTCTGTTGGATAGATCTTGATTTGAGGATTCACTTCCATCAGAATCTGTATGTCCTATAACAGATAATGATATTTCTGGGTTTTCATTTAGTAGTTTAATTAATGCATCTAAAGTAGGTTTTGATTCAGGTTTGGGTACATCTTTATTAGTATCGAAATAAATTCCATAGAGATCCACGAATCCTTTTTTGTCAAGTTGTTCTTTCATGAAATTGCCAGATTCCTTTTTCGATTTCAGTGTAATTTCAACCTTTTTTTTATCATCTTTATTTAACTCTACCACAATACTAGCCGATTCATACCCTTTTTTACTGGCATTGACGGCAATAAGCCCTACAGGGATATCCTGAAATTGAAAATTTCCATCCTTATCACTTAACGTTTCTGCAAATGCGTTTGTATTTACTGATGCATCACTTATTGGGTTACGTTGTTCGTCCATGACCACACCGTAAATAGTTCCAGTACATTCATAGTTGCCTTTGGGGTTGATGAGCAGGTTTACAAAGTCTATCGCAAAACCATCGCCTACGCCCGTTAAAGGGTCGTCAATGAGAATTTCAACTTTTCCATCGGCAAATAACTCTAGGTCTTCGGATAGAATACCGAGGTTTACCAATTTTCCAATAGGTCCCGTTTGTTTTAGGGAGTTGAGGATTTCTTCAACATAAGGAAGTCGTTTTCCGTCCACCGAAAACTGGAAAGATGATTTCCATACTGGCGCTTGAAAATCATCTGCAAAAAGTTGGATCATCACATTTTTTATGGGAAGTTCCACCTTTTTATAATCTATTTTAATTGGAGTTGGAGCATTATCTGGTCTTTTGGTTCTAGCTGCATACCCATCTTTTCTGCCCGTGCCTTTGTAACTGCTTCCAAGGATTACCCTGTCGGTACCTGCTGGGTCTTTAGGGTCAATATCCCAGGGATATCGATGTTTACTTGTGTTTTTGCCACAAAATGGGTCGAATCCCTCTGGCCAACCAAAGCCAAGATTGTCAATGTCGCCTACCCGTATTTCAATATCAGCATTTTCACTATCAGTAATATAATGGTAATGCTTGCTGTAATTATTTTGAGCCAGACCGCTGAAACTCATCAAAAGAAGGGAAATTAGTAATAAGGGGAATAGTCGTTGAGTGATTTTTAGAACTTTCATAATCAAGTAAATTTAATGAGAGTATAACCTGTTGATCAAACTTTGCATTCTCTAATAAATATAGTAATAAATTATTAAAGTTCTGAAATTTAAACAGTTGTAAGTGTCTGCTGTAATACCTTTTAAAAAAATTGTGGAATGATTAAAATGCATGGCGTAGAAATGGTACAAAAGACTACTAAAACCATCTTTTAACTAAGAATAAATGGTGTGAAATAAAAAAGAAGCGATTAATGGCTTGCTAGAAAATGATTAGAAACCAAATGGGGTAATTCTAATAGTTGAAATTAAAGAATTTCAGCAACTTGTTGGTTTACCCATTCTAAAAACCGTTCATCTTCTGGAGAAAAAGGGTCTTCTGTGTGTGAGTCGATGTCAATCTGGCCAATGTTTTTTCCGTCTTTAAAAAGTGGGATTACAATTTCAGCTTTTACGTACATACTGCAAGCTATATAATTGTTTTGAGCCTTAACATCAGCAACGACAAAGTTGGAGTTTGATTCTGCTACTTGACCGCAAATGCCTTTGCCAAAAGGAATTACCACGTGGTCTGTAGCCTCACCTGCAAAAGCTTCTAAATGTAGGGTTTTTTGCTCGTGATTGGCAAAATAGAAGCCAACCCAATCGTAATATCCTAATGAAGTTTGCAATAGTTCACAAACTTCATTAAGGCGTTGTTTTACGCTTTCCTTGTCGTTTGCTAAAATTGTGTTTACTTTGGGTTTTAAAGCATCAAAAGGCATAGTTGTTTATTTTAAGTAAAAGTATTTTAAAACCAATACAAACGCCAAATACAAATGCTGTATTTTTGTTAAAATTTATAATTTTTTTGAAAAATCTGTTTGTAAAATATAAGACCGTACTTCGGTTTATACTCCTGTTTTTAGGCACCTATTTGCTTTTAACATTCTTGTATTCATTATATTTAAAATATTCTGAAGTTGGATTGTATTACCCTGACTTTTTTACCAATTTGGTTGCAAAACAAAGCAATGAAGTAATACAGGCGCTAGGTTATAGTGGTGCAGTAAAACCGGATTCGGTAGGACCTTTTATGAGATTGTACATAAATGATGTTTATTTGGCTCGTGTTGTCGAAGGCTGCAATGCAATAAGTATTATTATACTATTTGTCGCATTCATTATATCTTTTGCTGAACGATTTAAAAAAACAGTGCTATATATTTTTGCTGGGATCGCTCTAATTTATGCTGTCAATATTTTACGAATTGCCTTATTGACCATTGCTTTATACCATTACCCTGAATACACTGATTTTTTACATCAAATTGTTTTTCCAGCAATTATTTACGGAATGGTCTTTCTGTTGTGGTTATTTTGGGTGCGTAATCTTAAGGTGAAACCTAAAAAGAGCAATGAATAAAATAGTCACCATAATTAGTATATTGTTAGTGCTTGTTGCATTAATAGGAGTGCGTTTTTTTGAAGAAGACCTTTTTTACGATCCTCTTATTGGCTTTTTTAAATCAGATTATGCTGATCAAACCCTTCCAAGCCTTGATACTTTTAATTTAATATTGAGCATAGGGTTTAGATATATACTAAATACTATTTTTTCATTGGCTTTACTGTGGCTGATTTTCAAAAAAGTTGAAATAATTAAACTTTCGGCCATTTTGTACCTTATTTTATTTCTTCTTCTATTAGCGTCTTACCTGTTATTAATCTTTAATTATAAAGAAGGGAGTTATTTAACCCTTTTTTATGTACGTCGTTTTTTAATCCAACCATTATTTTTATTGATTTTGTTACCTGCATTCTATTTTCAGAAAAAAGCATAAAGCAATTTTGTATCTTTGAAAAAATTAATTTTGAAGAAAATAGTCATGAAAAAAAACATATTCCTATCCATATTATTGGTGGTAATCACATTGGCCTCTTGTGCAGACAAAAAGAAAAAAACCGAACCAGAAATTAAAACAGTTAATACAAAAGCTGAAAGTGAAACATACACAGCAGCTAAAACCAATGCCGAATTTAAAGATAAAAAAACAGCTAGTGTATTTAAACAATACATACAGTTAAAAACAGCATTAGTTAATACAAATGCCAAAAAAGCATCTCAAGAAGCATTAAAATTAATGACTGCTTTTGCCAATGTTGGGGTAGAGGATGTAGCATTGCAAGCTGCTCAAAATATTGTTGAAAGCGATGACATTAAAGAACAACGCACTGCTTTTGTGACTGTTACCACTGAAGTTGAAAAGATGATGGAAGATGCTCTATCTTCAGGAACTATCTACAAGCAATACTGCCCTATGGCATTCAATAACAAAGGGGCTTATTGGTTAAGTGAAAGCAAGGATATAATGAATCCGTATTTTGGTGATAAAATGCTAAAATGTGGACGTGTTGATGCTGAAATACAGTAGAGCTTATTAATAATACAAACTTCTAAAAGGATTAATTTTAGGATTATACCCTAAAATTTTTCTTTACTTTTTAGAAAAAAAATCAATTATGAGAAAAATATGCGCAACGCTACTTATTGTATTTAGTTTAATAGCGTGCTCAAGCCCCAAAAAAGAAAATAAGGAGAGTTGGCAACCTTTAAAGACTGTTCAATTAGAAGGTGTTAGTCCAATGGGAATTGCAGAAATAAGCAATACACTATGGATAAGCGACGGTGTCGGTAACCGGATTGTATCGATTGCTGAAAATAACGATTCGATACGCATTTTAGATTCCTTTAACCGCCCTATGCATATAGCAACTGATGGTAAATATTTGTTTGTTCCAGAATTCAACGCAAATCAGGTTAAAATTACTTCAGGTGTAGATCGATCTATTATACCCGTGAGTGATTCGTTGGCTGGGCCTTCTGGTGTTGCAGTATTTGAAAATCAAATGGCGGTTTCCTATTTTAAAGGGAATCAAGTGCTTTTTACTGAAGATGGCGAAAACTGGGTTCATATAGGTGAAAATGCCACAAAAAATAATGCATTAAATCAACCTACAGATGTGCAAATAACCAAAGATACCATATGGGTGGCCGATGGATACAACAATAGAGTACAGGTTTATAACAAAAAAGGAGAGCTACTTAACACAATAGGTGAGAAAGAAAATATGAATGTTTCGATGGGGCTGTTTGTTTCAGAAAAAGAGCTTTTTGTAACCGATTTTGAAAATGATAGGGTCTTAGTTTATAATCATCAAGGTGATTTATTACAGGAACTCTCAAAAGATATTAAAAGCCCTTCTGATGCTTATTTACGAAATGAAAATCTTTACATATTAAATTACTTGGCAAGTAGTTTAACTATTTATGAATATAAAACTACTGCTGAAGAGGAATAAGAAATCTTAATATGAATTCATTTTTAAAACAATGGGGAGAGGCGGCATATACAAGTGCAGGTTTCTTTTGGATGGCGCTTTGGGCTTTTGTTTTAGGATATGTTATAAGTAGTATGATTCAGGTTTTTGTAACCGAAAAGCGGATGCAAAAAACCATGGGTAAAGAAGAGTCTAAGAGTGTCCTTTTGGGCACTTTTTTTGGCTTTATAAGTAGCTCTTGCAGTTTTGCTGCGTTAGCAAGTACTAAATCGCTATTTAAAAAAGGAGCCAGTTTTATTTCTTCTATTGCGTTCCTTCTAGCTTCTACCAACTTGGTTATTGAATTAGGAATTATCATTTCTATCTTTTTAGGATGGCAATTTGTAGTGGGCGAATATGTTGGTGGAGTTCTACTTATAGTAATCGCTTGGTTGCTGATTAGGATTATCAATCCAAAGAAATTAATAGAAAAAGCCCGAAAAAAACTCAAAGATCAAGATGATGACGAAATGGATCAATCTACAACCTGGAAAGAGAAAATGAAATCTTCTGAAGGCTGGGCAAAAGTCTCTCGTCAATATAAGATGGAATGGCAAATGGTTTGGAAAGACGTTACGGTTGGCTTTACCATCGCCGGAATTGTAGCCGCTTTTGTACCCGATTCATTTTTTCAGACATTGTTTATCAATAGCGGACAAGGAAACACAGATTTTACTTTTTTTGAAATTCTAGAGCATATCATTGTTGGGCCAGTAGCCGCTTTTTTAACGTTTATTGGTTCCATGGGCAATATTCCATTGGCGGCTTTACTGTTTGGCAAAGGAGTTAGTTTTGCAGGCGTAATGGCGTTTATATTTAGCGATCTTGTGGTTTTTCCAGTTTTGAGAATTAACGCTAAATACTACGGATGGAAAATGTCTCTTTTTATTCTTTTTCTACTTTTTACAGCGTTAATAGGGGCTTCATTGCTGTTGCATTATTCTTTTGATTTGTTCAGTATATTACCCAATCCTTCTCAAGTTACTATTTCTGACAGTGAGTATTTTAAAGTTAATTACACTTTTTTTCTGAATATTGCTTTTTTACTTATTTCAGGGTTTTTGGTGTATTTTGGGTTTTTTAAACATAAAAATGTTGATTATAATATGTCTGAAATGGCACCCAAAAGCCAAGTTTTGGAATCTGTTTTAAAGTTTGCAGCGCTCTTCTGCTATATTTGGCTTGCCGGAGGTTTATTAGTGAAGTTTTTGATGCTTTAAAAGATTTTTTAAGCAGAAAAAAACTACAAAATTGTTTAGTTAAATTTTAGCTAACGAAGTATCACGAATCGTTTTCCGATGTACATTTACTGTGTTCTTAAATTAGAATATTATGGGACAACAAAAGTCAAACAGTAAGCCAATGCCTGCAAAGGCACAGCCTAAACAACAGGCTAAAAAGGCGCCACAGACTGCTGCTAAGAAGAAGTAATTTGTGGATGGTTTATTTCGGATAAACCTTTATATCAAAACTTAAAGAGGAGAGGCCACCCTTAAAAAAGGTGGTTTTTTATATTTTTAAGAAAAGGAAAAACAAAATAGAGGATATAGAAAAAAGAGAAAGGCCTCCAGTTTTAAACTGAAGGCCTTTTGTTATAAATGACTTTCGCCATTACATCATACCTGGCATTCCGCCGCCCATTGGAGGCATTCCGCCACCGCCGTCGTTGTCATCTTTAATATCAACTAAAGCACATTCGGTAGTTAGGATCATTCCAGCTACAGATGCTGCGTTCTCTAATGCGATACGTGTTACTTTCTTAGGGTCAATTATCCCAGCTTTTAGCATATCTACATACGCTTCGCTTTTAGCGTCGTACCCAAAGTTTTTCTTACCTTCAAGTACTTTGTTAATCACTACAGAACCTTCACCACCAGCATTTTCGACGATAGTACGTAAAGGGGCTTCAATAGCTTTTGAAACTATTTGAATACCTGTTGACTCGTCTAACGTTTCCGTAGTTAATTTTTCAAGTTTTTTAAGTGCGCGAACAAATGCTACACCACCACCGGCAACAATACCTTCTTCCACAGCTGCACGAGTTGCGTGAAGTGCATCATCTACACGGTCTTTCTTCTCTTTCATTTCTACCTCAGAAGCAGCACCTACATACAATACAGCTACACCGCCAGCTAATTTAGCCAAACGTTCTTGTAACTTTTCTTTGTCGTAATCGCTCGTTGTCGTTTCAATCTGAGCTTTTATTTGACCAACTCTTGCTTTGATGTCGCTTTTGTTTCCGGCACCATTTACAATTGTTGTGTTGTCCTTATCGATTGTTACGTTTTCAGCAGAACCTAACATATCAACTGTAGCGTTTTCAAGTGTGAAACCACGTTCTTCGCTAATCACAGTTCCTCCAGTTAAGATTGCGATGTCTTCTAACATTGCTTTTCTGCGGTCTCCAAATCCTGGTGCTTTAACAGCAGCGATTTTAAGACTTCCGCGCAATTTGTTAACTACTAAAGTAGCTAATGCCTCGCCTTCTACATCTTCAGCAATGATTAATAAAGGCTTTCCTTGTTGTGCAACTGGTTCCAATACAGGAAGTAAATCCTTCATGTTTGTGATTTTCTTATCAAAAAGAAGAATCATTGGATTTTCCAATTCCGTTTGCATTTTTTCGCTGTCCGTCACGAAGTAAGGTGACAAGAAACCACGATCAAACTGCATTCCTTCTACAACGTCAACATATGTTTCGGTTCCTTTTGCTTCTTCAACAGTGATTACACCTTCTTTACCAACTTTACCGAAAGCCTTGGCAATTAAATCACCAATTTGCTCATCGTTATTAGCCGAAATAGATGCAACTTGCTTTATTTTATCTGAAGAATTACCAACTTTAGTGGTTTGTTTCTCAAGGTCTGCAACAATTGCTTCAACAGCTTTGTCAATTCCTTTTTTAAGTTCCATTGGGTTTGCACCGGCAGCAACGTTTTTAAGTCCTTCTTTTACGATAGCTTGTGCTAAAACAGTTGCGGTTGTTGTACCATCACCTGCAAGATCATTGGTTTTTGAAGCTACTTCTTTTACCATTTGAGCTCCCATGTTTTCAAGGGCATCTTCTAGCTCAATTTCTTTAGCTACTGATACACCATCTTTAGTTACTTGTGGTGCGCCAAATGATTTACTAATTATTACGTTACGACCTTTTGGTCCTAATGTTACTTTTACTGCGTTTGCTAATGCATCTACACCACGCTTGATTGCGTCACGTGCTTCTACATCAAATTTTATATCTTTTGCCATGTTAAAAATCTTTGAATTTTAAACTTCCTTAAAAGGAAGCCGTATTTGTTAAACTTTTTTCTGAAAAAACATCTTTAAATAATTGCAAGAATGTCATCCTCACGCATGATGAGGTAATCTTTACCTTCAAATTTTAATTCGGTGCCAGAGTATTTTCCGTATAAAACAGTATCTCCGTTTTTTACAGTCATTTCATGGTCTTTTTTACCTTTTCCTACTGCTACCACAGTTCCTTTTTGTGGCTTTTCTTTAGCTGAATCTGGAATGATAATTCCGCTTGCGGTTTTAGTTTCTGCTTCTTGTGGCTCTACCAAAACGCGATCTGAAAGTGGTTGAATCTTTACTGCCATTTTCAATTATATTTTATATTGTTAATATTGTGTTTTAAAGTCACTTTCTAATAGGCAGAAATTGTGCCACTGCCTTTAAACTGACACATTGAAACAAAAAATGCCAGCTTATGACAAGCTGGCATTTAGAATGTTTTAAAAAAGGAACGTTTTTAGTTTCCTTGTCCTGTAGTATCTGTACTACTATCTGTATCTGTTGGGTCTAACATTGGAGTTTCAATGGCTTCATCACCAAAGGTGTCTGTTGGTACAGCGCCACTTCCTCCCATAATTGGGATGTTGCTTAATAGGATTAAAGCTAACAATACAATGGCCAATGTCCAAGTACTCTTATCTAAAAAGTCGGTTGTTTTTTTAACACCTCCCATTTGCTGGCCACCGCCACCGCCAAAGGTAGAAGACAATCCGCCTCCTTTAGGATTTTGTACCATTACTACTACCACCAATAAAAAGGCGACAAAAATGATTAAAACTAAGAATATTGTAAACGTACTCATATTATTGTGTATCTATTATTTTTTCGATTGCACGAATTTGGTCTGCAAAGAAACCACTTTTTTCGGGATTTTTCAAAATTAATATTTTATATGCTTGAATGGCTTTTTTATAATTTTTTTGTTGCAAATAAACTTTCGCCAATGTCTCTGTCATTAAAGCGTCTGGCGTCTGGGTATAGGGTTTTGCTAGGTTTGCTTTAGTGGTTTGTTGTTCGGCAGGTTTAATTTTTGGTTTTTCCTGAATGAACTTTTCAATCATTTTAAACTTGCGTTCTTGATCTGAAGAACGATTTTCTTGATCAATTTCTTCTGAAAAAGCCTCTTCATCTTCTTTTGAACGAACTGGTCTTTCTTCAGTTTTAGACCTATCAATTGGGTTTGCTTTAGTCAGTTTTAACCATTCACTGAAAGAATGTGTATCCTTTTTAGTAAAATCAAGGGGCTTGTCTATTTCCAGCGTTTCTTCTGCTTCAGTTTTTTCAGTTTTAGAATCTACTTTTCCTCGTTCTGAAGTTGAACCTGCCAATTGTTCTACAGACCCTTGTTTTCGTTCAAAAAGATCTGGGTTTAAAATTGCTTCAGCCTTTTTCATTTCCGCCTTCATCTGGTTGTCCAGCTCAATAGCTGTTTGTTCCGAAATATTTTCTGAAACTACTTCAATTTCATTTACAGAAGAATCGTGTTGTTGAATTAACTGCGAAATTTCATTTTGAGCAAATGTTTCCGAAGTAATAAATTCGAACAAAATATCACGGTCTGTGGTATAAGCGGCAGTAACCTTTAAAGCATCGTTGTATAAAAAACTGTTCTGACTTTTAAGGGCCTTTAATTGCAATGCCCTAGCGCTCTGAAAATAAGGGTATTTTTTGATTACCATATCTAATTGCTCCATAGCCTCTTTATCTAAATGTTGAGGTTTTGAAAGTAAATCGGTATAGTTTTTTGTATTCAAAATATTACCAGTTTGCGAGCGATTTATTAAAAATATCTTGGGTAATGCGTTCAAAAATTACGTTGAGGGCATCGTCAAGTGCTGTTCCCGTTAATTGAGCGGCACCATCGTAATCAAAGTAAAAAGAAAACCGCTGTTCAAAATCTTTTTCTTCGTCATTAGAGTTGTAGAAACGAACATTAACGGCAACTGTCAATCGGTTTTGTGCAGCAGTACTTTGCGAAGTCGCTGTGATAGGGGCGATGTAATATTCTACAATTTCACCTTCATACGCCAAATCGCCGTTGCTGTTTACTAGGTCTAGACTTGTTTGGTTTAATAATAGGTCTTGCAGCTGAATGGTAAAATCACGAGCAATTCCCGGCTCTACAATTGGTGCGTTATTTTGAAATAAGTTTACCTGAAAGGTTTTGGTTTGCGAATAGTCAATATCAGCACCAGTGAACGAATATGCACCGCAACCTTGCAACAAGACTGCAACTACTATAATCAATAAGAATTGCTTCAATTTTTTCATGTTAAAAGGGGCTACTTTGATTATAAGTTATACTGCTTAATTTTTCTGTAAAGTGTACGTTCTGAAATTCCTAATTCTTCAGCAGCATCTTTTCGTTTTCCGCCGTATTTTTCTAAAGATTTTTTAATGAGTTCTAACTCTTTATCTTGAAGGGAGAGACTTTCTTCTTCCTGAATTTCTTCAGCAAAATCATACTTGTCACTTCGTTTGCTTTCTTCAGAGTCATTTTCAGAAGCTTTTGAAGGAATCCCCAATACTTCTACATCTGAAGCGTCTTCATCGTCATCTTCTACAATGGAAGCTAAATGTTCTTCGTGGTTGTTGTCTTCATCATAAATTTTATTGATTAATGATGAGTTTTCTTCTTTTACTTTGCTGGCATTACCGCTTTTCATCAGTTCCAACGTCAATTTTTTAAGGTCGTTCACATCGCGCTGCATATCGAACAATACTTTGTATAATATTTCGCGCTCATTGCTGAAACTGCTTTCCTGTTTTTTACTGCTGATAATGGCAGGTAGATTGCTGCCCACATCGGGCAGGTAGTTTTTTAATGTTTCATGCGTAATAGAACGCTCCTGCTCCAATACTGAAATTTGCTCGGCGATATTACGAAGCTGTCTAATGTTTCCGCCCCATCTATATTTTAATAACAACTGTACGGCATCATCATCTAAACGAACTGTTGGCATTTTATATTTTTGAGCAAAATCTGAAGCAAATTTTCTAAACAACAAATGAATGTCTTCTTTTCGTTCGCGGAGTGGCGGAATATTGATTTCTACAGTACTTAAACGATAATAAAGATCTTCTCTGAACTTTTCTTTTTGAATGGCTTCAACCATTTTTACGTTGGTGGCAGCTACAATACGAACATCTGTTTTTTGTATTTTGGAAGACCCAACTTTTAAAAACTCTCCGTTTTCCAATACTCGTAACAATCGTACTTGTGTAGGTAGGGGAAGTTCGCCAACTTCATCTAAAAAAATGGTTCCGCCATCGGCAACTTCAAAATAACCGCTACGGGTTGCTGTTGCTCCGGTAAATGCTCCTTTTTCGTGACCAAATAATTCGCTGTCTATCGTCCCTTCTGGGATGGCACCACAGTTTACAGCAATGTATTTTCCGTGTTTTCTGTGTGAAAGGGCATGAATTATTTTTGGTATACTTTCTTTACCTACACCGCTTTCACCGGTTACTAGTACTGAAATATCAGTCGGAGCTACTTGAATGGCTTTTTCTATGGCGCGGTTTAGTTTTGGGTCATCCCCAATAATCCCGAACCGCTGTTTTGTTGCTTGTATACTTTCCATAGATGCCTCTTAATTATTTTCTGAATACCCCACAGCTTCTCCAATTAAGGTAGCCGTAGTACAATCATTCACTTTTACATTCACAAAATCACCTACTTTATAGTGTTCTTTCGGGAAAACAGCCACCGTGTTATGCTGCGTCCGTCCGCTCCACTCTTTATCACTTTTTTTGGATTCCTTTTCAATCAATACTTCTACTGTTTTACCTAAAAATTGTTTCGTCCGGTACGCGCTGTGCTGTTGCTGTAAGTTCACAATTTCGGTCAACCTGCATTTTTTTGTTTCTTCAGGCACATCGTCTTCCAGTTTGCGAGCAGCCATAGTACCTGGGCGTTCGGAATATTTAAACATATAACCAAAATTATATTTTACATATTCCATTAATGTTAACGTGTCTTGATGGTCTTGTTCCGTTTCAGTAGGAAAACCGATTATCAAATCTTGCGATATATAACAATCTGGAATAATTTCACGGATGGTATCTATTAACTCAATATACTCTTCACGGGTATGCTGACGATTCATTTCCTTTAAAATACGGGTACTTCCACTTTGTACGGGTAAGTGAATATGGTTACAGATATTTTTATGTTTTACCATACTGTGCAATACATCTTCAGTCATATCTTGCGGGTTGCTAGTTGAAAAGCGCACACGCATTTTAGGCTGTGCCGTTGCGACCAGTTCTAATAAACCAGCAAAGTTGGTGGCTGTTGCTTTTTGCATGTCGGTTGCATCTTTGAAATCTTTTTTCAATCCACCGCCGTACCATAGGTAACTATCTACGTTTTGACCTAACAATGTAATTTCTTTGTAGCCTTTTTCAGCTAAATCGTTTACTTCAGCTACAATGCTTTGTGGGTCACGGCTACGTTCGCGTCCTCGAGTAAAGGGAACAACGCAGAATGTACACATATTGTCACACCCTCTGGTAATGCTCACTAAAGCTGTAACGCCATTACTGCCCAAACGTACTGGGGCAACATCGCCATAGGTTTCTTCTTTACTTAAAATTACGTTTACAGCATCACGACCTGCCTCTACTTCTTCAATTAAATTAGGAAGGTCTTTGTAGGCATCAGGGCCTACCACCATATCCACAATTTTTTCTTCTTCCAGAAATTTACTTTTAAGACGTTCGGCCATACAGCCTAATACACCCACTTTCATGCCTGGGTTTTCGCGTTTTACGGCATTGTATTTTTCCAGGCGTTTTCTAACAGTTTGTTCTGCCTTATCACGAATGGAGCAGGTGTTCACCAAAACCAAGTCGGCTTCTTCCATTTTCTGAGTTGTATTGAACCCTTCTTTGGCAAGAATAGAAGCTACAATTTCACTGTCACTAAAATTCATTTGACAACCGTAGCTTTCAATATATAGCTTACGGCCGTTTTCTTTTTTTGGTTCTAATATTAGTGTTTCGCCTTGTTTATTTTCGTCAATAATTTTCTCTTCCATAGTTCAGTCTAAATAATATGAATTGTTGTAAGAAACAATTGGATTGGCAAAGATACAATTAAAAACCTGTTCGTGCCAAAATGGCAGATTTCTTTTTCATAAATTTACAGTGTAATTAACTAAACCAATCAAAAAAAATGGAGCATTCTATATTTCAAAAAATTGCACAAGCCCCTAACTTGGATTTTGGCGATATATTATCGAAAAGTTTTGACCTTTTTAAAAAGGTCTGGGTAGAGGGTACCGTCCATGTTTTAATTACACTTGCCATATCGATCCCAGTGATGATTTTAGCATATGTGCCATTGGTTCCTGTAATGATAAGGTCTGAGCAAATGCCATATGGGCAAGAATTTAATCCTTTTACTGAATATTCAGTTCCGGTAATTGTTGGATATTTCCTGCTTTTATTTGTTTTGGTATTTGTTTCACAAGTGTTTACCTACTGTATTTCTGCACACTTTTATAAAGTGGTTCAAAAAGCAGACACAGGTAAACCTCTGGATACAGGTGGCTATTTTGTTTTTTTGAAACGTAATTTCAGCAAACTTTTTATCTTGTCTTTAGCAGCAATGGGAATTGCCGTTTTAGCTACGTTGCTGTGTTATCTGCCATTGTTTTATGTAATGGTACCGCTACAATTATTTGTTGTTGTCTTTGCGTTTAACCCAGAGTTATCAGTTTCTGAAATAGTTAAGGCAAGCTTTAAATTAGGGAATAAATTCTGGCTTATTATTTTTGGATTGATAATTATTTCGGGCCTCATTGCGCAACTAGGGATTTTACTCTGTTTTGTAGGAATATTTGTAACCGCCTCTTTTGTGCACTTACCCATGTATTATGTGTATAAAGATGCAATAGGTTTTGATGATGCCCCTTTGCCTTCAGAAACTACAACTATATAAGAGTGCTATTTTTTTAAAGATTTATTTATTTCAGCAAGCGCTTCTTTTTCATCGCCCCAACCTTCAATCGTGATGGTGTTGGTAGTATCATAGTTTGAAAACCAAAGTTCAATTATTTTAAGGGCGTCGGGATATTTTTCTGTAAATTCAGTAAACGTGTTGGCAGCGACAGTTTGTAGCTTTTTTTCTGAAGGAATACAGATTACTTTATAATCCTGTTCACCATTATCTGTTAACTTTAATATTGCAATTGGTATAGTTTCCACTACTGAACCGGAAAGCAAACTTGAAGAAATAACCAGTGCATCCAATGGGTCTCCATCGCCGCCTTTTGAAGGATCGGAATAGGTGGAAGGTATAAAACCATAATTACCGGGATAGGGCAGGTATTCAATAATCCTGTCTTTGCCGTCCTGTTGGTCTACTTTTAATTTTTTGAGTTCTTTATTATATTCAACTTTAGCATTTGTTCCAGCGGGGATTTCGACCACAACATTAACTGTATTGTTGGTTGAAAAGGTTGGGACGTCTGCTAACGATTGGCAGTTTTGAAATAGAAAGAAAACCGTTCCCATCAATATAAGCCTTAAAACTAAACACTTTCGAAGTTTAAAAAATTGAATCATATAGTGTAAGGGCATTAAAATTTAGAGTTGTAATCTCTTGATTTTTTGGTTTATACCGTGTTAATGGAAACCTAAATTTTACAAGGGAAACAACGGAGTGAAAAAAATCACATACTTTTGTACCCCAAACAAAAATCAATATGGCAAAGAATTTAGTGATAGTAGAGTCGCCCGCGAAGGCTAAAACCATTGAAAAATTTCTTGGTAAAGATTTCAAGGTTGCCTCCAGTTTTGGGCACATTGCAGATCTGCCGTCCAAAGAAATAGGAGTAGATACCGAAGGAGATTTCACACCTAAATATATAGTACCAAGTGATAAAAAAAGCTTGGTAAGAGATTTAAAGAAATTAGCTAAAAATGCCGAAACTGTATGGTTAGCGAGTGATGAGGACCGGGAAGGAGAAGCGATAGCATGGCACTTGGCCGAAGAACTAGACCTTAAAGACGAAAAAACAAAACGGATTGTTTTTCACGAGATTACCAAAACGGCCATCTTAAAAGCAATTGAAAACCCTCGAAAAATAGATTTTAACCTTGTTAACGCCCAGCAGGCGCGTCGAATTTTAGACCGTTTGGTTGGGTATGAGCTTTCGCCTGTTTTATGGCGAAAAGTAAAAGGTGGGCTTTCTGCAGGAAGAGTGCAAAGTGTTGCTGTTCGATTGATTGTAGAGCGTGAACGCGATATTGAAGCGTTTAGCCCAGTTGCTTCGTATCGAGTGGATGCCGAATTTAAAACGGAAGATGGTAGTTCGTTTAAAGCAAAAATTCCGAAGAACTTTGAAACGGAAAAAGAAGCGAGAGCGTTTCTTCACAAAAATATAGGTGCCGATTATAAAATAGCCGATTTAACTAAAAAACCAGCTAAAAAATCACCTGCACCACCATTTACAACATCGACCCTCCAACAGGAAGCAGCGAGAAAATTATATTTTTCAGTAGGGAAGACTATGACGATTGCGCAACGGTTGTACGAAGCCGGTTTAATAACTTATATGCGTACCGACAGCGTTAATCTTTCCAACGATGCTAAAAAAGCAGCCGAAAAGGAAATTGGTTCTGCTTATGGCGATAAATACAGCAAACCACGTAATTATAAAGGAAAGTCTAAAGGGGCACAAGAAGCACACGAAGCCATTCGTCCTACTGAAATGGCAAAGCATTCTATTAATGGAGATCGCGATCAAGAACGTCTGTACGATTTAATTTGGAAACGTACCATCGCTTCACAGATGAGTGATGCGCAATTGGAGCGTACCAATGTAAAAATTGACGTACTTGGGAGGGAAAAAGTTTCAGAGCAATTCACTGCTAATGGTGAAATGATAAAATTTGACGGTTTCCTTAAAGTATATTTAGAAGGTACCGATGCTGAAGACGAAGAAAAAGATGGTATGTTGCCTAAATTAGCCAAAGGTGATGACCTGGAAAATAATTTTGTTACTGCTACTGAGCGATTTACAAGGCCACCGTATCGATTTACGGAAGCCTCTTTAGTAAAACGATTGGAAGAGTTGGGTATTGGTCGTCCGTCTACTTATGCGCCAACTATTTCTACGATTATCAGCAGAAATTACATTGAAAAAGGAACCATTGAAGGTGTGGAGCGAAAATACCTTCAGTTGACGCTTGCAAAAGATGCTGTTAAGGATAAAACGTTGACCGAAACTGTTGGAAGTGATAAAGGGAAATTGGTCCCGACTGATATTGGAATGATTGTAAATGATTTCTTGGTAGATCACTTCGGAAATATTCTTGATTACAACTTTACAGCAAAAGTAGAAGAAGATTTTGATGACATTGCCGAAGGAAAAGAGCAGTGGAAAGAAATGCTTCAAGATTTTTATAAAAAGTTCCATCCACATGTAGAGGATGTGCAGGAGAACGCCGAACGCGAAAGCGGGGAGCGTATTTTAGGCGAACATCCTGAAACTGGAAGAACAATTTTAGTTCGATTAGGGAAATATGGACCAATGGCACAAATTGGAGCGCCAGATGACGAAGAAAAGCAGTTTGCAAGTTTACGTCCCGATCAACAATTGCATTTAGTAACGCTTGAAGAAGTATTAGATTTATTTAAACTTCCAAAAGACTTAGGGGTTTACGATGGGGAAGAAGTAGAAGCAAATAATGGTCGATATGGGCCTTATGTGCGTTGGGGTAAAAAGTTTATTTCCTTACCAAAAGGATTGGACCCTTTAGATGTCGATATGGAAAAGGCCAAAGAGCTGATTGAAGAAAAGAAAAAAGCCGATGCTCCTATATACGAGTATGAAGATCTTCCAGTTCAAAAAGGTGTGGGTCGCTTCGGTCCATTTATAAAATGGAACGGAATGTTTATTAATGTAAATAAAAAGTACGATTTCGATAACCTTTCCGAAGAAGATATAATTGAGTTAATCGAAACTAAGAAACAAAAAGAAATAGACAAGCTTATAAACGAATGGCCAGATGAGGGCATCCGTTTGGAAAAAGCACGTTGGGGGCGTTTCAATTTAATTAAAGGAAAAACAAAAGTTGAGTTGCCAAAATCCACAAAGGCGGATAAGATAACCTTAGATGAAGCTAAAGATATTTTAGAAAAGAAAGCCCCAAAAAAGAAAACACGAAAAAAGTCAACTAAGAAGAAGTCAACTAAGAAAAAAACGACAGCTAAGAAAAAATAATGATAGAATTTCTCTCGCCGGTTTCAAAAAAAGTAATCGCACACAAAGAAGTTTTGCCGGAAGGTGTTTTAGGGAAGCACATTGATATCCATGCTCATGCAGGTCAACTTCCCGATTTAAAAAACGTAAAATTCGCTGTTTTAGGAATCCTTGAAAACAGGAATGACGTAAATTATATTGGTGAAACAATTTCTCTAGACGCTTTTAGAAAGGCTTTTTATTCGTTGTACCCTGGAAATTGGTCGCACTCAATCATTGATATTGGTGATATTGATAAAGGTGAAACTATTCAAGATACTTATTTTGCAGTAAAAACTGTTGTGGAAGCTCTTTTAAAAAAGGGTATTATCCCGCTTATTCTCGGCGGAAGTCAAGATCTTTTGTACGCTCATTACAGGGCTTACGATAGTCACGGAAGCATGATAAATTTAGTGAACGTAGATACTAATTTTGATCTTGGTGATGCAGAAAAACCAATCAACAACAAATCTTATGTAGGAAAAGTTATTGTTGATAAGCCTTATAACTTATTTAATTATAGTGCCTTGGGGTATCAGTCATATTTTAACCCTCCAGAAGAGATTGCTTTAATGGAAAAGTTGTATTTTGACGCCTATAGATTAGGAGAAGTCACTCAGGATATAACAGTGGTAGAACCTATTTTAAGAGATGCAGATTTGGTGGCTTTGGATATTTCTGCAATAAAAAGTGCGGAAATGAGTTATAACAATACAGCAAGCCCAAATGGATTTGATGGAAGGGAAATATGTGCTATTTCACGCTATGCAGGCATAAGCAACCGAGTGAGTTCTTTTGGTGTTTATGAGCTGAAAGACTTTAAAAATGCTGAAACTGGAGCAATGTTGGTGGCTCAAATACTTTGGTATTTTGTTGAAGGTGTAAACTTTAGAATTCATGAAGGTGATTTTGATAATGAAAAGCACTACACTACCTATAAAGTACCAATAGATGATGATGTTTTGTTATTCAAAAAGAGTAATAAAACAGGAAGATGGTGGATAGAATTACCTTTTATTTCGAATGTTAATAATAAATTAAAAACACCAACGTTATTACCTTGCACTTATGGCGATTATTTGAGTGCAACCAATCAGGAAATTCCTGAGCGGTGGTTTAAGGCCCGCCGCAAAAACGAAGTATAATCTAACAAGCTAAGAACAACGAGAATTAAGGTTTTTTTAAGAAATATGTTGCTTTTTAAAAATTTTATAAATAGGTTTACGCCCTTAAATCTCGAAAATTTAACCTGATACCTATGAAGAAGTTTATTGCATTAACTGCGATTGTTGCCTTTTTATTTAGTTGTAATTCCGGAGACCGGGGTGAACTAGTTGGCGCTGAAGGTAAAAAATGGCATCCCGAAAAACCATATGGGATGACCCTTATCCCAGGTGGATCTTTCATCATGGGTAAAGCAGACGATGATTTTGTTGCCGTGAACGATGCACCAACAAAAACCGTAACTGTCCGCTCCTTTTATATGGATGAAACCGAAATCACAAATGCCGAATACCGACAATTTGTTGAATGGGTACGTGATTCTACTGTACGCCTTAAGTTAGCTATTTTGGCTGATGAAGTAGGTGAAACACCTGGCAATGGTGGTATTGGGGAATTTGCTTTTGTTGATCAAGAAAACGAAGAAATGACCCCTTGGGAGCAATATAATTATGATAACTACTACGGAATGGGAGACGATTTCTATGCCGGAAGAAAAATAAATAATGATATTGACTTAATTTGGGATACATCAGAATTTCCTGACGAGTACTATTCCGAAGTGATGGATACCATGTATATCGCTGCTGAAGAAGCTTACAATGGACAACGTACTATCGATGTTGATAAATTGAAATTTCAGTATACCTATATGGATATTGGTGCTGCGGCAAAAGCTAAAGGAAAAAATAGAAAAGACTTTATAAAGAAAGAGGAAATACAGATTTATCCAGATACCACAGTTTGGATTAAAGATTTCAACTATTCTTATAATGAGCCAATGCATAATGATTATTTCTGGCACGAAGCCTACGGAGATTATCCTGTAGTCGGTGTTAGCTGGAAACAAGCTAAAGCGTTTTGTGCGTGGAGAACATTGTATAAAAATGCATACCAAAAATCAAGAGATCGTCAGCATGTAAATTCATTCCGTCTTCCAGGTGAAGCAGAGTGGGAATATGCGGCCAGAGGGGGTCTAGAATCTGCAACTTTCCCATGGGGAGGGCCTTATGCCAAAAATGACAGAGGCTGTTTTATGGCTAACTTTAAGCCATTGCGTGGGGATTATGCGGCAGATCAAGCACTTTATACTGTAGAAGCAGACGCTTATGAGCCTAATGACTATAACTTGTATAATATGGCAGGTAATGTAAGTGAGTGGGTTGCATCTTCATACGATCCAGCTTCATACGAATATTCATCAACGATGAATCCTAATGTAAACGACCCAGATAATATGCGTAAGGTTGTACGAGGAGGTTCATGGAAAGATGTTGCTTACTTTTTACAAGTAAGTACACGTGACTATGAATATGCAGATTCTGCAAGAAGCTATATTGGCTTCAGAACTGTACAGGATTATATGGGTACCGATGTAGTACTTAATGAAAATCTAGGTGACGGACGATAAGCCCCTGTCTTAACAACCAACTAAAACTATAAATCATACTAACTTAACTAAACTAAATCTTTTTATTATGGCACAGTCAAAATCATCCAAAAAACTGTTTAACATGGCCTATGGCCTTGGAGCTTCTATTGTAATCTTAGGAGCATTATTTAAAATCCTTCACTGGGAAATTAATTTAGGGTTTGTAAACCTTACTGGTGGATTTCTTTTAGCTGTAGGTCTTATTACCGAAGCAATCATTTTCGCAATTTCAGCTTTTGAACCTGTTGATGATGATTTAGACTGGTCTTTGGTCTATCCAGAATTGGCCGGAGGTCAAACTAGAGGTAAAAAAAGTGAACAACCGCAAGACGCAGATGGACTTTTGTCTAAAAAATTAGACGAAATGTTAAAAGACGCTCGTATTGATTCAGAATTAATGAACAGCTTAAGCACTAGTATTCGTTCTTTTGAAGGTGCCGCCAAAGGAATGGCTCCAACTGCTGAAGCGATGAGTTCAACAAAAAAATACAGCGAAGAAATGGCGTTGGCAGCAGCGCAAATGGAATCGTTGAACAGCTTGTATAAAGTTCAGGTAGAATCTACTAGCCGTCAAACGGAAGTAAACGAGCAAGTAGCAGAAAATGCTACCCAACTGAAACAACAAATGGAACATTTAGCTACTAACTTATCTTCTTTAAATGGAGTGTATGGTGGTATGCTTTCAGCAATGAACAGAAATTAATCTAGTTTTTCAACTAAAATTATTAATCTTTAAAAAAGACTACAAATGGCAAGTGGAAAACTAGGACCTAGACAAAAGATGATTAATCTGATGTATCTGATTTTCATCGCAATGTTGGCATTAAATATGTCAAAAGAAGTATTATCGGCTTTTGGACTTTTAAATGAAAAAATTGAAACGGCAAACGTAGATACATCACAGCGAAACCAAGCCTTTATGGATGGGTTAGCTACAAAAGCTGCCGATGAACCAGCACAATACGCTGCTGTAGAAGAAAAAGCAAAAGAAATTTCAGCAATTACATCAGAATTCGACACGTATATTGAAGGTTTAAAAGCTGGTGCAGTTGAAAAAATTGAAGATCCTTCCGATTATGAAGTAATGGACAAGGCAGATTATTTCAACAACCTATTTTTTGTAGGAGATAAATTAAAGCCAGAAGGACAAGAATTTATTGATAAAATGAATACGTACAGAACTTCTATGATTGAAGTGCTTTCTGATACAGCTGTTGCAAAAAAAGTTGCTGGAGTTGAAGAGTTAAAAGAGAATATTGATGATAACTTTAGTACAGAGCCTGTTAAAAGAGAAGGTGGTACCCAAGATTGGTTAAATTACCATTATGAAGGCTTTCCGTTGATTGCTTCACTTACTAAGATGACATCCATTCAAAATGATGTGAAGACAAATCAAAGTGAAATACTTCAGAAAATGTTATCAGGTCAACAAGCAGCAGCACTTTCATATAGCAACTATACGACTATAATGGATGCTTCTAAATCAGCTTATTACTCTGGGGAAGAATTTGAAGGAGGAATTATGTTGGGTCGTACAGATGCCAATACAAAGCCAAGTCGAGTAGAATTGACATTAGATGGAAGGCCATTAACAGAAGATCAGTATTCACTTGAAGGTGGTAAAGTACAATTAAATATTAATGCTGGAAGTCCTGGTGATCACGAAATAGAAGGGTTTCTATATTATGGAGAAGGCGGTGAAGAAATTGAAGTTCCTGTAAAAACAGGTTTCTCAACTATTTCAAAACCTAATTCAGCAGTAATTTCAGCAGATAAAATGAACGTAGTATACCGTGGTGTAGATAATCCAATGACGGTTTCTATTCCTGGTATTCCAGATAATAAAGTAAGTGCCTCTGCCGCAGGTTTAAGCAGAGTTTCTGGAAGTAAATATGTAATGCGGCCTACTACAGGATCAACGGTTACAATTACTGCGAGTGGTACGTTACCAGATGGACAAAAAATTAGTACGCCAAAAGAGTTCCGTATTAAAGGGATTCCTGCACCAATTGGAGCAGTGCGTGGAGAGACTGGAATTGTAAGAATGCAACGTCAAGGACTTGAAATAGCAAGTATTAGCGCTATTCTTGAAGACTTTGATTTTGACCTTAATTTACGAGTTACAGGCTTTAGTTTTAAAGTGTCCGGACAACCTACAGTAATAGTAAGTGGTACCAAATTAAATGGACAAGCAAAAGCTGCTTTAAGACGTGCAAAACGTGGGGAAGCAGTTCAGATATACGATATTAACACCAGTATTTCAGGTAGTAGTGTTAAGTTAAAGAAAACAGCTCCTGTATTTATTGAGTTGACAAATTAGAATACTAAAACAAAGAATATGAACAATAGAAATGTTATTACGGCGATTTTTGGCCTTTTAGTGTGTTTTGGTGCCTCGGCACAGATAAACATTTTAAATGCCGATACCCCGGATGATATAGGTAAGAAGACGGAGGCGCAAATTGCCTATGATAATGATGAGCCGCTTCCTTATGGTTATGTAGATGAGCGTGATGTGCTCTGGTCTAAAACCACTTGGGAGATTATAGACCTTGATGAGCGTGTAAATTTCCCGCTATATTATCCTATCGATACTAATAACATTGGTTCGGAACGTAGGTCTTTGTATGACGTATTGGTAACTGCTATTAAAGATGGTAAAATAGAGGATGTGTATGCAGATTCTTACTTTACTGAAAAAAGAACTTTGGACGATTTAAGCGCTTCATTGGTATACAGTGATACAACAGATTTAGGTATTGAGCAATTTAATGCTGAAGGGACAGTTGATCCGCAATACATCCGTAAGTTTACATTGGATGCAGGCGACTTAGAAGAATGGCGTATTCGTGGTCTTTGGTACATTGACAAGCGTCAAGGTGAATTAAAATACCGTATGTTGGGTATTTGCCCTGTTGCAAACGAAGCGCGTTCTAAAGCGTTCCCAGACGATAATATTGACAGTAAAGTTGAATTGTTTTGGGTTTGGTTCCCTGGGGCTAGAGAAGTATTGCACAATGCAAAGGCTTTTAACCGTAAAAATACATCACAACCAATTTCATATGATCATTTGTTGAATTCAAGACGTTTTGATGGATTAGTATATAAAGAAGACAATGTGCAAGGAGATCGTGGCGTGAGTGATTATATAAACGATAATGCATTGATGCAATTATTGGAATCTGACAGAATAGAAGAGCAAATCCGTAATATGGAAATTGATCTTTGGAATTATTAAGAAGAGACAATACCGAGTGTATAAACATAAAAAACCCTCCAATTTGGAGGGTTTTTTATGTTTATATGTTAATTAAGGCTTATGCCGTAATTTGACAATCTTCACAATCTTTTACTTTACCATAATAAGTTTCACGGTATTTGTGTATGGTTTTAAACGGAATATTTAAAAACCGCTTTTTTACATACACCACCTTCGCGGTGAACATACCCATCTTTTCGGTAAATCGTTTTTCACTCTTTGTTTTTCGTTTCACTGAAACTAGTTTCATCACTTTGTTTTAACAAGTTAGTGTACAAAGAAACAAAGACTTAGGGTTTTATGCAAAAATACTACGTTAAACCTTGGTTAATTGAACATTAGCACACTCTAAAATAGTGTGTATCCCAAAATAATAGATGTTTTTTGATAATTACTGGAAAAATCCCTGTATACTTTAACAAAATCTTGATTTGTATAATGACGTAACTCTAAACTTAGGTTTTTTCCGTATTTATAACCAAACCCGATAGCAAAATTAACATTGCTGGTAAGCTCTAGATCAAAGCTTGGCGCTAATTCATAATCTATTTTGGATGGTATATCTATATTGTATACAAGAGATGCATTTATAAAAATTTTCGAATTGTCACTAATATAAAAATAGTGTCTTATCCCAAGTGGAAGTTCGATACTTTTATAATCAACATTTACAGATTGCGACTCAATTTCGGTAGACCTGAATGGAATTACTTTATTAGATTTAAAATATTGATAGGTAGGCTCAAAAATTAAACTCCATTTATTTTGGTTAAACCCAAAGATTAATTCAGCTTCAATACCAATCCTAAATGTTGACTGACTTTCAAAATCTACATTGAAAGCTGGGTTAATCCTGTTAGTGACAGATAGAGAGTTGAAATTAACTCCAGGCCGCACCGTAAGGTTAAATTTACTTTTCGATTGTTCTTGATAGAATGCTAAATATTCAAACCCTTTACATTCATTAAATTTTTTAAAAAATTTAATGAAATCCTTTCGAGAATAATCAACTTTTAAAGCATCCTTACTCGATAATGTTTCGCATTTAAAATTATTGAATAATTGTTGTTTGTATTGATTGTTCTCTTTAATAGTAGTATTGTTAAGTAAATACCTTTTATAAAATAACTGCTTGGGGGTTGTGTTTTTAAATGAATAGAAAAATTTTTGATAACCAGGGCCACTATACGAATATAAAGAAGCCCTGCCATTAATTAAAACTTTCAAAAAAATCATTTTTTCTTTATAATCAGGTTGCGGTGTGTAATCTAGTTGTTTTTTATCTCCAGGTTCTACATATGGGTCAATTAGAACGGTATCTCTTTTGTATATAAATACTTTACTTATTCCAAATTCCTTTACCGTTTTAATAGTTGCAAACTTAGGGTCATCGTTTTCTGAAAGTTTGTATTGAAACTTTGTAGGTGTTTCCTTCCACCCCGTGTTTTTTATTAAACACGTTGTTTTGTTTCCGTTATTGTCAATAAAATACCCCTTATCAAAGTTAGCTTGTGCTATAGAAGTAGAGCAAATTATCAAAAAGATAACTTGTAAATAAAATTTTTTCATAGATTGTACCTATAATAATTGGAAAAATGGCGGCTGAAAAGCCTATAGTTTTAAACCCATAATTAAAAAAGGGTATATCCAGCGATTATGGAGAAATTCTTATAGTCACTATTTAATGCAAACTCAGTAAATAAACTTTTGTTGGTGAAAAACCTAACTTCAAAACTCAATCTTTTACCGTATTTATAGCCCAAGCCTAACGCTAAACTTCTGTTGGTATAAACTTTAAAGTCATTTGCGGGAAGAAATTCATAATCAAGCTTTGCATCAGAATTTAAGTCCTTGAGGATATATAAAGCATTGACGAAAATTTTAGACTTTTTGTTTAAAAAGAAATAATGCCTAATTCCCAGAGGAAGCTCTACATAGGAGTAGTCTATTTCCACAGATTGAATATCCAACTGTTTTTTAGCTTTGAAATATTTATAGGTAGGCTCAAAAAGAAGGCTCCATTTATTATTGTTAAAAGCCAATACCACCTCTGCTTCTATACCAAACCTAAAATTTGTTTGTTGCCCAAAATCTACATTTCTGTCACTATTAATACTGTTTTCTACACTAAGTGAATTAAAGTTTATGCCGGGGCGGAGCGTTAGGTTAAACTTGGCTTTTGAAGTCTTTTCAAAAGTTTGAAAAGAGCTGTTTGTACAATTATTGTACTTTTCGAAAAAACGAATAAAATCTTTTCTATAATAATCAGTGTTTAATGCATCTTTTGAAGATATATCATCACATTTTAAATTATTATAAAGCTGTTGTTTATATTGATTGTTTTCATTAATTGTGTGACTGTTCACTAAATATTTTTTATAAAACAACTGTTCCGGTACTTCATTGTCAAGCGTATAGAAAAATTTCCAATACCTGCCCTTGTCATAAAGGTACAATGATGCTTTTCCTTCTACTAAAGTTTGTAAAAAAACGGTCCGTTCTACATAATCTGCTTTGGGGTTTTGTTCTAGGTTTTTTTTATTGGCAGGTTCAAAATACAGGTCCATATCAACAGTAAACCTTTTAAATTTATAACTTTCACCTACCGAAAACTCTTTTACGGTTTTAATGGTAGCAGATTTTGGAGTATCATTTTCCGAAAGTTTGTATTCAAATTTAGTAGGTGAATCCTTCCACCCCATGTTTTTTATTAAACACGTCGTTTTGTTCCCATTATTGCTAATAAAATAGCCGTTTTCAAATTTGGTTTGTGCAAGGGAAACAAAGCTTATTAAAAAAACTATGGTTTGAAATGTAAATTTGGTCATAATGGATAATAATTAAGATTAAAAAAAACAGCTGGCTATACTTTAAAACAAAGTAAATCCAGCTACAATTGAAAAGTTTTTATATGTGCTATCAAAAATAGAGTCAAGAAATATTGGTTTTTTGTTATAAAACCTGAATTCTATACTTAGCCTTTTACCATATTTGTAACCAACTCCAAATGTAAAATATTTGTTAGTATTTACTTCGGTGTCAAATGAAGGTAAAATCTCATAATCAATTTTTGAATCAAAATTTTCAGTTTTAATTATATATAAAGCATTTACAAAGATTTTAGATTTCTTCCCTAAATAAAAATAATGCCTAACCCCAACCGGAAACTCAATGTAACTATAATCTAGTTTTACATATTGAACGTTTAATTGCTTTTCCGCTTTATAATATTGATAAGTTGGTTCAAAAAGAAGGCTCCATTTATTATTGTTGAACGCCAAAACCAATTCAGCTTCTAAACCAAACCTATAATTGGTTTGCTTGCCAAAATCCACATCTCTTTGATCATTTACCCTACTGTCAACAAGGAGTGAATTAAAACTTAACCCTGGACGAAGTGTAAGGTTAAACTTGGTTTTTGTTGGCTTTTCTTTATAAATCTTAAAGGAAGTATTGGTGCAATTATTATATTTTTCAAAGAAGTTAATTAAGTCATTTTTAAAATAATCAGTATTGAGAGCATCTTCACTTGATATTGTTTTACATTTTAAACTATTGAAAAGTTGCTGTTTATATTGGTTGTTTTCATTAGTTGTACGATAATCAACTAAATATTTTTTATAAAACAATTGCTTTGGGACTTCATTTTCAAGAGTGTAGAAAAATTTATAAAAATTATTTTTATCATATAGATACAAGGATGCTTTTCCTTCAACGATTGTTCTTAAAAAAAGAGTTTTTTCTACATATTCAGGTTTGGGGTTCTTGTCCAGCTCTTTTTTATTTGAAGGTTCAAAAAAGAGATCCATTTGAACAGTATATCTTTCAAATTTATAAATTTCACCTACTGAAAACTCCTTAATAGTCTTAATAGTAGCAAATTTCGGCGTGTCATTTTCTGAAAGTTTATACTCAAATTGAGTAGGGGAACTTCTCCATCCAATATTTTTTATTAAACAATTTGTTTTTTTTCCATTGTTATTTATAAAATAACCAGGTTCAAATTTTGTTTGAGAATAGCCAGTAAAACAAAAGAACAGAATAAGGGGCAAGCAAAAATAAAATCTCATAAAAGTAATAAGGCGATAGTTGAATTATTTTTTTTCAATAATACCATTTTTCATAACAAATACAACGTTTTCCATTGTTTTAATCTTTTTGGTAGGGTCTTCATTAACTGCAATAATATCTGCAATGTAACCAGATTGTAATTGTCCTAAGCTGTTCTCTTGGCCTAATAGTTTTGCATTGGTAAGGGTTGCAGACTGTAAAGCTTTCATGGCAGGCATTCCAGCTTCAACCATATAACCAAACTCTTTTCCGTTTTCCCCATGTGGAAATACTCCGGCATCCGTACCAAAGGCAATGCTAACTCCTTTTTTATACGCTCTACCAAACATATCTTGAATTTGAGATCCAATTTCCAAAGCTTTTGGAACAATAATAGCGGGATAATACCCCTCTACTTTTGCTTTTTCTGCAACATATTTACCTGCCGATATGGTAGGTACTAAGTAAGCATCCTTTTGTTTCATCAATTCCATAGTTTCGGTACTCATCAATGTTCCGTGCTCAATTGTTTTAACACCTGCTTTAACAGCACGCTGCATGCCTTCGTCACCATGTGCATGAGCAGCTACTTGCATACCATAATCTTTTGCAGTGGTTACGATGGCTTTAATTTCTTCTTCGGTAAACTGAGGGTTTTTACTGTTTTTGGCAACACTCAATACACCGCCGGTAGCTGTAATTTTAATCCAGTCAGCTCCGTTTTTATAACGTTGACGTACTGCTTTTTTAGCACCTTCAACACTATTGACGACGCCTTCCTTAGGTCCTGGGTCTCCCATTAAATCACGTTTACGACCATTTGTAGGGTCTGCGTGACCGCCGGTTGTTGCTAAAGATTTTTCTGCTGTGAATATTCTAGGGCCAACGGTTTTACCGCTGTTTATGGCATTGCGAAGGGCAACATTAACTCCACTTCCTCCTAAATCGCGTACGGTTGTAAAGCCGGCCATCAATGTTTTTTTTGCATATCCTGCTGAGTTGAACGCAACATCAGCTTCATTTAAAGTAAAAGGTTTTAGGTAACTGTCTGGACTGGTTTCGCCTTCTAAATGAACGTGCATATCAATTAAACCGGGCATAACCGTTTTGTTCTTTAAATCGATAACTTTATCATTTTTGTCTTTAGAATTTATAAAACCATTTTCAATAGCTTCAATCTTGTTGCCTGAAATGATGATAGTCTTATCGTTTAATACCGTGCCATTTTTCACATCTACAATTTTTCCGCATTGTAAATACTTTTTTTGGGCAAAACTTCCGAAAGAAATAAAGAGTAAAAGAAGTAATATGTATTGGTTTTTCATATTGTTTGGTTTTAATTGTTACTTAAAAAGTATTTAATTTATTTCTTGTCACGAATTTTTTTCTCCCATTTCCAAGCAGAAGTTAAAGCTTCTTCCAACGATTTTCCAGCTTTCCAGCCCAACACATCATTTGCTTTTTTAGTATCGGCATATACGGTGGTAACATCGCCTGGACGTCTTTCTACTACTTTATAGTTGAGCTTTTCTCCAGACACTTTTTCAAACGTGTTTATAACTTTAAAAACAGAACTCCCTTTTCCAGTACCAATATTGAAAACTTCAAAATCACTGGTGTTTTTTTCTGAAAGTAGCCGTTGCATAGCAATTACATGAGCTTTGGCCAAGTCGACCACATGAATGTAATCCCTAATACAACTGCCGTCGGGGGTTTCATAATCATTGCCAAAAACGGATAACTGTTTGCGAACCCCGGCTGCTGTTTGTGTAATAAATGGAACTAAATTTTGAGGGATCCCGATAGGTAACTCTCCTATTTCGGTACTTTCATGAGCTCCAATGGGGTTAAAATAACGTAGTGCAATTGATTTCATTTCAGAAGTAAAACATACATCATTTAAAATTTCTTCGCTTATTTGCTTGGTGTTTCCATATGGGGACATTGCTTTTTTTATGGGAGCTGTTTCCGTAATGGGTAAGGAATCGGGTTCACCATAAACTGTACATGAAGAGCTAAAAATTATATTATTGATGTTGTGGGCTTTACATTCTTGCAATAAATACACAAGTGTGTTTAGGTTATTTTCATAATACAATAACGGATTTTCTACACTTTCTCCCACAGCCTTACTTGCTGCAAAATGTATAATACCATCTAAATCATCATGAACTTTAAAAAACTCGACTACATCGGCTTTATTACGAAGGTCTAAGCGTTCAAAAATAGGTGCTTGTTCTGTAATGTTGGTGATACCTCCTAAAACATCCAATGAAGAGTTTGACAGGTTATCAATAATTATAACTTTAAAGCCAGCGTGCTGCAGTTCAACAACAGTATGAGAGCCTATGTAGCCTAAACCACCTGTAACGAGGATTTTTTTCATGAGTTTGTTACAAAATTGATAATTGTTTTGGTGATAAATTCTATTTGTTCATCATCCAGTTCGGTATGCATAGGTAATGAGATAACCTCTTTTATTAATTGATTGGTAACAGGAAAATCTGCCTCGTTATAGCGTTCATCTTTATACGCTTTTTGAAGGTGAAGTGGTATAGGGTAATATACTCCGCAAGGAATTCCATTTTCATTTAAATGGTTTACTAAAGCGTCTCTATCAGTATTTAAAACCCTGAGTGTATATTGATGAAAAACATGACAATCACATACATCACAAACCGAATTTTCAGCTTCGCAATATCCTGTGGGTATAACTATATTTTGAATGCCTTTTAATGCATTCGAATACTTTCTAGCAGCATTTCGTCTGGCAGCGTTATACGCATCAAGCTTAGGCAACTTAGCTCTTAAAACAGCTGCTTGTATTGAATCTAAACGCGAATTGACCCCAACTACATCGTGATGGTATCGAACATACATTCCATGGTTTACAATTCCGCGAATGGTGTGAGCCAGATCATCATCGTTGGTAAAAATTGCTCCGCCATCACCATAGCACCCAAGATTTTTAGAGGGGAAAAAAGATGTAGAACCTACATGCCCAATGGCTCCCGTTTTTGTTTTAGTGCCATCTTTTGATGTATATGTTCCACCTATAGCTTGAGCATTGTCTTCAATTACATACAGATCATTATCTTTGGCAAGCTGCATAATTTCGTCCATATTTGCGGCAAGACCAAATAAATGAACTGGCACAATAGCCTTGGTTTTTGGGGTAATTGCTTTTTTAATAGCATCCACATCAATATTAAAACTAACAGGATCCACATCTACCAAAACTGGTGTTAACCCCAATAAAGCAATAACTTCTACTGTGGCAGCAAAGGTGAAATCTGCTGTAATTACTTCGTCGCCTGGCTGTAAGCCAAGTCCCATCATAGCAATTTGAAGCGCGTCGGTACCATTTGCACAAGGTATTACGTGTTTTACGCCTAAATAATCCTCTAATTCTTTTTGAAACTCATGAACTTCAGGACCATTAATAAAAGCCGTAGATTCAATTACATTTAATACAGATTGATCTACTTGTTCTTTAATATCTTGATATTGACCTTTAAGATCAACCATTTGTATTTTTCGCATACTATTTTTTAAAAAAGGATTGTTTCATCAAAATTACGAAAATTGCATTCGGGGTGCAATGTTATTACACATTCAATTGTTTTGTATGTTTATCTGAAATATGAATGTTATTGACGTTTCAGAAAATGAAACCATTTCTTAAACTAAACCCAACTGTAAAATTGTATTTTTACCTTCAGAAATAAAATTTATGACAAAGAAGAGACCACTAATCTTAGTTACAAACGATGATGGTATTACCGCCCCCGGAATTCGAGCGCTTATTGAGGTAATGAACACCTTAGGTGATGTGTGTGTAGTAGCACCAGATTCCCCTCAAAGCGGTATGGGGCACGCAATAACTATAAACGACACTTTGTATTGTGATACCGTTACAGTGCGAGAGGATGAGCCTCAAAAAGAATACAGCAGCAGCGGGACTCCAGTAGACTGTGTAAAATTGGCGGTAAACGAAATTTTAAAACGAAAACCCGATTTATGTGTTAGTGGCGTAAACCACGGAAGCAATTCGTCTATTAACGTTATCTACAGCGGAACGATGAGTGCAGCGGTAGAGGCCGGTACACTAGGGATTCCATCCATAGGTTTTTCTTTGTTGGACTATTCATTAGAAGCAAATTTTGAACCTACAAAAAAGTTTATAAAAAAAATAGCAAAGCAAACCCTAAAGAACGGTTTGCCCAAAGGCGTAGTATTGAACGTAAACTTTCCTAAACTATCTGAAGATAAAATAAAAGGTATAAAAGTATGCCGTCAGGCCAATGCGCATTGGGAAGAACAGTTTGACAAACGTGTAAATCCGCTGGGACGGGAATATTATTGGCTTACTGGTGAATTTGTAAATGAAGATAAGGGTGAAGATACCGATGAGTGGGCGCTGGCAAACAGTTATGTTTCGGTAGTTCCCGTACAATTTGATCTTACTGCCCACCACGCTATAAAAGACTTAAATACTTGGAAACTGTCATGAATAAAATGACGAAAGAAATACTAATAGGTTTTATTATTGGGATAATAGCCAACTTGGCGGGAAGCTATTTATACATTTATTTTTTTTCAAAAGAAACGTTAGAGAAAACCATTCAATATGCCATTGAGCAGGATGTTCTTGGCAATATAATTGCGTTGGGCGCTATTTTTAATTTATGTGCCTTCTTTATCTTCTTGAAGAAAAACAAAGTATATAGAGCTAGGGGAGTGGTTATGGCTACCGTTTTGGCGGCTTTGGTTATTTTGGTTTCAAAATTTATGTAATACAACTGAATACTTTTGAAAAGTTCATTCTGAAATCAAATTACAAGTACTAATCCTAAAAGTTGTAATTAAAGCCCTATTTTTGTTTTGAAGTTAGTTTTCTGAAGTATTAAAACCCATGAAATATTACCTCATAGCAGGCGAGGCTTCCGGCGACTTGCACGGATCCAATTTAATGAAATCGCTTAAAGCTCAAGATTCGCAGGCGGATTTTCGGTTTTGGGGTGGTGATTTAATGGAAGAAGTTGGCGGAAAACAGGTAAAACATTATCGAGACCTTGCTTTTATGGGTTTTATTGAGGTGGTTTTTAACCTTCGTACCATCTTGAAAAACATTTCGTTTTGTAAAAAAGATATTGAAGCCTATCAACCGGACGCCATTATATTTTTAGATTACCCGGGGTTTAACCTTCGAATTGCAAAATGGGCTAAACAAAAGGGCTTTACAACGCATTACTATATTTCGCCACAAATTTGGGCTTGGAAAGAAAACCGTATAAAAAGCATTAAACGAGATGTGGACCATATGTATGTAATTCTTCCTTTTGAAAAAGAGTTTTACGAAAAAAAACATGGGTTCCCCGTTCATTTTGTAGGCCATCCATTAATTGATGCCATTTCGCAACGTGAGCAAGTAGACCCTAATACTTTTAAGAAAGAGCAAGGTCTGGACGAACGTCCCATTATTGCTTTACTTCCAGGAAGCAGAAAACAGGAGATATCAAAAATGTTGAAAGTGATGCTTAGTGTGGTTGAAAACTTTAGTGAATTCCAGTTTGTAATCGCAGGCGCACCTAGCCAAGAAGCTTCTTTTTATAAACCATTCCTGAAAAAGCAAAACGTTCACCTACTACTTAATAAAACGTATGATTTGTTAAGTATTTCGCATGCTGCTTTAGTAACCTCTGGCACAGCAACTTTGGAAACAGCTCTGTTTAAAGTGCCACAAGTAGTTTGTTATAAAGGAAGCAGGGTTTCATATGAAATCGCAAAGCGTGTAATTAACCTGAACTACATTTCCTTGGTAAATTTAATTTTGGATAAACCAGCAGTGGTCGAGTTGATACAGACAGATTTTAATACCAAAAGGGTAAATGAAGAGTTAACACAGATTTTAGATGAATATAATCGTGCTGTCCTGTTTTTAGATTATTATGATCTTGAAAAAAAACTAGGTGGTAAGGGAGCTAGCGAAAAAACGGCACAATTGATTGTTGCTGAAACAAAAAAATAAAACTTGAAAAAATTAGTTATATTTATTCAAACCAAGTCTGTTATGAAAAGATTACTTCTGTTTTCATTCCTCGCCGTTGTAATGGCCTCTTGCGGAAGCTCCCGAAATGTAACGAAACAAAAAAATGTAATTGAAGCTACTACGCACACAAATAAACCAGTAACTTCTAGAACAGCAAATAAAATTGTAGCCTACGCCAAAACCTTTGAAGGTACACGGTACAAATTTGGCGGGACTACAAAAAGAGGTATGGATTGCTCCGGTTTGGTATATACTTCATTTAAAAATGAAAATATTGGTTTGCCAAGAGTATCTCGAGACATGGCTAAACAAGGAAAACGAATTTCTCTTCGAAATGCTGAAGAAGGGGATTTAGTGTTTTTTCAAACCAATAAAAGTCGCAGAGTTATAAATCACGTAGGGCTTGTGGTAGAATCAAGGAGAGGTGTTGTAAAATTTATACACTCAACAACTTCCAGAGGGGTAATTGTATCTTCACTTGATGAAAACTATTGGAACAATGCATTTGTAGAGGTTCGGCGGATTATTTAAATGCAGTTCCCCACCCAAACGTTTATTCAACTTCACATATAAATTCAATTTTTCAGCTAATTGCTGAAAAATAGTTCACATCAAAATTTACTAGTTTCAACATCAAAAATTGGTCGTTCACATCATTTATCGATAACGGGCCTACTTCTACCGTAATTTAGATTCTGTAAAATCTTATTGTACAATGATTTATCAGCTTTAAAATCTTTTTAAACCTTTAAAAAATTTATCATGAAAACTTTAATAATTAGTGCATTTTTATGTTTAAGCGCAACAATCTTAAGCGCACAGGAAATTATGGAATTAGATGCGACCGAGTTAACGTATGCACCCTATAACTCATCAATATCACAAAGCGGGGATAGCTTTACCTATAAAGTGAGTGAACGCTTTAATGGACAGTTTGCAGAAGACCCCATTGCTTTTATGGATGCTCACTTTGATATTCAAAAAGTAATAGATGCTGCAGAAGATAAGAATTACGATTCTTACCTAGTAACTTTTAAAAGTAATAATGGTTATATGCGAGCAGACTTTGATGGTGAGGGAAAGCTTATAAAAACGCATCAAAACTTCAAAAATGTTATTTTGCCATTAGCCTTACGGAAGGATATGCATAATACATATAAGGGATGGACTTTGGTGAAAACCAAATATAATGCAAAGACCAAGGGTGATTTACTCGTGAAAGCATTGTACCGAGTAAAATTGGAAAATGGAAACCAAAGACAAAACCTAAAAATTGATGCAAGAGATCAAGGTATTGGTGTTGTAGTCAATTGAACAAACAAAAGTGAGGTGACTAACAACAGGCCATTAGGTACTTAAAAGCCGATGGCCTTTTGTTAGTTTTTAATAGAATAAATGATGGTAAAAAATTAGAATAGATACCGAGTAAAAGCGATTCAACTACCCAAAAACATCATAAATAAAAGAATTTAAGTAATTTAACAAGATGAAAGCACTGGTTATAGACGATGAAGAACTTGCCCGAAAAAGGGTGTTGGCTCTACTTGGTAAAGTGCCTGAAATAGAAGTGAGCGGAGAATGCTCTAACGGTAAATCGGCTATTTCAGAAATAAACAAGTTGAACCCCGACCTTATCTTTTTAGATATAAACATGAAAGATATGAACGGTTTTGAAGTACTTCAAAAAATAAAAGGGACCTCAAAACCTATCGTTATTTTCGTGACAGCCTATGACAACTATGCCTTGAAGGCTTTTGATGTCGATGCTTTCGATTTTTTACTGAAACCATTTAAAGATGAACGCTTTTTTAGGACCATTGATAAAGTATTGAAAATTTCGAAAAGTGAAGCCAATTCTTATTTTGAAAAGCGAATTATTGAACTGTTCAATCTTTATAAACTAAAATCTGAAAAAGGGAACAACCAATTTAAATTACCGGTTAAGCAAGGTAACAAAACGGTGCTTTTAAACCCTGAAAATATATTATACATAAAAGCATCGGGTTGTTATTCTGAAATTTTTACAGAAGACAAAAAATATGTGCTCCGTGATTCTTTGACAAACCTCTGTGATCTGTTGGATAGCAACTCATTTGTTCGGGTTCATAGATCAAGTATAGTGAATATTACTCATGTTAAAGAAATAGTACATTCAGACTTTTCTGAAATAGATGCCCGAATGTCCAACAATAAATTATTGCATATCAGTAAATCTCATAAATCAGAATTTCTTGAAAAAATAGGTGTATAATGAAAGCTTCCAAATTAAATAGCAAATATATCGATCTAAGGCTGGTACTACTATTAGCAGGGTTTTATGCCCTTTTCGATTTGGTGCTAATTGTCAAAACAGCCTACATGATGTCTTCAGGAATGGAAAAAATGGGCTTTTTTTCGTGGAGAGCTTTTTTGGTTGACAACTTACTTTTTGATTTTGTTATTGTAGTGGGCTACATGACATTGATAGCAATAAGTACCAAACGATTTTTAAGAAAAAACTACTCGTGGGTTAAAATTATATCTACCCACATCTTGTTTTCACTATTAATAGGTTTGGTAATACGGTTGCTGTTCGATTTTTATTTAATACTGGTTGGAAGACTAAGCTTTGCCGATTATGACTTTGAAGGAAGTCTCTACAGGTTTATGTATGTAATAGACTTAAACTTTTTAATCTACTTTGCCATGGTCTTCATGATCTACACGTACTATTATGTGAAAGAGGTAAAAAAAGCCGAAAAAAAGCAAACTAATTTAGAAGTTCAATTGGTGAACACCCGTATGAAAATGCTGTCGTCACAACTTCAGCCACACTTTTTATTTAATACATTGAATTCCATCGCGGTATTAACCGATATAGATGCTTCAAAAGCCAAAGACACCATAGCCGATCTTAGTGATTTTCTTCGTGAAATTCTTTATGATAACGAAAAGAATAAAATCCCATTAGAAAAAGAGTTACGTATTTTAGAGTACTATCTGAACATCATAAAAGTTAGGTTTTCAGAACACCTTGCTATTTCCAGGGATATAGATGAAAGCTTGTTGTCAACAATGGTGCCCAGTTTATTATTGCAGCCTATCCTTGAAAATTCAATTAAGCATGGTTATAATTATGATCACACCGATTTAAAAGTCCATATTGAAATTAAGTCACAGAAAAATAGATTAATTATTAAAATTGAAAATGATGGTGCGCCATTGACAAAAAAGCATGGGGCGTTGTTAAACGATGGGGTAGGGCTTTCCAATATTAATGATAGGTTAAGCAATTTGTATGGTGATAATTATTTTTTTGAAATAAGAAATAAGGACAATGATGAAGGTGTTGAAACGGTTATTCAAATCCCGATGTGATTGAGAATATGGACAACTCACAGACTTACTTAAATAAAAAAAGACCTCAATTTTATTGAAGTCTTTTTTGCTTAGTAGCGGGAACTGGACTCGAACCAGTGACCTTCGGGTTATGAGAAATTGCCTATATATATCAAATAAATATAAAACAACTGAAAATCAATTAGTTAAATAATTTTAAGTGTTAAAAAATACCATATAAATGCAAGAAAAATGGTAAAATGTTTTACCTATGTTTTACCTGAGATGTTGTATCTTTATATTAAAGATATCATTTATGGCATCAATTAGAGCAATTTTATGGAAGAAAAAAAAGGCTGATAAAGAGCATCCTATTGTAATCAGAATTACAAAAAATAGAAAATCTACCTATTTGTACACTGGTCAGTATATAGCTACTAAATTTTGGGATGATAACAATAGACTTGTTAAATCATCTCATCCAAATGCCATAAGACTCAATCAACTAATCTTAAAAAAACTTTCCGATGCAAATGGACAACTATTAGAATCTGAAACTAAAGATGACTATGAATCAATTTCGACCATCAAGAAAAGAATAGTTGATAAGAAGAAAGCCGATTTTTTTCTTGTTGCGGAACGCTATCTTGACAATCTTTTGAAAAGTGAAAAATACCGTCAGTATAAAACACAAAAAAGCAGAATTCAAAAGTTTGAGGATTTTGTAGGTAAACAAGAATTAGCGTTTCGGGAAATCACTGTTTTTTTATTGAGAAAATTTGAAACCTTTTTGTTGCATCAAGACAAAAAGGCTCCAAGAACTGTAGTGAATTATTTAATGGTTATTCGCACAGTATATAACAGAGCTATTTCTGATTCATTGGCGAGTAAGGACAGCTATCCGTTTGGGAAGGGAAAAATTCAAATCAAGTTTCCACAATCCGAAAAAATCGGGTTGAGTATTGAGGAAGTCAGGTTGTTGGAAAGCACACCAAACTTAACCCCTCCACAGGAACATGCTGTTAATTTATGGCTATTCAGTTTTTACTTTGCTGGCATACGAGTTGGAGATTTATTACTTCTAAAATGGTCAGATTTTAAGGATGACAGGCTTTATTATAGAATGAGCAAAAACCAAAAGTATGATTCTTTAAAAATTCCGGAAAAAGCTAAAGCCATATTGGAACTCTATAGACAGTTCTCTAACAAAAATAATCTAGTATTTCCAGATTTGGGAGAAATTGACTTAGATGATAAGAAATCCCTTCTATCAAGAACACAATCAATAAACAGAAACGTCAATCGAAAACTTCAGCGAGTGGCTGACAAACTCAATATTAATAAAAAAATGAGTATGCATATTGCTCGCCATACTTTTGGTAATATCTCCGGGGATAAAATTCCTATTCAAATGTTGCAGAAATTATACCGTCATTCTTCAGTGACAACTACTATAAATTACCAAGCGAACTTTATGAAAAAAGAAGCTGATGCCGCTTTGGATAAAGTTGTCGATTTTTAAAAATATTTGCAAAAAATCACAATTAGTATGAAATATATCTTTATTTTAAAAATCATTCACAAAAAAAATATTATTATCTGACAGGGTTTACTTTACCTTGCTTCATTTCTTTTTCAGTAAGATTTATGGGTACTTTTTTTGCTTCAAGTGCATTTATATAATATTTATTCATCCATACAACTTCGATTCTGTCATGAGATTTTCCTTTAGAATCTTTTGTTACTGTATCAATTGTTTTTTTTTCCCATCCATTTTTTTCGTTAAGCAAAGAATTATAAAAGTCATTTTCATAACCACTTATAAAAACCATACACTTTGCTTTATTTGAAAGCTTTAATAATTTTTCATGAAAGACTATATCATTAGCATCGATATTATATCCATTAGTCCTTTTCCCAAGATATGGAGGATCTAAATACACCAACGTAGCAGGTCTATTTATATATTTTTGAAGAATTTTAAGTGCATCTTTGTTTTCTATTCTAACTTTTTTTAACCTAGAAACAACAAGTTTTAATCTTTCCGGTAGATTATTCCATCTATTTACTCTAGCATCATGGCCATTTCTTGAATATGAATCTGAATAAGAAAAACCTCCTCTAGCCGAACCGAATACGCCATTAATAGCCATCATTGATTGAACTAAAAAACGTCTTGCTCTTTCTAAATCTGATAATCCTTCTTTAGATATTCTTGCTCCTATAAGTTCTTGTTCAGCGTAAGGAGTTAAACTTATTTCATCACATAAAGCTTCGTGGTTATTTCGTAATTGACGGAATAAGTTTACAATTTCATTATCTATATCATTAATTACTTCAATTGGAGCAGGATCTTTTCTTAAAGTTAAGGCTGCGGAGCCACAAAAAACTTCAACCCAACAATTATGAGGAGGTAAGTCAGCACACAATTGTAAGGCTATTTTATTTTTGGAACCAAAATAACCAAACGGAGCATTTATTTTCTTTGTTTTTTTTGATTTCATTATCAATATTTCTCCATAATTAATTTTTAATAAGACGTTTATATGCCTCTATATCATCTTCAATATTATCTTCATAAAGATCCAAATCATAGATTGAATAATCTTGCTCTATGATATCATACATTTTTTTAGCCTTAGCTTCAAGATTTTGTTTGATATCTTGATCAATTGAATCCTTATATTGCAAGAAATAATAATTAGCTTCCATAGTTTCGGAACCTCCAACACGATGAATTCTATCTAAGGATTGTAAATACTGAGCACTATTATATGATAAATCATAATATATTGCATCATAGCATGTTTTGTGTAAAGAAATTGATTCTGCACAAGCTGCTGGATTAGCAATTAAAATATCCAAACCACTATTTATATCTAAAAATTCGTCTCTTATATCTTCTCTAGTCTTTTCCTCATTTATCAAATTTATATCATCATTTCTAACAGGAGTTTTTCCATAAATAATTTCAGCTCGCATTCCCTTTGAGTTAAAATGTTTACTAATTAACTCCAACGTGCCAACAAAATTGGACCAGATAAGAACTTTTTTTGTTTGTTTGCGTAATTTTAAAACTAACTTATCTAATGCTTCAAGTTTCCCTGAAAGCTCTATCTTATCATAATTTTGAATTTTATATTGTAAATCAGAATCATCAATAAATTTTTCAGCATAATCATCAATTGCAGTAAGAAGTAATTTGGGATAAGATACTGACTGCCTTAAGCGCATCATTCTACCTCTCCAGAGTTTATTCAAAATATTCTCATTCCTAAAATAATCTTCTTTATCCAACTCGAAAATTTTAGCTTTAACAGAGTCATATATACTTTTTTCTATCGGTTTCAAAGAGACATTAATTGGTTCATGAAATACTGCCGGAACTAGCCCTAAATCCTTTTTCCTTACTCGATAAAACAGAGGTCCTATTTTCTCATTTAATAAAGTCCTTACTTCTTCATTTTTTTTATTCTTTTCCCATATATGTATCTGAATTTTATCGCCTTGAGTTAAAGGAGAATTTTCTTCCCATAAAAAATCAAATAAATTAAAGATATCTTTATAGCTTTTAGGTATTGGAGTACCTGTTAAAACACCGCGATAAGTAGAATACTTCCCTATTTCTATAATTGAATTCGCCCAGGAGCCCTCAACTTGTTTCATGTAATGTGCCTCATCAACTATTAAAAAAGCATTGATGCCTATCTGTGAAAAGAATTTTACAATATCATAAACATCGTTTAATACCGTATGAAATGTACTTAAATAAAGTTCATGAATATTTTTGCTTGATCTGTAATATTCACTTTTACGAAAAGATTTATTCCCTCCAGATAATATAACAGCTTTGGGTTTCCTTCCTAGAGTTTCATAAAACTCATTTTTCCACGGTTGAAAACTAGATGGCGGACCTACAACAAAAAGTAAATTACATTTACCTTCTAATCTCAATTTTTCATACACAGATAACAAGGTTGTTGTTTTTCCACTTCCTGGAACAGAAAAATTTGCTCCATTTTTTAAGGTATAAAAGTGATAAGCTGACTTTAGTTGATGTGATTTAAGTTTTCTAGGTAATGTGTTCGTGAAATTTTTAAAGTGTTCAAAATCTGCATCTAAAATAGCTTCCTCTTTGATTCTTTTTGCATGAGAAAAAGCTCTACTTAATTCTTTCTTATTATCTATTGATTTCCTGACTATCTCATCAGTAGCTTTAGAAAAGTCAAATACAATGTTTTCTCCATCTAAATAATCAATGATTTTCAATAGTTCACTTTCAATGTTTTGCGTTTGTTTTTCAATAAAGTTTTGATTTTTTGAAAAGCCATAAAACTCTAATTGAGAGATTTGATACTTTTTTAAATCTTCAATATTAAATAAGCTTATTATATTATTTTCAACAACTATTCTCAAACTTTATTTCTTTTTACCCAACTTTTTCATCTTATATCTTGCATCATCAACAGCCTTATAGATTATTTCTGCCTCCCCAATAATGCTTTTAGCTAAATCTAAAGCTTTACCATAATATTTTATTCCCATATTATCTATCTTAAGATTATCATGTTGAAGCTTTTTTAGGGCATCCTCTAATAATTCCAATGGTTTATCTCTTTGTTCTTGGTTAGATAGGTGACCATATGCTTGAATAAGATTACCTAAAATTTTCTCTCGATTATTTGCGCCCCACTTTTCATCAATTTCTCTTTCGCTTAATTTATTACCATTTTTATCATACTTTAATTCCTCAGAAATATCTTCAGGAACATCTGCAATTTCTAAGATTAATTTTTTGGCTTCATCATTTGCTAAATATTTTGGTACTTTTCTAACGAACTCATGAACTTTACCTAAATCTGTCCCTTTCACACTTAAACTTCTTTTTCTAATAATCTTAAAAACTGCATTTTCAATTCTACCTTTTTCACTTTCCTTTATTTTAAGTTGAGTTGTTTTCCTTTTATTCTCTAGTGTCCCTGTTCTAAAATTGCTATAATCAATAAATGCCTGCCATCTACCTTCTCTGTCATTAGCATTTTCAGAAATAGTATTGTACATACCATCTCTTTCGAAAGTACTTAAATATTTATCTACACACTCTAAAGGCTTTAAAAATTGCTTTTCAAATTCCCTAACTTTCTTTTTAAAATCTTTATCAGATAGTTCATGATAATTGGGGTCATCTCTTAATTGTGCTTCAAGAGGAAAACCATTCTCAATATTTCTTTTAAATTTAATGGCTCTATTTAAACCTTGATATTCTGACTTGCCTTCACTTTGTAACTGATATCTGTTTTCCACTTTTTGAATTTCCAACTCGGTAACTCCTTCTGGTAAAATGACTACTCTCATCATTTCAAACTGTGGATCCTGATTTCTTGACTTATAGAGTTCTTCTAAAGCCATTTTTCTTCTGTTTCCATTGATAAGAAAACCATCACAAGTAATAATAGCTGGACGTTGTTGTCCTTTTTGAGATAATGACCGCTTTAATTCTTCATTTTTTTCTTTATCATTATTCAACAAAAATTCACGAAGCTTTTCTTGAGTGGTATCATCTTCTTCATTCAATACAATGTTACTTTCTTTTTCATAACTTTCAACGTCTGCAATAATTCTACCATTATTTTTTCTGAATCGTAGATGCTTTGTGGGGATTGATTCAACGGCTCTTTCAAATCTCTCCTTAAGTTCATTTCTAAAATCGATTACATCGCTAGAAGGAGCTGTAGCCTTTTGTTTAAAATTGTCAATTATAGATTTAAATTCTTGATTTATTGATCTAGCACCATCTACCTTTGGAATTTCGATCTTTTTATCATTATTGTAAACGTGTTGAATCCCAATTTGATTTTTAATTTTTTGTGTATTTGCCTGATTATTAAATTGTGACCCTTGTCCTGTATTTTTGTTATTCTGTTCCATAAAGTTTTGAATTGATTTAATTATCACTTCATCAGTAGCATCATAAGGTTGGTTAACAAAGCGATTTTCGTGTTCCTGTTTATACTTAGTTAAAAGAGGTGTAGTATATTTTTGGATATTGTTAGTTTTCTTATGATGATTACTGCACATTAAAATTAAATTTTCGAAACTTCTACGATATTCATCATTTGAATCTTCATTATACCTTTCTCCTCCAACCTCAGCCGCTTCAATATGACAAATTTCTCCAATAACAGTACCTAATTCATCAACAATATGATTTTTACATCCAGGGTATGCACATTTATTACCAGATAAGGCAAATAATCTTTTTACTACCGATTCTTTAGGTTTTAAACGTGCCATATTTTACTATTTTTTAGATTCCATATTTTTATACCAATAAAAGAAAGCTTCTGGATTGCTTTTTTTGAGTTTATTCAATTTATTGAACTGTTGGTCTTCAATCAACCAATCTTTGATTTGTATTGGGTTTTCAAATTTCTCTAAATGGGAGGCTTTATGATTTTTTAATATTTCGGCAAGGTAGGCTGCTTTTGAGGCAGCTATAATAGCTTCCTCTATATTAAACCTTGTTATTGTGAAATTTGTAAAGTTTCTTATCCCTAGTTGTAAATGTTTGAATTCCTCTGCCTTCATATTCCTCGTAGATAGTAAATAGCAAGCTTCTTTGGTGTCTTCTAATACTTCGATAGCAGGCAAACTTAATTCCCTAAATTTTATTTCTTCATTGACTACATTATAATAACTTTTTCTCACTACTGTTAAATCAGATATATTATCTATTAAAAAAGCCACATCAAATAATTGTTTGATTATCTCAACGGGTCTATTTTTACTGTACAAAATCCCGGTAGTTTTTGGTGCAAATGCAGTTAATTTATCTCCCAAAATAGCATCAAATGTTGGCATTGGTACTGTTGTAATTTCTCCTGTTGTCACCAACCAATCGTGAGCTACTGGAACTTCCATTAGTTCCGGATATGGATTTGAGGTATATAATATATCTAATAATATTGGTTCAACACTCTCATCAATTTTACTGGTATAGTACATTTTAAAATGCCCTACAGGAGCATCCGGTGTATGTTTTCTGTCATTATCATCTTCCCAATGTGTAAAGACACTTTTTTCTTTTATTTTTTCTAGAACAGCTTCTATTTCACTTTGTGGTTGCTCGCAAATAATATCAATATCGATGGAAAACCTTTTTGGTTCTTTGGTAGCTAGTAAAAGGGCTGTTCCTCCTTTGAAAATAAAATCAAGTTTATTTAGTTTCAATTGCTCTAGAAAAATTAATGCATATATAACCTTCTCGATTAATTTCGGATCAAATTTCTTTTTGCCCAAATTTTTCTTTACATTATAAATCCAATCTGGATGAAATGTTTTTGGTTCTATCATAATCTATTAAGTTTTGGCAAATTATTTAATTTTTGCCAAAGTTAAATCGGTTAAATTTGTTACTTCCTTTTCTCTGTTTCGTCTATATGCATAACGTTTCATCTTATTTTTGTTAATCTCATATTTCTCAAATGCATTTTCATAAATGAATTCTATTTCACTTTGTTGTGCTGCATATATTTTTACATCAATTGTCATATCAACCAATAGTTTTTCTATTGTCGGAATAGTTATTTTTCCATTCTCGTTAAGTGGCGCCTCAGAAATCAAATGTTTTAAAATGATCACATCATCGCTGTTACTTATATATAGATCAAAAGTTTCCGTGTCTGGTTCAATAAAGACTTGTTTTCCTGAATCTTTAAGGGTATAAAACACAGATTCCGTAACATCTTTGTCCAGTTCAATTATTGTATAAAATTTAAAAGGTTGGTGCCTCATAAATTCGTTGAACCATTTCGTGTTCCAAATACAAAAATCTACAAATGGATATTCTTTTTTTATCTTATTGAACAACCGTTTCAATTTCACATCGACATCTGGAGTGTATACTTTTTTTCCTTTTAAAGCATATATGCCTCTAGATGGGTTTTTAATAATTTCATCTTTTTTTAAGTGGGATAAATACACGGTGATAGAACTCTCTTTAAGTTCAGGGAAATCCTTTAGGATAAAGTCTACCAACCTATCCTTTGAAATAGTGGAGCTTCCTTTAAAATAGGAGTGAATTTTATTTTTTAATGCACTATACAATATATAGAGGTATGTATTAAGCTTTGGCAAATTATACATTTTTTGCCAAAGTTTAATGACTTTTTGATTAAAAATAGCGTTAGAAGATAATAATTATAATTATTTATTGGTTTTATTTTTTGATAAGTCCCTGCTTCTTCAAGCTCTGGATTTGATTCTACATACCATCACGTTTCCTCTTTTTGACAGCAAAAGAAGAATATTTTGGAGTTGACCGGACTGCATAAAGCCGCTCACAAGCTCTCTTTTTATAAGTCCTCTTCAATCCAAAATATTCTAGTGCATCTCAGCAACAAAAAAAGGTACCGTGACGGCGCTACGGGAAGTAAATCTAAAAATCTTAAATTATGAAAACAGCGAACAGTATTCCAACAGAAAAAAACTTTAAACAAAAAAAGGCACACGCTCTAGATACAATAAGTAAACCTGATTTTTCAGAAGGTCTTTTTAAAACAGATAATGAAAAAATTACCTTGAGCCATATCAATGAAATTACCCTTTCTTACAGTGGTAGTCTTCAGTCAGGTATATTGCCTTCAATTACTTCCTCTCAAAGCGCTGCGGAGTTGGCTTATTCCCATTGGAACCAAAATACCATTGCCCTCTATGAGTCTTTTAAAATTATCCTCCTTAACAACAGTAATAAGGTAAAGGGTATATATGAGGTCTCTAAAGGAGGTATTACCGGAACATTAGTGGATATCCGTATTGTATTTGCCGTGCTACTGAAAAGTTTAGCCACAGCAGTTATTCTTTTGCATAACCATCCCAGTGGAACGTTAAAACCCAGTGAAGCAGATAAGCGTCTGACTCAAAAAATAAAAACAGCCGCAGAAGTATTTGATATCAAACTTTTAGACCACCTTATCTTAGTTCCCGATGGACAATACTTCAGTTTTGTCGATAGCGGTATATTATAATTTCTACCCGTTAGCTTTAAAAAAAATAGAATAAGTTTTGCGTTTTTTTCGTTTGAATCGTTTAAAAAAGCGGTTGGCTTTTTTAGGTCAACCCGTTTGAAATTTTGCTCCGCGAGCGGACGAAAAATGAGAAGCAAGAGGATAACACGCGCTGCGATGTTATAGTTTATAATCTGTTTATTTTCAATGGATTAAATAAATTTAATTTTATGCTTTTCCGTGAATTTGCGTCAAACGCCTTGAAAACCCCTGAAAACAGGCTCTTTTTTGCGACAAATTTCCGTGAAATTCAATTTTTATCATTTTAAATCACGGCTTCCAATTGTATGGGTTGGTTAGCTTTTTAAAACGTATAATGCTTCCTTCGTTTTTATTTGTATGCAATAATTTTCCCAGAAAAATTTTATAAAAACTATTTCGAAGTATTTATTTCTTTCTTTTCAAGCTTATCCAGTAGCTCTGTAACTTCATCTATAAATTCCTGTTCTCCAAAAGGGATAAGGTTTAAAATATGGCGTAATACTTCCTGTACATTGTAATACGGTTGTGGAATAAGCGGATCATCAGGATGCTCTCCTTCACTTAAGGCACGTATGCAGACTTTAAGTAAATTACCAATCAGGAACATCAAATCCATATGACCGGTTACGGGAAAGGAAACTTCATAATGGTTACCCATTCTATTATTGTTTTCTGGCTTGAGTCGATACAAATGAACATCTCGGGATTTATGGAGTTTTTTAAGTGTTTTTTTTGTTTTCATCGTTTATTGCTTTAGTTGTTTATTAGGCTAGTTAAGTTTAATGGGCTACTCTATAATAGATGGGTTTGCTCCTTTCCAATTCTGATTCGGCCAATTGCCGGCAATGGTCTATACATGCATTACATACCTTTGCAACTTGATCAATCTCTTCTTTGTTTATTGTTGTTTGCTTTGCTGTTTTTAAGTGATTGGGCAGTTCAAGTAAACTTCCATACCAACTAGGGGGCAACATAGTGGAAAAGTCAAACCCATTGTAAGGGATTGATGTGATACCATTGCAAAGGCCTATGAGATACGTTAGGGAATACTGTTTAGGGGTATACTCCCAAAAGACAAACAACAGCCCTAAATAGATTTGACAAAAAGCGGTATATAATATAGAAAGTTGAGCGGAAGGTTCTGCTAAATATTGTTCGTATGTAAAGATAGAACACAGGTATCGGGCTCTTCTATAGCGAATGCTCCAATTGCTGTACATCGCTTCCCAAAGCGGCTTGTAGTAGACTGCTTTTTGATTTAATTCTTGAAGGGAAAAATTATGAGAGTATACTTGCTTTGCCCGGTCTCGTATGTGGCAGAGAAAGTTATCCCCTTCATCCATAGCAGTAACAGCTTCACCTACTGTATAGCAGATACAGTATATTTTACATCCTTTATTGCTTTGTTTATATAAAGTATCGGTGAGTCGCTGTGGAGGCAGATTTATTTTTTTAGGGGTAAACAGTACTACCGTATAGGTGTTGAAAAGACTTTTTGAACCCTCCAAAAAGTCCAAATATCGCTTCTGAATTGTGGACTGAGATTGTTTGTGAAGGAGATAGGCATTTTGCAAATCATATTTTGTCTTAAGAAGCTCAGTAGCTTTTATAAGGTGTATATCCTCAGTATATAAAGTGCCTTTTAAAGGTTTGTTTTCTTTTTTTTTAGTTTGTAATTGTCGTTTGTTATAAAGTGATTGTACAATATCCAGCTCAAGTTCAAATCGCTCTTTGGTTAAAGTGATCAGTTGGGTTGCCTTTTGGTGAAACTGTTCCAATTCATTTTCACTTACCGAAAACTCATTACTGTACCGCGCATTTGAATAGGCGCTGTCCAATTTTTCAAATATCACTTTATTCTCTGGGTTATCTAACGTAAGTATATCATTGAAACAACCCTCAAAAGCTTGCAGGTAGGTAATGTGGTCTAAAATGTGATGGGTGATTTTACATTTTCCTATGAGCAGCCATTCAGCCACCCGAAAAAACAGTTCAATGGATTGATGGTAATTAAAGGCTGCTACTTCGAAGGCTCCTTGTTGTTTGTGCATAATGGCTGCCGAGAGAAAAGCTTGAATCTTTTCCAGTTCGTAATCGATGTGGTCTTTAGAATTCTGGATAATCGCAGAAAATTTGTTTATCTTAAAATAGGCTAGCCATTGGAACGGTTCCCCATAGACACATTGACCAAAAAAGAGTTGTTGCATAAAAAAGGAACATCCTTTTTTACATTCAATGATAGCATATGAAATGCCATAGACCCGAATTTTTAAATGTACGTGAACAGTTGAAAACGTATTGGCATAGGAAAGGAGTTGTGGGGGAATGTGCTGAATATCTTGAGCAGTTAGAACCACTACCCAATATTGTTGATCTTCTTCCTTGTTCTTTTTTTTGGAGAGATAAACCGCTTCTACCGATATAAAGGTGATAATTTGTTCTATAAATCCTTCTAGTTCTTTTTTATAAAGAAAATTATTTCGAATTTTGATGGGCGTTTTCATAACAGTTACTTTTGGTTATTCCTGTGGAAGTAAGCCTAAAAAAGTACCGTAGCGAACCAATCCGTATTGTTATTTACCAAAACCCACTTGTTTTTTACTAAAAAGTAGTAGCTTGGTGCTACTTTTAGAATAAATGGTTATTTTTATACTATGAATACAACAGCAAAGACCAACCACATTGGAAGAAAGATCAGCCGCATACGTGAACTGCGAGGGATGAAACAAGAAACCTTGGCTGAAGAACTGGGCATCAGCCAACAGAGTGTTTCGAATATTGAGAAAAGCTCTACAATTGATGAAGATATGTTAGAAAAAGTGGCTAATACCTTAAAAGTTAGCCCAGAGGCTATAAAACATTTTAGTGAGGAAGCTGTTTTTAATATTATTAATAACACGTTTAAAGATAATAGTGCTAATAACAACAATTATTTCTGTACAATTAATCCTTTAGAAAAGATTGTAGAACTCTATGAACGCTTAGTTCAAGTTGAAAAAGATAAGATAGCTTATTTAGAGAAGCTAATGAATAAAAAGTAATTTATTTTCACCTTTTTACTCTCAAAACAACTGCTTGATTTTCTGGTAGGCAGGAGATTTCAATATTTTTCTTACATTTACCCATACTCCCCTCTTTATTTATAGTAACTAATAGGTTGTATAAACGCATTGGTGTTTATACTTTACTTGATAATGATCCTAAATGATAGAAAATTAATATGATTAAAACCATTAAAGTATTTGCTTGGGTCTTTTTATTTTTGGGGACAATTATTTTTGGTTATTTTACAATAAAAAGCTTCGTAGATGGGTATTACATAGGTTTCGAAAATAATACTGATTATACAGTTACAGGTCAATTTGGTGATTTTGTTGGTGGGGTTGTTGGAACATTGTTTACATTAACAGGGACAATACTAATCTATTTGTCATTCAGACAACAAACTAAAGAAAATTTAAGAACTACTTTTGAATCTTCATTTTTTGAAATGATCCGCTTACACCGTTCGAATATTGAGGAACTCAAATATATAAAACCAACTCACTATAATTCTCCCTTTGAAAACAGACAAGTTCTACAGGTTATTTTTCGCGAGTTCATCGATTGTTATAGAGATGTAAAAAAGTTTTCAAGAAACAGAAAAGCAGAGGATTTTATTCGTAAGGATTACTTGGAAAAACTTTTAAGAATAAAAGAAAATAATGATTGTAACTTTAAACTATCAGAAATGGCTTTTATAGATATTGCGTATTCAATATTTTTTTATGGAGTCGGAACCGAAGGCGAATCAATCCTAAGAAACAACTTTAGGACTAAATACAATTCCGAGTTTTACTTCAGGTTACTTTTTTTTATGAAATTAAAACCAAAAGAAGAGGATGAAAGATACCCTTTTTGGAGGGATTTAAGAGGTAAGGAGGTAAAAGATCTTCGTATTATTGTTAATGATGCATACAAATTGAGAAATAAAGGTAAAAAGGCAAATAAAGATTATCCATTAGCTGCTTATAGGATGTCTTCAAAAAACATTTATAAAAAATATTATGGAGGACATCAATTTCGTTTAAGCCACTATTTCCGGCATCTTTTTCAAAGCTTTAAGTATATTGATACTAATACTTTTCTTTCCCAAAAAGAAAAATATTTTTATGCAAAAATGCTTAGAGGTCAATTATCAACATATGAGCAAGCTTTAATATTCATAAACAGCATTTCTACTCTCGGAATGAAATGGGAATACCTACCTGAAAGCCTTAATGGAAAAGAATATAGTCCAAAATTAATTTCCAATTATAATTTAATTAAGAATTTACCTGGTAAACACTTTTATGGAATAAAATTCGATAGGTATTATCCTAAAGTTGATTACGAAAATAACTTCATAAATATATAAGAGAAAGTTTTTAAACAAACAATAGAGAATTCTCATAATAGTGGAGGGTTTTGTACTCTTTAATCAATAGTGGTTGAAATTTATAAGATTTAGTTTTAAAGATAAAAGAATAATGAAAAATAAAGTAATAAAGGTAAATAGGAATCACTATGGTTTAATTAAATATATTATATGTAATCTAAAGTTAGTTAGAGTCTTTAGAGTAATTTGAATTGTCAATGTTAGAAAAACCAGAAGAAATAAGAAAAGTATTTTATACCACCTGTGAAATTCTAAAAGCAGATGGTAAAAGTGAATTACTAGAGCTTCTAAATAATTCCGAATTAAATGTCGAAGAAACAGGTTATGACAATTGGAATGGAGGTATTTATTTCTTCACTGCTTATTTAAATGTTGATGTTGAAACATTTGTAAAAGTTAGAGACCGAATTGAAAAAATAGAAGCGGAACTTTTAGCATCATTTGAAATCGGAACTCGTCATTTGGAAAGTGAATCGATTTCGAGTGTTAGAATTGTGCCTAAAGCTCAACCAAAGATTGATTGGACAAAGATTTTAGGTTTAACATCAAAAGCTGACTTGCTTCGAGATATAGAATTTCTAAAAAACACAATGATATCTGTTTCAACAGGAGGTCAACGAATACAGGAAATAAATGATGAATACAAAATAAAATTTAATGCTGTAAATAAGGCGTTACAAAGATTGGGGTTTCAAAATCCTAATCAGTTCAAAGACCTATGGGATTGGTATGGGAAATGGAGTTCTGACTTTTCAACTTATCGAGAAAGACGTGCATTTATTAGAGAATTATATAGTTCATTAGTTCAAACTCTTTTGGAAACTGAAGAAGCAGAGTCTATTAATGTGACAATAGACTTAAAAGGCTGGGAACGATTGGAAAGGTCAGTTCAAGAAATTAGAAAAAGACAAAGTGAAGCTTCAAAAGAAGAGCAATTCCAGGTAATTGGATTACTTTGTAGAGAAACTATTATAACATTAGCACAATCAGTCTTTGTAGAGGATGAACATCCTATTTTAGATGATACCAAAGTAAGTAAAACAGATGCTAAGAGAATGCTAGAAGCATATATCGCAGTTGAATTATCAGGTTCTTCTAACAAAATATTGAGACAATACGCTCGTTCGACTTTAGATTTGGCAAATGCTTTGACACATAAAAGAACAGCAACTAAAAAAGATGCTTCATTGTGTTCAATAGCCACTCTATCATTAATTAACTTTGTTGGAACAATTGAAGGAAGAATATAAAAATATAAAGAAGCAGCTGTAGCTCAGTAAGGTAGAGCACTTGCCCATAAAGCAAGAGGTCGCAGGTTCGATCCCTGCCGGTTAATACTATTTGAGAATGGTATTAACCGGTGTGGTAGAACAAAAAAATATGCCAGACGCTAACACACATAAACACTATGAGGCATATGTAAAAAATGTCCAAGATTTTTTGATTGCTGAAAAGGAATTAAAGAGAACAATAAATCGTGCATTAAAAACAGGAAAAAATCAAACTTTTGAGATTCAAACTAAACTATATGCCTTACTTTATTCTACTTTCTCGGAATCACGTTTTATGAAAGTAATTTTAACGCCTTACGGATTTGAGCAATTTGAAGTGGATGAAATTTTAAAGCAATCCTCTATTATTGAAAAATGGTTGAAGTGTTTAGAATTAGCTTTTAGAAAATTCAATCAAACAAAAAAAGGCTCTGAAATTCCAAATAAAAAGTTGGAGCTTTCTCGGATAATAAAAACTTACGTATTAAATCCCAGTATTTTAAGGAACAAAATTGCTCACGGTCAATTGACTGTAGCATTAAATAGTAAAAACACTTCTTTGAACGCGACAATTACCAACGAAATACAAACTTTAGATTTTGTAGAAATCAGTAAATGGTTTGTGATAAACAAATCATTATGTGATATTATAGAAGAATTAATTGAATCTCCAAACAAAGGACATTTTAGAAATTATTATACTCGATTTCAACAATTGGAATCGTATATTTTGAAAACAAAAAATTGGACAACAGAAACGAAAATGAAAACTAATAAAATGAGAAAACTACCTCCAAAAAAGATTAAAAATAAATAAATGTAATCAATATGAAGCTTTTAACATTTACGAAGACTAATAAGCTGATAAGGCTATATTGGTTCAGAAGAGTTGATATTGAATTTAAAAATTATAGGAAGTGTTCAAGTTGAAAAATGAAAATGACAACTAATTTAGCAATTGACACTATTTTATTTTAAATAAAATGGTGGAGTGCAAATGTTTTACCTATGTTTTACCTGAGCAAGATTTAGGGCATCAAAAAAGGGTTTCAATCTCTTGAAACCCTTGTCATTGCTAGTAGCGGGAACTGGACTCGAACCAGTGACCTTCGGGTTATGAGCTTAGAGGTAAGATGTGTAGATATTCAACAAAACATTATAAAATGTATGATTATCAATGATTTAATTTTTTTTGTTATTGAACAAAACTATTTATAATCAAATTATTCTGTACCTATTCTGTACCCCTTTTTATTTTTTAACTATCTTTATACACTACAAGTAAAGAGAATGTTATGGCTAGTATTAAGATTGTTCGTCGTAAAAATAAAGAAAGGAAAGATGGTACTGCTCCACTCGCTTTAAGAATTAGTGAAAATTATAAAACAAACTATAAATTTACTGGACACTATGTGCTTGAAAAGGATTGGGATAAAGTTGTGGGGAGAGTAAAAAGAACCCATCCTAACTTCAAAAAATTAAATAATTTTTTGATGAAAAAACTTACCGAGGCTAATGATATTTACTTTGACACCAAAGTTGAAAATATAACTCCAAAACAGGTAAAACAAAAGTTAAAAGGACCAGGCGGATCTAAATCTTTTTTTACAGTTGCGGCCGAACGCATACAAAGTAAATACGACCGCGGTACTTTTTCTGTCGCAAAACCAGAGTTATCCATACTTTACAATTTGGAAGAGTTCTTAAACCTTAAAATGTCCCTTTCCAAAAATGCAAACATAAAAGCGATTAAAGAACGAAGAAAAGAGCGAATAAGTAAAGCGAGAAAGACTGAATATTCATTTGAAGATGGCATTGATCATTTCAAAAAAAACAAGAAATTAAAATTCCGAGATATTAACGAAGCTTTTTTGGGGAGGTTTAAAACTTTTTGTTCAGTTTATTTGAATCAAAAAACCCGAACAATCACCAACCAACTTATATTTATTAGAACTCTTTTTAATATCGCGATTAAAGATGGAATTGTATCATCCAAATTTTATCCTTTTGCAGGTAAAAAAGAAAAAATACACATAGGTTCTGGAAACAAAATAGGTTTAACCATTCAAGAAGTCGAAAAAATTGAAGCTCTGAAACTTAAAAAAAATACTTCTATTTGGGACACGCATAATGTTTGGTTAATTTCTTTTTACTTTGCGGGAATACGTATTTCTGATGTAGTCAAATTAAGATGGACAGATTTTAAAGACAACCGGCTTTATTATATAATGAATAAAAATGAAAAGCCGCTCAGTCTTAAAGTTCCTGAAAAGGCTGCTGCTATTCTAAAATTTTACAAAAACAACCAGTCAGAAAATAATGGCTATGTGTTTCCATTCTTGAAGGAGGTGAATTCTAAAGATAAAGAGGATATTTTTGTTAAGACCAGAAATGCTACTAGGCTATTTAATAAGTATCTTAAAAAAATAGCCAAGCAATGTGATATTGATAAAAATTTATCAAATCACATTGCTCGCCACAGTTTCGGAAATATTGCCGGAGATAGAATTCATCCTTTGATGCTCCAAAAACTCTATCGTCATAGTGATTTAAAAACCACGTTGAATTATCAGGCAAACTTCATCAATAGGGATGCAGACGATGCGCTAGATAGTGTTGTAAATTTTTAGTTTTATTTATAAAGTTACGTCGTTATAAATTTTTCAATCCTTCATACTATATGACAAGAGTTTCAACAAAGTCGATTGAGCGCAGCCAAATTGAGAGATTTATCTCAAATAAAGACCACGGAATATATTTTACAAGCTTAATTGAATATGAAAGCCCTGATTTTATTGCTAAAACTTTGGATAAGAAAATCGCAATCGAGCACACTAGATACATTGACGAGGGACACAAGAAAATAGAACGGTATAGACAACAAATCATAGACTCTGCCCGAAAACGATTTGAAGAAGAGATTGGCGTAAATATACAGGTGTCATTTAGGTATTCCAGAAACCCTATGGATAGAGAGCATCCGAAACAATTTTACATTGATATGCTTTTTGATATGGTCAACGATATTTATCAAGCAAATAAAACGCGAAATTTTAGGGTTACTACTCATAGACTCAAAGTTGAAAATAAGTATATTGATAGTTTGACAGTTCAATCTGATACAACATGGAGCAATTGGCAATCTTCAGGAGCTTTTCTTGTTAAACCGGCAAATTTTGAAGAAGTCCAGAGATATATTGATAAAAAATCTGCATTAGTCCCTACTTATCCTATTGATATTGACAAAAAATGGCTTGTAATTATAGCTGGCATCGGCCATAGATCTTCAGGATTTCGATTTGACTTATTGGACGGTACTTTACTTTCGCGAAAACAATTCGATCGAGTATTCTTTTTTGATAATCGCTCTGAAGAAATTGTTGAGCTTAAATAACTATTTTCAGTTATAGCTATATTATTATATTTTCTTCTATTAAAGAAAGTATGCTAGCGAAGAGTCGGTATTGGCTTTTGAAATATCGTAGCTTTGATATTCATACCTAAAACTTAATATCTTTACTCATATTATTTATTTGGAGGGTAAAGGTCATGTCCCATTTTGTGTTTTCAGTATCACATAAGTCAATCTTTTCAACCTCATAATGTTGTCTGGCACCCTGAATTTCTAAGATAGGTGGCATATTAATAACAATCTTCTTTTTCGGTTTTTTAATGGGTAAGACAATTTCAATCATCGTTTTTCCGAAGTAAGCAATCATAAGGTATTGTGGATGATATTTGTGGTGTACGGCAAGTCGTTTCAATTCAAATATGGGTTTTGGAAAAATAATTTTGTCTGTAAATACTTTAAACATATATGGAAATAGTTGCTTGTCAATTTCTTCTTTAAAAAGATGTTGTTTCATCCAGCTTTCCTTTTGTAATACCTCTTCAGGCATAAGTGATAAGGCTATTTTTAAGAACACCTTATAAATATGAAAAGGATTTGCCCTGCCCAACCTAAAAACCAATTTCCTTGAGCCATCCTCTTGAGGTCGAAAATCATCCAGGGTAGCCAGTTTTCCTTTGAATATACCAGATTCATCAACATATATCTCTGTTGGATAATCAAACCCATCCAGCCTCGATTTAAACTTGGGAATCCTGCCTCTTTTGTTTTTCATCCTACTTATAATCCTAATAGGAGTTAAAAAAGTGCCTACAGAACTTTCCCATTTTCCCGATAGTTCATTGCAACCATCACATTCAAAATTATTTCGGCTGGAGTTTTTACCGAATAATTCTGGTATTAAATGAGAATGTGTCTTGTTGTTGGTTTTCAGCTCATCACCACAAAAAATACAGTTTTCTGTATTGCGAATTATTGTATTGGTTGAATGGCCAATAGTTTTATAAATCCTAAGCAAATCCAACCTTGGGAAGACTTTTATTCCTTTATAGCTGTAGCTTAAAGTGTCATATTTTGTGGTGAGCATTTATAAAATCTTTAGTATTTACTTTTCATTTTGAATCAATTTAGGAATTTTATTTTCTTTTGTCATTTTTGCAATAATCCAACCTGTCCAGTCCAAATCGGGCCTTTCTTTGTGAGATACAAATAATGTTTGGAAATGGGCTTTAGAACTTTGTAAGTATTCAAGATATGGGCTAAGTGAACCATCACTAAAACTATATGTATTTTCCCAATCAATAAGCAATAATGTTGGGCGATATTTAGAAACTTCAGTAGCATAGCTAATTACAATATCAAAAATTACTCTTGATTGTTCAGTGCTAGATAATGCACCAAAAGTTCTTGATACACCGCTTTTTAATGTGATAATCAAATCATCAACTAAATAAGGACTGGTTCGTTTATTTTCAATAGCTACCTGCTGTGTAAATAAACCGTGATTGAGAGATGTTGTCTGAAGTAAACTAACAACTGCTTCCCTTGTAAAACCAATACACTTTGCTATGTATTTTAGGTCGTCAACGCCAGGTCTAATTCCATTCTTGTTTAAAGCGAGTACAAGAAATTGAAAAGGAACAAAAGGTTGATTCTTCTCTTTTATATTATAGGAAATTTTTTTATTTTCAATTAGACATTCAAATTCCGAAATTACAGGGTTTTCGAATGATACTTTAATCTTGAAGTTTAGACTTGGTTTATTCCATCTGGGATGGATTTCTTCAGTAAAAACAGATTGAAATATTTCAATTAAAGCAGATTTTCCAACCCCATTTTTTCCATAAATAAAAGTAACCTTTCCCATTGTCAAGGAAATAGGAGCAATAAATATTCCACCCTCTATTCTGAAATTACTTATCCAATTTAATGGATATAAATATTCTCCTATTTCGCCAGAAATTTTGAACTCGTGCAGATTTTTCATTCTTGTTAATGAGTCTGGACTAAATTCAAGTATGTTTGACTTAGAATCAACTATTTTATGATGATTTCGACATAAAAACAATCCATTTTCTGGTTTTCGAAGTTCCTGTTTTGTAAGACCACCAGATGTTCTCGGACCTTTTGCTGAGGCTGAAAAAATATGAGCAAATTCGGCAATGGTAATAAAATCGTTGCTTGTTTCCCCGGGCCCAATAAGGGTTTTGTCACATCCTGGAAAACAACATCTATATCCAGATCTGGAGGCAATTATAGTTTTTGTTTTCTTAGTAAATTCAATTCTCGCCATAACTGATTTATTCAATAATCCTCAAAACCCCTTCGTCACTTTCTTTAAAGGCATTGCTTTGGCCTAATACAGCTTCCATTGCATTCATATCGCTACCATAAATCGTATGACTAAACGCTTGGGCTCTTTCCAGCATTCGGATATATACTTTTGGGTCATTGTTTCTGGTCAGCCTGCGTAGTGCACCCAAATAATCTTCTCTATAGACGGTGGGTATGATTATTTTTGTGTGACCAGCACTGGATAGTTCTGCATTCATCATCACTCGTGCCATACGGCCATTCCCGTCCAAGAAGGGGTGTACCTCACTTACCACAAACATCATATAAGCCGCTTTTGCAAAAGGATGCACAAGTGACTTGTAAAAATCAAAACTTTGCAGTAGCGTTCCTCGTACCAGTTCCATTGCCACGAAAGAGGTATTACCAGCTTGATTATTTTTGTTTTTAAATTTACCCGGATTTTTATCTGTTCTCGCACTCAATAATATCTCGTGACGATACTGTAAGATGTCGAGCAGGTTATCGCCCGAATATGGAACTATTTTCATTTCCTGTCTATTGGAAACCAACTGATAGGTGCCCAAAACATCATGGGAATCTTCATTGCGGGCTGGCAGTGGTTGCTGGGTAGCAATGATTTGTTTTGCAGTGTCAATTTCAAATACAGTTCCCTCTATGTAATTGGAAAAATAACTTTCGTAAAAAGCAAAATTGCGATATGCTTGGGTCGTGGTATTTTGTTCTTCCCTGTTCTTAAATTCCTGTTGCCTCAGTTCCCTAAATAGGAGTTCAAACAATTTTACTCGTGCAGGGTCATAAGGCAGTCCTACTGCTCTGGCAGTAGCTACAGGTGATTTAAGTTCCTTTGCTGACCTTGTGGCCAATAGTGCACTAATAATTTTATTGAGTCTTTTAAACTCTTTGTGCATCCCCAGCTCTTCAGCTATTTCACGCGCACGGTCACGCACTGCGTTTAGCTCATCTTCGCCATTGACACGGATAATCTGTTCAAGCTTTTCTTCTATTTGCGGGTAAGCAAGTATTTTGGAGTCCGCACCTGTTTGTCGGGAAACCTGCAGGTTTTCAAGCAATGCCCGTTCCTGTTGTGACACCATTAAATCACCCGAAAATGAAGTATCGCCCTCAATAGCTCCTGCTCCTTTTATAAAGCGAATGGTAATGCCAGGAAGTTTTATTTTTTTGGTGTATTTGTAGGTTACAAAAACTTGACCGCTTGCTGTGGGAGCAAATTCAAATGCAGAGCGATGACTTAGTACGGCTCCTGAATATAGGTTGCCGAGAATGGGAAATATATTCCGTTGGATGATGTCTTCTGGGGTGTCTTCAAAATTTGACGTATAGATTCTTGAAGCGATTTTGCGCACAATACCGTCATCCTCCCACTTCGATATTCTGCGGGAGGTTACAGAATCTGGCGAACCATAAATAATTTCTTGTAGATGTATTGGGCTATTATTTTCCATCATAAATTAATTTAGTTACAAAAATGCAAAATATTTTCCAATATAAAGTATTTAATGCAAAATATTTTCGATTATAAATAAATTAATACTTTCCGTTAAAAGTCATAAACTGAAAATCTTGTCAAATATTTTCCAGTATAAGGGCTTTAATGCAAAATATTTTCTATTGAGCAGGAAATCTAATGGAATACTGATCTTTTTTGTATATAGATAGCTGTGTATCAAAATTTCCCAATCCTTACTTCCTCTTGGCAACTGGAAAGACTTTTTAAATGCTGCTAACGTTTATTTTGAGTATTCCATTGAGTCAGTCTTTAAAACGAATAGTCGAGTAATTGGTGAAAGTAAAATCAATTTTCTATCAAATAAAATTGAGTCAAGCAATGCTTCCAAAAAATTAATAATACAGAAGTCCGATCGCATATAGGGAGCGGAGCTGGTCATATGGTATTTAATAAAGGATGAATTAATTTTAAAAATAAAATAGTAACTTTAAAGAACTGGACTAGTGCTTTTCATAGGATACGTTGTTGGCAACTGGCTTTTAACACAATGGTTCGCAATAAGTTTTATTCACAACTCTATCTCTCATTTTTGCTTTATCATTAAAGTTTCGAGAAATATTTCTAACAATATCGCTATAATTATCGTTATTTTCTTTTCGTTGATGATAGAAAGGTTTAATTGATGCACAATTTTCGTGCTCAAAAAGGGTATTTAATAATGTTCTGTCAGAAATACCGCAGGAATGTCCAAGAATAAATATTTGAAAATTTCCAATGTTTGCAAATTCTAATAGTTTTTTATAATTATCTGTTTCTAAATAATTTATAGATTTTATATTTTCCAAATATCTATTGTCGTCAAGTCTTTCAATTGCCTTGTAATCCTCGTCCAATTCGTCGCCAAATCCAAATATGATAGGATTTTTATCTTTTTTCTCATTACTGCCGTGAATATGTACTATCTCTGCTTGTGTATATTTTTTATCGTTAAATTGATTGAAATCTTGTGGTCTGCCATACAGACTATCTGTAAAAGTATAATTGAAATTTAAAAATAATGTTTGGTCTGGAACTAAGTCGAAGTAATTTATTGCATTGCTGGACTGTAATAATCGTTTAATTTCTTTTAAAGGCTCTTTAATTCCAATTTTTGAAATAATTTTAATTTTATCTTCAGATAACTCGTTCATTAAAATTCCGCCGTCTTCTTTTCGCAGACCTTCAATATCCGTTTTGAGATAATTATATTCTTGTTGAGCTTTTTGGTTTAAGGATTGCTCTGAAAAATCTTGAAGATTAAAAGGACGATAAATTTTATTACCAATAAAATTTTTTATCCTTAATGTAGGCAAACCCATATTCTTTATAAAATCAGCCTCTATACGCTTTAAATAGTCGCTTAAAAGTTTCTTGACTTTTGCAAAGTCTAAATTCAATTCTGTGATTTTGTAGTGAGTTGGTGTTTTATTTTGAGTTTTATATGCTTTTTTGAGCAAAGAATAATATTCATTTTCAACATCGACCCAACTATCTATATAATTTTTTTCAGTAATAGTTTTGAGAAATTTATTTTTGAATTCAATTTTCGAACCAAAATTCTTCACAATTTTTTCTAATTCTTCATAAGTTTTTATTGTTACAAGACCTACAGGTGATCTAGAAATAGAGAACTCATCATTTTCGAAGGAATGTTGATGATGCCTCTTTTGGATTTCAGTTATTGCTCGCTCCCAATAGTCATTTAAGAAATTTGCGTAGCTTGTTTTCATTCCGTGAGCTAAATCAAATCCGTTACCAATTAGTATAATTCTATTCATAAATTTTAATTATTGCACGATGGTTTTTTAGCTTGCTGCCCACTTGTTTATATAAACATTTTTTCTCTTTTTAGCTTACTTAATCGGCATGCTATGAACATACTCTATTTTATAAGCTTTATTATTTCAGTAAAAATAGTAATAAAATTACCGCTGTAATAAAAACAAAAAAACCAACCTTAAGCCAAATGGGATCATCCATATCATCATTCCATTCCTTAGCAGCGTCCTTAGGGAAGAAAACATCAAACAAGCTATTTATTATATACTTTATTTGTTTCAAAGTTTAAAAAGGATTTAATATACAGTAATATAGCAGCATTTGTAAAAAGGAATTTCGTTCTGTCTTTATAAAAATAGATAAGAATATTTAAAAAGTGTAGTTTTAAGTTCTGTTTATAAAAAAAAATGATCTATACATTAGAGCAATATAATAACTTGGAAAGCGACGAGCAGCATAATTTGGTGTTCACAAAAGGCTATTTCGTTGATTACTATATAAAAGAGGAAAAGCGTTATTCCTTATATTCACTATTCAATTTTTTTGTAGAGGTAGAATATAGTTTACTTATATTTAAAATACTATCCTTAGAGACCTTTGAAGAAGGCAGATTGTTAGATAATTACTAGTTAGTAACTCATTTAAAAAGAATAGAGACACTATCCCGCTAAGTGTGTAAGTTTAAAATAACAAGGGTTGGACTTTTTTAAAGTCTGACCTCATTTTCATAGATCAAATATTCCCTATTTATCTAGTAAATCAAAACTTTCAAGACCAACTTCAAATGACCACTTAATCATATCATTCTTTATGTTATTTATTCAAATTTTGTCAGCTACTTATTGCAGCAAATCTATATAGGATTTTTTTTTGCCACCATAGTAATAAAGACAAGCTCACTATTTGTTACTATGTCTAATCTTTTTTATTGGTTAAGTTACCCCAAAAATGAAAAAGACTGATAAAACTTTCTTCCTCATCAACTTTTGATCTGAAATTTTTTGAGACGAATCTGTCTACACTATTAACTTTGGAGGCCTCTTTCATTAATTTATCATCCTCTTTCCAAATGTTAGGAGTAGAGGATATAAGTTCACTAATCCAGTTATTGATTTTTAAGTACCAATGATTTGCGTTTTCTTCTTGAATATAACCTATAATAGCTGCAAATTTTAAACTCTTCCCATGAATCCCACTTTTGAATCTTTCAATTCCACCACTTGGTTTATCTGTGCCAGTAACATATTCTTTTTCACGCTTATGGCCAGGAGTTGGGAGTCTTTTTGCTTCTATTGAAAAGAAAGGGTTAAATTCATTATAACTTCTGTCTCCTATTGTTATCTGTTCACTTCTGGAAAGTGCAGCAATATCAATTTGGGCACTTAAACCTGTTGTATGGTCTTCAACATTTTCATGATGAAAATAAAAAGGATAGTTCCCGGCATTACGATTAAAGTATTTACAAAGTCTATCATTTAATGATTTTTCACTGGAAGAAATTTCTCCTTTTGCCTTCTCAGAAAATTCCCCGAAGTGTATTTCAATAAATTCAACAACTGAAGTAATTGATGAATCTAATTCAACTCCATGTGTTAGCTGACCGCTATTTATATTTTTAGAAGCATCTGCCAGCATTAGAATCCTTGTTTTCTTATATCTGAAAAAGTTTCATCTGCGTCTCTAAGAGCAATTGATTTCAACCAATAACGAAGCTTTTTAGGTTTAATTAAGTAAATGACATTTCCTTCATATAGTCTCACAATTCGAGTTAGTCTTAAGCTTGTTCCTGAGTTCTTTTTAACGATTTTTTCTATATGATTTTCGGCTTCTTTGGAATTAGAAAAGTCAATGTTGGGTTTCTCTCCAAAATAGAATGGGAAACAGATGTATGAATTGGTTTCAAAATATTGAAAAGGCTTTATTGACTTGTAAACTGATTGTAATACATTACAAAATGTATCTCCAAACTCTGAAAGATTTTCATTGGATACATTTTGAATAGCAATTTTGGACTTTTCTCCATTGCGTCTGAATTCAATCAGATAATTGATAAAGTCTTCAACAATAATGTTTTCCGCATCATTTAGTTTGACACTCTTAATGTCTTTGGGATAAGGAATATTTTTAATATCCGTTGCTAAAAGTGATGAAGATTTATTGACCATAAATCTCCCACTATAGCCAGCTAAATAGAAGCTTAAAAGATGATTGTCTTTTATATAACTCTCTATTTTTCGTAATTTACTTGTTGAGGGAGCGTGTATTCCAAAAATTGAATTTTTAAAAGCAATGTCATCAGCTAGAAATTTTACAGGAATTGTAAAAGTCTCCTTTTCAACAACTTCTTTTATTAAAAGGTGAGGGGATTTATAAATCCTAGGATCACGTTTACTATTAAAGTAGATGTTTTTTTCTGTGAATGTTTCAGAGATCCCGCTACTTGTAAAGTTTTTTGGGTCAAAAGATTCGCTTCCAGTAATGTATGGAGCTTTATATTTTGATTCAAGTTTTTCAAGTTCAAGTAATTCATCATTAGTGAGAGGTTTAATAACTTTTTTTTCCTCCAAACACTTTAACCTCTTAACTCCTGTCTCATTTTTTCCTACAATATATCCTTCGCTGTATTCCCAATTATTACCTTGTTCGCTTATAAATTCGCCTAGAGTTCTTAACTTATAAAGATGCTTTATTAATTGGTGTGATCTAGAACCACCAAGAAAGTTTGATTTCCAAATCAATGAATCACCATAAGCCAAGCTAAATGGGACGTGATGAAAATCGTAGGTGTCAAGTTCAAAATATAATTTTTCTTTGTGAGGCTTTGTTCTTCTTACAGTAACATGAAGTAGTCCACTCTCTTTGGAACTTTCGTTCTTAATGAAAATAGCCGAGGTTGCTACATCTCCATTTTTACCAAAAAGAATTCTACTGATATGTGTAAAATCTATTATTTGTGGAATATTGTATTTTTTCAGTAGTACTTGTCTAAATTGGTATGAAGAATTGTTGTAGAGTAGAGGTCCAGAAGGCTGAATTAAGCATACAAGCCCTTTCTTTTTACAAAGTTCAACTGATTGCTCAAGAAAAAGCAAAGCTATTTGATTATCGGGAAGCTTTACGGGTAGTTCTTTTGTCTTATTGTCATCTAATAGAATAGAGATTTTTCTTTCTCTACTTTTAATTTTTTCAATTCTTTTAGCTGCCTCGGTCAGTTTTGCCTCAAAAGGCGGATTCCCAATAATCAGGTCAAATTGCTGTTGTAGTTTTTTGTCAGAAATTGCGTTGAAAAAATCATCATGGAGGATGTTCTCTTTGTGGAGGTCATCAAATCGAAGATCTTTCCAAATTTGCAATGGGGTTAATTCATCACACAAAGCCAAGCTTAAACTGAAGACGGTAAGATCAGCTGCTTCCTTTTTCAGTTCAACACCATAAATATTTTCACGGAGTAATTTTTTTAAAGTTTCTAAATCCGGATTATCCCAATTATTCTTTTTTCGCCATCTGTAGATTAGTCTTCGGTACGCCCCAACAAGAAAAACACCAGATCCGCAAGCTGGATCAAGAATTTTGAAGTCTGTTTCTTCACTACTAAGGGGCATTGATTCATCAAGCAGGAAATTAACCAGATAAGGAGGAGTATAAACAACTCCCGGTTGTTTACCTAAAAACTCTTCATAAATATTACTGATGAGTTCTACAGGTAAATCATTAAATGAATAAAGTCTCCAGAATACAAATTGAATACCTTCTGTTTCACCATCTAAAAATTGACTGAATCTTGATAAATCACGGTTTGCTAAAAACTTTCGCTCATCCTCTTCAAGTTGGAAAATACCTCCATTAAAATGCTTTGCGAGATAATCTAGTAATTCTAAATATGCCCCTGTTTGTTTTAAAACATTTGTAAATTTTGTGGCATTTTTGGAGAAGCGGGAAAAGAAGTTTTCAGGAAATACTTTGTTCCCTTCTTTATCTTCACGTTCTTCTAAATACTTTATAAGAATAGAAACCACCATTATTTTACGAGCAAAATTTGCTGGCAAAATATCTTGGTGAATTATGTCTTTTAAAGCCTGTTTAAGTTCAGTTAGTAGCTTTTCATAAGCACTGTTACGAAACTTAAATTGATCACTATATTTTGAGTTTTCCCAGAAAGTTCCATTATCAAATGATTTCCCAGAAAAGGCTTTAAATTCTTCCTGATTTTGAGAATCAAGTTCAATAGATAAATGGGATGCGATTTTTATAGTTGTGAGAGGCGTATATTTTAAATTTTTACCTTTCGCAGGTCGTTCGAAACAATTGAATATTCGAACATCTTTTTTGGTAAAAACAAAAAACATAGGAACTTGACCAGAACTATACAGTAGCTTATGTAAGTTTGTTAGTTCTTCCTCTTTTATTTCTAATTTATCGGTGAAGTCATATAGATAAACTTGTGCTACTGATGGACGGTTTGCAAATTTTCGGAAGTAAACGTAATGAGCTCTATATTTTCCCGCATTTTCCAATGCAATGAATTCTTCTGGAGGTAGATTTTTATTGGAATTTATACTGTGAACAGGAACTAATCCAGAAGCATGCTCAGGACTACTAAGCATTTCTAATTTTTCTAGACTATATGCTAATTCCTGATTCATTTAAAAATGTGTAGCCGAACTTTTGTATCCTCACTTTTATTCTTATCTCTTTCAATGTACTTTTAAAGTTTTACCAAATAAAATATGCAACTTATTGTTAAAATTGTATTTACATTTGATTTGGTTGCTGGAAAACACTTTTGTTACAAAGCTTTTCTATAATTATAGAAAGAAATATTCAAGACAAATATATTAAAATAGGATGAGTATCCACTTATTCAACTATTCAATTTACTAATTTATTACAAAAATAATTGCTTATTCAATTTTATTGAAAAATATAGTCTCAATTTAAATGCTTAAATAAGCAAAATCATTATAATGTTTTTTTAACAGGCTTTATTTATAGATGACCATATAGAAATAGAGACCCGTTATTTTCTGTTCAAGTTTTTTGTAGAGGTAGAATATAGTGTTGCCCAAAATAAAATAGTCAACCTTGTGGCTTTTCAAGAAGGCAAATTATTGGACAGGTATTATATAGTAACTAATTTATAAAAAAAAGTTGATATATTTTACATATCAATTTTGTGCTTATGTATGTCAAAATCAAAATCAAACAGTTCTTTTGGATTAATCTCTAAAAGGCTGGCTATTTTTAAAATAGTTTCAATGGTAGGATTCCCGTGACCATTCTCATATTTACTATAGTTGCTTGTATCAAAAGAAGAATTTGTTGCTACTTTATGATAAGTTTTAAATTTTTCTTCCCTTAATTTATTTAAATTCTTAGAGAACTCTTTCATATAGATTTTCCGTACTGCCTTACTGTCCATGTTTATTTGTTATGACAACAAGTTTGTAATTCTTATAGAAAATTATTTGGTGATATATTACCATAAAAGAAAAAAATTACTATATTTGATTGATATTAATATATTTGCGAAACTTCTTATAGAAAAAATTTGAAGCATTCGCTTTGAATCTCGCTTTTGAAAACTGGTAATTTTTATGCAACGAGATGATAAGTGTAAGTGCTCACGACCCGGGCGTGGGCTCACTTATTGTTGCAAGGTATACCAGTACCTCAAAAGCAGTATGTTGAGACCTGCGCCTTTTTGTATTTGGTTCGGTATAAAACTCTCTCTTTAACTTTTCTTCAAAGCACCATATTTCTCTCTTATATTTAGTGTTGCAACTAACCAATTAAACCTGCCTATGGATAAAAGCTTATAATTATAATCATTAAAAAAGGCCTCCACACCCTGTTGCGCATAGTGTAAAAGGCCTTAATTAAATTATTGTCTAATCTAATCAATACAAAAATATGAAAAATAACTACAAGCCAACCCTTGTGGTAAGGTTCTCTTTATGCATAATCGTTTTTTTTACGGTCACCATCCATCCTATTGCCCAAGTAACCAATAAACTTGTTTCAGGAACGGTAACAGACATAGATAACAACCCACTACCAGGCGTTAATGTCCTTATAAAAAATAAAAACAGGGGCACAACCACACAGCTAAATGGAAGCTGGGAATTACTGGCAACTTCTCAAGACACTTTGGTGTTTTCCTTTTTAGGTTTTAAGCCTGTCAATAAGATAGTAGGTAATAAAATAACAATAAACCTTCAATTACTGGAAGATGCCACGGCCCTGGACCAAGTGGTGCTTAACGCTGGTTATTATAAAGTTTCCAATAAAGAAAAAACAGGAAGCATTACGAGTGTTACGGCAAAAGAAATTGAAAACCAACCAGTAACCAATCCTTTAGCCGCATTACAAGGAAGGATGACCGGGGTAAACATACAACAAACCTCTGGATTGCCTGGAAGTGGTTTTAACGTTCAAATTCGAGGGAAAAATAGTATTACGGCAGGGACTGACCCTTTATATATTATAGATGGAGTTCCATTTAACCCTCAATCTTTAAGTGCACCGGATGTATCGGGCAATTTAATCCCCAGCTCGGACCTAAGCCCATTCAGCTTTTTAAACCCAACAGATATTGAGAGCATTGAGGTGCTCAAAGATGCCGATGCCACCGCCATTTATGGTTCTCGGGGTGCCAATGGGGTGGTGCTCATTACAACAAAAAACAGCAGTGGGGAGAAAATCCGTTTTACCCTAAGTGCCCAAAGTGGCCTTGGTGGTGTAGCGAACACACAAAAATTGCTTAATACCACTCAATACCTCGAGATGCGGCGTCAAGCGTTTAGCAATGATGGCATGACCGAGTACCCTCCCAATGCGTATGACATTAATGGCACATGGGACCAGAACCGATATACAGATTGGCAAAAAATATTACTGGGCGGTACGGCCTATAACCAGAGGTATAATGCTACTGTGTCAGGTGGCAACAAAAACACTTCTTTCTTTCTCAGTGGTGGTTATCAAAACGAGACGACCGTATTTCCGGGGGATAATTTTTATAAACGGGCCAATGGGCTTGCCAAGCTCAACCATAACGCTGCCGATGACAATTTCAAGGTTTCACTTTCTACCGCTTATAGTATAGAAAACAACAAACTTCCTGGGGGAGACCTAAGCTTTCAAGCGCTTACCTTACCACCGAATGCTCCTCAACTTTATAAAGAAGATGGCAGTTTAAACTGGGAAGAAGGCACATTCAATAATCCCTTGGGCGTTTTGGAAGGGGAGTATAAAACAAAACGCAATAGCCTTTTGGTAAATGCGCAGATGGAGTATACCCTTTTAAAAGGTTTGTTAATCAAAGCCAACGCAGGATACCAATATAGTAGCTTATCAGAATACCATACCTATCCGAATACCCAATTTAACCCTTTCTTCGGGTTGGACAGCAGTTCGTCTGCAATTTATACCAATGAGGGGGCTCGTAGTTCGTGGATTGCGGAGCCCCAAATAACGTATCGTTTCAAAAGTGGCGAACATGCACTTCAAGTCTTGGCAGGGTTTTCTGCACAACAGGAGAGCAATACGAGGTTCGCTCAATATGCAAGTGGTTTTGCGAGCAATGCCCTTATTAGAAACACAGGGGCCGCTTCTTTTTTGCAAGTAACCCAAGATGATGAAACAATTTATAAGTATGAGGCGGTATTCGGTAGGGTTAATTACAGTTATGGTAAACGCTACTTACTTAATATAACCGCCCGCAGGGATGGCTCCAGCCGTTTTGGAAATAACGATCGCTTTGCCAATTTTGGTGCCCTAGGGATGGCTTGGATATTTTCCGAAGAACAAGCTCTAAAAGACAAATTACCATTTCTAAGCTATGGTAAAATACGCACAAGTTATGGAACCACTGGGAATGATCAAATAGGGGACTATAAATACCTGGATACCTATAGCACAAACGGCATTGCCTATAATGGTACCATAGGGCTATCGCCCACAGCACTCTATAACCCAAATTTTGGATGGGAAGTAAACCGTAAGGCTGAAGCGGCTTTGGAACTAGGGTTTTTTAAAAACCGGATACTCACCACGGTCAATTACTACAACAACCGTTCTTCCAATCAATTGGTAGAGGTGCCCTTACCAGGTACAACCGGCTTTACAGGCGTACTGGCAAATCTCGATGCCCTTATTGAGAATACGGGATGGGAATTTGAACTCAATAGCACAAATATCAAGGCCGAAAATTGGCGATGGTCTACTTCCTTTAACCTGACCCTGCCTGAAAACAAGCTTCTTGAATTTCCCAATCTAGAAAACAGTACCTATGCCAATAGCTATGTAATCGGCGAGCCCATTACCATTCAGAAAGTACTTCGCCATACAGGGGTAGACCCAGAATCGGGGACGCATCAGTTTGAAGATTTTAACGGGGATGGACAAATAAGTATTCCGGAAGACAGTCAGGCACAGGTAGATACCGCACCGACTTTTTATGGAGGTCTAGGGAACACCCTTTCCTATGGTAATTTTGAGATTGATGCTTTTTTTCAGTTCAGTAAACAAAAAGCCTTAAATAATAAGGTGTTCGGAACCACTCCCGGTGTGTTGGGCAATCAGCCGGTAGACGTGCTCGATGCGTGGCAGGAACCGGGGGATATCACCAATACACAGGCCTTTACTTCTGGGTCCAACCCCGAGCGGTCATTGGCTTATTTCTACTTGTCCCAGAGTGATGCCGCTTACAGCGATGCGTCGTATATACGGCTTAAAAACGTGGCGCTCTCTTATACCATTAAAAAGGTAATCAAAGGAGCCGGTAATGCCAAAGTTTTTATACAGGGGCAAAATCTAGTCACATGGACCCCATACAAAGGGCAGGATCCCGAACAAACCCAAGGTTTCTTGCCCCCATTGCGATGGGTACAATTAGGGCTTTCACTAACATTTTAAAACAAACATATTATGAAATTAAATATTATACATAGAAATGAGCAGGTACTTGCCGGACATAAAATAGTTGGAAATGGTGTGCTGTTTATCCTGTTACTGTTGCTAACAGGTTGTGAAAAAGACTTAGAGCCCGGTCTTCCAAGTTCCCAATTGATAGGGGAGGCCATCTTTGATGATACCGCCACGGTTGATGCAGCCTTGACTTCGATCTATTCAGGGCTCAGGGATAACAGTACTGTAGAAGGTACCCCATCAGGCGCTACTGTTTTAATGGGGCTGTATGCAGATGAATTGGACTATTACCGTGCCGATGCACAGACCGACGCTGCTTTTTTCAACCATACAGTACTACCGTCCAATGGTGCTGTGGATGGTTTTTGGAACAATAATTATGCATTGATCTACCAAAGCAATGCCATCTTGGAAGGTTTGGAAGAAGGTGGTTTAACAATGGAAGAAAAAGGACCGTTTATGGGAGAGGCCTATTTTCTTAGGGCCTACCTTCATTTCTATTTATCCCAACTGTATGGTGAAATCCCATACATTGTCAGTACAGATTACACTCAAAATTCAAGTCCTTCCCGTATGCCATTGCCCGAGATATATGAACTGATAGAACAAGACCTGTTACAAGCCAAAGAACTGTTAGCTGTTTCAGATGCATCTGGAGAGCACATCAGAGCTACAAAAGGTGCTGCTAGTGCACTGCTGGCACGGTGTTATTTATATACTCAACAATGGGAAAAGGCTAAAACGGAAAGTACGGCGGTAATTGAAGGCGGAGTTTATGTATGGCAACCCGAACTGGATCAAGTGTTTTTAAGAGAAAGTCCCTCTATCATTTGGCAACTCAAGCCGGAGTTTGAGGGAGCGGCGACCAAAGCAGGGGAAATATTTGTTTTTGAGAACGGGCCACCGCCACTTTACGCACTTACCGATTTGTTTATTTCCAATTTTGAAAGTGGCGATTTACGTAAAGGTATATGGACACGGGCCATAAGTGATGGTACTGATACCTGGTACCATGCGTTCAAATACAAACAAAATACGGCCTTGGGAAGCAGTAGTGAGTATTCGGTTCTTTTCCGTCTTGCAGAAGTGTACCTGATCAGGGCGGAAACCCTAGTTCGTTTAGGGAATATAGAAGCCGCTAAAAATGACATTAATAAAATCAGGCAACGTGCCGGACTGGATGGTACTAAAGCAAATTCCGTAGATGCTCTTCTAGAAGAGCTTGTATTGCAGCGCAAGTATGAACTGTTTACCGAACAGGGGCATCGATGGTTTGACCTAAAACGCTTGCAGCTTGCCAATGAAATATTGGGGCCTGTCAAACCAAATTGGAACCCCACAGATGTGCTGTTGCCATTGCCCCAGCAAGAACTGATATTAAACCCAAGCCTTCAACCCCAAAATCCTGGATATTAATATGATACAGTCAAATGTAAACGACAAGATGCACAGAAGAAGAATTAGCCGCTTCCCCATAATTTTTTTCATATGTGTGATGGCCGCCTGTTCCGTAATGGGGCAGGCTGTGCCATCAAAAAAAGTAGTGCAAGCAAAAGATTTTTCTATGTGGCATACCGTAATATTTCCACAAATTTCCGGAAACGGTAATTGGGTTTCCTATCAATTGGATTACGGGCAAGCTGAAGATACGCTAGTGGTAATCCATAAGAAGCGAAAAGAAAAATATGCGTTTCCCGGTTCAAATAGTGGAAAGTTCGCTCCTGGACAACATCCGGATTATTATGCGTTTAATAATACTAAAAATGGTGTGGGCATTTTACACCTTGATACCGGAAATGTCCAATGGATAAAAAGGGCAACACGCTTTGAATTTTCCAAAAACGGGCACTATCTAGCTTGTTTTAAACCACAAAGTGAAAACGGTTATTTAAAGCTTATCAACCTTCAAGACAATACCTCCAAAACCATTAACGGAGTACAGCATTTCAGTTTTAATGTCAAAGGGGATCGAGCAGCCCTGATCATAAAAGAAGAAAACCGTTCAGAGGTAAAGGTAATGCGGCTTTTTGATTTTAAGGATGCTGTTGTAATCAGTTCCAAGGCTTCAAAATTTAATACCTTGACATGGAACGACCAAGGCACTGCTTTTGCTTTTGTGGAAACAGACAAAGAACTATCGAGATTATACCATTATAGAGACAGTGTCCATGAATTAAAAAGTATTGATGATATAGATACACGAATACCCTTTGGCCTTTCCATAACATCACTTCCAATATCCTTTTCAAAGGATGGGGAGCGCATATTTTTTTACATATCCAAAAATGGTACTACAGAAAATACAAAAGGAGATTCCAAGGTAAAGGTACAGGTGTGGAAAGGGACCGATAAATGGATCTACCCAAGACAGCAAAAGGACTGGGAATACAACAAAACAAACTGGTTGAGTGTTTGGTGGCCAGAATCGGGCAAGTTTTTTCAAATGGGGAATGCAAAAAGACCGGACGCTAATTTGTCCGGGGATCAAAAACACGCACTGACTTACAATATCCTTACCTATGAGCCTCAATATAGACATACCCCACAATCGGACTACTATTGTGTTGACCTTGAAACCGGAAAAGAAACCCTTTTTGTAAAAAAGATAACAACGGCACCGGGTTATATTACAACATCTCCTGATGGTAAGTACATTGCCTATTTTAAAAAAGGAGGTTGGTGGGGCTATGATCTAAGGGAAGATAAACATATCAATCTTACTAAAGATATAGAAGTTTCTTTTGAATACGAAGACTCTCCTTTTGCAACTGTTGAAACTCCTTATGGTGCTGCCGGGTGGTCCGCCAATAATAAACTCTTGGTATATGACCAGTTTGATATTTGGAAGCTGAGTGTGGCCAGTACCCAAAAAGAGCGATTGACCGATGGGAGGGAAAACCAACAAAGCTATAGGATTTACAATACTGCTTATGGAGCCGCCCCAACCTTTCGACCTCCACTTTATAATAGCTATGAATACGACCTTGGCCAAGATTTGATTCTATTGAGCATAGACGATAGTTATAATCAAGGATACGCAGTTAGAAAGGCTACTGGAAGCGTAGAGCCTCTCGTCCCATTAAATGGAAAGGCAAGTCATTTGCGTAAAGCAAAGTATAGCAGTGCTTATATTTATATTCATCAATCCCATAACAGTCCTCCGGTGATACGTTATTCAGACGGTAATAAGGAGCGGGGCCTGGTTATGTCCAACCCCCATCAAAAGCAGTTTTCAATTGGCGAAACAGAATTGATTCAATATACTAATAAACAGGGTGATTCCTTAAAGGGGCTGTTGCACTATCCTGATGACTATACTGAAGGAAAAACATACCCGATGGTCGTGCACATCTATGAATTTTTGTCCGACCAATTACATAACTATAAAAATCCCAGCCTCTATAATGGCGATGGGTTTAATTACAGGAACTATACAGCAGATGGCTATTTTGTGTTGGAGCCGGACATTCTCATCAAAAAAGGAAACCCAGGTATATCTGCCACCGATTGTGTGGTGACTGCGGTACAGAAAGTGTTGGACAGAGTAATCATCGACAAAGAATCGATAGGCCTGCTGGGGCATTCTTTTGGAGGGTATGAAACAGCTTTTATAATCGGCCAAACCGACCTTTTTAAAACTGCCGTGGTAGGTGCGGGGGTGTTTGATATTATAAGCTTTTACCATTCTGTGGGAAAGGATTTTGGGAAGCAAAATCTTTATTGGTTTGAGAACTATCAATGGCGTATGGGGAGTTCTTTCTATGAAAACAGGGAAGGCTATCGGCTAAACTCCCCACTGACATATGCCCAAAATATAAACGCATCCACACTTATATGGACCGGAAATAAGGACTATCATTTAAACTGGCACCAAAGTGAAGCCATGTACCTGGCCCTTCGGCGCCTTGAAAAAGAGGTAGAGCTGTTGGTCTATGAAAATGAAGCGCATTCCATTATAAAACCAGAGTCTCAAAAAGACCTTACCCAGCGTATTAAAAATTGGTTTGATGACCATCTCAAAAGAAACGATAATTCCACTGAGCCCTAAAAAAAAGATGCCCCGATAAGGGGGCATCTCCATTTTTAGGAATTAATTTTGCCATGGCAGATAAAGGGTTCGGAAACATTCATCGGTTCCACTACCACTTTTTCCAAATACCTGCATACCGTTATGGGTACAGACAATTGATCCAAATGATTGACATTTTCCTTCTGGTTGACAGACATCGTTTACATAGATGTATCCATCAACTACTGCCAAGTTCTCTCCTTTTTCGGTTTGTGTGGCAAAAGCTGCTACAATAGCGAGCAAAAATACCATAACCGGTAATAAGAACTTTCTTTTTACTGTTTTCATAATTTAAAATTTTAATTAATTATGACCTACTCTTTTCTACAGGTTTTCGGTCTTACCCTGTCACTGTACAGTATCTTTTTGTTTGAAATATTGTTCCTTCATTTTATATGCGGTTAAGTAATTACCTTGTAGGGCATATAGCACCCCATTATTTATTGTGAATTCCCGAAGTTTATGGTTCTTGTGGCGATAGAGGTAGAAGCTGAAAAGATAGCTCTGCTCTTGAATGTTATAGACATCGATAATTGAAGCCTCTTCAAGCATATCCTCGGGTTCATACCTGCCGATCCGAGGGGCTTCTATAAATAACAGATTACCATCAGTGGCCATGTTTTTATTGATAAGTAACGTATTGCTTCCTAACTTTTTTAGTTGTCTTGACTTGATTTCCTCAATCTGTAAGTGTGCTTTGCTGACCGTATCGATAGTGGAGACCCTATCATTTAATTTTAGGCTTTTATCCGCGATAATGAATTGATTCCTGTAATGATAGGTATAGATTATTTTTTTCAAATCTTGATTGTACAGCAACCTTCCATCGGTATCAAAAATACCGTCTATTTGCTTTTCAAGGAATTTTTTGTTGAATGATGCGGTTATGCTTTCATCAATCTTTAGCACCCCTATCACAGCTTCCCCACTTTCCTTTTCGTTGGATTTAATCACTATCTCATCAGGACCTACTGGTTCCATGGCTGTGAAATGATACGCGCTTTGCATTATGGTTGTCGCATTCCAATCATTGGTGTTTCCCTTGAACAGGATAGGCACGGTACCATCTCCCACAAAGAAATAGGGAGGTATCACCTGCACTTGAACGGCACTATAAGGTAGTTCCATTTGATCTAAAGAAATCATATGGCTCTCTTTAACTGCAAGGGCGGTATCCAGCACGGTCATTTTTAAAGGGGCAGTGGTATTGCCCAAATAGATTTTTGTTGGACCTATACCTGCTATATAATATGAGCTGTATTTCAAGTCCATAGTATGAGTTTTTTCTATTGGGTGCGGTATGTAGCGTCTGATAAACGCATTGTTCCGCTTCATTTTTGTTTCTGAAAGTTGAAATAGTAGCGTTACTATCGCTATGCCAACAATGGTTATTATACATGTCAGTAAGATGCTTTTTCTGATGTTCTTCCTATCTCTCAAAAAAATAGCCCCAGCAGCCAACAGGATGAATACTGCATTAAAAACCAGATGCTGTTGCCAGGTCATTTTTTCCAATACGCCCCCACAGGAGCATGGCACAAAATCAGCATAATTAAGGATAATGTAGATATAGGTGGTAAAAAGTACCATTAAAAAGAAGGAGGCATACAGACCGATTTTCGTGAATCGAGGCAACACCAACAGCAAGGCAATGAGTATTTCCAGTCCCGGTACTAACCACGCAACGATACCAGCATAGGCACTTAACAATGGTGATTGTGCCAATTGAACGGTAAAATTCTCAAATTCCAAAAGTTTGCTTGTAGCAGCATATATAAACAATACGACAAAAAGAAAGCTGATAACTTTTACAGTTAAATGGTATGGTACTTTAGTGTGAATCATATCTTTTGTTTCGATATGGTAAAGTTCCGCATTAAAATTTATGCATCAGGGATTTGTTCTTATCGGTAGGGGATTTACTTGGGGACGACTCTGGAAAAGCATTTTCTCTTACAAGGATTTTTTCCGAAGGGCGCTAGGGGTATAGCCGTACCGTTTTTTAAATGATCTTGAAAAATGGGGGATACTTTTGAACCCAGTCATATGTGCAATGGTTTTTATATGCAAGTCACTGTATTGTACCAGCATTTTTGACTTTCTCAATCTTTCATTTTTCAAGAAGCGATATACGCTCGTACCGTACAACTCTTTAAAACCGTATTTTAGCTTGAATTCATTGGTGCCTATTTGAAGTGCAAAATCCTTTAGGGAGGGAAAGTCCTTTTCAAGGTTATTTATGATGATATCACGGCCCTTGCTCAATTTTCTGATATCTTCATGATTTAAACGGATTTTGGGTTTTTTAAAATGCGGCTTTTTTTTCTTTTCAGATTTTATTACACTTCGCTTTAGGTCTTTTTCAAGTCTGTCCCGGTCGTTGGAATGATGGACCACTGTTACCAGTGTTTTCTTCTGTTCAGAATGTTCACCTTTAAAAGTGGTGATATAGCAAGCGCTTGGGACCACAAGGTTGCTTTTGGTCTTAAACGTTAACTCCACTGAAGTTTCATATATTCCTTTTTGTTCAAGGGTCTTCCGGATATTCTGCCATTTTACCTTAGAACTTTCATCCAAAAAAGTAATAAATGGCTTTTCGATGATTTCTGAATACAGCGTGGACAAAATACTACAGGTTCTTTGGTTGGTGGCTTCTATATACCCTTTAATATCAAGAATAAAACTCATTTGTACTATGTGCTTGATGGTTCCGTGGGCCTGCACATACCCTTGGTGCACCATGGCCTCCTGTATTTCTTCGGCCATCATGTTCAAAACGACTACCAATGCCTCCACATTGTCATCTTTGACAGACCGTTCCACCCGGTAGAAAAAGTTACCGGCACTCATTTCCATCAACATTTTTTCGATGTGTTTTAACCTTTCTGACATACTTCATCAATTAGAGGGCATAGTTATCAAATAGCCATATTTTGTTGACTAAAAAACGGGGGAGTTATAAAATTCAAATCAGTTGCTTTAGATAATAGCGTTAAAAGCTATTTAAAAATCTTTTAGCCTCTTCAATTGATTGAAAGGAACGGTTCGGTATTGGTGGTTTATTGGTGCGGAGATAAAAACTGGACAGAACCTCTGAAACAGGTGATTCAATGATAAATGCCGCTGCTTTGATCAGTACCGAACCTTCTGCTGCCAAATAGCCACGTGCTGATTTATTGATTTCCTTTACCCCACGGATATCGCATAAAACCGGTAAATGCTCCCCTTGCTGCATTAAAAGCCGGTCCTTGACTATTTGTACGGCCGCATCAAAATCTATGCTCACGCCACTGTGATATCTTATACTTAAGATACCATCGCTTAGCTTGTAGGTAGCATAATCATTTTCAAAAAAGTCCAACATGGTAAATAGAAAACTGGTATTCAATATAAATTTACGAAATTATCAACTTATGAAATAGTGGTCTGCCCACAATCCCTATTAAATGTTGGGTTAAAATTGTCCATAAAGGATTAAAGGTTACCTGTCAGGGATTATGTGGAAGATCGTTTTTTATATTACAACAAATGCCCCTAAATTTTATGTCATCAAAAAGAAAAGCGATGGCAAAAATCAAGCACAACAATTTTTTGGACACGGTAAATGAGGTGTTTACCGATGCCATGCAGGAAGGTGTACTGCACCTGTATGCAGAAGGGACTGAGTTTTCAGGCAGGACCATTGAGGTGAAGAACAGAAAACTGTTCCACTTTGGGACAACGGGCTATTTAGGCCTGGAACAGGACCAGCGGTTGAAGGATGCAGCAATTAGTGCAATTAAAAAGTTTGGCACCCAATTTCCGCTTTCGAAGTCCTATATATCCAATCCGCTCTACCGACAACTGGAAGAGAGGGTGACCGAAATGTATAACTGTCCGGTAATTATAACCAAAAACAGTACGTTGGGGCATTTAGGGGTCATTCCCAGTGCCGTAAAAGACCAAGATGCCATTATACTGGACCATCAAGTACACTGGAGCGTACAGAGTGCGGCCAAGGTCTTGAAAAATAGAAGTGTACCCATTGATATGATCCGTCACAACAACATGGATATGCTGGAGGATAAGATAAAATCGCTTTCCCGGACCAGGAAAAGAATCTGGTACATGGCCGATGGCATCTATTCCATGTATGGGGATTTTGCCCCAATACAAGATTTAAAGGCATTAAGTTTAAAATATCCCCAATTACATCTGTACTATGATGATGTCCACGGAATGAGTTGGGTAGGGAAAAACGGAACGGGTTATGTACTGAGTGAACTTAACGAGCTTTCGGATAATATTTTGTTGTTTGGGACCTTGAGTAAAACATTTGGGGCAAGTGGCGCAGTACTGGCATGTTCCAACAAAAAAATGTACAATGAGATCAAGACCTTTGGGGGTCCTTTGACCTTCTCGGCGCAATTGGAGCCGGCCTCGGTTGCGGCAGCGACCGCTTCTGCGGAAATCCACCTTACCGATGAGATATACGAGCTCCAAAAAGAGCTGAGGGAACGTATCGGGTACTTCAACGTACTGTTGGAACAGACCGACCTGCCGCTAGTGGATAAAAACACCTCGCCTGTTTTCTATATAGGGACCGGAATGCCCAAAACTGGATATAATTTTGTAAACCGTTTAATGAAAGAGGGCTTTTATGTGAACTTGGGGATATTTCCAGCGGTACCGGTCAAAAACACGGGCGTGAGGATAACCATTTCCCGGCACAACCAAAAAGCGGAAATCAAGGGGTTGGTAGAGGCGATGGAATACCACTTCCCAAGAGCCTTGGAAGATACCCATACGAATATGCGCCGGGTCTATCAAGCCTTTAAGTTAAAGACCAAAGCAACGGGCAAGGATAAACTGAACCCGAAACTTACCCTGCATATGGAAGACACCATTTCTAAAATCGGTAAACCTGTTTGGGACACGCTTATGGGAAAAGATGGGGTCTTTGATTGGGAAGGGCTCAAATTTTTAGAGCAGACGTTTTGCGGAAACAACAAAAAAGAGCATAATTGGGATTTTAGGTATATAATTATCTACGACCAAGAACAACAACCCATTCTGGCCACCTTTTTGACCTTGTCATATTGGAAAGATGATATGTTGGCCAGCACAAGTTTATCAAAAACAATAGAGGATGAAAGAAAGACCGATCCTTATTACCTTACCTCAAAGGTACTGAGTATGGGGTCACTTTTTACCGAAGGGGGCCACCTGTTCCTTGATAAAAAACATCCCTTAAAACAGGATGCGCTCAATGCACTCATTCAATCGTTGGAGGAATTGGAACAACGCCATAAATCCAAAATGAGCGTACTCCGGGATTTCAAAGCTGATGCTTATTTTCACACCTATTTTCAAGGACAGGGATTTGTGCGGGTCAAAATGCCGGATTCCTGTGATATCGATTTAAGTGAATTTGAAGATATTGAAGGGTTTGTAGCCAATCTTTCCTCTAGGAACAGGCGGCATGTACGGAAAGAAATACTCGCTATAGAACCATTGTTGAAAATCGAAACATTACAAACTTGTAGCCCAGATCAATTGGAACAGATACAAGAACTGTACAACAATGTTCACCAGAATAACTTGGGACTTAATATGTTTGCCTTTCCAAAAAAACTGTTTGATAATATGTCCGCTCACCCCAATTGGGAATTCATTACTATATGTGAGAAGGCACATCCGGAAAAAATCATAGGGGTGATGCTCTGTTACAACAATAAAGACCATACATATGTTCCGGCTTTTATAGGGATGGACTACCAGTATTTGGAAAAATTTTATACCTACAGGCAACTTTTATATCAGACCATTAAAAGAGCGTTTGACCTGAACATGAAAAAGATTGCCATGGGCATGACGGCCTCTTTTGAGAAAAGGAAATTGGGCGCTTCTGTGGAAGAAAAGTATGCATACATACAGACCTCCGATAATTATACCCTAGAGCTTATGGGGATATTGGAAACAAGTTAAAACCAATAAATGGAGAGGCATATGTATGAAATACCAAAACCTAATATCCGAATTTGAAACCAAATTGGAGACTTTAGAGTCCCGTGCCCAAGATATACTGTACAAAGCTGAGACGGGCATCACCCATACGGAAAAGTGCATAAAGACACTCCGCAAACGGGTCGTAGAAAAAGGGTTTCGTTCCTTGGCGGAGGAAATACGGTTCTTTAAACACATAAAACCGCAAATCTTGAGCAAATTAATATACTACGCCAAGCTTTTCAGTATTGAAAGCAAGCGGCCAAGGAGCAGTGCCAAATTCCAAAAAAAATACTTGAACGACCAGATAAACAAATTGCAGGTGTATTTCAATGACAACCTGGAATTCTACCATTATTACCGCAGGGGAGCATCTACCTTGGACGAACAGTATTTTGTCAGGGGGAAATCCGACCTGCGCTCATCAACTGAATCTTTTCACTTTTTTATCGACGAACAGTTCTCTACATGTCAGGACGGCACCGTAGCAACCATTATCGCATATGACATGCTGATCGTTTACCTGCAACAGGAAATAGAAAAGCTGGATACAAATGCCCACGAACCTAAACTATATTCAATGAAAAAACCATCAAACCTTTTTTGGACAGGAAGCAAAACAGAACTCATCGAGTTGATATACGCCCTGCAGAGCAGCGGCGCAATCAATAGCGGTACCGCTGATATCAAGGAGCTGGCCTCCCTGTTCGAACAGGTCTTTAATATAGACCTAGGGAATTACTATCATACTTTTATTGAAATACGGGCCAGGAAATGCAGCAAGACAAAATTTTTGGATGCATTGATCGAGGTATTGAGAAAACGGCTTGAAGAGTCAGATGAATAATCCCAAGTTCACCCCAACTTGGGGTTTTATGTATGATAGAGTAATTCGTGAAATTTATTTTCTTTTGATGCCTGAAAACCCTCGGGCTAGAGTGAATTGACATCAAAACCAATCAAAATTTATTTTCAGAAAAACACCCCACCTCTGGGTCAACTATTGACAAAACGTCAATAATCTTATCCAAATTTGTAGAACGAAAGTCAAATCAGGTCAGGGACTATCATTTAAAATCATAAACCCAGATAGTCCCTTTCCATTAAAACCGTTCTATTATGCCGACAAGTATTATTACCACAGACGACCTTCGGGAATTCAAAATGGAATTGCTCGATGACATCAAACAATTATTGACCAGACAAGCCAGCGGAAAGCTCAAAAAATACCTCAAATCTTCTGAGGTTATGGACTTATTGCAAGTCAGTCCAGGTACATTGCAGAATCTTCGTATCAATGGCACATTGCCTTATACCAAAGTAGGTGGCATTATTTACTATGATACAGAGGAAATTCAAAAAGTGATGGATGCCAACCGTGTGCACCACGGTCTAAATTCTTAAGCGATGAACTATATAAAGCTACTTAATGCGGCTTTTGAGAAGTTCTATTTTGATGACCGCCTTAATCCAACGCATATCAGTCTTTATATGGCGCTGTTCCAAGAATGGAACAGTTGCCGCTTTATGGATGAATTCTACGTGAACCGACGAGATTTAATGCGCTGTGCCAAGATAGGTTCAAAGTCCACATACCATAGATGTATTGTGGAACTGGATTCTTGGCAATACCTCTCTTATTTTCCTTCCAACAATCCATACAAAGGCAGTAAAATCAAGATGGCCATTATTGGGACAAGTGATGAACCAGTTGTGGGACAGTACAATCCCATATTAGAACAGCTTGCGGAACAGTACCATCCCAGAGGTGTACCGCTTGAGGGACACCACCATCCCAAAAATGGACAAGTATTGGTATCTAATACAAACAATATCAAACAAGAAAACTATATAAAACAGCCAAAGGGCTGGCAGGCCGTTTTTATTTTTTTTGAAGAAAAAGGTTTTGATGCCGATGAAGCAAAAAAATTCTATGAGCATTACCAAACCAGAAATTGGCAAACTGGCGATGGAAAAGAAATCAGGGATTGGCGAGCAGTAGCCATCAACTGGATGGACAGAACCGAAATATTCGACGAGGAAAACAAAGCAAACAAAAAACAAGCATCCCAAATCAAGGACAACTTGCGAACCACTAAAAACAAAGATTATGGACAACCCCTCTAAAATAACCGAAGGCGGCGTGGAATATTCGCTCGGAAAATTTGACGGCAAAAGCGTACTCTACGATTTTCCAAAAATCTTGATATACCTCAATGCCAAGGGCAAACTTTTGTTCGGCGAAAAGTTCAGGATTTATGATGAGGATAAGGATATTCTACTGAAGCTCTGTTCCTACTTCATCAAAGACAAAGATAACTGTGAAACCTACGGTATCGATATCGACAAAGGCATTCTACTTTCTGGACCCGTAGGATGTGGAAAAACCAGCTTAATGAAATTGTTGCGCCATTTGGTTCCGTTGCAACGTCCTTACGAAATGATTCCCTGCCGGAATGTAACCTTTAGTTTTAATCACTTAGGCTTTAAAACTGTTGAAGAATATGGCAACACCAAATTTTACTGTTTTGATGATTTAGGCGTGGAACCATCTGGCAGGTTTTACGGAAAGGATTTGAACGTAATGGGTGAAGTACTCTTATCTCGATACGAGCTGTATCTACAAACCAAACACAAAATTAAGACCCACGCCACAACCAATCTTAACGCAGAAGAACTGGAAGAACGCTATGGTAACCGCGTTCGTAGCCGAATGCGGGAACTGTTTAATTTGATTGCTTTTGATACTAAGGCTGGGGATAAGCGCAAATAACAGGCGAAAATTGTAAACGAGAATACCAGTATTCTTAGACAAAAAAGTAATTTCTAATAATTCTTTATTTTTTACGTTGGCTGTATAAGGAAATATATATGTGTTGTGATTGGCCGATAAAGCAACATTTTGTTTACCTTGCCAAATGTTAAAATTTAATGCTTAAGACTCTTCAAATAATAGCACTCTTACAGGGTCTTTTTGTACTTTCAGTTTTGTTTATCAACCGTAAAGACTACAAGAAGACTACTTTTTGGTTGCTGTTTGGTAGTTTGTTTTCAGTTTTGCTTTACATTGCTGGCGATGACGATAACAATCTTTTTGTTCAAGATGCAGACTGGTTTTTATTTGACAGTTCACTTTTTGTAACGTTCCTATTTTTATTTTTTCGCTATTATAAAAACGGAAAAGAAAAATTTGCTAAAGCCGACTACCTTTTCTTCCTACCAAACATTATCTATTTTGTAATTGAGGATCTGGAAATTTGGATGGTAGAAGAAAATCCAATCGTAGAAGTTTTTGAAGTTATTATCGAATTTACCTTTGTTGTCTATTTATTGACAATTATCTATTCCATCATTACAACCAAAAAGAAGCATTGGATTCTTTATTTTGCTATACCCATCGCAATAATATTTGCGCTTTCATCCACTAGCGATATTCTTAAGACCTTTGGTATAGCTGAATTACCTTTTTTCAATGATCAAAATTTCAATACTTATCTCTTATTGGTCATCGCATTTTTATTCTATTTTATTGCCTTCAAACTATTAGCTAAAAATAAGTATATATTACCCATAACTGAAACCACCAAATACAAAAACTCGAATCTTAATCAGAAACTTATTGAGCAATACAAATTAGATTTAATCCGTTCAATGGAAATTGAAAAGATGTATTTGAACAGTAAACTGTCTATTGTCGATGTATCAGAAAAACTCAGTATTCCACGACAATATATTTCTGAAGTTTTGAATGAACATATGAACATAAGTTTTCAGGACTTTGTTAATCAATATCGAGTTGACGAATTCATTTTAAGGCTGAAAAACGACCAAAATGACCATTATACACTCTTGGGAATTGCCACAAATGTTGGTTTTAACTCAAAGTCCTCTTTTAATGCAACCTTCAAGAAATACAAGGGTTTAACGCCTACTCAATTCAAAAAAACACTTTTGTAAAACATCCAATTTGTGCAGAAAAATTAGTCTGCACCTATCTGTTAAAATTTGTATTAAAACACCTGCGTTATTTGAACTAACAATTCAAACAAACGTAAATGAAATACATTTTTTTGTTCCGCTTTTTGACGATTGCGGGATGCTTATTCTTCAGTTTTTTTACACATCAATTACAAGCTCAAGATACGAGCGAAACCCAACCTCAAGTTGGAACCACCCAAAAAGTGGGCGATGTCATTTTATACGCACTTCCTGCGGCAACCTTGGGAACTTCATTTGTAATTGGCGATAATGATGGTGCGTGGCAATTTACTAAAGGCTTATTGCTCACGGTTGGCGTTACCTACGGCTTAAAATTGGGCGTGAATAAACAACGACCCGATATGAGCAATGACAACTCATTTCCTTCGGGTCACACTTCAACCGTTTTCCATAGCGCAGGTTACGTCCACAGACGCTACGGCTTTAAATATGCCATCCCATCTTATGCATTGGCTGGATTTACAGCAGCGAGCCGTATTGACAGCAATAAGCACGATATCCTTGATATAGTAGCTGGTGCTGCTATTGGCTTAGGAAGCAATTTATTATTTACGACCGAATATCAACAAGAGCATATGGAATTGACCTATTCCAATTTTGAGGGTAATCATTTAATAGGTTTCACATTTAAATTTTAACATTATGGCACTACAAGAAGAATTAAAAACACAGGGCGATTTTCTGTTCAAAAACAGAAGTTATCTACCATTGATTATTTTAGGGATTGGACTATCGGTTTATATCTATACCGAATATTTTGAAATTGAAACACCCGAAACGTGGCTTTCCGAAAGTTTTGAATACATCTGTTTAGGTGTTAGTTTACTCGGTCTTTTAATAAGGATTATTACCGTTGGGCATACGCCAAAAAACACCTCGGGAAGAAACACAAAAGGTGGTCAACTTGCGGACGAACTCAACACTACGGGAATTTATTCAATCGTTAGGCATCCATTGTATCTCGGCAACTTTTTTATGTGGCTCGGTGTGGCAATGCTTACTGAAAATGCTTGGTTTTCTATTGCATTCGTATTTTTTTACGCCTTTTATTATGAGCGTATTATGTATGCTGAAGAAAACTTTCTGCGGAATAAATTCGGGCAAACCTATTTAGATTGGGCAGAAAATGTTCCAGCCTTTATTCCATCATTTAAGAACTATCAAAAACCGAAATATTCCTTCAGCATAAAAAAAGTACTCAAAAAGGAAAAGAATGGATTGTGCGCTATATTTCTGCTCTTTTGGATTTTTGATTTGGTGGGCGATTTGGTTGAAAAAGAACCATTTGAGTTTGAAATGGAATTCTGGTTCTATGGTGCCATCATAACGACTGTACTTTACCTTATTTTAAAAGTGATGAAAAAACGAAAATTGTTAGACGAAACGAACCGTTAAAATGAAAAAGTCTATTATCCTTTCAAACAACTTGAACAAAGTAGCAAAAATCACTTTGCTATTTTGGATAATGAAGATCATCGCCACCACATTAGGCGAAACTTTAGGCGATTTATTAGCACACACCTTGAAATTGGGCTATACAGTCGGACTCGCAATTACGGGTATATTTTTCATCATCGCTTTGCTGTTGCAGTTAAATGCCAAAAAGTATATTCCATTTTTATATTGGTTGGTCATTGTAGGCACAACAACGGTAGGCACAGAGATTTCAGATTTTATGGATAGAACCTTGAATTTGGGCTATCTCGCTGGCTCTTTAATTTTGATAACCTTGTTGTTGAATACCCTTTGGATCTGGAATAGTGTAAGAGGAAAAATAGAAGTGTATCCTATTTTCAATAAAAAAGTAGAACTTTTCTATTGGGTGGCGATATTAATTTCAAATAGTCTGGGAACTGCTTTTGGCGATTTTTTGAGCGACAATGCCGGCTTAAGTTATTTGCAAGGTGCTATGGTAACCGCTGGTGTAATTCTAATTGTTGTACTGTTACATTACACAACCAAAATAAATCATATCATTCTGTTTTGGATTGCTTTTATTTTCACGCGTCCATTTGGTGCAACCTTTGGCGACTTACTTACTAAAACAAATGCTCAAGGCGGTTTAGATTTGGGTACAGTACCAGCAACCTTAGTGAGTGTCACAATTTTAGGTGCATTGGTTTTTTACAGTCATAAAAAGAAATTGGTTTAAATTGAATACAGATTTGGTTTTAAAAGCAGAAAAGTACTGCAAGAAATTACTAAAGAACGGAAGATGCAATTTGTTGCAGTTCCATAATTATGAGCACACTTCGGAAGTTGCACATAATGCCAAATTTCTTGCCAACAGGTTGAACCTTTCCAGCACAGAAAAAGAAATGGTTGTCATTGCAGCTTATTTTCACGATGTCGGAAATATTGAAACAACGCAAGGTCACGAGAAATTGAGTTGTGCCTATGCTCGTGAATTTTTACAAAAGGAAAGCTATCCAGAAAATCAGATACAGATTGTAGAGAATATTATCCAAGCTACTGAAATGAGTGTTATGCCCACAACTGTTTTAGAAGAAATAATGTGCGATGCAGATTTGAGCCATTTGGGAATGACCACATTTTTCGAGAGAAACAGATTGTTACGAAAAGAATGGGAAACTTTTTTAGATATGAAATTTACCGATGATGAATGGGTTAAATTAAATGTGAAGTTTTTGAATGAACATCGTTTTTATACAAAAGCTGCTATAGCCGCTTTTGAAAACCAAAAGAAACACAACCTTTCTCTATTTCAGGACAATTTTCATTCATAGAGTTGTAAAACTGATAACTAATTTATTATAAAACTGTTATTTGTCTCTTTTAAGGAAGCTACTAACTGTGGACTTAAGTTCCAAAAACAAAATTTTACTGTTTTGATGATTTAAGCGTCGAGTCTTCTGGCAGATTCTACGGAAAGGATTTGAATGTTATGGGCGAAGTGCTTTTATCTCGATACGAGCTCTACCTACAAACCAAACATAAAATCAAAACACACGCAACCACAAACCTAAATGCCGAAGAACTGGAAGAACGTTACGGTAACCGTGTCCGTAGCCGAATGCGAGAAATGTTTAATTTGATTGCTTTTGATACTAAGGCTGGGGATAAACGGAAGTGAACTTAAAATATGATTTTCAAACAAGATTTTGTACTCTCTTGAATTGGTAGAATGCCCATAGTACCTTAAGTGCCAAAGGCACAGCAACAATCTATATCTGATTGAGGACTTATTTGAAATTCAACTGGCTCTAAAAGTTTAAGGCTTCCAAACCATATTTTATACCACCACTATTTTTATCAAATTATCTCATTTTGTAAACCGCTATGGAATTCTCTTTAAAATTGGTGATGTACAAACTATTTTCATCAAACAGTACATCCGTAGGATAGTTGATTTTATCGGTAAGGGTTTGCTGTAATTTCCCATTGAGATTATAAATCAACACCTTATTATTTTCTTGGTCGGTCACAGCCAAGCCATCCATATTGATAGCTATACCAGAAGCTACGTTGAATCCATCTTTTTCTCCGATAACTTCCAATATTTTTCCGTCAATGTTAAATACCTGTACCCTATTATTGTATGCATCGGCAACATAGATTTTGGTGCCCTTAATTTTCACATCTATGGGATAATACAGCTCTCCTTTGTTGTGCCCCTCCTTTCCTATATAACTGACCTGTCCTTTTATTTGTAAAATTATCCTATGGTTATAAAAGTCAGCAATCGCAATTGTATCGCCCTTTGCATTGAGTCCGGCGGGTGCTTGAGGTTCAGCATTTAGGAACAGTGCGGACTTTTTTCCGTCCTCAAAAACCCAAATTGTATCTGTTAAAAATTCGGGCACATACAGTTTCCCCTGATTAAAATCGATATTCATAGGACGTTTAATGCCCGTAATAGAATCCAGTATTTTTCCGCTAAGGTCAACTTTTAGTAATCTAAATTGCTCAGGGTCCGAAAACCAGATGTCGTTACCAGTTTTCTCTAACGCAAGTGGACGCACTTTTTCAGGAAGTTCGATTTTCTTTTCAAAAGTCCATTTCTTGTCTTCTTCTTTTTCCTTACAGGCAATAATCAACAAGGAAAAAACCAACACTAATAAAGATTTATTCATCACTTTGCTTTTTTATTTTACCTGGGGTAAATCCCGCATCCTTTATCTTTTGAAGGATTAAGTCTTCTGAAATTTGTTTTCTCTCTGCAATAGTAAGAAGGACAGACCCTTTTTCAATATTTATCTCAATGTTTTCAACCCCATCTATTTCTTTAAGGTTTTTTTCCAAGCCATAGGCACAAAATGGGCAGGCCAGACCATCCACCTCTATGGTAATCTTTCCATTCAATTGGGACGTATCTGCCTGAGCATTTACTGTCGTAACAGTAAAGCCTATGAAAAGTAATATCAGCAACTTCTTCATTTGTATATTTTTAAAAAATTAATATTCTGGTTCCTATTCTTAATATGTAATTTGTTTGTTGATTCGTTGGGGAAGCATCTGTCAAAGGAATTTGAATACCAGATTCAAAGAGTAGTTTTCTCCCCGCTATATATTGAATGCCTGGGGACAAGAATAGATTGTTTCCCACATCTTCGAATACATAATTTCCATTTAGCTCCAAGAAAACGTTCAATTGGTTGGGTGGATATTTTTGTGGTAAAAGGGGATAGCCAAAAGCGATATTATAAACCAGGTTATCCGGCAATCCATTCCCTGCCAGATTGTAACCCACCTCTCCATAAACTCCATATTTGGTTGTCACATATCCATTTACCAAGCTTATTGTTGTCTGATACGCACCAGTACCTAAAGCTGGCATTTTGCTTGCGTTTCCAGTAGGAAAAGTTTCTGTCAATTTTATTAAACTTCTCAAGGTTGTGCCTTTACCGTCTTTTTGATAGAGTTGGTATTTTGCGAATACCTTTAAATCCCCAAATCCCGAATTTGATGATGTTCCCTCTGGGGAAATCCACAAGTAGGATACCACCCCAGCTACTTGTAATTTGCTGGTAAGGTTATAAGGCACAACCAATACCTGTGAATAGGCATTCACATTCTCTCGGGATATGATATTGCCAAAAGTCCGCACACCACGTCCTTGCACACCTAACATTATAGGTGTGTCCGTAAATATCGGCGGGCCTTGAGCCTTTACATCTAATCCTATCAGAACTATTGTAATGACCAGGATTATTTTAATTTTAAAAGAATCCATTAATAATCGATAAGATAATTTACGATGGTCATTACGACGACCAAAAAAGTTATTATCCATAACATCCATTTGTTATTGGTTGAACCCTGAATATTTTCCTTACACCCACATACTTCATATTTGTTAGTTTCAGGGGTTTTTACTTTTTCATTGCGATATGTCCTGTAATGGACAAAACCTAAGGTTACAAAGGATATCGCATTTAAATATGGTCTTACGGGATGTACCCATTCAAAACCTGATGAAATACCAATGAATCCTGCCACTCCCATTAAAACAGCAGGGGTCCAACAACAAAGGAATGGAATCCCTGCGCTAAAGAGGCTTGCGCCCAATAAGCTATATCGCTTCATCTTCATTTAATGATTATAGAATTTCAGTAACTTCAATTTTCCACTCATCGGTAAGCTCCCCGTCTTCCACGTCCTGAACAATGCCCTTTATTTTTATCTTGCCAGACTTCAACTTTGAATTTAAATCGTCCGAAATAATGGCAAGTATTTGATAAGTTTCCGTACCGGTTACCAATTTGTAACCGTTATTTTTATTTATCAATGTTCCCTCTACCACCACTTCCGCTTTTTTGGCAGAAAAACCGTTCTTCTTTACTTCCTCTTGGATTTGACTTAGGCTTAAACTGTTGTTTTTCGAAAGTTCCAGATAAGCTTTCCCGTCATTGAGGCTCACTCTTACATTTTGAAGTCCGTCCATTTTATTTAGACCTCGTTCAAGACCATAGGCACAAGGTGCACAATCCATTCCATAGACCTCTTGGTCAACTTTTTGAATTTGTGCCTCGGAACTCAAAGTACCGAGTAATGCTATTATCATAACCAACGCTATTTTTTTCATCTTCTTAATTTTTAAATTTTAATTCTTTTATAACCAATAACTTAGATTAATGGATACCCTATAATTTTCTTTTACGGCACTTGGCGTCAAATCCTGCACCACCGGAAACAAGGCTCCAAATGAAATCCCCCACGCTCCGTACAACCCTAAAAAGGAAGGTCCCATCAATACTTTATTACTTCTTGAATCACTAAAATTTTGTTGTCCGTTATATTTATTGTCACCGGGGAATTCTGCCATTGTTTCCAAAAAAATCCTCCAATCGGGTTTTGGATAATCGCCCATAAAGATATTGGGGCGATACCCTACCACGGCACTCGCGTATGGCAGGTCGCCGAGTTGTTCGTTGTCTTTTTCAAAATAATATTGATAACCACCACCTAACCACGCATACCAGGTACGTGAAGCATATCCCGTAGAAATTGCACCGTGAATGGAATTGCCCACGTTTACTTGTCCGCGGACATCATCGGTAGGTGCTGAAACCCCGAGGACAGCTGTTCCTTCGAAACGTTTACCAACCCCAAAGGCATTGGAAAAAAATCGATACCAAAGAGATGCTTCTATATCGCCATTTGCCGGCATATTGCTATTCCCCCTTGTTCTCGGTGCATTGTTAAGCCGCTCTATCGTAGTGGGTGTGGTCAAGTTAATCTGAAAGTCTTCGGTGATACCGTAGGAAAACAGATAACGCAGCATATAGGAAGTTTCGTTCTCGGTGCTCAAACTCATACTTGCGACATTTAAATCTACGCCACCCCTCGCGAGGGTCGGGGTCTGTAAACCATATAATGGCCCGTGTCCCTGCGCATTAAGAATGGATATTGTCGATGAGCAGAGGATAATGATTAGAACGATTCTGAGATGTAAATTAGAAATGGCCATAAATCACTTGTTTTTAAATGTTAAGCTGCCATTTTTTTACAACTCTCGGCACAGGCATAGCATTTTTCCGCACATTGCTGGCAAACCTCGCTATCGAATTTTGCACATTCATCGGCGCAGGCTTTACATAAGTCCGCACAAATGGCACATAAGCGTTTCGAATAATCAGATTGGCTGGCGAGTAATTGAACACAAGCGATACATAGCGCAATGCAATCCAAACAAAACTGATGGCATTTTTTCATATCGGGTTCGCCCAAATGTTGGTCAAGGCAGATTCTTGCCGCAGTAATACAGGCATTGCAATCATCAATACATTTTTGTAATTCAGAATTTAATGGTTTCATATTTTTTGGATTTTAAATGATATCCTGTTGGTACGGCAACAGGATAATTGGTGAAAATGGCCGTACCCAAATCTTTTTTTAATTTTGTCCAATACCCGCTTTCATCAACTTTTCTTTGGTAATGGCGGAATCCTTGCAGCAATCCAATAATTTTCCGTTTACGGCTACTGCGGGTATTTTTTGTACCCCATATTCGTTCATCTTGGTAAGACAAGTCTTATCATCGCATTGTTTTACCAAATCGTATGTTGTTACTTCACATTCATCACAGGCCAGTTCCTCAATCATTTTGACCACTGGGTCACAAACGGGGCAGTTGGCTGTAAAGACTTCTACTTGACGTTTCATAATCTCTTTTTTTTATTAGTATTTCATTTATAATAATGGCTTATCAATTAAGCACGGTACAAAGGTAGGTGGGTGCCCGGGGTGGTCTCCAAACATTATTTCAAAAAAAAAATGACCCATAACTTTGGGCCATCAACGGGGATTGTTTTTTTGCGAGTTCTATTCCTCGTTAGAGTCTTCCAATTTGGATTTGAGCGTGGCAATTTCTTTCATTTTGTCGGTAAGACTGTCCAGCTCCAAATCAGGGAACTGTTTCCGTATAAATTCAATACGGTCTTCATTACCACAATCTCCAGGACAAGCTTCCACGGTTTCTGAAATCTTGATTGCCAAGGCCTTTCTGTAAGTTTCGTCCAGTAACAGGAAATGAGCCTTGTCCAAACCCTTTTGTGCTGCTTTGAACTGTATCAATATCTTTTCAGGATCTGTATCCTCGTCCAGCATTTTAATGAGGCCGCTAAGTTGCCCATTAATACTTTGTAACCTTGTTTTTATGTCCTTACTTAAATCCCGTGGTATCATTTGTTAAAATTTTATTGCAATGTAAGTATGCTCGTAGGGTGGTCTCCAAATATTTTTCCAATTTTATTAGCAACATTTTGAACCTTCCTGAATAGGTGGACAAGCCACAGTACCATAAGAACAGAATACACAACAATCGCCTTCTTTTGGTTTTAGTGTTTGTTTGCAATTATCACATTCATAAAAGAATTGACAGGCCGTGGTTGGCATTTCTTCTTCTGTTTTGTGGCCGCATTCAGGGCAGGTGATCGTAGATTTTAATATTGTAGTTTCCATAAATAATAGTTAGAGCATATAGGTTAGGTCAGATGCCATTGTAGGATATGAAAATATCATTGTCCGCAAATCGCTTATGGTCATCTTGGTCTTTATCGCCATTGCGAAAAGATTGATGGTTTCCTCACAATGAGGCCCGATCAGATGCGCGCCCAAAATGGTATTATTATTTTTATCGATGATTGTTTTATAAGCATATTCATCCACATTCAGGCGTCTCGCATTGAACCAATTATCCACTTTTTCAAAATTGACATTTATATCATATCCTTTTTCTTTAGCCTCATCTTCCAATAGGCCAACGGTTGCCATAGTGGGCAAAGTGAAAACTACGGAAGGCATTGGGGGATAACTGACTTTTTTCTTATTTCCTTTAATGATATTTGAAGCTACGACGTGTCCTTCCAAAACAGCTACGGGTGTTAGGGGCAATCCTCTTGAGTCCGCTGCATCGCCTGCTGCATATATGTTCGCGTTCGTTGTGCTCTGAAGGTATTCGTTGACCTCTATGCCCTTTTTTGAGAAGGATATACCTGCTTTTTCCAATTCTAACTCAAAAATGGCTGGGGGACGACCAGCCGAATTAAATACCGCTGCCGATTTGTAGGTAGTTTCGTTTCCGTTTGAAATTCCTGTGGTTATGTAGTGGCCATCTTTACGTTCAATTTTAGAAACTTCGGTTTCAAGAACAAGCTTGATGCCTAAATTACGTGTGGCATCGACTAAATGTTTTACAATATCCTGGTCAAAGTTTACCAACGGATGTTTACCTCGATGTACTATCGTTACCTTGGCACCGGAACGTGCGGCAATATGGGCGAATTCAAAAGCAATATATCCACCACCGATGAAAAGCAGGGATTGGGGTAATTCCTTAAGGTTTAGAAAATCCGTACTCGTTTTCGCAAGCTGTCTGCCTTCAAAATCTAAAACTTTTGGTTTTGAACCTGACGCAATTACAACTTTATCAGCTTGAATGGTCTTGTTACCTACACTTAAGGTATTTTCATTTATAAACGTAGCGGAACTGTGAAAGGTATCGATGCCGTTCTTCTTATACCCCTTTTCTATTTTCCTCGGCATTTCATCGACAAAGGTCTGTTTGAACGCCATTATATCCTTCCAGTTAATATCCGGAATGGTATCAATGCCTTTCCCTTTAAGCCTTTTGGCAAAGTCGCGCACTTCCGTAGCGCCGATAATTACTTTTTTGGGGTCACAGCCTCGTAGGGCACAGGTGCCACCATAAGGTAGTTCATCGGTTATGCCGACCGAAAGACCTTTTGAGGCACATTTATTGGCCATTGTCATACCGGCCATACCCGAACCAATAACGAAAACATCATATTTTTTCATCTATTTATTTTCTTTAGCGGTATTCTCTACTACTTTGTAACCTGTTTTCTCTATGGCTTTTCGGATTGTGGGCAAATCGGTTTTGGTCTTGTCAAATTCCACTATGGTATTGGCATTTTCGTAGCTGGCTTTGACCGAAATAATTCCATCCAGCTTATTGACTTCGTTTTCTACGTGTGCCTCACAGCCTGCACAGGTCATTCCAGCGACTTCAAAAGTCTGCTTTTCAATATTGGATTGAGAGACATAGACGATATCCTTGGTGGGCTGTGCATAAAATAGGTTGGAATAGTACGGAAAGGCCAGCATCAATGCGGCGAATAGTGTTACTATCAACAAGAACCGTTTGGATTGCCAAAATGATGGTTTCGCATCATCTTCACAGGCGCAATCTATTTCTTCCTGTGTTTTCGGTCGTAGTTTCTGGTACCAGGCAAAGACCAAAACAATAATGGTCAAGCCGATAAGATAAGGTCTAAATGGCTCGACCCAAGAGAATGTTGATGCAATTCCACTTGTTCCGGCAATTAATGCCAAAACAGGTGTAATACAACATATTGATGCTGCAACTGCGGTAAAAATGCCGGTATAGGCCGCGGTATTTGAAGTTTTATTCGTTGCCATAATATAAAATTTCTAAGCTGTTTTCTTTCTTGTCGAAATTGAATTGAAAATTCCATTCAAAACATTGTCCTCACTCTTTACCAGCGAATAATATAATGTTTGCCCTTCACGTCTCGATGTAATAATTTCTGCATCCTTCATTTTTCGGATATGCTGGGATACGGCGGGAACACTCATTTCAAGAATATCGGCAATATCGCAAGGACACAATTCATTCTCTATGTTTAATAGGAATAGAATTTTCAGTCGTACCTCGCTTCCCGCAAGAGACAAAATTTTGCTTATTGCTTCTAAGCTGCCCGAAGAATTTTCTATGGTTTCCTTACATCTCGATATTTGCTTCTTGTCTGCTTCGTTCCGTGTACAAGTTATTTCCAAGCTCATCTTTTTTGATTTAAAGTGGTCACAAATATATCATTATTATATTATTTAAGCAAATACTTAAATGTACTATCGGATATGTTTTTTTATAATGTGTAGATAATAAACTTAGGAAATCTAACTTCTATAGGATTTGTACAATAAAATCACTTCTGAAATAAATTGCAGTACAATGTCCTTCAAGCTCTTCGTTAACTCTAAAAAAATATCTTTCATAATTCTATGGATTTTTTAATGGATAATAATATCGATAGTGCAATGCGTTCAATATGGTTCTTATCTGAAATGTAGCTGCCTTCATCAATATTGCTCAAAAAACCTAATTCCAATAGTATTGAGGCGCAATACTCAACAGTTTCCCGAAGTACCTGAAAATTCGCAAACTTCACACCTCGACTTTCATAACCAATGGCTTCACAAAGCGCTCGTTCAATTTGATAGCCCATAAAAACCGATGCTTTTGAGAATCCCTTTTGTTTTCTTGAAGCATAAACCTCTATTCCTCTCGCATCCGGATTATCAGAATGATTGCAATGCAAGGACACAAATAAATCCGCATTTAAAGCTTTGGCCAGCTTAGTCCTATCAGATAAAGAAATGAGCGTATCACTATACCTGGTCAAATAAATATCGAGTGTCTTTTCTAAGTCGTTATTTAACCGTAAAATCTCATTTGCAATGGACAACACCACATCTTTTTCTTGGATGCCATTTATGCCAATTGCACCAGCATCTTTTCCACCGTGTCCTACGTCAATTACAATTCGTTTTTGAGCATCTGTTTCTTGCCCAAAAATGATGCACATTTTCAGAACCAAAATCACAAAACTGACGTTTTTGAGCACTTTTTTCATTTTCAATTTTCGGGTTATCAACAACTTCCCTTCAAAATTCCATAGAATTTGATGTCAAATAATAGCAACGGAATTCAATCAATATCAAATAATATTTTATTCACAAATATTTGATTTTCAGTTATTTATATTCAAATATATGTAAATTTCCAATAACGAAAATGAACTAAAAATTTAAACTTTTCCGTTATGAAAAAATCTCACTATTTAGCATCCATTCTTTCGCTCTTATCCACTTCGCTTTTTGCTCAAATTGGTGGCATTGAAGATTCAGTTAACGATGTAGGCGATACCATCAGGACCATATTTCCAATCCTATTAGGTGTCATCTTCTTGGTAGGCTTCCTTTTTAATGCAGGACACTTCTTTGGTGAAAATGCTGATCTTAAAAAAGGGATTACCAGGGTACTTGTATTTGTACTCATAGCAGGTGCCGTCGTAGGCATATTTACTTACCTCATAGGAATTGTTGTATAACGATGAAGAAGTTTGAGGTCTATAAAAACATTCGGAAACGAGCAGTCATTTTTGGGCTGCCCATTTCCCTGTTTGCCTTAATGATGGTTTCCATTTTGGCTTCGTTGCTCATCATCATCTTCTCTTTCAGCTTTGGGATAATCATAGGTGTGCTGGTATTCAATGCTTCCCTATACGTGGCGCTGACAAGAATAACCCACAATCCGCAGCTATTTCAAATGGCTAAAGCTTTTCCAAAAATTATCAGTAACAAAAGAAACTCAGGCTTCGATTATGAACAAGATTAACCTTTCGGCATATCAACCCATTGCAGATATTCAGGATAATATCGTCTTTGCCAACAATGGCAACGTGGTCTTATGCTACAAAGGGAATCTGCCAGAAATCTATTCCTTATCTGAAAAGGACTTTGAGGATATGCACGGTGCTTGGTTTCAGGCGTTGAAGTCATTGCCTGTTGGAACCGTGGTTCACAAACAGGATATCTACCTCAAGAAATCCTATACTTCAGAACAACTTCCCAATTCTACATTTTTAGAAAAAGCGACCCACGAGCATTTTAAAGGTCGTGGGCATATCGAGCACAGCTGCTATTTGTTCTTCATCTTGACTAAAAATAAGGCGCTCAACAATCCGAAATACGTCAACCCTTTCAGGAAAGTTTCAAAAGGTATCGTACAGGAACTGGATGATAACATAAAGAGCTTCTCCAACTCGGTAAGTGATTCCGTTTCCTTCATCAACAATAGCCGAAAGATGGATTTTGTTTTGCTTAAAGCGGAAGAGATACAACAACTAACGAATGCCTATTTCAACGGTTTTAATGAAGGCTATGATACCGATATTTTACTTGATAAGAAAAGCGTCAATATTGGCGAAAACCATTTTGATGCCCTTGCCATCAATAGCGAACTGTGCTTTGGCGAAAGTGTACAGAGTAGCAAAACCAATGAGAAATTCACTTCTGACGATTTTGTGTTTCATCAAGGGTTTATTGATGGTTTAGGGCTTACGCTTAACGAGAACCACATTGTCAATCAAATCCTATATCTCGATGACAAACAGAAGTGGCGCAAGCTACTGGATAAGAAGATTGAAGAACTCAATAAGAGTTCCAATTTCGGTTCACAGAATAAAGTGGTGCTTGGCAAAATTCAGCACATCCTTGACCAAATAAATGCAGATGATAATGCCCGAATCATTCGTGGACATCTCAATATTGTCTATTGGGCAAAGGAAGCCAAAGAGCTCGACAAAATAACTTCAAAAATAAAGACTGAATTTAAGGAACTGGATATCATACCATACTATCCAAGAGGCGAAGAACGCAAGAATTACATCCTTAATAGTTACTTCTGTTTCTCTTCCAACTTCTCAAATAATGATTTGTATGTGACAGATTTGAAGCACGCACTTTGCCTGTTCATCAATAACACCAACTATAAAAGCGATAATACCGGAATCATCTTTAATGACCGTGAACATAACATTCCTGTTCTAAAAGATGTTTGGGATGAAAAGAAGAAACGGATAAAAGCAAGGAACTTTGCCATTTTTGCACCAACTGGCGAAGGAAAATCCTTTTTGGCCAATAACATTCTGCGCCAGTATTTTGAAAGTGGCGTTCGTTTGGTCATCATAGACTTGGGTGGTTCTTATACCAAATTCGCTAAACTCTATCCCGAAAAGTATACGGTGCTTCGTTATGAAAGTGGGAAGAACTTAGGTATCAACCCATTTTACATTAGCGACACAAATGACCTCTCACCCGAGCGATTGGAAGACTTGTCTGTTTTCCTGTTTGAATTATTTGCTTCAGATTTAAAAGTGACCAAAGCACAATCGGTATCGGTCAAAAAAATACTGCGTCATTATTACGATAGCGTTTCTGAAAATCACTCTTTGGATGGTTTTTACAGCTTTATAGAAAGGAATCAGAAAGACCTTCTGAGCACCTTAAAAATCCATCCCGACTATTTCAATGTCACGAGCTTTTTGCACGTAATGTCCGAATATGTCGGCGATGGTCTATATAGCTTTCTGTTTGAAGTCAGCGAAGACCAGACCTACAAAATCGAAGACAAGCGATTGATTGTTTTTGAACTGGATGAAGTCAAGGACAATAAGGAAATCCTGTCGGTGATGCTGAAACTGATAAAGTCCGCCATTCAAAGAACCATTTGGAAGAATAGAGCAGAAAAGGGAATCATTCTCTTTGATGAGTTTGCCAAGCAATTAAAGTTCGACAACGTGTTGGAAAGCGTGGAATTCTACTATCAAGCCATCCGTAAACAAAATGGTGCGATTGGGATTATTCTGCAATCCATAAATCAACTTCCGAACAATTCGACTTCAGCGAGTATTCTTGAAAATACTCAAGTCATTTACAGCCTGAATAATGAAAAGGGCTATGACGAATTGGTCAAAAGGCTCAACCTATCCAGCCACGACCTTAACCAATTAAAATCCATAAAGAACAATCTTTCAGGACCACGCAAGTACACCGAAATGTTTATCAAGATAGGTAGGGAAAGTAACATCTTTCGGCTTGAAGTTCCGAAGGAAGTATATGCTGCTTATTTGACCGATGGACAGGAAAATGAAGAAATAATGAAGCTCTACAACGAGCATCACGATATGCAAAAAGCAATAATAAAATTCACATCTAAAACATAATATTATGAAGACACAAATCAAAATTTTAGTAATGACAGTAGGCCTCACTTTATTTATGTCGGATAACGCCACTGCCCAGGGAATGCCCACGTATGACAATACCAATTTCATCAGTTTGGTAAAACAACTTATAGAATCAGGTAAACAGACAGCTCAGATGATTAAGTCTGTAAAATTCCTAAAAGATGCAAAAGAGGCAATAGAGAAAGTATCAAGCGTTGTTGAGCAACTGAGAGCAGTTGAGGAAATTGGACAGAATAATCAGCGTCTTATCAACGTAATGCAAAATGATTTGCAGGATATTTTGAATTCGCCCTACATCAAACCCGATGAAGTTTCAAGGGTTGTGGAATCTTTCGATGCCATAGTACAAAACTCGTTGGACACAGTAGATTTTATCGATGAAGTCCTATCCAGCGATTACCTAAAAATGAGCGATGCCGAACGTGCTGAAATCCTTAAAGCAAAAGAGCAGGAATCCAAGCAAATGGTTTCCAACATCACTACAAAAACCAAACGCTATCGTGACATCATTTCTTTTAGAAAAATGCAGGATAAGGTCAATAACCGAGAAACCAATTATTAAAAATGACCGCGACCATTCTCTTAGGAATCGGGCTGGAATATATCGACACCGTTTTCCAGACCATACAGGCCAGCGACTTTTCGCAATACACCATTGCGGGAATGAAAACGCTCGCTGTCCTGTTCTTTTTGGTCAATATCCTCAAAAAATACAATGAAGGCATTTCAGATAAGGATGGTTACACTTGGGGGTTGAGCCCAGGCGAACTGGCAAAGAATTTTGCCATTGTCATTTTGGTCATTTTCTCAACACAGGTCTTAGGCTTTTTCGATGGCATCTTGGTAGCTATTGAAGGACAATATCGTGGCACAGCACCTGCCTTATTGCCTCTGCAGATGCAAGATATTCCCATAGAAGAAGATGTAAGTATAATAGAGGTTGCACAAGCTGCTATGACACTTTTATATGAAGCCCTGGTCACACCGCTTTACGGATTCAAAATATTTGCATTCATCATTAGCCTGTTCCTCTGGATATTGGATTTGTTCATTTATCCATTGTTTTTGGCAGAACGCTTTTTTCTACTCGGAATAATGCAAACTTTTTTTCCCTTGGTCATTAGTCTTGCCGTTTTTGAAAAGTTCCGTTCGTTAGCTTATACATTCTTCAAGCTTTATGCGGCAGTATATATGTTAGTACCTGCTTTCTTTTTAGTAAACGTCTTTGTGAATGCACTCTATACTGAAATCAACACCAATTTTTGGGTCAACCTTTTTGGAACCGATACAGGTCAAGGATTTTTTGCACCTGTGGTTCAGCTTGGGTCGGTTGGTTTTATTGTATTCCTGAAATTCAAACTGTATAAACGTGCCACGTCATTCACTCTCAGACTATTTACCAATTAAATCCAATCAGAATGAAAACACCATATAAGAATATTTATAACGTCCTAAAACTGAATCGGTTTATCGTTTTGGCAGTTGTTGTCTGTGCGTTGGTGTCCAGCACATTTTCGATTTGGATGGTATTCAACACCAATCAAAAAGCGCTCAATAGTGCCTTTGCTATTAACACCGATGGCAGTATCATTCCGCTAAAGCTCGTAACCCAAAAGGAAAATTTTAGGGTTGAAGCTTTAGCACATTTGGATCTGTTCCATAACTACTTCTATAACATCGATGCCAGCAATTACGAACGCAACTTGGAAAAGGCGTTGTGGTTGGGCAATAGTTCCGTGGACAATCTCTACCGCCAGAAAAAAGCCGATGGTGTTTACAACAGATTGCTTCAGTATTCCTTAGTTCAAAAAGTATTGAGTATTGACTCAAGAATAAACGAAAATAATGGCTCGTACAGTTTTACAACGACTACCATTTTTGAAATCAATAGAGGTACAATCATCGACACTTACGAATTGGTTTCCAGCGGAAACTTGATTATGGTTGACCGAAACTTCCCCAACAATCCGCACGGATTGCTGATTACCAACTATTTCGAAAACACTTTAAAAAAACTAAACGATGAAAGTTGAAAGCCGATAATCGGCACTTAAAAACTCACTCTTATGAAAGTAGAAAAAAACAAGATAGTATTTGCAACGGTATTGGCCGTGATTTTCATATTTCTAATTTCCTATTCTGTAATGGTAATGGGCGATGATGAAAGTGAAACGGAAAATCTTAAGCAGACCTTAGTGCCAGATTTAGAAGAGGATCAAAAAGAGTACGATTCCAAACTGGATGCGATTAACGACTTGAAAAAAGTTCGGGAAAATAACGCACCAAGCATCTACGATGAAAAACTGATTGATTCCTTGGGATTTTACGACCCAGATCTTCCAGAACGCGAAAAAGAGCGTATCGTAGATAGCATCTATGAAGCGAGTAAGATCCAATATTCCGAAAAGCGATACCAAAACTTGGGACAGAGAAGAACAGTTCGCCAAGTGGCATCAACAATCGATTCTGCTGAAGTGAAGCGAGAACAAAAAATTGAAGCGAAAGAATTGGGCTTGGAACATCAATTGTTCTTTGCCGCTTCGCCCAAACCCAATGAAGTTTCAATCATCGGTAATACTGATGAAACTATTTATGTGGTGGTAGATGGCGACCAAGTTGTAAAGGCGAATACCAGATTGCGAATGCGTCTGACCAAATCGGCAACAATAAACGGTAAAGAAATGCCTAAGAACACACCCGTATTCGGTTTCATTAGCTTTCAGCCCAATCGGGCTTTAATCGAAATTGAAAATATACAGCATCATCCCACCAAACTCAAAGCTTTTGATTTATCTGATGGTAGTGAAGGTATATATGTACAGAACAATTTTCGGGCAGAAGCCACTACTGAAGTGTTGGACGATATTATTGGCGATATCAACATCCCTACCGTTCCGCAAGTAGGTGGCGTAACAAAGGTGCTCAGACGTAGCAATCGCAATATTAAAGTAACCGTCCTGAATAATTACAAACTCATTTTAAAACCCAAATTATGAAAACATTTATCTCATTTTTAATACTCGTATTGATTACCGCTTCCGCAAAAGCACAACAGCAACCCATACCACTCGACACCATTTATGCTAACGACACCAAAAATGTTGCGCTATTTTTTCCAGAACCTATACGGCAGGGCATAACTGGTTCGGACAATTTTGTATTTACCTACAACCGTGAAAAAGAGCAGTATTTCGGATTGCTTCAAGCAAAGCCTGGGAAGGAAAGTAATTTGCTGGTAGTCAATAAAAATGGTTCGATTTTTTCGTATATTGTAAGGTATAAAAAACAGCTTTCTAAGCTTAATTATTTCATTCCGCTATCCAATAGTATCGGTAATGAAAAACCGATTGCAACAGATTCGGTTCTTGTTGAATCTTCTGAAGAACTTGTAGATAACAGCACCTATTATTACCAAAAATTCTGCTCATATCTTCTCAATAGAAAACAGCGCATAAGGCGAATCAAGAAACGGAATGAAGGCATTATCTTGACCGTAGAAAATATTGTTTTTGATAGGGATGAGCTCTATTTCGTTATCGAGATTGAAAATAATTCTACGTTGGATTTCGATTTGAATTTCTTGAACCTGTCGATTGAAACTCGACAAAAAGGGAAAAGAAAATCGTTGCAACGACTGTATCAAGAACCGATATATAAACATAATCTGCCGTCTAAGATTAAGGAAAATGAAATGGCTCGATTTGTTTATGTGCTGCCCAAATTTTCATTATCCGATGACCGTAGGGCAATTTTGGAATTGAATGAAAAGGATGGTGAACGAAACATTGAAATGAAACTATCACATAGATATATCAATAACCCAAATTAATACTATTATGAAAAATTTCGTCATTTGCTCTCTCGTGCTTTTATTCATTTCCTGTTCGGGAAATAAGGATATGTCCCCTTCTGAAACTGCCAAGGCAGTTGCGGAAAGTTTTTTCTCAAAAGATGAATCAGCTTTAAAAAAGCATACCACTTCAGAAGGCTATGCCAGTTTGATTACTGTACAGGATATGATGCCAGATTCTGATAAAGATATCGAGGTAGAAATTTTAGACGAAGCTATTGATGGCGAATTTGCCTGGGTAAAATACAGCACTACCTACGATGGAAAAACAGGCATTTTCAAACTGACTAAGGAAAATGGTCAATGGAAAGTTACCAGTAAAGGTCCGAGGGAAAAAGGGCCTTTTTAAAAGGCTTTTTAGATACGGATTTATTACTCAAAGTTGTCAAAATATGAAAAGTCCTTTGTTATTTTTCCGTTTTCTATTGTAAAGATTGTGCAAATGGGTAATTCAAATTTTGAATTGTCGGGTGCAGTTCCGCTCGATACAAATTCCACGACTATGTTCTTTTCGCCTGATGGATAAGTTTGAACAATTTTATCGTGTAGATCGGGAAATATTTCGTTCAGCGCTGAATACTTGGCTATCATTTCAGCTCTTGTCATTTCTACAATTCCCTCTCCAATTGATGGGTCTTTAAATTCCGCTATTTCAATGTACATTTCTGCCATTCCTTGCCAGTTGTGATTGTTGAAATATTCAAAATACTGTTCAACTATTTGTTGGTTCTGCTCTTGTTTTTTTGAAAAATCGCCTTTGCTTGCACAAGATATTGTTACTGCTACTATTAGAATTAAAATAAGTTTTCTCATTGTTTCGCTTTTTAAAAGTCCGTTGACATATTTTCCAATATGTACTCACGTCTGATTTTTTGGTTAATGTTTTTTAGTACTTGGTCAATGATTTTTTCAGATTCCAAGGTTTTCTTGTTTGTGAAAATATTGGCTTTTACCAATGAAAGGTAAATATGTTCGTTCGGCAGTTCGTTTTCTACAATTTTTAACAATGCCTTAGCCTCTTCAATTCTTTGCGCCTTGCTCAAACAATAACAAAGGTTCAATTTGGTAATCGGCGAATTTGAAAGTGAAAGCAGTAATTGGTAAAGTATGATTATATCGTTCCAATGATGAATGTCCAACTCTTTGGTGGTCATATGTTTACTCGCAATCAAAGCCTCAACATAAAATTTGTTCAGCCTTTCCGGTTTTTTCAAATAATGGAAACCCAGTTTTATAAAGTCTTCGTTCCAATTTGCCCTGTCTTGTTCAAAGAACGAAATGATTTTGCCCTGCTTGACCTTTGCAGGTATCCTCGAAAGATGAAAACAAAATAGGGCAAGAAGGTTCTTTGTTGTTACTCGCTGGAATTTGACGGACAAAATTTTTGCGAGTGCCAAAGCCTCTAAGCATAAATCTTCATTGATAACTGACTTGATTTTTTCGCTGAACGAGTCAAAACCAATATTGAAAACAGCATAAAATATTTCTTCTACAATTTCAATGTCTTTTTTCGCTGTTTGCTCAAAGGTCAAATCGAAATTTGCATTTTTTGTAGATTGTCGAAAGTCTTTTTTCGCCCTGTTTATGCTTTTGTAAATAGCATCTTGCGACAATAGGGTGCATTCGCTAATTTCTTTGACGTGCAGACCGAATATGTTTTTGAGAATAAAAATCACTTTTACTTTGGAAGAAACAGTTGCGGACTTGGATAGGAACAAAATAGTCTTTAGTCTTAAATCCTCGTTTGGATTTTCTGTTTCCTCGTTAGCTCTAAAATGAGATGCCGATTGCAATCGGTTTTCCTTTTTTATTTGGTTCAAAACATCATTTCGGGCGACAATAAAAAGCCAGTTTTCTTTGTTGTTTGGAACTTGGTTTGGTTTCCATCTTTTTAGTGATTTGTAAAACGAATTTTGAATTGCATCTTCGATTTCGCTTACATAATTACCACCGAATTGACTGAAAAGAGCCGAAAATAATTTGCCGTAGTAGGTTCTGTAACTCGATTCGACAACGTCAGCTGTTTTATTCTTCATATTCCATTATCGGTCTTATTTCGGTAGTTCCGCCCCATAAATGGCAAGGACAACCTTTTGCCAATTCTATGACCGTTTTCAAATCTTTGGCTTGTAGTAAATAATAGCCTCCAATCATTTCTTTGGATTCCAAGAATGTTCCGTCTTTTACGACACTATCCTTTCCTGAAATCTGCACGCTATTTTCTTCAAGTCCTTCGCCAGAAATCAGATGTCCAGATTCGCCCAATTTTTCAGCCCAAGCCATATGGGAATTTGCCAATTCTTCCATTTCCTTTGGGGAAAGTTTTCGTATTTTCTTGATGTCTTCGTGAAGCAGTAATAAGTATTTTTTCATTGTAAAATTTTTTGGTTCACTCTAAAGACAGTTGGCGTGTTCTTTTTTGGACATAATTTCTCAATTTTTTCTTTTTCTGTTTATTCGATTGTCTTGAATGCAGCTTCCATCAATTCTATTTCCTGATTTCTAATGCCTAGCTGCTGCGCCATACTTTTCCAGTCCTTAACTACAGTTAGGACTTCCTTAAGGGTAGTCTGCATTTCTTTTTCGCTCAAGCGAAAATAGATCCCTACACTTTTTGCCAAATCAAAATCAAGGGCATTATCATCCATATCTATATTCAAGGATAGACCATCCTTTTCAATCGACGGATTTAGGTCATAGGCCGGCGATAATATCCAACCCTTTTCGGTTAGTATAAAGCCGTGATTCCGTAAGTGGTCATCCGTATTTGAAATAGCAATGTTAAATACAATTCTTCGCCAGAGTTGGTGTAAATTAGCTTCCACGTCAGCCCCATAATTCTCAATAAACTCGACAATTTCTAAATAACTCGGTGTCGTATCTCTAATAATATCTTCCGTATTTCCGGTCATTGTCATTGCTGAGGCAAAGTGGATGCGATTGCTGTTGTCCCTATCAAATCGCTTGGTCAAAAATGTATGGTATTGACCGTTTATTTTTTCGATTTTAGATTCCGCCATTTCTATACCGGAAGCGATGGCCAATTTATAGGCTAGATATTCCCAAGCCGCTTTATCCACCACATCAGTTTTGGAAGGAAATTTGGCTATCCACAAATTCTTGTGAGCATCAAGTATATTAGCCTTTGGTCTTGCACCACCGAGAGAGGAACCTGGCGCAATTAAAACAGCTACCCATTTTCTAATGGCATCACTTTGTTCATCCTTTTCCAAATGGTTTACCGCTTCCTGAAGCTCACCGAGCGATGACCAAGGTGGTGTCGGGCTTTTTGCATCGTTATCCAAAAAAGGACCTTCCAGTTCAGTTTTAAAGCGTAAAGCACCCATTCTACTCTCATCAAAGACACCGAGCAGATAATCTATTTCGTAAAGTTTAGGTGCTTTTTCTTCCTTTGTCCTAGCATCTTGTGCAGCTCTACGTTGCATTAAAGTTTTACCCCAAGTGTCTGGCATACTGTCCAGAAATATTCCAAAGTTTCCTTTATTAGTAGGATATTGTGGCCCTGAATAAAACTCAATATCTGGGTCTAACAATCGTTGCGCGTCGGTCTTTAACCAAACCTTGTCATATTCAAAACTGAATGCTTTTTTCCCTTTGGCAAAGTGAGCCGAAAGTACACCTACCAAAGTTGGTTTTTCCAAAGATGCCCAATCTGCAAACACGTATATGTCAAATTTTCCTGTTGCCATACTATCTATAGTAAATCAAGATCCTGAAGTTTTCTGCCAAATTCGTCATCTATCCCCAGCTTTTTAAAATCATCCTCTAAATTCAGCACCCTGAACACATTGAAATAGGAACCTATAGCAACGGCAGGGTCGCCCTTTTCAATCCTATATAAGGTGGTACGATTGATACCAGCACGTTCAGAAACTTGCTCAGTAGTGAGCTTTCTTCGCTTTCGTGCCAGCTTTATATTTTCGCCCAATTGCTCAAAAACTTTTTGATATTTTGGTAAAAGAATTGCTTTTTTAGGATTCATCTTTGTTTCATATTTACCCCAATATTACTATTTTTGTTGATAATATGCAACATTATTAACTTTAAACTATGTATAACATTTTTGACCAAGAGCACAAAATGGCCATCGAAATGGGAATACCTTATGTGTTCCGATTCCGACCGCCCAACGAGAATACCTTAAGCGAACTTAAAGAAAAATATATCTGGTTCTCAGATAGGGATTCCCTGAACGATGAATTAGACTCTAACCCAGAGTTTGTAAAACTTTCAACACATCCTTCTGAACTCAAATTGCTTTATGATACAGTTGCAAAGAGTATCCTTGACCCAAGAACTAAGGAATATTTCGATAGGAATATGACCCCAGAAAATCTTCAGGAATTCGCTAACACCAAAATTAAACCTTTCGTGTCCAGCTTTGGAATTGCTTGCTTTACGATGTACCCAATGAACGAAAAACTGTGGGAAATATATTCGGAAGATAACAAAGGGGTCTGTCTTCATTTTGACAGTAGCGATGACCCTACTTTTTTTCATAATATCCTTCCCGTGCATTATGTATCTGAAATAAAGGAACGGGAATACAGCCCAATTTCCCAACCCAATCATATAATTGATTTGTTCTATAAAAAAACTGAAGATTGGTCTTACGAAAAAGAGCTTAGACTTTTGAAGGACAGAACCGGAAGAATCAATTTCAAGCCTTCCTCTTTGTTGAATGTACTTATTGGATATGCTGCCGAACCAGACTTTATAGAGAAAGTGGTTACTACGGTCAAAGAGTATTGTAATACCGTAAAGGTTTATCAAGTGACAGGACCGGTATCGATAGGAAAGTTGTCTTATAAACCGCTATATATTCCGGAATGAGGATTCAAAGATTTGACCACCCATTACACCACCTATTAGACCACCTTTTGCACCACCATTTAATTATCTCAGATTTGATCAAATATCGACCTCGCCTCATCATAAACCCGCTCAAAATTAACCGCTAAATCCGCTTGGGAATATTGCTTGGATTCTTCAGGAAGTTGCCTTTGAATTCGGGCTAATTTAAACTGCACCTTTTTATCCCTACCATCAGCATAAGTTATAAACTCGCCTTGCTTTAATCTAAAAAACACATCAGCTCTAATCTTTGGGATTTCCTTTTCGCCTGTAGTAACTCTTGTGTCAAAATCGAGATTGTGGCCACGACTAATACTTTTGGTTGGGTCTTTGATGATTTCAAAAAAGCGCTCGTAATATTTAGCGGTGTCTGGATCGTTTACCTTACCAAAAAACTGATAGGACAGATTGCTCAAAATGGCTTTACTTGCCTTATCGCCATACATCATATCATTCTGAATCTTATCTTGCATTACATATATGGTTGCGATATCATAACTTCTTAAAGTTGCTGGAATACGGTGCATATTCAACAACCTTATGGTAGGCGCCTCTTCCATCAGCAAGAACGACGGTTTGGAATTTCGCACGCTCATTTGCTTAGTAATGGTATGAATAATCGTAGCTATGACAGGCGAATAAGAGGTTTCATATTTTGGGTTGTTTACTACCGAAATGATTGCTGGATTATCCACGCTATTAATATTCAATGGCACTTCGTCTGCGGATAGTGCCATAAAAATGCGCTGCGTACTAATTCGTTTAAGTGCATTTGCCAGGGTGCTTTTCACACCAGCGGTCTGCCTATCCGAATCCTTTCCACTAATAAAAGCATCTGCCATCGCTCTCGATGTGGTGTTGGTTTCCAAAAACTGAATAAGGCTATCCGTATCGAGCATTTGATAAATCGCTATTAAATGTGGCAACGTACAGTATTTGGGATAGTCGGTTTTCAATTTCCAAATCAAACCACCAATCAAACCTTCAGCTGCATCATTAAAGAATTTAGTTGTTCCGGTTGTTCCACTTTCCCTTTGCTCTAAAAGGTTTTCAATCAATACCCTTGATACCTCGTTTACGCTTTCCTCATTCTCTAAATAGCGTGGTGCGATAGGATTTACCTTATGGATGATTTTATCAAAGGAAATGACCTTAAAAGAGATATCGCTAACCTTAAAAAGTGGATATGCCATTTCGGTAAGCTCAAAGTCTTTATAGTCGTGAATGATTCCACAGAAGTGCTCTTTCCGGAAATGTTTTAAAAAGCCATACACCACACTTTCAGTCTTACCACTTCCGGCAGAACCTATTATGGATGCGCCACGTTTTATATTATCAATCTGAAACTTCCCTGATTTTAATTCAAACTTTACACGATACTTATTCTTCTTAGCAGTGCCATCTTTTGAATCCACAAGACCATAAATCACAATAATTATGAACAATCCGGGTGCTACAATAAACGCTATTATCTGAGGTATGCTGTCCATCCTTAAAAAAGCTTCAATTGTTTTCTGTAATCATCCAATCTTTTCTGAGCAGCTTTTACATAAATATTATTTATATCCATTCCCACTAAATCATACTTCATATTCCAGCAGGCCATAGCGATACTGCCACTGCCAAGATGTGTATCGATAATTTTATCACCCTTTTTGGCATATTTCATAAGTAACCATTCATATAGAGCTTTAGGCTTTTCAGTAGGATGGATTCTAATTTGCTTGTTCTTCATATTTTGCTGAAGCATCCCATTCCATAACCACCGGAAGCACCTTAAAGGCCTGTTGAAAGAGGTCCAGGCTAATTCGCCATCTGCAAAATTCGTATTGTATTTTGCGTCAGTTCGTTTATCCCAAAACACCCAGCCTCTGGACAAAGGCAAGGGAAAAAAATTACCACCCCAGATTATCTGATTCTTGGATACTCGCATCAACTCTTTCCAATATTCGGGTTTCGGGATTTCCTTATCCCAATCGCCAGTTGCACTATAATCTTTTCGTTTGGCAAGTCCAGCCTTGAGACTTCTTGTAAAATTCATTTTATGAATGCCTATTCCATAAGGTGGGTCTACAATAGCAAGGTCAAATTGATTATCTGTACACTTTTTTAAGTAAAGCATACAATCAATGTTAAGCAGCTCTATTTTGGGCTCTTGCAAAACATTTTTATCGTCGTGTTTTCCTCTTTCCTCTTTAGTTTCCATAACTATATATTTTAAATTCCTATTGAACTAGACCTAATGGCCACTTCTGCGCCACGTCTTAATCGTTTAAAAACCCGAAGTGCGATTTGTACTTGACTGACTGGAATACTTGGAACAATTGGCAAGCCACTTTTGGTAATCATTTTGAAAGCCAATGCTTTTTCATTGGCTGGTAATTTCATTAGGGCGGAGAAGTATAGGTTCGGGTTCTTTACAAAATCGTTTCGTGCTTTATAGGTCTCGGCAAAGTTGCGTTTGTAGCTAAAAGTTTTGTCGAAGGTTTTTTCTGCTTTCGCGAAAAAGGCATCCCTATCAAAACCGCGCTTTACCTTTTTGCCATGCATTTCAACTTCTGAAGCTTTGTGTTTACTTCCTGGGGAAAGGCTAACAGAATTTGAAGCATCCTTTCGGCTCACGATGATATGGATGTGACTTTGGTTTCCATCTTTTGCCATTCCCTGGACAATCCGTTTTCCATTTTGTTGATGTGGTGCTTGGCGTTCCAACCTGGCGATTTCCTTTTTTATCCTTTTGATATTCCCTTGAGCTCGTCCTTCTTGAATATTTCGGATTTCGGTTTTAAGCTGAAGTATTTTTGTAGCGTAGGGTTGGTTTTCTTTTATCTGATAATCCGTTCCCTTAAAGGTGCGTTGATGCTCAATTTTCGCATAGTATTTTATGTCTTCTATGGTTATGGGTCGTCCGTGAATTTCCCGATTGAAGCTGGCAACATAATCTTTCATCAGCTCACGAGTGTAGGTTTTTAAATCTTGACTATTGTTCTGAAGTTTTCGCAATTCATATTTTGAAGGACTGACCGTGATAGAATAAAACTTGGGTTCTTTCTTTTTCAATTTTGCGGTATTTCCATCAATTTTTTTGACCACTTCCTCTGCGGAAATCTCATCGCCATATTGGTTAAAAAAATGTTTCATGTCCTTTTGTTCCAAACCTTGATTTTCCTTTTCCAAATAGCCCACAAAATCCGCTGAACTTTGTGGATAATTATTGCCTAATTTTTGAGGTGTGATTGTGATGTACATAATCCAAAAATTTAAAGTTGGTTGTTTTGATTTTTCTTTTCGCGAAAGCGGATTTCCTTTTTTTCTTCCGCATATTTCTTTTCTACAATCCGCGGTTTTTTTGAAGGTTCTTCTATTTCAAAAAGGGATTGAATCATCGCTACCGTGGGTTTGGTCTGTGTCTTTTCCACATCTCGCATTATGGCAATAACCGCATTGATTCTTTTAAGTAATTTAGCTTCAATGGTACGTCCAGTTGGACCTAATTTTTCCTTTGGCGAAATTTCATTGTAGAAGAAAAAATCGAGCATCGTAGCCATTGCTTCGGTGTGCGATTTGAAGTACGTGCGTGAGAAAGTTTGGAAACGTTTTGCAGTTTCCTTTTTAAATCTAATTCCAGTAAATGAATCCATATTTCGCCGATTTGTCGCAAAATCTTCCCTAAAAATGGGCGCTTCCAGCCCGTTTGTCGCAAACCGTTGATTGTCAAGAAATTATATTTTATTCAAATCACTGGTTATCAGCTATTTGAAAACGAAAAGGAATCCGAAACATCGCGTAGCGTGTTACCCTCTTGCTATTCCTTTTCGTCACGCGCAAGCGTGACAAAAATCCATACAATCCGGCTAAAAAGCCGATTGCCATTTTAAGAAAAATGATTTTCCGATATGTTATTTTTAGATGTGCAAGGTTATCGGCGAAAGTCGAAAAGTGGATAACCGTACTTAAATTTGAATGCTGAATTTCAGCGAAATAAAGATACGTTTTTTTCTTGACTATATACTAATTACATACAAAAACACCCCTAAAAATTCAGAGGTGCTTAGTTAATTAGTCTTAAAATTAAATATTGAATACATAAGTATAGGAATATAAATTCCGCAATGCTTCTTCATCCAACATCTTGTCCAAACTGGTATTATGCTTGGTGGCATTATCCATTATATCCTTGCCATATTTATGCTTTACATCTTCCTTGGAACTGGCAAGTAATCGCTCTTGTGTTTCCTCGTTTAAATCGGTAAAATTTAGATATATCATAGCTCTTCCAATTTAAATAAGTCCGTTATCAGAAAAACTATAGTAGTCGCCATTTGGCGCAAATATCAAATGATCCAGGATGGTAATATCGAATAATAGTGCTGCTTTTTTAATTTTGCTTGTAAGATTTTTATCTGCCTCACTTGGCATCAATTTTCCACTTGGGTGATTATGCGTTAGAATTACGGCTACCGATAAAGATTTTAGAATTACCGCAAACAAAATCCGCAGATCGATTATTGTACTTGTAATTCCACCTTGTGAAAGTTGATATACCCCTTTCACTTTGTTGCTATTGTTCAACAGGACAACTTTGAAGGTTTCTTGTATGCCGATTGAATCTTTATCCCAATCCTCAAAGAGCAGTTCTGCCGCATCTTGTGAATTGCTTATTTTCTGCCACTTAGAAGATTTTAACCCTCCTTTGTAACTTATTTTTATTTCGTTAACTTGTCCTTTCATTGTTATCTAATTTTAATTAATGGATAATGAAAAAGAGGGCGCAACTTTCCAGAGGAACGCCCTCTTTAATTCTCAAATGTTACTTGTCGCTCTTGCTTCCAAGTAAAAGGATTTCATCGGCTACAACTTCTGTAACGTATCGTTGTTCATCATTATCGGTTGTATAACTTCGGGTTTTTAGTTTTCCCGTTATTCCTACTTCCTTACCTTTTACAACATAGTTCTCAACGATTTCAGCAGTCTTGCCCCAAGCTACTACGGTGTGCCAGTTGGTGTCCGTTTGCTTTTCGCCTTTGCTGTCTTTGTAATACTCGTTTGTAGCAAGTGAGAAGCGGGCTACTTTCTTACCGCTTTCAAGGTTCGTAATGGTCGGCTCTTGTCCAACGTTTCCAATTAACTGTACGTGATTTCTAATAGTACTCATAATAAAATATTTAAGTGATTTATATTTCCCCTATTGATTTAAAACAGATTAAATTTTAAGGGGTGTTTGTTCTTTTCTTCTGTGCATCGCACAATGGATAGAGTGGGTTTTGTCAAGACTTTTCGGGAATAAATCAGGTGTGTTTGCGACGTAGTAAAATCCTTGGATTTTCAAGGAAGTAGAAACCTTATTTTTCACTAAAACTCTGTATAGTCTTGACAAGTTCCATAAGGGCATTAGCAATTCTTTTTAAGCGCAGTTGCGTTTGAGCGTACCGGCAGTTAAGCGAGATAAGCAGCTGGGTTTAATCTAGAATTGGATATGTCGTGCCTGTTTTTCGACGTCCCGAAAAACAAGAAAGGCTTTATCCATTATAAACCCCTTAAAATGTGTAAGGCAGCGGTTTGGTTTTTAAGGGTTTTTGAGGAAGGGCTCAAGAAGACCGCGCCGAAAATCCTGTCAAGAAAATCAAGCCGATGGCTTTCCGATTAGAAAAGCGGACTTGATTCACGATTTTGGCTCTGGAATGAAGTGTTCTTTCCCAGCGCAGCGGGAAGGGTTAACGGAATGGAAAGCTGAAATTGGGGATTGTGTCCAAGATTTGTGAAAGAAGCTCTTTTCTCGAAGTGAAGTGATTGCCTACTTTTTCAGTAGGCAGTCGTGGAATATAGGGGAATGTGCTGAGTGGGCCTAAATTATCATAACATAATTCAAAACAATATTCTTAATGTGGCAACCTGTTCTTAATCAAACCGTATAAAAAAGTACCAAAGAGCACCCCCAAAATTACTATTAAAATAAAGGTATATCTTGCTCTTGCGAGAACATACATAGGACCTAGACAAGCCCCTGCAAGTGCCCAGCCCAATTCAAAGATTATACCGCCAATAAGATACTGAGAAACGCTTTTATTCTTTTAAAATCCACTGCTAAAAAAGCTAAAATAGACAAAAAGATTACAATGCACATTGCCAGATATACTTTCAGTAATATTGCCGGTGATTTCATTCATCCTTGAATGTTACAAACATTATATAGACATAGTGATTTGAAAACTAGATTGAATTATCAGGTAAATTTTATCCATAAAGATGTGGATGATGCTTTAGATAGTGTTAAAATATTTGAGTTGACAAATTGATGAAAAATCATTGCACAACCTGTGCATTGATTTTTTTTTATCTTTGTAGTGTGAGAATTATCGCAGTCATATTATCATTTTACATCTTAGCACTCAATGCGCTTCCGTGCAATGATAACAGTATAGATGCTGATAATTTACAAACAGAAGTGACACATAGTGGAGATTCGGATCATAGCCAAGGTGTTTTTGACCTATGCCCTCCCTTTTGTACTTGTCACTGCTGTCACGTACACACTATAGATTTTGGAGCAGCAAGTTTTGGGCTTTTGAACCCACAAATTTCTAAAAAAGTTTTTGGCTATTTCCAGAATACAGGCCAAGAGACCATATATTCCATACTACAACCCCCAAGAGTTTAATTCAGTTTTAAAGGATAACTATATCCTTTCTTAACCCTATTTCAAAGGATTAAATCCCGTTTCGTATGATTTTACGCTATCGTAAAATTATCTTAAATAGTTTAACTGAATTAAATCTAAAATTTCTATGATTAATAAAATCATTTCATTTTCCATTAATAATAAATTTATTATTGGGCTACTTACCTTAGCGCTTATAGGGACGGGTATTTGGTCCATGTCTACCGTCAACCTAGGATCGGTACCAGATATTACTAACAATCAGGTTCAAGTAATTACACAATCACCAAATCTTGCAACTGAAGATATTGAACAATTTGTAACCTATCCCGTAGAACTTTCGATGGGTAATTTACCTGGGGTTACAGAAATTCGCTCTATTTCACGTTTTGGGCTTTCGGTAGTTACTATTGTTTTCAAAGATGATATGGGGACCTACCTCCCTCGGCAACTTGTACAGGAAAAACTTAATGAATTGGGAGAAACCATTCCCGATAAATTTGGGAGTCCTGCTATGGGACCTATTTCAACTGGACTGGGTCAAATTTATGAGTATACAATAAAGCCAAAGAAAGGATACGAAACTGAATATTCTCCAATGGAACTACGAACTATTCAGGACTGGATAGTGAAAAGACAACTTACCTTACTGGAAGGTGTAGTTGAAGTAAATTCTTTTGGAGGCTCCATAAAACAATACGAGGTAGCTATTAACCCGAAAAAATTAAACAGTATGGGTATAAGTATCTCTGAAGTTTATGAGGCGCTGGCACGAAATAATGTGAATACCGGTGGAGCTTATATCGAGAAAAATAAAATGTCCAATTTTATTAGGGGTGAAGGCTTAATCCGTTCTCTGGAAGACATAAAGAAAATTGCTATTACTACAGAAAATGCAATCCCAATAACGATTGGTGATGTTGCAGAAAATGTGCAGTATGGTAATCAGGTACGATACGGGGCTTTTACCCAGGACGGAGAAGAGGCTGTTGGAGGAATTATCATGATGCTGAAAGGTGCTAACCCTAACGCGGTAATCCAGGATGTGAAGGATCGTATGGCTGAAGTCGAGAAGTCTCTTCCTGAAGGTTTGACTGTAGCACCAATAATTGATCGAAGTGAGTTGATAGCACGAACAACCGACACCGTTAAAACAAATTTAATGGAAGGAGCTTTAATAGTGATCTTTGCTCTGGTGATATTACTAGGTAGTTTAAGAGGCGGTCTAATAACTGCTACTACCATTCCATTATCACTTCTTTTTGCTTTTATATTGATGAAGCAATTCAACGTGTGGGCCAACCTAATGAGTTTAGGGGCAATCGACTTCGGAATTATAATTGACGGTGCAGTAATTATTATTGAAGGTACCGTATATGAAATACAAAAACGGATTAGATCTGGAAAAGTAAAATTTAATCAGGCAAAAATGGATGAGGTAGCCTATGATGCCGGAAGTACGATGATGGGCTCTGCGTTTTTTGGACAAATTATCATTCTTATCGTATTTACACCTATTCTTTTTCTTACCGGGGTGGAAGGTAAAATGTTTAAACCGATGGCATATACCTTCGGTTTTGCCATGATAGGTGCCATTTTCTTATGCCTTACCTATGTCCCTATGATGTCTGCCTTATTTATGAAACCAATTCAAAATAAAAAAAACTGGTTTGGAAAATTTGAGCGTTGGTTGGAAAAAATAAGTGACAGGATAATTGGCGGAATACAAAAAGTATATGTGCCTTTATTGAAAGGAGCATTAAAATTGAAGCTGATCGTTATTGGATCTGCCGCTGTTTTACTCGTGATAGCCGGTTTTCTTTTTTCCAGAATGGGAGGAGAATTTGTGCCTCAATTAGATGAAGGAGATATCGCCATGCAGGCTCTAATAAGACCAGGAAGTTCTTTAACTGAATCTATTGAAGTTTCAAAGAAAATAGAGAATATTCTTTTAGGAAATTTTCCTGAGATTAAAACGGTAACAGCAAGGATTGGAGTAGCCGACATTCCCACGGATCCAATGCCCATGGATATCGCAGATATGTATCTAATCCTAGAAAAGGATAAGGACAAATGGGAAACCTCTGAAACTAAAGAAGGTCTCATTGAACAGATCAAGGAAAAACTAAATGAAGAGCTTACGGGTGTTAACTTAGTGTTTACCCAACCTGTAGAGTTGAGGTTTAATGAGTTATTAGAAGGGGTTAGAGAAGATATTGCGGTAAAGTTGTATGGAGAAGATTTAGAGGTATTGTCAGAAAAGGTACAGGAGATGGCCAGTATTATCCAAACCGTGCCTGGTGCAGGAGACGTAAACGCAGAGCGAACATCTGGTCTCCCACAAATGACCGTTAGATTTAACCGTGATAAAATAGCCCAATATGGACTGGATATCCAGAAAGTCAATGATTATATAAGTACAGCTTTTGCAGGAGGAACAGCTGGAGTCATTTTTGAAGGAGAAAAGCGATTCGATTTAGTTGTAAGATTTGATGAAGATCATAGAAAGAATATTAATGACTTGCGTGGTATGTATATCGATCTTCCAGACGGAACTCAAGTGCCTATAAAAGAAATAGCAGATATAGAATATGTCCCAGGCCCTATGCAAATTTCAAGGGATGATACCTACAGGAGAACCTATGTGGGTGTAAATGCCCGGGGAAGGGATGTAGAGTCCGTGGTTAATGATATTCAGCAAAAATTAGATCAAGAATTGGAACTACCACCCGGGTATTATATAACTTATGGAGGGGAATTCGAAAATCTTCAGAGTGCTAAGGACCGCTTGATAATTGTTGTACCCATTGCCCTTTTCTTGATATTCGTTCTTCTATATTTTGCTCTAAAATCGTTTTCCCAATCTGTCATGATTTATATAGCCATACCCCTGGCTGCTATTGGAGGTGTTTTTGCTCTTTGGTTGAGGGGAATGCCATTCAGTATTTCTGCTGGGGTAGGTTTTATTGTATTATTCGGAGTAGCGGTTTTAAATGGGTTAGTACTCATTAATCGATTTAATTCTTTGAAAGAAGAAGGGGTAACAAGTATAAAAGATAGAATTTTTACAGGAACCAAAGAACGAATACGTCCTATTATGTTAACAGCAACAACAGATATTTTCGGGTTTTTACCAATGGCATTTTCAAGCTCTGCAGGAGCAGAAGTTCAACAGCCCTTGGCTACGGTAGTTATAGGAGGTATGCTTACAGCTACTCTGCTTACGCTGGTTGTACTGCCAGTATTATATACCCTCGTGGAGAGAAGACGTGAGAAGAAGGAACAGGATAAACTTGGTTCTTCCAATTCACGATCTTTAGCTACAATTTTGACAATTGGCTTGATTTTAGGCGGAACTTTTTCCGTAAATGCACAATCTGATGCAATGTCATCTATAAATTCACAACAGGATTCTTTACAAGCTATTAGTTTGGAAGAGGCTAAAGAAATGGCAATCCAAAACTTTCCACAATTGAAAGCTGCTCAACTTGAAATTGAAAGTGAGGTAGTATTGCGCAAAACCGCCTTTGATTTTGGAAACACCCAAATCTTTACAGGAAAAGAAGAAGTAGGAAATGGCTCTGATGGGGTCTATACTCAAATTGGTGTCCAGCAACAAGGCATCGATATTTTTGGAGTAATGCCCCGGTTAAAACTACAGAAAGAAAGGACTGCCCTTGCTGAAAATGCCTTAGAACTATCTACCATTGAAGTTGAACGTGAAGTAAGCAGGGCCTGGGCCTCGGTTTATACATCTAAAAGGACATTTCAGGTATATATAAAAATGGATTCCATTTTCAACGATATTGAAAGAGCGGCACGAATCAGGTATGAAACAGAGGCGACCTCCAAATTGGAATATCTTGCTACCTCCAACCAGGCGAACGAGGTTAAAATACAGTTGGAACAGTCATACCGAAATTACTTGAAATCATTACTGCGCTTAAACCTATGGTTTGTTAGCGACACGATTTATGATGTCCCTGATTTACCCGCCGAAGCATTAGATGAACCTTTGAATTTTCTATTGGATTCGCTAGAAAACCATCCTTCTCTTCAGGTTTCTGAACAAAGGATTAATGTTGCAAGAGCGGTTACCAGAGAAAGAAAATCGGAATTTTTGCCCAAATTTCAGGGACAGTATGCCAGGCAGAAGATTAATGGACAATCTGGCTTTTTCCAATATCAAATAGGAATTCAAATTCCGCTAATTTTTGGGCCTGAATTAGGGCGTACTCAAGAGGCTAAAGTCAATAGACAAATTGCTGAGCAAAATTTCTACCAGGATAAGATCAAATTGGAAACCGCCTATAAAAATATGCGTGAAGACTATATCAAATGGAGAAACTCATGGAATTATTATAGAGATGAAGCTCTTCCGTTGGCCAAAGAGCAACAAGATGGATCGGTGCTGGCCTTTAAGGAAGGCGCTATCGATTATGTGACATTTCTCCAAAATATAAGAGATGCCATTCGCATCGAAGTAAATGCCTGGAGTGCTTTTAACGATTATCTCGACAGCCGTTACCAACTGGAATATTACCTTAAGAATTCAAATTAAAAATTAAAATAAGAAAATCGATATGAATACAAGATCAATAAATATTCTAATACTTGCCTTAATGCTCAGTTTGTTCTTTGGATGTAAAGAAAATCGTGAGGTTGGAGAAGATGCTTCCAATGAAACTACAACAACTAATGCCGAAGAAGGTGAAAATCATGGTGAGGAAGGAGATGAAGAACACGGTGAAGAAGAGGGTGGGATGCGCGCGGTTCATCTTTCGGAGATGAAATTCAATAGTCTGGATATCAAGGTGGACACCCTGCCAACCCGGGCATTATCAGGTATTGTGGAAGCCAATGGACAGTTAGAAGTGCCGCCTCAATATGAAGCTACCGTTACGGCAATTTTAGGCGGTAATATAACTTCTATAAAGGTTATTGAAGGGGATAAGGTGAATAAAGGTCAGGTATTGGCTTATCTTTCTCACCCAAATTTAACTAGGATGCAGTCTGATTATATTAATGCATATAGTAGGATGCAATTTTTGGAAAAGGAGTTTGAAAGACAGAAACGTTTATATGAAGCAGAGGTAGGATCTGGAAAAACTTTCCAACAAACCCAATCAGATTACCAGTCCGTTCAAGGTGAAGTGCGGAGTTACGAATCGCAATTACGCCAGCTAAACCTAAATGCTTCCCAGATTAGAAGTGGTGAGCTTAATGAGTATATTCCGGTAGTAAGCCCAATTGGAGGGTATATAGAAAAAGTATTGGTGCAAATAGGACAATATGTAGACCCTCAGACCAGTATGTTTATGGTAGTTGATAATGAACATGTTCATGCTGATCTAATGGTTTTTGAAAAAGATATTTATAAGGTGAAGGAAGGCCAAAAGATATCTTTTACACTGGAATCTGTTCCAGGCAGTAATTTAACCGGGAAAATTTATTCAGTAGGGAAACAATTTGAGCAAAACCCCAAAGCGGTACATGTGCATGCAGAAATTAATAATAAAGAGGATTACCTTATTCCGGGCATGTATATAAACGGAAAAATTAGAACAGGTGAAGAGGCTGTCCCCGCCTTACCAGAAGAAGCAATAATTGAGGAAGAAGGAAATCCTTACATCTTTACTGCCCAAAAACACCAAGAAAATGGAGAAACCGAATGGGAATTAAAACCAGTGCAGGTAAGAACGGGAATAACTGAAGATGGTTGGGTGGAAATTAAACTTTTAGAGCCACTACCAGAAGGTGCGTTGGTTGCCTATAATAATGCCTACTACCTAGTGTCTGAAATGCAGAAAAGCCAGACTTCCCATGGTCATTAAATTAAACAAATAAATGGATGGACTCTCTGTTAATTTTTTGTCTTGATTAAAATTCCAGAGAGTTCACCCTTAATAGTAAATTAATATTACAACATGAAAGAAATAAAAGCATTTATAAAACCGAAACGAGTTCAAAAGGTCGTCGAAGCTCTTAGTGAAAGTGGGTTTAAAAGTATGACCCTTTCCCAGGGGGAAGGAACAGGAGCTTTTAAAGCAAAAGGGGCATCACCTTCTTTAGATTTTCGTATAACTGACAGTCCAGTGGTAAAATTAGAACTGGTATGTCAAAATGAGGAAGCACAATCAGCTATCAATATCATTCTGGAAAACGGGATAACACCGGATCCAGGCGATGGCATCATTTATTTGACAGATATTGAAGACGCATTTCAAATAAAAACAGGGAAATCCTTGAAACGCAATGACCTTTAAACCATTTTGCGGCAAATGGAAAAAATAGTAAAGAAGTTAGAAAGCAAAGGCATCCGTCCTACAGCAATGCGTCTGATGACCTATACACGGTTGGCGCAATTGAATGTGGCCATTAGCCTGGGCGAACTCGAAAAAGATTTTGAACGTTCAGAACGAAGCACGCTTTTCCGTACCATGAAAACATTTGAGGAAAAAGGAATCGTACATCAAATTGAGGATGGCACCGGTATCATTAAATATGCCCTTTGCGAGGACAATTGTGATTGTGAGGTCGGCAACGACCTTCACTTACATTTTCATTGTAATAGTTGCGGTGAAACAGTTTGTTTGACCGAGCATAAAATTCCGACAATAAACTTGCCCGAAGGTTACGTGGCAGAAGATATCAACCTTGTGGCAAAGGGTGTCTGTGAGAAGTGCAGCGATGACTTGGATTAAATTTTAGATTTAAAAAATAGGAACAATGATGATGATTTATAAAAATGGATGTAAGGTATATATGATAGCTCAAAATAGGTTGGATGCTACAGATTATGAAAATTTGAAACCACAAATAAAAGACCACATACAAGAACATAATAAAGTCTACTGGTATATTGAGATGGAAAATTTTGAAGGGTGGAACTCAAGTGCATTTTGGGAGGGTGTCGAGTTGCAACTTCCTAATGAGGAACGATTAAAACGGGTCGCATTGGTAGGAAATGCAAAATGGCAAGAACAGTTTACAGAAGTTTTAATATCCTTTACAAGGGCACACATAAAACTGTTTAGTCCAGATGAAAAAAAAATGGCCAAAGAATGGATAGAGAAAGAAAAAAATTAATACAGTTAAATTAATTTAAATGAAAGAACTATAATATACAATTAAAATTTTAGGTAAAGTGTAGTATAAGTAATATAAGATTACCGAAGCATATAAAAAAAGTGTAGAAATCCGATAATAAATTTGAGGAGTGTAGAAAAAACTTTCTAAAAAAATTGGTATTGAACTAACCCAATGGTAAAATAATTTAAAAAATGAGATGCTGAATAGACGAGGACTTCTTATTGTTGCTGCCATAGGATTTGTGGCAGGTATAATCATCATACAGCCATTAGGTGTTTCCCTGTTCCAGTATGATAAAGAAGACGGTGTGGGCAATTGGTGGTATATGTTCAAAGAAGCATTTGTGCAAAGTGTTAGGCTTGGCGGTATAGACCAAACCCTAAAAAATGTACTGTTTGGCACTATGGGCAGTAGCCTCGCGCTGATGTTCTATATAAGGAAAACGATACTTCGACTAAACAGGGGGAAAGGCGGGGTTGCTTTAATAAGGGAATTTTTGGACAAAGGGGAAACCCACGAGGTAGAATTGAAAAGTACCTTGAGGTGGAGTCTTCGACAAGGAAAGGTAAACAAAGCCTTGGAAATGGTGGTAGCAAAGAACATTGCAGGATTTATGAACACCGAAGGTGGGCATTTGATTATCGGGGTAAATGATGATGGCAGCATTTTGGGGCTGGAACAGGATTACGGTACTTTAAAAAAACCGAACAAGGACTGGTTTGAACAGTATATAAGGCAATTGGTGTCCCTTAAGTTTGGCACTCATCTTTCTCCTTTGGTTAATTGGTTAAAGTGGCTTTTTATGAATTTTGAAGAAAATGATATTTGTTATGTAAGGGTTCAAAAATCACAAAAACCCTTGTATTTGAATTTGGGCGACCGTTCGCATTTCTTTATCAGAACCGGGAACGGGACCCGAGAGTTGGATATACCTGAGGCTCTGGAGTATTTGGAGATACACTTAAACTAATATAAACCCTATAAAATTGAACAAATGATACAAATATTGAACATAGAAAAAGAAAACTTGATTGCCGCCAAAATCAACGGTAAAATCACAAAGAAGGATATAGAAAAAATCCATCCGCTCATCCACAACATCATCCGAAAAGGTCATAAGGTGGATTTCTACTTTGAACTAAAAGATTTTCACGGCTATGACCTAAAAGGGTTTTGGGCAGATTTAAAGGTAGATTCTGCACATTTATCGGATTATGGAAAAATGGCATTTGTAGGCGAAAAAAAATGGCAAGAATGGGCCGCCCAAGCTACTGATTTCTTTACTGGTTCAGAAGTCAAATATTTTGACCTTCAGTATAAGGAACAAGCAAAAAACTGGATACAAAACAACTAAGGATATGAAAAAACTAAAAATCAAAATTCCCGTAGTCCTTCCGCAAGTACCAGACAAGAAAGATGCTTGTGTCAACAGGCTCATCGATAAACTAAAAGGACTTGAAGGCATTGATGATGTGCACGTATCCGATGAAAAAGCGGACGGTGTTCCACAACTCTGTTTCCATTACGACTCTAATGTTATTTCCCTTGATAAAGTACAATCACTGGCAGAGACCACGGGAGCGCAAATCACGGATAAATTTGGACATAGGTTGATAGCCGTGGAAGGGATACGCCACACCCGTAACGCCCGAACCATAGAGAAAGCAGTCAAAGAGGTTGATGGAGTTCTCGAAGTTTCCGCATCCGCTTCTGGAATGATACGTGTAGAATTTGATAAGGGCATTACAGGATTTGGGGCTATTAAAAAGAAAATAGAAAAACAAGGCTTAACTATTATTGACCCTTCTATTGGTACAGAAACGTATTTACAAAAAATGGAAGTTTTCAACAGTGAAGAAAAATCCGAAGGTACCCAAGGCAAGGAAGAAAATCAACACGTCGGCGAGAGCGAAGACCACGTCCACAAAGACAGCGAAGAACACGACCACAAGGAGGGTGAAGGCGAGGCACATGCACACGGCGGTATTTTTGGCAAGAACACCGAACTTATTTTTGCCATCATTTGCGGTGCTCTTCTGGGTATTGGTTTTGGGTTGTCCTACGTAGCATCCATACCAGATTGGGTCAGCTTATCCCTGTACATAGGCGCCTACTTTTTTGGAGGTTACTTTACCGCTAAAGAGGCTATACAGACCGTGGCCAAAGGTGGTTTTGAAATTGACTTTTTAATGTTGGTCGCCGCCATCGGTGCCGCTGCCCTGGGCGAATGGGCAGAAGGTGCCTTGTTGCTATTCCTCTTTAGTCTGGGGCACGCCCTTGAACATTATGCGATGGAGAAGGCCCGAAAATCTATTGCGGCACTGGCAGATTTAGCGCCAAAAACCGCCCTGCTAAAAAAAGATGGCAAGACCGAAGAGGTCGATATCGAAAAGTTGAGTATAGGCGATATCATTGTGGTCAAACCAAACAGTAAAATATCTGCCGATGGCGTTGTGGTGGATGGTAAAAGTAGTGTCAACCAAGCTCCTATCACAGGGGAAAGCGTACCAGTGGACAAAGTTCCCGTGGAGGATACTGCCAAGGACTATTCTGAAGATGATGAAATCAAAGACGAAAACCGCGTATTTTCTGGAACCATTAATGGCAACAACACCCTTGAAATAAAGGTTATCAAAGAAGCGAAGGATTCTACACTATCCCGATTGGTAAAATTGGTGAATGAGGCGCAGACCCAAAAATCGCCTACCCAGTTGCTTACCGATAAATTTGAAAGATATTTTGTGCCTTCCGTACTGGTATTGGTCGTGCTGCTGCTCTTCGCTTTCTTGATCATCGATGAACCCTTTAGCGATAGTTTTTATAGGGCAATGGCCGTATTGGTTGCTGCCAGTCCCTGTGCCCTTGCGATTTCGACACCGAGTGCCGTATTGAGTGGGGTGGCGAGGGCAGCCCGTGGCGGAGTGCTTATTAAAGGAGGTCGCCCTTTGGAAGACCTCGGCGTTATTACCGCCCTTGCCTTTGACAAGACGGGTACTCTGACCGAAGGAAAACCCAAGCTTACCGAAGTGGTTCCACTTGGGGATATTTCTGAAAACGAACTTTTAAAAATAGCTGTGGCCGTAGAGAATCTAAGCGACCATCCCCTGGCAAAAGCAGTAGTTAGAGATGGAAAGGAGCGGCTGAAAGGGGATGAAATACCTGATGCGACCGATTTGGAAGCTGTGCTGGGCAAGGGTATAAAAGCATCATTGGACAATGACAAAATCTATGTCGGCAACCTCGACCTGTACGAAGGGCTTGATAAAAGTACACCTTCCGAAGAGGTAACCACAAAAGTCCGTGGTCTTGAAGGTGGGGGAAATACTACGATGCTCATTCGGAAGAATGAAGAATATATAGGCATCATCGCTCTAATGGATACCCCTCGTGAAGCCGCCAAGGGAACCCTCAAAAAACTAAAGGGAATCGGTATTAAACGTATGATTATGCTTACGGGCGATAACCAAAAAGTAGCCGATGCCGTTGCGGAAGAAATAGGATTGACCGATGCCTGGGGCAGCCTATTGCCGGAAGAAAAGGTGGATGCTATTAAAGAGCTAAAAGAAAAAGAATCCAAGGTGGCAATGGTAGGCGATGGTGTAAACGATGCGCCTGCAATGGCAAATAGTACCGTAGGTATTGCGATGGGAGCGGCTGGAAGTGATGTGGCCTTAGAAACAGCCGATGTTGCCCTTATGGCCGATAAGCTTGAGACCCTGCCCTTTGCGATAGGTTTAAGTAGAAAAGCAAAAGCTATTATCAAGCAGAACCTTTGGATAAGCCTTGGGGTTGTGGCACTGCTGATACCGGCTACCATTTTGAGCTGGGCAAACATAGGGGTTGCCGTGGCATTCCACGAGGGTTCTACCTTGGTAGTCGTGGCCAATGCGCTACGTCTTTTGGCTTATAAAAAAGATTAGAAGACCCGGACTTGGAAGAATCCGGTTTTTTGAAAGAATAAAAAATGACAAAAACGGAAAGAACATTATTGTCCAAAGGGATACGCCCAACTGAAATGAGGTCGAAGATATATAAATTCCTAAAAAGGAAACAAAGTGCCGTGTCTTTTTCCGATTTAAAAAAGGCCTTTGTTCAAAAGAGCGATACCAATAAAACAGCAAACAGAACTACCTTTTATCGCAACTTAAAAACTTTTGAAGATAAAGGGCTCATTCATCAGGTTAATGATGGAAGCGGAGAGGCAAAATTTGCGATTTCCGACGAAAACGCCAAAGGTGATTACGGTATAGATTTACATATGCACTTTTATTGTAACAGATGTCAAAAAACAATTTGTTTACCGAATAAAATATCAGAAGGTAGCTTGCCAGACGATTATGAAGTAAACGATGTGAACTTGGTATTAAAGGGAATATGTAAAAAATGCGGGAAATTATAACAGGTGGGAGTTCCAGAACTCTGAACCCTTACGCCCAATGGTCAGGGTTAGGTTTCTTCCACCTTATTTAATTTAAAAATATGCGAATATGAAAAATTTGATGTAACTATTATAGGGTCTGGCCTGGGCGGGTATGTAAGTGCCATCCGTTGCGCCCAATTGGGATTAAAAATGGCTATTGTTGAAAGGTACAGCACGTTGGGTGGTACCTGTCTTAATGTGGGCTGTATCCCGTCAAAAGCCTAGTTGGAAGCCTCTGAGCATTATTACAAACTCAAGCATCAATTCGAAAATTTTGGGATTGATGTTAAAGAGGTCAATGTCGATATCCTGAAAATGAACCAAAGGGTTCAGGATGTGGTACAGGAAATCATCAATGGTGTTGATTATCTGATGAAAAAAATTATAAAAAACACTAATCGCAGAATTATGGTAGAATTAAAAAAATCATTAGGCATCCTTCGACTCACTTTTTATGGTGTAGGCACAATTGTTGGTGCAGGAATCTATACCGTCATTGGAGCAGCTGCTGGACAGGCTGGAACAGACCTTTGGTTAAGTTTTATTTTTGCTGCAATTGCGGCCAGCGTCTCGGCAATGTCCTATGCAGAGTTGTCCTCTACCTATCCTAATGCTGGTGCGGAATTCATTTTTGTACGGAAAGCGTTTCCAAAAATCGGCATTCCATCGTTTCTAACAGGTTGGACTATTGCATTTCACAGTTCGGCAACTATTGCAGCAGTTTTATTGGCTTTTTCAGGATATTTCAACACCTTTTTTAATGTTCCTTCCCTTTTAATAAGCTATGGTGTACTATTGGCACTCTCGTTAATAAGCATTACTGGCATTAAAAAATCATCTACCGCCAATATCATTATGGTCAGTATTCAGCTATTGGGACTGTTTATTCTTATTGCGGTTGGACTTTCGGAAACAGGTCCACCAAAAGCAGAATTTTTCAAAGTGGAATCTTTTTCCGGCACTCTGGCAGCTACAGCTACCTTATTCTTTGTTTATACTGGGTTTGAGCATATGGCGGCATTGGGATCTGAGGTTAAAAATCCTGGCAAGACAATTCCGAGAGCATTTTTATTGACAATGGTGTTTACAACTATTATCTACCTACTCATTTCTTTTACGGTACTAAATATTGCTGACCCTTCCGAACTGGCAAAAATGGATTCGCCACTTTCACTTGCGGCATCCAATCTCAATAATTGGTTGCCTATTGCCTTGGCTGTAGCAGCACTTTTTGCAACAGCCAATGCGGCTTTTAGTGGCATTATTTCCATTAGCAGGTTACTTTTCGGTATGGCAAGTGTGGGCGAACTTCCAAAAGTTATGACCAAGACCAATGCACAAAGAGTACCCTGGGTGACAACGCTTGTTGTTATGGTCGCTGTAGCTGCGTTTCTGATATTGGGAGATATTAAAATCGTTGCGGGAATGTCATCATTGGGCGCGTTACTTGTTTTTGTTGCCGTGAACATTGCTTTGATTGTATTGCGTTTTAAAGCACCAGACAAAGAAAGGCCATTTAAGGTGCCCCTATCAATCGGAAAAATAACTATACTGCCTATTTTGGCAATACTCATCAGCTTTTCTCTGGTAATTCAATTTGATTGGGAAGTTTATGTTGCGTTTGTCGGTGCGATTATAGTGGGCATTATCTTGGACTATTTTTTGGACAAAAAGTCAAAGAATGAGATGGATCCCGAAAAAGAAAAAGAATTGTTTAACTATTAAAATAGGAAGCTATGGATTGGATGTTCGAAGATTTTAAGACCGACCTAGATGGCTTAAATCCCAAAGTACGTGAAAAGGCATTAGAAATTGCGAAAAAGCTTGTCGAAAAAAAGAACCTACCGGCAAAAGAGGCCTTACAAGGAGCTATTACAAGAGCAGAAGAATGGTTCTACGATATAGAAGGATAAAATTTAAAAACTAAAAAATTATTTTATAAATATTGGAACTTATAAAGAAAAACTTAATTGTTACTGAGCAACCTGTAAACTGACTGCAAAGGATATTGAAAAGATACATCCGCTTGTTCACGCCATATTGGATCGAAGGATGAAGGTCCGCTGGTACATGGTCGGTCATATTCAGCCTTAGCTCTTTTAATGGTGATGGAAGTTTCTCGTTGAGCGAGGGCGACTAACAAAATTGGAAAGTCCAGCAGTCTCTATAGAATTTTGTAGAGGTTTTTCTAGGAATATAGGGAATGTGCTGAGGGGAATTATAAATTTAATGCATAAAAAAACCTTCCTACAATAGTAAGAAGGTTTTTAATTGTAATCCGTTTGTTATTTTTCCTTCTTCAGAACCAACTGATATACACAAGGAATTACCACCAAATTCAAAATAGTGGCTGATAACAAACCACCTAAAATTACAACGGCCATAGGGCTCTGAATTTCACTTCCTGGTTCGCCGCCTTTTAAGGCCAATGGTATCAACGCCAGCCCTGTGGTAAAGGCAGTCATTAATATGGGGTTCAATCTATCCAATGCACCTTTCTTTATCAATTGAAAACCTTGCATCCCTTCCTGTCGTAAATCTTCGTAACGCGATACCAATAAGATACCGTTCCGTGTTGCTATCCCAAAGAGACTAATAAACCCAATGGTCGCTGCAATACTGATGATTCCCGTAGTGAAATACACAATCAAAATACCACCAATCAATGCCAATGGTAAATTGATTAACACAACGAATGCTAATTTTACATCCTTAAATTCATAATACAATAACAGGAAAATAATGGCGATGGCGATGATGGCTGTTATTAAAAGCAATTGTGATGCTTTGGATTCACTTTCAAACTGTCCACCATATTGTACCCGGTAGCCTTCTGGCATATTCACGTTGTTGCCCACGACTTCCTTTATTTCGTTAACAGCACCACGTAAATCCCGGCCTTGAACATTGGCAGCGACCACAATCTTTCGTTGTACATCTTCCCGATTAATGGTATTTGGACTGCTTACCGATTGTACGGTTGCCAATTCGCCCAATGTAGTTTGTCCGTCATTCGGTAAACTGATCAATGTTTTATTGATGTTCTCAATATTGTCCCGAAACGGTTTTTCATAGCGAACTACCAAATCAAAATATTGCTGTCCTTCGTAAATCTCGCCCGCTTCCTCTCCTGCAAAAGCAATATCCACTTGTTCCATCAAACTACCAACCGTCATTCCATACGCTGAGAGAATCTGTCGTTTGGGTTTGATACGAATTTGTGGCACTTCAATTTGCTGGTCAACCGCAACATCTGCCAGTCCATCAATATCCTTGATGTTCTGTTCTACGCTTTTACCAACTTCAAACAGTCGTTGTAAATCGGAACCAAATATCTTGATGGCAATATTGGCACGTGTTCCTGAAAGCATATGGTCTATACGGTGGGCGATGGGTTGCCCCAAGGTAATGTTGACACCTGGTGCAACACTCAATTTGTTTCGGACTTCTTCAAAGAATTCTTCTTTTGTTTTGTCTTCAAGAACAAAAGGCACATCAATTTCCGAAGCATTGACCCCTTGGGCGTGTTCGTCTAATTCGGCACGGCCTTGTCTTCTTGTAACGACGGCTACTTCGGGCATATCCAATAGTATAGTCTCTATTAATTTACCTGTCTTGTTGCTTTCTTCTAAAGACATTCCCGGTGGACCGACTACACTTATTACTAAAGAGCCTTCGTTGAATTCAGGAAGAAAACTCCGCCCTAATTGGGTAACTACCAAAAGACTTAACAGAAAGGCAATCACAGTTACGCTAATAATGGTTTTGGGGATTCGTGTTGCACGTTCCAAAAGGTTGCCATAATGCTTTTGTAACCATCGCTCTACGCGTGTTCCTTCAGCCTGCTTGTTCAAAAGTTTTTCATTGTCCAATAAATAGGAACACAGAATAGGCGTTACCGTTACGGCAACTACCAATGAGGTTAAAACTGATGTTACAAAGGCTATCCCCAGCGGTTGCAACAATCGACCTTCCATTCCGCTTAAAAAAAACAAAGGAACAAATGATACGATGATTATTAATGTTGCAATAATGATGGAACTTCTAATCTCAACTGAAGCATCACGTACTACTTTTATGGTCGATTCCCGCTCCGCTTTCGGTTTTCTGATATTTTCACGCAAGCGTTTATATACATTTTCCACATCAATGATGGCATCATCCACCAACGCACCTATGGCAATGGCCATACCACCCAAACTCATTGTATTAATGGTGTAACCCAACCATTTTAAAATAATGATGGATACCAATAGGGAAATAGGAATTGCCAGCAAGGAAATAACGGTAGTTCTCCAGTTCATTAAAAAGATGAACAAGATAATCATAACAAAAAACGCACCTTCTAAAAGAGTCATATTTAGGTTACTAATAGAAGCATCTATGAAATCGGACTGCCTAAAGATTTGACTTTTGATGTTGACCCCTTTTGGCAAGGTAGTTTCCAAATCTGCAATAGCTTCGTCCAAGCGGTCTGTCAGCTCCAAGGTGTTTATATCGGGCTGTTTGGAAATAGTCAGAATCACAGCGGGATTTGCGTTTAATGAACCATCGCCAATTTTATCAGCTGCACCAATTTGTACGGTTGCAACGTCTTTAATCTTGATAGTTTGACCATTCACTTCCTTAAGAACTGCTTCCTGCAAGTCTTCCAGCGCATAGGCTCTACCGCTTCCCTTAATGATGTACTGATTGCCATATTGATTGATGACACCACCGGGTGCATTTTGATTTGCTTCCTTAACGTGTTCTACCAATTCTGATAGGCTCACGTCGTAATATTTCATCTTTTCGGGATTAGCAAATACTTGGTATTGCTTGTAATCGCCACCAATGACCACCACATTTGCAATACCGCCAATGGCTTTTATACGCGGTCTGATGGTCCAGTCGGATAAGGTTCGCAGTTCCATTGGTGAAAGGCTATCCGATGTCACTCCCAAGAGCATTATTTCGCCCATAATGGATGAAATAGGTGCCATCGTTGGTGCACCGATGCCCTCGGGTAGGTTCTCTCGTACCATCGGAATACGTTCGCTCACGATTTGACGGGCACGGTAAATATCGGTTCCCCATTCAAATTCTACCCAAACAATGGAAACACCTGCCGCCGATGAGGAACGGATTCGCCTTACATTGGGCGAACCGTTTAAGGCAGTTTCCAGTTGATAGGTCACTAATTTCTCTACTTCTTCAGATTCCATTCCGTGGGCTTCGGTAAGAATGGTTACCGTAGGTGCCGTGAGGTCTGGGAATACGTCCACGTTCATTGTACGCGCATAATAGATTCCCAAAACGCTCAATGCAACCGCTCCCAATAGAATGAGCAATCTGTTTTGAAGTGAAATTGATAATATTTTGTTTAACATTTCTCTTCGTTTTTAATGTTCGTGGCCGTGCGCCGGTGTTGAACCCGACATTGAAGCCATTTTAACTTGATATGTTCCTGTAGTTACCACCACTTCGCCAACTTGCAGACCTTCCAGGATCTCTACATTTTCGCCATTGCGCTTTCCAATCTTAACAGGTCGTCTTTCAAAACTTTCGCCTGATAGTTGAACGATAACTGAATAGCTTCCATAGTCTTCCAAGAGAGCATTCACAGGAATCATTATGTTCTGTGTTGCATTTCCCATCGCTATCTGAACAGGTGTTAGACTTCCTATTGGCATATCGACGGTAGCATTGACTTCTGCAAAAACAGAAATCAAAGGGTTTTCACGTTCCACGTCCTTACCAATCGAAAGGATTTTGCCCTCGGCATCAGTTACGTCTTTCCATTGGTTATCATTATCCTGATACCATATACCTTGTACATTGCCCATCGCAAGCCCGTAGTTGGGTGCTAACTGCGCTTTTAAAACTCTGGATTGATGCGTCCCAATGGTTACAAGCGCAACGCCTTGTTCTACGTAATCGCCATTTGAAACTATTATGGATTTGATAAAACCATCAAAAGGTGCTCGTATTTGTTTGCTTCCGCCCGTGACACCAGACACCAATGATTGATAGTTGGCTTTGGCTATCTCGAAACTGCTCTCAACTTTTTCAAATTCAGATTTCGGGACTATTTTGGATTCGTATAGCTCTTTCTTTCTTTCATATTCCGATTTGGCCTGTTGGAATTTCGCTTTCGCGGAAGCGATATCCGTACTTAAATTATTGGATGCCAAACCTTGACTGTTCAAGCTCATCAACAACTGACCCTGTTTTACCGCTGTACCTTCAGTAAGGTTATTTACTTTGAAATCTACCACACCATTGGATTTTGCTGCTAAGGACTTTGTTGAACCTGGTGATGGCATCCAAACGCCGGATGTATTGATGACATCGTAAATTTTACCAGAAACCACGGGAGCGGTTTGAAAATCGATTTTCCAAGCTTGTTCCTTTAAGAACGAGATTCCTGCACCATCTTCTTCGGTACCCAAAGCTTTTATGGCCTCATCCGTAGTGGCATATACCATTACATCATCAATGGAAATTTTATCTGAATATTCTGGTGTTGTCAATTCAAAAACCAATTGATAGTTTCCAGCTTCTTTCGGTTGGATGGCAGGCGAAAAAATACCTGGTGATGACGGTGCATCTACCGTATTTCTAATTCCTTTTCCATCTTTTATTAAGCTGACCGTTACAGAACCTTCTGTAACAGGCTGGTGTTTATCCAAAACCGTAAAATGGGCTGCGAATTTGCTTCCGTTGCTCACTATAAGCGCAGGAAATTCAACAAAGAGTTCTGTTTTATCCGTCCAGATAGTATGGCTCAATCGCGGAATTTCTTCGCCCACGTGACTACCATCTTCGTTGTGTGCGTGTGCGTCTTCTGCTTGGTTATTGCAGGACGTTGCCAAAAAGGCGAGCACTATTATTATATATTTCATCTTTTGTATGTATTTAGATTTTTAGTGGTCGTGGTGTTCTGACCCATCATCGTGTTTGTGGGTTTCGGTCTTTTTTTCCATAGTATCTTTTCCTACTTGAAATTCCTCCTGTTCCATGGTTTCTTCTTCCATATGACTACCATCGGGATTGTGTTCGTGGCCGTGGTCGTCGGCACCTTGGTTTTTTGTATCTCTGCAAGAGGTTACCAAAAAAGTTGATGCGACTGCTATTGCGAAAATTGTTTTTGAAATTTTCATAATCTTTGTTTTTGAGGTTTATAAAGTATGTTTTAATAATTCTGCCTGTAGTAATTGGATTTTCTTTTCCATCTGCAACATTCTGTCAGATGCATTGCGGTAAAACTGAAGTTCTACATAGTAATCCATAAACGAATATTCGCCCAACATATAGGCCTTAAAGAGCAGTCCTTCGCTATTTAGGTTGGCCATTGTGGTTACATACTCATTGTATTTTTCGAGTATCAATTCGTATCGATTGTATGTTTCCTGAAATTGTGCGTAAAGCGAAGCCGTAATCACTTGCGTATTCGATTGCTGATATTCATAATCGGCCTCGGCCGCTTTTACCTTGTTCTTACTGTTCCACAACGGAATAGAAAGGCCACCGTAAAAACCTGAATAATTGCTACCACTAACACCCTGGTAATTGTAACCAAGTGCCACATTTGGCAAGACCTTGTTTTTTTCCAGTTTTACTTTTTGAAGCGAAGCTGTTTCAGCAACCTTTAAACTTTGTAAAGAAGGATCGTTTGCCAATTTTTCTTGCCAAAGCGTTTCGACTGCAGCAACCTCGGTAGTTAAATCAATATCTGGTGTAAAGCCATCAATGGCTTTCCCGCCATTCAAGGTTTTGAGTTTGGACAGTACAATTTGAATTTCGCTTTCAATCTTTTGAACAACGAATTGCTCTTGAATCCAAGCGATTTTCGCCTTGTTCAAATCCAAAATACCGACTTGCTCTTTATCATAAAGCTCCTGAACCTGGTCAAAAACCTGTTTGCTTTGGGTTCGTCTTTCGGTTTCAATGGTTTTCTGCTTTTGAAGGAAAACGAGTTCAATCAATACCGATTTTGCTTCCAACAAAACTTCCTGCCGCTTTTTGGCATAGGATGTTTGTAGTTGTATCGACTTTAAGTCGTTCCATTTACTGCGTGAACCATAAACAGTCGGAAATTCGAAGGATTGCGATATTTCATATTCGGTGTAATTTCCCGTTGCGTTATCGCCAAATGGCAAATAATAGCCTGAAAGCTGTGGGTCGGGTAAATTATTGGTGCTCTTGTTTTCGAGTTGTTGGCTTTCAATCAAAGATTGATAACCTTTTAACTCTGTGTTATTCTGTTCTATTTCGTTAAGCAGTTCCCCAATGTTTTTATCCTGTGAGAAACCGCTAACAAAGAACAGGCATCCGCAAATCACGGACACGATGTATTTATTCATTGTTTGAAATTTTAGGTTTAATCTTAATGTATAAGAGGATTCCTTCCGTAGCGGTAGGTATTCCTAAATGATTAACCTAAAAATGGTGGGCCCCGTAAATCGAGGGATGAGAGGTAAGGATTGAAATAATAACTTGGTGGCTTATAATTTGGTGGCTTAGCGCTTTGCCTATTATCAACGACATAAAATTCTTGAAAATCAGAAGTAGATTTTACGATATTATCATCTACGATAGTCTGCTGCTTTACCGTATTCCTTTTAAGTAATACTATATCGCTGGATACCGTAGAATGGATATGCATATCCATAACGAAACCAAAAAATCCGTAAGGGGATTCTTCCTTCTCGTGAGAACTGTCATCGTGATGGTGATGCTCACCAGTATGGGCAATATCTGAATGGGAGTGCGTTTCCTCGTGCTGATGATGCAAATGTGGAAATACCTGATGCAACACCATTAGGCTAAACAAGCCTAAAAAGAAAAATGCCGCTATTTTATTTGGTTTTTGCATCAAGTACAAAACTAATAAAAATTAATTTTACTTTTCAGTATTACAGATAGAAAGAAAACATTTACATAAAAAATTCAAAAAGATTATTTTTTAATGGGGCAATCTGTCCTTAATCATACCATATAAAAAAGTTCCAAAGACTGCACCCAATATCACTAATAAAACAGAGATATAGCCTGCTCCTGCGAGAATATACATAGGACATGGACAAGCACCTACAAGTGCCCAGCCCAATCCAAAGATTATACCGCCAATAAGATAACGAGCAACGCTTTTTTTCTTTGGCTGCAAACTCATTTCACTTCCATCCAAAGGTTTAATGCTTTTCCTTTTGATGACTTGAATACCAAGAACCAAGGCGGAACCTATAATGGCGTACATATGAAAACTGCCAAACTGGAAGATTTCATAGATGCGAAACCACGATGCAGCTTCAGATTTAAACATAATAATACCAAAAAAAATTCCAATGACTAAATAAGTGATATACGCATAATTTAAAAGATAATAAGGTATAGCAAATGGATCATAACAAGTCCTCCAATGAAAAAGCCTATGACGGCTATCGACGATGGTAATTGTATATTGTTCAATCCAGAAATGGCGTGACCAGGTGTACAATCACCGGCTTATCTTGCGCCAAACCCCACAAGTATTCCACCAATTAGCAAAATGGCAATGTTGAATGGGTCAGTAAGATTTTCGGTAGCAAAAATTTCGGTAAAAAGGTACGCTTGACTAGCACTTTCGATGTTGTAGTCATCAGATAATTGTTGAACGATTTCGGGATTAATGTTTACGGTATTATCACTCAAATTGGTGGATGAAATAAAACCACCAATCTGCACCAGCTATTACGAGTATTGGATTTTTACTAATTGTTTGGGTATTTCAAGTATTGAAATGATATAATCTGGGTGCAAAGTAGTTAGTTTTCAGGTAAGTTCTATTTTTTTTGAATTATGCTAGGTTGGGTAACAAAAGTTACACATAGAAAAAACCTTTTCTCTTATTTTTGTATCAATTGTGAAATCTAAAACTTACATAGCGTTATTTCTTACATTCATCTTTATGACGAAATTTATCGTAGTAGATGCAAATGGGTTGAACGCTTTGTTCAGCGAAAATGACATATCTTTTGTAAAACCTAATTGTAAGAAGAAAAACTCCCCAAAACAGACAAATAAAACAATTGATTTTTCGCAAGTTGACCTTAGTACCCCACAAGTTGTTATGTTAGGTGGTATTTGTACCTCACAGTTTCAATTTGAACTGTTCTCTTGGGAAACAGATATTTCTTTACCTACAGCAATTTTCAACGAACATTTTTCTTCAGTACTAAGTTATCGCTATTTAGATAACGATTCTCCGCCACCACGTTTGGTGTAATCACTTTTTTATAAAATTTTAAAGTTGGTGCTTCCGTACTGCTCTTTCACACATCATAATTATGGTCTGTTAAACCATTATGGATAAACACCACGCAAATTCAATCATTTTTTACATCATTTATAATGACGACAAAAATTTTAATAAGCCGTCGTTCCATACAACTATTACGCATATTGGTGAGCGGCATATTTCTCGTTGCAGGTTTTAATCACTTGCTTAACATAGAGAAAACTACCCAACGTATTGAACAAGCCAGTTTTAAGGGTATTGCCTATTTCTTTGGCGAACCTCAATGGCTAATCATTATTTCGGGTATCGTAATGTTGATAGCAGGTTTTATATTCTTGATAGGATATAAAACCAAATGGGCGGCCATAGTTTTGATGGCGGTTTTAATACCCATCACATTAACGGTTCAAGTAGGGCAAATTACAACCCTTGGACCTCTCTTCAAAAATATAGCAATTCTCGGTGGACTTCTCTTTTTTATATTGAATGACACCAATAACCTTTTAAAATAAATTAAAATGAAAACAATTTTTTATAGTACAGTAGTAATAGTAATGACTCTTTTTACGAGTTGTAGTTCTTTAGCGCAAAACAATGTAGATACAAAAATAAATAATTATGTGGTACTCACTAAAAAGGTGCCACAATTAGAGCCAATAATTTTAACAGCGGACGCATTAAAAGAAGAAGATGGTGATAATTTTGGTCAATTTGAAGTTATCATTTGCGGCAAGGAAATTGGCGATATTACAGATAGTTCTAAAATGAATGACTTTATAGAGCGTGCTGAAAATGCTGGTGTACAATTGGTAGCCTGTGGTTTTTCGCTCAATAAATTCAAGGTTGATAAAACGAAAGTACCCGAAGAAATGAAAACCGTCGAAAACGGTATTCTATACAACTTTCAACTTCAGAAAAGAGGATATAAAAGTTTAAGCCTATAATTATGAAAATATTTAAGAAAAGTTTCATTGCAGCTTCTTCGATAATTGGAATGCTATTGGTTTTGGTCTCGTGCAAAACAGAAAAATCGAATGAAATGGGAACTAACGATTCTGTACGAGACACCTTGAGCATTACTGTATTACAAACTGCCGATATACACGGACAGCTTGATACACATCCCGAACTTTTTTGGGAAAACCAGAACGTACTTTTTAAAAATCGTGGCGGTTTGGCCAATATAAAGACGCTCTTTAAAATGGAACGACAAAAAAATCCCAATAGAACAATTATAGTTGATGGTGGCGACCTAATACAAGGCAGTGGTTACACGGCTCTGTCTGAAGGTAAGGTAATGCCAGAACTCATCAAAAATATGGGTTATGACGTCATCATCCCGGGTAACTGGGAAGTGGTGTACGGCAAGGACGTGATGATAGATGTGATGCAAGGATATGACACGGATGTCATTGCACAGAATATGTACCACGAAAATAGCGAAGAACTTTTGTTTCCCGCTTATTCTGTTAAAGAAATAGAAGGTGTTCGTATTGGCTTTATGGGCATAAACGATCCTGATGTTCCCGTTAGGCAAAATCCAATTTTTAGTAAAGGGATTGCCTTTAGTGGTCTTACCAATGATTTGAAAAAGCAAGTGGATGATTTAAAGGTCAATGAAGACTTGGATGTACTTTTTTTAGTAACGCATCTTGGTGTTTTTAAGCAGGTCGAACTCGCCAACAATACCCTTTCAGAAAATGTAGATTACATATTAGGGAATGACACACACGAGCGCGTTCGCAAACCTATACAAGGCAAATTCGCAAAGGTTACCGAACCAGGTGCGTTTGGTTCTTTTGTTGGTAAGCTTACCTTGCATTTTGTGGATGGCATATTGGTGGATGATGATTATGAACTTATTGATGTTGACCCAAGGGTTTTTCCAGCTGATAAGGAAGTACAGGCGCTTGTTGATAAGGCAAAAGCGCCCTACGAAGAGCATTTGGAAACAGTGATTGGGTACACAAAGACACCTATTTATCGCTATCTTACTGTTGAAAACCCAATGGACAATATGATTACCGATGCCGCACGTTGGAAAACGGGTGCTGATATTTCAATATCAAACGGTTTTAGATTTGGTAATCCCATCGTTCCCGAAGACGGGAAGCCTGCATCTATTACTCGTGCAAATCTTTGGAATTTACTACCTGTAAACGAAAAAGTAAAGACAGGAAAGGCGACTGGTAAACAGATAAAAGATTGGTTAGAAAAGGAAATGCACAATGCCTTTTCCCAAAACCCAACCGAACGTTTTGGCGGCTGGTTGGTTCGGTTCTCTGGAATGAAAGTTAATTTTAATAGTCAAAACGAACGTGGAAACCGTATCTCAGCAATAACGGCCAACGGCGAGCCTATGAAAGATGACAAATTCTACACGATTTCTGCTTGTGTACGACCAGGCGACCCAATTGATAATCTTTGCAGGATGGCTAATGTGAAAGATGTGGAAGTAATGGATTATACCATTCATGAGGTGGTTGAGGAATATCTTAAAAAAAATTCGCCCATATCGCCCACGTTGGAAGGAAGAGCCTATTGTGAATATCTCGGCACATATTCCTTTTCGACCGTGCCCAAAACTAACTATAAATTTCAATAAAAATTAAAGTTATGAATACTAAGAAAGAAAATAAAAACAAAAAGAAAACGTGGATACAATATGGAATTTTTGCGATATTGGCCATTACACTTTACGCAACTGGTTTACATACCGAAGTCGTAGGTTTTGCGCAACGCGGATTACTCGCTACTGGCTTGATGAATCCTGATGTAGAAGAAATTGCGCAGGTAAGAAACAATGAAAATAACGATGAGGCATCAATGCCAAATCTTACCAAAGCAGATTTGAACCTAAAATTGATTGACGCTGAAGGCAAAACAAGGTCATTGAAAGAATTTAAAGGTAAGGTCATATTTTTGAATTTTTGGGCAACTTGGTGTCCGCCTTGCATTGCGGAAATGCCGAGCATAGATAAGTTGCACGAAGAATTGGGTAATGAAGTTGCATTTGTAATGTTGTCCTTCGATGACGATTTTGAAAAGGCTAAAGATTTTGATAAACGCAAGGGTTATGACTTACCTATTTACGCTCCTGCGAGTAATCTTCCAGAAATGTTTCAATCATCTGCCTTACCTACAACTTATGTGATTGATGCCGAGGGAAATCTGGTTTTGAGACATAAAGGTATGGCCGATTACAGTGATCTGGAATTTACAAAATTTCTAAATAGTTTAAAGTAGTATTGATTGGAAAGGTGATGGAAACGCATTAACCGAGCAATACTTTCTTGTAATACTTAAAAGCAACAGCATTGTAGGAGAAATTTAAAATTAATATTTGTAATCGTACTTTCATTACAAGTAAATTTGGACAGTCACATGTGATGAAAGCACCGGATTGGTCAGCAGAAGTAAAAGAGGGTACGACTTCCAAAGACGATACGATAACCGCACTTTATACTCCAATAATTCCAAAAGATTGGTATATGTATTCAAGCGACTTTGACCCAAACTTTAGGCCAATGGTCACCTACTTAATGAAAGTGAAAGTTTTAAACTTTCATTCTGCAATAAAGCAGAAAATAAATTCCTGCCAATAATTCACTCTATTTACTAAACCCGCTCGGATTTTTAAAAAAACCTTAGGATATAGAACAGATTCTTAGTTTTCATAATATCTATTTATGGGCTACTCACTAATCTAAGAATCTGTTCGATTTAAATTTAGGAATTGGAATGCTCGTTTACATATTTCTTGAGGAACTGCTCCAGTTCAGGCACATCACATTCGAACCCCATATCCTCGGCTTGTTTTATTACTTCTTCCCCAGACATATTTTTTTGACAACCGATATGCATCATCACGAAGGCACCAGAGCGCTTTCCAGATTTGCAATGAACTACAATCGGCGTGGGCAAGTTTTCAAGCTCCTCTCGAAAATCATCGACCATAGCCTCTGATAAGTTATCTTTAGATACTCCAAAATGCCTATATTTTAGATTGTTATCTTTAGCAAGTTCTTCTTCTTTCTCTGAGGAAACATTTTGCTCTTCTTCATCGGTCTGTAAATTAATAACCGACTTGAAACCTTTATCGGCAAATGCTTTAAAGCTGTTTTCATCAGGGTCAAAAGCAGCCACTGAAATTTTCTCATTCACTTTTTTAATTTCCTTTTCCATAATTTCTATTTATTTTTTGATTTTCTGTTTAATTTTCAATTGGTAAATTCGCAGCCTTCCAAGCTTTAAAACTGCCAGGAATGCTATGAACATTTTTAAATCCTTTTATTTGTAAAAAGCTGGCAGCAATGCTGGCCCTATAGCCGCTCGCACAATACACAGCCAAATTTTGTTCTTTATCTAGCTTACTAACATTATCCATTAGTTCGCCAAGAAATATATGTTTGGCATTAGGGATATTGCCATTCTGCCATTCCTTATCCTTGCGTACATCCAAAGGCTGATATTGTTCTTTATATTGATTGAGTTCGTATACACTGAGTTGAGGCAATTTTTTAATTGGTTTACCTGATTCTTGCCAAGTACGCATGTTCCCCGCTAGATACCCTTTAATATTGGAATGTCCGGTACGCCATAATAGCTTCACGACCCGCTCTAAATCTTTATCGTCGGGAAGGACTAGTAAAATAGGTGCATTCGTATCTATCAACCAACCAGCCCAAACGGATAGAATGGGGCGCTGTCCTATGTTGAGGGCCCCTTCAATATGGCCGCCTCCAAAAGCTAACATATCCCGGGTATCTATAATAACCGTATCTGTGTTCTTTGTTTCTTTTTCAAACTCTTTTATGCTTAAAGACCTAACTTGTGGCATATGGCCAAAAACTTCTGGTCCTTTCGCATTCAATTTTTTCATCTTTGGATAATGGGTAGGTACTGGAGGAGCACTATCCTGAACGGCTTCTTTAAATGCGTCGAAACTCTCGATCTGCATGAATGGGTTGTGTTTTTTCTCGTATCCAATGGTAGTATTCATACGGTCACCTATATCAGGACCGCAAGCCGAACCTGCTGCATGACATGGGTAAACAATCACTTCATCCCCGAGCTTGCAGAAAACTTCCTTCATTGTATTGAAAAGAGCGTGGGTCAATTCATCAGTCTTCTCATCACCTAATAAGTCTGGCCGCCCTATAGAATCTACGAACAGTGAATCCCCGGTCATGATGCCCCAAGGTTCTCCTTTATGCGTATCGCATAATAAATAGGATACATGTTCGGGGGTATGACCCGGAGTATGCATAGCTCTTATTTTGACTTGACCGAATTTAAATTCATCTCCTTCACGAACAGGTTCATGTTCGAAATCATATGTGGCATTCTCTTCTACGCTCACAAAAATTTTAGCGCTTCCCTTGCAACGGGATACCAACTCACGCGCCCCGCTCATAAAATCTGCATGGATATGGGTTTCAAAAACATGGGTGATAGTTACACGATATTGCCGTGCTTTTTGGAGGTAAATATCGGCATCGGGACGAGGATCGATCACAGCTGCGCACCCTGCATTTTCATCACAGATAAAATATGAAACTTGGGCAATACCTTCTGCTAATATAGGTTCAAATCTTAAAGCCATATATGTCTAAAATAACAGTTTAGGCAATCTAACATAAGAGTTTTTATGGATAAACAAGGTTAAGGAAATACCAAAAGTTCACAGGTATAACAAAAGATTAACACATTCTTTGTGAGTTGTAAATATATTTTGAATATCCGTTATCAAGTTACATAGCAAGTTCTTTGTAGATAATATAAATACCCATTATAAGAACGAACCACCCAAATCCTTTCTTGAGTTTCTTTCCGTCTATAAATTTATTGAGCCATATCCCAATAAATATACCTGCTACCGAAGTGGCTATAAAAATAAGAAGGAATTGCCAGTCAATATCTAAATTCTGAACATCGCCCAAAAAACCAATCAGAGATTTAATCGCGATTATTAAAAGGGATGTCGCAACTGCTTTTTTCATTGGCAATTTTGCTAAGAGAACTAAGGCTGGTATAATTAAAAAGCCACCGCCTGCACCTACAATACCTGTAATAGTTCCCACCACCAAACCTTCTATAATTATTAAAGGATAGTTATAGGTTATTTGAGCTTCCTGGTCAATTTCTTTTCGCTTGTTTCGAATCATTGAAACAGATGCGAGCAACATAATAATGGCAAAAAAGAGCATTATGGCCAGGTTCTTCGTGACCATAAAACTGTTTATACTAAAAAGTTCTTCAGGAATAGCAGGAATTAAGAATGCCCGAGTAAGATAAACAGCTATAAAAGCTGGCACAGCAAAAATGATGGCTGTTCTATAATCCACCATCCCTTTCATCATATTTTTAATTGCACCAATAAGAGATGTTGCTCCCACCACAAATAATGAATATGCTGTTGCAATTACTGGGTTAAGCGCAAGTGCATACACCAAGATAGGAACGGTAAGAATTGAGCCACCACCACCAATCAACCCTAATACAAGGCCTATCAAAAGAGCACCTATGTAACCTAAAATTTCTACGATTTCCATTTGTTCAGAAAATTATGGAACAAATGTACGTGTCGGTATGTTCAAAGTCTATAACTGTTGTTACAGGACTTCAATAAAACTGCGGTGCAATTTTAACTTATTGCTATTTTCCATTTTCTTCAGCAGGCGTGAAATTACCACACGACTGGTATGCAGGTCTCGTGCAATCTCTTTGTGAGTTGAGTATATGTGTTTGCTATTTAATATTTCCATTTTATCCTGAAGATATTTTTCCAATCGCTCATCCATATTATTAAACGCAATATTGTCTATACTGTCCAACATTTCCATCATTCGGTTATGGTAACTGTTGTAAACAAAATGTCTCCAGGTTTTATAAGAACTGGACCATTCTTCCATTTTGGCAACAGGTACTTTAAGAATCTTGACATCAGTCTCTGTAATCGCGTGTATTTCACTTTTTGTGCTTCCCAAACAACAATTCATTGACATTGCACAGGTTCCTCCTTCTTCTAAATGATAAAGCAATAACTCATTTCCGTCATCATCAGGACGCATTATTTTAATACTACCTTGAATTACCAATGGTATAAAATGGATGAATTGTCCAACTCTAATTAAGTCTTGACCTTCAGAAATTTGACTGAAATCCCCAACCTCAATCATCTCGCTGATAAGGGCAGGTTCAAACTGACTAAAATAGGTGGTTTTAAATAATTTCTCCAAAATATACTTTATAGTCGTGTAAATTTATAACCATCAAATTAAAATAGAAAAAATCCATCCGATCACTTTACGCACTTTTTTCTTACAGGATAAGTTTGAATGCCCTTGATAGCCCATTTTTTAATGGTAAAATTTAGTGACACCTTAGGGAATGATAAATCAAAATCCAGTTTGAGGTACTGGACAAACCTTTATTTAATTTATGCCACAGCATAAACTTCATCAAACAGCTTTTTATCCAACCGTTCTTGTTGGCCGAAGCTTTTCTTCAAAACATTATGAAGTACTGAATTGAATGCATTGTAACCCAACCATAGATTTGGTTCTTCATTGAGCAACAAGGCTTCGTAGTTCAAGATTTCGATGACCTCACGAGACTTTTTTGAAGGGTCGCTATTCTTGTCGCTGCATTCATATCGAAACAATTTCGTTTTGTCAAGAATTCCCTTTACAAATTCCTGTGTATCGATGATTTTAAATTCCTTCATCTTATCGAATTTCTTTGTAATGGTGTAGAATTCATTGTCCAGAAATTTATCGAATAGATTGTTCAGCCTCGGCATAATCAAGTGTGTATTGTTCTTACTGTGCTTGATTGAAAACTCAATTTCAGCCTGTGAAACGTGCAGACCGTTTGAGCACACTTCTCTATAAAACCCGAAGTGTCCAGAGGTCTTTTCACTTCCGTCATACGAGTTCTTGAACCGAAGCATCGGCATTATCAAGTCCTTGTCGTTCTTGACCGTAAACTGGCTTTTGTCATCGATGATAAAGTCGGTAATGAACGACCTGTCATTTTTGTTGATGGTGCGTTTGTGAAAGTTCAGTTGTGCATCAGTCAACATTTCCTCGGCTTTCTTGAAGAACAGTTGATTCGGAATGTGACCATAGCTGTTCGAGACCACATTGACGATTTTGCCATTTGAGATAATAACATTTTCAAGCCCTCTTCGGGATTCCATCTGTGTCAGACTTTTCAACGATTTCATTTCTGATGGAACAAAGATTTCATCCTGTTGCAAATTTTTTAAATACATAGCTTTTGAATTTAGATTAAACAATATTTGAGCAGTACCCAAACGGAAGCTAAAATCTCAGCTCAAAAGGAAACGGAATAAATAAGCGATGGATGTTGTGTTGGCTTTATGCCGTAGTCTTTTGATGTGTGTATTTTACGAGTTTACTTTTGTACTAACTATTGATTGATTATACTTTTTTCGAGAATTAAAATTCTGTTAATCCCAATAAAAACTTTTAAATTTTTGTAGTTTTGCAATGATGAAACAAATTTTCCATAAAATTTTATCCATTTCGATGGCTTTTGTAGTGATGTTCTCTACTATGTCATTTACCGTGGATATGCACTATTGTGGGGACTCATTAGTCGATTTAAGTTTATTCTCAAAAGCTGAAGGTTGCGGAATGGAAAAAGCGCAACCTACCAAAACTTGTGAGAATCCTAAAATGACTGAAAAATCTTGTTGTACTAATCAACAAATTATAAAGGAGGGCAAAGACGATTTTAAAATTTCCTTTGACACCCTTTCTTTTGAGCAGCAAACGTTCATCGCTGCTTATACGTATTCTTACATAAGCCTATTTGTAGGAACTGAATCTGAAGAAGTTCCTTTTGAAGATTACCCGCGACCCTTTGTCAAACGGGATGTGCAAGTACTGCACCAGACTTTTTTAATTTGATTTATTAGATTTTTTGAATGAAGCCCAACAGCTACGATGTCGTGGGCTAAAACTCGTGTTTGACATTTTTTTTTCAACACGCAATTCCAATTATCTAATAATCAAATACTATGCTCAATAAAAGCATTAAATTTCTCATAGAAAACAAACTTGTTGCCGTTCTACTGCTTACCCTATTTGTGGGTTGGGGCGTGGTCAACGCACCCTTTAACTGGGAAACGGGCTTTTTGCCCACAGACCCAGTTGCCGTTGATGCCATTCCAGACATTGGCGAGAACCAGCAAATTGTTTTTACCAAATGGCAAGGTCGCTCGCCACAGGATATTGAAGACCAAATCACATATCCGCTAACCACCTCCCTTCTCGGTATTCCAGGCGTGAAAACCATCCGGAGTTCTTCTATGTTTGGGTTTTCCAGCATCTACATCATTTTTGAAGAAGACATCGAATTCTACTGGTCGCGTAGTCGCATACTGGAAAAATTAAACTCCCTTCCTGCAAACCTTTTGCCCGATGGTGTCAATCCATCACTCGGGCCAGATGCCACAGGTCTCGGACAGATATTTTGGTACACATTGGAAGGTCGCGACAAAGACGGTAACGTAACTGGCGGTTGGGATTTACAGGAATTGCGTAGCATTCAGGATTACTATGTGAAATATGGATTGTCATCTGCAAGCGGTGTTTCTGAAGTGGCTTCCATAGGTGGTTATGTCCAGGAATACCAAGTGGATATCGACCCAGAAAAAATGCGCCAGTATAATGTGAGTATGGGGGATGTGGTCAAAGCTGTCAAGCAAAGCAATCAAGATATAGGTGCGCAAACACTCGAAATTAATCAAGCCGAATATCTCGTGCGCGGATTGGGCTACGTGAAATCTATTTCGGATATCGAAGATGCCGTGGTGGATTCAGAAAATTTCACATCAATCCGTATCAAAGACGTGGCAAATGTCCATTTAGGACCTTCTGCCAGACGAGGTATTTTGGACAAGGAAGGTGCTGAGGTCGTGGGGGGTGTCGTAGTTGCTCGCTATGGCGCAAATCCCCTGGAAGTCATCAACAATGTCAAGGATCAAATTGCCGAAATAAGTTCTGGACTTCCTACAAAAACATTGGCAGATGGTCGCACTTCACAAGTAACCATCGTACCGTTTTATGACCGTACCGAACTCATACAGGAGACGTTGGGCACGCTCAACGAAGCCCTGACTTTGGAAATCTTGATTACCATTTTAGTCATTATCATTATGGTGTTTAACCTACGCGCATCCATCTTAATTTCCGGTTTGTTGCCTGTAGCTGTTTTGATGGTTTTTATCACGATGAAGCTTTTTAATGTAGATGCGAACATTGTTGCACTTTCCGGTATCGCCATTGCCATAGGAACTATGGTGGATGTGGGCGTGATACTTGCCGAAAATATGATACGGCACTTGGAAGACCAAAAGCTGCGCCTTAATGAAAATGGTAAAGAATACACCACAAACGAAATTATCTACAACGCAACTGCTGAAGTTTCTGGCGCTATTCTGACGGCTGTCTTAACTACTATTATAAGTTTCCTACCCGTATTCACAATGATAGGTGCCGAAGGAAAACTGTTCCGTCCGCTTGCGTTTACCAAAACAATGGCGCTCACGGCATCGCTCATCATTGCATTATTTCTCATTCCTCCCATTGCGGCATTTCTTTTCCGCAAGACGAGTGCTCGGAAACGTACTCAGTATGCCATCAGTGGCTTGCTTGTTTTATTGGGAATTCTCGCCATTGTTTACGGACTCTGGTTGGGTCTGATTCTTATAGCCTTTGCCGCAACATCATTTTTAAAGATGCGTGGTACGCTTTTGCGAAAGCGTAAAAATTTACTTGACATCATCATCTCATCTATTGCCATCGTGTTTTTGCTTGCTACCTACTGGCGACCGTTGGGCTTTGACCGAAGCATTGTGATGAACCTGATATTTGTTTCTATCATCTGTTTTGGACTGCTCGGTGTTTTCTCAATTTTTAGGATATACTACGAGCGTATTTTGAAATGGGCACTTCAAAATCGATATCTATTTTTGATCATTCCGGCTACGGTACTCACGCTGGGTATTATCATAATGCGCAATACGGGTAAGGAATTTATGCCTGCGCTCAATGAAGGATCATTCCTGTTGATGCCTACTTCACTACCGCACGCAGGCGTTGAAGAAAACAAGCGTGTACTGCAACAACTGGATATGGCAGTGGCAAGCATTCCTGAAATCGAGACCGTAGTAGGGAAAGCTGGTAGAACGGAAAGCGCACTCGACCCAGCACCACTCTCAATGTATGAAAACGTTATTCAATATAAATCTGAATATATGCGGAATAGTTCTGGCGAGCGACAACGCTATAAGGTCAATAACGATGGGTTGTTTGTACTGAAGAATAACAAATTTATAATCAACCCAAATAATGAGATAGATGAAGCTGTCAACTATGCCGAAGCATCGCTCAAAACAACTGCTACACGCGAAGAGTTGATTGAAGATGACGATGGTGATTACTACCGAAACTGGCGACCAGAAATCGAAAGTCCTGATGATATTTGGAACGAGATTGTACGTGTGACTAAATTACCGGGTGTGACATCTGCACCAAAATTGCAACCTATCGAAACACGACTGGTAATGCTACAAACGGGAATGCGCGCACCTATGGGTATCAAGGTAAAAGGGCCCGATTTAAAGTCCATAGAAGATTTCGGACTGCAACTGGAAGACATTTTGAAACAATCTGAAGGCGTTAAGGAACAAGCCGTTTTTGCAGACCGTATTGTAGGCAAACCATACTTGCTTATAGATATAAAACGAGACCAATTAGCTCGATATGGCGTGTCCATAATGGATGTTCAGGAAATCCTTCAAGTGGCCGTGGGTGGAATGCCACTCACGCAAACTGTGGAAGGTCGTGAACGTTATGCTGTGCGGGTTCGTTATCCGAGAGAATTACGGGCAAATCCAGACGACTTGCGTAACATTTATGTTCCCGTTGAAAAAGGAAGTCCTGTACCGCTGGGCGAATTGGTAGATATTCGCTACGAGCAAGGGCCACAGGTTATTAAAAGTGAAGACACTTTCCTAATTGGCTACGTGCTGTTTGACAAACTTGACGGCTTTGCCGAAGTGGATGTGGTAGAAAATGCCCAAGCCTTGATCCAAGAAAATATTGATAACGGTTCGCTGGTCGTACCACAAGGCGTGAGCTATCGCTTTACAGGAACTTATGAAAATCAGGTGCGAGCAGAAAAAACACTTTCGGTTGTTGTACCGCTTTGCCTGCTCGTCATTTTCTTGATTTTGTATTTCCAATTCAGGTCGGTTTCTACATCGCTTATGGTTTTTACTGCAATCGCCGTAGCCTTTGCAGGTGGCTTTATAATGATATGGTTATACGGCCAAGATTGGTTTTTCAACTTCGGTTTTTTCGGTGAAAATCTGCGGGATTTGTTCAATATGAAAACCATCAATCTAAGTGTGGCCGTTTGGGTAGGATTTATTGCTCTTTTTGGTATCGCAACGGATGATGGCGTGGTAATGGCCACTTATTTAGACCAATCTTTCAAAAGTAACGAGCCAGACAATAAAAAAGGCATTCGTCTTGCAACTTTGGAAGCTGCTGGAAAACGGATTCGTCCGTGTTTGATGACTACCGTAACTACAGTGCTCGCTTTACTTCCTGTTCTTACGTCTACAGGAAAGGGAAGCGATATTATGATACCGATGGCGATACCCATTTTTGGCGGAATGATCATCGACGTTACGTCCTATTTCTTACTGCCAGTCCTATATAGCTGGAAAAAGGAATACCAACTTAAAAGAGCAAACAAATGAAAAAATTGAAATATATACTCGTGTTCTTGTTTGTTACTGCGTTCTCGAAAGCACAACAACTACAATCCTACATTCAGGAAGCCGAAGCCAATAATCCAGAAATCCAAGCCTCTGAATTGCGCTATAATATCGCTGAAGAGAAGGTAAACGAAACCAACTGGATTCCAAATACCGAAGTAAGTGCCGGCTATTTTGTGAGTGAGCCTGAAACCAGAGTGGGCGCACAACGTGCACGCATAGGTGTCAAGCAAATGTTGCCATGGTTTGGCACCATTACCGCTCGTGAAAATTATACCAACGCAATGGCAGATGCCGAATATGTGGACATCACGATTGCAAAGCGCAAGCTCGCACTTTCGGTAGCACAATCGTATTACCGCTTGTATGCCATAAGAGCCAAGCAAGGCGTACTGGATGAAAATATTCAGCTTTTGGAAACCTATGAACGACTTGCACTCACATCTGTAGAAGTGGGAAAAGCGAGCGCCGTAGATGTATTGAGACTTCAAATACGGAAGAATGAGATACAGCAACAAAAGGAAGTGCTGGAAGAAGAATTTACAGCAGAACAAACGGCTTTCAATAATTTGCTCAACCGTGATACAATGATGACAGTTGAAGTTGTTCCCGAAATGGAAATTCCGCAGGAAGACCCATTCTATAATAATGAAGCGCTATCACTTAATCCCGAACTACTCAAATATGACAAGCTCTATGAATCGGTAGAACAATCTGAATTGCTTAACCAGCGTGAGAGTCTACCTATGATTGGTTTTGGTGTGGACTACCTGCCCGTAGCGGAACGTAGCGATGTGAACTTCAGCGATAATGGGAAAGATATATTGATGCCTATGGTTTCCGTGTCCATTCCTATTTTCAATAATCGTTACAAATCGATTTCAAAACAAAATGAACTGCGACAGCAAGAAATAGAGACCCAGCGGGAACAGCGATTAAATGTGTTGGAATCCGCTTTCGCGAAAGCACAATCACAACGCAACCAAGCACGCATCGCTTACAACACACAAGTTCGTAACTTAAAACAAGCCCAAGATGCCGAAGAAATTCTGGTAAAAAATTATGAAACAGAAACCATCGATTTTAATGATGTTTTGGACATTCAAGAATTGCAATTAAAATTTCAAATGAATCAAATTGAATCGGTACAACGGTACTTTGTACAATTGGCCATTATCAACTATTTAATCAACTAAAGATGGCAAAAGATTACTACATAAAAAATATGGTTTGTGACCGTTGCATCAAGGTGCTCAAATCTGAAATAGAAGTGAAAGGCATTGATTTAAAAGAAATAGATCTGGGACGTGTAAGGCTTAATATCAAGAACAATGAGGAGTTATATGCTTTTAAGAAAATTCTGGATAACAATGGTTTTGAGTTTATCGATACCGCTGAAGATAAACTGACCGAGCAGGTAAAGATTATTCTCATTAAAATGTTGGATAATCTACCTATTTATTTGAACGATAGACTATCTGTGCATTTGGCAAATGAGCTCAATCAAGAATATTCTAAAATCAGTAAGGTATTCTCATTTACTCAAGGGGTTACCATTGAAAAGTATTTTATCAAACTTAAGATTGAAAAGGTAAAGGAGCTCATACAAACGCAAGAAAAGAATTTTACCGAGATAAGTCAACTACTGGATTACAGCCATATCAATCATTTGAGCAGACAGTTTAAGATTGAAACGGGAATGAGCTTAACAGCCTATAAAAAACAACAAAAAAAAAATAGAAATTCGATTGACAAAATTATATAGATAATAACCATAATTATGACACAAATCGTTGGTTTACAGCACTAATTTTATCAAAGATAAAATTAGTGTAGTCATAAATAAAAATAAAAAGTAAACCGATTTAATGGCAGGGAATTAAAATTATATGAACCAAAAAATAAAGAGAACGATGATTAGAAAAACAATAATGTTAGTTGTGCTTCTCATTACAACAAATAGCATAGCGCAGATAGTATCTAACAGAAGTGAAGAAAATATAGACAACTGGCCAGAACGGGTTTATGATTTGACAATTGGTTATGAAACAGTCAACTATACTGGAAAGGATGTCAAAGCTATGGTCATCAACGGCGGTATTCCTGGCCCAAATCTTGAATTTAATGAAGGTGAATTTGCCATTATTAATGTAACCAATAAAATGGATGTGGAAACTTCAGTACATTGGCACGGGATGATATTGCCAAACTTTTTTGACGGTGTGCCTTATTTGACTACACCACCTATCCGTCCCGGGGAAACCCTTCAATACAAATTTGCTCTGAAGCAATCGGGTACGTATTGGTATCATTCACATACCGGACTTCAAGAACAAAGAGGCGTTTATGGTTCAATTCAAATTAACCCAAAAGAAACTGATTTAGAGTACGATAAAGATTTAGTGCTTGTGCTTTCGGATTGGATGGATGAGAATCCTAAATCACAATTAAAAAACCTAAAACGTGGTAATGAGTGGTATTTAATTAAAAAAGGTCAGGTTCAAAGCCTTGATAAATTAATTGCCCAAGGTGGCGTAGGTGCAAAATTGAAAATGGCGTGGCAGCGTATGCCAGACGTGGCCGTTTCAGATAATTATTATGATAATTTTTTCATTAATGGCGGTACGCTACAAGAATATCCAGATTTCGAGCCTGGTGAACGTGTAAGGCTTCGCTTCGTAAACGCTTCAGCAGCATCCTATTTCTGGCTAACATTCGGCGGTGAAGACCCTATGCTCGTATCTGCTGATGGACTGGATGTCGTCCCTGTGAAGAAAAATAAGACGTTGATTGGTGTTGCAGAAACGTATGATTATATCATAACCATTCCAGATAGCGGAAAGCTTCAAATTAGAGCAACTGCGCAAGACGGTTCCGGTGAAGCTTCGGCATATATAGGAGCCGGAAATGTATTGGAAGCACCAATTGTTCCTGAACCCAACCTCATACAGAATATGAAACAAATGATGTCTATGGGAATGAAGATGGGTGCGCCAGCTTCAAAATTCAATCCCTCTAAAAACGATTCCATTCAAGTGATGAAAAAATATAAAATGGATATGGGTGGTATGCAAGTGGACAATATGTCAATGAAAGATGAAAATGTGGAAATGGATGGAATGACAATGGATTCTACCAAAATGGCTCACGATAAAATGAAAATGTCTAAGACCGAAATGAAAATGAATAAAGGCCAAGCCAATATGAAAATGGACGGTAAGATGCAAAAAAGTGGAATGAAAATGGGCTATATGGTTCCGAAGGATAAAGTTGTAGGCGATAATATGAAAACTGGTGGTAATCCGGAATTCAATTATAATTACTTAAAGGCCAAAGAACCTACCGAATTTGAAAACGATAAGCCCGTAAAAGAAATGCTGTTCAACCTTACGGGAAATATGAACAGGTATGTCTGGTCTATAAACGGTGTACCCCTTTCTGAAACTGATAAAATTAAAATTAAGCAGGGTGAAGTGGTGCGAATCACGCTCAACAATCTTACAATGATGCACCACCCAATGCACCTGCACGGTCATTTCTTTAGAGTTTTGAACGAAAACGGCGAGTATTCACCATTGAAACACACCGTGAACGTGGCACCAATGCAAAAAGTAGTTATGGAATTCGATGCGAATGAATATGGCGACTGGTTTTTCCATTGCCACGTTCTTTATCACTTAAATAGTGGGATGGCAAGAATTTTTAGCTACGACACGCCACGCGATGAGCGACTGGAAGATTTTCCATTGACTAATCTTACCAATGAAGCAGACCATATTTTTACTTGGGGCGAAATCACGGCTGCAAGTCATATGACCGAGCTTTACGCTACTGCAACAAATATTAGAAATCAATTTGCCTTTAGAGGTGAATACGGATGGAACAAAAATTTGGAAGCAGAGTTTACGTATGAGCGTTATCTCAATGATTACTTCCGAGTATTTGGTGGTGTAAATGTCGAGAACGAAGGCGAAGACAGCCTTGAAGAGATAAACACAACCGCCATTGCTGGTGTGCGATGGTTAATGCCATTGCTCATTAATTCAGATTTTAGAATAGATAGCAAACTACGTCCTCAGATTGCCTTTAGTACTGGATTTATGATTTTTCCACGATTGGGAATTTATGGAGAATATGAATACCAAATGGATTTTGGCTGGGACGGCAAATTGCCCGAAGGTCAGAATTTTAAAGAAGAAACCACGTGGCAAGTTGGGTTGGAATATGTGTTGAGCCGTGACTTCTCGTTGATGGGAAGTTATGACAACCGCTTTGGTGCGGGTGGTGGACTCTCTTTAAGATTTTAATAATAATCAAAATTATAAACAATGAAAACACTATTGACTACTTCAATTCTAACCCTTGCACTTATTGCAATTGTAAGTTGCAAGGAAAAACAAACTGTAGAAATTAACACCCCTGAAGAGGTGAAGGTGGCCAAGAAAAAAACCGCAGATATAGCAGACCAAGGTTTTATTGATGGAATGACGGGAAAAGTATGGCATAATTATCTTGAAATCAAGATGGCACTTGTAAGAGATGATGCAGGCAAAGCAAAATCCATAAGTAAGGATATGGCTGCCTCTTTTGGAGAAGAAAGGATGGAGATGAAAAACTTAGCACAAGATATGGCCAATACCGAGGACATTGAAACCCTGAGAGAATTGTTCGCGCAATTTACCGAAAAGGCTGGGCCAATGTTTGAAGATGCACTATCTGAAGGAACCATATACAAAAAATTCTGCCCAATGGCATTTAACAATGAAGGTGCCTATTGGTATGCCGATGTTAAAGAAATAACCAATCCCTATTTCGGCGATAAAATGTTGAAATGTGGGTCGGTAAAGAAAACTATTAATAAATAACCTTTAAATAAACAAAGATGAAAATGATTAGACAAAAATTAATTATACCCATAATCGCAATAGCTTCAGTTAGTGTTACTGCTTGTAAAGACGGAAATAAAAATGAACCGGCAGCACCAATGAGCAATGAGATGCACCAAGAGCCCATGGAAGATAAAGATAATGTTACAATGAATGACAACCAAGATGCAAAAGCAGAAGTCATTTTAAAGGATTATTTCAACTTAAAAGATGCACTTGTGAGCGATGATAATGTCAAAGCTAAAAAGTTGGGCGCAACACTTGCAGGTACTTTGGGCAGTTTTGACGCATCCAGTTATTCAGATAGTGAGCAACAAGAACTTAAGGATATTATGGAAGATGCAATTGAGCACGCAGAGCACATTTCAGAAAGTGATATCAAGCACCAGCGAGAGCACTTTAAAGTTTTAAGTAAAGATGTAATAGATATGGTTGCTATTACAGGAGCAGAGATGAAACTTTATGAGCAGTTTTGCCCTATGTATGATAGCGGTACGGCGTGGTTAAGCACTAAAGAGGAAGTGCGTAATCCTTACTACGGTAGTAAAATGTTAACCTGTGGCAAAGTGCAGCGAGAAATCAACTAAATGAAAATAGTAAAAATCATAGCGATTGTTTTATTGGTGGTGTTTGTAGGTATTCAATTTATACCATCATCTGGTAACCAAAGTGATTCGGTACCCGAAACTGATTTTATGTTGGTCAATAATGTTCCAAAGAACATTCAAAACAAGTTACAGGTATCCTGCTATGATTGTCACAGTAATAATACGCAATACCCTTGGTATAATAAAGTTCAGCCTGTTGCTTGGTTTTTGGAAGACCATATTAAAGAAGGCAAGACCGAACTAAATTTCAACGAATGGGATTCACTATCAACCC
>NTLF01000011.1 GCA_002631855.1 Zunongwangia sp. ESRF-bin46 | reverse complement strand
GCCTCAGCTGGAATGAGGTCCATTCCGCAGATTGGGCAATCGCCAGGTTCGGGTTGCATAATTTGTGGGTGCATTGAGCAAGTCCACATCTGCTCAGCACTTTCACCTGAATGATCGTGCGAATCTGACATATCGGACAAGTCCTTTATCGCCTGTTCATCATTTCCAGACCCTCCAAATATGAGCCATCCTCCCAATAGCCCTACTACTAAGGCAAGGCCAATAAATATTAAATTCTTTTTCATAATATTAGTTTTAAAAGAAATAGTGCAAGTACTATTCCTCTTTTTTGTTTTCCAATCTGTAAATAATCTTTTTCATTTGTGCTATCTCACGCAACTGTGCTTCTATGATTTCCTCAGCAAGTTTTTTGGCTTCTGGGTCTTTTATGTCGGCTCTTTTACTTGTTAAGATTGCAATAGAGTGGTGTGGAATCATTGCTTTCATCCAGAGAACGTCACCTACAGTTGATTTTTGTTCGCGTACCAGACCCAATGCACTCACAAAAAGTATTAAACTCCCCAAATAAATAGCTATGTTCTTTTTCTTGTTCTTATACATATTTAGCATTAATGACAACATAATTACTGCCATTGCAGCTATACCGAGGCAAACCATATAAAATCTTGTAAGGCTAAACCAAACGTGATCCCATTCGTAGGTATTTAGGTACATTGTGATGTACATTGCTATAAATGAAAGCCCAAGCATAGCCATAAACTTTCCGTAAGTATTTTTCTTCATTCCGTCGTGTGTGTTTTCTTTTGAATCCATTGTTTTTGGTTTTTAAGTTATTATCTATTTAAGCTTCTTCTTTAATTTTCTGATTGATGGGGAACTGATGTACCATAGTACAAAACCACTTAAGACTGTTATCAATCCCAAAAGTGAAAATGCCCTTAATAGCAACGTGTTGAAATTATCCCTTCCCTGATAATCCATTGTATGGGTCATCCAAAGAAAATCAAACCAACGCCAGTCTCTATGTCTCACCGTTTGAAAAGCGCCATTCTCAACCGCCACATAGGCTTTTAAATTTAGTGGCACATCATACGAGATCTCATAGGCTGGAAGTGGGCGACCGCGATATTCGTGATGTGGCCCTACCGAATCGACTAATTGAATTTTTGCTATTTCCAAATCGTTCAGCATATACCTATTTGCAACTTGTTGAGCCTCTTCTTTAGTAATTCCATTTTTCCCTTGTCCTGTTCTGGCATTATAAAGCTGTGCTTCATTAATCCAATAGTAAGGTTCATTTGCTATTTCCAGTAATTCCAATGATTGGACGGGTTCTTTAGTAGCGAGTTGGGACGTGCCGAGCAAATCATTAAATGAGGTCTGTACAGGTGCTTCTTTCTTAAATTGGTCACCGTGTATCTCGTCGATGTCCGTCCAGCTGAAATACATCCCACTAATCGTCCACATCAAAAACTGAATACCTAAAAAGATACCCAAGTAGCGGTGTGCTTTTCTAATCCATTTCGCTGTTTTTCTGTTGACCATATTACTTTATTTCGAAAGGAAACTCAATCGTTACTTTTTCCCAACTCATTGAGATTGTTCCTGAAGTCTCTGTTGTTTTGTTTATTTTGTACTCTAAATGTTCCTTGATTTCTTCGGAAATTTTAGGCGTTGCTTTAAATCGTAATACATCATCGCTCGCATCATAGTCATCCTTTCCGTGTTGGTTCCAATTTCTGTTGAAAATGACAGTCCATTCTTCCTGATTTGGAATAACAAAAAATCCATATTTTCCGGCTTTCAATACCTTGCCATCAATTTCTAAATCCTTATCTGTTTCCAACCAAGTGGCCATATGGGCACCAGCCTGCCAGACTTGGTCATACGCCAACAGTCCACCAAAAATTATTCTATTCCTTACGCCTGGGGAAGAGTAATCTATATGGATATGAGCATCGCCAACCATTGCCATTGTTTCGGTATGCGGACTTAATGGTTTTTTCTTGTCGGGTTCAGCGGTTTGAGAAACTGTTTCTATTTCTTCCTTCACAACTTCTTTGGTCTCTTTACTTTCTTGTTTGCAAGAGACTATTAGAGAAATGATTAATACTACAGAAAAATGGATGTGTTTTTTCATTATATTTTACTTTGTATTTCTTGATGAAGAGTGCGTTTTAATTATTTTCCATTTCCCATCTATCTTCTTAAGGACAGAAGTTGCCACCCCTTTTTTCTTTATCGTTCTACTATTGCCTTCATCATCTGGGTTGAGAACGATAGTGTAGATATAGGTTTCGGTAGTAAAGGCGTAGGGCAAATCTACTTCTGCATCAATTTCATAATCTGAAAATTCAAACTTCTTGAAATGACCTAATTCTGGCCCTAAGTGATGTTCTATATAGTGTGCGTATGAGCCTTCAACACCGCCAGATTCAAAAACTTCTGAGTCTTTTGTAAACAACTCAAAGGTGCCTTCAGTCGTCAGGTTTTGCAGCGCATCCTTATAGGTTTTCATTACTTTTAGAACAGCTTCTTTCTCGGTGCCTAAATCTACATTTTGGCTAAACATTTGGCCTGTGGCAAACGTAAGTAGCATTAGGATTGTTGTTAATTTTAGAGTTTTCATAATTTTAGTTATTAAGGGTTATTTATTTACTCGAATTCTATTCACATTTGCGATACCAAATACAAGGACAAAAAATCTGAGGGCCACCTCAAGTGCCACCAAGGTTTTAGCTGTAACCGTTATCGGGATTATATCGCCGTAGCCTACAGATGAAAATGTAATTAGACTGAAATAGGACATATCGAAAAATACCAACAGCCCGTTATTTCCCGAACTAT
>NTLF01000001.1 GCA_002631855.1 Zunongwangia sp. ESRF-bin46 | reverse complement strand
TGAAATAGAAAAGTTGATTTGGTTAGTAGCAGCCTGCACAAGGGAGAGGGATTAAACCCTTAAAATAATAACATCTCTCTTCCTATGTCAGGCAATTTAAAACTTTTGAAAAAGAGAAGTTTAGTGAAGAGTACTTGGTTTTGGGAGGTGAACATTTGAAATGGTTGATTGGTTAATACCAGTTCGCCTCTCATTATCAAGTATAAATTTAGGGTTTCAGCTTCATTAAAGAAAACTGAAAAATAAATAGGTAATGAAAGATTGTTGCAATACAGGTAATAACAAAGCACAGATCAAAAACCCGTTAAAAAAGTGGTTCAATTATATCGTGTACGCTATCATAGCCAGCATAGTTCTTGGGACTTTGGTACTGCAACTAATTGGGTACTAATTAAAAACCGTAAGAGATGAAAACAAAACATTTTTTTTCAGCCATTTTGGTCATTGCCTTCTTAGGTAGTTTGACCAAAACCTTTGCCTTAAATGAAGAACGATATAGCCTTGATGCAACTGAATTATCGGCCAGCATAGCATCAGCTGTACAATCAGATTCCGTAAAAGCAGATTTTGATGCGTTTCCCAACCTACACCCTATGGTCGTACATTTTCCCATTGTACTATTGCTGTTAGCGGTGGTTTTACAATTGATACAGTTGTTTACCTTGAACCGGACAATGGACTGGGTAATTCTCTTAATGGTAGGGTCTGGGTTTATTGGGGCGTATGTCGCTGGAACATTTGTGCACCCGCATACAGAAGGACTTACCGAAATGGCAAAAAGCGTACTGGAACAACACGATAAATATGCCGATTGGACACTATGGTCAAGTGCCCTTGCAGCAGTTCTGAAAATAGTAAGCCTGTTTTGGGTCAAACTAAAGCGTGGTTTTGAAATAGCAGTATTTGTAGTTATGGCCTTTTCGGCATATTCAGTTTCCGAAGCAGGACATTATGGTTCACAGTTGGTATATATAGAGGGAGTGGGCCCACAAGGAAATTATATTGAAACCGAAAGTGAAGAAGGTCACGAGGAAAGTGATGGGCATTCACATTAAACAAGGATAATGAGAAAAGGATTTATCATAACGAGCAACATATTGATTTTAGCGGTAACAGCCATAATCATTTTATATCCATTGTTATGGTGGCTCGCATTGGTATTACTTCCTTTTTTGATTTTAGGACTATTCGATTTTTTTCAAAAATCAGATAACATTAGGCGTACCTATCCATTATTTGGCAGAATTACCAATTTTCTGGAAAAACAACGCCACGTTGTCCAAGAAACCGTTTTGCTTAATAGGACGGAAGGAAAGCCCTTTAACTGGATACAAAAAGAAATAGTCTATAAGCGTGCTGCGAACGCTAATAAAAGTCAACCTTTTGGCACACAAATACCTTACGATGAAGTTGGTCGTGAATGGTTTACACATTCCATCTATCCGGCAAAAGAAGTCAACGATGATTTTAGAGTAATATTTGGAAGTTCCAAGTGCGACAAACCCTATTCTGCAAGTATTCTGAATCTTGCGGGAATGAGCTATGGCTCAATAAGCAAAAATGCGACCTTAGCCCTTAATGGTGGTGCCAAAATAGCTGGTTTTGCCCAGAATACGGGTGAAGGTGGCTTTACACCCTATCATCAACAATACGGTGCAGATATTATCTTTCAGTTTGGAACTGGATACTTTGGATGTCGTGATGCAGAAGGAAATTTTGACGCCAAAAAATTCGCCGACATCGCAACCAACGATGTAGTGAAAATGATTGAAATAAAAATTTCACAAGGAGCCAAACCTGGGTTTGGTGCCATACTACCTGCAAAGAAAAACACAAAGGAAATCGCAAAATTCAGGGATGTTGAAAAGGGAACCGAAATTCATTCGCCACCGCACCATTCAGCATTTGGAAACGATGAAGAAATGATTTCGTTTGTTGAAAAATTGAGAAAACTTTCCAATGGCAAACCAATTGGTATTAAACTATGTATTGGGCAAAAAGATGAATTTGAAAGAATGGTTCAATCTTTCGCTGAAAAGCAAAATTATCCAGACTTCATTGCCATTGACGGTGCCGAAGGAGGTACGGGCGCTGCCCATATGGAATCACTTCATTGGGCAGGGCTGCCGATCGTTGAAGCTATTCATTTCGCAAACCGGATTCTTAAAAATTATGACTTGCGAGATGAGATAAAATTAATGGCAGCTGGTAAAATCATTTCGGCTTTTGATATCTATAGAATGTTGGCACTCGGCGCCGATACCTGTTATAGTGCCAGAGGAATGATGTTTGCCTTGGGGTGTGTGCAGTCCTTAAAATGCAATTTAGATACTTGTCCTACCGGCATAACCACAATGGTACCGTCGAGGGTAGCGTCATTAGTTGTGGAAGACAAGAAGAACAAAGTAGCCAATTACCATAAAAACACAATGCAAGCCTTTAAAGAGTTACTGGGTTCAATGGGACTTGAAAATAGAACGGGCGTACATAGAAAATACATTGTTAGACGTATAAACGAAACCGAAACAAAGACATATCAAGAAATTTTTATAAAACCCTCAAAAGAATGAGTGAAGAAAAGGATATAGAAACCACGGCTGCCTTTTATGGGCAACTTTTCAATAGTTCAAAGTACGTACTATTGGTAGTGCTTATTGCTACAGCTATCGGGCTGTATGTCTTGCCTAATATTAATGCTATCTGTGCTGTGGTTATACTATTGGCCCTTACGCTAATAAAGATAGGATTTATCATAGCCTTATCCTTTAATCAATTAATGAAAATTATCGGACAGAGCCATTTGCTGAGCCACGTTTTAGTGTTATTCGGATTTTTAATTGTCCTGATTGTACTTTCATTCGCTATAGACTATACAGCATTACATTTTTTTGATTCTACTCATTTCAAGATAAATAATAGTTCGGGAAATAACGGGCTGTTGGTATTTTTCGATATGTCCTATTTCAGTCTAATTACATTTTCATCTGTAGGCTACGGCGATATAATCCCGATAACGGTTACAGCTAAAACCTTGGTGGCACTTGAGGTGGCCCTCAGATTTTTTGTCCTTGTATTTGGTATCGCAAATGTGAATAGAATTCGAGTAAATAAATAACCCTTAATAACTAAAATTATGAAAACTCTAAAATTAACAACAATCCTAATGCTACTTACGTTTGCCACAGGCCAAATGTTTAGCCAAAATGTAGATTTAGGCACCGAGAAAGAAGCTGTTCTAAAAGTAATGAAAACCTATAAGGATGCGCTGCAAAACCTGACGACTGAAGGCACCTTTGAGTTGTTTACAAAAGACTCAGAAGTTTTTGAATCTGGCGGTGTTGAAGGCTCATACGCACACTATATAGAACATCA
>NTLF01000006.1 GCA_002631855.1 Zunongwangia sp. ESRF-bin46 | reverse complement strand
ACGTTACCCAACATTTGAAATGACCGACGAGGAACTAAAAAAATTAATAACTGAACTTGAAAATCGGAACGAAAAAGACAAAGCTTATTTCGGATTTTATCAATACGGCGGAGGACCAGACGAAAGTTGCATAAAAGCCAATAGGAAAGGACTCGAACTCTATGCTGCTGAATTACTAAAAGCAGGGATTAAATCTGAAAATCTTGAATACAACGAAAATAAAATTGCCTCAGTTGGACTTGACATTGATTGGATTGACGAAGATGGCGAGTTCTTTTTTGATTATGTTGAATTAACAAATAAGAAAAAAGAACCGAACAAAAAGTTTCCTGAATATAAAGAAACTTGGAAAGATAAAATTTTCAAAGTTAGTTGTATTGGGATTGGAATATTACTTGTCGGACTGATTTTAGTTGGAATAATAACTGTTATAACTTGGATATAAAAAAACGTTGGGTAACAATGTATAACCGCAATTACGGCGGATTCGACTACGTCCGAATCCACTCGGAATTGCTAAAGCCAGTGTCAAACCGAAAATAAACGCTAATTTAACCCGTAACTGACGGTTATACGAGACCGTTGGCATTAATATTAACGAAAAAATGGATATTGACGAAATAGAATTAGGAATTATATTTATAGTTCTTGGAATTGTTGGGTTTCTTATTCTCTATCCGAAAAAAAATAAACTTCATTCTGACAGAACAAATTGGGTTCAGAAACAATTTTTAATCAAATCCATTTTTGCTTTATTTATCACCTTAATCGGGCTATTTGTATTAATACGATATTTTATTTAATTATCATAAACCCTGATTAAATTACATCAATTTTTGGTAGAAAAAATGGAATTAATTTTATTTCTAGACCATTTAGTCTCTAATACTATGAGGCAAACTAGCTGAAGAGAAAACAAAAAAAATCTAAAATGAATCACTGCAATGTGTACTTGAATAAATACTAATGCCAACACTGTATAAAAACAATAACGGCTGAATTTCCCCTTCGGAAATCCCAGCCGTTTTGCTATCTTAGTGGCTTAACCAAAAGGTCAGTACAGGAGTTTGCTCGCCTTTGCATTAATAAACTCAGCCGCATCCGCAAACTCCCACCGTTACTGATTTTTATACATACACGTTGGCAATAATATAAAAAATGAGTAACAGAGAGATTGAATTAAAAATTATTTCCGACGAGTTTGCCTTGTGGGAATTAAGGTTACAAAATCTTAGTTCAATGAATCTTTTTGATGCTCATAATCTATCTGAAGATAGTATTTGTGAGTTATTCAATAACATATTTAATTACAATCTTATAAATTTAAATGCTATTAATGTTAACTTTCCAGCAATAGATTTAGGTGATTTAAGAAACTCTGTTTGCATTCAAGTTACAAGCACCAAATCAAGCAACAAAATTCAAAAAACAATAGATAAGTTTATTGAAAGTAATCTGCACATTAAATATTCTGAATTATTTATTGTAATACTTGGAAAAAAACAAAAAAAATATGACTCTTTAAAAGCTAATGAAGAGATTTTATTTGACTATAAAAGTCAAATACTTGATTTTCGAGATATTTTAAATTTAATTAGGAGTAAACCAATAAGTCAATTAAAAAAAATATCAAAAATTCTAAAACAGGAAAATAACATAAAGAGCAATGTTCCAGTAGTAAATCATAGAAAAATTAAAAGAAACTTTAACTTAAAAAGAAAACTCGAAGAGAATTTTTTAAGAAATTTAGATTATAATGAGTCAGAGTATTCTATTTATGAACCCTGGATTAAATTTAAATATTCTAAAATTTTAATAAAATCAATTAATGATTGTCAATGGCCATTATCTGAAATGGATTCTGACGATAATATAAGCTCGTGGTTTAAAGCTGAATTTTGGGATTTCTATGAGAACGGAATTGAATTTGTTTCTGGAAATTCAAAAGTTGTTATTAATAAAGATGGAACTTGGAAACCAATCGATTATTTTGAAAATAAAGCCGATTATCCACAATCTGAATTTAAAGGTTGTGTAAATTTCTTGAGAATACCATATGAATTTATAATTGATTTTGATATGGAAGTTGACCCATATGATGGACTACCTAGTTTATACGTTACATATGCAAAAGACGGAATGCCTTATGAAGAGATTTTATATGGTGAGATAGGCTCTTTTAAATCAAAGAAAAAAAGAATAATCTTTGACGAAAAATTGAAATTAATTGATTAAAAAATACTATTGCCAACAACGTGTATAAGTAATACGGGTGATATTGTTTAATCGAAAGTTTCGGTATATTTGGTACGACCGCCAAATCTTCTGATTTGGCTTTTTGAACAAAAAAGATAAAAAGAAAAACAGTAGATTTGGCTAGTGTTGGCTTGAAAATTAAGGAAACTCCCTTCCCGCACTACTCATACACAAACCCGTTGGGCACAATTAGTAGACTTAATTAAAATTAAATAATGAAAAAATTAAAAAACTTCATTTTACTTGCATTGAGTTTACTACTATTCGATAGCTGTAACTCTCAAACTGCAAATGTCGATCTTTATTACAAGTATTCTTTTAATAGCCCAATTAAGGTATTTAACAAAAAAACAAAAAAACCGTATAGTGGAGAATTTGTCAGTATCTCTAACAACGATAAAGTTAGAATTGAATTCAAAGATGGAAAAATGGATGGTACTTACCTTCGTACCTTTATAGACGGTGACACGCTTGAATACAAAAAATATGAAAATGGAATTAAGCTGCTATCATTAGATTTTATATATCATAACGGCAAATTAGATTATAAAGAACTTATAAAAGATCAAAATGGTAATAATGCAGATATAAAATTATTTATCGAAAGTTGTAATTTATTAGTTAATAATAATTTTAATGAGTTGGATAATTTATTAGATAACGACTACAGTGAAACATTTAAAAAATTAAAATATTTATTTGGACCTCTGCAAAGTTTCAAGTTAAATAATGTCACTAAAAAATATTACAGGTACAATAAATCTGAACATATTACTGGAGATATAACATTTTATTTTTCTAAAAAAGACCTTAATTTAGCTTTTTTAATTGTTATGACACCGCAAAAAATTAAAGGACAAGGGTTTATTTATCCAACCTTAGATTATGAAATAGAAAAAAGTCAAATAGACAGAAAAGTTATAAAATCAATAAATGAAAAAAACATTGATGAATTTATTTCTTTAACTCAATATTCTGATTCCCATAAAACTTTCTTTAAAAAGAAATTTGAGAAAATAGGCGAAATATCAAAGGACAGTAGGTTCCTTAATACTCATTTTGACTATTTTAATCGATTACTTTTAGTGCAAGACTATTTGGTAGTGATTGACAATGAAAAACAAGTTTTATCTTTAATTTATGACATAAACAAGAATAATTTAAATTTAATCGATATCAAGTTTTCAAATTATCATAAAGACTTTAATGTTTTGCATAGAATCAATGGAAAATAACTGTGCCCAACAATGTATAACCGCAATTACGGCGGATTCGACTACGTCCGAATCCACTCGGAATTGCTAACGTCAGTGCTAAACCGTAAATTAACGCCTATTAACCCGTAACTGACGATTATACGAGACCGTAAAATGCTGATTGTTTAAAGTTTAATTTTAAGTAGTAAGATTGTATTTTTTTAACAAATATAAAGGGGGGGTGGTAGCATTATTTATTTTGATTAAAGCCTATGTAAAATCACTTTTACATAAATGACATAGTCTATATTTTATATAAAACCTCTCAAATTAAAATTAATTGAATAATCTCTTTAGGTATATTACTGAGGTTAGCAAAAATTGGTAAGCTTATAAAAACCAAATTTTATATATTTATATAATCATATAATTCTACAAAAAATGCGGCACTCAAATACATTAAATGGACTTATTGATGAAGACTACCAGATTCTTCAAAATGAATATAGTGGTACCGAGCAGTTACATGAGGTTCTTCATTTTTTAGATCTTGCATTTCCAGAATGGAAAACTCATAAAGGGCTAGGGGCAGGGGCTCCAGAGTTTGTACTTTGGGTAATCAATCATACAAGCGAAACTTGCCATACTTACTCGATGAGGGAGTATCTCAAGTTGCTTTATACCGAGATTGCTGACACCTACGAATCTAGTAAAGAGTTTTATACAAATGCTTTTGAAGAAAATTGCTATAGAATTTTTATTGATATGGATGATGATTTCTTCTTAGAAGAATATGGAGTGTCTGTAGAGTATTTAAATGACCATCAGATTAATGGGATGTTTGAGGATTACTATAAGAAAAGAGTAGAGGAAGAGCCTTTTAACTTTACGTTTGAAGAAGACATACCCTGGGAACTTTCATTATAATTAACAAGATTTTATATAAATTATACTTTAAAAAAATTCTTATATCCTTTTATTGGCATTTCGGTTTCTCTTCCATAACCCAGAGATTTCATTGAATCGTATAGTGACTTATTCAAAAAATCATAATAATCGCAGCCATTTGCTTTACAATATTTTTTTATATCACTTTTTAAAATGCTAGAAATACCTTTTACAGGATAAAAAATAGGAAAGTAGGCTTTTGGTAATGTGTGGGTATACTGTCCACAAACATCAATTCCGGTATAGATTTTATATTTAAAACCGTAATCTTTTTGATCTTTTATAAATTGAAGCATTAGGTTAACACAATTACCCTTTCTAAATTCGTTTATTCCTCCGAAGTATTTCTTTTCTTCAAATTTGTACTGAAAATCTGTTGTAATGTTGAGTAGGTTTTTTTCTAATAGACGAATATTTTTCTTTATTGGATTCGTAATTATCATAGATTTATAATGGTCAACAATAAAGCCTGAAGATTTTTCTATACAAGATATTCTAAAAGAGATGTTAGTAGTTATTCCTATTTTTAAAATATTCTCATTTTGAAATTTTAAGATGTAAAGTACTATTTTCATGTCTGGCAATTTTTAGTGAATTAATAGATTAAACCATATATTAACAATTAAAAAGCGTGGAACTGTACTTACGAGTTTAAGAGGTATCGCCAGACACCTATCGACCACATAAGACAGCCCACGCCGGAACGTGAACGTCTAAACTGCTAATAGGTCGATTTTAAAAACTGGCGATTTTCTTAAACCTTTAGTAGCTAAACGCTAAGAGTATGTATTCAAAATTTTATTTCATAGTTGAATTTAGAAATATAAAATTAATCATTTATTGCTGATATATGATGCGATACTTTTGTTTATAATATTTTTGATAGAGGTATCTTCCTCAAGTGCTCTCATCTTAAGTTGTTTTAAAAGATTGCTTTCCATCCAAAAAGAAAACTGCGTTTCATCTTTTTCTTGTTTTAAAGGCGTTACTTTTTGAAGCGGCTTTCTGGTTGAACTGTTAACCTTTTTTAATAGTTCTGAAAGTTCTAATTTTTTATGGCTCATAGGGTTATATAATTATAGAAATCTATATAGTATTTCGGTGGAAAGGCTTTCAATCTGTTGTTTCGCTTTCACATTTTCTGGTATGCCCTTGGTAAAAGCAGACCTTGTAAATGATACGAGATCGCTTATATGTGTTTTGGCTAAGGAAAGCTTGTCAATCTTTCTAAGCTCGGTCTGTATGTCGAGCGTAAGGGTCGTGTTGGGTTTAATCATATTAAGCACCACAAGAGATTTATCTAATGCCTTTTGAGACTTTATAAGACTCATTGTCCCTTGGATGGCCATCAGGTCCATTATGCCCGCTTTTGTTGGAACCACTATCAAGTCTGCAAGATTGATAAGATATTTAAGGTTATTGGTAAGATAAGGGGGTGTATCTATAAATATATAATCATATTGCAACTTTTGGATTTTTTCAGGCTTACCTTCTAAAGTAAGGATGTCTAAATCCTGAATTACAGTGCTCAATTGGGTAAGGCTACCCTGTGGATCCATATCAACAATCCCTACATTGACAGCTTTAGCAAAGTTTACGGCTAAATTGAGAGTAAGGGTTGACTTGCCGACACCGCCTTTTTGATGCATCAGTAAAATGTATTTACTATTTTTCATTATTTTGCGTATTCCATTCGTAAAATTTGTCTTTGACTTCGGAATGCTCATCTAAAAACTTGTTCATTTTATTGATAATTTCACTCCGACCTGTTGAGTAGCCATCTTGGTAATGAGTCCCTGATAACTTAGTAATTGTAGATTTAAAAAAATATATCTGAATGACACAAGTGATTAAGATTATAAGAGAGTTAATAGAAATACCGTAAAAGAAGAAATGCTTCAAATTCTTAAGGCTTTTGGATGTTTCAAATAGCTCTGCTTTTGTAAAGGCAGCTATTAAACTCTTGTGATTGTCATCTATCTTGTTAATTGATTCGGTGCTGATTTTATGATTTGCTGTGGTTGTTTCTTGTAATTTTTTGAAATTACTGAACTGTTTATCTAAAACGCAACTATTGTCTTTCATAAGTCTCACCAATTTCTGCGTGCTATTATAATTGTTTTCTGCTATAATTGGTATTTGCTTCAAATGTTCATTGATATAGGAATCAATTTTAGCAGAGTTTTTTTCGATTGTCTCCACTTTATTTTTGAGTTCAAATAAATCTGCAATGATAATATCACTGTTGATTACGTTTTTGCTTTTTGCCATTTTTGTTGATTTTTAAATTCCTCTTCCCCTTCGTTTTTTTCTCTTTTTTCTTCTTCTGAACTCTTCATTTTCAATATCTGCTGAATTGTCGATAGATTGAGATTTTCTAAGCATTTTGCAAATGTGGTCCAGAAGCCGAATAAACTCATAGTTGTTATTGACTGTATTTGAATGTTCACTAACCATAGGTTGCGTGTCTTTTATTTCTGGCCATCCATCCTGAGAATCATAAAGAGTCCTATGTAGATTAGCCAAACTCATACTTCGGTGTATGGCACTTGCCTTAAAATTCTGGTTTTGGTAGTAATACCGAAACCCATTAAGATGACCATTCTTGCTTTCAACAGGTTTCACGGTAACATTCTGGGTTGCCATAGCGTGTATGTAATTTTCATAGTTTTTCTGTTTTAGGGAAGTAACTACCTTGCTGTGTATTCTATAAATTTCATTTCGTATATTCTTGGTCTTTTTTTCTCTTTCCTTTTTCATTTGCATAGGTCTGGCAAGTCCATGTTTTTCAGAAATCTTATCCGCAACCAATCCGCTTTTATACCCAATGTAAGAACTGCTGTAAGCCTTGCCATCATACCTAACTCTATTTATATACAGATGGCAGTGTAAATGCTTTTTATCTTGATGCTTGAAAGCAATCGCTTGATGGTCTTCCAATTTCATTTCTTGCATATATTCATCAATTATGGCCTCCCATTTTGAGTCATCAACTTCTACAGTATTCTTACTGGAAAGACTTAAAACCACGCTAATAGTGTTGTTGGGGCATTGGTAATTTTGATCTTGGATCAATTTGAACTCTTGGTTTATTTCTCCTGGATCTTCACCCATTATATTATTACGGTACACTACTACAGCATCTTTTTCTTCATTCCATCCATAGCCCAGTGAGTTTTTAGTATGACCGATACATTTTGCAATTGCCATCATCTGAAATTTTCTATAATAATTTTTTTGAATTCATCTTTTAAGGCAACGACTTCGTCTCGTAATCTTGGGTCCCGTTTACTGAACATATTGCCTATTTTCTGCCAACGGACATTATCCGTTTTAAGTAGGTTCAAGGTTTTGATTTCCTCTTCAGTCAAGCGCTCTTTGATGATACGATGTTCAATACATCTTCGCACGAATTCACTTAGGGTCAATCCAGCTGCTTTAGCTTTATACTCCAGACGTTTTTTTTCTGGTAAAGTCATCCTAAGTTTTATAGTAACTGTTTTGTTCATTTTTGTTTTTCTTTTGCGACCAATCGGGAGTCAAAAGCGAGTTGTGGTTGTGGTCTCAAATTCTATTTGTGGCCACAAGCACACTACTCGAATAACCCACCTAATAGACTTTTTTATCCTTATCTTTTAAAAATTCATTTAAGTCTTTATAACCACTATAAGATTGACTCTTATCTTTTGAAAAATTAAATTTCTTTTGGATTTTTTTGCTTGCTTTTTTTCCAGCTTTATCATTATCTAAGTAAAGTTCAATCTCCTTATAATTAGTCAATAGCTTTAATTTTGAATCCACAAAAGAAAGAGAGTTTAAAATTAAGTGGTCAAATTTTTGGAACTTCTCCTCATTCAAAGTCAACAAAGATAGAAAGTCGATAAACCCCTCGAATACAAGTAAAACATTGGATTCATTTTTCAAATGAGTAGTTGCTTTGCTTTTAAGGCCTCCTTTAAAGTATTTATTCCTGATTTCAAATCCACCAAGATCGTTTTCAAAAGCTATAGCGAAATAACTTTTATTGTTTATTTTATAGTAGACTTCCTGACAATACTTCTTAGCCACTATTAGATTGATTTTTCTAATTTCTAGATAGTTTAGCAATGCCGGATTATCTAATGACTTTACCTTTTTAATAGAATAGCTAGTTTTACTTTCATCGTTGTTTTGATGCTGTTGAAAAGAAAAAGAGTTATTGGTACTGGCAGATAAAAATAAAAGTGTTTCCTTGACTGAGTAATTTTTTAATCTTACAATCAAGTCAATAGTATTTCCTCCTTTTCCAATTCCGAAGTCATACCATTTGTTTTTACTTTTCGAAACTTTGAAAGAGGCTTGGGTTTCTGACCTAAAAGGACTCAAAAACCAAGCTTCTTTTTTTGTTTCTCTTTGAGGAAAATACCCTAATTTTCCGAGTGCTTGCACAATAGAAATATTACGAGCTTTTTCGCAATTCATTACTTCCTTATTCATTGGTGTGTTGTTTAATGGTGTCTTGATGAATTGATGACAATGCTTTGTTAAGTATTGATTTTATTAATGTTTCAAGTGTCATCATTTTTTCATCAATCATCAAAGTGATGTAATACCGCCATTATTTTTAAAATGATGATACTTTGATGATAGTTTTGACGACAGTATAATAATTTGTTTATCAATTAATTACGAGACTACATCATCATTTCATCAAAAATATTTGCGATTAGTCTTCTAGGAATTTCATAGAAGCGTCCTTTTCGGTCTATTTCGATGAACTCTCCATAAGATGTATATTCAAACCCTCTATAAGAATTTGAATTTGAAGATGGATCTAAGTTCCATTTCTTTTTTAGGACTTTTCGGATATTATTAGTCATAAAGTTTTTGCTTCTCATCTTTTTGATGATTGCGACTAAATCCTGTGGTGTTGCTTTTAATGAGTTATAATTCTCAACGTCGAAAATCTCATAAAGACATAAGACCATTTCTCGTTCAATTTCATTATTGTTTAGCCAAACTACTTTTCTAAGAGCTTTAGTTTTTATTTCATCAGCTGAAAACCACATCCTTGTGGTTTTAGGACGTGAAAACTCTCTATCCATTAGATATTGTAAAAACGCTGGTATCTCTTTTTTAAGCTTTGATAAAAACTCAGTGTCTTCATTTTTAAGCGATCTAATTTTTCTTACCCAGAATCGTATTTCATCTGAATCGATTACTATAAAATTTTCCTCATTGTTGCTACATAGGATAAACTTTCCGAAAAACTCAATTTCTTCGCGGTCTTTACCCTTGGCTTCAACCTTGTCCTTGTCGGTTGTAGAAAGGTATTTAAGTCGTTCTGTGATTTCTTTCTTGTCAAAGAAAACCTCGTCCATTGCAATAATAGTTTTAGAAGCCCAATCTGAATTAAATTGAGAACTAAAGCTGTCACCTTTGATATAGGTCATATTATGACCGAAAATTGCTTTAAGCCAATGAATAAAAGTACTTTTACCTGTTCCTCGCTCTTGACTTACCAAACAGAGAATTGGAAGTGTCTGCGTGGGTCTAAGAAAAAGAAGTTTTAAGTAGTCCAGTCCCAATTCTTTTTGTTCGCCAAAAATATGTTCAACAAAGTATATGGAGTTTTTGATTTCTCCTATTTTGCTTGGTTTATGAGGTAGTTCATGGTATTTGTTATAGAAGTTGTTGACAAACTGTTCATAGTTGGTATGGTTGGGTATACAACAAAAACCGTCAAGTTTTGGAACATCCCGTAAGAATGCTTTACCAAAATCTTCAATAATTGTTTCTTTTCGCCAACGAACCAAGACTTTGGTTGTCTCACCGGAAATAAGTGGCTTTTCGTTAATTTTGTAATAAGATGTACCTATTCTGAAGTATTCTAATTCATCTTCCATCTTATCTCTTATTTTTAAGAGTATAATCTAGAGCTTTGTCTTTTAGATCATTCTTTGATTTCTGTTCATTTCGTAATAACCATTCATCAAGCTTCTCTTTAGAAAAAAAGATTATTTTACCATTTGGTTTGCTATAGGGCAAAATATTTTTAGAAGTTAACTTATAGAAATAGCTTCTAGATATACCTGTATAGTCACAGGCTTCGTCAAAAGTTAATACCTTTTTGTTTGCGATTAAAAGTTTTTCAATCCGATCTAATCGTTCTTCTATTTTTAATATGTTCATTACTTTAGATTTTTAAGTTATTGAACAAAGCGCTTTGTTTTTGTTTGTTAACAAAGGCAAATATTGGTAGAAGAAAGTAATGTAGTTTTTAAAATAGAAATAATAGAATTCGATTGATCTTAAGAAACTGATTAACAGGTTTTTATTCTTTCAAAATAGAAATAATAGAATTTTTGATATTCTTATATTTGTCCTTTTTATTCCATTTTTTGAAATTCGATTCTGCAGTTTGAAAATCTTTAACATCGGTTGTTTGTCCTTTTTTACTTAGCAAAAATTTATTTTTTATAAAGATATCAATAGTGGCTCTGTCAATCACTTTGTCTTGAGCTAAAACAATCAAAGCAAAAGCAAAATGATTGTAAACTTTTACTGTTATGGGATTTTGAATGTTATCAATTTTACTTTTCAACAAACTTTCAAGATTAGCTTCAGTCGGTCGATATATGAATTTGGAGAGAATAGCTATTAATTTTTCAATTTTTCGATTTGATAAATCGCCTATATTATTATCAAGTTCGGGCGGCTCATCATCCTGTTTATATGTGGTTTGAAATTTTGAAGAATAGTCTGAAATTTCATTAAGTTCCGCTATGAAGGGTGTCAAATATTTAAAACATTCATGTTTACTCTTGATAACAACAAGCCTATTAGTTAATGTTTCTATCTCTATGGTTTCAATCGAGCCAATATCATTACGAATATGTCCAAGTAATTTCTTTAGATATAATTCAACTAAATCTTCAGGCTCTAGACCAGTACGAAAATAATGAGGGCTATAGATATCGAAAACTAGATGGCTAAGTAACTTTTCGACACAGCTTGATATAAAGGAGAGGTTTTCAGTGTCAGGAGAGAACACCGAGGTAATTTTAATATTACCCAAAATGTACTTAAGATGACTAGTTAGAACAGGCTCAATAAATTCTGTGATATAATTAATTAGGTTTTGATGAAGATGTCGATGTATATTTTCTTCATTGTCAGATATATACTTAGGTGTTTTTTGGTATAAATCTATCGATTCATATGAGAGACAATTTTTATAAAATTCATGTCTATGTAGTTCCAAAAGATTAATTACCTGTTTTAATAGCCTAGAATTCTCTGTTTTATTAGTTATTTGGACTTTTTTTAATTCACCAATGAATTTATAGTAAGCTTCGGTTTGTTTTATATTCTTAATCATAAGCTTAGATTCAATTTTGGTATCAACTCAGAAGCCTCTTTCATTTTCTTGTCAATAATCTTTGTGTATATTTCAGTCGTTCTAAGCTCACGATGGCCAAGGCGTTTGGAAACAGTGTAGATGTCAGCACCATTCTCTAATAATAAGACTGCGTTGGTATGTCTAGCACTATGAAACGTGATATGTTTCGTGATACCAGCACGCATACACCAGCGTAATATTTCTGCATTGAAATGTGCGCCGTACTTTAATCCCGTAAAAACACGATCCGAATTATTCTTCCTCCCTTTTAGAAGTTCTCTTGCTTGTACAGAGATGTCCAAATATTCTAACCCATCTGTTTTTTGTTGTCTAAATATAATTCTACTGCCTTGATTCTCATCTCTAACATCACCCCAAGTTAACGAGTTGATATCACTCCACCTAAGACCTGATACACAGCTGAACAAGAAAGCTCTCTTTAAAATATCATACTTACATTTGGCATTACTTAATGCTTGCACTTCATCGAAAGTCAGATACTCTCTTTGGGATTCGCCCATTTTAAAAGCTTTAGCATGTTTTCTAAGATTAGTGTCTAGATAATTGTCTTCAAAAGCTTTTTTTAGACAAGCTCGAAATTTATTGAAGTAAGTATATTTAGTATTTTGGGATAAGGGAGTACCTCCTTTAGTTTTTGCTTCTGTGTCTAAATATTTTCGATATCCTTTAATGAAATTTTCATCGACTTCTTCAAATGTTAAATTAATAGGGCAATAGTTATTGAGATGTATACCAGCTGCATCCCAATTATCATAATTGCCTTTACTTTCGTAGCGGGCTTCTTTTAGCTTATCATAATAATCCAGAAATCTAATTTTTTTCCTTTTGGTATTTCTAATTTGATATTTCCCCTGTAAATGTTCAGCTTTTCTGATTGATAAGATATTTTCAGCTAATTCCAAAGTTTCCTTATTGTCTTGTTTTTCTTTAGTAGTCTTTGCTTTTAAGATAATGTAGAGGTCCAAGTATTCGAAATCTCTTAGATGCTTACGTTTTCCTTCTGGAGTAGTTGTAGACCCTTTATAATATTCAATATATAAACTTTGACGGTTGCTTTTAAGTTTTTTCTTTTTTAGTGTAATTTTCATAAAGATGTACTTTTGTACACCTTTATACTTTAATATCACTACGAGGTGTACGTTAGATGTACGAAATATACTATTATTGTCAAACTAAAAGAAATAATAAAAAGATTAATTTTCAACATTGACAGTACTTTATGGATTATTGTTGGATGATCCTTTCCCTTATTTCCGTTGTTTACTTCCCGATGCAAAAATTGGCAAATATGTTTCCAAGTAGTTCGTCATTCGATATTTCTCCGGTAATTTCACCAAAGTAATACAAGGCTTGACGAATGTCTATCGCCATGAGATCACTACTTAAGTTACTATCAATGCCTTGTTGTACTTTATGGATTTCTTCCAAAGCTTTTAAAAGCGAATCGTAATGGCGCGTGTTGGTAACAATGGTTTCGTTGTTGCGCAACGCTCCCGTATTTACAAAATCGAGTAGGGTGGTTTGTAGTTCTTCAACCCCTTCACCTGTTTTTGCTGAAAGTAGTTTTATATTTGGAATTTCAGTAGTGAGCGTTGTAATTTGTTCTTTAGAAAGTTGATCCACTTTATTGGCAATAATCACCAAGGGTTTTTGAGGGAACTTATTTTTAATTTTTTCTATTTCTACCTTTCTTTTCTGAATGATATCGCTACCACTAGTCAACTGAATACCGTCTACCAGCAACACAACCACCTGCGCTTGCTCCATTTTTTGAAAGGTCTTCTTTATCCCTAAGCCTTCAATGGTATCGGTCGTTTCTCTAATGCCAGCTGTATCAATAAACCGGAAGCCTATACCACCAATGGTAATTTCATCTTCAATGGTATCGCGCGTAGTACCAGCAATATCACTTACAATGGCACGTTCTTCATTCAGCAACGCATTTAACAGTGTAGACTTCCCAACGTTAGGTTCGCCTACAATAGCTACGGGAATTCCGTTTTTCAATACATTTCCGGTAGCAAATGAGTCAATTAAGCGTTTTAAAACGTGCGTAATGCGGGTTATTAGTTTCTGAAACTCATCACGATTGGCAAATTCTACATCTTCTTCGGCAAAGTCTAGTTCCAATTCAATCAAAGAAGCGAAATCTAACAACTCTTGGCGTAATTGTTTTATTTCAGAAGAAAAACCGCCACGCATTTGTTGAATGGCCAATTGGTGTGAAGCAGCTGAATCACTACTGATTAAATCGGCTACAGCTTCAGCTTGGCTTAAATCCATTTTTCCATTTAGGAAAGCACGTAAGGTAAATTCACCAGCCTGCGCCATTCGGCAACCTTTCCGAAGACATAATTGAATAATTTCTTGTTGAATATAGCTACTACCGTGACACGAAAACTCAACTACATTTTCACCCGTATAACTGTTAGGGTTTTTAAAAACCGTTGCCAATACTTGATCGATTACACGGGTATCGTCCATAATATTGCCTAAATGCACGGTATGCGTTTTCTGCTTCGCCAAGTCTTTCCCCGAAACTGAGGTAAATAAATTAGCGGCAATTTTAATGGCATCGCCTCCCGAAAGTCTTATTATGGCAATGGCTCCAGCTCCCGAGGGAGTGGCTAATGCAACGATTGTATCTGTGTGCGTCATAAATTCCTCTGTAGGCAGGAATCTCGTACCTGCTTTATTTAGATTGCAAAAATACATAATTCCTTTTTCGATTGGTATGTGTGTAACATTTTATCAAATTTTGCTACATATATAGTATATCATCAAAATCAATCAAAAAAAATGGAAGTAATCAACCACACCGCAAAAAGAACCGACAACCAGTTGTTGGTCATCGCACATGTATCACAACTATTAACCTATGTTACCGGATTTGGGGGGCTCATCGTGCCTTTAGTTATCTGGCTTACTCAAAAGGATAAAGTAATAGGAATGAACGAACATGGCAAAGCTATTGTTAATTTTCAGCTAACGTTGATATTGTTAACTATCATTAGCATTCCAGCTATATTATTATTGGGCTTAGGAATTTTAATGCTAATTTTTATAGGTATTGTAGCCTTTGTACTACCCATTGTAAATGCAGTAAGAGCTAGCAATAATGAACCACCAAGTCTCTTTATGACGATACGTTTTATTTCATAATACAAAGGAGTAGCAGATAAATATATAAGATGAAACTAAACTGGAAAAAAGCAACATTTTCGGATACATATAAATTGTATGACAATGGAAGGGAAGTAGGGGAATTAGTGGATAAAACCTTTTCTTCTATTTCTACAGGATCGCTTTTAAACAAAAAGTTTAGGTTTGAAACCAAGGGTTTTTTAAAACAAACAACGGATGTTTTTGACGTTGAAACCAATAAGAAAGTAGGAAACATTACATACAATGGCTTTGGCTCAAAAGCAACAGCTACTTTTAACAACGAGACATTTGTTTGGAAATATGAAAATATTTGGAATTCCAAATGGAGCTTCAATCAAAAGGAAAAAGCATTGGTAACCGCAACCCTGTCATCAAAAGGTGGTACGGCAGTATCTAGAACCGAAGAAGCAGTATATTTAATAACAGCCTTGTTTATAAACAATTACTATAAAAAACTGGCCCTGGCAGCAATGATTGCCATTTTTATACCTATCTGGATGGCCAGTATTAACTAAATGCTTTAAAAGGAATACTGAATTTGTAAACTACTATAATAATTACGAGGTAGACCAGGGTAGTAGTACCGAGGTTCGCTTCCACCAAAACCAGAAGCATTAATTAAAATTGAAGAAGCATATTTTGAATTAGCTACATTATTAATGCCTGCTGAAAGCCGGATATAAAAAGCATCTGCTATCGCCTTTTTATATTCGGCTTGTATATTTAATAGGGTGTAGGAATCGCTATACAGCGTATTACTATCCGTTATTGGCTGACTGCCTAAGTTTCTGAAATTTGAAGAAACCCCAACTCCTGAATTATGATTGACCCGTAACCCTGCGGTTATTTTTTTATCAGGAACACCCGTGAGATCGTTTCCTGAAAAATCGTCTGCTTCATCCACAAAATTAATAAATTTATGAAAGTTGAATGCTGCATTTAAAAAAGGGTTAACCTCAATTTCAGAAGCTATTTTAAACCTGTAATCAGCTTGAAACTCGACACCTCGATGGTGTGTTTTACCAGCGTTCCTGCCAATAAATTGATCATTGCCCACACGTTCAGCAACCAATAGGTTTGATATAGATAGTAGATAAACCGAAGACTGAAGGTGTAAATTTCGGTTTAAGAAATGTAAATCGGTTCCCACTTCATAATTCCAACCGGTTTCAGGGCCAATATCGGGATTAATAATCCCCTCGGGCGTCAAGGTTTCTTCTAAACTTGGATAATTAAAACCCCTACTAATATTTCCGTAGAAAGAAGTATTGGGCGATGCGGTGTATAAAATATTGAGGTTTGGGGCAATAATAGGATCGAAACTTCTGTCGGCAGAGGTATTATCACTTCCAGTGTTAAAAGCATCAGTATAGTCGTAATCGGTTTTATTAATATTTACACCAAACTCTGCTTTAATAGTAGAAGTAAGTGGTAAGATAGTAGTGGCAAACACATTAAATTGTTTTCTAATTTCTTTGTTCCTGCTAAGTAAATTACCTTCTAAGCTACCTTGATTGTTATTTTCTTCATATAGGTTTTCAATGGTTTCCCAGCGGTACTCGTCTTGATACCATTCGCCGCCAAAACTTACGGAAGCTTGTTGCGCATTAAAAGCAAATGATTTTGCGAATACCGTTCGAGCACCATAACCGTTGGTTATTTCATCCAAAATATTAAAAGGACGTGGCTCATAATGATCTAAATAGGTGTAATATACACTTGTAGTGTTGCTAAACGTTTCAGAAAACCTACTTGAAAAACTAAGTCCGGTTAGGGTTTGACGGTTATCCTCATACCCTTTGGAAGCATCCCAAGTAAAAGCAGCTTGTGAGGGATCTTCATTAAAATCTGTTATCCCTAGCGAACTAGGTATTTGCGCATTGTTGTTAAGATGGTTTACTAAAAAAGTAATGCTGTACTTGTCATTAAACTGGTAATCTGTATGTAGAAAATAACTGTTGCGATTATACCGACTGTTATCGCGATAGCCGTCCTGTTGGAAATGATCGTAATTAAAATGAAGCGATAAATTGTCTTCCTTAACAGAAGCGCTTACTGTGTTTTTAAACAGTCCATAAGAGCCCAATGTTACAGTATTTGAAACTTCAGCTCCGTCTTTTAAGAGCTCTTTAGAATTGAGCAGTAACGTACCACCTAGATTTGTTCCGTATTGTGTGGCTTTTGGGCCTTTAATAATTTCAATATTTTGTATATCGTTAGCGTCATAACTATCAATAGCGGTTTCGCCTACCCCGTTTGTGATGGGAATTCCATTAAAGTACGCTCGTATTTTATTGGTGCCGTACAACGTTCGAGAGCCTACCCCGCGAATGGTGATTCGGTTGGTGTTAATCGCTCCTTGCTGAATATAAACACCCGGCGTTTCATTGATTGCTGAAACCAAATCTACCGGACTGTAGGTTTCAATTGTTTCAGAAGTCAATTGCGAAGTAGGAATTAATACTCCACTTTCTTTTTGAAATTTGGAAGCAAGGATAACAATTTCCAATTGTTCGGTTTCTTTTATTTTTTTCAGAATAAAAGTGTTTCCTGTTTCTGAAACAGTGATTGTTTCAGAATAATATTCGGGATGTTGTAAGGTAATGGTTGTAGGAAGCTTAACTTCTGAAGAAAAAGAAAACATTCCATTACTATTCGTATAAGCATTGATAGAGTCAGCAACCATAACCGAAACACCTTCAATTGGGTTGGCGTCTTGTGAGGTGACAATACCGGTAATTTGAGCTGTGCTATTAAAAAAGACGGCTATAAGAATAACCGTCAATATGTGTTTTATTTGCATACTTGCGAACAGTTATTGATTGTAGCTTACTTTCCAAATAGTGTTTCCGGTATCGTCGTTTACCAATAGAGAACCATCTGGAGTTTGAGTAACCCCAACTGGACGTCCATAAACGTTTCCTTCTGCTTCATTGGCAATAAAACCACCTAGAAAATCCTGTTGTTTACCGGTTGGCTCTCCATTAGAAAATGGTACAAATGTTACTTTATACCCTGAGAATTTTGATCGATTCCAAGACCCGTGTTGCCCAATAAAAGCACCATTTTTATATTTCTCTGGAAATTGATCACCCGTGTAAAAAGTAAAACCTAAAGATGCAGTATGCGGACCGACAGAAACATCGGGAACTATTGCTTTTTCCACTAACGAGTCGGCTTTTCCTTCCATTCGTGGATCTTCAATTTGACCGAAATAGGAATATGGCCACCCATAAAAACCACCTTTTTGTACGCTAGTAATATAATCTGGAACCAAATTATCCCCTAATTTATCACGCTCGTTAACTGCGGTCCAAAGATCACCGGTAATAGGATTCCAATCCATCCCAACAGGATTACGCAATCCGCTTGCGTAGATAATTTCACCACTACCATCTAGATTTACTTCTAGAATATTAGCGCGTCTTATTTCTTCTTTCATCCCATGTTCGCCTACATTACTGGCCGATCCTACCGAAATATAAATCTTATCTTTTTCGTCGTTGGTAATAATATTTCGTGTCCAGTGGTTATTATATCCACCGGCAGGAAGCGAAACAATTTTAGTTCCTTCTACATCTTTTAATGATGTTTGACCTTCTGTATATAGGTATTTATAGAGACCGTCGGTATTTGCTACATAAAAAGAGTTGCCAATAACCAGCATCCCAAATGGTTGGTTTAAATTCTCTAAAAAGGTTTCTCGTACTTCAAACTTGCCATCATTATTTGTGTCACGAAGTAACGTGACTTTATCGGCACTGCTTCTGGTATTCGATTCTACCACAAAAATATCCTCATTAGGGGCAATATACGTCCAACGAGGATTATCAAAACCATCGGCAAACTTAGTGACGGTAAAGCCTTCAGGAGCTTTAGGTTTTTGGTTTTCTGGCCAATCTACCAAGTTATAAACCTTAGCGGTAGATTTTGTAGCATAGGGAGCTGGTAATATTAATTCACCTATAGCGGTTTGTACCGTATCGGCAGTGTATTCTTGAGAAGCTAGTTCAGGATCAGATTCTGCTTTCTTTTCTGCAAACTGTTGCTTACAAGAAAGAAATGAGAAACTTAAAAAAAGCGTTAGTAAAGTAAATTTTTTCATAGCAATTTTTGTTTCCCCTTAAAATACTATGAAACTTTTTAATAGAAGCTTAGAATAGAATAGTTTAAAATTTATTTAACTGTTTATTAAAAAGATAGTTAAAGTAAAAATCCGCCTTAGTAGACGGATTTTAAAATAGTTGGAATATAATTTTTTCTAGTTATTTAGCATAACCGGCATGACAAGCATCGTAACTCGTTCGCCTTCATCAAGCCCATCTACTGGGGTTAAAATTCCAGCACGGTTTGGTAAGGACATCTCTAAAGAAACATCATCACTGGTGAGATTGTTTAGCATTTCGGTAAGGAAACGTGAGTTAAAGCCTATTTGCATATCATCACCTTGGTAATCACACGTTAAACGCTCTTCTGCCTTGTTGCTGTAATCTACATCCTCTGCAGAGATATTAAGTTCAGATCCTGCAATTTTTAAACGTATTTGGTGTGTGGTTTTGTTTGAAAAGATAGACACACGGCGTACTGAGTTTAAAAACTGATTGCGGTCAATACTTAGTTTATTCGGATTCTCTTTAGGGATTACCGCTTCGTAATTAGGGTATTTCCCATCGATAAGGCGACACACCATTTCGGTATTTTCAAAAGTAAACTTAGCATTGCTTTCATTGTATTCAATGGTTACATCTTCTTCACTTCCGGCCAAGATACTTTTTAGTAAATTCAATGGCTTTTTAGGCATGATAAATTCAGCTGTTTCTGAAGCAGTTAAATCTTCACGTGTATATTTTACCAGCTTGTGTGCATCGGTCGCTACAAAGGTTAACCCTTCCGTAGAAAATTGAAAAAATACCCCGCTCATTACTGGACGTAAATCATCGTTACCGGTTGCAAAAAATGTTTTATTAATGGCGGTTGCCAAAACATCTCCTTGTAAAACTGTAGAAGAAGGATCGCTCAATTCCACAGCATTCGGAAATTCTTCACCATCGGCATACGCAAGAGCATATTTACCGTGATTACTGCTTATTTCTACCGTGTTATTTTCTTCAACAGTAAAAGTTAGTGGTTGCTCAGGAAATGTCTTTAAAGTATCTAACAAAAGACGTGCAGGAATACAAACGCTTCCTTGTTCACTACTTTCCACTTCCAGTTTTGAAGAAACCGTTGTTTCTAAATCTGAAGCTGAAACGGTAAGCGAGCTCCCGTCTAGGTTAAACAAAAAATTATCTAAAATAGGAAGTGTATTGTTATTGTTGATAATACCTCCAAGCACTTGTAGTTGTTTCAGTAAATACGAACTCGATACGATGAATTTCATTCTCTATATTTTGTGGAAATAGTTGATTTTGCAATTTCTGCTGAACTGTATTCAGCATACGTACAAATATATCTGAAATGCGACGGTTTTGAAAACTAATTTATTAACAGTTAACACGTATAACGACGTTTTCTGAAATATTGAAAGAAAATTCCAAACAGGGCAAGTAACCCCAACGGTAACAGGATGTTAATAAGTTGCCATTGGGTGCGTTGCTCGGCTGTTTTTTGTGGATCGAGAAACGGAACGGCAATTTCCTTGCTTCGAATGTTTATAAGTCCGCTATCGTCTAATAAATAATTTACGGTATTCAATAAAAACTCCTTGTTTCCGTAGAAAGATTGTGTTAATTTATCGAATCCTAATTCCAATGGGCGGTTGCCATCCAATTGATTTTTGATAAGATCACCATCACTTATCACCACCATTTTTGTTGGGACAGAGGTTTCTTTATTTTCAGAATACTGAAATGGCTTTACTCGATTAGTAAATGAAGAAGGAAATGTTCCTTCTAACAAAACGGCCAAGGGTTTTTCCCCAGCACTGTACTGTGAAGGATCTGGACCTTCATTTACAACCTTTAGGTTTTCGGGTATTTCATTGTCAAAGTTTATTTCGTAAGGAACTCCTATTACTTCGGTTATGGGCGAAGTAGATAATAAAACTGTTTTGTTTACCTGATTGGGTAACGTATCAATCGTGCTTGCATAATCAAACTTTACTGCCTCTATATTGGTTACAATAGGATGATTATTGGCACTACTGCTCAAAGGACTAAAAAACCACGGATAGCGATTGTATTGTGATTCCCGTTCATTTCCCTGCGCCAATACGATAGGGGCAGAGTAGACATCTTTAACCAAGTTTGGGTTTACGCGTAATCCGTATTTAAAAAAGAAATCATTTAAATTAAGGTCTTTTCCAAAAGCGAATGTTTTACCACTTATGCTGTCCACTTTGTTTTCGGTAGCGTCGACAAGCCATAGCGAACGACCACCATTCATGGTATATTGATCCAGAATATATTTTTCAGAATCTGAAAAAGCTTCGGTGGGTTTAGCAGCTATGATGAGGTCAAACTCAGTTAATGTTTGCAAGGTTTTGTTTGGTGAAATGGCAGCCGAATCCAGCGTAAATGGAGCTAAATAATAATAATCTTTAAGTGTAGAGAGAAAATCAGCAAGGTAGCGATCTGGTAATTCGCTATTACCTTTTAAAACTGCAACTTTTCGTTTTTTTGGAGTAATTAATTTGTTAAAACCATCAGCAAAGGCATACTCTAGATTTTGTACGGAATTGTTTACCCGCTCTTGTGTTGTCGTGCCCAACTGGTTTTTAAGTAACGGAATAGCTACGTTTTCATCATTAAAATAAGCCAACGCCCAAGGAAAAACAGTTTCGGTGCTTACTTTGCCATTTTCACGAACTTCCACTTGTGCACCCGTCATTCCTTTAGCAGCAAATTCTTGTTGTAAAGCTTGCGGATTATCCACTTCTAAAGGATTGATAAATTCATACTTTATATTTGGATTATAAGCAGCAAACTCTTCTAATAGTTGTTTGGTTTCAGCTTGTAACCGATTAAATTCTGGCGGGAAATCACCTTCTAAAAAAACATCAATTACAATAGGGGAATTAGCCGAAGCAATGGTTTGTTTGGCTGCTTCAGAAAGTGTGTACCGCTTATCTTGTGTAAGGTCAAAACGTTTATATACGTAAGATGAAAGTACATTTACCAAAATAAAGGCCAGTAACGCTACTACAATATATTGAATGATTTTTTTATTCATATTACTTGCGTTTCTTCAACTTTATAATGGTAAAAGAAATGAAAAGAGCAGCGATACTTATAAAATAAATTATATCTCGTGTATCCAGTACGCCACGGGCCACACTGTCAAAATGTGCTTTCATGCCTAATGTTTCAATTGGGAAATCAATACCTAAATTAGTAATACCTTCAAATCCGTAATACAGAACAAAAGATAGAAAGACAGCGATAATAAAAGCTACAATTTGGTTTTGTGATAGGGTTGAAGCAAATACACCGATAGCTGTATAAGCAAGCACCAAAAAAAGTAATCCAATATACGAACCCAACGTACTACCAATATCCCAATTCCCTGGCGGGTTCCCTAATTGCGAAATGGTAATTATATACAATACGGTAGGTATTAATGCTATGATAATTAGGGTAACGGCACCAAAATACTTACCCAGCACTATATTTTTTAAAGAAATGGGTTTAGTTAACAATAACTCAAGTGTCCCCATTTTTAATTCATCACTAAAACTACGCATGGTTACTGCGGGGATTAAAAATAATAACACCCAAGGTGCTAACTGGAAAAAGGAAGATAAATCAGCAAAACCAGCATCAAGGATGTTATAGTCTCCTGTAAATACCCAAAGAAACAACCCATTTATCAACAGAAAAACCCCAATTACCAAATACCCAATGGGGCTGGCAAAGAAGGCTGTTATTTCACGTTTTATTAATGCGGTCATATAATTTCTTTTAACTTTCCATATTGTACTCTCAGTGGTAGTTGAAGCTTATGCTAACGTGTGAAGTGTATCCACACTCCAAGCGGCTGCCTTGCTTTTAAATTTTGGTTTTGTTTCGGCCCAAACACCTTTAAATAAATCGCTGTGGCGGTAGGCTTCTAAATCTGTTTCATCTTTCCAACGGCTATAGGTGAAAAAGATTGTTTTATTATGTTTATCACGGTATAATTCTAAAAATTCACAGCCAGGAAAATTTCTTATTTTATCTTTTATGGTTTCAAAATTAGTAAGAAAAGCAGCAACTTCTTCTTCCTTAAAATCCATTTTTACGATTCGTGTAAACATATAGTTTTATTTTTTTATTTAAAATTCACCGAAATGGTATCCCAATATTCTAGTCCAAATAGGGTAGAGGCACTTCCTACAGTACTTGGGTTGCTTTTGTAAATAGCCAATTCTAAATAGTTGGATGAATTCCAAATAGCTAATTTTTTACCGTCTTCTTCCCGTTTATCTTTAGGAAGTTCAAAATTAATTGCATCGCTGTAGTTGGTATATATAGTTTCAAAAGTCGCACGACGGGCTTGAATTGTAAAATCGCGGCCTTTACCTATTTCTTCAAAAAAGGCTTTAGTGATATTGCTAACCACATTTCCGTAGTTATCAATATAAATAACATTTCCTATAATTTGATTGTTTTCACTGTTTACAACCGGTCGCAAGTCTCTAATTTCTTTTATATTGGTAATAGGTTTACCAATTACATCCAACGTACCTCCGCGGGCAATGTGGCAGGCGACTTTTACAAATACATCTAGCACCGGAAAGTTGGTTTCTATACGATCGTGGATATTTATTTCAACAATCTTCTCTGGTTTTATTTCTGAAGCCAACATAGAGATAATCCCGTTATTGGCACAAATAAAATAATGGCCGTCTAAATAGACAGCAATATGTTTGTTTTCAGGGTTTAACTCTGAATCAATCCCAATTAAATGTATAGTGTCTTTCGGGAAACTTCGATAGGCATTCTGAATTATATAAGCAGCTTCGGTAATATGAAATGGGGAAACTGAATGTGAGATATCAACAATTTTAACATCAGACAGTTCGCTATAAATAGCTCCTTTTACTGCTCCTGCAAAGTGATCTTTCTCTCCAAAATCAGTAGTAAGGGTAATAATGGGCATTGTCGATTGTTGATATTTTGTTAAAACAAGTACCACAAAAATAAGGTACTTTTGTTATAGGAAAAACTATATTTACACTTAGTATAAAATCTTATAAACATTACTGCTTTTGAACGAACTTATTATTGAATTGACCGAAGTAAGCCCACGAGAATTTTTTGGGCTTCAAAATGCAAACATTGATCTACTTAAAAAGTTTTTTCCAAAACTTAAAATTGTTGCCCGAGGAAGCAAAATTAAAGCCTATGGTGATGAGGAAATTCTTGAAGAATTTGATAAACGGATGACCATGCTTCTTGAACACTTTGGTAAATACAATAAAATTGACGAAAATGTAATTGAACGCGTATTACAAAGTGAGAGCAAAGAAGATTATGAAACTCCTGTAAGTGCTGGCGAAGTATTGGTACATGGTGTAAGCGGAAAGCTAATAAAAGCACAGACAGCCAATCAACGTAAGTTGGTAGAGTTAATGGGTAAAAACGATATGGTTTTTGCAGTAGGTCCTGCCGGAACCGGTAAAACCTATACTGGAGTGGCATTAGCAGTAAAAGCCCTAAAGGAAAAACAGGTTAAAAGGATTATACTAACCCGTCCAGCTGTAGAAGCAGGAGAGAATTTAGGGTTTCTACCTGGGGATTTAAAGGAGAAATTAGATCCTTATATGCAACCGCTCTACGATGCGTTACGTGATATGATTCCACATGAAAAACTAGAGTCACACATAGAAAAAGGAATCATTCAAATTGCCCCAATGGCATTTATGAGAGGACGTACCTTAGATAATGCTTTCGTCATTCTTGATGAAGCACAAAACACGACGCATGCACAAATGAAAATGTTCCTTACCCGTATGGGTAAGAACGCTAAATTTATGATTACAGGTGACCCTGGACAGATTGATTTACCACGACGGGTTATTTCAGGGTTGAAAGAAGCGTTATTGGTATTAAAAGATGTAAAGGGCGTGGGAGTTATCTATTTAGATGATAAAGATGTTATTCGCCATAGACTCGTTAAGAAAGTAATCGCTGCCTATAAGTCAATTGAAAATGTTGACTAGTTAATAATTTACTGAATAAAGAATATATTATAATGAACACCCTAACTTCTACTAATTTTAATTTTCCTGGTCAAAAAAATGTATATCACGGAAAAGTACGAGAAGTCTACACATTGGAAAATGATACATTAGTAATGATTGCAACCGATAGGTTAAGCGCTTTCGATGTTGTCATGCCAAAAGGGATTCCATATAAAGGACAGATATTAAACCAGATTGCCACTAAAATGATGCGCGACACGGAAGATATTGTTCCCAATTGGTTAACTGCAACCCCTGACCCTAATGTTGCAGTGGGTGAAGCTTGCGAACCTTACAAAATTGAAATGGTTATTCGGGGTTATTTAAGTGGCCACGCAACTCGTGAATATAAAGCTGGTAAACGAATGCTTTGTGGTGTCTCTATGCCTGATGGAATGAAGGAAAATGATAAATTTCCACAACCTATTATAACTCCAGCTACAAAAGCTGAAGCTGGCGATCACGACGAAGATATTTCCAGGGAAGAAATTTTAAAGCGCTATATTGTTTCAGAAGAAGAGTATCTTCAATTAGAAGATTATACAAGAAAACTTTTTAAAAGAGGAACTGAAATTGCAGCCAAACGTGGATTGATTTTAGTGGATACTAAATATGAGTTCGGAAAAACGAAAGATGGAAAAATTGTTCTTATAGATGAAATCCATACCCCAGACTCTTCCAGATACTTCTATGCAGACGGATATCAAGAACGTCAAAATACTAACGAACCACAAAAACAATTGTCAAAAGAGTTTGTAAGACAATGGTTAATAGAAAATGGTTTTCAAGGACTGGAAGGCCAAAAAGTTCCTGAAATGAGTGATGAATATATTAAGACAGTCTCAGACCGGTATATTGAACTGTATGAAAACATTACTGGCGAAACTTTTATTAAAGCAGATGTTTCAAACATTCAAAACAGAATCGAACAGAATGTGGCTAAATATCTTCAGCACTAACAATAATTTAAAATTAAATTATCCTTTACATTTTATTAAGTTTTAGTACAAAAAAGACAAGACCTGTGTTTTTTATCTAAAAAAACTCAAAAATTTTATAGTTTTTTTAACAAACCGTAAGCGTGTTTTCTTCGTAGGTTAAGTATAAATGTTTCTCTATCCCCAAGAAACGCAAGTTTAATTAATCAAAAAAACACTTTATGGAAAGAACTATTACGCGAAACCTTTTTTTATTGGTTTCTATCTTGTTAATGACATCTTTGTCTTATGGACAATTTGTTGTCATGAACAACAACGATGCAGGACCTGGCTCTTTAAGGCAGGCTGTTATCGATGCAGATGCTGCAGCTGGTCCTAACACGATCACATTCAATGCAGACTACACGATCAACCTTACCACAGGACAAATAGTAATCAACGATGACCTTACCATTACGGGTACAGGGATAGGGAATACTATTATAGATGGTACAGGTAATGGAACAGCTCGACTTATTGGAGCTAGTAATTTTACCGATTTAACTATTGAAGGAATAACATTTCAAAATGCCACTGCATCAGTTGATGGTGGGGCAGTTGGAATTCAAAACGTAACCAATGCAGCTATTGTTGATTGTTCGTTTGATAATAATTCAACAGATGGAGTCAATGGTGCTGGAGCATTAGGTTCATTAGATTCAAACCTTATGGTTACTGGCAGTTTTTTTAACGGAAACACGGCAACAAATGCAACTTCAAGTAGCGGTGGAGCTATTGGGCAAGCCTCTAGCGGAACGTTAACGGTTGTAAATTCTGAATTTACAAACAATACAACCAATCGTGCCGGTGGTGCGATTGAAGTGAATTCGCCAGACCTTATTACGATAACGGATTCAAACTTCGATGGAAATACAGCTGTAGGTCCTCCCGGAAACGGAGGATCTTTGCATATAACAGGGAGTGCAGATGCTACAATCTCTGGTTCAACCTTCATTAATAACGTAGCTGCTTTAGAAGGAGGAGCTTTATGGAACGGTTTAGGAACTATGACAGTATCTAACTGTACAATTGATAATAATGAAGCACAAGGGGCTGCTGCCGATGACGGTGGTGGAGGTATCTTCAATAATGGTGGAACACTTTTAGTGAATGCCCAAACAACAATAACAAATAATATAGCTTCTGGAGCCTCAGGTTCTGGTGGTGGTGTTTTTAGTACAGCTGGAACGGTTGAAATTATAGATCCTGGAACAGCAGTAAACTTAAATAGAGCCAACCGCGCAGGTGGTGGTATCGAAATAATTGATGGATCACTAACACTTACCGATGTATCATTAAACCAGAATAATGCAGGAGTTGCGCCGGCAGTAGCCGCACCTGGTAATGGTGGAGGTATTCACGTATCTAATGTAGCGACCGTTATTATAAACGGAGGTAATATTCAAGCTAATATTGCTGCAAACCAAGGTGGAGGTCTTTGGAACCAAGCTGGAAGTACAATGACAGTAACAAATTCCCCTACACCAAACTTTAACGATAATATCGCTAGCGGTGATGGTGGTGGAGCTATATATAATAATGGAGGTGCTTTAGAAGTGCAACCAGGAAATGTATTAAGTAACAATATTGCAGATGGACCTTCAGGTTCCGGTGGAGCAATTTTAAACGCCACACCTGGAACATTAACAGTCGACGATGTAACGTTTACTGGAAATACAGCAAACCGTGCAGGTGGTGCAATTGAAATTGCATCAGCTGGAGGAGAAACATATACTTTTTCAGGAGTAACTTTAGATGGTAACTTTATAGCAACACCGGCACCAGGAAATGGTGGTGGTTTTCATATAAGCGGACCTGGTGATGTGACTTTCACTAATAGTACAATTCAAAATAACACAGCTGTAGAAGGTGGTGGACTTTGGAATGGTTCAGGAACGATGACCGTAACAGATACAGAAGTTTCTAATAATGAAGCCACAGGTGACCTTGCCGAACAAGGTGGTGGTGGTATTTATAATGAAATGGGAACATTGATTGTAAATGGTACTTCAGCTATAGATGGTAATTCAGCAACTGGAACGGCAGGTTCTGGTGGTGGAATCTTAACCAATATGGGATCATTAAATGTAGATGGCCTTACAATATCTGGAAACACAGCTGTTAGAGCTGGTGGTGGTATTGAAGTACGATCAAATGCAGGAGATTTGTTTGAGTTTAATAATGTAACATTTACTAACAATACAGCAACAGGAGCAACAGCCCCTGGAAACGGAGGAGCTTTCCATATTAGTGGAGCAGGAGATTCTACATTCACCGACTGTTTGGTTCAAAACAACACAGCAGTAGAAGGTGGAGGTCTTTGGAATGGACCCGGAACGATGACAATAACCGGTTTTAATACACAAATGAACAATAACGAAGCTACTGGTAACGATCCTGATCAAGGTGGTGGAGCTTTATTTAATAATGGAGGAACAATGAATATTGATTCCTTTGCCGATATATTCAGTAATATAGCTACAGGAACATCAGGTTCTGGTGGAGCTATTTTAAGTACTGGAGGAACGCTTAACACCAATACTATTTTCCTAAACTCAAATGGAGCGAATAGAGCAGGTGGAGCAATTGAAATTATTGACGGTACAGCTAACCTTATCGATATATCAATTATTCAGAATTATGTTACTGGTAACCTTACCGGAGGAACTGCAAACCCAGGAAACGGGGGTGGATTGCACGTAACAGGTAATTCCGCAACAGTAACTTTAAGTGGAATTGTATTCTTAAATGAAGCTGCTTCAGAAGGTGGTGGACTTTGGAATAATGGAGGTACAATGAATATAGAAGGTGGAATCTTTTATGGGGATACTTTTATAGATCAAAATATAGCTTCGGGTGCTGCCGCCGACAATGGTGGTGGTGGAATCTTCAATAATGGAGGTACACTTAATGTAGCAAGCGGAACTGTAATTACTCGAAATATCGCTGATGGAGCCTCAGGTTCTGGTGGTGGTCTTTTCAGTACAAATGGAGATGTAGTACTTGATGGAGTTATAATTACTGAAAACCGAGCTAATAGAGCTGGTGGTGGTATTGAATTAATTGAAGGTTCATTGATGCTTACCAATTCAACATTAGATAATAATAACGCAGGGATTTCTCCTGCAGTTGCTGCTCCTGGAAACGGAGGAGGTCTTCACATTACAGGTGCTGCCGATGCCAACATTTCAGGCGGAACAGTTGACAATAATGTTGCTGCTGCCGAAGGTGGTGGTCTTTGGAATGGATCTGGAATTATGACTATTGATGCAACTCCAATTACAAATAACGTTGCTTCCGGAAATGACGCTACCAATGGTGGTGGTGGAGTATTTAATAATGGAGGTACCTTAGATGTTTTAGCAGGTACAGAAATAACAAATAATATTGCTGATGGAACTTCAGGTTCTGGTGGCGGTGTATTTAGTACTGCTGGAGATGTAACACTTACCGAAGTAATTATAACCGATAACCAAGCAAATAGAGCTGGTGGTGGTATTGAATTGATTGACGGTTCATTAACGCTTACCAATGTTACCTTGGACACTAATAATGCAGGAGTTGCTCCCGCAACAGCCGCCCCAGGTAATGGTGGTGGGTTGCACATAAGCGGAGCTGCAAATGCTACGCTAACCGGAGGTTCAGTAGACAGTAATGTTGCTGCACTAGAAGGTGGTGGACTTTGGAATGGGACAGGAACAATGACAGTTGATGGAACACCAATTACAAACAATATAGCTAGTGGAGCTGCTGGCGATGACGGTGGTGGTGGAATCTTCAATAATGGAGGTACATTAGATGTATTAGCTGGAACTAATATCACTAACAACTTGGCAAATGGAACGTCAGGTTCTGGTGGTGGAATTTTCAGTACTGGAGGTTCAGTTACTGTAACAGATGCTGTGATTTCACAAAATAGTGCGAATCGTGCTGGTGGTGGTATTGAAGTTATTGAAGGTTCAGTAACATTGAATAATTCAGCACTTAGCATTAATGATGTTAATGGAACTGCAGGAACGCCTAATCCGGGTAACGGGGGAGGAATGCACGTAAGTGGCTCTGCAACAATTTCAATAACAGGTGGAACGGTTTCAGCAAACGAAGCTGCCAGTGAAGGTGGTGGACTTTGGAATCAAGCCGGAGCTACAATGACTGTTACCGATGCGATGGTAAATATAAATACCGCAGCTGGTAACGATGCCGATAACGGCGGTGGAGGTATCTTCAACAATGGAGGTAACTTAGGGATTGTAAATTCTACAGTTCAAAGTAATACGGCTACAGGAACTTCAGGTTCTGGTGGTGGTGTATTGACAACCGATGGTGATGTAACAGTTATAGGAGGAAGTATTGATAACAATTCTGCTAACCGCGCAGGTGGTGGAGTTGAAATTATCGATGGAATGCTTTCTATGGCAAATACGTCGTTAAATTCTAACGGAGTAAATGGTTCTTCTGGAGCACCAAACCCAGGAAACGGTGGTGGAATGCACGTAAGTGGTGTCGCCAATGTTTCCATGTTTGGAGGTACGGTTTCTCTTAACGATGCTGCTGCTGAAGGTGGTGGTCTTTGGAACCAAGCTGGAAGTACTATGGAAGTAGATAATACCATTATAGACAGTAATACTGCAAGTGGTAACGATCCTGACCAAGGTGGAGGAGGAATTTTCAACAATGGCGGAACATTGATGGTACAGAATTCTTCAGAAATTACAAACAATTTTGCCGATGGAACTGCAGGTTCTGGTGGTGGAATCCAAAATGTAGCTGGTGGATCTGTAACCGTAAATAACACGATAATTTTAAATAACTCAGCAAATAGAGCCGGTGGTGGTATTGAAGATAATTCTTCAGTAACTGCAGGAAGCATAACGCTGTTTAATGTGAATTTAGATAATAATGAAGTAGGAAGCGCACCGGGTAATGGTGGTGGACTACATATAACAGGTCCTGGTACTGCTATGATAACCAACGGAACAGTAAACGGAAACGTTGCAACTGCCGAAGGTGGTGGTCTTTGGAATGGATCTGGTGAAATGACAGTTGATGGAACAACTATTGACGCAAACACAGCCAGTGGAGCCGATGCCGATCAAGGCGGAGGAGGAATCTTCAACGAAGGTGGAACGCTATCTGTACTGAATGCAACCGTAAGTAATAATGTTGCTGATGGCGCATCTGGTTCTGGTGGTGGAATCTTGAACAATCAAGGAGCACTTACTGTAACCGATTCTGAATTGAGTGGAAACACTTCAATGAGAGCTGGTGGAGCGATTGAAGATAATTCAGTTGCTGGAGGCTTGTTAACGTTGACGAATGTTGACTTAATGAACAACGCAACTGCATCTGCACCGGGTAACGGTGGTGGACTGCACATAACTGGTCCTGGTGACTCAAACATCACAGGTGGAACGGCAAGTGGGAACACTGCGTCTGCTGAAGGTGGAGCGTACTGGAACGGAGCTGGAATTATGACAATCGACGGAACAACTGTTGATGCAAACACAGCCAGTGGAGCTGATGCCGATCAAGGTGGTGGTGGAATCTTCAACGAAGGTGGAACGCTATCCGTACTGAATGCAACCGTAAGTAACAATGTTGCTGATGGCGCATCTGGATCAGGTGGTGGAATCTTGAACAATCAAGGTACTTTAACTGTAACCGATTCTGAATTAAGTGGAAACACTTCAATGAGAGCCGGTGGTGCAATTGAAGATAATTCAATCGCTGGAAATGTATTGACACTTGAGAATGTTGATTTAATGAACAACGCAACTGCATCTGCACCAGGAAATGGTGGTGGACTACATATAACAGGTCCTGGAGACTCAAGCATCACAGGTGGAACGGCAAGTGGGAACACTGCTTCTGCTGAAGGTGGAGCGTACTGGAACGGAGCTGGAATTATGACAATCGACGGAACAACTGTTGACGCAAATACAGCTAGCGGAGCCGACGCCGATCAAGGTGGTGGTGGAATCTTCAACGAAGGAGGAACACTGTCAGTCTTAAATGCAACAATCAGTAATAATATTGCTGACGGCGCATCTGGATCAGGTGGTGGAATCTTGAACAATCAAGGTACTTTAACTGTAACCGATTCTGAATTGAGTGGAAACACTTCCATGAGAGCCGGTGGTGCAATTGAAGATAATTCAGTTGCTGGAAATGTATTGACACTTGAGAATGTTGACTTAATGAACAACAGCACTGCGTCTGCACCAGGTAACGGTGGTGGACTGCATATAACTGGTCCTGGTGACTCAAACATTACAGGTGGAACTGCAAGTGGAAACACTGCTTCTGCTGAAGGTGGAGCCTACTGGAACGGAGCTGGAATAATGACAATCGACGGAACAACTGTTGATGCAAACACAGCCAGTGGAGCCGATGCCGATCAAGGTGGTGGTGGAATCTTCAACGAAGGTGGAACGCTATCCGTAATGAATGCAACCGTAAGCAACAATATTGCTGACGGCGCATCTGGATCAGGTGGTGGAATCTTGAACAATCAAGGTACTTTAACTGTAACCGATTCTGAATTAAGTGGAAACACTTCAATGAGAGCCGGTGGTGCAATTGAAGATAATTCAGTTGCTGGAAATGTATTGACACTTGAGAATGTTGACTTAATGAACAA
>NTLF01000008.1 GCA_002631855.1 Zunongwangia sp. ESRF-bin46 | reverse complement strand
CTGTAGGGACAGATGATGAGACTACAACAACATTATGCCAGACCCCAGCGATAGCGATCGTAAAAGAGAGCAGCTATGACGACGGCGGTGATTGTTCACAGCCTGGTGAGGAGATCAACTACACGTTCACGGTGACCAACGAAGGAAACGTAAGCCTGAGCGATGTTACGGTAACGGATATATTGATCGCAACGATCAACGGCCCAACAGGTGACACGGACGGTGACGGAGAACTGGATGTAACTGAAGAGTGGGAATATACCGGAGTGTATGTGATCACGCAGGATGATATAGATAAAGGTGAAGTTGAGAATCAAGCAACGGCTGAGGGTACAGCACCTGATGGGACAGTAGTAACTGACTTGTCTGGTCTAACAATAACTGACAATGACATAACAATAACAGTACTATGTCAAGATCCAGCAATAGCAATTGTAAAAACTGGAATATTAAATGATGAAGACCAAGACGGTTGTAGTAATGTAGGTGAGACAATAGATTACACCTTTACTGTAACAAATCAAGGTAATGTAAGTTTATCATTTGTTTCTGTGACTGATCCATTGATTGCAACTATTAGTGGTCCAACAGGAGATACAGATGGTGATGGTGAGTTAGACGTAACTGAAACATGGGAATATACTGGAACGTATGCTATCACTCAAGCTGATATTGATACGGGAGAAGTAGTGAATCAAGCTACTGCAAAAGGTGAATCACCATTAGGTGAAACAGTTACGGATGATTCTGGAGCTACTGTTAGTGATGATGACCCAACAATTACAACTTTATGTCAAAACCCAGCGATAGCTATAGTGAAAACTGGAATCTTTAATGATGAAGATCAAGATGGTTGTAGTAATGTAGGGGAGACAATCAGTTATACCTTTACAGTGACTAATCAAGGAAACGTAAGTTTAAGCACAATAACTGTAACCGACCCATTGATTGCAACAATCAGCGGTCCAACTGGAGATACGGACGGAGATAGTGAATTGGATTTAAATGAAACTTGGACATATACTGGAGATTACGCCATTACACAAGCCGATATCAACGCTGGCCAAGTTGTAAATCAAGCAAAAGCTGAAGGTACTGCACCAGATGGAAGTATAGTAAATGATGATTCTGGAGCTACCATTAACGATGATGATCCAACTGTAACTACATTATGTCAAAATGGATCAATAGCCTTAGTAAAAATTGGAACCCTTTCCGACGAGAATGGAGATGGATGTACTCAAGTAGGTGAAACAATAGTATATGACTTTATTGTAACTAACACTGGTATTGTTGATTTAACCAATGTAACTGTAACCGACCCACTTGTAACAGTAACCGGCGGACCAATAAACTTAGTTTCAGGTGATACTGATAGCTCAACGTTTACCGCAATATATACTGTGACCCAAGCTGATATTGATGCAGGACAAGTAGTAAACCAAGCAACAGCTGAAGGTACTACACCAGATGGAGGTATTGTAAGAGATGATTCTGGAGAGACAATTAATGATGATGACCCAACAATTACGGTATTGTGTCAAGTTTCATCTATGTCCTTAGAAAAATCAGGTGTCTTCAATGATGAAAATGGTGATGGTATTCCACAAGAAGGAGAAACTGTAAGTTATACCTTCAGTGTGACAAATACTGGAACTGTGACCCTTTATAACATTACAATAGACGATCCTTTACCAGGTATAGATATTCAAGGAGGGCCAATTGCCTCTCTTGATCCAGGAGTAACGGATGATACAACATTCACTGCTACTTATGCTATTAACGATGCAGATATAGAGGCTGGTGAAGTTATCAACCAAGCTATTGTAACAGGAGAAGACGATGAGGGTACAATTGTGACCGATGAATCTGATGATCCAAACAATGATGATGACGTTGATAATAATGGTGACGGAGAGCCAGATGACCCTACCGTTACTATATTGCCTAATGTTGATCCTGAAGGAGATTTCGAGATATTCAACGGTATAACACCTAACGGAGATAACTTGAACGATTACTTTGTAATAGCTGGTATCCAAGATTATTCGCAGAATAATGTGAAGATATACAACAGATGGGGAGTATTAGTATGGGAGACCGATGGATATGGAGGCTCTAATGGTATGGAAAATGTATTTGAAGGAGAATCCAATGCAAGGGCGACCATACGTGCCAATGAAGAATTGCCAACAGGAACGTATTTCTATATACTTAGCTTCCCGTCAGACAACCCTGGCAAAGCTAGTTATTCAGGATACTTATATATAAACAGATAGAAAGTCAAAAACCTCCCGGAGGTAATGCTCCGGGGGTATAAAAATATGTAACGATGAAACACAGTTATTTAGCCATTATAGTTTTGATTTTACTTGGGAGTTTTTCAAGCAATGCCCAGCAAGATCCGCAGTACACACAGTATATGTACAATACACAGATTGTGAACCCTGCTTATGCAGGCTCGCGAGATGCATTAAGCTTTGGTCTATTGCTCAGATCACAATGGGTAGGCTTAGAAGGAGCTCCTAAAACAGGTACTTTTACGGTTAACTCGCCTATTGGCGTACTAGACAATATGGGCTTAGGTCTATCTATAGTCCGTGATGAAATAGGACCTGCGGTAGAATCGAATGTAAATATTGATTATTCGTATACTATCAATACTTCAGATGCAGCAGAGCTTTCTTTTGGGCTTAAAGCTGGTTTAGATCTTTTAGATGTTAACTTTAATAGGTTAAACATATTTGATCAAGGGGATATTTTTGAAGATAACATTGATAATAAGCTACAACCACAAATTGGAGCTGGAGTATATTACAATACAGACCGCTTTTATGCAGGATTGTCTGTCCCTAACTTTCTAACAACAAAACATTTTGATGAGTCTACACTAGAGGATTTCAATTTTGATAATGATGTTGCGCCAGCAGAACGTCTGCACTACTTTTTAATAGCAGGTTATGTGTTTGATATTAATGAAAATTTAAAATTTAAACCAGCAACACTTGTTAAAGCTGTAAGTGGTTCACCGCTACAATGGGATGCATCGGCCAACTTTTTAATCTATGATAAATTGACTTTAGGGGCCTCATACCGATGGAGTGCAGCATTAAGTGCAATGGCAGGTTTTCAAGTAAGTGACCAGATATTCATTGGTTTTGGTTATGATTACCAAACCACCGATATCGAGGAGTTTAGTGATGGATCCTATGAAGTGTTTTTACGCTTTGACCTCTTTAATAAACCAGAACGTGTGTTGACCCCAAGATTCTTTTAATAAAACTATTCGCTATGAAACCTATACTTAATACATCACTTTTATTCATTTTCCTCTTTACTGTTGGAGTCTCATTTTCACAGCGGAAAGATATTAAAAAAGCAAATGAAGACTTTGATAAGTTTGCTTATATAGATGCCCGTGAAATCTATTTGAAAGTAGTTAATGACGGATATAAATCAGCAGAAATATTTAAAAAATTAGGGGATACTTATTACTGGAACAGTGATTATGATAACGCTGCAAAATGGTACTCAAGATTAGTGAACGAATATCCTAATGAAACTGAAGCAGAGTACTATTACCGTGCTGCCCAATCCTTAAAAAGTTTAGGGAAATACAAAGAGTCCGATGAATTGATGATTCAATTTGCAGCTCAAGGAGGCAATGGGCTTATAGTAAGGAACTTTGAAAGCGATCCAAACTATTTAAATAGCATAGCAAAAGAATCACGAGAATTTGTTTTAGAGAAAGTTTCTACAAACAGTAATGTATCTGACTTTGGTCCTTCATATTATGGGGACAACATAGTATATGCTACAGCAAGAGCTAGTTCAGAAGGTGGGAAAGTTTCAGAATGGAATGCCCAACCATTTTTAGATTTGTTCGTGGCCAATATTAATGAAGAAGGCAACCTGTCTAATGCACAGGCACTTCCTGGGGACATAAACACGAAATACCATGAGTCTACCCCAACATTTAGTAAAGACGGTTCTACAATGTATTTTACTAGAAATAATTATTTGGATGGTAAAAAAGGCAAGGACCGTAAAAAAACTATTCGCTTAAAGCTATACAAAGCAACCAAAAGTGGAGAATTTTATTGGACAGATGTAGTAGAACTTCCTTTCAACAGTGATAAATATTCAGTAGCGCACCCAACGCTAAGCAAAGATGGAAAACGCTTATATTTTTCTTCTGATATGCCAGGAACAGTTGGAATGTCTGATTTGTGGTACGTAGATATACTTGGAAAAAATAAGTACGGAGAACCTGTAAATCTTGGCGAAGAAATAAATACCGAAGCCAGAGAGTCTTTTCCATTCATTAGTGAAGAGAACAACCTTTATTTTTCAAGTGACGGGCGTGCCGGACTTGGTGGGTTTGATATTTATGTAACCCCATTGAACAATGAAGGAAAGCCAGGTACAGTAAAAAACTTGGGAGAGCCTGCCAATAGCAGCCAAGATGATTTTGGTTTTATAATAAAAGAAACAAAACGAAGAGGGTATTTAACATCTAATAGAGATGGAGCCCGTGGTAGTGTAGATGATGAAATATACTTGCTAAAAGAAAAATGTGAAATAACAATCACTGGTTTAGTAACCGATGAAGAAAGTGGCGAATTACTGCCCGGAGCAACAGTAATGCTTTTAGATTCTAACAACAAGGAAATTACAAGTGTTGTAGTAGGTGACGATGCAAGATATACTTTAACTGCAGACTGTGATAGTAAATACGCTGTACGCGGTACAAAAGAAAGCTATGCCCCTAATGAAAAACTTGTAGCTACACCAACTAAAACGGGCACTGTGGAAGTTCCGTTGCCATTAAGACTGGTAGACTGTCCTCCAGATGATTTAGGGTGTCGTCTTAGCTTACAACCTATTTATTTTGATTTTGACCGATATAACATTCGTCCAGATGCCGAAATTGAGTTAGCAAAAATATTAGCTGCCCTTCGGCAGTACCCAGAGCTGATAATACATATAGAATCGCATACAGATTCACGAGGTAATGACAGCTACAACGAAGCATTATCTGAAAAAAGAGCACAATCAACCCTTAACTGGCTTGTTAAAAAGGGCATTGACCGAGATAGGCTCAGTGCGAAAGGGTATGGTGAAAATCGTTTAGTTAATGAATGTTCAAACGGAGTAAAGTGTACTGAAGAAGAACATCAACTTAATAGAAGATCTATGTTTATTATTCAGAATTAAAAAGAAAAATATAAGATAATAGTCTCCCCTTTGCAATTTAAGTTATTGAAAATTACAACCTAACTAAGGTATACTATTCCAGTATCCCAATAAAAACCAAAAGGAATAGTGTTAAAAGTAAGTAACTAATACATTTTAAATAATAGTTAATTTTTAAAATGTACTTATGATGGCAATGCCAAAAAGATTTATAATTCTTGGGATTATAATTTTACTTGCAAATGTATCTTTCTCACAAAGCAGTAAAGTAGCCAAAGCAAATAATCAATTTGATAAATATGATTATATAAATGCTAGGGAAATTTATCTTAAAGTTGTTGAAAATGGGTTCGCTTCCGCAGAAATCTATAAAAAGTTAGGTGATACATATTACTATAACAGCGATTATATAAATGCTGTAAATTGGTATAATAAACTTGTCGCAGAATACCCTGGAGAAATAGAAACCGAATATTATTATAGGATAGCGCAATCACTTAAAAGTGTTGAGGATTACGAAAAATCTGAAGAGATGATGAACACCTACCTTAGTATGGGAGGTGTAGAGCGAGAAGTGAAAGGTTTTGAAAATGATCCTGAATACCTTAAGAGTTTGGGAGTACACCCTTTTAAATATGTCATTAATAAAGTGGCAACCAATTCACGTTTTTCAGATTTCGGACCTTCTTATTATAAAAACAAAATTGTATTTGCCTCTTCTACAAAAGACAGAGAAAAATTTAGGACTCATAACTGGAATAACTTACCCTATTTAGACCTTTTTATGGCAGATGTAGACAGTGTTGGAGGTTTGTCTAATGTAACTTCATTAAATGGAAATATAAACACTGAATATCACGAATCTTCTCCTGCTTTTATCAAAGATGGTAAGACCATGTATTTTACCAGAAACAATTATAACGATGGAAAAAAGGGGTATGATAAAGAAAGAACAATTCGTTTAAAACTCTATAGGGCTACATTCAATAATACCGATAACTCTTGGGGTAGTGTAAAAGAACTACCTTTCAATAGTCCGTATTATAGTGTTGCTCACCCTACATTAAGCAATGATGGAAAACGGCTTTATTTTGCCTCTGATATGGAGGGCACCTTCGGACGATCAGACCTTTGGTATGTTGATGTTATACAAGGTAGTGATGGCTCATATGTATATGGAACCCCTATAAATTTGGGACCAGAAATAAACACCAAAGCACGTGAAACGTTTCCCTTTATAAGCGAAAATAATAACTTGTATTTCTCAAGTGACGGTCATGGTGGTCAAGGAGGGCTTGATGTTTTTGTTTCAGCTATTGATAAAGACGGAAACTTACAGCAAATATCAAATTTTGGTTCTCCTATTAATACAAATATGGACGACTTTGGATTTATTACCAAAGAATCTGAGGGGACAGGATATTACACATCAAATGTAGATGGTGCTCGCGGTAGTATAGATGATGAAATCTATTATTTCTATGAAAAATGCGTCATGACAATAAACGGTATAGTTACCGATATTGATACTGAAGACTTGTTGCCAGGTTCTGAAGTTTCTATTCTGAGTGAAGACAATAAATTGATACAAAAAATAACCGTAGGTGAAGATGCTGCGTTTAGTTTTACTGCAGAATGTGATACAAAATATATTTTAAGAGGAACAAAAAACAGATACTTTCCTAAAGAAGAAACCATAGAAACCCCAGATGAGGGCGGGGTTGTAGACTTGAACCTTCAGCTTAAACTAGAAGAACCATGTCCACCAAACGATTTAGGGTGTCGCTTGAAGTTACAACCTATTTATTTTGATTATGATAAAGACTTTATTCGTCCAGATGCCTCAATAGAATTGGCTAAAATATTATATGCTATGCAACTGTACCCACAATTAGTCATACATATAGAATCACATACCGATTCTAGAGGAAGAGATAGCTATAACGAAAAACTTTCTGAAAGAAGAGCGCAATCTACTCTAAATTGGATAGTAGAAAGAGGTATTGATAAAGATAGGTTAAGTGCAAAGGGATATGGAGAAACACAACTTATTAATGAATGTGGTAATGATGTTGATTGTACAGAGGAAGAACATCAATTAAATAGAAGGTCGATGTTTATAATTCAAAACTAAACCTAACCAAATTATATTTTTTTAAAAAGCGTTCAATAAACTATTGAACGCTTTTCATTTTGGCTTTATTTACAAGGTGCTATTTTGTATTTTTGAAAAAACTGAAATAGCATGACAGAAGAAAAAGTAGTCCTTGTAAATGAAAAGGATGAAAAAATTGGTTTAATGCCTAAAATGGAAGCTCATGAAAAAGCCCTGTTGCACCGTGCTTTTTCTGTATTTGTTTTTAATGATAAAAATGAATTGATGATTCAGCAAAGGGCAATGCATAAATATCATTCCCCTGGACTATGGACAAACACTTGCTGCAGTCATCAAAGAGATGGAGAAAATAATATAGATGCTGGTAAAAGAAGACTTCAAGAAGAAATGGGGTTTTCAACAAATTTAAAAGAAACCACTTCATTTATTTACAAAGCACCTTTTGATAATGGTTTAACAGAACATGAGTATGACCATATGTTAGTGGGAAAATATAATGACGACCCAAATATTAATCCAGATGAAGTTGCAGCCTGGAAATGGATGTCCATGGAAGCTATAGAAAAAGATATGAAAGAAAACCCTTCTATTTATACCGAATGGTTTAAAATAATTTTTGAAAAATTTCAAGAACACTTGTCTCTATGAGTTTAACAGTTTTCAGAAAAGCACATTTTAATGCAGCACATCGCTTATTTGTCAAAGAATGGAGTGATGAAAAAAATCGTGCGTTTTTTGGTAAATGTAGCAATCCTAATTTTCACGGGCATAACTATGAGCTTGAAGTAGGTGTTATGGGTGAACTTGATCCTAAAACTGGCTATTTAATCGATTTAGATTTTCTGAAAACAATCATTAAAGAAGAAGTAGAAGACCCTTTTGATCATAAAAACCTAAATGTAGAAGTAGACGAATTTAAAAAAATAAACCCTACCGTAGAGAACATTGCCATTGTTATATGGGATAAACTTCGCAAAAGATTGGATGATAAATTTGATATTTCGGTAAAACTTTACGAAACACCCCGTAATTTTGTAGTCTATACCGGTAAATAATGAGCAAAACCAATACATTATACCCTTTAAAGTTTATTCCTATACTTAAAGAAAAAGTTTGGGGAGGCAGTAAACTTTATCAAGTATTAGATAAAAATGGGGTAGGGAAAGTAGGGGAGAGCTGGGAGATTTCAGACTTAGAAAATGGGACTTCAGTAATAAGCAATGGTACATTTAAAGGACAATCCCTGCCTAGTTTAATCTCTCGTTATAAAGCCGAATTTGTAGGCGAAAAAGTTTATGGCCAATTTGGAGATACATTCCCTTTATTGTTCAAGTTTATTGATGCTCATGAGGACCTTTCTGTTCAAGTGCATCCAGGGGATAAACTAGCAAAAAAGCGTCATAATAGTTTTGGAAAAACTGAAATTTGGTATATTGTTGAAACAGAAAAAGATGCTCGGCTCATATTGGGTTTTAATAAAGAAGTTGATGAAAAGAGCTACTTAAAAAAACTTTCCGAAGGTAATATTACAGACATACTACATTCTGAAAAAGTAAAGCCAGGTGACACCTTTTTCATCGCTCCAGGCACAGTACACGCCATTGGTGAAGGAGTACTTTTAGCTGAAATACAACAAACATCAGATATTACCTATAGAATTTACGATTGGGATCGACCTGATATAAATGGTAACATGCGTGATTTACACACTGACCTTGCGAAAGATGCCATTAATTTTAAAAATATTGAGGCTAAAATAGAATATCAAGACATAAACAATAAAACAATTCCTTTAAAAAGTCTTGAATATTTTGAAACGAATAAACTAAATATCACTAAAGATTTTACTCGCAATTTAGCTGAAATAGATTCTTTTATTGTCTATATGTGTACTCAAGGAGAAGCAAATATAGAAACAGAATTCGCTTCCGAAACATTAAAAAAGGGCGAAACAGTGCTGATTCCTGCGTGTTTTTCTTCAATTAAAATAAAATCTACATCTGTGACACTTTTAGAAACGTACATTCCGTAATTGTTCGTACCTTGCGCCAAATTTAAATTTTATAAAATGGCAAGTGTACGCGACTTAAAAAGGGACATAAATTATGTCTTAGGCGATATTATTGAAGCTGTCTATATATGGCAACTCACTCATCCCGAAAAAGAAACTAAAGAGTCTGAAAAAATCATCGATCAAGCCATCGCTGTTTTTGATGCCCTGATAGTAAAGGTTAACCAAAATGATGTTGAAAACAAAAAACAACATTTTAAGGGTATTAACCAAGAATTGGAAACAGAAGGAAGAAAGTTAATTGATAAAATTAACGCATTATAAACTATCCTTTGTAGTTTTTCGTTCTGAAATAAAAGACTCTAAAAGCGTTCCGTACTTAGAGTCTTTTATTTTTGGGGTAAGTGAGGTATAAACGGTGTCTAGATATTTTATATTGGCATCATATATTTCTGTTAATAACAAATAAGGAGCTATCTCTTTATTTTTATTGTTCAGTGCAAAATTTACAGTTGCTAAATATTTACTTGAAAGAGCATTCATTTTTTTCTGCTTAATAGTCCCCAGTAATGAATCGCTTCCTTCTTTTTGAGCTGTCAATTCTTCTTTAATTAAATCTAAATCTCTGTCTGCAAAACGTTGCATCATTTTTTTGTAATTATCAAACGCTTGTTCGTTTTTTGAACCTCGAACAATGTAGTCGTCCCCAAACTTTTTTAAGCTTGTATTGATTATAATTTCACCTGGCTCTGCAAAGAAAGGGATACGGTCTTCACGAAGTGTACCGTCTTTAAGGCGCAAGTAGAGGTAATACATCTCGGGGCTTTGTATTTCTTCAACAAATGTAAAATTAGGATTACCGTCAATAGCCACAGAATCCACTGAAACCAACAAAGAGTCCTCAATTTTTTGTAACAACAGGGTTCCTTTTTTAAGTCCTTTTACATTTCCGGAAAGATTCATTTCCAGCTCAGGGTTAGAGTTGGAACAACTAACTATAAGTAAAGTGGTTAAAGCGATTGCAAGTATTCTCATTGTTTCTGGAAATTTTAAGATCGCAAAGATGCATATTTTGTTGAAAACAGAAAACCTGAAATACCAATAACTTTTTTAGAATTTTTCATGTTTCAGAATTACAACTAATTATTAAGAAACTGCCGCCAATTGCATTAGAACAGTACACAGTATAGCAGCAACCGTACCTATAGCGTAACCAAATACAGCTAATAACACACCAACCGTTGCCAGTGACGGGTGAAATGCCGATGCAACGATAGGAGCAGATGCTGCTCCACCCACATTGGCTTGGCTACCCACAGCAAGAAAAAAGTAAGGAGCTTTGATTAGTTTGGCTACCAAAATCAATAACCCAGCATGTATCAACATCCAAACAAGACCAATAAATATAAGACCGAAATTATCGAAGATGAGTGTTAAATCCATTTTCATACCAATACTGGCAACAAGAATATAAATAAATACACTTCCAAACTTACTGGCGCCAGCACCTTCATAGCTTCTTAATTTTGTAAAAGAAAGCAAAACACCAATTAGAGTAGTTATCGAAATCATCCAAAAGAAAGAGGAGCTTAAAAATGTAAATACATTACGGGTAATTCCCTTAGGAAAACTATTTACAAAGTCTTCAAAAAATACACTTAAGTATCCTGCACCAAAATGAGCAAAACTAACCGTACCAAAAGCAATAGCGGCAAGTATCATTAAATCTGTTAAGGTAGGATTTCGGTCAACAGTTTTTGCATAATCTGAAACTTTGGCTTTTAAGGCTTCAATAGCAGACGTATCAGACTTTAGCCATTTATCAATACGTGCAGATTTACCAATTCCTATTAAAATTATAGCCATCCAAATGTTGGCTACCACAATGTCCACGAATACCATTCCGCCGTACAATTCTTGATTGTACCCATAAATTTCAAGCATAGCAGTTTGGTTGGCACCACCACCAATCCAGCTTCCTGCTAAAGTAGAAAGACCTCTCCAAACGGCATCTGCACCAGCACCTCCTACAGTTTCGGGAGAGATGGTTCCTATTAATAAAACGGCGAGTGGACCTCCAATTACAATTCCAATGGTTCCGGTAAAAAACATAATTAATGCTTTAGGGCCTAGATTAAACACGGCTTTTAAGTCGATGCTCAATGTCATTAATACCAATGCGGCAGGCAATAAGTAACGGCTAGACATATAGTAAAGGCTAGAGCTACTCTCTACAGCTGCTCCAGTTTCTGAAACGGTAGTCCATTCTGGTGCAATAACACCAAATGTTGTTAATAAGGCCGGTATAAAGTAGGCCATAAATAATGCTGGCACTATTTTATAAAAAGAATTCCAAAACCCGGATTCTTTTGATGAGGTATAAAAAATAAACCCTAAGGCTAACATTAACACTCCAAAAACAATGGTGTCGTTTGTAAAAAGGGGAGAGGTGTCTACTATTTCTTGAGTAAGGTTATCTTGCATGGATTCTAATTGTTTGACCGCAAAATACAATTATTTAAGAGAAAATTAAATGTTACTCTTTCTTCTTAGGGAGTCTATTGGCATTTTTAAGCATTTCATGTAACATCCATTCAATTTGACCATTGGTGCTACGGAATTCATCTGCCGCCCATTTTTCAACGGCTTTCATCATATCTTCATTAACGCGCAAGGCAAAGGCTTTCTTTTTGGGCATATTAATTAGCTTCAATAAATTGGGTGATAACGGTAATCAATTCTTCAGAAATAGGAAGGTTATATTGATTGTACGACTTGCCGTTCTCAAGGTCGTTACCTTCTATTTTCTTTAATACGTGGTTCATGCTTGGAATTATCTTATACGTAGCTCCGGGCTTTGCTTTGTGTAAAGCTTCCGCCTCGCTTACCTGAACCTGTAGGTCTTTATCTCCGTTTATTATTAAAACAGGAATATTTAGTTTTGAAAGTTCTTCTTGTGGGTTGTATTGCATCCAACTGTAAATAAACGGTTGAATGTCTGGCCGAAAAATGGAAGCCAGCCCTGGGCTGTAATTTTGAGCCGTACCATTCACTCGAAGATCATCAAACGATTGCCGGGCATTGTCAACTAAACCTGGCGCTTGCTTTGCCAATTGGTCTACGATAACGTCGTCTATTTCTTGTCCAGCACCAGCTATGGAAATAAACCCATCTGCTCTATTTTGGGCCGCTATTACACCAACCAATGAACCCTGACTGTGGCCAATAATGTAAATACTGGTAAAACGATCGTCTTTTTTAAAATGGTCGGTAACGGTAATAGCATCATCTATAAAATCATCAAATTTAATTTTCTTTTCGTCTATGGCGCCCATTTTCATAATTTTTATAATCCGCTTATCATACCTAAAACTAGCTATTCCATTTTCGTATAACGCTTCGGCTAAAAATTTAAGCGAATTATTTTTCATCATATTTTGGTTACCATTTCTATCGGTAGGTCCAGAACCAGCTATAATAATAACGAGTGGTGGTTTTTCTGAAGTTTCAGGTATTAGCAGGGTGCCTTCAACCAAAGGGGTGATTTTTAAATCTTTGGAAGTAAAGTCTTCTTGAGCATAATTAGATCCGAAGTAAATGAACGCAAGGATTATAAGTAGCTTTTTCATATTAATTTTGTTTTAGCTTATCAGTTTTCCTGAATAGGTTTTTAAAACAGCATTTACATCTGTTCCTTTCTGTGTGCCCAATAATAGTTTTTTGCCGTTTTTCAGTTCAATTTGTATGCCTTTGTTGCCTTTTACATTTAAGGCACCACTGTTTTTTGTAAATCCAGTCCTGTAACCCCAACCGCCATATTCAGATATTGGGCTATACTTTCTTACTTCACAAGAAGAAATTTCACGCCAACTTAATAAACGTTCACTTAAATTAAACGGCCAGAACTTATAATGGATTCCCTTTTCGTCTATTTTTGTTTCCAGCTTAGTGAAAACCAACAAGAAAATCAAAATTACTATGGTCAATGTTGAAATGATAAGAATGACCCAAAATTGGGTAGGGTCTTCCGTTATCTTATCAAAAGCGTTGACAGTTGCTGCAATGCATACACCCATTACAGCAATGACGAGCAAGCGAAGCCACCATTGATTAAACCTTTGTGTTTCCTTAAAAACCCTCATATTACATATTTAAAGTTCCTGCATTAACAACGGGGGAAGCATCTTTATCACCACATAAAATTACCATTAAATTACTTACCATTGCGGCTTTTCGTTCTTCATCCAGGTCTACAACTTGCTTTTTGCTAAGCTCTTCAAGGGCCATTTCGACCATGCTAACGGCACCTTCTACAATTTTATGGCGTGCCGCTACAATTGCAGTTGCTTGTTGTCTTTTAAGCATAGCACTAGCAATTTCATTGGCGTATGCTAAATAACCAATTCGAGACTCCAATACTTCAATGCCTGCAATGGTAAGACGTTCGTCAAGGCCTTTAACCAAAGCTTCGTTCACTTCTTCCATACTAGAGCGTAAGGTAATATCTGCGTCCATACCTTCATCTGCGAAATTATCATACGGGTATTTACTGGCCAGTTCACGTACTGCGGCATCGGTTTGTATACGGACAAATTCTTCATAATTATCTACATCAAAGGCGGCTTTGTGCGTATCACGCACTCTCCATACCAAAATAGTGCTGATTATTACGGGGTTTCCTAATTTATCGTTCACTTTTAAACGTTCGCTATCAAAGTTTCGGGCACGTAGCGAAATTTTTTTCTTAGCGTATAAAGGGTTTACCCAAAAAAGACCGTTCTTTTTTATGGTTCCTATATACTTTCCGAAGAGCAATAGTACTCTTGAGCCATTAGGGTTTACAAGTACAAAACCGGGCAAAGTTAAAAGCCCTAAGAAGAACAAAGCTATAAACCAAGGGTTTTTAGTAAGAAGCAGACCAATTACGCCTGCTGCGATAAAGATAAAAAATACAGACAGCATTAAATAGCCGTTAGCTGGAGTAATTGTTTTTTCGTTTGACATGGTAGTTGAATTTAGTTTGATATTAAAATGATATTAAACAAATATAATTCTTTTTTTGAATTTTCCAACTATTTATAATATTAACTTAAAACAAGGAATGGTATCTTTGCTTAAAATTTCTTCGTAAAGAATAAAGATGCATACTATGAAAAAAGGATTTTTGTTATTTGTTTTACTTGTGTTTACCCTACTAACGGCTCGTTCAGCTGAAGATTGGGGACGAAATGGACACAGGGCAACTGGTGCTATTGCTGAAAAATACCTCACTAAAAAAGCAAAACGAAACATAAAAAAATTATTAGATGGTCAATCGCTGGCTTTGGTTTCCACATATGCCGATGAAATTAAAAGTGATAGTAAATACCGTAAGTATGGCCCGTGGCATTACGTAAATTTTCCCTTTGATTCAACGTATGAAAAACACGAAAAGAATGAAGCCGGTGATATTATTGTAGCAATCAATAAAAGTATTGAAGTGCTTAAGGATGAGGATGCTTCAAAAGAAGACAAGATTTTCTCTTTAAAATTATTGGTTCACTTTATCGGTGATTTACATCAACCATTGCACATTGGTTTAGCAGAAGACAAAGGTGGAAATGATTTTCAAGTGCGTTGGTTTGATGAAGGGACTAATTTACATACCGTTTGGGATACAAAAATGATTGAAGATTATAATATGTCCTATTCAGAATTGGCGGCTAATGAAAAAGAATTATCAAAAAGTGAACTGGAACAAATACAACAAGGTTCTGTGACCGATTGGATGTATGAAAGCCGCACACTTTGCAAAGACATTTATGGTAATACTGAAGTAGGTGAAAAACTTTGGTATCCTTATATGTACCAGTATATGGATGTGCTTAGAATGCAGCTGCAAAAAGGGGGAATACGTTTAGCTGAGGTGCTTAATGATGTTTTTGGATAAATTATTTAACTGCTTATAATTTTTCTGAAAGTTAAATTAACTCTCGGGGAAATGTTCTTTTTGGTTTTTGGTATTTGATGTTTCCAAAAACGCTGCGTTTGCTCTTTCATTATTAATAAGCTGCCATTTTCAAGAACTATTTTATGTTTTGCACTTTTATCTTCTTTATGTTTTAAGTAAAACTTGCGTTCTGCTCCAAAACTTACCGAAGCAATCACAGGATTTTCACCTAATTCCTTTTCATCATCACTGTGCCATCCATTACTGTCTTGCCCATCCCGGTATAGGTTAAGTAATACAACATTGAATTTTTCTTCAGAAATTTTTTCGACTTTTTCTTTGATTTCCCTTAAAACCGAAGTAAAAGGTAAAGGGTTCATGGTAATTCCAGAATATGTATAGTTTTTGCCGTCCTCTCCATATAAAGCTGTCAGTCTAGGCTGCTTATACGTTTTTCCGAATAGTTTAATGTCATCTTGCCGCCAATTGGTTTCATTTAATAACGTTTCGAAATAGTTATCAGCTATTTTTTCTGAAAAGAACTTTGGATAGTAAGTAATATCGGCATTGGGCAAGTTTAAATTAATGTTTTTGCTATGTTCTTCGGAAGAAAATAAACTCATTATATATACAAGTATGCCCAATAAATCAATGCAAATTGCAAGGCGATTCGAAGGATTAAGACCCACTTTGGCAGTTTCATTGCAGCTCGTTCATCCTGTAACATATAGATATGCACTGTAAAAAATACTATAAGCATACTAATGATGGCCCAAGCAGCAATCGTTTGTGTATCCTTGTTTAATAGCATTAATCCAAATACCATTTCAGCGATACCACTTAATAAAACCATGGTGGAATGTGCCGGAATGTATGGCGGCATAATACGTTCGTACATTTTTGGTTTTCTAAAATGGTTTATGCCAGCCAAAATATAAAGCACGCCCATTAAGTATTGATGCCAAGGTAAGTTTGTCATTTACTTTTATTTAGTTAGGAGCTTCTATTTTTTTAGCGTTTTTTGGGACGGTGTAATCTGCTGACTCTAAAAATTGAATATTGTTTAGCGTAGCATCCCCAATAGGTTCGCCATATAAACCTTGATCTTCACTCCAGTTATAGAATTTCCAAACATCTGAAATGGCAATATTGTCTATAACATTATAGTTTTCATATAAAATAGCATGAGGCTCTTGTTCTGCTTTAGCTACACTTTTTCCAAAAGTAACTATATAAGCAGCATAATTTAACAGGTTGGTATTGTTATCTGCGTATACTTGATACCAGTCGTCAGCTGTATCCCCGACGCCATCTTTAAAGGTAAGTTTTGCCTTAGAGTAATCCCTATTTTTTTCAGTTACTTGTTTTACATCACCCCAGATAGTTCCTTCATCTGTTAGTTTAAATGGCATCGCCATAAAATAAGGCCAGGTTAGAATATCGAAGCGGGCAGATTTTATTTCAGCATCGTTGGGGTTTAGAAAAACGTCTTTGCCGTCATAAATAATCGTTTTCCCGTCTTTTGACTCAAATTTTATTTTTGAAGAATTGGTACGCATGATAAACGTTCCATTCAATCTTTCTTGACCGTTAAAATTTAAACTAATATCAAAGGATACGTTGTTGTGTTCTAAAAAAGCTTCTTTGTTGTGTGTTTTTTCAACTCCTTGTGCAAAAGCAGTGGATAGGGAAGGGGCGCCATCGCCAATTCCATTATTTTGTTCAACAGGTATTTTTTTTTCTTGTTCCTCTTTTTGAGAGTTGTTACAGCTAATGAGGAAGAATGTTGCTACGATGATAATAAGTGACTTTTTCATAACCTTAAAAGTATAAAACCCTAATCAACTTAAAGACATTTTAAGATATATTTTATAAAACCTTACAAAATGAAAACCCCTTCACAAACTTGTGAGGGGGTTTTGCTTTGGTTGGTTATTGTAATAGGATTGATTACTTCTTGATCAATCGTTTTGAAACGCTTGACTTATCGCTTGTAATCTGTACCACGTACACTCCAGACGCCAATGCCGAAACATCAATCACCCGTTCTCCTTGCATATTGCTAAGGTCGTATTGGCTGATTAGTTTACCATTGATGTCATAAACCACTGCATTTTGCAATGCGATGTTTGATTTATTGATAATGGTAACCTGGTCATCAGCTGGGTTAGGGTACATAGCTATAGAAGAACTCAAAGAGTTGTCATCTACACCTAATACACTTTCAACAGTAAGCTGGAAGGTGCAAGTACCTACATTTCCATACTCATCCTCAGCAGTCAATGTAACCGTGTACTCACCATCAGGAATTAATTCTCCTGGTGCTGGGTCTTGTGTTGTTATTGACACAGGGTCTGTACAGTTGTCCAGTGCAGAACCTTCTCCAGTTGCAAAATAATCCGGTACTTCATAGAACAGGTTTCCTTCTCCTGGGTCCACAGTTTGATCTGCAGGACAGGTCACTTCTGGTGCCAATGTATCAACCACGTTGATTTCAGCAGTACAAGACGCTATATTACCACTTGCATCGCTAGCAAAAATGGTAATGGTCATTGGCGTACCGATATCGGCACAGCTCACTTCAGTGATATCAGAAGCTACCGTGGAAATTCCACAAGCTTCGTCAACGTTTTGGATCAAGCTGTTAGGATCGATAGTAGCAGTTCCGTCAGGACCAAGTGCTATATCAACTGGTGTAATTTCGGTAATTTCATAGTTTAGTATGAAGTTGTCGATTCCGGCAGCCCAGCCCCAAGTTCCATTATCGTCATACGTGAAACGAACTTGGAAATTAGCATTCAAGTAAGGAACCATATCGATTGCCCCTGTGTTGGTAAGCGGTGTATCAACGTTTAATGACAGAATCTCTTGCCAAGCTGCTCCGTCATAAACTTCTACTACAAATGTTTCGCCACTGCTTATTTCTTGGAATGCATAGTCAAAAGAAAGGGAAGCTGTAGCAGCTCCTGTTATGTCATATACAGGAGAATATAGAGTAGCTATGTTAACTTCATCAATACCAGCTGCATCGTCATCAAAAATTGCTGCATTTGTAGGGAAGTCATCACCTGTTGGCATATCACCAGAACCGAAGGTCCAATCGTGTACACCTGCGTCTATAACAGTACTCCATCCATCAGGAATGGTACTTCCTTCAAATTCTTCTGTAATTGATACTGGTCCTGGATTACCAGCACATGTAATGATTGGTGCTGTGATATCCACAACATTTACGGTTGCTGTACAAGATGAAGAATTTCCGCTATCATCAGTAACAAATACTTCTACTTGATTTTCACCTAAATTAGAGCAATCAAAATCCATTGTGGCATTAGGTAGGCTACTATAAGTAAGCCCCCATTCACTTAACTCACCGTCATCTCCAGCGGCAAATGTATCAGTGATTGTTAATGTCCAATCTCCCATAGTGCTTTCTCCATCAAAAGCAGAAAGTGGGTTGTTTGGTGAAAAAGTTCCAAAAATAGCCATATCAACAGGGCCGCATTCGTCTTCTACTGGACTCGCTGCTTCATCATCCAATGTAGCTTCTATATTGTCACTACCACAACCAAAAGTTGAAGCTGGAACTCCCGGCTGATCCATAATCGTTACAACTGTTCCGCTTGGTGACTCCAATTGTATAATAAGATCACCTACCCATTCGTGTGGTATGTTCAGGTTAACGTCTAAATCGCTCACCGGTAAGTCTTCGGTGATAGAAATAGTACTTGACACTACTGGTGTTGTAGCATCTATCGTAAGCCCTGGAGCATCGGTAACAGTTTCAGTTATTGGAGCTGATCCGCCAAATGTAGCGTTATAACCACAAGCTTCATTAACGGTCTGAATTAGATCGTCAGCAGAAATTGTAGCGTTTCCGCTAGCGTCCAATGTTACTTGAAATGGTGGAGAGGTAGATAATTCATAATTTAAAGCAAAGTTATCTACACCAGCTCCCCAACCGAAACCGCCATTGTCATCATACGTAAAACGCACTTGGAAATCTGGGTTTGCAAATGGCATCATATCTGTCACGCCTAAGCTTGTTGGAGGTGTGTCTTCTGTTGCAAAAAGGATTTCCTGCCAAGCAGAACCGTCCCAAACCTCAACAGATATTTCACCTTCACCTAAAAAGTCCTGTAAAGAGTAATCAAAGTTTAGATCGGCTGATGCAGCTGCTGAAATATCATACACAGGGGAAAGTAACCTTACTAGGTTTACCTGTCCACTTCCTGCTGCATCGTCATCAAAAATAGCTGCGTTGGTTGGGAAATCATCTGTTGACCCAGGCATATCTCCTGATCCGAAAGCCCAATCGTCAACTCCAGATTCAACAACTGTAGACCATCCTGCTGGGATGGTAGCCGCTTCAAATTCTTCTAGAATATTAAAAATTCCTGGTTCACCTACACAGGTAATCTCAGGTGCTGTAGTGTCTTGAATGGTAACCGTAGCTGTACACGTTGTAGAATTACCTTCTTCGTCAGTTACAGTTAACGTAACAGTATTGTCACCTGTGTTGGCACACGTAAACGTGTCCATATCCAAAGAGTAATCTACAATGCCACAGTTGTCTGAAGAACCATTGTCAATATCGGCCGGTGTAATAGAAACCGACGATCCGCCCATTAAATCCAATGTTAGGTTTTGACATAAAGCCTCTGGTGCTTCCATATCGGTTACCGTTACGGTGAATTGACAGCTCGATTCGTTTCCGTCGCTATCTGTTGCAGTAAACTCTACTATGGTATCTCCTGTTGGAAATTGACTTCCACTAGATGGACCCATAGTCTGAACTGCTGTAATTGGTCCGTCTTCAGCATCAAGTGCAATCGCATCTGCAAAATTAACAATGGCGCCACATTCACTTGGATCTGTGTTTGCCATAATATCTGATGGACAGGCAATAACAGGTGGGAAGGATGGTTGGCCAAATTCTAATAAAGCAATATGTTCAGCTTCAATTCCAGCTAAATCTTCTACTTCTACTCTAGTAATTATCTCATCGGCGATAGCTCCAAAGAAACTTGGGTTAGAAGTGGTAACACTGTAAGAGTTTATTAATCCGGAAGTACCGTAAATTCTAATCTCTACTGTGGTAGGGTTAAAGAACGTGTAAAGATCAAAACCAAAAGATCCCACATCATTATTTGTGAAATCTATAGTGGTAAAATCTGCAAAAAAATTTGATCCAATAGTGGGATTCGGATTGCCAAAATTGCCTTGTCCAACAACAACAAGATCTCCTCCTGTTGCGGTATAAACCACCCCAGGCTGAAGCTCACCCGGAGGAAAACAGCTTCCTGAGTTAGAACTTGCTGTACCGCCACCGCAACTAGAGAAGGTGTTTGGTGCAGCCCCACCTTCAAAATCCTCTAATGTTAAGTTAGGAGCAGCTGTTTGAAAGCTGGTACGATCGGTAAAAGTTGAAGTAATTGCTCTTTGAACAATAGGAGTGATTTTAGCAGAATCTTTATTGTCAATTGTTGAACTGGATTTAGTGTAATTTAAACCAGCTTCAATTGCCTTAGTTAAAGAAACTTGCTCTTGAGCCATTAGTGATATACTAAATAAAAGCCCAAAAAGCAATAATGTAATTTTTTTCATAATTGTTAAATTTTTGGTTATGATCCCAAAAATACGTTAAAAAACCTTTAACTAAACAACTTACCTTTAAATTTTTAACAAAAAAAACCGCCTTAAAAGGCGGTTTTTATTAATAATGTAAGAAAAATCCTATTATTTAATCATTTCATAACTTCTTTTGATAAATGCAGTCATGTCTTCACCTTTTAATAAGTTTTTACTCAACTTAGCAAGGTCCAAGGCTTGATTAACCAATCGCTCTTTCTTTTTCTTGGTTTTAGTGTTCAATATTTCAGAAACCAGTTCGTGATTTGTATTAACGATCAGATTGTACATTTCTGGCATATTGCCCATTCCAAACATACCGCCACCGCCGGTTTGTTGCATTTCTTTCATACGGCGCATAAACTCAGGCTCGGTAATTACAAACGGGTTTGCTTTACTGTCCATAGCTTCCAGTTGAACGGTAAATTTTTCTGAAGGCACTGTTTCCGTCAAAAAGGTTTTTAGTGTTTCTTTTTCTTCATCTGAAAGTTTAGAGATTTGCTCTTCGTCTTTCTTAATTAAATTTTCAACAGGCTCACTATCTACTCGCACAAAGCTTGTATTTTCGTTACTGCTTTCTAGTTTTTGTAGCAAGTGCGAAATAATTGGCGAATCAAGCATCAACACTTCATAGCCTTTGTCTTTTGCATCTTGAATATAGCTATGCTGTTCATCTTTATTAGAAGCATAAAGAACGACTAATTTACCATCTTTGTCTGTCTGGTTTTCTTTAATCTTTTCTTGTAATTCTTCGAAAGTAAAGTAATCACCATCTACGGTTGGGTACAATGCAAATTTTTGAGCTTTGTCAAAAAACTTGTCTTCTGTAAGCATTCCGTATTCAATCACCACTTTAATGTCGTTCCACTTTTGCTCAAAGTCTTCCCGGTTGTCGTTAAAAAGTGTTTTCAACTTATCGGCTACTTTACGAGTTATATAACTAGAAATTTTCTTAACAGCACCGTCTGCTTGTAGGTAACTACGTGAAACATTTAATGGAATGTCTGGGCTGTCAATTACCCCACGAAGCATCGTTAAAAACTCGGGTACAATACCTTCTACATTATCGGTAACAAACACTTGGTTTTGATACAGTTGAATTTTATCCTTCTGTATGTTCATGTCGTTCGTCATCTTCGGGAAATATAAAATTCCTGTCAAATTGAACGGATAATCTACGTTTAGGTGAATGTGAAATAACGGTTCTTCAAATTGCATTGGGTACAACTCTCGGTAAAAGCCATTATAATCTTCTTCTTTTAAGTCTACCGGTTGTTTAGTCCAAGCTGGATTTGGGTTGTTTATAATGTTTTCAACCTCTTTAGTAGGTGCTGGATCATCTTCTTTAGCATCTTCTGGCTTTGGAAGGGTTTCCGTTTTCATACCAAACTTAATTGGGATAGGCATAAACTTGTTATACTTAACCAATAGTTCACGAATACGGCCTTCTTCTAAAAATTCAGTTTCATCTTCAGAAATATGAAGGATAATTTCTGTACCACGTACTTCTTTATCAGCTTCTTCTAACGTGAAATTTGGCGATCCATCACATACCCAATGTGCGGCTGGTTCGTCCTTAAAGCTTTTGGTAATGATTTCTACTTTGTCGGCTACCATAAACGAAGAATAGAACCCAAGTCCGAAATGACCTATAATTCCAGTGTCTTCACCCTCTTTATCTTTGTACTTTTCGATAAACTCTTCGGCACCAGAAAAAGCAATTTGGTTAATGTATTTTTCAACCTCGTCTTTCGTCATCCCAATCCCTTCGTCAATAATGCGAAGCGTCTTGTTCTCCTTATCGACTTTTACTTCAATCTTAGGATTTCCGTATGCAACATCGTTTGCTTCTCCAATATTGGCAAGATGCTTTAATTTAAGTGTGGCATCTGTTGCGTTACTAATTAGCTCCCTTAAAAATATCTCGTGGTCGCTGTATAAAAACTTTTTGATCAGCGGAAAAATATTCTCGACCGATACATTAATAGTTCCTTTACTCATAATATGTGTGTTTTGTTTTTTTCTGAAATGAATAAGACAAATAAAGTACCATTCTATAATTTATGACAGCTTGTCATTATGTAAGGAACTCGATTCCATAACTACCAAGCAATCATAAACTTTAACAGAACCTTTTGTTTAAACATAATAAATAAAGATTAAACGTTTGTATCTTTGAAAGGAAAGATTTATTTGAATTAAAACTCAGTATATCTGTACGTTAAAATAAAATAATATGGCAACAAAAAAAACACCTTCAAAAAAGAAAAGTATCACCCGTGATAGTATTATTTCGGCCTATATGGAATACGTTCTAGAGAATGAACAAACGCCAAAAAGCGTTTATAAATTCAGTAAAGAACTCAATATGACGGAACAAGAATTTTATAGTTTCTTTGGTTCTTTTGATGGGTTACGAAATGAAATATGGAATACATTTTTTGATCATTCGTTAAAACTGATACACAAAGACAAAAATTTCGAAGGGTTCAGCAACCAAGAGAAGATGCTTACTTTTTTCTTCACATTTTTTGAAATGCTGACCGCCAACCGTAGTTACGTACTTTTCGCTCTAAAAGAAAACAAAGATATGATGAAGAGCCTTTCGCAGCTTAAAGGATTGCGAAGTAGAGTTAAAGAGTTTGCTTCTGGATTAATCAACGAAAAAAACGAAGAAAAAAATCTGAAGATATTAAAACAACCCGTATCTGTATTTTCTGAAGGCGCTTGGTTGCAAACTCTCTTTATTTTAAAATATTGGATGGAAGATAGCTCGCCTTCTTTTGAAAAAACAGATATCGTGATTGAAAAATCAGTCCGTGCAATTTTCGATGTATTTGACAATACTCCGTTGGAAAGTGTGGTTGATTTCGGAAAATTTCTATGGAAAGATAAAATGAACTAAATGAAAACACTAGATTCCATTCCCACAGGGAAAATAAAACGCGCCAGTAAGTTAGTTGGTACTGGTGTAAAAGTTGGCGGTAATTACTTGAAATATTACAGCGGAAAACTTGTAAATCCAGATTTGAACAAGGATGCATTAAACGAAAGTAATGCCGAAGATATTTACGACGGCTTAAAAAACTTGAAAGGAAGCGCCTTAAAAGTGGCTCAAATGCTGAGTATGGAAAAGAACATTATGCCCAAAGCCTATGTTGAAAAATTTTCCTTGGCGCAATTTCAGGTTCCGCCATTGTCTGCACCGTTGGTTCGAAAAACATTCAAAAACTATTTTAATCAAACGCCAGAAGATTTGTTCGACACGTTTGATGAAAACTCGGTGGCTGCAGCTAGCATTGGTCAAGTGCATAAGGCTACGAAAGATGGTAAAGACCTTGCCGTAAAAATTCAGTATCCTGGTGTGGCAGACAGTATAAGTAGTGATTTGGCCTTGGTAAAACCTTTTGCTATTAAAATGTTCAATTTAAAGGGAAAGGACTCAGAGAAATATTTTCAGGAAATTGAAGGGAAACTTCTAGAGGAAACCGATTATAATTTAGAAATAGCTCAAAGTAAAGCTACGACCGAAGCGTGTTCAGAAATTCCTAATTTAAAATTTCCGAAATATTACGAAGAACTTTCGACCGATCGCATCATCACGATGGATTGGATGACTGGCGAGCACCTTTCCGAATTTACGAAGCATAATACAGATAAAGAAAAGGCAAATAAAATTGGTCAGGCATTGTGGGATTTTTATATGTTCCAAATGCACGAATTGAAGAGTGTACATGCCGATCCGCATCCTGGAAACTTTTTGGTTGATAAAGACTCTAACTTAGTTGCAATTGATTTCGGTTGTATTAAAAAAGTGCCTGAAGAATTTTACACGCCTTATTTTGAACTAGCAAAACCTGAAAACATCAATAACCCAGATGTTTTTATGGAAAAGATGTACGAGCTTGAAATTTTACGAAGCGATGATTCCCCTGAAGAAGTGAAGTTTTTTTCTGAATTGTTCCACGAAATGTTAAGCTTATTTACGAAGCCTTTTCATGGCGAAACGTTTGATTTTTCAGATGAAGCCTTCTTCGGAAAAATAGCTGATTTAAGCGATAAGTATTCAAAAGATACAGAGTTGCGTAAAATGAATGGCAATAGAGGGTCTAAGCATTTTCTTTATATAAACAGGACCTTTTTTGGGCTTTATAACTTGCTAAACGATTTGGGTGCGGAAGTAAGAATAAACAATTATCGACAATACATTTAATAAATATTTAACTTTATGTTTAATTATTTGTATCAAAAACTAAACAAAAAACCGTATCTTTATAATAAATAATTGAGACACTTTTAAAATTGCTATGAAAAAGTAAAAGTTACCAATTATTTATTGGTTAGGTTGTTTAAAAAAGGGTGCATTCTTTTTGCACCCTTTTTCTATTAAATATGTTTATACGTAGTCTATTTGCCTTCAGCTTTTTTACTCATAGAATCATCAGACTTTTCTTTGTTCTTAACATACGTGTCTAACCATGTGTCTTGTTCCCATAGTAGGTGCAAGATGCTTTCTTTTGCTCGATACCCGTGGCTTTCTTTTGGTAACATAACCAAACGAGCAGTCGCTCCCAATCCTTTTAATGCATTAAAATAACGCTCACTTTGCAGTGGGTAGGTACCAGAATTATTATCAGCTTCACCATGGATCAAAAGTAATGGTGTCTTCATTTTTTCAGCATGCATAAAAGGTGACATGGTGTAATAGGTTTCTGGTGAATCCCAGTAGCTGCGTTCTTCACTTTGAAACCCGAATGGTGTTAAAGTACGGTTGTAGGCTCCACTTCTGGCAATTCCAGCAGCAAATAAATCACTATGGCTTAATAAATTTGCAACCATAAAAGCTCCATAACTGTGTCCGCCAACCGCAACACGGTTTCTATCAATATAACCCATATCGTCAACTGCATCGATAGCAGCTTTTGCGTTCGCTACTAATTGCGTTCTAAACGTGTCGTTTGGTTCTTCATCACCTTCACCTACAATTGGGAAAGCCGCATCGTCTAAAACGACATAACCTTGCGTTACCCAATAAATAGGACTTCCCCAGAATGGATAGATAAATTCATTTGGGTTGGTTGTGTTTTGCGAAGCACTGCTCTTATCTTTAAACTCTCGAGGATAAGCCCAAAGAATCATCGGCTTTTTTTCTTTTGCATCCATATCGTAACCAACTGGAAGATATAGCGTTCCTTCCAGCTCTAATCCGTCATCACGTTTATATGTAATTACTTCTTTATGTACATTTTGTAAACTTTTAAAAGGGTTTTCAAAACTAGTTACAGGTGTTAAGTCTTCCTTCTTATTAATATTTCTGAAATAATAATTAGGATATTCATTCTGCGACTCTATTCTTACTAGAATTTTTCCTTTCTTCATATCAATCGCATCATACAGATTTTCTTTTTTATCAGTATAACTCGATTGATAGATACGCTTTGTTTTCTGGCTTTTTAAGTTAAATTCATCTACAAAAGGAAATTGACCTTCCTTAGAATATCCATCACCCATTAAATAAGCAGTACTATTGTTAAGGTCTAAAACAGAACGATTGAATTTATTTCTTGTCGTTACAAAATTTCCTGGATCACTATATCGATCTTGATAGTTTCTATCTGAAATAATAATAGGTTTTTGAGATAAATCTGATGGATTAAAAAGATAGGTTTTAGTGTTTCTATCATTCCACCAATAATCGTAAGCGATGGCATTTTTATCATCACCCCAAGTAATACCGGAAAATCTGTTTCTTGTTTTTAAAATCTCTTTTCCTTTTCCAGTAAAAGGTGCTTTAACTTGATATACAACATCTCTATAGTCTACTTCATTTTCTGGATCTCCTTCATCTAAAGCTTCTACCCAATATAATGTTGCAGGCTGATCATTTCGCCAGCTAAAGTTTCGTTTTCCGGTACGCGTAGCCATAAATCCTTTTGGCCGAACTTCATCTAACGGCACCTCGTTTATCACTGTTATCACTTTTCCGTTAGCGTCATATACGGTTTCCGTATAAGGAAAACGATAATAAGGCACTAAATATGAAAATGGTTTCTTTACTTCAGAAACTAAAACATAGTCTCCATTAGGTGAAAAACTAATGCTTCGGTACATAGCCGTAGGAAGAAACGATGAGGTCTCTCCACTAACAGAAACCTTTTTAATTTCTGAAAGTGCCAATTGCTCAAAATTAGCTTCATCATTCGGGTTTTTTAATAAATCTTGATACGTTCGGTTTTGCGCCTTCTCTCCATCACTTACTGAAATGGTTGGGCCTGTAGGTACGGCTTCAGCAGTGTTAATTAACTCTTTTCGGTTTGCTGGAAGCATTTTAACCAATAAACTAGAACTATCTTTAAACCAATTAATGACATCGCCCATATTGGCGTTAACCGTTGCATTGGTTACTTTTTTTGCTGTCCTTTTTTCGATGTCCAATACCCAAGCCTCTACACCTTGTTGCGTAGTATGTAAAAAGGCGATCATTTTTTGATTGGGCGACCAACTAAAGTTTGAGAGTCTGGCATTTTGAGGAAGACCGGCAACTTGCGTTGTTTCTTTATCAGTAGCTTTTTTCACTTCAATGTTGTTGTAATAGTTGGTGCGACTGCCAATATTGGTTTTCGGGTTAATACGTAATCCCCCTAAACGCATTTCGGTTTCGGAAAGTTCTTGTATAGATTTATAAGAATCACGATATAAAAGGACAACGTTTTCACCTTTGTCATCAATAATTACGGAAGGAGCAGGAGGTGCTTCAACTAAATCGAGAATTTCTTTAGGAGGTTTTTGATAATTTTTATCTACTTGGGCATAAAATGCTGAAGAAACAAGTAGAAAAATAAGTAATGCAGTAAGTTTTTTCATGAGATTTAAATTTTTTGAAAAGATACTTAAAAAAATAACGAGAAGCCATTCAATTTGCTATGCACGCATACTATATAAGGTGCTTTTATTTCCCTCACATTGCTTGAATATGTATCTTGCCTTTTCGTTTATATTATAATTATATGTACACTTCAAAAATTACAGGGCTTGGTCATTATGTGCCCGAAAATGTTGTTACCAATGACGACCTTTCAAAATTGATGGATACCAATGACGCATGGATACAAGAGCGTACCGGAATTAAAGAGCGCAGGCACATTAAAAAAGGAGATGGTAATTCTACTTCGGTAATGGGAGTTAAAGCTGCAACCATTGCTTTGGAAGAAGCCAATTTAAAACCAGACGATGTAGACATGATCGTTTTTGCAACGTTGAGTCCCGATATGTATTTTCCAGGCGGTGGTGTAGAGGTTCAAGAAATGATGAACATGCGAACCATTCCAGCGCTTGATGTTCGTAACCAGTGTAGCGGTTTTGTTTATGCCATGTCGGTTGCCGATCAATTTGTAAAAACGGGAATGTACAAAAACATTCTAGTGATAGGAAGTGAAAACCACAGTGGCGGACTTGATTTTACCACCCGAGGGCGAAGTGTTTCAGTAATCTTTGGCGATGGAGCAGGAGCTGCTGTTGTTTCTCGAAGTGAAGAAAATGAAGGTGGCGTTTTATCTACTCACTTGCACAGTGAAGGAAAACATAAAGACGAATTAGCCTTACAAGGCCCAAGTACCGAATATTGGGTTCCTGAAATTATAGCGAAAAATCCGCAAGAAGATATTCCATATTATCCATACATGAACGGTCAATTTGTTTTTAAACACGCTATTGTCCGTTTTGCTGAAGTAATCCATGAAGGTCTTGAAGCAAATGGCCTGTCGGTTAGTGATATTGATATGTTGATACCGCACCAAGCAAACTTGCGTATTTCTCAATTTATTCAGCAGAAATTAAAGTTGAGTGATGATCAGGTATTTAATAACATTCAAAAATATGGAAATACTACTGCAGCATCAATCCCAATTGCTCTTTCTGAAGCACACAAAGCAGGCAAAATTAAAAAAGGGGATTTAGTCGTGTTAGCAGCTTTTGGTAGTGGCTTTACTTGGGGAAGTGTGATTATAAGATGGTAAGGTGTTTTGAAAACTTATAAAAAACAAAAAGCCTTCCAGAGACATGGAAGGCTTTTCTAGCTTAACAAAAATCGATTTCTTTGAAATTATTTCATAATAAATGATTTAGAGAGAGTTTAACAGACTCTCATATTAAAGACTCTAATAAATTAGAAACGTTTCATTGAAAAATATTTTTTAACATATAAATAACAAACCCGAAGCAAATTGCTTCGGGTTTATAACTTTGTTGCTATTATTAACACTAACCATCAACGTAAAAATTTTCACAACAAAGTCAGAAATATTTCTACTCAATAGACGAAGCCATTTCAGAATTGTTACACAAATAATTCTTTTTAACATACTTTTAGCGAAAGTTGATAGATAGCGATTGTATATTTTATTCAGAAAAAGAAAACAATGAAAAAAACACTTGTATTGGGCGCTAGTTTAAAGCCGTCACGTTATTCAAACCTTGCTATAAATAGATTAGTAAATAATAATCATCCAGTTGAGGCAGTAGGCTTACGAGAAGGGGAAGTAGCAGGAGTAGAAATAACTGCTGAAAAAGAAAAATTTGAAAATATTGATACCGTTACCTTGTACTTAAATGCAAAACGGCAAGAGGAGTATTACGATTATATAATTTCCTTAAAACCGAACCGAGTAATTTTTAATCCCGGCACAGAAAACCCTGAATTTTACAACCTTCTAAAAGAAAGTAATATTGAAGTTGAAGTGGCTTGTACGTTAGTTCTTTTGGCTTCTAATCAATATTAGGCCTAAAAACGTTAAAGCGCCATTAAGGATTAAAATAAAGAAACCAAATTCAAAATTAAAATACACACTACACAGGTGGCTAATGGCATATCCTGCAAACGGTGTTACTATTGCTACTAAAGGAACCCATTTGTCTTTCACATTCCATTTTGTAAATAAACCATAGGCGTATAACCCTAATAAAGGTCCGTAGGTGTATCCGGCAAAAACAAACAGTTTGGCAATTACAGACGCATCGGCAATTACATATTTAAATATGATAATAACTAATACTAGGACTATCGATGTAAGTATGTGTATTTTTTTTCTAATGGCTACTTGTTTCACTTCATTGTATTTTTTTTCTATTTCTAGAATATCTATACTAAACGAAGTGGTAAGGGATGTTAAAGCGCTATCCGCACTGCTGTATGCCGCTGCAATAAGTCCTAACAGAAAGAATATTCCAATACCAAAACCTAAACCTGCCTGAGTGGCAATTTCAGGAAAAAGTTGATCTTTACTGGCTTCGATGCCGTTTTGTTGAGCATATACAGTTAAAAAAAGACCCAAGGCTAAAAAGACAAAATTCACAATAGTCAATACAATAGTAAACCAGAACATGTTTTTTTGAGCGTCTTTCAACGTACGGCAAGTAAGGTTTTTTTGCATCATATCTTGGTCCAGCCCTGTCATTACAATAGCTATAAATGCACCGCTCAAAAATTGTTTTACAAAGTGATCACTACTTTTCCAGTCTTCAAAAAAGAACATTTTCGACAAGTCACTATCAGCTATAAAGCCAAAAATATTACCAGCAGATAGGCCTAAATCTGTTGAAACATAGTATATCGCCACTCCCACGGCAATCAACATAAAAAGTGTTTGTAGGGTATCTGTCCAAACAATAGTTTTAATACCACTTTTAAAGGTGTATAACCAGATAAGTAAAATAGTTATTGAAACAGTAACCCAAAAAGGGACTCCCATAGCATCAAATACTAAATTTTGAAGTACAATGGCAACTAAATACAATCGAAAACTAGCTCCCACAACCCGCGAAAGCAAAAAGAATGAAGCTCCTGTTTTATACGAGTTTTTACCAAACCGCCCGTCCAGATAGGTATAAATAGAGGTAAGGTTTAATCGATAATAAAGGGGTAATAAAACGGTTCCGATAACCGCATACCCCACAGTATACCCTAATACAACTTGAAAATAACTAAATTGGGATGCCTCTACCCAACCTGGTACTGATATAAATGTAACACCGCTAAGGGAAGCGCCAATCATACCAAATGCAACTAAGTACCATGGGGATTGTTTTCCAGCTTTAAAGAAATCGGCATTACTGCCTCCTTTATTCGTGAAGTACGAGATAAGCATTAAAACACCAAAATATCCACCAATTAATAAAAGAATGTGTAAAGGCTGCATAGGTTTATTGACTTAAAGTAAGAATGCTTCAAAAATACAAAGTTTAACGAGCTATGAAACTTTATTTTTAAGTATATTTGGGCACTTTGAAAAAAAAATTACAAACTTCTTACTTATTGAAATTATGCGTTTTAAACTACTTCTGTTTGCTGTAGTTGCTTTTATGGCTACTACTTCTTTTTCTCAAGAATATTTACAAATGATTGATGCCGGTACTTATAAAGTACAGGATGTTATCGATAGTGCCGAAGCCTATTTTGCAGGTAAGGACAAAGGCCGAGGTACGGGTTATAAACAGTTTAAACGCTGGGAGTACAATGCGTTGCGCCTTCAAAATGAAAATGGATATTTAACCCCGATTACTGAAAAGATTGAAGAGCTAGAACGCTATAATGCATATTTAAACAGAACAGCAGCTTCTAGAGAGGTTTTAAATGATAATTGGACCGAGTTGGGACCAACAACTTGGAATGCAACTTCAGGTTGGAATCCGGGTGTAGGTCGTGTTACTGCTGTGTCGGTTGATCAGACAGACAATGATCATATTATTGTAGGAGCTAATACCGGTGGCGTATGGAAAACCACTAACGGAGGTCAGGATTGGGTTCCTTTAAGTGACTATTTCACAAACCTAAGCGTATATGCAGTGACTATTGATCCTGCAGACTCAAATACCTATTTCTTTGGATCAACCAGCGGTTTGATTTTTAAATCTACCGATGCTGGTGCTACTTGGAATCTTTTAGCAGACTTAAGTAATTCTTTGGTAAATAAGATATTGATACACCCTACAGATAGTGATATCATTTTTGCATCTTCTCAAAGTGCGGGAATATATAGAACAACTGATGGAGGTTCTAATTGGGATCAAGTAACTACAGATTCATATGGTTTTGATGTTGAGTTTAAGCCAGGTGACCCTTCTGTAGTATATGCAACAGGTATAGGGTTTCATAAATCTACTGACGGAGGGGCAACATTTAATGAGGTAGGAGGCTTTAATAACGGAGCGAAAATGATGGGTGTTTCTGCAGATGACCCTTCAAAAATTTATATAGCTGAAGAATCTGGTGGTGCTTTTGAAGCATTATATACTTCAACCGATTCGGGTGATAACTTTGTGAAAAGCCATGAGGGACAACGAGTATATTTCACATACAATCAAACTGATTATGGGCAAGCTCCACGAGATATGGATATTGCTGTAAACCCTTCTAATGCAGATGAAATACATTTAGCAGGGATTTTAACATGGCGATCTACAGATGGAGGTGTCACTTTTCAAAACACATCAGAATGGCAGCCTGGACTTGCAGCAAGTCAAAATATAGGATATTCACACCCCGATATAGATATTATGGAATATATTGGTACAACCCTCTACTTAGGTACCGATGGGGGGCTTTATAAGGCTGAAAACCCAGGAGGTGCAGTTAGTGTTGATTTTTTTACAGATATGTCTGCAGGATTGGGGATTCGTCAATTTTATAAAATTGGAATTTCACAAACTCAAGATGTAATTGTAACAGGTGGGGCTCAAGATAATGGGTCGTCTGTTTATACAGAGGCAACAGGATGGAGAGATTGGTTAGGAGCCGACGGTATGGAAGGTTTTGTAGACTATGATAACCCTAATAGACTATACGGAACTACACAACAAGGTAACCTTTATAGAAGTGATAACGGAGGCAACACATATGTAAATATCCAAGAACCTGGAAGCGGTAATTGGGTAACACCTTTTGAGCAAGACCCTCTTGTGCCCGCAACACTATACTCTGGTTATGGCCGTGTTTATAAATCTGTAAATAGAGGAAATAGCTGGACTCAAATATCTCAAAGCTTTGGGGGTAATTTAGATAATTTAAAAATAGCTGCTTCAAACAATCAAATAATGTATGCTTCTAAGTCGTCTACATTATACAAGACGATAGATGGTGGTGCAACAAACTGGGAAACAATGACAGTTCCTGGTGGTGCAATTAATTATATAGCAATTCATCCTGCGAATCCTAATAAAGTTGCTGTTGTAACTACCAGTAGCAACAAGGTTTTTGTCTCAACTGATGGAGGAGAAACTTGGGAGAACTACAGAAAAAACCTTCCAAACTTTGCCGCATTATGTGTAGTTTGGGATGACAATGATGCCGATGGTCTCTATGTAGGGATGGATTATGGTATTTATTACATAGATAACTTCCTCAATGAATGGCAGCCTTACAGCAATAACATTCCAAATGTTCAGGTTAGCGAATTGGAGATTAATAATGAAACTGATATGATTTATGCTGGAACCTACGGAAGAGGGCTTTGGGCATCGCCAGTTGAGGTTCCAACATTGGGTATTGATGATAAGATTTCTGAAGAAAGTGTGAGTTTGTATCCAAACCCAACCAGTGATGAGTTGAATATCAAGCTTTCACAAAGCTTGGAGGCTGATATCCGTATTTTTGATACACTGGGTAAATTAATCATTTACCAACCAAACGTAAACATTTCTGGAAGCTATTCAGTAGGTGTTTCTGGTTTAAACAACGGTATTTACTTTGTAAGAATCAATACAGAAGCGGGAACAGTGACTAAAAAATTCATTAAAAATTAAATACTATTATAGTATCTAAAAATGCTTCAGGAATGTTATATTTCTGAAGCATTTTTTTATCTTACACCTTCATGGATTTTTCTTCAAAATTATTGGAAAACGCGGTGAACGAAGTGTCTCAACTTCCGGGAATAGGAAAACGGACAGCGCTTCGGTTAATGTTACACTTACTGCGACAGCCAGAAAGTCAAACTCAGCAACTTTCAGAAAGTTTACAGAAGATGCGGGAAGAAATTAATTTCTGTTCTAATTGTCATAATATTTCCGATAGTAAACTTTGCGAAATATGTTCAAACCCAAATAGAGTAGAAGAAATTGTTTGTGTTGTTGAAGATATCCGCGATGTCATGGCAATAGAAAATACAAGTCAATACAAAGGAAAGTATCATGTTCTCGGCGGGAAAATATCACCAATGGACGGCATTGGTCCTGGCGAATTAAACATTCACACCTTGGTTGAAAAGGTGAAAACCGGAAAAATAAAAGAACTTATTTTCGCTTTAAGCTCGACAATGGAGGGTGATACTACCAATTTTTATATCTTTAAACAAATTGAGCCTTTTAATATAACAACCACGACCATTGCCCGCGGCATTTCGGTAGGGGACGAATTGGAATATGCAGATGAAGTTACATTAGGCCGCAGTATTGTAAACCGTATTCCATTTGAAACGTCTCTAAAAAACCAATAAAGTTTGAAGCTTTCTGTAGTAATCCTCAACTATAACGTCCGCTATTTTTTGCACCAGTGCATAGTAAGCGTGCAGCGCGCCACTAAAAATATAGAAGCAGAAATTATAGTGATAGACAATGCATCGTCCGATGATAGTTGTAACATGGTTAAAGAGCTTTTCCCTAAAGTCAGATTAATTGAGAACAAAGAGAATGTTGGTTTCAGTAAGGCAAACAATCAAGCTGTAAAAGTTGCAAAAGGGGAATATGTGTGCATTTTAAACCCAGATACAGCGGTATCTGAAAATGCTTTTGAAAAATGCTTGGGAATTTCAGAATCTTCAAAAAAAATAGGGGCAATAGGACTTTACTTATTGGATGGAACGGGTAATTTTCTTCCAGAAAGTAAGCGGAATATCCCGACACCTTCGGTATCATTATTAAAAATCCTTGGCTTTACTAAAAAGTATTATGCAAGCAAGCTTTCAGAAAATGCTACAGGATCAGTTTCCGTATTAGTAGGAGCTTTTATGTTTTTAAAACGAAGCGTTTATAATAAGGTTGGTGGTTTTGATGAGGACTATTTTATGTATGGGGAAGATATAGACCTTTCCTATAAAATTGAAAAAGCGGGTTATAAAAATCATTATATTGGTTCAACAGAAACCTTGCATTACAAAGGGGAAAGCACACAAAAAGACGCAGCCTATTTAGACAGATTTTATGGTGCGATGCAGATTTTTTACAAGAAACATTTCAACTCAAACCCGTTACTAAATGGTTTGGTGAACTTTGGGGTTTCTTTAGCGAAGAAACGAAAAGGGGCTTCTTCAAAAAAACACAAAAGCCCTGCCCCAAAAGTTGAAAAAGCAATTGTGTTAACTGAAAATTTACACTTGCTTAAAAGCCTTTCAGAAACATTATCAATCCCTCTTTCTTCTTCCTCTAAAAGCATATTTGAAGAAATAGAATTAAAAAATACATTGTTCATTTTCGATGTTGATTATATGCCATATAGGCAAATATTTATGGTAATGAAGAATTTTAAAAACCAAAACAACCAGTTCAGGATTCGTCCACCGGGTTGTAATTTCATTATAGGGAGCGATAAAAGCGACGAAAAAGGCAGTGTTCTTGTATTTTAAGGTTTTTGAAACATAAAACGATTAAAATTTGATTAATTTTGCACCGTTAATTTAAAAAAACTACTTGCAAAACGTTATGGCAAAATTTGAATTGAAACTACCTAAAATGGGCGAAAGTGTTGCAGAAGCAACCGTAACCAACTGGCTTAAAGAAGTGGGAGACACTATTGAAGCCGATGAAGCCGTTTTGGAAATTGCAACAGATAAAGTGGACAGTGAAGTCCCTAGTGAAGTTGACGGGGTTTTAGTAGAAAAATTGTTTGATACAGACGATGTAGTGCAAGTAGGACAGACCATTGCCATTATTGAAACTGAAGGTGATGGTGGTGAAGATAACAGTGCGCCAGAATCTTCAACTGTAGAAACCCAACCAGATAAGGAAATGGTAGAAGCTGTTGAAGAGAAAGTTGAAACTGCAAAACAGTCAACACAAACCACAATAGAAAGTAGCGATGATCGCTTCTACTCACCTTTAGTTAAGAATATCGCTAAAGAAGAAGGTGTTTCTCAATCTGAATTAGATTCTATTTCGGGAACAGGAAAGGATGGGCGCGTTACTAAAAACGATATGTTAGCCTATGTTGAAAACAGAGGAAAACAACCAGAACAGCCTAAGCAGCCAGCTACTCAACAACCTGTAGCTTCTAAACCAGCACCGGCACCAAAGCCTGCCGTTTCAGTTAACGGAGAAGATGAGGTAATCGAAATGACCCGCATGGGTAAAATGATTTCGAAACATATGGTGGACAGTGTGCAGACTTCTGCTCACGTACAATCGTTTGTAGAATGTGATGTTACCAACATTTGGAATTGGAGAAATAAAGTAAAAGGTGATTTTGCAAAGCGAGAAGGTGAAAAACTGACGTTCACCCCAATCTTTATGGAAGCAGTTGCTAAGGCATTAAAAGACTACCCATTGATGAACATTGCTGTTGATGGGGATAAAATTATAAAGCGTAAAAACGTAAATCTTGGTATGGCAGCTGCCTTACCAGATGGCAACTTGATTGTTCCAGTTATTAAAAATGCAGATCAGCTTAACTTAGTTGGGATGAGCAAAGCGGTAAACGATTTAGCAAACCGTGCTCGTCAAAACAAATTAAAACCTGACGAAATTCAAGGCGGAACCTACACAGTAACCAATGTAGGAACTTTTGGAAGCATTATGGGAACTCCTATAATTAATCAGCCGCAAGTAGGTATTTTGGCACTTGGAGCAATTCGTAAAGTTCCCGCAGTAATCGAAACACCGGACGGCGACTTTATCGGCATTCGTTACAAAATGTTCTTATCACATAGTTATGATCACCGCGTGGTAAATGGAGCATTGGGCGGACAGTTTGTAAAAGCAGTGGCCGATTATCTAGAAGCTTGGGATGTAAATAGAGAAGTTTAAACCAAGTTTGTTCATTTAATTTTTTTTCAGAAGTATATATTTCTGAAAAAAACAATTTTAAAATTCTGAAACCTGACCATGGAACTAAACCTCACCAAACCCATTTGTTTTTTCGATCTGGAAACCACTGGAACCAATGTTGCAAAAGACAGGATTGTTGAAATTTCCATCTTGAAAGTATTCCCTAACGGAAACAAGGAAAGCCATACGTGGCGCGTAAACCCGGAAATGCCCATTCCGCCATCAACTACCGCTATTCACGGAATTTCAAATGAAATGGTAGAAAATGAACCAACCTTTAAAGAATTAGCACATAAAGTGCAAGACTTAATGAAGGATAGTGATTTAGGCGGTTACAATAGCAATAGGTTTGATATTCCATTACTCGCTGAAGAATTATTAAGAGCAGAAGTAGATTTTGACCTTAAAAAAGCAAAAGCGGTAGATGTACAGACCATTTTTCATAAAAAGGAAAAACGAACATTAGAGGCCGCATTCAAGTTTTATTGCGATAAAGACCTAACTAACGCCCACAGTGCCGAAGCAGACACCAACGCAACTTATGAAGTTTTAAAAGCACAATTAGATAGGTATGAAGATGTAGAAAACGACATCAATTTTCTGTCTACATTCAGTGCGCATAAAAACTATGCAGATTTTGCAGGTTTTGTAGGGTATAATAAACAAGGCGAAGAAGTATTTAGTTTCGGGAAACACAGAGGTAAAAAAGTAACCGATATTATTGAAAAAGAGCCTGGTTATTTTGGGTGGCTTATTAACGCAGACTTTCCACTTTACACAAAAAAGGTGCTGACCCGTATTAAATTGAGCCAATTGAACAACAAGTTATAAGTTCCGTATGAAAATAATTTGCGTAGGCCGAAATTACGCCGATCACATAGAAGAACTTAAAAATGAAAAACCAACAGATCCCGTTTTGTTTTTAAAACCGGACACTTCAATCTTGCTGAAAAAGCAACCATTTTTTATTCCAGATTTTTCAGAAGAAGTTCATCACGAAGTAGAGGTTTTGGTGAAAATAAAAAAAATAGGAAAACACATAGACCGTAAATTTGCCCATAAGTACTACGATGAAATTGGGTTAGGTATCGACTTTACAGCTCGTGATCTTCAGGCTAAGTTAAAAGAGAAAGGATTACCTTGGGAAAAATCGAAGGCTTTTGATGGTGCAGCGGTAATAGGTAATTTTCTTCCAAAAGAAACGTTTAAGAGCGTAGATGATATTAACTTCTCTTTAGAAAAAAACGGTGAAATCGCCCAAAATGCTTCTACTAAATTAATGTTATGGAAGATTGATGAGTTGATTGAATATATTTCAAAATATTTTACATTAAAGATTGGAGATGTTATATTTACAGGAACCCCCGCAGGAGTTGCAAAAGTAAACTCTGAGGACAAGTTAAAAGGGTATATTGAAGATAAACAAATGTTCTCCATAAAAGTTAAATAAATGAGTAAACACTATTCCAGAGAAAAAATAAAAGAAGTTGCTGGCGGAGATGAAGATTTTATGGCCGTTGTAGCTCAAACATTTTTAGAAGAAATACCACCAGACCTTCAAGCGTTGCAAGAAGCAGTAGATAACGACAATAAAGAATTAGCGTATCAATTTGCTCATAAAATGAAACCAAATTTTGAAATGTTCGGTGTTGAGGTAACCAAAGAGGTATTGGCCATAGAGGCTTGGACTAAAACTTCTAAAAAGCAAGGTGCCATAGAGCAAAAATTATCGCATGTTGTTACAACTGTAAAAGCTGTTTTAGAGGAGCTTAAAGAAGATTTCAATTTATAGATGTTAGCAGAAATAATCACCATTGGTGATGAGATACTCATCGGGCAAATAGTAGATACCAATTCTGCTTATATAAGTAAACAACTTAACCATATTGGAGTACAGGTATATCAAATAACCTCAATTCAAGATGAGCGTCAACATATTCTTAATGCGCTTGAAGACGCAAAAAAAAGAGTAGATTTAGTTATAGTCACAGGCGGACTAGGTCCGACAAAAGACGATATCACTAAAGAAACTTTCTGCGAATATTTTGATGATACGTTGGTGGAGAGCGCCGAGGTGCTTCAGAATATAAAAGAAATTTTCTCAAAATATATAAAACAAGAACCTTTACCTGCAAACTTAAAACAAGCTCTGGTTCCTTCAAAAGCTGAGGTGCTTCAAAACCCAAATGGAACGGCTCCAGGAATATGGATGGAAAAAGACAACACGGTTTTCGTTTCTATGCCCGGTGTTCCATATGAAATGAAATATTTGCTTACTGAAGAGGTTTTTCCAAGAATAATAAAAAAATATAACCGTCCGCATATTTATCACAAAACACTTTTAACCTATGGGTTAGGAGAAAGCGCTGTAGCAGAACGAATAGAAGACTGGGAGGATAAGTTGCCTAACGATATTAAATTGGCGTATTTACCTTCTCTTGGTAGAGTGCGTTTGCGGTTGTCATCAAAAGGAAAAGATAAAAAAACTTTACAGAAAACCGTAGATGAACAAATGGAAGAACTCAATAAGTTATTGAGTGATATAGCTGTGGGTTTTGAGGATGAGACGAGTATTGTAGAGCGCGTAGCCTCTTTATTATTGCAGAAAAAGCAAACACTGAGTTTGGCGGAAAGTTGCACCGGTGGTTCAGTTGTAAAAGAAATTACCGCAGTTCCTGGTGCATCCACTTATTTAAGGGGAAGTATTGTTCCTTATGAAACCTCACAAAAAGTTTCAGTATTAGGAGTCAATCAAAAATTGATAGATGAGCATACAGTAGTAAGTGCTCCGGTGGCTGAAGCTATGGCAACCCAAGCAACAAAACTTTTTAAAACCGATTATGCTGTTGCAACCACTGGAATTGCAGGGCCAACTAAGGGTGATGGCAAAGATGAAGTAGGGACAGTCTTTATTGCAATCGCTTCGCCAAAAGGAGTAATTTCCCAAAAATTTAGCTTCGGAAATAATCGCGAACGCGTTATTATAAAAGCAACCAATAAAGCTTTCGAAATGCTTTTAAAAGAAATTTTAAAAAACTAAATATCTTTTATTGTGCATACCGATAAATTTATTTAAATTTGCACCCTGTTTAAAAATAACTATAAACAATAAGGTAATGTCAAGAGTTTGTGAGCTTACGGGCAAAAGAGCAATGGTTGGGAACAACGTATCCCACGCGATGAATAAAACCAAGCGCAAATTTAATGTGAATTTGGTTAAAAAACGCTTTTACATTCCTGAAGAAGATCAGTGGTTAACACTTAAAGTATCTACTTCAGCGTTAAAAGACATCAACAAAAAAGGGATTTATGCAGTAGTTAAAGAAGCTCGCGAAAAAGGCTTTCTTAATAAATAATTGCAATAACGTATAAAGTCGGTAACAATGGCTAAAAAAGGAAATAGAGTACAAGTAATTTTAGAATGTACAGAGCACAAAGCAACAGGTAAACCTGGTACGTCTCGTTACATTAGCACCAAAAACAAAAAGAACACTCCGGACAGATTAGAGTTGAAAAAATTCAACCCTATCCTTAAAAAGATGACTGTTCACAAGGAGATAAAATAATTAGTTATGGCAAAGAAATCAGTAGCATCATTACAAACAGGATCTAAGCGACTAACGAAAGCCATTAAAATGGTGAAGTCAGAAAAGACAGGAGCATATACTTTTGTAGAGTCTATTATGGCTCCAGATCAAGTAAGCGATTGGTTAAACAAAAAATAACCAATATACAATACTATACAGAAAGCCACTTTTTTACGAAGGTGGCTTTTTGTATTTTTAAACGATTATCTTTACAGCATTATTTTGGCGTGCCCCTAAATCGGGTCGGGCTTTCGTCGCTACACGGTAGCGTACTCAATCCCTCACGCAAAACCGAGCTTAACTAACAAAACTATGAGCCTTTTTAAAAAAATATTCTCAAAAGAAAAAAAGGAGACCCTTGATAAAGGGTTAGAAAAATCTAAAACTTCTTTTTTCGATAAACTGTCTAAAGCTGTTGCCGGAAAAAGTAAAGTAGATGACGACGTACTCGATAACCTAGAAGAAATACTTGTTACCAGCGATGTAGGTGTAAATACAACCCTAAAAGTAATTGAACGTATTGAAGAACGAGTATCAAAAGACAAATATTTAGGAACAGATGAATTAAATTTAATCCTTCGTGAAGAAATAGCAGGTTTGCTAAGCGAAATCGATTCAGGCAACGCAACCGAGTTTGAAATACCAGAACGATCCGGCCCACATGTTATTATGGTAGTTGGTGTAAACGGTGTAGGGAAAACCACCACTATTGGTAAGTTAGCGTATCAATTCAAAAAAGCAGGTAAAAAAGTAGTATTAGGAGCGGCCGATACGTTTCGAGCGGCAGCAATAGACCAATTACAAATCTGGGCAGACCGGACCGATGTCCCTATCGTTAAACAAAGCATGGGAAGCGACCCAGCAAGTGTAGCGTTTGACAGTCTACAAAGTGCCGTAAAACAAGATGCCGATGTCGTAATAATTGACACAGCGGGACGATTGCACAACAAAGTAAACTTGATGAACGAACTTTCCAAAGTAAAGCGTGTGATGCAAAAGGTAATCCCCGATGCACCGCACGACGTTCTTTTGGTTTTAGATGGTTCAACTGGTCAAAATGCTTTTGAACAAGCCAAACAATTTACAAATGCAACCGAAGTTACTTCACTCGCTGTTACCAAATTAGACGGAACTGCAAAAGGTGGTGTAGTAATTGGGATAAGCGACCAATTTAAAATCCCGGTTAAATATATTGGAGTGGGTGAAGGGGTTGAAGACCTACAAGTATTCAACAAATTTGAATTTGTAGATTCGTTTTTTAAATAAGAAGAACCAGTACTATGAAAAAAAGCAAACGTTTAAGAAACTTGTGGTATAATCTTTCTCCCCAGCAGCGGTTTACAGTTAGAAGGTTATATTATTTGCCTTCAGATTTATATGAACAATTTATAAATAAAAGGCATCGATATGTACCCCCAAAAGGATACATATATACGGGTTCTCCAAGTAACTCTAAAGAATACATATTACAAGGTCTTCATCAACTTGAACTATTAAAGGAAGATATCGACATTAAACCTGATGACAGTGTGCTTGATATTGGTAGCGGAATTGGTAGAACAGCAATTGCCCTTACTACTTATTTAAATGAAAAAGGTTTTTACGAGGGATTTGATGTAGTTGAAAAAGGGGTGCAATGGTGCAATAAAAAAATTAAAAAGGATCATTCTAATTTCAATTTCAAGTACATACCACTTTTTAATGATCTTTACAATGAAAATGAATTAGAGGCTTCAGAATTTAAGTTTCCATACCCTGATAATCATTTTGATAAAATTTTCTCATTTTCAGTTTTCACGCACATGAAAATTGATGAAATACAGCATTATTTTTCAGAAATAAAAAGGGTACTTAAGCCAGATGGTAAAGCATTCTCCACCTTTTTTGTGTATGATGATAATACTGAAAAGCAAATAGCAAATAATGAAAAGTTCAGTTTTCCATATTTATATGATGGATACCGTTTGATGAGCAATGTTGTTCAGTCTGGGAATATTGCTATTCACAAAGAAAAGCTTAATGAAATGCTTCAAAATTCTAATTTAGAATTGGTGAGTTTAACAGAAGGGTTTTGGAAAAATAAAGAAAATAGTTTGAATGAAAAAGAGTATCAAGATATCGTAGTTTTTAAATAAAAAGTACACCTTGTTACAAATATGAAAAGAAAGTTATGCGTACAAAATCACTGAAGAAAAACAAGATTAATGTAGTAACCTTAGGCTGTTCTAAAAATGTTTATGACAGCGAAGTGTTGATGGGGCAATTGCGTGCCAATGATAAAGAGGTTGTTCATGAGGAGGAAGGAAATGTAGTAGTAATTAATACGTGTGGCTTTATTGCAAATGCGAAGGAAGAAAGCGTCAATACGATATTAGAATACGTTAAGAAAAAAGAAGAAGGTGTTGTTGACAAAGTATTTGTTACTGGTTGCCTTTCTGAACGCTACAAACCGGATCTTCAAAAGGAAATTCCTGATGTAGATCAATACTTCGGAACTACAGAATTACCTGGTTTATTGAAAGCATTAGGTGCTGATTATAAGCACGAGCTCATAGGCGAGCGATTAACAACCACCCCAAAAAACTACGCTTATTTAAAAATTGCAGAAGGCTGTGATCGTCCGTGTTCATTCTGTGCCATTCCGTTGATGAGAGGAAAGCACAAAAGTACACCTATTGAAGATTTAGTAACCGAAGCTGAAAAACTAGCCGCAAACGGTGTAAAAGAGTTGATTCTTATTGCCCAAGATCTAACCTATTACGGACTGGATTTATACAAAAAAAGAAACTTAGCCGAATTGCTTAAAAACTTAGCAAAAGTGGAAGGTATCGAGTGGATTCGATTGCATTACGCATTTCCAACGGGCTTCCCGATGGATGTATTGGATGTTATGCGAGAAGAACCAAAAATATGCGATTATATAGATATTCCGTTGCAACATATTTCAGACCATATTTTAAAATCGATGCGTCGCGGAACCACCTATGAAAAAACCACCAATCTTTTAAAAGACTTCAGGAAATACGTTCCTAATATGGCTATCCGTACAACACTAATAGTTGGATATCCAGGTGAGACTGAAGAAGATTTTCAATTACTTAAAAACTGGGTAGAGGAAATGCGCTTTGAGCGTTTAGGTTGTTTTACGTATTCTCACGAAGAAAACACACACGCTTTTAATCTAGAAGATGATGTGCCCGAAGACGTAAAAATGGATCGTGCCAATGAGATTATGGCTATTCAATCACAGATTTCTTGGGAATTGAATCAGCAGAAAATTGGGAAAGAATTCCGTGTGCTAATTGATAGAAAAGAAGGTAGTTACTTTGTGGGTCGTACCGAATTTGACAGTCCAGATGTAGATAACGAGGTATTGGTCAATGCTGAAGAAGGCTACCTAAGAACTGGTGAGTTTTTTAACGTAAAAATCACCGCCGCAGAAGATTTCGATTTATACGGAGAAGTAGTTAAAAATTAACGGTAGCCACACTTTTGGGCTTTACTTCACGCAGCTAAAATTGACAAAAAAGTCAACAAGTTGTATCTTTATGGTATGAATAAAAAAAATCGATTTAGATTTCCTAAATGGACAGTGACTGTTTTAACAGCACTACTTATAATTTTAATAATCATAACATTTACCATTAAACAGAATTATTCTGAATGGCAATTGGCTAATACTTTTTTGTATTCTCAAGGAATAGCATTAGTGGCACAAATTGTTTTAAACATTGTCAACTGGCGTTCTAATAAAAAAATAGTGATTTTAACTACATTATTTATAAGTGCAACAATTATGGCTTCAGTTATTTGGCAATTCATTAGCTTTAATTTAGTTTATAATTAACCTTGAAAAAGCTACTCATCATTGGTCATACCATCCCCGAACCTACTACAACGGCAGCAGGTTCAAGGATGTTGCAACTTATAGAATTGTTTTTAAAAGATAGGTATACTATAACATTCGCCAGCACTGCCGCTCAAGGAGATAAATCTGCTAACTTACAAGGTTTGGGAATTCCATCAGAAACAGTTCAACTTAACAATACTTCTTTTGATGATTTTCTTCGGAATTTGAACCCATGTATCGTTCTTTTTGATCGGTTTATCACCGAAGAACAGTTTGGTTGGCGCGTAAGTGAAGTATGTCCAGATGCACTAAAAATACTGGATACAGAAGATTTGCATTTCCTTAGGAAAGCACGTGAAATAGCTGTAAAACAAAATACACCTGTCGAAAAAGTTAATTTACATACGGAAGCAGCCAAACGGGAATTAGCCAGTATTTGGCGGTGCGATGTATCGCTTATTATTTCAGAGGTTGAAATGGGACTATTGCAAAATACTTTTGCTATTCCAGAAGATATATTGTTTTATTTGCCTTTTTTACTTTCCCCCGCTTCTAATCGTGACAATCTTCCTAATTTTTCAGAAAGAGAACATTTTATTACTATTGGTAATTTATTGCATGCGCCTAATATAGATTCTGTAAAAGTCCTTAAAAAAGAGATTTGGCCCCAAATAAAAGCAGAACTTCCAAAAACTGAACTTCATATTTATGGAGCGTATGCACCACAGCAAATAAAAGAATTACATAACGAGAGAGAAGGATTTATTATAAAGGGTTGGGCCGAAGACAGTCATACTGTAATGCAAAGAGCAAGGGTATGTATAGCGCCAATTCGATTTGGCGCCGGATTAAAAGGAAAATTGATAGATGCCATGCAATCTGGTGCCCCCTTTGTAACTACAAAAATAGGAGCGGAAGGAATTTATAGCGCTACTGCGAAAAATGAGTATGAAGAAGAAAATTGGGGTGACTTTGTCGATAGAGCGATCACACTTTATACAGATGAAAAAGTTTGGTTAGAAAAACAGCACCAAGGTTTTGAAACACTCAACAACCGATTTGATAAAAACCTTTTCATAGAACTTTTTTTAGAAAGAATTAAAACGATTAAAAAGAACTTGCCACAACATAGAAATAGCCATTTCTTTGGGCAGATTTTACAGCATCACACTGCACAAAGCACCAAATTTATGGCAAAATGGATTGAAGAGAAGAATAAATAATTAGAGAGGGAAAACCATCTTTATATTACTGCGCTCATACGGTACATCCGGCTCTTGTTCTACTTCCAAAAATCCGAACTTTCTGTATATATAAATAGCATTTTCAAGTTTGGTATTTGAATATAAAAAGAGTTTTTTAAAGTTGTTTTCTTTTGCAAAATCAATACAGTATTGCATCAGTTTTTGACCAATTTTCTTACCGCGTTGGTTAGGTAAAACAGCCATTTTAGTCAATTCAAAAGCGCCTTCTTCTTTCTTTAAAAGGGCAACGGTACCTAAAATGATGTCGTTTTCAATAGCAAAAAAGATATGTCCACCAGGATTTAAAATATACTGGTTTGGGTTGCTCAATACTTCCCTGTCAAAATCTTCAACATAAAAGTACGTTTCTAACCACTCAATATTGAGGTCATAGAAGTGTTGAGCATACTGTGGCTCGTACGGTATTATTTTCATGAAGCGATACAGTCTGAAATTAAATATGAAATAGCTTTCCCAAGTTGCCCAGAATTAGTTGAAAATTTTGGTGCGCCTTCACAAATATGAATGTATTTACAATTTTCTTTTCTTGAAAAATGTGTCAAAAATTTTCGTGCTTCAGTTAAGGTGAAACCGCTCGGCGTAATAGCGCTGCTTCCTATATTTTCAATGGCGTCTAAGTCAAGTTCAATTCCAAAATATTCGCTTTGTGTATTAATAAAGGCATCAGCATTTTGTAATGCTTTTGAAAACGATATTTTTTCTGAAATAGCAATATCTTCAAAAACTGAATACTGAATCCTTTTTGGATGGGCATCCATCGTTTCAAAAACAGCCTTTGACGTATAATTACGGTGAACCCCGAATATTGAATACTTATCTAAATAACCATCTTCAAAAGCATAGGAAAACCCATTACCACTATGACGATGTTCTAAGGCTCGAAAATCGGTGTGAGCATCAAAATTAACGCAGTTCATTCCTTTGCCGATAGCATGAGAAGCTCCTTTTAAATTCCCAAAGCTATTATTATGACCGCCTCCAATTATGATTGGTATTTTATTTGCCTGAACAATGCGTTTGATCGTTTCTGAAACTTTATCGTCAATTTGAGAAACTAATTCACCTAACTTTTCATAATAATGTGGCTCTTCTTCTGAAATTTTTTCAGCCTGTTCCATTTGGGTTTTGCAGTCTATTTCACCTAAAACAATGAGGTTTTCAGCATGGGTGAGGTGGTTGTTTTGAATATTGCAAAACGACTGTAACCCCGTTACCCAAGCATCTCGTGTACTGGGTTTACCATGGTTGGCCCGTACGCCGATATCTTCAGGAATACCTAATAAAACATATTTTGATTGGGTGTTTTTCAACTCCTCCCAATTGGAAACTGTTTTCACAGCAGCTCCCAGTTTTTCTTCTCCAGCTCTCGCGCTCGTAAGTTTAGCAAGCTCTTTTTCAGAATAAAATCGAACGAAATCCATTATACAAGTTCTCCTTTAATGATTACTGAATCTATTAAATTACTTCCGAAGGAATACGGTAAATAGCCATACGAAGGAACCTCTTTTGTTATAATAAGGCTTGCCACTTTTCCTTTGGTAATGCTACCATGAGTATCGCTAATTCCCATGGCATATGCACCGTTGATAGTGGCTGCATTAATCGCTTCTTCAGGTGTTAATCGCATTTTAATACAAGCGGTTGAAACGACAAAGTTCATATTTCCACTGGGCGTAGAACCTGGATTGTAGTCAGTTGCCAAGGCAAGTGGCAATCCAGCATCGATTAATTTTCTTCCAGGCGTATAAGGAATACTTAAAAAATAGGAACAGGAGGGAAGCGCCACTGGCATAGTTTCACTGCCTTTTAAGGCCTCAATGTCTTCGTTGGTCAATACTTCAAGGTGGTCAACACTTAAGGCATTGTATTTTACACCTGCCGAAATACCGCCAATAGCGTTAAACTGATTAACGTGAATTTTAGGGGTAAGGTTATATTTTTGAGCTTCTTTAAGAATGCGCTCTGTTTCTGCAACTGAAAAATAACCGTCCTCACAAAACACATCTACATAATCTGCCAAATTTTCTTTAGCAATCTTCGGAAGCATTTCGTTGCAGATTAAATCAATATATTCAGCTTTCCTTTCTTTATATTCAGTCGGTACTGCGTGAGCACCTAAAAAAGTGGTTTTCACCGTAACCGGATAATTTTTTTCTAGTTTTTTGGCAACGCGAAGCATTTTAGATTCTGCTTCGGTGGTGAGGCCGTAACCACTTTTAATTTCAATGGCTGCTGTTCCTAGTTTCATCACTTCTTCCAATCTTTTGGCAGATTGTTTATAGAGTTCTTTTTCAGAAGTGTTTTGTAATTTTTTAGCGCTATTGACAATTCCGCCGCCTTTTTCAGCAATTTCTTGATAGGATAATCCTTTAACTCTATCCACAAATTCTTGTTCGCGGTTTCCTGCATAGACAATGTGTGTATGCGAATCGCACCAAGCTGGCATCACAATTTTGCCAGTGCAGTCTATAGGTTTAAATCCTTCCACTTTGGGCATGTCTTTCATTTCGCCATAATCTGCTATAATTCCATCTTCAATAAGTACCCAAGCATTATCAATACTTGGTAATTGGTTCATTTCTGTTCCGCTTACTTTTTTTGGCGGGTTTTCACGGGTTTGCAGTAGTTTCTGTATGTTGTTAAGGAGTAATTTCATACCATAAAGATAGTAAACTTGACAAGGAATTTATACCTTAGACGTTCAGAAAATTTCAGAAGCATGAAAAAGAAAAATTTAGGGATAAACACCATTTGCACACACGTTGGCGAAGTAAAAGACGAACAGTTTAAAGGAGCTGTTTCACCCATTTACCCGTCAAGCTCATATGCGTATGAAGGCGTTGATGTAAAACGCTATCCACGTTATTTCAATACACCCAACCAAGAAGCGCTTTGCAAGAAAATTGCAATGCTTGAAAAAACCGAAGCGGGTTTAATTTTTGGAAGCGGAATGGCTGCCATTAGTACAACAATGCTCGCTTTTTTACACGCTGGAGATCACGTGGTATTACAAAAAACACTCTATGGCGGAACCTATAATTTTGTAGTGGAGGAGTTTGATAAATTCGGAATTGAATACGATTTTACCGAAGGTTTTTCTGAAGCTGATTTCACTTCAAAAATTAAAGAAAATACCAAAGTAATTTTTGTTGAAACACCTTCTAATCCGTTGATGTTGATAACCGATTTGGAAATGATTTCACGAATAGCAAAAGAGCAGAACATTATAACGATGATTGACAATACCTTTGCGTCGCCCATTAATCAAAACCCGGCAGATTTCGGTATTGATATTATGATTCACAGTGCTACTAAATATATGGGCGGTCATAGCGATATTTGTGCAGGTGCCGTTGCTGCTTCAGAAGAACATATTACGAAAATTTGGAATGTAGCTAAGAACCTTGGCGGAAGTTTAAGTGATTATACCGTTTGGTTGTTAGAACGCAGTATGAAAACGATGAAACTTCGGGTAAAAGCTCAAAACCGAAATGCTAAAAAACTCGCTAAATGGTTGCATAAACATGAGTTGGTCGTGAAAGTTTATTACCCCGGTTTAAAAAGCCACCCTGACTATCAATTAGCCAAAAAACAAATGCGAGGTTACAGCGGGATGCTTTCTTTTGAGATAAAAGAAGGATTAGATGCTTCTAAGTTTATGAAATCGTTGAAACTTATTAAAGAATCCATGAGTTTGGCCGGAGTAGAATCTACCATTTTATCACCTACAAAAACATCGCATGCGTTACTATCTTCTGAAGAGAGAGAACGGCAAGGTATTAGTGATGGCTTGCTACGTTTTTCTGTGGGAATTGAAGAGAAAAGAGACTTAATAGAAGATTTAGAACAAGCGTTTGAAACTATATCAGAGAAAGAATTTCAAAAAGTATAAACTATGAAGTTAGATATATTGGCCATTGGCGCTCACCCAGATGATGTAGAATTGAGTTGTGCAGGGACTATTGCAAAAGAAGTTGCTAATGGTAAAAAAGTAGGAATATTAGATTTAACCCGAGGGGAATTGGGAACAAGAGGAACTGCCGAAATTAGAGATAAAGAGGCAGAGGATGCTGCCAAGATATTAGGTGTTTCAATGCGGCATAACTTAGAGTTTTCAGATGGTTTTTTTGTGAATAACACCGCTAGCCAATTAGAGGTCATAAAAATATTAAGAAAATATAGGCCAGATATTGTGTTGTGTAACGCTGTTGACGATCGCCATATAGACCACGAAAAGGGAAGTAAACTGGTAAGCGATGCCTGCTTTTTAAGTGGTTTACGTAAAATTGAAACCATTCATGAAAAAAACCATCAAAAAGAATGGCGGCCTAAACATGTGTACCATTATATACAATGGAAAGATTTAACACCCGATTTTGTAGTTGATATAACTGGACATTTAGATAAAAAATTGGAATCAGTTGCTGCTTATAAGAGTCAGTTTTTTGATGAAAACTCTAAAGAACCGGTGACGCCCATTGCTACGGCCAATTTTAACGAGAGCATAACCTATCGTGCTCAAAATTTAGGGCGTTTAATAGGAGTTGAGCACGGAGAGGGCTTTACAGCAGAGCGATACGTGGCTGTAGATTCTATTTTTGATTTGATATAAAAATTCCATTATTTTTATATTGTGCAAACGTGGTAAATACCTTATATTTGCACTCGCTTTTAAAGCGAAATTACATGGTGGTTGTAGCTCAGCTGGTTAGAGCATCGGTTTGTGGTACCGAGGGTCGCGGGTTCGAATCCCGTCCTCCACCCAAAAGTAAAGCCTCTCGGAAACGAGAGGCTTTTTTTGTATTAGTAATTTACTATATATTCTAATTACCACTTTCAAGCTTATCTGCAGTAATTCTACCTTCTCGATTGGCAACCTCCCAAGCTGTTTGAAAAATTAACCGTGTTCTTTTTGTCATTAATTCATATTCAATTTTATCAGGTGTGTCAGTTGGTTTGTGGTAGTCTTCGTGGGTCCCATTAAAATAAAAGATTATTGGAATATTATTCTTTGCAAAGTTATAATGGTCGCTTCTGTAATAAAAACGGTTTGGGTCATTTTCATCATTATACGTATAGTCTAACTCTAAATTGGTATATTTTTCATTCACTTCTTCAGAAACATTATGAAGTTCTTGACTCAATTTATCGCTACCTATTAAATAAATATAGTTGGGATTGTCTTTTTTATCAGGGTCTATTCGGCCAATCATATCCGTGTTCAAGTTTGCAACAGTGTTTTCTAAAGGAAAGATTGGGTTTTCTGTATAATACCGCGAACCATACAAACCAATTTCTTCAGCAGTTACGTGCAAAAATAAAATGGAACGTTTTGGTCCATTTCCATCCTTAACTGCTTGTTGAAAAGCTTCTGCAATCTCAAGCATAGCCATAGTACCGCTACCGTCATCATCAGCGCCGTTATAAATTGTCCCGTCTTCTCGCATTCCTAAGTGGTCGTAATGTGCCGAAAGGACTATTATTTCGTCAGGTTTTTCAGATCCTTCAATAAAAGCTACTACATTTTCTGATGATTTTGGCTCCTTCATTCTACTAAAGTATTCAGCAGGAATATTTTGATAATAATTATTCTTTTCAATAGGAGAAGCAATACCGTGATCTTGATAAAAATTACGAAGGTATTCCGCAGCTAATTTTTGCCCTTTTTCACCAGTCATCCGCCCTTGCATTTCATCACTGGCAAATGTGTATAACATAGTTTTTAGTTCTTCTGAAGTAATGCTATTAGCATAATCAACTCGTGTTTTTTTCTTTGATGAGGCTGTCTGTGCCGAATTACAGGATACAACAAGTATTGATAAAAGGGATAGAAAAAAATATTTCATTTGTATATTGGTTTATTGATTTTTAATAAAAGCCCTCTATAATGATAGTTTTGTAATAGAGGGCTTGTGTAAATAGTTATTTAAATGAAGCAAGTTTATAGGTGTCATTCTCTGCTTTCTCATATCTTAAAGTATGGGTCTTTACCATTTCATTTCCAGCTTCATCTTGAGATTTAATGGAAATCTTCACTACATAAACAGTTTCAACCCCTTCTGTATCTGAAGGTTCTTCGGTTACCTCAATGTTTTCATTGTTAAACGTTGTGCCGTCAGGTAAATTCAATTCGCTTTTAACTTCTTGAATTGCCATATCGCGAACCGTCCGTGTATCTTCTTTGTCGCTTGCACAAGCAAACAACAATGTTGAAAATAATAGAATTACAAATCGTTTCATAAAAAATAAATTTTTGGTTGAGGATAAAGATAGCTTAAGTTGCAGCCTATTTTCTAAAAATTATGTGAAAAAACCAATCGCTCTCTCTGTTTCTTTTAAAAATGAAGCATAACAATCCGTATCTTTGCTTTAAATTTTACAGAGAATGAATATTGAACAAATATATACCGGTTGCCTTTCACAAGGTGCTTATTACATTGAGAGTGAAGGGGAAGTTGCCATTATCGATCCATTGCGGGAAACAAAACCATATACAGAAAGAGCCGAACGTGATAATGCCAAGATAAAATATATTTTTGAAACCCATTTTCATGCCGATTTTGTAAGTGGTCATCTTTCACTTTCAGAAAAAACGGGTGCCCCGATAATCTATGGTCCAAAAGCTAATCCCTCTTTTGATGCCGTAATAGCCAAGGACGAACAGGAATTTAAAATTGGGAAACTTACTATCGTAGCGTTGCATACCCCAGGCCACACTATGGAAAGTACTACGTACTTGCTACGCGACGAAAACGGTAAGGACCATGCGATTTTTAGTGGCGACACCTTATTTTTAGGCGATGTAGGTAGGCCCGACTTAGCACAAAAGGCGGCTACTATAACACAAGATGAACTTGCGGGTATTTTGTATGACAGCCTTCGAAACAAGATTATGCCTTTAGCAGATGATATTACTGTATATCCTGCTCATGGTGCTGGTTCTGCTTGTGGAAAAAACATGATGAAAGAAACAGTTGATACTTTGGGAAACCAAAAAAAGATGAATTATGCGTTACGGGAAGATATGACTCGGGACGAGTTTATCAAAGAAGTGACAGATGGTCTTTTACCACCACCAAGTTATTTTCCCTTAAATGTAAAAATGAATAAAGAGGGCTATGACAGTTTTGATGAAGTGATTTCTCGGGGAACAAAAGCGCTACATCCTCAGGAGTTTGAAAATTTGGCAAATACAACTGGAGCTGTTGTACTAGATGTACGTCACCAAAAGGATTTTATTGAATCACATATTCCAAAATCTATTTTTATAGGTTTAGATGGAGGATTTGCACCTTGGGTGGGCGATTTAATTGCCGATGTAAAACAACCTATTTTGTTGATCGTTGATGAAGGTCGAGAAGAGGAGGCCGTGATGCGATTATCAAGAGTCGGCTTTGATAATACATTAGGGTATTTAAAAGGAGGAATTGAAGCTTGGCAACAAGCAGGTAAAGAAATTGACAGCATGGAATCGATTTCTGCTACTCAATTAAAAGAAAAAATGAACGGTCAAGTTCCCATTTTTGATGTTCGTAAAGATGGGGAATATAGCTCAGCCCATATTCCTAATGCTAAACACACTTCTTTAAGCCTTATAAATAACTATCTAAATGATTATCCAACTAAAGAGCCTTTTTACGTGCATTGTGCTGGCGGATATCGTTCGGTAATCGCTGCGTCTATTTTGAAAAGTCGTGGTATACATAACGTGATAGATGTTGCAGGAGGCTTTAAGGCAATAAAAGAAGCCAATATTGAAATTACTGCTTAATTTTTTATTTTTGAAACATAAAAAAACCCTAAAGAACTTCTTCTTTAGGGTTTATTCTTGCTATTCATTTTTCTTTTTCATTAACTTCTGTTCTCAGCAAGGTCTTCAAGGTTTTTCACTTTAGCAACGGTACCTTTAATTTCGGATAATTGACTGTTTAAAACAGTTTCTAGGTTATTCGGAAAGCGATTTTCTTTTAAGGTTTTTTCATATTCTTCCATACTCGCTTTTTCTCCACGAATACATTCTTCTAAAACAGCCTCATCATCATTTCCGCTAATTGCAGATTTTATATCAATCCATGTTCTATGAAGGCTACCTGTTGTACTTCCACTTTCTATCGGTTTTTCATTTAAAGAATGGATTTCCTTATCTAATTCTGTAGCAAATTTATTCCTCTGTTGAGCTTGTTTTTTTAAGAAATGCTTTAAATCTTGGCTTTCGGCATCTTCCATTGCTTTTTTAAAGCCTTTTTCAGCATCATAATTTTTTTCTAAAAGCTCTTGTAGGTTATTTACTATATTATTGTGAACAGTTTCTTTTGCTTTTTCTCTTGTTGTTTCCATAGTTATTTTATTTGTGTATTAAATTTACAATCTACATTGGAAGATATTTCTTATCATTTTGCCAATTGAGATTGGTTTAACACTCTATGTTAATGAATTATAATTTATATGATAACCAGTGTGTTATTGTTATATTTAGGTATAAGATTAAAATATAATATTATGGACAAAGACAAGAAAAATAACTCAAAAAAACAGAAACAAAGTATAGAAGAGCAAGCCATCAATAAAAAAGGACAAGAAGTAGATGGGAAGGAAATAAACCAACAAGTAAAACAAAGAAAGGAGCAACATCAGCCCCGTGATACTGCTTAACATATATAGAAAGCCCCGCAAAATTTTGCGGGGCTTTCTTTTTTGATCAAAGTCTGCTATTAACAGACTGGAGCAAAAAAAGATTATTTACGCGAGATCACTTTTTTAGCAGCTTTTATAATGGCATTGGCATTTAAACCGTACTTTTCCATTAGTTGCTCAGGCGTCCCAGACTCTCCAAAGGTATCTTGCGTCGCCACAAACTCTTGTGGAGTTGGGGCATTTTTGGCTAATACTCGGGCAACACTTTCGCCAAGACCACCATAATAATTGTGTTCTTCTGCTGTAACAATGCACCCTGTTTTAACAACGCTATCGAGTATTGCTTTATTGTCTAAAGGTTTAATAGTGTGTGTGTTAATTACTTCAGCGCTAATGCCTTCTTCGTTCAGTTTTTCAGCAGCTTGAAGTGCTTCCCATACCAAATGCCCTGTAGCTACAAGGGTTACATCGGTTCCTTCTTGCAAATGAACTGCTTTTCCTATTTCAAATTTCTGATTTTCAGGAGTGAAATTTGCCACTTTTGGTCTTCCAAAACGAAGATAGACAGGTCCTTGGTGTTCTGCTATCGCTAATGTTGCAGCTTTAGTTTGATTGTAGTCACAGGTATTGATAACCGTCATCCCCGGAAGCATTTTCATCAAACCGAGATCTTCAAGAATTTGATGTGTTGCCCCATCTTCACCTAAAGTAACACCAGCATGTGAAGCACAAATTTTTACATTTTTCCCACTATATGCGATGCTTTGGCGTATTTGATCATACACGCGACCCGTAGAGAAATTGGCAAAGGTGCCTGTAAAAGGTATTTTTCCACCTATAGTCATTCCTGCTGCCATACCCATCATATTTGCTTCTGCAATTCCAACTTGAAAAAAGCGTTCTGGGTGGTTTTCCTTAAACTCATCCATTTTTAGGGAACCAGTTAAGTCGGCACACAAGGCTATTACATTTTCATTGGTTTTGCCCAATTCGGTCAACCCTGCTCCAAATCCGGATCTAGTATCTTTTTTTCCGCTGTCTGTATATTTTTTCATTGTATTACGTTTCAGAATTAATAATCACCCAGCGTTTCCGGGTTTTGTGATAATGCTTTTTCCAGTTGCTCATCATTGGGAGCTTTTCCGTGCCAAGCGTGGGTATGCATCATAAAGTCAACACCGTTGCCCATTACCGTATGTAATAAAACACAAACCGGTTTTCCGTTTCCAGTTTTTGCTTTGGCTTTTTTCATTCCTTCCAATACGGCGGAAAGATTGTTTCCTTCTTTAATTTCTAGAACGTCCCAGCCAAATGCTTCAAATTTTCCTTTTACATTACCTAACGGAAGTACATTTTGAGTAGCTCCATCAATTTGTTGACCGTTTAAGTCAATAGTAACAATCAGGTTATCCACTTTATTTCCGGCGGCGTACATAATGGCCTCCCAGTTTTGGCCTTCCTGTAGTTCACCATCACCACAAAGAGTATATATTAAATGGTCGTCATTGTTTAGCTTTTTTGCTTCCGCAGCACCGATAGAAACAGAAATCCCTTGTCCTAAAGATCCCGATGCAACCCGAACCCCAGGCAACCCTTCGTGTGTGGTTGGATGTCCTTGTAAACGGGAATCGATATGACGGAAAGTTCTCAATTCTTCTACAGGAAAATAACCCGAACGAGCTAAAACGCTATAAAAAACTGGGGAAATATGACCATTAGAAAGAAAGAAAAGATCTTCGCCAATTCCATCCATATTAAAGTCATCCTTGCGGTCCAATAGTTCTTGGTACAAAGCGACGAAAAATTCGGTACAGCCCAAGGATCCACCTGGGTGCCCTGAATTTACAGCGTGTACTTGTCTTAAAATATCCCTTCGGACCTGGATTACTAAATCCTCAAGGTGTTGTAAATCTGCCATTTGTGTTGTTTTGGTTTTTCAGCATCAAAAATACGGTATTATAAAGGGTAGGCAAAACTAATTTAGGGCAGTTATTAACGATTTATGGGAAGTTATTAAGGTTGTAACCTTTTAAAAACAATTTTAATTTTTTTCAGAAGAAATGGAAGTAACGTATCTAAACAAATCCTATTATCTTTGCAGTTGTTTGCCAATCCTGGCATATTTCAGAAAAACCTTGCATGCAATTTAATTTAAAAAAAACCGATCCCGAAAGCCAAGCCCGAGCTGGGACCATAACATTAGATCACGGACCTGTTGAAACACCAATTTTTATGCCTGTTGGTACTGTTGGTACGGTAAAAGGGGTCCATCAACGGGAACTTACCGATGACATTAATCCAGACATAATTTTAGGGAATACCTATCATTTATACTTGCGGCCGCAAACCACAGTTCTTGAAAAAGCTGGAGGTCTTCATAAATTTATGAATTGGGACCGAAATATTTTAACCGATAGTGGTGGGTATCAAGTGTATTCCCTTTCGGCAAATCGAAAAATTAAAGAGGAAGGCGTTAAATTTAAGTCGCATATTGACGGCAGCATGCATTTTTTCACCCCTGAAAACGTTATGGAAATCCAGCGGACTATTGGTGCTGATATTATCATGGCTTTTGATGAATGTACACCATACCCTTGCGATTATAATTATGCAAAACGTTCTATGCATATGACGCATCGCTGGTTAGATCGCTGTGTGGCGCATTTAGAGAAAACACCTTTAAAGTATGGTTACAACCAAACACTTTTCCCTATTGTTCAAGGAAGCACGTATAAAGATCTTCGGAAACAATCTGCAGAGTATATCGCCTCAGTAGGGGCTGCTGGAAATGCCATTGGCGGATTATCCGTAGGGGAACCAGCTGAAGAAATGTACGCTATGACCGAAGTGGTTACTGCAGTACTTCCAGAAGATAAACCACGTTACTTAATGGGAGTTGGAACACCAATTAACCTATTAGAAAATATTGCCTTAGGCATTGATATGTTTGACTGTGTAATGCCTACCAGAAACGGTCGTAACGGCATGCTTTTTACAGCACACGGTACTATAAACATTAAAAATAAAAAGTGGGAAACCGATTTTTCACCCATTGACGACATGGATATTACTTGGGTAGATACGGCCTATAGCAAAGCATATGTGCGTCATTTATTTAAAGTGAATGAATTATTAGGTATGCAAATTGCAACCATACATAACCTCGGGTTTTATTTATGGTTGGTTCGTGAAGCGAGAAAGCATATCTTAGCGGGGGATTTTACTACTTGGAAAAATAAGATGGTTAAACAAATGGACAAACGCCTTTAATGTTAAGTATTCTTGATAAATACATACTAAAAAGATACTTAGGGACATTCTTGTTGCTATTATTATTGTTTATTCCAATCGGGATAACGGTAAACCTTGCCGAGAAGATTGACAAAATTCTTGAAAATGAAGTCCCTTTTATTGAGGTAGCAAAGTATTACTTAGATTTTACTATCTACTTTGCGAACCTGTTGTTTCCGTTGTTTTTGTTTTTATCGGTAATCTGGTTTACTTCAAAACTTGCCAATAACACAGAAGTTATTGCTTTTTTAAGTAGTGGAGTTTCATACTATCGGTTTTTACGACCGTATATGATTGGTGCTACAATTGTATGTATTGGCGCATTGGTGTTGGGTATGTATTTAGCGCCGATGGCCAGTAAAGGGTTTAATGAGTTTAAGTACAAGTATTTAAAGAAAGGAAAACAAGATAGAGCACAGTCTAATGTGTATCGGCAGATAAACGATAACGATTATATTTATGTGAGTTATTTTAATGTGAAAGAAAAAACGGGTAACAACTTTACATTAGAACATTTTGAAGGGAATGAAATGGCCTATAAACTCTCGGCAAGCCGCATACGATTTAATGAAGAAGACAGTACCTACACACTTTATAATTTTAAAAAGCGTATTGTGGGCGAAAATGAAGACCAACTTTTAAAACAAACAAAACTCGACACCACGTTTTCATTTGAAATGGAAGATCTTACACCTGTTGAGTACATAGCCGAAACTTTAAATTTTACAGAACTTAACGACTTTATTCAAAGAGAAAAAGCAAAAGGCTCATCTTACATAAACAGATACGAAGTGGTACGCTACAAACGTTGGAGTTTACCAGTTTCAGCTTATATATTAACTATTATTGCTGTTGCAGTATCATCAGTAAAACGCCGTGGCGGAATGGGAGTGAACCTTGCCATTGGAATTGCCATTGGAATGGTTTTTATCTTTTTCGATAAAATATTCGGGACGATGGCAGAACAGAGTACCTTTTCACCTTTTATCGCAACGTGGTTCCCTAATTTTGTATTTGGTATCTTAGCTATTTACCTTCTTAAAAATGCGAAACGCTAAACTACTCAACTATCTTCATTTACACGGTATCGTGTTTATTTGGGGGTTTACAGCCGTATTGGGAGCTTTAATTTCAATCGATGCCATTCCGCTGGTTTGGTTCAGGATGTTATTGGCTTCTGGGTTTATATTGTTGTTTGTTCTTCTAAAAAAAGAAAAACTACGCTTTTCGCCAAAAACGCTTTCTCGGTTTTTTCTTGCAGGATTAATTATTGCATTACATTGGTTGTGCTTTTTTGGGGCTATAAAAGCGTCTAATGTTTCGGTTACATTGGCCATTATGTCAACTGGGGCATTTTTTGCATCGTTATTAGAACCACTTTTTTATAGAAGAAAAATAATTGGCTACGAAGTGTTCTTCGGAATTATCGTAATAGCAGGGCTGTACCTTATATTTAATGTAGAAACCGATTACGTGTGGGGAATTGGCCTCGCATTGGCTTCGTCTTTTCTTGGAGCGGTTTTTACCATTATTAATGGAGCATTGGTCGTAAAACATAAAGCTTCGGTTATTTCGTTATACGAATTATTTTTCGGCGGATTATGTATCACGGTCTATTTGGCTTTTCAGGGAAAAATCACTTCAGAATTATTTCAACTATCAACAAACGATTGGCTTTTATTATTACTTTTGGCTTCAGTATGCACTGCGTATGCGTTTTTGGCTTCAGTACATGTAATGAAGTGGATTAGTCCCTATACCGTAATGCTTACCGTAAATTTAGAGCCTGTTTACGGAATTATTTTGGCATTGCTAATTTTAGGCGATTCAGAACATATGAATACTGAATTCTATTACGGAGCTGCGATTATCATAGTAACAGTCATTGCTAATGGAATTATTAAAAATAGATTGCAAAGAAAAAAAAGACGATTGCCCAATACCTAAAAACAAAATTTTATCTTTGTAAGCTAAGCAAAAAACTACAATCTAAAGATACTATGGAATATCTTGAATTTGAATTACCTATAAAGGACTTACAGGAACAGTACGAGAAAGCTTGCCAAATTGGAACTGACAGCGAAGTGGATGTTACCAATACCTGTGCGCAGATTGAGAAAAAATTAAAAGAAACCAAAAAGGAAATTTATAAAAACCTAACCCCGTGGCAACGTGTACAATTGTCCCGTCACCCTAATCGTCCCTATACTATGGATTATATAAAATCTATATGTGGGGATTCTTTTTTAGAATTACACGGTGATCGAAATTTTAAAGACGATAAAGCTATGGTGGGTGGTCTTGGTAAAATTGGCGACCAAAGCTATATGTTTATTGGGCAACAAAAAGGGTATAACACCAAAACGCGACAGTATCGTAATTTTGGTATGGCAAACCCTGAAGGATACCGCAAGGCTTTACGTTTAATGAAATCTGCCGAAAAGTTTGGTCTTCCTGTAGTCAGTTTTATCGACACACCAGGAGCGTATCCTGGATTGGAAGCTGAAGAGCGCGGACAAGGTGAAGCCATTGCCCGTAATATTATGGAAATGACCCGCCTTAAAGTACCAATTATAGTAATCGTTATTGGTGAAGGAGCCAGCGGTGGTGCTTTAGGAATTGGAGTAGGTGATCGAGTTATGATGCTTGAAAACTCATGGTACTCTGTAATTTCACCAGAAAACTGTTCATCTATCTTATGGAGAAGCTGGGACCATAAAGAACAAGCAGCAGAAGCTTTGAACTTAACTGCTAAAGATGCCAAAAAATTAAAAGTTATCGATACGATTATTAAAGAACCATTAGGTGGAGCGCATAGCGATCGTGAAAAAACTTTTTCTACTGTTTCTAAGACCATTTCAAAAGTATATGATGAATTAAAAATCTTATCACCAACCGATTTGGTCAATCTTAGAATGGAAAAATATTCTGAGATGGGAGTCTTTAAAGGGTAACTTCAATTATAACAACACTTTCAAAATTCCGGAGGTTCGTCTTCGGTTTTTTTTGTACCTTATTAACAATAATTTTAAGTTATCAACAGTTCAAATGTTGATGACTGGTTAACATCGAAACTTTAAATTTACGTGTTTCAGTTAACATTTTCTTTACATTCGCCTTATGGAAAAAGTACAGCAGCAAACTAAATATAAATCGAAGTCTTCTCAGGTAATTTCCTTAGAAAAAGGAAAATTACCACCGCAAGCTGTTGATTTAGAGCAAGTTGTGCTTGGCGCTATGATGATTGATAAAAAAGGGGTCGATGAAGTAATAGATATCCTACACGCTGATGTCTTTTACAAAGATGCTCACAAACACATTTTCGATGCCATCCATACCCTCTTTGAAAACAGTGAACCGGTGGACTTATTAACTGTTTCGTCTCAGTTAAAGAAAGATGCAAATCTTGAAGTAGCAGGAGGGGAGTTTTATTTGGTTCAACTCACGCAAAAAGTGTCTTCTTCGGCCCATATTGAGTTTCATGCACGTATTATTCTTCAGAAATTCATTCAGCGTAGTTTGATTAAAATTTCAAATGAAATAATTGAAGATTCATATGATGAGACCACCGATGTTTTTGATTTATTGGACACCGCTGAATCGAAATTATATGAAATTACCCAAGGAAATATAAAACGCTCTTCAGAAACAGCACAACAATTAGTAATTCAAGCGAAGAAAAAAATTGAAGAAATTGCCAATAGAGAAGGTCTTTCTGGTGTTCCTTCAGGTTTTGAAGATATTGATAAATTGACTTCCGGTTGGCAACCCAGTGATTTAATCATTATTGCCGCCCGTCCAGGTATGGGTAAAACAGCTTTGACCTTGTCTATGGCACGAAATATCGCTGTAGATCACAATATTCCGGTAGCTTTCTTTTCGTTGGAAATGTCATCTGTACAGTTAATAACACGATTAATTTCTTCGGAAACACAATTAAGTTCCGAGAAACTACGTACCGGAAACTTGGAAAAACACGAATGGGAACAGTTAAACGTAAAAGTAAAGGGACTTGAAAAAGCACCTTTATTTATTGATGATACACCATCGCTTTCCATTTTCGATTTACGTGCAAAAGCTAGACGTTTATCTTCACAACACGGAATTAAATTGATTATGGTCGATTACCTGCAGTTAATGACAGCAGGAGGAAACAAAAACGGCGGAAACAGGGAGCAGGAAATCTCTACTATTTCCCGAAACCTAAAAGCATTGGCAAAAGAATTAAACGTACCGGTAATCGCCTTGTCACAATTATCACGTGCGGTAGAAACCCGTGGTGGAAGTAAACGTCCTTTACTTTCAGATCTTCGTGAATCTGGTGCGATTGAGCAAGATGCCGATATTGTATCGTTTATTTACCGTCCTGAATATTACAAAATTGACGAATGGGATGATGAAGAACGTACCCCAACTCAAGGACAAGGTGAGTTTATTGTGGCCAAACACCGTAACGGTGGCTTGGATGAAATACGTTTACGTTTTGTTGGTCATTTAGGACGTTTCGAAAACTTGGAACGATTTGATATTCCTAGCGAAATTCATTCCCGTATGAATGATGCCGCCAACGATGATACCTTTAGAACTGATAGCCTGCCTTCTGCAGATGAAGCCTTCGGGAGTTCCATGAACAGCGATTTGCCACCGGATGATGATAATGAGGTTCCTTTTTAATGGGTAACTATTAAGTTTCCTCAACTTAGAAATTTATAATCTATCCAATTTGGCTCGAATTTTGTCGTTATATTAGCATTATGACAAAATATATTACCTTATTATTTATTCTTTTCTTTTCATTAAACGCTTCAGCTTCATACATATTAATTCCTATGGACGCTGAAGGGCAAAAAGAACACCTAAAAGCCTACGGAATTACCTATTGGACGTTAGAACGGCAGGTAAAAGTAAAATGGTTACTTAACTATCGTGGCGGTTCTTTTTTAATGCCAGATTCCGAAGAGATACGGAAGGAATGTCAAATACGTGGAGTTTCATTTGAAGTTATTTCTAATAGTAAAACCGAAGAAATATTAACTACAATTAGCAGCCCTTCACAAAACATGGAAGCTGTTGTATTGGAAAAAGCACCTAAAATAGCGGTGTATTCCCCAAAAGGGAATCAGCCCTGGGATGATGCTGTGACGATGGTATTAACCTATGCCGAAATACCTTATGAGATAGTTTATGATAAAGAAGTATTGAGCGACCAACTTATTTTATACGATTGGCTGCACTTGCACCATGAAGATTTTACTGGTCAATACGGTAAATTTTACAGGGCATATCGTGCCGCACCTTGGTATATTGAGGAAAAGCAAAAAGCAGAGGCCTTAGCTAAAGAGTTGGGGTATGATAAAGTATCTGAAGAGAAACGGGATGTTGCTTTAAAAATACGCGACTATGTTGTGGGTGGCGGTTTTATGTTCGCCATGTGCAGTGCCACTGATAGTTTTGATATTTCATTGGCTGCAGAAGGGGTTGATATTTGTGAACCGATGTTTGACGGTGATCCCAGTGAACCAGGTTATCAAAGTAAGATAGATTACAGTAAAACAATGGCTTTTACTGATTTTGTGTTAGAGCGCAGCCCAATGGTCTATGAGTTTTCGTCAATCGATATGACCGCAAAGCGAAGAATACCCAAAGAAACCGATTATTTTACCTTAATGGATTATTCTGCCAAGTGGGATCCTATTCCTACTATGTTAGTTCAAAATCATACTTCATTAGTGAAAGGGTTTATGGGACAAACTACTTCATATAAAAGAGATGAGGTGAAATCTAATGTATTGGTGATGGGCGAAAATAAAACCAATGGAGAAGCTCGATATATTCACGGCATAAAAGGAAAGGGTTTTTTTACTTTTTACGGTGGCCACGATCCAGAAGATTACCAGCATAGAGTAGGGGACGCTAAAACTGAATTGGCATTGCACCCTAATTCACCTGGATACCGTTTGATACTAAACAATGTGTTGTTTCCGGCTGCTAAAAAGAAGAAACAGAAAACCTAATAAAAGTAAATATTACTTTAAATCAAAAAGAGCCGCTCAATTTGAGCGGCTCTTTTAGTATAGTGAAATAAATACAGTTTATAAATTTATTTTACTTTCTCAACAATTGCTTTGAAAGCTTCAGGATGGTTCATCGCTAAATCTGCAAGTACCTTACGGTTCAATTCGATTTCGTTAGCTTTTAACTGTCCCATAAATTTTGAATAAGACATCCCATGCTGGCGTGCGCCCGCATTAATACGAGTGATCCATAAGGATCTAAAATTTCTCTTTTTTGCACGACGGTCGCGGTACGAATACTGCATTGCTTTATCAACAGCATTCTTGGCAATCGTCCATACATTTTTACGTCTTCCAAAGTAACCTTTGGCATGCTTCATTACCTTTTTTCTTCGGGCTCTTGAAGCAACTGAATTTACTGATCTTGGCATAATTTGATTTGTTTTTTGTAGCAGGCGGTCATTTAGACACTTTATGTAGCCATACTCCAGGGTTTAAATAATTTGTTTTAACCGGTTAAGCGGTATTACTTCAAACGAAGCATTTGCTTAACATTGCTCTCATCTGCTTTATCTACTAAACCATCATGAGTCAATTTAAGCTTACGTTTTTTAGACTTCTTTGTTAAGATATGACTTTTAAACGCGTGCTTTCTCTTAATTTTACCAGTACCGGTAAGCTTAAAACGCTTCTTAGCACTGGACTTTGTTTTTTGTTTTGGCATGTCTGCTTCTTTTAACTATTTATTTCACTTTATCTTGACGCTTTTTCCGCTAAGCGGAGCCAAAGCGTTATTTTGATTTCTTAGTTGGAGCAATAAACATTATCATTCGTTTACCTTCAAGTTTTGGCATTTGTTCTACTTTACCAACTTCTTCTAGATCTTGGGCAAGACGTAATAATAATATTTCTCCTTTATCTTTATATATAATGGATCGACCTTTAAAAAAGACATAAGCCTTTAACTTAGCTCCATCCTTTAAAAACTTTTCAGCGTGGTTCTTCTTAAATTCGTAATCGTGATCGTCGGTATTAGGACCGAAACGAATCTCTTTTACAACTACTTTTGAAGCTTTTGCTTTTAAAGCTTTTTCTCTCTTTTTTTGCTCGTAGACAAATTTCTTGTAGTCCATCACTTTACAAACAGGTGGCTTGGCGTTAGGAGATATTTCTACTAAGTCCAGTCCCATCTCTTGTGCGATTTCCAATGCTTTGCTGGTTGGATAAATATCCATTTCTACATTGTCACCTACAAGACGTACTTCGTCTGCGCGAATCTTTTTATTGATTCGGTGTTGATCTTCTTTTATGACCCTTCGGCCTCTACTTCTTTTTCTTCGTATTGCTATGGCTATAAATTATTATGGTTAAACATTAAAATCTACAATATTATTTTCAATTTCCTTGTTAATTAATTCAGAAAACTCTTCAACGGTCATATTTCCTATGTCTCCGTCGCTATGTTTTCTTACAGAAACTGTACCATCTTTTTCTTCCTGCTCACCAACAATGAGCATATATGGTATTTTATTCATCTCAGATTCCCGAATTTTCTTACCAATGGTTTCACTTCGGTTATCAACAAGGGCGCGAATTTCGTTATTTTCAAGCAAATTTAAAACTTTTTGAGCGTATTTTTCATATTTTTCGCTCAATGATAAGATAGCAACTTGCTCTGGCATAAGCCATAAAGGGAAGTTACCTCCTGTGTGCTCTAACAATATAGCCACAAATCGTTCTAAACTACCAAAGGGTGCTCTGTGAATCATAATAGGACGGTGTAGCTCGTTATCACTGCCTTTATAGGTCAAATCAAAGCGCTCAGGCAAGGTGTAATCCACTTGAATTGTTCCTAATTGCCAGCTTCTTCCTAACGCATCTTTTACCATAAAATCAAGCTTAGGACCATAAAAAGCCGCTTCGCCAGTTTCAACTATATAATTCAGTCCTTTTTCTTTTGCAGCATTAAGAATTGCATTTTCAGCTTTTTCCCAATTTTCATCGTTGCCAATGTATTTTTCAGGCTTTTCTGGGTCGCGTAAAGAAACCTGAGCCGTAAAGTCTGCAAAACCTAATGATCCAAATACGTAAAGAACCAAGTCTATTACGTCCATAAATTCTTTGTCCAATTGGTCGGTTGTACAGAATATATGCGCATCATCTTGTGTAAAACCACGAACACGTGTTAAACCGTGTAATTCTCCACTCTGTTCATATCGATACACAGTGCCAAATTCTGCAAAACGTTTTGGCAAATCTTTATAAGACCATGGTTTGCTGTTGTATATTTCACAATGATGTGGGCAGTTCATAGGTTTCAGCAAAAACTCTTCCCCTTCATTAGG
>NTLF01000003.1 GCA_002631855.1 Zunongwangia sp. ESRF-bin46 | reverse complement strand
GGGTAATTTTGCGTTTATTTATCTTTTATAACTTTGTATCCTGTTGAATTAATTGCCTTTTCAATAGCCACTTTAGAGGTTTTAGACTTATCAAACTCTACGATGGCATTTCCCTTTTCATACGAAGGGGTTACATTTATAATACCGTCCAATTCATTTACAGCGTGTTTTATGCTTTCTTCACAGCCAGAACAAGTCATTCCTTGAACATTAAAGTTTACAGTTTGAATATTTGATTGGTTTACAATGACTACTTCTTTTTTATTATCTGGATAAAAAATGAATGAATAATATGGAAATGCCAGCATTATAATTGCAAATACAGTTACAATTCCTAAAAACTTTTTTGATTGTATAAATTTTGGTTTTTCGTCTGTTTCACATTCGCAATCAATTTCTTTTTGAGGTTTTAGTTTTTGATACCAAGCAAAGCCGAGCACTAAAATTGTTAGCCCGATTAGATAAGGTCTAAAAGGCTCAAGCCAAGAAAATGTTGAGGCAATTCCACTTGTTCCAGCGATTAAAGCCAAAACGGGTGTAATACAACATAATGAAGCTGTAATAGCAGCAAGTAAACCTGCACCAATTAATTTGTTCTCACGTTTCATATCGTTTCTAAAACTTTGTTTTTATCGAGTATTTCAAAAAACGGATTTAATAATGTTGAATATTCAGGGGTTAGTGAGTAAAAAATGGTTTGGGCTTCTCTTTCCGTTTGCAATAAATTTCTGTCCTTCATTTTTCTCAAATGTTGGGAAATAGCTGAAATGTTCATTTCGAGAATATCGCTTAAGTCGCAAACGCAAAGTCGTTTTTCCTCAAAGAGTAAGTAAAGTATCTTAAGCCTTACACTATTTCCGACCAATGAAAGTCCATTCGCCAAATAGTCGAATGATTCGTTTAATTCCAAAACTGTGTCTTTACAACGGTTTATCTGTTCAATATCTGCCTGTTGTCTTATGCAAGAATTATTTTTCATAAGGCAAAGTTACAATTATTTCTTATTTAAGCAAATACTTAAATAAGAAAAGAATGATATGTAAATTTTGATCATTATGTTCCTTTTGTTTTGATTTGTGTTTTGCAAAAACTAAAACTACCGAATTGTACATCTGTTCTTTTAGCTTGTAGGTGAAGGTATTGCTGGCTTTACAGTTAATTGTCTTTTAAAACTACAAAACAGAAAATTTTGTATGGTGTTGAATGGTGTTGTGTGGTCCTCTGATACACAGCGAATTTTGTCAAATCCTTTTTTTAATTCCGATGTTAATTCCTCTTCATTGTATTGTTTTATTTCGAGTCCGCTACATTTTTTTGGTCCGTTTTGTGAAAAGGTCCCGATTACTAAATAGCCACTTACAAATTTTGTCGCTTGCTTAATATATTTTATAATTTGGCCATCTGTTGTAAGAAAATGAAAAGTTGCCCTGTCGTGCCAAACATCAAAAGACGAATGAGGTTTAAATTCGGTAATGTCACTTACAATCCAATTTACTTTACTCGCCTTTTCTCCCAATCTTTTTTAGCTTTCGCAATTGCTTTTTCTGAAATATCAAGTACAGTAATGTTATTATACCCTTCCTTGAGTAAATAGTCAACAAGTTTACTGTCGCCACCACCAATGTCTATAATTTTTGCCTTTTTATTTAGTTTGAACGAACGTATAAACTCCAGTGAAGTTTTTGGTATTTCTTGCGTCCAACTTACCTGGTCTGGATTTTTAGTTTCGTAAACTGTTTCCCAATGTTTCTTTCTGTCTAATTTCATTTTGATATCTAAATTCGGTTCATTGGTAAATCAATATATCATCTATTGATTTAAATACCCCTTTAATAGTGGTAAACACACCTTAAATCTCATCCAAGGATTTTCGGTTTTTGTCCACGGACTTCTTAAACTGCGTAGGTGTCATTCCCGTTACTTTTTTGAATTGATTGCTTAAATACGCAACGCTACTATAATGTAATTGAAAAGCTATCTCACTCAAGGTTAATTCGTCGTAGACAATTAGTTCTTTTACACGTTCAATTTTTTGGTTGATGATGTATTGCTCAAACGTGATGCTTTCGACAGACGAGAATAGGGAACTTAAATATTTATAATCCAAGTTAAGTTCGCCAGTAACAATATCTGCCCATTTTAATTCGGTCTTTTCATTAGAATAATGTATCTTCTCAATTACCAAATTCTTCATTTGCTCGATAAGCTGACTTTTACGGTCGTCAATCAAACTAAATCCTGCATTTTGTAGCTTTTTTTGCAAAGATTTTTTTTCGAATTCATTGAGCATCGAAACCAATTCTACTTCTCCTAACTTGACAGCTTTGTAATCAATGTTCAATCCTACCAAAATTTGGGAAACTGCCGATATACATCTCGGACAGACCATATTTTTTATGTGGATGGTATTATTCATATATGAAACAGCTGCTTGATAAACTCTAAATTTAGATATATGATTAGTATTACAGCAGCAATAAATAATCCTATCATCGCTGAAATTCCGATAACCTTATCTTTTTTTGTAATCGGATTTTTCTGTTTATATGTATTTTTCTTGTTTTTTCTTCTATTTCTTCTACTTTCACTCATCATCTTTCTCCTCTTTAAAATATTAAAGGCTGAAGAATCCGCTTTTACCAATTAACTCTAACCCTGATTATTTTAACGTATCTCTAACCTCACCACAGGTTAACATTGCTTCGCCATAATATGGGTTACGGACTTCTTCCTCTAAACTTATCCAGTACGCTCCCTTATTATTGTCTGCCATTGGACAAAACTGGATATAAACATTTTCATTGACCCCAAAGAGCTGTACACTACTTATCATATGCGCAGACAAATGCTTAAAATGCCCTCTTTGTTTTGAAATATCCGTATTACTTGAAATAGCATTTGCCGAAGTATTTAATTCCTTTTGAATTGTCATCCAATGGTTATGTGCTTTTTCATCGGATAACAACTTCATATCTACATTTTTCAGGGATCGTATTATTTGTTTTCCTGCTTGCTGTGCATTTTTGGCATCATCATTAACCAGAGCATCTTTCAAAAGAATATAATCCTCAAACACCTGTTTTAACTGGCCTTGAAATTTGTTTGAAACAGCTATCCTTTCTTTCATTTCTGAATGGTCAGTATTCCCCTTACTATCTCCAGAATTGTTTCCTTTCATACCTAAATGCCCTTCGTGACCGGTCATTGTTTTGCCACCAGCTGTGTTCATCATAGATTTTTTGCCTTGTAATTGTGCAGCAGCATCTACTGTAAACGTGCCATTAGTTACCACTTCATCACCATTTTGAAGACCTTCAATTATGGTATAGGTGTCTCCATTGGCATTACCGAGTAAGACTTCTCTCATTTCAAAAATAGCTTCGTTAGGATTAGTTTTAACATAAACCACAGAACGTTCACCAGTCCACATC
>NTLF01000016.1 GCA_002631855.1 Zunongwangia sp. ESRF-bin46 | reverse complement strand
ATTCTGGACCATTTGATATTTGCACCTGATGGGAATTATTATAGCTTTTCTGATAATGGACTTTTATAAATTAGAAAGCTATGATTTATTTGAATTTTACCGATTTGAGCGAGGAAACACAAGAGCGATTACTTGCCAATTCTAAGGAAGATGTAAAGGAAAAATATGGCAAGGATATTATGGATTATGCAACCAAGCATAATACCAATTTGGACAAGATGTTGGACGAAGAAGCGTTGCGAAATTTATATTCCTACACCTATATATTCAATATCTGATTTACAAGAATTTAAAAGAAGCACCTCTAAAAATTTAGAGGTGTTTTTGTATGTAATTAATATATAATCAAGAAAAAAACGTATCTTTATTTCGCTGAAATTCAGCATTCAAATTTAAGTAGGGTTATCCAATTTTCGACTTTCGCCGATAACCCTGCACATCGAATAATAACATATCGGAAAATCATTTTCCCTGAAAATGGCAATCGGCTTTTTAGCCAGATTGTATGGATTTTTGTCACGCTTGCGCGTGACGAAAAGGAATAGCAAGAGGGTAACGGGCTGCGCCGCGTTACATATTCCATTTTCATTTTAATCTATTGATTTTTAAGCACTTAAAAATAAAGTAGATATAAAAAACCCATCGATTTGCGTCAAATGGTCTTGAAACACCAGTAAACAGGGATGGATTTACGTCAAATCTTTAAAAAAGCGAAGGAAATGGACTCATTCATCACTATCAGGTTCAAACGGAAAACTGCCAAAAGGTTTCAGGAATTTTCCAAAAAGCACTTCAAAACGCACACCGAAGCGATGGAAAATATCCTTGATTTTTTCCTTTACAATGAGATATCCCCAAAGGAAAAATTGGGACCAACTGGACGTACTATGGAAGCTAAGTTACTCAAAAGAATCAATGCAGTTATCGCCATAATGCGAGATGTGGAAAAGACACAAACCAAACCTACAGTCGCAATGTTGCAATCCCTTTTTGTAATGGACGAACCTAAAAAGAAACCGCTCATTTTGGAAAAAAAATATGCTGAAGAAAAGAAAGAAGTCCGCTTTCGCGAAAAGCGAAACACCAACAATGAACTTTAAAAAGTTAGCTTATGTACATCACAATCACACCTCAAAAAATGGGCGGTAACTTTTCCAAAAGTTCAGCAGATTTTGTTGGCTATTTAGAGAAGGAAAACCAAGGATTGGAACAACACGAAATGGAACATTTTTTCAATCAATATGGCGATGAAATTTCCGCTGAAGAAGTAGTCAAAGAAATAGATGGAAATACCGCAAAATTGGAAAAACACGAACCAAGATTCTATTCAATTACCGTGAGCCCTTCAAAATATGAATTGCGAAAACTTCAGAACAGTAGCGAAGATTTAAAAAGATATACTCGCGAGCTGATGAAGGATTATGTGGCTTCATTTAATAGAGGAATTAAAGGGCGACCTGTCAGTATCGACGACATAAAATATTATGCGAAAATTGAACATCAACGCACATTTAAGGGGACGGATTTTCAGGTAAAGGAAAACCAACCCTTTGCCACAAAAATACTTCAGTTAAAAACGGATATCCGAAATATTCAAGAAGGGCGAGCTGAAGGAAATATCAAAAAGATGAAAAATGAAATTGCCAAACTGGAACGTCAAGCACCACATCAACAAAATGGAAAACGGATTGTCCAGGGAATGGCGAAAGATGGAAACCAAAGTCATATCCATATCATCGTGAGCCGAAAGGATGCATCAAACAGATTTAGTTTGTCACCCGGAAGCAAATACAAAGCTTCCGATGTGAAGTTGAATGGGGAAACCGTAAAACGTGGTTTTGACCGAGACAAGTTTTTTGAGAAAGCTGAAAAGACGTTTGACAAGACTTTTGGCTATAAACGCAATTTTGCCGAGACCTACAAAGCACGAAAGGATTTTGTAAAAAATCCCAATCTATATTTCGCAGCCTTGATGAAATTACCAGCAAATGAAAAGGCATTGGCTTTCAAAATGATTACAAAAACGGGATTGCCGATAGTGCCAAGTATTCCAGTAAGTCAAACGCAAATTGCACTTCGGGTTTTGAAACGGTTAAGACGTGGTGCTGAAGTGGCCATCAAATCAAGTTCCATCGGAATTTAGGGTATGGAAATAGACAATCTCATAACGATACTTTCAATTATTGGTGTGGCCAGTATGGTTTTCTATGCGATGTATCGAGCGGGCAAGTATGCGCTTTTCTTGAATTTCATAATGCTTTCGTTCTTGGTTTTCTATTTAACTCAAGGGAATGAATTAGTATCTATATTGCTGTATCTGGTATGCCCTCTAATGCTAATTAACATAGGGTTGTATGTTTTTCTGCATAAAACTGAAAATGCACAAAATAGCGATAGAAAATATCAAGTCAATTTTGCTACTACCAAGGGAAATTTCAAATTGGATAATATCAAAAGAGGCGCATCCATAATCGGTTCTGCCGGAAGTGGAAAGACCGAAAGTGTGGTTTATGGCTTTTTAAAACACTTCCAAAAAGAAGGGTTCTGTGGAATCATTCACGACTACAAGGATTTTGAACTTACCGAAATGGCTTATCCGCTTTTCAAGGTTAGCGATATCCCATTTAAGGTCATTTCATTTGATAAAATCATCCATAGGGTAAATCCTATTGCACCACGCTATTTAGAGAACGAGGAAAGCGTAAATGAGGTGTCAAGAGTGTTGATTGAAAACCTTTTGGAACAAAGAGAAAGTGGAACAACAGGAACAACCAAATTTTTTAACGATGCCGCTGAAGGCTTGATAGGTGGATTGATTTGGAAATTGAAAACCGACTATTCCAACTACTGTACGCTTCCACATTTGATAGCGATTTATCAAATGCTCGATACCGATAGCCTTATCCAGTTTTTGGAAACCAACACCACATCACGAGCAATGGCAGATGCTTTTATTAGCGGAAAAGATTCGGATAGGCAGACCGCTGGCGTAAAAAGTACATTGGCAAATGCTCTGAAACGAATTAGTACACAGCGCATTTTTATGGCACTATCCGCAGACGAAGTGCCATTGAATATCAATAGTGAGGAAAATCCTGCAATCATTTCGGTAGTGAACAATCCAAAATATGAAACCTCTTATTCGCCAGTTATCGCCACAATTATTCACACCATTTCCAAACAAATGAGCGTGCGGAATTCCAGACCGTCGTTCTTGCTGATGGAAGAAGCACCTACGATTCGCCTATTGAATATGCACCGAATTCCGGCAACGCTCAGAAGTTATGACATCGCTACTATTTATGTGATGCAGGACAAAATTCAAAATGATATGATGTATGGCGATAAGGCAAGTAAGGCTATTTTAAGCAATCTATCCTATCAGTTTTTTGGCAAGGTCAACGACCCAGATACTGCCAAATATTACGAGCGCTTTTTTGAAATCATCAAAGACCCAACGAAAAGCATCAGTCGTGGACATAACTTGGATTTTGATACACGAATCACAACAGGCGAAAAGGAAATCCCTAAAATTAGAGCAGATGTGTTCTTTAGATTGAAACAGGGCGAGTTTATTACCTATGCTGATGGAAAGGATAAGAAAGTGCAGTTTAAGTTATCAAGAATCCAAAGGC
>NTLF01000019.1 GCA_002631855.1 Zunongwangia sp. ESRF-bin46 | reverse complement strand
GTGTTTTTACAGCGCATAGCGATGTAGAAAAGTATCGATGCCGTTGACGGTTGTTACATTAAATTAAATCTACATACACTCGTTGTGTGATTTTTAAGCATTAGACCTAACAAAAAAGGGTGTCAGTTCGAGTGTTTTTACAGCGCATAGCGATGTAGAAAAGTATCGAGAACAATTTAACAATCACTTTTTTTAATTCAAGGAAACAGTATATTTACTCCAATGAAACTCTATTATCCAAAATCGCACTACGACAATGCTCAACGAGGACTTCTTTTCCCTTTGTTAAAACCGTTTATAAAAGGGGATAATTTTACTGACCAGCAAAGAATAGCTGTATATGGGGTTTCAAAACAAGATTTTGAATTTACAGATACACTGGAAGAAGCCGACGCAGCTATATTACCTATGGCGTGGAATTATTATGTAAAAACTGCTACAGAACAAAGGGCAATTGACTTTGTAAAACACTGCAGTAAAGTAAAGAAAAAAGTTTTAGCATATAATGCCGGGGATTTTGGGATAAAAACACCTCGTTTTAAAAACCTTATTTTTTTTCGCTTAGGAGGCTATCGCTCTCAATTTTCAGCACATGAACATACGCTTCCCCCTTTTATTATAGATCCTTTAAAGAAATATTTTGATTCCGACAGGATTTTGAAACGTTCATACCAAAACCAACCCATAATAGGTTTTTGTGGGCAAGCCAATGCATCTAAATTACATGCTTATAAAGAAATGGTCACAACGGTAGGACGTAATTTAAAAAGTAGAGTAGGGCATTCCAAAGAGGAACCGCAAAATATCATATCGACTTCCTTTTTAAGGGCTTCCGTTTTAAAGAAGCTGCAACAATCTGCAATGGTAAAAACAAATTTTATCCTTCGGAAAAAATATAGGGCGGGAGTAAAACATAATAAGGATATTCATAAAACTACCTTAGAGTTTTATAATAACATCAACCAATCAGACTACATAGTATGTGTACGTGGGGCGGGTAATTTTTCTGTCCGTTTTTATGAAACCTTGGCCTTGGGACGCATCCCTGTGTTTATTAATACGGATTGCTCATTGCCTTCAGACGAAGTAATTCCGTGGAAAGAACATGTGGTTTGGGTCGAATACCGGGAACGCCATCGGGTAGCCCAAAAAGTAACCGAGTTTCATCAAGCATTATCCGAAACGGATTTTATAGCTTTACAGCAAGCCAATAGAAACCTATGGAAAGCTAATTTGACTTTGGGAGGGTTTTTTAAAACTTTTTTTCAACACTACCTAACAACTAAATAAAAGATTATAAGTGTTATTTAATTCCCTTGATTTTGCTATTTTTTTACCGTTGGTATGTATACTGTACTGGGGGCTATGTAGGAAAAGCAAAAGGCATCAAAATCTTTTAATCTTAGTAGCGAGTTATGTGTTTTATGGTTGGTGGGATTGGCGGTTTTTATCCCTATTGTTAATTAGTACGGTTGTAGATTATACCGTAGGGATACGGTTAAAAAAAGCGAACCGGGCAAACCATCGCAAACTTCTTTTGTTTATTAGTCTGGCTGTTAATCTGGGGTTATTGGGCTTCTTTAAATATTATAATTTTTTTATAGAAAACTTTACCACTGCCTTTACTTTTTTTGGCGGTAGTATTCAACCAAATACATTAAATATTATTCTCCCGGTAGGAATTTCGTTCTATACCTTTCAAACACTTAGTTATACCATTGATATATATCGAAAAAAGCTAAAGCCTACCAGCGATTTTGTGAGCTTTGCTACGTTTGTTTCCTTTTTTCCGCAGCTAGTAGCAGGACCTATTGAACGGGCTACACAGCTATTGCCGCAGTTTTCAGAAAAAAGAAGGTTTAATGCCAATAATGCTGTCACGGGGATAAAACAAATAATATGGGGGCTCTTTAAAAAAATAGTAATAGCAGATTCGTGCGCACAATATGCAAATGAAATTTTCGCTAATTACGAAACAGCTTCTTCCAGCACACTTATTCTAGGGGTTGTCTATTTTGCGTTCCAAATATACGGCGATTTTTCAGGCTATAGTGATATAGCCATTGGTACGGCTCGATTATTTAATATTAAGTTGTTACCTAATTTTAGGTATCCTTATTTTTCGAGGGATATAGCTGAGTTTTGGCGACGGTGGCATATTTCATTATCTACCTGGTTTCGTGATTATATATACATTCCGTTAGGCGGAAGTCGCGGCTCCAAAGCACAACACATGTTCAACCTATTTGTGGTTTTTACTATCGGTGGGCTTTGGCATGGGGCCAGTTGGAATTTTATAGTTTGGGGCGCCTTAAACGCATTGTTTTTTATACCATTATTTTTTTATAAAAAGTATAGCGTACACAAAGACACCGTGGCGCAACATACTGTATTGCCAAACTTGAAAGAAGTAGCAGGTATGTTGAGTACCTTTTTGTTAGTGCTCCTAGGATTTATATTTTTTAGAACGGAATCCATACTGCAAGCTTGGGAATATATGCAGCGAATATTCTATTTTGACATGCAAATAGAACTATTGCAGATAGGACGGTATAGCTTTGAAATGATTCCGTTACTTTTAATGTTGGTAAGTGTAGAATGGATATATAGAAAACAGGAGTTTCCATTAGGGTCCTCACGATATGAGTATATAAAAACCATAGGAATACTACTTATGATACTAATTTTCGGAAGTTTTTCCAATCTACAGGAGTTTATTTATTTTCAGTTTTAATGAAGCAATTTATAACATATAGTGTACTTCTTTTGTTAGCTACAACCCTACTGATGCTTGTTTTGGATGCTACCTATACTCATGTTTATAATTCAGGATCGTATAGAAATAAAGTGATGTGGATACGGGATATGAAACCGGATACATTAGATTATGCTATTTTCGGGTCTTCACGGGCTAAGTATACTGTTAACCCTACTGTAATAGCACAACAAACCCAACAAGAAGGGGTGAACTTAGGGATGAATGCTTCGGGTCCTTTTGAAGTAAAGATGGCTGTACAAGAGTTTTTTAAACACACTTTTGCAAAACGTATCTATGTACAAATAGATTACACGTATTATATGACAGCTCCAGATAGTATCGGACAACTAGCTTGGCTTCCATATATAAAGGAAAAAGATATATTTGAACACTTTAAACCTTATGGTAAAACGTATAAAACATATAAACAAATCCCAATGTATCGATATTTGATATTTGATGGAAGTTTGGGCTTTCGGAATGTTACCTTGAGCGCTTTAGGGAAAACCCCTGATTTTCTAACTGATAATGGATTTAAAAACAGATGGGGGACTTTACAAGAAGACACACCCTATCCATATACGTTGGAGCAAAAAACAAATAAGCAGATAGATGAAATTATTAAACTGGCAAACCGTAAAAACGTAGAGCTTTATTTTTTTACAGCACCTGTTTATAGACCCGCAGAAGATTTCTCTACATTAAAGGAAAACATTCCTAATTACACAAATATGTCAACAACCGTAAAAGATAAAAGCTATTTTAGCGATCATATGCATGTCAATGAGGAAGGGGCAAGGCTTTTCACACAAAAATTTATAGATACTTTTTTTTCAAATTAAATTGACTTTTCTCTGAAATAAACAATGAATATTAAATTTAAAACTAAAATATTCACAAGCAAAAAAAGTAGGACTTTTATAAAGCCGAACCTCTGCGTTGCCCAAATATAAATAATTGTATATTGCTGAAATTACAATTGCTGAGCATGAAAAAAATTGTTTCTTACATTTATTCCCATACCCCACCCAAGCTAAAATTAGCGCTGGGAAAGTCGAAGCTTTTAAAACCGCTACGGGATTTTGCTTTCAGAAAAAATGATAGCTATAGAGAACTGAAAACCGTTGTTAAAAAAAAATATAAAGGCCATTCAGTAAATTTTAAATTTTATGCATCTATACAAGTAGCGACCAAGGCATCTACAAAAGGCATTGAAAACACCTTATTGAAAAACTCGATTTATATTTTAAATAAAACTAAACCCAATAGGAATAAAGATTTAAAAATCTTTGATATTGGTGCAAATTTTGGGTTTTTGAGTTTGGTATGGGCTTCAACTGTGGCTTCGAAGGGAAAAGTATATTCTTTTGAACCACATAAAGAAGTATATAAGAGCTTTTTAAAATCCATAACAGCAAATAAGTTAAGGGAAACCATCTATGTGGAAAATTGTGCGGTAGGCAATGCTAATAAAGAGGTGGAAATTAATATGAATTCAGCTTCATCTAATATGTTACAAACATCAAGCGCATATAAAAGTAACCCATCAGCTCGTATAAATATGATAACAATAGATTATTACATCGAAAAAAACGAAATAAATGATTGCGATTTGATAAAAATTGATGTCGATGGTATTGAGCTGGATATCTTAAAAGGTGCAAAACACAGTATTCAATCATTTAAACCTATTGTAATTGTCGAACTTAACGGGGAAAAAGAAATTATCGATTTCATGCAAAATTTAGGGTATAAAGTATTAGATATGAAACTAAAACCTTATAAAAATGAAAGCCCTCTACCTCCGAATGCATTTTTTGTGCCCACAAACCAATTTGTTCACTAATTCTTTTATAGCATATATACAACGAGTATTTTTACAACCATAATTCATTGGTTCTATTTTATGAGAAGATTAAGGTATATTGGTACTTTGGGATTCTTTAGCTAAGAGAATTTTTTTAATTTTTAAGTAGTTTATGCAAACCATTTTTATTTCTACATCTATGCCTGGCCGTGCCAGACCAGATTATTTTATGGCACTTGCACATTCTTTTACTAACAAAGGGTATAGGGTATTCATGATTATTGATGGTAAACCAAAAAATCTACCCGTCAACGATGATATCATTTTTTTAAGGTGGCCAAATAAGCGTCCCACCAAACTAAAAGATATTCAATTTTTGTGGAAACTTATAAAAAAATACAAACCTTTTGTATTGATTTCTTCATTCGGTTCAGTAAACGTAATGAATATTTGCGGCTTTTTTCTGAAAGTTAAAAACCGGGTTAATTATATTCTGTCGGTAAGTGAACCTTTTTATGAAAAAACAACCAACCATAAGCGTTTAAAACGATATTTTTTAAAGATCAGAAAACATTTAGTCTATAAACTGGCAACGCTGATAATTTATAATTCAAGAGGGACAGAAATTGATTCCAAATCATATTTTAACCTTGAAAATAAAGAGTTTCTAGTATTATATAACTTAGTCGAATCCACTGACATTGAATATAAATTAAAAGAAAAAAGGAATAATCAGATTGTTATAGTGGGAAGCTTAATTAAACGGAAAGGACATATTTTTCTTCTTAATCAATTTAAGGACACCATAAAAATTTTCCCAGAATTGAAGCTATTGATTATTGGTTCTGGAAGCGAAAAACAAAATCTTTTAAAGGAAGTTAAAAATTTAGGATTGGAGAAAAATGTTGAATTTTTAGGGGAAGTGCCTAACAAAGAAATTGATCATTATTTTTCAAATTCATTAATAAGCATTTCAGCAAGTAAACATGAGGCATTCGGGTTTGTTAATATTGAGGCCTTGCGTGAAGGCACACCTGTGATTAGCACCAAGACAGCTGGTGGTTTGGAAATAATAAACAACAATATAAATGGATGTTTTTTCTCACTTGATGTTCAAAATTCATTAACTAAAAGTATTAAAAAGTTAATGCGCGATTGGGAGTCGTATTCAGAAAATGCAAAGCAAAGTTTCGATTCTTACTCAATGGAGAAACAAATAGATGTACATAGAGGTTTGTTAATATCAAAATTTAGATAAATGCTCTTTAGTTTTTTAAAATATATTCAGCCAACCTCATATTTTCAATTATCTCGGAAAGAAGGTGATTCTATATTCCCAATAAGCTCTCAACTATTAAAAACAGTAATATCGAAAGTAGAAACATCAAATTTTAAATCCAAAGAAGCGCAGCAATATGATATTTCTTGGCAAGCTCTTCATAAAGGATATATAGGTGATGCAAAAACTTATTCTAAATTCGAAAAATTACCAATTGTAGACGAATATCATTTTATTCACAAATATTTTCATCCTATTTGGGCACTATATGTCTTATTTATTAGATTATTGAGCTTTAAAAATCCATTTGTAGAAATACCTGCTTACATAAAAACAAGAAAAATTAAAAAAAGCAATTATCTTGATCAACCTTTAGAACATCATTTGTATGATTCATATACTAGTAAACTTCTTGGGCAAAAACCGTTGGTAAGTGTTGTTATTCCTACCTTAAATAGGTATCAATACTTAAAAGATGTACTCAAAGACCTTGAAAAGCAGGATTACTCAAATTTTGAGGTGATAATAGTAGATCAAAGTAATCCTTTTGAAAAAAGCTTTTATAAATCGTTTAATTTAGAAATTAATTTAATTCACCAACAGGAAAAAGCTTTGTGGTTGGCTCGAAATAAAGCGATTGAGGTATCTAAGGGTAACTATATATTGTTATTTGATGATGATAGTCGGGTAAAAAGCGACTGGATCTCAAACCACTTGAAATGTTTAGACTTTTTCAATGCAACTATATCATCTGGCGTTTCAATCTCACAACAAGGTGCTGAGGTCCCAAAGCATTACTCCTTTTTTAGGGTTTCAAGTCAGTTAGATACTGGAAACGTCTTAATTAAAAAAGAGGTTTTTCAAAAAATAGGTCTTTTTGATAGACAGTTTGAAAAACAACGCATGGGGGATGGTGAGTTTGGGTTGCGGGCTTATTTAGAGGGCTTTTTAAATATTTCAAACCCATATGCAAAGCGTTTACACTTAAAAGTGGGAACTGGCGGTTTACGCGAAATGGGTAGCTGGGATGCGTTTCGACCTAAAAAATGGTTTGCGCCACGTCCTATCCCTAGCGTATTATATTTTTTTAGAAAATACTTTGGTACAAAAAGAGCTATATTAGCATTACTTAAAACCGTACCGCCATCCATTATCCCTTATCGTTTTAAGAAAAACAAGAAACTTTTGTTGCTGGGTGGGCTTATCTCGCTATTTTTGTTTCCAATCATATTGATACAGGTATTGATTTCTTGGAGAAAAGCGAGTGAAAAATTAAACCAAGGCGCCCAAATACGTGAACTTAAATAATATTCTTTTAGTAACTTCCGAATTCCCTCCTCAGCCAGGTGGCATTGGCAATCATGCTTTTCACTTGGCAAAAGGACTACAGCAGTATGGACGCTCGGTAACCGTTATCTGTGATTCCCGCTCAAAAACAGGGAAGGAAGAAGCAATATTTGATGCAAATCTTGATTTTAAAGTAATAAGAATACAACGCACCCCCCTTCTTTTAAGCACTTATCTTAAGCGCATATATATTGCTTTTAAACAAAATAAAAAAAACAACTTGGTGATAGCTTCGGGTAAGTTCTCACTTTGGTTGGCAGCATACTTAAGTTTATTTTTTAAGAAGAAGTACATAGCTGTAATTCACGGGAGTGAAGTGCAATTGTCTAATAGTTTGCTAAAATGGATAACAAATGCTTCTTTAAAACGGTTTAATAAAATAGTTGCCGTCAGTAACTATACCAAATCATTGGTTTCTTCCCTTCATTTAAAAAATATTCAAGTAATCCCGAATGGGTTTTCCATGCAAAACACTTCTTCTACTGAAGAAAAAAAATCACCTGTGCCTGTATTGATTACGGTAGGGAATGTCACCAAGCGAAAAGGGCAGCACAATGTGATAAAGTCCTTGCCAGTAGTGTTACAGTCCTACCCGGACCTAAAGTACCATATAGTTGGTATCCCCACTGAAAAAGAAAAGTTGCAGCAATTGGCATTACAGTTAGGTGTGGAAAAAGCAGTAGTATTTCATGGGATGGTGACTGAGACTGAAAAAGTGAAACTATTACAACAAGCAGATGTATTCGTCATGTTGAGCGAAACAACTAAGACAGGGGATGCCGAGGGGTTTGGGATTGCAATATTAGAAGCCAATTCACAAGGCATACCTGCAATTGGGGCAAAAGGCTGCGGTATTGAAGATGCGATAAATAACGGCTATTCAGGAAAATTAATAGAAAATAATAACTCATTAGAATGTAAAGAAGCCTTACAGGAAATTCTTAATAATTATAAAGTATATTCCGAAGGAGCTAAAAAATGGTCCCAAAATTTCACTTGGGATAAAATAATACAATCGTATTTAGCTATCTTGACCGATGAATGACGAATAACGACAAACAGGAAATTTAAAGTCTCATTTCTAAAACCTCACATCTATTACATTGAAACTCGCCATCATTTCACATACCGCCCATTATAAAAGACCCGATGGCACTATTGTAGGCTGGGGCCCCACGGTTACCGAAATAAACCATCTCGCAAAACAGTTTGAATCAATTTATCACCTTGCGGTCTTGCATCCTGGTACACCGCCAGGAAGCGCATTGCCCTATACCACAGATAAAGTTGTGTTCATCCCTTTAAAGCCAACAGGAGGAAGCACCTTCTATAGTAAAGTAGGGGTGTTGTTAAATATGCCAAGTACCATAGTTACTGTAAGTAGAATATTAAAAAAAGTAGATATATTTCAACTACGTACCCCTACAGGGATAGGGGTATATTTAATCCCATGGCTTAGTTTGTTCAGTCGTAAAAAAGGATGGTATAAATATGCTGGTAATTGGGTGCAAAAAAGACCTTCTTTTGGCTATAGGTTTCAAATATGGGCTTTAAAAAAACAATCAAGAAAAGTGATTGTAAATGGTCGATGGAAGGAAGACCCAGACCATGTTATCCCCTTTGAAAACCCCTGTCTTACAGAAAGTGACCGGGAATTAGGAAAGCAGACGGTAGTAAATAAAGTTTTAAAAACTAAAAAAACCTATTGTTTTGTAGGTGGATTACAAGCCCATAAAGGAATAGATATACTTTTTGAAGCAATACAAAACAGAAAAACTAATGGAATAAAAGAAATACACATAGTAGGTACTGGAATACTGGAACAAACATTAAAAAAGATTGCTGACAAGAGTACAGTTCCTATAGTTTTTCATGGCTCATTACCTAGGGCACAGGTTTTCGAAATATATAGATTAGCTCATTTTATTATATTGCCTTCCAGAAACGAAGGCTTTCCCAAAGTGGTTAGCGAAGCAATGAATTTTGGGTGCATTCCTATTGTTTCGGATGTTTCGTGTATAAATCAATACATTAAAGATGATGGGAATGGGTTTTTGATCGAACCTCTTTCAGTAACTGAAATAAATAAATCGGTTGATAAAAGTTTGGAGCTTTCAACCCATGAATTTCAGGAAATAATTGATTCAAATTACAAGTTGGCTGAGCGTTTCACATATACTCATTATTTAAAAAGAATTGTTTCTGAAATCTTAAACAATCAAACCAAGTGAATATAACCAACCGCGAAATATTAGAAAAAATTACAGATGACCCGCTATTGAAGGTGGTCTTGTGGCTTTTAATATTTAGCTACTTTTATAACTTGCCTGTAATGAGTTATTCTATAACGGGTGATAACGAACTTCGATTATATGATTTTTTAGGGGTCGTATTGCTATTGCGCTACTTTCAATATTTTAAATATGTAAACTTAGGCATAGACAAAGTTATATTTTTAAGACGCTTCCGGGATTTTGCAGTATACTGTACTATTTCAATCATATTGACTTTTTTAATTTTTTTGATAAAAGACAGGTTTATCAAGTTCCTGCAAAGCTTTCTCTATCTGTACCATATGTGGGTGTTCTTTTTGGGTGCCGTGTTTTTGTACTTTTATTTATCAACGCCAAAAAGATACACCCGGATATTTACATTTATTACCATTCTTGTATTGGCTGAAGGTATATTGGTAATTGGGCAAAACATAGGGGTATTTCCTTTTCTGTGGTCAGACGCTTACTATAAGGCGTACAGTGGTTTTTTATCTGGATCGGTAGGTCCCAATAAAATTGTAATAGGGATGATGATGCTTATCTCGGTTATTTTATTGTTAGGCATCTTGTATGAAAAACGATTAAAAGTTCCCAAGTATTTAATTTATGCAGCACTTACGGTTGCAGTAATCTGTATATTATTGAGCGGCTCTAGAACAACCTACGTAGGGGTGGGAGTGTTTTTAGTGTATTTTTTGGTCAAGCGGACCGCTCGGTTTATACAATTTGCCATTATGGGTAGTTTTTTTTTAGTAGCGGTTTTATATTATAATCCTACTGTCTTGTCTCGTGTAAGTGACACTATTAACGGAAGGATAATCGATAGGATAGACGAACCAGATGATATTAAATCGGCTGAAGACTTTACAGGTCTTTATGAAGATTTAGGGGCCGGACGTAAGGAATTACATGAAAACTATGTACACTTTTTATTGAATAATGCATGGTTGCTGCCTATAGGGCAGGGCTTTAACAACAGGTCTGGTATTGGCTATTCTGCCCATAATATGTACCTTACTCTAATTGCTGAATTAGGTATTTTTGGACTGATACTATACCTAAGGTGGTTATTTTCTTACCTTGTAATTGTAAAACGGAAACTTCCCAATTTACAAATGGCAGTAAATGGGATTGTTTTAGCTATGATGGTGACCTTATATTTTGGGGAACATCTGTATATATTTAGACCATTATTTGGTATTTTAGGCTTTTTTATGATAGCTTGCGTGCTGTTATTGGCACCCTTACGTAATACATCTTAAATGGATACTACTAAAAGTAAAATAGGTATTGTAATACCATTTTTTAATGCGAGCGCACAAATTGAAAAAGTAGTGCAAAAAGCATTGCAATATAGTGACCATATTGTAATTGTGGATGATAAAAGCCCAGAGCAATTACCAGAAAGTTTACTTAAATCATTGAATAAAGTAATGGTTTTAAATCTATCTGAAAACTTAGGGGTAGGTGGAGCCACTAAAAAAGGCTTTTCCTACCTTGAAACGGTGCCAAGTGTAAAAGTTATTGTTAAGTTGGATGCTGACGATCAAATGGATACCGATTATATTCCGCAACTAGTAACACCTATACTGAACTTCACAGCCGATTTTGTAAAAGGAAATCGGTTCCGTGATTTTAGGGCACTGAAAACAATGCCTTGGCCTCGACGTTTTGGCAATCTCTTTCTTTCTTTTTTAAGTAAAGTGGCTACCGGTTATTGGAACTGTTTTGATTTTAACAATGGTTTTTTTGCCATATCAAAAAAGAGCTTGAAATTGATGGATAAGAACTCCATCGCTAACAACTATTTTTTTGAAACCTCCCTGATTGCTGAATTATACTATCAAAAAGCAAAGATTAAGGAAATAGCCATGCCTGCTATTTATGGGGATGAAAAATCTAATATGAAAGTGTTTAAAATGCCCTTTCTTTTTAGTGTCAACCTTTTTAAAAAATTTATATCCCGAATATGGAAAGGCTATTTTGTGTACGATTTCAATATAGGTACATTATATATTGTTTTTGGACATTTGTTGTTTTTCGGGGGTGTCATATATGGGGGAATTAACTGGTATGACTATGCCAGTAAAGACCTATCAACCCCGGTAGGAACCATTATGATAAGTGCTCTGCTTATTATATTAGGGTTCCAGTTAATACTACAGGCCATTCAATTTGATGTTTTTAAAACCCCTAATAATGATTAATAACAAATCAAAAGTAGGTAGCGTTATATGAGAAACCCTAAAAATAAGGCAATCTTATTAGTTGTTTTAATCAACTTAATTATTGCGACAGGGTTTTTTATTGAACACAAAGACGCAGGTTATACAACTTTGGTGTCCGATGTTCATAGCATTGTGGGTATAGCACAAAAATTTGATAACCCAAGTTTGTTTAAAGATGATTTATTTTTGAATGATATTGACAATGTCAAGTACTATACTCCTTTTTTTGTCCAACCATTACGTTTTATAGCAAAATTTACAAATCATGATTATGTTCAGGCTTTAAATGTAACAAGCTTTTTGCTCCATCTTTTATTTGGAATACTATGGTTTTTACTCTTCTTTAAGATGTCGAAGAATATTTGGCTCTCTTTATTGATGTCTATATTAATAAGAGGTGTCGTATGGCTTCCAGGATATGAAATATGGGGTATTACTGGAATTTGGACTACTATGCCAAGAACTGTTTATATAACCTTAATGCCTCTTTTTTTATTAACCCTGTTTTATTTTAGAGAAAAAAAAATATGGGTTTCTGCATTTTTGGTGGGGTTGATTTTTAATTTTCATCCCATCACAGGCCTAGGTGGCATTCTTATCTATTTAACAATTTTAGGGTATTTCTACTTTTCAGGAAATGTGAGCATTAAACAGCCTTTTGTAAAGTTCGGCAAACTGTTATTCTTTATTGTTTTGGGAATGCTTCCGTTTATCCTTACTTATTTTGGAAAAACATCGGCTGCAATTGACTATGATATTGAAATTTTTCAAAAAGCATTGCACAAAAGATTGCCAGCTCGTTTTTTTGACCCCACCTTCTTTTTAAAAAAATGGTTGAAATTCAGTACCCTAGCATTCATTCTTCCTTTACTGGGATACTTTTTCTATTCTTTTTATAAGAAATCGGAATTTAAAAAGGCCTCATTGTTGGTAACTTTAACCCTTGTTTTATTGGTTTTACCAAATTGCAGTGTTTATCTTGAAACTGCGGTAAATTCTATATTTGATAAAAATTTTAGAATATCATTCCAGTTTATCCGTTTGCAAAAACTAGCAGTATTGCCAGGGTATTTTTCAATGGCTTTTTTATTAATACAATTAAAGAATAGGCAACGAGTGGTGCCTATTTTCCTTTTTGTTGTTTTATTAGGGGTAAGCCTATCCAATCACACTATTTTTGATAAAGTTCCTTTTTTAGGGGATGATATTGCACGAACCATATTGCCAAATGTGCTAAACATATATGAACGACCGTCTAAAGAAGTTCCAGAAATGGAAAAAATGATTCATTATATTAAAAATAACACCCCAAAAGAAGCTGTTTTGTTTGCCCCAGAAATTATACGGAGCAGTACCCGGCGGTCAGTTGTTTTAGATTATAAAGGTGCTTCGGCACTTATAGAAGGAAACCCTAAACAGTTTTCAAAATGGTATCTTGAAAGAACATATTTTGAGAATTTAAAAGATGAGGCTCAAAAAATCAGTTTCCTAAAAGAAAAAAAGGTAAGTTACATCGTGTCCAATAAAAAAGAATACACAACACTTCAGTTGATAAAAAAAATAGATAACGTAAGACTGTATAAACTTTAAGTTGTCCCAATTTTAATAAATGATCATGAATATAAGCGATAACCCAAGTAGGATATTTTTATTCAGTATCGACCTTGAAGATATCAGGTTTAGGATGAAGGATGGTAGTGCCTATAAAGAGCGAGTTCCTGAAAATACATTTAAATACCTAGAATGGTTAAATAAACATGATTTTACGTGTACTTTTTTTACCGTAGGTGACATAGCGAGAACATATCCATCCTTAATAAAATCGATTGTTGATGAGGGGCATGAAATTGCCTGCCATACAAATACTCATACGGCGTTGGATAAAATGTCAAAATCAGAATTTAAAAAAGACTTACACCAGAATATTGATAGCTTAATGAAGGCAGGGTCTAAACAAATAAGTGGTTTTAGGGCGCCTTACTTTTCCTTGACCCAAAATACATCGTGGGCTTATGACGTTTTAAATGAAATGGACTTTGTATACTCAAGCTCTGTATACCCTGCAAAAAACCCTTTCTACGGCTGGAAAACACATGGGCAGGAAATAAAACAAACAGAAAGTGGGGTTATAGAACTTCCTATGACGGTAAAAAATTATAATGTTATGGAAATCGCCTTTTCAGGTGGGGTTTATTTCAGAAACCTACCCATGATTTTCATTAAAAAGGGGTTCAATGAATATTTTAATAAAGAGAAACCGTTGCTTAGCTACTTTCATCCGTATGATGTAGATACAGATCAAGAAAAATTCATGCACCCGGAAATCAACAACAGCCATTTTTATAATTTTTTGATGCGGAATAACCGTAAAAATGTTTTTAAAAGGCTCGATACCTTAAAAAAGCAAACGGATTTTAAAATAATAACATACAGGGAGTATGTTGAAAATTATATTAAATGAATTATAAATTAGAGAAGTCAAATAGTTCTATTGAGAATATTAAATTATACTCCAAGCTGTTAAGTGAAGTTTTTTCAGGAACAGATAAATTTACTGAAGAGTACCTTCTATGGCAATACGGAAAAAATCCATTGGGGGAAGTAGTTGGGTATGATGCTTTTTATGATGGTAAATTGGCAGGTCATTATGTTACCATTCCTGTAAGTTATGCAATCCATGGACAGCAAAAAAAGGGACTTTTATCGTTAAATACCGCAACCCATAAAGACCATAGGGGGAAAGGGCTTTTTACAAAACTTGCCACTGCAACCTACAAAGAAGCAAAAAGCCTCGGATATGAATTTGTAATAGGTGTGGCCAATCAAAATAGCAGCCATGGATTTATAAAAAAGTTGGGATTTTATTTGGTGGCTCCCTTAAATGTTAAGTTTGGGGTGGGAAATATTCAGTACAATAAGGAAATAAAATATCCCATTAAGCCCGTTTGGACCGAAAACACTTTAAAATGGAGACTGTCTAACCCACATATGGAGTATAAATTTAATGGCAATAATATATATTGCAAAACTGATAAAATGCTTATAAATGCGCTAGTGTATCACGATTATAAACAAAAAGATAAACCGGTAAAAAAATCATCATCAATAAAACTTTGGATTGGACTAGCAAATAACCTAAAAACTACTGGGGCTTTTATCGTTATGCCACAAAGGATGAGACCTTCTCCTTTAAATTTAATATTCAAAAATTTGAATGAGTCTATTCCAAAAATAGAAAAAGAAGATATTTTGTTTGAACTGATCGATTTTGATGCATATTAAAAGTTTTGAAAAAAATACTTTACATAGGAAATAAGCTATCTACAAAGGGGAATACCCTTAGTACTATTGAAAGCTTGGCTAATAAACTACAAGAAGAAGGGTTTGCTGTAAATACAGCCTCTACCGTTCAGAGTAAACCCTTGCGGATGTTAGATATGATAATGACCGTTTTAAAAAATCGAAAATGGGCAGATGTTGTATTGATAGATACTTATAGCACATTAAACTTTCAGTATGCTGTAGCCGTCGCTAACATATGTAGGTTTTTTAAAATACCCTATATTCCTATTTTACATGGTGGAAACCTCCCTTCCCGTTTACAAAAAAGTAAAAAGCAAAGTAAAAAACTATTTGGAAAAGCAAAGACTAATGTAGCACCTTCCCACTATCTATTGGAAGCTTTTAAAAATGAAGGTTATACTAATCTAACTTATATTCCCAATACCATTGAAATAAATAACTATCCTTTTTTGCTTCGGAACAACATACAGCCTAAACTACTTTGGGTACGATCTTTTGCTGAAATATATAACCCTATGCTTGCGATATACATATTGGAAAACTTATTGAGTAAAGGCTATGGAAAAGCCGAACTTTGTATGATTGGCCCCGAAAAAGACGACTCTTTTAAAAAATGTAAAAGCTATGTAGATAAGCATAATTTACCAGTTATTTTTACTGGTGGATTAACAAAAAAAGAATGGGTAAAAAATTCTAAAAAGTATGATATTTTTATAAATACTACTAATGTAGACAATACTCCCGTAAGTGTTATCGAGGCTATGGCTTTAGGACTGCCAGTAATATCAACGAATGTTGGGGGCGTCCCCTTTTTAATTACTGATGGACTGGACGGCCTTTTAGTACCACCAGATAATGCGGAATTATTTTCAATAAAAATTGAGAAAATACTTAATAATGATGTGGATTATAAGGAAATGGCTTTAAGCGCAAGAAAAAAAGTTGAAAACTTTGACTGGAACGTAGTGAAAGAAAAATGGAATGTACTCTTAAACTCCTAATTTTTTCTACATTTACCATACCAATAACCAACTTATGACCCAAAAAGGGAACATCCACTTTGAAATTTCGGAACGAAAAATCCTGTTGCGTATTTTCGATATTATAAGTGTGCTCCTATTGCTTTATGGTATAGGGCAGGTGTTTAATTTTGATTACTTTAAAATAAACTCTGAGCATTGGGTGTGGTCTATAGTGCTCGCCCTTTACTTAACTGTTTTTGCTACTATTTTTGAACTATACAACCTGCAAAAAGCAAGTAAGTTAGAAGTTGTGGTACAAAACATTATACTTACGTCTTCAGTAACCGTTTTGTTTTATTTATTAACCCCTTTCTACACCCCAACGTTACCTGAAAACCGCTTACAGATTGTTTATTTTTATTTGGCGGTTAACCTTGCCTTGTTTGTTTGGCGGTATGCTTACATAACTTTTATTTCAGCACCAAGGTTTTTTAAACGCGTATTGTTAATAGGTAATTCTGAAGATATAGAATGGGTGGCAAATTCCTTAGAAAAATCAGATCCCAATTACAGAGCGATTGGATATATTAATACAGGAACCAAAAAAATCATAACCGATACGTTGGTTGAATTTGACACGCTTTCAATTTCAGAAACGATAGAGAAATATACCATTTCAGAAATTGTTGTGGCGCTTTCAAAAACCGAAGAAATGACGGTTTTGTTAAACAATAAATTAATAGCATTATTGGAAAAAGGGGTGCCCATTAAAGAATATACCCAAGTGTATGAAGAGTTGACCCGTAAAGTGCCCATACAATTTATAGCTGAAGATTTTTATAGGTATTTTCCCTTTAGTCGAAGTAACCAAAACAAGCTATATCTTTTCTTTCATCGTTTAATGGACCTAGTTCTTTCTATTGTAGGCCTCTTGTTCGGTATTTTAATTTCCCCTTGTATTATTATTGGAAATTTACTGGGAAACAGAGGGCCTTTGTTTTACAAACAAGTACGGGTTGGTAAAAATGGAGAAAACTTTAAAATATACAAATTACGGAGCATGGTTATCGATGCTGAGAAAGACGGGGCTCGTTACGCCGAAAAAAAGGATACAAGGGTTACAACTTTTGGTCGTTTTTTAAGACGAACAAGAATCGATGAAATACCACAATTTATCAACGTTATTAAAGGGGATATGAGTTTGATTGGTCCAAGGCCCGAACGTCCTGTTTTTGTGGAAACCCTTTCTAAAAAAATACCATTTTACGAGATACGCCATCTTGTAAAACCTGGAGTTACGGGTTGGGCACAGGTAAACGCCAAATACGGAATGACGCAAGAGGATATCATGGAAAAACTGCAATACGACCTATATTACATTAAACATCGAAGCTTTTTCTTGGATAGTAAAATTATATTGAAAACCTTAAGTACTATTATCTTTTTCAGAGGGCAATAGTTTAGTATTTAATTGACAGTAATGCAATGAGCATATTCAATTCAAGAATAGAAATATTATTTTTTGAATCCTGAACGATATCAAAGGGTTAGACTTCCTTCTTCAAATACCCAATCAAGAAAATATACCGAATAGCCAAAGCAACCAACAAAGGAATTAATGCTGTTGCAAAAACCTGTACTCCTGAAATCCAATGGACAGTCAATAAACCTAATAGTACTATTAAAAAGAAAAGGTATTTATGTATCCATTGTTTTGGGAACTGCTTAACAATAACCCCTATAAGAAACAAGCTTAGAGGGAATGCCCAAAGTAAATTATAATTATTGGCTGTAGCGGTATGGTCAGTTGCTACCCAAAGTAATAATAGAAATATACCAATTAACCCAGTGGTAAAAAAGATAATCGCATCCATCAAACGGTTTCGGGTATTGTTTTTGCGATCTTTATAAGTAATAAATAAAATTAATAACCCAAGCAATCCAAAAATAAACAACGGGCTGGTAAAGAAGAAAGGCCTGTCCTCTGATGGATTATTTTCAAATAGGGTAGTTGTGTTTCGTACTAACTTTTCTTTGCTTCCATTACGTGTAATAACAGCTGTTTCAGCAGCTTTGTAAATATAGTCGGGTAAAAATTGATATTCCCACGCAGTGGCTTGTTTATCGATTACGGCTCCCAACGCTACGTCAATCCCTAAACTTCCCCAAGTGTTCCAATGTAGGTTTTTCTGAATAAGTTCACGGAACGTATAGTCTTCTTCCACAAAATCATCGTTGTATTGCAATCCATCACCCAACACTTCTTTCAGGACATCACGAATTTTCGTAGCGCAATTGTCATAGAAAAAGTCATATTTGTACTTTCGGTTTTCGGGTTTGGCGTTGTTCTGAAGAAAATTAAACACAGCTTGTTTTTCAGAATAGGTTAGGTTTAAGGTTTGCTGTTTTACCCATCGATTTTGTGCTACGTAGCTATTATAAAAAGGCTCATATCCTCGTACATCAAGTTGATATAACAGCTTACCTTGCGCAAATTTGGTATAAAAATTAGGGGTGTTAAAGTCATATACACCATAATTATATACAACATCAAAACCATTCCCTTCATCTTGAACTCGCAGTGCACTATGCCCAAACTTATCGTACAACTGATCGCCAGGACCAATGGTTAAAATACTTACTTCGGCACTTTCAGAAAGCGATGTATATTGCGCTTTTACTGTAGTATTCAGAAAAAAGAATAGTAAAATTGCAAAGAAATATAATGGTTTGGAAAAGAAAAGTTTTGTGTTCAGAACAGTAGATTTTTAAATGACTATTTCAAAAATAAGCTTTCTTTATATACTTCGGAAAATTTCAGAAATAAGAAACAGTAAATTATCTAAAAACGCTCCAATCTAATTTCAATGAAAAGACATTAGAGTACAGGGCGGCACTTTGGTCACCAATATCTGTCAGGGCATAATCCACTTGAATGCCTTTGTATTTAAAACCTACGCCAATATTGGGCTGAAAACCTACGGAATCACTTCCGTCCAATTGTTGAATATTCTGGAAATTACCCACACCTGCACGTACAAATACTAAATCGATATAACCAAACTCAAGTCCGGCAGCGGGTGTCATACTGGTGAATGAAGTAGAAAAAATATCATTGGTTTGGGCAAAACGGAAATTAAAATCTACTTCGGCTAGGAGTGAAAAATCATAATGAAATACAAACTTTCTAGAAACTCCTAGCTGTAGTTTAGGGATGGTGATTTCAGTAGTTTCAGGTAATTCTTGGTTCTGCCCTTCCACAGCGCCTTGTATGGTTTCAAATTCATCTTCATCAATACTCCAAGCATTGAACGTGGTAGTAATGTCGCGGGCCATTAAACCAAACTTCCAATCTCCTGTATTAAATTGAAGTCCGGCATCAAAACCAAAGCCCCAAGAGGAAGCAAAATCACCAATGATTCTTCTAATCACTTTCGCATTCACCCCAACGTTCAAGCCATCTAACGGTAAGGCTCGAGCATATGAAAAGGTAACACCGTAATCTGCCGTAGAAAATAGACTAATACGGTTGTAATCAATGTTTCCTTGATCGTCAATTAATTGCGTCGTGTTTAAAATATCATCTACTCCAAAACGAATAACCGATAGGGCTACAACGCTTCGGTCATCAAGCGGCATGGCAAAAGCACCATAATCGTAATTGGCAATATTGGCAAAATAGGAAGCGTGCATCAAGGATAGTTGATTATCTTCTAATGCCACTAGACCTGCAGGGTTCCAATATCCAGAATTAACATCAGCTGTGGAGGCTGTAACGGCATTGGCCATACCAAAAGCCGCAGCATCAACACCAATATTCATAAACTCATTCGAGTATTTCCTAGTGGTTTGTGATTGAGCAGCTAAACCAATTAATAAAAAAAGTAAAAATAATTTCTTCTTCAAGCTTTTAATTTTGCGCAAATATCCTACAATTTTACACAATAGTAAACTATAATTTTAGCTACATATTGTACATATATACGGTTAGACGAAAATACTTTGCTATTTTTACAAACAGACACGCATAATATGATAAAACAGATACCAAACATCATTACATCGTTAAATTTACTCTGCGGAAGTGTTGCCGTGCTTTTTGCCGTTTCGGGCGATTTGATAACCGCTTCGTTTTTTGTGTTCTTCGGAATCTTCTTCGATTTCTTCGATGGACTTGCAGCGCGTGTTTTCAATGCACAAAGTGATGTAGGGTTAGAACTGGATTCATTGGCTGATATGATTACAAGCGGATTAGCACCAGCAATTGTAATGGTTCAATTATTATCAGAAGCCACGTTGGGTTATTCGCTAATAATTACAGATATATTTGCTGAGGATAGCTGGAATGCAGGTTTGTACAGCTACATACCTTTTATTGGGTTGCTCATTGTAGTGGCTTCAGCGTATCGTTTGGCAAAGTTTAATGTTGATACCCGGCAGACCAGCAGTTTTATAGGTCTTCCTACCCCGGCAAATGCTTTATTGATTTTAAGTCTACCGCTTATACTGCACTTTCAATATTTTGAAGGAGTAGAGGCGGTTATTTTAAATCCATGGGTTTTAATTGGGCTAACATTATTTAGTTGTGTTCTTTTAAATGCAGAAATCCCGTTATTTGCGCTGAAGTTTAAAACATGGGATGTTAAGAGCAATTTGTTACGTTATGTTTTTATTGCAATTTGCTTAATCACCGTATTAGTTTTAAAATTTATAGCCATTCCTGTTATTATCGGAATCTATATTATACTCTCTCTTTTATCTAACAATAAATAATTAGCCCTTCTTTCTTCGGAAATATTATTTATAAATCGCTATATGATAAACTTAGGTTAAACACTTTTAAAAGGGTGTATTTCCATAGGGGTTTTAGTATTTTGTTTCAAAATAAAAGAAAAATACTATGAGTGAAGTAAAAGCATATGCAGCATACGCTGAAAAAGAAAATCTAAAACCTTTAGATATTGAAAGGCGAGATGTAAAACCGACCGATGTTGAAATCGATATTTTATACTGTGGTGTTTGCCATAGTGATATCCATACGGTAAATGACGATTGGGGCGGAGCCAAATACCCCGTTGTTCCTGGGCACGAAATCGTAGGCCGCGTATTAAAAGTAGGTGATCAAGTTAAAAACTTTAAAGAAGGCGATTTAGTAGGAGTAGGGTGTATGGTAGACTCTTGCCAAACATGTGACTCTTGTAAAGAAGGATTAGAACAATACTGCGAAAATGGAGCTGTGATGACTTATGATGGTAAAGACGAGCATTTGGGCGGTCATACCTTTGGAGGTTATTCTGAAAAAATAATAGTGGATAAAGAATTTGTACTTTCCATTCCTGAAAATATCGACATTAAAGCAACCGCACCTTTATTATGTGCAGGAATAACCACTTGGTCGCCATTGCAACACTGGAATGTGAAAAAAGGTGATAAAGTAGGTGTAATTGGTTTAGGAGGTTTAGGCCATATGGGCGTAAAATTTGCTAGCGCTATGGGAGCTCACGTAGTGATGATTACTACATCACCCTCTAAAAGCGATGATGCTAAAAGCTTGGGAGCTGATTCCGTTTTGATTTCGAAAGATGAAAAACAAATGGAAGAGCATGCCAACTCGTTCGATTTTCTACTGAATACCGTACCGGTTGGGCACGATACCAATCCTTATATCGCCTTGTTAAAAAGAGATGCAACTATGGTGATGGTGGGAGCAATTGAACCGTTAGACCCAATTCACGGTGGAGGCTTGATTATAGGTAGAAAAAGCGTTGCAGGATCTGTAATTGGCGGAATAAAAGAAACCCAAGAAATGTTAGATTTCTGTGGTGAGCACAACATTACTTGCGATGTAGAAATGATTGATATTCAAAATATCAACGATGCTTATGAACGAGTAGTAAACTCTGATGTAAAATACCGGTTTGTAATCGATATGAAATCGTTAAAAAACTAGTTATCAAGTAGAAGAAAAGAAAAGCAAAACCCTGAAACAGTTTGTTGTTTCAGGGTTTTTATATGATTAGTCTTGAAATAGTTTTTTCTTCCGAAGTTCAAAGTTTTGACCTAAATACACTTTCCGAACCATCTCGTCATTGGCCAGGTCTTCCGGCTCGCCGTGCTTTAAAATACTGCCTTCAAACATTAGGTATGTTCTATCGGTAATAGCTAAGGTTTCCTGTACGTTGTGGTCTGTAATAAGAATGCCAATGTTTTTCTTTTTTAACTGTGCCACAATCCGTTGGATATCTTCAACCGCAACAGGGTCAACCCCTGCAAATGGTTCATCCAATAAAATAAAATGTGGATCGGTCGCTAAAGCACGGGCAATTTCGGTACGGCGACGTTCGCCACCACTCAATAAATCACCTCGGTTTTTCCGAATATGACTCAATCCAAATTCTTCAATAAGCGATTCCATTTTCAGGTGTTGTTCCTTTTTAGAAAGGTTGGTTAATTGCAACACACTTAAAATATTATCTTCGATGCTCAACTTCCTAAAAACAGAGGCTTCTTGCGCTAAGTATCCAATTCCGTTTTGAGCGCGTTTATACATAGGATATTTGGTAATGTTGGTCCCTTCTAAAAAAATTTGACCGCCATTTGGTTTTATGAGGCCTACAATCATGTAGAAAGAAGTGGTTTTTCCGGCACCGTTAGGGCCTAATAACCCAACAATTTCTCCTTGATTTACTTCTACGGTAATACCTTTAACGACTTTTCGGCCTTTATACGATTTAATAAGATTATCGGCTCTTAGCTTCATAAGCTACTATGTTATTTCAATTTTGGTAAAGATACTTAAAATTAAAGTGAAGAATATAGCGAGTAATTTTTTCTGAAGAAAATAATATAAAGGGATTGTTTAGGTATAAAAACAAGAAAAGCCATATCATCGTATTGCTACCTTGATATGGCTCCTTGTGAAACCTGTCGTTACCAGCTCATCTTTAACAATGTGAAGCAAGTTTATTAAACCCTTGCAGCTGTGACACGATTTCAACAGTCGAGAACAAATTTGTTAGAACGGTTTTATATCATATTATAAAAAATATAGTACAAACCTAAAATTTGTCTCTGCTCTTCTTAATCTCAAAACTAACTTTCGTGAGATTGTTAGCTTCTCGAACGATTAAAAAAAGTTTTATAAAGAACGTTACTTTATGTTTCGCAATGACTGTTACATCATTTTGATATTGTAAATATAAAACCGTTTTTCAATTATACAAATAATGTAAGCGGTTTAATATAAACAGCTTACAAACATTGGTTGTTAACATTTGTTCATAAAAAAAGCGACCTGAAATAGATCGCTTTTTGTTGTTCTTCTGAAAAAGAGAGACTAGCTACGCTTTTCTCTAATTCTTGCTTTTTTACCAGTAAGACCTCTAAAGTAGTAAATACGTTTTCTACGTACGCTACCTGTTTTGTTGATCTCAATTTTTTGTAGAGCAGGTAAGTTTATTGGGAAGATACGCTCTACACCAACTGTACCAGACATTTTTCTAATGGTGAATGTTTGAGAAGTTCCTGTTCCTTTAATTTGGATAACAACACCTCTAAAAAACTGAGTTCTTGTTTTATCACCTTCACGAATTTCATAATACACTGTGATGGTATCACCAGCATCGAACTTCGGAAATTCTTTTTTGTCTACAAATTCGTCTTGTACAAATTTAATTAACGATTCCATTGTTTTGTTTATCTATGGTTCTTGTTTAAAGTAACATTCACGGTTTTCGCCAGAGGTTAAATTAAGTGGGTGCAAAATTAAGTAAAATTCTTTATGAGACAATACTTTTGTGGTTTTTTATTATTGGTCAGGTTTTTAAGGACGTTTCTAAAGATTTTATCATTATTTTCTTTTTTTCAAAAACTTAATAAGCCCAAATACCAAGGTTAAAATTCCGATGAAAACAACCGTTCCAATCATTTCATGTGCCGAAAGACTTGATAAAAAATATAGAATTATAGCAATAGCTATAATGGGGATAACCCAACCTCCTGGAATTTTGAATCCGCCAGCGTAATCTTTTTGAGATTTGCGCAACTTCATTACTGATAGTGCGACCCCTAAATAAAGAATTAACATCGAACTACTAGCGATGACTGCTAATTGTTCAAAACTGCCAGAAACAGCTAGAATAAAACCGATAGTTGCATATATAAAGATGGCTATATGTGGCGTAGCAAATGATTTATGAATTTTGGAAAGTGCCTTTATAGGGATTACCTTATCTCTGGCAAGTGCATAAACTATTCTTGGACTATTAAGTATGGTGCCGCTCATATATCCAAACATAGAGATAACGGCGCCAATAATTAAAAGTGCGTATCCAAAATTGCCAAAAACCACTTTGGCAGTTTCAGCTAGGGGAGCCGCTTTAAAATTTGGTAACGTATCCCCTAATACACCTTGAGAAATTGTTTGAATTAAAACGTAAACAACTACAACTGCTGTAATACTTATTAAAATAGCTCTAGGAATTGTACGTTTTGGATTAACAACTTCTCCACCAACAATAATGCCCGTTTCACAACCCTGAAAAGCAAAAAATAAAATAAGTGACGTTTCACCTAAAGTTTTAACGCTCGGAAAATGTTCAAAATACAAATTACTCAAGGAAACATACTTGAAGCCAATAGCGATGAGTAAAAGCAATGGTATTAGCTTAACAATTGTATTGAACTTTACCAAGCCCATCCCTTGTTTTAAGCCAATCACATTGATGTAAACCAAGCCATAAAAAAGAATAAATAAAAACAATAATCGAGGCCATCCGCTTTCAAATATTGGGTAAGCTGAAGCGATAACATTTACTAAAGCATTAGAAACAGCGGCATCTGCAAACAGATTACTTCCAACAGCAAAAAAGCCCGCTACAAAGCCAGCATAATTTCCAAAAGCTGTTTCAATGTAGGTATAGGGTCCGCCTGTATTTGTAACTTTACTACCAGCTTCGGCAAAGCAAAGCATAACCATTGCCATTAACAAACCACAAAAAAGATAAGCAATGATACTGGATGCTCCCAAATAGCTGGCTACAATTGCAGGCAGTACAAAAATACCTGAGCCAATGATAATGTTAATGATGTTGGCCGAAAGACCGAATACCCCAACCCTTCTTTTTAAACCTTCGTCTTTTTTAATCATAATTTCTCTTTATTTGAAAGAACCATTATCCACATCTTTTATAAATTTTATCAATCCTGCAAAATAAGTTTTTGAAAAGAGGAATGTTAAATATGGTTTTCATACTGATTGATTTTATTTAGTTTCATTCGCTTTTATGATACGTTGTCTTATATGTCTGAAAATTTTAATCATGAAACAGCCATTTTATTGAGCTAAATAATCTTTAATCTCCTTTCTTAATCCTTGAGCTATTTCAAGGTACTTCCTATGGTTTCTAATCACAATCTCATGTGAATTGCACTCTAACCGGATATGATTTCTTCCTTTTGGGCTCATAATGCCAGCTATTGCATTGTTTCTTCTTTCAACAGAGTTCTGCAAGTAGGGGATTGGAAAAGATATGTTGAACTCGAACTCAAGTCCTTCCAACTCTTTCACCCAATAAGCATTCAACGATGTCATCTCGTCATATTGAACTTTGTACAAGAGCGTACTCCAATCCAAGGTATGGGTGTAGTACTTATTAATCCGAAATGCCAATGAATCATTCGAGCACAATTCGGAGATACCTAGATTCTTAGCTTTCTCATAACTCAGGACGGTCATTGTAAATGGACGTGCTGTACCATCGAATAGCTTGAACAAGGTGTCTGTGGCAGTGGTGGAGAAGTCTGATTTCCGCATATGACGTCCTAAAAAGGCCAACCTTGACACCGTAAAATCGATGGATCGGTTGAGGCCTGCAATATCTTGATCAAGATCTTTATTAATGCCTCTCAACAGCTCATTGCTTTGGGTCCTATTAACCCGTTCTTGATTCCAGTTGTTGATGCTCAAGGCAATCAAAATACCAATAACTACAAGAATTATTTCACCAATGGCATATTTTAGGTAGTTGGTGGTTTTGCCATGTGCTAAAAGGTTTTTGCGGATATTTCGGAAGAGTTTAATCATATTATTCAGGCTTTGTTGCTTCAATTATTTTATCTATCAACCTATCGGTTTCTTCAAGCCTTACAACAACTTCTTTATGTAACCATAATGAATTATCTAATAAATTTTCAAATGCCACATTTTGGAATAATGGATAATAACTGGGTTTTACCTTAGATTTTCCTCCCCAACGGAGGTTTGCATTTGCGTCCATTTCTTTAAAGGAAATGAAAGGAAGTAAATAGGGTAAGAAGATGTCGTTATTCCACGAATCAAGTTTTTCAAATCTAATTTTACGAATTTCTGCTAAGGAGTTCCATTGATAGAGAAGCGTACTTATGGTGTCGTCCTTAAAAAGATTCAATCGTCCATTTTGAAGAATATTATTGACTGCATTATTGGCAAAAGCTATTTCGTTTGATGGAAACGATTGAAAGAGTAGGCTATCTAGATTATGTTTTAAAAGTTCTTCTTCAGGGAGACCTATTAAATTCATTAATACTATGCTGGAATTCATAGCTTGCTCTTCAGCCATTCTGTAGTTATTAATTGCTTTTTTATTCTCTTTAAATTCTACGTGCAGTTTCGTAATCAACGCTTTTCTTTCTAATGAATCTAATCTGTTTTGATTCCAATTGTTGATGCTTAAGGCAATCAAAATACCAATGACCACAAGGATTATTTCGCCAATGGCATAGAGCAGGTATTTGCTGAAACGATTTTCAGCGATAAGTTTTTGGCGGATATGGTGGAAGAATTTTATCACAATTCATAAAAGTTAAAAAGCCAACTCCCAATGTTGAAAGTTGGCTTTGGTAGTAATCACACTATCTCTTCAGCATTTCATCCAGCTGTTTGGTATCTGCATACTGCTGAAAAGCTATTATTTTTCCATCCTTTACAGTCCATAAATGTGCTGCTTGCGCATCTAGCTTTTTACCGTTATGTTTTGATGTTGCGTTATACCGAAGTGTTGCTAACACTTGATTATTGCTCATTTCGTGTAGCTTTATATTGGTGAGTTTAAAACCGTCAAAATCTATAGGAAGCTTTGCAAAAACACCTTGTAAGACCGCATCTGGACCAATGTAGGGATTGCCAGCAGCCAATGCGTTGCCTTCGGCTTCATTCCATACAATCTTTGCGTCCATTGCCCCTAAAGCTCTAGGAATATCCCCTTCAGCAAAAGCTTTGTATAATCCATTCACAACAGCAGTATTATTTTTATTTGTGAGGTAGCGATAGCTTTTTTGAATTTTCCAGGTTCCTTTTTCATTCTTTAGGGTGTTCACAAACTCACCTACCAAACCCATTTTGGGTTCGTCTATTTTATTGTAGACAAAAGAACCGCTGACAAACATGTGATCTTTACCTAACGTCGTTACTTCGTTGGTTTTTAAAACGATGTTGAATTTTCCAGATGAAAATGTGTTTTTGTATTGTCCTTTTATATTTTCTAGACCCATGACCATGCTTCCATCAGAATTTCTAATGGTAGCATCTTGTGCATACAGTGCATCTAGATTGGCAGGATTCCCCGTATTGATCATAGTTGTATACAATTGATGCATGCTTTTTACTGCTTTATCCTGGGCAGTTGCGCGGAATGTTAGGGATGTAATACTCAAAATGAGTAAGATTACTAACGAGGTTTTAAAATGTTTCATAATGCTATTATTTAATGGTTAATTTTTTACTTTGTTTTATGTACTTCTAGTTCTATTTCAATTAAAAATTCAGGCACTGCCAATTCTTTTACACCTAACCAAGAACCTGTAGGAAAGTGATTTTTATAAATTTCAGCTCTATAGGCTGCAACCTCCAGAAACTTGGGCATGTTAGTGGTAAAGATGTCCTCTTTTACCACATCATCAAAAGTGCAGCCGTAATGGGTTAGTATTTTCTCCAAATCGGCATAGCAATTTTTCATTTGCTGTTCAAAATCGTCCACCGCAGTTGGATTGCCTTCATCATCCATACTCACTGCGCCAGATATTTTTATTTCGTTGCCAATTTTTACAGCGTGAGAATAACCATAGGCTTTCTCAACTTCCGGCCGCAATAGAAAATAATCTGGGGTTTCATTTTCATCAGTAGTTTTAGTTTCAGCTAGTTCAGTTTTTTCTACTGTTGTTTCTGCTTTGGTTTTTTCGTTGCAACTTGATATATAGCTTATTACAGCCAATGTGATTATCGTTGCTATTAAAAATTTTGCTGCTTTCATCTTTAAATTGATTAATTGGTTAATGATTTTTACTGTTTCATTTCAATACGAATGAGTTTTATAGATTTAGTATCGCTTAAGTTTACAACCGAATGAGGTGCTTCAGGCTCTTTATACATCGTTAATGGAAATGTTAAGGGTTCTGCTAGTTTTCGCGAATCAAAAATGATGTTGCCATTAGCATCAGCATCGGTAAAATCACCAGCTTCTTGAATATAGAGTACACTTGGCCAGCGATGGTGGTGCAAGGGTTCAATTTCACCTGGAGTTAAGGTGACCTCCAAAACTCTAACTTTGTCATTTTCCAATACTATTTTATGATTGTTAGGAGCGGAAACAATGGCATCTAGTTCGGCAGGCCAATCGGCTGGATTTCCTGTTTTATAAACGATGTTGTTGGAATCTAATTTTTCTTGATCTAATGGCAAGGAAGTTATTCCGGTAATGGCAGACTCCCCAGTTCCATGCGGATCAGGGTTTTGGGCGATTGCTGAAACAATTACGAAGAAAAAAAAGAAAAGAAAAAGATGTGTTTTTGTTTTCATGGTTTTTAGTATTCAATTTTCAATAGAGGATATTGTCCAAAATCCAACCTAGATTTCGCTCTTTCATATTCACATTGCTGTCCGTTGAAAACACTTGTTGTATTTCCATTTTTAGGGTTGCCAATTCTTGGTTAGAGTAATCAAGGTATGCAATGGCATCTTGTATTTTTTCAAGGCTTTCATCTTCATCGTCTTTGCAAAATTCCTTGTACATTTTATCGAATGTTTCGGCAGAAGTTTTTGATTTAATTAAAGTAAGCTCTTCTTCTGCTTCCACTTGATCTGCTTTTGCACATAGCATCAGGATATATGCTTTTAGCTCTTTTTTGCTCAACTGGGTCTGTTCAGGTTTCATCACTTTATTTTTTTGTATTAAGGAATGTTTAAAAATTTTATATAGAAAAGTGTATGGCATCCTATTGCAGAACCATACACTTAACCTATTGGTATTACTGCCTTTCGGAAACTTTTACATCACCACTAATGCCACTGAGGTCTTCGCGGTAAACCCAAATTTCGGTTCCGCCACCGTTGGTAATATCCATCCAATCATTTAAAAATTGTTTCCAGCTCCCGGTTCCGTTCATTTCGTCATATTTTTTTGCAATGCTATGATCTTCGCCCAACCAAGCTGATTTTTCAAAAAATGAGATAACAGCTAAGTCCTTTCCTTCTTTGGTACTTGCAAATTCATTGGTATAAATACCATATGTCTCATCAGGTGATTTTTCGGCATAGACAGCGTGTACTTTTTTTACTAGTTTCATTGCATCTTCGTATTTACCTCTTTTTATATCCCAAGTATCCACCGCCATGTTTTTAATGGTAAAATCCTTTGGAAATCTAGAGAGTTCAGTTTGTCCACGCCAGTAAGTTTGGACACCGCTACCGGGCATCATATATGGGGCTACGTTGGTGTTCCAATCGGTGTCATGACCATCCTTTTGTAGGGGTCTGTTGTCTAATGAGCTCCAAGGAAACGGTCCCATAACCCATACATAGCTCCCGGTATTAGGGCCATTGGCTATCCAATACACGCGAACGCCGTAGGCACCATCACCGTGGTATTTTTTATTGTGCGCCGTAATTCCTTTTTCAAATTGTGTTATTTGAGTTGGGTTTGGCGTCAACAATGCATTTTCGAATACGCCGTATTCGGTGCTGTTTTGCGATATTGCCAACAGTGGCAACAAAAGCATTAAAAAAACTGCTTTCTTACTCACGCTCCAAATATTTTTGTTTTGGTGCTCGTGATTTTTTGTTGAAAAATTCATAATGTTTAGTGTTGTGCCAACATTTAGCTGACTGGTTAAAATTGATTTACTTGATTTTATCTTCTATAGTTGTTCGGAATAACCATTTAATGTTTCTTGTACTGGTCTAAACCGAACTCCCAAATCGGTCATTGCCAGGTTGTTTTTATAAACAATGTTAGGTTTGTTTTTTGGCTGTCTTTGGTTTAACATGGCGTGCATATCTGATACTTTATACGTTTCGCTGCTTAATAAATAATCTTTACCATGTAGCCCTTTTGTAGTGGCTGCTTTAAAAACTGCGTTTGCTACATCCTCAACATCAACAATCGCAAAAGGTACATCGTTATCGTAAAGCGCTTTTATAAAATCGTCAGGTGCGAGTTTATTCTTTATTAAAAACTGTAAACCTGTTGAGGTGGAATCTTTCCGGTTGCTCAACGAATTCCCCATAACTGCAACGGGAGAAACCGATGTGATTTCAAAATGCAAAGAGGGATGCTCATTTATAAACTTTTCCACAGTTTGGTTAGCTATAAATTTAGCCTGTGCATATGGGTGACTTTCTGGATTTGTATACCGTTCTTCTGTTTCATCAAAAGGTTCGTTAAAACCTTTTGTGCCAGCTGGCATAGGAAAGTTCGTGTTCCATCCAGCTACCGAAGCGATAAAAATCACTTTTTCAATTCCTGGTGTTTCACTTATGGCTTCGAGAAAGTTTTCAGTCCCTTTTATGGTAGGATCAAAAAGCTCGGTTTGAGGGTCTTTTACATCTAATTGAAAAGGGGTGCCTCCATGAATGACAATTTCGCAATCGCTAATAAAATCTTTTAAGGCCTCTAGGTTTTCAACCCTTAATGGAGTTATGTTGAGGCTGTCCGAATTTCCTAGGTTGAACAAATGTTCGTACTTCTCGCTCTTTTTTATATCGGTTACCGATACTTTTACGTTGAAACCTTTTTTCAAAAATTTCTTGGTAATGTGGCTTCCTATAAAGCCCGATCCACCAATAATTCCTACTGTTTTCATTAGTTTTGAGATTAAATTTATTCTTCTTTCATACTGGTTTTTGCATCCATTGTTGAATCTTTCATGATTTCTAGATCAGCTTTCTCTTTTAATTGCATCCTATCTGCTACGATTTTAGAAATATCCCAGTAACCCAGTTCCCTTACAATTTTACCATCTACAAAACGGGCGGTTATGTGTACGGGAATAGAATAAACTTTGTTATTTGACTTTAGGGTACCTTCCCAAAGTCCCCAAAAGTTCACCCACGTTTCACCTTTGTCTGTTGTTACCATTTCGTATTCAGATTCTCCGTCCACATAACTCCAACTGGAAAAAAAAGAAGCATCTTCTTTGCCCGTTTTCACCTCTTCGGCAATGGTTTTTGCGTTTTTTTCGGTAACATTGTTCATTATTTTTGCCGTATCGGCATAGTGGCTGGCCATTGCTTCCCAGTTTTGGTTTTCATAATCTGAAATCATCTGTTTATAGGTTTCAATTTCGGGTGATTGCTGGGTGTAGCGTTGTTTTACATTACTTTCGCAGCTTGTGATAAGGACTATTGCAAGTCCTAAAAGGAATATGTTTTTCATGTTTTGGTTGTTTTAAGTAGTTTTAACTGAATCGTTTCCCGAAGTAACGATATAAACTCACTGAAAACAAATAGGTTAGGACGAATAGGTTGCTTTTCTGTCCGAAAGGAAACTTTTACTTGCCGAAGCTATTTTAAAATTTGAAGAGTGGGTAGGGGGAAAGTGAGGAGTTACACATAGAATGTAGTCTCTTTGTTATTGTATGTATCACCATTTTGTAGTCCTATGGACTGACTTTTGGATATAATCGATTTATTTTCTGATTTTTAACAAGCAATTACTGAAATAATAAGTAAAAATATAAGCAGGCTTTTAGGAGTTTTCAATTAGTTACGTTTTAAATTCTATCCAAATTGTTAATATGTTTTTTGCATTTTCGATTTCGATATCATCAGTTGTATTTATGATTGATAACGAGATATTTTCAGTCAGCTTCTTTTTTGCACGTTTCGTATTTGTCCAAATTGGTCCAGAGTTTTCTCGGTTTAATTCTTCTTTATTCACGTAACATTTTCCGATTACGTAATATGGAATAACGTACAAATGGTAATTGTCGAAATCGTGAGGCATTAATTCGTCTATTCCTTGCCCAACATCTTTAGTTAAATCAATTCCGAGTTTTTTTTCAAGTTTGTTTAGTTCAGATTGAACATCAGAAATTTTGCTCACATAATTTACGCAGTCAGGACAATCGCAAATAAATCCGTTTTGAGTTTCATAGAATTTTTCTGTTTCTATTTGGTCAATTTCTAACTTTATATTTCCTAATTCTACGGTTGTCATTCGGTAATAGTTAACCGTTTCATATAACCGTCAGTTACGGTTTTAAAGTTACTTAAATTTTGGGTTATGCACAGACTTTAGCAATTCCGAGTGGATCTGGACGCAGTCGAAACCGAAGTAATTGCAGTTATACATTTTTAGCACTCGTTTTCAACGTATTTTTCGCAATTAACACTCCAGTAAATAGTAGTATTCCTATACTGGACAATAAATGTACTTTCTTAAAATCCATATTCAGTTCAGGAAAAAATAATAATGCTATTCCTGCATTAATCGATAAATGAAATAAGATTGCAATTAAAACACTCCCTTTAGAGTTAATTACCAACCAAGTTATTATTATCGATAAACAGTTTAACATTATAAAGTATGCTATTAGTGGTAAAGCTGAAATGGCTTCTCCACTAACCAAAGTTCCGAAAGGGGCCCAGAATAATGGTATATGCCAGACAAACCAAATTATTCCAATTAAAATTGCACTTTTTAAGTTGGAAAATCTTTTTTGAAATTCGGGAAGTAAAAAACCTCGCCAACCCAATTCTTCTCCTAAAGGTCCAGCGTAAAAACCAGCCCATAATATAGTGGGAATAGAAAGAAATGCCATACTATCAAAACTACCAATATCTCCGATAAATAAACTATAAAGCCCAATTCCAATTAAGACAAAAAATAGCGGTAAAAGAATAATGAATAAATAGTTTTTTAGTGGAACCTTCCAAATAAAAAGTTTCTTGAGCAAAGTCAGGATACCCGTTATACCCTCAAATAAAATAGTTGTTAAAAGAGCACTAACAGTTGGTCCATAAATTCCTGCAAAAAAGAATATTAAAAACTTACCAATTGCTTCTTGGGTAATCCCTTCTGTTAAATGATTTAAACCAATAAGCCAAAAAGTCCACGACCAAATGAAGGTTAATAATAAAAAAAAATATGTTTTTTTATTGTTCATTATTTAGCTTAATTAAAAACCAACATAAATATAAACACAATAAATTAAACCATACTAGCTAATCAAGCTTTACTGTCTTCACTTTTTTATTCTTCCGAAGGTAGTTTTGAATAATATGCTGTACGTCACGGTTATTTTGCATCGGGTTGATTAGCGTTTTTAGAATATCCGGATTGGTTATTTGATGGTTTAAGCTAAAATACCCGAAGCCTTTGTACTGTCCATCTTCTATTAAAACAACCGATCTCTCCTCGACATCCCGGCCACGGTCAATAATAAGCATGTGTTGATTTTTATAGCTTTTTTCATCTAAAAACTGTTGAACACGTTCATTATAATCTTTTGGCGGCTCTTCTTTTATGCAAGCCCCGTTGCATTCCTTTATACTATATTGAAAACAACTACCTTGTGTTTTGTGCAAACCGTTTAATTTTTGACAGAGCCTATAGTCTTCAGTAATTTTAAACAATACAGCCTTTGCTTGTTGAAAATTTGTAAACGTAGTAATAGCTTTTTTTCTGCCGTCTGCCTTTTCAATTGCTAGATTAATATATCCATTGTCATCTTTAAAGGAAGTAAGCTGGTTATTGAATAACGTTTTGCGTTGTGCACGATTATAGATGGGTTTGTTGCGCTTAATCTCTTCACTTTCCTTTAATTGAGCGATAAGGTCACTTCCAGTTTTTTCATACGTTACATTGGTAACTTCCAACTGTATGCGTTTCGATTTTCTGTTATCTGAAGTGAAATGTTGTGTGAGCCTTTTTTTTATGTTTTTGCTTTTCCCAATATAGATAATTTTGCCATCCTCGCGGTGCATATAATACACGCCTGTTTCGTTAGGGGCTTCTGCTATAAAATCGAGTAATTTGGGCTCTAACTGACGTTTTGGATTTTTACGAACAGCCGCCTCGATTATGTTTTTTGAAGTATCCTTATTCAGTAACATTTTAAAAAGTGTAACCGTAGCTTTTGCATCGCCTTGTGCTCTATGTCTATTGGTAAGTGGAATGCCCAACGATTTAACTAATTTTCCAAGGCTATAGGAAGGAAGGTTGGGAATTAGCTTTTTAGATAACTCTACTGTGCAGAGCGTTTTTTTTGAATAGGTATAGCCTAATCGGTCAAACTCAGTGGTTAGTATTCGGTTGTCAAACTTGGCGTTGTGGGCTACTAAAATACAGTCTTCGGTAATTTCAATGATACGTTTTGCCACTTCATAAAACTTAGGTGCATTTCTAAGCATTTGGTTGTTTATACCAGTCAAATTCACCACAAAAGGCTGTATAGAGCGTTCTGGGTTTACCAAACTGCTAAATTGATCTACAATTTCATGACCATCAAAACGGTAAATTGCTATTTCAGTAATGCCCTCTTCGTTGTACTTTCCACCGGTTGTTTCAATATCTAAAATAGCGTACATGTATCTTATTCTCCTTTTTTACTGAATATAAATTGTAATATGGTTATTAGTAATTCCGTTCACCAAAAATAGCACTTCCCACGCGTACCAAATTACTTCCTTTTTCAATGGCAATTTTATAATCACCACTCATACCTATTGAAAGCTTTGTGAAATTGTATTCCTCTTTTGTGTTGTCGTAAATGGTTTTTAATTTCTGAAATTCTGCAGCAATTTGCTTTTCATCATCAGTAAAGGTAGCCATTCCCATTAAACCGATAACATTCACGTTTTCATACTTCTGAAAGGCTTCCGAAGCTAACAATTCTAAAGCCTCTTCTTTATCAAGGCCATACTTACTGTCCTCTTCGGCGATTTTAATCTGAAGCAGACAATCAATCACGCGTTCTTCGTTTTTGGCACGTTTATTAATTTCTTTTAATAACCGTTTGCTGTCCACCGAGTGAATTAAACTCACAAACGGTGCCATATATTTCACTTTGTTGCGTTGTACGTGACCAATCATATGCCACTCAATGTCCTTAGGCATTTCCTGCCATTTGCTTTCCATTTCTTGCACCTTGTTCTCACCAAAAATACGGTGGCCAGTGTTATAGGCCTCCATAATTTCTGAAACAGGCTTTGTTTTTGAAACGGCAACCAACGTTACATCTTCTGGCAATTGCTCTTTAAATGATTTTATTTTTTCTGAAATACTCATAACATTCTCTTTTCTTCAGTAAAATACAAATAGGAAGTTTTAGTAAAAACTAAAGTTTGTTAAACAATCTAAAACTCGTAAATAGTGACTCCGCTGCGTAATTTGGGTAATACGAAGGTGGTTTTTGGTGGCATTTTTAATTCTTCATCTGCAATTTTCTTCATTTCAGAAACACGAACTGGTAATAGACCAAAACCTACCGTAAACTCGCCCGTGTCTACAACGGTCTGTACGTAGGCCATATCGCTTTTTCCGTCAGTATATTTTATGCGTTGATCATTACGCAAATCTTCAATGCCTAAAATTGGTTTTAAAATAGTGGTGAACAAAATTTGAGCATCCAACGCATCGAGGGCATTGTTTATAGTGTAGCTGTTTTTCCGAAGATAAAGCGAATAAAACTCTCCATCCAAATACATACTGAAATTCTGTTTCTGGGTGGGTTTGTAGTATTCTAGGCCTCTATTTTCTATACGGAAAAGCGCATCCAGCTTAATTAAAAATTCTTCTTTGCTCAGTCCGTTTAGGTCTTTCACCAAGCGGTTGAATTCATAAATTTTTAAATCACTTTCAGGAATTAAATAGCTCATAAAGTAATTGTACGGCTCGTTTCCGGTGTGATTGTTATTTGCCTCTTTTAGGTCTTCTGCCAATAAGAAAGAAGACGCACTACGATGATGACCATCTGCAATATAAAGGCTTTCCATTTCAGAAAACACTTCATTTATTTTTGAAACAGTGGCTTTATCATTTACGTTCCATAAATAATGTGTGTCGCGATACGTAGTAGTAAACTCATACTCAGCGCGAGTCTCCATTACGTTACTTACAATTGTGGAAAGTTCTTCATTATCAGGATGGGTGAGTAGTACAGCTTCCGCATTAAACCCAACTGTCTTTAGGTATTCTTTAAAAACAACTTCTTTATACTGAAGGGTTTCTTCGTGCTTTTTTATCACGTTATTCTTGTAGTCTTCCGTGCTGGCTGCAGCGACGATTCCGTTAAATTCAAGACCATCCCGGTTTACAATTTTATAGATGTAAAAACTAGCTTTTTCATCTTCCATAAAAACACCATCTTCTTTAAATTCCTGATAGCGGTTTCTAACTAACGAATAACGTTGCTCTCCAGAAATTTCCTTGTGGTATTTATAACCAGGATTTACAATGTGTAAAAACGAAAACGGATTATCCCGAAGGCGTGACTCCCTTTGTTCTGGGGTATAACTGTCGTAAGACCGTGCAGCAATAAGACTCACTTTATCACGGGTAGGACGTACAGCTTTAAAAGGGATTATTTTTGCCATGTTTTTATAAAAAAGGCTCTTCGACTCAGCTTAGAGCCTGGTTTAGGACTTCAATTTTTGGATTAGCAAGAAAAATTACTTAGCAAACTGTTTTGATACGGTTTCTGCTTTTCTGCTTTCAGAATAATCGTAAAAACCTTCTCCGCTTTTCACTCCCATTTTTCCTGCCATCACCATATTTACCAATAATGGGCACGGTGCGTATTTTGGGTTTTTAAATCCGTCGTACATTACGTTCAAAATAGAAAGACAAACGTCCAACCCAATAAAATCAGCTAATTGTAAAGGTCCCATTGGGTGTGCCATACCCAGTTTCATTACGGTATCAATTTCTTCAACGCCAGCCACACCATTATAAAGTGTTTCAACTGCTTCGTTGATCATTGGCATTAAAATACGGTTAGCAACAAAGCCTGGATAATCATTAACTTCTACAGGTACTTTGTTTAATTTTTTTGAAAGCTCTTCAACTGTGTTGTAGGTTTCAGCACTTGTGCTGTAGCCTTTAATAATTTCAACCAACTTCATTATTGGTACAGGGTTCATAAAGTGCATCCCGATTACCATTTCTGGACGTGATGTTACCGCAGCAATTTCAGTAATAGAAATAGAAGAAGTATTACTAGCTAGGATAGTATCATCTGAACAATACTTATCAAGATCTTTAAAAATCTTTAATTTTAAATCTAAATTTTCAGTTGCAGCTTCTACTACTAAACTAGCATATTCTACACCGTCTACAAGGTTTGTGTAAGTAGTAATATTAGCAAGCGTACGTTTTTTATCATCTTCGCTTATCTTTTCTTTAGCGACCATTCTATCCAAATTTTTGGTAATAGTAGCTATTCCCTTATTTAAAGATTCTTTCGAGATATCAATTAACTGTACTTTATAATCGTTTTGTGCAAACGTATGGGCAATTCCATTTCCCATGGTTCCTGCTCCAATTACTGCTATATTTTTCATAGTATTTATAATGTTTTAAAATTCGAAATTATCTGCATCGCTACTCGCAATGCTTCAGTACCCTGTTCTAAACTTACAACTGGGGTTGTGTTATTTTTTATTGAATCGGCAAAGGTTTCTAGTTCATCTAAAATAGCGTTGTTGTTATCTACTTTAGGATTGTCGAAATAGATTTGTTTTTTTACACCTTCTGCATTGGTAAGAATCATTGCAAAATCATCCGGTGTTTTTGGGGCATCCTTCATTTTCACCACTTCACATTTCTTCTCTAGAAAATCGACAGAAATGTAAGCATCACGCTGAAAAAATCGTGCTTTTCGCATTTTTTTCATTGAAATTCGGCTAGCCGTAAGGTTGGCGACACAACCGTTTTCAAACTCGATTCGAGCATTGGCAATGTCGGGCGTTTCACTAATAACTGAAACACCACTGGCGTGAATTTCTTTTACTTTTGATTTTACAACGCTTAAAATGGCGTCGATATCATGAATCATTAAATCTAAAACAACCGAAACATCTGTACCGCGCGGATTAAATTCTGCCAAGCGGTGCGATTCGATAAACATAGGGTTTTTAATCTTATGGTTTACCGACATAAACGCAGGGTTAAAGCGTTCCACCTGCCCAACTTGTCCTTTGACGTTGTGAATTTTTGCTAATTCCAAAAGTACTTCAGCTTCGGGAACGGTATGGGTAATTGGTTTTTCGATAAACAAGTGTTTACCTGCTTCAACTACTTGTTTTGCGGTATCAAAATGATATAACGTTGGAGTTACCACGTCGACCATATCACAGGCCTCAATTAAAGCTTCCATGGAAGGGAAACTTTTATAGCCAAATTCAGATGCTACTTTTTCTGAAGCTTCTTTGTCTTTATCGTAAAAACCTACTAATTCATATTTAGTAGATTGTTTTAATAATTTTAAATGAATTTTCCCAAGGTGCCCGGCACCTATTACTCCGGCTTTTAGCATCAGCTTCTGTTTTTCGCAAAGGTAACGGTTTTCGAGGTAAATTACGAAGCTGTATAAAGATTTACAATTTCATAAACAATTGACTGTCTGCCGCTTTTTTCAGATATAAAAGAAACGCTTATTTATTATTGAATTTATGTTGATATATCTCGCTTTTTTACCATTTCTAACTAAAAAGTTTTTTTATTTTGTAACTTAAAAGTTAACTACTGTGAAAGATACCTATACACATAAAGGAATGCGAAAACGTTTGGTTGAAGCATTAAAAGCCAAAGGAATAGAAAATAAAAATGTTTTAGAGGCTGTGAATGCGATACCACGACATTTGTTTATGGATTCTAGTTTTATCGAGCATGCATATGTAGACAAAGCATTTCCCATTGCTGCAGATCAAACTATTTCGCAACCATACACGGTAGCAAGACAAACTGAATTGTTAGAAGTTACAAAAGGCGATAAAGTACTTGAAATAGGAACAGGGAGTGGCTATCAAACCGCCGTTTTGTTAGAAATGGGAATCACCGTGTTTTCAATAGAACGTCAAAATGAACTTTTTAAAAAAACGAAACGCTTTTTACCAAAGTTAGGCTATCGCCCCAAACGATTAATTTTTGGGGATGGCTACAAAGGTTTACCTGGAGAAGCCCCATACGATGGTATAGTCGTTACAGCTGGGGCTCCATTTGTTCCTAAACCTCTCATGGCACAACTGAAAATAGGGGGGAAGCTCGTTATTCCGGTTGGTGAGGACGTTCAGATTATGACTGTTTTTACCCGTACTTCGGAAAAAGAGTTTGAAAAAAATGAATATGGTGAATTTCGATTTGTACCGTTGTTGGAGGATAAAAATTAGTCTAAAAATCCTAAAAATTTCAACCCGAAAACGAAAGCACCATCGCTAGTCCCGTTATAATACGAACGAACGTAGTCTAATCTTAAAAAACGGAAGTTTCCAATACCAAGATTGTCTATACCTACTGAAAATTCGCTGTACGGCTTGTTGTTTTCAATACTTAAAAGATGTGCTCCTGCCACTAAATTAAAGTTCAACTGATTAATACCAGGTATTTTACCTAAAATCCATCCTTTAAAATCGTGTTCTAAATGCCCTTCAAAATAACTTTTGTTCGTGCTTAATTGATAGTAAGGAAGTAAATTAAATACATTGGTGTAGTTTGAAGAAGTACCTATACGAGTTTGGTTTCCGTTGAAATGTTGGTAATCTACAAAACTAATGTTGTCACTATTAAAAAACGTTCCCCCTTTCAATCGGTAGGCAAATTCACCTTTATTTCCAGTGTTGATAGATTGATATAAACTTGCCCTTAACTGGCTGTAATTATAGTCGTCATTTGAAGCTCCTAAACCGTTTTCAAAAGTTATGGAAAGTGCCGGGTACTTATTGTTTCCTAAATTATACTTTCCATCTGGGTAGGTCATATATTTTTGACCAAAGGTAATATCAGCTCTAATACCCGTTTTATATATATCATGCTCATCAATCGCGGCATTAACAAAGTCTGAAGGATTTATTGGATTGTTTGAAGTATATGAAACATCATCATTAGGGATGGTTACATAATCGGTGTTATTAAATAGTGGTTTCCGTTGTTCGTATCCAAAGTTGGTAAAAATACGCAACCCGTTAAAGAGTTCTTGGCTATATGCTGCTTTGGCGTAATTCAGTTCGTACAGCTTCATATAATTTCGCTCAAAGAAAAGGGTAGAAACTGTATTTACAATAGGCGAAATAGGTTCTTCGGCATTAAACTGTTGTACTTTACTTCCGCCGAAAAGAGACAACCGTAATCTATTGGTGCGGTTAAAATTCTTTGTGATTCCACCGGTAAAACGCAATCTGTCTTCTGAAATTCCATAATTCGCATCACCGTAAATGGAAAGCCATTCGGTTTGGTTTTCATCGTACCACTTAAAATATCGAAGTCCGGCACTGGCATTCCACCCTTGAACGGTGTTGAAGTTGATACCTGGGAAAATTCCGTCGTAGCTCACGCTCCATTTGTCGTAGCTATTTTTATAGGAATAACCAGTGATTATGTCCAGTGGTTTCAGTTTATTGGAAACTGCATCAACCGAGTCTAAATACTTCTTCGATTTCCGAAGTTCTTGTATGCTGTCTTTCTTTATGTAATCTTTCAGTTCTTCATCGGTTAAAGGAACGGGTCGTGTTCCTTTCCAGAAAAGACTATCTTTTTTGTTGGCTTCTTCAGCAAAGGAAAGTACTTCGTTTGTAAAGGATTTTTCAGAAAATTGAGGTTGAAAATCATAATTGCTGTATACGGCAATAAACTGTCCATCCCCCTGAAAACCTAAAAACTTAAAACTAAAATCAATGGTCTGCGATCGTTTTACCCAACTGTCAGTTTTTGGATCAAATTTAAAGTTTTGCTTAAATAAGAGTTTGTTGACCATCGGTACTTGAATGGCCGAACCCGTAGTGTTAAGTTCGGTTCCGTAGAGTTGCCAATCGTCTTCTACAATATAAATAAATCCTTCCCACACTCGATCTTTTGGACGTTTTGGGGTTACTTTTATTTTATTAATAAGCTTATCGCCTTCGTAAAAAATTCCGTCGAGTTTATACCGATAATAATTAAAAGCATTATCAGCAATGGGCGAAACAATGGAAGCGTTAAGGTCGATCGAGTTTTCGTAAAACGAAAAATTAGCATCTTGCGCACTGTTAAAACTAAACCCATTATCGTTGCCACTAACTTTACTGGCGATTATTTTTTCTTTGAAATCATCGGGTTGTTGGTAAGCAATTTCGCTTATCGTTTCAGAAAGATAAATGATTCCCGTTCTTGTAGAATCGAGCGCTCCGTCAAAGTCGCCTATTTCTTGTCCCAGTACTTTTTTAGGTAGATCTTCCACACGCCAAATGCCACGGGAATAGAAATCTGCGGTATAAGCAGCAATTTTTTCAAGGTTAATTTTGCGTTTTGAAATCGTCTCGCGGATAATTCGGTAAGCAGGATCTTCGTTATTAGAGACAACTACTTCGTCAAGACTCACCGATTCTTCTTCCAATGTTACATTTAACACGTAAGGGAATGAAGTGGCGTCAATGGTTTTAGTAAGCGTTTTGTACCCTAAAAACTGAAAAATGACTTCGTATTCAGTTGTTTCAGAAACATCTAATCGATAATTACCTGAGTCGTTTGTCGTCGTGCCTTTGTAAGAGTCTTTTAAATAGATGTTGACAAATGGAAGTGGATTTTCGTTGGTGTCGGTTACCTTCCCAACTATCTGGGCTTGCGATATGATTGTTGAAAGTAAGGCAATAGCGAGTACAAATCTTGTCATAGATAGACGGTTTTCTTGTAAGACGAGAAACTGATTGCTTTGTTACGGTTTTGTACCAACTTTAAAATTATGTAATAGTATATTTTTTAATTCTTCTCAAGTCTATCATCATTTGCGTATAACCGCAGTTATGGAATAAATATACACAAACCTTTCTGCTTTTGCGGTTATACATTGTTGTCTACAGTTTTTTCTGCGTTATCTTTTTGCCGTTCCGATATTCAATTTTCAGTTCTTTCCCGTCATCATCAAAGCAGAATTCAATTCCGTGCTTTTTGCCATTCTGATATTCGCAACGATAAGTAAGCTTGTCATTTTCATATTCTTCAATCAGAGTTTTATTTCCGTTTTGAGCGTAATATTTATATTCAATCGTTGGTTTTGATAATCCGTATCGAGTTACTTTTTTCTTATCAAATGTTTTGTCATAAAACTCAATCAATTCAACTGGTTTCGGTTTTTCCGTTCCATTGTAGTAGAGGATTGATTTGATTGGAATTCCGTTTTCATAATACTCTTCGTAAACTAAATGTCCGTTTCTACGAACTTTTTGCGCTTGTCCAGAAAATAATTGGTCGTTTGAAACTTTATACGCCAAATCATTTTCCACATAAATTTCTTTAAGTCCGACTTTTTCTTGAGCGAAAAGCCCGCTAAATGAACAAAATATTATGATTAGTAAAATGTTTTTCATAATCGTAGACAATTCGCACCTAAAAGCGAAGCGTTCTATTATCTTAATTATTAAACGCTTTCTTAATACGGCTTAAGTCTCGCTTGGTTTCACGCTTTTTAATGGCTTCCCGCTTGTCGTATTGTTTTTTACCCTTACACAATGCAATCTGTAGTTTTGCCAAACCACGATCGTTGGTGAACATTTTCAGCGGAATAATAGTTAACCCCGTGTTACTCACTTCTTTTTCTAGCTTTTTAAGCTCGTTTCGGTTTAAAAGTAGTTTACGCTCACTTTTTGGGTTGTGATTAAAACTGGTCGCATGCGAATATTCCTGAACCGTCATATTAATAACAAACAGTTCACCATCTTGAAATTCACAAAAACTCTCTGCAATTGAAGCTTTTCCCTCACGTATTGCTTTAATTTCGGTGCCTGCCAAAACAATGCCAGCAACGTAAGTGTCTAAAATTTCATATTCAAACCGAGCTTTACGGTTTTTTATATTTACATTTTTCTGAAGTGTCATAGAAAACAAAAATAACAAGTTTAACGTACTATCCTTTTAAAACTATCATAACTTTTGCAAGCGATTGTTTATTTTTGATATTAAAATAAACCGATGAAAAAATTAGCCTTTCTTTTTCTGCTCATCATTATAGTTTCTTGTAAAGATTCAAAAACCGAAACAAGCGACGTGACTAATTCCGAAGTGAACCTAACAGCTCAAACAATTGTAGACAAAGCTATCGAGAAGGCTTGCAATGGCAATTGCGACCACGCTGAAGTATCATTTACTTTTAGAGACAAAGCATATAAGAGTAAACGTTTAGAAGGTGCTTATATACTAGAAAGAATAACTAACGACTCTACAGGTATAATTCGCGACGAACTAACAAACGAAGGTTTTACACGTTCTGTAAATGATATTGTATTGCAATTGGCAGATACTACAGCGCTCAAATTAAGTAATAGTGTAAATTCGGTTCATTATTTTTCACAATTGCCATATGGACTAAATGCTCCTGCTGTTCAAAAAGAATTAATAGGTACCGATACTATTAAAGACCAACCCTATTACGAAGTGAGAATTACTTTTAAAAAAGAAGGTGGCGGCACTGATCACGACGATAAGTTTATGTATTGGATACACCAAAAAGATTTTACAGTAGATTATTTAGCGTACAGCTATGCCGTTGAGGGAGGTGGTATTCGGTTTCGCGAAGCCTATAATCCTCGGGTTGTTAAAGGAATCCGTTTTGTAAATTATAATAATTATAAAGCTGAAGATTTAAGTACGCCGCTATCAGAACTTGATAATTTGTTTGAGGCCCATAAATTGCCTTTGCTTTCCAAAATTGAAACAGAAAACGTGGAAGTAGAGCTACTTAATCAATAGTAAGTTCTTGCACTTTAGACTTCGTGCCAACTACGGTAACTACATATAAAGATCCATTATCGGTGTCATCCATATTAGGGTACTTTTCTTCTCCAATTATTTTATTCACAAATTGAGGTGTGGTATTACTGTGCCCAACCACTAAAACCGTTTTACCCTGTGTTCTCATTTTAAAATCTTCACTATAAAGGTTGCCGGGTGAATATGGTGTTAACTTCACATCACTTTGTAATGATATAGCCGAAACTGTCTGTTTTGTACGGTTATATTCAGTAGAATAGATTTCATCAAATTTTATTTTCTGAAATATCTTCGTCCACAAAGCAGCACGGGCAATCCCTTCTTCGTTAAGGTCTGGATTTTTGTTGTCTGGGTCGCTTCGGTCTTTTTCAGCGTGACGGATTAAATAATAGGTAGTAATTTCTGGAATGGTGGTATTTGGTTCAGGCCGTTTCATATCACCACAGGAAAATAGTAAAACGGATAGAATGCAAAGTGCAAATAGCTTTTTCATGTTTTTTATTTCTTTAAAATCTCGTATCTCAATACTCAATACTAACATCTATCAAAGTAAAATAACACTTTTTAAGAAACTTTAGTAATAAAATAACGAAACGATATAAAATTTTATAAAACCCTTATGGCATTTTGCTTCTTCTGAAAAGTATCTTTAATGTAAACAAAAAAATAAATATTATGAATTCAGAACAGTTAAAAGGGAAATGGAACCAAATAAAAGGAAACGTTAAACAAAAGTATGGCGTTGAAATGGATGATGACGAAACTTTTTCAGAAGGAAAGTTTGATGAAGTAGTTGGTAAAATTCAAGAAAAGACCGGTAAAGCAAAAGAAGATATTAAAAAAGAGATTGATAGCTGGTAGATAAAACCTATTGTCCGTAGATAATAAAAAATCCGCTTACAGATATTGTAGGCGGATTTTTTTATGGATTGAAAGAAACTCAGCTATTTTTTTCCGCTACAAAAAAGGGGGTTAAACCCTCACTTAATATCAAGTTTTCACCTACTGCTTTTAAATAAACACCACTTTACATTTGTAATAGCTACTGTGGTAGTAAACCCTTTTTTGATAGTGATGGGTTTTGATAAGCTACCATAAACAGTGCGTTTTTGGTACATGTTACATACGTGCAATACTTTGTTACATATGTTACATCTCAAAAAGCTATGTAGTAGTAATTTTAAAACATTAAAAATAAAGTAACCCTTAAAACTTAAATTATGAAACCCATTAAAACCCTCCTCGCAATATTCTTAATGATGGCTATGTGTGGAACAGTCCACGCACAATTCTTTAAAAAACTTAAGAAGAGAGCTGAAAATGCTGTAGAACGAACCGTGCTCAATAAGACAGATCGCGAAATATCCAAAGAAACAGATAAAACTATAGATGGTGTTATTAAAGGTGATGGAAAAAACGAAGAGACTAAATCAAAAGAGCTTACTAAAGAGGAAAAAGAAAAGGCAGAGAAAAGAGCCATGTCCATTTTTGGAGGCGGTATGGAAGGTATACCAGATTCATACCAGTTTCAGTACGTAATGGATATGACACTTTCTTCAGGTAAAAAAGATGAGATGACCTTACAATATTTTATAGAACCAAACGCCAGTTATTTTGGCAACGCTATGCCAAACGAAAACTCCAATGCTGTGATGGTTTATGACTTAGAAAATCAAGCTATGGTCACCTTTATGGATAATAATGGTCAAAAAATGGCGATGAAAATGCGCATGCCTTTAGAAGAAAAAATGCAGGAAATGATTGAAAAAACACAAAAAGGCGAGAATAATGCCTCTAATACAGCCAATATTACACCTTTACCGGGTAAGACCATTTTAGGCTATAGCTGTAAAGGGTATTTAGTAAAACAAGATGAAGGAACCAGTAAAATTTACATTACGGACGAGGCACCTGTAAGCTTTGTAGGTATGTTCGCCAATCTTGAAAAAATGCAGAAAAGCATGAGCTCCAGTCCCATTCCGTTTAGTAAAAACTCTTTAATGATGGAAATGGAGTACACCTCTAACAAACGCAAAAGAGATAATGTACATATGATATGTACAGCGCTTAAAAAAGCACCTTTCACTATAAATAAAGAAGATTATAGGGGAATGTAACACTTGTTCAAACCAAATAAATCATGAAAACACTTTATATAACACTAGTACTGTTTTTCTTTAGTATGTCGACTACATCATACGCACAAATAAGTGTTTTCGATATTGTTGAAGACGCCAAAAAAGAACGGGGCGATGCCACAGATGCCGCGGAAGTAGAGGCAGACGCTAAAGCCACGGAAGGAATGCAAGAGTTTTTTAGCGAAACCACAGGGATGAAAGATACAGGCGATAAACCCATGGTGGGAAGATGTCTTGACGTTATGGGAGACCATGCTTATAAATTGGCAGAGCTTCAAGATCAAATTGAAAAAACGAAAGATTGTAAAAAAAAGAAAGAATTATTGGAGTACCAAGCCCTACTTATACTCTCTGGGGGAACTAAGTTTTTTTGCCCAGATGAATTTAATAGTGACCATATTAAATATGGAAAAGAAATATCTGAATATTTTAGACCATTGTTTTTAATATTATGGGGTGGTGATATTGAATTTGATAATGATTCTAGTATAGAATATAGTGAAATAAAGGATATGATTGACGAAGTATTTGAGTCAAACACTAACGAAGAATTAAAGGAGTTAGCAAAAGCATTTCTTAAATTTCAGTATGCCTCTGATAAATTTGGAAACCCATATGAAAAAGATTTATTTAACAGAAAAACACTTATTATGGTATTTCTTTATCCAGATTCCGAAGAAATTGAATTAGACGGTTGGAATTATTTTGTGAATTACTTCACCTACTTCCTTTCCCCAGAATTTATGACTAAGAGATCACGTGAAATAAGCTCCATGCGAGAAAGCTTTCCTTGTGATTAAACTTTAAAAAATGAATATAAAAAATACATATATAATCTTAGTAGTAATAAGCTTGTTTAGCATCCAACTATATTCTCAAAAAGTGGAAACCGTTCGATTGGAAGTGGAAAAAGAAATCCCTGGTGAGACGTTTTCAGATAATAAGTTTGAAGTTGATTTTTGGGTACAGACAGAAAGTTTTTCGGCTATAGATCCTAAAAATACTGAATTACTCGAACTAAAGGATGATACAGGTAAGGACTTGATAAAAGCACACGAAAAGGCAGTAAAAGCCTATGAAGAAGAAACAGAACGCTTGGCAAAGGAAGGACACTATCGATTTTCAACACGTACAGAGGCTTTTATTCAACCGGATCAATGGAAAAAAATGTACGATACCATTGGGTTTAAAGCGAGTATCAAATCACTAATGGTGGTCCCGTCTCCCAAAGCAAGCAAAGTACATGTAAAGATGAAGGTAGGCTATACTCACGTTGCTGAGGGTGATGAACAAGCAACAACAATTACCATCAACTCATTGGCAAACGAACCCACTGTACAATTACTTGGTGCCCTAGTGCCACTAACGGACAATAGTAGTATGACCCGTAACGGTAACAAATACATTTTTTACAGTTTCCCAAAAACCAAAACCCCAGTGGCAATCACAAGAATAGAGCCGGTAACCCAAGCCCTTAAAACTGCTGTTGAAGAAACCAAGGTAAACAATAGGCCAAACGAATTTCTTGTAAAAGAAGGTGATAACACGAAGCCCATAACTATTAAAGTACATTATAAAGAGGTAGAGAAAAAATCATTCGTCATTGATAAATGGGTAACCCTAGGATTATAAAAACAATAATAAACACTAAATGAATATGGAAAAATGATAATACGTCCTGTCTCTCAAAAAGTATAAGGGACTTTAAGCAATGTTATAGATGGGAAGAGGAGCTTGTTTATAATATGTGAGGTTAACAGGGCAGGACGGTTATCGTTTTTAAATTTTAATCAATACAATTATGGAAAACACACAGACAAACACAGCTACAAATACTGAAAAAGCAACAGATAGTAACGATGGAAAAACCATTGCAGTTATATCTTACCTAACTATTATCGGTCTAATTATCGCTTATGTGATGAACAATGACAAAAAAACCGAGTTTGGCGCATACCACATCCGCCAATCCGTTGGTTTGGCTGCAACAGGAATTGCACTGGGAGTAGTTGGGCTTATTCCTATTTTAGGTTGGATCGTAAGTATTTTAGGAACATTATTACTTCTTTATATGTGGATTATGGGGTTGGTAAATGCAATGAACGAGAAGAAAAAGCCACTACCATTTTTCGGTAAAAAATTTGAAGAATGGTTTAAAAGCATCTAAAAAAATAAATTGTGATAGTACTAACTCCCCGGGTTATAAACTTCGCAAGTATTGTTTTTAACGATAAAATCGTGAATAATGAAAATTTTAAAAATAATGCTAATCCTGTTGTGCTTTTCTGGATGCAAGGATTCATATAATAAGGAAGTCCCCGTCAGTAACGGAATTGCACCTCTGGTAACAAACATAAACACTTCAGAAAATAATAGTGAAAAGCAAATTGATGATGAAATTACTAAAGTTAACCAATCTGATGCGCATTTAAAAAAGTACAGTATTTCCAATACCAACGAGAAAAAGTTTGAAGCATGGAAACATGGCAATGCAAGTATTTTTTTGGTAACGCAACCCTATAAAAGAAACAATAAAGAAGAGGTTAAAGTAGGAGAGGTGCAAGAAGACGGATCGTTCGATTTTAAGTTGCCTGCATCAGTAAATTTGGATAGGTCAATTTCTAATTATTTCAAATGTGAAGGAACTGCATCTACTGTTCAAACAGATTATAAAGCACCAAATACTGGGTTGGTTTCTGCTTTTTTCAGTATAAGGAAAAACGAAAACGAAATAGGATTGCTCAGTTTGGCAACCTCTAAGCAACAGGTGTATAACAACTCGCCATTTGGTAAATATCTTGGGCACCCTGGGTATCGGTTACAGCTTTGGTTTGCTGAAGCAAATACGGGGGCATATACTATTTGTAAAAGAAATATTGAAGCAACCGATAATGCCGAAATAACCAAACAAATAGACATTACAGATGTTTATGACCTATCCTTTAGCCAAGGATGGAATTATGTAAAAAACGAAATAAAAGAAGACCAAATGGTAGGGAATGTACCTTACTATAAAGCAAAAAAATACACCATAGAAACATCGCTGCCAAACGATGTAAAATGGGTTTTTAAAGAACATTAAAAACAACAGATTATGGATTACGATCCTTCCAGAAGAGAGTTTTTTCAAAAAATGATGTTAGCCGGTGCAGGTGTGTATTTATTACCTATGTTCCATGCTTGTGATTCTGGAAAAACCATCGATATCCCACCGGGGAAGGGGTTGCCACCTTTTAAAACTTGGGAGGAAATGAGTTATGCCCTTTCCTATAGCCCGGATAATTTTATAGCAAAACGGGACAGGTTGGTTCAGCAAAAAGACCCAAAGGCCATGTTTAATTTTGTGCGGGAAGAACTGATGTTGTTACCAAGCGATAACCAGTATTTAAGACAAATTAGCTCAGGTACAATGTATGGTCTTGAACAAGGTTTACGCTGCGGAATGGCCACACCAAGAGAGAAGGTAGAAATTCTTAAAAACATGCTCATCGATGCAGGTTTTGAAGCAAGGGCAATATATGAGAACATAGATATCACAGAAGAAAGAGCAAAAGAAATACTTTTTAAAAAGAACAAACCACAATTCAGCATACCAGTAAGCAGCAGCCAATATCGAAAATGGCAAAAAGAATTGGGTGCAAGTGAAGCACAAGGAAGCTTTGAACCAATGGAAGATGTGGTAGAAAAAGCAAAAGAATTAGCAAATAGCCTTTTAGAGAAGGCAAAGCCCGAACAACTAAAAGAAGGAAGTGAAAGCAAATTTTACTTTTTAAACCGGACTGTTCCGGGGGTAGCCTTTAAACAAGAAGGAAAGGATGTTTTTTTGCACGTATTCGATCCATCGGTGGAATATGGAAAGCTGCACCCAGCTAATGAAACTCAAAAAGCCTATGACCTTAAAGGGTATAAAGAAAAAGATTATGATGTTACCTTTTCAATAAAAACAACTACTTCTTTTGACATGCGGAAAGAAAATGAAATACTTTCTGCAACCTATAAAGCTTCAGAATTGGTAGGCAATCAACTGAAGCTTCAGTTTTTAAATAACCTAACGTTTGAAGAACAAGCTACGCAAAGCATCAATAGTATCAACACCTTTACTCCGAGTATAGCGCTACAGGATTTAGACAAAGACGCTGAATATTTGCAAGAACGGTCCTTCGTGGGAGATCCTATTACCTTGGGTGGTGAGAATATTTTTGAAGAAGCAGTTCTTTTTTCCGAAGAAACAGCTCATGGTAAAATTGCGGGAACTCTCAAGGATGTCGTGTCAATGAAAGTTAAGGCCAATCCCAAAGTGTTCCCGAATGTTGAGCTGGAACTTACACCAATAAACTCAGAAGGGGACGTTGTAGAAGGACTTTCGGCTAATAATTTTAGAATTGAAGATAATAATAATGTCGTTAGAGGAATTTTGAGGAAAAATATCATAGCCCCAAAAATCTTGCTTATTTATGATACTTCTATAAGTATGCCAAGCAAATACCGGGGAAAAGGAATTAAGAAGTTTTTACAACAAACACAAGAAGTTATACGTGAGCTATACCCAAATGCAGATATAGAATTGATGGAAACAGGGTCTAACATTTATACAACCCATTTAAAAGCAGCACAAACTAATAAAAACCTTGTGCTGTATGCAAGTGATGGCCATAACAACGATGAATTTAACCCCGATTATGCGGAAATATATAAAACTGGGGCACCAACGGTTTATTTGGCGGTTTATGATGGTGCAGAAAAATACATAGATAAAGTTGCCGCCAATACTTCGGCAAAAATAATTCCTGCTGAAGACCAAGAGGCGACAATAGTTGAGATACAAAAAATTTTAGGTGAAATAGAATTGGCACCCTATGTATTTAGTTATAGCACCTTTGAAAAAGAAGGAGAGCATCAAGTTGATGTATCGCTTTCTAAAACATCCATAAAAGCAAATGACACCTACACCTTCCCGAAAGGAAGTGAAAACGCCGTGGGAAAACGTATAGTTGGGCTGTATCTTGATATAAAAGTAGGTAGCCAAGGTGTTAAACGCCGTATTTTGGCTGGGCACAATAAAACGCTTCGATCTTACGAAGCACCTACTAAACAAATGGCTAATGATGTTCATGAAATGTTATTGGGTAATATGACTTTAGTTTTTGAAAAAGCTGGGGCTACCACTTCAGTGCGTCTTTCAGAATACTTAAAAGCGCTTTTAAGTACCCGTAACTGGATGGAACCTTATTTAAAAGGTGAAACCGAAAAAGCTATTGAAAATTTTCAGCAAGGAGGATTTTATTACCCGTCAGTATTGTTGAGTATGATGCAGCCTTTGGAAGAATCGGTTAATGAAGAATCTGCAACATATGTAAATGGTATGCGAGTGGGGATTTTAAAATTCAAACCAGCATTATATTCAGAAAACTCAAAACTGTCATTCGATTATTTACGAACTTCCCAATACCGAACTTTAACCCGAAGTGGAAAAGATTCGATACGGGCCAATGCACAAAAAACCGCTCAATTGGCATTGCTAGAAGGAAAAGCCTTCCCAGTTAGTACATATTCTCAATTAAGTGGGGAGAAATTAGTATGTAGTGAAAACCTTCCAGATACAGATGCCTACTCTTCTAAAGTGTTGGACGATGATTATAAGTACTTTAGAGAATATCTATTTAGGGGGGCAACACTCAATTTTTTTGATGCCTCGGCAAAAAAGAAAGCTTTTTGGAGTATTGATCATAACTATGGCGAGTTATATGGAATACTACCTGATATGACCGGAGGTGGAGGGGAAAACATAGAGGCTCAATTAGAAAACTTACAAACAGTAGTTAAGGAATACGAACAAATAGTTGCTGGAATGAACATTGGTATGATGGCTGCGGGAGGAGGTCTTGCCTTGGGAGTGGTCGCTGCTTATAGCGTAACATTGGTCAAGCTCTATGCTTTCGCTTCAGAAGCTATTATTATAATGGATGCTTCAGGTCTTAACGATCAAGTTGTAAAAGCATTACAAGATTTGGCTTGTAATATTTATAAAGAAATTCTGTATATGGGGCTCGGCCCAGTAGGAACAGGAATGGCAGGAGTAGAAAATCTAATTGGAATGATGGGAGGCAGTTATTCCTTTGTGAAATGTTAAAAGATTAAATAATTCTGAAAAACTAACTAACCAAATTTTTCAGAAAAGGCCTCTCAGTTTAGCGTTGAGAGGTCTTCCTTTTTTTGATAAAAAGTAAATTTATATACGTGTAACCACTTACTTACTCTTTGATTTTTAATGATTTAATCGATGAATTATTAAGTTAGTCTAAATGTGAAGATAATGCTTATTATTTGTTTCATATTACTTTAAATTTAAATAACTAAATTAAATAATTATGAAAAAAACAGTTTTACTTATCGCTTGTGTTTTTGGATTATTTCTATTCGGAAGTGCTTCCGTAAATAATGGTCCAAAACCAAAAATTACTATTTGTCATGTACCGCCAGGAAATCCTGCAAATACACATGCAATAACAATTAGTGAAAACGCCTTGCCGGCTCATTTAGCCCATGGTGATTCTATTGGTGAATGTTGTAATGATTGTGACGGATAATATGAAACTCAACTAACTAAATTAAAACACCCTTGCATTTTGCAAGGGTGTTTTTTCAACTAACCAACCAATTATGAAACGAAGCTTTTTATTTTTAAAATTCTTCAAAAATTAGGCAAGCTCCAGCCCAGTTCAGTTGTCCTCTACTAGATCGGTTTGATTTCGGAAAACAAGCCCGTCTTCAAAACTGTCGATTAAAATAATGCTATCTGTCGTTACTTTACCTGAAAGAATCTCTTTTGAAAGTTCATTTAAAACTTCCCGTTGAATCACCCGCTTAACAGGACGTGCACCAAATTGTGGATCGAAACCTTTTTCAGCTAAATAGGTGATAGCTTCTTCGGTAGCATCGATTGTAATATTCTGTTTTGCTAACATTTTTGAAACACCTTTCAATTGTAATCCAACAATCTCTTTAATGTCAGTTCGCGTTAATGGTGTAAACATAATAATATCATCAATCCGGTTTAAAAACTCAGGGCGAACCTGTTGTTTTAATAACCCTAATACTTCTACTTTAGCGCCTTCCATTGCTGTGTCTGGATCTTTCACGCTTTCAAATTTCTCTTGAATAATATGACTTCCCATATTACTCGTCATGATGATTATCGTGTTTTTAAAATCTGCAACACGGCCTTTGTTGTCTGTTAATCTACCTTCATCTAATACTTGCAATAAAATATTGAATGTATCGGGATGTGCTTTTTCAATCTCATCAAGTAAGACCACAGAGTAGGGCTTACGGCGCACAGCTTCGGTTAATTGACCACCTTCATCATAACCTACATATCCAGGGGGCGCTCCAACTAAACGACTTACACTGTGTCGTTCTTGGTATTCACTCATATCGATGCGGGTCATGGCGTTTTCATCATCAAATAAATACTCTGCCAATGCTTTGGCCAATTCAGTTTTACCTACACCGGTTGTACCTAAAAATAAGAATGAACCAATTGGCTTTTTCTCATCTTGTAACCCAGCCCGGCTTCGTCTAATAGCGTCACTAACGGCAACAATTGCTTCTTCTTGACCCACCACGCGTTTGTGTAGTTGGTCTTCTAGTTTCAACAACTTTTCACGTTCGCTTTGTAGCATTTTCGTAACAGGAATGCCTGTCCATTTTGCGACTACTTCGGCGATATCGTCGTTTGTTACTTCTTCTTTAATTAAAGAACTAGCGCTTTGGTTTTCAGCGAGCTCATTCTCTAATTTCGTTAAAGCTTCTTGGGCATCTTTTATTTTTCCGTAGCGTAATTCTGCTACTTTTCCGAAGTTACCTTCGCGCTCTGCACGTTCGGCTTCTAGTTTTAAATCTTCAATTTCTTTTTTAAGGTTCTGAACATTATCAACTACTTCTTTTTCACTTTGCCATTTAGCGTTCAGCTCGTTCCGTTCTTCCTTTAAATTAGCTAAATCTGATCGAAGTGTTTTTAACTTGGTTTCATCTTTTTCACGCTTAATCGCTTCAATCTCAATTTCAAGCTGCATGATTTTTCTATCCAGAACATCCAACTCCTCTGGTTTGGAATTGATCTCCATCCTAATTTTAGAAGCAGCCTCATCCATTAAGTCGATTGCCTTATCTGGTAAAAACCTATTGGTAATGTACCGTTCAGAAAGTTCTACGGCGGCTATAATAGCCTCGTCTTTAATTCGGACTTTATGGTGTGTTTCGTATTTTTCTTTAATCCCTCGAAGAATAGAAATAGCACTTTCAGTGTCTGGCTCATCCACAACCACTTTCTGAAAACGGCGCTCCAAGGCTTTGTCTTTTTCAAAATACTTTTGATATTCATCTAAGGTTGTTGCTCCAATAGCACGAAGTTCACCACGGGCTAATGCTGGTTTTAAAATGTTAGCGGCATCCATAGCTCCTTGTCCACCACCAGCACCAACTAATGTATGAATCTCATCGATAAACAAAACGATATCTCCATCACTAGTGGTTACTTCTTTGATAACCGCTTTAAGGCGTTCTTCAAATTCTCCTTTAAACTTGGCTCCAGCAATTAGAGCACCCATATCGAGAGAGAAAATCTGTTTACTTTTTAAGTTTTCAGGAATGTCGCCATCTACAATTCGATGTGCTAATCCTTCGGCAATAGCCGTTTTACCAGTACCAGGTTCACCTACCAACATTGGGTTATTTTTGGTTCGGCGTGATAGAATTTGAAGTATCCGTCTAATTTCTTCATCGCGACCAATTACGGGGTCTAGTTTTCCATCTTTCGCTAACTGGTTGAGGTTACGGGCGTATTTGTTCAAAGAATTATAGGTGTCTTCAGCACTTTGAGAAGTTACACGATCTCCTTTGCGTAAATCTTCAATAGCAGCTTTTAATCCTTTTTCAGTAACACCTTGGTCTTTTAGGCTTTGTGCAATACTGCTTTTCGATTTCAAGATAGCTAATAACAAATGCTCGATGGAAACATATTCATCGTTCATTTTTTTAGCTATAATGCTTGCCTCGTTTACTGTTTTACCGGCTTCACGAGAAAGCATAATATCACCGCCTTCTACTTTTGAAAAACTTTCTAATTGCTTGTCTAAAACTTGCTGAAGCAAAGGAAGGTTTACATTCAATTTTTTTAAGATAAAAGGGGTTACGTTCTCATCTACTTCAAAAATAGCTTTGAGAATGTGTTCGTTTTCTATTTGTTGATGACCAAATCCTTGCGCTATTTGCTGCGCTTGCTGTATGGCCTCTTGACTTTTTATTGTAAAATTATTAAAGTTCATTTTTATATATTGTTTTCTGAAGCAAACTGCTTCAAAGAGTTTTTTTAAATTAAATTCAAATATCCTATTTCAAAAGGTGAGCCACTTTAAAATTAAGACAAAATGTCTGTTGTAGAGCGGCTTTTAACAGACATTATGACTGTTTTAGCAAATTTGTTTTATAATAATTTTCAGAAATAACAACTTGTTAGATTGTATCTTTGCTTAAAATTAAACTTATGGGATTTTTAGATTTGTTCAAGAAAACAGAACGTGATATAGCTAAAGAAGAGATAGTTGAAACACCTTGGCATGTGCTTACTACTATGGAACAATTAGAAGAAATTATAAAAGAATCTAAAAATAAGCCTGTGGCTGTTTTTAAGCACAGCACCCGTTGTGGAATTAGCCGAATGGTGCTGAAGCAATTTGAAAAGAATTACGATTTAGATGATAGTCAACTTAAACTATATTTCCTTGACTTATTGCAAAACCGAGATATTTCGAACGAAATTGCAGCTCGCTTTAAAGTACATCACGAAAGCCCGCAAATGATAGTTTTAAAAGATGGTGAGGTAATACACCATGATTCGCACCAAGGGATTGATGCGAATCACTTAAAAAGTTTGGCTTCCTAACCCTGAAAATTGCAGTTAAAAGTTATTTTTTAAAATTTCTTTCAACCTTATTTTTATGTCTTCCCCGGCATCCAGAACCATTTGTTCGTTGGTAGGGAAGGGGACAAAGCGGTTTTGAATAAATCGTAAATCCTCATTGGTCAGCGCTCCTCTATCACCACGGAAAGTGGCAAAAACATTTTCAAATACAAACTCTGAACTGAGCGGATAGCTATTTATATTTTGATTATTTAATAAATCCCTATAAACAACATCTCCAGCTACTAAAACCGACTTTACTTGAGTGGTTATAAACATTCGAGCACTCACAGTTTTATACTTGTCAATTTTTATCTTATCACCATTTTCATCTAATACAAAGTTTCCGTTTCTGTCCTTTTTATATTCCCATCCATCTTTTATGCGTTGCGACCTTCTCTCTTCTCTTTCTGAAACACGCTCTGGTGAAATTCCTATATTTCGTAAGTTTAAAACAATTGCATAGTTATAATCTATTCCATTTTCGCGTTTGCTGTGAAATTCAGTCCAAAAATTATTTAATCCGTAGGTGTTGAAATCTAACAACTCTCTTTCCATACGAAACGGAATTACTTGATTGGTACGGTTGTTTAATGAAACAAATATAAAATCGGTACCTAAAAAGCGAGTCTCTTCTAATAGTGAATTTACTTCCCTGTAATTAGGATGTAACTCATCTATATCGCAAAGCAGGTAGTACGACTCTCTATAATCTTCAATAGTGTTATTGTTCTTTAAACGAAGTGCTTCGTTGTATAAATCGGCTACATAAGCTTGTTTAGCAGCTATAATTTCATTGCTGTAATCTTGAAATTTAAAGTTTACATTTCTGCCCAAACTGTTGCTGTATAATGGCAGTAACGGACGTATTTGAAACTGTCTGTCTTCTAGCTTCTTATATAAGTAATAAATAGATCGAGACTTATTCGGTTCGTTACTTTTCTTTAAAAAGTTGATGCGCCTGGTGTTTTCTGAAACAGCTTTTTTATACGCTTCTTCTAAAAGAATGATATGCTCGTCGTTTTTGTCGGCATACTTATCTTTCTGAAGTTTTTTTACGGCAAGGTCAATAGCACGGTCGTAATCACCTTCGGCTATAAATTTCTGATTTCGTTTTACACTGCTACAAGCTGATAAAACTAAAACTGCGACGATAGTAAATAAAAAAGCTCTCATAACATTTCAATTTGGTTATGAGAGCTAAAATACAATTGTCATGCCAAACTTACATCGGGTCGGCAGGAAGAATTTTTCCGCTGCAATCTCCAAAGCCGATTCTCACCTTATCATTTTGGCAGAATCCTCTTAAAATTACAGTGTCATTATCGTTTATAAACTTGCGTTCTGTCCCATCAGAAAGTTTTAAAGGGTTTTGACCTTTCCAAGTTAATTCTAACATAGATCCATAGCTGTCTTTTGTAGGGCCAGAGATGGTTCCGCTACCCATCATATCGCCACTACGCACGTTACAGCCGTTTACGGTGTGGTGCGCCAATTGTTGCGACATAGACCAGTACATATATTTAAAATTACTGTTGGCTACAATATTTTCTTCGCCACCTTCTGGCTGAATAACCGCTTGCAAATTAATATCGAAATTCTTTTTTGGACCTTGTTTTAAGTAGGGTAGTGGTTCAGGATCTTGATCTGGACCATCCGTACGGAAACCTTCTAAAGCATCTAGAGTAACAATCCAAGGTGAAATGGTAGAGGCAAAACTCTTACCTAAGAATGGGCCAAGCGGCACATATTCCCACGCTTGAATATCACGGGCACTCCAATCGTTGAACATAACGAGACCGAAAATATATTCTTCGGCATCTTCAACTGAAATTCGTTTTCCAAGATCGTTGGCGGCTGTAGTGATAAAAGCCATTTCCAATTCAAAATCTACTAATTTTGAAGGACCAAAGCCTGGAACTCCATCATCACCCGGTTTTTGTTGTCCAATAGGTCTCTTAATGGGTGTGCCAGAAGGAATAATAGAAGAACTTCTCCCGTGGTAACCAATAGGTATGCGAAGCCAGTTAGGTAACAATGCGTTTTCAGGGTCACGGAATAACGAACCTACATTGGTCGCGTGTTCTTTACTCGCATAAAAGTCGGTATAATCACCAACGTCTACTGGCAATTGCATTTCAATTTCATCAAGGTCGAATAAAATTTGATCTCTATGCTTGTTGTTATCTTTAAGCTCAGTATTGCTTCCTTCCCTGAAAATTTCAGAAATACGGTTTCGTACCAAACGCCACGTTTTACGGCCATCGGCTATAAAGTCGTTTAAACTATCTTGTAGAAAAATATCATCGGTAAGGTCTATTCCTTCAAAATAGCCAAGTTGATGTAAAGCGCCTAAGTCTATTGCAGTATCGCCTATTCGGGTACCAATAGTAATAACATCGTCGCGGGTTAAAAACACACCAAAAGGAATGTTCTGTATAGGGAAGTCGCTGTTCTTTGGCACTTCCAGCCAGGATGTATAAGATGGATCGTTAGCTTGTAAAGGCATATTCGTTTTTTTGTAGTTTATAAAAATTGTAATCAAATATATAATTTCTGAAGGACTAACCACAACCATTTTGTACTTTTGCCATCTCGATGAGGTTTTTTATAATTTCCTTAACGGAAACACCATCAAATCAATCGATACCCTTAGTTGAATTAGTTTAAAAATCACTGTGCCTGTTATAACTGAATAGGTTTTTTTATTACAAAAAGATATGGAAAGAGACACTCAAATATTTGACTTGATAGAAGCTGAAAAAAAGCGGCAATTAAACGGACTGGAACTAATCGCTTCAGAAAACTTTGTAAGCGATCAAGTAATGGAAGCTGCTGGTTCTGTGCTAACCAATAAATATGCAGAAGGCTATCCAGGCAAAAGGTATTATGGGGGATGCGAAGTGGTTGATAAAGTTGAACAATTGGCCATAGACCGAGCTAAAACACTTTTTAATGCTGAATATGTAAACGTACAACCTCATAGTGGGTCTCAGGCCAACACAGCCGTTTTTGCTACATGTATGAAACCAGGCGATACGTTTTTAGGGTTCGACCTTTCTCACGGTGGACATTTAACACACGGAAGCCCCGTGAATTTTTCGGGTAAATTATACAACCCTGTTTTCTATGGGGTGGATGAAGAAACTGGTTTGATAGATTATGATGAAGTTGAAAAAATTGCCGTAGCTGAAAAACCTAAAATGATTATTGCAGGCGCCTCTGCTTATTCTCGTGAAATTGATTACAAACGATTTCGTGAAATAGCCGATAAAGTTAATGCTATTTTAGTAGCCGATATGGCACACCCAGCCGGATTAATTGCAAAAGGTATTATTAGTGATCCAGTACCGCACTGTCATATTTGTACCACTACAACACATAAAACACTACGCGGACCACGAGGCGGAATGATTGTAATGGGGAAAGATTTTGAAAACCCTTTTGGACAAAAACTGAAAAGTGGCAAACTAAAAAAAATGTCGACCTTGTTAAACAGTGGAATTTTTCCTGGTAATCAAGGCGGTCCATTAGAGCATATTATTGCAGCAAAAGCGATTGCTTTTGGTGAGGCATTAACTGATGAGTTTTTGCACTATATGGTACAAGTAAAAAAGAACGCAGCCGTAATGGCACAAGCTTTTGTAGATAAAGGTTATAAAATAATTAGTGACGGAACCGATAACCATATGATGTTGATTGATCTTCGCAATAAAAATGTTTCAGGTAAAGATGCTGAAGAAGCTTTGGAAAAAGCAGATATTACCGTAAACAAAAATATGGTTCCATTTGATGATAAATCACCATTTGTAACGAGTGGTATTCGTATAGGTACACCAGCAATAACCACTAGAGGTTTGGTTGAGAGTGATATGCCAACTATTGTTGACCTAATTGATGAAGTAATTACCAATTTTGAAGATGAAGAAACCTTAAAGGATGTAGCTAAAAAGGTAAATTCCTTAATGGAAGGGAAGCCGTTGTTTAAAATGTAGCGTTAATTAAAATGAATAAAAACTTTCAAAGTATATAATTTGAAGGTTTTTATTCATTTGCACTAGAATACCTATACTTGTATAAACTAAATATTTTATGAAAAAGATAGTGCTCTTATTGGTTTTATTTTGTTCTTCTATGGTTTTTGTTCAATGTAATATTGACGATAACAATCCTGTAGATGAAGAAACTGTTGATTCTGAAATAGACTTTGATAATGCCATAGTTATTGATGTTGTTGACGATTATTTTAGCCAACACTTTGAAATTCGTGCATACCTAAGTGATAAAAATGGAACTATTGTAGCGGAAGAAAAACTGTCATCCTTTAATAAAACCATATTGATTGCTGATTTTGAAAATAATGAGTACGATTTAACTTTATTGAGAGGCATCCCAGGTTCTAATGGAGAGTTACAAACATTTCTAAATATTGAACCCACTATTTACACTTTAAAATTACGTCCTAAACTAAACCCTAATTTTGAGGCTGTTAATTTAGAAATAACCAATGCCGTACCTGAATTCTATGTAACTGGCATTACAGGAGATTATGCCGAAGTAAGTTATACTAATGAAAATGGAGGTACCTTTCTTTTAAAAGGGCTGCTTGAAGAGACACCAGGTGACTTTTTTGCTTTAGGTAAAATGCCTGATGAAGAGTTTCCTAGATATTTTTGGAGAGAAGATGTTCCCGGAAACTCAACGATTGGAGTTAATATGTTGTCCTTACCGTTTGCCGAAAAATCTATAACAACACAGTTTCCAGATAATTATAGGTTAGATTTAACTATAACCGGCCATAGAGATGAAGATGAAAGTGATGATAAGTTTATTAAACATACATTATTGAAAACAAACTTTACTGCAGGAACAACTTCAAATCAATTTTATATTCCTGAAAATCTTTTCGATAACTATGAATTCGCAACAAGATTTAGAGCTAATTCTGCTGTCTATTTTTATTTAGAAAAATCCCCGCAAATCACAAATATTGTTACGTTGCCAAATTTTGACGTTACCATAAATTCTTCAGGAATCAACAATTTTTCAATGACTTCAACGGGTAAATATGGTTTTTTTGAAGCGCTATATACCCATGATATAACAGATTCAATTTTGGACTTGAGATACAGTGTTTTTGGCGAGTTTTCAGAAAACACATCATTTAAATTAAAAACTCTTTTTGATTCAATTTTTTCAAACACACCAACAATAGCTTCAGATAAATTAGAATTTCAAGATGTCACTGTACGAGATTATGATGTAGTTGACTCTTTTAGTGATGTCTCTAAAACATATATTGGTGGTTTACCAGATTTTCCTAAGTTCTATACTTTTAAGGGGATCACGAGGTATGAATAGTGATATTTAATTGAAAAACAACAACCCAGCAGTTTCTGTAACATACATCAAAAGAGTCAAAATCACTTAATCAACCAAAACATCGGGATAGATCTTCCCGTTTAAACAAAAAATATGAAGTTGAATAATAATTTATTTTTATTAGTAATCGTAATTTTAATTTTTGGTCAGTCTTGTAAAGAAGCCGAAACTAAAGAGACTCAAAAAGCGACCGTAAGCGATGTTGAAATACTTCCGGGACTTTGGAAACTGCAAGCCATGGAGCAAAAAGACTCATTAGGAAACTGGAGCGAGTGGCGTGGGGGCATGCAAGGATATTTATTGTACGACGGAGACAAGAATATGGCCTTGCATTTACTTAAAAAAGATTATGAAAAAACCGATTTGCGTTTTCCTAACTTTACCGATACCATTTCTGAAGCAGCATTGAAGCATTTAACCGGCTCGTATATTTACATAGGAAACTATAAGATTTTAGAAAATCAAAATATAGTGGAGCATACGCGGCTTTCGCATTCGAATCCGGGCGATTGGGGAAAAGTAGTTCAAAGAAGGTTTTCTTTTCAAGGTGACACGTTAATTGTTCAGCCAGTTGAAGATAAAAACGCAAGTTTGCGGTTAAAATGGTTAAAGAAAAAATAATCATTAAAAATACGTTGCTTGTAAAAGTCTGATTCTGCCACCATTCGTAATTAATTGAAATATAATTTGTTAAAATGCATTTTTATAACTTTTAATGCAGTACATTCGCACTTTATTAATTAATTATTTTTATTACAATGCAAAAAGGCACAGTAAAATTCTTCAACGAATCAAAAGGATTTGGTTTTATTACTGAAGAAGGAACAAACAAAGAACATTTCGTACACGTTACAGGATTAATCGATGAGATCCGCGAAGAAGACGAAGTAGAATTTGATTTAAAAGAAGGAAAAAAAGGATTGAACGCAGTAAACGTAAGAGTACTATAAATAAATTCATTTTTTAGAAAACAGAAAGCCGCTCAATTTTGAGCGGCTTTTTTATTTCATATGAATATATTTGTTTCAAATAAAATTAACTACCAAAACGTATTTACTTTTCAAGCTATGACAAGAAAACTTTTCCTATTAGTTCTATTACTTTCAATTTTTAAAATATCATATTCGCAAACCAATCATTATGGTTTAAGTATAGGAACAAGCGCTTCTTTTATGGAAAGAGGGGAAAGAGAGAGGTATAATACTATTAGCAGTCCCAAGGGTCCTGGCTTTCTTATATCAGCGTTTTATAATTATAAGCTGAACAATTATTTTGGAGTTGTTAGTAATGTTTCTTTTAATTCAAGAAATGTTTTAGAAGCACCTTTTACTAATATTGAGGGAGATGAAGATTTTGTGAAATTTAATTACTTAAGTATAACGCCATTATTAAAGTTTGATACCAATGGTAATTACAATAAAGGGTTTTATTTAAAAACAGGTTTATCGTATGAGGTTCTTCTTAATTCAAAAATTAAAAAAGAGAATATAGATTTAAGTTCGGCATTTAAAAACTCTATTGCGGCTAATTTTGGATATGGTGTAGATTTTAAAAAACACATCGGTATTGAAATGTTATTTTCATATACCTTAAACAATACTTTAAAATATAATGATGAAATATCATCTAACTTATTAGGTATTTACTTAATAATGAATGTAAATATCAATGACTTTTTAAATTGATTTTTAAAGTATTAAAACAAAAAGCCTCTCAAGCTTGAGAGGCTTTTTATATAGTATGTTTTTAATCTTTATTCCTCCTCTGGAAAAACAGTGCTTTCGTATGCACCAGCATCTGGAGCTCCTGTATTTCTATTTTCACCATTTAAATCTACTGGAACTTGTTGTGCAGTAACGGTATTCCCAATACCATCTGCAGCTGAAGTTCCGGTTTCAATATTGAAATTGTTCATTTCGGTATTTTGAAAAACAGGGTCTTCGTTAAATATAGAGTTGGTGTATAAGGCATTGTTGCTAAAGTCGTACAATGGATTATCTTCAAACTCGCCATTCGGGTCTTCAAAACGTATCAAACTGTTACTGAAATTGAAAGTAAACTGTGCTCCGTCATCTTTCAGTAGGGCGATTTCACGTTGCTCGTTTCCGAAGATAATACAGTTGTTAAAAGAAATATCGAGGTCAAAAGCTGTGGTTCCGGTATCGGTTTCAAAAAAGTTGTCGATTAAAACGGCTGGAAAACTACGGAAATCATTGATCCAGTAATTGGCGAATGTTGAATGATTAAATTCATAGGTTCCACCAAGTGAAGCTGATAGTGAGGAAAGTCCGCTGTTGTTTATAACAACATTTTCGCCGTACACATTTCCGGTTCGGGCCAATAACCCGTAATTGGAACTGTTATATATCTGGACATTCTCAAGTCTTAAGGTTTCATCTCCGTCATTATCATCCATTAAAAGCCCCACAGTTCCGTTTTTAATGGTCGTGTATTTAAATTCGTTGTCGGTACTTCCCGATGTCATCCAAATGGCACCCCATTGTCCAGGAACATTTGCAAAAGCAGGTTCTAGCCGGTCGCCTTCAAAAATAATTTCGTTTTCTAATAATTCTGGGTCGTTACTTTGTTCTCCATTTGCTTTAATGGAACCAGTATTAGCAACTAAAATTCCGCTATTAGCGTGAAAATGGACACGGGCACCAGCTTCTACATTGAGTGTTTTTTGTGGTGGAACAGCTGCATATCCATAAATTACGTAAGGTTTTTCGTTGGTGAAGGTCAGTTCGTTATCATCCAAAAAGAAGCCCTCAATTAAAATATCATTTCCTTCTCCGTCGGTGCCTAAGTTTAGTGTTTCAACTATACCATCACCCAATTGTTCGGGAAACAGAAACACGGCATCTTGAATTAAAGTAACAAGCTCTACATTTTGTTGGTTTCCACCTGTATCAAATTGTAATTGGTCTGTATATAAAAAGTTGGTTTCATCGGTTGGAAGTGTTCCAATATCGGCCGTTGTTTCAATAAAGATAAAAATACTGTCCTTGGCCAATACCTGTATATCTTGAAAGGACTTTCCAGGGATTCCATCTACATTTAGACGATAGTTAGAGGTCTCGCCATTGGCTAATTGAATAGTTGGAATGTTGACGTCTTCATCACTTCGGTTATATACTTTTAGGTTGTACGTGCTAGAGCCGATATTGGTGAAAACAGTGTCTAGATAGACGGTATCTCTTGAAAACTCAAGGTTTCCAGTACTAGGGACACTTTCAAAATCATTTCGGCATGAACTCCATAAAACGAGGCAAGCAAGTATTGCCAATCCATAAACATACTTCATTAACGATAGTTTTCGGTAAAAATATAACTTTTTATGAACGATATTATTGTTTAGTGCTTAAAGTTGAGAAATATCCTGTTTTAAAAAGAGGAAAGAGAAAAGAGTATAGAGTTTTCTGAATTTTTTTAAAACCTATACTCAAATATCTAACAGCGAAACGGTCTTATATTTATTCCCCTTCATACTTCTCCATATACCGTTTCCAAAGTTCGGTTTGGTGAGTTTTTAATGAAACATCCCGCCCATCAATAAAAGCGTGGGTCAATATATTTGTACGCATATCCAGCGCATCGCCTTCTGAAATAAACAATGTAGCGCTTTTGCCTTTTTCCAATGTTCCGTAGGAATCGTCGATGCCTAATATTTTTGCGGTATTTTCGGTAATTAACTGCAGTGCTTTTTCTTTGTCCATTCCTTGACCTACTAGGTGCCCGGCGTAAAATGCCAAGTTACGGGTGTTCATACGTTCCATTTGCCCATTTGCTTGTAAGGCAACCATAACGCCGGCATCGGCCAATAGCTTTGGCAGTCTGTACGGTAAATCGTAATCGTCATCTTCTCGTTCTGGGGTGGTATGGACGCGTCTTACAAGTACTGAAATATCATTTTTCTTTAAAAAATTGGTGATTTTATGGGCTTCGTACCCGCCAACAATAACAACATTTTTTACGCCTTGTTCCTTAGCGGTTGTAACGGCGTCGATCATTTCTTTTTCGCCGTCAGCGTTTATAAACAAAGTCTTTGAACCATCAAATAAACCTTTGATAGCCTTAAAAGCTTCATTTATTGGTTGTTCTTTTGTGTTTTTATAGGCTTTGGCATTAACAAGAAAATTACTCACATCATCAATATCTTTCGCATACTCCTTGTTAGGCTTGTATCCTCTTGGCTCTCCTAACCACCAGCGACCTCGACGAAAGCTGTTTGGCCAATTCATGTGGATGCCATCGTCAGTCTTAACAGCTGCATCTTCCCAGTTCCAAGCATCTAAATGAACAATGGATGAAGTTCCCGAAATACGTCCGCCTTGTGGTGTAACTTGCGCTAAAAGAACGCCATTAGGGCGCATGCTTTCAACTATCTTGCTTTCGGCATTATAGGCTATTAAACTACGGATATTCGGAATCATTTCGCCAATTTCATCATCATCAATTGTAGGGCGTACGGCATCAATTTCACCAAGTCCCAAAGTGGAAACGGGAGCGATGATACCTGGATATACATGCTTGCCTGAAGCGTCAATTACTTTTCCTTTTGAAGCTATATTAGTGCCTATGTCACGTATTTTTCCGTCTTCAAAAACGATTGTACTGTTTTCAATAATAGAACCATTACCAATATGGGCGGTTGCCCCTTTAATTGTAATTGCCTGTGTTTGTTTTGGTGCCGGGGTTTGTTGTGCAAAGCTTACCGAAGTAGTTAACACAACAACAAGAGTGGCTATTTTATGTAATACGTTCATGGTTGCTTAGTTTATGGTTTCACAATGAAATTCGCGTTTATCTTTTCCTTTTGGTGGCTTTGTTTTTCCACCGTTCTGTTTTTCAGCGAGCATCATTTTCACTAATTTATTGCGTTCTTTTTTAATGGCATTTCTTTTTTCTTTGTCTTTCTCAAGGTCAAAATAGGTAGTACCTTCAATCAATGTTTTCTCTGCTTTTGCATATACTGAGAGGGGATTGTCGCTCCACAACACCAAATCAGCATCCTTTCCTTCTTTAATACTACCAGTTCGATCGTCTAAGTGAAGTAGTTTTGCAGGGTTAATGGTAACCATGTTCCAAGCTTCTTCTTCGCTCATACCACCATACTTTACACTTTTGGCGGCCTCTTGGTTTAAACGGCGGCTCATTTCGCCATCATCACTGTTAATGGCAACGGTAACCCCTTGACTGCTCATAATTGATGCATTGTACGGAATGGCATCATTTACCTCATACTTATAAGCCCACCAATCGCTAAAAGTAGAACCTCCTACACCGTGTTCTTTCATTTTGTCGGCTACTTTATAGCCTTCAAGAATATGGGTAAAAGTATTTATTCGGAAATCGAATTTTTCGGCAACTTTCATCAGCATATTAATTTCACTTTGTACGTAGGAATGACAACTTATAAAACGTTCACCATTTAAAATTTCAGCTAAAACCTCTAACTCTTCATCATAGCGAACGGCTTGTCCACTTTTCTTTTTAGTATCGTATTCCTTAGCACGGTTAAAGTAATTGGTATATACTTGCTCAACTCCCATTCGTGTTTGTGGAAAACGGTTAAAACTTTGCCAGTTAGACTGTTTTACATTCTCCCCCAAAGCGAATTTTATAAACTTTGGTGAATTGTCGTAGATAAGACCATCTGCATTTTCACCCCATTTTAATTTAATAATAGCCGAACGTCCGCCGATGGGATTTGCAGAACCGTGCAAAATCTGAATGGAAGTAACACCCCCGGCAAGGTTTCTATAAATGCCAACATCTTCTGGATCTACAACGTCTTCAATGGTTACTTCGGCAGAAGAGTTTTGTCCAGCCTCGTTAATAGCCAATGCTGCAAGGTGCGAATGCTCATCAATTATTCCTGCTGTAAGGTGTTTACCTGTAGCATCGACGGTTTTGGCTCCGCCCGCTCGTAAATCGGTACCTATTTCAGCGATTTTACCATTTTTTACCAAAACATCAGTGTTTTTTAGAACACCTTCTTCCTCGCTGGTCCAAACAGTTGCATTTTTAAAAAGCACATCTTCTTGCTTAGGTTTGGTTGTAAACCCATACCCAATGTTAGGATAGGTAAGAGGCACAATTTCTGGCTTTTCAGTTTTGTCTTTTTTCTTTTCTGAATCTTCTTCGGAAGTATCTTCTTTTTGTCTAACCGCTGTAAAATCGGACTCGCTGCCGTCTGGGGCAACTAGTTTTCCTGAAAAATCATCTCCTTGTTTAGGGACAATCCCAGTAGTTCTAAAAACTTCATTTGTTTTTTCATCCGTAAAAGAAAGTGTAACCCAGTTTTCAGAATAATCCATTTTTGAAGGATATTCTATTTCACCAGCTTTTACTTTGGCCTTAGGCTTTGAAACATCACCAGTAATGACAATATCGTACGTTTTTCCACCAGATGTGATTTTGTAGTTACCACGAATATCTTTTTGATCTTTTGTATTAATTACATTTTTATTTCCTTGAACCCAGTTTTCATAAAGTTTGGTTTCTTCATCGAAAATTTCGCCAGAAGTGATTAAAAAATTAGCGTAGCGGCCCGGTTTAAGCGAACCTATTTGGTCACTTTTACCTAACAACTCTGCTGGAACCGTTGTTAGTGAAGCCAAGGCTTTTGTTTTATTAAACCCATATTCAAAGGCTTTTTTAAGTTTTTCTGTAAATTCTTTTGGTTTCTCCAACTCGTAGGTTGTCAATGCGAATTGTACACCATTTTCTGAAAGTACTTTTGGGTTCATAGGTGCTTGGTTCCAATCACGCATATCGGCTAAAGAAATGTACTTTGCTGCATAGGGATTGTTAACATCGTAAGCTTCAGGAAAATTTATTGGAATGATAAATTTTGATTGGGTCGCTTTGGTTTCAGAAATCATTTCATACTCATCACCACCGCCAACTATAATGTAGTTTGCATTAAATTCATCCCCAATTTTATCGGCGCGTAGGTTGTTACTTTTGCTACCTGCTTCAAAAAAAGCAATTTTGTCTTTGTTTTCAAGCAAGGCTTCTAAGGAACGGTCTTTAGTTGCAATATTTCCTTTGCTATACCAGTCGGCATCATGATACATTTGACGTAGCAATGCCATCGCTCCCATTAGCGAAGTTGGGTAACTTTGACGGCTTGCAACACTTTTTTCAAAAGAAAAATACTGTCCAAAGGCATCATCTAAAATTCGTTTTGCATCGCCTTCCTCGTCATTTAAAGTCACCAAAACCCCTGAGCCTCGGGCTATACCATCCATTTGTAGTGTGTTTACTGTACCAAACCCCAAGTTGCGCAACTCTTTCGCAAGTTTTTTATCATATTTAAAATCATCAATGGCGACTTGTTCTGGTTTAATATGGTCATTCCAATAGAAGCCTTCACGAGATGGCTTGTATTGTGCAGAACGACCATTTCTTTCGGCCTTTTTAGGCTTTTTAACCCCAAAATTTGTGTAAGAATCAATAAAAGATGGATAAATATATTTTCCCTTTAAGTCAATTACAATGGAGTTTTCAGGAATATCGATTGATTTCCCTGAAGCGACTACTTTTCCATTTTGAATAAGTAGGGTTCCGTTTTTAATTTTTTCAGTAGGAGTTACAAACAAGGTTGCATTTGTAAAGGCCGTGTAGTTGTTGTTTTGTTCTTTAACCCCATCATTTTTCGGAAAATATTCCTGAGCGAAAATAAGAGATGAAAAAAAGCAACAAAGGAGGAGGAACGTAATTTTTCTCATTAATGTGCGTTTTTAATTTTAGAATTCTAAAGATATATGTACTGGTTACATTTTGATAGGCGTAAACTTAATTTTAACAAAGCATTAAGAAATTTAAAATGGCTTGTCTTCAAAATAATTTACGACTAAGGCTACCATATAACTGTAACTCATAATTCCTTTTGATTGATTATTAGCCTTAAGGAAGTAATTGTAGAAATGTTTTGAAAATACCTCAAACGGATTCTCGTAGCTTGACCAAAAATCACGCATTTCTTTATAACTGGCTAAAATGCCTGGATTGATGGTTGTAAGTAAATTATTGTAAGTATCCATATCCCTTCGGGCAATTTCATTAACACAGTATCGCAAAGCAAAAATATACCCGGAATATTGTATAAATTCGTCATCGCTGTTTAAGGTGGCTAAGGTTGCGATAAAGTTAGCTTCGTTTTCAGCCGCATAGCCTATCTGGTGAGCTTGTTCGTGGCAGCTCACTACTGGAAACTTATAAGTTTTAATGAGATTGTTTACCTGTGCTTCGCCTGAAAAAGGGTTTAAATAACCACTATACCCCATATAGGTTAAACCTAAACTCCAGCCGCTTTTTTTAATGCTTTTTGGTGAATATTCTAACTTCGGAAATTGTGCTTCCAAGTTTTTGTACCCATTATCTGAAATATCAAACACTTCTTGTTGAGTGAACGGCAGGTCGATTTTCACACTGTCTGCATAGCCTAATTGGCGATGCATTTGGTTCGACTTTGCAATTAAACGCTTGGTGGTTTCCACTAACTCTTCAGTTGTGTAATCGGCTTCAATACCAATAGACTTGTGTAGCGGTAAGCGGTAATAATTAAAACCCCAAAGCATGTGGAACATAAAATATATGACCGAAATAGTTGCCGTTATATCCAAAAAGAAACCAAGGGGTTGTTTCCAAATTCTTTTAAAATTTAGAAAGAGCCAACGTAAGGCTACAATTGAAATTAATACATAAAACAAATCCCCGACCGAAAATGGAACCCAACCAAATAGATACCGAGACGTTTTTGTAATAATAGGGTAGATGCCTAAACTGTAATATTTTTCTACAAATTCTGGGAAATACTTCAGTAGTTGCAGTGCAAAAACCTGAACCAATAATAGGAGAGTTAGAATAAGCTGTGTCCGTTTTTGCCGCATCCCTCAAACATACAAAGTAAATTGATTACCGCATAATTTTTAATACGAGTCTAAAACCTTAATTTTGCGTTTTTAACACAGAAATTACTATGAACGAAGAAATAAGAGACTTAGAGCCTAAAGAACTTTGGAACAAATTTGCCGATTTAAACGCCGTACCGCGACCTTCAAAAAAAGAGGAACGTGTTATCGCTTTTATGAAAGATTTCGGTAAAAAATTAAATCTGGAAACCATTGAAGACGAAGTAGGGAATGTGATTATCCGTAAACCTGCTACTGAAGGAATGGAAGATAGAAAACCAATCGTTATGCAATCGCATTTAGATATGGTACATCAAAAAAACAACCATACCGAGTTTGACTTTGATACTCAGGGAATCGATATGTACGTAGACGGCGATTGGGTTCGTGCTAAAGGAACAACTCTTGGGGCCGATAATGGATTGGGAGTTGCCACGATTATGGCAATTTTAGAAAGTAATACTATTGAGCATCCTGCATTAGAAGCTTTATTTACTATAGATGAAGAAACCGGAATGACCGGTGCCAAAGGCTTAAAAGGTGGAATATTACAAGGTGATATCCTTTTAAACTTAGATACTGAAGAAGACGACGAAATAGGAGTAGGCTGTGCTGGTGGTGTAGATATTACGGCTACTAAAACGTATTCTGAAGAAGAAGCGCCTGCCAATACTGAAATGGTTACTATTACTGTAAAAGGATTACGTGGCGGTCACAGTGGAATGGATATTATTAAAGGATTGGGGAATGCCAATAAATTAATGAATCGTGTTTTGTATGCCGCACAAGATTTTATTCATATAGCTTCAGTTGCTGGGGGTAGTTTGCGTAATGCAATCCCTAGGGAAAGTGTTGCTGTAGTAGCAGTTGCTTCAGATAAAATGGATGCGTTTAAAGCTGAAGTTGAAACGGTAACCAATAAAATAAAAGAAGAGTATAAAAACTTAGAACCGGAATTAAGCGTTACTACGGAAAAAAATTCCGAAGCATCTAAAAAGATGATGGATGGTGATTCTCAAAAAGAATTTATTCAAGCTATTTACGCAGCGCATAATGGTGTGTATAGAATGAGTCCAGAGATTGAAGATTTAGTTGAAACTTCTAATAACATTGCTAAAATCACTGTAGAAGGTGGAATAGTTGAAGTGTTGTGTTTAACACGCTCTTCGGTAGAATCTTCAAGAGATGATTTGGCTAATACCTTACAAGCTGTTTTTGAAATGGCTGGTTTTAAAGTGAAATTTTCTGGCGAGTACCCAGGTTGGGCACCGAATATGGAAAGTTCTATTGTGAAGTTATTAGATTCATTATATGAAGAAATGAACGGCGAACGTGCTGAAGTTGCTGCGTGCCACGCTGGATTGGAATGTGGTATTTTGGGTCAAAATTATCCTGAAATGGAAATGATCTCGTTTGGGCCTACCATTCGCGGAGCACACTCACCAGATGAGCGAGCGAGTATTTCTTCTGCACAAAAATACTGGAAGTTTGTATTGGAAGCATTGAAACGTATTCCGAAGAAATAAAACGTCTTTTTACTATAAAAAAGCCTCTTGAAATACATCAAGAGGCTTTTTTGTGTGTTATAAATTGTTGTTTATTCTACAACATCTACTAATTCCAATTCAAAAATTAAATCGGCGTTACCAGGAATTAACGGTGGGTAGCCTCGTTGTCCATACCCTAAGTGCGATGGAATAAATATCGTAGCTTTATCACCTACATTTAATTGTAGTAAACCTTCTCTAAAGCCTGGAACCAATCGAGCTTCAGTGCTATATTGTGTTTCAACAGGTTTGTATTGTTGAGCCGCTTTACGGGCTTCATCCACATTTTCGTATTGTTCTGAAACCTCTAGGATATTAGAATCAAATAAACGACCGTCATCAAAATAGCCGGCATAGTTCATTAATACTTTACTACCTTCTTTAGGTTTTTCACCTTCACCTTTATTGTTATAATAAATTTTAATTCCAGAAGGAAGTTCTTCTGCTTCTTCGCGAAGCTTGTCAAACTCCAGTGCTTTCTCTTTGGCTACTTTAGCAATACGCTCTTCTTTCTCTCTCTTTTTACGCTCAATCTCTTCCATTTGCTCTGTAAAGTGAGATACTTTAGCATTGCCTTTATTAATGATATTTACTTCTTTCATAAAGATGGAGTCTGTTGGCTTATCACCGGGTTTAGTGGTTTCCACATTACCAATGGAATCTACTACTTCTTGCCCTTTTACAATTTCACCAAAAACAGTATGACGACCGTCTAACCATGGGGTTGGTTTTAATGTGATGAAAAATTGGCTTCCGTTAGTAGCAGGACCAGAGTTGGCCATAGACAAAATCCCTTTTTTGTCATGTTTTAATGAATCTACAATTTCATCAGGAAAACGGTAACCAGGGTTCCCTTGACCGGTACCTTCTGGGTCTCCACCTTGAATCATAAAGTCTTTGATTATACGGTGAAATGTTAATCCATTATAGAATTTTTTTCCTTTATAGATAGAATCTACCATACCATTAGTACCTTCTGCTAAAGAAACAAAATTGGCAACGGTTAAAGGTGTTTGTTCGTTGTGTAATTTTGCAACAAAGGTTCCCTTATTGGTCACAAATTCTGCATAAACACCATCTTTTAAATCGGGATATTTACTTTTACAGGCTACAAAAGTTAATGATATTAATAAAAATAATAGCGTGATTTTTTTCATGGTTACTTTTAATTTTCTTGGTTTTGTTTGATTGTTTTTAAGGTTACTGTACTTTTAATAGGAATGTTGGTTCCTAGTTTATTTTCTATACCATAATATCCAAATGCTTTATAGGATGGAAATATAAAGGTTACCGTTTCACCTACTTGCATAAGTTTTATTCCATCTCGAATACCAGAAATTAAATCTTGATTGGTCTGGTCTACTTTATAATGCTGTAATCCGGTTTCTTCTTTTGAAAGAATTGTTTTCCCATTTAACTCCTTAACATTGTATGTAAAAGTGATTTCATCTCCATAATCAGGTTTAGGCGAAGCAATACTATCTTTTATATTGTAATAATACCAAAAACCGGTGTCTGATGAGATATAGTCCTTTGTAGTATCGGCATCAATTATTTTTTGGATGTGTTCTTTCTCTTCATCATATAACGCTTTGTTGCGTTGTGCAGATTCTTGTATAAAAGTACCGGAAGATTGTTGAACTGGTCTTCGGGCTTCTGGCCCTTTACAAGAAATAATTGCAATTAAAATAATAAATAAAGAAGCTAATTTATGAAGCATCTGTAAGTTCAATTTTATATTGAGACAATATACTAATAAATTCACTAATGGTTTTAGATAAGGAAAGCGTACTTCTACCACCAGCTGCATTTGTATGTCCGCCACCGTTGTAATGTTCGCGAGCTAATGTATTTACCGAAAAATCACCTTTACTTCGTAAAGACATCTTTATAATTTTATCTTGCTTATTTTCAATAAATATAACGGCAAATTTTACTCCTTTTATGGATAGTGCATAATTTACAAATCCTTCGGTATCGCCTTTTTTAAAGTTGTGTTTGTCTAGCTCTTTTTGAGAAAGTGTAATGTATGCCGTATTGTAGTCTGGCAAAATGTTCAAATTTTTTAAGGCTACCCCCAATAACTTCATACGGTCAGGGCTGTTTACATCATAAATGTTTTGATGTATTTGCGAGTTATTAGCACCCACTTCTATCAAATGAGCAATTACACGATGCGTTTTGGCAGTGGTAGATGGAAATCGAAACGAACCGGTATCGGTCATAATTCCGGTGTATAAATGTGTAGAAACTTCTAAACAAAGAGCTCCTAACTCGTCCATAGCATCTATAAAATGATAGACCATTTCGCTTGTAGAACTCATGGAAGGATCGCTATAAGTTACAAGTGCATAGTCATCAGGTTCTTGATGATGGTCAATCATAATAAATTTGGCATCGCAGTCTTCCAGAAACTGTTCCATGTTTCCAGTGCGGTTTAACGCATTAAAATCTAAGGTAAAGATTAAACTTGCGTTGTTTATAGCCTCTATGCTTTTATCTGTGTCCTTATCGTGTATAATAATATCATCACAGCCGGGAAGCCATTTAAGAAAATCAGGAAAATCATTGGGCATAATCACGTCTGCTTTATGGCCTAATCTGTTTAAGAAAAAAGATAAACCTAAGCAAGAACCAATCGCATCTCCGTCGGGGTTTTTATGGCCAACAACAACAATTTTTTGTGGTGAGGCAAGTAGTTTTTTTACTTGTTCGGTAATTTCGGTGTTCATATCCTGCGAAGATACAATTTAATAACATGTAACTTTAATAGTTTCTTTATTTTTGAACCTCAAATAACTTCTACGATGAAAAAGATACTTTTTATACTGTCACTTTTAATAATTGCGAGTTGTAAAGAAACTGAGCAAGTTGTTTCTTCAGAAAAAAACAACGAACCCTTTACCATGATTTTTGCAAGTTGTAGCGATCAAGATCGAGAACAACCTCTTTGGCAACCTATTATAAATACTCAGCCTGACTTATTTATTTGGGGAGGAGATAACGTCTATTCCGATACCGATGATATGGAAAAAATGGCTTCAGATTATGAGAAGCAAAAAACCAACCCTGGCTATCAAGAGTTAGCAAAAAATACAGATATAATAGGAACATGGGATGATCATGATTACGGAAAAAATGATGCAGGGAAAGAATGGTTTAAAAAAGAAGAAGCACAACAAGTTTTTTTAGACTTTTTAAACCTTCCGAAAGATGATCCAAGAAGAAAAAAAGACGGAGTTTACCATGCGCAAACCTTTACAACCGATGCTGGAAGCATAAAAGTAATTTTGTTAGATACGCGCTACTTTCGTGGACCTTTGAAGGTTAACCCCAATCCTAAAAATGAATATGAACGCTATGTACCTTGGCAAGAAGGCGAGGGAGGAAGCATTTTAGGAGCCGAACAATGGAAATGGTTTGAAAATGAACTGAAAGATGACGCGGCCGATTTTACCGTAATTGTAAGTAGCATACAGTTTTTAAGTGACAAACATGGATTTGAAAAATGGGCTAATCATCCTTCTGAAGTAAAAAAAATGTACAAAACTTTAAAAAATGCAAAAGCCAAAAATATTTTAATACTTAGTGGCGATCGCCATCATGCCGAAGTTTCTGTAATAAAAGTACCCGGTTTAGAAGATCCATTGGTCGATTTTACAAGTAGTGGATTAACACACACATGGCCGGGAACACCTATGGACAATAACCCGTATAGAGTAGGGGAAGGAACCAAGCAATTAAACTTTGGGGTGTTAAATTTTGACTTTGCTAATGAGAAGGTTACTTACCAAATAAGGGGTGAAAACAATGTTTTATATGAAGAATTTATTCAGCAATATTAAACTATTGTAAATTACTTGTTTTTATGTTGTATTTAGCTACTTTTGCACAAAATTTAAAAACACCATGAGAACAGATAGAACGTTTACTATGTTAAAGCCTGATAGTGTGGAAAAAGGACACATTGGGGCTATTCTTGAAAAAATAACCGCTTCTGGTTTTAAAATCGTAGCGATGAAATTAACACAAATGACTACAGCTGATGCTGAGGAATTTTACGCTATTCACAAAGAACGTCCTTTCTTTGGTGAATTGGTTGAATATATGACGCGCGGTCCTATTGTTTCTGCTGTATTAGAAAAAGAAAATGCTGTAGAAGATTTCCGTACGTTGATTGGAGCAACAAATCCAGAAGATGCTGCTGAAGGAACTATCCGTAAATTATACGCCGCTTCTATTGGCGAAAACGCCGTTCACGGAAGTGATAGCGATGAAAATGCTGAAATTGAAAGTCAATTCCACTTTGCGGGAAGAGAGATTTTTTAATTGGTAACTTTATTTAATTGCAAAAGCCGCTGAAAAGCGGCTTTTTTTTATCGTAATACTATCTTTTTAATGAGGTCTTTCCCTAATTCTTCATTGACCAGTTTTATTATTTTTTCTTTGCCATAACTTAATTCTTCTCGTAATACCGAAGAGCTTAACTGCACATATAAAACTTCTCTATCTAATTTTATAGCAGTTGTATAGTTTGAAATAGCACTACCCATAACTGCATGCCAAGCTTCCTTAACCGAAATTTTATCCAATCCTTTCTGTAATCTATTGGCTTCTATAAAATCCTTTATTACATCACCTAACGTGCTTTCTTCTTTATTTCTTCTAGCCAAAATTGGTCTTTTTTGTGGGTTATTCGCTAAAATTAAAGGTACTGAACTTTTTATACTTATAGATGTTTCCGTCCTTGTTTAACACGTGTAATGTGCTGTCTTTAGCTAATAAAACAGTTTCTTTCCAAGTATCGAAAGGAGTTTTGTAATATAACTGTAAGCTATCTTGCTCTATTTTAGGGGTAAAAGCTTCAGCATCTTTGCTTACTTTAAAAGTACCATCTAATTGTGGATTCACTTTTTTTCGCATCCCTTCCGTGCCATTTACTTCAATAAAATCGATAGTTGTGCTTATGTTGTATTCTTTTTCAGTTCCGTCAGGGAATTCTACTGATTCAATTTCCCAATAACCGGGAAGGTTTTGTAGTTGCTCATCTGGTGATTGTTGTGAACACGCTACAATAAAAACAGTAAGTAATATGAATACGGTTTTTTTCAACATATTTTCTGAAATTTAATTACAACGCAAACATCTTATAGGTCTGGTGCACTTTTTTAATTACTTTTTCCGTTCGGTCTGCATGGGTGTCACTAATAAATAATTGACCGAAATTTTCATCGTCAACCAATTTTATAATGTGTTCAACACGTTGCTCATCTAGTTTATCAAAAATATCATCCAGTAACAAAATAGGATTTACATTACTTTGTGCTTTTATAAAATCGAATTGCGCTAACTTTAAAGCAATCAAATACGATTTTTGTTGCCCTTGCGAACCGAACTTCTTAATGGGATGACCATCAATTTCAAAAACAAGGTCGTCTTTATGGATTCCGAAATTAGTGTATTGTGTAATTTTATCTTTGGTGATGTTTTCTTTCAGTAAAGTTAAAAGGTCATTTTCTTTTAGTTGACTCTTATATTCCAATCCTACCGTTTCGTTTCCGCTGCTTATTGATTTGTATCGATTTAGGAAAATAGGGGTGAACTCTTCTAAAAAAGCAGCTCGCTTTCCGAAGATAAGCGTCCCAAACTCGTGGAGTTGTTCATTGTAAATGGAAAGTGTGTCCTGATTAAACGTATTGTTGGCGGCAAAATATTTTAAAAGCGAATTACGCTGCGCCAATGTTTTGTTATACTTTAATAAGGTATTGAGGTATTGCGAATCACCTTGCGAAATCACCCCGTCCATAAACTTTCTTCTGGTGCTGCTACCTTCTATAATAAGGTCACGATCTGCCGGCGAAATGATAACCAACGGTAAAAACCCAATATGTTCACTGAATTTTTCATAGGCCTTTCCATTGCGTTTTATCATTTTCTTCTGGCCTTGCTTGGCACTCACGATTATTTTTTCTGGACGGTCGTTTTTCTCATAATTTCCTTCAACTACAAAGAAATCGGCATTGTGTTTTATGTTTTGGCTGGTAATAGGGTTAAAATAGCTTTTTCCGAAGGAAAGATGATAAATTGCATCAAGCACATTTGTCTTTCCCACCCCATTATGACCCGTAAAACAGTTGATTTTTGGGTCCATCTGAAATGTGATAGCATCAAAATTTTTATAATTGAGTAAGGAAAGTGTTTCTAAAACCATAGATATGAACAAGTTGCGTATTTTTGTATAACTTGAGCGTTCTTCAACAAAATTCTGAAAAAACTAACACAAAATATTATAAAATACTAAATAAATTCCCTTTTAAATTCCATTAAAAATTTTATTTTTGCCCATCATTAAACCAAGACTATGGCAACGTACAAAAAACGTGGATACAAACCCAAGAACAAAGCTGAAAAGCAAGAAGCAATTGAAGATGAAAGCACAACTGCAGAGGTATTTAGTACCTTAGACGCGGGAGCTTCAAGAACCGAAGCTTGGGTAGAGAAAAATCAAAATTATATTTTAGGTATAGTAGGGGCAATCGCAATTTGTGTGCTTGGTTACCTTGCGTATGAGCAATTTATCCAAAAACCAAAAGAGGCTGAAGCGATGAACGAAATGTTCCAAGCACAGTCTTATTACGAGATGGCACTTACTGCAGAATCTAAAGATTCACTTTATAACCTAGCCTTAAATGGTGGTGAAGGTAAGTACGGTTTTATTGATATAATCGATAACTACGGAAGCACAGATGCTGGAAACCTTGCTAACTATTATGCAGGAATGGCTTATTTGAATACTCAAAAATATCAAGAAGCTATCGACCATTTAGATAACTTTAGCAGTGATGATGATATGTTGGCGCCTATCTCAAAAGGAGCTATTGGTGATGCTTTTGTACAATTGGAGCAAAACGATGAAGCGCTTAAGTACTATGAAGAAGCAGCTAATATGCGTGAAAACGAATTGACGACACCTCGTTTTCTTTTAAAAGCAGGTATTACGGCATTGCAAATAGGCAAGCAGGATGCGGCGTTAAAGCATTTCAAAAAAATTACTGAAGAGTACCCTAATTCACAAGAAGCAAAAAAAGCTGACCTTTACATAGGGCAAGCTGAACCAATGCAGTAGTATGGCAACAGCAAATAAAAATTTATCACAATACGATAAAGCAACAATCCCAAACGCGAAAAACTTTCGGTTTGGGATTGTTGTTTCAGAATGGAATGACAATATAACCGAAGGCTTATTTCAAGGGGCTTTCGATGCTATTTTAGATTGTGGCGGGGTTAAAGAAAACATTGTCCGTTGGAACGTTCCCGGAAGTTTCGAGTTAATTTATGGTTGTAAAAAAATGCAACAAAGCTACGATATGCTCGATGCTGTCATTGCCATAGGCAGCGTAATACAAGGCGAAACAAAACACTTTGATTTTGTATGCGATGGCGTAACCCAAGGTATTAAAGACCTTAATGTGCAAAGCGACATTCCCGTTATTTTCTGTGTTCTTACCGATAACAATATACAACAATCCATAGACCGTAGCGGTGGTAAACACGGCAATAAAGGAAGTGAAGCTGCTATAGCTGCTATAAAAATGGCGCAATTGCGTAAGGACGCGAAATTTTAAACCCAAACCACGCTTCGAAAGTTATCTTCCGAAAATTCCTTAAACCTATTTATTCTTTCGGAATGGTTATTGTAATCTGAAAAGAAACCACTGCAAATCACTCCAAAAACTGCAGTATTTTAAGTACATTTGAAACACAAGGATTATGGGAATATTAAAGTCACGAAAGAACAAGAAATTCGATTATAGCCCACGTTATTACAAGAACGATGGGGAAGGAAGTCCTTATAGCATTAAACATAAATTTGACGAACATCGAACCACTGTTGGCGGTAACTCTGGTTTAAAGAGCAAGTTAAATACAGCTTGGGAAGACCTTAAGCAGTCAAAAGATCGTCGTGCTAACCGAACAATCATTTTAATTGTCGCTATTTTAATCTTTATTTTCCTCTACATAATCGATTTTGACCTGTCAATTTTCTATTAAAGCCAATGACCGACATCATTCAACTTTTACCGGATCACGTCGCCAATCAAATAGCAGCGGGAGAAGTGGTACAGCGCCCAGCCTCTGTAGTAAAGGAATTGTTAGAAAATGCGATTGATGCACAAGCAACTTCCATAAAGTTAGTGGTAAAAGATGCCGGTAAAACACTCATCCAAGTAATTGACAATGGTATTGGGATGAGCACGACCGATGCCCGATTAAGTTTTGAACGGCACGCAACTTCAAAAATAAAATCTGCAGACGATCTTTTTAATCTGCATACTAAAGGATTCCGTGGCGAAGCCTTGGCATCTATTGCTGCAATTGCCCACGTAGAATTAAAAACAAAAACCGAAGCTTCTGAAATTGGCACTAAAATTACGATTGAAGGCAGTGAAGTGACCGAGCAAGAACCCGAAGTGGTAGCCAAGGGCACGACTATTTCAGTAAAAAATCTGTTTTATAACATTCCTGCGCGCCGCAATTTTTTAAAAAGTAACAATGTAGAAACCCGTCATATTATCGATGAGTTTCATCGGGTTGCTTTGGCGCATCCACAAATAGAATTTTTAATGTTCCACAATGGGAGTGATGTGTTTAATCTTCCCTCTAGCAATGAAAGACAACGCATTGTAAATATCTTCGGAAATAAAATGAATGAAAAACTCGTTCCCGTTTCCGAAGAAACCGAAATGCTAAAAATAAACGGCTTTGTGATAAAGCCCGAATACGCAAAAAAGAGTAGGGGCGAACAGTTCTTCTTTGTAAACAACCGTTTTATAAAAAGTGCGTATTTGCACCACGCAGTCAATGCTGCTTTTGAAGGCCTATTAAAAGACGGAGCCAACCCAGGGTATTTTTTGTTTTTGGAAGTTGATACCAAAAGCATCGATATAAACATTCATCCTACCAAAACTGAAATTAAGTTTGACGATGAGCATGCTATTTATGCGATGCTTCGGGCGACTATTAAACATAGTTTAGGACAATTCAGTATTGCGCCAGTACTTGATTTTGATAAAGACACCGGTTTTGATACGCCCTATGAATACAGTAAAAAATCACCGGTTGCACCTACTATTGATGTAGATAGGGATTTTAATCCTTTTAAGGGTGAGCCAAAACAAAAAAATATCTCATTTCCTTTTAAACGGGAGAAAAAAACACCAGCTTCTTGGGAATCGCTATATACAGGCTTAAATGATGAAACTACAGTTGTAGATCAAGACGATAGCATCGAGTTTGAAAGCGAAGAAGTTTCTGGAAGTCTTTTTGAAACCGATCAAGAAGAAAATTTACGGGTCACGTTTCAGCTTCAAAACAAATACATTATCAGCCCCATTAAAAATGGGATGTTGGTGGTGCATCAACATTTAGCGCACCAACGTATTTTATATGAAGAATTACTGAAGAATATTACTGTACAGGAAGCCGTGAGTCAGCAATTGTTATTTCCGTTGCAACTCAATTTTTCAAACCCTGATTTGGTGTTTTTAGAAGATTTAAAAGAGCAATTGGAGCATACGGGTTTTGTTTTTTCAGAAATAAAAGATGAAACGGTTGAAATTAGCGGTATCCCGGTTTCAATAGCTGAAAGCCAAGTAGAAACTGTACTAACGCAATTAGTAAAAGATATAAAAGAAGAAGTGCCAGATGCTGGTTTTAGCCAAAATGATTTATTGGCAAAGAGTATGGCAAAAAATATGGCGGTAAAAACGGGAACACCTTTAAAGCAAGAGGCACAATTGCATTTGGTGCATCAATTGTTTGCTTGTAAAGAACCTAGTGTGTCGCCAAACAATCGACCGGTTTTGGTAACGTTAGACGCCAATGACTTCGATAAAAAATTTATGTAAATGGGAAGAATAACCGAAACCGTTAAGGTTTTAATCATTATAAACGTTATTTGTTTTATTGGAACTTTAGTTTCAGGCGATTTAGCGTACAAGTTGTTTTCACTTTTTTATTTTGAGAACCCAAGCTTCCAAATTTGGCAACCACTTACGCATATGTTTATGCATGGTAACTTTATGCATATTCTTTTCAACATGTATGCTTTATGGGCATTTGGTTCACCTTTGGAAATGCGCTGGGGACAGAAAAAGTTCTTGTTTTTCTATTTTTCGGCAGGTTTTGGAGCCGCATTAATTCACACTTTGGTTAATTATTACCAAATACATAGTGGTTACGATGCTTTGATGGCAGCAGGAATGGACCAATCGCAAATAATGACTTTGCTGGAAACTGGACAGTATAATACAGGAATATTGGAAAGTGTTTCAAAGGAAACCATTCAAACATTGTACAATAACTTTAATACACCCGCCGTTGGTGCTTCAGGTGCAATTTATGGAATATTGGTAGCATTTGGATTAATGTTCCCAAATATAGAATTGATGCTTATATTTCTACCAATTCCTATAAAAGCAAAATACTTTATCCCTCTGATTATTGCCGGAGACTTGTTCTTCGGAATTACGGGATCACCATTTGGTATTGCACATTGGGCACATATTGGTGGGGCTATATTTGGTTTTATTATGGCCTACTATTGGAAAAAAAATAGTTTTGATTCACATCGCTGGAATTAACAATGGATACGAACAGTTTAAAATATCAATTTAAAACCTCAAGCATCATCATCAAACTGATTGCTATCAATGCAGTCATTTTTTTGGCTGTGCGTTTGTTAGCGTTTTTTATGGGCATGGGACCGGGACAATTGGTACAATGGTTTGTGCTACCAGAAAGTTTTGGCAGCGTTTTATTGCAGCCTTGGTCTTTGTTAACGTATTCCTTTTTACATTTTGGGTTTTTCCATATTCTCTTTAATATGCTATGGCTCTATTGGTTTGGACGTTTTGTATTAAACCTTTTTGACGAAAAACGATTTCTGACGATTTACTTGTTAGGAGCCTTGTTTGGCGGATTATTGTACCTAATTACTCATAACGTTTTTCCTGCTTTAATAGGGAGTACTGCTGGGTTAATAGGTGCTTCAGGTGCGGTAACTGCTATTATGGTGTTTATCGCAACATATACACCCAATGCAGAAGTGATGATTTTTAGGTTCCGAATTAAATTATGGCAAATTGCTTTGGTTTTAGTGTTGCTCGATTTGATTCTGTTACCAAGTAGTGGTAATGCTGGTGGCCGTTTAGCACATATTGGTGGGGCTATATTCGGTTTTGTATATGCACGACAGCTTCAGAAAGGGAACGATATAGGTGAGTGGTTTGAAAACTTAATCGATTGGGTAGAAAACTTGTTTAAACCCCGAAAAAAGAAGCCATTTACCAAAGTACACCGTAATAAAAAAACAGCTGCAAAAAGAACAACTACCGATGCTAAAAATGACAATCAGAAAAAGATTGATGAAATTTTAGACAAAATTGGTAAAAGTGGCTATGATAGTTTAACGAAAGCCGAAAAAGACTTTTTATTTAAAGCTGGAAAAGACGATTAACAGTGAAAAAAGGGGGGCTGATATCTAAAGTTTTATTCTGGTGCAATTCGCTGGTGGCGTTTTTGCTATTACTTTCATTCGTGTTACCGTATTTGCCGCCGTCAAAATTCCCAACATTATCCTTGCTTAGCTTATTGGTATCACCATTAATTTTATTGAATATTCTTTTTGCTATCTATTGGCTTGTAAGGATGAAAAGGCAATTTTTAGTTTCCACCATAATTTTAGTGATTGCTTATTTTTATTTCAATCCTTTTTTTGAGATTTCTTCGGAAGAAGATACTTCTGAGTATAAAAAAACTATCCGTGTGCTTTCATATAATGTACGATTATTTAATGCTTACGAAGATAACCCCGCTTCAGAAAAAGTATCAAAAACATTTTCAGAAATTATAAATGAAGAAAAACCTGATGTAATTTCAGTGCAAGAATATTATATTGAAAATAAGGTAGATTTTTCTGAATACCCATATCAACATATCAACTTTAAAGAAAAAAATAAATTAGGACACGCTATTTTTTCAAAATACCCTATTGTAAATAAAGGAGCTTTCAACTTTTCTGAAACATCAAACAATACCATTTACGCAGATATTGTTAAAGGTGAGGATACACTAAGGGTTTATAATGTGCATTTACAGTCTATGGGCATTAAGCCTAGAGTGAGTTACTTGCAAGAAAATGATAAAACCAGATTGCGAAGGCGAATCACCGATGCTTTTGTAAAACAAGAGGGACAAGTGGCCAAGATTAAAGAACACAATGAGAAAAGCCCTTATAGAACTTTAGTTATGGGGGATTTTAATAACACCTCATTTTCATATGTTTATAAAAGTATGACAACCACAATGCAAGACGCCTTTTTAAAAAGGGGGAACGGTATTGGTACTACCTTTAAATTTGATTTTTACCCTATGCGGATTGATTATATATTGGCTTCAGAAGATTTTGGAGTTCTGAAATTTAATACAATGGAAAAATCGTTTTCAGATCATTATCCTGTAAGTGCAACAATGGGATGGGAATGAAAAACGAAAACATAAAAATTTATAAAAAAAGCAGGATAAGGTTTTCCTAACCTTATTTTTCAATTATTTTTGCCTATGCAAAACAACGTCCTTATTTTAGATTTTGGTTCGCAGTACACACAGCTAATAGCACGACGTGTGCGAGAGCTGAACATTTACTGCGAAATCCACCCCTATCACAATATTCCAGAAAGCTTAGATGAGTTTAAAGCCGTAATCCTATCGGGAAGTCCGTTTTCGGTTCGTGCCGAAGATGCGCCACACCCAGATTTATCCCGTATAAAAGGTAAATTGCCTATGCTGGCGGTTTGTTATGGAGCTCAATATATCGCTCATTTTAACGGCGGTAGTGTAGAGCCCTCGAATATTCGGGAATATGGTAGAGCCAAACTTTCTATGATTAAGGCTGATGCTTCTCTTTTTAAAGGTATTTCAGAAGGAACACAGGTTTGGATGAGCCATAGTGATACCATTGCTCAACTTCCTGAAAACGGTGTTCGTTTGGCAAGCACACCAGATGTGCTCAATGCAGCATACCATATTGAAGGCGAAAAAATTTATGCGATTCAATTTCACCCAGAAGTATATCATACAACAGACGGGAAGCAATTGCTAGAAAACTTTTTAGTGCATATTGCTGGTGTTGAGCAAAGTTGGACACCTGCTGCTTTTGTAGACACGACAGTTGATGCGCTTAAAGAGCAATTAGGGGATGACAAAGTAGTATTAGGGTTAAGCGGTGGTGTAGATTCTACTGTAGCTGCTATTCTGTTACACAAAGCGATAGGTAAGAACCTCTATTGTATTTTCGTTAATAACGGATTGCTTCGGAAAAATGAATTTAGTGATGTACTATCACAATATAAAGATATGGGCTTAAATGTAAAAGGTGTAGACGCTTCGGTACGCTTTTTGGAAGCTCTAAAAGATATAAGCGACCCTGAATTAAAACGGAAAGCCATTGGTAATGCTTTTATTGAAGTGTTTGATGATGAAGCCCACCAAGTACAGAATGTAGATTGGTTGGCACAGGGGACTATTTATCCGGATGTTATTGAAAGTGTTTCAGTTAATGGTCCTTCGGTAACTATTAAATCACATCACAACGTAGGTGGTTTGCCAGATTTTATGAAACTGAAAGTGGTAGAGCCATTACGTATGCTTTTTAAAGATGAAGTACGACGCGTAGGGGCCGAAATGGGAATAGATAAGAAGCTTTTAGGAAGACATCCATTTCCGGGGCCTGGATTGGCCATTCGTATTTTAGGTGATATTACCGCTGAAAAAGTTCGTATATTACAAGAAGTAGATGCTATTTTTATCGACGGACTTAGAAAATGGGATTTATACGATAAAGTATGGCAAGCTGGAGCCATATTGCTTCCAGTACAGAGTGTTGGAGTGATGGGAGATGAACGAACATACGAAAAAGTAGTAGCATTAAGAGCGGTAGAATCTACCGATGGAATGACGGCAGACTGGGTGAATTTACCTTATGAGTTTTTGCAAGAAACCAGTAATCATATAATAAACCGAGTAAAAGGCGTTAATAGAGTAGTATACGATATTAGTTCCAAGCCGCCAGCGACCATTGAATGGGAGTAAGGTTCATTATTTAACTTAAATACATATTTTGAAGCATTTTATATACCTTTTTTTAATATGCACGCTTAACATGGGCTGTGGTATTGCAACCCAACAGCAGCAGTATAGAAGCCATAAAGTAAAAGCAGGAGAGACAATTTATAGTATTGCCCAAAAATATGGCACTACAGAAAGCGCCATTTATCGATTAAATCCTGATGCTAAAAATGGTATTGGTGCAAATACAATTATTATTTTGCCTCGTTCTTCAAATGTAATTTCAAACTCTGGAGCAACAAGTGTCACTTTCAAAGAGCATCGTGTTAAACGAAAGGAAACTCTTTTTAGCATTTCGCAAGAGTACAATGTTTCACAAGATGATATAAAGAAATATAATAAGGAGTTATATTCAAGACAGCTTAAAAAAGGCGAGAAAATCCGTATTCCTATTTCAGAAAAAGTAACTCCAACAACAACTGTTTCTGAAACTACAGAAAATACTGAAACCAACACGCATAAAGTAGCTCCCAAAGAAACTATTTACGGTATTGCTAGAAAGTATAATACCACTATTGCCGAATTGAAAAAACTTAATCCCGGTCTTGATAAAAATATTGCAATCGGTACTGTTTTGAATGTTCCAGATATTTCTACAACAGAGTCTGCTAGCATTGATAACGAAAAATACGACTTATACGAAGTACAGCCCAAAGAAGGTTTTTACCGATTAAAAGTAAAATTAGGTCTTTCAGAAGAAGAAATTATTGCCCTGAACCCGTATGCTAAAGAAGGCTTAAAGGACGGTATGATTTTGAAGATCCCAAAAGAAAATTTAGTTGGTGTTTCTGAAAAAGCGACTCCGGTTAATCTAGAAAACTATATATCAAATAAATCTGAAAAGAATGTTGCTGTGTTGTTACCTTTTGAACTTCGAGAGGTGGTTTCAGACTCTACAAAGGCCAATGAAGATTTGTTGAAGTCTAACTCAGTTTTACGCATTGCGCTCGATTTTTACAGCGGTGTGTTAATGGCAGCCGAATTTGCTAAAGACAAAGGTATTTCTGTTAACCTTCAAGTGTATGATACTGAACGTAGTGCCACGAAAGTAGGAAATATAATTGCAGGGAATAATTTTAAAAATATGGATGCGGTTATTGGACCCTTGTTAAGTAAAAATGTTGACAAAGCAGCTGCTACTTTACGAAGCAATAACATTCCAGTATTTTCACCTTTAAGCAACAAAGAGATTAGAATGTACCCTAATCTTTTTCAAACGTTACCTACAGATGATATGCTTCGTGCAAGGATGATGGATTATTTAGTTGAAAAATCAGCAGGGAAAAACCTAATCATCATTAGCGATGCGAAGCACAGTGCCGAAAAGCAGAAAATCACATCGCAAATACCTACTGCAAAGACAGTTTCGCCACGTGAAGGTGGTTATTTATATCAGCGTGATATTGCTGCAAAAGTAGATACAGAACGTGAAAACTGGGTTGTGCTGGCCTCCAGTGACCCGGTTTTGGTCAGTAATGTAGTTGGGCTTCTAAACGGAATGCCTAAGAGTCATAGATTGCGTCTGTTAGCGCTTGATAAAAATAAGGCCTATGATTATCATGATGTATCGAACATGCACTTGGCAAAGTTAAAGTTTACGTTTCCATCGGTTAATAAAAACTATGATTTCAACGAAAAAGATCCGTTTTTAATCAGTTATAAAAATGAATACGGTGTATTGCCCAACCGTTATGCAGTTAGAGGATTTGATATTATGTATGATGTGTTGTTGCGATTAGCTTCTGCAGATGATATGTATAAAGCCAGTGAAAACAACTTTGTTACCGAGTATATAGAAAACAAATTTCAGTACACCAACAAATTGCTTTCCGGATACCAGAACAATGCCGTTTATATTGTAAACTACGATGAAGACCTTCAGTTTAAAGAAGCAGAATGAGCACAGCAAGAGTAACGTACCTTGGGGACCTTCGTACAGAATGTGAACACCTAAAATCGGGTAACAAATATATAACCGATGCGCCGACAGACAATCATGGTAAAGGAGAAGCTTTTTCACCAACCGATACCGTAGCAACTGGTTTGGCCAACTGTATGCTAACCGTTATGGACATCAAGGCAAACGACCTACAAATAGATTTAAAAGGGAGCACAGCAACCGTTACCAAAACCATGGCCAGCAACCCACGGCGTATTTCAAAAATTGAAGTGGTTTTTAACTTACCTAGTATTTTAGAAGAAAAGCATAAAAAGATATTGGAAAAAACAGCAAGTACCTGTCCGGTGCATTACAGTTTACATCCAGATATTGAAAAGGTTGTTACCTTTAATTGGGGGTAATCAGTTTTGCATTAATTCAATAAAGGCAAGATTTTTGCGTTTCAATCTTTATGAAACTCTTTACCATAATTTTATTGTTTACGCTTTCCTTTTTTACTTCAGGAGAAAATAAGGAGAAAATCGCTTGGAATGAAACCAGGCAACTTACCTGGGAGGACTTTAGAGGAACCCCTAAACCTGGGGCTAATTTTGTAGCCAGTACCAACAGCGGAATGTCTTTTTCATTTTCTTACACTGAAAAAAATGGAAAACGTGCTATGCAGCACAGTGTAACTTGTAATTTTTACCCTGAACAATCTTGGTTTAAACCCGGAAAAGTTTCAGAATATATTTTAAAACACGAGCAGACCCATTTTGATATTTCAGAACTGCACGCCCGCATCCTACGAAAACGCATTGCTAAAGCTGAATTTTCAAAAAATATAAAAGAAGAAATAGGGGCGCTGTACCAAAAAACAGAATTAGAACGACAAAACCTTCAAAATCAATATGATTTGGAAAGCGATCACTCTAAGAACAAAAAAGAAGAATACCGCTGGCGACAGCATATAGCCAATCAATTAAAAGCCTATGAACGCTGGAAATAACCCAGACCCCAAACACTTAGAAGAATTGGCAAACTATAAAATGCCCTTCGGTAAATATAAAGACCAGTACTTGGTCAACATCCCTGAACCTTATTACGTTTGGTTTAAACAGAAAGGGTTTCCACAAGGAAAGTTAGGTAATTTAATGCAAGAGATGTATGAAATCAAATTAAACGGTCTGGAAGGATTATTAAAGAAATTAATAAAAAGATAAACCATAACTGTTTAATAGTTAGTTTTTTGTGTTTTTATCCTAAATATTCTTAAAAATTTAGGCTAAATACTACGCAACCATCCTGTCAAGTACCCATCTATTATATGGTAATATAAACGACATGGGGATTACGTTAAAATATATTAAGCCTTTACTCTATTGGATGCCAGAATTATACCTTGTGTTGGCCATTCTCTTTTATTGGGTTTCAACAGCCACACTTTTAAACCCTATAGCTTTTATCTTGTTAGTTCTTGTAGTGTCACAACTAATTTTCAATAAAAAAGGAATCGGAGTCTTTTTGGCTTCACTTCTTATTATTTTAAACCTATATATGTTTCTTGCCCTGTTTTCTGAATTATCAGAGTTTTCAGCATTTACTGTCTCTGCTCAAAAATTACTGTTTATTGGTTCGGGCTTTTTAATTCTTAACCTTGTTATGTCTATAAAGCTATTGCTCAAGCACATAACTTTACATCCAGAAAGAACAAAGATTCTTGGGTAAAGGAGCTTTTTGTTTTAACTGTTCATAAAACCCACATTTCTAATTATTGCGATATACTTTTTTGATATTTGCGATTTAATTGTTGCCTTCAACAATATTTCGCTACCTTTGCATCCCGTATAATTAACTCAGTAACGCTTCACAATGAGCACTACCAAATACATCTTCGTTACGGGCGGGGTATCATCATCTTTAGGAAAAGGAATCATCGCAGCTTCACTTGCTAAATTACTGCAAGCCAGAGGGTATCGTGTTACCATTCAAAAATTGGACCCCTACATTAATGTAGATCCTGGAACATTAAATCCATACGAACATGGCGAATGCTATGTAACCGATGATGGTGCTGAAACCGATTTGGACCTTGGGCATTACGAACGTTTTTTAAATGTAAAAACGTCACAAGCAAATAATGTTACTACGGGTCGTATTTACCAAAGTGTAATTGAAAAAGAACGTCGCGGAGAATTTTTAGGTAAAACAGTTCAGGTTGTTCCACATATTACCAACGAAATTAAAGAGCGAGTTCAACAACTAGGCTCTACTGGCGAATACGATATCGTAATTACTGAAATTGGCGGTACCGTGGGTGATATAGAGTCCTTACCTTACATTGAGGCAGTTAGACAATTACGTTGGGAATTGGGCGATGACAATGCTTTGGTTATTCATTTAACCTTAGTGCCTTATCTTTCGGCAGCTGGAGAATTAAAGACTAAGCCTACCCAACACTCTGTAAAAACCCTGATGGAAAGCGGTATAAAAGCTGATATTTTAGTTTGCCGTACCGAACATGATTTATCAGATGATCTTCGAAGAAAATTGGCGCTATTTTGCAATGTAAAACGCGAAGCTGTTATACAGTCTATTGATGCTTCTACCATTTACGATGTTCCTAACATGATGTTGGAAGAAGGATTAGATACAGTAACACTTCAGAAATTAGGAATTGAGGCCACCAAAGAACCAGATTTAACACGTTGGAACCAATTTTTAGAACGCCACAAAAACCCTAAAGGAAAGGTTAGCATTGGTTTAATAGGTAAATATGTAGAATTACAAGATAGCTACAAATCTATTTTAGAGTCATTTATTCATGCCGGTGCTGAAAACGAGGTGAGTGTAGATGTAAAGTATATTCATTCAGAATATATCAACAAGAATAATGTAGAGGCAAAATTAAAAGGCTTAGATGCTATTTTGGTAGCACCTGGTTTTGGCGAACGTGGTATTGAAGGTAAAGTAGAAGCCATTCATTATGCCCGTGAAAATAAATTGCCATTTTTAGGCATATGTCTGGGTATGCAAATGGCCGTGATAGAATATAGCCGAAATGTGCTGGGTATTAAAGATGCCAATTCTACCGAAATGAACCCACAAACACCTAATCCAGTCATTAATTTGATGGAAGACCAGAAAAGCATTACCGATATGGGTGGAACTATGCGTTTAGGGGCATGGAAGTGTGATGTAAAGGCCGATAGTATTATCGGTAGGGTTTACAACGAAAACACAATTGAAGAGCGCCACCGTCACCGCTATGAATATAATAACAAATATAAAGAACAATTAGAAGCTGCAGGGATGATTGCTACTGGTGTAAACCCAGATACACAGCTGGTAGAGGTAGTCGAAGTACCATCACACCCTTGGTTTGTGGGTGTTCAGTACCATCCAGAATACAAAAGTACCGTGGCCAGTCCACATCCACTGTTTGTGGCATTTGTAAAAGCGGCTCACGAACACGCCGATAAAAACTAAACCGACAATTTGGCGTGGTTCGATATTGGGGCGGGATATTTGCTTTATGCATTTAAATTATTAAGAAGAAATTTTTCTGAAACACCACACTTCAGAAACATATAAATATAAGATAGTTCGTATAACGGACATTTTTTGAAACAATTCAGCTTACATGGAAAAAAAGAATTTTGACGTTAATTCCCTCATAGGGTTTGTATTAATAGGAGGTATATTGGTATGGATGCTGTATATGCAGGAACCTTCTGAAGATGCAGTACAGGCAGAAAAAGCCAAAACCGAAGCTGCTGCAAAAGAAGCAACTGAAAAAGAGAATCAAGAAGACACCACACTTGAGCAAGCTACCGAAGAAATGGCCGTTGCCAATGCACAAGATTCACTTGCTTTTGAAAAACTTAAAAACAAATTAGGTTCTTTTGCTTATTCCGGAACGCTTCCATCAGCGAAAGAGAACACCACTGTATTAGAAAACGAAGTACTATACTTAGAAGTTAGCAATAAAGGAGGTTATATTACCGAAGCTCGTTTAAAAAAACACACTACGTACGATTCCCTTCAGGTAAGTCTTATTAAAGATGGCAATAGTAGTTTAAACTTGCAATTTTCTTCTGAAAATAGGCTGTTAAATTCCAAAGACCTGTTCTTTGAACCTTCAATTAGTACCAATGGCGATAATAAAGTACTATCCATGAAGTTGAAAACTTCAGAAAATGCTTTTATTGAATATCGTTATGAGCTATTGCCAAATGAATACATGCTCAATTTTAGCGTTCAATCGCAAGGATTAGACGGTGTAATTAATACTACCCAACCTATCTACTTAGACTGGCGTTTAAAGGGGTATCGTCATGCAAAAAGCATTACTTACGAGAATAGGTACACACGCTTAACATACGAATATGAAGATGAAGACCACGATAAGCTTTCGCCTTCTGGTGAGGATGAAGAATTAGAAAAAGACGTAACGTGGATGAACTTCCGTCAACACTTCTTTAGCTCTATGTTGTTGACAGATACGCCTTTTAAAGAAGTAGCGCTAAGTTCTGTAGACTTAGTAGAAGATGAAGAGGTGGATACGGTTTACACTAAACAGTATGGTGCAAAAATGTTATTGGAGCCTAAAGCTGGCGGACTTTCATATAACATGAATATGTATTACGGTCCTACAGACTATCAAATTTTTAATGACTACGGAAGAAACCTAGACGAAGCCATGCCATTAGGATGGGGTATTTTCGGAATGATTAATAAATACATCATTATTCCGTTATTTGGATTTTTAAGTGGCTTTTTACCTGCAGGAATTGCGATTATCTGCTTAACTATTTTAATTAAGTTATTGTTGTCCCCAGTACAATACAAGCAGTACCTATCGCAGGCGAAAATGAAAATACTGCGTCCCGAGATTGAGGAAATCCGTGAAAAGTATGGCGATAACAAAATGAAGATTCAGCAGGAAACCATGAAACTTCAAAATGCAGCAGGGGCTAGTCCATTAAAAGGGTGTTTACCGGCATTGTTGCAAATACCCGTTTTCTATGCACTGTTTACCTTTTTCCCAACAGCATTTGATCTTCGTCAGAAGAGCTTTTTATGGGCAGACGATCTCTCAAGTTATGATACCATAGCGCAATTGCCGTTTCATATCCCTTTTTATGGTGATCACGTAAGTTTGTTTCCAATATTGGCGTCTATCGCTATATTTATTTATATGATGATGACAACAGGCCAAACTATGCAGGCGCAACAACAACCAGGAATGCCTAATATGAAGTTTATAATGTACTTATCGCCATTGTTTATGTTGGTGTTCTTCAACAATTACGCAAGTGGATTGTCATTGTATTACTTTACGTCAAATATGATTACCATTGGTATTATGCTGGTAATTAAAAACTTCATAATCGACGATGATAAGGTTCATGCTAAAATTCAGAAAAAGAAAAAGCAACCTAAAAAACAAAATCGTTTTCAACGTAAAATGGCCGAAATGATGGAGCAGGCCGAAGAGCAAAAGAAAGCTCAGAAAAGAAAGTAACATAAAGCCTCCTCTAATCAGGGGGCTTTTTTTTCAATTATTAGAATTTATACTTTACCTTTTATTTCAACGTTTTAAATTGAAAATATACCTTACTATGAAAAAGTATTTTCCTTTTTTCTTCGGAATAATATTTAGTCTACAACTAGTTGCACAAGAAAAAATAAACCAGTTTGATGCAAACGGTAAGCGTGATGGGATTTGGAAAAAATACTATCCCGTTACGAAACAGCTGAGGTATACAGGGCAATTCGATCACGGAAAAGAAACAGGTATTTTTAAGTTTTATTGTGAAACTTGCAAAGATCAGCCCATGGCAATCAAAGATTTTTCTTCCAATGGAAATAAAGCTTCTGTACAATACTTTACCATTAAAGGAAAGTTAGTAAGTGAAGGTGAGATGGAAGGAAAAGATAGGGTAGGAGAATGGGTGTATTACCATGAAAAGTCTAATAAGGTAATGACCCGGGAACATTATAAAAATGGAAAATTAGAGGGGGTAAAAACTACATATTACCCCGATGGTACTAAAACAGAAGAAACCCATTATCAAAACGGCTTAAAACAAGGAGAGAATAACTACTATTCCCCAGAAGGTATATTACTAAAAAAACTACAATATGTAGACGATAAACTTAGTGGTGAAGCTGTTTATTATGATGCTAACGGTACTGTGACAATCAAGGGTTATTATAAAGAAGGTAAGAAAAACGGACTTTGGCAGTACTATAAAAACGGGGAAGTGGAAATGGAAGAGACTTACCCAAAACCAAAAAACCCAGAAAAACAATAGAATATATTTTTTTGACTTTAGTACGGTATAAATTTTGCTGTAATTACTATAGATTCAATAGATCGGCCTTGTAAAAAAGCCTTGCTAAAAATTGTATCTTTGCAATCAAAAATCAGCTATAGATTACAAAAAATGAATGCACAAAAAAGAGTTGTTGTTGGGTTAAGTGGCGGAGTGGATTCCAGTGTAGCGGCCTATTTGTTGAAAGAACAAGGGTATGAAGTTATCGGTTTGTTTATGAAAAACTGGCACGATGATACCGTAACCATATCTAATGAATGCCCATGGCTAGAAGATAGTAACGATGCCATGTTGGTAGCACAAAAACTAGGTATTCCATTTCAAACAGTCGATTTAAGCGAACAATACAAAGAACGTATAGTCGACTATATGTTTAAAGAATATAAAATGGGGCGAACCCCAAACCCAGATGTTTTATGCAACCGCGAAATTAAATTTGATGTATTTTTAAAAATAGCAATGGAACTGGGTGCAGATTATGTGGCAACTGGTCATTATTGCCGAAAAGGTACAATTGAAAAAGATGGTGAAACTATTTACCAATTACTTTCAGGAAAAGATCGCAATAAAGACCAATCTTATTTCTTGTGCCAATTATCACAAGAACAGCTTTCAAAAACATTATTTCCAATAGGTGAAATTTTAAAACCAGATGTGCGTAAAATAGCTTCAGAACAAGCATTAATCACTGCTGAAAAAAGAGATTCACAAGGCTTGTGTTTTATTGGTAAAGTAAGACTACCTGAATTTTTACAACAACAATTAGCACCTAAGGAAGGAGTGATTATCGAAGTACCATCGGGATATTCAAACTATAATAAAGTAGAACCTGAATTTACTTCTGAAGAAGACAGGCTTCAGTATCTTTCAGAAAAAAATAAATACACGATTACTGATGGAACAGAAGTAGGAAAACATCAAGGTGCCCACTTTTTTACTAAAGGCCAACGTAAGGGATTGGCTGTTGGGGGGACTAAAGAACCACTTTTTGTTATCGATACCGATGTTAAGCAGAATGTAATTTATACAGGGCAAGGTAAAGATCACCCTGGGTTATACCGTCGAGGGCTTTTCGTTAAAAATGAAGAAGTTCACTGGATTCGGGAAGATTTACGGTTACAGGAAGATGAAACCAAAAACGTTATGGCTAGAATACGCTATAGACAGGAATTGGAAAAAGCTACTTTGCACCAAACCGTTTCTGGACTATATGTAATTTTTGAAAACCCACAATCTGCCATTACCGAAGGACAGTTTGTTGCATGGTATGATAAGGGTGAATTGCTAGGCAGTGGTGTTATTTCTTAAATGATTAAAAAAATAAAATAATGAAAAAAATACTTTTACTACTTATATTATTTATTGCTCAAATAAGTATAGCACAAGAAGACGCACTTGTTTTCTTTGCAGACAAGGAAAATGTTGCCGATGCACTCGCAAATCCACTTACCATATTAACGCAAGATGCCATTGACAGAAAACAAATGCACGGGACACCAATAGATGAAAGAGATGTTCCTCTTAATGAAAACTATAAATCGCAAGTAAATAATAGTACAGGTATAACTGTTTTTGCTAAATCTAAATGGATGAACGCAGTTTATGTAAGAGGTTCTTTAAGTAACATCAATAATCTGTTGAATTTAGAATTTGTAACCGAAGTTGAGTTTGCCGATAAAGATCTAAACTTTACAAAGCCATTAGGTAGAACATCAGATAAATTCGAAATGGAAACTCAATCACGAGTGGAATACAATTATGGAGATGCTGCCAATCAAACCGAGATGCTTGCAGTAGATTTTTTACATGAAAACGATTTTACTGGTGAAGGAATGGTTGTTGCTTTTATGGATAATGGATATCCAAATGTAATGTCAAATCCAGCTTATGCTACTCTTAGAAATGAAGGTAGATTGTTAGGGGGATATGATTTTGTAGAAAGAGAACAAGGGTTTGAAGGTACAGGAAGTCACGGATCTGTTACTTTTAGTGATGCTGCTGCGTTTTTAGACGGTCAGTTTGTAGGTACAGCACCAGATGCATCCTATTATTTGTATGTAACTGAAGATGGTAATGACGAAACCCCGCTTGAAGAAGCCCTTTGGGTGGAGGCTTTAGAAAGAGCTGATAGTTTAGGTGTAGATGTTGTAAACACTTCTTTAGGGTATCAAGATTTTAATGATCCACGTTACGACCACAGCTATGAAGATTTGGATGGGCAGACCACTATTGGGGCTCGCGGTGCAAATCATGCTTTTGATAAGGGAATGATACTGGTTACTTCTGCTGGTAACGATGGTAGACCTTCTGATTTTGGATTTGTTGGTACCCCTGGTGATTCCCCTGGGATGTTAACGATTGGAGCGGTAGATTCTAATGGTAACCCGGCAGATTTCAGCTCTTTTGGGCCAACTGTAGACGGCCGTGTTAAGCCAGATGTTGTAGCACAAGGAGAATTTGCTGCCATTGTAGACCAATTTGGGGGTGTTACTTTTAGTAACGGAACTTCATTTAGTTCACCTATTATTGCAGGATCAGTTGCTTCTTTTTGGCAAGCAAGGCCACAAACACCAAATAGTACGGTTATGCAAATAATTAGGGAGTCTGCTTCTATGTTTGATAATCCTACAGATAAAATGGGCTACGGAATTCCAAATTTTGAAGACGCATACAATGCATTGATAGAATTGAGTATTGAAGATGAAATGCTGGAAAATAATTTTGCAATATACCCCAATCCCGTTACCACCCAAGTGAACATTTCATTTCCTAAAGATTATTCTGAAGCAATTTTTACAATATACAATGTGTTGGGTGAGCAGGTGAAACAGTCTCGCATTTCAAGTCAAAACAACCAAGTAGATGTATCTTATATGTCTTCGGGGGTTTATATTGCGACTATTCAATCTGGAAACAAAAAAACTTCTTTCAAATTAATTAAAAAGTAACAATACGTGCAGAATAGGATTACCAATCTTTTCAATATAAAATATCCATTAATTCAAGCCGGAATGATCTGGAACAGCGGTTGGCGTTTGGCAAGTGCTGTAAGTAATGCAGGTGGTCTTGGCATTATAGGTGCAGGCTCTATGTATCCTGAAGTGCTTTTAGAACATATTCAAAAATGTAAAAAAGCTACCGATAAACCCTTTGGGGTTAATGTACCCATGCTTTATCCAGATATTGATAAGATTATTGATATAATCATTTCTGAAGGAGTAAAAATCGTGTTTACTTCAGCAGGAAACCCGAAAACTTATACATCAAAACTAAAGGATAATGGTATAACTGTGGTTCACGTTGTAAGTAGTGTAAAATTTGCTTTAAAAGCGCAAGAAGCTGGTGTGGATGCTGTTGTTGCCGAAGGTTTTGAAGCTGGGGGGCATAATGGAAGAGATGAAACCACTACATTTACTTTGATACCCATGGTAAAAGAAAAAATTGATATTCCTTTAATCGCAGCCGGTGGTATTGCCACAGGTAAAGGAATGTTGGCAGCAATGGTTTTGGGAGCAGATGCCGTGCAGGTGGGGAGTCGTTTTGTAGCAAGTGAAGAATCAAGTTCGCACCAGGCTTTTAAAAAAATGGTGGTCGAAGCCAAAGAGGGTGATACCATGCTTACTTTAAAAGAGTTGGCCCCGGTTAGAATGTTAAAGAATAAGTTCTTTAATGATGTTATGGAGCTTTATACCAAAAACCCAGAAAAGGAAGAGCTAATTGAACTTTTGGGAAGAGCAAGAGCCAAAAAAGGAATGTTTGAAGGTGATTTAGAAGAAGGCGAGCTTGAGATTGGTCAAATATCTGGGTTAATACACGATATTAAACCAGCTGCAAAAATTGTTGAAGAGATGATCGCAGAATTTAAATCGGCCAAAGACGAAGTTTCTAAACTTTAAACTTTTATTCCTTCCAATAAATAATCAGCTACTTCAATATTTTCTTTGTCGGTATGTAAAACAGATACATCACCGGTCGTTTCAAGGATTACAGCTTTTACTTGGCTAAGGGTGATTACGTTTGCTTCACGTAATTTAGATTGCAGTTCAGATTCTGTTACTTTAGACTTTTTCAAATTATCCTTTAAAACTTTACCATCTCGCATGATCATAATGGGTTTATTTTCAATCAAATTTTCAACAGATTTACTTTTGTACCGTATATATGTGATTAAATAATTAAGAACATACAGAATAAGCAGTAAGATTGCCCCCACCAATACAGAGGGATTGCCTGTGTTTACTGTCATAGCAATAATATTACCTATGGCTACGGTTATCACAAAATCAAACCCCGTCATTTTACTGAAGCTTTTTAAACCAAAGATTCTTGTGTATAAAATGATGAGTAAAAAAATACACGTAGTCCCAATAAATACTTCGGGAATTTCTGTTAGGTTTTTAAAAAAATGATCGAGGGACATACCTTTCTTGTTTTAAAATTTAGTGCTTAATATATAACTAAAGAGGGTAATTTAAACTATTATTAAAATTTTAATTATTGAGCATGGGTTTTAGTTCAGGATCTTTATTTCTTAAATCTAATCCGCCTTCATAAACCGATTTTAAGTTTACTAAATAAAAAGACCATCCTTTGTCGCAGCCCAAACGAACATTAACTTTGTTTTCATCATCAGTTGGAATATTTTTTTGAGTTAGAGTAACAATAGTCCCATTTTTAAAGGGTTCAAAGCTAACGTCAACCAAGCAATCACCAGCAAAAGTAAACTGTAGAAAATCACTGCCATTAGCTTTGGTAACTTTGCCAGATTCAGTGACAGAGTATAAATACCATTGCCAGTCATATGATTGTCCTTCTTTAATAGATTGACTTTTTTTAATTTTTTCTTTTTCCGAAGTGTAAAATTCAGCATTACTTAAAAACCATTTTTCCAGCTCTTCGGGCTTTGTCCAAGCATCATATAACTTTTGCTTGGGGGCTTGTATCGCCACTTTTCTTGTAAATTGAGTCCAATCAAAATTTTTCATTTTCTTGTGTTTTGATAACCAATTAAATATACTTAAACTTCTTAAGTTTCTTTTTTAAAAATTCAGTAAATTTTTAAAATACCTAAAAGATACTTCTCATAAAAATAAGATGAAAGACAACCTGAAAATACTAGCAAAATTATTACTTTTGTGCATCTGAAAATTAAGCCATAAAACGCTATTATGAATTTACACGAATATCAAGGAAAAGAAATATTAAACAGTTTTGGAGTTGAAATACAACGAGGAATCGTTGCGCAAACCCCAGCGGAAGCTGTAGAAGCTGCAAAAAAATTAACCGAAGAAACCGGAACCGGTTGGCACGTTATCAAAGCACAAGTTCATGCTGGTGGCCGTGGTAAAGGTGGCGGTGTGAAATTGGCCAAAAACCTTAAAGAGGTAGAAGAAATTGCAGGTGACATCATTGGGATGAATTTAGTAACGCCACAAACTAGCAAGGAAGGAAAAAAAGTAAACCAAGTATTGATTACTGAAGATGTTTACTATCCTGGTGATAGTGAGCCGGAAGAATATTACATGAGCGTGTTGTTAAACCGTGCAACTGGTAAAAATATGATTATGTATTCTACTGAAGGTGGAATGGATATTGAAACTGTTGCTGAAGAAACCCCTCACTTGATTTTCAACGAAGAAGTAGACCCTTCTTTAGGTTTAATGCCATTCCAAGCACGCCGTGTTGCATTTAACTTAGGGTTAAGCGGAAAAGCTTTTAAACAAATGACAAAGTTTGTTACAGCATTATACAAAGCTTATACAGAATCTGATTCTTCTTTATTTGAAATAAACCCAGTTTTAAAGACAAGTGACGATAAAATCATTGCAGTAGATGCAAAAGTAACATTGGATGACAATGCGTTGTTCCGTCATAAAGATTATGCGGCAATGCGTGACATTCGTGAAGAAAACCCAGTTGAGGTAGAAGCACGTGAAGCTGGATTAAGCTATGTAGATCTTGATGGTAATGTAGGTTGCATGGTGAACGGAGCTGGATTGGCAATGGCAACGATGGACCTTATTAAACAAGCTGGTGGAGAACCCGCTAACTTCTTGGATGTTGGTGGTACAGCCGATGCTGAACGCGTGGAGACAGCGTTTAATTTAATACTTAAAGATCCTTCGGTAAAAGCTATTTTGGTAAATATATTTGGAGGTATTGTTCGTTGTGACCGCGTTGCGCAAGGTATTGTAGATGCTTATAAAAATATGGGTAATATTGAAGTGCCTATTATTGTACGCTTACAAGGAACGAATGCTGATAAAGCAAAAGAATTGATAGACAACAGTGGTCTTGCTGTGGAGAGTGCAGTACAATTTCAAGAAGCTGCAGATAAAGTACACGCAGTACTGTCTTAATAAAACATACTTTTTTAATTAATAAAACCTCTTGTTTTTCGCAAGAGGTTTTTGTTTTTAGTTAAATAAAAGTTAATATTTTGATTTTTTCGTAACAATTTATATTGATAGCTGTCTATACTATACATCAATCATTTAATCGAACCGTTATGAAAAAAATCAAAGTATTGTTTCTTGCACTATTGGTTACTGTGGCTTTTACAAGTATTGCAGCAGTAACTAATGTAAATGAACCCTCTAAAATTGCTGTTAAAGAAATTTCTCGACTTCTAAGTGATCCTAGTTTTTTAATTGAAGAAGATACATTTGCGACAGTAAAATTTGTAGTAAATGAAAATCACGAATTGGTGGTTTTGTCTGTAAAAACAGAGCGTAAAGAAATTGAAAACTACATTAAAAGGAGACTAAATTATAAAACAGTAACCTGTGAGCTAAAAGAAGGAATGGTTTATATTCAGCCCGTTAATTTGGTGAGCCTTAAGTAAGTTTAAAAAAAGCAAACAAAGCCCGGTTTCATCAACTGGGTTTTTATTGTAAAGAGGCCAGAGCTTTTATTTTTTGAGCATCTTGTTCAGACTCAAAACTAGCTAGTGCATCCTCTACAAGGTTTTTTAATTCCTTTTTTACAACGGTTTTGTATTCTTCTTTATAGGCGTTTATATTTTCTAAATAGCGAAGCATCCATATTAATTTTTGAACGATAATAGGGTCGTGCTTGCAATAAGTGCGTAAAGCGGCCATAGTATTGTAGAGTAAATCTTCAAAATTTACAATAGCAATTTTCACTATTGCTTTATCGTCTTTAATTAATATGCCTTTGTCTCTTTTCTTCATTCTAAGGGCAAAAAGTTCAGTAAGATAGTCTATTGCGTTAATTGCTGTTCCAGGGTCATTTATACCTGGTGACATGGCTTTAACAGCAATTTCGGTTACTTGTTTAAAAGCTAATATGTAATTATCTTCAACCAGTTCGCCTCTGGAAAAATTAATATTAGATAAGATCTTTTTTAAGGTTGAATCGTCCAGTTCTTTTTCAGATTTAATTAAACACGCATTTTTTAAAACGAAAAAGCCTTTAGGTGTCGTTATGTGTATCCTTGTTTCAGCGTTAACAGCGATTTCTGTTATGTTTTTAAATGAAATATTTTGTAGGTAGCCACTTTCGTTTGTAGAATATTCAAACCAATTATCGGTTGAAGGAAAATTTTCTACAACGTTTTTATCCTCGTCCTTTTCATTTTCTAAAAGGCTTTCCATTCGCTTTCTTGATTTCTCGTAAATCTTATCTAAAATATTGTTTATCTGAATGCTTTGCGAAATGTTATGGATAAAATAGATGAACAAACAAAGGCACAGTATAGTTAGCGCAATACCCAATAAAATGGAAAGGCCAGGCAACGTATATTTTTCGTCATTGGGTTCGATAGAAAAAAGGGTGAATATATTGTATAGAATAGTTGCTAAATAGGTCCCTAAAATAATTTGATGTGTTTTGTCTGAAATTAAGCCCGGTAATAGTCGAGGTGAAAAATTACTCGATGCTTGGCTTAACAAGAGCATAACCATCGAAAAGCTAAATACCATCATGGATATTAAACCACCAATACAAGCACTTAAAACAGTTAATGCTGTGTCACCATCTTCCAGTAGTAATTGTGGTGCTACTTCAATTAAATGGCGTGACACTCCTTGGTCTTCAAACGATGCCATTACGAAGGAAAGTAGAAACCCTGCTAAGGCTAAAATTGTAGGGTAAAAAGCAATTTTACTTTTAATATTACTGAAAAAGGCAAGTAGTTTTATGTACAATTGTTTCATAAAATAAGTAGGGTTATCTAGTTGATAAATTAAAAGTAACCTATTTCTTTTTCTTCATTCTTAAAATTGAATTAAATAAATAGATTAATTCTTTGTCGAAAACAGACAAAAAGACAGTTATATTAGACTGAAACAAGTCAAAATGTCTTAAAAAATGAAATGGAATTGGTTTTGCTATAAGTGTAGTACTAGTAGAAAAAAAAGTAAAACAATATTAAAAATAAAACGTTATGAATTTAGTTAGAAGAAATAACAATTGGTTTCCATCTTTATTAGATGAGCTTTTTACAGAGAACAGATTGGATACTCCCAATTATGAAAACTTTAGCATTCCTGCTGTAAATATTCAGGAAAAAAACACGAATTTTGTAGTGCAATTAGCTGTTCCTGGCTTAAGTAAGGAAAACTTCAATATTGAAGTTGAAGATGACATATTGAAAATATCTGCTGAAGTTACTTCAGAAAATGAAGAAAACAAAACAGAAGATGAAACAAAATTTACTCGTAAAGAGTTTAATTATAAAAGTTTCAAAAGATCATTTACATTACCAGAAAATATAAATGTTGAGAATGTAAATGCAAGTTATGAAAATGGTGTGTTAGAAATCACACTACCTAAAAAAGAAGAAGAAAAAGTATTAAAGAGAATGGTTGAGATTTCATAATTGAAATTTAATTTGGTTAGTTAGTTGAAATGACCACGTGCTACTCAATCGGTACGTGGTTTTTTTATGTCTAAAAATTACCTTCTTCTACGTTTGCCGCCTGTACTTTGAACACGTTTAGCTTGAGGTACATTCTTAGACTCTTCAACTGAATCTTGCAGGTCTTTCAGTTCTTTTTTACTTAGGTCTCTCCATTTGCCAATGGGTAAATCACCCAATTCAATATTCATGATTCTAATTCTTTTTAGGGCTGTTACTTCGTAGCCTAAATATTCGCACATTCTTCTAATTTGCCGATTTAGACCTTGTACTAAAATAATTCGAAACACAAACCGGCTTATCTTTTCAACTTCACACTTTTTTGTTACAGTGTCTAGTATAGGGATGCCATTACCCATTCGCTTTATAAAATCATTCGTAATAGGACGGTCTACAGTCACTATGTATTCTTTTTCGTGTTTGTTGCCTGCACGTAAAATTTTATTTACAATATCACCGTCGTTGGTCATTAATAGTAACCCTTCACTGGGTTTGTCTAATCTACCCACGTGAAAAATCCGCTCTTTGTGGTTTATAAAGTCAACCACGTTGCCTTCCACGCGTCTATCGGTAGTACACGTAATGCCAATAGGCTTATTTAGTGCAATATAAACCAGGTTTTCATTTTCGGTAATTAGTTTCCCGTCAACCCGTACTTCATCATCGGGCATTACTCGATCACCCAACGTGGCCAACGTACCATTTATGGTGACTTTTTCCTTTTCGATTAAGGTGTCTGCTTGCCTTCTAGAGCAATATCCACTATCACTAATAGCTTTATTAATCCGTATAGAATCTGGGTGGTGTGTCATAAATACAAAGATACAAATTGTACAATCGTTAAACTTAATTTAAAAAAATAGCTGACTAACATTAATTGTTATATTTTCATAAAAACTGAAAAAATATGGCTGTTTTAGGTTCTATCATAAAAAGTGCAATCGATCTTCGAGACAATTTGGTTTCAGAAGATTCCCCTGTTGAAGCACAACAAAAAGTATTAAAAAACCTTCTCGAAAAAGCACAGCATACTGCCTTTGGGAAATATTACGGATTTAAAAAAATTTTAGCTTCAGAAAACATAGAACAAAGCTTTTCTAAAGCAATCCCTTTTCACGATTATAATAAAATAACCACAGAGTGGTGGCACCGTGTTCATGAAGGGTTTGAAGATATTACTTGGCCAGGGAAACCTACTTATTTTGCATTGAGTAGTGGAACAACCGGAAAGACTAGTAAGCGAATTCCTGTAACCAAGGAAATGATTGAAGCCATCCGAAATACGGGTATTAAACAAGTTGGTGCCTTGACGAATTTTGATTTGCCACCTGATTTTTTTGAAAAAGAAATCATGATGTTGGGCAGCTCAACCGATTTAGAACAACGAGACGAATTTATAGAAGGTGAAATTAGTGGTATAAGTGCCAGTAACATTCCGTTTTGGTTTCGTGGGTATTATAAACCAGGTGAAGAAATTGCTAAAATAGCCGATTGGGACGAACGAGTACAAAACATTGCTGAACGTGCCCACGAATGGGACATTGGCGCACTAAGTGGAATTCCATCTTGGATAGAGTTGATGATGAAAAAAGTAATCGATCATAACAACTTAGAAAACATTCATGATATTTGGCCTAACCTACAAGTATACACCAGTGGTGGTGTTGCATTTCAACCATATGAAAAAAGTTTTAATAAGTTATTGAAGCATCCTATAACGGTTATAGATACATATTTAGCTTCGGAAGGATTCGTTGCTTTTCAGCAACGGCCCGATACTACAGCAATGAAGTTGGTTACCGATAATGGAATTTACTTTGAGTTTGTCCCTTTTAAACCGGAATATGTAAATAAAGATGGTTCTATTGCTCAAGAAGCTCCAGTTTTAAATCTTTCGGAAGTAGAGAAAGATGTCGATTATGTGTTGGTTATGAGTTCTGTTTCGGGTGCATGGCGTTATTTAATTGGTGATACCATTGCTTTTACCGATGTAAAAAAAGCCGAAATAATCATTACTGGTCGTACTAAGTTCTTTTTAAATGTGGTTGGATCACAATTATCGGTTAACAAAATGGAAGCCGCCCTTCGGAAATTAGAACAACAGTTCGATATCGAATTGCCGGAATTTACCATTGCTGCTGTTAAAGATGATGATGAGTTTTACCATCATTGGTATTTGGGTACAACAGCTAATATTGAAGAAGATAAACTTTCCGAAGCACTTGATACTGCCTTACAAGAAGCCAACAAAAACTATAAAGTAGCTCGCGAAAAAGCATTAAAAGGGATAAAAGTGACCACTGTTTCACCAAATGTTTTTCATGAATGGAATGCTAAAAATAAAAAGAAAGGTGGTCAAGTAAAAATGGAAAAGGTGATGGACGAAGAGAAGTTTAAAGATTGGGAAGCGTTTGTAAAGTCTATTCAGCAGTAGCTGCTTCTTCCAATTTACCTTTATTTATCAATTCCATTACTTCTTCGGGGGACATATAGAACGAACGAATTCGTTTTTTATACCGTTCTGAAATATTAGCGTGATCTAAAATAAAATTTTTGGTTTGTAATATGTAATCTCCCATACCATGGGCTACAGCTATCGTGTCAGCTGTTCGTTCTACTTCTTTAATATGCATTTTCGAAAAAAGATATTTAAAACCGAAAATTAACATCCCAAAGTTATTGCGATCGCTATAATCAATTACATGACCTAACTCATGCCCTAACCAGCCAACTATAACATCCGAAGGAATATCATTAATGGTAAAGGCTTCGTTTTCAATCTGTATTTCTCTACTGATTAGTATAATGTACTCTCGGTTTTTACTTCTTTTAAAAAAACTACCCCAAGTAGGCTGCGCCTGCATGGTAGACTTTTTTATTTTATCCTTAAACTTAAAAGTTATGTGAATATCTTTTAATTCCGGAAAGTAAGAGAGTGCTATTAATGCCTCTTCTTTTATGCTTTCTGGAATAATTTTATTGCTTGGAACGGTATCTTGCGTTGGCATCATATTTAATGAAAAGTACAAAAATGGTAAAAACAGTTGTGTTAACACGCTCATAAATTAAATTTTGATGTAATTAACTTCCGAAGAAAAAAATATAATCATTACTTAACTTCTTCTAATGATCTTTGCAAAACTTTAATTTTATCTCTCAACTTAGCAGCCATCATAAAGTCTAACTCTTTAGCCGATTTTTCCATCGCTTTTCGTGTGTCACGTATTTTTTTCTCTATTTGAGGTTTAGTCAAGTATTCATCTTCTGGTTCTGCGGCAGCTAGACTGTCGGCAGTTTCAAAAGTGTAGGCCTCTTGTTTTGATTTTGCCAGCGTATTTTCGAATGACTTTTTGATTGCCGTTGGGGTAATGTTGTTTTCCTTATTGTAAGCAATTTGCTTCTCACGTCGGTATTCAGTCTCATCAATGGTTCCTTGCATACTATTTGTAATTTTATCAGCATACAGAATAGCTTTTCCATTAATATGTCTTGCAGCGCGACCCACAGTTTGGGTAAGCGAGCGTTTACTACGTAAAAATCCTTCTTTGTCAGCATCCAAAATTGCTACTAAAGATACTTCTGGTAGATCCAGCCCTTCCCGTAATAAGTTGACACCTACTAATACATCAAAAATCCCTAAACGTAAATCTTGCATTATTTCAACCCGTTCTAAGGTATCTACATCACTATGAATGTAGCGACATCGTATTTGAACACGTGTTAGGTATTTTGTTAACTCTTCTGCCATTCGTTTGGTAAGCGTAGTGACCAACACCCGTTCATCTTTTTCAATACGAAGTTGCATTTCTTCCAACAAGTCGTCAATCTGATTTAAACTAGGGCGAACTTCAATAGGTGGGTCTAGCAAACCGGTTGGTCTAATTACTTGCTCAACATACACACCACCGCTTTTTTCCAGTTCATAATCTGCTGGTGTGGCGCTTACGTAAATCACTTGGTTTTGAAGCGCTTCAAACTCTTCTGCTTTTAACGGACGGTTATCCATAGCTGCCGGTAAACGGAAACCATATTCCACCAAATTCTCTTTTCTACTGCGGTCACCGCCGTACATGGCTCCAACCTGTGGGATGGATACGTGACTTTCATCAACTATCATTAAATAATCATCTGGAAAATAATCCAATAGGCAGAATGGGCGCGTACCAGGTAAACGCCTATCAAGATAACGAGAATAGTTCTCAATACCGCTACAATAGCCTAATTCGCGGATCATTTCGAGATCGAAATTGGTGCGTTCTTCCAGTCGTTTAGCTTCTAGGTGTTTGCCTATTTCCTTAAAATAATCAAGTTGTTTTACCAAATCGTCTTGAATTTCACGAATGGCTCCTTGTAATACATCTGGCGAAGTAACGAACATATTAGCAGGATAGATGTTCAAGCGTTCATATTTCTCAATTACTTCATTCGTTTTCGGATCAAAAGCTTCAATTTCTTCAATTTCATCTCCAAAAAAATGAATTCGGAAAGCATCATCAGCATAACCTGGATATACATCTACGGTATCACCTTTTATTCTGAAATTTCCATTATGGAATTCTGCTTCAGTACGAGCGTACAGACTTTGAACTAAACGATGTAGTAATTTGGTTCGCGAAAGCGTCTGGCCCTGCTGCAAACTAATTACGTTTTTTTGAAACTCAACTGGGTTACCAATACCGTACAAACAAGAAACCGAAGCAACCACAATTACATCACGTCGTCCTGATAATAGGGAAGAGGTGGTGCTTAAGCGAAGCTTTTCAATTTCTTCATTTATGGAAAGGTCTTTTTCAATATACTGTCCGCTACTCGGGATAAACGCTTCCGGTTGGTAGTAATCGTAATAGGAAACAAAATATTCCACCGCGTTATTGGGAAAGAAATTTTTGAATTCTGAATATAATTGTGCCGCCAACGTTTTGTTGTGTGCCAATACCAAGGTTGGTTTCTGTACTTCTTCAACAACGTTGGCAACGGTAAAGGTTTTACCACTTCCGGTAACCCCGAGTAGTGTTTGATATCTTTCTTCGGAATTAAGCCCGTTCACCAATGATTTTATGGCTTCTGGCTGGTCACCAGTGGGCGTAAAATCTGATACTACTTTAAACTTCATAGATTCTTTTTCAATGCCCTACAAAAATAAGTATTTAGAATCATAAAAGTTATTAAATCAACGAGAGTGCTTTTTAATTGAGCAAGTAATATAATTTAAAACCAAAAGAAAAATTCATTGAAAAAAGAGAACCATCTTCTTCTCTGTATCTTTCAAAAAAGCTAAATTCATCTAAAAATTCGCCTCCACTTCTTGGATTAATAATATTTGAAAAAGTATTATCTCTGTACTTTATACCAAGACCCGCATAAGCATTAACACCAAATTTTCTTGTAATTGGTAAAAAAGCACCATACTTAAGGTGCGTTCCTATTTTTTTTCGATGAAAATCTGCACGATCAAATTCTACTCGATTGTCATTTTCGAGAATATAATTATTATCTATGAGTGTCTCTTTTTGGTCTATATAAAAAAGCTCTAAAGAGATATGTTGCTTTACTTTATTTGCTGGGTTTAAAATAAAATATACTTCTGGTCGTATTTCAAATAACTGGTAATCTTTGCCAACATTTTCACCTATAGAAAAAAAGTTTATTGCTTCACTTCCATAACCAATATCTAACCCAGCACGCCATCTTTCAGAAAAACCTTTAATGTAACCCAATCTGTATCTAGGATTATAAGGGCTAAATGATGATAGAAGGTTAAAAGTTATGATGGAAGGCGCTGCGTTTACTTCTTTAGCGACTTTAGGTTCAGTTTGTGAGAAAGATGAATAAGCAACGATAAAGCAAATAAGAAATAATGTTCTTTTCATGAAAAATGGGACTTTCTTTTAGAGTTTCCGAATGTACTTATTTTAAAAAGAATGAAAACTCTATAAATCACGCTTTTTCAACAAAGCATAACTCCAATACACAAACAAGAATGTCCAAATTAATACAATGGCTACGTTTAAAAGAGTGACATCATAACTTTTTGTAAAATTCTCCCCTAATTGCGTGGCCGCAGATTGTACAGCACCCAAACGTGACATAGGTTCTTTAATCAGGTCAGACATAGCATCTAAGGGAAGAAAATTGTATACGCTTTCAAATAAATTAGTTCCAGTTTTAACACGGATAAACTGAAATCCGATGGCTATAAGTCCCTCAATAATCTGCCAAATAACTAAAAATCCAATGGCAAAAGCAGAACGTTTAACCCAAACTCCCAAGAACATACAAAATGAAAAGAATCCAACTAATTTTACAAAATAGGCAAGAAGGTACTCTAGGTCACTAAAAATAATCCCAAACTCTTTATAATCTGAAAAGATGAGTCCTAAAACTAAAGAAACCAAAAAAACAAATATTGTTGAAACTAAAGCAAAAACTAGTACAGTTAAAAATTTAGAAAGGACAAACTCTTTTTTGCTTAAACCGTCAATTAAGTTTTGTTTTAGTGTACGGTAACTATACTCATTACTCATCATTGAAACAATGACAATAGCTAAAAATATTTTAAGAATAGCAGCTATATAGGTGTTGAAATGCCAAATAAAGGGAAAGTTAAAAATACCTTGATCTGCAAGTCTAAAATTGACAGAGGCGAAATCAAATTCTATTGAAGCAATAGCAGAAATAAATATAATTAATGAAAAATAAACGATTGAAATAACTTTAACAGATCGATTATATCTTAATTTTTGAAGTTCTATATTGAGAAGTCGTAACATACGGTTAGTTAGTTTAGGTTTTTAGTCAATTCAAGGAATTGTTCTTCTAGGCTTTCTTTTCGTTTCACTAAGTGTGATAGAATAATTCCTTTTTCCTGAAGCTGTTTGTTTAAGGTTGAAGCGTCCATAGGTTCTTCTAAATAAGCAACGAGCGTGTCACCTTCCTTCTTCAGTTTTCCAAAACCAGCATGATTTTTTAATTCATTTTCCAATAGCTGCATATCATTTGCTTGTAGAATAAAGAAACCGTGGCTGGCATTCATTTCATCAACCGTTCCGGTATATAAGCTTTCCCCTTTTCGAAGAATCACAACGTGTGAACAAACTTTTTCAACTTCATCAAGTAGGTGAGAGGCCAGTAAAATTGTAGTCCCCTCTGAAGCAATTTTCTTTATAATTTCCCGTATTTGATGAATTCCCTGTGGATCTAAACCGTTTGTGGGTTCATCGAGGATTAATATTTCAGGATCGTTCAGCAAAGCTGAAGCAATCGCCAAACGTTGCTTCATCCCTAAAGAAAATGTTTTAAATTTACTGTTTTTCCTTTCCAGTAAACCAACAACTTCTAGTTTTTCTTCAATTTTTGAAGTAGGAACTCCTTTAATTTTGCATACCAACGCTAAATTTTGAACCGCTGTCATATACGGGTAAAAGTTGGGGTGTTCAATAATGGCACCAACTTTTTTTAGCGCATTGTGGGTAGAATCGGTGCCGTCAAACCAATGGTAACTACCGTCAGTTTTATTGACCACATTTAGGACGATGCCCAATGTGGTTGATTTCCCGCTTCCGTTTGGGCCTAAAATTCCGTACACATTTCCTTTTTCAATGGTAAAAGAGAGGTCTTTTACGGCGGTTATAGGACCAAATTTTTTGGTAAGATTGTCAATCGTAAGTATGGGTTCCAAAGAATTGTATTTTTTGGGTTAGCTATCTATACGACGAATGTACTGAAGATTTGTTACAAATTAATGCTGGAAGTTGGAAGTTTGAAGCTAGATGTTGGGTGCTGGATTACTGATGACATTAGTTAATATACATCCATCATCTGTCATCAAACACCAGTCAATTACGACTTTTCTTCTTTGTTGAAGTAAACCAAATAATAATACATCTGTTTTTCTTCATCCCAGCCTTTTTCTACAAAACGCTCTGCACTGTCAGGATTTATGAAATCCATCTTTATCTGAATGTTAGTATCTAGATTAATTACATTTTTAATCTTTTTACGAGCGGCACTCACTGCAGTATTGGCAATAGGGAAGGTGGTGAGGTCTTCAATTTTATATTTTGGTGCTTTTTCTGTTTTGTAATGATTAAATTCAGGCACTAATGCAGGGTTATCAATCACTTCGTTTACAAAAGAACTTTCTTCAAAATTATCGTTTTTAGCAAAGTGGTTTACGGCACGGTTCATAAACATAACTTCTTGTTGTTTATCTTCCGCAGGAAGTACCACATCTTTTGCAAAATCCTGGCAGAATTTTAAATACTTTTTGGTGAAGAAGTTTTCATCTTCAAACGCATCAACACCTAAAAAGCTTTCCACCCAATAACGGGCGTCATAGCGGTTACTATCAATGGAAAGTACTTTGTAGCCTTCCTCTTTCTTTACGTTGAATATAAGTGCCCCTTTATCCAGTTTTTTAAGATTTACACCTTGCTGAAGTATAGCATCTAATTGATTACCCTGTTCAGCAAACTGAAGAAAGTCTTGTTTTATCTCAGACTTAAAAATACCAATGCCATCTACCTTTTCATTATCAATCTGCAGGTTTTCCATATACGCTACATATACTTCCCCGTTTTTAATATGCGGATGCATGGATTGGTCAAAAAGATGCTTGGTTATCTTTTTACTGTGTTCGTGAATACTTTCTGGATCATTAAAAATTTCAGAAACAGTGTTATATAAATCATGAAATTCCAAATCAGCTTCGTGACGAAACTGAAAGTAGTTTTCTTCTTTGTCGCGAAATGGTTTCAGAAAAAACTCTTTTAACAAAGGTCTAATCTCATCATCCATTTTGTAAGGTGCCGATGAAAGAAAAATCCCTTCGTTACGGCTTTTATTTCCTACTCTGTGAATAGAAAGTGAAGCAATATGTGCAGCGTATAAGTTGATCATTTTAAATGTAAAATCTAAAGGTTAAATTAACTGAAAATTGTAACGGTTAAAGCTACTGTAAAAAGCTGAGAACTTGTTTTATATTAGTTCCAATTTTCGTCAAAATCTAGCGTATCATAATCTTCTGGGTCAAGGCCCATTTCGTCTTCCTCTTCTTCAGAAAAGGCATCGTCCATATCTTCAATAATGAACTCCCGTTCTGGCGCTACAGCTGGTATTTGGCCCTCAACGTACATAAGGTTTGGGTAGCTTTGACCATCTTCTGGCTCGACGATATCTGCCAATTCTACCATAAACGTCCACATATTGAGATAGTCGTAAATGTAAAGCAACCGGGTTTGTTCTCGCCAAACGGTATCTTCCAAACGGTTTTCACTCATTACCCTAACAGAACCAGGTTTGTCGCCCATATCAAACAGAGCGATTTCTTCTCCTTGCTCCCATTTCTCATTACTTACATAAAATGAGGCCATTTCTTGTCCTTCAAAACCAAAGGATTGCAAGATTACATTGTGAAGGTCCTCAAGGTTATCTGAAGCTTCAATTTCAATATCTCTAAAAACATCTTCATGTGTGTCAAGAATGACTCTAAACCGGTACACCATAACTGAAAAATTTAGGGGACAAAGGTACGAACTATTCCACTTTTCAGAAGAAGAAATACGGGTTAAATATTACCAGTTAATTTAGTTTAAACTTGCCGAGTGATAAAATCTGGCCGGTGTCTTTTCCATGCTTGCAATACAACATAAAATTGATATCCAAACAATAAAGATGCTATTATTAAATGAAGTGGTTGGGATAAGAAAGGAAAATCAAAATAATACATGGCGATGCCTGTTGCAGCTTCAAGAATGACTAAGAAGAATACTGTGTTTATTTTTTTGAGGCCGTAACTGTGTTTTTTATTGAAAAACCATAACGCTAAATTGACCAAAAATATCAAAATAGAAAAAGAACGGTGTGCGTAAAAATACAAATCGGGGTTATCGAGCCAGAGTGACTTTGCTTGGTAGCCAACTATATCTACTTGCTCATCTACAAACTGGCGGACTTGTGTGCCCAGTACCACTTGTACAATAGTTAATAACAGTGCAAATATCAAAAGATTTGTATAGCCTATTGAAATAGAAAAAGTACGCAGTTTAGGCTGAGAATAATATAATAAGTACAATAAAACAGCCAAAATAACTAATGCCATCACCATATGTATGGTGATTCGTATAGGTGATAAAACGGAGTAAACTACAGTTGCCCCTAACCAAGCTTGAAACCCAAGTAAAAATACACTAAGCCAAGAAAGCAAGGTAATCCGTTTACTATGCTTCCATTGACTAAAAGAAAATAGCGCCATAATTAGGACAGCCAAGCCGGAAAGTGCTCCAAAAAGACGATTTATATATTCAATCCAGGTATGCCAAACGTTAAAGGTTGCATAATCGTGTTTGGTGTACAGGTTCCAATTATTTTCTGAAAAAGTTTCGCTTGTTGTAAAGTCTTTGGCAGCTACTTGAAGTGTTTCATCTTTAATGATTACCTGCCCTTTTTTAAAGCTACGCTGAGGTTGCCATTCCAATTCTGTAATATCGGTAGGGGGGATATAATAACCAAAGCATTTAGGCCAATCTGGACAACCCATTCCAGAGCCTGTCATTCTAACCATGGCTCCTGCTATAATTACTAAATAAACAGCAATTAATGCTATTTTTACCCACTTTCTATACATTATGTAACGGGTGTTAAGTTTAATTTTTTTCCTTTTTGAAGCATAAAACTTTTGGCAGCTTCATATTCATTAGGAATATCACCTTCTAAAATAGCTTCTTTTATGGCATCTTTAATAATACCGATTTCCCGAGAAGGTTTTAAACCAAAGGTATTCATAATTTCTTCTCCACTAATGGGCGGTTGAAAGTTTCGGATGTGATCACGTTCTTCAACTTCTTGAATTTTATCCCGAACTTTTTGAAAATTATTATGGTACTTTTTAAATTTCTTTGGGTTTTTAGTGGTAATATCGGCTTCACAAAGCGTCATCAAATCATCTACGTTATCTCCTGCATCAAAAATCAATCGTCTAACAGCGCTATCAGTAACATCAGTTGCCAAAACGATAGGACGAGAGCTCATTAAAACCATTTTCTGAACAAATTTCATTTTATCATTCAGTGGCATTTTCATGCGCTTAAAAAGTTTATAGACCATTTTTGAGCCTACAAATTCGTGGGCATGGAATGTCCAGCCAATTTTTTTGTCAAACTTTTTAGTGGGTGCTTTTCCAATATCATGTAATAAGGCTGCCCAACGTAACCAAAGGTTGTCTGTTGTTTTTGAAATGTTATCGACCACTTCCAGCGTATGCCAAAAATTGTCTTTATGCCGTTGTCCTTCTTTTTCATCAATACCTTCTAAGGCAACTAATTCAGGAAAAATAAAAGGAAGCAAACCAGTTTTATGAAGCAAGGCAAAACCTTTAGATGGCTTATCGGCCAACAAGATTTTATTGATCTCGTCAATAATTCGCTCTTTTGAAATGATTTTTATTCGCTTTGCATTTTTGGTAATGGATTGCAACGATTCTTTTTCAATAAAAAAGTCAAGTTGTGTGGCAAAGCGAATGGCCCGTAGCATCCGTAATGGGTCGTCGCTATAGGTAATATCTGGATTTAAAGGCGTTTTGATAATCTTTTTTTCAAGATCTTCTATGCCATTGAATGGGTCTAACAACTCACCAAAGTTCTTATCATTTAAACTTAGTGCTAATGCATTAATGGTAAAATCACGTCGATTTTGGTCATCTTCTAGTGTTCCATCTTCTATAGCTGGGTTTCGGCTTTCTTCGGAATAAGATTCTTTACGGGCACCTACAAATTCTAGCTCAATTCCGCCGGTTTTAAGCATAGCGGTACCATAGGTTTTAAAAATAGAAACTTTGGGTTTTCCCGGGAGAAGTTTAGAGACCTCTTTTGCCAATTCAATACCACTACCAACTGCAACAATATCTATATCTTTTGCTTTGCCACGGTCTAAAATATAATCGCGTACATATCCGCCAATAACATAGCTTTCCGTTTTTAAATTGCTAGCAGCTTTCGATACGGTTTTAAATATTGGGTTTTGTAATGCGTTAGGATATGTTGGCATTTTTGTTTAAAGTATTTTCAAGCTAATCTTAGTTTAATTGCGAATAACCTTTACAGTGCCATCATTTTTTAATTTAATAATTGCTGATGGTTGTTGCATTTTTTTAGACTTGTGCAAATTTACCACATAGTCAACGCCCTCCAAAATATCGGGTGCAATGGATTTAAAATTTAACGGGGTTTTAACACCACTAATATTGGCTGAAGTAGACACAATAGGCCTTCTGAATTTCCGGATTAGTTGCTTACAAAAATCATCTTGCACCACGCGAATAGCCAACGAATTGTCTTCAGCGATTAAATTTTCAGCTACTCTAATAGGGTCGTCGTAGATTATTGTCGTAGGTTTTGCAGCATATTTTAAGATATCGTAGGCTACTTCTGGTACATCTTCTACAAATTCATTTAGCATTTTAAAATCATGAACCAAACATATTAGCGATTTACTTTCATCGCGTTGTTTCAGTTTAAAAACTTTTTCAATAGCTTCAGGATTGGTGGCATCACAACCAATACCCCAAACTGTATCGGTAGGGTAGAGAATGAGCCCGCCACGTTTTAAAACGGCTATAGCATTGTTTATTTCTTCTCGCATATTGATTTATAAGTTAAGATAATTAGCTGTTTTTTCATAAAAATTAGTATTGATTTCACGACATTCTTCAAGTACGCCAGAATACGTATGAGCCTTTTTTACATCTATAAGACAATCTTTAAAATTTGTAAATATGGGTTTATATTTAAAATCATAAAACTTTGAAGAGTTAGGTACTACAGCTACTTTTTTACCTAATAGCATGGTCCAATACATAGCGTGGTAGCTATCCGTAATTATAGCGTTACATTTTCCGATAAATGATATTAACTCTTCTAAATTAGTTGTGTTTGATGTTGTCGGTAGCTCACTAAAGGCATTGGTTATTTGTTCTTTTTTTACAGTGTCTTTGTGAAAAATAACACCTACTTCTTCTGTTTCAGTAAAAGGTTTGTCAAAAACCTCGTGTAGACAACTTACACACGGAACATATTCACCGGGCATTGTTAAATCACGGGTTCCGGCTAATCCAAACTTTGAAACATCAATATTGTAATTTGTGATATTTCCATAATATTTAGGTGATTTTGCGTTATGGCCAACTCCCCATAAAACGGTTTTTTTAGATTGAGATGCTAGTTTTTCAAAAAGGTTCATTTGCAGCTTAAATCCACCTCTGTTTAATAAACCACCGCCACCAATAATTAAAGCATTGTCACTAATTTGTTTTGTAAAGTTGTCTGTTACACTTTTATCTTGACTTTTATAATCAAAAATATCTAAATGCTTTCCCTTTAATTTTTCGAAGTAATGATGGGGCGCACAGTAATAATCACCAATATTTTTGGTATCTAACCTATGAATATTTACCACATCTTTGTTATGCTGTTCTCTAGAAAGAATCGCCTTAACGGTTCTTCTACGTGTTTTTTTTCGTTGTAACGAAGCAATTAGTTTGTTGATTACCATAGTGTTATTTTGAAATAATAGATTGGTACACTTTTGCGTATTGCTTAGCAGCTGTATCCCAATTAAATGATTTTGCTCTCTCTACCAACTTTTGTTGAAGCATATTTTTATTATCTGAAAAATGGTGCAATCCTTTTTCAAGCTCGCTAGCCATATATTCAGGTTCGTAATGCTCCCAATAATAGGCAAGATCACCACCAATTTCGGGCAATGATGTGTTGTTTGAAGTAAATACTGGTTTGCCAAACAACATAGCTTCAATTACTGGTAAACCAAAACCTTCTCGTAATGACGGGAATACAAACGCTTCACAGTTGGCATAATAATATTTTTTTTGTTCTTCTGAAATGTTTCCGATTAGAAAAACACGGTCTTTGACACCTAATTTTTCAGCTTCTTCCAATAACTCTTTAGCTGTTTCGGTAGTGTTTTTTCCTCCTATTACTAACTGTAAATCTTTCAGTTTTGAAAGCATTCTCACTAACGAAATAAAGTTTTTACGAGCCGTTATTTGACCAATGGAAAACAAGAACGGTTTTTCAGGAACGAATTCTGGCTTATAAGCAGTTGGTAAATTAGTATTGGTTAAGGGGTTTCCGTTGTAAATAACATATTCTGGAACATTAGGAACATCAAAAAACTGATGCGTAGATTGCTTGGCAAATTCTGAAATATAAGTAATTGCAGTACTTCTATTCAGCTTTCGTTGAAACCGTTGATGTACTTTCTCGTGCAAATAACTGTCTGGATTTTTAATGTGGGTTATGTTATGCACCGTTAATAAATATGGAATGTCGTGATACGGTTCAATTTTTATATTCTGGTTGAGAGCGTGCCAGAGATCATATTTTTTTCTAATCCTAAACGGAGCATACCGACGCAGCGAGTAACTTTTTTTATAATCAAACACATCACCAAATTCTTTTCGAAGCCAATCTGTGTCTTTTCCGTGCAATGTAATACGGTAACCTGGGTGCTCTAATTTTGATAGGGCAGTGATTAAGTGATAGTTAAATTGCCCAAAACCAAAATAAAGGTTTTTAATATTATGAGATTCTAAAAAAACAGATTTCATATAAAATTGTGAATACCAAAGGTACTTGAATTATGCGTGCGAGGCAAAATCAAGCTGATAGATAAATTATGGTTTTCTTATCAACCAAATTGTATCTTTGGCAAATGAAGATGTTATTTTCTGAAAAATACAAACCTCAAAAAGAGGAAATATTAAAACTGATTGATTCCTTTGATAAAGAAGGTGAAAATCTAGGTAGAGGTGATCGAAACGTTATTAAAATTTTTCAATTAGGTGATGAGAAGATTAACATAAAATCGTTTAAAGTACCCAACTTTATAAACAAAGTGGTGTATAATTTTTTCAGAAAATCGAAAGCCGCTCGCTCTTTTGAACATGCTACTTACTTAATTACCCATGGAATAGGCACACCCTATCCAATTGCCTACTTAGAAGAAAACAATCCTTTGTTTTTCGGTAAGAGTTATTACATAAGTCAACAATTAGAAGCAGATTGCACGTTTAGAGCGTTAATTGAAAATCCTGATTATCCTAATAGAGAACAAATATTACGTGAGTTTACAGCTTTTACTCATAAGCTTCACGAAAATAACATTCTGTTTAAAGACCATTCCCCTGGTAATACGTTAATTAAAAAGAACGGAAACCAGTTTAATTTTTATCTAGTTGATCTTAATAGAATGGACTTTAAAAATTTATCTTTTGAAGAGCGAATCAAAAACTACTCTAGGCTTACTTCAAAAAAAGAAATGGTTGAAATTATGAGTGATGAGTACACAAAGATTACTGGAAAATCCTACGATAAAGTTTTTGATTTGATGTGGGGCTTAACATCAAAATTTCAGAGAAAATTCTACCGAAAAAAGCACTTAAAGCAAAAGTTGAAACTGAAATAACTACGACTTTCTATCAAAAATCTTGTTGATTTTATACTTTCTGAAAAGAGATAGTTTTCTTTTTTCTGGTACTCCGTGTTTTTCAATATACTGTTCAATTGCTTTCACCATTCTTTCTGAAGATTTCCCGTCGTTGTATGGGTGGTATTCAGCAATCACTTTTGCGCGTTTTTCAGCAAATGGGTCAGTTGTAAGGTTTTCTGAAACAGCGTTTGGTAATTCACCTTTTTCGGTAAGATTGTCCCATTGTATATTTTTATTAATATTTCCGAAGGTAATAACAGGCTTATTCAGCAATAAAAACTCATAAATAACCGATGATGTATCACTAATTAGCAAATCTGCCACTATAAACTGCTTGATAATGTCACGTCCTTCTTTAAAATATACAGTGTCATATTTAGCAGCTAGGTTTTTATAGGCTTCAATATATTTTGAGTCCATTAAATCGTGAAACTTAATGTTGATGATATAATCGCCGTGTTGAGCCAATTGTTCAATTTCAGGTTTTAAAATTTCAGCAGAGGTAAGAGAAGGTGAGAAGGTAGGGGCATATAATAAAACGTGTTTGGCATTATGTTTTTTGAGCAAATTTTCTTTTTCTGAAAGAACTTCCTCATTGTTTTGTGCATATGCATCAAGCTTGGACCACCCGGTCTCTATCACATCAAAATTTTTGAAACGTGCTTTTAGCTTGTTGAAGCCTCTCGTAAAATAAGGGCCTTGCGTTAAATACAAATCGAAATAATGCCGAATATGAAAATGTCCTTTTTTTTCGCCCGCCAACCCGTGAAAAATTTGAACTTTTAATCCTTGTAAATAATGTGGAACTTCATTCCCTGGGGCAATGATAGCATCGCTCTTAAAAGCTTCTAATTCAGCAATACTTTGTGTTACAGGTTCGTCGGCAAACGGGAAAAGTGTTGAAAGTTTTTGGGTGATAAACCAAAGATATTCATGACCTCGTTCTAGTAAAACCCGTTTGATAGGTTTCATAATCTCAAAAGCATAGGCATTTTGACAGAACAAAATCACTTTCATAGGTTACAGAAATTTATTGACGTTATCCAAATCTTCCTGAAAATCGATTTCCATACAGTTAAAAGCTGAAATATCAACGGCTTTTACCTTTGCATTATCTTTTTCGATAAGCAGTTCGAGTCCGCGTTCAAAATAATCATTGTTATCACATTCTTCTAGCCGTTCAATGTATTCTGAAAGGTCGTTTTTTGAAATATAATTAACTCCAACGGCTTCACCTAAACCATTTTTCACTTCTTTTGAAAGTTGATCCACAAAGCCGTTATTCAAAGTGTATTTTACTTCTTCATCGCCAACAAAATTGGTGTTTACCGCAACAAATGAGGTGTCTTCTTCTATATGTGCTTGTAAGTTTTCCAGTAATTTTTCATCAAAAACAACATCACCATTAAACCAAAGTACACTTTCCCCTTTACACTTCTTTAATGCTCGTACAAGACTCTTAGCTGTATTGGTTTGGTCAAAATATGGATTGTAAACATAAGCCAACTGAGGAAAGTTTTCCATAATGCTGTTTTTTTTAAAACCTACTACAACATAGACGTCATGTTCTGAAAAGTACTTATCAATGTTTTCAATCATCATTTGCATGATGCTTTTTCCGTTTTTTAGTGGTGTAAGCGGTTTTGGAAAGGGGTTGCCCAATCTTGAGCCAATTCCGGCAGCAAGGATTACAATTTTCATGAATGGTTAGGATTATTTTTAATGAGTTGTTTTAATTTTAAATACTTTAAAAAAGTAGTGTAGGCGCTAAAGGTACAAATTATTAAGCCGTTGAAACCGTCTAAGAAACCAAGACGTAAAACATACGCTTTAAAGAAGGTCCAAGTTGGTTTTATTAAAATGTCAAAAATGCCTGATTTTCTACCTAATTTGTAATATTCCCGTGCTGCAATAGAAGAGAACTTATGTACTTTCAGGCTGTGTTCTTCATAACTTGTATGTACCCAGTGTAAAATACTACCATTTAACTTTCCGGTTTTAGAGCCAGGTTGCATTTGTATGGTATCGTGCGGGTTAATTCCGCCCCATCGAGCTTTATTTCGGTCAAAAACACGAAGTTTTCTATCTGGATACCAGTCTGAATGGTATATCCATTGTCCACAATAATTATTAAACCGTTTTGCAAAATAACCATCTTTTTTCCAATTGTCTTTTAACCTTAAAATAGCCGATTGCAGTTCTTTGCTTAAAGCCTCATCAGCATCAAGCGAAATAATCTTGTCATATTTTGCAGCATCGATTGCAGAATTTTTCTGCTGAATATGCCCTTCAAACTTTTGCTGAATAAAACGCACAGGATATTGCTTGCAAATAGCTTCGGTAGCATCTGTACTAAAAGAATCTAAAATCACAATATCATCAGCCACCGGAAGTAGTGATTCAATACATCTAGCGATTTTCATTTCTTCGTTAAGTGTAATCACGGTTGCCGAAAAACGTTTTGTTTCGGTATAGATATTTTCACCGGTTAAAAACTCATGCAGTTTGGGAATAATGAGTTCTGGTTTGAAAAGATCATAATTTAATTTTCCTTTAGAACGTGCTCCTTTTTTGTTTGAAAAATGGGGCTTATAGCTTATGTAATCATATAAATGTACCGAAGCATGGTTATTTCGGTCTTCAAAAATATTCCAAGCTTCTTTTTTAATCCAAGGACAGAATATAGAGAACGTTTTTACATTCAGTGCTTTTGCCATGTTTATGGCACCGCCTTCATTTCCTATTAAAGCATCACAGTGATACGTAAGCGCCATAAATTCCCGAAGGCTTTTGCCGTATAGCTCTAAATAAATATGTTGTTGTGTGTTTGGACTACATAAATTATATAGTTTTTCTATTTCTGGTCTTTGACTTGGAATGTAGTTAAAAAGCAATTGGCCATCGGTTTGCTTTACTATATAATCCAGAAGTTTTGCCATAAAAGGAAGTGGATAGGTTTTAAACTCATTGCTTCCCAAAGCACTAACCATAAACAGCTTTTTTGAAGTATCTATTTTGTACTTCTCTAATACTTCTTTCGCTGTATTTATTTCACCTTCAGTAAGATAGATTTTTGGTTTACAGTTTTGTTCAACCTCCTTTATAATAGGGGAAAGCAACATTAACCTGTTTTCAATGGCTAACCCTGCTTTGTTTAATGACATTGTATGCCGTGAAAAGGTATGGGTATAAGCAAACTGGGTATACCATTTTTTATATGAAATACGGTATTTTGCCCCAGAGCTTTTAGTGATCCAAGCACTACTTATTTTAGCGTATGTATCTATAACTACATCATATCCTTCATTCTTTACCTGCTCACGCAAGTCTTTAAATTTGCTTTTTGAAGATTCCACTTCGTTAGTAAATGGAATTATTTTATCAATTACCGGATTATTTTCAAGAACGGGAATGGTATTTGTATTTACCAAATAATGTAGTTCAGCTTTAGGAAAGTGGTTTCGCAATACCTCAAATAGCACGGTGGACGTTAACACGTCACCGATCATTTTTTGTTGTATTACGAGTACTTTCATGTAATTAAACCGCTACGTTATACTCGCGAAGTGCGTCGTTTAATGATGTTTTTTTATTGGTGCTTTCTTTCCGTTTACCAATTATTAAAGCACAAGGTACTTGAAATTCACCAGCAGGAAACTTTTTAGTATAACTTCCAGGGATTACTACTGATCGCGATGGGATTAAACCTTTCGTTTCAACAGGTTCATCGCCCGTAACATCAATTATTTTAGTGGAAGCTGTCAACACAACATTTGCGCCTAAAACCGCTTCCTTTTCAACACGTACACCTTCCACAACGATACATCGTGAACCAATGAAGGCATTGTCTTCTATAATTACTGGGGCTGCTTGTAAGGGTTCTAAAACACCGCCAATACCAACGCCACCGCTAAGGTGAACATTTTTGCCAATTTGAGCGCAACTTCCCACAGTTGCCCAAGTGTCAACCATGGTCCCTTCATCTACATAGGCACCAATGTTTACATAACTAGGCATCATGATCACCCCTTTTGAAACATAAGCACCGTGACGGGCAACCGCGTGAGGTACGACACGTACCCCTTTTTCTTTATAGCCTTTTTTCAACGGAATTTTATCGTGGTATTCAAAAATACCGGCTTCCATCGTTTCCATTTTCTGAATTGGGAAGTATAAAACCACCGCTTTTTTTACCCATTCATTTACTTGCCATCCATCACCAGTAGGCTCTGCACAACGAAGTTTTCCTTCATCGCAAAGTTTCACCACTTCTCTGATAGCATTTATGGTTTCGGTATCTTGTAATAAGGAACGGTCGTCCCAAGCTTTTTCTATAATTTGTTGTAATTGGCTCATATTTCAATCATAATTTAAGCACAAAGATAAAAGTCCAATGCAATTAACTTCCCTTTTTTGGCATACTATTTTACAAACCCGTATTTTTGCAGCCGAATGGGACGAATTTTAGCCATAGATTACGGTACAAAACGAACTGGAATAGCAATTACTGACGAACTACAGTTAATAGCTTCTGGATTAACTACTGTACCAACAAACGAATTGCTCGATTTTCTGAAAAAATACATCGCTTCAGAAAAAGTTGAATTGATTTTAGTAGGCGAGCCTAAGCAAAAAGATGGTACTGCGAGTGATGTAGAGGTTCATATAAAAGAATTCATCGTGAAATTTTCCGAAGCATTTCCAGAATTGGAACTAAAACGGGTAGATGAACGATACTCAAGTAAAATGGCGTTCCAAACGATGATAGATAGTGGTTTAAAGAAAAAACAACGTAGAAATAAAGCGTTGATTGATGAAATTAGTGCCACTATCATTTTACAAGAATATTTATACAACAAATAGATTTAAATAGATACGAATGATTTTACCGATTGTAGCATACGGCGATCCCGTTTTACGAAAAGAAGCCAAAGAGATTGATGCAGATTATCCAAAGTTGGACGAGCTTATCGAGAATATGTACGAAACCATGTATGCTGCAAGAGGAGTAGGTTTGGCGGCACCACAGATTGGGCTTCCCATTCGAATATTTTTAGTCGATGCAAGTCCTTTTGCAGACGATGAAGATTTAACCGAAGAAGAGCGTAAACAACTTGAAGGTTTCAAAAAGACATTTATCAATGCTCGCATTTTGGAAGAATCTGGTGATGAATGGGCTTTTAATGAAGGCTGTTTAAGCATTCCGGAAGTTAGGGAAGATGTTTTCCGTCAGCCGGAAATTGTTATTGAATATGAAGACGAAAATTTCAAAACTCATAAGGAAACACTTTCTGGAATTGCGGCTCGTATTGTACAGCACGAATACGATCACATTGAAGGAATTTTATTTACTGATAAACTGTCGCCACTTAAAAAACGACTGATTAAAAGTAAGTTAAGTAAAATTTCAGCTGGGAAAATCAGTATAGATTACAGAATGCGTTTTCCAAAAGCCAAAAAGAAACGTTAATAGCATTGCAAAGAAGATTGAAACCGTGCATATTTGCACCTTTCAAAAATTGAAAAAGATAGTTTATGAGCTTAGAAAAGATTTTATCAATTTCCGGTAAGCCCGGACTCTACAAGTTAAAAACACAAACTCGAAGTGGTTTTTTAGCCGAATCTCTAATTGATGGCAAAAAGATCAATGTAAGCGGACGTCATAACGTTAGTTTATTGAGTGAGATAGCGATATACACATTAACCGAAGAAGTCCCTATTAGAGAAGTGTTTTCGAAAATTTCTGAAAAAGAAAATGGGGGAGAGGCCATTAGCCACAAAGAACCTAAAATAAAATTGGAAGAATACTTTTTTGAAGTATTACCAGATTATGATGAAGATCGTGTGTATGCCAGCGACATTAAAAAAGTAATACAATGGTATAATTTACTTGTTAAAAATGGCTTCACAGATTTTTCTGAATCTGAAGAATCTAAGGAAAAAGCTGCTTCGGAAGAAGAATAAGCATACTAAATATTTAATGAAGAGCGATGTTTTAAAAAGCATCGCTCTTTTTTGTTGCTGTTAATCCTTTTTAATAACTCTTTTCAGTTTCAAAAACGATTTCCAGTAGCTTTGTTATAACCTTTTGAAACAATATGTTATGAATTCCAGAAAAGACCAATTACAAGCTTTTGACCGCCTGCTAACTATAATGGACGAGTTGCGCGAAAAATGCCCGTGGGATAAAAAGCAGACGATGCAAACGTTGCGACATCTTACTATTGAAGAAACCTACGAATTGGGAGACGCGATATTAGACAACGACTTAGATGAAGTAAAAGGCGAGTTAGGGGATCTTTTGCTTCACATTGTGTTTTACGCAAAAATTGGTAGCGAAACCAAAGATTTTGACATTGCTGATGTACTGAATCAAATTTGTGAAAAATTGATATCTCGTCATCCACATATTTATGGCGATGTTGATGTGGCTGATGAAGAAGAAGTAAAAAGAAACTGGGAGAATTTAAAACTGAAAGAAGGTAAAAAAAGCGTGTTGCAAGGTGTTCCTAAATCATTGCCGGCATTAGTAAAAGCGAATAGAATTCAAGATAAAGTAGCGGGAGTAGGTTTTGATTGGGAAGAGCCACAACAAGTTTTTGAAAAGCTAAAAGAAGAACTGGAGGAGTTACAACACGAGGTAACTGAGGATAATGCAGATAAAATAGAAGCCGAATTTGGCGATGTGTTGTTTTCTATGATTAACTACGCCCGATTTTTAAACGTTAACCCTGAAAATGCTTTAGAACGGACGAATAAAAAATTCATCAATCGGTTTCAATATTTGGAAGGCAAAGCGAAAGAAAAAGGCATTGCTTTAAAAGATATGACCTTAGGCGAAATGGACGTTTTTTGGGAAGAGGCTAAGCTTTTATAATTGTCAAGCAGAGAAAATAATCAATCTTCCTTCCATTTTAACTTCAGAAAAATTAAAAGTCTGTTGTATCCATTTAATTGTTTTTTCAGAATAAAAAACTACGTGGGTTTCATCGTTTTTATAGTACCATTCTTTGAAGTTTATTTCTGAAGAAAAAAGTTCTGTCATGCAATACAGCTTACCTTCAGGTTTTAATAGCTTTTTCAGAAGTGTAAATTCTTCATCCGGGTTGTGAAAATGTTCCATCACTTCACAACAAACAATAAAATCATACGATTGCCGTAGAGCTTTTTCATTAGAATGAAAAAAAGTATCGTATAAAGTTAATGAATATCCTTTTTCAGAAAGCATTTCGGTAATTACTGGGCCTGTGCCCGCACCAAAATCTAAACCCTCGGCAGTAACAGGGAAATCCTGATCTACAGCTTTTACAATGGGTGATACAAAGCGCTGATAGCCTTTGTCGTCCACATCGTTATTATGATTTAGATAGCGGTTTTTTTCTTCTTTTCCTGTTAGAAATTGATCTGGATTTTTATAAAGTAGCGAACAATAATTACACTGAAAAACCTCAAAGTTTTCATCGCTGTAAAAAATGTGATTGTTATTAGTATGACATAACGGACAAGAAGCCATTTTAAGCGTCTCTAACAGATTTAATTTTGGAAAGTTTTGCCTTCCAAACCTCTAGTTGTTCTTTATGCTTAGCAATGTTGTTATGAACTTCTTTTACCAATGGATTGTCGTCTTCAACATGTTTAAAGAAGCTTAAGTTATTCTCTAATTGGCGAATTTCATCTTTAGTTTCGTTTATCTTTTTTGAAATAAAGAAGTGCTCATTTTTAAGTTTTCGCTCATCATCGCGATTGCTAAGGGTGTTAAGTTTATTCTCAAATTTAATTAGTTCAGCATCTTTTTTGCTTACATCTAATTTATTAAATAAACTATCTAAGGTTTTATTGAACTTTTGTTCAATATTTCGCTTTTTGTAAGGGACACGACCAATTTTTTTCCATTCACTAATATTAGCTTTTATGGTTTTTAAGTCTTCTTTGTGTTCGCCCGAAAGTTCAAGGTTGTTCATTTTTTCAAGTAGCGCCTCTTTAGCTTCAAAGTGCTCTTTCTCTTCTACTTTTTCTTCATCCCGTTGGGCGTGTAGCCTATCAAAATAATGATTACAGGCACCTTTAAACTGTTTCCATACCTTATCACTATATTTTCGGGGTACGTGGCCAATTTTTTTCCAATCGGCTTGGATTTTCTTCATTAATGGCGTCGTGGCTTCCAAGTCTTCACTGTCTTTGTTATCCTCGGCAATTTTTACCAGTTCTCGCTTTTTCTCTAGATTAGCATATTGCTCTTTTTTCTGATCTTTGTAATATGCATTCTTTGTTCTATTAAACGTACGCGTTGCGTCTTTAAAAGCATTCCAAATACCTTTATTTAAGGCTCTTGGTACTTTTCCTGCCGCAAAATAGGCATCGCGTAATTCTTGAACCTTTTTTATAGAATTTTGCCAAGCTTGATGGCTGGGCTTTGTGTTTTCGGTAATTTGTTTTATCTGGTTGATGAGGTCTTTTTTTACCTCATAATTAGCCTCATATTCTTTTTCCTGTTCCTCTAAATAAGCGTGGCGTTTGTCATGGATTACTTTTGTAGCTTCGCTAAACTTATCCCAAACATCTTCTCGATATTCTTTAGCCACGGGCCCCACATCTTCCTTCCACATTTTGTGAAGCATTTGTAACTCTCTAAATGCCTTGTTTATGTTTTTTTCTTGAGCAAGTTCTTCTGCACGGCCAATTAATTTAAGCTTCTGTTCTAGGTTGTGCTTAAAGTCCATATCACGGAACTCACGATTTAAATGAAGAAAATCGTAAAAGTTTTCAACGTGGTGGTGGTAGTTGTTCCATACAAGGTTGTATTTGTCACGCGGAATTGGCCCCGCTTCGTGCCAACGCTTTTGTATGTCTTTAAAGTGATTGTAGGTTTTACCCATACTCTCTTCGGAATTCAACAATCCTTTTAACTCTTCAATAAGTTCTTGTCTTCTTTCAAGATTAGCGTGAAGGTCTCGCTTTAAATTTTTGTAGTATTTATTGCGCTTTTCCTTATAATCAAAGTAGAGTGAGTTGAATTCTTTTTTTAATGGGGTAGTAAATTGAAAGTCGATAATATTTCCACCATCTGCCAAAAACTCTTCCTTTTTCTGCTCTAAAAGATCGTTGAATTTTGAGTTGAATTCTGAACGAATTTCATCAACTTCATTTTTAATTTTTTGAACAGGTTTGTTTTTTAACAATGATTGAAACTCAAAAATAAGTTCCTTTTTAGAAAGCTCGCTGTAGTCTTTTCCATCATCTTCCTCATCATCCTCTTCTTTTTCCTCATCATCTGAAGAAGAAATTTCCTCTTCCTCATCTTCACTGTCATCTTTATCAGATTTTTCATCTGAAGTCTTTTCTTCTACCTCGTTTTCAGGCAATTTTTCTGACTGCTCTGTCGCTTCAGGTGAATCCTCTTCTGCTGTAACTTTTTCTGTTGGCGCTTTAGTTTTAGTAGATTCATCAACTAATGCATTTTCTAATACTTCAGTATCTTTTTCAGCTGTTTCTTCAGTTTTTTCCGAAGTATTTATAGCTTCTTTATTTTCTGAAACAGATTTTGTTTCTTCTTCTTTTGCCGTTTTTTCGTCAGACATATCTTTCAATGTTTAGGTTCGTCTTCTTAGGTTGTCAAGATACTAACAACTAAGCAAACGGCAAAGACAGGTTCTTTATTTTGAAGATTTATTAGTGGTTTTTTATGAACGCCAGATTTTCCAAGCCTTTTTTGCTTGATATTCCAACATTTTTAAACCGTTAGAAGTTCGTGCGCCTTGAACACGTCCTAATTTTAAAAACTCGGTTTGAGAAGGGTTGTAAATTAGATCAAAGAGAACATGGTCGGCAGTTATATATTGATATGGAATATTTGGGCACTCAGTTATGTTGGGAGATGTGCCAAGAGGAGTACAATTAATTATTAAGTAATGACTAGCTACAATATCTCTAGTTAAATCGTTATACGTTATGGTGTTTTCTTTTTTTGTACGCGAAACTATTTTATAGGTAAAGTCCATGGTGTCTAAAACATACTTAATAGCTTTTGAAGCACCACCAGTACCAAGTATTAAAGCTGTTTTTTCTTTAATTGGCAGAAAATTAGCGAGTGATTTTGCAAACCCATAATGGTCTGTATTGTATCCTTTTAAACTTCCGTCATTTTGAAACTTAATGGTGTTTACCGCACCAATTTCTGCAGCTTCATTATCTATTCTGTCTAACAGTGGGATAATGGTTTCTTTATAAGGAATGGTGACGTTGAGACCTCTTAGGCTATCGGTTATGGAAACAATTTTAGGAAACTCATCAATACTTTCTATGTCAAAATTATGGTAGGTGTCTTGTCGGTTTTCCTGTTCAAATTTTACAGAAAAAAATGTTTTTGAAAAGGAGTAGGAAATGTCTTTCCCTATTAACCCGTATTTAGCCATTGTTTTTAAGTCTTATTTTTTGGTACCAATCTAAACTCAATACTATTAATACGCCCACGAAAATAAAGAAAATAGCCCAAAAGGTATCGAGAGAAAATTCTGATGGCCAATATCGGTCATAGCCTGTTATAATTTCGCGGTCGTTGGCATCGTATTTAATATTTCCGAAAGCATCTAAGGCATATATTTTTTCTTTCCATGGCCAAACAACACCAAGCGAACCTGAAATAAAGCCTATGATAACCGCGTAAGTAGCTTTTTTAAAACGTTTTAATACATAAGCTAATAGATGTGAAAGCGAAACCAAACCAACTACAGATCCTAATGCAAAAGAACTTAATACCTTTAAAAGTTTAATCCGTTCTGTGTTTTGTGTAAAACTGAAGTCAAGCTGAACAACATCTATAAAGGTGTCATAAAGAGCATTTACTGAATCTACCAGTAATAGAACATAATTGCCCAAGAGAATTAAAATAAACGAGCCGGAAAGCCCAGGTAAGGTCATGCCGGAAACACCTATAATTCCACAAAAGAAAACAAATATCAAGTTACTGTTTTCTTTTGCAGGTTCTAAAAAACTAATGCTAACTCCAGCAATAATACCGCAGAGTAAATAGGCTACATATTTTCGGTTCCAATCTCCAAAATCTTTGGCTATATAATAAATAGAGCCGATAATCATTCCGAAGAATGCGCTCCACACAGACAACTCATAGTTAAGCAATAAAAAGTCCAGTATTTTTGAAACACTGAAATAACTAATGATCATCCCTAAAATGAGAAGTCCTAAAAAACGTCCGTTTATATATTGATAAAAACTCCTGAAACGACCATCAAACAATAATCCAATTGCTTTCCTGTTAATTTTTTGAAGGGAATAAATAAATTCTTCATAAAAGCCGATAACAAATGCAACTACCCCTCCAGAAACTCCTGGAACTTTATTAGCAGCTCCCATGGCAAGTCCTTTTAAAACTAACCATAGCTTATCGCTAAACGACCTATCTTCGTACATTTATTGTGTGTTTTTTGACACGGCTACACGCTCTAAAATAAAGATACTTAAAAACCCTAAAATCATAAAAATAAGTGCATATAGAATTTGTGGGTCTTCGGGATATTGTGTGGGAATGATACTCCGCTCAATAAAGGGTACTTCTTCACCATGAGAATTTACGCGGTATTTTAAGACTTCTTTCCAAGGCCATATTTTATTGAGTGCCCCTACCATAAACCCAGTCAATACTGCCAAAATCAAATTTTTATGGTTCTTGAACATCCAGTTCAATACACGGGAAAATACTTTTAAACCAACAATGGCACCAACAGCGAATATTCCAATCTTTATTAATGCTTGCGATATAAGTTGCCAGTTCATATTAGCTATGCCTTCACCTAATTGTGAAATAGTACCAATTATGGCAGTGTAAGCGCCAAGCAGTAATAATATAAAGGCACCGCTTATTCCAGGTAAAATCATAGCTATAATTGCCACAAAGCCAGCAAAGAATAAAAACCAAGTACTGTCTGCTGTTCCCAAAGGTTCTGCTAAAGTAATACCATATGCAGCAGCAGCGGCAATTATTAATGCTATACCCGTAATTATGCTCCATTTAGTAACTTGTTTGCCAACATATAGAATACTGGCAATTACTAATCCGAAAAAGAAAGACCAAACTAAAATAGAATGGTTGGACAGTAACCAAGTAATTACTTTGGCAAGTGATAAAATACTTATTGCGACTCCTGAAAATAAAGCAACTAAGAAAGAAAGATTGTAAGCCTTCCAAGCATTTGAAAAGCTTTCTTTTTTCCAGATTTTAAAAAACCCAATATCGAGTTTATGAATGGTTTCAATTAGCTCTTCATAAATACCTGATATGAAAGCTATTGTTCCGCCAGAGACTCCAGGCACTACATCTGCAGCACCCATAGCTAAACCTTTTGCGGTAATTACAAGGTATTGAATAAAAGTACGTTTTGGCATAGGTTTTATTTACTGAATGCCAAAAATACGCAAATTACAAGGAAGGGTTTTTGTGTTTTTCGATTATTTGTTTAACAGAAGGACGCTCGTAAAAGTTGGGGAACAATTCTTCTATTATTATAACATATTCACGGTTAAACTTTAAACCGTTCTTTAAGTGAAAAATAGCTTTTCTTTCTTCAGATAAAATATTGTAGAGGCCTGCAAATCTAAATTCTATTTCTGCATTTTCTGGATAGAATTCTGATGCTTGTAATAGGTTTTTAATAGCAGCTTCAAATTCGCCTAATTGCAGCAATAAATCACAACGGCTTAACCAAGTGTTAAGTTCGTAATTTCCGAGCTCTAAGGTTCTTCGGTAGCCGTGTTCTGCTTCTTCAAACAATTGTAAGCTATAGTTAATACGTGCATACCGCTTCCAGTACCGGACGTTTTCACTGTCTATATTTATGGCTTTCTCAATAAAATAGAGTGCCTTTTTGTAGTCTTTTTTCTTTAAATAATAGTCTGTAATGGCAATCCAACCTTTGTCTAACAGCCCGTCTTCTTCAACACACTTTGTGTAAAACTGAAGAGCCAACTCACTATCACCTATTTTTTCGTAACATTTACCTATTCGTAATAAAGCAAAAGAAGTGGGGTCGTCGAGGCCTAAAGTAATACTGTAGCTTTCGATAGCATCTTCGTATTGTTTTAGTTTTTCCTGTACTTTTCCTTTTTCTAAATATGCCCCAATAAAACGGTCATCACTTATAATGGCAAAATCAAAAGCTGCCAACGCTTTTTTAAAGTCTTTTAGAATATAATATTGTTTTCCTACTTGGTGCCATGCGACTTCGCTATACGGATTTTTATTAAGGAAATCGTTTAAATAATCAATGGCTTCTTCGTGTTGTTCTAAAAATTCAAAACAGTATATTATATTATATAAGGCAGAATAATCTTCTTCATCATTCTCCAAACATTTCATAAAAAAACGTTTAGCGTTCTCAAAATCCTCTAAAAACAAATACTCCATCCCAATTAGGGACATAACATCATTTTCATCATTGGTAATTTCAAGTGCTTTTTCTAATAACTGAATTGCTTTTGCATGTTCATCACGTCGCGAAAGAATGTTCGCTTTTTGTATATAAACCTCTTGATTGGATTGTTCCAGTGAATATAAATCGTTTAGCAAAGAATCTGCAACGTCGAGCTCATTTTCAAAAATGTGCATTTCAATCTGAAACAACTTTAAATTAGTAGAGGAGGGGTGTTGTTCCAATCCTAACTTGGTTGCCTTTTTGGCAAGGGCAATTTTACCGTTTTCAAGATAATATTGAATAATGTCCTCAAACTCTTCCGAATCGAAAAAATAGACATCGTTTGTCTTCAACATAGATTCAAAGCGGGAAAGGGAGAAGTTGTCATGCTCGTTTGGAGGTAATTGCATACGGAACGTTTTACGGTTTCTTCTAATTTAAAGATACTAATGTAATGGGGTATTCAATAGTTATGCCGCGTTTGTTGTTAACAGCCTTATTAACAGAAGTTTTTAAATTTAAAATGCTGAATAACAGTTGTTTATATTGATTTTATTCTACATTAATCTCATTAAGTACTGCTGTTATAATGTCACACCCTTCCTTTATTTCTGCATCTGAAATGGTCAGCGGTGGGGTAATTCGGACAGCTTTAGGTTCAAAAAGAAGCCAAAAAAGAATCAAATTCTTGTCTTTGCAACGTAAAATTACTTCGGAAGCAATTTCTGAAGAATCCATAATTAGTGCCAACATCAACCCTTTGCCACGAATTTCCTTTATTAAAGAGTGTTTCAGCAATTTTCTGAACAATTGCTCTTTCTGAAGGGTTTGCGAAATTAAATCGGTTTCGGTTATTTCCTGTAAAGTAGCCAAAGCGGCAGATGCAATAACGGGATTACCGCCAAATGTTGTAATGTGGCCCAATTTAGGATTATCTTTCAGTAAGGACATATGTTCTTGTGAAGCGGTGAAAGCACCAATAGGTAGACCACCTCCCATACCTTTTCCCATTACTAAAATATCGGGTACAATATCAAATTGCTCGAATCCAAATAATTTACCAGTACGGCCAAAGCCTGGCTGAATTTCGTCTAAAATTAATAAGGTTTCAGTCTCATTACAACGCTCACGAACTTTTTTCAAATAACCATTTTTTGGAAAAATAAACCCAGCACCTCCTTGAATGGTTTCTAAAATAACTGCAGCTGTTCTGGTAGTTATTTTATTTAAATCGCCTAAATCATTAAACTGAATGGCGTGGCAATTAGGAACTAAAGGGCCGAAAGGCGTTTTTCGCTCTTCGTAGCCCATTACGCTTAAAGCACCAAATGTATTTCCGTGATAGGCGTTATGAGCATATAAAATTTCAGATCGTCCAGTTACTCGGCGTGCTAATTTTAAGGAAGCATCAATAGCTTCGGCGCCACTATTCACCAAATACGTGGTTTCTAAAGTATCAGGTAGTTTATTGGCTAAAAGTTTGGATAATTCCACAGCTGGCTGTTGAATATATTCGCCATACACCATTACGTGTAAGTATTTATCCAGCTGGTTTTTCACAGCGTTTACCACGCGAGGATGACGGTGACCTAAGCTACAAGCCGAAACTCCAGCTATAAAATCAAGGTGTTTATTTCCATTTGTATCGTAAATGTAACTTCCCTCGGCATGAGAGATCTCTAAAGCTAATGGATGCGGTGTTGTTTGTGTTTGGTATTTAAAAAAATCTTCTTTCATCATCTTTCTTCATCATATTACTGCTCTTCTTTTTCTTCGGAAGAATTAGCTTGCTGCCTTTTTTTGGGGTCTGGAGGTTTACGCAATGAGTCGTTGGAAATACTATCCATTTCCCGAGTCATAGGTTTTGGATCATCCTCTCGATTTTGAAGGTCTTTTGCTTTCAATTTAGACTGTTCGGGTATTTCCATTTCATCCTCAGGGATTTCCTCGAAAAATTCGCCTTCGTCTTCTGGTAACCGAATACCTTTAATCTTTGGCAGTATAGGCGCGGGCTTTCCACTAAATAAATCTTCAACTTTTTGCAATCGTTCTTCGCCCCGCCAATTAAAACCAGGTAGAATACGAGCATTTTCTGGAAATTGAGATGGCGGATACAGTTTTCCGTCAACTTTCTTCAAAAAACGAATTCCGGTAATTTCTTGGCTCTCCAAATACATTTGTATATCACTGGAAAGGGTGTTGTTAATACCGACTAATTCATTTTCTTCATTTCTGGAAAAATAGATTACTTCAGCATTTTTATGGATGTTGACCGTGTCCAGTTCATTGTCGGTAAAGAGACCGATAAGTCGTTCCCCTTTTACTTGATTATAACCAGCGCTATCCTTTTGGATTAGAAATGCGTTGTTAAATACTTTTAGGGTGTCTAATTTTTCTGTTGTGGTATCAGAAAGAATATGAATGGTATCACCTGTCATTTGGTTTTCACCACTCCATAACACAGGATTTCGCAATAGTTTAGTAATCCCTGCTTTTTGATTTACAAAAATAGAATCACACTTACCACTTGTAGGTTGTTCGCCTTCTAGACCCCGTTTAAACATACGCGCACGGTAAAACCCTTTTATAACACGGTTTTCTGGCTTTCCTGTCACTTGTAGGGTATCAGCATGAACGTAAATGGAGTCTTGGTCTCTCAATGTAACCGCTACGGCACGTTTAGTAATAAAAACAGAATCTTTTTCACGAAACACTTCAGCATAATGCCCACGAATAATACTTTTGTTTACTGTATCTAGTACTTTAATATTATTGGTTGCAGAAGCAAAGCTTTTGTTTTGATCAAAGTAAATGCTATCACCATATAGAATTCGGTTTTCATAGTCAACACGGGAATTTTTAACAAAATGTCCGGTTTTTGCCCGAGTATCATAATACCCTCGATCGCAATATATAGTACTGTTTTCAGTCGTTATAGTTGAAGAACCGTACAAATAGGCTCCTCCGGTTTCAGAATAAAAGTCTAATTGAGGTGAGTTTACTGTATAATCTGGGTTATTGATTACAACATCAGAAAGGAACTGGTATTTTTTTGTTTCAGCATAATAACGTCCAATCCGGCTGGTTAAGGTACTTGCAGTATCTCTAACGGTTCCGCCGGTCCTATAATACGCCTGTTGTTTTATGCGGTCAAAATAGAGTGTATCGGTTTTGAGGGTTGTTTTTGGATCTTTAAACAAGACATCGCCACTGGCAAAAGCAAACTGAGTGTTACCGTTGTATTCGGCGTATTTACTGTTTAAAGTAACGGTGTCTGCTTGGTTTATCTTTACACTTCCGTAGGCTTTGACAAAGTTCTCTTTTAAATAGACATAGGCTTGGTCACACCACATTTCAACACCTTCATGTACAATGTACACTTGACCGGAATCGTCTTTTGTATAAATAGCAGCATCGGGCAACTCTGGTCTAATTTCAAGATAGCCAGATTCTATATTTACTTTGGCTTTTTCGGGTTCATCTTGGGCGTGTAACGTTATTCCGAAGAAAAAAAAACAAAGTAGTATGTGTAAGGATACTTTCAATATGTAGTTGCTTTTATACGCTTACGTAACGTGCATTAACTTAGAAAAAGTATACTATCGCTCAATAGTCTGGACTCTATCAGGCCCTACGGAAACAATTTTAATTGGGGTTTCCAGTTCTTTTTCTAAAAATTCGATGTAGTCATTAAGTTCCTTTGGAAGCTGAGACGCATCGTTCATTTTAGTTAAATCTTCTTTCCAACCTTTCATTTCCGTATAAACCGGGGTTACGTTTTCGGCTTCTATATTGTACGGTAAATGTTCAATGGTTTCACCTTTGTACTTATAAGCGGTACACACTTTTAGTTTTTTGAAACCACTTAGCACATCGCCTTTCATCATCATTAATTGGGTAACTCCGTTAACTTGTACGGCGTATTTTAAGGCAACTAAATCTAACCAGCCACAACGTCTTGGACGGCCCGTTGTTGCCCCAAATTCATTTCCTACCTTGGCCATTCGCTTACCGTCTTCGTCAAAAAGCTCAGTAGGGAAGGGGCCACTGCCTACACGGGTGGTATAGGCTTTAAAAATTCCATATACCTCTTTAATTTTACCAGGAGCAACTCCTAAGCCTGTACAAGCTCCAGCTGCCGTTGTATTTGAAGATGTTACAAATGGATACGTTCCAAAGTCAATGTCTAATAACGAACCTTGGGCTCCTTCGGCTAAAATTGTTTTGTTTTCTTTTTGTGCTTTGTGTAGGTACTCTTCGCTGTCAATGAAGGTTAGCGATTTTAAAACTTCGATTGCTTCAAAAAATTCAGATTCTAATTCAGCTAGATTGTATTGAATATCTACGTTGTAGAATTCAATCATCGCCTCGTGCTTATTGGCAAGTTTGCGATACCTTTCTTTCCAGTCGCTTAATTCAAGATCGCCTACGCGTATTCCATTACGACCGGTTTTGTCCATATATGTTGGACCAATACCTTTAAGGGTGGAGCCTATTTTTGCTTTTCCTTTTGAAGTTTCACTAGCGGCATCCAATAATCTGTGCGTAGGTAAAATGAGATGTGCCTTACGGGAAATAAGTAGTTTTTTATTAATATCAAGATTAAACTGAGACAGGTTGTCCAATTCTTTTTTGAAAATAACAGGATCGATAACAACCCCATTACCAACAAGGTTTACGGCGTTTTCGTGAAAAATTCCGCTGGGAATGGTATGTAACACGTGTTTTATGCCGTCAAACTCAAGGGTGTGCCCTGCGTTGGGACCTCCCTGAAAACGAGCAATGATATCATAATTTTTGGTTAGGACATCTACGATTTTTCCTTTTCCCTCGTCGCCCCATTGTAATCCAAGTAGTAAGTCTACTGCCATAATGTATTATTGATTGGTCTGTTTTCGGTTTCCGTAGAAATAAAGAGAGTGCTTTGTAATCTCAATATCGAAAACCTCTTCGATTGTTTTTTTAATAGATTGGATGCGCGGATCGCAAAATTCAATCACTTCACCATCAGATAAAATCACGTGGTCATGTTGTCTATCAAAATATGATTTTTCGTAATGCGCCTGATTTTGCCCAAACTGATGTTTACGTACCAAACCACATTCTAGCAATAGCTCAATGGTATTGTAAAGTGTTGCACGACTAACGCGGTAGTTTTTGTTCTTCATATTGATATAAAGGGATTCTATATCAAAATGCTCCTTTTGATCGTAAATTTCCTGAAGTATGGCATAGCGCTCTGGTGTTTTACGATGTCCTTTTTCTTCAAGGTAGGTCGTAAACACATTTTTAACTATTGCCTGGTTATTTTTTTCAGTTTTGGCGCTCATAATAAAGATGCAAAGTTACTCATTTTAAACTCGTGTAACTTTATCTATTCCGTTTATTTTTTTCAATTTTTTGACTAGGTTGTCCAATACATTTTTATTTTTTACCACTACGGTTATTTTTCCGTTAAAAACTCCGTCATCACTGTCAAAATGAACACCTCTCATATCTATGTTCATGTTATTTGATATAAGTCTGGTAACATTATTTACAAGCCCAACGGCATCAATACCCGTAATGATCAACTTGGCTTTAAACTCGCGTTGAGTAGAGTCAATCCATTTGGCTTTCATGATTCGGTAGCTGAAATTACTCTGTAATTGCAAGGCATTGGGGCAGTTTTGTTTATGTACCTTGATACCGTCATTTACTGTAACAAAGCCAAACACATCGTCTCCAGGGATTGGGTTACAGCAATTGGCCATTTTGTAATCCAGTTTTTCTTCTTCTTTACCAAAGACGAGTTGGTCATATTTTTCAGTAATCTCCTCTTTGTTTATATCTTGAGGCTTATCTGGTTTTCGTATTTTATTTTTAAAGAAATTTACAAAAGCATTGCTTCTGGAAGCTGCAAAATCTTTTAGTTTTTGATTGTCAATTATACCTGCACCTACCCGATAAAAAAGGTCTAAGCTCGTTTTTACTTTGAAGTAAACAACCAACTGATTAATGGTTTTTTCGTCTAAAGTGATTTTCAGCGATTTTAACTTTCTTGCTAATACTGCTTTTCCTTCTTCAGCAAGTTGTTTTTTCTCTTCTTTTAAGGAAGATTTAATTTTTGAACGTGCTCTACCGGTAGTTGCATAATCTAACCAGTTTGCAGATGGTTTGCTTTTTTCTGAAGTAATAATTTCTACTTGGTCACCGCTTTTTAATATATGACTTAACGGCACTAACTTCCCGTTTACCTTGGTTCCCCTGGTATGCATGCCCACTTCGGTGTGCACTTGGAAAGCAAAGTCGAGTGCGCTTGAACCTTTGGGCAAGGAAAATAAGTCTCCTTTTGGGGTAAAGACAAAAATTTCTTTTGCGTACAGGTTTAGTTTAAATTCCTCTACAAAATCTACGGCGCTGATTTCTGAATTTTCCAGTGTATCTTGTAACTTGTTCAACCAGTCATCAAGACCACCGTCTTCTTTTTCTTTGTTTTTGTATTTATAATGGGCAGCGTAGCCTTTTTCGGCAATTTCGTTCATGCGTTCGCTACGAATCTGCACTTCTACCCATCTACCTTTTGGCCCCATCACGGTAATGTGAAGGGCTTCATAACCAGTAGATTTTGGGGAAGAAATCCAATCCCGTAATCGCATTGGGTTAGGTCTAAAGTGATCTGTTACAATGGAATATATTTTCCAAGCAAGAAATTTTTCATTTTCAAGATCACTTTTGTAGATAATACGAACCGCAAACTTATCATACACTTCATCAAAGCTTACGTTTTGAGCAATCATTTTTCTACGAATTGAAAATATAGATTTTGGACGCCCTTTTATTTCATAATTCAAGTTTTCGGAATCAAACGAATCTTTCAGTGTTTTGGAAAAAGCTTCAATATAAGCATCTTGCTCTTCCTTACTGTCCCTTATTTTACTGTGAATGTCGTTGTAAACTTCTGGCTCTGTATACTTCAAACCTAAATCTTCCAGTTCGGTTTTAATATTGTATAAACCAATACGGTGCGCCATTGGGGCATAAATGTATAAGGTTTCCGAAGCAATTTTCACCTGCTTATGTGCTGGCATGCTTTCCATTGTTTGCATATTGTGCAAACGGTCGGCAATTTTAATGATGATAACCCGAATATCCTCGTTGAGGGTGAGCAACATTTTTCTAAAATTTTCAGCCTGTAACGATACGTCTTTGTCGTACGGCATTTTAGAGATTTTGGTTAAACCATCTACAATGCGGGCAACAGCTTCTCCAAACAGTTGTTCTAAATCTGTTAGTGTATATTCGGTATCTTCTACTACGTCGTGAAGCAAGGCAGCAGCAATAGAAGTTGCGTCCAGCCCAATTTCTGCAGCTACAATTTTAGCTACGGCTATTGGATGGAATATGTACGCTTCGCCACTTTTACGACGTTGATCTTTATGAGCATCAACGGCTACATCAAAAGCACTTCTAATTAATTTTTTATCTTCCGCAGAGAGCGTTCGATAACTAATTTTAAGAAGCTTTTTATATTCTTTGGCGAGTTGTTTTTTTTCGGCTTCTAAAACAGCTTCTGTCATAAATTAAATGTACAATTTCAATATGTATTAAACAACAAAAACCTCGCCATTTCTTTTTTGTATGGCTATTTTAATGCTGAATATACTGACGTTTTTATTTTTCTTCGGAAGAAGGGTTTTGGCGTTCTTTTCTGTCCTCTGTGCGGTTTGAAATATCCACACGAGTTCTGGAAAGATAGATGCCATCTTCTAATTGACAGATGTATGCGATTAATTTTTCTCGCAGTGCACAATGTAGTTTCCACGTTGTTTTAGCATCTTTAGCACTACAGAGCGCTCTTAGTTTTACAGATTCTTCGGTCATATCGACCACTTCAACAACCGCTGGATTGTCTTCATCCCAATCTTCTTCTGCTTCGAGCATTTTTTCAAATTCCGAACGTATTTTTGCTACATCAACTCGATAATCTGCATACAAGAAAATAGGCCGTATTTGATGCGAACTGGTCATGGACCAATTTTCAAAAATATTTGATATTACAAACTTTAATGGGACTACTAATCGTCTTAAGTCCCAAGTACGGACCACCATATATGTAAAGCCAATTTCTTCAACATTGCCCCAATCGTCTTTAATAATAACAGTATCACCTACACGAACTGGTTTTGTAATAGCTATTTGTAGACCGGCGAAGATGTTTCCTAAGGTGTTTTGTGCTGCAATACCTAAAATTACCGTTGCAACACCGGCTGAAGCCAACAAGGAAATCCCCACTTTTTCTAATGCCCTGAATTGTGAAATGATGATATATCCACCAATAACAACAACCAAAAAGGTTACTATTCTTCTTGCCACCGAAATGTAAGTAAGCATTTTCCGGGCCTCTTCGTTTTCTTCTTCTGAAACATCACCAATTTTATTTTCAGCAATGTAAGTCATTAAATAATCAACAAAACTGGTGATAAACCAAGTGATGGAGCCTATGATAAGGATAATTAAACTGGTATAAACAATATTGGCAAACCCTCCAGAAAGAGATATAAGGTTATCTAAAAGAATGTAGAAAAATAGTGTCCCGAATAAAATACCAGCAGGTTTTGCAAGCTTATTTGCAATGTGTTTTATCCATGTTCTTTTCGATTTTCGGAGTATCTTTCGCATTAAATAGGTGACAAACTTGCCAAAAAACCAAGCAATAACAAGTAGTAGAATAATGCCGAACAGTTTCCAAACTTGAAATCCTAAAAAATGAATACGAGACCACTCGGGCATCATTTTGTCCAATTTTCTAGGACCATATTCTTCGTATAAAGACTCAATATTTTCAACTGTATTGGCAGAAATAAGCCAAAGTGCTCCATATTCTTCATATCTAATGCGCTGTACACGCATAACGATATCCCGTTCGCCCAATTCTACTTCTCCAAAAACAACGCTCCTTCTCGGTTTTCCCGCAATGGCTTGATTAGTGGTTGTGCTAATATCAATTTGCCCATCGGGACGATCGGAAAGGCCATCCCAGTCGATATTAACCCGCTGATTAATGACAAAATATAGTTTTTCAGCTAAGATTGCAGCTTCTTCTTTTGTTGTGTTTTGGGGTAATAAATTTAAGTTTAAAGCATAAAGAGCTTCCTCATATTTTCCACTGCGGGATTTTAAAATAAAATGTTCTAATGCTGCCTGTGGTGTTCTTAAATTAAATTGTCTTGGGGGCAAGCCTACTTGTTCATTAAGTCTGTTTACCCTATAGTATGCTTCGTTATAGTCTGTATAAGGGTTAGATGAATAGTAAGCACTATCGTCTATTACTCGCTTTTTACTTGGAAGTTTACTTTCATCAACTGGTTTTATGGAATCCTGTTCAGATTGTGCATAAACATAAGGAGCACCTAATAAAAGGAAGCTGAGAAGAAGCGTAAGGAAGGGTAAAAGTTTTTTCATTGCTTTAAATTTAATGAAAAAGAATCGCACCTAAAATCATTTAACCTTTTTTAAACTCTTAAAACGCTCTAATAATGTTGGGTGTGAGTAATGCATAAACACATAGGCCGGATGTGGTGTAAGGTTGCTCAAACTATTTTTAGATAGTTTTTTTAAAGCTGAAATAAGCGGTGGTGCACTAAAAGTTGTTTTTGCATAATTGTCTGCCTGGTATTCAAATTTTCGGGAAAGGTAATTCATCAATAAACCTGTGATTTCTGAAACCGGAGTATATAAAACCCCAAAAGCAATTAACCCAATATGAAAAGAAGGTTGCGAAACGTTCAATGCTTCGGAAAGTAATGGACTACCAATAAAAAGAGATAATATCCACAGTGTAAAACCCGTAGAGAGAATAGAAGCAAAGAGGTTAATGATAATATGGTTCTTTTTATAGTGACCTACTTCGTGTGCTAAAACAGCGACGATTTCGTCATCTTCAAGGTCATTAATCAACGTATCGTATAGAGTAATTCGTTTTTCTTTTCCGAAGCCAGAAAAATAAGCGTTTGCTTTCGTACTACGTTTAGAACCATCAATCACGAAAATTTTATCTAAGGTAAACCCAACGGTATTAGCGTAGGTTTTAATTTTTGAGCGAAGCGAACCTTCTTCTAATGGAGTTTGTTTGTTGAATAAAGGGACAATTAAACGTGCGTAAAACAAATTCATAAACAAAGCGAAAACAGTGATAATGCCCCAGGCCCATAACCAAAAATAACTGCCAGTAGATTGATAAAACCAAATGATGGCGCTTAACAAAACCCCACCAATAATACCCATCATAAACCAGCCTTTTAACTTATCTAAAATGAAGGTTTTTTTTGTGGTTTTATTGAAACCAAACTTTTCTTCAATTACAAAAGTGTTGTAATATCCAAAAGGCGTCATGATAATATCACTAACAAATAGAATGATTCCGAAGAAAAGCAAGGCAACTAATATTTCATTATCTGAAACAGAACGAGCAATCCCATCTACATATGCGAAGCCATCTAAAAAGAAAAATAACAAAGTACCCACTATTGAAACAAACCCAGTTATAAGTCCAAAACGATATTTTTCCTTTTTATATGCTTGCGATTTTTTGTATTCAGCTTCATCATATACATCATCAATTTCAGCGGGTAAAGCATCGTTAAAGTGCTTGGCGTTTAAAGCATCAAGAACTTGATCAATGATAAAATTGATAACCAAAATAGCGATGATGATGTAAAATAAAGTTTGTGGAGTCATACGTAAGAGGATGGAAAAGAAAGAGATGATTATTTAAACTGTCTTTGCCTTTTAGCTTCAAAGATAAGTATTCCCGCAGCTACCGAAACGTTCATACTATCTATTTCGCCTTGCATAGGGATGATAATGTTTTGTGTACTGTGTTGTAGCCACTCTTTAGAAAGTCCAGTGTCTTCAGTCCCTACTACTATTGCCGAAGCCTGAGTGTAATCTTGACTGTGGTACATTTCAGAAGATTGAAGTGCTGCACAATAGATTGAAATGTTATTGGCTTTTAAAAATGAAATAATCTCTGTAGTACTTCCTGTCGCGATATTATTGGTGAACACACAACCAACGCTACTTCTAATAATATTTGGGTTGTATAAATCTGTTTTCATATCGACGATAATAACACCGTCTAAGTTGGCTGCATCGGCAGTTCGTAACAATGCGCCAATATTGCCTGGCTTTTCGGTCGCTTCAGCAACTAAAATTAAGGGGTTTTGTGATGTAAGTGTGAGGTTTTCTAATGAATGTTCTTTTGTTTCTGCAATAGCGAGAATTCCTTCGGTGGAATTTCGGTAGGCGAGTTTATCATATATATCAGTTGAAATTTCAATAAAATCCGTTTCGCTGTTGCTCAGGTCTTTAATTACGTACAAATCTTCCTCTGCTATTATTTCAGAAGAGAAAAGCACGGTTTTTATTCGGCACCCACCCTTTATGGCCAATGAAATTTCCCGTTGTCCTTCAATGGTAAATAAACTCTTTTTTTTACGTTCACGTGATTTTGACTGAAGTAAAGTAAACTCTTTAATTAGAGGGTTTTGAAGGCTTGAAATATATTTTTCCATAGTACAAAGATACGATGTGAACAATTCAATTGATTTATAAAACTGAAAATTTCATAAAGGTTTCTCAATTTATTCCGACTACCAAAAAAGCTTTATTATATTTAATAAATTTAAAACCAATCTAATTATGAAAAAACTACTTTCAACTGCAATGCTACTTCTTTTATTTGTTGCTTGTAAAGATGCGGTAAAAGAAACCAGTGAAGAGGTTCATGGAAAAGAAAATACTTCTGAAATGACAACAGATACTAAAATGGATTCTTCTGAAGAAAACATGGCCATGACGTATCCTGCAGAACTTTCAAATACTTTTAAAGCCCACGGCGGAATGGATGTTTGGAACAAGATGAACAATCTTTGTTTTGAAATGGACGGAAAAAGCGGCAAAGAGGTGCATACAATTTCATTAAAAGATCGAAAAACTAAAATAGAAACCGATGATTGGTCTATAGGATATGACGGAACAGATGTTTGGTTACTTGAAAATGAAGAAGACACCTATGAAGGGAACGCACATTTTTACCACAACTTAATGTTCTACTTTTATGCTATGCCTTTTGTGTTAGGCGATGAAGGAATAAATTATGAAATAATGGAACCTGCTGAATTGGACGGTACTATTTATAATGCGATTAAAATTTCATACAATGCTGGAGTAGGGGATTCACCAGAAGATGAATATATATTGTACTCAAACCCAGAAACCAATACTATGGAATGGTTAGCTTATACGGTAACCTACAGGGACAATAAAAAAAGCGATAAATGGAGTTACATTAAATATGATCAATGGGAAGAGGTAAATGGCTTATCGTTGCCTAAAAAGTTAACGTGGTATAATGTAAAAGACGGTAAACCCACTGATGAGCGTAACGACCTTCGCTTTAACAAAATAACGGTTACTGAAACACAATTGGAAAATCCAGTATTTGCAAAACCTGATGGGGCAACTGTTGTTACTAAGTAAGGTTAGATAAAAAACAAATAAAAAAGTAGCTTGAAAAAGCTACTTTTTTATTACTTGAACTTTAAATAATTTATCCCAATATTTCCCAGTAATATATAAAATGTCCTTTTCACCTTTATAGGCAATTCCGTTTAAAACGTTTAAGTCTGGGTGTTGCGTTACTTTTTCTTGAAGTCCGTTGAGGTCAATTACACCTTCTATGGCTCCGTTATCAGGGTTTACAATCGCGATGGAAGATTGTTCCCACACGTTGGCATAGATTTTACCTTCTACCCATTCCAACTCATTAACTTTAGGGATTCTACTTGTATGTGTGTACAATTCGATATAGTCTGTCTCAGCTAAGGTTTCTGGGTTAAGCATCCATATCCTTTCGGTACCATCACTCTTGTAAATTTTAGAGTTGCTGTGGCACAGACCCCAACCTTCTTTGCTATTTTCATAAACAAAACTACCTGTGCGTTCTAAAGTGGTTTCATCATAAATAAAACCTTTGTTTGCTTGCCATGTAAGTTGGTATATTTTGTTGTTCAAGATAGTAAGCCCTTCGCCAAAGTATTGGTTGTCCAGTTTTACTTGTTGCAACACTTCGCCTGTTTTGTAATTGGTTTTTCTTAAAGTGGATTCTCCTCGTTTACCAGTACTTTCATATAAAGTATCGCCTTCAAACTCCAACCCTTGTGTAAATGCGTTAACATCGTGCGGATACGTTTCTAGAACTTGGTATGTGTATAATACTGGTTTTTTTGAAGCAAGTAGTGTAAATTCCTTTTTGGCTTCATACTGTTCGCCACCTACATAAATTGTTGCTTTCAATTCGTCTTTACCTAACCTTTGGTTTTGTAACGGAATGATTTGTGGATTGTTTTTAACTGAAATCGCTACTCTTTTGTTCCGAAGCGAATACACTATAGAATCTACTTCAATCTTTTCTTTATTTGTTATAGAAACCGATAGTTCGTCCGAGGGTTTATATGTTTTCTTTACATTCTTTATTTGAAGGGAAAAAGGATTTTTTTCTGCTCCAGATTTATTTCCGCAAGAGGCTATAATTAACGCTAAAATAATAGCTGCGAATACCTTATGTGTTTTCATTATATATGTTGAAATTAATTGTAAAGTAAATGTAAAAAATCATCGTTAAAAACCATTGTTAAATATGTAAAACTACGTATCTTTGCAGTGGCAAGTCCTACACAACCAGCTCCTGTTGAATCCCCCAGGGCGGGAACGCAGCAAGGGTAAACGGTCGTAGCGGTGTGATGTAGGTAGCTTGCCATTTTTTATGCGCTAAAGTCAAGCTTTCCCAATCATTTTCATCCCTCTATTTTATTATCATTAAACGAAGACGGTAACAGTTTTGGAATAAACTTAATCAATAATGGCAATAAAATAGTCCCGCCCGGCAACAAGAAGATTGTTAGCGACGGGATTGTCTTGCAAATATCCAGCAATTGTGTCTTTACTTTTTGTTTTTCTTTTTCAGAAAGGTCTTTCGTTGTAGATTTTCCCAATAGCAAAACCAATTCACCACTTTCTTCTAGCTCTTGTTGCAATCTTTTTTTGTTCCGAAGAATAAGAAGTTTAACAGTTTCAGACGATTGTCTATAAAACTGTTTTACGGGGTGTTCATATTCAAATAGCTTGATTTTTTTCGCGTGTGCTGCTGAAAAAGCTTTTAAACCTTCCAGACTGTTTTCAACCTCATTTTTATCAAGTTGCAATAGCGTTGCTAATTGCTGTAAAAATTGGAACTCTGAAGAGTCTACTTCACCATCGTCCCATACAGCCAAACAACAAAGGTCTAATAAATACTTATTGGTCATATAGCCTTTACCTGAAAAATAACTCAAGCTTTCAACAAGGTTTGCTTTAGAGCTTTTAGTGTTTTTCTCAAGAAAATCTGAAGAAGATTCAAAAAGTTCTAATACTAAAGAGTCGTACTTATTCTTCTTCTTTTTAGCTTTTAGCGCCAAAAAACAACACGTAACTAATTTTTTTTCAAGCTTTTCGTACTCTTCTTTTATAGTAGTTGGGTTTTTCAGAAAAGCTTTAAAACAAAGCACATCAATAAATAATAGTGCATAAGTTAACAACGAAGCCGCATCTTTTTTTGAAAGGAAGGTGTTTTCTTGTAACCGAGAAGCGATTATTTTCTCTAATGTTGATGTTTCAGTACTAGAAATGGAAAATCGCTTTAACCAGCCTTTTTTCTGTTTTTCAAGTTGTTTGTAAAAAGAAATGATTGTGTTTACGGCTTGTATATAGTTGGTGCTCTTTTTTTCTACAGTATATATATAGAGTAAGGAGTGCAACAAGTTTACCTTAGCATATTCCTCCTTGGTGAGGGTTAAAGAGCTAATAGGTTTTAATGTTAAGCTCTTTATGGGGACACCATATAAAAACCCAGATTGCTTTAAAGATTCATAAAATGTTTTTGAAGAACTAAAAAGCACCTTTCTCTCTTCTGAAGAAAATAGATAGATAAATTTTGGTATCCAGCCTGATGCAGAAGGGTTCATTCCTTTTAGGTTTTAGTTACTTTTTAAATTTACATTAACACAAGATTAACAGGCTTGGTAAAACCGTAAGTGTAATTTAGGCGTAAATGTAATAGAACATAAATTAATCGATAAAAAAACAAACATGAAAAAAGCAAAAATTTTTGCAGCAATTGGAGGAGTGGGATTAGCCGTTCTTTCCATATTTTTAATCGCTGCCGACCACATTGATGCGCCGGCTGTACAAGGTACAAAGTCAGATATTACCGACTTCTATGCCTTTCAGGGTGAAAATTCAAACAATCTTGTATTTGTAACAAATGTTCAAGGTTTGTTAACCCCAGGAAATACAGACGAAGCAGAATTTGATGAGAACGTATTATTGGAAATCAATATTGACAGAGACAATGATCTTGTAGAGGATTTGGTTATCCAAGCTATTAAGAGAAATGACAGTATGTACTTTTTTGGACCAGTAAATCCTGCATTAACAGGGTTGAACAGTGAAATTGATACTACTGCCCAAATGGGAAGCGTAAAAATTTCCACGACTGACGAGAGTGCAGAGACCTCTGAACAAAACGGAATGAAGTTTTTCGCAGGTCCAAGGGAAGACCCTTTCTTCTTTGATTTTGACCAATACAATGCAGTATTAGCAGGAGATGCATCTGATGGTTTTATGGACCCAGGAACAGATACGTTTGCCGGAACCAATGTACTTTCGGTTGTAGTAGAAGTGCCTAAGTCCATTTTAGGAAATGGTTCTACAGGAGTAAATCCATTTGCACCAGATACACCTATCTATAATGTGTGGGTAGAATCTAAAAGAAAACAACAATAATAATTGCTAACTGAATAAAACATAGATATGAAAACATATAAATATATAACAATACTATTAGCTATCTGTACATCAATGGTTTTTGTACAGTGTAGTGACGACGATGACAACATAATTGACGTAGCCACTTGTGATGATGGTATAATGAACGGAGAAGAAGAAGGCGTTGACTGTGGAGGTCCTGATTGTGACCCTTGTACTGAAGCATTAGACTTTTCAGGAACCTATTCTCAAGAAGACCAAATGGGACGACCAGGTATTAATACCGTATTTGGTAGTGATGGTATGAAAGATGCCTTTAATACCACAATCCCTTCAGAAATGGGAGCACAGTTTCAAGCAGATTTTGAAGCTAAATTATTAGCGCTAAACCCTAATTATACAACAAATGCCCTTGGCCTAGATGCCACGACATTTACAACTGTATTGGCAAACGATGTACTTTGGGTAGCGCAAACCGGTCCAACAGCCTATGGAAGCTTAACTGGAAGGACATTAAGTGATGATGTAATTGACACATCTTTAACGCTAATTTTTGGTGGACCAGATGGAACGGATAATAACAACGATCCTGAAGATGAGCCATTGCTTACCAGTGATGGTGTGCCAGCAAATGATGCTAATTTTTCAAGCTCGTTTCCTTATGTGACAAGTCCATTCTAAGAATGGTTTAAATTAAAATTAAAAAAAGAGAACATATATTTGTTCTCTTTTTTGTTTAAAATAAAGTTATACACATATGAAAAATTTAATCACAGCAGTTTTATTATTATCATTATTAAGCTGTAACACAAAACCTGATAAAGCAATTCTTCATAAGGAAGATTACAACAAGTATTTAAATACCGAAACGAATGCTTCCTTAGAAAAAGCTAAAAAGAATAAAGAATTTTGGTCTAAGAGAATAGAAGAGGATTCGACCAAAATTACTGGGATAACAAAACTGGCGCCTGTACATAACAATATTTTTAATGCAACAGGAAACGTTGAAGAGTTGTATGTTTCAGAAAAACTTATAAAAAAAGCACTTTCCCTTGCCGCAAAAAACAAAGATGGACATTTAAGGTCTTTGGCGCATAACTACATATCGCAACACCGTTTTAAGGAGGCAAAAACACTATTGGATAGCGCTTATACATACAAAGATAATAAGTATGCAACCGAGTTAATGCTTTTTGATATCTCTATGGAATTAGGCCAATATGATGAGGCGGAAGAGTATTTAAAGAAAGTAAAAGATAACGGAAATTATAACTATTTAATAAGACTTGCCAAGTGGAGTGACTATAAAGGAAATCTTGATGGAGCTATAAACTATATGGAAAAAGCTATGAAGATAGCGGGATCTAGTGGTGACAAATCTTTAAAGGTATGGAGTTATAGTAATTTAGGGGACTTTTATGGCCATGCTGGAAGAATTGAAGACTCATACAAATATTACTTAAAAACATTAGCGATAGAGCCAGACAATGCATACGCAAAGAAAGGTTTGGCGTGGATAGCCTATTCCTATGAAAAAGATACAGAAGAGGCCAATCGTATATTAGACTCCGTGATGGTAAATCATAAGTCGCCAGATTATCACTTACTAAAAGCTGAAATGGCCGAATTTAATAATGACGAAACTAAAGTTGAAAAGCACAATGAAAAGTTTCTTACCTCTCTTTCAGAAAATGATTATAAGGGAATGTACAACGCCTATTTAATAGAATATTATGCAGAAGACCACCCTGAAAAAGCATTAGAATTGGCTAAAGAAGAAGTTAATAATCGAGCTACCCCCGAAACTTACAGCTTATTGGCATTGGCTGAACTAAAAGCCGGAAATAAAGAAGAAGCGTTACAAGCCATTGAGCAGCATGTTGAGGGTAAAACCTTTGAGCCTATGGCACAATATTATTCAGCCTTGGTATATAAAGCCAATGGACAAAAAGGTAAAGTAACCCCTTTAAAAGACGAACTTTCGGGTGCTTCTTATGAGCTAGGACCTGTTTTAGCAAAAAAAATAGCACAATTATAAAACCGTAACTGGCTAATCCTCGTACATATATGTAGAAAGGTTGATTACCTATAGACAGTTATAGAATCAACAACTGGTTATGCCGGTTTTTTCAGAGTTTTTTTGTTAGTTAAGCACCTTCTTCATTTTGGAGAGGGTGCTTTTAGTTTGTGTAAAGTGGTAATATAGTATAGCCAATTTATATTTTGCTTTCTGGTGACTATAAAGTAAAAATTTTTAGTCATTATTATAATACCAATTCAGCCCGATACTATGTCTATAAAACACGAAGTACATGGTACCTAACCAGGAAGTCATTGTTATTGGAACTTTCGTAATAAATATGTTCATTTAACTTAGGGCAGATAAACTTATACTCTAATAAATTTCTTTCCAATGAAATATATACATTGAACAATTATTCCCAACTTAAAGAACCTTAGTCACAATGACTAAGGTTCTTTAAGTTTCACTAATTAATCTTCTTTCTTATGGAGTAACTTGCCCTAACGTATATAATTGATCCATTGTAGGGGTCTCGCTTCCGCCTTCAGGCTCTAAAGTAATACCAAACGCTTCAGTACTTGCAACTTGGCTCATATCTACCCTAAAAAGTCTATTTTTGGTTTCAGCAGTGGCATCGAGTAAACCAACACTAGTAGGTGTAAGAGGTTGCATGGTTAATGACCATACTTGATATACTTTGCCACGAGGAGCTTCTGGCAACCCTTTAGCATCTATGTAAGCAATTTTATCTTTTTTATTGAAATAAACTTTAGCAAATGCTTGTGGGGCTACAGCTTGATTACCCGGTAAAGTGTAACTGTTATATTCTTTTGAGCGTATAACATCAAGTACTTCATTGGCATCTGCTAATTCAGTTTCTGTTTTTTCAACCTTTTCTTCTAAAACAGTATTTTGTGTTGTAGTGTACTGTACACGGTCTTGTAGGTCGTTTTTCTCTTTAAGCATCCAAAAGATACCTGCAAGTGCCAATACAGCTGCTGCCCAACCAGTAATAGCTCCCCAATTTGTTGAGGAATCTTTCCTGTCAGAAATTGACCTTACTTTTCTAATGTTATCTACTATTTGTGACCAAATAAGGGCAGAAAGGGGAGGAGAAACAGCTTCGGCCAATGTAATTACACCAGCTTCTATCATTTCTACTTGTTGTTTTATTTCAGGATGTTTTTCAATGGCTTCTTCTACCTCTCTAGATTCTTCAATAGATAAAGATCCAGCGACGTATAATTCCAAATTTCCTGATTCTATAAGTTCTTGTACATTCATGTTATCCTAATACAATTGTTTTTAAATCCTGCATACATTTTCTGTTGCGGGTTTTTAATGTTCCTAACGGAATATCCATTTCTTTAGCTGCATCTTTTTGCGTATACCCCTTAAAAATTAAAAAATCTATTATTTTAATACAAGCAGGCTTTAGGGCATCTAAATATTTCTTGATTCCAATAGCGTTCGTCTTCTTGTTTAAGTTATCGGACGTAGCTATAATATCTACGAAATTAGTTGTACTTAGGTTTTTCTTAGAGTTTTTATAAGCCTTAGAGCGTGTCTTGTCTATAGCTGTATTCCTAGCAATATTGAGTATCCAAGTAAAGAACCGTCCTTTTTTTACATTATAGGATTTTGAGTTGTTCCAAATTTTAATAAATACATCTTGCATTACCTCTTCTGCAACAGCTTCATCTAAAACGATGCTGTAAATAATTCCGAATAAGGCTTCAGAATACATACTGTAAAGTTTAGAAAAGGCTTTTTCGTTTCCATCCTGCATGGAAAGGATCAATTCGTCTGGTTGTTTCATCGTTAAATTTTGTGTCCACGCTAAAATAAATAAATTAATCCAATCCTTTTAATTATGCAGCAATAAAAATTAAACAACTAGTAAAAAGGTGTTTTTAAAATAAAATTAATTTGGTAAACAATAATGAGTGAGATTGTAATTATCAAAAAATTATTAATAAAAGTTAATTACTGAAAAAGTGTTAAATTATAAGCTATAATCTTCTATTATTTGGATAATATGTAAATATTCATAGTTTTACAGAAATTAACCTATTTTTAAACTTATCTTTTCTATGAAAAAAATTACAATGAGTTTATTTTTGGTGTTTAGTTGTATTTTTACTTTACAACTACACGCTCAAGATTTTACTCAAAACCTACGAGCTGAATTTCAGCAATTACTTGAAAACAGAGAGATTACCCAACAAGATACAGAATGGGAGGTAACAAGCCAACACATTAGCAGAACTAGTGGAGTTGAGCATATTTATTTTAACCAAACCTTAAATGGAATTAAGATAAATGGAACAGAATCTAACTTACATATACTACCAAGTGGAAAAACATTGTCCAGTAGTATAAACTTCATTAAAAATGCTTCTGAAAAAGTTATCGGGGCGAAATCGCCTGCAATTTCTGCAATTAATGCAGTTCAATCTGCTGCTGGTAAATTAGGCTATACATTAGATGGCTCCCTTTCTGAACTTCAAAGAAAAAATGGACCAAGCCAAGAGACCTTGTTAAGTAAAGGAGGAATTTCCTTGAGCGAGATTCCCGCTAAATTAACCTACCAAATTACCGAAAGTAACGAATTGGTGTTGGCTTGGGATATTTCAATAGAAGAAAAAAGTCGACAAGATTGGTGGAGCATGCGTGTAGATGCAACAAGCGGAGCCATTATTGAAAAAAATAACTGGATGCTTAGTTGTACTGCAGATCATGAGCACAATCACGATAAAGAAGTTTTAGACTACAATAAAAACCTTTATGATATCCCAAACTATGATGAGCTTAAAGGCGAAGCAGAAGGTGGATGTACCGAATGTTATGAGGTTTTTGAAATTCCTTTGGAAAGTCCTTATTACGGGAACAGATCAATAAGCAGTAATACTGCAGATGCCACAGCTTCCCCTTTTGGATGGCATGATACCGATGGTACTGCTGGGGCAGAGTTTACAACAACAAGAGGTAATAATGTTGATGCTTACGAAGCAGGAGATAACTCTGGGTACCGACCAGATGGAGGAGCCTCTTTAGAGTTTACGGGATACGATTTTGATCAAGTTTGGTCTTTTTCAAATCAATATGAAGATGCCGCTATCACTCACCTTTTTTATGTTAATAATATTTTGCACGATGTAATGTATCAATATGGTTTTGATGAAGCGAGTGGTAATTTTCAAGAAAATAATTATGGAAATAATGGTTCAGGCAGTGATTCAGTTAATGCTAATGCCCAGATAGAAGAATGGTGTAACGCTACTTTTGGAACACCTCCAGATGGTGGCAATCCATCGATGAACATGTATATATGTAATGATAAGGATGGTTGTTTTGATACCCTAGTGGTAGCGCATGAGTATGGCCATGGTATATCTAATAGATTGACTGGTGGTGGCAACAATACCGATTGTTTGGGTAATGCAGAACAGATGGGTGAAGGATGGAGTGATTTTTATGGAGCAATGTTAAGTATGACAGCTAGTGATACTGGCGCAGACCCTAGAGCTGTTGGTACTTACCTATTTGGTCAAGGTCAAAATGGAGACGGAATACGTACGTATCCTTATAGTACCGATATGTCGATAAACCCAGATACATATAATGCAATTCAAGGAAGTTTTAGTGTGCATAGAATAGGCTCAGTATGGGCTGAAATGGTATGGGAAATGGCATGGACTTTAATTGATGAACACGGTTTTGATGAAGATATATACAACTTTACAGGAGATGTTAATCAAGATGCCGGAAATGTTATGGCAATGGCACTTGTAACTGAAGGCTTAAAACTACAACCTTGTAACCCAGGCTTTGTAGATGGAAGAGATGCTATAATTGCAGCTGACCAAGCTATTTATGGTGGTGCAAACGAATGTCTTATTTGGGAAGCCTTTGCAAAAAGAGGTTTAGGCTTTAGTGCAGACCAAGGGTCTTCAGATAATGTAAATGATGGTACCGAAGCTTTTGACCTTCCGCCATCACAAGCGCAATTTGAAGCTCCTGCAGATGTTTGTGCAAGTGCTGAAACACTTACTGATTTAGGAGGGGGAAGTCCTTCTGGTGGTGTGTATAGCGGTCCTGGGGTTACTGATGATGGTAATGGTTCAACATATTCATTCGATCCTGCAGTAGCAGGCGTTGGAGTACACACTATTTCATACGAAGTACCGGACGGCCAATGTACAACAGCTTCTACCGATACCGATACTATAGAAGTATTGGCAATACCCGATGCACCTACTACACAAGGTGTTACCGATTTCTGTGTGGGCGATGAGGTTACCGTTACTGCTACACCAAGCGACTCTAATAATGTAATTGGTTGGTACGATGCCGAATTTGGCGGAAACTTACTTTTTGAAGGTGAATCATATACATTTACACCAACAGAAAGCACAACAGTTTATGCTCAGGAAAATCCTGATGGTCCGCTTTCAAAATTGGTTATTTCTGAAGTTACGTTGGAAACACCAGATCAGCTTGAAATTCAGAATGTAGGAGTAGCACAAGATTACTCAGGATATACTGTAGCTGTAAGTGAAGATCCTTATACCGATATTAATGCAATGAACTCAGATACTCAAACCTTAGGACAAATGAGTGGAAACTCTGTAGTTCAATATAGTGATGATGGAGGCCCTAATGATTGGGGTAGTAACCTTTTCTGGGATAACGATGGTACTGGCTGGATTATTATTATAGATGCAGACGGTAATGTAGTAGATTCTGTATTCTGGAACTTTACTGCTGCTGAAATAGCTGGACTTGACGTAACAATTAACGGGTTTTCCGTTACAGCTGCCGATTTAGATTGGTCTGGTGATGGTGCTTCATTATTAGCAGATTGTAGTGGCTCTTTTAGAAGAGTTGGAGATACCGATACAGCTGCCGACTGGAGTGGTAATTGCGAAGGGTCAGATTATGGTGTGCCCAATGATGATATAAATATAAGTGCTTTTGAAGGTTGTTTAGCAGCTCGTACAGCTGCAGAGGTAACTGCCGAAGATATAGCACCAGAAGTAACTTGTCCAGGTGATGTTTCAGAGACCATTAACGAAGGTGAAATGTTTATATTACCGGACTATACTGGAGATACAACTGCAACAGATAATTGTATCGATACACCGTCTATAACTCAAGATCCAGCACCAGGAACTGAAATAGGTGGAGGTACTACGGTAGTAACCATGACAGCTTCAGATGGTGAAAATGAAGCTACTTGTACATTTAATGTGGCTATTGAAATCATTTTAGGAGTAGGTGATGCAGAATTTTACAATAATGTGTCATTGTACCCTAATCCAACAAATGGTCAAGTAACACTTGAGAACAAGAGTAATAAAGAGTTAAAAGCTGCTACTATTACAGATGTTAATGGTAGAATAATACAAACGATTAACCTTGAAAATTCAGGAGTGGAAACTTTAATTTCAATGGATCAATATGCTTCAGGTATGTATTTTGTAAAAATTGAAGCTACCGATGCTAATATTGTAAAACGAATTGTTAAGCAATAAGTAAATAACTTGTTTTAATACAAGTAAAATAGTAATTAACTATAGCCCCGTATGGAACTCCATACGGGGCTTGATTTTGGCATTATATTTGGATTAATTTAAATGTTGGTGTATATGAAACATACAGTAAACGTTAAAGTCCCTAAAAAGAAACATATATACAGCATAAAAAAGACCCTTTTACACAAAGGGTCTTTTTTTAATATATCTATTTAATTTTATTACTCAATAATTCCACCACAGCTAACACGAGCACCAGCTGCACCTGAAGGTTGAGAAGTAAAATCATCCGCTCCTTCGTGAACAATAATAGCTTTTCCTAAAATGTTTTTATTAGAATCATCGCAGCCTATACACCATTCATCGGTTTGCATGGAAATTGATCCATCACCATTTTCATCGGCTTCAAAGTTTCCTATGTCACCTTTATGATATCCTTCTGCATCACCCCATTTACCATGGTTTTCAAAGGTAGGATTCCAGTGTCCTCCTGCCGATTTTCCATCGGGGGCAGAACAATCTGCGTTTTCGTGTATATGAATTGCATGGGTTCCAGGGTTTAATCCTATTAGTTTAGCTTCCATCATTACTACGCCATCTTTTTCTCTAAAAGAAACTTTTCCCGTTGCGTTGCTTTCACTTTTAGATTCTAAATTAAAAGAGACTGTTTTTTCCTTCATCATCTCTTCTTTTTCTTTCATCATCTTGTCCTTTTCCATATCGGACTGTTCCATTTTATCCATTTCTTCACTATCCTTTTTTTTACCGTCGTTACAGCTTGTAAAGGCCATAAAGGCAAGAGCTGAAAATAATATACTTACTTTTTTCATGGGTTATAAAATTTTATGTTTTTGGTTTCAGTTAGATTAAAGGTAAGGGGAATGGCGACCATAGCCAACATTTTAAAAAAATCTTAGCATTTCATTCATTAGTTTAAAATAAGCTTAATAATGCTTTTTCACCAACTCCCGTTGGTCGATAATACCCATTTTAATGTTTTCAGAAATCATTAAGGCTTTATCAATACGGGTTTGTGACGTTTTAAAACGTTTCACATAATAAATGAGAGAGCGTTTTTTTCCATCAGAGAAATTTTCGAAGATTTTAGAAGCTTCTGGATCACTTTCAAAAACGGCTTCCATTTCTTTGGGCATTAACACACCGTATTTAGTGGTGTCTTCAAACAATTCCATTTGAAAATAATCGGAAGGGAAAACTCCTAATTCTTTTTGATATCTTTTTCCAAAAGTCATCACATAACGCCCCAATCGTTTCCGTAAGGCGGCGTGAAATTCAATTTCATTTTCTTCAAAAAATGCTTTTACCTTAACACGAGTGTTGTTTCCATTTAGAAAGGGCGTAACTATTTCTTCAGGAAGATAAACAGCGTGTGTACCTTCTACTGTAACTTCAAATCGTTTTGAACTTTTTAAATTCATATTACTTAATCAAAGAAGTAATTATTTGTGTTTCGCTATGCAGCGTTTTATGCACAGGGCATTTATCGGCTATTTGTAATAAACGTTTTATTTGTTTTTCATCCAACTCGCCTTCAAACTTAATCTCACGAGTAAACGTATCGATTTTGGCAGTATCGTCTTCACAGTTTTCGCAGTCGGTAGCATGTTGTTTATCGTAACTAGTATGCACTTCTACATTTTGAACGTCCCATTTTTTACGTTTGGCGTACATTTGTATGGTCATCGCTGTACAAGCTGAAAGCCCAGCCGAGACTAATTCATAAGGGGAAGGTCCAAAGTTATTACCGCCAAAACTTTCTGGCTCATCTGCAAAGGTATAATGATCTCCTATTTTCATTCGGGTAGTAAACCCCTCGTCGATATCTAAACTAGCTACTACATCGTGCTTTGAGGTGATTTTTTCTTCTGAAGGTATTTCAACATATCGAGAAACCCATCCGGCGATTACACTTCCTACATATTCAGAATCTTCTTTTTTGGTCAATAAATGATCGGCACCATCTAGCGAAATAAAGCTTTTAGGATGATGGGCAGCTATGTAAAGCTCTTCAGCATTATTAATACCTACTAGCTCATCTTGTGGCGAATGTAACACTAAGAGGGCTTTACGCATACTTTTAGCAATTTCTGGTAATGATTTACTTTCAAGATCATCTAAAAACTGCTTTTTAATGGTAAAGTTGCGTCCGCTTAATTGTACTTCTGCTACTCCTTCTTTTTCAATAGTCTGCAAGTCACTTTTTAATAAATGCTTAACGTGAATAGGATTACTAGGTGCTGCAACGGTGGCCACTGCTTTTACAGAATTGAGTTCTGCTGCTGCAAAAATGACGGCTGCTCCGCCTAAAGAATGCCCTACAAGTAGGGAAGGGGCTAGATAGTGTTCTGAAAGATAATCGGCTGCCGCAACTAGATCTTGTACGTTCCCTGAAAAATTGGTATCCTCAAAATCGCCTTCGCTTTCCCCTAAACCCGTAAAATCGAAACGAAGTACGCCAAAACCTTTAGCGGTAAGTGACCGACTAATATTCCGAACGGCAGATAAATTTTTAGTACACGTAAAGCAATGTGCAAAAAGTGCAAAATTATGCGGGTGCTGATTTGCGGGAAGTTCTAAGCGGCCTACTAATTCTTGGCCTTCTTTATTTTTAAAGGATACCTTTTCTACATTCATGGTGTACTAGTTTGTTTAGTAAAGTCGGGTGTAAACGTGATTCCTATCAAAATTCTATCAAAATCTGGTCCGTCCAAGTGTATTCTCTGGTAACCAACTCTCGATTTAATAAGGTCACTAAACTTGTATCCTAAGCCAAACCCTAACCAATTCTGGGCAAAGGTAGGCTCGTCGCCTACGTTTAACCAAACTTCGTTATATACATCTGCACTCCATCTATCGAGAAAAGGATAGCTTAATTTAACCATATATCTAAACCAATGACGCGTATCTGTATCCTGGTCTCGAACAATAAATCTATTTTCAAATCTAGCACGATGATCAACGTTAACATTACCTACGTTATGGTCTAGATAAACATCTTCAACAATTCTATGCTCATCAAAGGAAGGTGGGGTTTCTGATAAATATGAAAAATCATTTCTGAAATAGGCATATCCAACTCCTACAGAAAGTCCTTCCATAATACGGTATTTTGCACCAGTTCTTATTTTAAACTGCTGCAATTCACTTGCAAGCTCATAAAACCTAAATTGGGTTTGTGCTTGAATACTTAGTTTTTCTGAAACTTTACTGTTGGTGGCTAAAATATACCAATTCCCTAATTCGTCTTCTGCCGTATTTTGGGCTATTGCAGAAGTAATTGATAAAAAAATAATTGAAATTGAAATAAATCTTTTAAGCATGCTAATCTTTTTTTTTTAATTTTTTTTAAAATAATACTGGTGGCAAAACTCATTTTAGAATTGCACCACCAGTATACTATTTATTAATTAGAAATTGAAGCGTTTTAACTACATTCCTGTATCCATACCTTGTTGGCCTTCGCCTTTTAGGTATTTATCCAAAAAGTCTTTAATTTTTCCATAAGCCTCAATTTGGTTTTCTTTTTTTACAAAACCGTGGCCTTCATCTTCAAAAAGAACGTACTCTACAGGTACACCATTCTTTTTAACGCCGGCAACAATCTCGTCACTTTCCACTTGCAACACACGAGGATCTTGTGCTCCTTGTAATACCATAAGGGGTTTTGTTACCTTATCAGTATGAAATAAAGGTGAAATTTTACGTAATCGAACCGAATCTGTTGTATTTGGGTCGCCCATTTCAGTATAAAGTGCCTCTTTGAACGATTCCCACCACGGTGGAATGCTTTTTAGCGTTCGTAACCAGTTAGTCACACCAAAAATATTGACACCTACATCAAATTGTTCTGGGGCGTATGTCAATGCTGCCATCGTCATATATCCGCCATACGAACCACCAATGATTCCAATTTTTTCTCCGTCAATAACGTCTTGTTCAGCTAACCAATCTTTACCGGCAATACAATCTTTTAAATCTTTATCGCCATGGTTTTGATCGTCCATTTTGTAAAAAGACTTACCATAACCGCTACTTCCGCGGTTGTTTACCGCTAAAATTGCATACCCGTGGTTTACTAAATATTGAATGGTCGAGTTAAACCCTTGTCTTGATTGTCCGCCAGGACCACCGTGAACCCAAACCATCGCCGGAACTTTATTTTCGGCACTTGCTTGCTTAGGTTGATAATAGATCGCAGGAATTTCCAATCCATCAAACGATTTAAAACGAACCACTTCAGCAGAGACTAAATCGTCTGCATTAATTTCATCGTTTAGTACATCAGTAAGTTGGTTCAGCTTTTTGGTTTTTAAATTATAAGAATACGAATTTGTTGGCGTATGTGATCCCCCGGCTCTAAGTAAAGCCATGGTTTCATCCCTTGAAAAACTAGCACTGTTGATACTTTGTCCTTCAATTTCAGGAAAGTCTATTACATCTCCGCTAGCCACTTCCTTAACTTCCATTTTGGTTTCTGCATCTTCATTGGTAAACATAAGCTGGTAGGTGCCGTTATGGGTAAAATAAAAACCAGTAATGTCCCAATCGCGTTCAGCAACTTTTTCCGAAGTACCTTCAGCTATATTATATTTCATAAGTGTGCTATATTCACCATCGGCATCGGTTGTGTAGTACAGTGATTTTCCGTCTGGGGAAAAATCCTCAGGCGAATTTCCGCTTAACGAATCATTGATTTTCGTTCTTTCACCTGTTTCGGTATTCAGAATATATAAATCACTATCATTGGTGTTAATGGCTTTTCCTAAAGCGATATATTTTCGGTCTTCGCTCATTCCGCCAAATTCCATTCCGTCTTCATTTTTATAGATTACTTTAGGTGTAAACGTTTCTATATCCATTTCATAATGATCCATAAATTTGGAATCACGTTCATTACTTCCGTAGAAAAAGCTTTTTCCGTCTTTTGCCCAACCACGGAACAATGCACGAACCTTTTCGGTGGGTGTTAAAGCTTTAATTCCGGTGCTGTCTTTCATATAAATCTTGAAAATTTCATCACCATTCCCATCCATACGGAACAAAATACGGTCGTCTTCAGGAAAATACGAAATACCATATACCGAAGCACTGTCCGATTGGGTAATAGGTGTCATTTCATCGCCATTGGCTGGTACCGTGTACATGTTATAAATTCCAGACCGATTGCTGGTCATTAATACATTGGATTTGTCTGGCGAATACCCATTTGCATAGGCATTCTCGTTGTCCATAAACTGTTCAATGGAATACTGTTTGATTTCTTCCACTTGTGCGGTTTCTTCTTTTTTCTCCTCCTTACAGGAATAGAATAGAAGCAAACCGAGACTGATTACTAAGAGTTTTTTCATCATATTGGTTGTTTAATTGGTTTCGAAGGTTTTTGTTTCTTTAAATGGGGACAAGTCTATACTTTCCATATTAGACTTATATTTTGGCCATTCGGTTACAAAGAAATTATTGGTGGCTTTTAGCGCTTCAGCTAATGCATTTTTGGCGTGCTGCATTAACCGTTGTTCTGTAGCTGTCATTTCGTTAGGACGACTGCCACTATACCATCTTGCTTGACCAATGCGTTGCATTACATTAGGCTCTGTACTGCGTACAATACCTTGCCTATCGTCTTCTTTGCCTAAATAGATAGCAATGACTGAGTCTATTTTCTTAACGATCTCTTTACTGGCTTTAATTTCGTCTTTGTATTTTTTTTCTTCTGAAGCGTTTTCTTTTAATTTTTTTCTGAAATCTTCCGCCGTATTTTTACTTTCCACCAATTGTTTTACAGCATCGGCAGCAGTTTGAGTCATTTTTTCCAGTTCTTTTGAAGCGGTATATGCTTCGTTAATAGCTTTTTCTGAAACAGTAAGCCTTGGATCGCTTTTGACGGTTATTGAACTGGTTGACGTTTCATCGTTATATGAAAGCTCCGCTCTGTAAGTTCCAGGCTTTACCGAAGTACCGCTCGGTTCGTTTTTTCTATCTCTAATAGAACGAGAAGGACGGTCTACACCGGCTTCATTCATACGCCATCGCCACGTGTAAATACCTGTACTGTCTGGCTTTTTCTGTTTTAAGGTTCTAATTAAACGAGAACCATCGTAAATTCTTAAGTATAAGCTATCCTTGTGTTTGCCATCCATTTTTTCTTCGGAAGCCATCTCGTCTGTTTCCTCTTTTTCTTCAGAATCCTCTTCATTTTCATCTTTCTCGGTAGTTTCTGTATCATCCTTTTTAAAGTAATACTTAAATAAGGCTCCGCTACTTCTATTTTCTCCATTGAATAGTGCGTCTGCCCCAAAACGACTGCCAGTGGGCTGTTGATACGAAGCTTCGTAAGCAGTTGGGGCTTCAAACAGCTTACTATTTTGATCTAAGACTGATTTGTTCCGAGCAATCTCCCGCAATGGTCGAATATCATCCAATACCCAAGCGGCTCTTCCGAAGGTTCCAATAACTAAATCGTGTTCCCTCGGCTGAATTACTAAATCTTTTACTGAAACCGTAGGAAAACCGTGTGTCCATTTTTGCCAGTTGGTTCCAGCGTCAATTGAAACATACAGTCCATCATCAGTTCCTAAGAACAATAGATTCTTTTCTTTCGGGTCTTCTAAGATGCTTAATGTGTAGCTTATAACATCGTCTTCATCAACGATTCGGTTCCAGGTTTTTCCGTAGTTAGTTGTTCTATACGCATACGGTGTATAATTAAAGCGTCTGTAATCGTTAGCAACCAAAAGTGCCTCTCCTTTATTTTTATTGGAAGCTTTTATTTGTACAATCCAGCTACCTTCAGGTAATCCAGGGATATTGTTTGAAACATCTGTCCAACTATTTCCTCCATTTTGTGTGTAATGTACGCGCCCGTCATCAGTTCCTGCCCAAATCATATTTTGCTCAACTGGGGAAGGTTCAATCACTAAAATAGTAGTATGGTTTTCGGCTCCAGTGGCATCTAGCGTTAATCCGCCACTTTCACCTTGTTTTTGTTTTTCAGGGTCATTGGTAGTAAGATCTGGGGATATCACTTCCCAAGTCAATCCTTTATCGGTACTTTTATGTACAAATTGACTTCCGAAGTATAAGGTATTTGAATTAAAAGGGTCAATATTGATGGCAGAATTCCAATTAAAACGTAAATGCATACCAGGGTCAGGATGCGTAGGTTTTACAGTGTAATTGTTCCCTGTTATATGGTCATATCTACTTACATACCCTTGTTGGCTCATCGTCCATCCATATTGACTGTCATCTGGGTCAGGGACTACATCAAACCCATCTCCAAAACTAATTTCTTGCCAATAACTATTTCTAATTCCTTGGTCTTTCCATACATAAGCTGGACCTCTCCAGCTACCGTTATCTTGCATCCCACCATAAACATTATAAGGAAACTCATTATCTACAGCGATATGGTAAAACTGCGCAACAGGAAGGTTTCCTATAAAACGCCAGCTTTCGCCTCCATCGTGGGTAATATTGAGTCCGCCATCATTTCCATCTAACATAAAGCTTCCGTCTTCAGGATGAATCCACCACGCGTGGTGATCTGGGTGCACTCCATTATCTACACCATAGGCCCCCATTAGTTGCTCAAAACTCTTTCCGCCATCTTGCGAAACATTCACATACGTAAATACTGAAAACACTCTATTTTCATTTTCGGGGTCTACATATATTTCAGCGTAATAAAAAGGACGGTTTCCTATTTCACGCATATCGTTATTAATCATCTTCCAGGTAAACCCACCGTCTTCACTTTTGTATAGGGCATTCTTTTTAGACTCTACCAACGCATATACAATATTAGGTTTGTTAGGTGCAATGGCAATACCCATTCTGCCTAAATCGCCTTTTGGCAAGCCGTCTTTATCGGTTCGCTCTTCCCAAGTTTCGCCACCATCGTAGGTTACGTACAAGCCACTGCCTTCACCTCCAGAGGTAAAAAACCATGGTTCGCGCTTATGTTCCCACATGGCAACCATTAATTTATTAGGATTGGTAGGATCCATCACCATATCGGCAACACCAGTTTTATTATTTACAAAAAGGATTTTATTCCAAGTTTTTCCACCATCGGTAGTTTTAAAAACACCGCGTTCAGGATGTTCACCCCAAGGCGAACCAATGGCTCCAACATAAATAGTGTTAGGGTCGGTAGGGTCAATAACAATACGGTGAATATGTCTGGTTTTTTCGAGTCCCATAGATTGCCATGTCTTTCCGCCATTGAGCGATCTATAAACTCCATACCCACCATTTAAACTGTTTCTTGGGTTTCCTTCTCCGGTTCCTACCCAAATTACAGATGGGTTGGATTGTTGAATAGCCACCGCACCGATAGAAGCAGTGGGTTGATTGTCGAAAATAGGGTTCCATTTTATTCCTCCACTGTTACTTTTCCATAAGCCACCGGAAGCTGTCCCCACATACATAATGTCAGGGTTATCAGTTACAACATCAATGGCAGTAACACGACCAGACATGCCACCTGGACCAATGTTCCGAGGTTTCATATCTTTCATGATATCCATTGAAAGTTGTTGTGAAAATGAAGAGAATGAGAGTAGTAAAAATGTTAGAAGGAATAATTTTTTCATCGATTGGTTTTTTCAGAAATAAAAATTAGCTCATAAAGTTAAGAAAATGTGAAATAGCAAGTCTTAAAAGGCTGTTAATACGCACATTTTTTTCTTTATAAAATTGGTATCTTTAAGGTATGAAGAAGAAAAATAGGCCGACGGGATTTGTTTTTACAAAACATGACCCAAAGGAACAATCTCCCTTTGAACGACTTTTCGAAATTTTTCAGGAACTAATTACGCATACATCAGGTGATTTTGATGAAGCCATAGACTGGTTGCGACAGTTAGATGAAGAGTATAACCTTACTACTTCGGAATACACCATGAACGATTTTATTGAAGACCTGAAAAAGAAAGGGTACATCCGTGAAGAATTCCGACCAGACGGAAAAGGTGGAGGTAAAGGGGAAGGCAAAAATTCGATTACGGAAAAATTGGAGCGTTCGCTTCGGAAACGTGCTTTGGAACAGATTTTTGGAAAATTAAAACGAAGTGCTGGTGGAAATCATAAAACAAAATATATTGGCCAAGGTGATGAGCAAGCAGGAGAGTTTAGAAATTATCAATTTGGAGATCCGTTAGAACGGATTTCCATGACCGAAAGCTTGAAAAACGCTCAAATTAATCACGGGATTGATGGCTTTAACCTTACGGAAAACGATTTGGTGGTCGAAGAATCGATGCACAAATCACAAATGAGTACTGTGCTGATGATCGATATTAGCCATAGCATGATTTTATATGGTGAAGATCGCATTACACCTGCCAAAAAAGTAGCGATGGCACTTTCTGAGTTGATTACTACCCGGTATCCAAAAGATACGTTGGATATTCTAGTCTTCGGGAACGATGCTTGGCCCATAAAAATTAAAGACTTACCCTATTTAAATGTAGGGCCGTTTCATACGAATACAGTTGCAGGATTGCAGTTAGCTATGGATATGCTGCGCAGAAAACGAAACACCAACAAACAAATTTTTATGATTACCGATGGAAAACCAAGCTGTATGCAGCTTCCCAATGGGGAGTATTATAAAAACAGTGTTGGGCTCGACCCAAATATTGTAAAGAAATGTTATATGATGGCACGGCAAGCACGCAAACTGCACATTCCTATTACTACATTTATGATTGCACAAGACCCTTATTTGATGCAGTTTGTAGATCAATTTACAGCCGCCAATCAAGGGAAAGCATTTTATACTGGATTAAAAGGACTGGGTGAAATGATTTTTACCGATTACGAAACCAATAGAAGAAAAAGAATAAGATAGTACTTAGAAAAAGAAAATATGAAAATTGAAAATATAAAAACCTTCGGCGACTTAAAAAAAGCCGGATTTGAATACAAAACCATAAAAGAAGAATTACGTAGAAACTTACTTCAAAAATTATTAAAAAAAGAAACCGTTTTTGAAGGAATTCACGGTTACGATTATTCAGTTATTCCAGAATTGGAACGTGCCATCCTTTCTAAACACAACATAAACCTTCTTGGGTTACGAGGCCAAGCCAAAACCCGTTTGGCACGGCAAATGGTTTCGTTATTAGATGAATATATACCCGTTGTAGCAGAAAGCGAAATAAATGATGATCCTTTTCACCCTATTTCACGGTATGCTAAAGAAATTGTGCAAGAAAAAGGTGATAAAACCCCAATAGAATGGCTACATCGTGATGAACGTTTTTCTGAAAAACTGGCAACACCCGATGTTACGGTAGCCGATATTATAGGTGATGTAGATCCTATTAAAGCTGCCAATTTAAAACTAACTTATGCTGATGACCGCGTAATCCATTTTGGGATGATTCCGCGCGCTAACAGAAGTATTTTTGTTATTAACGAATTGCCCGATTTACAACCACGCATACAAGTAGCACTGTTCAATATTTTACAAGAAGGTGATGTGCAAATTCGTGGTTTTAAATTACGGATGCCGTTGGATGTTCAGTTTGTGTTTACAGCAAACCCGGAAGATTACACCAATCGAGGAAGTATTGTAACACCATTAAAAGATAGAATTGGTTCGCAAATATTGACGCATTATCCAGATGATATTGAAACTGCACGAACCATTACCGAACAGGAAACGGCGGAAGCTTCTGCAACCAAAGAAAAAATTTACGTCCCTGAATTGGCAAAAGATATTGTAGAACAAATAAGTTTTGAAGCACGTAAAAGTGAGTTTATTGATGCTAAAAGTGGGGTAAGTGCTCGACTGAGTATTACCGCTTTCGAAAATTTATTAAGTACAGCTGAAAGGCGGGCGTTGCAAAATGGAGAAGAAAAAACTTCAGTAAGATTAAGTGATTTTATGGGTATTATCCCAGCGATCACTGGAAAAGTGGAGTTGGTTTACGAAGGCGAACAAGAAGGGGCTAGCGAAGTAGCCGAACAATTAATCAACAGTGCTGTTAAGTCGCAATTTGAAAACTATTTTCCGAAAATAGAAAAACTACATAAAGAAAGCGATGTAGATCCTTACGCCAATGTTGTCGCTTGGTTTTTTGAAGAAAGCGGTTTTGAACTGTTGGATACGCTATCCGATACTGAATATAAACGTCAACTCAACAAGATTGAACCCTTAGAGCAATTGCTGAAAAAGCACGTACCAGATATTTCAGCAAAAGACAAACCATTTTACAAAGAGTTTGTATTATGGGCACTTTCAGAATATAAAAAATTGAGCAAGCACAATTTGGGCGATGGATTAGAGTTTAAAGATGTCTATGGCGGGTATATAAGTGGGTTATAACAACTCACTAGCTGCTTTTACAATTAAAACAATTCCACTAATTACCATAATTGCGATTACCCATTTTCTAAAAGCGAGTTTACTCATACGTTGCAACAACCATTTACCGATGAGGTTGCCGACGATGGCGCCAAGTCCCATTGCAATTCCGTAAACCCAAAGCTCATCGGTTAATAAACCGAAAAAGGCGTAGCTTCCTATTTGTGCAATGCCTAAAAAGAAAGATTGTGCGGCTTTGGTTCCTACCAGGGATTCTTTATCAATACCTGCATTAAGTAGAAATGGGTTTAAAATTGGGCCCATTCCGCCGGTTAGGGTTCCTATTATGGAGATGAAGAAGCCTAAGGGAATAAAATACCAGAGTTTTACTTCAAAAGACCGCTCTTTTTTCCCGAAACGGTACTGAAAAAAGGTACTTACCAGAAACAGTCCGACGATAATCTGCACCCAATAAATCTTCACTTCAGCAAACAGCCAAGCAGCCAGAACGGCACCAATCATAGCCGAAGGAACATAAAACCAAAACACCTTCCATACAATGTGCTTCCAGAAAATAATTATACGTGTGGGGCGACTTATAAAAGTACCCAAATTGATAACGGGAGCAGTTTGTGATGTGCCGATTAAAAAATTGAGAATAGGTATCTGCATCAAAGCTCCGCCACCACCACTTATTGTTGATAAAGTGAAGGCTGTCGCCCCTAAAAAAAAGAGTCCGACAAGTAAATAGGGGGAAAGGGAACTAATTATTTCCATAATATAAAATTAAAGAAATTGCTTTGGTTTTTTATTATTTAATAAAAAAAGCTGTCTATAAAATAGACAGCCGGTTTTAAATTAATATAAGGAGAGTTTACTTGTTAGGTATTTCAAGTTCTTGACCTGGATGAATCACATCTGGATTGTCCAGTATATTTCGGTTAGCTTCAAAAATTTTATTGTATTTCATAGGGTCTCCGTAATATTTTTTTGAAATTTTACTTAGGGATTCACCTTTTTCTACAGTGTGATATGCGTATGCGTTTTTATCTGCTACTTTAATATCTGCTTCGAGGTCTTGCGGGTTTTCACCACCAGACTTCTTAATTTCATCCCATAAGCGGTCTTTGTCGTACTGAGTATTTGCAGTTCCCCAAATTTTCAGTTTTCCGTTTTCTTCTTTTACGTCACCATTCTGGATTTTAAGTTTTTCTCCTAAATCCAAAACATTTTGATACTTTGCTTTAACCATTTTTTTAAATTTTAATAATGTGCTTTTAAATATACAACTTTTAGAAGTTTGTCAAGTCTATTTGATAAAATAAGTGCCTATAAAATCAAGTTAGAGAAAGAATCTGTTCAATATTTAACTTAAAATTAAGGAGGTTTAATACAACCTTATGAAACTCAGCGTTATCTTTGTTTTAAACAAAACAAAAATCAACGTTATGAAATTTAAATCAATTATTATGTCACTTGCAGTAGCAACTATGTTGTTTACAGCTTGTAATGACGGGAAAAAGAAAGAAGCTGAAGCAAAGGCTGAAGCTGAAAAAATGGAAATGGAAGCCCAGAAAAAGGCTGAAGAAGAGGCTATGATGGCTAAAAAAGAGTTTGAGGAAAATACAATTGCCTCAAAAGCTATGAATAACCAGAATATGTCTACTTTAGTTTCTGCACTTAAACAAGCAGGGCTTGCACAAACTTTTATGGAAGAAGGTGAATACACAGTATTTGCTCCAACCAATGAAGCTTTTGAAGCTGTACCAAAGACAAACTTGGATAATTTAATGATGGATGAGAATAAAACTCAACTTCAAGGATTATTAAAATATCATGTTGTTTCTGGTGAGTGGACAGGCGATGCTCTTATGAAAGCAATAAAAGATAATGACAATAAATACAGAGTAACGACTTTACAAGGTGAAAACGTTATTTTATCTATGAAAGATGATAAAATAATGATAAAGGATGCTAAAGGTAATACTGCAACAGTATTAAATGCCAATATGGATGCATCTAATGGTGTTGTTCACAGCATTGATAAAGTACTAATGCCAAAAGGATAATTCCTTTCTCTGGAATAATCAAGAAGACCCCATTTTTGGGGTCTTTTTTTTTATCCTTTTTTGAAATTTCCAGAATCGACATCTTTTATAAACTGAATCAATCCTTCAAAGAAAACCTCTTGATCATCGTATTGTGATAGGTGACTTCCGTTAGGGCAGAGGTGAAATCTTCCGTTTTTAACATTGTTAGCTAGCCATTTCATTTCTTCAGGATTCATAGTATCGTGTGTGGCACCAATGGAAAGCGTTGGAACTGTAATTTCTTGTACACGATCTTTTACATCCCAATCCTTTAATGTAGCATCGCCTTTTATACCAAATTCACTTGGACCTTGCATGGTTACATACACATCTGTATTCACATGTTTAAACCCTCTGTTCAACGAGTTAGGCCATGCTTCCATAGGCATACGGATTACGTGTTTAGGATAGTAATTTTCTACAATTAAGTTAAGATACTCTTCATTTTCATAATCTTCAGCAGCTTCATACTGCATAATTTTTTTTAAAACTGTAGAATCTAGCTGAGGTGCTAAAACCTCTTCATTATATTTCATATAATCGGGAATGGAAGGCACCATATTCGAAACGATTAATCCTTTCAGGTTTTCTTGATATTTTAATGCGTATTCCATTGCTAAAATACCGCCCCACGATTGCCCAAATAAATAAAAGTTATCGCTGTTTAGACCCAATGCTTTTCGAACTTGTTCTACTTCTTCAACAAACCGTTCGGTTTTCCAAAGGCTTTTGTCGTCTGGTTGGTCGCTGTAGTAACTACCTAATTGATCGTAGTAATAATATTCAATTCCTTCCTGTGGAAAGTAACCGTCAAAACATTCATAAATTTCGTGTGTCATTCCGGGGCCGCCGTGTAACAACAATACTTTTATCGTTGGATTGTTGCCCGTTTGCTTGGTCCAGACATTAAACGTTCCTTTTGCTGTTTCTATAGGAATCATTTTAATTCCGCCGGTAAATTGATCGTCTTTATCTGTAAAAGATAGGTAGTCAGTTTCTGAAACAACTGGTTTTGTTTCCTGTTCTGTTTTAGTTTCAGCTTCATTTTTACAACTAATAGTAATTGCCAAAATGGAACAAAGCAATAGTATTTTTTTCATCTTGATTAGTTTTTAGAAAGGTACTCGTTTTTCTTCAAATCTTCAATAGACTGTACTTCAATACTTTTACCGTCTTTTAGGATAATGTTTTTAGTGGTAATATCTAAAACATCATCGTAATAATGATCGGTGATAATAATGCCTTTTTTTTCTGAAACTTTTACTAAAAATTCTTTTAATGCTTTTGTTTGAAGCGGTTCTAGCATAGAAAAAGGTTCGTCTAACATTAGAAACGGGTGCGGTAAATGGCTAATTAAAATGGTTTCAAAAAACTTACGTTCTCCGTGCGAAAGTTCTCCAGCTTTTTTATGAGTTAATGTGGCTATAAAAGGATGATAAAAAACGGCGTCCTGTTCTTTTCCCTCCTGAAAATACATTGGGATAATATCACGCACTCTTTGATTGTTGGGCAAAAAAGGATGCTGCGGTAAATAGGCGATAAGCTGTTTTTTAATTACTTCGGAAGTGGAAATTTTTCTTCCATTTATTTCAAGATGAAAAGTGTCTGCTGAAAGGGTTCCGAAGAGGATTTTTAACAGGGTAGATTTTCCGCTGCCATTTCTTCCAAAGACTCCAAAGACATCTCCTGTTTCCATTGAAAAAGAAACATTCTTTAAAACTTGGGTTTTTCCGAAGCTTTTGGTTACATCATGTACTTGTAAAGTCGCCAAAGAATAGATAAAAACAGGTTAACAAAATTAAAAACAGTGGAATTGCGATAAGTAAATTAATGAAAAAACTAATCTTTAGTAAGTTCCATTTGGTAATTCCTAAGTTGTAATAAAAATAATATTCTCCCTTCTTAAAAAACTGAAAACCTAAAAAACCAATCAGTAAACCTATAGTACAAAAAAGGGTAAAAGCCCAAAATACATTGGTTGCAATAGCACAGACTATCCCAAATGCTGCTATAAAGGGGAAAATATCTTTATAAAATTGCCAATAGGCTCTTACGTTCATAATTTATTGATGGCCTACGTGACATCCACAACCACCTCTCATAAAACTTTCGGTTTCTTGATGCCAAGGAAAAGCTTGATTGTACTTGTTGTTTTCCCACCAAAATGGCACTCGTTCCTTTGGATGGTTACCAATTTCATTTAAGGTGTTTGCATCGTATAGGCGTCCATTCACCATTACCATTTCTATACTTTGTGTGTTTTCAATATCGTCTAACGGATTGTCTGTTAACACAATTAAATCTGCCATTTTCCCTTTTTCTAAAGAGCCTACATCATCCCCAGCTCCAATATACTCGGCTGCATTAATCGTGGCAGTTTTTAGTGCTTCTAGATTGGTCATTCCACCTTGTTTAAGCATCCATGTTTCCCAATGAGCACCCAACCCTTGTAATTGTCCGTGAGCTCCCATATTAACTTTTACACCAGCATCACTCAATTTTTTAGCAGTTTCTGAAACTAAAATATGTCCATTTTCATATTCTTTTTCAGGAACCATGGTACGATGGCGCGAACGACTATCAACAATTCTTCTTGGTGTAAATTGCAATAGTTTTTCATTTTCCCAAACATTATCGCGTTGGTAATAATAGTATTCGCCATTTAACCCTCCATAATTAACAATAAGAGTAGGGGTGTAGCCAACGTTGCTTTTACCCCAAACTTCTAAAATATCTTTATAAACAGGCGCTACAGGAATGTTGTGTTCAACACCTGTATGGCCATCTATTACCATTGAAATATTATGGAAAAAAGTAGATCCGCCCTCTGGAACTACATTAATACCTTGTTCTCGCGCTGCTTGCAGAACTTGCTGTCTTTGCTCTCTTCTAGGTTGGTTATAACTCTTTACACTTTTTGCCCCAAAGGCTTTGGTGCGTCTAATGCTACTTTCTGCATCTTCTAAATTATTGATAACCGCTTTAAAGTCGCCATCTGCCCCATATAATATAAACCCCGTAGAATACAATCGCGGACCGGTTAATTTTCCAGCTTTTAATAATTCAGAAATACTAAATACCGTTTCTGTGTTTGCGGAAGGGTCGTGTGAAGTAGTAACTCCAAATGCCAAGTTGGCCATTAACTGCCAGTTTTGTTGTGTGGTTAAACCATACCGGAATGCACCTACGTGCGCGTGCGCATCGACCATACCAGGCATAATGGTTTTTCCTTTTGCATCATACACTTTTGCATCATTTGGAACCTTGATTTTAGAAGCTTCACCAATTGCTTCAATTTTATTTTCATTAATTACAATGGTTCCGTTTTCAATTACTTTGTCGCCATTCATGGTGATAATTCGGGCATTGGTAAACGCGATTTTTCCTGAAGGGGTGTCTACCGGGGCTGTAAGACCGATTTTTGTTCCTTTAAGGGTTATTTTAGGGATTTCTTCAGAAGAACCTGGTAAAAATGTAAACCTGTTTTTTAGTTCATTACTAAAATATTCATCACCCAATGTCCACATTACTTTTTTACTATCTGGTGACCAATGTAGATTAATACCTGCGTCTTTGGCAATTTGCGAGACCGGAACCGACTTTGATTTATTGTCTAAATCTATGGTTTGACCATTCAATACTAACGGAGCGACGTATGCCTTATGCAGATGTGTAAAAGCAATCCATTTGTTATCAGGACTTGGAACCAACCTATTGGCATATTTTGATTTTATATGTTCCTTTTTATCGTTTCCTTGTAGATTAACGCTAATTAATTTTTTGGTAAGATTTCCGAAATAAGTACCTCCCGTTTGCAAGAAAATACGATCTCCATTCTTGTTAAACATAGGGTATTCGCCCTTTTCGGCAACAAATTTTTCATTGTTACCAGAAGAGTCCATTGTATAGATACCTGGTTTTTTAGTAAATGTAAAACCTTGATCTGTGTTTCCTTTTTCTTTTCTGAAAACAATGTGTTTACCATCTTGTGAATAAGAAGGTGTTCGATAAATTGCTTTTTCTTGAGTAAGTTTTATAGGGGTCCCGCCTGAGGTAGAAACTTTAAAAATGGCACCTTTTTCAAGATCGTTCCAAGTGACGAAAACAATATGCTTTCCATCTGGGGAGAATCTTGGTTCAAATTCGAAATCGGTGCCGTTTGTAATTCTCTGTGGGGAACCGTTAGGCAATTCTTTTTTATAGAGAGCGCCCAAAGCATTAAAGATAACGATTTTTCCATTAGGTGAAGTCACTGCATGACGAATTACTTTTGGGGTAAAGGTCTCTTCCTCAACTTTATTGGTAAAATGTACACGCTCTGCAATATCGATTTTCACATTGGCTGTAAATGGAATGTTAGTTAGTTGTTGGGTCTCAGTATTAAGCTTATTAATTTTTCCTTCACTCCAAAATACAAGGTCTGTGTTATTGGGCATCCAGCTAAAGTTAGGATAGACCCCAAAAATTGCCCAAGCTTCCTGTTGGTCTTTGGTAAGTTTATCGTAAACGGGCCATTCTTCTCCTGTTTCTAGATTATGTAAATACAATACACTTTTTTCACGTACTCGTTTTACAAATGCCAGTTTTTTTCCGTTAGGTGAGAGCACGGGCCTAGCAGCACCTCCTGGGCCTCCAGTTATGGTTTTAGTATCACCAGTTTCAAAATTATAGCGCTTAATTACATAAATTTGACTATTTGGGTCTTTATTGTATTGAAAATTGCCTCCCGGATACATATCTTCGGAATAGTATAAATACTTGCCATCGGGGGAAACAAAAGGTTCATTTACATCTTGTTGATCGTTTTTCCGTTCTGTTAACTGCAACCCTTTTCCGCCAGTAATGTGATATTGCCACATTTCGCCAGCTCCTAAACTTCTTCCAGAGGTAAAATGTTTTCTTGCTATTAAATAATCACCATCTGGCATCCAAACCGCATTGTTAAGCAAACGAAAGTCTTCATCTGTAATTTGTTTAGCATCACTGCCATCGGTATTCATTATCCAAATGTTATCTCCGCCTCCTGCATCGCTAGTAAACGAAATTTTCTTCCCATCAGGGCTAAACCGTGGTTGAACCTCAAAGGGGATTCCAGTTCTAATGGCAGTTGCTTTTCCTCCTGTTATCGGCATTTTGTAAATGTCGCCTAACATATCAAAAACGATGGTTTGTCCGTCGGGACTCACATCGAGATTCATCCATGTCCCTTCGTTGGTTGTAAATGAATGGGTTTTGTAATTAAAGTCTTTTCCGGGACTGGAAACATCCCATTTTGTTTCTTCTTTCTTGTCTTTATCTTTTTTTTGGGCATGTAGTGTTAACGTACAACTTATCAGTATTAAGGAAAGGAAATATCTCATAGCTTATTTTTTTAAAGAAGCTAAAGATAATCAATAACTATAAATCACGAAACAAAGCTTTCAGGAACAGCTACAGTTAGTTTTTCTTCGCATAGTTTCACTTCTACTTTTGTAGTGTTTTCAATAAACTCTCCATCTATTTGCAACGGAACCGATTCCTGTGTTTCTATGATTGCCGAAGTTGTAGCATATTCTTGAGCAAAATCTGATTGAACATTTGCTTTATCGTAGATAGTATTGATTATTTCAGCTATGTTCAGTTCTTTAAAAACTACAACTTCAAACTTTCCATCATTTATTTTTCCGTTGGGGTTTATAGTTGCACCGGTACCAAATTTATTGGCATTGGCAATAGCGAGCATAATGCCTTTGGTTTCTATGGTTTTAGCATCTATTTTTAACGTAAAATTAAATGGGTACTCAGAGGTAAACAAAGTAGGGATGGTCTGTAACACGTAGCCTAATTTTCCACGGATATTAGATGCTTCGTAATTTTTTATCAATTCGGCATTGATGCCTAAGTCGGCCATATGAAAACATACGTGGTCATTCACTAAAAGCTTATCAGCATCAATGGTATTGTGTCCTAAGGCGACATCTAATTGCTTTTGTAGGGTATTGGGAATATTAAAATTTACAGCCAATCCATTAGCTGAACCTGCAGGAATAATGCCTACTGAGACTTCAAAGCCTTCAACAGCTTCGGCAACCATTTTAATGGTACCGTCACCCCCAACAACCAAAACCCTGTCTATTGTGTTTTCTTGTATTAGGTTTTGAATGTTTGTAATATCGTCTTTTCCGGTGGTTTCATAAATGGTCAACGAATAATTATCTGTACCACAATACGCTATAATATTTGTTATCGTGTCTTCCTTTGCACTATTCCCCGAAATTGGGTTTACAACGGTTAATATATCCTTAATTGCCTTCATTTATTTTAAATTGTTTTTAAATTTAAGTAATTTGAAAGGATATAAAAGTTAAGGAATTTACAATACGTGAAACTAGATTTACAATTATACCGAGGATATCTCAACGAACAGGAACTGGTGGTTTCAGGCCATGTTTTTAAGTCATGGGCACCCGATAAATATAGTATTGAAAAAAAAGGAGTGAAGCATGCTTTTTCTATATTACATATGTTTACCATCTCACCACTTGAAAATATTGAGATTACTTTACAGTTTTATGGCACCACAGTAAAAACCAAAACGTTGGAAGACGGTTTTTTCAGGTTTACTATTCCTTTTTCTGAAACTTTAAAAAACGGTTGGCACCCCTATAAAATCACGTGTGCCGTAGGTGATATTGGTATTGTAGAAACTGGCGAAATATTAAAGCCTTTTGAAAGTAAATTCGGAATTATATCAGATATTGACGATACTTTTCTAATCTCACATAGCAGCAACATTTTCAAGAAACTATATGTTATGCTGTCCAAAAATGTAAACAAACGAAAGGTTTTTGACGATGTAGTGGATCATTATCAAGCCTTGAGCATCGCAGGTCAGGACACTGACGAAGCGTCTAACTCTTTTTTTTACGTTTCTAGTAGTGAATGGAACCTATATGCATTTATTGACGAATTTGCGAGACTACATAACTTGCCCAAAGCAGTTATCAAGTTGAAAAGTATAAAAACCAAACTGACAGATTTTTTAAAATCTGGTAGAGGGGATCACGACCATAAATTTCAAAAAATAAAAGATATCATTTCATTTTACCCAAACCTTACCTATGTATTATTGGGTGACGATTCGCAGCAAGACCCGTATTTGTATGAGCGCATCTGTAAAATATTTCCTGAAAATATACGCGCTGTTTACATTCGACAGACTCCAAAAAAACCAAAAGGAGAAGTACAGGAAGTTTTAACAAATATTGAAACGCTATCGGTAAGAACACTCTATTTTAAAGATAGCCACAGAGCAATAGAACATTCAAAAGAAATAGGTATTATATCATAATCTTTTTGAAATTTTATTTCTTCGGAAAAGGAAATAAAACACAGAATTCCCTATTTTTGCACTTCATTTAAAAACAGACCCATGCAAGACGGTATTTACGCTAAAATTACCACAGAAAAAGGAGGAATTTTAGGCCAGCTCACCTATAAAAAAACACCGGGAACGGTAGGAAACTTTGTAGCTTTAGCTGAAGGAAATTTAGAAAACGAAGCAAAAGCACAAGGAAAACCCTATTATGACGGATTGAAATTTCACCGTGTAATTCCAGACTTCATGGTACAAGGAGGTGATCCCACAGGGACTGGAGCTGGTGGCCCAGGATATAAGTTTGATGATGAATTTCACCCAGATTTAAAACACAACAAGCCGGGAGTATTCTCTATGGCAAATGCTGGTCCTGCAACTAACGGAAGCCAATTTTTCATTACGCACGTTGAAACCCCTTGGTTAGATAACAAACACACTGTTTTTGGTTATGTAACCGAAGGACAAGATGTTGTAGATAGCATTGCGCAAGGCGATACCATGCAAGAGGTTGAAATCATTAGAGTAGGAGAGGAAGCTAAAAACTGGAATGCCGTTGAAGCTTTTAGACAGTTTATCGGAGCGAAAGCAGAACGAGAAGCAAAAGCGAAGCAAGAACAAGAAGCGTTGGTAGATGAAATTTCAGCAGGTTTTGATAAAACCGAAAGCGGTCTTCGATATAAAATCATTCAAAAAGGAGACGGTACCAAAGCTGAAAAAGGAAAAACCGTAGCGGTACATTACAAAGGCATGTTTGCCGATGGAACTGAGTTTGATAATTCTTACAAACGCGGCAACCCAATTGAATTCCCAGTAGGAATGGGCAATGTTATCGGCGGATGGGATGAAGGTATCCAGTTGCTTCAAGTTGGTGATAAAGCTCGTTTTGTAATTCCTTCACATTTGGCTTATGGAGAACAAGGTGCCGGAGGTGTTATTCCACCAAATGCAACTTTGGTATTTGATGTAGAGTTGATGAAAGTAAAGTAAAGAAAAAACCCCAATATATTTTGAAAAAGCCTCTAATTAGAGGCTTTTTTTATTTTTTCCATTTTATATTACAACCCATACTTGGTTTTTGATCTTTTCTTTGTGGGTTGTTGTTCAGGACATTATCCAATGCTTCCCTAAGATCACGGCCATTTACCGGAATACTATTTCCAGGACGCGAGTTATCCAATTGTCCACGGTAAATAAGTTTTAATTCGTCATCAAATAAATAAAAATCTGGGGTACAGGCTGCATCATAAGCTTTTGCTACCTCTTGTGTTTCATCGTATAAATAGGGAAAAGGGTAGTTGTGTTTTCGAGCGGTTTTCCACATTTCCTTAGGGGAATCTTGTGGATAGTTCTCAACATCGTTGCTGCTTATAGCAACAAAGCCAAAACCTGTTACGCGATAATCATTGCATAGACGGACAATCTCTTCGTTTACATGCTTTACAAAGGGGCAGTGGTTGCATATAAACATAACTACCGTTCCTTTTTCACCTTGAATTTGTTTTAGTGAAACGGGTTTCATGGTAACGGCATCCAACAAAGTAAAATCGGGTGCTTTGGTGCCAAGAGGCATCATATTGGATGGGGTAAGAGACATATCTTTTTCTTTTCTGAATTAGTGCGATTATTTTCAATAAAGTTACAATTATTAAACATTTTATAAAGTTTTGCCAGTCTCTTTTAATGACTGTAACTTTATAAAAAAGCAAAAAACATGGAAAATTCATACAATTCACTTTCAGTAGCAGTAGAAGATTTACAAAAGAAAGGATATACAGAAGATTTTAACTTGGTTGAAGAAGGTATTAAATCCAAATCACTTAAAAAAGAATGGAAAGCCGGTGAGCTAGATGTTATTAAGTTCTATCGATTTGAAGGGATGACAAACCCTGGTGATAATTCAATTTTATATGTGATTGAAACACATGACAATACAAGGGGTTTGTTAGTTGATAACTACAGTGCAAAAGGTGATTATATTTCTCCGGAAATGGTAAAAAAACTTAATATCACCCATGAAGAATAATTTATCGTGGAGCGACTTTGAAAAAGTTGATATGCGTGTAGGGACGGTAATTGAGGTAAATGACTTTCCAGAAGCTCATAATCCTTCTTATAAACTTCAAATAAACTTTGGTGAGGAAATAGGGGTTTTAAAAACGTCCGCTCAAATTACTGCATTATACAAAAAAGAAGAAATTATAGGTAAGCAAGTAATCGCTGTCGTTAATTTTCCGAAGAAACAGATTGCCAATTTTATGAGCGAATGTCTAGTTATTGGTGCAGTTGATGATAAAAATGTAACCCTTTTAGAACCTGGTAAAAAAGTTAAAAACGGTTTACGAATTTCGTAAACCGTTTATTTTTTTAGACTTCGCTATCCATTACATCGGTTACAACATAATAACGTGGGTCGTCTATGTTGTCTTCAATAATGGTTTCAAATTCTGGATTTCGTTTTATTAATAAAGCTTTACAATCCTTACTTAGATGTGTAAACTTTATTTGCTTTCCGTGTGCTACATATTTATTTGCAAGGTTTCGCAACGCTTCCACACCACTGTGGTCGGTTACTTTCGATTCTATAAAATCGATTTCAATTTTCTCTGGGTCGTTTTTAACATCAAATTTTGTGTTGAAAGCCGTTGTTGAGCCAAAGAATAACGGACCCCAGATTTCATATACCTTTGTACCATCTTCTTTAAAACGTTTACGAGCCCTGATTTTAGTTGCATTTTTCCAAGCAAATACCAAGGCGCTCATAATAACACCGGCGATTACAGCAATTGCTAAATCTTGCCATACGGTAATTGCTGAAACGGCTATCAAAACGATAGCATCACTTAATGGGATTTTATTCAGAATACGGAAACTACTCCACGCAAACGTGCCAATAACCACCATAAACATAACACCTACCAAGGCGGCAATAGGTATTTGTTCTATTAATGGTGCGCCAAACAATACAAAGCACAACAAAGCAATAGCGGCTACAGTTCCAGATAAACGGCCTCTACCACCAGAATTTATATTGATAATGGATTGACCGATCATAGCGCAACCACCCATTCCGCCAAATAAGCCATTTAAAATGTTGGCGCCACCCTGTGCAACACATTCACGGTTACCGCTTCCTCGGGTTTCGGTCATTTCATCTACAAGGTTAAGGGTCATTAAAGATTCAATAAGTCCAACTGCAGCTAGTATGAATGCAGTGGAAATTACAAGCCCCCAGTGCCCTTGCAACGTATCAAAAAGACCAAATATTTGAGCTTGAAAGGTAGGCAGCCCACCTTCTAAACCTGTTCCTCCGCCATCACGGATAAAAGATCCAACAGTGCTGGCATCGATATTTCCAAAAATGGTAACACACGCTACCACTACAATAGCCGTTAGGGCTGCAGGTATTTTTTTTGTGAGTTTTGGAAGTCCAAACATAATAGCCATCGTCAAAAACACAAGACCTAACATGACAAATAGGTCAATCCCGGTCATCCAAGTAGGAACACCAGTTGAGCTTTCTTTAAAAAAGCCCAATTGCGATAAAAAGATTACGATTGCCAAACCATTTACAAACCCCATCATTACTGGATGCGGTATTAATCGCACGAATTTACCTAAACGAAACACGCCTGCTAATATTTGTATTCCGCCCATAATTAGAAGGGTAATAAAAAGCCATTGCAGCCCTAAGTTGTCAATAGGGGCAGCCAAGGAATCACCTACTTCGTTTCCTTTTTGTATTAAGTGAACCATTACTATAGCTGTTGCACCGGTAGCTCCGGAAACCATTCCTGGTCGACCACCAAAAAGCGCAGTTACAATTCCCATCATGAAGGCTCCGTAAAGCCCAATTAATGGGTCTATTCCGGCTACAAATGCAAAGGCAACAGCTTCAGGTACTAATGCTAGTGCTACGGTTAACCCTGAAAGGATATCATTTTTAGGGTTCTGGGTGAAATTTTTGATGGTTTTCTGTAATAACATGGTTTTCCACTTAAAAAGGCGGCAAAGATACAGGAATTAAACAGAGTTAAAAATTAAATAAGTAGGTTAAATTAAGAAATATAATTCCAGATATTTTTAAATTTTACCAACTGTGAATATGTGTGTTTTATTGGTTTATTCTCTTCGGAAGCTAAAGCAGTGTCGGTTTTGAGCGTTTGCAGGGCGTAACTTCGTGCTATTTTTAGAATGGCCGAATCTTTCACAATGTCTGCAATGCGAAGGTTTAACACACCGCTTTGCTGTGTTCCCATAATATCGCCAGGACCACGCAATTTTAAATCTACTTCACTAATTTCAAAGCCATCGTTAGTTTGTGTCATCGTCTGTAAACGGGTTTTGGCATCACTGCTCAGTTTATGACTGGTCATTAAAATACAATAACTTTGTTCGGCACCGCGACCTACACGGCCTCGAAGTTGGTGCAGTTGTGAGAGGCCGAAGCGTTCGGCACTTTCAATAACCATAACGGAAGCATTAGGAACATTTACCCCCACTTCAATTACGGTTGTTGCTACCATTATTTGTGTTTCACCACGAACAAACCGATCCATTTCAAAATCTTTATCGGCTGGTTTCATTTGTCCGTGAACAATGGAAATTTGATAGTTGGGTTGCGGAAATTCCCGAACGATACTTTCATACCCATCCATTAAATCTTTATAGTCTAAAGCTTCACTTTCTTGAATTAAAGGATAGACAATATATACTTGTCTGCATTTTGAAACTTCATCTTTTAAAAACCGAAAAACTTTCAGCCTATTCGAGTCAAAACGATGGACCGTTTTTATGCTTTTTCTACCGGGTGGAAGCTCATCAATTACACTAATATCGAGGTCGCCATAAACGCTCATGGCAAGGGTGCGTGGAATAGGGGTGGCGGTCATGACAAGCACGTGTGGTGGAAGCTCATTTTTATGCCATAATTTGCTTCGTTGGGCTACTCCAAAACGATGTTGCTCGTCAATTATAGCGAGTCCTAAATTATTGAATTGTACCTTGTCCTCTAGCAATGCATGGGTGCCAATTAGTATGTCTATTTTGCCATTTTTTAGTTTTTCATGAATTTCTCTTCGTTTTGAAGTTTTAGTTGAACCTGTGAGTATTTCTATTCTGGTATTCAAGTTTTTACATAATTCAAATAAGCCATTGTAGTGTTGGACTGACAGAATTTCAGTAGGCGCCATTAAACACGCTTGAAAACCGTTGTCAATAGCTATTAACATTGACATGAGCGCAACAATTGTCTTTCCGCTTCCTACATCTCCTTGTAACAACCGGTTCATTTGTGCATTGCTGCCTAAATCGTTCCTAATTTCTTTGATGACTCGCTTTTGCGCATTGGTTAATTTGAAGGGTAAATGGTGGTTGTAAAACGTGTTAAAATTTTCTCCTATTTCTTCAAAAGGATAGCCTTTAATTTTGCTTTTATGCTGTAAGTTTTTCCGAAGTAATTGTAGCTGAATGTAAAATAATTCTTCAAATTTTAACCGGTATTGAGAGCGTGCTAAAAGCTCTGGAGTTTGTGGAAAATGTATGTTTAAAAGTGCGGTACTTTTTGATACTAATTTTAACGAATCGAGAATTGTTTTTGAAAGCGTTTCAGAAAAATTTCCTTTCAATTCTGTGAACAATTGTTGTAATAACCCGATGATAACTTTATTGGTAATTCCGCTTTTTGATAGTTTTTCGGTAGAAGGATAAATGGGTTGCATGGCAGAACGAACCCCTTCTTTATGTTTTGAAACTAATTCCATTTCTGGATGTGGCATGGAAAACGTACCGTTGTACCAATTTGTTTTCCCAAAAACCACATACGGAACGTTGATTTTTACATTTTCCCGAATCCATTTGTGTCCTCGAAACCAAACCAATTCCATTTTTGAATTTCCATCGGTAAACTTAGCTACCAAGCGTTTGCCTCGTTTTTGCTCAACAGTTTTTAAATGAATTACTTTTCCTACCACTTGCACTTCGGCACTGTTGCGTTGTAACTCTGCTATTTTGTAGTATTTGGTGCGGTCTAAATAGCGGTTAGGGAAAAGGTTTAATAAATCTTGAAAGGTATGAATGCCTAACTCTTTTTTGAGTAAATCGGCGCGATTAGGTCCTACGCCTTTTAAATAATCGATTGGAGTTTGTAGAAAGCCGCCGTTCATATCACGAAAATACAATAATCCTATTAAGAGCGGAATGAGTGGCGGGATTTTTAAACTTATTTGTTACTTTGTGTCGCTTATTGAAATGTTACTTATGAATAAATTTTGCACTCTTTTTATTGTCTTTATTAGCTTCTTCGGAAATGCGCAACAAACACATCTGGTTGATTTTATATCAGTTAAAGCTGAGGTGATTCCGAATGCCTCTGAAGAGAATGTAAAAGGAACAGTTTCGTATCAATTTAAAATACTTCAGAAAACAGATTCAATGTATTTAGATGCGGTAAATATGGATGTAAGCAATGTAAAACCTAATAAGGTCTCAATTTCTTCAGAAGGAAATAAGATTTGGCTCACGGGAAATTTCAGAAAAGATAAAACCTACGATGTTTCATTTTCATACACTGCCACCCCAAAACAGACACTATACTTCACAGGAAATCAGATCTGGACACAAGGCCAAGGAAAATACACGTCTCATTGGTTGCCAAGTATTGATGATATGAATGATAAATTGGAGTTTGATCTTACAATTGCTGCTTCAAAAAATAAGGCAGTGATTGCCAACGGGAAACTTCTAGAGAAGAAGCAAAAAGATAGTTTAGATTATTGGCATTTTGATATGCAACAACCTATGGCGAGCTATTTAGCAGCTTTTGCCATTGGCGATTTTGATAAGAAAACAATTAATTCACAATCCGGTATCCCCATTGAACTGTATTACAAACCAGAAGATGCTGATAAAGTAGAGCCTACGTATCGCTACACTCAACAGATTTTTGATTTTCTAGAGTCTGAAATTGGCGTGCCGTATCCGTGGCAAAATTATAAGCAAGTTCCGGTACGGGATTTTCTGTACGCTGGAATGGAAAATACAACCGCGACCATTTTTTCTGAAGCTTTTGTGGTCGATTCCACTGGATTTGCAGATAGAAACTACGTAAACGTCAATGCGCACGAATTGGCACATCAATGGTTTGGGAATCTAATTACCGAAACGAGCGGCACCCACCATTGGCTGCAAGAAGGTTTTGCTACCTATTTTGCGCAATTAGCAGAACGGAAGGTTTTTGGAGATGACTATTATTATTGGAAACTTTACAATTCGGCAGAGCAGTTGAAAGAATTAAGTGATTCTGGAAAGGGAGAAAAGTTGTTAAACCCGAAAGCGGGTTCGTTAACGTTTTATGAAAAAGGAGCGTGGGCGTTGACGCTTTTAAGACAGAAAATAGGGGATGAGCCTTTTAAAACCGCGATTAAAAATTATTTAGAAACGTATCAATTCAAAAATGTTTCAACCGATGATTTTTTAGCGGAAGTAAACAAAGTGACTGAAATTGATATTTCAGGATGGGAAGCAGATTGGTTGCAACAAAGTGCTTTTAAAGCAGAACAAGCGCTGGATTATTTATCGCAATCAACCTTTATGAAATCTTATTTTGAAATTTCCGCTTTGCGTAATAACCCTTTTGCTGAAAAGAAAAATGAATTGTCTTTTGCCTTGACAGCACCAAACGATTTTATTGGTCAGGAGGCTGTTTACCAACTTTCGGGAGAACCTATAGCACAAACATTGCCTTTGTATAAAAAAGCGCTTAAAAGCGGGAATATCTATGTGAGACAAGCTGTGGCGAATACGTTGTCGCCTATTCCTCAAGAATTACAGACTGAATATGAATCGCTTTTAACTGATAAATCATACGTAACCCAAGAGGCAGCTTTATATAACCTTTGGTTAAATTTTCCGAAGAAAAAAGCGGACTATCTCAATGAAATGAAAGGGGTTGAGGGGTTTCAGAATAAAAACTTACGTCAGTTATGGTTAGTGTTAGCTTTGGTTACTGAAGGTTATGAAGCAGACAAGAAACAACAATATGCATCAGAATTAATCAATTACTCATCAAAAGAGTTCAGTTTTGAAGTTCGAGAAAAAGCATTTGAGTTTATAAACGAATTAAAAATGTATACTTCAGAAGCGTTAAATAACTTAGTGAACGCATCGACGCACCATAATTGGCGCTTTAAAAAGTATGCACGGAATCTTTTGGATGAGGTTTTGGAAAATTCGGTTTATAAAAAACAATTAGAAGGACTTTTAAATCAACTTCCGAAAAAAGAAAAGGAATTTTTACAAGCAAAACTTTCAGAATAAAAAGCAATTGCTACTTTTATGTAAACCAAATTTATGCGCGCATTAGTAATTTCAGGAGGAGGAAGTAAAGGAGCATTTGCCGGCGGCGTGGCTCAATACTTAATGGAAGAACAGCATCACGATTACGATATATTTGTGGGTACTTCTACTGGAAGTTTGCTTATTTCTCATTTGGCACTTTCCAAAATTGAAAAGATTAAAGAGGTATATACTTCCGTAAATCAAAATAATATTTTTAGCATCCGTCCTTTTCGTGTAAAAAAAGGGAAGTTTGGCAGTATGGAGATTGGTATTGATCACTTTAGTGTGTTAAGGAATATGCTACGCGGAAGTAAAACATTTGGAGAGAGTCAAAATTTAAGAAAACTCATAAAAAGAACATTTACTGAAGTAGAATTCAATCAACTAAAAGAATCTGGAAAAGAAGTAGTTGTTACGGTTTCTAATCTTTCTTTAAACCAAGTTGAATACAAGTCTATCAAAGATTTTAACTACAATGATTTTTGTGATTGGATCTGGATTTCTTGCAATTACATCCCGTTTATGAGCTTGGTACAAAAAGATGGGTGTGAATATGCAGATGGTGGTTTTGGCAGTATGGTGCCCATTGAAGAAGCCATAAATCGTGGCGCTACATCGGTAGATGTCGTCATTTTAGAGACCGAAGTAACGTATTACAATCGATTACCTTCAAAAAACCCTTTTTCACTATTGACCAACATGCATTCTTTTATGTTGGATAGGGTAGAAAAACAAAATATCCGCATCGGTAAGTTTGTGGCAGGGAACCATGATGCGATAATCAACTTATACTATACTCCGACGGTTTTAACAACCAATTCTTTAATCTTCAATAAAGAAAAAATGACCCAATGGTGGGAGAGTGGTTTTAAATATGCCAAAATGAAGAATAAAGAGCTTAACGAAATAAAGGATACTGAATAGCCAGTTTTTTAAAAAGGCTTTTACCCCAAATGCATGGGGGTTTTACCCCTTTTTTTCAATTGTAAATAATATATATTGCTGGTATTAAGTAATTTATGTTAAATTTACTTAGGTAGGCTTTATAACGGCCTTTTAATTTCAATTAATTCAATCTAACTTTATATTAACAAATAACAACCAAACTATGAAAACATCACACAAAAATTTAAGAAACGTTCTTTTCCTTTTAGTGTTGGCTAGCGGCTTAGTGGCCTGTGAAGGGATTTCGGACCATACGGATGATGATGGTCCAGAATATGATGGCCCACCAAAACAGATTATCTCTGTACAACAAGCTAAAACAATGTACGATAGCTACACAGATCGCCGTGTATCTATTATTAAAGAATATGAGGAACAAGAAGACACTACCCAAGAATTTTACCCAACTCGTTATGGCCAGTATACTTATGAAACGATGAAGCATTATATGGACTTTATAGAAGATGAAGCCAAAATGGCCAAAGTAGAAATTAAGGGGCTACGGTTCTATTTTTCTAATTATCCAGCAGATGGAAGTGTTGGGAATTCACAATATGCACGACATAATTCATTCTTTTTACTACCAACAGCAGACTTTAATGGAGAGGAACTTGGTTTCTTTATTCGCGTTGATGGCGATGGTAACCGTAACGCTGTGCCTGTTCGCGATGTTGTTAAAAGGTATGGTAAAAGACTACGTAAAAATGGTAACGGTAGCCAACAGCAAGGTAGCCCAGGTTTTGGATCTAAAATGTTACTCTTGAATCCCGTTTTTCAAGGTGGAAATGGAGAGGACATTAGCTTAACCTTAAATGATGCACATCTGATACCACCACCACCAAGTGGAAAAGACGATTTTGGTGATAACTAATTAAAAATTAAAGGTGGACGAACTTTTCAACAGTACTTTTCAGTATATACTATTGTCATTTTATGGGATTGCCGTATTTACGGCAATCCTTTTTTATGGCAAGTACAAGCATACTGTGTTAAAATATTTTGTTTGGATATTAATATATACGTTCATAAATGAGGTATCGGCAAAATACGTATACTATTGGCTAGAGTTTAATGCAATAATGTATAATGTCTATAACACTGTTTATTTTCTATATTTTTTCTATGTGTTCTGGAACTTTATCAAGAGCAAGACATATAAAAAATGGATTGTTTATAGTGTAATATTGTTTTTAGCGGTTACAATTGTCAATGTTATTACCATCAATGCTTTTCATGAAAGTTTATTATACAGTTATATTACAGGTGCTTGCTTGATTATAATTTGTATAATTTTATATTATGTTGAAATACTGTCAGATTCAAGGGTGTTGCACATCAAGGAAGACCTTCTTTTTTGGATTAGTATAGGTTTATTGCTATTTTATGTAGGCTATATTCCTATTAAAATATCTAGAAGTTTCTTTACCACTAATATGGATGTTTTTGTAACGTTATACAATGTACAACGCGCTTTAATAATCGTTATGAATTGTTGTTTTATAATAGGATTTGTATGGACCAAAAAGAGATAGCAGGATTGGTTACGGTGATTATTGTTTTGGTTTTAGTAACCATTATAATAACGTTGTTTACTGTTTTTGTACGTCGGAAGAATAAATTACTGGAAGAACAGGAACGGACCAAAAAAGCTTTTGAAAAAGAACTTTCTGAAACGCAAATAGAAATCCGAGAAGAAACCCTACGCAATATTAGCTGGGAACTACACGATAATATAGGTCAATTAATGACGCTGGCCAAAATACAAGCCCAAATGGCCAAAAATAACCCGGAAAACTTAGATGAGGTAACCGACACTATAGGAAAAGGAATTACCGAGTTACGTACACTCTCTAAATTGATTAATCCTGAAGCCCTAAAAAGCCTTAACCTAATTGAAGCCCTTAATTTAGAAATAGAGCGTTTTAACCGTTTAGAGTTTATAAAATCTACATTCGTTGTTACTGGAAATCAGTATGACATTGAGAACAAAAAAGGAGTGATTATTTTTAGAATACTACAAGAATTTTTTTCAAACACAATTAAACACTCTAAAGCCTCTAACCTTAATGTTCATGTTGAATATAAAAAAGACCGATTAGAAATTTCGGCAAAAGATGATGGGGTGGGTTTTTCAAGTGATGCAGATTTTTCTGGAATTGGAATGAAAAATATGAAGAACAGGGCAAAAGTTATAGGGGCGGATTTAAATATTACTTCAGAAAAAGATGAAGGAACAGCATTAAAATTAACCTATGAATACGAACCTAATGTTATTTAACACATTCGGCAGCACATATTTATATAAATTAGAGGTATGAAAAACAAAGTTGTAGTTGTAGACGATCACACTTTATTGCTTGAAGCGATAGGAGGGTTGGTTCGTGATTTTGAAAACTTTGAAGTTTTGTATTTGTGTAAGAACGGACAAGAGCTTTTGGAAAAGCTTAAGTTTCCTAAAAACATACCTGATATTGTTTTAATGGACATCAACATGCCTTTGCTCAATGGTATTGAAACAACAAAGGCTTTAAACGAAAAGTATCCACAAATTAAAGTAATAGCACTATCGGTTGAAGAAAATGAAAAGACTATTTTAAAAATGCTTCGGGCAGGTGCAAAGGGGTATTTAATGAAAGACACCAAAAAAGAAATTTTGAAAGAAGCTTTAAATCAGGTTGTTGAAAAGGGATATTACCATACCAATACTATTTCAAAATTACTAATAGGGTCGTTAACCAAAGATGAAACAGCCGTACAATTAAAAGAACGGGAAGTAGAATTTATAGAGCACGCCTGTACTGAAATGACCTATAAAGAAATAGCTGAAAAAATGTTTTTGAGCCCTAAAACTATCGAAGGGTACCGAGATTCTATTTATGAAAAACTGAATTTAAAAAACAGAATAGGTCTTGTTCTTTATGCAATTAGAAACGGTTTATTTACCCCTTAAATACAAAAAAGGTTAAAATAATTCACTCACTTCTTTCTTAATATAAGTGAGTGCTTTTTGAGATGGGGTTACCTCTTCCATAAAATGACGTAGAATCCATTCACGCATGGTATCGGCGGCATTTTCTTTTTCATGCATTGCCGCTTGTCTTATAACGTGTATGGTAGCATTTTTGGCAGCTTGTATTATATTCCAACATTCAACCGAAACATAGACTTGTTGGGTAATGTTATGCTCAAACTCTTGTTCAATGTTTTTAATCAGTAACTTCTCATAGTCGTCAATACTATCTGAATATGGATTTACACGTACCAATAGTTTATTTGGGTCAATGCGTTCCAATAAAAGAGTTAAGCGTTCATAAGCTTGCAACCTTGTAGGCAGTATTTTATTTTGAGCCTCTTTTTGTATTAAATACCTACGACGCCCTTCTTCATTTGCGGTATGTCCTTTAAAAAAATAATAGGCTACAACGCCAACAACAATGGCGGGCAGTAAAAAAGCAACGTAACTTATAAGCTGTTCTATTTCCATGAAAGAATTTATTTTTGGTTAAAAATAAGTATTAATAGCGAACCTTATTCTTCTTTTTTAAATCTTTCACTTCTTTTTTGGCTTGTTTTCTGTGGTAATTGCCACCTAAGTACTGACTATCTTGTAAGTCTTGCATGCTTTCAAAGGGAACAGGTATTTTCACATACGTAAAGGTTTGCGCGAGATTTTTCATTAAATTTCTATCCCCTAAAGTAATTTCAACATCATCCATGGTAAGTTGGCATGGGTGTTCATAACCACAAGCGTGTGTCATTTCTAAAAATTCTTTTCTGAAATTCTTAAAATAGAAATGCGTCCTAACTGACTTATCATTAATGTTAATGCCTCGTTGTAACCATTTATTTTGTGTAGCCACTCCACTGGGGCAAGTATTGTTGTGACATTGCTGTGCTTGAATACAGCCAATGGAAAGCATAGCTTCACGAGCTACATTAATACAATCTACACCCAATGAAAAAGCCATTACCGCACGAGCAGGGAAGCCTAGCTTGCCACTACCAATAAAAACAATGCGGTCACAGAGATTATGTTTTTTGAAAATTTGATACACTTCAGCAAAGCCAAAAATCCATGGTAGTGCTACGTGGTCTGCAAAACTTGGTGGGGCGGCACCCGTACCTCCTTCACCGCCATCTACGGTGATAAAATCAGGACCTTTGCCTGTTTTTTCCATTAGCTCAGCAAGTTTTTTCCAGTCTTCCAGTTTTCCCACTGCAGATTTAATTCCAACTGGTAGTCCAGTTGCTTCAGCTATATCTTCAACAAAATCAATTAACCCTTCAATGCCATCAAACGCTGTGTGTGATGGAGGTGAGATTACATCTTTGCCCATGGGGACGTGTCGAATTTCAGCAATTTCAGCAGTAATTTTTGAACCTGGTAGAACGCCGCCTTTTCCTGGCTTTGCTCCTTGTGATAATTTTACTTCGATGGCCCGAACTTGTGGGTTTTCAGAAACGAGCTTTTTCATTTTTTCCATAGAAAACTCACCTTTTTCATTACGTACACCAAAATACCCGGTACCAAAATGAAAAACTACATCGCTACCTGTTTTATGATATGGTGACAAACCACCTTCGCCAGTATTGTGATAAGCATTTGCAAATGCACAGCCCCGGTTTAATGATTCCACAGCGCGGGCCGAAAGCGATCCAAAACTCATAGCAGAAACATTTATCACCGATGCTGGTCTGTAGGGTTTTTTTCTTCTTCCTTCACCCATTACTTTGGCACACGGTAAAAAGTAAGGATCATTTACATTGGGATGCCCTTTTTTTAATTTATACGGAAGCATGGCATTATTTACAAAAATATAATTGGGCTCATAGATGTCCCTATCGGTACCAAAACCTTCATAATTGTTTTCATTTTTTGCCGAAGCATAGATCCAACCACGCTCAATACGGTTGAAAGGAAGCTCTTCTCGGTTGTTGGCTACAATATATTGCCGTAGTTCTGGGCCAATACTTTCTAACATATACCTGAAATGACCAACTATAGGGAAGTTGTGCTTGATAGTGTGCCTTTTACTGAAAAATATATCCTTTATGGCAACTAACACAAGTATTATAAGAACCCAGCCCCACCAAGGGATTGAATTAACAAACTCTAAAACGGAATCCATTAATAAATAAATTTATGAAGTTATGTAAAAGCAATTTTTTGTAATGCTTTAAAGACTAAAGATACTTGTTTTTGCAGAAAAGACAAGAGACCTTTTTGTTTATAAATTATAGTGAAACCGCTTATGGGTTTAATCGAATTTCAGTATTTTTCAGCTTCGGAAAATTTCAGAAAAAACAAACAAAATTGCAAGATTACCTTGAACAATTAAATGATGCCCAACGTGCGCCTGTACTTCAAAAAGATGGTGCTATGATTGTAATTGCTGGTGCCGGATCTGGTAAAACAAGGGTGTTGACATACCGTATTGCCTACCTTATGTCGCAGGGTGTTGACCCTTTTAATATTTTGGCATTGACTTTTACCAATAAAGCGGCCCGGGAAATGAAAGGACGTATTTCCCAAATTGTTGGTAGTAGTGAAGCTAAGAATTTGTGGATGGGAACATTTCATAGTGTTTTTGCAAAAATCCTTCGGTTTGAAGGACACCGGTTGGGATACCCTTCAAATTTCACCATATACGACACCCAGGATTCACAGAGTGTAATTAGGGCTGTAATTAAAGAGATGCAACTTGATAAAGATGTGTATAAATACAAGCAGGTATATTCTCGAATTTCTTCATATAAAAACAGTTTAATAACAGTTAAGGCCTATTTCAATAATCCAGAATTAATGGAAGCCGATGCCATGGCAAAAATGCCACGGTTGGGTGATATTTATAATAATTACGTGGAGCGTTGCTTTAAAGCAGGCGCCATGGATTTTGATGACCTTTTACTGAAAACAAACGAACTGCTTACCCGTTTTCCAGAAGTTTTGGCACATTATCAAAATCGATTCCGGTATATTTTAGTGGATGAGTATCAAGATACCAATCATAGCCAGTATTTAATTGTAAAGGCGTTGAGTGATCGGTTTCAAAATATTTGTGTAGTAGGTGACGATGCTCAGAGTATTTACGCCTTTAGAGGAGCAAACATAAATAACATTTTAAATTTTCAGAAAGATTATGACGATGTTAAAATGTATAGGCTAGAACAGAACTACCGTTCTACCAAAAACATTGTAAATGCGGCCAATAGCATTATTGAAAAAAACAAAACCCGACTTGAAAAAATAGTTTGGACCGCTAATGATGAGGGTAACAAAATAAAGGTAAATCGTACGATGACCGATGGCGACGAAGGTCGTTTTGTAGCCAGCTCTATTTTTGAAACGGCGATGAACAATCAACTAAACCATAGTGATTTTGCTGTTTTGTACCGTACCAATGCACAGTCGCGTGCCATTGAAGATGCCTTGCGCAAACGGGATATTCCCTATCGAATTTATGGAGGCTTAAGTTTTTACCAACGGAAAGAAATTAAAGATGTTATTGCTTATTTACGTCTTATTTTGAATCCTAAAGATGAAGAAGCTTTAAAACGCGTAATTAACTATCCAGCAAGAGGGATAGGGCAGACCACTATGGAACGACTAACTGTTGCTGCTAATCATTACAATCGCTCTATTTTTGAAGTGATGCAAAACCTGGATAAGATCAATTTAAAGATCAATAAGGGAACACAAGGAAAACTAGAAGACTTTGTGACGATGATACAGAGTTTTCAAATTTTGAATAAAAACCAAGATGCTTTTCAAGTTGCAGAACATGTAGCTAAAAAAACAGGACTACTTCAGGAACTTAAAAAAGATGGAACGCCCGAAGGCATTGCTCGTATTGAAAATATTGAAGAATTACTCAACGGGATGCGTGATTTTGTGGAAGAACAAAAAGAATTGGCAGATACCACAGGTTCTTTAGCTGAGTTTTTAGAAGATGTTGCCTTAGCAACCGACTTGGACAATGAAAAGGGCGATAATAACAAGGTGGCGCTTATGACGGTGCATTTAGCAAAAGGTCTCGAGTTTCCATATGTTTACATAGTAGGTTTGGAAGAAGATTTATTTCCTAGCGGGATGAATATGAATAGCCGTGCAGAACTGGAAGAAGAACGTCGGTTATTTTATGTAGCATTAACAAGGGCAGAAAAACAAGCGTATTTAACCTATACACAATCAAGGTATCGATGGGGAAAATTGATCGATGCAGAGCCCAGTCGCTTTATTGAAGAGATAGATGAAAGCTTTCTAGAATATCTTACCCCAAAAACTGAAAACCGTTTTAAACCACTAATTGATGCCGATATATTTGATGAGGTTGACAAAAGTAAACTACGGTTAAATAAACCAAAAACAGGAACACCTCCAAAGGGCCCTACTGAAGCGCAGCTAAGAAAATTAAGACGGTTAAAACCTGTCTCAAGCGATACAGATAAAAATTTTGACCCCAAATCAGCTAACCTAAACGTAGGTACAATGGTTGAACACGTTCGTTTTGGGAAAGGAAAAATACTCTCTATAGAAGGAAAGGGAGCTGATACAAAAGCAGAAATCCAGTTTGAAAATGGAGGTCTTAAAAAGCTTTTGCTCCGTTTTGCCAAACTGGAAGTGATTTCCTCTTAACCTTTATGTTTTTATTGTATAGCTAAATGCTCATTAATGAATAATGATAATTCATTGTGCAGGTTTTCATAATCGGCTTCTGTCCAATTATTATGTCCGCCGTTATAGGTATGGAAGCTCTTATCAATGTTATTTTCAGTCAACTCTTCTTTTAATACATAAGCATTATTAATAGGTACAATAGGGTCTTCTAAGCCATAAAACATAATAGTTGGACTACTGTCTTGGTTAATTTGATGTGCGGGGCTTAATACTTCTAAGTTTTCTGAGATGTTTGGGTATGTTTTTTCATCAACTAGCAGATCCATTAATTCTTCAAAATCTGGTCTGTTTTGATAAAAAGGGTCTGTAAAATCAGTTGGGCCAACCATACTGCAAACAAATTTTACAATATCAAAAGTATCATAATAGTAATCGTACATCATAGCTATATGTGCGCCTGCACTTGCTCCAATAAGCCCAAATTCTGGTTGTATTTGTAAATCTTTATAATTGTTCGTCAACACTTTGATTAAAGTGTGCAAATCATCGAACTGGTTTGGGAAAGCAGGTGTGTGTTGGTTTGCAAGCACATAATTCATGTTAACAATTGCATGGTTGGGATTTTTTCTCTGAATTTCATCAATATATTGTTCCATGCCTTGTTTATCACCATTTATCCACCCACCGCCATGCAACAGTATCAGGACCTTCGTTTTTTTAGCAGAACGACCTTCCGGTAGGTAAATATCATAAACTTGTTGCGGGTGGTCCCCGTAGGGTAAATTTTCTATAATTTCTTTAGGGGAGCGAATTGCACTTACAGGATACTTTGGCAAAGCTTTCTTGATAGCTAATGTATAACTAGAATCTTCAGCAACATTACCTGTAACTTCATCAGAAGAACATGATGTGACGATGACCGCAAGAGATAATAAAACGGAAATAAATCGGATAAAATGCATAAAAACAAGTTTAAATACAAATTTATACGAAATAAATGTTAAAAAAAAATCTTATGAAAGTATTTCCATTTTTCTTAACATTGAAATTTCTTAGCTATAAATTAGCCTTGATTTTATTCAGAAATTGTAAGATGTTCTTTAATGAACGAACTTAGTTGAATTTGTAAATCTAAGTTTGAAGAATCACTCCAATCGCCGTGACCACCACTATACACTGTAAAGCTGTTGGTCACCATGTGGTTTGATAATTCAGTATGAAGTATTTCACCATTACTTAATGGAACCAGTGGGTCCTCGTCACCATAGAATAGGATAGTAGGGCTGCTGTTTTCAGTTACTTGTAAGGAAGGACTTAATAGCTCGGCAATATTACTGTTTTCAGGATAAGCAGATTCATCTACTAACGCATCGAGCAATACCTGAAAATTTGGATTTTCGGTATAAAACGGATCAGTAAAATCTGTTGGTCCCACAATATCACAAACCATTTTCACCCTATCTTCGGTATCATAGACGTAATCATATTGTAAAGCTATATGTGCACCGGCACTTGCACCAATTAAACCAAATTCGGGAAGTATGTCCAACTCCTCACTTTCTTGCGTCAATTGATTGATTACTTGGTCCAAATTTAAAAACTGATTGGGGAATGCCGGGATTGAAGGTGGATTTGCTAAAACATAATTCATATTGACTATAGCGTGGTCAGGGTGCTTTTCTTTTAAAATAGGTATGTAATCGCCCATATCTTCTTTATCACCTTCTATCCAGCCACCACCGTGAATAAGGATAATAACCTTTGTTTTTTCAGAAGACCTGCCTTCTGGCAAATACAAATCATACAATTGTTGAGGGTTTTCACCATAAGAAATATTTAAGTTAACTTCTTCAGCAAGTGGTTGATCGTTAGTTTCAATTTCGGGATTATTTTCTCCGCTGCAGGCTGTTAAAAGCAAGCTAATTGTAAAAACTATGGTGAGGAAGCCCTTTTTCATTAAAGTTAATTTTAATATCTATTGTGCTACAACGCATATTCGTTAAATAGATTGTATGGGACTACTCGAAGAAAAAAAATACTATATACCGAAACCTTTTTTTGAATATAAAAAGAATAAAAGTATCTTTAGAATACCCTAAAAAAAAGTTGCTATGGCAGAATTTATTAAACTTTACGAAGAAAACCCAAACCCTAAAGAGGTTAAGAAAATTGTGAAAATAATAAGAGATGGCGGGTTGGTTATCTACCCTAGCGATACGGTATATGCTTTAGGGTGCGACATTACTAATAATAGAGCCTTAGAGAGGGTAGCACAATTAAAAGGTGTAAAACTTGAAAAAGCTAACTTTTCGTTTGTTTGTGAAGATTTAAGCAATCTTTCAGACTATGTGCGGCAAATAAATACGTCAACTTTTAAAATTTTAAAGCGTGCATTGCCGGGACCTTATACCTTTATACTTCCAGGAAATAACAATTTGCCTACAGTTTTTAAAAAGAAAAAAGAAGTGGGTATTCGGGTTCCAGATAATAATATTACTCGTGCTATTGTTAGGGAATTGGGTAACCCAATTGTTTCAACTTCCATAAAAGACGAAGATGAAGTAATTGAGTATACAACCGACCCAGAACTTATTTTTGAAAAATGGGAAAAGCTTGTCGATGTGGTTGTAGATGGTGGTTATGGAGATAACATACCTTCCACGGTAATCGATTTAACAGGGGATGAACCTGAACTGATTAGGGAAGGCAAAGGAAGCCTGGAAATTTAGTTTTTTCCCAATAAATGTTTAAGACCAATAAAAATACTTTGTTCGGCAGCACTATACTCTCCATCTAGATAAAACAATTCCTTAATGCGCTCAAAAAGAGTGTGTATTTCTTCCTTGCTGTAATTGTACTTTTCTACTGTATATTCAATTTTTTGAATACTTTCATAGTCACTGTCGTCCTCAAACTCCTTATGAATTTTCTTATATTCAGCATCACTTACCTTGGTCTTTATGTAATTTACCTCTTCTTGGGTTTCAATAAAATCTGCGTGTGCGCAGTATAATAGGATATAAGCTTTTAATTCTTTGCGTGTCCAATTTGTAGTTATAGATTCCATAGCATTATTTATTTTTTTGTTTTTTTCAAACTGAGAGAGACGCATATGCGTTTTTTTGTTTAGACTTTTTTTAAAAAAAGCTGTCCATCCTAATAAAAATCCTGTTATTCCCATTGATTGACTTGACCATTTATATAGATTGAAGCTGTCTAAATGGTTGATGATCTTACCGTCTTTAAATTCAAATTTGGCATTGATTACGTTATGTACTTTTCTTTGTTTTTTTCCGAAGGTATAATAAGCTTCCCAACGAGCAGTGCCTCTTTCTGGGGTATATTCTATATGCGTAGTTTTTACTTTAAAGTCCTTTCCTTGTTGCGAACTACAAAGCATGCGCCACATATTTTTTGCTTTTTCACCACGTAATATGCCAAAAGCTGGATCTTCAAACGTAACATCGTCATGATAGGTTTCTACCATGCGTTCGGCATCTAAATGTTCAAAAGCTTGATAAAACTTTTCGATGATATTTTCTTCATCTTTTTTCATAACCATTACTAATGTAGCTAAAAAAACCCGGCAATTTGCCGGGTTTTAAATTATTTTAAGATTTTGAAATCTTAGTTGATTTTAGGGTCTTTAAGACCTTCTTCAATCATATTATAGAATTGATCAATTTTAGGCAATACTACAATACGTGTTCTACGGTTTTTAGCCTTCCCTGCAGAAGTATCATTGCCAGCAATTGGAATATATTCACTACGTCCTCCAGCCGTCATACGTGCTGGGGCAACTCCAAAGTCATCCTGAAGGGTTCTAACAACTGCTGTTGCGCGAAGTACACTTAAATCCCAGTTGTCTTTAATACAACCTGTACTAATAGGATCAGTATCTGTGTGACCTTCAACTAAAAATTCGAAGTCTGGTTTGTTTTTAACCACAGTAGCTACTTTACCAAGTACTTCACGAGCTTTGCTGGTGATTTGGTAACTTCCACTACGGAATAATAGTTTATCTGAAATATTCACATAAACCACACCTTTTTCAACGCTAATCTCAATATCCTCGTCGTCTAAGTTTCCAATTGCACCTTTTAAACTTTGTACCAGTGCAAGGTTTACAGAATCACGACGTGTAACAGCATCTTGTAATTTACGAATGGTAAGATCTTTCTCTTTTAAGCTTTCTAAAGACTTTTCTAAGTTTTCAGCACCTTTTTTAGTAAGGTCTGTGAAGTCTCCAATTTGTCTAATTAAATCACCATTAGTAGCATTTAATGAAGCTACTTGACTTTTTAACGAACTATTTTGAGCTTCTAATCCTGATTTCTCAGAAAGGCAATCGTTTAATTTAACGGTTGCTGTGTTTAATAAGTCTTGTGTTTTTTCTTGCTTGTCTTGTAACTCAGCGTATTTCTTTTTTGAAACACACGAAGTAAACAAAAGGCCAGAGCAAACTGCTAGAATCAATATTTTTTTCATAATTATCTTGTTTATATGGTTATCCAAAATTATTAAAAGCAAGAGTAGCTTAATAACGATTAACAATACTTTAAGTAAAATTTATCAGAGGTCGTTAAAACGTTGTTTGTTTCGGGCAAAATATGACCAAATAACAGATTTTACAGTATAATATTGAAATTTTGAAGCATGTAATTTTCTCTTTTTCAAGAAAGTAAATAAAAGACTGTAAAAACTAACATGTGCTTTAAAAATTGCAAATAGATGTTTAATTTTTCCTTGAAACAAAAATTGTAATCCTGCCAAGCCATCTAAGATCATCCTTAAAATTATCAGTAAAAAGACTTTAGGTCCTTTTACATTTTTTAGTAATGCAAGTAGCGTATTTCTAAAGTTATAAAATGTTTTTTTTGGATTAGCAGTAGTTAATGTTGCACCTCCTACATGATATACTTTTGAGGCGCCTATATATTTAATTGTACCTCCATTACTGTGTAATCTCCAACAGAGATCAATCTCTTCTTGATGGGCAAAAAAGTCTTCATCAAAACCTCCGGTTTCTTGAAAAGCACTATTTTTTATAAACAAACATGCACCACTAGCCCAGAATATTTCTTTTACGTCATCATACTGTCCGGTATCCTTTTCAATAGTATCGAAAATACGGCCGCGGCAAAATGGATATCCTAAAGCGTCAATATATCCACCGGCAGCACCTGCATATTCAAAATAATCTTTGTTTTTGTAGTCAAGTATTTTTGGTTGCGCTGCTACAAGATTGGATTCTTTTTGAAATGCTTCTATAATAGGTGGTAACCAGTTTTGTATTACCTCCACATCACTATTCAGTAAAACAAAAACATCTTCTTGTAGGTTTTTAAGCGCATCATTATACCCTTTTGCATAACCCCCATTTGTTTTATTCTGAATGATTGTAACTTCAGGAAAATTGTTTTTTATAAATGAAACCGAATCATCGGTCGATGCATTATCTGCTATGTAGATAGTTGCTTCTTCAGAATATGAGACTACTGAGGGTAAAAACTTTTGCAAAAGTTCTTTTCCATTCCAATTGAGTATGACTACAGCTACTTTCACTGGTGTAAATTACAGGTAATATTATAGTTGAAATAGATAATATTTACATTTTATCGCCAAAAAATATGGCATTCATTAGTAGTTTATTGGTGCCGTACCAAAAAGCCCTGAAATTTGTATTGTCAGTAAAATAAAGAACTTCACCACGCCCTAACGATGCTTTTTTAAATGAAGAAGTGCTTTTAAGTTGTTCTAAATTTGGTTTTGAAATATAACCACTTAATAACGGTGTACTAGTATATTGAATAGGATTGTTATAGCTATTTACATCAGCCTCCATAAAGATAGTGGAATTTCTAAAAACCGGAAGGGTACTTTCGCTATATCCAAATGCAATAGGGTGGGAGCGATCCAGATTTGTTTCAAAAATAGCGCCGCCAATCACTTTAGCGCCAAAATAATTGCTTTTATCTTCAAAAGAAATAGCTTGGGCAGTGTCCTTCTTTGTTTTAAACTTAGTCTTTAGAAGTTTATTTTTTTCAAACCATTTTCCTGCGTTTTTATAACCTATTAGAGTTCCTCCGTTTCTAACCCAAGTCTTTAGTTTTTGTGCGTCTGTACTATCCAAGGCTTGGCCCCAACTATTGGGTAAGATAATGTCGGTGTAACGGCTTAAATCTGTACGTTTAAAATTCCGGGTATCTAGTTTAGTGAGTTGCATCTTATAACGTGTATCGAATAGGTGCCAAATTTCACCAGCATCATATGGATTGATACCTTCTCCTATAATCATGGCTACTTTTGGTTTATCTAAAGATCTAAATTGGTTGCTTCCTAAATCAATTCCTTTGGTCAGTCCTGTTTCAACAGCGTCAATGGTTACAAAAGATTGCTTGCTTACGGTTTTAATGAACTCAAATAGTTCAGCTTTAGATAGGTTTTGATTTTGAACTGGAATTAAAATAGTACCATAATCGTACTCTTTGCCATTCATAGAAAAAGTTTTCATGCCCACTTTTGCACGAATTCCTTTATCTAAGACCATATTCAACGCTTTAGGTGTATAATAATCATGCCATTGCATTAAATAAGCATAGTTTGATTGCTTTGGAAGTGCTGGTTGTTTTCTTTCAAGATTGGTTACTTTAGGTCCAGCATTCACCATGGTAGCATTTTCAGTATAATTGAGGTTAAATGCTAAAGGAAATGTCCACGCACTTACATCGTAAAACAAACTATCAGTAAATTTGGTGCGTTTTTCGAACATTGCTTTTACCAAGCGTTGTTGTTTTTGTTGCTTCGGAATAAGGTAGGACATTCCTTTTTTATATGTTTTACCATCTTTTTCTATATCCTGCTTTACTTCGTGAAATGTGATTTTATGACGGTTTAAAATTTCAGCTAAATGATACACTTTTGAAGCGTCGTGCTCGTCACCAAAAAGAATAGCACCATTACCTGAAACTTCATTACGAGCATTTTTAAAAAACTCTCTTTGATAATCTAATAACTCTGTTCTCATATCAACAGCTGCTTCAAGTGTAGAAAGTGCAGCTGTAAATTGATTGCGAATAGTAAATGGAAAAGTTAATATTCCATTGTTTGTTTCTTGTGCTGAGCCACGAGATGAGGCTTGTTCAAACAGAATACCTATTGAGCCATTTATATCGGGAAAAGTAGAGCCTTTTCCGTAGTAAAAATCGTCAAAGCTTTCTTCAGTGTAATAAAAACTGCCAATTTTATCTAATGCTTTTGCATGGAACTTTGCAATGTCACCTGTTAGCTTCTGGTTTTTGCTAGGCGTAAGTGGATGCGTACGTGATGGAATTCCCGGCTGAAAAAAGAAGCTGGCATTAGAACCCATTTCGTGATGATCGGTCAATATATTTGGGTACCAGTTATGAAACGTCTCAATACGAGCACGGCTTTCTGGTAACTGTACAGGTAGCCAGTCCCGATTCATATCAAACCAATAATGGTTCGTACGTCCGCCTGGCCAAACTTCATCAAACTCTCTATCGTTCGGATCTGGATTTGGGGTGCTACTTTTATGCATATTAGCCCAATAGGCAAAGCGTTGTAAACCATCTGGGTTAAATGCAGGGTCTAATAAAATGACAGTGTTGTTAAGTAAATTATCAATTGCAGCGCCTTCTGCAGCAGCAAGATAGTATACAAGTGCTAATGCAGCATTAGAGCCACTTGGTTCGTTTCCATGAATAGAAAAACCTTGATATACAACAGCCGGCATTGTTGCTGTATTTAATTGTTGCGAATTTTTCTCAGTTAATGCAACATGCGTTTTTTTTATGTCCTCTATGTTGGTGTGGTTGGTAGGAGCAGTAATGGTTATTAAAATGAGCGGCCTGCCCTCAAATGTTGTTCCTCTGTTTTCGATGGAAATACGGTCACTAGCTTTTTCAAGTGCATACATATATTGTACTAACTTATCATGTGTAATGTGGTAATCACCCACTTCATGGCCAATAATACTTTTAGGCGTAGGAATATTTTGATTGTAGTTAATATTGTCTGGAAGGTAATAATTTAAGTCAACCGAATAATCTTGTGAGATTGAAATAAATGAAGATAAAAGGGCAAATAGGAATAACGTTCTTTTCATAGTAATTGATTCTAAACAAAGATTTAAAAGTAGCAGATTTGGATTACATAAAAAAACCGCCTCGAAAGACGAGGCGGCTTATTCAATATTTTTAGAAGCTAGGCTTATATATCATCAAAGCTTACGTCTGTAAAACTTGATGTTGTATCGTCACCGTTTGCTTTTACTTGTGAATCGGTGCTTTCTTCTTTTTTGAAATCTTTTTGATGACGCTCACTGATTACTTCTTCACCTTTTTCATCGATAATAAAATCGGTCATCTCTTCGAGATTGTCTCTAAAATCCTGAAAATCTTCTTTGTACAAATAAATCTTGTGCTTCTTATAGTGGTAAGAACCATCATCATTTGTAAATTTTTTACTTTCAGTAATTGTAAGATAATAATCTCCAGCTTTAGTAGCTCGTACGTCAAAAAAATACGTGCGACGTCCCGCCCGCATCACTTTAGATTGTATTTCTTCTTTCTCCATCGTATACTGCTCGCTCATTGGTTTAGGTTTTGTTAATGTTAGCCAAAAATCTAAAAAAAATAGAAATATGGCAAGTAAACACTACATTTCTTTTTCTGAAAGTTGTTTTGCATACAGTTCTTTGTAATAGCCGTCTTGGTTTACAAGTTGATTATGAGTGCCTTGCTGTATGATTTTGCCTTCATCCAAAACTATTATTTTATTGGCATTTTTTGCTGAAGAAATACGGTGACTCACAATTATAGTTGTTTTATCGCGAGAAATTTCGTGCAGATTGTTTAGAATTTCTTCTTCTGTTTCAGTATCCACGGCTGAAAGGCAATCATCGAACAATAATATTTGTGGATCTTTTATAATAGCTCTGGCAATCGATACACGTTGTTTTTGTCCACCACTTAATGTAATGCCTCGTTCACCTAAAACAGTATCATATCCTTTACTGAAACCAATAATATTTTTATGTACAGCAGCTCTTTTAGCAGCCTGAATCACTTCCTTTTCATCAGCTTCTTCTTTACCAAACCGGATATTGTTTTTAATACTATCACTGAATAGAAAAGCATCTTGAGGTACATACCCAATACTACCGCGTAAACCATCTAAGTTTAGCTGCTTAACCGGGGTGTCATCAATTTTAAGGGTTCCTTTTTGTACATCATATAATCTACCAATTAATTCAAGTATGGTAGATTTTCCTGAACCTGTATGTCCAATTATAGACAATGTTTCACCTGGGTTAACACTAAATGAAACATTCTTTAAAGCCGTAATGTTTGTATCTGGATAGGTGTAGGACAAATTCTCAAAGGTTATTTTTCCTTTAATACGTGTTTCTTTGGCTGTTTGGTTTTTAATTTCGGGCTCTTCACTTAAAAATTCATTGATTCTTTTTTGTGAAGCTTCTGCTCTTTGTATCATCGAGCTTACAAAACCTACCACTGCTACCGGCCAGGTTAGCATATTTACATAAATTAAAAACTCGACAATGGTTCCTATCTCAATTTTTCCATCTATAAATTGTTGGCCACCTATATAGATCACTAAAATATTACTAGCGCCTATCAATAAAATCATCATTGGGAAGAAAAGCGCTTGTACCTTTGCTAAGTCGATGTTTTTTTCGCGGCTGCCTTCTGCCAAATCAGCAAAATTTCCATTGGTACGTGGCTCAATTCCGTAAGCTTTAATAACAGCAACACCGCTAAAGCTTTCTTGGGTAAAAGAGGTAAGTTTAGATAAGTACTGTTGAACAGCTGTACTTTTTTTGTTGATTTCAACACTTAACTTGTAAATCAGTACTGAAAGTATGGGGAGTGGTGCTATGGCATACGCAGTTAATGTAGGAGCGGTATAAAACATATAGCTAATAGCAACAATAAAAAGCGTTATGGTCCTTGTACTGTACATTACAGCTGGCCCTACATATAACCGTACTTTAGAGACATCTTCACTAATACGGTTCATTAAATCACCTGTACGGTTCTGCTTATAAAAACCCAGTGAAAGCCTTTCATATTGCTGAAATATTCTGTTTTTTAAATCAAATTCCACGTGGCGGGAAACTACAATAATAGTCTGCCTCATAAGGAATGTAAAAAATGCTGAAAGCAAGGTGGCGCCAAGGATAAGCAAAATGTTTTCTAACAACTCACTTTTCACATAAGCAAGGTCTGTAATATCACCCTCAGTATAAGCACGAACTACATCTACAGAGTCACCAATTTTTTTTGGGACGACAATTGTAAAGATAGTGGCGGCAATGGTAATTAAAAGCCCTGCTAAAAGGCGACCGCGGTATTTTATAAAATATTGATTTAGAAACTGTAGTTCTTTCATTTAGGGTGTTAAAAATTATTAACAAATTCTTCTTTTAGTAATATTTTCTTTGTGTGATTATCAATAAACCCGTATTTTTGCACGTCCTTTTTAAGGGATGTTTAAAAAACAAAAAATATTATGGTGACTGAAGTATTAAATACAAATGAACTTCAAAAAGTTGATCCCGTTTTCGGGCAGATGTCTTTCGACAATCACGAGCAAATCGTTTTTTGCAACGACAAAGATAAAGGATTAAAAGCAATAATTGGTATCCACAATACGGTTTTAGGACCTGCTTTGGGAGGTACTAGAATGTGGCAATACACCAGTGAATGGGAAGCCTTAAATGATGTCCTTCGTTTATCTCGAGGGATGACATTTAAATCTGCAATTACAGGATTAAATCTTGGTGGTGGTAAGGCAGTTATTATTGGTGATGCAAAAACGCAAAAAACGCCAGAGCTAATGAAACGCTTTGGGGAGTTTGTTCATTCGTTAAGCGGAAAGTACATTACTGCTGAGGATATTGGGATGACAACTGGTGATATGGATTTAGTTCGCTCGGTGACACCTTACGTTACTGGTATTTCTGAAACATTAGGAGGAGCAGGAAATCCATCACCTATTACTGCTTATGGAGTATTTATGGGGATGAAAGCTGCAGCGAAATATGCTTTCGGGACCGATATATTAGAAGACCGCGTAGTATATGTTCAAGGAATCGGAAATGTAGGGGAAGCTTTAGTGGAAAACCTTACTAACGAAGGCGCTAAAGTGTATATTACAGATATTAACCAAGAACGTTTAGAGGAAGTTCGCGATAAGTATAGCGCAACTATCTATGAAGGAGATAATATCTATGCAGAAGAAATGGATATCTATGCACCATGTGCACTTGGAGCAACTGTAAACGACCAAACGATAAATCAGCTTAAAGCAAAAGTGATTGCAGGAGCAGCTAACAACCAGTTAGCAGAAGAGCAAAAACACGGGTTGCAATTACGTGACAGAGGCATTGTATATGCACCAGACTTTTTAATAAATGCCGGTGGAATTATAAATGTATATGCCGAGCTTGAAAACTACGGTCGTCAAGAAATAATCCGTAAGACGGAAAACATCTATAACACGACGCTTGAAATATTGAAGAACGCAGAGAGTAAAGATGTTACTACACATCAAGCAGCCTTCGATATGGCAAACGCTAGAATAGCGGCAAGAAAAGAAAAAATGTAGTTTTTAACTATATTAAAATAGTATATTTGCAACGCACAAGAAATAGCTTGTGCGTTGTTTATTTATAAATGTTCTTTATTTTAAAATATGCTCACAAGAAGACATATTAGAGTTAAGGTTTTACAATCAACATACGCTTTTTTTCAAAGTGAACACCAAGACCTTGACAAGCAGGAAAAATTTCTATTGTACAGCATGGATCAAATGCAAGACCTGTATGTGTTGCTGCTTCAATTATTGGTAGAAGTAAAAGATCACGCTGAAAGCTACCTTCAGAAATCACAACAAAAACATTTGGCAACCGCCGAAGAAAAAAACCCAAACCGAACGTTTGTTGACAATAAAGTAATCCAGCTTATTGAAGCAAATCCAGAACTTGCTGAAATACTCAAGAATAAAAAACTTAATTATTGGCAGAATGAAAATGAATATGTAAATATTATTTTCAACTCGCTAAAAGAGCAAGACTTTTACCATGAGTATATTTCAAAAAAGGAAGCTTCGTTTAAAGAGGACAGGGATTTCTTGGTTAAATTTTATAAAGAAGTAGTTGCGCCCAACGAAAAACTTTATGAATATCTGGAAGATAAGCGCTTAACTTGGCTAGATGATTTTCCATTGGTAAATACGGCAATGGTTAAAATGCTCTCTAAAATTTCAGAAAAAAATGTTGCTTCTATTCTAGTTCCTTCATTATATAAAAATGATGATGATAGAGAGTTTGCTTTAAAACTACTTAGAAAAGTCATTTTAAATAATGAAAAATTAGATAATGAAATAGATGGCAAAACACCAAATTGGGATAAAGATCGTATCGCAGATATTGACATGATTATCCTTAAAATTGGGATTGCAGAGTTTCTGTACTTTTCTTCTATTCCTGAACGGGCAACCATTAATGAATGTCTTGAAATATCAAAAGAATACTCAACTCCCAAGAGTAGCAGCTTTATCAACGGAATATTGGACAAACTGGTAAAAGAATATACAAAAGAGGGGAAACTGAATAAATTAGGCCGTGGTCTTCGATAGAAGTAAAAAATTGAGTATTTTAGCGGCGCTTAAACATAAATAATTATCCTATGAAAAAATCAATTTTAATTTTAGCAGTATTATCTGCTTTCGCTTTTACATCTTGTAAAGAAAAAGCTTCAGACAAAGTAAACGAGGAAAATGTAGCTGCTGCTGCAGATCGTGACGCAGAAGCAACTAAGTTTCCTGTAATGACATTTCAAGAAAGTGAGTTTGACTTTGGAACAATAGACAAAGGTACCAATGTAGAACACGAATTTACATTTACAAATACAGGTGATGCGCCATTAGTAATAGTGAATGCTACAAGTAGCTGTGGTTGTACTGTACCAGAATATTCTAAAGAAGCCGTTGCCCCAGGTGAGCAAGGACAACTTTTAGTTAAGTACAATGGTAGTGGTGTTAACCAAGTAAGTAAAACCGTAACCATAGTTGCCAATACTAAAAACGGAAAAGAAACCTTAAAAATAAAAGCATTTGTTACACCTAAAGATGGTGCTAGCGGAAGCTCAAACATGCTTAAAACAAGCTAAATACAAATTTAAAGAATAGACTATTTTTATGGAACAAATTCAAGGCTTTCTCCCTATAATCTTATTATTTGCTGTGATGTATTTATTTTTAATACGTCCGCAAATGAAAAAGCAAAAACAGGAAAAAAAGTTTGCACAAGAAATTAAGAAAGGGGACAAGGTAGTTACCAAAAGCGGATTGCACGGTAAAATTTTAGACTTAAACGACGATGGTACCTGCATTATTGAAACTGGTGCTGGTAAAATGAAGTTTGAACGTTCAGCTCTTTCTATGGAAATGAGCGGTAAATTGAACGCTCCCGCGACTCCTGCAAAAAAGGAAAAAAAATAGTGTATCCTTAACTGAATTAAAAAACCGCAACTTTCGAGTTGCGGTTTTTTTTGTTTAAGAAGTAACAAGAGGTTTAAGACTCTTTCTCTGCGACTAATTGTGCAATATTAACAATTACTTCAATAGCTTTTTGCATACTTTCAACAGGGACATATTCATACCGCCCGTGGAAGTTGTGTCCGCCTGCAAAAATATTTGGACAAGGCAACCCCTTAAAGCTTAGTTGAGAACCATCAGTTCCACCTCTAATGGGTTTAATGTTAGGTTCAATATTGGCTTGTTTCATAGCTTTTTCAGCAATATCAACAATATGCATAACAGGTTCAATCTTTTCACGCATATTAAAGTATTGATCTGAAATTTCTACAGTCACAACTTCTTTCCCGTGTTGAGTGTTTATGTCATTGGCCAGTTTGATCATCATTTCTTTTCTAGCTTCAAAATGATTTTTATCATGGTCACGAATAATATATTGTAACTTGGTGCTATCAACTTCTCCATTAACGCTGTATAAGTGGAAAAACCCTTCTCGGTCTTCGGTATGTTCAGGTGTTTCCATCCTTGGTAACGAATTAATATAATCTGTGGCGATATACATACTGTTTATCATTTTACCTTTGGCGTAACCGGGATGTACAATTTTACCTTTCACAGTAACAACAGCTCCTGCTGCGTTAAAGTTTTCGTATTCCAATTCGCCAATCTGGCTTCCGTCCATGGTGTAAGCCCATTCTGCACCAAATTTTTCTACATCAAATTTGTGAGCGCCTCGGCCAATTTCTTCATCTGGAGTAAAGCCAACACGTATCTTTCCGTGTTTAATTTCAGGGTGATTTACTAGATATTCCATGGCCGAAACGATTTCAGCAATCCCTGCCTTATCATCTGCACCCAATAAAGTTGTACCATCTGTAGTGATGATGGTTTGACCTTTGTACAATAAAAGATCATCAAAATCATCTGGGGATAAAACAATATTTTCTTCAGCATTTAAAACAATGTCTTTACCATCATAGTTTTCTACAATCTGCGGATTTACATTGGCACCGGTAAAATCTGGGGTGGTGTCAAAATGCGATACAAAACCTATTACAGGAACTTCATGGTCAATATTTGAGGGTAGTGTTGCCATGATGTATGCATTCTCATCTATAGTCACATCTTGGAGTCCAATTCTTTTTAATTCGTCTACAAGTGCATTGGCAAGGTTCCATTGTTTTTCTGTACTCGGCGTGGTGTTGCTTTCGGGGTCGCTTTCGGTATCTACGGTTACGTAGCTAAAAAAGCGATCGATAAGGTGTTGTTTTTCTATCATAATTTTTCTTTTGCAGTACAAATTAAAGCATATTCAAAATAATTAATACATACTTTCTTGCTATTTTTGCCGAAGATTCCTTTGGCCTATGTACAAATCTATAATTCGTCCCATCCTTTTTCAATTTGATCCGGAAAAAGTACATCACTTTACTTTTAAGTTAATTAGGTTTTTAAACAACCTAGGACTTGGTGGACTCTTTAAAAGTCTATATAAGGTAAATGATAAAAGGCTTGAACAAGAAGTTTTTGGTTTAAAATTTCCTAACCCTGTGGGATTGGCAGCGGGATTTGATAAAGACGCTAAACTATATAAAGAACTTTCTAACCTAGGTTTTGGTTTTATAGAGATAGGAACTGTTACCCCGAAGCCACAACCAGGAAACCCTAAAAAAAGACTATTTCGATTACAGTCTGATAGTGCAATTATTAACCGAATGGGTTTTAATAACGGTGGAGTTGAAGAAGCGGTTGAGCGTTTAAAAAAGAATACAAATGTTCTTATCGGAGGGAATATTGGGAAAAACAAAGTCACAGCCAATGACGAAGCAGTTACCGATTATGTAATTTGCTTTGAGGCTTTATTTGATTATGTAGATTATTTTGTAGTAAATGTAAGTTCACCGAACACGCCAAACTTAAGAGCATTACAGGATAAAGAGCCATTAACCCGATTACTACAAACACTTCAAAATAAAAATGATTTACAATCAAAACGAAAGCCAATATTGTTAAAAATTGCCCCAGATTTAACCGATGAACAATTATTGGATATTATTGAAATTGTTTCAGAAACTAAAATAGATGGGGTAATTGCCACTAACACGACCATAAACCGAGACGGATTGGTTTCAGAAAATAAAGCTGAAATGGGAGGTTTAAGTGGAAAGCCGTTGACGCATCGTTCAACAGAGGTGATTCGGTTTCTTTCAGAAAAAAGCAATAAAGCATTCCCGATAATTGGGGTAGGAGGGATTCATAGCGTGAATGATGCGCTTGAAAAACTTGAAGCTGGTGCGAGTCTTATACAATTGTACACGGGTTTTATCTATGAAGGGCCACAATTAATTAAAGATATAAATAAAGCTATTTTAAGGCAGGAACACAGTGTATGACCGAAAACCTTTTATCATTTGCATTGGCAACTGCGGCGTTAGCTTTTTCGCCAGGACCTGATAACATATACGTGTTAACACAATCGTTGGTTAACGGTGTAAAAAGTGGCTTGGCAACCACAGCAGGTTTGGTTACGGGATGTATTGTGCATACTACTTTTTTGGCCTTTGGCCTTTCAGCTATAATTACCACTTCGCCAACATTATTTTACGGCATCAAGGTGCTGGGTGCATTGTACTTACTGTATTTAGCGTATGTTGTGTTTAAAAATGATGCAACGATTGCCGTTCCTGTTACTTCGGAAGGAAAAACCAATAGAACACCTACAAAAACAAATGTTCAACTGTTTAAACAAGGTGTCATCATGAACTTGGTAAACCCCAAGGTGATGATCTTCTTTTTGGCATTTTTCCCTGCCTTTCTTTGGAATGAAACTGAAAATACCGTGAGTCAATTTTATATTTTAGGAATTATTTTTATGGTAATTTCATTTTTGGTATTTGGCTTAATTGCTGTTTTGGCTGGTAGTATTTCTTCTTACATAGTTAAGCACAAATCAGTAGGTGTTATTTTAAAATGGTTACAAATAGTCGTTTTTATAGGAATAGCAGTTTTTATTTTAATCCCATGATGGGAATAAGAAAAAGCTAAAGTTTGCATTTTAAAATCCTGTATCTTTGGGGTAATGCAAAAAGTAAAATTAATAGAGTGTCCCCGAGATGCGATGCAAGGAATAAAAGATTGGGTGCCAACCCAAAGTAAGGTTCAATATATACAATCGCTATTGCGCTGTGGCTTTGATACCATAGACTTCGGGAGTTTCGTTTCACCCAAGGCAATCCCACAAATGAAGGATACGGCCGATGTGCTTTCACAATTAGATCTGTCTAAAACCGACAGCAAGTTACTATCAATTGTTGCCAATGTACGAGGGGCAGAAGACGCAGTAAAACACCCAGAAATTGACTATTTGGGCTACCCTTTTTCCATTTCGGAAAACTTCCAAATGCGAAATACACATAAAACTATTGCGCAATCCATTGATATTTTGAAAGAAATTCTTAATTTGGCTAATGCAAACGATAAACAAGTAGTTGCTTATTTATCAATGGGTTTCGGTAATCCCTATGGAGACCCTTGGAATGTTGAGATTGTAGCAGAGTGGACCGAAAAGTTATCGGCCATGGGTGTTAAAATCTTGTCATTAAGTGATACGGTAGGATCCTCAACACCCGATATCATTAACTATTTGTTTTCAAATTTGATTCCCCATTATCCCCACATTGAGTTTGGAGCTCATTTACATACAACCCCCGCGTTGTGGCATGAAAAAATCGATGCTGCATACAAAGCCGGTTGTCATAGGTTTGACGGTGCCATACAGGGTTTTGGAGGATGTCCAATGGCAAAAGATGAATTAACTGGAAATATGCCGACTGAAAAAATGTTAAGTTATTTCACTACTGAAAAAGCTGATTGTAATATAAATCCTATGGCATTTGAAAGTGCCCATAATGAAGCAACTAAAATATTCAGTAAATATCATTAAGATGAATAGACGAATACTTTTACTACCGGTTTTTGCATTGTTTTTTCTTTACAGCTGTAACCTCTTAGAGCCTATACCAGAGGCACCTTTTTACGGAAAAGGGATTGTGACCATCAAGTTTTTGCAAGTTAACGATGTTTATGAAATAGCACCTTTACAAGGGGGTAAATATGGAGGGATGGCCCGAGTGGCCTATGTTCGTGATTCTATTAAAGAAAGAAACCCAAACACTTTTTTGTTTATGGCAGGCGATTTTTTAAACCCTTCCCTGCTTGGCAATCTAGAAAAAGATGGTGAACCCATACGTGGTAAACAAATGATAGAAGTAATGAATGCCATGGATTTTGATTTGGTAACATTTGGGAATCATGAGTTCGATCTTTCTGAAAACGAACTGCAAGAACGTCTAAACGAATCTACATTTCCTTGGGTTTCTTCAAATGTGCTTCATGTTACACCAAGTGGTGCCAAGCAGCCTTTTGAAACCAAATTGGAGATGGGTAATGAACCCATTTCAGATTACAAAACACTTTTTGTAAGAGACTCGATAGGCAATGAAGTACGTTTTGGGTTTATAGGTTTAACGTTGGATTCAAACCCGAAGGAATACGTTGAGTATGGTAATATTTATAAAGAAGCTAAAAGGGCGTACGACTTGGTATATCCAAAAGTAGATTTTGTAATTGGATTGACACATTTAACAATAGACCAAGATCATCAATTAGCTAAAGAATTACCTGAAATCCCCTTAATAATGGGAGGTCATGAGCACGTAAGTAACCTTGAAAGAGAAGGCAATACTGTTATTGCTAAAGCAGATGCCAATGCTATTTCTATGTACATTCATACATTGGTTTATAATTTACGTACCCAGGTTCTATATGTAAATTCAAAAATTATGTATTTGGATGAAAAAGTACCCCTTCAATCAAATGTAGATAGGGTTGTAAAAAAATGGGGTGAAGTTCTAAATACCGAACTTTCAAACGTGATACCTAATACAAATGAAGTGATTCATATTCCCAAAGTACCTTTAGATGGTACCGATAGTGCCAATAGGAGTACTCAAACCAATTTAGGAGATAAAGTGACCGAGGCGATGGCCTTTGCTTATAATTACAATGTAGATGCTGCATTAGTAAATAGTGGTTCGTTCCGTGTCGATGATATGCTCTCAGGAAGATTAACCAGTGTTGATATTTTTAGGGTATTGCCATTTGGTGGAAGTGTATTAAAAGTAGATTTAAAAGGTGAATTGCTTAAAGAAGTTTTAGATTACGGAAAGTCACAACGCGGAAAAGGAGCTTACTTACAACGTTATAAAATTTCACAAAGCTCTTCAGGGAACTGGTTAATTGCGGGAAAACCTATTAACTACAATAAAGTATATACAATTGCTTTAAGTGACTTTCTTTTAAAAGGATTGGATATTCCATTTCTAACTCGAAATAATAGCGGAATAGTAAAAGTATATGAACCTGAAGAAGATGAGTTAGCGTTTGATATCAGAAAATCTTTGATTCGCTATCTAAAATCTATTTAACCATATAAAATTAATTTTTATGGATTCTTATAAAGAATTGTTCTAAATAAATTCTTAATTTTGCGTCTCTAATTTTTAACTATCCATGAAAATAATAAAGTACATTCTTATAGTATTATTGGTAGCCCTAGTAATCATACAATTTATCCGTCCAGATAAAAATAATGGGGGCTATGAAAGTGTTGCGCTTTTTGAAAAAGAAACAAAGCCCTCTGCCGAGGTTGCATTATTATTAAAACAAAACTGCTACGATTGCCATAGTGACCAAACCCAATACCCTTGGTATGCTGAGGTTGCACCTTTCTCTTTTTGGTTAGATGATCATGTAGAACATGGAAAAGGCCATTTTAATGTTTCTGAATGGGATTCCTATTCCACTAAGAAAAAAGACCATAAAATGGAAGAGTTAGTCGAAATGATAGAAGATGGTGAAATGCCATTAAAGGAATACACATGGATTCACGGCGATTTAACCGAAGCTGAACAAAAATTGATTCTACAGTGGGCTGGATTGGTCCGTCTTCAATATAAAAATGAACTACAAGTTTCTTCTAAGTAGTTGATTATTAATATAGAAATAACTACACAGGATATTTATTTAAATTTAATCTAAATAAAGTTGTAAGAATGCTTTGTCCATTTTATATTTGCATTCTGAAAAACCAATTATTTATAACAAGTCTAAATAAACCCTAATGAAAAAATTATTGTATCCCGCAGTTGTAATGAGCTTAATATTAGCTTCATGTTCATCAGATGATGAAGCTGGTGATGTACAACAAGATGTTGATGTTCCTACAAACTACTCATTTGAACGAGGAGGTGAAACTACAGTGCAGTTTCCAGGACAAACTACCAGACTACAAATGTCAACAGAGTTAATAGGTTCATTTAACAACTTCGATACTGCGACAGAAGAATCTCTTTTAAATATGTTTGCTCACGTAGAAGGAGCCAACGATTTTGAAAACACAGATTTAAACGCTTCTGGAAAAAACATTAAAAGTAAAACAGCAGCATCGGCAGATTATTTTTCAGCAAACGCTACAGAAAGTGCTGAAATAAAAGCAGATTTTGAATCATATATTTCTGATCAAGTAAACATAGTATTCCCTAATGAAAATACTATCGCTGAACCTGGTGTTGCAGGTCAGATTGCAGATGGATCTTCCGTACGCTACGTTAATGAAAAAGGGGTTGAGTTAAACCAAGTTTTTGCAAAAGGACTGATAGGTGCGTTATTGACCGATCAAATCCTGAACAATTACCTATCAACATCTGTATTGGACGAAGCATCAAACAGAGAAAATAACGACAATCAAATACTTGATGGGGATAACAACTACACAACCATGGAACATAAGTGGGATGAAGCTTATGGGTATCTTTATGGAGATCCATCCATACCAACCGAAAACCCAAATAGCGTATTAAATGAAAGTGATGACCGCTTATTGTTCAATTATTTAGGTAGAGTAGATGGTGATGAGGATTTTGAAGGTCTAGCAGAAGATGTTTTCACTGCCTTTAAAACAGGGCGTGCTGCGATTGTAGCGGGAGACTATGAGCTAAGAGATGAGCAGGTTGCTATCATAAAAGAAAATATATCAAAAACTATTGCAGTACGAGCGGTTTACTATTTACAAGCTGGAAAAGAAGCAATAGCCAATAATGATATGGGCGGAGCTTTTCACGACCTTTCTGAAGGTTTTGGTTTTATGTACAGCCTTCGTTTTACAAATAACACAAATACGGGAGCACCTTACGTTTCTCCTTCTGAGTTAGAAACTTTTAAAACACAACTATTAGAGGGCAACGGATTTTGGGATGTAACCCCAGAAACACTGGATACCATTTCTGAAACGATGGCTTCGGCATTTGGATTTACAGTAGCAGAAGCTGCTAACTAAAAAAAATCAATAACCAACCGGCTCTAAACGTCGGTTGGTTTTTTATATAATTGAAACCTAATACAATGATAAAAAAAGGTCTTTTTTTACTGCTAATGGGAATGATTGTTTTTGCTTGTTCAGAAGACGAATCAACAAACCCCGATGAAAGTGATGACGCTTTTGATAGAAAAGCAATGCTCGTAAACTGGGCAGATAATATTATTGTACCTTCCTATACTGCTTTTAATACAGAAGCAAAGAACTTAGAAACAGTAATAAATAATTTTACTGAAAATCCTTCGGTTGAAACATTACAACAAACTCGATTAACATGGAGAGAATCGTACCTTACTTTTCAACACGTTTCCATGTTCGAAATTGGTAGAGCTGAAGCACTTAATTACCGAAATAGGGTGAACGTATACCCTACGAATACTTCAGAAGTTGATAACCTTATCGCTGAAGGAAATTATGATCTTTCTTTGCCATCTACCATAGATGCACAAGGCTTCCCTGCAATAGACTATATGTTAAATGGCTTAGCAGTTACCAATGAAGAAATAGTTGCTTTCTATACTACTAACGGAAATGCTCAAAACTATAAAGACTATTTAAATACGTTGGCCGAAACTATTTCAACCCTTACGGAAACAGTCTTAAATGACTGGAATAATGGATACCGTGATACATTCGTGGATAACACAAGCTCATCGGCCTCTGGATCTGTAGATAAGCTAGCTAACGACTATGTGTTTTATTATGAAAAAGCATTGCGTGCAGGAAAAGTAGGTATTCCGGCAGGTGTGTTCTCTAATGAACCGCTTCCTGAAAAAGTAGAGGCTTTTTATAAAGAAGATATTTCAAAACAACTTGCTATAGAGGCTTTGCAAGCGACTCAAAACTTTTTTGAAGGAAAGCACTTTAATAGTGCTACTAAAGGTGAAAGCTTCAAAACCTATTTAGCCTATTTAAATACGATTAAAAACGGTGAAAATTTAGGGAATTTAATTACGGCTCAATTTGAAACTGCTAAAACTAACTTACAAGGTTTGAATGATAATTTTTCACTTCAAATTGAAAATGACAATACTAAGATGCTAAACACCTATAACGAATTGCAGCGAAATGTTATTTTAATGAAAGTTGATATGTTACAGGCGATGGATATTAGTGTTGACTATGTAGATGCTGATGGTGATTAACCAATGAGCCCTGCTTTAAAAACATATTTCACGAAACAGACACAGGCCGCACCACTTGCGGTCTTTCGTGTTTTATTTGGTGTTATGATGTTAGTAAGTATTATTCGTTTTTGGATGAACGGATGGATTGATAAACTTTATATAAAACCCAAATTTCATTTTTCTTATTACGGGTTTGAGTGGGTAGAACCTTTTGGCAACTATACCTACTTACTTTTTATTATTTGTGGTTTGTCTGCTCTTTTTGTCGCTATTGGGTTTAAATACCGGGTGGCAATTATTACTTTCTTTCTCAGCTTTATCTATATAGAGTTGATGGATAAAACCACCTACTTAAACCATTATTATTTTATTAGCTGTGTAAGTTTTTTAATGATTTTCTTACCAGCCCATAACTACTTTTCATTCGATGCTAAAAACCTTAAAAAGGCTTCGTTTTATATCCCTAATTGGACGATAGACAGTATAAAACTTTTATTGGGTATTGTCTATTTTTATGCAGGATTGGCAAAACTAAACAGCGATTGGTTATTAAAAGCTATGCCTTTAAAAATTTGGCTTCCTTCAAAATATGATTTGCCTTTATTGGGAAATCTTATGCAGCAAGAATGGGTACATTATGCTTTTAGCTGGGGTGGTGCGCTATACGATTTGACCATTCCCTTTTTATTACTATATAAGCGCACTCGCTGGTTTGCTTTTATTTTAGTTGTACTCTTTCACATAATGACTCGGGCGTTGTTTCCTATCGGAATGTTTCCGTTTATCATGATTGTGAGTGCATTGATTTTCTTTGATGCATCGGTTCATCATAAAATACTTCAGTTTATATCAAAAGCTTTTAAGATTGATAAAACTGAAATGGATAAGAAGATCGAAACAATTTTTTTTCAGAAGAAGAAAAATATATCAATAACCATTATAACAGTCTTTTTATTATTTCAACTAGTCTTTCCGTGGCGGTATTTAGCATATCCCGGGGAGTTGTTCTGGACCGAAGAAGGGTACCGTTTCTCGTGGCGCGTTATGTTGATGGAAAAAGCCGGTTATGCACAGTTTAAAGTAGTGGACGGAAAAACCGGAAAACAATTTTCTGTAGACAACAGTGATTTTTTGAATCCATTTCAGGAAAAACAAATGAGCTTTCAACCAGATTTTATATTAGAATACGCACACTTTTTAGGAGAACATTTTTCAGCACAAGGTCATAAAAATGTGGAAGTATATGTAGAGAGCTACGTGGCATTAAACGGAAGGTTGAGCCAACCGTATATTGATCCTAAAGTAGATTTATTACAAGAAAAGGAATCATTTAAACACAAAACTTGGATTTTAGATTTTAACGATGAAATTAAAGGATTATAATATTTTGAAAAACCTATTATTTATTTTTTCAATGCTAATAGGAATTTCTTCTGTGGCACAAAATACCATTACAGGTAAAGTAACCAGTTCTCAAACCAATGAGCTAATTGCGAATGCCGAAGTGTATATTTCGAACACGGGACACTCAACTAAAACAGGTTTAGACGGAACATTTCAATTTTATAATGTGCCAAATGGTACGTATTATTTTGTGGTCTTTACGTTCGAGTATCAAATACTAGAGCAAACGATAACAGTTTCTGAAGACACTAATCTAGAGTTTACTTTAGAACCTTTGGGTGAAACACTCTCTGAAGTGGTCATAAAAAAACAGAAAGAACGGGTTTTTGCCTTAAAACAATTACGACCGGTTGAGGGTACGGCTATCTACGCCGGAAAAAAGAGTGAAGTGATTCAAGTAGAAAACTTAACAGCTAACCTCGCAACGGGGAATGCGCGTCAAATTTACTCACAAGTAGTTGGCCTTAATATTTATGAAAACAATGATGGAGGGTTACAGTTAAATATTGGTGGGCGTGGTTTAGATCCTAATCGGACGGCAAATTTTAATACGCGTCAAAACGGGTACGATATTTCAGCCGATGTGTTGGGCTATCCAGAAAGTTATTATACGCCACCGGCTGAAGCGTTAAGAGAGATACAAGTGGTTAGGGGAGCAGCTTCTTTGCAATACGGAACGCAGTTTGGAGGGTTAATTAATTTCAAGCTAAAACAACCCAACAGGAATAAAAAAATAGAATTGGTTTCTAGGCAAACCGTTGGATCGTACGATTTATTCAATAGTTTTAATAGCTTGAGCGGAACTGTCGATAAGGTTGGGTATTATACCTACTTCAATTATAAGAAAGGAAACGACTTTAGACCAAATTCGCAATTTGATTCGTATAACGGCTATGCACATGTAGATTATCAACTTTCCGATAAAACGAAGCTTACGGGAGAATTTAGTTATTTGTATTATTTGGCGCAACAACCAGGAGGATTAACAGATGCTCAGTTTGAAGAAGATCCAACTTTCAGTAACCGAACCCGAAACTGGTTTGAAGTGGATTGGAAGTTATATTCGTTATTACTTGAACATGCTTTTTCACAACAAACGGATTTCAGCTTAAACTTATTTGCGTTAGACGCATCTCGAAAATCGGTTGGTTTTCGAGAGAACAGGGTTTCACAGCAAGACGACCTTACTGAACCAAGAGAGTTAATTGTAGGAAATTTTAATAATTGGGGTGCAGAAGCCCGATTGTTAACTCGTTACGACCTTTTTGATAAAAACAATGTGTTTTTAATAGGCGGGAAGTACTATCAATCTAAAAACACTAGTAAACAAGGACCGGGGACAAATGGTAGCGATGCAGATTTCAGTTTTGCTGAAAATGAATTTCCAAATTATGAACGCCAAAGTGATTTCGAGTTTCCTAATTTAAACTTGGCAGTGTTTGGAGAAAATATTTTTAATCTTTCAGACACTTTTTCCGTAACGCCAGGTTTCCGGTTTGAATATATAAAAACTGAAAGTGAAGGGGCGTATAAAAACATAAATTTGGATAATGCGGGCAATCCTATCTTAAATGAAACCATACCTGATAATCGAACCTTTGATCGTTCTTTTGTTTTGTTGGGCGTTGGGTTAAGCTATAAGCCTTCTAGAAGCATTGAGGTTTATGGAAATATAAGCCAGAACTACCGTTCGGTTACTTTTAATGATATTCGAATTACCAACCCATCGCTTACCGTAGACCCCAATATTACTGATGAGGAAGGTTTTACAGCAGATTTGGGAGTTCGCGGTAGATTTGAAAGGTATGTGTCTTACGATTTAGGAGCATTCTTTCTAAGTTATAATGATAGGTTAGGGGTGATTCTTAGAGAAGTAAGCGATATTGAGCAAGAACGTTTCCGTGGAAATATTGGAGACGCTATTACGTATGGTGTAGAAACATTTATCGACTGGAATATTTGGAATACATTTTCTTCGGAAGAAAAAAGTATAAAGTTAAACCTGTTTTCAAATTTAGCGTTAACACATTCAGAATATACAAAATCTGAACAGACAAATGTAGAAGGTAATGAAGTGGAATTTATCCCAGCAATAAACTTTAAAACGGGTGTAAACTTTGGTTATAAAAACTTTCTGGGAAGCCTTCAATACACCTATTTGAGTAAACAGTTTACCGATGCTACCAATAGCGAACGTGATTTTGAGAGTCAAAGTGGAATTGTCGGTGAAATCCCTGCGTACGATATTTTAGACCTTTCGCTATCGTATAGTTATAAAATGTTCCGTCTAGAAGCTGGGATAAACAATGTATTGGATAATAGCTATTTTGTTAGAAGGGCAACGGGATATCCTGGGCCAGGGATTATTCCTAGTCAGCCTAGAACTTGGTACACAGGATTGCAAATAAAGTTGTAGTAATTAAAAATACCCTCATAAAAGTATTGAGGGTATTTATTGGTTATAAATTATAATTTGGCTTTGTTAGGCGTTTGCCTGTTGTGGTGCCCAAGCAGCACAAAGCATTCCAGGAGCTGCTTTATCTGGGTTAGCGCAGTCGCTTTCTTCATACCTTGAACAGGTTACGCAATTTCGTTCATCATTTAACTTTGCTTTCATTTCAAAATTATCGCAAGTATAATGGGTATTTACCATTACTTTATGGACAGAACATACATCGCCTTCCATTAAATTGTCGCAGTTTATACAGTTGTGTGCTAGTCTAATTGCCATAGTATTTTCTTTTTTAGTTATCTAAATGTACAACGGTATTGCTTTAGAAGCAATTTAAATAGGTAAAAACCAGCTCTTTTGTTTTTAGATTGAATTAAAATAAAGGTTTCGTTTACTTAGTTGAACTCAACTATTAATTGTATATTTGCACGCAATTAAACGGTAACTAATTTCCGGTTTCTTCGGAATAAAATTTTAATTGCAATGACCGCACACGACAACAAAATTCTTGGTGAAGGCCTTACATATGACGATGTACTTTTAGTACCTGCGTATTCTGAAGTGCTTCCAAGAGAAGTTTCCATCGAAACAAAATTTTCCCGAAATATTACTTTAAATGTGCCTATTGTTTCCGCAGCAATGGATACCGTTACTGAAAGTGCTATGGCTATTGCTATTGCACGTGAAGGTGGGATAGGGGTATTGCATAAAAATATGACCATCGAGCAACAAGCTGCCGAAGTGCGCAAAGTAAAACGTGCCGAAAGCGGAATGATTCTCGATCCAGTTACTTTAAAAAAGACCGCAACTGTTGGCGATGCTCAGGCAACCATGAAAGAGTATAGCATTGGCGGTATTCCTATTACAGATGATAATGCCAAATTAATAGGAATTGTTACCAATAGAGATCTTCGTTTTGAAAAAAACTACAAACGTAAGTTAGAAGAAGTAATGACTTCTGAAAATTTAGTGACCGTAGCAAAAGGCACTTCTTTAAAAGAGGCTGAAATTATCCTTCAAGAAAACAAAATTGAAAAATTACCGGTTGTTGAAGACGATGGTACTTTGTTGGGGTTAATAACCTTTAGAGATATAACTAAATTAACTCAAAAGCCAACAGCTAATAAAGACCAATATGGGCGCTTAAGAGTTGCTGCTGCCTTAGGTGTTACTGCAGACGCTGTTGAACGCGCTGAAGCATTGGTAAATGCTCAAGTAGATGCTGTGATTATTGATACGGCGCATGGTCATACCAAAGGTGTTGTAACTGTTTTACAAGAAGTAAAAAAGAATTTCCCAGAACTTGATGTTGTGGTTGGTAACATAGCCACTCCAGAAGCTGCAAAATATTTAGCCGATGCCGGTGCCGATGCCGTAAAAGTAGGTATTGGTCCAGGTTCTATTTGTACTACCCGTGTTGTTGCAGGAGTAGGGTTTCCACAGTTTTCTGCCGTGCTGGAAGTTGCTGCGGCATTAAAAGGAAGCGGTGTTCCCGTAATTGCCGATGGCGGTATCCGTTATACAGGTGATATTCCTAAGGCATTAGCTGCAGGCGCAGATTGTGTGATGTTAGGTTCCTTATTAGCTGGAACAAAAGAATCCCCGGGCGAAACCATTATCTACGAAGGAAGAAAGTTTAAATCTTACCGCGGAATGGGAAGTGTAGAAGCGATGAACAAAGGCTCTAAAGACCGTTACTTCCAAGATGTTGAGGACGACATTAAGAAGCTTGTACCAGAAGGTATTGTAGGTCGCGTACCATATAAAGGTGAATTGGTTGAAAGTATGACGCAGTTTATTGGAGGGCTCAGAGCTGGAATGGGATATTGTGGCGCAAACTCTATTGAAGCATTAAAAGAAAACGGACAATTTATAAAAATCACCTCTTCTGGGATTCACGAAAGCCACCCACACGATGTTACCATCACTAAAGAAGCGCCAAATTACAGCCGATAGATAAAAGGTCTTTTAAAATACCAAACAATAATTTTATTATACTTAATTTGTAGCTATAATGTGGCTTACAAGAGTATATAGACGAGTTTGGTGTTTCTTTGCAATTATAGCATTCAGCATTAATATGGGCTATGCTAATGCTAATACGCTTCCATCACAGCTTGTTGAAGATGAAGTAAAAGGGCAGAAACTAACGATTTACCTTCCCGCTAACTACAATAAGGATCATTCATATAAAGTGGTTTATTTTTTAGATTCACAAGCTATTTGGACTCCAGAATGGAATTTAAAAAAGAGGTTAGATGATTTAATTACTTCAGGTTCAATAGAACCTATAGTTGTAGTTGGAATAGAAACAAAAATTAATAGAAATAGTATTCTTTTACCCTATTATGATTTGTATGTAACAAATAACTGGGGTGGCTATACCCCTAATGCACTTACATTTTCTAACAGAATACATAACAGTGTTATTCCATATGTTGAACGTAAGTATTCTGTTTCAAAAAGCACGGTTGATAAAGCCTATTTTGGTTTTTCATTTGGTGGGTTGCATACTTTTTGGGATAGCATACACTCCCCAAATAAATGGGGTATGGTTTCTTCTTTATCTCCTTCTTTTTGGGTTGATAATTATAGAGTATTTAAAGAGCTTGAAAACATTGAAATCTCAGATACCAAATATTGGATGGATATTGGCACTGGGGAATGGGATTATATTCTTCCAGCGGTTGATATTCTGACTAAAAAAGGTGTTAAATATGGAGAAAAACTCTTTTACCTTGAAGTGCCAAACGCAAAACATCAATCTCAATATTGGTCAGAAAGAATATTTATGCCGCTAATTATTTTTGCAGGAAATCAAGAATACCAAGCGGTAAACTGGGACGTTAAAGTTGAGTTTATTTCAAGCTCTTCAGGAGATAAATATTATAAGAGAATAAACCCTATTGTAAGTGCCAAAAATGGAATTAAGTATTCAGTTGGCATGCTTACAAAATATGAAGTATTAAATCCTGATGCCGGAAAAGTTTTTAAAGACGGGAGTTTTCAGTTTTTAAACAATAAGAAATTGAATGTAAAGCTTACCTATAAACAATTTAAAGAAACAGTTTCTATTAAAAATAATGAATAAAAAAACGGGGCTAACCCCGTTTTCAATTTTTCTTACTCTCAGACTTAATTAAATGTCTTTTATTCTTCTGTAACAGTTATCCCTAATTCTTTTAAAACAAGAAGAGTTACATCGTACGTTTCATCAAAATAAACAAGAGAATTGTCTGTAGTCAATATTTGGGTGTAACCCTCTGCTTTAGCTACTTTGTCTAATGCTACCCCTATTTTGTTATAGAGTGGGCGCATTTTATCACCTCTGTTAATGCTGATTAATTTGTTGCCGTTTTGTTGAAATTTTGCGATATCATTTTCTGCAGTAAGAATCTCTTGTTGCTTTTCCTGTTTTTGGGTTTCAGTAAAAGTGGCTTCTCCTGCTTTATATGCTTCAACTTTAGCTTGATAATCCTGTACTTTTTTCTGAAGGTCGGTGTCAAGTTTTGTACTATATTCTTCAACTTGCTTTTTTACGGTTTCTAGCTCAGGCATTTTAGATACGATATAGTCTACATTTACTGTCCCCACTTTGGTTTGAGAAAAACCCGTTATACAGATAAATAAGAAAATAATTTTTAAATACTTCATAGTGCTTGTTTTGTTATTTGGCGTAAAACTACATAAATTCTCCATAAAGACTATAAAATGATTATGGTGTTACAAATAAAATAAAAAGTTGGTGTTAAGGCTTATATAGCTGTCCTCTATTTGGTTTTAAGCGTTCCCGTATAAAATCCATCTTTTCTTTGTTAATAACCATATACGCTATATGGTGCATATCGGTTATTTGTTCTATATCACAGAAGGTGTTTTCTAATGATTCTAGCGTTGTGAAATCTTTTAGGTGCGTAACGTGATGTTTTGCTGTATGTGAAGAATTGGGACCTCGAAAATCCCAAATTAGTTTAACCTGTTCCATTAGTTGTTGGCAACTGAAATACCTTTTTCAGCAAAATTTTTAAAATCGATCATGTATTTTTTTGATTGTTTTTTAAAAGCGCCCGGCATGAGCCATCCCATTAGCTTCATACCAAAACCCGAAAATTGGAATTCACTTTCAGAAACCCATGTAGTGCTAAAGTTGTCTATTTCCTTAAAGTAGTTATGTTGAATATTATGCACTCCCTTCGTATCATAGGTAGCGTGAAATTCTTCAGGAAAATTCCGTTTAATGATTGTTTCGGTTAAAGTCATATCCCGTTTACCCATTTTATATTCCAGTTTCATAGTAGCTCCTTCTTGACCGGGTGTGCCGTCTAACATTTCATAATGTATAAGGCCTTTTTGCCAATGCTTTAAGTTTTGTGGGTTGTCCATCTTCTCTATTACTTCTTCACGGGGCAGATTAGATTGATGATAATTTCTACGGTATACTTCATGATCCTAAAATTAACCACCAAGTTAAGCAAATTTCAGCAAATTTAATATACGTGAATACACTAAGGGGTTTATTAAAACGTTAGCAAACAAAACTTGTTTAACGAACGGTTTTTTATACTTTTGCCACACTTCTTATCAAAAAAATAAATATAAAAAGAGTATAGATGAATAAATACAGCATATTGTTTCTTTTATTGGTTATGGTCCCAGTGATTGTCTTGGGTCAAGATAAAAAAGAGGTTTTATTGACCATCGATGATTCTCCAGTTTATGTTTCAGAATTTAAGCGGGTATACAAAAAGAACTTAGAATTGGTACAGGACGAATCTCAAAAAAGCGTAGAGGGCTATTTAGACTTGTTTGTAGACTATAAACTGAAATCTGCTGAAGCATATGCACAAAACTTAAACGAAACAAACACTTTTAAAAGAGAGTTTAGAAAGTACCAAGAACAACTTTCCCGAAATTATATTTTTGAAGATAAGGTGACCGAAGATTTAGCCCGTGAAGCTTATGAAAGAGGGAAAGAAGAAATAAATGCTGCTCATATATTAGTGCGTGTTGGATACGATGCTGTGCCACAAGACACATTAAAAGCCTATACTAAAATAAAGGAAATACGTGAAAAAGCCGTTAACGGTGAAAGTTTTGAAGAGTTGGTAAAACAATACTCAGAAGAGCCGGGGGCTAAAGAGAGAGCTGGTAAGCTTGGTTACTTTTCGGTGTTTTCTATGGTGTACCCATTTGAAACCGAAGCCTATAATACGAAAGAAGGAGAGATTTCAGATATCGTTAGGACTCAATTTGGTTACCATATCATAAAGGTATTGGACCGTAAGATGCGGGAACCAAAAATTAGTGTTTCGCACATTATGATTTCTGATAATGTAGGAACCAGAACCTTCGACCCTAAAGAGCGAATCAACGAAGTGTATGCCATGTTACAACAAGGGAAGTCCTTTGAAGATTTGGCAAAACAATACTCAGACGATAAAAATTCAGCTATTAAAGGTGGTAAACTCAGTCCGTTCACTAAAGGGGATTTAAAGTCGAAAGCTTTTGAAGACGAAGCGTATAAACTGGAAAAACCAGGGGATGTTTCAAAACCGATTGAAAGTGAATTTGGCTGGCATATAATCCGGTTGGAAAAAAAGCATAACAACCCAACTTTTGAAGATGAAAAAAAACGCCTTGAAACCCGTGTTAAAGAAGGAAGTCGTTCAAAAATCGTAACCATTGCGGTTAACAAGAAAATAAAAGATAAATATGGGTTTTCACAGAAAAACAACTACGCTCCATTTTTTAATGATTTTGTGAGTGAAGATGTTTTAAACCGAAGATGGAAGTATGACACATTAAGCCCTGCACAAGATAAAACACTCTTTACTATAGGGAAGAAAGACGTAAAGTACAGTGATTTTGCTGAGTACATAAGTGAGCGTCAACGTAGAATACGCCTACAAAAAAATAAGTATGCTGTTTTAAACGATATGTACGATGAGTTTGAAACGCTAGCACTTAAAGATTATTTTAGGGAAGTATTGGAAAGTGAGAATGAAGACTATGCGGCAGTAATTAGCGAATACCGTGACGGTTTGTTGATTTTTGACTTGATGGAAAAAAACATTTGGAACAAAGCCAAAACAGATTCCGTAGGACTTCAAAAATACTATGCAGACAACAAAAAAGAATATAAATGGAATGAGCGGTTTGAAGCTGAGATTATTTCAGCAACCAACAATGAAAATGCGGAAAAGGCAATAAAATTATTCAAAAAAGGAAAAACGGGCGAAGAGATTAAAACGCAGCTAAACCAAGATGGCAAAGTAAATGTAATCTTTACCAGCGGTACTTTCGAAAAAGGGGATCGTGAATTGCCAGAAAATTTTGTCCCTAAAAAAGGAATATCAAAAATTTACCAACAGAACGATTCATTTATAGTTGTGGATGTTAAAAAAAGCATTCCAGCAGGTATTAAACCATTGGAAGATGCTAGGGGAAATGTGCTAAGCGACTATCAAAACTATCTTGAAAAAAAATGGATAGAAAGCCTGCACGATAAGTACAATGTAACCATCAATAAAAAAGCACTTAATAAAGTTAAAGAAGAACTCTAAGGTTAATGAAAAAAACTGGCATATTTATTTTATTGTTGTCTATTACGGTATCATGTGATTATTTTAAAAAAGATACCGAGCAAACGCCCATTGCCAGGGTCAATGAAACGTACTTGTATCAAGAGGATATAGAAGGTATTGTGCCAGAAAATGCCACAGCACAAGACAGCACTTTTATTATTAACAACCACATAAACCGTTGGGCGACACAGCAACTGCTAATAGATCAAGCAAAGATAAACCTGTCGCAATCAAAGCTTGATACGTACCAAAAATTAGTTAGGGATTACAAAGACGAGCTATATGCCGAAGGCTATAAAAATGCAATAGTGGCACAACAATTGGACAGTACAATAGCCGAAAGTGAATTAAATAACTTTTACAAAGAAAATAGAGGCAACTTTATCTTAAATGACGAATTGATAAAAGTTCGCTACATACTCCTTTCAAAAGACTTTACAAATTTCAATAGTGTCGTTGAAAAATTTAGGAGGTTTAGTAAAACAGATAAAGAAGAATTGGAAAGCATAAGCATACAATTTACCAAGTATAATTTTAACGATTCAACGTGGGTTAAAAAAGACGCTTTATTGCGTACGTTTCCAGCATTAAAAGAGAAAGAAAACGAACTGTTAAAAAAATCAAATTTTACACAAGTACAAGATTCATTAGGGGTATATTTGGTCAAAATTGAAGACGTTTTAAAAACCAACGACGTTGCCCCACTTTCTTATGTTGCCCCTACTATTGAGCAGATTATATTAAACAAAAGAAAGCTTGAATTAATAAAAAAATTAGAAAAAGACATAACAAAAGATGCACTTAAAAATAAAAATTTTGAAACCTATGAAGAGCGGTAATGTATTATTGGCAGTTTGTATGCTGCTGGCAAATTTGGTTGTTGCACAAGAAGTAGTAACTGTAGACAGTACCGGTGTTGCAAAAAACACAGTTGAAGACTCTTTGCAAGTGGTAACCAAAAATGCAGACTCTATTAAACCCTTTAAACGTTATAAGGCCGAAGGTGTCAGTGCCGTTGTAGGGGAATATGTGATTTTAGATAGCGATATAGATAAAAGCTACCTTGAAATGAAACAACAGGGGATTGATATAAAAGATATCTCCCGTTGTCAGTTGGTTGGTAAATTAATGGAAGACAAACTATACGCACACCATGCTAAAATAGACAGTATCATTGTTGCAGATGCCGAAATAAACCAACAAATAAGTCAGCAAATGGATTATATGATCAGTGAGCTGGGAAGTGAAGAAAAAGTAGTGGAATACTACAGAAAAGACAATATAGCTCAATTGCGACAAGAGCTTTTCGAGGTAAATAAAACCTTAAAGTTGGCCAGTGAAATGCAGCGAACAGTAGTGGAAGATGTTGAGGTAACCCCAGAAGAAGTACGAGAGTTTTTCTTTTCTATCCCTGAAGAAGATCGTCCTGTTTTTGGTGCCGAAGTAGAAGTGGCTCAAATAGTTATTGAACCAGAAATTACTGAAGAAGCCCGCCAAGACGTAATAGATGAACTTAACCAAATACGTCGTGATGTAGTGGAAAACGGTGCCAGTTTTGCAACAAAAGCAGTTTTATACTCAAAAGATCCTGGGTCAAGTTCAAAAGGGGGACTTTATAAAGGAATTCAGAAAAAATCACCCCTTGCTAAAGAATTTATCGATACTGCTTTCTCACTTCAAGAAGGCGAAGTAAGTGAACCTTTTGAGACAGATTTCGGTTTTCATATTTTGATGGTAGATAAAGTAAAAGGGCAAGAGTTAGATGTTCGTCACATTTTATTACTACCAGATGTTTCACAAGCAACTATTGAAAAAGCGAGAACTAAAATTGACACCATTCGTACTAAAGTAGTAAATGGGGAGTTGGATTTTGCTGATGCGGCGATGAGATATTCCGATGAAAAAGAAACCCGTTTCAGCGGTGGTCAATTGGTAAATCCAGTTTCAGGCGACACCCGTTTCGAGCTTACTAAAATGGATCCTGCATTGAGTGCTCAGGTGTATAACCTTAAAGCGAATGAGGTTTCAAAAATATATTCAGACCGTGATCGTACTGGAAAAACAAAATTTAAATTCCTTACTGTAACCCGACGATATGAGGAACACGTAGCCGATTTTTCAAAAGATTACGAAAAAATTAAAGAATTGGCCCTTAAACAAAAACAAGTAAAGGTTATTGAAGAATGGCAAGATGAGAAAATAGATGAAACCTATGTTAAGGTGAATGAAGATTACGGAGATTGTGAGTTTTCAAGTAACTGGACGAAGAAGTAGTTTTCAGTAAGCAGTGACCTGAAATGATTAAATTAATAAAGGATTAAAAATAACTAGATCAACATGTCAGACGTAGCAGCAGTAAAACAACTCGTATCAAAGTACAACGCTTTACGCACCGAAATAAGTAAAGTAATCGTTGGGCAAGATGAAGTGGTAGAACAAGTGTTGCTGTCTATTTTTTCTGGGGGTCACGCCTTATTAATCGGTGTTCCTGGACTGGCAAAAACATTGTTGGTCAATACGGTTGCACAAACGTTGGGGCTTAAATTTAAGCGTATTCAGTTTACGCCAGATTTAATGCCGAGTGATATTTTAGGGTCTGAAATATTAGATAAAGACCGAAATTTTAAGTTTATAAAAGGCCCAATTTTCGCCAATATAATTTTGGCCGATGAGATAAACCGTACGCCGCCCAAAACCCAAGCAGCTTTGCTGGAAGCGATGCAGGAACGAGCAGTAACCATTGCAGGGCAACATTATAAACTGGATTTACCTTATTTTGTATTGGCTACCCAAAACCCCATTGAGCAGGAGGGAACCTACCCATTGCCCGAAGCACAGTTAGACCGTTTTATGTTTGCTGTTAACCTAGATTACCCTTCTTTTTCTGAAGAGGTTGAGGTGGTTAAATCGACTACAGCCGGTGTTCAAAACGAAGTTAATTCGTTGTTCACTGCGGAAGAAATAATAGAATACCAGCAACTCATCCGTAAAATACCAGTAGCAGATAATGTTATTGAATATGCGGTGACGCTTGTTGGAAAAACACGTCCTGACAGTCAAGCAGCGCCAGAACTGGTGAAAAATTATATTGATTGGGGAGCAGGACCAAGGGCTTCGCAAAATCTTATTTTGGCAGCAAAAGCCAATGCCGCACTGCACGGAAAGTTTTCTCCAGATATCGAGGACGTTCAAAAAGTAGCAATCGGAATTCTACGCCACCGATTGATTAAAAACTACAAAGCCGAAGCCGAAGGCTTAACTATTGAGAAAATCATCACAAGCCTCTTTTAATGCAACTTAAAAAGTTTTTACTGCCTATTATTCTTTTTTTGGTGGGGATGGTATTGATTACCATAGGTGCTGCTTTTAAAATATTACATTGGGATTTGGGTTTTATTGACGCGACTATTTTTATCGCTGTAGGATCGGTTGTTGAAGTGGTAGCTTCTATCATTGCCATCGTTAAGCTGATATTGATGTATAGAAAATAATTTAGTTAAATTGTATTCTTCTTTAAATTAGTATGTTTTGATATAAACTTATATGTATTTTGAATTTATATAAAAAGAAGAACATCAATAAGAAGAACATCAATTCAATTAAAGAAAACCATTTCACAAATAGCAAATCAATTTTTGAAGAAATGAGGCTTTTCGCTTTAATCGTTTTACTTGCTTCTATATTACATTCATGTGGTTTCTGTAATCGTTCGGAAGGAGCCGAACGGGTGGATGAAAATAACTTTAAAGGTATAGAAAATCTTCATCTTATAGGGGTGGTAACTTCGGTGCAGAAAGTTCAGAATAAATTTGAGGGATACCACGGGAAAGGTGTAATTCGCCTTGACTTAATTACTTCAAATGTAATAGAATACGACCCACGAGAAGTTCAGGCAAACTATTATTGTGTTATAAAAGATGGAAAGGTAGAGATTTTTGAAGAACCTGCGAGATTGAGAAAAGGTGATACCGTTAAACTTGACGTTAGAAAAAGAGAAATGACTTACATATATCTAAATGGAAAAATAGGGGTTAGAGATGATATTTGGATTAGCTCGCCCAGTTTCTTCTGTTATATTAAAGAAAAAGGGTATGAGCAGCTCTGATTAGTTGCCGTCTATATTAAGAAAGCTTTGGTGTTGTTTTTAAACCGGTATAATTTTCTGTGTTAAATTGCCTACTGAACAAAAAAGCACAACCTAAACCTCATATCCTTATTTAGAATCAAACTTTTTTATTGTCTTTTTCCTACTTTTCAAACACTTCAAAACCAAAGGATTTTCAAATTCATAATTTTGCATATTAAAAATTACGTAATTGATAATTATTTATATCAAAAACTATAATTCTTTGTAAAATAAACAGTGTTTAACGCAGTTCGTTAAACATTTTTAAATTATAATGAAATTTTGTAATTTCGCAGAACTTCAAAAAATCAAAAAAATAAAACTATGGCATTTGACATTGACATGATAAAAAAGGTGTATTCCCAAATGGCAGAACGTGTGGATAAAGCGCGTGAAATTGTCGGGAAACCTTTAACCCTTTCTGAAAAAATATTATACAGCCACCTTTGGGATGGTAAACCTTCTGAAGCTTTTGAGCGAGGAAAGGATTACGTTGAGTTTTCACCAGACCGTATTGCGTGTCAAGATGCAACGGCACAGATGGCGTTACTTCAGTTTATGCAGGCAGGGAAAGATAAAGTTGCCGTGCCTACAACCGTACATTGTGACCACTTGATACAAGCAAAACAAGGTGCAGAGAAAGATTTAGCAAGTGCCAACAAAAGTAGCCATGAAGTTTTTAACTTTTTGGAGTCTGTTTCCAATAAATACGGAATTGGTTTTTGGAAACCAGGTGCAGGTATTATTCACCAAGTAGTATTGGAAAATTATGCATTCCCTGGTGGAATGATGATCGGTACCGATTCACATACAGTAAATGCTGGTGGATTAGGTATGGTGGCTATTGGTGTTGGTGGTGCAGATGCAGTAGATGTGATGGCCGGAATGCCTTGGGAACTTAAATTTCCGAAGTTAATAGGAGTGAAGCTTACTGGCGAATTAAACGGTTGGACAGCTTCAAAAGATGTTATTCTTAAAGTTGCTGGTATCCTTACCGTAAAAGGAGGAACAGGAGCGATTGTTGAATATTTTGGCCCTGGTGCACAAAACCTTTCGTGTACTGGAAAAGGGACCATTTGTAATATGGGTGCTGAAATTGGTGCAACAACTTCTACGTTTGGATATGATGATTCTATGGAGCGTTTCCTTAGAGCAACCGAACGTGAAGAAATAGCTGACGAAGCAAACAAAATTAGAGAGCACTTAACAGGAGATGATGAAGTATACGCAAATCCTGAACAATATTTTGATGAAGTAATCGAAATCAACCTTTCTGAATTACGTCCACATTTAAACGGACCTTTTACGCCAGATTTAGCGACACCAGTTGGACAGTTAGGTGAAAAAGCGAAAAAGAACGATTGGCCAATTAAAGTAGATTGGGGATTAATAGGTTCGTGTACCAACTCTTCATATGAAGATTTAACACGGGCGGCTTCCATTGCACAACAGGCTATCGATAAAAAATTAAAACCGAAGAGTGATTTTGGTATTAACCCAGGTAGTGAGCAAATTAGGTTTACAGCTGAGCGTGACGGACTTTTAAATGTTTTTGAAGATTTAGGAGCAACTGTATTTACAAACGCTTGTGGGCCTTGTATTGGTCAGTGGGACCGTAGTGACCGCAAAGGCGAAGAAAAAAATACGATTGTACACTCGTTTAACCGAAACTTCTCAAAACGAGCAGACGGTAACCCAAATACACACGCTTTTGTAGGTTCACCAGAAATGGTAGCCGCAATCGCTATTTCAGGTCGATTGGATTTTGACCCGATGAACGATACATTGGTTAACGAAGAAGGGCAAGAAGTAAAACTAGATGAACCAAGAGGTATTGAATTACCACCAGAAGGTTTTGAAGTAGAAGAAAACGGATATGTAGAACCAAGAGAGGATGGAAGTGGAGTTGAAGTGAAAGTAGCTACGGATAGTGAACGTCTTCAATTATTAACACCTTTTGAGCCTATTCAAGATTCTGAAATGCAAGGCATGAAATTGCTAATTAAAGCATTCGGAAAATGTACAACCGACCATATTTCAATGGCTGGGCCTTGGCTACGTTACAGAGGACATTTGGATAACATTTCAAACAACTGTTTAATTGGTGCGGTAAATGCATATAACAAAAAGACAAACTTTGTTAAAAACCAATTAGATGGCGAATATGGTGGTGTGCCAGATGTGCAACGTGAATACAAAGCAAAAGGAATTAAAACCATTGTTGTGGGGGATCATAACTATGGGGAAGGTTCTTCTCGTGAGCACGCAGCTATGGAGCCACGTCACTTAGGTGTTGCAGCTGTATTGGTTAAATCGTTTGCACGTATCCACGAAACAAATTTGAAGAAACAAGGAATGTTAGGATTGACTTTTGATAACGAAGCAGATTACGATCTAATTCAGGAAGACGATACCTTTAACTTTGTTGATATAGCAGACTTTGCACCTAATAAACCATTAACTATTGAAATAGTGCATAAAGATGGTAGCAAAGACACAATTAAAGCGAACCATACCTATAACGATGCACAAATAAACTGGTATCGTGAAGGTTCTGCTCTTAACTTGATTAAAAAGCAGAATGCGTAAGCAACAGTTCAGATTAAATCTGAAATACTAAACTTTTCAAAAAACCTGTCAAATAGTGATTTTGGCGGGTTTTTTGTTATAACAGGCGAAGAAAATAGATGCGATATGAAGCAATTTTTTAAAAAGAATAAAGGAAACATCTTGTTTCTTGCCGTGTTGGCTTTATTGATAATTCCGCAAACGCGAACACCCATTCAAGTTTTTGTACAACGTTTGATTTCCTTTAGTCCCTCGGAAACGAATACCGAAGAAAGAAAACAGCTTACCGACTATAATTGGGGTTTACAAACGATAGAAAATAAGCGGATAGATTTTTCAACTTCAGAAGGAAATGTCGTGCTATTAAATTTTTGGGCCACGTGGTGCCCGCCTTGTATTGCTGAAATGCCTTCACTTCAAAACCTTTATGATGAATATGGCGATCGGGTTGATTTTTATCTGGTCACTTCAGAAGAACCTGAAATTGTACAGCGTTTTATGAAAAAGAAAGGATACACCTTTCCAGTGTATATTCAGCGAACAAAAGCCCCTGAAGTCTTATTTTCACAATCCTTGCCTACAACCTATCTTATTTCAAAAGAAGGAGAAATTGTTATAGAAGAAACCGGTGCAGCCGATTGGGATAGTAAAAAGACCAAGAAGGTTATTGATAGGCTATTAACCGAATAGCTTGTTAGTAGACGGTTTTATTATTTTTATTGTCCCATTTATCAAATACTTTAACAGCTTCTTCTCGTAGCATACGAACAAAGTCTATTTCTCGATTACTAATTTCTTTATCTATTTCGTCATAGATAAACTGGTCGTCAAAGTTTATTTCGGCTGCATCTTCTCTATCACAAGCGTAAAACACTTTTTTAGGACGAGCCCAATAGATTGCGCCCAAACACATGGGGCAGGGCTCACAAGACGTGTAAATAACGCAATCGGTTAATTGAAAGCTTTCTAATTTTTCGCAAGCGCGGCGTATGGCCACTACTTCGGCATGAGCAGTAGGGTCGTTTGTGGAAGTGACATTGTTATGGCCTTCGGCAATGATTTCGCCATCTTTTACAACCACAGCACCAAATGGTCCGCCAGCGTTGGCGTCCATACCTTTTTCGGCTAAGGTGATAGCACGTTGCATAAACTTTTTGTCTTCTTCTGTGTAGTTACTTTTGCTCATCATGTAGATTAAAAAACTATACTGTAAAATTACGCTTTGTTGTATCGATTTTCAAAAATTTCGGTACAAACAAAAACGGTCAATAGCATTCCTAAATTGTAGATGGTATCTTCAATTGGTATGGTGAGTAGTCGAATTCCCATATTTTCAGCATCATTGTACCAAACTACTTGGTCTTCAATTCCAGATCCGGTTAAAATTCCGTTTACTAAAAAGAACGGGATAAAGATTATAAAATAAGTAGGTAGAAAATCCATCAACCACTGTTTACGATAATTGTAAACTAAACCTAATAGAATGAGCGCGTAGATAAAGTTTATAAGTGGATACCAACGGTCGTAATAATACCATAATAGGATTATTAGGGTACTTGCAAGTAATATATAGAAAATAGAAGTGAATTTTTCAGAAAATGAAAATTTCGGAAACAATTCGTGCAACGCATAATGCGTAAAGATGCAAGCATAAGGGATACAAATGAAGAAAAGCCATTCTTCAATAGGAAGATTAAAAATGTAAATCCCTGATAAGTAAGCATCGTTAAAACCCCAAAATTCATTAGCGGTAAATACAATATCCCACGGAATAAAAATAGCCATCATAATAGCAACAGCTGGGAAAAATGATCGCCACTTTTTATAAAATTGTAGCCGTGGATGAAAACTAAATAAAAAGGGAATACTGAATGACCCAAGTGCGAGCCACAGATATAAATTATTCATGTATTACTTTTTAAAAAATCGCAACGGGGGAAATAACATTCCAAAACATTCCCCATCTTCTTTTCCTAAGTGCTTGTGGTGCATTTTATGTGCTCTACGTATCCCTTTTGCATACCAATTATTGGCATTTCTAAACATTTTAAAACGTTGATGTATAAATATATCATGAACAAAGAAATAAGCAAGGCCATAGGCAAAAATACCCAAACCGATGGGCAATCCAGCCCATACCCCATAATATTCCCATCCAATGAAACAGCCAATGCTCACGGCAGCGTAAAAGATAAAAAAGAAGTCGTTACGTTCCCACCAACTGCTGTGGTCTTTATGGTGGTGGTCTTTGTGCAGCTTCCACAAAAAACCGTGCATGACGTATTTATGCGTAAACCACGCCATAAATTCCATAATGCAAAAAGTGGTTAAAAAGATAAGTATCCAAAAAAATGTTGTCATAATTACCTTACTAGTTTTAACTGGTATTTTACATAACTTCGTGTTAAAAGCCCAAACTTCTCATAGTTAGGAACACGAATACGTGTGTTTTTAATTTCTATTGCGGGTGTTTTCTGAAGCTTCTTTAAAAGTCGCTTGTAATAGCGGTAGGCCATAAAAACCCCAAATTTAGCTTCTGCAGGTAAAAGTAAGATTCCTTCGTACCCTTTTCTGAAATCTTCTTCAATTTCTTCAATTATTTTTTGTTTTGAAACTTCATCTAAGGCCTCTAAATTGGTATTTGGGAAGTAGGTACGGCTTAAACCTTCAAAATCTTCTTTTAAATCGCGTAGAAAATTTACTTTTTGAAAAGCAGAGCCTAAGCGCATTGCAGACTCTTTTAATGCTTCGTATTTATCGATATCACCTTTTACAAATACTTTTAAGCACATAAGGCCAACAACATCGGCTGAGCCGTAAATGTATTCCTTGTATTCTGGTTCGGTTATGTATTCTTTTTTTGAAAGATCTAATCGCATGCTTTTCATAAAAGAGTCGATTAAATGCTTTTCGATTGTGTATTTGTGTACCGTATGCTGAAAGGAATTTAAAATAGGGTTTAGGCTTATTTTTTCAGTTAAAGAATGATGTAGGTCTTTTTCAAACCTATTGAACAAGGTTTCTTTATCATATTCATGAAAGGAATCTACTATCTCATCGGCGAAACGGACAAAACCATAAATATTATAGATATCTTGTCTTATGGTAGGCGCCAACATTTTGGTAGCAAGCGAAAAAGACGTGCTATACGCATTCGTCACATTTTTGCTACAAGTTTTGGATACTATGTCGAATATTTCTTTCACGATTTTTCTATTTGTTTTTGTACTAAACCAGCTACTAATTTTCCAGAAATTAAAGAAGGCGGAACACCTGGTCCCGGAACGGTTAATTGTCCTGTAAAAAATAGGTTTTTAACCTTATTGCTCTTTAAGCTTGGACGTAAAAAAGCAGTTTGCAGCAACGTATTTGCAAGCCCGTACGCATTCCCTTTGTATGAATTATATTCTTCAACAAAATCGTTAACACAAAAGGACTCTTTAAATATAACGTAATTTTTCACTTCTTGGTTGGTAAGATTTTCAAATCTTGTAATTATTTTTTCAAAGTATTCTTGCCTAATTTCAGGTGTGTCTTGTAAACCGGGGGCTAAGGGGATTAAGAAAATTCCTGCTTCTTTTCCTTCAGGGGCTGCATTTCTATCTGTTTTTGAAGGAAAACTAGCATAAAACAATGGTTTTTCTGGCCATTCTGGATCATCATAAATGGCTTTTGAATGTGCTTCAAAATCGACATCAAAAAACAAAGTATGGTGATCTACGTTTTCAATCTTTTTATCAAAACCTACATAAAACAACAGGGAAGAAGGAGCGAAGGTTTTTTTGTCCCAATATGCTTCAGAGTATTGGCGGTATGGTTTATCAAGTAACGTTTCCGTATGGTGATAATCGGCTCCACTTACAACAATGTCGGCGGCAATGGTTTCGCCATTAATTTTTAAAGCTGAAGCAGTATTATTTTCAACAACTATTTCCTCAACAGTTTGTTCAGTTTTAATGGTTACGCCCAGCTCTTCAGCTAACGATTTCATGCCTTCAATAACACTATACATTCCGTTTTTAGGATGAAACGTGCCGAGACCGAAATCGGCATAATTCATAAAACTGTAAAAAGCGGGTGTGTTGGATGGTTTGGCCCCTAAAAAAAGCACAGGAAACTCTAAGATGGAAATCAACTTCGGGTTGTTAAATTCTTTTCTAACCTCTTTGCTAATGGTACTGAAAAACTGTCCTATTTTTTTCATGGTGACCGGGGTTACCAATTCAAAAGGGGATACGCCCGGTCTATACACCAAATCTTTTATGGCTACATCGTAATTATTTTGAGCTTTGGCAATGAATTTTTTTAGTTTTTGCGCACTTCCAGGTTCTTCTTTTTCAAAAGCGACACATATTTTTTCGAGCGTGTCCTCGATTGTTATTTGTTCCTTTTTTCCAAAGTAAACACTATAAGCAGGGTTTAATTTTATTAAGTCGTAATAGGTAGAAGGGTGTTTGTTAAAGTCTGAAAAAAAGCGCTCAAAAACATCTGGCATCCAGTACCAGGTTGGGCCTATATCAAAAGTAAAACCTTCTTTTATTAGTTGCCGTGCCCTACCGCCAACGGTTTTATTTTTTTCATAAATGGTAACTTCATTTCCTTCTTTTGAAAGATAGCAAGCCGCCGCCAAAGACGAAAAACCAGAACCAATAATTATAACTTTTTTCATAGTTTGTTTAACAAATATACGCAATAATTAAACAAAAATAAATTTGTTTGTAAACGTTATGATTTTTTTAAAGTTTCAAGCTGTTTAATCAAGCCTTGATGATCTTTAATTGTAGAAATGTTTGATGGCCAGTTGCGGGTGTCTGTTTTCTGTATTCTTCTTCCCATAAGCCAAAGCTTTTCATTTTCGGAATCACTTATTGTTTCACGATACGCATCAATATACTCCTTAATGGATCTTTTTTCAGGTTTTACGGTAAAATAGGATAAGAATATTATGTTTTTATGATGTTTTAAAACGTGCTTCAAATTCTGCAACGGAATATTGGTGCCTAAATAAATGGTATTAAAACCAGCATTTAAAATTTCATAATGGGCGAACAACAATCCTATTTCATGAATCTCATGGTACGGGAGGTATAGGCAAAAAGTAGGGGAACCTTTAGAAGCTTCTTTTTTCTGAAGCGCTTCAATATTGACTATAATCTTTTGTTTAATCAATTCTGAAATAAAATGTTCGTGGGCTGGGTCTATGGTTCCGGTATGCCATAAGGTTCCAAGTTCATTCAAAAGAGGGATAAATACATCAAAAAATAACTCCCTGAAACTCTTAGTTTTTTCCAATTTGTAAAGTGTGCTTGAAAAAAGCGGGTAATTAAACTCAAACATTGCTGTTTTGAGTACACTGATGGCGTGTTCTTCTTTATTTTCAGAAATATAACTTTCTACTTCGTCAATAATCTCACTGTTGGTTAAGGCTGCTATTTTAGAAATTTTTAAACCGGAATTATATAAAAAAGCTACATTTAGAAGCTTCTTTAAATTTTCAACAGAATACTCACGGATGTTTGTATCGGTCCGTTCCGGTTCGAGCAGGTTGTATCTCTTTTCCCAAATACGTATTGTGTGTGCTTTAATACCACTGAGGTTTTCAAGGTCTTTAATGCTAAACTTTGTTGCTACAGCCATTATGGAGAATAGTTATTACAAAGCCCAAATTACTAAAAAGAAAAAAGAAACCGGATACTTTTGTTTAGTTTAATTAAGTGAAAGCTAAACATCTCATAGCGAAAGAAATAAAAGAAGTAGTAAGATAAATAAGTGCCCAGGATGGGAGTCGAACCCATACGCCCTAATGGACACATGGCCCTCAACCATGCCTGTCTACCAGTTCCAGCACCTGGGCTTAGTTATAAAGAGGTGCTTTTTAAAAGCGGATTGCAAATATAGATATTTTAGGTAATAGTGGCTGTAATTTACATTAAAATGCTTCGTTGTTTTTTTAATTATTTAAGACTTTTACTTTGGTCTGTTTTAATTAACAAACTTTGTATAGGGTGTTCTGTGAAACAGAGTGTGTTGGGTGTTATAGAAGTTAATGATCGAGACAAAGATTTTGAAAATACAGTTCTATATGTATGAAATAGTATAAATTGTAACAATCGATTCTATTTAAAAACTTAACTCTCCTATCCATTTTCATTCGCCTGTCTAGAAAACTTATCATGAGGTCGGTCCCTTTTATTAAACCGGATCTCTACTTTTTTCTTGCCCCATTCCCGAGCAGCGTTTTCATCCAGCCCCATATAGATATCTATTTTCTTTTTCCAGCGTTTGTTCATTTTGTCTTTTACAATATAAATGCCTGGTAGACCATCGATTTCGATTTTCTCATTGTGATCCAGTCCCATTTTGATGAGGTCGCGCGATACAGCAATGGCGCGTTCTCCGGGTTCTAAAATATCACCCCAAGCAGCTAAGGACGGATTCCCTTTTTTGGTTTGGTGCTCAACTGAGTTGTAGGCTGTAGCCGTAACTGTCATGGTGGTCATTTTTTTCTTTTTTTCTTTGGTTTCCGCACAACCGAATAATAGGACAACTATGGACAGTAAAAATAGTGGGATGATGTATTTATATTGTTTGAATTGCATACTATAGAAGATACGAAAAACCAGCATAAATACCTGAAATATAACGTATTAAAATTATATGCATTAGCCTTCTTTACGCAATACCTCTAAAGGGGAACTGCGTAATACGGTTTGGATGTTACTTAAGCCAATGGCTAAGACCAGTAGCGTAATTCCTGGTAGAAATACCACAAATGGAATCAAGGACGGTACAAAAGGTTCCTCGAATATAAACAGTGCCAAACACAGGCTGCTTACCAAGGCCAGAATAATTCCAACCAAACTACCTAGTAAGCCTAAAAAAACATATTCCAATGCAGAAATCTTTAATATCTGTTTGTTTTTTGCACCCAATGTACGAAGCAACACACTTTCTTTAATCCGTTGGTATTTGCTTGTTCGTACGGAGCCAATCAGTACGATAATACCCGTAAGAATACTAAAGAAGGCCATAAAATTGATAACCCAAGATACTTGCTCTAAAATATCTTCTACTACGGTATAGACCTGTCGTAGATCGATAATTGTCACGTTCGGGAATTTAGCGACCAGATCCCGTTGTAATTTTGCAGAACCTTCTTCATCTGGCACATGGGTTGTAAAAACATGGAACTGTGGTGCTTGTTCCAAAACGCCTTTAGGAAACACCACGGAAAAATTAAGCTGCATTTGTGCCCAATCAACTTGACGAATACTACCAACGATGGTTTCCATTAACATACCCTGTACATTAAAAACAACTGGATCGCCAACATCTAGTTTAGCATCTTCAGCGAGATTTTCTGAAATGGATATGAACACGGGATCGCCTTCCTTTTTTTGTGGGATCCACGTGCCTCCCAATAATTCTTCAGAAGGGGTAAGGGCATCGCGATAAGTGGTTCTAAACTCATGGTTCAAAATCCAACCGCGTACTTGTCGTGTGGTGTCTTGACGAATTTTATTTACTAACGTCCCGTTGATGCTATGCATTCGCATGGTCACCAAAGGAATGTTATTGAGCACAGGTAAATCTTTATTGGTAATATTTTTGGTTACTGAATCACGCTGTTCTGTTTGAATATCTAAGATGATGATATTGGCGTTTTCAGCGGTTTGTCCAATTTCTGTCTTTGCCAACAGAATATCTTTGGTAAAATACAAGGTGCTAATTAAAAAGGTTCCCAAACCTATGGCAACAACCAATACAACTGTTTGATTGTTGGGTCTAAACAGATTTAATAGGCTTTGTCGTGCGGTAAAGCTCCAACGCTTCGGAAAAAAACGTTTCACCATTCTTATAAAAAACGAAGCGACACCTGCTAATATCGCAAAGGTAATAACAGTTCCACCTACAAAAGCCAACGCGTACAATGCATCTTTAATAAGCCAAAATGAAAATAAAAATAGAAACACCAAAATAGTTCCAAACACCAAAAAACGTATGTTGCGAGGTTCTTGAGACGAATTCTCATCCACACGCAATACATCTAAAGGCGATACATACCAAGTTCTCAACAACGGGAGTAGTGCAAATAAAACAGACATACATAACCCCAGCAACACGCCAATAATAATAGGCTGTGCCGTGATGGTAATGGTAAGGTCAAAAGGCAAAAATTCTTTTAGCAAAAACGGAAATAATTCCTGAACACCGATGCCTATGAACGAACCAATAAGTCCTCCAATGATTCCAATTCCAGCAATTTGAATCAAAAAAATTAGAAAACTTTGAAGCCTGGAGGCGCCCATACATTTTAAAATGGCAATGGCACTTAACTTTTCCTTGATGTAAATATGTACCGAACTGGCAATACCGATACATCCTAAAAGCAATGCAATAAAAGCGGCCAAATTTAAAAATTTACCCACATTGTCATACCGTCTGCCCAAGCGTTCAGTAGTGCTTGTATGTGTGTCTAAATCGGCGTCTTCTAAATCCAATTGGGGCTCAAGCTTGTCTTGAAGCTTTGTTAGGTTAACCGTATCTGCCACTTTATAGAAATATTGGTATTCTTTTCGACTTCCAAACTGTAACAAATCTGTAGCTTCTACAAATCGATAGGGAATAATAACAGGTGGTGCCACAGAACTTGAAACGGCAGAGCTTCCCGGAATCGATTGTAAGGCACCTGCAATGGGAATGGTTAGTTCGCCTACTTTTATAGAATCGCCCGGTTTTACATTAAACTGAAGCATGAGCGTGGCATCCACTAAAGCACCACCCGATTCTTGATAGGTCGTGGCTACAGCAGCCGGTTGGGTTTCTATATCGCCGTACATAGGAAAATCACCTTCTAGACCACGTACCTTTACCAATTTGGTGCCTCCATTTTTCGGGAAAGCTACCATAGATACAAAGTTGACTTCACGAGCATCTGGTTGTAGCGAATCAATTATTGCTTGTGCGCGTTCTGTCGGTACTTGCTTCGCATCGATAATAAAATCGGCACCCATCAAGGTTTTTGATTGGCGTTGAATATTATCTTTTAAGTTTGTGCTGAATAACTGTATGGAAACGACCGCTGCAATACCCAAAATGATCGATGCCATAAATAGAATTAAGCGCACTTTACTGGCCTTGGCATCACGCCAAGCCATTTTAAAAAGCCAAGATATATTTAAATTTTTGTTGGGATTAAGATTGTTCAAGATACAGGAGTAGGTTGATTGGTTACTATTTTTCCACCTTTTAGCGTCAATATTTGTTGCGTACGGTTGGCTAATTCTAAATCGTGAGTGATGATTACCAAGGTGGTTCCGTTTTCTTTATTCAGGTCTAATAATAATTGGATTACCTTTTCACCGGTTTCGGCATCTAGGTTTCCTGTGGGTTCATCTGCAAATAGGATAGAAGGGGTGTTTGAAAACGCTCTTGCTAATGCCACACGTTGCTGTTCGCCGCCAGATAATTGTGATGGATAGTGATGAATGCGGTCTGCTAAACCGACCTTTTCCAATAAACTTTTGCTTTTTTGTATCGCGTCTGTTGCACCTTGTAGTTCTAAAGGTACACTCACATTTTCAAGCGCTGTAAGGGTTGGCAACAATTGAAAATTCTGAAATATAAACCCTACTTCCTTGTTTCGTAATTGGGCACGTTGATCTTCATCCAAGCTTTTCAAATCCTGTCCGCATAATGCTACGGAACCCGCATTAGGTGCATCTAATCCGGCAGATAACCCCAATAAAGTCGTCTTGCCACTTCCCGAAGGTCCTACGATTGAAAAGGTTTGACCTTTTTCAACATCGAACGTGATGTCTTGCAAAACTGTTAATTGCTTGTTACCACTGGCATATGTCTTTTCCAAACCGGTAATCTTTAATATCTTTGACATGGTCTTACTTTAAATTACAACGTATGTTCAACGCACATAATAAACATTTTTATTCTAACTTACCAACGACATTTGGGCTGAAACTCATAAAGTTTAGTTATTTTTTCGTAGCCCTATTTCTTTTGTCTTGTGGTGAAGTGAAAACTGAAAAAGCGAGTGAAGATCAAAAAACCACGGAACAGACAGAAGGTACCGAAGAAACCAAAACGGCAACTAAGAACATTCTATTTTTTGGGGACAGTATTACCGCTGGTTATGGGCTGGACGATAACGATGATGCTTACCCTGCAGTCGTGCAAGAAAAAATTGATTCATTAGGTTTAGACTATACGGTGATCAATTCTGGGGTAAGTGGCGAAACATCCGCTGGAGGTAAAAGCCGTATTGATTGGGTGATAAAACAGGATGCCGCTATTTTTGTATTGGAACTAGGTGCTAATGATGGCTTACGTGGCGTGGCTTTATCTGAAACACGCTCTAATTTACAGGCAATCATCGATGTGGTGAGAGAAAAAAGTCCCGAAACAAAAATCATTCTCGCAGGTATGCAACTGCCCCCAAACATGGGGCAGGAATATACAAGTGGTTTCAAACAGTTATATGCAGACTTGGCCAAAGAAAACAACATTGCGTTTATCCCTTTTATTTTAAAAGATGTTGGTGGAGTTGCAGCATTGAATCAAGCCGATGGAATTCATCCAACTGTTGAGGGACATAAAATAGTGGCGAATACGGTGTGGGAAACCTTAAGGCCGTTGCTTAAAAGCTGAGACTATTTGATGGTCTGCCGTGGCATTTAAATTTCTATTGCTTTTACCATACGCTTTGATGGAGTAGTAGCTAATAAAGCGAAGAAATTGTTTGAAAAAAACACTACTCGAAAAGAACAGGTGCTTAATACGAATTGCAACCTTGCAGGAACTTACTTTGACTGTGCTTAGTGTAAACTTCTCGCTCTATAATGGTTTACTATAAAAAAATATAAAACCCGCTCTAAATGAACGGGTTTTTAATCTGTGACCTGGCTGGGGCTCGAACCCAGGACCCTCTCCTTAAAAGGGAGATGCTCTACCAACTGAGCTACCAGGTCATTATTTACTTTAAAACGGTACTTTTAAAGTGCCACTACATTTGTTTGCGTTGGCGGGTGCAAATATACTATCATTAATTCTATTTTTCCAAAGGATTTTCAATTAAATTTGAAGGAATTTTTAAAGCCTTTGAGAATCAATAAAAACCGACAATTTTTTTATGAATATTGTACTAATTGGATATATGGGAAGCGGTAAAACTACCGTTGGAAAAGCATTATCTGACAAACTAAATTACACTTTTAAAGATTTAGATACTGAAATTGAAAAAAAAGAAGAGAAGAAAATTGCAGCTATTTTTTCAGATAAGGGTGAAATTTATTTCAGAAAGAATGAAAATAAGGTGTTATGGAGCATACTTTCAAAAGAAAATGAAGTTGTACTTTCAACCGGTGGTGGAACACCTTGTTATGGTTCTATTATGGATGACTTACTAAAAGATGGAAATGTGGTTTCGGTTTACTTAAAAGCTTCGTTAGATGTTTTGACAGAGCGGCTTTCTTCAGAAAAGGAAAAACGTCCTTTACTTTCACATTTGAAATCAAAGGATTTGCTTAAGGACTTTATTAGGAAACATCTTTTTGAGCGGTCTTTTGTCTATAATAAAGCTGCTAGAACAGTTTCAGTAGATAATAAAGAGGTTTCAGAAATTGTAGAAGAATTGGTTGCAAAACTATTCTAAAATTGCCCGATCTTTATTTTTTTCAAAGATAACGGCTACATTTTCGTTAAGCGATGTGGAAAGGGAAATACCTTTAAAATCTGCTTTTACAGGGTACTTTTTATGATTTCTATCTACCAATACGGCTGTTTTAAATTGTTTTAGGGGTACTTCAAGAAAATGTTTAACACCATAAATGAGAGTTGTCCCAGAGTGTAAAACATCATCTACCAATAATAGTGATTTGTTGGTGTACTCTTCTTTGGTTATAGAGGTTTCAATAGAATCTGTTGGCTTTTTTTTGTTGATTGTTACTTCGCAAAGGGTAACTTGTATCGGTGAAATATTTTCAACAGCTGTTTTAAGTTTTTTGGCAAATGTATAGCCGTTGCTTTTTATACCGGCAATAATCACCTCTTTTTCATCTACATTGGTTTCATACACTTGATAGGCAATTCTTTTAATTTTATGCGCTATTTGTTTTTTGGTAAGGATGACGGTCTGTTCTTGCATATGGTATAAACTTTATTCAAAGATAGTAAAAGGGGTGGGGATTATTCTTCTTGAGCGTCTGTAAAATCCTCTAAATCCCTTCGGTCTTTTTTTGTTGGCCTTCCTGTTCCTTTTTTACGGTAGTATTTTTTGGCATACTGTAACATTTCTTGCCCTTCAAAAGCTTCTTTTGGGGTTGTGTCTTTTCGGTATATATCTACTAACTTAGCTCCAAGTCTGCTTTTTGGAAGATCTAAAACTTCCAATTGATAATTAATTTGGTTTTTCCGCACTTTAATTTCATCACCGGGGTATACGTCTCTTGAAGGTTTAACGGTATCACTATTAACTTGTACCGCACCTTTTTTACAAGCCCTTGTGGCAATGCTTCTGGTTTTATAATATCGAATACACCATAAATATTTATCAACTCTCATACTACTGTTCAAAAATCTACGTTAATTGGTACTGCAAAAATAGCGGAAAATTGTATCTTTCCGCCGCGAAAAAAACAATGATGAGAAAATACAATTTTATACTATTTGCAGCAATTATTTGCAGCATTTTATTAACCTCTTGTAAAAATGATGATGATAACGGCAGTACTACGATTCCGCTTCGTGATCGAGGGGAAGAAGCCATTGCCGCTGAAGCTGAAATAAGGGCATTTTTGGAAACCCACTTTTACAATTATGAGGAGTTTCAATCTCCACCTGTAGATTTTGATTATAGAATACAATTTGACACCATTGCAGGAGACAATGCCGATAAAACACCATTAATTGAACAGGTTTCTTCCAAAATGGTAAATGACCGTGTGGATGAAGATGTAAAATATGAATTATTCTTCTTAAAAGTAAATCAAGGTGGTGGGGAAGCATCACCAAACTTTCCTGATTTGGTAGTCACTTCATATGAAGGACAAACATTAAATGAAAATGAAGTTTTTGATGCTTCAGTTTCTCCAATTAGGTTTGACTTAACACAAATTATAAATGGGTTGCAAGATGCCATGGTTGAATTTAATGAAGCAGACCCAGACTTGACAGTGCAAAATCCAGACGGTACAGTTTCATTTGGTGACTTTGGTATAGGTGCTGTTTTTGTCCCAAGTGGTTTAGGGTACTATGCTGCACCTCCAACTGCTTCTGGCATTAGTACATACGACCAACTTATTTTTACCTTTCAATTATTTGATGTAGAAACCGGTGATCAAGATAATGATGGAGTTATTTCTATATTAGAAGATAGAAATAATAATAAAATAGAAGAAGATGATGATACAGATGGTGACGGTGTACCTGACTTTTTAGATTCTGACGATGATGGTGATGGTACTCCAACAAGTGTTGAAATTGAATTTGATGAAGATGGAAACATTATATTTATGGATACTGATAATGATGGAATCCCTAACTATTTAGACTCGGATAGTTAATTGATAAAAAATTAATAGTTTTACTGACACCTCTCAAGAAACAAGTTTTTGAGAGGTTTTTTTTGTGGTATAAGTTTTATTATTGATTCTCTAAGGTGAATAGATGACTACTTCAATTGTAAGACTAGCATGGCAGGGATACTCCTTTGCTTTAAATGTGATTTTCTTATCCCTTTTTTAAATATTATGTACTTATTTTTACGGACTTGGCTTCAATCCTGCTACTTCCCAAATTCAAATCTTCAGCCATAAGTTTTTCTTGCTGTGCAATTTCCTCTTTCGCTTTAAAAATATACTCCTTTTCATTTTTTCGTATTACTGCTAACCGCTTTAAACTATCAATATCGAGTTGAATGAATTTTTGTGCCTGACTGTTAATTGCTTCCTTGTCAAAGCCCATAAAATTTAATACATCCCCTGCCATTAATACCGATGTGTCTAAAGATTCTCTATAAATATGGTCTATCCCCAAATTGTGAAGGTCATAAGCATCATAGCGGTTCTTGGCACGCACCAAAAGTTTTACCTGCGGATATTTTTCCTTGATTTTTTTCACAATACTAAAGACAACTTCGGGATTGTCGATGGCACAGATAAGATAGTCAGCTTCTGCGATTCCTGCAGATTCCAGAAGGTCCATTCTCGATGCATCTCCGTAATATACCTCAAAACCCATTTTACGTAGAAAATCAACCCTGTTGGAATCCATATCGAGTATGGTTGTGGAAATTCCGTGTGCACGTAGAAAACGCCCGACCGTACTTCCAAAATGTCCAAAACCAACCAAAATTGTTTTGTGGTTCTTTTGGATGTCGTCCATCGGTCGTTTTTCTGCTTCCTTGGTTCCTACGTTGGGTAAACATAAGCGTTCGTTCAACATCCAGAGTATGGGTGTCAAGGTCATCGTCAAAGCTGTTACTACCAACATAATATCCAATTGTTCCCTTTCAAAAATATTCAATTGAAATGCAAATGATAGTAGTACAAATGCAAACTCACCAATTTGTGACAATCCAACAATTAACAACAATCGCTGGTCGAGCTTTAGTTTAAAAATAATCCCTACCAACAGTAAAACCACTGCCTTTATAAGAATCACGGCAACCACGAGTCCGGCGACCATTAAGGGATTGTCGCCAATAACCACAAAATTTATGGAAGCCCCTACCGCCATAAAGAAAAGAACTCATTTCTGAAGAATACAAGCAAGAAATGTATTCATATTTGAATAAAAATTTAAGTATACAATCATTGTTCAGCAACTACAAAATGGTTGATGATAAAAATGAAGTATTGGTTCAATTAGCAGATTTAGTGGCTGGTTCATTAGGAAGAGTATTTGCACATTCACACTACGTTAAAGAAGCATCGGATATAATTGATGCTCTAATAGGGAAAATGATGCCCCCAGAGTATTTTCCATATCGTTACCAAGTTCCTGCTGTGAGTAAATCTACTAACAGTTCCTCTGAATTGGTTACACGTTTTGTGGTTAAAGATGTAATAAAATATATTAATCAAAATTCTAAATCAGATCCTAAAGTAGATTTACTGAAGTTTTTGTATTTCTGTTTCAGAATTAACCCTAATCAATTAGTCGATGTTCACTCAATTCAAGGTAGTTTATCAAGGCTTCATAAAAATATTACCGTTGAGCAAATAAGAACTTTGATAAGAGATTTGCGATACGATGGCATTTTAGTTGTGACAGCAGCCGGACGCAGCGGTTATAAACTTGCTAAAGATGAAAATGACATAAGTGCATACTTTAACCACTATTTAAACTATGTTAAGCCAATGCTTCGCAAAATGGAAGTAGCAAATAATAAATTGAAGAAACTCGACGTAGATAATCATTTAATGGATAGTCAAAAATTTCTTTTGCTCAAACAGTTAATTAATGTCAGTGAAAAGTTTTAAAATGAATCAGAAGGTAATGTGGCAGTAGTTGAAAAGAACTCAGCGGTTGTTTTTAATGTCATTATTATTGCCTAAGAAAATTTTGTTACTTGGATACGGTGAAAACTAAGTGTACTCAGAACAAATGCAATTGTATAGGGTTGGTTGGTTAGAAAAAAAATGAGATTGAAATATTATGAAAAAAATTCTTGCAGTTATATTCTACGTGCTTTAGAACCTATTTGTTATCGATCCTTTTTATTAACTTCAAAATCTAAATTTACACTAAAATCTCTTGGATTATAATTAGAGAAATCATTAAACACCCATTTTTTTGATTTTTTAAAGTGCTTAAACTTTTTCCAAAAAAAATGATATTCTGTTTTATTCAAAAATTTATTTGAATCAGCATCTGAGAGTGGTACGACAAATACTAAAATCTTACAAGTAAAACGAAATTCGCATACAGCAAAGGGAAGGGAATCAGAATAATCTTTTCTAAGGTAATAAACTATTTCAGGTTGAATTGTAAAAAAATCGTAGGTTGTTCTCTCGGCTATTCTTGGAAGCTGATCAAGAATAATGTTTCCTAAACTTTGGACCCAATTTCGATTCTTGACTAATCTATTATATTAATTTTAAGGGCTCTTACGGAATTATTTATTTAATATAATTATAAAGAGTAGAACATTTGCTGAACAATATGTTCAAAATTTGAAACCTGAGTATATTTTTATTATAAATCGGGGTTTAATTACATATCTAAATTCATCTCTAAATATATAATTATAACACGGGGTAATAAGCACCACCCGGGAAAATAATACCCAACTCTTTTTTATAGAAATTTATTTATAAGCTTTTGAAGCCCTATAAACAGTGCTAAAACGGCACTTATCACTTCACATAAATCTCTTGGCACAGCAATTGAAAATAGACTAGCTTTAAACAACTAAGCAGTATAATACTGCTATATTTTCAAATTCTGAAATAAACGTATGAAAAAAATAGGATTGATCAAAGAACCCTCATTCGAAACCCGAATTTGTTTTTTACCTAAAGAAGTCAAACAGCTAACCCAACTCCAGGAAATCGGAGTTCAAGTTGAAAAAGGACTTGGCGAAGGATTAAGGATCCCAGATACCAAGTATGAAGAAGCCGGGGCAAGTTTGCTAAGTAGGAAGGATGTTTTAAATAGTTCAGATTATATTCTTTCTATTAACGAGGTTACCGATCTTGTGTTGGACGGTAAACAAAACGTGCTGATTGGTATTTTCAATATGTTGTTCTACCCAGAGCGAGCCGAAAAGTATCTAGATAAAAACACCACGGTTTATAGCTTAGATTTATTGCCTCGAACCACCTTGGCGCAGTCTATGGATGTCTTATCTTCTATGGCTTCCATTGCAGGTTATAAAGCTGTGCTTAAAGCAATCTCACATTACAACAGCTCGGTCCCAATGTTTACAACAGCAGCCGGAACGCTTAATCCTGCTAAGGTATTAGTGTTAGGAGCTGGCGTTGCAGGGTTACAGGCTATTGCCACAGCTAAAAGATTAGGTGCTGTCGTGGAAGCTTTTGATGTTCGAAAATCTGCTGGGGAAGAAGTCAGGAGCCTTGGAGCCAAATTTGTAGAAGTGGGAGGTGCCGAAGAAGCGAAGGATGCGGGTGGATATGCCGTCACCCAATCTGAAGAATACCTGAAGAAACAAAAAGAACTGATCCATGAGCGTATACGTAATGCCAATATTGTTATCTGTACCGCAAATATACCTGGTAAAAAAGCACCTTTATTGATCGAAAAAAGATCGATTGAAGCGATGAAATCAGGATCAGTAATTATAGATATGGCAGCAGAGCAAGGCGGAAATTGCGAAATGACCGAAGCAGGAAAAACTATTAGATATAACAACGTAACCATCGTTGGTAATTCTCACTTGTCTAGGGAAGTATCACAATCCGCTTCACAATTGTTATCAACAAACTATTATAATTTCTTGAAATACTTAATACAATCAACTAAAGAAGATAATGTTTTGCTTGAAAAAAGCAAGGTGATTGACAAAGGAACTATAACAAACCCTTTATTAACTAATAAATTTGAACTCGCTTAATATGGAATTTATACAGAACAATCTTGATATTATCTACTTTGTAATCTTTTGTGTCTTCATTGGTATCGAAGTGATTGCAAACGTTCCAGCCATTCTTCACACCCCTTTAATGTCTGGGGCTAATGCAATTAGTGGCGTCATTATGGTGGGTGCCGTAATTATGATGTTTCAAGTCCCACCAACAAATTATGCAACACTCACAGTAGGCGGAATCGCTGTATTTCTCGGTGCTTTGAACATTTCGGGTGGCTTTTTTGTCACAGGAAGAATGTTAAAAATGTTCAACACAAAAAAATAATTTCAAATGAATGTATTAGTTGAAGTTGGCTATTTATTGGCCACAGTCTCTTTTTTGGGTGGATTGAAGTTTATGAGTTCCCCAAAACACGCCAAAATCGGTAATTTAATTGCAGCTACGGGAATGATAATCGCAGTGTTATGTACTTTTTGGATGCTCAACACCCAAACTGTTCCGTCTGTTAATCTTATTATAATAGCCGTTGCCATATTATTGGGTACAATAGGTGGAAAAGTTATGGCCTCCAAAGTCGAAATGACCGCCATGCCACAATTGGTCTCTTTATTTAACGCAACTGGAGGTGGTTGTGCCATGCTTTTAGGTATCGTTGAAGCAAAACAAGCTGGCCTTGGTTCTTCCTTTTTAGGAATGCAAATACTATTGCTTTTAGGGTTGATAACTGGAGCAATAGCAGCTTCGGGAAGTGTTATTGCCTACCGAAAGCTTGCGGGAAAAACGAAAGACAATCGAAATATTATGGTTGTTCTAGGTTCCAGAGTCTTGTTGGTATTATTCTTTGTAGTTCCTGTTTTATATTTCGTTGGAGTACTATCCATACCTTTTGAAATAGTAGCGTATGTAATGGCATTCATTGCATTGGTCTACGGAATTTTGTTTGTCCTGCCAATCGGTGGCGCCGATATGCCAGTTGTAATTTCATTGCTAAATTCAATTACTGGTATTGCTACCGCTTTGGCAGGTTTTGTTTATGGCAATAAAGCGATGATTGCTGGTGGAATTTTTGTTGGCGCAGCTGGAATTTTGTTAACCTTGTTAATGTGTAGAGCGATGAACCGTTCTTTGCTTAAAGTATTGGCAGGGAAATTTAAAAAAGGAAAAGTAGCCGAAGATGCCGAAGCACAAAACATAAAAGAAACAACCGTTTCCGAAACAGCGATGCAATTGTCTTTTGCCAATAAAATTGCAATAATCCCTGGATACGGTCTTGCCGTGGCTCAAGGACAACATCTTTGTGGTCAGCTACAACTGCTTTTAGAAAAGAGAGATACACAAGTAGACTTTATCATCCACCCTGTTGCAGGAAGAATGCCTGGACATATGAATGTGTTACTTGCTGAAGCAAATATAGATTACGAACACTTAAAGGAAATGGACCAAGTTAATGGTGATATGGTTCATTACGATATGATTTTGATAATTGGGGCCAACGATGTGGTAAACCCAGCTGCAGAAAACAATCAAGATAGTCCTATCTACGGGATGCCTATTGTTAAAGCATATCAAAGCAAACAAGTAGTGGTGATGAAACGAGGAATGAGTAAAGGGTATGCAGGCGTTTCAAACGATCTTTTTGGAATGGACAATTGTAACTTATTGTTTGGCGATGCTAAAGATTCTTTGCAAAATATAATTAATCAATTAAAATTAATTTAATAACATGATAGCTGCTTTTTAAAGCTAACGGTTTTAAAAATTTCCATAATTTATTTTAAAAAATAACTGTCGCCGTGGTTATTCTATTAATTTAGGCAGCTACTCAACAGACTTTTCCTATTTTTAGAGTATAGAAGAAAGCTTAGTTTTTGTAACACGATACCATTTGGTGAAAATGAAATTTTAAACTTCTAAAATCTAGCACATGTCGCACACAGAAGAAGCCTTGCAAGAACGTATAAAGGAACTAACGTGCTTATATGAAGTATCGTCAATTATCGTCAGTGCTAATGTTGAAGAGTTAGATGAAACCTTAAAAGCAATTGCAAATAGTTTAAAAAAAGCATTTCAATTTCCTGAATATACTGAAATAGCAATTGAAACATCTATAAACTCTTTTAAAACTGGAAATGTAGATGAAAACGTCGGTATCAGCAGCGACATTAAGGTTTTCAATAAACTCAATGGAAAAATAATAGCATCTTTAACTGCTGATAAAAGTACTTTTTTAAGAGAAGAACAGCAGTTGCTGGACAATGTAGCTTTAAAGATCGAAAACTTACTAGAACGCATTGAAATTAAGGAGAACGAAGCTTCTTTAAAAAGACAAATGGAGCGTGCCGACCGTTTGAGTATCATTGGCGAAATAACGGCAGGAATTGCTCACGAATTAAATACACCATTGGCCAATATCTTAGGTTTTGCAGAACTGTTGAAAGATGAATTTAAAAACGAAAAGAATGTTTCAAGTGATTTAGATAAAATCATTCATAACGCCATATTTTCTAGAGAAGTAGTAAAAAAACTGATGTTTTTTGCCTGCGAAATGCCTCAGGAAATGAAGAAAGTAAACATTGTGCCCAATATTAGGGATGCCATTAGTTTGCTTGATGCTACCTTTCGTAAGGAAGAAGTAAAATATGTCGTGAAAATCGAAGAAGAAGAATTGTGGCTGAAAGCCGATACCATTCAGCTTACGCAGATTATATTCAATTTAATAATAAACGCCATTTACTTTTCTCCTAAAAATGGATTGGTGACTATTAAAGCATTTCAGACAGATACAGAAAATGTCCTTAAAATTTCCGATGAAGGTCCGGGACTCCCCAAAACGGATCTCGAAAAAATATTCCAACCTTTTTTCAGCACAAAACCCACAGGCGATGGGTCAGGTTTGGGCCTTAGTGTGGTGCAAGGTATCGTATTGAGCCATAAAGGAACTATCAAGGCCGAAAATAATAAAAACAAAGGTGCTACCTTTACGGTACGGTTACCAAAATCATAAATTATGCAGTTACGCAGCGAAAACATACTTATTGTAGATGACGATATCGATATATTGGAATTGTTACAACGTCACTTACGTTCGTGGAATTTTCATACGTATCGAGCTGTTTCGGTAAAAGAAGCAGTCACCATTTTGCGCGATACCCGGATCGATTTGTTGATTACCGACCTGAAAATGCCTGAAATTGATGGGTTCGAACTTATTAAATTTGTTTCAGAACACTATCCAAATTTACCCAAATTGGTAGTAACTGGATATCCTTCAATACAAGATTCACTCAACGCAATTAAATCTGGTGTGGTGGCGTACCTCACAAAACCATTCACCAAAGATGAATTAAAAACGGCGGTTGATGGCACGTTACAAGCCGATACGAATAACAACCCAAAAATTTCTACAAATGAAACGGCTGTAACTAAACCAGCCAATCAAGACAGCGAACCGTACGGCGATATAATTGGCACTTCGGAAAAAATAAACGATGTAATCCAGATTATCGAGCGTGTAAAGAACAATAAAGCAACCATTTTTATAAAAGGGGAGAGTGGTACTGGAAAAGAACTTGTTGCTCGTGCCATTCACTATAAAGGAAAATTTTCGAGAGCACCTTTTATTGCTGTAAACTGTGGTGGTATTCCTGAAAATCTATTGGAGTCCGAGTTATTCGGTTATACCAAAGGAGCTTTTACTGGAGCCGAAAAAAACCGCGACGGATTTTTTCAAGCTGCCAATGGCGGTACTATATTCCTTGATGAAATTGGTAATGCTTCTACTGCAGTTCAATCAAGATTATTGCGGGTGTTACAAGAAAAAGAAGTGGTTAAAGTAGGAGCACAAAAAGCCGAAAAAATAGATGTCCGAATCATCGCAGCCACGAATAGCGACTTAAAAGAAATGATTAAAAAAGAAACTTTTAGGGAAGATTTGTTTTATAGGCTTACTGTTGTAGAAATTGACGTGGCCCCACTCCGGGAGCGCAAAAAAGACATACCGTTATTGATAGACAAATTTCTTTTTAAATATGGCGTGGAATACAAAGATCGTTTTGTAAAAATAACCCCAGAAGCTTTAGCTATTTTAAATCGATACGATTGGCCTGGAAACATTCGAGAACTGGAAAACATAATACAACGAGCCATTATTATGTGCGATGGAACCATAGAAGTAGAGCACTTGCCTAATTCTTTGAAATTCAATATTAATTTTCCAGAAGAAGAACTCTTGCCTTTAAAAGAAATGGAGAAGCGATACATACAAAAGGTTTTGAACGCAACTGATAACAATAAAACTAAAGCTGCCGAAATTTTAGGGATTGACCGGAAAACCATTCGACAAAAACTTTCAGAGTAACTTTTTTTAAAATTGGTACAAATTTTCCAGTGCGGGGAATTCTGTACCACCTCTTCATATTTATTCTTTTATTCTTTTTCCATATAAACCCTTATACGATAGGGTTTTACAACACATCTAGTGTTTCTTGGCACGTAATGGCACACACATTGTTTTTAATACATCAAATTGTAAAAATGTATTATGAAAACAAACTCATTTAATATTTGTCCCACTTGTATGCATAAAGACACCTGCGTATTGACCGAACAGAAAAGTCAAGTATGGTCTTGCAGTGAATATGACGAAGCCTTATTTGAAGATAAAAATGAACCTTCGCCCATTCCTGAAATGGAATATGAGTTGGCAACACACTAAAACAAATTTATTTATTCAGAAAATAAAAAATCAAATCAAATTCATTAAGACGATTCCTCTTTCAGAGAAGAAAAGCAATGATTTAAGATGAGTCTTACAAACAAGTAAAAAATTTAATAATGATAGCAACATCAGAAGCTAAAAAGCAAAAAAAACAACCCGCACGAGGAATGATGGAAAATGTGATGGAACAGTTTCACAGTGCAGCAGATAAAATAGATTTGCATCCAAGTATCCGTAAAATTTTAGGTATTACCAATAATGAAATTGTCGTAAACTTTCCTGTAAAAATGGATAATGGTGATGTAGAAGTTTTTACAGGATATAGAGTGCAGCATAACAACGCCTTGGGCCCTTACAAAGGAGGTTTAAGATATCACCCTACTGTAGATATTGATGCCGCAAGAGCATTGGCTATGTGGATGACATGGAAAACCTCTTTGGCCGGATTACCTTATGGGGGTGGTAAAGGAGGAATTCAGTTAGATCCTAAAAAATACTCACAAAGTGAACTGGAGCGTATTACCCGTAGGTTCACTTTTGCCTTAGCCGATAATATAGGGCCGGAACACGATATTCCAGCACCAGATGTAAACACCAATAGCCAAACCATGGCGTGGATGGCAGATACGTATATGAGTACACGCCCACCGGCAGAACGTTCTGCAAACCAACACGTTGTAACAGGTAAGCCAGCAGGGAGTGGCGGACTGGAAGGACGTGACCGTGCAACGGGATATGGTGTTTATTTGAACATCAAGTTCTGGGCGCAACGTAATAATGAAGACCTTAACGGAAAACGATTTATTGTCCAAGGTTTTGGAAACGTAGGTTATTGGGCAGCGCATTTCCTTGAAAAAGAAGGTGCTAAGTTAGTAGCCGTGCAAGATGCTTCAGGAAGTATTTATAACAAAGATGGAATACAGGTTGAAGACCTTTTTAATTATAGTAAAGCGAACAACGGAGGCATAGGCAATTTCCCAGAAGCGGAAGAAATGGATAATGAAGATTTCTTCAGTAGCGATTGCGACATCTGCATCCCTGCGGCTTTGGGCAACCAAATTACTAAAGAAAATGCACCAAATATTAAAGCGCAATTAATTGCCGAAGGAGCTAATGGACCGACCAATGTGGATGGTGAAAAAATACTATTGGAACGAGGAGTAACCATTATACCAGACATTCTATGTAATTCTGGAGGTGTTGTCGGTAGTTATTTTGAATGGCTGCAAAACAGAAATGGAGAGTTGTGGCAATTGGACGAGGTAATGGCCAAGCTTGATAAAAAGATGAAAGAATCATTCAGTAAAGTATATGAATATTCTGAACGAGAATCTATGGATATGCGCACCGCTGCCTATTGTTTAGCCATTCAGCGTATTGAAAAAGCCTATATAGAACGAGGAATTTTTCCATAATTGTCTAACTTAAAAGAAAGAGAAATGAAGTACGGAAGTATCATTATTGAAAAAAAGGAGTATGTGTACTTAAAGCGTATCATCAATATTTCTGGTTATGCCAAAGATTTTGACACAAAACAATCATTGCAAAAATTCAGTGAAGAGTTGCAAAATGCCCAAATAGTGGATGAAGAGGATATGCCTAAAGAGATTATTCGTTTTAACAGCAAGGTTACGGTTGCTTCAGAAAAAGGATGGGAGCGTACCTTGCAAGTGGTAACCCCCGCAGAAAGGGATATGGCACAAAATAAAATTTCCTTTCTTACCCCAATGGGGTCTGCCCTCTTTGGATATTCTGAAGGGGATACAGTTACTTGGGATTTCCCCACAGGACAACAATTGCTGAAAATAGTTGCTGTTTCACAAGAGACCAACAGTGCAAATAAAAAAATTTCTATCTAATTAAACGTAGAGAGGTCTTAAGTTTTCCATAGTTAGGAATATTAGGGAAACCATATTCCTGCTATGGTAGCTTAAGATAAACAACACTAAAAATTTAAATACTTCAATATGAATACCAAAATATATGAGCACGACAATGATGTAGAAGTAACACATAAAATCAATACTATCGAATTGGATAACTGGATCAATCATTTAAAATACATTGATAAAGAAGTAAACAATCTAGTGAATATGTGTACTATAAACGATAAACTGGAGGATAAAACTGTGTTGCAACGATTTCAGAAAAAGAAAACTGAAAACAGTAACTTGCTAAGTGCCCTGCTCAACTATAGTAACTCTAGGGTCGATATTGCGGAATGTGAAGATATGAACTGTGATATGACCTTTTTAAAGGAACATGAAGCCTACCGGAAAAGCTATTTGTACCACTTAGATAAATACAGACGATTAAAAGATGAATTTTTCGATAAAGTACAGGGCAAATTTACGCTAATGAATGGGGTGTCGTAAATCTAACTTATTTTGGAAATTGAATATTTAAGATTCATTGAGCAGCAACTCATTTTTCAAAAAATAGTCTTTAGCAATAAACAGAAATGCATCAACTTAAAATAAAACATACATGTGATTCTTACAAACCGTTTACGTACAGATGGTTCTGTAGCCTATTTTATTTTGTAATATTTCAAAAACCTAAAATTATTTTCCTGACTTAATCAGGCAAAACGAGTTTGCCTGAACAATTCTAATGCATTTTCTTAAAAAGAAAGTTTTTAATTTTAAACATATTGAAAAATTTTACTCGTGTATAGAATAATGCATGGATATAGAATTTAATCAATGTTCATTTTATAAATATAAAATAATTATATCATGGCTAAATTAAAAAAAAAGCTCACTAAAGCAGAATTAAATAATAAAAGACAGGAAAAGATTCAAAAAAAATTAGAAGAGAAAAAAATGAAGAAAAGAAAGTCTAGAGCTTCTATTTAAAAATATTATTAATCGACTAAACAAAGGCTGTAAATTTAAATTTACAGCCTTTTTTTGGTGGGTTATATTTGAACTTAGTATTAAAACAAAATAACAGCCGACGTTTGACTGATACATATTTCCCTGACTGAGTAATTTCACCCCACTAAGTATTCTACTACTACTTTCAATAAAACACCTCAAACCCTTGTGCATCAAGGATTATCTCTGCTTTTACCCATTAATGTCACAACTAGTGGCACATAGATTGCTTACTATATAGTAAACATTATCAATGTGTTAGCTACACAAATAAACAGGTATGGTTTTTTTGTGAATATGATGAATGAGCGCTTTTGGCATAAGTTGGCTAACTAAAGATTAACATAACAAAAAGCTTTAAACGGCAAATATTAACCTTAGAAAACAAAAAAAATGATTTTTACCGAATTAGTAACATTCCTTAAAGAAAAAAAAATGCAAACCAAGCTAAGATTTAGCTCCGTACGCACTAGTCCTTATAGATTGGCGAACAAAAGGTATTTAAGAAATAGAGGCTTAATTATTAATCCATTTTAAAACTGATGTCATGAACCTAGAACAAAGACGATGGGATAAAGCCCGTCAAAAGTCCGAAATTAAAAAACGGAGAAGGAAATATATCACTGAAAAGTACTACGAGAGAAGTATCGCAACCCGACTTTTCAAATAATTACAGCTAATAAGAGATCGATGAAAAATAAAACTTGGTGTTCTTATAGTTTTAATGGATGGTATAACCCTAAAAATAAAGAAAGTATGACTTATCGCTGAGAGTGAGGTTATTCAATATAATAATTTAAACGCATTGAAAAAGCGTATGTCTAACACGGTTATTTTTTGATTTAGTAGCCCTTAAAAGATGTTAACAATGAAGTATGGAAGTTTAATTTTAGAAAAAAAAGAATATGTGTATTTAAAACGAATACTCAATATTTCAGGCTATGCTGAAGATTTTCAAACACAAAAATCATTACAAAAATTGAGCGATAAATTAAAAACAGCTCAGGTAGTTGATGAAATCGACATTCCAGAAGATGTAATACGTTTTAATAGTAAAATTATGGTGTATTCTGAAAACGGCTGGGAAAAAGCAATTCAACTGGTTATTCCATCGGAGAAAGATAACAAACAGGATAAAATTTCTATTCTTACCACTATGGGAGCTGCGCTTATTGGATGTTCAGAAAAAGATACTATTGAATGGGATTTTCCTTCAGGAAAACAGCAAATAAGGATCGTAACTGTAATACAAGACAGCAAGACAAAAAAGATTAATGAATCTGTTTAAAATTTGAATAATGAAAAAAATATTAATTCCTATCGACTTTAAGAGAAGCAGTTATGACGCTATTGATTATGCCGTTAAATTTTTCAAAAAAGAGGAATGTCAGTTCTTTTTTTTGAATGCATACACCTATGACGTGAACGGGTTTAATGCCATTCATCTATTACAAGCTAATGATAATATCTTTGAAAAACCCAGACATACATCAGAGATAAGCCTTGGACAAGCAGTTAATAAATATATTCATAACAACAGTAATGAAAAGCATCGTTTCAACGCCATCTCTGAATGTTCCAGTCTTGTAGATGCCATAAAAAAAACCATCAAGGAGGTGGAAATCGATTTAGTTGTGCTTCCCGGAAAAGACAATGCCAATAAAAGTATGGAAAGATATAGTAAAAACACTAGAAGCATTATTGACAATATAAGGGAGTGTCCTGTGTTGATTATTCCGTCTTCTGCGAAAATGCATGAGAACCCAAAATTTGTATTGGCATCATATTTTGGGTTAGACCTTCCAAAAGCTGAACTCGAAAATTGGTACTCTTTGATAAAAATTGCCAATGGTAGTATTAAGATTGTGACCCTATCTAGCAAAGAGGGGCTGTCTGAGCTTCAAAAAGCCAATCAAAGTAAAGTACGCTCTCATCTGGAAATGCACTTTAAAAAACCGATTAAAATTGAATATATTGAAAATGCAGCTGCGTTGAAAAAATTTGCAAAACACCATTCAGACTATATTATCTGTCTTATGGATCGCAAGCCGGATTTCTGGAGAAAATTGGGTATTACCCATTCACGAATCACAGATTTGGGCCCACTCCCCAGTACTCCTGTAATAGCTCTGCACAGATAGTTATGATAGCACTATAATTAAGCTTGAACTTCAAACTTCTTATAGTGAATGAAGTGTGGCAGCCGAAAATTATATATAACTAAATGACACAAATGGATATTTGGGTTGATACCACACTAAAATTTTTAGCTTACTTTGAAATCGATTAAAGGAAAAACCTTGATGTATTTGTTGGAAAAAAATGGCGACTGGAACGTCTGCAATACTTGTAAAAAACTTCTATGTTAAGTTAAATAAAGGCAATGTGTATGCAATCAAAAGAGATAATGATACAATGGATAGAATTTTCCTTTAACCCATTCAATAGTTTCTTTAGAATGAATAAAATATTTTTTATCTATTACCGATAAACAATACTTGTATAATGTCTTATCGTCTGATAATAGGTGCTTTATATGTAAAAATATTGATAATACACACCGAATTTTTAAAACACTGATTATCATATTTTACAACGAAAATTTTGAATATTATTTTTTAAAATATTAAAAAGTGAAATTTATAAAGGAGTTTTTTTGTGAGTAGAAAGGATGCAATATTTTTCAAAACTTTAACACTTTACAATAAAAACCCCAGAGAGTTCGAATGTTTTTATTTGGGTTCGGGAGCAACCCTCTACAATTTCTTTCAGGAGGTTCCATGACTTTGTTTTCTTTTTTCATACTAGATTGATAAAAGTCATATTTTTTTATATGGTTTCAATTTATATTTGAAAAAACTTAAATCCTAAACCTATGGAAATTAACGTTCAATATGTCAAAATGGAAGCTAGTGAAGCGTTAAATAAGTACCTAACAAAAAAGCTCAATAAACTTGCAAGAAAGTATGATTGGTTAATTCGTGCCGAAGTATTTTTTAAAAAAGGTCAAGATAAATCAGGAATGGATTGTATCTGCGAAATTGAACTTAGCGCTCCAGGGCCTAGGATTTTTGCAAGTTCGACTAGTAGCTATTATGAATCGGCCTTAAAGGAAACGATTCGTGACTTAAAACGACAACTCGAAAAACGCCATTCACTATTTACGGCAAAATAAAAAAAAGTAAAGAACATTATTATGAAAAAAATATTAGTACCGACAGATTTTTCAAAACACGCAGATTATGCCCTAAAAGCAGCAGCAGAAATCGCAAAAAAACATAATGGAGAATTAGTTGTTGTGCATATGTTAGGCCTTACTGAAGCGGTTGTAAATAGAGATGAATCCCGTGAAGTGATGGAAGCACTGTATTATATGAAACTAGCTGAAAAACGTTTTGAGGAATATTTAGATAAAAGTTTTTTAGACGGTATTAAAGTACAAACTACAGTACAAAACTATAAGGTTTTTACAGAGCTTGGTGCCTTAGCTAAAGAATTTAGTTGTGACTTAATTGTTATGGGATCTAATGGCAGCACAGGATGGAATGAAGTTTTTGTGGGTAGCAATACTGAAAAAGTAGTGCGTACTTCTGAAACTCCGGTATTGGTTATAAAAGATGATCAAGAGAACTTTAAAATAAACAAAGTAGTTTTTGCCAGTGATTTTAAAGATGAAAACCTACCTGCCTATTATAAGGCTATGAAATTTTTTCAAACATTTGATGCCGACGTAAAGTTATTGTATGTGCATTTACCTGCCGAAGAATTTAAAAGCACCTATGAAATTGAAGAGCGAATCGTCAATTTTTTAAGTAAAAGTAAATTGGACGATGCACACACTATCAATAATGTCGCTTTTCAAAATTCTTACACAGTAGAAAGTGGCATTTTTAACTACAGTAATAGAGTTAAAGCAGATGTAATTGCAATACCTACCCACGGGCGCCGTGGTCTAGCTCATTTTTTTTCAGGAAGTATTGGCGAAGATGTGGTAAATCATAGCAAAGTACCTGTGATTACTTTTAAAATTTAGAATTGATAGCTTTAAATAAAGGAAAAGTTGAAACTTTTCCTTTTTACACATACAAAATATGCTAAGTCGCTACCTGCCCATTTTTATAGTTTTATCTATACTCGCAGAAATTTTGGGTACTGTTGGCGGCTTTGGTTCTTCTGTGTTTTTTGTGCCTATCGCTAATTTCTTCCTGGATTTTCAATCTGTTTTGGGCATTACGGCCTTATTTCATCTTTCTAGTAACGTTTCAAAAATTGCTCTTTTCAGAAAAGGGATTGATAAAAAATTAATCTTTCAATTGGGTTTACCTGCGGTAATTTTTGTTTCAGTAGGTGCTTTTTTCAGTAAATATTTCAACGCTGAAATTTTAACCCTAATTCTTGCTGTTTTTTTGATAGGATTAAGCTTATTGTTTTTAATTTTTAAAAAACTAAAACTGAATGCTTCTCCTAAAAATGCAGTAGTAGGTGGTGCTCTTTCTGGTTTTAGTGCGGGAATATTGGGAACGGGCGGAGCGATAAGAGGAATTACACTGGCTGCATTTAAAATGAAAAAGGATGTGTTTATTGCTACTTCTGCAATAATCGATTTAGGTGTTGATTTTAGCCGCACCATAATCTACTATTTTAATGGCTATATACATAACCATGATTTGTATCTCGTACCTATTTTAATAGTTGTGAGCATTTTTGGTACTTGGATAGGAAAAAAGATCTTAAACCGAGTTTCACAAAAGCAGTTTAACCATATTGTGTTACTACTTATTCTAATCATAGGGATAACAACTTTGTTATCGGTTTTTTATCCGGTTAGTATAAACTAAACTATATTCAGTGCTATCTCTACCATAGTAGTCAATGTATTTTCCCGTTCTGCTGAAGAAATTTCATTTTTTGAAACCAATGAATCTGAAATGGTCAAAATAGCCAAAGCTTGTACCTTATATTTTGCAGCAATGGTATAAATACCAGCGGCTTCCATTTCAACACAAAGCACTCCATAATCTGCCCATTGTTTATAATGGTTTACATCATCACTATAAAATTCATCGGCCGATAGTACATTGCCGGCTTTTATAGGAATATTATTAATTTTTGAATAAGTTGCTGCCTTCATAAGCAGATCAAAATCTGCCGTAGGGGAATAATCTGCATTTACAAATCGCGAATTGTTAATACCTGAAGTAGAAGATGCCGCCATTGCAATTACAATATCATGCAACTTTATATCTGGTTGGTAGGAACCTGCACTACCAACGCGTATTAATTTTTTAATGCCAAAATCCCGTATTAGCTCATTACAATAAATTAAGGCAGAGGGAATTCCCATTCCCGTACCCTGGACTGAAACCCTTTGGTTATTATAGGTGCCTGTGTAGCCAAACATTCCACGAACATCATTATAACAAAAAACATCATTTAAAAATGTTTCAGCTATCCACTTAGCTCGTAGTGGATCACCGGGCAATAATACGGTTTCGGCTATTTCGCCTGGTTTTGCGCTAATATGAATGCTCATTGGTTTCTGTAGTTTGTGTTACAATTGCCACTCCCGATGAAGTACCGATACGCTGGACTCCCATATTGATATAGTGTGCGGCTGTTCTATTATCTCGGATACCTCCTGATGCTTTTATTTTTGCTTTTTCGCCAACAGCATCTTTCATCAGTTTAACGGAGTTTGATGTAGCGTTTCCAGTTCCAAAACCGGTTGAGGTTTTCACATAATCGGCACCAGCTTTTACGGAAATGGTGCTGGACAGAGTGATTTCTTCATCGGTTAAATAACAGGTTTCCAAAATTACTTTTAGAGTATGACCGCCAATTGCTTTTTTTACTTCAGAAATATCTTCTTCAACACGTTTATGTAAGCCACTTTTTAAAAACCCGATGTTGATAACCATATCAATTTCATCTGCTCCATCTTCTATGCATTTTTTTGCATCTGCCACTTTGCTTGCTGTTGCCATAGCCCCCAAAGGAAACCCTACAACAGCTGCAACTAGAGTTGGGTGATTTTTTAATTCGTTTGCTGCCAAATACACATAACAACTGTTAACACAAACTGCTTTAAAACTGTGTTCTTTTGCTTCATCACATAGCTTTTCTATGTCGCTTACAGTAGCAGTGGCTTTTAATAAGGTATGGTCTATGTATTGATTTAAGTCCATTAATTGTGCTGATTGATTATATTGACAAGGTCATTTTTTTGCAATACACCGCTTTGCCGCCATAGTTGTTTTCCGTTTTTAAAAAGGATCATGGTAGGTACGCCACGCACTTGGTATTGGGCAGCCAAAGGCTGATTTTTATCCACGTCTATCTTTACTATTTTTACAGCATTGCCCAACTCACCTTTAACTTGTTTTAATATGGGCGCCAACGATTTGCACGGACCGCACCAATCGGCATAAAAATCAATCAGTACAGGTGTTTCAGAATTAATAATGGAATTAAAATTACTTTTCATAGCTTTATATTTGTGTACTTTAAGATACCAAAATTTACTTATCCAAACAATGGGTTTCGTTTGCTTTTACGGAGTATTGGCATTAAGCGTTCCAACGGAATTTTTATAGAATAGCTGCCAGTATAGGAAGGACAGATAATACAGTCGTCAAAATAGTATTCTATATATGTATCGTTTACCACAAAATTGTTTTTATACGTAAAAAAATCATCAGACGTGATTTCCCAACAATCATAATATACATCACCAGCGTTCATTTTTTCAATTAAAAGATTATTTAAAATTTCTCGTAGTTCTTCTTCACTACCTTCCACAAAAAAGTCTTCATAATTCATAAATATAGATTGTTCTAAATCAAAATTTACGCAATCGAAAGAAAATGAGGGGTGCAAGGTTCGTCCAAAAAAGTTTTCTTTGTAAAACAGCACGCTTATCAATTTGTCATTGACACTATGTATTTTATAATCAATAGTGCGTTTTTCTCTAAAACGGTTTGTGGCAATGGTGTCGCAAATAAGTTCTGCGTCTTCAAGGATGCCGGCTTCAACACCTGTAATGTCTACATAATAATCATTAATATATTCGTTGAAATTAGCATAACTCGCCTTTATTTTTTCATTTAATAAGGGATAGTGAAAATTTAACGTATATAAGTCAGCTTCTTTATTAAAATTTTTCGTGATGATTAGCTTTTGAAGTTCAAACTTTTCATCAGGTTTTTCTTTCAGTGTCTCTTGCTTTAGAGTAATAGATTGTTGTTTTTTCAGCTCCACATCTTCACGGTTTGTTGGTAAAGAGTCTTTTACAATTTCAACCAAATTTTTATCAGTCTCTGTTCCAGGTTCAGTTTGTTTAGGATCATTTTTACAGGCAAATACCATGAAAATGACTAAAAAAAATAGAGTACGCATATTGTTGATTTATATTTGTTAATGATCTTCTTGAAGCAACATTTTTAATTTTGCCAGCATAATCAGTTCGGATTTATTTTTTCCGGCAAAAGATGAGGCGATAGCATCTGCTGTTTTCCAAATAAGTTTTTTAATAGTTGTTGAAAACAGATTTGGGTTTTCTTTTTTGAAGTCCTTGAAATCTTCAAAACATTCATCTGGGTTCACTTGTTTGTCATCCAGCCAATCAAAGACAATTTCTATCTGGTAAGATGCATCACTATGAAACTCATCTTCTAGAGCATCTAGATTTTTCCAGTGGGTCTTCACTAAATTGCTTAGAGTATCGATTTCAGCCTTTCTAATTACTTTATCGGCTGCTGCTATTGCGTAAAAGAGTTCGCCTAATTTTTGATATAAAACAAGCTTTGGTGGTGGTTGGGTCATCATCATAATTAAATATTTACAGTATAAAAATAACCAATGAAAGCTGTTTATTAAATGATATAAATCAGGTTTCACTTCTGTTTTAATTTCCTTACTTTTGGTAGGTGAACGTTTTTGAAGAGAAAAAAGGAAATATATTTAAACTGCTTTCTGAAGCTATTTCAGAAGGTATCATCATTGTTAATGAAAAACAGGAAATTGTAGCCAGTAATGGAGCAGCAAACACTATGTTTGGATATGAGGACAATGAACTTCTAGGGAGAGATCTTAACCTATTAATACCTAAAGATTATCACAAAAACCATAGAAAACACTTTAATAATTTTATAGATCATAGTGATAGACGGCAAATGGGGCATGGGCGTGATTTGTATGGTTTAAGAAAAGACGGCACCAAGTTTCCTGTTGAAGCAGGCCTAAACCCTTTTCAGATTTATGAAAACGCTTATGTTATGGCATTGGTAAGCGATATCACCGTACGAAAACAACAAGAATCTGAAATAAGGGAACTCAATGCCAATTTGGAGGATAAAATTACTGAACGTACTCAAGCTTTAGAAAATACGGTGGCTCAAATGCAAGAAGAAGTAGAGAAGCGACGAGCGGCCGAAAACAAATTGAAGGAGTCTTTACAAAAAGAAAGAGAACTCAATGAATTAAAAACTAAGTTCCTTTCTATGGTTTCTCATGAGTTTAAAACGCCACTGAGTGGGATCCTTACATCTACCACACTTATTGGTAAATACACAAAAGAAGAGCAACAGGATAAACGCGAAAAACATTTAAAAACAATTAAAGCAAAGGTTAAATACTTAGATAATATCTTAAACGATTTCTTATCGATTGAGCGTTTACAAACCGGGAAAACTGTTTATAAATTTAGTACCTTCCCTTTAAGCAAAGTTGTAAACGAAGTAATTTACGATGCCAATATGATGTTAAAGGATGGACAGCGCATTGAATACCCACAAAATATTGATGACATTACCTTAGAGTTTGACGAAAAAATTCTTGAATTAATACTGACCAATTTAATAAATAACGCAATTAAATATTCTTCGGAAGGAGATGTCATTGAAGTTAAAGCAAAGGCAAGTGAAAAAAAACTTACCGTTCAGGTTGCCGATGAGGGTATGGGAATTCCAGAGAAAGAGCAGAAGTATATATTTAACCGTTATTTTCGTGCCGAAAATGCTTTGCTAAACGCCGGCACAGGTATTGGACTTAATATTATTAAAAGTCACTTAGAGAACCTTGGCGGGCAGATAGTTTTTAATAGCAAAGAAGGTGAAGGGAGTACATTTATGGTAACCCTGCCAATAAAAGTTAAATAAGAAAGAATAATTTTCACAGATAAAATCATGTTATGAATACCATTCTTTTAATTGAAGACGATGCAGCCTTACGTGAAAATACTGAAGAATTATTGGAACTTTCCAATTACAACGTAATCACTGCCCCAAATGGAAAAATTGGAATAGAAAAGGCAAAAGCAGAAATTCCCAACATCATCATTTGTGATATCATGATGCCCGAAGTAGATGGATATGGTGTTCTTAAAAATCTTTCTTTGGACGATAAAACACAACACATTCCATTTATTTTTCTATCGGCTAAAACAGAGCATAAAGAAATTAGAAAAGGGATGAACCTAGGGGCTGACGATTACCTTACCAAACCTTTTGAAGAAGAAGAACTATTGAGCGCTGTTGAAAGTCGTTTGGCCAAAGCAAGCTTGCTTTCAAAAATGATGGAGGGGAAAGTATCTTCAGAAAAAGACAACGAGGATGGTGTTCGTAACCTAAACGAACTTAAAAACTTTTTTGACGACCACGGAAAAATACTCACTATTGAAAAAGGAGAGGTTATCTTTAGAGAAGGCCAATATGCAACTATGATTTACCTTATTTTAAAGGGAGTAGTTAAAACCCATAAAATGGACGATAGTGCAAAGGAACTTATTACAACTTTGTACAAAGCCGATGATTTTTTAGGATTTACCTCATTAATGGAAAGTGTACCTTATACTGAATCTGCCACTGCTGTAGAAGATGTTGAGCTGGCCGGGGTAGCCATTACCGATCTCAAGGAAATATTAGGAAAAAACAAAAATGTATCCTTAGAATTAATGAACGTATTGACCGACACCCTTTCCGATGTAAAGGAACAGCTACTACAAATGGCCTACAGTTCCGTTAGAAGAAAAACGGCACAAACCATCCTTCAATTTGCAGAAGTACTCAACAAAAAACCGGAAGATGCTATTAAGATTTCTCGTTACGATCTTGCAAGTGTAGCTGGGATTGCAACCGAAAGCCTTATTCGTACCCTTTCAGGTTTTAAGAAAAAAGGGCTAATTGAAATTGAAGGGCGAAACATCCGTATTTTAGACTTGGAAGGACTAAAACAAGAAGACTAGCTTTTTTGTTACTGAATGATGCTTTGGGCTTATTTAAAATAACTAGGCATTTCTTTAAAACTGACCGTTGTCATTCTTTGCACAAAATCATCACAGTACTTTTGCTTTAAAGTGAAATGAATGTGATGAATGTATTAATCCCGACTGATTTTTCAGATAATTCGTGGAATGCGATTGAATATGCTATTTCTTTATTGAAAGAAGAGCGCGTAACATTTCATTTATTGCATGTAAATAACACTACTAGTACTGAAATGGGACCTGAAATTCAAGGAAGTGGGACATTGCTTGCTACTCAAGATAAAATTACAGTTACTATTCAATTACAGGAATTAAAAAATAGAATTCTTACTCAATATTACTTTAATGAGCATAGTTACAAGACCAGCATTGAATATACTTCATTTATAAAAGGTGTACGTACTCAAATTACAAAAAATGAAATAGACCTTATTATCATGGGTACTAAAGGAGCGTCGGGTATTAAAAAATATACCTTGGGTAGTAATGCTGGCGATGTAATAACAAAAGTAAAATGTCCTGTTTTGGTTATTCCGGAAAATTCCCAATTTGAGGAACCAAAACATATTGCATTTCCTACAGACTTCAACTTACTGTATAAAGAACGGATTGTAAAAACATTAAAAAGTGTAACGCAATTGCATCACTCTTTTTTACATGTGGTCCACGTTAAAGGTAAAAACGTGCTATTAACCGAAGCGCAGGAAAAAAATAAAATTTTCCTAAAGGATAGTTTAGAAGAAATACAGCATAAGTTTTATACTTGCAATACTTCTGATTTAGAAGAAGCCATTCAAAAATTTGTAGAAAAAAAGCAGATTAATATAATAGCCATGGTGGCTAAAAATCTCAACTTTTTTCAACGTATCTTATTTAGACCTACCGTTAAAAAAATGAGCTATCAAACTGAAGTCCCTTTTTTGGTACTTCACGAATAAAACAAATAACGTTTACATTTTTCTTTATTCGTCTTTTCCTATGGGGTAATCCTCGTAGAAATCGTCAAATGTTTTATCGGTGGTATAAGTATCTGTCAATATTTTATAAACCGTATAAATAAAAAAGACCTGTCCCAATACGGTAAGGTAAAACACCCAATTAAAGGAAAATTCCAGAACCGAAAAAACAGTCACTGTCAATAACACAAGTGTTGTAATGACCAACCAAGAAATGGCAGAAAGCTTCATCTTTTCTTTTAAAGATAAACATTGTGCGTTACATATATTCTTAAGAATAAGCTAAATGTCAAATGGTTAACTGATAAATGTCATAGTATTTTAGATCAAGTCACGCTAACTTTATTTCTAATAAAAATAGTGCCAACTATGCGAAAAATAATCATCCCAACCGATTTTTCAGAAAATGCTCGTAATGCAATACGATATGCCGTAGAACTTTTTAAGTATGATCGTTGCGAAATCACATTCCTCCATGCTTTTGCAGATGAGGTGTATGAAAATAACCTAGACATATCACGCTCTCTTTTTGAAGAATACAAGAATAAAACAAAACAAAGTGCTGAAAAAGAGCTAGAAAACCTTTTAAAATTTGTAAAAGAAGCTTCTCCCAACCCAAGGCACGATTATATCGTCAAAGCTGTTTTTTCAAACTTAGTAGATGCCGTGAACGAATTAGCAGAAACCGACAATAGCGATATCGTTATAATGGGAACCCGGGGATATACCGATGACCGCGATCTTACTTTTGGGAGCAATACATTACAATTGGTAAAATACGTTACCTGTCCGGTATTAGCGGTGCCTTCAAAATATGCAGAATGGCATCCTAAAGAAGTACTGTTTCCTACACCTTACCTTATGCCGTTAAAGCTAAGGGAAATAAAACTGTTAAGTACCATTTGTGAAAAATTTAAAGCTACTATTCACCTTTTATATGTTTCAGATTATGAAAAACTGTCGTTTCGCCAACAAGATAATAAAGCATTTTTAAGTTCTTGTTTGAAAGATAATTACCGGCAATTCCACACTAAAACAGGCAAGGACATAGTAAAAACAGTCAATACTTTTATAGAAGAAGAGAATATAGATATGCTGGTAATGGTAAATCATCGGCACTCATTTTTAGAAGATATACTATACAGCAATACCATCGATAAAATAGGATTGAAAATACAAGTACCCTTTTTAATACTTCAAAATTTACCACGATAAAATTTAATTAAAATGAAAAAAATCTTAATATCCACCGATTTTTCAAACAATGCATATGCTGCGTTGTTTTATACTGTAAAACTTTTTAGTGAAGAAGATGTACAGTTTTACCTATTACATTCATTTGCCGATAGTGTCTCTGCGCTTACAAGCCGTGTGGATATTGGTAAATCTGAAAAACTGATGGACAAACTGTACGACGAAGCCGATAAAGATGGCAAACAGCTCATTCATCGTATCAACCGAGATTGTGATAACAAGTCACACAATTTTGAGTTTATTTCTACTTCTATGTCCTTGGCGCGTGGCACCAATAAACTGATTATAAAGTATGGTATCGATTTGGTTGTGATGGGAACCAAAGGGCGCACTGCAGCTGAAGATGTGTTAATGGGTAGTAACACCATCCAGATTATAAAGAAGATTAAAAATGCACCCTTGTTAGTAGTTCCTCAAGAGATGGATTATACAATTCCTTCAGAAATAGCTTTTGCAACAGACTATAACGAAGAATTCCCAACCTTAGGGATAATTCCTATGCTCGCTTTGGCTAAAACCTACCAATCAACTATTCATTTAGTGCACGTAGGTGAAAAAACTACTATGGACAATCAACAGCAACAACACTTAAAACTTATCAAAAAAGCCCTTACTGACTGTAAAATAAAAACCCATTGGATTTCTAAAGAAGGTAGTATAGCAAACACTATTGATAGTTTTGTTATTGATGAAGGAATCGACCTACTGGTGATGGTATATCACAGATACAATGCAATTGCTCGCATATTTAGAGAAGCAGTTGTAAAGAAAATAGGAAAGACCACTTCGATACCCTATATGGTAATTCCTATAAAGGGTTAAAAATAGTCTTACTTAAAAATCAACCTTTAATTTACACTTATAACTAAACCTTATAAAATCATGAAAAAGAAAATTTTAATACCTACCGATTTCTCAAAAAATGCATGGAATGCAACTACATATGCCATGAACCTTTTTAAGAGCGAACAATGTGAATTTCATATCTTAAACACATTCTACCTAGGTGGATATTCAACCGAAAATCTCTTGATTCCAGAACCTGGCGACGCAGCTTATGAGTCAATTAAAGAAACTTCAGAAAAAAAGATGAGTAAACTAAAAACTCAACTTAGTTATCGTGATGATTCGCCGGAGCATCGATTTTATTTTTACAATGAATTTGGCCCTTTGACCGAAGTTATAAAGAGAATGATAGAAAAAAAGGATATTGAATTTATTGTTATGGGTACCCGTGGCGAAACAGATTCAAAAGATGTCATTTTTGGTAGCAATACCATCGGTGTAATGGAAAATATTCGACTTTGTCCAGTTCTTGCTGTACCGGGAAGCGTTTTCTTTAAAGAACCAAATGAGATTGTATTCCCTACTAGTTTTAAAACTCATTTTAAGCAAAGGGAATTAAAGCATTTAATAGAAATTGCAAAGTTGACAAATTCCCCTGTGCGCATCCTTCATATTAAAAAAGAAGATAAACTGAGTAAAGAGCAAGAAGAAAACAAGGCTTTATTAGAAGATATTTTGGTAACAATAGAGTTCAGTCACCATACTTTAGAAAACATTGATGTAAAAAAAGGGCTGCATAGTTTTGTCCAGAGCAGGGAAAGTGAGATGATAGCTTTTATCAATAAAAAACATACTTTTTTTGGTAGTATTTTTTCAAATCCTTTGGTAAAAGATTTAGGCGTACATTCCAAAGTACCTGTATTGGCTATGCACGACATACGCTCATAGCTTTAAAGTATGAAACCTGAAACAAATAACATAGAACTGATAAAATCATCAGGAAAGCGTGTACGGTTTTCCATTGAAAAACTGAAAGCTTCGCTTAGAAATAGCGGTGCCGATACAGTAACAATCGATAAAATAACCAATACCGTACGGGACGAGCTGTACCAAGGTATTTCTACCAAAGAAATATATAATAGGGCTTTTGCGATGCTTAAAAAGAAAAAGTTGGAATACGCTTCAAAGTATAAATTGAAAAAAGCCATTTACGAGCTGGGACCTACTGGCTTTCCCTTTGAAAAATTCATTGGTGCCCTCTATCAATATTCAGGTTATCAAGTAACAGTGGGTAAGATGTTGGAAGGAAAATGTGTGAACCATGAGGTTGATGTAATCGCCCATAAAAAGAATCAACACATATTAGCAGAATGTAAGTTTCACAGTGAAGAGGGCCGAAATTGCGATGTAAAAATACCATTATACATTCATTCTCGGTTTCAGGACATTATGAAGTTTGGTAAAGAAAACATGGCCAAGTCTAAAGAAGGATGGGTGGTTACAAATACACGTTTTACAAAAGATGCAGAACAATATGCACTATGTGCAGGCTTAAAACTATTAAGCTGGAATTACCCAACAGGTAATGGGCTAAAAGACCGGATCGATCGTTTAGGACTCTATCCAATTACGGTTTCAACCTTATTATCAAAACGCGAAAAGCAATTTTTGTTAAGCCGTGATGTGGTTTTGTGCCGACAATTACTGAGTGATAAATTTTATTTGGATCATTTGGGTATCACTGAAAAAAGAAAACAGCGTATTTTTTCTGAAATATCCATTCTCTGTAAAAATAGTTAATCATTATGAAAACTGTGACTGTCCAATTTTTGGGAGCTGCTGGTACGGTTACCGGTTCTAAGTTTTATATAGAAACACCTGATGGCAATTTTTTGATAGATTGTGGAATGTTTCAGGGGCTAAAAGAATTGCGAGAGGAAAATTGGAAACCTTTTTCAGTAGATATTACAAAAATAGATTATGTGCTTTTAACTCACGCCCACTTAGATCACACGGGTTACTTGCCACGTTTATTTAGCGAAGGTTTTAGAGGAAAAATAATAGGAACATCACCAACGTTGGCCATAACCGAAATAATCCTGCTAGACAGCGCTAAAATACACGAAGAAGAAGCTGACCGTGCCAATGAAGAAGGATATTCTAAACACCAACCTGCCAAACCATTTTACACAAGCAAGGAAGCTGAGGCCACTTTGCATCTGTTCAAAAATGCGGAAAAGGACACTTGGATAACCTTGACCAAAGATATACAGTACCGGTTTCGGTATAATGGTCATATTATTGGAGCTACTTTCATTGAACTGGATGTGTATGGAAAGCGTTTTGTCTTTTCAGGCGATATTGGGCGCACTGAAGATGCGTTGCTGTTCCCACCCGAAAAACCAAAATGGGCCGATTTTCTCTTTTTGGAAAGTACATATGGTAACCGATTGCATCCTGAGGAAGATATAGAAGGTATTTTGGTGCAATTAATACAAAAAACAATTCGGGAGCGTAGTACACTTATAATTCCATCTTTTGCCGTAGAACGTCTACAAACTTTAATGTATTTACTATGGGAGCTTTATCAAAAAAACAAGATTCCCAATATTCCTATTTTTATTGATAGTCCTATGGGAAACAATGTTTTATCTGTATTTGAACGATTTCCAGACTGGCACAAGTTAAGCCCTGAGCAGTTTCATGCTATGAGCAACAGGATGAATATTGTAACTTCATATAAAGAAACCTGGGAAACCATTGACGACCCAAGGCCAAAAGTAGTCATTGCAGGCAGTGGTATGGTTACGGGCGGGAGAGTGCTTACGTATTTAAAACAATTGATAGATAATCCAACGACCAATATTTTGTTAGTGGGATATCAAGCCGAAGGCACTCGTGGAAGACAATTGCTAGAAGGTACTCACGAATTAAAATTCTTCGGAAAATATTATCCCGTAAACGCTTCTGTTCACCACATAGAAAGTCTTTCGGCACACGCAGACCAAAACGGATTGTTGGATTGGGTAAGCAATATTAAAAACACCCCTGAAGAAGTGTTCCTAATTCACGGCGAAGCCACTGCACAAGATTCACTTAGGGTAAAGTTGAGAGATACTTTCGGGTGGAGGATTTCAATTCCAAAACTCTATGAAAAAAGAAGGTTTAATATTGGTTAAATTATTGAAAAACTGATTGTTATCATTTTAAGTAATATAATTTGAGAATATATTTAAAGTTCAATTCTAAATAAAAAGTTATGAGATACATTGTTGTAGCCTTAGCAGTTTTTATGTTTTTCGGTTGTTCTACAAGTAAAATGGTAAATCAGTGGAAAGATCCAGCTACTGAAACCTTTTTAGCTAGTAAAGTATTGGTGGTAGGGATGACGGCTGACAAAGAAATAAGGAGAGCCTTTGAAACAGAACTTTCACAAGAACTTGAAAAAAATGAGGTAGTTGCTGTGCGCAGTATTGATTTTTTTGAATCGTCATTTAGTAATGCAAAACAATCTGAAACAGATTTGAATGCTGCAGAGCAAGAATTGCTCGAAAAAGGTTTCGATGCTATTTTGTTGTCTAAAATTACAGGTCAATACAGCAAGGTTACGCTCGTAGATGCATATAAAATCTTTGCCAAGGCCTATCAATCTTTCAGCGATTATTATTATTCAAATCAGCATATTTATCAAAAGGAACAATTGGAGAGCTATAAAGTGTATACCAGTGAAACCTCATTGTTTTGTATTTGTCCAGGTAAGGAGCGAGAATTATTGTGGAGGGGACAAATTGAAATTACCGCACCGAGTAGTTCAAAAAAAGGAATTTCAGATTTTGTGAAAACATTGACTGCTGCTTTAAAGGATAAAGAAATTTTAATGACCGAATAAAATCTAATTCCATTATTTAAAATTTTATTTCTTTAAAATAATGATTTATGAAAATTGCCTTCTTCATTCTGATAATTGTCCATGCTCTCATTCATTTATTGGGGGCGGTAAAAGCTTTCCAATGGGCCGAAATCCCACAGTTTACGCAACAAATAGCTAAGCCTATGGGCTTGATCTGGTTATTGGTGACCGTATTGTTTTTGGCCACGGCAATACTTTATTTACTTAAAAAAGATGCGTGGAGCCTACTTGCTATTGCGGCTGTATTGGTTTCTCAAGTACTCATTGTAATGATGTGGAGCGATGCGAAATATGGAACCATCGTCAACCTCGGTATACTCATTGTAGCGGTTATCACAATTTTCAATAAAAATTTTGAGTATCGTTATAAAACCGATGTTCGCAACACGCTGGAGCAAACTAACTTTGAGAGTGGTATTATTACTGAAAAAGATTTAGTTCATCTTCCTGAACCTGTAAAAAAATACCTTCAGTATGTGGGCGTGATTGGAATGCCTAAACCTGTAAACTTTAAAATGTCGATGCGCGGAGCGATGCGAAATAACGAAAAAAGTTGGTTTTCATTCTCTTCTGAACAATATAACTTTATTGAAAATCCTGCAAGACATTTTTTTATGAAGGCAAAAATAAACGGTTTGCCTACCTTAGGATATCACCGTTATTGGAAAGAAACTGCTTTAATGGACATAAAATTAGCATCAATCATATCCGTTTCAAAAATTCAGACAGAAGCGTTATTTACGGCAGAAACAGTAACCTTTTTTAATGACCTATGTTTATTTTGCCCTGGTTGCCTTACCGATAAGAACATTAGATGGGAAAAAGTGGATGCCACCTCGGTACGGGCATTTTTCACGAACAAGCAGACTACTATTTCAGCGGTGCTTAAATTTAATGAAAATAATCAATTGATAAACTTCATTTCTGATGATCGCTTGGATGTTTCAGTTGGAAAAAAATATCGCTTTTCAACCCCTGTTTCAAATTATAAGAATATAAATGGGTGTTTGCTACCTTCATTCGGGAAAGCAATTTGGCACTATCCCGAAGGTAAATTTACATATGGTAAGTTTACTATTGAAAATGTGGAATATAATATTCTGAAAATTCAAAAATGAATTTTCTACTGAAAAAATCGTTGGTAGGCTTCTAAATGTGTTTCGATATCAGTAGTGATTTTTGAACCCTCTGTTTCGGAAGTGACCTCTATTAAACTATCTATTTTTTTGATGAGAGGGTATAAAAAAACATGTAAGTTATCGTGTGACGCTCCTTTCATAGTGCACTTTTTTACAATATAATTTTTTTCATCATTGAGTTTTGCGCCCAATTCTTGAAACTCTTGTATAGTATTAGGATTAACTTTATTAATTGCTTGTAACATATTGTTCACCCCTTCGGTGGTTTCGGAGTTGGCTTCCCATTTAGAGCCGTTGTTTAGCGATATTTCATTTATCCATTTTTTGTCTGAAGAATTATCTTTTTCAGGTAATGTTGAGTCTTTAATTTGTCGATCAGTTTCTATTTTTTCGTTAACTATTTGCCCGTTTTTTTGAGTTTCGTTACAACTAAAAGTTATTGCCGTAAGTGTAATGATAAAGAGTACATTTTTCATAAGTATAGAGTTAAGGTTAATACAGGTTTTTTTGAATAGAATGAGCTATTGGTGCAGCACTAAAAGTGGAACACGCGTTTCATAACTTATTTTCGAAGTTTCCGACCCAAAAACAAAACGTTCCAGAAAGCTTTCCCTTTCCACAAACATTGCATGTAGAGATATATTAAACAATTGTACAAAAGTATTGATTGCAATAGGGGTAGGGATACCAGTTAATGCATGGAAAGTGTGTTTTTTTCCCTTAAAAGAACCTTGAAGGTTTCTATTTTCTAACTGGTTGGGATTAGCTATGGCATCGTCATCAATATCTAAAACATGAATGTGAGTTTTGTTTTGTTTCTCCATTAAACTGAATAAGGGTTGTAGTTTCTCTTTTTTAAGAATATCCCCATGGTGTAAACTAAAAAGAATAGATTCTATTTTTTTATAGCTGTAATTATCTGGAATAACAAATACTGGACAATCAACTTGTCGTATTACTTGGAGTGTATTACTACCAAAAAGCACTTCTTTAGCACTTGTCGCACCATTGGTTCCTATTATTATTAAATCGATGCTATACAATAAAATGGACTGTTTTATGGCATCAACAAAAGCATCGTAATCAACTTTCTTATGAAAAGTATAATCTTCACTACTGTAGTTTTTTTCGAAGCTATCTACAAGTGAACTAAGCTCTTGTTTATTGTCTGCTATCACGGCATCGTAGACTGAATTTTTTGGTGATGCCGAACGCACTTCTGCAGTAATATAATCCGAGGCTTTTTGAATGTTCAAAAAATAGAAGCTACAGGTATGCCCTTTAAAAAAATCCAACGCAAACTTGATAGCATTTTTAGAGCTTTCTGAAAAATCTGTCGGCAACAATATTGTATTCATTTTATTAAAGCTTTTTGGTTTAAATAAAAATAGCTTGAATGTGTTTAAGCAACAATGATATTCATCAGTTTTCTACTTCTAAATCAGATTAAATAAAGGATTTCGAATACTCTTTATACCCTCTATTTTTAAAGATCATTGTTATCAATCTTAACTAATATTAATAAAAGATAAAAATGTCTTAAATATGATAAAAGTCATTTTCTACCCTCTATTGCCTCACTATTTTTGTTTTGTAAAATTTAATTAGCTTAATAAAAAGTGTACGTAAAAAACTTAAAAAAGACATTCAACTTTTATAAAATAATAACCATAAATCCTTACTAATGAAATACGCAATTAAAAGTCTGTTGTTGATTACCATTTTGGCCTTGATAGGTTGCGGTGGGAAAGATGAAAAAAAGGAAAAAGAACAAATTAAAATTGGCCAAAAACCGAAAACAGAAAAGAAAATCGAGAAACCCGTTTCTAATGAAGTTCCACCTTCAAAACAAATTACACTGGATAACAAAGGAGTCGGGCCTGTTAAAAACCTTGAGCTTGGCGCTAATATAGATCAAGCTATGGCTAAAGCAGGAGGGGAGTTGTTCAAAAATAAATGTACTGCTTGTCATAAAGCTGATAGAAAGTTTATTGGACCTGCGCCAACAGGTATTCTAGAACGCCGTTCGCCAGAATGGATTATGAATATGATATTAAATCCAGAAGTTATGGTTAAGGAAGATCCCGTTGCAAAAGCATTGTTGATTGAATTTAATGGATCACCCATGGCAAACCAAGGACTTACAGAAGATGAAGCACGTAAAATATTGGAATATTTTAGAACCTTATAAGATATAATTCAACTAACTAACCAAATTATAAATGATAACTATGAAAACAATAATAAAAATCGTTCTTGCCCTTTTATTAGTTGCGCTTGTGGTTTCCTGCAAAGATAAAGCAGATTCAACAGATGATAAGGTGACGGTACAGGAAACAGAAAACAATAATTCAGCCGAAAAAAAAGGCCAAGCATTTATTAGTGACGATGTGTCCCCTCCAAATGTATTAGATGTTGCTATGGATTCTAAAGACCATACAACATTGGTAGCAGCAGTTCAGGCAGCAGATCTTGAAAACGCTCTTGTAAATGCTGGTCCTTTAATGGTATTTGCCCCAACAAATAAAGCATTTGATGCATTACCTGAAGGCACGGTTACAGATCTTTTAAAACCAGAAAACAAAGCAAAACTGGCTTATATTTTAAAACACCACGTAACACCAGGAAATTACAATAAGGAATTTCTAAAGAAATTTAAAAAGCTTGGCCAAGCAAGTGACCAAAACGTTGCTATATCCGTAAAAGGTGACGATGTGTATGTAGGCGGAGCTAAAATTATTGCCAGCATCTCTGCTAGCAATGGTATCATTCACGTAGTTGATAAAGTGATAGTACCTGAAGAATAAGTTAAATATAATAGTAAATACAAACAACATGAAAAAATCAATCAATAGTTTACTGATGCTTGCTTTGCTAGCTGGATTAATTACCAGCTGTAATAATAGTAAGTCTAATAAAAATGGTGATCGTGGAGCATTGGCTTCTAGCGCCGCAGAAAAAGTGTACGTAGCACCAGGAGAACACGATGAGTTTTATGCATTCTTTTCAGGTGGGTACAGTGGCAACTTAACTGTATATGGTTTGCCTTCAGGAAGAATGTTTAAGGAAATCCCTGTTTTCTCTCAGTTTCCTACAAACGGATATGGATATTCTGAAGAAACCATACCTATGCTAAACACTTCTCACGGGTTTGTACCTTGGGACGATTTACACCACCCGGACATTTCGCAAACAAACGGAAAACTTGACGGACGGTGGATTTTTGTAAATGGAAACAACACCCCGCGTATTGCAAGGGTTGACCTTGAAACATTTGAAACCGAAGAGATAATTGAAGTACCAAACAGTGCGGGTAACCACAGTTCGTCTTTTATTACAGAAAACACAGAGTATGTAGTGGCTGGAACACGTTTTTCGGTACCTGTACCACAAGAAGACATTCCAATAAATGAATACAAAGGAAAGTTTAAAGGAGCTTTGTCTTTTATTTCTGTTGAGGAGGAAACAGGTAGAATGGATATTAAATTCCAATTAATGATGCCAGGGTTTGATTATGACCTGTCACATCCTGGGCGTGGAAAATCACACGGATGGTTTTTCTTTACTACCTATAATACAGAAGAAGCCAACTCGCTTCTGGAAGTGAATGCTTCTCAAAACGACAAGGATTTCATTGCAGCCGTAAATTGGAAGAAAATTGAAGAGTATGTAAATAATGGGGGGGGGACTAAAATGCCCGCCAATTATGCACATAACGTGTATGACCATGGTACACACAATGCCACTACTACAATGAAAAAAGAAGTATTGACGGTAGATCCTACTAAAGTTCCGGGAGCAGTATTCTTTCTTCCTACACCGAAATCACCACACGGTTGCGATGTGGACCCAACAGGAAGCTATATTATAGGAAATGGAAAACTTTCAGCAGATTTAACAATTCATTCATTCGATAAGATGATTGATGCCATTGATAATAAAAAGTTTGATGGAGAAGCCTACGGAATTCCAATTCTTAGTTTTGAAGATATTCTGGCAGGTACAGTAAAACAAGCCGGATTAGGTCCGTTACACACAGAATTTGATGGAAAAGGGAATGCGTATACAACGTTCTTTATCTCTTCTGAATTGGTAAAATGGAACATTGAAACCCGCGAGGTGATAGACAGACAGCCTAACTACTATTCTGTAGGGCACGTAATGATACCTGGGGGTAATTCCGCTGAGCCTTTTGGTAAATATGCTGTTTCTATGAATAAAATTACCAAAGACAGATACTTACCAACAGGTCCAGAATTGGAGCACTCTGCCCAATTATTTGATATTACTGGAGATAAAATGGAACTGTTGCTGGATTTCCCAACCCACGGTGAACCACACTATGCCGCAGGTATCCCAGCTGAAATTTTAGCACCAAAATCTAAAAAGATTTATAAACTGGAAGAGAATAAGCACGAATATGCGGCTTTAACTTCTGGGGATACACGAGTGGAACGCGATGGAAAGGAAGTTCATATTTATATGTCAATGATACGTAGCCACTTTACGCCAGATAATATAGAAGGCATTAAGGTAGGTGACAAAGTATATTTCCACATTACAAACCACGAGCAAGATTTTGATGTACCACACGGATTTGCGATGATTGGTGCTAATAATGCCGAGTTGCTTATTATGCCAGGGCAAACAAAAACGCTCTACTGGGAGCCTAAGCAAGTAGGTGTATGGCCATTTTACTGTACAGATTTCTGTTCTGCTCTGCACCAAGAGATGCAAGGATATATACGTGTATCACCAGAGAATTCAAATATTGAATTAAGCTGGTCATTAGGAGAATAGAGAAATTGGTTGCGGAAACATTCTCTAGTGATTAATAATGTTTCCAAGTAAAGGCGGGGGTTGGTTGATTGCCCCCGTCTTCTTTTAAATGAAATTATCATAAATCAACAAAAATTAAAAAACATAAAAAATGAAAAAAGCTGGTATCATAATGATCATTGGATCACTACTTCTCTTAGGGCTTTTCAAGTTTCCGCTTTGGAATATTATGTTGGGCGCACCTCAATATCCTGAACCTTTGGGTATGAATATTTATATTACAGGAATTAAAGGTGTAAGTGAGTTTGATATTCAAAATATAGATGGTCTTAACCACTATATTGGTATGCGTACCATCCCTAAAACCGAAGATATGTGGGAGTTTGAAGTATTCCCATTGGTTATTGGTGGTATGGTCGCCCTTGGGGTCGTTGTTGGATTTTTAGGCTTCTTCGGAAAAGTGAACCATTGGTGGTTTATCGGTTGGTTTGCGCTTATGTCTGTTTTAGGTATAATGGGAATGTACGATTTTAACCTATGGCTTACCGATTACGGTACCAACTTAGATCCTAATGCCATTATGAAAATGACCAATCCCGATGGTACGCCAATGTCATATAAACCGCCTTTGTTAGGGTATCAGAAAATGCTAAACTTTGATGTAGATTCTTGGCCACACATTGGAGCTTATTTAATGTTTGTCGGAATGGTATTGACAGTGATTGCCTTTTTCATCGGAAAAAAAGAATGGAAAAAGAAAGTTTTTGCAACAACTTAAAAACCTTTTCAAAACCTTAAAATCAACAAAAAATGAAATCAACACTCTTCATTTTCTTTCTTGTATTGCTCTTTACAGGATGTGAAGTAAAACCACAGGAAATTAATTACGGTAGCGATAATTGTCAATATTGCAATATGACCATTGTTGATAGACAGCATGCTTCTCAAATTGTAACAGAAAAAGGACGATCTTATAAATTCGATGCTATTGAATGCATGATTAATTATCATACAGAACATACCGATCAAACTGTTGCGATGTATTTAGTAAACGATTTCAAGAACCCTGGTGAACTTATTGATGCTAAAACAGCAACCTATTTAATAAGTCCAGAAATTCCAAGCCCAATGGGAGCTAATCTTTCTGCATTCCATTCAGAACAGGTCGCTCAAAAAAGCCAAACTGAATATAGAGGTAAACTTTATGAATGGGAGGCTCTAAAGCAATACCTCAAAGAGGAAAAATTGACCAAGTAAATTATAACTCAACACTCATTTTAAAAAATTCAACATGAAACAATATTTTGTTTTACTAGGAATCCTATTTTCAATTTTCGGAAGTGTTCAGGCTCAAAAAAAAATTGATTATGGTACAACCAATTGCCAGTTGTGCAATATGGTTATAAAAGATAATCGTTTTGCTGCCCAAGCTATAGACCAAGACAACCAAACACTTTATTTTGATGCTATCGAATGTTTATTATACTATTTAAATGCAAACAACGAAACCGATTTAAAGTCGATTTATGTTTCAGATTACGCTAATCCAGGGAGTCTTATCTTAGCTACAAGTGTTTTTTATTTAAAAAGTAATGCTATAAAAAGTCCAATGGGAGCAAACCTATCGGCTTTTAGTTCAAAAGAAGAAGCTGAAAATTTTAAAACTTCAGAAAAGGATATTTTATTCACTTGGCAACAACTTAATAAGGCTTTTAAAAACAAAGTTGTTGGAACTATTTCTCACAACCATCAAAATCACTTTAGACCGGACTCTCATGCCCCCATTGGTGTAATGGGCGATCACTTGCACCACAAAGGAGGGTTAATGGTTTCGTTTCGATATATGAATATGATGATGGATGGGAACAAAATTGGAACAGATAATATTGATGATGCTGCTATTTTTCAAGAGTATATGGTCGCACCGCAAGAAATGTCGATGCAGATGTATATGTTGGGGGTTATGTATGCGCCCACCAATCGGCTTACGCTTTCAGCCATGCAAAACCTGATAAAAAACGATATGGATTTGACCGCCCAAATGATGATGAACGGAATGACCATGCAACATGATTTTTCTACCAATTCTTCAGGGTTTGGTGATTTAAAATTGAACGCACTATATGGATTATTCAGTCATAACATAAATTCCTTGCATCTAAATGCAGGTGTTTCGCTTCCGGTAGGTTCAATTAAGGAACGCGACGATACACCGATGATGGAAGACGCAAAACTGCCTTATGCCATGCAATTGGGTAGCGGAACATTTGATCTTACTGCTGGTGCCACATATAAAGAACTCTACCCTTCTTTTTCTTGGGGCTCTCAATTTTTGGCCACAATTAGGACAGGCAAAAACACAGAAGAGTATCGATTCGGCAACCATTACCAATTAAACCTATGGGGAGCATACCGTTTATTTGAAAACGTGAGCCTTTCAGGTAGGGCTTTAGGGACTTTTATTGGCGATATTGAAGGAGCAGACCCTCAACTAAACCCGATGATGGTAATAACAGCCGATACTGAAAACTACGGAGGCGAAAAAATAAAACTTTTGGGAGGTGTGAACGTCTCTTTTCCTCAAACTTCGGCTTTTAAAAATATAAGAATAGGTGCAGAAATGGGTGCCCCAGTTTATGAAAATTACAATGGAATACAAATGAACGAAAACCTGTCATTTGTCATAGGATTGAAATATTCAATTTTATAATTTGCACCATATATGAACAAGCGGTTATTACATAGTGTATTATTCTTCCTGTTGTTTACTGCTACTTTTTTTGCACAAACAATAGAAGTATGCAACTCATGTGAAATTTCAACAATTTCTCAAGCTGTTGAAAAGGCAAAACCGTTCGATACTATTAAAATAAAAAAAGGAACCTACAAAGAATACAACATAGGTATTACAAAGCCCCTAATAATAATAGGAGAGGGCAATCCTGTAATCGACGGGGATAACAAAGGTGAAATTATCACCATTCAAAGTGATAACGTAACTATTTATGGCCTTACGATCGTCAATGTTGGAACCAGTTATACTACCGATTATGCAGCTATACGGGTTGTTAAAAGTGAAAACTTCCTCGTTCAGAACAATACGTTGGAGCGGCTTTTCTTCGGAATTTATCTAGAAAAATCCAATCACGGAAAAGTATTGAATAACACCATCAAGGGCGATGCTGTTAATGAATATAATTCAGGCAACGGTATTCAATTATGGCATTGTAACAACGTTGAGGTTACTAATAATAGAATTCGAAATGTTAGGGATGGAATTTATTTAGAATTTTCAGACCAAATAGAGATAAAGAACAACAAAAGCACTGATAACTTACGCTACGGCTTGCACTTTATGTTTTCCAATAATGATACTTATACCAACAATTTATTTGAAAACAATGGGGCAGGAGTTGCGGTCATGTTTTCAAAATTTATAAAAATGTATGACAACGTTTTTAGAAAAAATTGGGGTACCGCTTCTTTTGGTTTATTGTTGAAAGAGATAAATGATTCAGAAATAAAAGGAAATATTTTTGAAGAAAACACGGTGGGTATCAATATTGAAGGCTCAAACCGTATTGATTATACCCATAATGATTTTAAAAGCAATGGTTGGGCCATAAAAGTTCGAGGTGCCTGTTATGCCAACACCTTTTCAAAAAACAATTTTCTATATAACAGTTTTGATATTTCTTATAACAGTAATATAAATGACAATGTGTTCGATAAAAACTATTGGAGCAATTACACGGGCTACGATTTGAATAAAAATGGAATAGGTGATGTGCCTTACAGACCCGTAAAACTCTTCAGCTACATTGTAAACCGTACGCCCGAGACCATCATCTTGTTGCGTAGTTTGTTTATTGATATCATTGATTTTTCCGAAAAAGTATCCCCGGTATTTACACCCGATAACCTTATGGATAACAACCCTTTATTGAAACCTATTGACCATGATTGAGATAGATGATTTACATAAAAAATTTGGTAAAAACGAAGTACTAAAAGGCATTGACCTTACTATAGATAATGGGGGGATATTTGCTGTTCTTGGACCTAATGGTTCTGGCAAAACAACCCTTATAAAAAGTATTTTAGGGATGATTGTTCCCAATTCAGGAACCATTAAATTAAATGGTACCTCTATTAAAAAAAGCTGGGAATACCGTAACGATATTGACTATTTACCCCAAATAGCCAACTTCCCAGGAAACCTGACCGTAAAGGAACTGATTAAAATGATAAAAGATCTACGCAGTACCAAACAGGCAAATGACGAACGGCTTATTGAGTTGTTTAAGTTACAGCCGTTCTTAGATAAAAAGTTGAACAACCTTTCTGGTGGTACCAAGCAGAAAGTAAATCTGGTACTTACTTTTATGTTTGATAGTCCTTTGGTTATTTTGGATGAACCAACAACAGGTCTCGACCCCATCTCGCATATTCGCTTAAAAGAGTTAATTACTGCTGAAAAGGAAAAAGGGAAAACCATTTTGATTACTTCTCATATTATGAGTTTTGTAGAAGAAATTGCCGATGAAATTGTTTTTTTGTTGGAAGGTAAAATCTACTTCCGTGGTAGTATTCCCGAGTTGAAAACCAAGACAGAACAACCCGATTTTGAACACGCTATAGCGTCCATGTTATCTTCAAGTTATGCTTAAAATATTAAAATATAGTTTTTTCGATTTAATGCGCAGCCGTTGGAGCTACGTGTACTTTTTGTTTTATTTATTATTAGGAGTTATGTTGCTGTTTCTTAATAATGACCTGAGTAAGGCAGTGATTACCTTAATGAACGTTATTATTGTACTGGTACCACTAATTGGGACCATTTTTGGGGTGATGTACTATTACAATTCTAAAGAGTTTACCGAGTTGTTGCTTGCTCAGCCTGTAAAGCGGAGCTCTATTTTTTTAGGACAGTATTTTGGTGTTGCCCTGTCCTTATCAATGAGTTTAATAATCGGTTTGGGATTACCTTTTGTGTTCTACGGAATTTTTAATAGCGGTGCTATTTGGGATTTTTCCTTACTGCTGGTTACTGGTGCTTTTTTAACACTTATTTTTACCGCCCTGGCTTTTGTAATTGCTTTGGCCAATGAAAACAAAATAAAAGGGTTTGGCTACGCCATTCTGCTTTGGCTGTTTATGGCTGTAATTTATGATGGTATCTTTTTAATGTCACTGGTTTATTTTGAAGAGTATCCTTTAGATAAATTTTCTTTAGTGGCAACTGTAATGAACCCGGTAGATTTATCGAGAGTGCTAATTTTATTAAAATTGGATATTTCAGCCTTGTTGGGTTATACAGGTGCCGTGTTTCAAAAATTCTTCGGAACCAGCTTCGGTTTTATACTTTCATCTTTAATGCTTACGCTTTGGGTTATTGTACCTACTTATTTTATTCAACGTATGGCAAAGCGGAAAGATTTTTAAAACCCTCTCTGCTTTTATAGAATCATTTAATAGTTGTTTAACAATTTATAGCCATCTTTTTTCAAAATAATTGTACTGATTTTTGTCATACTCTATACTTGTTATTCATACTAAATTTGTAGTAATTTTTAAAATAGCACCAAATGAGTGTTGATTTAGCAAAAGATATAGCCTTATTAAAAAGGAAAAAGAATGCCATAATTCTTGCTCACTATTACCAAGTGTCCGAAATACAAGAAGTTGCCGATTATGTGGGGGATAGTTTGGGACTTTCGCAAAAAGCTGCCGAAACTAATAAAGATATTATTGTTTTTGCTGGCGTTCACTTTATGGCCGAAACTGCAAAAATATTGAACCCAAATAAAAATGTTTTACTGCCCGATTTACTCGCTGGTTGTTCCTTAGCAGACTCTTGCCCACCAAGTGCTTTTCAAAAATTAGTAGAAACTCATCCTAATCATGTAGTAATAACCTATATAAATTGTTCTGCAGAAATAAAGGCAATGAGCGACCTTGTTTGTACGTCTTCCAATGCTGAGCAGATTGTTAATTCTATCCCAGAAGGAGTGCCTATCATTTTTGCACCCGATAAAAATTTAGGAAAATATATTCAGAAAAAAACGGGAAGGGAAATGTTACTTTGGGACGGATCTTGTATTGTACACGAAGCATTTTCTTTCGACAAATTATTGAAATTGTACCAAAAGCATCCCGGATCTAAAATTATTGCCCACCCTGAATCGGAATCTCATATTTTAGAAACTGCCAATTATGTTGGTTCAACAGCAGGAATGATTGATTATGTAAAAAAGAATCCTTCAGAAAAATTTATAGTAGCCACAGAAGCAGGAATTCTTCATAAAATGAAAGAACAAGTTCCACATACTTTATTAATACCAGCCCCAGCGGAGGAAGATAATACCTGCGCTTGTAGCGAATGTGCATTTATGAAAATGAATACACTGCAAAAACTTTATGACTGTTTATTGAACGAAACACCACAAATAGAAGTTAGGGAAACAATCAGAAAAAAAGCTATCCTGCCCATAGAACGAATGCTTGAATTATCTAAATAATATGATGAAAATCAATTTTCTTATTATTGGCTCTGGAATTGCAGGCTTGACCTTGGCGATAAAATTAGCAGAACAGTTTCCCAAGAAATCGGTTGTTATTGCTACTAAAGCCGGCGAATCGAACACTCGTTTTGCACAAGGTGGTGTAGCTGCTGTTTTGAACAAGGAGAGTGATTCCTTTCAAAAGCATATTAAAGATACTTTAAAGGCAGGAGATGGTTTGTGTAACCCCGAAATTGTCACAAAAGTAATTACCGAAGGTCCACAACGACTAATGGAACTTATGCAATGGGGAGCCCGATTCGATATGGATTCACAACAAAAATTACTATTGAGTAGGGAAGGAGGCCATTCTGAAAATAGGGTAATCCATTATAAAGATACCACTGGTCGCGAAATTGAACGAGCGTTGACCAAACGGGTACATCAATTGAAAAATATAAGGATACTATGTAATTATTTTGCAACTGACTTGATAACTGAACAGTTTCGAAACAGTATTGATGATAAATCAATATGCCGAGGTGCTTATATATTAAACCAAATAACAGGAGAAGTAAGAACAGTTATAGCTGAAACCACAACCCTCGCCACGGGCGGAATAGGACAGCTTTATACCCATACAACCAATCCTGATATAGCAACAGGCGATGGTATAGCAATGGCTTACCGTGCACAGGCAAAGATAAAAGGTATGGAGTTTATTCAGTTTCATCCCACGACCTTGCATGGAAAGACCAAGGGGATATCATTTCTTATTTCAGAAGCTGTTCGTGGGTTTGGGGCTATTCTTCGAAATAAGAATGGAGAACGGTTTATGGTACGCTATGACGGTAGGGGTGAACTTGCATCCAGAGATATCGTTTCCCGAGCAATCCATTCAGAAATGATACAATCAGGTGATGATTGTGTTTACTTGGACTGTACCCATCTAAATGAAGATAAGTTTAAAAAGCAGTTCCCTAACATTTATGAAACTTGTTTAAATAGAGGGTTTAATATTTTAAACGATTGGTTACCTGTAGTGCCTGCAGCTCACTATCTATGTGGGGGAATTGCGGTTGATGTTTTTGGACAAACCACCATCAGGAACTTGTTTGCCTGTGGGGAGTGTTCATATACAGGCTTACATGGTGCCAATAGGTTGGCTTCCAATTCACTTTTAGAAGCCTTGGTATTTGCCCAGAGCATTTTTAAATATCATGTAAACTTCTTGCCCGTCAAAAAGCAGTCAATTTCTGACATGAAGTTTTTCAGAAAACATTGGGTTTTCATTGATAATATTAAAAAAATTCGCTTTAATACAAAAACCATTCAGAGCTTAATGTCTAGTAGTGCTGGGATAGTGCGTAGTTATGATCAATTGGAAGAAACTAAAATAGAGCTTCATCATTTAGCAGAAGAAGCTGAAAGAATGTATACCTCAAATAAAATAGGTACAAGTTTGTGTGAATTCAGAAATATGGTGACCGTTGCACAGTTAATTGTCGACCAATCGTTGTTGAGAAAAGAAAACAAAGGTGGATATTATAATATTCAATTAGAAAATAAACATAAAAAAGAACTCGTATGAAAACGATACTAAAAAAATCTATAAAACCTGGTATGTCTTACAGTGAATACAACCTTTTGTTTAAACAATTAGTAGCAGAGGGAAGGACTACGGGAGAACCTTCAGAAGAAAAAATAAAGTACACCAAGTTGAATTTAAGCCGAAGCAAGCGTTTGGACAAAACAGCTATAATTGCGGATGCTTTTCAACCACAATTTAAAAACATTTGTGAAAAACAAACGTGGTTGGTTATTACTGAACCTTGGTGTGGTGATGCAGCACAAACCCTCCCATTTTTCAATAAAATAGCAAAAATATCAGAAAATATCGATTTGAAAATCGTTCTACGTGATGAACATCCTGAATTAATGGACCAGTTTCTTACCAATGGTTCCAAAAGCATTCCTAAATTAATTATTCTGAATGATCAATATGAGGTACTTGATAGTTGGGGCCCACGTTCGCAGACAGCCACAAAATTAGTAACCGATTATAAAACAGAACACGTACAATTGGATGATACTTTTAAGACACAATTACAGATTTGGTACAATAGAGACAAAGGAGCCTCTATTGTAAAAGAAATGGCTGAAGTAGCCAAAAAACTGTGCCCTAAAGAAGAGACAGTTTAACTAATTCTTTTAAACTGAAAAGTAAAAAGCCAACCTATTGCAAGTAACAGTATGACACTAGCTGCGGCTAGCCAAAAGGAAATATCGGGCAGAGATGGAAGGTTAAAAGCATTTATACTACCGCGGTAAAATATTAGGAATTCGGTTAAGATAAAACCTGCGAAATATAAAAATATTACAACTTTGGAAAGGACGAGCCACTTAAAATGCTGTAAAAATGCGACCAAAGCTACACTAACCAATCCAAGAAATATCCAGTGGAGGTAGCTGATTATGTAATCTATATTCCTAGAAATAATTTCAGCAGTTGTAGGAAATGAACCCATTAACTGAGCGGTCAATTTTATTACAAGACAAAATCCAGCAAATTTCAGTAACCAACCTGTTTGCTTTGATAGATGCTTTTTTAAAGTGGAGCGTTCCCACAAAATTTTTCCGTAAAGAATACTAAATGCACTTATTTGTAATCCCCCTCCGATGATTGCTAGCGCATTAAAAAACCAATGTGGCTGCATCCATAAAATAGAAATAAAAAAAGTCAATATAACACCAATATTTAATAGGTAGTAAAACCGTTTAAAATTTTTTTTCGAAAGGGTAACTTCATGTTCCTCAAATAAACGGAACAGAATTCCACACAAAGCAATCAAAAACCAACCATTGTATTGAAAGTGTAGGTAAAAATAAATAGCGTTATGATACCAAGGCGAAGTATTTCCTAATGTGGCCATTACTATTCCTACCACCCAAGGACCAATACTCGAAAGTACCATAAACCAAATTGCTACTCGTATTAATTTATATGATTGAAGTGATTTCAACTCTTTTGGGGTATACTTCAGAAAAAAGAAAGCAAACACATAAGTCGCAATTAAAAACAGTGTGGAAAAAATAATTGAGAACAAGGCATAACCGGTAAAGGGAAACGAGAATAGCATTCCTAAAATAGTTGCCTGTGTACCCCAAAAAAGATAGGTGTATTTTTTTGAAATACCGCTATCTTTTAAATAAAGATAATACAAAATGGTGGTCAATCCAGTATAAACCCAGCCCAATAAAGCAATATGTGAATGAGTGTGTACAATGTATCGATAGGTAATAGGCAATTCGGTTATTGCAAACAACCTAAGAGCAACTCCCATAATAGCAATCAGCACAAAATATCCAAGGGCAATGTTTATGTGTTTTTTATAAGAAATCATTATTTTAAAGAAAGTAAAATTAAGTTGCAATGGTAAAAGTATCGATGATTTATTGGTATGACATAAATCATAACTAAAGACTGAAAGGTTTTACACCTTTGCACTCCAAAAATAACGACAGATGAATCATAAAAACTTAAAGATAGTATATTCTCAAGAAGCAGTTTCCACCATACAATCTGGTGATCGGGTTTTTTTCCAAGGCGCTGCCATGACTCCAAATGTATTGATAAACAGCTTATGTGAACGGTATTCAGATTTAAAAAATGTTGAAATTGTACAAATTCATACCCACGGAGAAGCAAAATATTTAGAAGCACCCTATAATGAAGCCTTTCATTTAAATACTTTTTTTGTAGGAGGTAACGTACGAAAAGGTGTGCATAGCCCTTATGGTGATTATGTGCCGGTATTTTTGAGTGAAATACATTGGTTGTTTAGGCGAAATATTTTGCCATTGGATGTTGCTTTTATTCAGGTTTCTCCACCTGACCGACACGGATATTGCTCATTGGGTGCTTCGGTAGATATCACCTTACCAGCTATTTTAACAGCTAAAAAGGTTGTGGCACAAATCAACCCAAAAGTCCCTAGAACACACGGCGACGGAATTATTCATATAAAAAATATTGATTTGGCAATTGAAGTGGATGAGCCAATCCACGCATCCATAATTGAAAGCCCGACAGAAGTAGAAGCGATTATTGGTAAAAATGTAGCTGGCTTGATAGATGATGGTGCCACTTTGCAAATGGGTATTGGTAATATTCCTAATGCGGTGTTGAACAATTTAACTAACCATAAACGCCTGGGTATTCATACCGAAATGTTTAGTGATGGTATTTTGCCTTTGGTTGAGAAAGGTGTTATCACTGGGGAAAACAAAGAGATTAAAACTGGGAAGATAGTAACCTGCTTTGCAATGGGTACTCAAAAATTATATGATTTCATCGATGATAATCCCATTGTTCACTTTAAGGAAGCGGGATATACAAACGATACCGCTATTATTCGCCGAAACCCCAAAATGACTGCTATAAATAGTGCTATTGAAATTGACTTGACGGGTCAAGTATGTGCCGATTCTATAGGTACTTATCAATATTCAGGTGTTGGAGGCCAAATGGATTTTATTCGCGGAGCTTCACTCTCACCAGGGGGAAAACCCATTATAGCTATGCCTTCGGTAACCAATAAAGGAATTTCAAAAATAACCCCGTTCCTTAAAGAAGGTGCTAGCGTAACTACTACTCGAGCACACGTACACTATGTGGCAACAGAGTATGGGGTGGTCAACCTTTTTGGAAAAGGATTGGAACAACGAGCCAAAGCACTCATTACAATTGCCCACCCCGATCATCGTGAATCATTGGAACGGGAAGCAAATAAACGATTTCGGATCTAGATAGCAAGACGTATAAGTCAAGGCTATTCCATGCTTTTGTTAAATAAAGATAATTTTGTCCGAAATAGAATATCTTTACATAAACAAAAAAACTATGTTCTCTAAAGCTTGTGAATACGGTATAAAAGCTTCAATCTATATTGCTCTGCAATCAATACAAGGAGAGCGTGTAAGCTTAAAGAAAATTGCAAGGGAAATTAACTCTCCAGAAGCATTTACAGCAAAAGTATTACTTCAGCTTGCCAAAATCGATATAATAAAATCTAGCAAAGGTCCATCGGGCGGGTTTGAAATATCCAAAGATAAAATTGATACTATTATGCTGGCCGATATTGTTTTTGCGATAGACGGAAATTCTATTTATGAGGGGTGTGCTTTAGGTTTTGATACATGCAATGCTACTAAACCCTGTCCTATACACGATAAATTTGTGAACGTTCGGGAGGAACTTAAGAAAATGTTGCTAAACACAAGTCTTTACGAATTGGCAACTGGGTTAGAGGTAGGTCTAACTTTTTTGAAACAAAGAAAATCCTAAAAATAGTATGAATAAACCAAAACCCATAAAACGTCATGAAGCTTTAAAACCATTAAGTAGACAGCATCATTTTGGTTTGCTCTTTTCTTGGAAAATACGAAAAGGGTTTTCTAAAGATGTTTCCTTGGAACGGATGAAAAGCTATGCCAATTGGTTTTTTAAAACAGAAATAAAACCTCATTTTAATGCTGAAGAAAAACACATCTTTCCCATTCTAGGTAAAGAGGATGAAATGGTAAAACGAGCTTTAAAAGAACACCGCCGTATTAAAAGGCTGTTTAAAGACACCGAAGACCCCAAAAAATCCTTGAGTCTTTTGGAAGAAGAGTTACAGTCACACATACGTTTTGAAGAACGGATTCTGTTTAATGAAATACAAAAAGTAGCAACCCCAGAAGAACTGAAAACCATTGAAAAAATTCATATTAAAGATAGTTCCAATTCAGAATATTCTGACCCTTTTTGGGACTAAAATTCCGTAACTGATAATTGTCATTTTTTAAAATAGGGTTCAGTAGCACCTTTGCAATAGGTATAATGAGCAAATTTTAATTGAATGATAAACTGTTTCCATTGTGGGGATACGTGTTTAGACACTATTATTAAACACAAAGAGAAAGTATTTTGTTGCCACGGCTGCAAAACGGTTTTCGATATTCTCAACGACAGCAACCTTGGTTACTACTACGATCTGGACACCAATCCAGGTATTTCCCCACAAGAAATTGAAGGGAAATTCGATTTTCTTGATAACCCTGCCATTGTTGAAAAACTGTTGGAATTTGACAATAACACCACGCAAGTTGTCTCTTTTTTAATTCCATCAATTCATTGTAGTAGTTGTATTTGGGTATTAGAGAACTTGAACAAGCTAGACAAAGCAGTAAAAACATCCCAAGTCAATTTTCCTGAAAAAACAGTTCGTATCACTTTTTCCTCTGAAAATACTACGCTAAAAGAATTGGTTCTACTGCTTAGCCGTATTGGCTACGAACCCTATATATCACTTGAAAATTCAGAAAAGAAAGAAAAACATATTGATCGCAGCCTAATTTATAAGCTTGGCGTTGCTGGCTTTGCTTTTGGCAATGTCATGTTCCTTTCCTTTCCAGAGTATTTTGAAGTAGAAGAATTTTGGTTGGATCAATTTAAAAACATGTTTCGGTGGCTGATGTTTACTTTTTCAGTTCCAGTCGTATTCTATTCTGGTAGAGATTATTTTACTTCGGCTTATAAAGGATTGCGTTCTGGTATTTTGAACATTGATGTGCCCATTGCTATTGGTATTGCCGTACTCTTTATTAGAAGTACGATGGAAATTATCATGGATTGGGGCACTGGGTTTTTCGATAGCCTTACCGGTCTTATTTTCTTTTTATTACTCGGGAAATTTTTTCAGCAGAAAACGTATTCATACTTGTCTTTTGAACGAGATTACAAATCGTATTTTCCCATTGCTGTAACACGCTTATTGCGAAATAAAAAAAGTGGTGTTAGAGAAGAACAGGCTGAGGTATATAAAATTCAAAAAGGCGATCGATTGCTTATCCGTAACAACGAGCTTTTGCCTGTAGATGCTATTTTAATAAAAGGAAACGCGCTTATTGATTATAGTTTTGTAACGGGCGAAGCTGAGCCCGTTTCCAAACAAAGTGGGGATAAATTATATGCCGGTGGAAAGCAACAAAACGGGGTGCTGGAAGTAGAAGTGTTGAAACCCGTAGAGCAAAGCTATTTAACCCAGCTTTGGAGCAATGAAGTGTTTAGCAAAGATAAAACGGGTATTTTTCAATCGTTGACCGATAGTATTAGCAAACGCTTTACGGTGGCGGTATTGAGTATCGCCTTTTTATCCACTTTGTTTTGGATGGTGGTAGATCCTTCAAAAGCATTTAATGTATTTACCGCAGTATTGATTGTGGCTTGTCCTTGTGCTATTGCGCTTGCAGCACCTTTTACATTGGGTAATATGTTGCGCATTTTCGGAAGCAATAAATTCTACTTGAAAGAAGCTTCCATAATTGAACAAATGGCGAAAGTAGATACAGTCATTTTTGATAAAACGGGAACACTCACAACGAATCGAAAAAACACAATCACCTATGAAGGTATCGAACTTACTCAAATTGAAAGAGAACTTTTGACGAGTACCCTTCGGGCATCCAATCATCCCTTGAGCCGTTCCTTATACGCCATTTTAGATAAAAACAACATTCAAACCCTTGACGAATTTAAAGAAGAAGTAGGGAGGGGAATGTCAGCTTCATCAAAGAATGCAACTATAAAAGTAGGATCTTATGCTTTTGTTGAGAATACATCTGAAAAGAAGCAGATAAAAGACACTTCAGAAAAACAAAAGAAAACAACGGTTCATATTAGTAGCAACGAGCAATACAAAGGTTGCTATGTTTTTGAAAATGAATACAGAAATGGAGTTTCAGAAATCTTTGAAGCATTGGGGAAGGATACAGAAGTTATTGTCCTTTCTGGTGATAATGATGGTGAGCGCCAACGATTAGAAAACTTATTACCAAGTAATACCCAACTTATATTTAACCAAAAACCCGAAGATAAGCTTGAATTTATAAGCAAACAGCAACAAGCTGGAAAAACTGTCATGATGATTGGGGATGGCCTTAACGATGCTGGGGCTTTGAAACAGAGTGATGTTGGGATTGTTATTTCAGAAAACATCAATGTTTTTTCGCCTGCCTGTGATGGTATTTTAGATGCTACGGTTTTTAAAAACCTGGTACGGTATATTGATCTTTCCCATAAAGGGATTAAGGTTATTAAATGGGCTTTTCTGCTTTCATTACTATACAATTTGGTAGGACTTTCATTTGCGGTAACAGGTCATTTAAAACCCGTTATTGCAGCTATTTTAATGCCTTTGAGCAGTATAAGTATTGTTGTGTTTACAACACTTGCCACTCAATATATTGGTAGAAAACTAAGAATGGATATAAATAAGCAAAGCTGACGGATGTCATATTTTTTTTGTCGTCCCAAAAGTAGTTTTACACCATAATCAAGAATAGGTATGAGTATTATTTACGTGTTATTAAGCATTAGTGTTTTAGTGGCTATTATCTTTTTTATCGCTTTTATAATTTCGGTGAAAAGAGGACAGTATGATGATACCTATACGCCTTCGGTTCGCATGTTGTTTGAGGATGAGCTTGTAAAAGAAGAAACTTTCCATTTGGAGAAAAAAGAAAATAAAATCAATTCAAATAATTAAAAACCCTGCACCAATGCGGGAAGAAACACTAACTATTATGCAAACAGAGCAGTTTTATTACGATAACAAAATCGTAAAAAAGTTTGTCAATGCCACTATGTTTTGGGGTATTATTGGTATGAGTATTGGACTCTTACTGGCCTTTATGTTTTTATTTCCTAACATCACGGACGGTATTTCGTGGTTGAGTTTTGGTCGATTGCGACCATTGCACACCAATGCGGTGATTTTTGCTTTTGTAGGGAATGCCATTTTTGCTGGCGTGTATTATTCTTCTCAACGGTTGTTAAAAGCCAGAATGTGGAAAGATTGGTTAAGCAACCTTAACTTTTGGGGCTGGCAAGCTATTATTGTTGGGGCTGCAATTACACTACCGCTAGGCTATACCACATCAAAAGAATATGCTGAACTAGAATGGCCTTTTGATATAGCTATTGCAATTATTTGGGTTGCGTTTGGAGCCAACTTGATCGGTACCATTTTAAAACGAAGACAACGACATCTTTACGTTGCCATTTGGTTTTACCTGGCAACTTTTGTTACGGTAGCTGTTTTACATATTGTGAACAGTATTGAGTTACCTGTTAGTGCTTTAAAAAGTTATTCGTTTTACGCTGGAGTACAAGATGCACTTGTTCAATGGTGGTATGGCCACAATGCGGTAGCGTTTTTCTTAACGACGCCCTTTTTAGGATTGATGTATTATTTTGTACCCAAAGCGGCGAACCGTCCGGTATACTCTTATAAACTGTCTATTATCCACTTTTGGTCATTGATATTTATTTATATCTGGGCTGGACCACATCACTTGCTATATTCTTCTTTGCCCGCTTGGGCACAAAACCTGGGAGTAGCATTTTCAATTATGTTATTGGCTCCATCTTGGGGAGGTATGATTAATGGATTATTAACCTTACGAGGAGCGTGGGACAAAGTACGTACCGATCCAGTTTTAAAATTTATGGTAGTGGCTATTACAGGATATGGGATGGCAACTTTTGAAGGACCGATGCTTTCGCTTAAAAACGTAAACGCCATTGCACACTTTAGTGATTGGATTATTGCTCACGTGCACGTAGGGGCGTTAGCCTGGAACGGCTTTTTAACCTTTGGAATGGTGTATTGGTTAGTGCCAAAACTGTTTAAGACAAAATTATATTCTATTAAGTTGGCCAACACCCACTTTTGGGTAGGAACATTAGGTATTATCATGTACGCTTTGCCTATGTATGTTGCCGGATTTGTTCAAGCCTCTATGTGGAAACAATTTAATCCAGATGGAACGCTTACATACGGTAACTTCTTGGAAACAGTAGCCGAAATCATACCGATGTATTGGATGCGTGCCATTGGAGGAAGTCTATTTATCCTCGGTGCTTTCATAGCATTGTACAATATTATAATGACAGCTCGTAAAGGAAGCAAAGTAACTGATGAATTAGCTGAAGCTGCTCCCTTGGTAAAAGTAACCAAGCAACGAACTGCAAAAGAAGGCTATCATACCTGGTTGGAAAGACGACCAGTGAAATTAACCATTTTTGCTACTATCGCCATTTTGATTGGTGGTGCGGTACAGATTATTCCATCGCTATTGGTGGATGATTATGTACCCGTAATTTCAAGTGTGAAACCATATTCCCCTTTGGAGTTGGAAGGCCGCGATATCTACATTCGAGAGGGATGTGTTTCTTGTCATTCACAAATGGTACGTCCCTTCCGTAGTGAGGTAGAACGATATGGAGAATACTCTAAAAGTGGTGAATATATTTACGATCACCCGTTCCTATGGGGAAGTAAACGTACCGGCCCCGATTTACTTAGAATAGGGGGCAAGTATAGTGATAATTGGCACTTGAACCATATGTACGACCCCCAGAGTACTTCTTCTGGTTCTATCATGCCTTCCTATAAATGGTTGATAAATGCTGAATTAGATAAAAGTGATACAGAAGCTAAAATGGAAGCAATGGTAAGTTTAGGGGTGCCATATACCCAAGAAGAAATAGCCAATGCGCAACAATCAATGTTAAAGCAAGGAACCAAAATTGAAGAAAACCTATATAGTGACCCTGATTTTGCAAAAACATACGAAGCAGATAAAAAATATGCCGAAGAAAATGGAGAAGATTTTGTTGAAATGCGTGATAGGGAAATTGTAGCCATAATTGCATATCTACAACGCTTAGGAACCGATATTAAAGTAAAAACCGCTGAAAAAACTTCAGCACAAAACGACTAATCATGCTAAAATTCATTAAAGGAAACTTGGAAAGTATCGATGGAGTGGCAATATATCCCATCATATCGCTGCTTATTTTTTTCATCTTTTTTACAGTCCTGTTTTGGTGGGTATTCACAGCAAAAAAAGAACATATTAAAAAAGTCAGTAACATTCCCTTAGAGCTAACTATTGATAATGAAAAAAACGATAAAAACGAGCCATCATGAAAACAACAGCATCTTACTTAAGGGTTATAGGTATTATGACCCTGGCATTTTTGCTCATGGAATTTACAGTTGAATCCGGTGATTCTTGGGCGTTATTAAAATATCCAGTCATTTGGGCAGTATTGGGCTTGGTATTTCTATTCGCTATTGCCGTTGAAGTTATTTCAGAAACCTTAAAAAGTATTTTATTTAGGGGGCTGAGCGAAGAAGCGCAAGAAAGATATATTGCTTCTGAAGCATATAGAAAAGAAAACAATTGGTTTAAAAAAACCTACAAAAAGCTTTTGGCTAAAAAACCTATTGAAAAGGAAAGTGAAATTGTATTGGATCATAACTATGACGGAATCCGTGAGTTAGACAACGTTTTACCACCTTGGTGGTTATATATGTTTTATGCTACTATCATTTTTGCAGTAGTATATATGGTACGCTATCATGTTTTTGACGGTATTGACCAAGAGGAGGAATATGAAATTGCCGTAGCCGAAGCTCGGGCAGATATAGAAGAATATAAAAAAACAGCTAAAGATTTAATAGATGTAAACACTGTCGAGATCTTAACTGGAAAAGAAGATGTAGCTGCCGGAAAAACCATTTTTGAGGCTAATTGTATTGCTTGCCATAAAGTTGATGGTGGCGGTGGAATTGGACCTAATTTAACAGATGATTACTGGATATTGGGTGGTGGTATTAAAAATGTATTCAACACAATTTCAGAAGGTGGGCGTGATGGTAAAGGTATGGTTGCTTGGAAAACCGACTTAAAGCCTAGTGAAATGGCTCAGGTTTCAAGTTACGTTTTGAGCTTACATGGTACTACGCCTGTAGACCCTAAAGATCCTGAAGGCGACCTTTGGATAGACCCAAATGCCCCTGTGGAAGAAGTTGAGGTAAAACAGATTGACTCTACTAAAATTCAGATAAAGATAGAAGATCAGCCAGTAACGGGAGATGTAGTTGAAGATGAATAGCTTTTTAACCATTACGGATAAAATATTCTAAAGAATAAAAGGCCTTGTAAGTATAATAAAAGTAGAGCATTAGTGGATACACAAGAAAATGAATCATTTAGAGATAGTATAGGAACCATCAATGAAGAGGGGAAGCGCTCTTGGGTATACCCTAAAAAACCTTCAGGGAAGTTTTATGAGTATCGCAAATATGTGAGCTACTTTTTATTAGCTTTTTTGTTTGCAGCACCCTTTATAAAAATTAATGGCAACCAATTTCTATTGTTCAATATATTAGAAAGACGGTTCAATATATTCGGATTTCCATTTTGGCCACAGGATTTTCACTTATTTGTTATTTCAATGCTCATCGGCGTGGTTTTTATCATTCTTTTTACAGTGGCTTTTGGAAGGATTTTTTGTGGATGGATTTGTCCACAGACCATTTTTTTGGAAATGGTTTTCAGAAGAATTGAATATGCTATTGAAGGTGACAGGGGAAAACAAATTAGGTTAGATAAACAAGTTTGGAATGCCGAAAAGATTAAAAAGAAAGGGTTAAAGTGGTTTATCTTTTTTATCATTTCATTTTTAATTGCAAATATTTTTCTAGCCTACATTATAGGGAGTGATAAATTACTGGAATATATACTGGAAGGCCCAACTGAAAACTGGAATACCCTTATATCCTTAACTATTTTCACGGGTGTATTCTATTTTGTATTTGCTTGGTTTAGAGAACAAGTGTGCATTATAGCGTGTCCCTACGGAAGGTTACAAGGTGTGCTTTTGGATAATAAAAGTATTGTCGTGGCCTATGATCATAAACGGGGTGAGAAAGAAGAAGGAAGAGCAAAATTCAAAAAAAATGAAGATCGAGAGGCTTCCGGAAAAGGAGATTGTATTGACTGTTTTCAATGTGTACACGTTTGTCCAACGGGTATCGATATTCGTAACGGGACACAACTGGAATGTGTAAACTGTACTGCCTGTATTGATGCCTGCGATAGCATTATGGAAGCTGTGAATTTACCACAAGGATTGATTCGGTATGCTAGTGAAGAAAATATTGAAAAGAAAACAAAGTTTAAGTTCACGCCCAGATTAAAAGGGTACACGGCCGTATTATTCATTTTAATTGGGGTATTGGCTGGTATGCTTTTTCTTCGCAATGATGTAGAAGCGCGTGTATTAAGACTTCCTGGGCAATTATATGAACACAAAGACAACAATATGATCAGTAATGTCTTCACTTTTAAATTAATTAATAAAACAACTGAAGATGTAGAAAGTGTCCATTTTAAACTACTTTCCCATAAAGGAACTATTAAGTTGGTTACACACGACGATTTCCAAGTACCCAAACAAGGTCTGGCAGAGGGGACATTGTTTATTGAAATCAATGGTAGTGCTTTAACTGGTGATAAAGACAAGGTTAAAATTGGGGTTTATAGTGGAGATAAATTGATAGAAACAACCACAGCTACCTTTTTGGGGCCGAGAAGTTATAAATAGAGATTAAAAACTCATTTTAAGAAACGAATGTTATGAAAATAAATTGGGGAACAGGAATTGTAATTGGTATCGCAGCCTTTATTTGCTTTATCATGTTTTTTGTGATAAAAATGAGTACCAACGATAAATACAGCTACGATTTGGTAGTAGAAGAGTATTACAAAAAAGAACTCGCATTTCAGCAAGAAATCGATGCCGAGGAAAACTTAAAATTGTTAACCGAAAAAATAAAAGAGGAAAGAACAAACGAAGGTTGGTTGTTTTCCTTTCCAAAAGAAATAAACCTTGACAAAGTTTCGGGTACAGTGTTCCTATACAGACCGTCCAACAAGCAACTGGATTTTCAATTTCCATTGAAATTTTCCGGTTCAAATTTGCTCATACCTAACAAGCGATTGGTGGACGGTCGTTGGAACATAAACATCGCTTGGGATTACGAAGGGAAAAAGTATTTATTTAAAAAAGAAATATTGCATTAAATCACTCTTTGTTTTGCCGTTCCTATGGAAAGTAGAGAGGTTAATCAACAAAAATGGTACTATCAGCACTTATATTCGGTTTATTAGGGAGCTTTCACTGTGTGGGAATGTGCGGTCCTATTGCGTTCTTATTACCAGTTGATCATAAAAAACCAGTACGAAAAGCGGGACAGATATTTCTGTATCACTTCGGAAGGGTTTTCACATACTCAATAATCGGACTTTTGTTTGGTATGTTAGGAAAAAGTTTTTACCTCTTCGGGATGCAACAACAATTAACCATTGCAATTGGTGTGTTAATGATTATTGTGGTTTTGCTTCCATATAAAACGTTTCAGAAATACAATTTTTCAAAACCGCTGTTCAAGTTTATTTCAAAAGTAAAAAGTGAATTAGGGGTTGCGTTGAAAAGGAAATCACCTGATACGTTTTTAACCATTGGGTTCTTGAATGGTTTTTTACCCTGTGGTCTGGTATATATGGCTGTTTTTGGAGCCATTGCTTCTGGTAATGCCTTACAAGGCAGTTTATATATGGCTTTGTTTGGAATAGGAACCATGCCGCTAATGACCACTGCAATTTACTTGGGAAATTTCTTGAATCTACAAGTTAGACAACGTATTCGCAAAGCTATACCAGTGTTTGTGGTGCTTATTGGCTGTTTGTTTATTGTAAGGGGAATGGGGCTGGGAATTCCGTATGTTTCACCCAAACCCGCCGTAGAAATGGTACACCCCAATTATAATTGTCACGCTGTTTCAGAAAACATGAATACTGAGTTAATTACTAATCAATAAAATTTATCAATTATGTTTAATACAATCATACCATTAGTGGACTGGGGGATGGGAACCATAATCATAGGGGTTTTTGCCGTCGTCTGTATAGTTCTTGTTCTACTTGTTTTCAATATGGTTAATAGCGGAAAAAAGAAAAAATAATCAGCAGTCATTATTTAACTAACTATCCAAATTAAAAAGGGAAGTCGAATTAATTTTCAACTTCCCTTTTCTACTAAACCAAACTTTAAGTGTAAGCTAGTCAGGCTTCTACTTAATTCCTTAATTCTTTTTCCAATTTTAATGCTTTAGGATGCAAAATGTTGTTTTCTAAGTGGATATGTGTATGCAAATCTTGCTCAAACTCTTCCAGCTTATCATATAAAGCTCTAAATGTATTACAGGCATTTTCTGGCGGTGTATAATCATTAGTTAGACGGGCAATTTCCTTACAAATGTCACCGGCATTTTCATGCTCATCTTCCATCATAGCAATAGGATTTTCTACAGTCCTAAAATGAGGAACATCTAATGAAAGTCCTTCTTTTTCACTAAGAACCATTTTTCTTATAAACGGAAAAAGTATTAACTCTTCCTTTTTCATATGTGCAGAAAGTTCTTTAGAAAGTTCAATGAAAAGTTCACGAATTTCTATTAATTCTGAATAATGATGACCGTGTACTTTTGCCACTTTTTCTGCATATTGAAGTAACAGGGGAATATTTTCTTCAACATACAAATGATGCACGGAAACGATGTGGTCTACCAAAACATCCAACGGCCAATTTATATAATCGTAATTTTCTTCAACTTCTATATCAAAATGGCGAAGTTCTTCAGCTAAAGTTATATAATCTATCCCTTTTTTTTCACACGCTTTTTGTACTGTTACCCCTCCACCACAGCAAAAATCGATTCCGTATTTTTTGAATATGTGAGAGGTTTTAATGTTTTCGGCAACAATATCGGCTATTGTTTTTTCTTCTGTTATGCTCATAATTATTAGTTTTTATTGTTATACAGTCATTGAAAATAATTGTGTTTCAGGTTGTTTTCGTTGTAATAATAGATCGAAAGCCATGCATACATTTCTAACAAACGGGCGTCCTTTTTCTGTAATATAAAGCGCATTGCTTTCAATTTCAATTAAGCCATCCGTTTCCATTTCTTTTAGGTTTATCAAAATATCCGGAAGTTTTGTAAACCAGCCCTCTTTATTGCTCCAAGAGGTTTTTAATTTGCACATTAGGTTTAGAATATGCTTTCTTATGATTAAGTCTTCTTCAGTAAGAATATGACCACGATACACAGGTATTTTTCCTTCATCTACCATCTGTTGGTATTCTTCTACGGTTTTTACATTTTGAGCAAAACTGTACCAACTATCACTAATGGACGAAACGCCCAGACCGATCATAGTTTGTGTTTTTGATGATGTATAGCCCATAAAATTACGGTGTATGGTTTTGGTTTCAATAGCCTTATAAAGACTATCAGTTTTTAAAGCGAAATGATCCATTCCTATTTCTACATAACCAGCTTCAAGCAACATTTTTTTGCCAATTTCGTATTGCTCTCTTTTCTCTGAAGCAGAAGGAAGGTCTTCGTCCTTAAAGCCACGTTGTCCGTTACCTTTTATCCATGGTACATGTGCATAGCTGTAAAAGGCAATGCGATCTGGCATAAGTTCTTTGGTACGTTCAATGGTATGTATAATGTGTTCTTTTTTCTGAAATGGAAGTCCAAAAATAATATCGTGCCCCACAGAAGTGTACCCAGCTTTTCTTGAATTTTCTGTCGCTTTTTTCACGTTCTCGAAGGGCTGGATACGGTGAATGGCTTTTTGTACCGTTTCATTATAATCCTGCACGCCAAAGCTTACCCGGTTAAATCCCAGTGAGGCAAGCATGTGTAAATGTGCTTCGGTGGTATTATTTGGGTGACCTTCAAAACTTAGTTCTGCTTTTTTAGCTTTTATGGAATGTTCAAAAATTCCGTTGAGCAATGTCTTTAAATTTTCAGCAGAAAAAAAAGTAGGTGTTCCTCCTCCTAAGTGCAACTCTTTTATAATGGGTTTTTTATCAAACAGTTGTTGATACAACTTCCATTCTTTTAAAACCGACTGCAAGTATGGGGTCTCAACCTCGTGGTTTTTTGTAATTCGTTTGTTGCATCCACAAAATGTACATAGACTTTCACAAAAAGGTAAATGAATGTAAAGGCTTATTCCTTCGGTACCATTACTCTCTTTAAAGCTCTTTTGCAAGGTTTTTCTCCACCCTCTAAGTGAAAATGATTCGTTTTTCCAGTAAGGGACAGTTGGATAGCTTGTATATCTTGGTCCCGCAACATTATATTTTGAAACTAAAGAAGACATTATAGTTTTTCATTTAAAATAATCCGTTACCCAGAATTATTAGTGCATTAACGAATATGCTTATCATTAATAATTTAAATACTAATTCCGCTTTTTGTAGTGTAAGAATAGAGGCATTGTGAATACTACAAGTAGCTACACTTACAAAAACAAGAATCATTTCAAGTATTCCGTTTCCGTTCATTAAAGAAGTCATCACGGCAATTGAACCAATACAAGTGGAAAGAATAATCCCTAGTACAGAGTTTGCCATATAATTTTTTGAAAAGTCCTGATTTAATTTTGCGTATAGAGTCATAACTGTATGTTTTAATTTCGATTCAAAATTACGATATACAGTTGGGTAAGAATATGATTTAAATCAGGTTGCAGTTTTTTATAATATATACTTATTGAGAAAATAAGACTATTATAAAGTATTAAGTAAGTTCAATGAAAAAATTATGTTCTCATTATTAAACTTAGGTAGGTAAAGAGCTACCCTGTTTTAACTATAAATGTAGTTTCTGTTTTATCAAAAGCCAGTAAAACACCACCCAATTCACCACCTAAAAATGAAAAAGCCCGTAAACACTGCGTTTACGAGCTTTTCAGCGGAGAAAGAGGGATTCGAACCCCCGGAGGTGTGACCCTCAACAGTTTTCAAGACTGCCGCATTCGACCACTCTGCCATTTCTCCAAGTGTCTCATTGGGTATTCCCCAAATGCGAGTGCAAATATAACATCCTTTTTTTATTTTGAAAAGGCTTTTTTTAATTTTTAAAAACAAAGTTTCATAAAAAGGAATATTTCATACTGTAACATCAAATAAAGCAAGCAGATAAGCGCTAACATTATTTTTTTATAAACTTTTTTGAAGACACTTTTTTATTGTCTTCAAAAAGACCAATTTGGTAGATTCCAGATGATAAAAATGAAACATTGATATGTTTGTTTTCTTGAAGTTCCATGGTTTTTATAATACGTCCTTGCATATCGGTTATGGTAATGTGTGTTATATCTTTAAAACGACCTGTGCTTTCAAGGGTCAAGTTGGTATCTACAGGGTTTGGGTAAATTGTAAAATTCGCGGCCTCCACATCTGTAACACTTAACGGAAGTTCTTCAAGTGCTAATAATGGACCTCCTCCAACTGTAGTGGCAAAGAGGCCAAAATCAGGTCCGTCTGAATTTTGTGAAGGGTCCATAAAGCCAGAAGCTATAACCGTTAAGGCAGCACCTTGTGAACCTGAAGATTGCAAGGGTGCTAAGTATCTTTTAAGTGTTGTGCTTTGGTCTGCGTTAGTTACATCTATGGTATAATCTGCTGTTGGTAAATCAATATACCCTTGAAAGTCAGGGTAGGCAAGATCATCTATTAATGTTCCTAATTCTTGTCCAGTTTCAACAATATCGAAAGAAGGGGAATCTGTAGAACCATTGTGAACCAACACTTCTACATTTTCAGAGTTTTCGGCTACTTCTTTGGCCATATTAAATGTGTCAAAGGATAATGGTGGTGAAGGATCATATCCCGTCTCGTTGGCAATACCATTTGCAATAATTATAACCGTCTCATCACTTTCAAAAACAAAGGTCTCAGTAATAACGGCATCATCAACACTGGTACTATTTCCGGGCGCTACTGCAACTTCAGCAGGAAAGCCTGAAGGAACATCCATAAATTCAGTTGCGTTTCTAAAAGGGAAATCATCAAAAGCCAAGGTACCGTTTAGATATACATCAACTTCAGATAATAACGCATCTGCAGAATTGTGTACAACTTGTACGCGCGCAGTTTGTGAAAACGTTACAGTAGAAAATAATACGGTAATACCTAAAAGTAGAATTTTTTTCATAATCTCGATTTTAGTTAAATGTAAGTATAATTTAGCATTTTACTAAAAATGAGTCATAATTACCTGTTATAAGCTTACTTATCAATAATCGCAATCGGCTTTTTGTCAAACCCAACGGCAACAAATGTAAAGAATCCTGTTACTGCCTTATCTCGCTGATAGCTGTACATATCTTCCATGAAAATGTCCACTTTTACCACACAACTGCTTTTTCCTACGGAATCAACCCGGGCGATTAATTCTACAATAGTACCCTGCGGAATCGGGGTTGTAAAGTCTATTTTATCGGTAGAAACAGTTACTACACGTTTACGCGAAAAGCGGGTGGCACAAATAAAAGAAGCTTCATCCATTAGCTGAAGGGCGGTTCCGCCAAATAGGGTGTCGTAATGATTGGTAGTGTTAGGAAATACGGCTTTACAAATTCGGGTTTCACTTTTTTCGATTAAGGCTTGTAATTCAGGCATAAAAAAGGTTTTTAGAGGTATTGTGTTTAGTTATCAGTTCGTTTGGTAGATTTTAGCTAGCTATTGTTACTTTTGCAGTACAAAGGTAACTTCATTTATGGCAACAGATATCATTGATAGATTAAAATGGCGATATGCGACTAAAAAGTTTAATTCAGAAAAAATTCTTCCGAAGAAAACACTAGAGCAACTTAAAGAAGCCTTTAATTTAACAGCAACCTCGTATGGCTTGCAACCGGTAACGCTTGTAATTGTAAAAGATAAAGAGAAACGTAAAAAGTTACTGCCACATAGTTGGGACCAACATCAAGTGGTTGACGCCTCTCATTTGCTAGTTTTTTGTGTGGAAGAAAAATTAAGTCCTGAGTATATTCAGAAATATTTTAAACGGGTAAAAACCATACGCAATACCCCAGATGAAATATTAAAACCATTTGAAGAATTTTTATTGGATTCGTTTGAAGAACAATCTTCCGATGAAATACGAACTTGGGCTACCAACCAAGCGTATTTGGCTTTAGGAAATTTATTGACCGTATGTGCCGCAACGAATATTGATGCCTGTCCCATGGAAGGCTTTAATCCAACAGAATATGACCGTATTTTAGGCCTAAAAGAAAAAGGACTGACTTCCGTTTTGCTACTTCCAGTAGGGTATCGGGATGAAACCGACTTTATGGCTAAAGAAAAGAAAGTACGAAAAGATATGAAGGATGTGATTATTGAATTATAAACTTCATTTTAAAACATAAAAAACCCGGACATGTCGTCCGGGTTTTTCAATATATAGTAGTCTAAAAGTTATTTTATCTCAACAACTTCAAGTTCGAATGTCAAATCTTTACCTGCAAGTGGGTGATTGGCATCTACTACAATGCTATCTTCTTTCACTTCAGCTACACGTAACTGACGCTCAGAACCATCAGGGTTTTTAGCCATAAGGCCCATCCCAACTTCTGGTTTTATTTCTTCAGGAAGGTTTTCCTTAGAAACTTCTTGGAAAAGCTCTTTTTGAACATCACCGTAGGCTTCTTCTTTAGGAACATTCACTGTTTTTTTCTCGTTCACTTTCATATCAACAAGCCCTTTTTCGAAACCTGGAATAAGCATACCTTGTCCCAAAGTAATCTCTAAAGGTTCTCTTTCCAACGAACTGTCAAAAACTTGCCCGTCTTCCAGCTTACCTGTGTAATGTACTCTTACTGTGTCTTTTTCCTTTACTGTACTCATAAATTTGATTTATCTAATTATCAATTGTTTATCAAGCTGCAAAACTAAGGGATAAATGCCTAAATGAAGAAGAATCCCCAATAAATCCGCCTATTTGGGATAAGCTTAACACTTTTTTGCTGAAATATTACTTCCAAGACATTTTCTGAAGCCGAACAGCATTTAAAATAGCCAATAATGCTACCCCAACATCGGCAAAAACTGCTTCCCACATGGTTGCCATTCCACCGGCACCTAATGCCATTACGATTGCTTTTACAATAAATGCCAAGGCAATATTTTGCCAAACAATATGTCGAGTTGATCGGCCAATTTTTATAGCGGTTGCAATTTTTGATGGCTGATCGGTTTGTATAATTACATCGGCTGTTTCTATAGCTACATCACTACCCAAACCACCCATAGCGACACCCACATTGCTGGTTGCCAATACTGGCGCATCGTTTATGCCGTCACCTATAAAAGCGACTTTGGTACCTACTTGTTGTTTTAGTTTTTCTACCTCATTCAGTTTATCTTCGGGCAATAACCCGCCTTTTGCCCAATCTATTCCTAATTCTGTTGCCACTTGTTGGGTAATGGAATCTTTATCCCCAGAAAGCATAATAATCTTGGAAATGCCAGCTTTTCGAATCTTTTCAATAGCAGCGTGCGCATCCTCTTTCAATTCATCTGAAATAACAACATAACCTGCAAAGTTGTTTTCTATAGCGATCATTACAATAGATTCTACAATCGTTTCTGTTTCCGAAGGCACAGCAATGTTATGCGATTGTAACAACGAAGCATTCCCTACCAACACTTCTTTGCCGTTTATCGTTCCTTTCAGTCCTTTCCCGGCTACTTCAGAAACATTGGTCGCTTGTAGTTTTACTTCTTTGTCGTTGTATGCTAAAATAGCTTTGGCAATTGGGTGGGTAGATTGTTCTTCCATCGCCATGAGGTAGGGCATCATTTCCTCTTCGGAAATGTTAGAAGTTTTAATTTCTTTTATTTTAAAAACCCCTTTGGTAACGGTTCCCGTTTTGTCCATTACCACGGTATTCACTTTCGTGACGGCATCTAAAAAGGAAGCACCTTTAAATAGAATACCGTGTCTGGAAGCAGCACCCAAGCCACCAAAATATCCTAACGGAATAGAGATAACCAACGCACACGGACACGAAATAACCAAAAAGATCAGTGCACGATATAGCCAAACTTCAAATATATATTCTGAAACAAAAAAGTAGGGTAGTAGGGTAAGTCCAATCGCTAAGAACACAACAATTGGCGTGTATACCCGTGCAAATTTCCGAATAAACAATTCAGTCTTTGATTTTCGAGCGGTAGCGTTTTGTACCAGATCTAAAATACGAGCAATGGAACTGTCTTTGAACTCCTTGGTGGTTTCAATCTCAATAACACCTTCCAGATTAATACTCCCTGCAAATACGGCTTTGCCTTTTTTAATGGAACTCGGTTTACTTTCCCCCGTAAGCGCTGCGGTATTGACCGATGCTTTTTCAGAAAGCAATACCCCATCCAACGGAATTTTCTCTCCAACACGCACTTGCACGGTTTCCCCAACTTTTACGGTATCGGGCGGTACCGAAACAAAATCGTTAGTACGTTTTACCAACGCTTCATTAGGTCGGACGTCCAACAAGGCTTTAATGTTTCCTTTGGCTTTCTTTACAGCAGCTCCCTGAAATAATTCCCCCACCGCATAAAACACCATCACGGCAACGCCTTCAGGATACTCTCCAATGGCGAAGGCTCCCATGGTGGCAATGGACATCAATAAGAATTCTGTAAAGAAGTCCCCGTTTTGGATACTGACCCATCCTTGTTTTAAAACAGGTAGGCCTACGGGTAAATAGGCAATGACATACCAAGCGATGCGCACCCAACCGGTAAAGAAAGAAATTTCAAAATAGTCTAAACAAATACCAACTACCAGTAGTATAAAACTAAATATAGCCGGAATGTAAGTTATGAAATCTAAAGCGCCGCCTTCATGATTATGACCGTCATTGGATGTGTGTTCGGGCTCATCGTGTGCACAACAAGCGGCTTGAGGTTTACAAGTATTGGGATTTTGCTTCATAGCCTAAATAGGTTTTTCTATTTAATTTTAGTGCAATATCCCCATAATTATAGTGCAATGGAAGTGCATTAACTTCCGCTGCAACCGGAACAGATACCTTTTACCACCAAATTAACATCTTCTGCTACATAGCCATCGGGTAAGCTGATCTGTGGAATCTTATGTTCGGTCAAGCAAACGGTTTTGTCGCAATTGCTACAATGAAAGTGTAAGTGTAGGTCGTTCTCTATTTCACAATTACAGCCTGGTTCACAAAGCGCATATTTTGAAATCCCCGTACCATCGTCTATTTGATGTACAATTCCCTTCTCTTCAAAGGTTTTCACGGTTCTATACAGCGTAGTTCGGTCTGCTTTGGTGAAAGCAAGCTCAATATCGGTCAAGGCTACGGCAGTATTCTGCTTCGCCAATTGTTGATACACCAGCGTTCGCATCGCTGTTGGACGGACTTCTTTATCGGTTAACTTTTTATCTATTTCGTTCATTTTTCTATTTTTTAGCAACTAAAAAACCACTTTGTCTGGTTGAGCGCAGTCGAAACCTATTTGAGCCGGAATCTTAGTAATTCTCGACTTTAGTTTATCCTGAGAGAAGCCGAAGGGCTCGAATAGACAGTTAAATGTAATCATAATACAAACTTTTTCATTATAATCCTAATGACTATGCCCGGCCTCTCCCTTTTTCCATTCGGCTAATAGGTAATACGCATTATTAAAAGCCAATTGGGTGTCTGGGGTAATCGGTTTTAAAAAATTGACGGCTACCCATTCGCCATCTTTGGCGCCGGTGGTGATTTCTACCGGCTTTAAACTCCAAGCATCGCCTTCTTTTTCTACGGTAAAAGCATACTTTTTATCCCCGTCGGTACCAATGGCACTTTCTGGTAAGGCTTTTGTTTGGCTTTCATCAGTCTGTATACGACCTTGAATATACATACCAGGAATTAAATGTCCTTCTTTGTTTTCTATTTCGGCATGTACGTGTAACGCTTTTGGGTTCTCTTCAAAGGTTTGCCCTACGGAATAGATCACAGCCGACAATTCTTTACCCGGAATGGACTGTACATTAAACGTAACGGTCTGTCCCTTTTTTATTTTGTACACGTCTTTCTCAAACACCATAAGGTCTGCGTGTACGTGATGGGTGTTGACGATCTCAAACAGATTCGTTTGTGGGTCTACATATTGTCCGGTCTTTACCTTTACTTTTTGTACCGATCCTTCTATGGGGCTTCGTAGGGCTACGCGTTGGTAGATGGTGCCTTTTTCTACTCCGGTAGCGCTAATGTTCAATTGCTGTAGCTGTGCCTTTAAGCCTTGTACTAAACTTTTTGCGGCTTGGTATTGGGCTTCCGTTTTTTGGAAGTTCATCCCTGAACCTACGCCTGCCTCGTATAGTTTTTGTTGCCGTTCGTATTCTTTTTCCAGAAACTGACGATTGCTATACGCATCTAAATACTGTGTTTGCTTCTCGATAATGTTGGGGTGTGATAGATAGGCGAGTATCTGTCCTTTTTTCACTTCATCTCCTTCTATGACTTCTATGGAAACCACATTGGCGCCCACTACCGAAGTGACCATTGCTTCGTTTTGTGGCGGTACTTCCAGTTGACCGTTTGCTTCTACAAAACCAGTCATTTTACGGTCTTGTAGGGTATTGGTCTCCATTTGTAAGGCTTCAAGCTGTTGTGCCGAAAGCATCACTTCTTCTACGTGTGGCTTTTTGTTTGCTGTTTCTTCTGAAGTAGTGTTCCCTTCAGATTTGGTATTCGAATCTCCGCAAGAAGCTAAACTCAAAGCAGTGATTACGAATAGACTTAATATAGGGTTTATAACTTGTTTCATAGTCTTAATTATTAAAATAGTGTAGTTGAAATACAGATTGTAAATAGTTGTGTAACGCCTCGAGTGCGTCCATTTCAGTTTGTATGGCATCGCGCATCAATTGCGTAAATGCGGCATAGTCCACTGCGCCTTCTTTATAGGCCAATAAAGCGCCTTTTCGTTGCTCCTTGGCGAGCGGCAAGGCTTCTTCTTTATAAAAAACCCACGAGGCTTCCCATTTCTGAAAGGTCTGCACCGCTTGTTGATAGGTGGCTTCTATCTGTTGTTTGTTGAAAGCAGCTTGGTTTTTAGCAATTTCCGTTTCTATTTTGGCAGCCTTTGCTTTGCTACGTTCGGTGCCTGAAAACAGCGGAACGGATATTCCAGCCTGATACCGGTAAAACCCAGTCGATCCATTTACCTTTTGTAGGCCACCTTGTAGGTTGAGCGTCGGTAACAAATTAGCGCGGGCGGCTTTGTAATCGGCTTCAGCGGTTTTTATTTGTTGTTCGGAAAGCTGTAATTCGGGATGTTTCTCAATTGTTGCTGAAAGCTGTTGCATCCCCAGTTCGCCTACTTCAAAGGTGTCAGGGACCGTGTAAAAGGTATCGGACACCAACCAGAGGTTAAGCTGTTGTAAGGCAATTTGATAATCACTTAACGCCTGTTGTTTTTTATTGGTAATCTGCAATGCTTGATTCTTCGCTGAAGCATACTCCAGTTTCGAAATCGCTTCTACCTCATAGTTGAGCGATACAGCTTCTGCAAAGCGGGTGTAAATGGAATCTAATTCCTTATACAAATGATACTTCCGCTTTTCCTGAAAGGCTTTCGACCATGCTTCTTTTACTGCTTGAGCGACTTGTAATTCCGATAACTCCAAAGCGGTTTCAGCTAACGCGATGTGTTGCTTACGCTGTTTATTCTTAGCACCAATACCCAGCAAGTCGATGCCTTGTTGCCCAATACCTACCGTAGTATAGACGCCTCGTTCTTCATTGATCTCTTCGCCACTGGTAAATATGGTTGTCTTTCCGAAGTCATACGCCGCACCTTTCATAGCGGTTTCCCGTTCGATCTCTAGCTGTTTCTGTTTTAACAACGGATAGTTCTGCTGCGCGGTTTCTACTGCTTTTTCCAACGTAATCGGTAACAGGTCGGTGGTTGGATTTGTTTCGGTTTCTGAAATTTCCTGTGCGTAAGTAGGCACAAAAGCTGAACTTCCTAACAAGCCTACAATCAGCAAGGTAGTTGCTAGTGCTGGTTTTTTCATAAGTTTTCGTTCTTTTCGTCTTTCTATCCATTGGTAACAAATAGGTAGAATAAACAAGGTTAATAGGGTAGAGGTGACCAAACCACCAATGACCACTGTTGCCAAAGGTCGTTGTACTTCCGCGCCGGCAGATGCTGATATCGCCATCGGTAAAAATCCTAAGATATCGGTAAAGGCGGTGAGCATAATGGGGCGGATACGCCGTTTGGTTCCTTGTATAATGCGGTCTTTTAAATTGGTGACGCCTTCTTCTTTCAGTTCATTTAAACCACTAACCATGACCAATCCGTTTAAAACGGCAACCCCAAAGAGGACAATAAACCCGACCCCTGCCGAAATACTAAATGGCATATCCCGTAACCACAACGCAAAAATTCCGCCAATGGTTGCCATGGGGATGGCGAGGTAGATCATCACTGTTTGCGGGAACGACTGCAAAGCAAAGTAGATTAAAATAAAGATCAAAATCAAGGCAATGGGTACCACCGTTTGCAGCTTGCTACTGGCTCGCTCCAGATTTTCAAAAGCGCCGCCATAGCGTATAAAGTAACCCGGCGGTAATTCAAACTCGGCATCTAACTTATCTTGAATGTCTTTTACTACCGATTTCACATCGCGGTCCCGAATATTGATCCCCACATAGGTACGTCTGTTAGTGTTATCCCTACTAATCTGCATCGGGCCGGGTTCGTAGCTTATCTTGGCTAGTTCGCGTAAGGGTATTTGTGAGCCATTGGGAATGTTGACATACAGGTTTTCAATATCCGAAATATTGGTTCGGTTTTGTGCTTTTAGGCGTACTACCAGATCGAAACGTCTTTCCCCTTCAAAGATGACTCCTGCTGTACCGCCTGCAAAAGCGGCTTGTACGGTATTATTCAACGTATGGATGTCTAAGCCGTATTGTGCCAACTTGTTTCGGTTGTAGTCAATAGTGATTTGTGGCAGGCCATCGGTGGCCTCCACTTTCATATCGGCTACGCCGGGGATGTCACTAATGAGTTTCCCCATTTCTTCCGCTTTACTGGCGAGGATATCCAAATCTTCCCCAAACAACTTAATCGCGACATCTTCCCGAACGCCAGTAAGCAATTCGTTAAAACGCATCTCGATGGGTTGGGTAAACTCAAAGTTAACACCGGGCACTACGCTGACGGCTTCCTTTATTTTATTAACCAGCTCTTCTTTCGAGTTCGCTGAGGTCCATTCATCGGTAGGTTTCAGAATGACGAAGACATCGGCAATATCCATCGGCATGGGGTCGGTGGGGACGTCGGCTACGCCTATTCGGCTAATGACGTCTGTGGCTTCGGGAAACTGCGCCTTGACAATACGTTCTACCTTGGTCGTGGTCTCAATACTTTCTGAAAGCGAACTTCCGGGTTTTAAGATGGCGTGAAAGGCAATATCGCCTTCATCCAACTGTGGAATAAATTCGCCACCCATTTGGGTAAACGTAAAGATTGCCAAGGCAAAGAAGCCTATCGCAATTCCAATGATGAGCTTCCCTTTCTTTAGGGATGTGTTCAGTAAGGGTTGGTATTTGCGTTCTATCCAGTTTACAAATTTGTCTCCGTATGATCGCTTTTCAGATTTTGAAACTTTCAAAAATAATGCTGAAACCATCGGTACGTAGGTTAAACAAAGGATCATCGCGCCAATCATGGCGAAGATAAAGGTCAACGCCATCGGTTTAAACATCTTGCCTTCCACACCTTCCAAGGCTAATATGGGTAGGAATACAATTAAAATGATGAGCTGTCCAAAGAAGGCCGCATTCATCATCTTTTTGGATGCCTTGGCGGTTACTTCATTTTTAGTCTCTTTGGTAATGGACTTATTTTTCCGAAGGTAGGAATAGAGCATAAACACCGTTCCCTCTACAATAATCACGGCGCCATCTACAATGATTCCGAAGTCAATAGCCCCCAAGCTCATCAGGTTGGCCCAGACGTCAAAAACGTTCATTAAGATAAAGGCGAACAACAAAGATAGCGGGATGGTCGAAGCCACAATCAAGCCGCCGCGCCAATTTCCTAATAGCAATACCAAGACGAAGATCACGATTAATCCCCCTTCTAAGAGGTTGCCGGTGACCGTGCCAGTGGTTTCGGAAATCAATTCACTGCGGTCTAAAAACGGAACAATGGTCACACCTTCGGGCAGCGATTGTTGTATTTGCGCCACGCGTTCTTTTACGTTCTCAATCACTTCGTTCGAGTTGGCACCTTTCAGCATTAAGATCATCCCGCCAACAGCTTCGCCCTTCCCATTTTTGGTAAGCGCGCCATAGCGTACGGCGCTACCTATGGTGACCGTCCCCACATCTTTAATCGTTATGGGGATGCCCTTTTGGTTTTTTACGACTATATTTTCAATGTCACTTACCGTACGCGCCAAGCCTTCACCACGGATAAAGTTTGCCTGGTGGTTTTTTTCGATATACGCACCTCCGGTGTTTTGGTTGTTGTTTTCTAAAGCGGTGTACACATCAGAAATCGTAATCCCGATGGCACGTAGTTCATCTGGATCGACGGCTACTTCGTATTGTTTTTTGTTTCCGCCCACGGCATTTACTTCAATTACTCCTGGAACCATTGCCATCTGCCTGCGGACGATCCAGTCTTGCATACTTCGCAATTCGGTGGCGGTGTATTCGTCTTTGTAAGCTTCGTCCACATCTAGGGTATATTGGTATATTTCGCCCAATCCGGTGGAAATAGGCCCCATAGAAGGTTCCCCAAACTCATTGGGGATCTGTTCTTGTACTTCGGTTAGCTTTTCGGCTACCAGTTGGCGGGGCAGGTAAATGCCCATGTCGTCGTCAAACACAATGGTGACAACCGAGAGCCCAAAGCGGGATACCGAGCGTATTTCGGAAACATTGGGTAGGTTGCTCATCGCCACTTCTACGGGATAGGTAACAAACTGCTCAATATCTTCCGTGCCCAGGTTGGGCGATTGGGTAATTACTTGTACCTGATTGTTGGTGATGTCCGGTACCGCATCAATGGGGACTTGCGTCATACTCCAAATACCCGCACCAATGAGGGCGAGGGTCATGAGTCCCACTATAAACTTGTTATTGATGGAGAAATCAATGATTTTATTGATCATAGGTATGTTTTTGATAGTGCTAGTATTTGTGTTATTGAAGCATAAAGTGCGTATGCCTTAATAATCAGTAGTCTAGCTTAATAAAATGATAAAGCGTTATAGTACGCTTGTTATTTTTGTTAAAGGAAAGGAAGGGGTTTAAAACTGAACGATGCTGTCTGTTCGATTGGAGACGGTTGTCAGTTCGAGCGCAGTCGGTTGTCAGTTCGAGCGCAGTCGAGAACTAACAATCCATAACTGCCACTGAGGTCTCGACTGCGCTCGACCGGACATTAAAATGTATGTTTAGATATGTAAAACCCCTTTCTTATCCGCGAGGCGGTTGGAGTAGGGTATGGGGAATGTCTTCTCCCAAACTGTCAAAGTGTAAAAAGATATGGTCTGAGATTGCTAGGTCGATGGGCTCAAAGGCCGCGGCACCAATATCCAGCGTATGGACGTGGCAACAGTGACATTGACAAAAAGGGGTGCAATCATCACTATCTTGGTGTTCGTGGTCGATGTCTTGGGTACTGACCACCTCAATTTGTGTGTCGTCTTGGGTAGGGGCCGTATCGCTACAGGGCACTACGTTGAGCCCCAAAAAGTAAATAGATAATATGACTGCCAAAACTTTCACGTAACAAATATAGGGAATAAGGAGTGCAATTGGGTTGCAAAAGATTTTATTAGAAACTTTAAAAAAACCTACTATACGTTATATGGGTGCGGACTCATTTAAATTAATTTGATAATAACAAACTAGAATTACGTAAAAGCATACTATTGGTATATATAGGCTACTGTTAATCTACCCGAAAAGAGATACCATCTAAAAATACGAGATTTTTAAAACCAAAATATCGTACTTGACCTGAGCTATCAATATAAAGATGATCGTCGCCTAGAAGAGGTATTGCTAATGTAGCATCAGGTCGATATCCTTCTGGTAAAAAGAATACGTAATCACCATGGGAACCCCCACTTGCTCTTCCCGAAAGATATACACGGCCATTTTCTTTATAGTACCTAACCGTAGAAAAACCATTTCCCGTATTAACCCAAGGGGACAGTAACGTAGCAGCTTGCCAATCTTCTAGCTCATTGGTTGAAGTTCCTGATAATGAAACCCATAATCCTCCGTCCCAGTAATAGAAACCAGGTGTCACATCATTTTGCGTAGCCGTATTATAGACCAATTCAGATACCGTGGGAGTATCTATTGGAGTAGCAGTGTCGGTTAATTCAATACGAGGAATTAATACCCCCTCAGAGGACGCAGTAATATCTAAAGCAGCTTGTGGTTCTGTTGTGTTTATCCCCACTTGTGAACATACAGGTAGGGCCATTAAAAATAATAGTAAGGTTAAAAATTTGATGTTCATGGTACTTTTATTGCTCCTGTTTTTTCTAGAAAGGCTTCTGTATATAAATACAAAACAGCATAGCTGAGACAGCTAGTAGCCTTGCTATTGTTTTATATAAAAGGTTGGTATATAGGCAACAAAACTACTGTAAATATAAATTTTGAACAATACCCTTTTTTGGGTATATCATTACGGTTCGCTACCCACAATACTTTTCTCTCAATAACGTAGCTTCACGGTTTGAGATATTGTATATTCAATTGGGTTGCAAAAATGGGGAGATTATTATTTTAATAATGTTTATTTGTCGATTTTATTTTTAGATAAATAGGATTATCCCTTTTAACAATTTTGCTAAAAATAAAGATTACAATTATGCATTATTCGCTATAGAGACTTTATGTCTTTATATTCTTTAGGGATATCTAAATTATTCTTGAAACTTAAAATATTGCTTTGATTTCTATATTTATCATACAACCCACGAACATAAATTATAGTTACAATAGTCCAGAAAATTGTAAAAAAACCAGAGAATATAATATTATTTGATAATTCATTTATATCTGAATTCAACTTATCCATACTCCAATTAGCAGATCTTAATAAAATCAAAATAAAAACCCCAAAAATTAAAAGGCATAGTAATAGTTCTCCCCAAGATTTAAGTCGCCACTTTCTAATCTTTTTTGAAATCCACATGTTTCTTTGTATAGCTCTATTTTTGTTTTTTTGGTAAATCAATTCCTTTTCAAGTTTTGAAACTTTAATTTCAGAGCTAGATTTTTCTTCATGTATTAAATCTATCTTTTTTTCCTTCTCTGTATAAATTTTTTGTTTCTTTTCTAAACTATCAAGTTTAGTTGTAAAATGTCTAAATAAATCTTCAAGCTTTTTTTGACGGGATTCTTCAATTTTTTTCTGTTTTGACGCTTCTTCCTCTAGTCTTTTTACAAAGCTTTCTTTGTCTTTTTCGGCAAGAACATTTAACCTTTCTATATCCTTCAGCTGTTTGCTTGTAATTCTTGTTGCTACTCTAATAATATCTGCATCGCTGATTTCTTCTTTAGCATATTTATGTATGTTATCGTCAAGTTCTCTTAGAATTCTTGACTTAGGAAGATTATTGTTTAAGGTTAAGGAGATAATTGATGTCAAACCGATATCGGCTAAATCTCCGCCATCAATACTTTTGTTTACGCTAGGATTACTTAACCATAAAATATTTAAAAGGTCATCAGCTTTTATAGTTTCAGGTAAATAGCCTTTATTTAAAAAATAACTATCATTTTCACTCGATATTGAATTATTAACAAACCATGCGTTAGCTTTATCAAAATCTCTCACTCTTTTAGTTCTGGCTTTTCTTACATGCAAAAGAGCAATTGCATCATGTAAAGCAGCTTTTTTTGAGTTTCTTACATTTTTGAGTCTTAAATAATCATCGCCAGTCTTTGCTTCTCCTTCTAATTTTTTTTGATAAATTGTACTAATACCAAATTTTTCAATTGTAGGCTCTAAATTATCTGCAATTCTCTCTAAATCTATTTTTTTTAAGTTTTTTCTATCACAAGCGTTGTAGACATCTTCAGGATTTACTTTTTTCTGTAAAAATGATTTATCAAAGTACCTTGCTTTGGTTTGCAACAAATTTTGAGTTTCTTCAATTGTAATTTTTAAAACCCTTATTTTAAAATCTTGTTGCTTTGCAATTTCTATTAACGTTCTACAGGTATGAGTAGATTCTGGTGTGTTTAAATCAATTAAACCAACTATAAAATTTGTATCTAAAAGTAATTCAATATCTCTTTTTTTATCATCTGAATTATATTCTATGTATCCAGCTATAATGGACCCTAAATAAATACTTTTTATTACTTCGTATACAGACGGGATATTTTTAAAATAATCAACAAATTGGGCTTCGATAGTATGGTCTTCGTTAATAGTATCATCACTATTAGATATATATTTTGAAAGATTATACTTATTTTTTTCAATAAAATTGAAAATTGATTCTGGCTTTTTGCCTTCAATTTCTGATGTTTCACAGAAACTTTTAAACAAATTTTCTATTTCATCTATTGAAGATTTTTTCTTTTGAATTATATCTTCATAATCTGAAAAAACATATTTTTTAATGCTAAAGGAACCATCAAGATATAAATAGAAAGCCGTTTCCTCATTTGTATTCAAGTCATTAGCAATTTCCTTGAGTATTTTCTTTAAAACAGGAATGGGAAAATCAATTGAATAAAGTTCTTTAGCAACATTTTGAATTTCTAATAAGCTTTTCCCTTCATAAACTCCTCTGTAATTCATTTCTGACAAAACTCTTTTTATTAAAGGAATAAAAATATCAATTGGTCCTTTTGCAAGAGTTCCAGTATTTCGAATGTGCGCTAATAAACTATAGGTGATAGCTTTCTCTTTAATCATAAACCTTAATTAAGTTTTTATTCTTGATGGTATCATAATACCATCAATCACTAGTTATAAGTTATTATTTTAAGATTAATCACGAAAATCAGTAATATCGAATAAATTCTTTCACAATTAAACCTCCCAAATTTGGATTATATATTTCTTGCCATATTACTTTTTACATTTAGCTTCTCATCTCAGATACTAACTGATTAGTCGCATTTTTTACAAACTTGATAAGCTTATCTTCTTCTACAGCTTCATACGATTCTGATTTATCCAATTCTTGGCGAGTTTGTTTTCGTGTTGGTCCGTAATCACATCCATTTATACAAGGCACATAATTAAATTTATAAATCCCAGCAAATTCGTTGGTACTTATCATTATCACTTTGAATTCTATTGTAGCACCATAATATGTTTTATTTGCTAATATTGCTGAAGTTCTCTCATTACCTTTACTGTCATAATATTTATTAGTTTGATACGCTATGCTTCTGTCCAAATTTGTCAATTCAATAATTAAATCGGTATCAGACTTTTCTTTAAGATTTTCATAATTATTATTGTTATCAGCGTTTGTGACTATTTTATCAAAAAGTTGTCTGTCTCGTACAACGAAACCGCTTTTCAATAATTCACTTTCGATTGCATTATATAAATAATTATTTTGCTCTTTTTCCGTCACATTATCAGAGTTTACTCTGGTAGTTGTTCTTAAAACAATTTTTGGGCTTGGGTTTTTTGCCAGATATTCTTTCAGTGAAGACGTTGTAGTAATTTCATCATTTTTAGGACTAAATTTTACAGTTCGAGTAAAAGAAACTGGCGCGCCACATCCTATAATTAAAAGCGTAATTCCAAATCCAATAAGTAATATTTTTTTCAATGGTTTAAGTTTTTGCATTAGTATTTTATTAAATTTTAAGTATTGTAACTATAAACAGAAATACGTTTATATACTTTTATAAAAGGGAGATAACTTCCCCCCAAATATACCCAAATATTTCAATTCCCTATTCATTCACTTCCCCAACATAACAACTTGTCGCTGCGGTAGGGTGTTCTGCTTGGTCGGTAAAGGTCGCCCAGAGCTGTAGGTTTTGTTGGGTAAAACCAGCGGGTATCGTAAGTTGTACGGTGGTGTTTTGGCGTTCGGCACAAGCTTTAAAAAAATAAAAGGTATGTAACGCTGGGGCGTATGTGGCTACGGTTAGCAGATCGTTTGGGGCAGCGAGGGTTTGCTCGCTGTTATCCTCCCAAGTAAGTTGTAAACCATCATTGGGCAAGGACGTAAGCGTGATGCCCAATACGCCGGGTAAGGTGCCTTTGCTAATGAGTACTTTGGGGTAGTTCATATAATACAGTCCGTCTTCTTGTACGGTAGCATGTTTTCTATGGTAGGACATCGCACTGCCATAGGCCGCTTTGCCGTCTGCATCGGGTATAAAATAAGCGTTGATAAAGCTGCGGTACTTCGCTAAAAAGGTACTTACCAGCCCAAAGTTACTTTGGTTGCTCAATTGTGCTTGGCTACGGGGTTTGTTAGAAAGTTGCGGTGCCGAGCGTATAATGTTCTTGTTTCGCCAAGTAGCGCCCACGATCGGACCTACTTTTCCAGAGAAGCCTCCCATGAGGCCATTTTGTAGTGTTCCCATACGGTTAAGTTAGTTAGATTATATAAAGGGGAACGGCTAATATAATAGGTATGGGCTTAATTTGCAAATGGGTAGGGCGATTTTTGTTATTTAGGCTACATGATATAGTTATTACTTTTTTCCAGCTAATTACTACACAATGAGGAAGTATTTTAAAAAATCCTGCCTTTGGCCTATCGAAAAGGTATCGTCAAATTTGAAATGAAAGTGCCGTTAAGAATTTTAGGCTGTTTGAGCAAGATGACTAGTTCACCCTAGCAGGAGTAGTAAAGCGAGTTCCTAAAATTTAGGCACCGAATGATAAATTTAGATACCGTTTCGTAAGCCTAGATTTTTTTGGTTCGTTTTTTCATCAATGGAAAAAATGAACATATAAATTATTAAGCTTACAATAATATTTCCCCCAGTTTTCACACAAACCACAACCAAGTTTCCTTTGGGTTTTATCCCAGTTTTCTTCGAGTGTTCTTCGACTTTTGTTCGACATGAGCCCCCATTTTACGTATAAAAGTCGAAGGAAACTAGGGGTAAAGTCGAAGAAAACCACTAGAGAACCTGGTTTATAATATTGGTTCGTGTGGGGTGTGTTGTATTTTCCTTGTATGTATTTCTTCGCTCTTTTTATTTGGGTATATGCTACAGATTCAGCTAAAAATAGGGAAGGGGAAGGAGCGGAACAGGACAAGTGCATTGGTTTGCTTCGGTAAGCATTTTGCCCCCTTCGGAAAGATTTAAAACGCCTTAGTCCTAAACCGTTCTATTTTTCTGCGGCTATTTAGTAGCTTCACCTAACGTGTCATGCAAATCAAGGAATATTCATAGGAATATTTTTACTATCTTTAGATTACTCCCCACTAGTAGTATATCCCCCTTTTACCCCATTGAACGTTGCTTGATTTTAAAACACTTGTTTATGAAAGCGAAGTCTTTACAAGGTACATCGATAGAAGCCATTAAACAGGCATTACAAAATAGTCTGTCAGATGGGTTTAAACCTACAATTGCTATACTGTTCATTTCTGTAAAGCAGGACAGAAAAGCTGTTTGTAAACTGCTGAATTCCAAAAATATCGATGTTTTTGGTGCTACTTCCTGTGGGGAGTTTATAAACGGCACGCAAACCGAAGGCGGAATAGCTCTGTTGCTTTTAGAACTTCCAAAAGAACATTATAAAATTCTTTTTGGGGATAGCAGCGGTAAAAACCTGAAAGAAACCGTTTCAAGCGTAACAAATGCAGCTTTAAATCATTTCAGCAATCCTTCATTTATCATGTGTAGTACAGGAATGACTGCTCAGGGTGAATATTTTGATGGCGAGACTTTTGTAAACAGCATTAATGAAATAATTGGCCCCGATCGAATCTACTTTGGTGGGATGGCAGGTGACGACTGGACCTTTTCGGGATCTTTTGTATTTACCAATGATGAAGAAACCGATTTTGGGATGGTTGCGCTTGCGCTTGATGCAGATAAAATTTCCCTCAACGGAATGGCCATTAACGGATGGAAACCGATGGGGATTTCTAGAAGGGTAACCAAAAGTAAAGGCAAACTGCTCTATACTATTGACGACAAACCTGCTGTCGAAATGTATTATAAATACCTGGGTCATACCGAAAAACTGGGGGATGAGAGTTTTAATATGTTTAAAGACCTATCCATTCACTACCCATTTATTGTAAAAAGAGCCTCTGGCGAAACTGCATTGCGGAGCCCCTTGAGTGTTGACCATACAGAGCATGCCCTTGAAATGGATTCAGAAATGCTGGAAGGAACAGAGTTTTGGTTTACCATGCCACCCGATTTTGATATTGCCGAAGAAGTAATAGATAAGGCAAGCGCCTTTAAAAAAGAAAATGATACGCATGCCGATGCCCTTATTATTTTCTCATGTGCTGGCAGGCCGCCGGTTTTAGGACCATTGGTCTCGGTTGAAAATGAAGGCTTGGCCGATGTGTGGAACGCCCCAATGGCTGGCTTCTTTACATATGGGGAATATGGAAGAGCCCCAGAGGGAGAACAAAACTATCATTCTGGTGCCTGTTGTTGGGTAGCCTTAAAAGAAAAAGAATGAACCAGCATCTTCAAAAAATACTGGATTATATAGAGCAGTCGGAACAGTTTTCCGAAGCAGATAAAAATGCGCTTACCAAAGCGGCCAAGGATACGGACCGTGACTTGACTATTTCAGAATTTAAACTGGAACGTACCGAAAAGGTAAAGCGTACCACTGCCACCTTGTTAGAAGAAACCATTGAAGAGCTGGAGAAAAAAAGAAAGGCGGTTGAAGCCCAAAACAAGGAACTGGAAATAGAGGCTGCCCTAGAACGAATGCGCGCCGTGGCATTGACCATCCGTACATCTGATGAGCTTATTAAAGTAGCAGAATCCCTCTACAACGAACTATTTATTTTAGGTTTCAGTAACACGCGCAATGCACAAGTAGTGATAAACCTTGGCGAAAACGAGCTATATCTTATTTGTGTCTATACGGAAGGCAGTGCCGAAATATTTAAAGAATCACGTTATGAAACCTCACCCATTATACAAAACCTGTATGATGAGTTGGATGCTTCTCATGATGCTTTATACCAAAAAGAAATAATAGGGAAAGATTTTGAAGATTGGATGGAGTGGCGAAAAACGACTATTTCAAACTTTGATGAAAAGTTATTAAAGGCCCGTTCGGTATGTTTTTACCTGTATTCCATAGGGGAGGGGCATTTAGGTATTTCCACCTATAATTCCATTACGCAAGAGCAATTAGAAATACTAAAGCGATTTAGAAACGTATTTGAACTTGCGTACCGTCGCTTTATGGATATAGCAAAAGCAGAAGAGCAGGCCGAAAACCTAAGAAAGGAAAAAGAGACCTTAGAAAAAACCTTAACCGAACTGCAAGAAACCCAAAAGCAGTTGATACAATCGGAAAAAATGGCAAGTTTAGGGGAACTCACTGCCGGTATCGCACATGAGATTCAGAATCCGTTAAACTTCGTCAATAATTTTTCTGAAGTAAGCAAAGAGCTATTGCAAGAAATGCTTGATGAATTGGCAAAAGGCGATACGGAAGAAGTAAACTTTATAGCGAAAGATGTGATTCAGAATCTTGAAAAAATAAACCATCACGGCAAACGTGCTGATGGTATTGTAAAAGGTATGTTGCAGCATAGCCGAAGCAATTCTGGCGAAAAAGCAGCTGTAGATATCAATGTCTTGGTAGACGAATACCTACGCTTGGCTTACCATGGGCTACGGGCAAAGGATAAGAGTTTTAATGCAACGATACAAACAGATTATGATACGTCGATAGGAAAAATTGAAATCGTCCCACAAGACATAGGCAGGGTTATTTTAAATGTAATCACCAATGCTTTTTATGCCTGTACTGAGCGGAGTCGAAGTGCCTGTACTGATCATAATCTAAAAAGCGCTAACAAAATAAATAATGTTATTAAAGAAAAGGAATATGTACCAACAGTTTCTATTAGTACTTCTCCCCTTGAGGGGGGCAAGGGGGGTGTAACCATTTCAGTAAAAGACAATGGCACCGGAATGCCCAAACACGTTGTGGATAAAATATTTCAACCTTTCTTTACCACTAAACCCACAGGGCAGGGCACCGGTTTGGGATTGAGCTTGAGTTATGATATTGTAAAAGCGCACGGAGGTGATTTACGTGTTTCTACTGAACAAAATATAGGAACGGAATTCATAATTTCAATACCAATAACCCCTTGATTATGAGCATCGATAAAAAAATAGAGGCTAGCGTGCTAAAAGTGTATGACACTTGGCTGTATAGTTACTTGAATGGGGATGTAAAAACCTATGACGCCTATTTAGACGATGATTATCATTTTATTGGTTCTACAAATAATGAAGAGTTTTTAACCCGAAAAGATACTACGCAATTCTTCGCGTCTACTGCCGAACAATTAGCAGGAAAATGTGATTTAAGGAATGAAACCCAGACATTGGAACAATTTGGGGAACTTATATTCATTACCCATGTTTTTGACGCTTGGTTTCTTAATGAAACAGACTATAGCTACTATGGCAGATTTCGGTTTTCGAATGTATTACGAGAAGATAAAGAAGGATGGCGGTTTATCTATCAGCATTTCTCTACACCAGATTCAAAGACAGAAGATGGCGAAACCATTGGGTTTGATAAAATAAACGAAGAGAACCAAGAATTGCGAGAAGCCATAAAACGTCGCACGTTTGAACTGGAACAAAAAAACCGTGAACTGAAAGTTGAAGGTGCTCTAGAACGCATTAGAGCGCAAGCCGTTGCCATGAAACAATCTTCCGATTTGTTGGATATTGTAGTAACCATGCGCAATGAATTTATAAAGCTCGGCCACGAAGCGCATTATTTCTGGCACATGATGTGGCTACCAGATAGATATGAAAAAGCCATGACCTCTGGTGATGGCGCTCGTATTGGTTTTGTTATGGAACTGCCAAGGCATATCCACGGTGATATTCCTTTATTAGCCAAATGGGAAAAAAGCAACAAACCAACCGTTGTGTATGCTATGGATGCTGAAGAAGCTATCGATTATGTGGATAAAATGGTTGCATTGGGAGATTTTAAAAATATTGACCCACAAGCACCAACCCATGATGATATTAGACATATTAAAGGTCTAACTTTTATCATGGCAAGAACCAGTCATGGAGAAATTGGTTACAGTTTACCTGGAATTGTCAAAAACCCACCAACAGAAGATATTGATATTTTAATAAAATTTGCAGGTGCTTTTGATTTGGCACATCAGCGTTTCCTTGATCTTCAAAAAGCTGAAAAGCAAGCTCGCGAAGTCCAAATAGAATTAGCTCTAGAAAAAGTTCGGAGCAGAACTATGGCCATGCAACATAGTGACGAATTACAAGAAGCCTCCTTCTTATTAGACCAACAAGTAAGGGCCTTAGGTATTAAAACTTGGGGCTGTGCCTTCAATATTTATGGAGAAAAAGAATCGACAGAATGGTTTGGAAATGAAGCTGGTGTTTTACACACCTACACAGTTCCCCGGGAAGGCATATTTAAGGACTATTATCAAAAAGGACAAAAAGGGGAATCATTATTAATAAAAGAGTTTTCAGGTAAGGAATGTGTGAAACATTATGAGTATATGAGCACACTTCCTGTAATAGGTGATGTTTTAAAAATTTTAAAGGAAACCAATAAAGGTTTTCCAACCTACCAAATAGATCATGTTGTTTATTTTAAATATGGTTATTTATTGTTTATTACACGAGAGCCTGTGCCTGATGCACACGATATTTTTAAACGTTTCGCCAAAGTATTCGAGCAAACTTACACACGTTTTTTAGACCTTCAAAAAGCAGAAGTACAAGCCAGAGAGTCACAGATAGAGTTAGGGTTAGAGCGCTTGAGAGCAAGAGCAATGGCAATGCAGCATTCCAATGAATTATCAGATTTGGTAGCGACCGTACTTCAAGAGCTTACCGTGCTGGACTTTTCACTTTCATTTTGTATAATCAACATGTATAACGAGCCTGATCAATCCAACACGGTTTGGGCAGCAAATCCTGATGAAGGAAAAGTACCTGAGTCTTATTACATGAAGTTTGAAGATTATCCTTTCCATAACGCTATGATGCGTGAATGGAAAGCACAGACACCGAAATTTGTCTATGTTATTGAGGGTGAGGAAAAAGAAGTATATGACGATTATTTATATGAAAAAACAGAGTTTAGTAGGTTTCCTAAAGAAGTTCAGGATGCTAATCGTGCCTTAGATAGATATGTTGCTTCTTTTGTATTTAGTCCATTTGGTGGATTACAAACCGTAGGAGACCAACCTTTATCTGAAGAAAGCTTGGATATTTTATATCGATTTGGAAAAGTTTTTAATCAGACGTATACTAGATTTATAGACCTTCAAAAAGCCGAAGCACAAGCAAGGGAAGCAAAGATTGAAGCATCTCTAGAAAAAGTTCGTTCTGTCGCATTGAGCTTACAAAAAGCAGACGATATGCTTGGCATTGCCAAAGTGTTATACGAGCAATTGCTAGAACTTGGCTTTAGTGATATTCGTAATGCTATCATCGATATTCACAATGACGAAGAAGAAACTTTTTTGGATTATGATTATTCTCACGATATGTCCAGTGCTATCACAAAATTTTCATTTTATGGCGATTCTGTTATAGAGCAACAAATTGAAAAAACACAATCTGCCAACGATGCTTTTTTTGAAATTGAATTAAAGGGCAAAGACCTGAAAGAACTAATTGAAACGCGATTACGCAATGGTGAAAAAGACGACCCACGGCTTCGGAAAACAGACCACCTCACCTATAACTTATATTCCTTTGGAAATGGTGCCATCGGCATTTCTAACTTTGGTGTTTTAAACGATGAGCAAAAAAAGGTATTAAAACGCTTCCGCAACGTATTTACTTTTGCTTATAAAAGGTACACCGATTTGGCAAAGGCTGAAGCGCAGGCAAGAGAAGCACAGATAGAAGCTGCTTTGGAAAAAGTAAGGAGCCGTTCTTTGGCGATGCAAAGTGGTAATGAATTACAAGAAGTAGTCCTTATTCTTGTTGAAAAATTAAAGGAATTAGGAGTGATTTTGGATGCGAATGGGATTACCCTATGTACCTACTTTCAAGGTTCAAAAGATGTTTTGCATTGGATCGCTTCACCAGACTTTAGTTTTGTAGGCAAGTATCTACTGCCTTATTTTGACCATCCTATTTTTAGAGATGCTTGGCAATCAAAAGAAAAGGGTGATGTCTATTTTTCTAAAGCCTATTCTATTGAAGAAAAAAATAGCTTTTTTGAGCATGCTTTTGAACATTCAGATTACAAAAAGCTTCCCGAAAAGTTTAAACAATGGATATTTCAAAACGATCAACACACGCTTTCTTTTGCTTGGCAAAAAAACTCTGCTATTCTAATTCCTTCCAATACTGGTGTATTACCTAGGGAAACTGAAAAAGCAGTATTGATACGTTTTTCCAAAGTATTTGAGCAGGCTTATATCCGGTTTTTAGACCTTAAAGTAAAACAAGAACAATCTGCAGAACTATTAGCTGAAAAGAAACGTCTTGAAAAAACACTTTCCAACCTGCAAGAAACACAAAAACAACTTATTCAATCGGAAAAAATGGCAAGCTTGGGAGAGCTGACAGCAGGCATTGCACACGAAATACAAAACCCATTGAACTTTGTCAATAATTTTTCTGAAGTGAGCAACGAGCTTTTGATAGATATGAACGAAGAACTAGAAAAAGGTAACCTAGAAGAGGTAAAACATATTGCAAATGATGTAAAACAAAACCTTGAGAAAATAAACCATCACGGTAGACGTGCAGATACCATTGTAAAAGGAATGCTGCAACATAGCAGAACGAGAACCGCCGAAAAAGAACACACAGATATAAATAAATTGGCAGACGAATACATGCGTTTAGCCTATCACGGCTTACGGGCAAAGGATAAAAGCTTCAACGCAAACCTAGAAACAAACTTTGATGACGAGATTGGTCTTGTAGAGGTAATTCCGCAAGATATGGGGCGTGTTATTTTAAATTTAATTACGAATGCTTTCTATGCTTGTGCTGAGCGCGGTCGAAGTGCTTGTAACGAAAGAAGAAATTCAACAAAAGAAAAAGACTATCAGCCTACGGTTTCAATTAGTACTTCCTCCCTTGAGGGGGGCAAGGGGGGTGTAACCATTTCAATAAAAGACAACGGCAACGGCATACCCAAACAGGTTGTAGATAAAATATTTCAGCCTTTCTTTACTACCAAACCTACGGGTAAGGGAACTGGGTTGGGCTTAAGTATGAGTTATGATATTGTAAAAGCCCATGGAGGCAAAATTACCGTTGAGACAGAAGAGGGTAAAGGCACGACATTTAGTGTCTTACTGCCCGCAACAAAAAAACAAAAAAACCTTTAATCGTTTTATATGGATCGAATTAGCAAAAATATAGAAGCGGAACCCAACTTGGATACCTTAACGCATCAATTAAAACAGCGTGAGGCCGAACTTTCCTTGTTGAACAGCATACAAGAAGCCATTAACAAAGAGATTGGTATGCAGGGAATTTATAATATGGTTGGGGATAAGATCAGGGATTTGTTTGATGCCCAGGTTGTAGGGATTTATACCATTGATTATGATAAACAGCTGGAGATTTTTAACTTCTTGTATGAGGATGGTGAATTAATAAAACCAAAACCCAGAAAACTTGATCCCGTAAGAAAATTATTGATCGCCAAAAAAGAACTTATTTTAATAGATAAGGACCTTCCTAAAAAGGTTGCTGAAATTTCAGGAATGCCAGCTGAAGCGGTTCCGGGTACTCGATTACCAAAATCAATTTTGTTTGTACCCATGGTTGTTAGGAATAATGTTTCAGGCTATGTAAGTATTCAGAATTTAGATCGGGAACTTGCGTTTTCAGAAAATGATATAAAACTTCTGGAAACCATAGCCAATAGTATGAGCGTAGGTTTGGAAAATGCTAAGCTATTCAGTGAGGCCGAACAACGAAATGCCGAACTTGCTGTTATTAACAGTGTACAACAAGGTTTGGTGGCACAGATGGACCTTCAAGGAATTTACGATCTAGTAGGTAATCGCCTTCGTGATCTCTTTGATGCGCAGGTTACGGGCATATATTCATTTAATCATGAAACCGGTATGGAACATTTTCACTATCTATTTGAAGATGGTGAACGCTTATATCCCGAACCTAGACCACTTAATCAAATTAGATATTGGATCATAAAAAACAAATCCCTTTTGCATGTCAATGAAGATGCCGACAATAAAATACAAGATATTACTGGCGAAAAACACGTTGCCGTACCTGGTACGCGTTTGCCCAAAGCCATGCTGTTTGTCCCTTTGAGTGTTGGCACAGACGTAAAAGGATGTTTGAGCATTCAAAACCTTGACCGTGAAAATGCATTCAGTGATTCCGACGTTCGGCTTTTAAGCACTTTGGCCAATAGTATGAGTGTCGCATTGGAAAACGCAAGACTTTTTAATGAGGCCGAACAACGAAATGCTGAACTTTCCGTAATAAATAGTGTACAACAAGGTTTGGTTGCCGAAATGGATATGCATGGTATCTACGAACTGGTAGGCGAGCGAATACGGTCTTTATTTGACGCCCAAGTAGTTGCTATTTCAACTTTTAACCACAAGGAAGGTTTAGAAGAGTTCAACTACATTTTTGAAGACGGTCAGCGGTTTTCGTTAAAACCACGTCCCATTGATATACTTAGAAAAAAAATAATCACATCTAAAGATTCGATTTACTTACATGAAAATGTAGACGAAATGTGGACAAAAATAACAGGTGAGGCCCCTACGGTTGTCCCGGGCACCCAATTTACTAAGTCTGCACTCTATGTACCAATGATAGCAGGTAAGGAAGTGAGGGGGTATGTGAGTTTACAAAATGTAGAAAGTGAAAATGCCTTTTCTGAATCTGATATTAGGTTGTTGAGCACCTTGGCAAACAGTATGACGGTAGCTTTGGAGAATGCTCGCCTTTTTAATGAAACCACAAGGCTTCTTGAAGAAACAAAACAACGCGCTACCGAATTACATACCGTCAACAAGATTAGTCACGCCTTAGTTTCACAACTTGACCTTAAGTCCCTTATTAAATTGATTGGCGACCAAATGCTTCAAACCTTTAATGCGGATATTGTGTATTTGGCATTGCACGACAGAATAGCCAATATGCTTCACTTTCCATACATGTACGGAGAAGATGATGCGAATTCAAGGGAGTTTGGTAATGGAATCACAGAAAAAATCATCATCAATAAAGAACCCTTGCTCATCAATGAAGATATGGAACGGGCTTATGAGGAAATAAAGGCTGAGAAAAAAGGGAAATGGGTGCAATCCTATCTTGGTGTTCCTATTATTGTGGGTGATACAGCAACCGGTGTTATTAGTGTTCAAAGTACAGAAAAGCAGAACCGCTTTAATGAATACGATTTACGGTTATTAAAAACAATTGCAGCCAATGTTGGGGTCGCTATGCAAAACGCTGAAGCATATGAGAAACTTCAAATAGCATTAAAAGAATTAGAATCTGCGCAAGAACAATTAATTCAGCAAGAAAAGCTTGCATCACTGGGACAACTTTCTGCGGGCATTGCCCACGAAATTAAAAACCCTTTAAACTTTGTTAATAATTTTTCTGAATTGAATTTAGAACTCATTGATGAGGTTAAAGAAGAACTTGAAAAGTTAGCTAGTAGTCCTGAAAAAGAAGAAATCAAAGCTATTCTGGAAGATGTTGTGGCCAACCAAAAGAAGATACATCAACATGGCTCACGGGCAGATAGTATTGTTAAATCGATGCTGCTACATAGCCGTGGTGGAAATGGTATAAAAGAAGCTTCGCATATAAACGATATGCTTGAAGAATACGTCAACCTTGCTTTTCACGGGATGCGTGCTGGAAAAAAACCCATGAATGTATCCTTGGATTTTCAATTGGATACTTCCATTCACACAGTACCTGTTATTATAGAAGATTTCAGCCGTGTTATCCTCAACCTATGTAACAATGCTTTTGATGCCATGTACGAACGGCTTAAAAAGAAAGGCACGGCAGACACCTATCAACCTAAGTTGACGATCAAGAGCTATGAAAAAAATAGTACAGTAATTATAGAAATTCAAGACAATGGTTTTGGTATTCCGAAAGAACTTCAGGATAAAATATTAATGCCATTTTTTACAACCAAAAGAGGCACTGAAGGCACTGGTTTAGGACTGTCTATCACGAACGATATTATAAAAGCCCATGGGGGCAGCTTAAAAATAGAATCAAAAAAAGGGGAAGACTCATTCACAAAATTCATAATTAATTTACCAATTTAAATATATAGGGACATGAAAATATTAATAGTAGATGACGAACGGGACGTAGAAACCCTGTTCCGTCAAAAATTCAGAAAAGAAATCAGGAATAACAAACTGGAGTTAACCTTTGCGTTCTCAGGTCAAGAAGCCTTGAATATATTACAAAACCAAGACCCCCCAGAAGTAGTTTATGTGTTTTCAGATATCAATATGCCAGGGATGACAGGTTTGGTGTTATTAGAGCACATTAAAAAGGAATTTCCAGACATTAATGTGTCGATGATTTCTGCCTATGGCGACACAGAAAACTACACCAAGGCAATGGATTATGGGGCTAAGGAATTTTTTACCAAACCAATTGATTTTGAATCCTTGCGAAAGGAAATAGGAACGCTTATCAATTGAAAGAAAATTATTAAAAAGAATAAATTTTAATTCTAGAAATCATGGCAAAGATATTAGTAGTAGACGACGAAGCAGATTTGGAAACGCTCATTAAGCAGAAATTCCGAAAGCAGATTCGCGGGGGCGAATATGAGTTTTATTTTGCCGAAAACGGAAAAGTAGCGTTAGAGAAGTTAGGTATTGAACCCGAAATGGATATTGTACTGAGCGATATCAATATGCCTGAAATGGATGGACTTACCCTATTGTCCAAACTCAATGAATTGAGCCCTCTTATAAAATCGGTGATTGTTTCAGCATATGGCGATATGGAAAACATTCGTACCGCTATGAATCGTGGTGCGTTTGATTTTATAACGAAACCCATCAATTTTGAGGACCTCACACTCACGATGGAAAAAACCCTAAAGCACGCCAAGCTTTTAAAAGAAACATTGCAGGCCGTAAAGGAGAACAATATCTTGAAAATGTACGTGGACGAAAATGTACTCAACTTTATGGGCAAAAAGGAATTTGAATCTACTATAATGGCAAACGAAACTATTGAAGCAACAGTCATGTTTGTGGATATTTGTGGTTTTACAGCCATCAGTGAGACTGCCTCGGCAGATACAGTAGTTACGATGATCAATTCATATTTCGATGTTATGGTAAAAGAAATTATGGAACAAAAAGGGTATATAGATAAGTTTATTGGTGATGCGATTATGGCAGTTTTTACGGGTGAATATCACTTAGATAGATCGATAGATGCTGCTTTGGCCGTCTGCGGAAAGATAAGCAGTCTCCCAGCTTTTGGTAGGAAGTTACAGTTTAAGCCCAAGGTGTCCATTGGGATAAAAAGTGGTGAGATGATTTCGGGGAATATTGGTTCAGAAAGTTTAAAACGGTTGGATTATACGGTCATTGGTGATACGGTAAACACAGCTGCAAGGCTTCAAGATGCCGCTGAAGAAAACCAGATTGTAATTAGCGAAGACTGTTACAATAGAGTGAAGGAATCCTTTAAATGTGAAAAAATAGGGGATATTACCTTAAAGAATAAAGCAAAGCCCATGACCATTTATCAAGTATTGGAGTAGAATTAAGACGGAAGCTGGAAATAAAAAATTTAAAAAGGCATACAATGGAAACAAACGATCCACAAAAAAAACCACAGGAAATAGAGGCACAGATAAAAAAACCTTCGCACACCGAGGAATTGGTCGATCATTATTGGGGGAGCATTAACTATGTGTTTGGGCTCATTAAGGCTTCTGAAATAAAAGCAGGACTTATTCTTTCTTTTTATGGTATTTTATTAAACCTTATATATCAAAGTTTGGGCATGGTGTTAGCACCAACGCCAGGAAAGATAATTCTATACATACTTTTGGGTTTATGGTTTTGTTGCATAGTAATCTCTATTTATTTTAGCATACGTTGTTTTATACCTAGAATTGAAGCCAAATACGATAAGAACCTGTTTTTTTTTAAAGATGTTATTTCAAAGTTTGGATCTATTAAAGAGTTTTCAAAAACATTCTACAAAGTAAGCTTAGATGAAAAAGAACTGTTTGATCAATTGGGTCAACAAATTTTCGTTATTTCTAAAATCGCAGCTATCAAGTTTAAGAGTGTTCAACGCTCCCTTCAGTTTTTGGCTTTTGGCCTATTGGTATTACTACTAATTATAATCTATTATATAATCCTGACCTTATAAATTACGAGATTGTAATTTCATACTTGATAAAATAAGAACGAATTAAATAAGAAAATTCCTATATAAAATAGGTTTTTAATCGATAAAAACCTATTATTCAACGATTATATACCTATTTATTTGACAAATCAATAAAATCATTTAATTTTACTCCTGATTTTTTTAACCTATTTATGTATTTAATTCTAGCCCCCTATGAAAAACAATACTTATTTACACCCCGAAAAGGGTGCCCTTAAATTATTTGTCTTTTTTCTATTAATTGGTTTTTCCCTTACAGCACAAGTTGGTATAGGAACAACTAGCCCGTCACCGGGAAGTGCTCTACAAATAGATAGTACTACAGGTGGATTTGTACCACCGCGTATGACTCATACGCAAATGAGCGATATACCCACCCCTTTGGAAGGTTCAATCGTTTACAATACTACTTTTTCAGCGTTGTTTCTTTATTCTTCAGGAACGTGGAACAATATTACGCGTCCAGACCTTCCTTCAATTGTATTGAGTAAGGATTGGGGAGAAAACGATGACAACAACCTAGTTCAAACCAGTACAAACACCTATTATAACTTTCCACTAAATAAAAGTGAAATAGCTTCTACCGAAGAAAACTTCTTTACGGTTACTGCTAATGGGACTGTACAGGTAAAAAAGGATGGAAATTATATGATTACCGCTGGGTTTTCTGTAAATAGTTTACCTACAGGTGGTCATAAATATATTATTGGAGTATATAGAAATAGTACATCAAATCTTATTGGGTATCTGGTGCGTGGTAATGTAGTCATGGAATCTGATGATGAATTTGGTACCAGTGGAGTGATGACCTTTCCATTTAATGAAAATGATAAAATAATTCTTCGTTATGTAATGAACAATGAAGGAACGCCACTAGATGCACGTTTCTTTAAAATAGGAATTATAAAAATTTAAACAGGTATGAAACATTTTAAGAAAAAACTAGCAATTCTTTTTCTGTTACTAGCTGTTACACCATTCTTTGCACAGCAAGGGGTAGGTATAAATACTACAAATCTAGATGATGGAAGTGCATTACAGGTGGAGAGTACTACAGGATCGGTAGTAATGCCACGTATGTCGAATACTCAAATGCAAGCAATTAGTGAACCGCTTGAAGGTACTATCGTTTTTAATACTACAGATAGCAGTTTATACATTCGAATCAATGAGAACTGGGTTAAATATGTTCAGTTAAACGATACGCCTTCGGTTATATTAAACAAAAATGGTGGTAGTATTACGCTACAGGAAGATCCACCATTACCTATACCGCTTAATGAAACTAATATCCTACATAATGTATCGGACTATTATGAAGTAAGTGGTGACGAAGGTTCTCTTGAGGATAGCACAATAAAGGTGCTTCGGGACGGCTTATACTTAGTTACTGCCGGTATGTCCACTATAAACCTTCCTCCAGGACCCAAAAAGTATAAGTTATTGGTATATGTAAACGGAATCTTAAAATCGTATCTCACCAGTGGGAATGTAAACCTGAGTAGAAATGATTACTGGGGAACCAGTGGAAACTCTGTATTATTGTTAAAAGCTAATGATGTAGTAGAAATTAAATATACCTTGGATGGTACTGGGACAATTACTGCAAAGTTTTTTAATATAGGAATTTCTAAGCTCTAATAATTTTTATTTTCTTCTGAAGAAATAATGTAGAAAAACCCATCACTTCCCAATGCAATACCTTTCAAGCATAGCAATTAATTATACACGGTGTTGTAAACAGTTTTTCTATTTTTAGTATTTAATTTGTAGTTAAAATATAAATAAATGGATAATCATCTCCACCAATAGAACTGTCACAGTTAACTATTTCATTTTCATTTATTTCTCTAAAAGTTATGTTGATCTGAAGATTTTTAGCTCTATAATTCTCAGGTAAATTAGCGGCATAATATATTGTTTGATTACTAATTGGTATATCAGCAGTATTTTGGTCAAACTCAATTAAATAGTCAAGAGTACCAGGAATATCGTCGACAATTCCACATTTGTTTCCTTCTCTTAATACAAATACATTAAAAGAATCATTGGTTATTCCGTTATCATCATCGTTGTTACAACTTGTTATAAACGCAATTGTTAGTATTAGTAATAAGTTTAAAGTTCTAATTTTCAAATTTTTGTTTTTAAGTTATTTACTATTAGATGCAGAAATACCGAAATGGTTATGTTAAATGGTTTACAACGGTCTCGATTATATGTAGTTGCGTGGTTTAGAAATTAATTTTACAAGTACACATCAAGCTGAAAATCCTCTCGGATTTTCAGAAGTAGGCGAGAACAAGCAATTACTTAAAGCCATTGTTAGCTAACGTTTTTTAATCAGTTTTATATTTTCTTCAGTTGTCGTTAGGAAACTAAACTTTTTATTTTCCTTTTCTATAGTTCTGTCAATAATCATTATGCTGTCAGTCAGTTTTTTAATTTTCCATAACTTCTCAACCTTGTTTAAATCACTTCGTAATTTCATTGTTACGAATTCTGTAGAATTACTTATGTCAATTCCAGATTTAGATACTTGATAAAAATATGTAGCAGAAATGGTGTCTCCTTTGATTTCATAACATGGTGGATATTGAAAATCACTTTCAGAAATTCCTGGTGGCGCAGGTGGCGGTGGTGGTTTTGCGATACTATCATTAAGGAGTAAATCATAATTTTTTTCCTCAATCCAAATTCCATTTAGTAAATCTTTATTCCATTGAATTCTCCTTTTCTCAAGAGTTACTTCATAATCCTTTTCGGAAATTAAAAGTCCTTTTAAGGTATTTTCATCAATTCGTTTGATTGCAATTACTCGACTGTCAAAAACCAATAAGTCATTATTCTCAAAAGATGCAATTCGCCAAGGTAAATTTTTGTTGCTGTATTCAAAAATAGTATATGTTGAATCTTTAAAATCGACTGTCAAAGTATCCTTTTCTCCGATTGAGGTCATAACAAAGGTATTCCCTCGCAAAACATTCGCAATATCAGTCTGATCAACGTTTTTTTGACAACTAAAAAATGTTAGGATTAAAATTAATAATATTGTTGGTTTGTTCATTTCCAAATGTTAGCTAACGGTTGCGTATAACCACAGTTATGATTTTAAAGTTACTTAATTTTGGGTAAAACACCGACTTTAGCAATTCCGAGTGGATTCGCTTGAGCCTGCCCTGAGCCTGTCGGAGGGTAGTCGAACCCATTGCAATTGCGGTTATACATTGTTCAATGTAGTGTTTATTTTTCATCATACAATTCAGTCACTTTTTGTAAATCAGTCGAACTGTTTATTTGATAAAAATAATTCAGTTGCCATTTTTGAGTCCGTTCTGCTTGTTTACTTTTCACAGTATCCCAATCAGGATAAACTCTAAATGCTCGTTTTCCTTCTTTCTTTTCTGTTGAGAGAACTCCTTTTTTGATCAGCACAGATTTTGGGAATACGAACTGTCCAAATTCGTTTTTAGTCCGCACGTTTACGATATAAAAATCAATTTGGTCATTTTCCTCAAAAGGTTCAATCGGTCCGTTTCCATTTCTTTTCCAAAACGTAACAAATTGTCCGACTTTTTTTGGCGTTATTTTGGCATTTCTACTCAAAATATTCAGTCCGTTAAGTTGAAATCGACAAGCGTTATATTCTTTGCTTTCTGTTTCGATTTTAAAACCAGAAATCTCAAGTGAGCATTTGTCATAAATTTCCGTTTTAATTTGGTTAAGATTTTTGTCCATTTGCTCAATTTCAGCCAGTATTTCAATTCTCATTATCGCGTTTTGTGTATTACATACAGCGTGTTTGGATAAGATTAGTTGCGTGTGGTTTAGCACTAAACTGAAAATCCGCGATAGCGCCAGCAATTTTCAGAAGTAGGCGAGTAGAAGCAATTACTTATAGCCATTATTGTATACAGTTTTTTTATTCTTGATATGCTCCTGATGAATAAGTCAATTCGTAGCTATGAGTATATATTTCAAATACGATTCCAAATGGGTCTTGTACATATACCATTTTATATGGTTTTTCATTTGGATAATATTCTCTTATTGGCATTCTTTGTTTTCCACCAGCCTCAACTATTTTTTTGGTCAGATTCTCGATATCTGGATCTTGAACACAAAAGTGAAACAATCCTGTATTAAACGGATTAAAATCAGGTGCATCTTTAATTCAGTGAGGGAAAGAAAAGAGCTCAATCCCAATTCCGTCAGACGTTGACATATGCGCGATTTCAAATTCTTCCCAATTATCTCCAAACACATCAATACACATTTGTCCAATAGCAGTATCACTTTCTTTTTTTACTGGAGATGGTTTCATTATTACATACCACCCCATAATTTCTTCATAGAAGTTCACAGCTTTGTGTATATCAGGTACAGTAATTCCAATATGTGAAAATGATTTAGGATATTTTATTTCTTTCATATGGTTGGTTTTTTAAATTGTATACAACGTGTTTGTATAAGATTAGTTGCGTGGTTTAAGCACCCAATTTAGCAAATAAAAACCGAATAGAAAGTCCGCGAGGACTTTCGTAAGTAGGCTAGAAACTAGCAATTAATTTTATACGGTGTTACCTGCTGGCTTTTATTATTTCAGTTGTTTGGTCAGTTATACTTTTCGTTTGTAATTCAATACTAAATGCTTCTAATTCCGTTTTTAAATTCATTTCCATTTCCAAATAGAATTTAGTGAAGAATTCCTTATCAATATCATAGTCCATTTGTCCTTTTCCAATTCCGTCCAATTCCATTTCGTAATCTTTAGTTGCTGATTTTATGGTATAAACTTGGTCAAGGTCAAAATATCCAATTCCGTTTTCGACTTTTCTCAAAGTGTAAATTGAATTAATTTCCATTTCAATTGTCACATCTGCAATTGGCAGTGACATTGGGTTTTTCTGCTCAAAACTTTCACCAACTTTAATTTTTCTATTCGGATATTTGATTTGATTCATCATTGACTCCATAGCAGGAAGAAGAGTTTTCTTTTTTTCTTCTGTCATTGTCGAGGAATAAATAGAATCGATTTTAGTCTTTCCGTCAATTGATTTTCCGAAAAACTTGGTTCCTTTGGCTAAAGATGAATTGTTGGATTCTAATAACTCTATGTCAATCGGAAATTCGTTTCCTTTCAGTTTCCCTGTTTTAGAAACACTTTTTAAAAGACTTGTATCTTTCGTTATGGTTGGATTTTCAATTCCGTTATTTTTTAAATTTTGCAGTATTTCGTCCGATGCAATATATTTTACATTGTTTTCCGAAATCTGTTTTTGAGTCAGCGTGTAATTGTAACTAGGTAAGTAACCAACTTTAAAATCAATCTCCTCTTGACTTTTGCAAGATGTAATTGATATTGTCAATAAAAAAAGTAGGATTGTTTTCTTCATTCGGTTTTTTCAGCTTGCAGGTAACGGTCTCGTATAACCGTCAGTTACGGTTTTAAAGTTAATAATTTTCGGTTTGACACGGACGTTAGCAATTCCGAGTGGATTCGGACGTAGTCGAATCCGCCGTAATTGCGGTTATACATTGTTGCCAGTAGTTTTTATTCACAATTTAATTCGGTTAATAAAATCTCGAACATAATTTAGCATCATTTCAACCTGTTGTTGGTTATATTCAGTATAGTGTCCGTGAGCCGCCTGATTTCTCAAATCCAGCCACGCAACAATACTTTTTTGGTCTAATTTCCCATAAATATCCGCTTTATATAATTCATCATTTAGCGAACTTGCCTTTTTAGGTTTTCCTTTCTGGTCTAAAGTGTCAATATTATTTGCAGACATTAAAGACCTTAACCTATTTTCAAGGACACTTCCGATAATAACAGCAGCTGGGTCTTTATACTTTTCTTTCAGAAAATATTCCGCCATTTCGATAAAATCCGAAAATACTTCTCCTGAAACTAAATCGCGAATTGAAAGAATAAATCCATCTTTGATTTCAAGTTTAATCGCGTTTAAAATTCCTTTTGCATTATCCGCTCCTCCAAAGTTTGTCAGACTTTTATTTAAGTCAAGATAAAATGGATGTTCATTTCCATACAATTTAAGAACAAGCGATTTAGTTGAATTTTTTAACTCGGCATATAATTCCACATCATATTTTGTAGTTGCCATTGGACCAAATCCCATATCCATTGTGGATGGTGTGGCAGACGCTTTGAACCGGTCGGCTAAATCTAATAAATAGTCAATTTTGTTAATGATTTTGTCTTTCACTTTTGGGTTTTCTTAAATTACTGGCAACGGTCTCGTATAACCGTCAGTTACGAGTTAATATACGTTAATTTTCGGTTTAGCATAGTCTTTAGCAATTCCGAGTGGATTCGGACGCAGTCGAATCCGCCGTAATTGCGGTTATACAGTGTTGCCAGTAGTTTTTTTCGCTCGCATTATCATTTTAATATCCGCATATAGGTACATTCCGCAAACACCAATTCCAATTACTGATTGTAATATATTTCTAATTCCGTTTTCAAATAATAACCATACACTGATGAAAACTATAAAGAGTGAAAAAGGATATGTAAATAATCTAATCAGAACATTTTTTAGAGACCATTCTCTTTCTGGTTCCTTTTCTTCAACTTCTATATCTAAAATTTCAAAAATCTGTTCAAGTTGGTTTTGTTTTTCAAATCGGTAAACCTTACGGGCCACCCATACAACCAGAAAAGAAAATACAAGAAGAAAAGTGGCCATTTGCCATTTTTCAAAAATGTCAAAATCGGATAAATTTTTAGGGAAAATCAGCCATATCAATCCGATTATGATAAATCCAATTATCATTTTTCCCACCGGATTTAATTTAGTAGATATGTTTATTAGATGGTTGTTAGCATTAAATTCAAAGGTGAAAATTGGGTAGAAAGTTAGATTCCACATATTCTGACGCCATACTTTTATTTCATTTCTGGAAACTTCGCCTTTAGCTGTCATATTACGAGAAAATATATTCCACAAATGATTAAGAAAGGTGTTTTCTTTCCGCAATTCAATTAGTTTTTCTACATCTTTTTTTGTGACTTCCAATGTTTTCTTAAATTACTGGCAACGTGTTTGTATATGGTTTGTTGCGTGGTTTAAGCACCTAATTTAGCAAATAAAAACCGAATAGAAAATCCGCGAGGATTTTCGTAAGTAGGCTAGAAATAGCAATAAATTATATACGGTGTTGCCCACAGTATTTTTTATTCCGTTATTGTTTTAATTCCATAAACAGCATTATTGAAAATCCAATTGCAATTAGAATTCCAATTCCGTTGAGTATTTTTTTATTCTTGATTATTAAGGTCAGTATGAACTCAATTAACAAGCCAGCAAGTCCGATTAAAATTAACCCAACCATATAGACAACTCCCCAACCTTCTTCATATGCTAAAATTTTCCATTTAGCAATTGTATAAATTATGCAACAAACTAAATAGATAAGAAAATAAGCTCTTAAAATTGTCAATTTTTTCACTTGCTTCATTCTCAATAAATTGGTGCGTCAAATTTTACTGTTACTGTATCATTCTCTACGATAAAGTCAACCCAATGGTCAAGTGAACCTCCATTTGTATAATATCCTCCACCAGTAATTTCCTTTTTTCCACTCGCTCGAGTAAAAGTCAGAGAGTAAGCTCCGTCAGATTTATTTTTACGCATCGATAAAAATTCCGTAACGCTTTTATTCGGTTCAATTCTGTCAATTTTTATTACTTCCAATTTTTCAGTCGAAGTAAATTCCACATTTGTTATTGGTTCGCTTGAGTCATTTTTGATTTTCATCTCAATTCCATCCTTTTTGTAGAAAAAACAAGAGTTTAAAGTCAGAATTAATGTTAATGCAAGCAGTTTTTTCATATTGTGGGCAACGGTTTTGTATAAGATTAGTTGCGTATTTTAAGCACTAAAGTTAGCAAATAAATCACGGATAGAAAGTCCGCGAGGACTTTCGTAAGTAGGCTAGAACTAGCAATTAATTTTATACGGTGTTAGCCACCGTTATTATTGATAATATTTCTTTCTAATGCCTCGTCATAAAATATTTTGATGTCGGCAGGCAGATTGTTAACTGGTGATAAAAAATCAGTCAAGTTTGTTTCCGCTTCTGTTTTGACATCTGCGGACAAGCTATTAAAAACTTGTTCTAATAAATCCATTTCTGATTTGATTTTCTTATGGTGGAAATGGACAGCACAAAATTCTACAAACTCTTTTAAAGCCTTTTTCGCATTATCTGTTTTAATATATTTTCCAATTGTTGAATAAGTTTTGTCAGCTATTACATTTCTGTTTTCGTCAAGAACTGTTGTATAAATATTTAGCATATAAATTACTACTAATTCCTGTTCGTCATCTGTAAGTAAATCTAAATTTTCGTGAAATAAATGAAATAATGAGTATGCGTTTATACTTTCTCCAGTTTCAATCTCCTTTATCATTTTAGCCAGATTTGACTTAATCAAATCGTTTGATACAAGCGGTTTTAGTTTTAAAATAAAAGGCTTAACATCTTCAAGGTCGTAAACTGGATGTTCTTCTATTGGACCTTCTTGCATAAAGCATTCCCACTTTGACTTTTCCCACTTATCGAAATCAACTAAATATCCGAGTAGTTTTGTTCGTTCATTCTGATTGAGTTTGAGAATAACTTTGTCAAAAATTGATTGAAAATGCCAATCTTGTTTTAGTTTTTCAAAAACTTCATCCGCTGAATATCCATATTTTTCTAAATAGACTGTTTTTACTGAATCAACAATAATATTCAGTACACTTTCGCTTATTTTGGCTGAATCAAAATCAAATTTTTCGCCTTTCCTTATTTCTCTTCCAGGATGAATTAAATTCCGATAATCTTTAACAACTCCTGCTAAATTCTTTTCCTTTTCAGAAATTACACCTTCTTGCACAGCCCATTCAATTAAATTATTTAGGGTAGAGGATAGAATTTGGTTTTCAGTTTTTCCGTTCGGTGGAAACTGAAGAAAATATTCAGTCAAAACAGCCTCAATTATACTTCCAGAAAGAACTAAAACAGACTTGATAGATTTCGATTCAATACAATTCTTAAGCTCTTGATAATCTCTTATTAAAAGTTCTCTAAAATTTTTGTCAGAAATAAAGTCGAAGTTCACAGGCTTTCTTTTTAATGGTGGCTAACTAGTTTATATGAACACCTTTTATGCTCTTATCAAACCAATTTGGCATGCTATGAGCAGGTTTTGCGTTTTTAATGTGTTCATATTTTTAAATATAGAAAGTATATGTTCTTTAATATTTTTCAATATAATTATTTTTATTAAATCTCATCTAACGGATTTTTAATCCTTTTTAAACTGTTTTCAGTAACATGGGTATAGATCATGGTGGTTTTTGGGCTATTATGTCCTAATAGTTCCTGAATATACCGTATATCTGTTCCGTTTTCCAATAAATGAGTTGCAAAACTATGTCGCAGTGTATGTAACGTAATATATTTAATAAACAAACATAGCTACTAAAGAAAGCACAGCCGGAACTGTTCTATGTTGCACAAACATCAAAAATTACTTTCCGATGCAATATCTTTTGATTAAAGTAATTATAGGTACTTTCAAGGCATGAGTTGTACAAAAGGTGTACATTTATATTTGAAAATATGTATATATAAACAAGTTAGTGTGTGTTTGATACAACATTAACTAATTAATTAGACTCTCAATACGCTAATTTTTTAAAAGAAATCTCAAGGGACGTTATCAATCATCTAATATATTAGCTGTATGCAATTTAATCTAAAATTTAACTTACTGATCAAGTAAATCCTATAAAAGTTCTTTTTATGTCATCTTAAAGTTTAAATCAAAAGGAATTCGGAATAATCTAAAAAAGCTTATACAAAAACGAATTTGTAAAATGGAAGTCAAAATAAATTGACAGCTTTTAGTCAGGGATGATATTTTGATTGAGTAACCTTGATTTTTTATAGTCTAATGAGTATTTATATTTCCCATATAGTCCTGCCATTTAATTAAGACATACTTGTCATGATTGTGTTCTTTTCTTTTTAGGAAACCAAATTCGTACACAAATAAATACACATCATTTTTATTATTCTTCCAGTAATGAGTAAAAAATTTTGGGTTGAATCCCTGCTCTTGTAAAATATTTGCCCTAACAGTTGCTTTGCCCGATTTGTTATAGGACTTTAATAAAGATCTGTTGTGCTTAAGTTGTCGATCTATCTGGTTATAAATACCCTTCTTACCTTCTTTTGTTTGTTTATAATGATACGAGCTCTTACAATAACTATCACAAAATTTTTTATCAGACCTTCCCTTGAGTTCTTTGTTACATGCGAGACATTTTTGCATTCCTCTTTTTTTTATATGTACAATATACGTTTAATAGACGTGTAATACACTTTTATGTTATTTTACTGCTTTAACTTTACTAAAACCTTTCTTTTGAAATATAAACGTTTTATAACCATAAAGCATGTCTGTATTGATGATAAGAATTATATAGGCCTGCAGTTCATGACCGATACAGTACTGGAAGTTTTAGTCAAAGAACTTGGGAATTGCCTTTATTCTGAAACGTTACGTATGTATTATATTCCAAATACAAAGGCTGATCTTGACGCCTTGTTTAAACTTTTTAGGGGTGTTGCTTGGATTGATTGCCGTTATTTTTTTGAGCATACACGCTCTAAACAGCTGGATGAACAAAGGGATATGTCTTGGGTAAAAAAACGTAATATTAAATCAACATTGAAAACATGTCCTACTATATATATCGATAAATTGGTTTTAAAGAAATATGCCAATAATACAATTAAGGTCTATGTATGCTGTTTTGAAAGGTTTATAAATTATTTTAAGGCAGACCTTGATACACTTACTGTACAGGACATAAGAACATATCTACGTTACCTAGTTGATGAGGGGAGTTCAAACTCCTATATTAACCAAGCCATTAACAGTATTAAATTCTATTTTGAAATTGTGATGGGTATGCCTCATACGTACTATGATGTGGAGCGTCCCAGAAAAGAAAAGAAATTACCTGTTGTCCTCTCTAAAGAGGAAGTGCAAGAGATGCTTCGTGTGACCAAAAATATAAAACATAAGTGCATCATTGGTTTATTATACTCTTCTGGAATGCGGCGGAGTGAACTTTTACAGTTAAAGTTAGATGCGATTGACAGTAGTCGCATGATGATCCATATCAAAGGTGCCAAAGGGAATAAGGACCGTTATACTTTATTATCTAGAACCCTTTTAAAAGATCTACGCATCTATTTTAAGACTTATCGTCCTGAAGAATATTTGTTTGAAAGCCCTACACGACAGCCCTATAGCGGTAGCAGTGTTGGTAATATTGTGCGTGAGGCCGGTAAACGGGCAAAAATCGCTAAACGAGTGACAGCCCATGTTTTACGACATAGCTTTGCGACACATTTACTTGAAGCGGGGACTGACATTAGATACATACAAATACTTTTAGGGCACAATAGTACCCGCACTACTGAAGTTTATACTCATATTGCGCGCAATAATTTTGAAAATATTAAAAATCCGTTAGATTTGTGATATGTATAATGTGGATAAACGCAATAGTGTGTTTATCTAATTGTTCTACGCAATTTAAATTAACATTCGGCTGTTGATTAAAATTTTGGAATTTCGCCAAGTTTGTGGATAAGAATTTTAACTTTACAATATGTATAGAGAAAAACTAAAATTTATAGACCTTTTTTGTGGAATTGGTGGTTTCCGAGTTGCATTTGAAGAGGCTTGTGAGGAAAATAATGTTCAGCCCGAATGTGTTTTTTCATCGGATATTGACAAATACGCACAGGAAAGTTACGAGGCAAATTTCGGAGAAAAACCTTTTGGCGACATAACTCAAATTGACGAAAAGAAAATACCAGACCACGACATACTTTTTGCTGGATTTCCTTGCCAACCTTTTAGTATCATTGGACAGATGAAAGGTTTAAGTGATACGAGAGGAACACTATTTTTTGACATTGCTCGAATACTCAAAGAAAAACAGCCGAAAGCTTTCATTTTAGAAAACGTAAAGCAGCTTGTTGGACACGACAAAGGAAAGACTTTAAAAGTAATTGTTCAATCTTTAAAGGATTTAGGTTATCACGTTCAATATAGTGTTCTGAACGCTTTAGATTATGGATTGCCACAAAAACGTGAACGAGTTGTAATTGTTGGACATCGTGAGCCAATAATGTTCACTTTTCCAAGTCCAGAAAAACCTTACAAACCACTTACAGAGATTTTAGAGAACAAAGTTGACGATAAATATTTTGCATCTGACTACATAAAGCAAAAAAGAAAAGACAAACACCAATCATCTTTTTACCCTTCGATTTGGCACGAAAATAAATCGGGTAATATTTGTTCATATCCTTATTCTTGTGCGTTGCGTTCGGGAGCATCACACAATTATCTTTTAGTAAATGGAGAAAGAAGATTGACACCACGAGAAATGTTCAGACTTCAAGGATTTCCCGATTGGTACAAAATTGTAGTTAGCGATGCACAAGCAAAAAAACAAGCAGGTAATGCAGTTCCCGTTAATATGATTAAAGCTGTAGTTGAAAAGTTTTTACCATATGTTGCAACAAGTTTAGACCAAGCTACTGTTCTGCGAGAATATGATTTACAATATAATCCAAGTTAATTAATGGCAAAACGTAAATCACCACGATTAAGAACCGTAAACAAATCTGTTTCAGCTTATCCACTAAATCAATTCAATTCGGAGTTTCCATACATTCTTGGTCAAGAAATCGTTTATCTTTTGGCAAGTAAAGGTCGAGCCGATTTACAAGGTAATGAGTGGGAACAGATTTTTGCACTTTGTATTGGAGCGGAATGGAAACCGTCCAATGTAGGTCTTGACGATGTTGTAATGGGAAATACAGCTTGGGGAGCGAAAACTGTAAAATCTGGAGTAAAGGATTTTACCAACCTCAAAAAAGTTCGATTGATTTCGGGACGTAATTCACCAGTTTTTTCTTTTGGTAGCACCATAGATACAACAATAGAACCTAATCTTGTTGGCGAACAAGTTTTAGAAATTTGGAACGAGCGAGTTTCTGCAATCCGAGAAAAATACAAACACTTACGAACAGTCGTGCTTGTAAAATCAAACGACCTTTCCCAAGTTGCAGTATTTGAATTCGATACAATTAGATACGACCCTGAACTCTTCAATTTCATTTGGAACAAGAACGGAAACCTTGAAGGATTTTTAAAAGGAACAATAGACAAACAATTTGTTTGGCAACCACACGGTTCTCAATTTACAATTATCGAAAAAGTGCCTGAAGAAACCCTGATTTTGAAAATCCAACAGCCCGAAGTTTTAGACAAGGAAAAAATATTAACCGCAATCGGATTTGATAAGTCTTGGGTTACAATAAAGCGAAAATAAAACTGCGTAGAACAACGTATATAGCTCATAGCTAATCAGTTGCTTAATCGAAGTTAAGGCATATTTGGAAAGTCGCCAAATTTTTAAATTTGACGATTTCCAATAAAAAATAGATAGTAAAATTTAAAAATCTGGCTTGTGCTTAATCCGAAAATAATTTTCTAAATTGCACGCTACGAGCCATATACAAACTCGTTGCCACACATTAAACAAAAACTATGAGAAAAATTTTACAATTGACTTTTCTTTTGATTATTACATCCATCAATTGTTTTTCGCAATCTGGTGTTGACAGAAATAAGGCCATTGAAATTGTAGAAGAATTAAAATATCACGAATTCTACCTTGGAAATAAGTGCTATAATAAAACAGAAATTGATTTCAATAGTACTACAGAAAGAATAGAAATTACTTCAACTGATTTTTTAGGTGAGGATCAATATTTGATAAACAAGAAAATATTTTACTTAGACGATATTGATTTGTCGACTTTAGTCTATGACTTAATCGAAGTTGAACCTAATTTATATTATGTTGCAATTCAAGCAAAATCTAAAGGAAAAAGTATAGAATGGAAGTCTGTCGAAATGAATAAAAAAGAATTTCCTTCACCAGTATCGAAAACAGAATACATCGACAAACTGACTTTTGAATCAACGAGATTTATGCCTAAAAACTTGGGAATGAAACTTATTGAAAATTTTAGAATTATTCTAGGAGCTGATAAAATAAATCGAGTTGATTTATCAAAATCTTGATAAATAACGTGTGGCAACAACGCATATAATACAGCGGTCACATTGGGCTTCAATTAAATTCCCTAACTTTATAGAAATTTTGGTACAGCGGATACATACGTAGTGGCGGCGCCACTGCCCCACGGCTGATTCGCACGCTGCGCTTCCCACTTTCGCTGACGCAAAATGTTGGCACTGCCGAAGCTGCCGCTCAAAACCCGCCGTATCATATGCAAAACCGTTGTACAGCATTTAAAAAATGACAATAACAGATAAAGAAATACACGCTGATTATAAGAATCGTATCAATCGAGTTTTTGAATTTATTGACGAAAACTTGGAATCTGAATTGTCCTTAAACACAGTTTCAGAAATTGCTTTTTTTTCACCTTTCCACTTTCACCGAATTTTCAAATTCATTACAGGAGAAACTTTGAATGAATATATAACAAGGCGAAGAATCGAAAAATCAGCATTGGACTTATTGCACAAAAATATTTCAACAACCGAAATCGCTCATAAAATTGGATTCAGTGATAATTCTTCGTTTTCAAGAGCATTTAAAAAATATTACGGAGTAAGCCCGACCGAATTTAAAAAGCAAAACCCAAACAGACTTAGCAAGATTCGTCAACTTGAAAGCAAGAACGGACAAGAATATCCTGACTATGAAAAATACATTTGCGTCATTAATAATCTTAAAAATTGGATAAAAATGAACGCAAAAATTGAAATTAAGGAAATGCCAAAAATGGACTTGGCTTATGTTTCAAGTATTGGACCTCAAAACCTTGAAAACGCTTATGGAAAATTAATTCAATGGGCAACCCCTCGAGAATTGATGAACGACCAGACAAAAATGGTAACGATTTATCACGATAGTTTTAAAGTGACACAAGCTGACAAAGTAAGAATGAGTGCTTCAATTTTACTTGACACGCCTATTGAAACAGACGGAGAAATTGGACTGACTTCAATCGAAGCAGGAAAATTTATCGTTGGTAGTTTCGAGATAGGCTTGAACGAATTTGAAAAATCGTGGACAGGACTATTTTTATGGATGAACGAAAACGGGTATAAAAAAGCCGACAGAAACCCTTTTGAGATTTATCATAACAACTTTAATGAACATCCCGAAAGAAAGTCTATTGTTGACTTTCATATACCAATTGAATAAAAAAACGCTGTACAACAACGTGTATAAGCAATAGCGGTTTGAGTGTTTACTCGAACCGTTTTTTGCATAAATTAAAG
>NTLF01000010.1 GCA_002631855.1 Zunongwangia sp. ESRF-bin46 | reverse complement strand
ATCGTAAGCATCGGGATGGCAATAACAATCAATCTGAACAGAACACAAAAGAAGAACACAAAAGACATCAAGATCACTAATAAATAAAACACAATGAAGCAAAAATTTCAAATAAACGGAATCAGTTGTGGTGGATGTGTAGCAAGGGTCAAGAAGACTTTGGAAGAACATCCCAATATCGAAAAGGCAGAAATTTTTCTGGCGCCAAAAGGCGCAACGTTTATCACGATGACAGAAAAACTTTCAATTACTGAACTACAAAAGCAACTCAGCAAACTTAACGGATACACAATTACAGAAATAAATTAATAACAACTAAAACCAAAAATTATGCATTTATACGACGGACATTTTGGAGGTATGCACCTAATATGGTGGATTATATGGATAATATTTATTGCTTGGATATTCTTTATCCCAACAGATATTCCCTATCAAAAAACTAAGAAGGACAGCCCGCTCGATATTCTCAAAAACCGCTTTGCAAAAGGCGAAATATCCAAGGAAGAATTCGAAGAATCTAAAAAGATTATAAACTCGGACAACTAAATTAAAACTAAAAATTATGTATCGATTAAACGTAAAGAAATTAGGATTCGCATTCGGGCTTACCGGAGCGTTAATTTACTTGGGCTGTATGATTGTAATGGCAACAGCAGGCCGAGAAGCCACTATAGATTTTTTCAACAGCCTATTGCACGGTTTAGACACCACGAGCATTATTAGGATGGATGTACCCTTATGGGAAGCAGGATTAGGAATAGTACAAACATTTATTTTGGGATGGTTAATTGGTGCTTGTATCGCAGCTTTTTATAACGCTCAAATTAAAAAACAGTAAGGTTTATGCAATACGTCTGGTTCATATGGTCACTTATAATTCTTGTGCTTTGGGCAATCATCTATCTGTTGAGAAAAGAATCAAGAAAAGAGATGCTCAAAATGAGCCTTATAACAATGCCTTTTGGTTTAACTGAACCTTTGTTTGTTCCAGAATATTGGTTTCCACCTTCGCTGTTCAATTTGGCTATAAAAACAGGTTTTGATATAGAGAGCCTTATCTTTTCTTTTGCCATTGGCGGGATTGGCACGGTACTCTACAACCTTATTTTTAAACGAAGCCTCGTTAAAATTCCGGATAGCGAGCGTGGTCACCAACGACATAAGCTACATATTTATATACTATTTGTGCCTGCGCTGGTCTTTTTTATACTCGCCCTATTTACATCGCTCAACCACATTTATTGTGGGATTATCGCTTTGTTCATAGGTGGTTTGGCAACACTCTATTGCCGTCCAGATTTAAATAAGAAGATTTGGGTCGGAGGAATCTTGTTTACAGTACTGTACTTCATTTATTTCGGAAGTATCCTTCCGTTCTATCCTCAATATGTGGAGCTGTACTGGAATCTTGACAACCTGACCCATATTCTTTTCTTGGGTGTACCCATAGAAGAACTACTGTTCGCCTTCACCTTTGGTATGTACTGGTCTGGATTATATGAACACTTGTATTGGAGAAAACTTAAAAACCGAAAGGAATTTTAACCAACTAAAACATTCAAATTATGAAAATACTATTGGCAGTAGACGGTTCAGACTTTAGCAAAGCTGCTGTAGATGAAATCAATAAAATGATATTACCATCATATGCTGAAATCTGCATCATAACTGTATATGAGTTTCCCACTATGATTGGCCCAGAATTAATGGCCACAGGTGGAAGCTTGAACAACTACTACGAAGATTTCATAAGTGGCGCTAAAACAATAGGTAATAAAATTGTTTCGGAAGCCAGCGATGTTCTAAAGAGCAAAAACAAAGCTCTTAACATAACTACTATCGTTGTGAGCGGACTACCCAAAAGTGCCATCCTCGAAAAAGCCGAGGATTGGAAAGCAGATTTAATTGTAGTGGGCTCTCAAGGTCAAGGTGCGTTGTCGCGCTTACTTTTAGGCTCTGTTTCCCAATATTTAGCCACCCACGCCAAGTGCTCGGTACTTATTGCAAGAGATAAAGATAAAGGGTGAATGAAATATGAACAACTAACAAATGAAAGATAGCCACACACATAAGAAAATAATGTCATCTGCCTGCAAGGTAACGGATAATATCTGCCTTCCAGATTCTGACCTACCTCGCGTAGTTATCATTGGTGGTGGTTTTGCTGGTCTGGCATTGGTAGAAAAATTGAAACATAAAGAAGTACAAGTTGTATTGTTCGATAAAAACAACTTCCATCAATTTCAACCTTTATTCTATCAAGTGGCAACGAGTGCTTTGGAGCCAGACAGCATTGTGTTTCCATTTAGAAAACAATTTAAGGGATATAAAAATGTAGTGTTCCGCTTGGCGGAAGTCGAGGAAATTCAACCCTCATCAAATACATTAACAACTACCAAAGGAAAAGTCCACTACGACTATCTGGTACTTGCAACTGGTACGACCACAAATTTTTTCGGAATGGATTCCATAGCCCAAAACAGCTTAGGGATGAAGGATATTCGTGATTCCCTCAACATTCGCCATATGATGCTGCAAAACTTAGAACAAGCAGCCATTACCTGCGATGATGATGAACGTGATTCCCTAACAAATTTCGTTATTGTTGGAGGTGGTCCCGCTGGCGTAGAAATGGCAGGAGCTTTGGCAGAGTTTTGCAAATACATCCTTCCCAAAGATTACCCAGAGTACCCTTCTTCCATTATGAATATTTATCTAATAGAAGCCATTGATGAGTTGTTAGGCACAATGTCAGACAAGGCATCATCGAAAACCCTCAAATATTTAGAGGATTTGAATGTAAAGGTATTATTAAATGAAGCTGTAAGCAATTATGACGGCAACGAAGTCACTACCAAAAGTGGTAAGACCATTTTGGCTAAAAATCTTATCTGGACGGCTGGCGTAAAAGGACAATTCCCAAAAGGTATTGATGAAAAACACGTGGTCAAGGGCAACCGTATAAAAACTGGCTCATTTTTAATGGTAGAAGGTTACGAAAACTTTTTTGCCATAGGCGATATCGCAGCACTCATTTCCAAAGAAACCCCAAAAGGACATCCACAAGTAGCACAGACAGCTATTCAGCAAGGTAAATGGTTGGGTGATTCACTATTAAAAATCATTAAGAACGAGGCACCAAAACCTTTCGAATATAAAGACAAGGGTTCTTTGGCAACCGTAGGAAAACGTAAAGCAGTAGCCGACTTGGGAAAAATGAAGTTTGCTGGCTATTTCGCCTGGTTACTATGGTCCATAGTACACTTGATGTCCATAAGCGGATTTAGAAATAGATTGATGGTTGGTTTTAATTGGGCGGTTAGTTATTTCACTTATGAAAAGAGCAACCGACTGATTATTAGAAATTTTAATCCGAAATCTTCGATTAAAAACAGGGGAAAATAATTTAAAAATGAAGAATAACAGAGAGAATAAAGATAAGCTTTCCCTAATAGGTTCCATATCCCTTGGTACAGGCGTAATGATTGGTGCTGGCATATTTGTCCTAATGGGTCAAATAGCTGAATTAGTGGGAGATCTATTTCCAATAGCATTTATTGCGGGAGCCGTTGTGGTGGGGTTCAGTTCATATTCCTATGTCAAGTTTTCAAATGCTTTTCCGTCGTCTGGAGGTGTGGTTAAATTCCTTAACAAATCCTATGGGCCTGGAACAACAACTGGGTTTTATTCTTTACTGATGTACGTATCAATGGTAGTTTCAGAAAGTTTGGTGGCCGGCACTTTTGGGGCTTATACACTTAGGCTATTTCCAGATTCCTACGCAAATTATGCCTCTGTTCTTGGAGTCGGACTTATTGTTATTGCTTATATAGTGAATATCCTGGGCAATAAGGTTATTGGTGCAACAGCTACCTTTACAGCAGTTGTCAAAGTTTTTGGTATTGCATTGCTCGCCATTGCAGGGTTAATAGTTTCTGGATTTGCAGACATTACAGGAAGCTATATTCCTCAAAATACCGAAGCTTTACCACAGGGCTTTGGCTTTGTGGCTGCATTGGCATTGGCAATCCTTGCCTATAAAGGATTTACAACAATCACGAACCAAGGAGCCGATATTAAAAGCCCGCATAAAAATCTTGGTAGGTCTATCGTGTTTTCCATACTTATCTGCACACTGATATATGTAGCCTTGGCATTAGCTGTTGCGGGAGGTTTAAGCATTCCTGAAATAATCGAAGCTAAAGATTATGCCCTTGCAGCCGCCGCAAAACCTGTTTTTGGGGAATGGGGTTCCTGGATTACCATTGGCATTGCCATTATTGCCACGGTTTCTGGGGTCATTGCCAGTATCTTTTCCTCTTCACGCTTGTTGGCAATGCTCAGCAATATGAAACAGGTGCCTTCTTTAACCAAACTTGGTAGCTTAAAAAATCCAGCACTAATATTCACGTCTTCCCTCGCCATTTTACTGACCGTGCTTTTCGATTTGACAAGGATAGCATCCATTGGGGCTATTTTTTACCTTATTATGGATATCGCTATCCATTGGGGGCTGTTCCGCAATCTTAGAAAAGAAGTGGATTTTAAACCAATTATCCCCGTGATTGCCATTATACTGGATGTTGCAGTACTCTCGGCCTTTATTTATATAAAATATCTGAACGATCCTTTGGTTCTTATTGTCGCGGCAATTGGGATTGTTCTAATACTTGTGGCGGAACGCCTTTTTATGATTTCACATACAGACGATGAAGGTAATATGCCGATGGGAATGAAGAATACAAGTGACAAAAACAATAAAACATAATTAATTAAAAACAATTTATATGAAAAATGTAGCAGTTATAGGTTACGGAGTCATTGGAAAAAGGGTGGCAGATGCCATCAACCTACAAGAAGATATGAAGCTTTCGGGAGTATGCGATATCATTACCGACTGGCGAATTCAAAATGCCGTAAGAAAGGAATACGATATTTATGCAGCTACCCAGGAAGCTGAAGGTAAAATGAAATCCGAAGGAATTTCAGTAAAAGGAAATTTACAGGAGCTTTTAAAGAAATCAGACCTGGTTGTGGACTGTACACCCAAAAAAATTGCCGCTCAGAATGTCGTTATCTACAAGGAGCAAAACATCAAATTTATTCTACACGGTGGCGAAAAACACGAAACCACAGGGCATTCCTTTAGTGCAGAAAATAATTACAAATCAGCTCTAAACTTGAATGCGACAAGAGTAGTTTCCTGTAATACTACGTCTATTTTAAGAACCTTGACCGCTTTAAAAAGAGCCGATTTATTGGATTATGCCAGAGGTACACTTTTAAGAAGAGCTACAGACCCTTGGGAAAGTCATTTGGGTGGTATTATGAATACGATGGTTCCCGAAAAAGATATCCCAAGCCATCAAGGTCCGGATGCTAAAAGTGTTGACCCAGAACTGGATGTCATCACCGCAGCAGTAAAAGTACCTGAAACATTGAGCCATATGCACTATTGGAATGTGAAGTTGAAAAGACAAGCCACAAAAGAGGAAGTTCTTAACGCCCTTAAAACATCTAGCCGTATTAAACTAATTCAATATGACCAAGGCCTAGTTTCAAACAATACCATTAAAGAAATGTTCTTGGATATGGGAAGACCTTGGGGCGATATGTACGAAGTAGCACTATGGGAAGATATGCTGAAGGTACAGGGAGACGAACTCTTTTATGCCTACGTGGTCGATAACCAAGCTATTGTAATCCCGGAAACAATTGATGCTATTAGGGCTTTAACTGGAATTGAAACAGATGGTACAAAATCCATAGCCAAAACAAATGAAAGTTTAGGAATCCATTAAATACTATCAAAATGAAAACAGACAAGAATATAGTAGAACTTTTAGGAGAAAAAGCAGACTTCTATTTAGAACACGTTTGTGAAAAAATAACAAAGGATGAATTGCAAGTGCCAAGCAAAAATAGTTTAGAAAAAGTATTTGGCAGTAGCAACAGAAATCCGCAGGTGCTTCGAAGTCTTTCACAATTGTACAACAACGGAAATCTGGGATGTACAGGCTATTTAAGTATCCTTCCTGTGGACCAAGGTATTGAGCATAGCGCGGCCTTTTCATTCTATAAAAACCCAGATTATTTCGACCCAGAGAACATTATAAAACTCGCCCTTGAGGCCGGTTGTAATGGGGTGGCTTCCACGTTTGGGGTTTTGGGTTTGAATGCCCGAAAATATGCCCATAAAATCCCTTTTATCGTTAAGATTAACCACAATGAACTGCTTACCTACCCGAACAAATATGACCAAACACTCTTTGGTAAGGTAAAAACCGCTTGGGATATGGGAGCAATTGCCGTAGGAGCTACGATTTATTTTGGTTCAGCGGAAAGTAACAGACAACTCAAAGAAATAGCAGAGGCTTTTGAAGAAGCTCATAATCTTGGTATGGCTACCATTTTATGGTGCTATACACGAAATGAAGCTTTTAAAACCGATAAAGAAGATTATCACGCATCGGCCGATGTAACCGGACAAGCCAATCAGATTGGAGTAACGATACAGGCAGATATCATCAAACAAAAATTACCAACCAATAATTTTGGTTTCAAAGAGATAGGATTTGGAAAATATGATGATGAAATGTATAAAACCCTTACCACAGACCACCCTATTGACCTTTGCAGGTTGCAAGTAGCCAATTGCTATATGGGTAAAATAGGGCTGATTAATTCAGGTGGTGGTTCCAAAGGCAAATCAGATTTGTCCGAAGCTGTAACAACTGCCGTCATCAATAAAAGGGCTGGTGGCTCTGGGCTGATAATGGGAAGAAAAGCATTTCAAAAGCCCTTTAGCGAAGGCGTGAAAGTATTACAATCTGTTCAGGAAGTTTATTTGGACGATAAAATTAGTATAGCATAATCAACAGAATGTTTGACACAGAGATAAAATCATTAAAATCACTTAACCACTACCTCCTTAAACTGGTAGAAAGCCGTCTATGGCTTAAAGTAATCATTGC